>CAVSEP010000006.1:0-1682227 GCA_963726995.1 uncultured Pseudomonadota bacterium
AAGCCTAACTATCAAAGCTCAGCTGCGGCCGAAGGCCGTCAGCTGAAGCGGGTGTTAGATTGGCCGGCCGCGACATCGAGTCAATGTCCTTCAAGGCCGGCGAGATGCTCAAGGCGAACGCCGCTCTGGGTTGAACAGCGATCCACACCGAAGCCGTTACGGCGTCCGACCAAGCTCGCTTGGTCGGCGCCTTGCGGCTTCGTTGTAGCAGAAATGCTCAATCCCGTCGTCTCGCAATTGGCACCAATATCACCAGATTCGCGTCTTGATATTTGCACCGACAATCGTCCGGCTCAATTTAACGCCAAAGCTGAGCGGCCGCCCGCAAGCCAGGGCCTTGTGGCGCGTCAAAGACAGAGGCTGGCAGTTTATTCACGGGCGGTCCGCTCCAACGTCTGTTAGATCGATTCCACTGGTCCTCATTGTGGCACTGATGTCTTCATCGACGCCAATCAACGCTACCTGCCAATGACGCCTCGACGTTGGACTGTATCGCAGAGGAAAGTGGCGCAATGGCACGGGTTCCGACCCTCAAAGCTGGCAACAGCCCTCTACGGCTTTCTGCCGCAACCTGGCCGGCGCTGCCACCAACATCAGCGCCTCAAGACTGGCAATTGATCCATGGCGCTGGATCGACCCCAGGCCCCTGTACATTTGGGCGCCGGCAATCACGGCACCGCACCTGACCCTCAAAGGCGGCAGGAGTCCTCTACTCCCAATATCCACCACATCTGGGCGCCGCGGGATCGAAGCCCCAGACTCCCAGCCTCCAGCCTCCCCTCTCTTAAAAGCGGTCTAACGCCAAAGTTGAGCGGCGCGCCGCAGCATTACGACTGGCACTTTATTCACGGCGCGTCCGCTCAAACGCATGTTAGGCCGACCTACATCTGTCGAACCAAGTGGTCACTTTGTGAGTTCAGTACACGCCACATCCAAGCCCGCTTGCACGAGTGAAGTTCCTCAGGCGTGACGTACATCGCTAAGGTCAAACAGCCAAATCGATATCGAGACCGGGGAACAGCGTCTCGCACTACGTGTGCAGCGCTGACATCAAACCTCGCCACATGGTCCATTCGCACGTATGGCGACAACTTGTTGCGCGTCGAACGCTCACAACCAGCGCGTAGATTCCACTGTCTTTGGTCCCGACTTGTATCCGACGACAACTTGTAGTGAAACCTGCAAGATAAGCGACGCCGTTTGCCGCATCAGACAAACCCAGACCTTCCAAGCTGAAACGTGTCCATGAAGTCTACGGTCCGGGAAGTGCACTAACATGGCGCTTGTGCCGAAAGCGATCGCAACGCTCGGCAGCGAGACCTTCAGCTCAAGGCTGACGCACGTGGCAGAGATCTTCATTAACGCCTAACGCCAAAGCTGAGCGGCCGCGCACGAGCCAGGGACTTGAGGCGCGTCACCGACAGAAGCTGGCACTTTATTCATGGGCGGTCCGCTCAAGCGTCTGTTAGGTCGATTCCACAGGTTCTCATTGTGGCACTGATGTCTTCAGCGACGCCAATCAACGCTACCTGTCAATGAGGCCGCGACTCTGGACTGCATCGCAGAGGGGAGCGGCGCACTGGCACAGGTTCCGACCCTCAACGCTGGCAACAGGTTTCAACGACTTCTGCCACAACCCGGCCGGCGCTCTCACCCACCTTAGGCCCTCAGATCTGGCAGTTGATCCATGGCCCTGGGGCCCTCAACAATTGGGCGCCGGCAATCGCGGCACCGCACCTGACCCTCAACGGCGGCAGAAGTTTTCTACTCCCAACCACCACCACATCTGGGCGCCGCGGGATCGAAGCCCCTACACCGGCCTCCCCTGCCTTCTTCTAAGCGGCCTAACGCCAAAGTTGAGCGGCGCGCCGCAACATTACGACTGGCACTTTATTCACGGCGCGTCCGCTCAAACGCATGTTAGGCAGTCAGTCCACAGGTGCTCACTTGCTCCAGCATCTGATGTATCGGCAACGATGCAATCGACGTCTAATGCCTCCAGTCTGAAGCCGCAATGGCTGCAGACTCACCGCGAGCAGCGTACAGCGGCGCACTCGTGCGAGGTTACCTGACCACGCCAGATCTGGCAACAGGCCTCAAATGACGTCTGCCACGATACCTGGCCAGCGCTCATCACCTAGCAGTCTCATGACCGAGATCGGCAGTTGATCCAGATGATACCTGGAACCACGATACATTGAGCGCCGGCAGTCAACGGACGGCAGCTGACCCTCATCGGCGACAGAGAGTCCCAATGCTCAGACTATCCACGCACATCTGGGCGCCGCCGGGATCGAAGCTCCAACTCCAGCATTCCACTTCTTCAAGCGGCCTAACGCCAAAGTTGAGCGGCGCGGCACCGCATCATTGCGCCATCGCGCACGGTGACAGACCGGCACTTTATTCACGGCGCGTCCGCTCAAACGCATGTTAGGCGCCATCCGTCAACGAGTCCGCCTCATGTACACTGAGCACAAGCAACGGTTCTCACTGGCAAGCGGTTCTAAGTCGTTCAATGAGCCTGAAATCCGCGCAGCTGCCATGGATAGGTGGAGGCCGGCGAATTGCCCTAAAGTAACGCGTAGGTAACCGCTAACGCCCTTTGACTTGGCCCAGTCAGATGGCCACGTCGACTAGAGCGCCGGCCCGTGCCCCGGCCGCGACATTCTGGCGCCACCCACATCTGATTCAGCATCGCTGCCTCCGGCGTCTGCGTCAATTCGGATCCAGCCAGGCCTCCACATTGCCCCGATCCTCCGCGAGAAGAGGATAGTCAGCCCCGAGGTACAGCCGTCGTGTCAGGCGATCAGCCTCCATTCCGCGTCTACAAATTGAACCTCCTGCGCATAGGTGCTCCCGAATGCATCTGGCGATTCGCCGGCGATCGGAGCCGGATTCTATAGATCGGCCACTCACTCAGCTCGAAACGCCGACTGACGGCGCACAGGATGGCATCGCCGCCTAACGCCAAAGTTGAGCGGCGCGGCACCGCATCATTACGCACGTCGATGCGCCGATGACAGATCTGGCACTTTATTCACGGCGCGTCCGCTCAAACGCATGTTAGACGCGACTCATCACATGGTCCTGAAATGTCGACATCACACTGATGTCCAGCGACGACTTCACCCAGTTACGTGACTCACTAATGGCACGGCCTGGCAAGACCAGCGAGATCTGCCAAATATCGACTGCCAATCACGTTCAGCATCAAATCTCGATCGGCCAGTCAAGAGCGACTGACCAGCCACTTGATGCCGCACGCTGCATCGTGAGTACAGCGCCTAGACGAGCATCGGTCCTGGCCATGCATCTGCGCCCGTCAGCATTATCCAACTCCGGCTGATCGCCGCAGATTGGAAGGCCGCAGCGTACGCAGTTCCAATGCGCACCATAGGATGATCAAGACACAGCTCAGTCGAGTTCGCCAAGGAACTCCAGGTCAAGACGCACGACCTCTGATCTCATGCGTCTAACGCCAAAGCTGAGCGGCCGCGCGCGGACCAGAGATCCGGTGGGCGTCGTCGACAGAAGCTGGCACTTTATTCATGGGCGGTCCGCTCAAGCGTCTGTTAGGTCGATTCCACAGGTTCTCATTGTGGCACTGATGTCTTCAGCGACGCCAATCAACGCTACCTGTCAATGAGGCCGCGACTCCGGACTGCCTCGCAGAGGGGAGCGGCGCACTGGCACAGGTTCCGACCCTCAACGCTGGCAACAGGTTTCAACGACTTCTGCCACAACCCGGCCGGCGCTCTCACCCACCTTAGGCCCTCAGATCTGGCAGTTGATCCATGGCCCTGGGGCCCTCAACAATTGGGCGCCGGCAATCGCGGCACCGCACCCGACCCTCAAAGGCGGCAGAAGTTTTCTACTCCCAACCACCACCACATCTGGGCGCCGCGGGATCGAAGCCCCTACACCGGCCTCCCCTGCCTTCTTCAAAGCGGCCTAACGAATGTAAGGGACTTCCCCGTCCCGAGGGCGCACCGAGGTGCCAAGATTGGGTTGCAACATCCATCTCTCTTCGAAAAGGGGAAGTCCCATGAGCATAGTTTCTACAGTTGGCATCGACTTGGCAAAGAATGTGTTTTCCGTACACGCGGTGGACTCGCAGGGCCTGGTCGTGGTGCGGCGCAGCTTGTCGCGGGCGAAGCTCAGCGAGCTCGTTGCGCAGCTACCGCCTTGTCTAATCGGTATGGAAGCCTGCTCCGGCGCACACGAGTGGGCGCGCCGGTTCGTAACGTTCGGCCACGTCGTGAAGTTGATGGCTCCCAAGTTCGTGACTCCGTATCGCAAGAGCGGCAAGAACGATGGCAATGATGCGGAAGCGATCTGCGAGGCCGTCGCCCGTCCGAACATGCGTTTTGTTCCGGTCAAATCCACCGAGCAGCAGTCGGACTTGACCCTGCATCGGGTGCGCCAGGGATTCGTGGAGGAGCGCACCGCGACGCTGAACCGACTTCGCGGCCTGCTTGCAGAGTTTGGCCATGTCCTGCCGTTGCGGCCCAGCGAGCTACATCGGCGCGTACCGCAGTTGCTGGAGAAGCTGCCGACACGAGTCGCCACCTGTGCCCAGGACCTACTGGAGCACGCACGAGGGCTGCAGGAGAAGGTTCTCCAGTACGAGCGTGAGATCAAACTGCACGTTACCTCCAATGCGCTCGCTTGCCGAGCGCAGACCCGATTGGGCATCGGCCCCATCACCGCCTCAGCCTTGGTGGCAACTGTGGGTAACGGCCGTGACTTCAAGAACGGTCGACAGTTCGCAGCTTGGCTCGGCCTGGTTCCGCGCCAATACTCCACCGGCGGCAAAACGCGCCTCGGACACATCACCAAACGCGGTGACCCGTACCTGCGGACCTTGCTCGTCATGGGAGCACGCGCCGTGCTGCAACGAGCCGTAAGCCTCACCGATCCATTGTCGCGGTGGGCTTTGGCAGTTCGAGAGCGGCGCGGTTATCACCGCGCCTGCATTGCCATCGCGGCTAAGAACGCCCGTGTCGCATGGGCTCTGCTGGCCAAGGAGGCCTCGGCCGCCTGAGGCGCGGCGCAGAAGCCTATCTCATCGAATAGGAGATCCAAGCACTGCACAGGTAGAGCAAACAGGTCAGACCGGCGCTCGCGGAACCAGATCAACTTTCGAGCGGAAATCGCTGCCTAACGATCGAGGCGCGAGCGCGCGGCTTACACGCGGGCCAGAGTGCACAGCACTCATCAAAGGCCGATTAGAGTCACGCAGTCTGTCCTTCCCACCCTATCGAACTGCAGTCGAAGAAACAAAGTTCCTAAATGCTGTTGACACAACGGGGAAGTCCTTAGAGCCAAAGTTGAGCGGCGCGCGCGCAGCATCATTGCACTTAGTTAAGCGCGATGGCGACAGACTGGGCAGTTTATTCACGGCGCGTCCGCTCAAACGCATGTTAGGTCGCTATGCCACTGCGATCAGTCTATGCCACGAGTCGGCCCCCAACATGAAATTCTGGCGCGACATCGCCTGGCCACCGGGATGGTTGGATAACTGGCAACCGACGCTAGCCGCCAACGCCCGGAATTGCGCCATCGATCTCAGCTACGGCAATACTGACGCCACACCTGGCGCAGCACCGATCGGCGGCACCCGGCTCCACAGTACTCGAATCGCAGGACACCGGATCATCGAGGCGTTGGCACTGGCACCGCGGTGAGTTCTGCGACCTAACGCCAAAGCTGAGCGGCCGCGCGCGGACCAGAGATCCGGTGCGTCGCGACAGAAGCTGGCACTTTATTCATGGGCGGTCCGCTCAAGCGTCTGTTAGGTCGATTCCACAGGTTCTCATTGTGGCACTGATGTCTTCAGCGACGCCAATCAACGCTACCTGTCAATGAGGCCGCGACTTCGGACTGCCTCCAGAGGAGAGCGGCGCACTGGCACAGGTTCCGACCCTCAACGCTGGCAACAGGTTTCAACGACTTCTGCCACAACCCGGCCGGCGCTCTCACCCACCTTAGGCCCTCAGATCTGGCAGTTGATCCATGGCCCGGGACCCTCGACAATTGGGCGCCGGCAATCGCGGCACCGCACCTGACCCTCAGCGGCGGCAGAAGTCTTCTACTCCCAATCTCCACCACATCTGGGCGCCGCGGGATCGAAGCCCCTACACCGGCCTCCCCTGCCTTCTTCAAGCGGCCTAACGCCAAAGTTGAGCGGCGCGCCGCAGCACATTACACTGACAGCGGCACTTTATTCACGGCGCGTCCGCTCAAACGCATGTTAGGCATCGCACGCTTCAAATCGTTGTCCTTGATGCCACCAACGGTCACTATCGTGTGACCTCAGATCAGGCGACTCCGCAGCCGATAGATCGAATGCTCGACAAGTGAGTCATATCCGCTTCTGAGGCAACTAACGCCTTAAGCGGCTAGGCCATCAGCACAGCTCGAGACCAGGCCGCCTCCAATGCTGCGGATAGATGTCCAGCGCTCGAGTCATCCGATGTTAGCAATGCATCACGGTCACGCGATGGGCCAGACACCAAGCTGCGCTCGAGTCTACTGCGACAGACCTCAGTGTAGCCGCGTACCGAACTTGGCATCGGCAACAGATTCCATCGCAGTCAAGGAATGTGCCGCATGACCGAATGCGACTGGGCGCAGTGACGTTCGCAAGCATCGGCATCAGCGACTGTAGCAGGTCTGATGCCATGCGCCTAACGCCAAAGTTGAGCGGCGCGGCACCGCATCATTGCGCCATCGAGCGTGGTGACAGCCAGGCACTTTATTCACGGCGCGTCCGCTCAAACGCATGTTAGGCATCAACGCGACCGCAGCAGCTTCTGAGTCGATACTGCGATCCAGTGGCCACATGATCGCGGCGATAGCGCTCAGCTCAGTTCGTCTAGCGTCTGAACGAATGACGTACGGCCTTGAGCCAGAGAATGCTGACCGATGGCTGCAGTAGTCGCCAAATCACTGACGTCTCAGATTCTCACTGACACCGGCGAGTACTACGATTGATGAGGATGCAAGTTTCATAGCGGCCTAACGCCAAAGTTGAGCGGCGGCCGCAAGCCGTAGCTACTTGATTGACCGTCCGCGAAATCGATGTCAGTGTCTTCAAGGCCGGTCGCGATGCTCAACGGCGAATCCGCAGCGCTACAATGAGTTGAACTCGATAGTCCGCTCACGCACAGGAGGCGTCTACTGCGTCGAACCAAGCTCGCAGGATCTTGCAGTCGACCGCCGCACTCGCAATAGGCCATTCAGGTCCAGTCAGAAATGCATCGCATAGGTCGAGCATTGCCTCGGCGATCACATGCGCCGTACATCCAAGACGTCAGGAGATATTCTGAGTCTTCGAGCGCTACGCATTGCAGCGCGTACAATCGTCCGGCATCCTGCATCTAACTCATAATTCGACTGAGGCTGCGAAGTAGAGAAATGCTGCATTTATGGCACATTTGTCTGTTGCTCGCGCGGCAGGTGGTTGTATTCACTACAGCATCGGTTTGTTAGGCAGTCAAATATCACTACGTTATGCCGCAGGAGGAGACGGGCAAGCCGCGTTTGCTGGAGCAGGTTCGCCAGAGCCTGAGGCTGCGTCATTACAGCTATCGGACGGAGGAGCAGTACCTGGGGTGGATTCGGCGCTTCATCCTGTTCCATCGCAAGCGGCATCCGCGGGAGATGGGTGCTGCGGAGGTGGAGGCCTTTCTGAATGACCTGGCGGTTCGGGGCCAGGTGGCTGCTGCGACGCAAAACCAGGCGCTGGCGGCGCTGGTGTATCTGTACCGTCATGTTCTGAATCAGGAGCTGCCGTGGCTGGATGACATCGTGCGGGCGCAGCGGCCGCGGCGGGTGCCGCTGGTGCTCAGTCGCGAGGAGACGCGGGCGGTGCTGGCGCAGCTGCCGGGGGTGTACTGGCTGATCGGGACGCTGCTGTATGGGGGCGGACTACGGTTGATGGAGTGCCTGCGGCTTCGGGTGCAGGACATCGACTTCGGCTACAACCGGGTCACGGTGCGGGACGGCAAGGGCGGCAAGGACCGGGTGACCATACTGCCGGGGGTGGTGGTTGCGCCGTTGCGTGCGCATCTGGATGCCATGGAGGAACGGCATCGCGTTGCGGTGCGGGACGGGTACGGCGGTGTGGAACTGCCGGTGAGCGTCATGCACAAGCGCCCGGCGGCGGCGCTGGAGTGGGCCTGGCAGTATGTGTTTCCGGCACTGCGGGCGAGCGAGGATCCGCGCAGCGGCGCAAGTCGCCGCCACCACATCATGGAGGACTCGGTGCAGCGGCAGATGCGGGCGGCGGTGCGCCGGGCGGGTATCGACAAGGCGGCCACCTGTCACACGCTGCGCCACTGCTTCGCCACACACCTACTTGAACGCGGCTATGACATCCGCACGGTGCAGGAACTGATGGGGCACGCGGATGTGTCGACCACCCAGATCTACACGCACGTGCTGCACAAGGGCGCCAATGCGGTGGCCAGTCCCGCCGACTACTGATTTCTACCGCACCCGCAGCAGCGTCAGGCCCTCGCCGATGGGCAGCATGGACAGCTCGACACGCTCATCGTGCAGCACGTGGGCATTGAAGGCCCGGATGGCCTGGGCCCCGGGGGTGGTGAGCTCGGTGACGTACTGGCCGGACAGGCCCAGGGTGTTGTCGACGGCGATCAGGCCGCCGGGGCGCACCAGGTGCAGGAGCTTTTCGTAGTAGGCGATGTAGTTGCCCTTGTCGGCATCGACGAACGCGAAATCGTAGCCGCCGCGCCCGCCGGGCTGCGCCAGCAGCTCATCCAGCGATTTCAGCGCCGGCTGGATCTTCAGATCGATCTTCGACTCCACGCCGGCCTCGCGCCAGAAGGGGCGCCCGACGCGCGTGAACTCATCGCTCACGTCGCAGGCCACCAGGATGCCGTCGGCCGGCAGGGCCAGCGCCACCGCCAGGGCCGAGTAGCCGGTGTAGGTTCCCAGTTCGATGCAGCGCTTCGCGCCGATCAGGCGCACCAGCAGGGCCATGAACTGGCCCTGTTCGGGCCCGATCTGCATTTCGGCCTCGGCGCGCGGCGCGGTCGCGGCCCGCAGGCGCGCCTGCACGGGGGTCTCCCTCAGGGAAGCCCCGAGCAGGTACTCGTGGGCGGCCGTCGGCATTCCGCAGGTGCGTGTTGACATGATGGTCCCGGCAGTGTTCCTGCCATGAGCTTAACCCAAAGTACCCACAGTCCCGGTAACCTTACGCAAATGAACGCCATACTTTCGGTCCGTAACCTGAACAAGACCTATGCCGGCGGCCACCAGGCGCTGAAGTCCGTGAACCTGGATATCCGCCGCGGCGAGATCTTCGCACTGCTCGGGCCCAACGGCGCCGGCAAGACCACGCTGATCGGCATTTCCTGTGGGCTGGTGACCCCGTCGGCGGGTAGCGTGACGCTGGACGGGCATGACGTGGTGCGGGACTTCCGCGCCGCCCGCGCGGCCATCGGACTGGTGCCGCAGGAGCTCACGACCGACGCCTTCGAGACCGTGTGGGCCACCGTCACCTTCAGCCGCGGCCTGTTCGGCTGCCGGCCGGATCCGGTGGTGCTGGAGCGCATCCTGCGCAGTCTCTCGCTGTGGGACAAGAGGGACAGCAAGATCGCCACTCTCTCCGGCGGCATGAAGCGGCGCGTGCTCATCGCCAAGGCGCTCTCGCACGAGCCGCGGGTGCTGTTCCTGGACGAGCCCTCGGCCGGCGTCGATGTGGAGCTGCGCCGCGACATGTGGAATGTGGTGCGCGGCCTGCGGGCCGCGGGCGTCACCATCATCCTCACCACGCACTACATCGAGGAGGCCGAGGAGATGGCGGATCGCATCGGCATCATCAGTCGCGGCGAGCTCATCCTGGTGGAGGACAAGGCCACCCTGATGCACAAGCTCGGCCGCAAGCAGCTCACGCTGCACCTGCAGGAGGCCCTCTCGGCAGTCCCGGCGGCGCTGGGTGACTACGGGCTCACGCTGAGCGCGGACGGCATGACGCTGGTCTATTCCTTCGAGAACGAAGGGGGCCGGGCACGCATCACCGCCCTGCTGCGCCAGCTCGGCGAGTCCGGGGTGGGTTTCCGGGATCTGGAAACCAGCCAGAGCTCGCTGGAGGAAATTTTCGTATCGCTGGTGCGGGGTGCCGCATGAACTGGCCGGCCGTGCAGGCGATCTACCGCTTCGAGATGGCCCGGACCTTCCGCACCATCGTGCAGAGCATCGGGGCTCCGGTCTTAAGCACTTCGCTGTACTTCGTGGTGTTTGGTTCGGCCATCGGTTCGCGCATGACCCAGATCGGCGGGGTGCCCTACGGCGCCTTCATCGTGCCGGGCCTGATCATGCTCTCGGTGCTCACCGAGAGCATCGGCAACGGATCCTTCGGCATCTACATGCCCAAGTGGGCCGGGACCATCTATGAACTGCTGTCGGCGCCGGTGTCGACGGCCGAAATCCTGCTGGGCTACGTCGGCGCAGCCGCGACCAAGTCGATGATGATCGGGCTCATCATTCTGGCGACCTCATTCTGCTTCGTGCCGCTGCGCATCGAGCATCCGCTGGGCATGATCACCTTCCTGCTGCTCACATCGGTGAGTTTCAGCCTGTTCGGCTTCATGCTCGGGGTCTGGTCGGACAGCTGGGAACAGCTGCAGGTGGTGCCGCTGCTGGTGATCACCCCGCTGACCTTCCTGGGCGGCAGCTTCTACAGCATCGACATGCTGCCGCCGGTATGGCGCACCATCACGCTGTTCAATCCGGTGGTCTACCTGATCAGCGGTTTTCGCTGGAGCTTCTACGGCCACGCCGATGTCAGCCCCTGGGTGAGCCTGGGCTTCGTCGCCGTGTTCCTGGCGTCATGCCTGCTCGCCGTTTCCTGGATGATCCGCACGGGCTGGCACCTCAAGCACTGAGGCGGCTGGTGCGGATGTTCTCGCTGGCCAGGGGCTCCTCGATCACCTGCCCGTCCCGGAACGCGATCCGATAGGCGGTGGCGCCTCGTCGCCAGTTCACCACCTGCGAGATGGCCCCGTCCTGGTACAGCACGCCGGCATAGTCATCGATGCCGATGGCCTCCGGGAAGAGGCGCGCCTGAACCGCCTCGTGCAGCTTCTCCCGCCGGCCGGGTTCCGAATGAAAGTGCACGCTGCAGGCGCCCGGCAGGAAGCCGAGGCAGCGCAGCGGCTGCAGGCCCGCGCCCCAGAATGAGTCCGTGAGTCCGCTGTCGAACCAGCAGATCGCCCCCGCGCTCATCCCGGCCAGCAACACGCCGGCGTGCAGCGCCCGATGCAGGATTTCCTGCAGGCCCCATTCCCGCCATACGGCCAGTGCCGATTTGGTGTTGCCGCCGCCGACGAAAATCGCATCCATGCCCAGCAGGGTCTCGGCGATGTTCACCAGCGGGACGGCGCCGGCCGTGGGTTTGCGGAAAAATGCCAGGTGACAGGGCTCGCAGTCCAGCGCCCCATAGGCCTCGTAGAACTTGTCGATGCCTTCGGGGAGGTCGCCGCTGGCGGTGCTCACAAAGCAGATCCGGGGTCGCGCCTTGCCCGCGAGCTTCACGATGTGTCGATCGATGGGCGAGTGGCGGTTCTCCATCAGGAACCCGCCTCCGCCCAGCGCCAGGATGCGTTTCATCGGCTCAAGTGCTCATCCTTCCGCAGTCGCGCCAATATTACGTCGGTCACCCGCGCATCCGAAGGCAGGAAGGTATGCGTGACGGGCACCTGCACGACATCGGTCAGCCATGGTGCGCTGGTCTCAGCCAGGGTGACAACCCCGTCGTTGCCCTCCCGGGGCAGCAGCCCCACGACCAGCGAGCGGCTCTTGACGCCCACCACGGCGGTCACCGGCACTGCGGGAGTACCCACCGCGGCCATTTGTTGCGGGGAGCCCAGCAGGCGGCCGCAGTCGCCGGTCAGCAGGCGATACAGGGGATTGGCTCCCAGGCGGGCTGCGATACTGGAGGCCTGGACCGGGGAGCCCAGCAGGAACAGATGGGCGGCCGGCCGCACGGCGTGCGGCAGGCTGCGCAGCGCCTGGCGCAGCAGCACCCCGCCGAGGGAATGCCCCACCAGCACGTAGTCCCCGCGGCCGGCGATCTGGGTGACGCGCTCGACCAGGCGCCCGACGATGGCCGCGCAGGACTCGCGGCTCACCACATGATCGAAGCTGTGCGTGCGCAGTCCCGCACGCCGCAGCCGCCGCAGCATGCGCCAGCCGGACAGCGAGGAGCGACCCATGCCATGGACGAACAACACCTGCATGGCCGAAGGGCTCCTCAGTGATTCAGTTACGCCGCCTTTCTTTCCAGCGTAACGAAGCTCATGGCATAGGGATGACGCGCATCGGCGGGATGCAGCCGGCGCTCAGTCTCCTGCCATTGCTCGATGATAAGGTCCGGGAAGCGGGTATCCCCGTCGATGATGGCGTGAATCCGTGTCAGATATATCCGGGTGGCGTGCGGCAGCGCCAGCGCATACACCTGGGCGCCGCCGGCGACCATCAGTTCAGGCGCGGCTCCCGCGGCGCGGATGGCGCCCTCCAGGTCCGCGACCGCGGTGACCCCCGGCGCGGACCAGCCCCGGGCGCGCGTCAGGACCAGGTTGGTGCGCCCCGGCAGCGGCCGGCCGATGGCCTCGAAGGTCTTGCGCCCCATGAGCACCGGCTTGCCCAGGGTGAGGGCCTTGAAGTGCTTCAGGTCATCGGGCAGGTGCCAGGGCATGCCGTTGTCACGGCCGATCACCCCGTTCTCGGTCGCGGCCACCAGCAGCGAAATCCGCAGCTCGGCGCGCCCGGACATCAGATCTCAACGGAGGTGTTCAGGATGATGGTGTCGCGCACCGGCATGCGGAAGAACTCCGTGGCCGCGCCGCTGCGCCGCTGCATCCGCGCGAACAGGCGCCGCTTCAGGCCCTGCCAGCCCGGCCGCGGCCGCGCCACGACCACATGCTGTCCGACAAAGAACGAACAGTCTTCCAGGTAAACACGCAGTCCGCGCGAACGGCAGGCGCGCAGCGCCTCGCGCACGTCCGGGGTTTCCATGAAGCCGAAGCGCGCGGTAATGGCAAATACCCCCGGCGCCAGTTCCTGCACCCGCGCCCGGTCGGCCTGGCTTTGCCGCGGCGTATCCACGATCTGGAAGTTCAGGATCAGGATGCGCTCGTGCACCACCTTGTTGTGCTCGAAATTGCGGATCAGCGCGGAGGGAATGTAGACCGGATGGCTGGCCAGGAACACTCCCGTGCCGGGAACCCGGTAGGCATCCTCCAGCAGCTTCGACAAGGTGGTGAGCGGCTGCGCCATGGCGGCCAGCGCGCGGCGCAGATCCACGCGGCCGGAACGCCAGGTCGAGAATATGCCGTACAGGCACATCGCCAGGGTGAGGGGCACCCAGCCGCCGGCCGGTATCTTGGTCATGTTGCCGGCGACGAAGATGCCGTCCAGGCAGAACAGTCCGCTGAACAGCGCGCCCACGGCCAGGGGCGGCCAGCCCCACTGGGTGACCGCGACGAAGGCGCCGAGGATGGTGGTGATGAACATGGTGCCCACGACGGCCGCGCCGTAGGCGCCGGCGAGCGCGTCCGAGGAGCCGAATGCCAGCACGAACATGCACACGAACACCAGCAGCATGGCATTGACCACCGGTACATAGATCTGTCCCTGCTCGTGGGCCGAGGTCTGCAGCACCCGCATGCGCGGCAGCAGGTCCAGCTGGATGGCCTGGCGGGCCACCGAGAAGGCTCCGGAAATCACCGCCTGGGAGGCGATCACGGAGGCCGCGGTCGCCAGCACCACCATCAGCGGCAGCAGCGGCTGTGGAAACAGCGCGTACATGGCATGGTCGGCGCCGCCGCCGTGCAGCCGCAGCGCGCCCTGCCCCATGTAGTTCAGCAGCAGCGCCGGCCAGACCAGCGAGAACCACGCGACGCGCACCGGCTGCTTGCCGAAGTGCCCCATGTCCGCATACAGGGCCTCACCGCCCGTCACGCACAGGAACACCGCGCCGATGAGCGCCAGCGCCGTGCCGGGACTGTTGAACAGGACCTGCACGGCATACACGGGATTGATGCACTTCAAGACCACCGGCGCGGTGACGATGGCGGCTGCACCCGAGACCGCCAGGGCGAGAAACCACACGACCATGATGGGTCCGAAGGCGCCGCCCACTTTCGCGGTGCCGCTGCGCTGGATCCAGAACAGCGCCACGATGACCCCCAGGGTCACCGGGATCACGGCCCGACTGAAGGTCGGGTCCAGCAGTTCCAGACCCTCGACCGCGCTGAGCACCGAAATCGCCGGTGTGATCAGCGCATCGCAAAAGAACAGCGCAGTGCCGATCAGCGCCAGGTTGATGGCGATCCGCGGCCACAGTCCGATCTGGTTCAGCCGCCGCTGAGCCAGCGCCAGCAGCGCCAGGATGCCGCCCTCGCCCTCGTTGTCGGCCCGCATCATCACGACCACGTATTTGAGCGTGACCGATATGGCGAGGCTCCAGAAGATCAGCGACAGCACGCCAAGGATCGAATCGGCGCTGGTCGCGCCGGACACCTTCAGCGACTCATCGAAGGCGTACAGGGGACTGGTGCCGATGTCGCCATAGACTATCCCCAGGGCGCCGATGACGGCGCCCAGGGCCGGTCTGCGATCACCATCGGCGCGTGCCTGGCTCACGGGCGGCGCCGTGGACTCGAACGCCTGGCGGCTGCGGACTTTCTGGCCGCGGTCCGCTTCGACTGCTTCTTGCCGCGGGCCGCCGGACGCTTCGGCGGCCACAGCATGGTGCCGCGGCAATCCTTGGCGCCGCAGCGGCAGGCATAGACCACATCGACATTGGGCGGATCGTCGCGCTCGCGGCCGATCTGGTAGTCGTAGTTGAGTTCCTCGCCAGGCTCGATGGTGCGGATGCAGTCGATGAAGACCCGCCGGTTCTCGATATTGGACTCGCAGTTCGGATCACAGCTGTGATTGATGAAGCGTGAATCGTTGCCGTCCACCGTGGCGTCGATGACGACGTTGCGATCCACGGCGAACAGGAAGGTGTGGTTGTCGTTCTCGTCATGGTCGTCGTAGCGGCGGTTGGCGCGCGCATGCGAGATGCGGTCCCCCACGTACTCGATGATGCGGGTGCCCTTGCGGATGCGCTTCAGGGCAAACACGCCGCTGCCGTGCACGCGGGATTTGCGCACCTTGATCAGCGCGGCTGCGCTGGACTTGGCTTTGGCCATGCTCTAGACCGCCACCGGCGCTTTGATCGCCGCGTGATGTTGATAGTTCACGAATTCAAAATCCTCATAGTCATAGCTGAAAATATCGGGGGGACGGCGCCGGATGAGTAGCCGCGGCGGCGCCAGGGGCGTGCGCGCCAGCTGCTCATCGGCCTGCGCGAGGTGATTCAGGTACAGGTGGCAGTCGCCCCCGGTCCACACCAGTTCGCCCACTTCCAGGTCGCTCTGCTGGGCGATCATGTGTGTCAGCAGGGCATAGGAGGCGATGTTGAAGGGCACGCCCAGAAAGAAGTCCGCGCTGCGCTGGTACAGATGGCAGGACAGGCGTCGCTCGGCCACGTAGAACTGGAACATGGCATGGCAGGGCTGCAGCTTCATGCGCTCCAGTTCACCCACATTCCAGGCGTTCACGATCATGCGCCGTGAATCCGGCGAGTCGCGCAACTGCCGCATCAGGATGCTGATCTGGTCGATGGTTCTGCCATCGACCGCGGGCCAGGCGCGCCACTGCCGGCCATACACCGGGCCCAGCTCGCCGCGCTCATCCGCCCACTCGTCCCAGATGCTCACGCCGTGTTCATGCAACCAGGCCACGTTGGTGTCGCCGCGCAGGAACCACAGCAGCTCGTAGATCACCGAGCGCAGGTGCACCTTCTTGGTGGTCACCAGCGGAAAGCCGGTGGCCAGGTCAAAACGCATCTGATGTCCGAACACCGACAGTGTGCCGGTGCCGGTGCGGTCCTGCTTGGCCGCGCCGTGCTCGCGGATGTAGCGCATGAGTTCCAGGTACTGTCGCACGGCGCTTGAGCCTTAGGTGGCGGGCAGGAAGTTTCCGGAAGGTGCGCGCCGTCGATAGGCGATGACCAGCAGCACCAGCCCCCCCAGGATCATGGGCAGGGACAGGATCTGGCCCATGGTCACCCACTCGGCGAACAGGTACCCCAGGTTCGCATCCGGAACGCGCACGAACTCGATGCTGAAGCGCGCCAGGCCGTAGAGCAGCAGGAACAGCCCCGAGGGCGCCAGCTGCGGGCGCGGCTTGCGGGTGAACAGCCACAGGATGACAAAGCCGACCAGGCCCTTCGAGCACCGCCTCATAGAGCTGGGAGGCGTGCACCTGCAGGATGCAGGGGTGGAGGTTGAACCGGCGGCAGTAGGTGAGGGCGACCTCGGCCTGGGAGGGGTAAAGCTTCGCAGGATCGACGCTGAATCCCCACGGTCCGCTGGTCGGCTTGCCCCACAGCTCGCCGTTGATGAAATTGCCGATCCGCCCGAAGAACAGCCCCAGCTGCGGCAGCGGCGCGGCGAAGTCGAAGACATCGGCGATCCGCCGCTTGCGGCGCAGGGCAAACGCCCCCATGGCAATCAGGGTCCCCAGCAGCGCCCCGTGGAAGGACATGCCGCCATCCCAGACCTTGAGCGGATACCACAGGTCCTGCGCCCAGTACTGCATGCCGTAGAAGAGCACGTAGCCGGTGCGGCCGCCGAAAATGACCCCCATCATGCCGAAGAACACCAGGTCATCGACATCCAGCGGCTTCCAGCTCGAGCCCGCGCGCGCGGCGCGCACCCGTCCCAGCCACCAGGCCGCGGCAAAGCCGACCAGGTACATGATGCCGTACCAGTGGACCTTGATCGGCCCCAGCTCTAGGGCGACGGGATTGATGCCTGGATAGTGCAGCATGGCGAAATTGTATCGGTTTCGACCGTCACTCGCGCGAAACGCGACAGAACAGCGCTTTCAGATAGCGGGTCTCGGGGATGGCCGGGTGCACCGGGTGATCCGGGGACTGGCCGCCGAAGGCAATGATCTGGGCGAACCGCGCGCTGTGGCGGGCCGCGGCCTGCACCGCGCCGACCAGCTGCTGCTCCTCCAGGTGGTAGGAGCAGGAACAGGACACCAGCAGGCCGTCGCGCTCGATGAGGTTCATGGCCAGCTGATTGAGCTTGCGGTAGGCCGCCTGGCCCTGCGGTATGTCCTTGCGGCGCTTGATGAAGGCCGGCGGATCCAGGATCACCACATCGAAGCGCTCGCCGGCCTCATGCAGGCTCTTGAGCACCTCGAAGGCATCGCCGCGCAGCGTCTCGAGCGTCTTGCCGGCCGCCGCCGCATTGCGCTGCGCGAAATCGAGCGCGGCCTGCGATGCGTCCACGCAGGTGGCGCGGCCGGCGCCGCTCATGAGCGCGGTGAGCGCCCAGGCGCCCACGTAGGAGCACACATCCAGCACCCGCGCGCCCGGCGGCATCAGGCGTCCCAGCAATGCGCGGTTGGCCGCCTGGTCGTAGAACCAGCCGGTCTTCTGCCCTTCGGCCAGCGGCGCCGCAAAGTCGATGCCCGGCCTCGCGCACCCGCAGGGTCTCGCCGGGCTCACCGAATGCGGCACCTGAGAATGCCGGCAGATGCTCCAGCTCCCGGGCGCCCGAGTCGTTCTTCCAGTACAGCACGCGCGGATCCAGCACCTTGCGCACGGCCGCCTCGACCTGCGCACGCAGCGCCTCCATGCCGGCGGTGGCGATCTGGCCCACGATCACCTCATCGAAGCGGTCCAGCACCAGGCCGGGCAGCTGATCCGATTCACCGAACACCAGCCGGCCATAAGGCTCGCTCGAGAGCCGCCGGCGCAGCGCCAGGGCGACATTCAGGCGGTGGACGATCAGCGACGCATCGATCGGGATCTGCGGATCACGGCTCATGATGCGCGCGCAGATCAGGGAATGCGGATTGACGTAGGCGAAGCCTAAGAACTTGTCGCGGTCGGACAGCAGCCGCACCGCGCCGCCCGCGGGCAGCGTGGTGAGCGGCGTGCGCGCGATATCCACTTCATTGCTGAACACCCAGGGATGGCCCGCGTTGATGCGCCGATCCTCACCGTGCTTCAGGCGCAGCTCGGGCAGGATGGCGGTCGGCGTGAGGGTAGCGGATGGAGTCATCGGGCCGGCCATTATACCGGATGCCCCGGTGTATCCTTGGCCGCATGACGCGAATCCGCCATTTGAACGCCGACGGCACGCCCCGCTACACCAATCGGCTCATCCAGCAGACCAGCCCCTACCTGCGCCAGCACGCCCACAACCCCGTGGACTGGTATGCCTGGGGACCGGAGGCTTTTGCCGCGGCCCGCGACAGCGGCCGGCCGGTGCACCTGTCGGTGGGCTATTCGGCCTGTCACTGGTGCCACGTCATGGCCGATGAGAGCTTCGAGGATGAAGCCACGGCGCGCCTGCTCAATGAGAATTTCATCAACATCAAGGTGGACCGGGAAGAACGACCGGACGTGGACCGCATCTACCAGATCGCGCAGCAGCTGCTGACCCAGCGCAGCGGCGGCTGGCCGCTGACCATGTTCCTGGGCCACGATGACCAGCGGCCCTTCTTCGGCGGCACCTACTTTCCGCGCGAGCAGCGTTACGGCATGCCGCCCTTCGCGCAGGTGCTCGATCGCGTCCTGGAATTCTACCGGGACCACCGCGATGAGCTGCGCACCCAGGGTGAGTCGCTGGTGCGGGTGCTGGATGAACTGGTGCCGCCGCCCGTCGGGCCGGATGAGGAACTGAACGCGGCGCCGCTCGCCGCCGCGCGCCGCGATCTGGCCGCGAGTTTCGACGGCGAATACGGCGGCTTCGGCGGCGCGCCGAAATTTCCCCATCCGCTGGCGCTGGAACGGGCGCTGCGGGACTGGCATGCCTCCAGCGCCGGCGACACGCCGGATCTGCATGCCCTGTACATGGCGACCCTGACGCTGCGGCGCATGGGCGAGGGTGGACTGAACGATCAGCTGGGCGGCGGTTTCTGCCGCTATTCCGTGGATCGGTTCTGGATGATTCCGCATTTCGAAAAGATGCTCTATGACAATGGCTCGCTGCTGGCGGTGTACGCCCAGGCGGCCATCGCCACCGGCGATGCCTTCTATGGCCGCATCGCGCATCGGCACGGCGCGAATGGGCCCTGCGTGAAATGCGCTCGCCGCAAGGCGCCTTCTACAGCAGCCTGGACGCGGACTCCGAGGGTCACGAAGGCAAGTTCTACGCCTGGGACGCGCAGCAGGTGCGCGAACTGCTGCCCGCGCAGGAGTTCGCGCCCTTCGCGGCGCGCTTCGGCCTGGATCGGGAACCGAACTTCGAGGGGCTGTGGCATCTGCATGCCTTCCGGCCCGTGGATGAGATCGCAGCGGCGCTGGGGCGCAGCGAACCGCAGGTCAGCGCCGACATCGATGCGGCCCGCGCCCGGCTGCTGGCCGCGCGCGACGGCCGCGTGCGACCGGGGCGCGATGACAAGGTGCTGGTGTCCTGGAATGCGCTCATGATCCGGGGACTGGCCATCGCGGCGCGCGCCCTGGAGCGCGCGGATTTCGCCGCCGCGGCAACCGCGGCGCTGGACTTCATCCGCGAACGCATGTGGCGCAACGGCCGGCTGCTGGCCACCGCGCTGGGCGAGCAGGCGCATCTGGATGCCTACCTGGATGACTACGCCTACCTGCTGGATGCCATTCTCGAACTGCAGCAGGTGCGGGTGCGCACCGATGAACTGCGGTTCGCCGCCGAGCTCGCGCAGGTGATGATGGAGAAATTCCAGGACCCGGCCGGCGGTTTCTTCTTCACGGCCGATGATCACGAACAGCTGATCCATCGCTCCAAGGTCTTTACGGACGACGCCACGCCCGCGGGCAACGGGATCGCGGCCCTGGCGCTGCAGCGGCTGGGCCATCTGCTGGGCCGGCCGGAGTGGCTCGCCGCCGCCGAGGGCACGTTGCGGGCGGCGTGGCGCGGTGTGGAACAGCGGCCGCAGGCGCATGTGGCGCTGCTGGCGGCGCTCGAGGAACTGCTGCATCCGCCGCAGATCGTCATCCTGCGCGGGCCTGCGGATGAGATCGATGAGTGGGCCCGCCAGCTGGCGCGGCTGTACGCGCCGCGCCGCCTGGTGCTGGCGGTGCCGGATGCGATGCGGGATCTGCCGGCGGCCCTCGCCGACAAGCCCGCGGCAGGCGCGGCGCTGGCCTATGTGTGCTCGGGCAGTGTCTGTGCGCCGCCGGTCGCCTCACTGGCGCAGCTCATCGTGTCGCTGCGCGCCGGCTGATCCAGCGCCATGGCGCCGGCGGCCTCCAGACGCTGGGGCGCGAGACTGCCGTGCGCGCCCAGGGTCTGCAGATCGCGCCAGGCCCGCGAAAAGCCGCTGCGCTGATCGATGGCCCGCATGCCCGCCACTCGCGCCAGTGCGCTGATGGCATGCAGCAGCTGTTCCTGCGAGACACAGCAGCCGGCCGTGATGCGCGCCAGCTGCGCTTCGTTCAGCCGCCCGCCCGCCGCCACCGTCCGCCACGCCTCCCCGGCCAGCTCCCGCACGAGCGCGGCGGCCTGCGCGAGGGCCGCCTGGGCCTGCGCGAAGCGCGTCGCGACGGTGCCCTGCCCGGCGCCGCCCGCGGGCTGCGCGGGCGCCGAGTGCGCGAACTCGCGCAGGGCGCGCCGGGCGATCCCCAGGCCCACGGCGCTGACGGGCAGCTCGGTGAGCACGTTGAAGGGCAGCCGGTACAGCGCGCCGGGCGCGCGCGGCGCATCGGTGAGCACCGAGAAGGAATGGTGCTCGGGCACACGCGCCTCGCGCACCTCGAAATCATGGCTGCCGGTGGCGCGCAGGCCGGTGGCATCCCAGCTGTCCAGGATGCGCACGTCGGCGGGCGCCATCGCCATGGCGCGGATCAACGCAGCGCCCTGCGCATCGCGCACGGCAGCGCCGTCCTGCGTCACCACGCAGGCGGCGGTGAACACCGACGCATAGTGCGCGCCGCTGGCGTAGCGCCAGGCGCCCCGCACGCGGTAGCCGCCGGGCACGCGCTCGGCGAATCCGCCGGGCGCACCGGAACCGGCCACCAGCGCCGCGGCCGGTGCGAACAGTTCCCGCGCGCCGCGCTCGGGCAACCAGGCGGCAAACAGCCCGCCGCCGGCGCCGATCATCAGCGCCCAGCCCAGTGAGCCCTCGATGGCCGCGGCGGCCTCGTAGAGGCGCAACGCCTCCTCCAGCGGCAGTTCCAGGCCGCCATGGGCCGCCGGAATCCACAGGCGGAAGAATCCCTCGCGCAGCAGCGGGCCGGAGATTTCCGGCGGCAGGCGCGCAGCGCGCTCGGCCGGCGCGAAATGCGGCGCGAAGTCGGCGGCGAGACTGTCCAGCCGTTGCAGCAGGCGCGCTGCGGCAGCGGACAGTTGCGCCATCAGCCCAGGACCTGCGCCACGGCGCGCGCGAAGTACTCCAGGTTGTCATCGCGCAGGCCCGCGATATTGATGCGGCTGTCGTCGGTCATGTAGACGTGCTGCTCGGCGCGGATGCGTTTGACCTGCTCCACGGTCAGTCCCAGCAGCGAGAACATGCCCCGCTGGCTGGCGATGAAGCCGAAGTCGCGGGCGGGACAGGCGGCGCGCAGCGCGGCCACCAGCTGGCGGCGCAGGCCGTTGATGCGCTCGCGCATGACGCCGAGCTCGCGCGCCCAGCTGTCGCGCAGCGCCGCGTTGCCGAGAATCTCATTGACGATGGCGGCGCCGTGATCCGGCGGCATCGAATAGATGCTGCGGGCGACGCGCACTTCGTGGCTGAGCGCGGCGAGTCCAATGGCCGGTTTGTCGGTCACCACATGCAGCACGCCCACGCGCTCGCGGTACAGGCCGAAGTTCTTGGAGCAGGACACGGCCACCAGCAGCTCGGGCAGTTCCGCGGCGAACAGGCGAATGCCGAAGGCGTCCTCGTCCTGCCCCGTGCCCAGCCCCTGATAGGCCATGTCGATGTAGGGCAGCAAGTTGCGGCGGCGGAACAGCGGCACCAGTTCCCGCCACTGATCCGCGGAAAGGTCCGCGCCGGTGGGGTTGTGGCAGGAGGCGTGCAGCAGCACCACATCGCCGGCCGGCAGGGCCTCCAGCGCCTGGCACATGGCGGCGAAGTCGATGGCGCCCCGGGCCGGCTCGTAGTACGGATAGCGGCCCAGCTGCAGCCCCGTACCGGTCATCAGCGGCACATGATTGGCCCAGGTCGGGGTGCTCACGTGCACCTTCGCCTGCGGCGCGGCGAGGCGCACCAGCTCCGCGCCCAGGCGCAGGGCGCCGCAGCCGCCCGGACCCTGGATGGAGCGGACGCGCTCGGCGGCGAACACCGCATGTCCCGGGCCAAACACCAGCTTTTCCATGGCCTGGTTGAACGCCGCGTTGCCCGCGGGCGCCACGTAGGTCTTGCTGGTCTGGCGCGCCAGTACCGCCTGCTCCGCCTTGCGCACGCAGTCCAGCACCGGGGTGTCACCCTTGGCGTCGCGGAATACCCCGACGCCCAGGTCCACCTTCTTCGGATCGGAATCGGCGCGGAAGGCGGCCATCAGGCCCAGGATGGGATCATCGGGTACGCGGTCGAGGCGCTCAAACATGGCGGCGGTGTCGAAGTTGAGTGAGGGGGGCGCAAGTGTACCCGCAGCCACCCCGGCCGTCGAAATCCAAGCAGGAGCGCGCGCGAACGGCGAAACTACGCCACCGAAAATCCACTCCATCACCTGAGGTGTTTCGTGAAATCAAGGCATTGCGCAGCCACCGCGCTCGTCGGCATCCTCCTGCTCGCGGGCGCCCTGCCGGCCCAGGCCCAGACCGGCGGCAACGTCACGCCGGACAAGAGCGTTGCGGCCGTCAAGAAGACCGCCGCGAAGTCCTCGGCGCCGGGCGCCGCCGACCCCAAGTCCCAGGCAAGCTACAGCCTGGGGGTCACCTTCGGCAGCCAGCTGCACGGGCAGTTCGGATTGACGGCCGGCTCCGTGGTCTCCGAGCGGGTGCTGCAGGGCATGAAGGACGCGCTGGCCGGCAAGGCCACGGTCACGCCGGAAGATCAGAAGCGCGTGCAGACCCTGATCGAAAACTCGCGCGCCGCGCAGGGCGCGGCCAACAAGGCGGCGGCGGCGAAATTCCTGGCGGACAACGGCAAGCTGCCCGGGGTCGTCACGACCGCGAGCGGCCTGCAGTACAAGGTGGTGCGGCCCGGCGCCGGTGACTCGCCCAAGGCGACCGACGAGGTCACGGTCAACTATCGCGGCACGCTGCTGGACGGCACGGAGTTCGACAGCTCCTACAAGCGCAATCAGGCCGCGAGCTTCACGGTCGGCCGCGTGATCCGCGGCTGGACCGAGGCGCTGCAGCTGATGAAGCCCGGCTCCAAGTACGAGCTGTACATTCCGCCGGACCTGGCCTACGGCATGGAGCCGCCGCCGGGCAGCCCGCTGCCGCCCGGAGCGCTGCTGAAGTTCGAAGTCGAGCTGATCAGCGTGAAGGCAGCTCCTGCCCCCGCCCTGTCGGGGTCCGCACCGAAGTGAAGTACTGAGCCTGCGATCAGCCGGGACGCGCGTCCCGGCTGATTACGGCCGCACGAAGACGTGGCTCTGGGGCCTGATCCCCAGATCCCGCTGCAGGTTCTCGGCCGGACAGTAGGCCGTGCCGCCGCCCGCCTCGAACGACGGGGTGGGTGATCCGCAGCGGCTGCAGAAGGCGCGCTGCTCGGAGCGCTGCTCGGCATCGGGCGCGTAATGGGTGACCTGCTCCTGTCCCCCGATCCAGCGAAACCGCGCCTTCGGCACCGACACATAGGTGGCGAACGCCGTGCCCTGCTGCATGCTGCAGATGGAGCAATGGCAGTGGGACATAACGTCGAAGGGACCGTCGATCTCATAGCGCACGGTGCCGCAGCGACAGCTGCCATGCGCGACTTCGATCTCCCGGCGCAGCACCGACTCGGGCGCGTGGGGCTCGGCCAGCGCCGCCAGCAGCAGCTCGATCAGCTCCCCGTCCCACATGCGCTGTTCGGGGCCGTCGCCGGCGGTGGCCGGCACTTCCAGGCAGGCGAAGATCATGGCGCAGGCCGAGTCCACATGGCGCAGCGCCAGCGAGCCGTCCTGCTGGCCCTTCATCAGGATCCGCTTCAGTCGCGTCAGCAGCATCAGCTCGCGCTCGCGCAGGCGTCGCCGCTGCCGCTCTGGCAGATCATCGCTGACCCGAAACGACAGGAACGAACCGCGTTCGCGGCGGATGTCGAGGGCTGCGACCAGGAAGGCCGCGAGCTTCTCCAGCGCATTGCCGGGGGCCGTCTCGCCCACCAGCAGACTCTCCTCCAGGCCCTGCGCGGTGCGCGAGTAGCACTCATCCAAGAGCGCCTGCAGATCCGGATACCACTCCCAGGCCTGCGACACACTGCTGCCGCCCTCCTTGACGATGGCGGCCCAGCGCAGGGCACCGGGTCCCTGGCGCGCCACCACGCGCGCGACCGCGTCGATGACTTCGCTGCGGGACAGCGCATGCGCGGCAGTCGGATTCGGATCACTGGTCACAGGCATGGCATACCCTCCACCAGGAAGAAGAGCAACATATATGCCAGATCGGCTGGCGCCGCCAGCGCAGGCTTTCCCCACACTTACCGCGCCGTGGTGGTGGTATTTGGTGCAGCGGCGCGGTAGAGCGCACTCAGCCAGTGCGGTTCGGTTTGGGCAGGTGGCGGCCGGCAGGCTCCAGATCCCGCTCCTCGGCCGGCGGCGGCGAATACTGGTATAGCCAGGTCTCCGTCAGCGGCTGGCCGTTCTGCGCCAGGAACAGCCGCAGGTTGATCGGCTCGATGCTGTCATCCGTCAAACGCAGGTCGAACATCGCCCGCCAGCCGTTGAGCTCGCGGAACGGCCGCGCGGAGCTGATTTCCACCTTGCCGCGCGAGGCGCTGATCACCGGCACCACGTTGGCACGATCGCCCAGCTGCGCCAGATCCCCGCCGGCGAAGTCCACGACGAATCGCCAGGAGAAGTAGCTGCGCTTCTGGCCGACGATGCCGCCGATGCCGGTGCGCGTGGCGCGTGCCGTGCCCAATCCTGAGGCCACGGGGATCTCGCGGCACCAGTACAGCTTGTACGCGAACAGCAGCTCCTGGCCCTTCTGCGGCTTCTCGGCCGGATTCCAGAAGGCCACGATATTGTCAAACGTCTCATCGACCGTCGGAATCTCCACCAGCATGACCTGGCCCGCGCCCCAGTGGCCGCGCGGCTCCACCCACACCGAGGGGCGCCGCTCGTAGTACACCCCGTCGTCCTCGTACTGGCTGAACGCCCGCTCGCGCTGCATCAGCCCGAAGCCGCGCGGACTGTTGTCGACGAAGCTGTTGGTGCGCAGCACCGGCGGATTCATCAAGGGACGCCAGATCCACTCGCCGCTGCCGGTCCAGATCTGCAGACCATCGGAGTCGTGGATCTGCGGCCGCCAGTCGTAGGCCACCCGCCGGTCATTCTGGCCGAACAGGTACATGCTGGTGCCCGGCGCGATGCCGATGCGCTCGATCTGCCGGCGCGGATACAGCGCGGCATCCACGTCCATGACCAGCGTGTCGCCGACCTCGATCACGAAGCGATACGCGCCGGTGACGCTGGGAGAGTCGAGCAGGCCATAGACGGTGATCTGGCGGGAGCCGGGCTGCGGCCGCTCGAAGTAGTAGGCGATGAAATCCGGGAACTCTTCGGCCGAGGCCATGCCGGTATCCACGGCGAGGCCGCGCTGCGACATGCCGTACTGGGTGTCGCCGTCGATGGCGCGGAAGTAGGAGGCGCCCTGGAAGGCCGCCGCATCGCGCTGCCAGTCCGACTGGTAGTTCACGCGAAAGCCCGCGACGCCGAGGTTCTCGGGGATCTGCGCGGGTTTCAGTCCACTGCCGCTGTAATCGAATATGTTGCGGTCGAATCCCAGCTCCTGCACCTGGCCATTGTCGACGGCGTACATGCGCACGGGCTTCTTGATCGTGAAGCCCAAGTGGAAGAAGCCCACCCGGAAGGGCAGGTGATCCCCGGCCCACAGGGCCTCCTCGTTGCGGAAGCGGATCGACTGCCAGCGATCCCAGTTCAGGGTCGCGATGGCCGGCGGCAGCGCATCCGGACGGGGCTTGTAGGCGCTGCTGCTGAGCTGGCGGGCCGTGCCCTTCAGCTGGGCGTAGTCGAAGGGTTCGGGCTTGCCGAGCCGCCGCAGCCCCGGGACGGGGGTGGCCGCCAGGACCTGGTCGACCAGCGCGCCGCCGGGAATCCCGGCGGCACACAGCGCGGCGGCGGCCCGCTGCAGCATGTCTCGTCTGTCCATCAGTTCGTCCTCTTAAGCCGCAAGTGTTGCGCACAGTGCGTGCACGCGCAGTACCAAATCGGTGCAATTCCCAGGCGACGCCCCGTCCGGTCGGTGGCGGGTTCACGAACAATCAGTCACTTACGCCAGTCGCGACGGGCCGGGGCGCCTGGCATCCCACTTGCAATGAAGAACCCGAGGCGTCGGAATGACGCCGCGATCTGAAAAGATCGCCTTGGTTGCTAGCAACGCGGTGCGCGCTTGCCGTGACCCCCTCTCGGCAGGGGCGCACCGCGGTTCTTTGCTCAGTAGCTCTCATCCGTCGAGGGGAACTTCCCCGCCTTCACATCCGCCATGTACTGGCGAAACGCCTCGGTCATCACCGCATGCAGCTGCGCGTAGCGGCGCAGGAAGCGCGGCGAGAACTCCTGGTTGATGCCCAGCATGTCCTGGGTCACCAGCACCTGGCCGTCGGTGTGGGGACCCGCGCCGATGCCAATGGTGGGAATGGTGAGCATCTTCGCGACCCGCTCGGCCAGCTGCGCGGGAATCTTCTCCAGCACCATGCCGAAGCAGCCCAGGTCCTGCAGCAGCTGCGCGTCGCGCACCAGCTGTTCGGCCTCCTCCTGCGCCGTGGCGCGGGCGACGTAAGTGCCGAACTTGTAGATCGACTGCGGCGTGAGCCCGAGGTGTCCCATCACCGGGATGCCGGCCGAGAGGATGCGCTGGATGCTCTCGGTGATGATCGCCCCGCCCTCCACCTTCACGGCGTGGGCGCCGGATTCCTTCATGATGCGCACCGCGCTTTGCAGCGCGAGCTCGCTGTTGCCCTGGTAGCTGCCGAAGGGCATGTCCACCACCACCAGCGCCCGCGATACCGCGCGCACCACCGCCGCGGCATGGTCGATCATCTGGTCCAGGGTGATCGGCAGCGTGGTTTCATGGCCGTGCATGACGTTCGAGGCGCTGTCGCCCACCAGCAGCACGTCCAGTCCCGCCTCGTCCAGGATGCGCGCGAAGCTGTAGTCGTAGGCGGTCAGCACGGCGATCTTCTGGCCCTGCGCCTTCATCTGGGTGAGGCGCGCGGTGGTGACCGCCCGGTTGGAGGTATTCACTTGCCTGCCTGCTCCTTGGCTCTGCCCTGCCACACGGCGAGCATGTCCGCGGAAGCCTGCGCGCGCACGCCGTTGTCGTTGAGTATGCCCTCGGTCGCCGCCACCATCTGCGCGCGCGGGAACACCATGGCCTCGCCGCTGCGGCTGTCGAACTCGAACACCACGTGCTCATCCTTCAGGTCCCGCAGCACGCCCACCAGGTGCGCGAGACTGCGGATATGCACGCCGTTGACGGTGGCGACCACCATGGCGGTCGGATTCGAATAGCCCTCGGCCAGCCGGCTGGGGAAGAAGGGTGATGCGACCACCACCAGTTCCTGGCGCTCGGGCGTGGGTTTGGCGCCGCGCAGGGTCACCAGCGGGCTGCCCATGTAGCCGAACGCGCCCATCAGACCGGCATTGCCGTTCAGAAAGGAGGTGAACAGCGCACTCGCCCGGGAGAAGGCCAGCGGACCGTAGATGAAGTACGAGGGGTAATCCCCGTGAATGTCGGGCACCAGCTGCGGGCGCTCGGTGATCAGCGGCAATGACACCGGCAGGGTCTTGCCGGCCCGCACGATGGTCAGCGGCACGTGGTTGTTGCGGCCGATCTTCTGGATGAGGTAGCGGAAATTGACCCGCAGCTCCGGGCTCACGTTCACCATGCCCTGGTCGTCCACCGCGGTGTCGCCGATGCGCGTGATCACGTCCCATTCCTTGAGCGGGTAGCCCGGCGCATCGTCATAGGGCTGGTGTACGACAATGCCGGATACCGAGCGGTCCAGCTTCAGGAAGCTGCGCAGCGCCGGGTTCTCCAGCGTCTGCAGGTCATCGAACAGCGCGGGCTTGCCGTCGTAGTGGCCGTCGGCGATGTCCTTGAGGAACAGCTCGATCTCCTCGTTCGGAATGATGTAGCCGATGTTCTGCGCGTCCCCGAGGCGGCTGAAGGCAAGGCCGATCATCTGGTCGCCGGCGATCGCGGGTCCGCCGCTGTTGCCCGGATTGATGGCGGCGTCGATCTGGATGCGCAGGCCCGAGGTCGGATAGTTGTAGGCCACGAACTCGATGCGCGAGACGATGCCCTTGGTGATCGACAGCGACGTGCCGCCGGTGGGAAAGCCGTAGGCGAGCACCGCGTCCTTGATCTGCGGCAGGGTGCCGGCGCGCGCCAGCGGCGCGTGGCTGGCGAAGAAACTGTCGTCGTCCAGCTTCAGCACCGCCAGGTCGATGCCGGGCGCAATGGCTTCCACCGTGGCCGCGATCTTGTCGCCCGCGCCGCTGGCCTGGATCTGCACCTGGCTGGCATACAGCACGGCGTGGGCATTGGTGAGGATGCGATGGCCCTCGATGACCACTCCCGAGGCGGTCACGTCCTGCGGGGCCTGCTTGGCCCAGGGACGGTAGGGATCCGGCAGGCGCAGCGTGGTGAACACCTTCACGACCGCATTTCCCAGGTTGGTGGGAATGGGGGCCGAATTTTCCGCGCCGTCCGCGGCGCGCGCGCCGGCCGGTCCACCCGGGCCGCCCACCAGGGCAAGGCCCGCACACAGCAGCACCAGCAGGGCTCGGCCCCGGGCAAATCCGTTCATTTTCATCATGGCGCGATTCTGACAGCCTTGGGTCCCGCCCGTCGAATTGACAGTGCCGGGGCGCACAAGGACACTGCCCGCCACAATCCCGCCCACACCCAAGAGCGACCCTTCAGGATGATTCCGGCACCAGAAGCACTGCAACGACTGCGCGAGGGCAATGCCCGCTTCATTTCCGACACCCGCAATGACGATGCCGCCACCGGCAGCCGCCGGCGGCTGGAACTGGCGACGCAGCAGTTTCCCTTCGCCATCATCCTCGGCTGCTCGGACTCCCGGGTGCCGGCCGAAATCGTCTTCGACCAGGGACTGGGCGACCTGTTCGTCATCCGGGTGGCCGGCAACATCGTGGCGCCCTCCCAGATCGGCAGCGTCGAGTTCGCGGCCGAGCGCTTCGGCACCCGGCTGGTGGTGGTGCTGGGTCACTCCAGCTGCGGCGCCATTCTGGCGACGCTCGAGGAACTGGGCCGCAACTCGCGCGAACAGTCCCCCAACCTGCGCAGCATCGTCAATCGCGTGCGGCCGTCGATCCAGCCGCTGCTGGCGACCTCGCTGGCCAACGATCCGGAGGCGCTGGTGAAGCAGGCGGTGCGCGCCAACATCCGCATGTCGGCCGACCATCTGCGCCACGGCTCGGAAATGCTCGAACAGCTCATCCAGAACGCCGGCCTGCGCATCGTCGGCGCCGAATACAATCTGGAAACCGGCGTCGTCGAATTCTTCGACGGCACCGAGGACTGAGCGGCGCTTCAGTGCGGCGCCATGTGCAGCGGCGCCAGGGCCGGGGTCTGCAGCGAGTCCCCGCGAATCACAGGCAGCGCTTCGGCCACAAGCGGCGCGGGTGCCTGCGGCAGCAGCAGCTCGCGGTGCAGGGCGGCGAGCTCCGGGGGCGGTGAGGTTTCCTCCGGCGTCAGCAACAGGCCGCGGCGGCGCAGCGCGAGCCCCAGGTCGACTCTGCTGGAATACACGGTCACGAAGGCCGACAGCAGCAGCCCCGCCAGCACCGGCATCATCCACCAGATGAAACGCGGCGCCAGCGCCAGGATCACCGCACCCCAGACCAGGCCCAGCAGCATCTGCCAGCGGTGCCGCACCAGCGCATCCCCGAAGCGCACGCCCCGATCGCCGCGATCCTGCGCATTCCAGGTCACCGGCCGGCCGGCCAGGGTGGTGACCACGAAGGTGGAGTGGAACACCATCATGATGGGCGCCAGCAGCATGCTGAAGATCTGTTCCAGCAGCAGACTGACCAGCAGCCGCGGGGCGCCGCCGAAGGCGCGGCGGCGCGCGCCGTTCACCATCGCGAGCGTCGCCCCCAGCAGCTTCGGCAGCAGCAGCACGATGATGGTCGCCAGCAGCAAGGCGGCGATCTCCCCGTCGCGGTACTCGGGCCAGACCGGAAAGAGGGTGTGGGCGCCGGACTCGAAGTACTGGTAGCCCTGCACGGCCTCCTGGCAGGTGATGAAGGAGCTGATCAGCAGCACCGCGAACCAGATCGGGGAGGTCGCATAGGAGAGGATGCCGGTGGCCATGTGCAGGCGGTTCAGCCAGTGCAGCTTCGGCATCACCAGCACGCGCATGTGCTGCAGATTGCCCTGCGCCCAGCGCCGGTCGCGCGCCGCGAAGTCGATGATGTTCGACGGCAGCTCTTCCCAGCTGCCCATCAGGTCCGGGCACCAGCCAGACCTGGTAGCCGGCGCGGCGCATGAAGGCCGCCTCCACGAAGTCGTGGCTCAGGATCTCCCCGCCCAGCGGGGCGTTGCCCGGCAGCCGCGGCAGATCGCAATTGTCGGCAAAGGCCTGCAGCCGGATGATGGCGTTGTGGCCCCAGTAGTTGGCCTCGCCCAGCTGCCAGTAGGCGAGCCCACTGGAGAGCATCGGGCCGTTGATGCGGGCGCCGAACTGCACCATGCGCGCGAACAGGGTCTCGCGGCCCACCGGCAGCGGCGCAGTCTGGATGATGCCCACCTCGGGGTTGGCGTCCATGAGGCGCGCCAGGGTGACCAGCGCCTTGCCCGACATCACGCTGTCGGCATCCAGCACGATCATGTGCGAGTACGCCGCGCCCCAGTTGCGCACGAAGTCGGCGATGTTGCCGGACTTGCGGCTTAAGTTTTGCGGCCGGCGCCGGTAGAAGATGCGCCCCTCGCCGCCGTGCCTGGCGACCAGCGCGCGCCAGGCGCTCTCCTCGGCCAGCGCAATCTCCGGCCGGCGCGTGTCCGAGAGAATGAACAGATCGAAGGCCGCGCTCTCGGCCTGGCGGGACAGCGAGCTCCAGATGGCATCCAGGCCCGCGGAGGTGCGCCGCGTATCCTCGTTGTAGACCGGCATGACGAGGGCGATGCGGCCGTGGATGGCGAGGCCATCCGCATCGTGCGCCTGCATCACCTTCGGGTCACCGCCCTTCAGGCGGATGATGAAACCGGCGATGGCCGTCCAGAAGGCGCCCGCGATCCAGGTGAAGAGGCCGAAGAACAGCACCAGGCTCGCCGCCTCGAGCAGCGTGAGACTGTTGGCGCGCAGGATGTCCAGCATCAGCAGGCTCGCCAGCAGGCTCGAGGTCAGTGTCAAGCCGAAGAACAGCAACCGGCGGCGACGCGCAATGGCAACCATCATGTGGCGAGCTGGTAGGTCCAGGTCTCCGACAGCGACTCCCCGTAGAGCTGCAGGAAGCAGTGCAGGTCGACCGTATCGTGCGGACGGCTGGGAACCACCAGGAAACTCACCCGCCACACGCCGCTGTCGGTGAGACGCTCGACGGTCACATTCTCGGTGGTGCCGCCGTTGACGGTGAGCAGCGCCTTCAGGGGCTGGGTCGCATCCAGCCCATCCAGGTCGCCGCCCGCGAAATCGATGATCACGCGGCGCGCATCGCTGCGCGAGAGCGTGCGTTGCTCGGCGGCCGTTGCGGCCACGATGCGCGTGGTGCGCGCCTTGGCACCCGGCGGCCACATGGGCGAGTCGGAGTGCGCGGACAGCAGGTAGGAGAACTTCAGCTCACGCCCTGCGGTAACGGCCTGCTCGGGCACCCAGTACAGGGCGATGTTGTCGTGGATCGACTCATCGGTGGGGATCTCCACCAGCTCCGCGCCGCCCTTGCCCCAGTCGCCCAAGGGCTGGATCCAGTAGCTGGGCCGGCGCTGGAAGCGCGCCACCGGATCCTGGTAGTGGGAGAAGTCCCGGTCCCGCTGCACCAGGCCGAAGCCGCGCGGCTGCTGGTCCATGAAGCGGTTGATGCGCAGTTCGCGCGGATTGTTGAGCGGCCGCCACAGCCACTCCCCGGTGCCGGTCTGGGCCATGAAGCCGTCGCTGTCATGCACCTGCGGGCGATAGTCATCGAAGTGATGCCCGGACGGGTCCGAGCCGAACAGGAACATCGAGGTGAGCGGCGCGATCCCCAGTTTCTGGATGGTCTGGCGCGGAAACAGGGTGCTGTGCACTTCGACCTGCGTGATGCTGCCGGGGCGCACGGTGAACACATAGGCCCCGGTGATGCTGTCGCTGTCCAGCAGCGCATACAGCGTCAGCGTGCGCTGCTCCGGATCGGTGGGGCGCACCAGCCAGAAATCCGTGAACCAGGGAAACTCCTCACCGGCCTTGGAGGCGGTGTTGATGGCGAGCCCGCGCGCGGTCAGTCCGTAGTCCTGGTTGCGCCCCAGCACCCGGAAGAAGGAGGCGCCGAGGAACACGATGAGTTCGTCCTTGTAGCCAGGCGTGTGCAGCGGATAGTGGACGCGAAACCCCGCGTAGCCCAGATCCCGCGGCAGTTTGCCCGGCTGGCGTACCACTTTGCCGAAGTCGAACCAGGTGGGGTTGTAGGCGATGGTATGCGCGGCCCCGTCCACGATTTCGGAGATCGCGACGCGTCGATCGAAATTGAAGCCGCGGTGGAAGAACTGCACCTCGTACAGGGACTGGTTGCGCCACAGCGCATCGGCGCGCCGGAAGCGGATGCTCTGGTACTGATCGTAGCTGAGGTGCGCGATGGCCGAGGGCAGCCGCACGGCGGCGGCCTGGTAGGGCTTGCCCGCGCGGGCGCGGGCCAGATCCTCGACATCGGCGAAGCCGAACCCGCCCTCGGCCGGCGGCGCGGGTGGCGCGCTGTGCACCACCGGACTCGGGGGCGCCGGCGCTGCGGAGCTGATCGCGCCCGAATTGCCCGGCGCGGAGGTGGCGCTGCCGGCCACCACCGGGGCATGCGCGCGGTTGCCCAGAACATAGGCGCCCACGACCGCCGCTGCGGCCACCGCACCCAGTATCCAAAGACGCGCCTGCACTCGAATCCGTCCCCATCAAAAGACTGTAAGTATATGTTACGAAGGCGCCTCGGCCGGCGACATCGCACCGGGCCTGCGGATCAGGGCATTGCGGGCCTGCCAGGACGCGGCCGCATCCAGCTCCACCAGCAAGCGCACCTCGGCGCCGGTGAGCGTCGCCACGGGAAGGCCGTCACGAAACAGCAGGCGATTGGCCGTCAGCGCCGGCACCCGCGCACCCGGCAGCAGCACGCCGGTGAGGTTCAGCGGGTCGACCGCCGACAAGGATACATACTGCTCGGCGGGCGGTTTGCGACGCATCTCACGCAGCGCACCCACCGCCTCGGGCAGGGCGAACTGTTCGCCGGACAGCCCGGCGATGAAACGCCCGCCGCGGATCTCGCCGCGCGCTTCCAGCCGCCGCAGGCAGGCCACGAGTTCCCGCCAGGGCGGCAACCACTCCGCCTCGATGCGCGACAGCTGCCAGCACACGACGCCCCAGCGCTTCAGCAGCGTGCGCACCACCTGTTCGGTGACCACCTCGCGCGCCGCGGGGGCAAGGCGGCGCGCCCCCGACCAGCGCCCCGAATCGGCCATGCCGAACAGCGCCACCCGCCGCCGTCCGCGAACCGAGCTTTCGCGCCGCCGCTGCGCCGGCAGCAGCAGCGCGCGCAGCCCCGCGAAGCTGTCGGAGCTGGCCAGGCCCACGGCCACCAGTTCCGCCAGTGCCTCCTCCACCTGCACCGGCAACAGACCCGTGGCCTCCACCAGTTCATCGAAGAAGCTGGCGCCCTGGCCGGTGAGCACGGCGGCCACCGCGGCCGCGCCGGCGCCGAGCCGCGGCTCAGGTGATTCACTGCCCAGGCTGGTCCACACCTTGAGGTTGCGACGGTTCAGCAGGCAGATCGGCGTCGCACGCACCGGCGCGACCGCCCCGTTCGGTTCCCCGCAGCGCGCCCACAGGTAGCGTCCCGCCAGGCATTGTTCATCCAGCCAGGCCGGCTCATAGCCGCCGATGCGCGCCGGCAGGATCTCGCTCTCCCAGGCGCCGGCGGCGACCTCGATGCCCTCGAGCTGATCGAGCACCGCGGGCATGGCATCCGGACCCTGCATGCGCGCGGCGGAACTGACCTTCTGCCAGTCGAACAGGAAGCGCATGAAATCACGCACGGCCACCGGCTCGATTTCCGCGCGCAGCGTGCGCACGGTATAGCGGTGGATGCGCGCCAGCAGGCGCCGCTCGCACCACTCATCGAGCGACGCGCCGGGGCTGAAGCGCCCGCACATCACCACGCCCTGGGTCTGCAGCCGCAGCAGTGCCGCCTGCACCTCGGACTCCTGCACCTGCGGCAGCGTGTGCGCCAGCGCCGCCGCGGTCACCGGCCCCAGGCCCTCCAGCCGGCCCTGCACGATGGCCACCAGCGCCGTCTCGGATATCGGCGTCGCGAACAGCTCGCGCCGCTCACTCGCCACCCACAGCGGCGTGTGCGGATGCGGCAGCAGCAGCGCGCGGGATTCGGCGGCGAGGCCGCCGACCAGGGACTTCCACAGCGCATTGTCTTCCACTTCCGCGGCGGTCAGATAGCCCATCCAGCTCAAGGCATCGTGCAGCTCATCGGCGCTTTGCGCATCCGGCCAGGCCTCCGCGCGCACCCGGGCGATGGCTAGAGGATCCAGCCGCCCGATGTCCGCGGCCGAATCCGGATCCAGCCAGCGACGGCTCAAGACCGCCTGGGTGCGCCGCTCCTCCAGCGGCGCATCGTCGAGGAAGGCATAGGGACGGGCCGACAGCACTTCCTGCGCCAGCGGTGAGGGCTCGGTGAGATCGCGCGCGACCACGCGCAGCGTACCGCTCTCGATGCGCCGCAGGATCGCCAGCCACCGCTGGGCATCCATGGCCTCCTGCAGGCAATCCTCGATGCTCTGCCTCACCAGCGGGTGATCCGGAATCTCGATTTCGCCGGGCAGGTTCTCGGCGCAGGCCACCTGGTCTGGAAACACCGACGCCAGCAGGTCCTCGGCATTCATGCGCACCAGCGGCGGCGGCACCTTGCGGCCGTTGCGAAAGCGCGGCAGCGCCAGTGCGATGGTCGCGGCCCAGCGCCAGCGGGTGACGAACATCGGCGCCGCGCACAGCGCCTGCGTGAGGATGTGCAGCGCGCTGTTGGAATGCAGGTAGTGGGCGACCTCGGCCAGCTCGAAACTGTGCGCCGTGGTGAGCGAGAGGATCAGTGCATCCTCGGTTGCCGCCGCCTGCAGCTCGAAATTGAACTGGCGGCAGAAGCGCTTGCGCAGCGCCAGCCCCCAGGCGCGATTGATGCGGGCGCCGAAGGGCGCGTGCAGCAGCAGCTGCATGCCGCCGGCCTCATCGAAGAAGCGCTCCAGCACCACCGTGTCCATGGTCGGCAGGCAACCCAGGGCCGCCTGCGCCGCGCCCAGGTATTCGACCAGTTGCGCCGCGGCGCTCTCGTGCGCGCCGGCGACTTCCCACAACCAGTCGCGCGCCGCGGCGGCGCTGCGGGCCGCGATCCCTTCGCGCAGCTGCGAGACCGCCTGCGACAGTTCCCAGCTGCGCCCCGGGGCCTCGCCCAGCCAGAAGGGAATGCTCGGCGGCTGCCCCTTCGCGTCCTCGACCCGCAGCGCGCCGCGCTCCACGCGCAGCACGCGGTAGGAGGTGTTGCCCAGCTGGAAGACGTCCCCCGCGCTGCTCTCGATGGCGAAGTCCTCGTTCACACTGCCCACCAGCAGGGCCTCGGGCTCCAGCATGACCTTGTAGTCGGCGGTGTCGGGAATGGCGCCGCCGCTGGTCAGGGCGGTGAGGCGCGTGCCGCGCCGGGCCCGCAGCCTGCGATTGACCGCATCATGATGGATGAGGGCGCCGCGCCGACCGCGGCGGGTGCTGAAGCCCTCGCCCAGCATGCGCACCACGGCCATGAAGTCCGCCGGCGCAAGATCCGCGAACGGCTGCGCGCGGCGCACCAGCTCGTACAGTTCATCTTCCGCGTACTCGCGGCAGGCCACCTCGGCGGCAATCTGCTGCGCCAGCACATCGAGCGTGCCGGCCGGCACCTGCAGCACATCCAGCCGGCCGGCGCGCACCGCCAGCAGCAGCGCGGTGCATTCCACCAGGTCATCGCGCGACAGCGGGAACAGGCGCCCCTTGGCCGTCTCGCCTACGGCATGGCCGGAGCGGCCGACGCGCTGCAGGAAGGCGTTGATGGAGCGCGGCGAGCCGATCTGGCAGACCAGGTCCACATCGCCGATGTCGATGCCCAGTTCCAGGGAGGCGGTGGCGACCAGCACCTTGAGTTCACCGGCGCGCAGCCGCTGCTCGGCCAGGTGGCGCTGCTCGCGGGCCATGCTGCCGTGGTGCGCCATGACCTGATCCGCACCCAAGCGCAGCGACAGCTGGCGCGCCAGCCGCTCGGTCATGCGGCGCGTGTTCACGAACACCAGCGTGGTGCGATGCTCCCCGACGAGTGCCGCGAGGCGCTCGTAGATGAGCGTCCAGGCATCCCCGGACATCACCGCCGCCAGCGGCACGCCGGTGAGCTCCAGCTGCAGATCCCGCGCGCGGGCGTGACCCGCATCGATCACCACGCACTGCTGCGTCGTGGCGGGGCCGGCGCCCGTCAGGAAGCGCGCCACCGCCCCGATCGGCGTCTGGGTGGCCGAGAGGCCGATGCGGGTGAGCGGGCCCGCCAGCGCCGCCAGTCGCTCCAGGCTGATCGCCAGATGCGCGCCGCGCTTGTTGCCGGCCAGTGCGTGGATTTCGTCCACGATCACGGTGCGCGTGGTCTTCAACATCTCGCGCCCCGATTTGGAGCCCAGCAGGATGTAGAGCGACTCGGGCGTCGTCACCACGATGTGGGGCGCCTGGCGGCGCATCCGTGCGCGCTCGGCCTGGGGGGTGTCGCCGGTGCGCACGACGGTGCGGATATCCACGTCCGGCAGTTCGAGGGCGGCCAGCTGCGCGCGGATCCCCGCCAGGGGGGCGGCGAGATTGCGCTCGATGTCGTTGGACAGGGCCTTCAGGGGCGAGACATACACGATGCGAGTCTCATCCGGCAGGCTGCCGGCCTGGCCCTCCCGGACCAGCGCATCGAGGGCGGCCAGGAAGGCGCTTAAGGTCTTGCCCGATCCGGTGGGTGCGGCGACCAGCACGTTGCGGCCGGCCTGGATGGCAGGCCACGCCTGCTCCTGCGCCGGCGTCGGTGCCGCAAACCGGCTGCGGAACCAGGCGGCCACGGCCGGGTGAAAGCCCTGCAATGCACTCATGGGATGATCCGCACCCTCGTTAACGTTAATGAATCCGGTAGGCCAACCGTAATTGTCGGGACTTCGGCATGGCACAACGCGATCATAGGCCAATGACTGCCTGGCCCCTCTTCCGCACCAGGACCCTGACCGCGGCCCTGGTCCTGCTGCTGTGCGCGCTCGCCGCGGGCGGCTGGCAGCTGCACCGGCAGCGCCTCGAAGCGGCCCTGGTCCGGGCGGATCCCGACCGGGCGGTCAGCGACCCGGCACTGGTGAACTTCGCCATGGATCGCGCTCCGGGACTATACAAGCGGCACTGCGCCGGCTGTCACGGTGCCGACCTGCGCGGCAGCCGGAGCCTGGGCGCCCCGGACCTCTCCGACGGCAACTGGCTGTTCGGCTTAGGGGAACTGCCGGACATCGAGAACACCCTGGATTACGGCATCCGCTCCGGCCACCCCAAGGCCCACAACATTACCGACATGCCGGGGCTGGGGCGAATCGGCCAGCTGTCGGCCACGGAGATCCTGGACGTCGTGGAATACGTGTACGCCTTCAGCCACCGTGATGCCAACCCCCAGGCGGCCGCCCGCGGCCGGCCCGCTGTTCCTGGACAAGGGCAGCTGCTACGACTGCCACGGGCAGGACGGCAGCGGCAACGTCGATTACGGCGCCCCGGACCTGACGGGCCATTCGGGCTGGCTCTATGGGGGCGACCGCCAGAGCCTGTTCCAGTCCATCTACGACGGCCGCCATGGCCTGTGCCCGGCGTGGATCAACCAGCTCGACGCGGCGCAGATCCGCGAGCTGTCCGTTTTTCTCTACACCACGGCGCGTCGCGCGACGCGCAGCCCAGCCGGAGCTCCATGATGCCCGCACTGCTTCCCGATTCGGCCCCCGCCGGCAGCGCCCGGGACTTCACCCGGGTCAATACCCGCCGCTCGCTGGTACTGCTGGCCATCGGCGCCGTCACCGGCATCGCCATCGCCGGCTACGGCCTGTTCACCGCCCGGGGAACCCGCATCCATGGGGTGCCGCCGGAGGCCATCGCGCTGGTGAACCAGCGTCCCATCCTGCGCAGCGATTTCATCACCCAGGTGCAGACCCAGTATTCGGTGCGCTTCGCGGAAACCACCCCCGCCCAGCGCCAGAAAGTGCTGGACGACATGATCGACGAGGAAATGATGGTGCAGCGGGGCCTGGAAGTGGACCTGCCCAGCTTCGATCCGGACGTGCGCTCGACGCTGGTGGCGGGCGTGGAGCTGCAGCTGTTCGCGGACGTGCTCGCGCAGAAGCCCAGCGAGGAGCAGCTGCAGGCCTATTACGCAATGCACCAGGGCAGCTACGTCCGCGACGGGGTCATGCAGCTGCGCGATCTGGTGGCCGGCGTCGATGCGCAGCGCCCGGCGGCCGAGGCGCAGCGCGATGCCGCCGCCGCCGCCGCCGCGCTGCGCCAGGGCGCCCCGATCGAAAAGGTGCTCACCCAGTTCAGGCTCAGCGACTCGCGCCGGCTGCTGGATTCGGGCCATATCGACACGGGCGACGTGTTCGATTTCGCGGCGCGGGCGCGGCTGGATCCGGCCGTGTTTGCGGTCGCCCGCAAACTCGCCAGCGGGCAGGTCGGCGAGCCGGTGGCCGCGGCCGACGGCATCCATGTGGTGGTGATGATCAAGCGCGTGGCGCCGGCGCAGCGCGGCTTCGCGGAGGTCAGCAACGAGGTCTGGCGCGATGTCTCCGAGGAGGCCAAGCGCAAGGTGCGCCTCAACAACCTGCAGTACCTGCGCAGCAAGGCCGACATCCAGGTCGCCGCTCCGTGAGACCGATGGCCACACGCGCATGGGCCTGCGGCCTGCTCGCGCTGCTGTGCGCACTGGCCGCGGGGCCCGTCAGCGCCCACACCAAGAGCGAAACGCACACGGTCTGGCAGATCATCGGCAAGACCGTGCATCTGACCTTCACCATGCCGGTCGTGGAAGCCAACCGGCTCGCCGTGAACGGCGTGCTGCCGCCCCCCAATGAGCGCATCAGCGCCTACCTGAGTGCGCATCTGGCGGTCAGCTCCAAGGCCGGCGTCTGTCCGGCGGTCGCGCCCGCGCGGGCGGTGGCGGCCACCGAGCAGTTCCGCCGCTTCGAAATGTCCTTCGAGTGTCCGGGCGCGGATGACCTGCAGCTGCACTCCTCGGCCTTCTTCGAACTGGTGCCCTCGCACGTCACCTTCGCGCAGATCGAAACCGACAGCGGTCAGTTCGTCGAACAGCTGTTCACGCGCGACGAGCAGACGGTGGCGGCCTCGGCCGCGGCGGGCGGCGAACTGGCCGGCGCGAGCTTCTTCAAGTACGTGCAGATGGGCATCATGCACATCTTCACCGGCGTGGATCACATGTCCTTCCTGCTGGGCCTGGTGCTGATCTCGCGCCGGGTGCGCGATCTCGCCTTCGTCATCACCGGGTTCACGTTGGGGCACAGCGCCACCCTGGCCCTGGCGGTCACCGGCATCATCCGGCCGCATGCGGAGTTCATCGATGCGCTGGTGGCGCTCACCATTGCCGTGATCGGCGCGGAGAACATCGCCGTGGCCACGCACCGCCCGGGCCTCGTCGCGCTGGGGCTGGGAAGTCTCCTGTTGTCGATGGCGCTGGCGCGCTTAGGCGGGGTGGGCCTGCTGCCCTCGACGCTGCTGTTCGGCGCCGCACTGTTCTGCTGCTGTTACCTGCTGATCTCCGGCCAGTTGCGCGACTCCGGACGCATACGATTGGTGGTCACCTTGGTGTTCGGTCTCATCCATGGTTTCGGCTTCGCGTCGAATCTGCTGGAAATGCGGCTGCCGGCCGGCCGACTGGGCGAACTGCTGTTGGGATTCAACCTGGGCGTCGAGATCGGCCAGTTGACGCTGGTGTTCGTCGCGCTGCTGCTGGTGCGGCTGCTGATGAAGGCGCGACTGTCCCTGCCGCGCCCGATCGTCGTCGACATGCTCTCGGCAGGCCTGGTCGGCCTGGGCATGTTCTGGTTCATCAGCCGCAGCTTCGTCTAGCTTAAGCGCACGTCGCTGAACTGGATGCTGGGCTGCACGTTGGTGAAGTTCGCCAGATCCGCCATCACCTCGGCGGCGTGCGGCGGGAAGGCCGCCTGGAAGGCCTCCATCGAGGCGAAGCTCAGCACCGTGATCACGGTGAAGTCGGGCGGTGAACCGGGGGCGCCGCCGCCGATCCCCTGCTGCACCAGCACGCCCTTGAGGGTGGAACCCAGCAGCCGCCGGATCAGCGGGATGTGGGTGTCGAGGTAGTAGTTCATGTTGAACTTCACGGACTCGGAATGCTTGTACAGGACGTTGACGGTGATCATGGTGCTCCCCTTCTGCTATTGAGTATCTAAGGACTGCGGCCCGCGAATTTCAGGATCAGGCTGGCGAGGCCCTCGTAGTCGCCATCGAAGTGATGGCCACCGGCCAGTTCGCTGACGCCGGCGGTGCCGGCGGGCAGATCCGCGCACAGCGAGCCCTTGTCCCCGGCGCCGAACACGCACAGCGTGTGCTCGCGGGACAGGCGCTGGTACTCGGGCAGGATGGGCAGACCCTGCGCCGGTCCCACCCAGTTGGCGAGGTGGAATTCGAAGGCGGCCTGGCGCCCCAGCCCCAGCAGCGTGGTCGTGAGTATCATGCCGCGGCTGGCCTCGGGCAGGCGGTTGACCGCGAAGGGCAGCACGTCGGCGCCCTGCGAGTAGCCGATCAGCAGCACCCGCGGCCGGCTCCAGGCGGCTGCGTAGTAGCGCAGGGTGCGATCCAGATCCCGGGCGAGTCCGGCCGGTTGGCGCGCGGTCCAGAAGTAGCGCAGCGTATCCCAGCCCACCACCGGAATGCCGCGTTCGGCCAGCGAGCGGGCGACCTGCTTGTCGATGCCGGCCCAGCCGCCATCGCCCGACAGCAGCACGGCAAACACATCGTCATTGCCGGTGCCGGTGGGCGCCACCTCCACCAGCGGCAGGTCCTTGAGGGTGAGCGGCGCGGAGGGCAGCACCTGGCGCGAGCCGGCGGTCAGTGAATCCAGCGCCGTGTGCAGCCTGGCCGACCACTGGTGGGGATCGCCGAAATCATGTTCGACGCCGGGAATGAGCGAGATCTGCGCGTTGCGGATGGAGCGGATGAAGGCGGCCGCCGCGGGGGCCGGGCAGACGCTGTCATCCACGCCGTGCACGTCCACCCAGCGCAGCGCCAGTTTCGGATCCGGCAGCAGCGTGAGTCCGTTGCCGTCGGCGCGGCGCAGGAAGTGCACCCCCTCGCCCCGGCAGAAGGGTTTGGTGGTCTCGTAGTCCGGCGTGAATCCCAGCGTCAGCACGCCGGCGAACAGACCCGGCGCCGCCTGCGCCGCGGTGGCATAGGCCAGGGTCGCGCCCGCGGAATAGCCCCCCAGTACCGGGGTGATGTAGGTGGGCAGGCGGTAGTAGGCCTGGACGTAGTGGCTCAGGTTCTCCAGATCCCCGTCGGGAAAGAAGCAGGGACCCTTCTCCTGGGTGAAGCTTTCCAGCAGCGCGGGCTCGTCGATGCCCAGCACCAGGGCCCCGTGCGCCTGCAGAACTCTCGCCATCCGGTCGGTATCAGGCTGCCATCCCCCGTCTCCGGACAGGAACAGGACGACATCCTGCACGGCCCCCGCGGGATGGTAGATGGCCACGGACTTGAAGCGGCCGTGGGCCAGCACTTCGCTGGGGGGGTGTGAACAGGAGGCGGTCACGGCGCCGAGCACCAGGGCGAGCAACAGCAGCTGAACGGCACGCATGGGAAGGGGACCGCCTTATGTAAAACCGGATTCAAGAGGCGGGGAGTCCACCCAGGAGCCCAAGTTGATTTCATCGTTTCGGGCCTCATTATCGTGTAGCCGGCGGCAGGCCTTCAACGGCGGTGAACGCGGTGCACAGATTGCCCTGGCGATCCGACGCATTCGCGCCGATCATGGTAATGTGCCGCCCGATTAATCCAGCCCTTTTGAAGGCCAAACAAGAGCATGTCTAACGTCGACGCTGTGCAGGCTGCCAAGCCCCCGCTTATCGTTCTCAACGCGGCCATCTTCACGTTGACGGCACTGATTACGGTGATCGCGGTGCCCTGGTACGGCATCGTGCACGGCTACTCCGCCGGCATCTGGGCGTTCTTCGCGTTCTTCCTGGTCGCGAATGAAATGTCCATCACCGCCGGCTACCACCGGCTGTGGGCGCACAAGGCCTATGAGGCGCACGGCCTGCTGCGCGTGATGTACCTGGTATTCGGCACCATGGCGCTGCAGAACAGCGCCTTCGTCTGGTGCAGCGGCCATCGCCGCCACCACCTGCACGTCGACGACGACGAGAAGGACCCCTACTCGGCCGGTCGCGGCTTCTGGTTCTCGCACATCGGCTGGATGCTGCGCGACTACAAGAGCGGCGAGGTCGACCTGTCGAACATTCCGGACCTGAAGCGCGACCGGATGCTGGCCTTCCAGCACCGCTACTACGCGCCGCTGGCCATCGCCGTCAATTTCGGCCTGCCCATCCTGGTGGGCTGGGCGTTCGGTGACATCCTGGGCGCCGTGCTGCTGGCCGGCGTCGCGCGCCTGGTCGTCAGCCACCACTTCACCTTCTTCATCAACTCCCTGGCGCACATGTGGGGCTCGCGGCCCTACACCGAGGAGAACACCGCCCGCGACAACGCGGTGCTGGCGCTGGTGACCTTCGGCGAGGGCTACCACAACTTCCACCACATCTTCGCGCACGACTACCGCAACGGCGTGCGCTGGTGGCAGTGGGATCCGACCAAGTGGCTGATTTCCGCCTGCTCCTACGTGGGGCTGGCCAGCCGCCTGAAGCGCACGCCGGCGTTCCAGATCCAGCGCGCGCTGCTGGCCACGCAACTGAGCCGCGCGCAGCAGAAGCTGGCGACGCTGCCCAACGCGCACCAGGGCCTCACGCACATCGAGCAGCTGCGCAACAAGATCGCGCAGGAATACGACGCGCTGGCCGCCGCGGTCGCGGACTGGACGCGGGTCAAGGAGCAGTGGCTGGAGGAGAAGAAGCGCGCCGTCATCGAGCACTGGGAGCACGCCAGCTTCCAGACCCGGCTGCGCGAGATCGAGCAGCGCCTGAAGATGCAGCGCCGCCGCTTGCGCATCTTGCACGCCGAGCTGGCTTAAGATCGAAGGTCCTTCAACCGCAGGCACAGCTCCCACACCCCCGCCGCAAGCGGGGGTTTTCACATCCGGGTCAGGATCAAATGGGTCGCATATTCGAAGTCAGAAAAGCCACGATGTTCGCGCGCTGGAACCGCATGGCCAAGCAGTTCGCGCGCATCGCCAAGGACATCACCATGTCCGTGAAGGCCGGCGGCCCGGACCCGGCGGCCAATCCCAGCCTGCGGCGGGCGGTGCAGAACGCGCGCGCGGTGAACATGCCCAAGGACAAGATCGAGTCGGCGATCAAGCGCGCCTCGGGACGTGATGCCGCCAACTACCAGCAGGTGCTCTACGAAGCCTACGCACCGCATGGCATCGCCCTGCTGATCGAGACCGCCACCGACAATCCGGTGCGCACGGTCGCGACGGTGCGCAATCTGGTCACCAAGAATGCCGGCAACCTCGCCACCAGCGGCAGCGTCAGTTTCCAGTTCCGGAAAATGGGCGTGTTCCGCCTGGATCCGGCCGGGATCGATCACGACGACCTGGAGCTGTATCTCATCGACCACGGCCTGGAGGAGATGGGCGACAGCACCAATGAGAAGGGGGAGGCCCAGCTGCTGGTGCGCTGCGCCTTCGCCGACTTCGGCCGGCTGCAGGAGGCACTGGAGGCGCGCGGCCTGACACCGGTTTCCGCCGAGCACGAATACCTGCCGACGGTGCCCACGGAACTGGCGGAAAAGGAGGCCACCGAAGTGCTGGCGCTGGTCGACCGGCTGGAGCAGGAAGACGACGTCCACAGCGTCTTCCACAATCTGGCGTAGCGCGCGCCTCAGTCCGGGGTGGGCAGCATCTGGCCCACCAGTTCGTCCTCGAAGCCGAAGCGGGTCATGTCCTGCACCCGCTGCGGAAACAGTACCCCGTCAAGGTGATCCACCTCATGCTGCACGACGCGGGCGTGGAAGCCCTCGACGGTCCGCTCGAAGGAGTGTCCGGCGGCATCCAGGCCGCGGTAGTGCAGGCGGCGGTAGCGCGGCACGACCCCGCGCAGGCCGGGCACCGACAGGCACCCTTCCCAGCCCTCCTCCAGTTCCGTACCCAACGGCGTCAGCACCGGATTGATGAGCACCGTGAAGGGAATGGGCGTGATGTGCGGATAGCGCGGATTCTCGCTGAGCTCGAAGATTACGACCCGCGCGCTTACGCCGATCTGCGGCGCGGCGATGCCCGCGCCATGCAGGGCGCGCATGGTGTCCTCCATGTCGGTCAGCAGCTCGCGCATCTGCGCCGCATCGAAGGCAGCGATGGGCGCTGCCACCTGCCGCAGCAGCGGATGCCCCATCTTCAGTACCGCTGTGACGGCCATCAGGCCACCGAACGCTCCGCCGACTGCACCGTGTTGTACAGCAGCATGGCGATGGTCATGGGTCCCACGCCGCCCGGCACCGGGGTGATGGCGGAGGCCTTCTGCCGCACGCCCTCGAAATCCACATCGCCCACGATGCGGCCATCGGGCAGGCGGTTGATGCCCACGTCGATCACGACCGCGCCGGTGCGCACCATCTGCGGCACGATCAGGCCGGGCACGCCGGCGGCCACCACCAGGATGTCGGCCAGCAGGGTGAACTCGCCCAGGTCGCGGGTCTTCTTGTGGCAGATGCATACCGTGGCTTCCTGCTGCATGAGCATCAGCGCCATCGGTTTGCCGACGATGTTGCTCGCTCCCACGACCACCACGTTGCGGCCCTCGACCGGAATCTTCTCGTGCTCGAGGATCTTCTGCACGCCATAGGGCGTGCACGGCGGGAACACGGTATTGCCGGTGATCAGGCCGCCGACGTTGTACAGGTGGAAGCCGTCCACGTCCTTGTGGAAGTCGATGCGCTCCAGGACGCTGTGCACGTCGATCTGCGGCGGCAGCGGCAGCTGCACCAGGATGCCGTGGATGCCCGGATCGGTATTGAGCGCATCGATGCGGCTGAGCAGCTGGTCCTGGCTGGCGCTCGCGGGGAGCTCGATGAGCTCGGAGCGGATGCCGACATCCTTGCAGGCCGCGACCTTGTTGCGCACATACACCTGCGAGGCCGGATCCGAGCCGACCAGGATGACGGCCAGCCCGGGGCGTATTCCGTGCTGCTGCTGCAGGCGCAGGATGCGTTCTTTCTGTTCGGCCCGGATTTTCGCGGCAATGGCCTTGCCGTCTATGATTCGTGCGCTCATTGAGACCTTATAGGGGCTTGATGTGGAAGACGCGCTCGGCGTTGCGGTGATAGAGCTTGGCTTTGTCCGCGGCGCCCAGTTCGACGCCATCCATGAAGGCGACCGCCGGGGCGGAGGGCTGGTAGGGATAGTCGATGGCCCACATGACGTTGTCGATGCCCAGCTTCTTGATCGAATACTCCAGCGCCAGCGGATCCTCGACGCCGGAGGTGGTGATCACGAAATTGCGCTGGAAGTACTCGGCCATGGTGAGGCTGGTCTTGGGCGCGCGGCCGATCTTCTGCGAGCGGCTGTTCATGAAGGTGATGCGCCAGATCCAGAAGTGCACCGCCTCTCCCATGTGGCCGATGCAGATTTTCAGTTTCGGGAAGCGGTCGAACAGGCCCGAGGCCATCATGCGCACCACGTGCGTGCCGACTTCCACGCCATAGGCCCACATGGCCGAATCCATGCCGTAGTGGACCATCGGCCCTTTGAGGCCATCGACGGGGCCGCGCGGATGGATGTAGATGCAGCGGTCCAGCGCCTCGGCGGCCTCCAGGATGGGCCAGTACTTGGGGTCATCCAGGTACTCGCTGTGGGTGTGCGAGTTGAGGATGAAGCCATTCAACTTCAGCTCCCGGATCGCCCGTTCCATTTCCCGCACGGCGCGCCGCGGTGACTGCGGCGCGAAGGCCGCCAGTCCCGCGAAGCGCTGGGGATGCCGGCCGATGACCGCCGCCAGCCGATCATTGGCCAGGGTGGCCAGCTCGCAGGCCAGGTCGGCATCGAACATCTGCACGCCCGGGGCGGTGAGGGACAGCAGCTGCATGTCGACGCCGTTGGCATCCATGTCCTTGAGCCGCACGTCCTCCAGGTCCAGCAGTCCCTCCAGGAACTTCATGGTGGCGTAGCCGCCCTGGGTGTCGTAGATGCCGCGCATCAGCGGCAGGTCCGAGCTCTCCCCGGGGGCCCGCGCGACCTGCTTGAGCGCCGCGGCGATTTCCGGTATGGAGAAGGCTTCCTCGACCGCAATCTTGCGCATTTTCATCAACCGGCTCCCTGGGCCGTCCATGGCAGGGTGCGAAGATACACCATCGGCGCCGCTCTTTAGCCTCCCGCCAGGATGCGCGCCTTGATGGATTCGTATTCCGAATCGGTGATCAGGCGCGAGTCGAGCATCTGCTTGGCCTCCTGCAGGCGCCGGACCGATTCGGAAGCCGCGCCCGCGGCCGGCGCCGCGGCCCCGCTGAGGCCCGCGGCATTCAACTGCACGCCGCCGGAGCGGGCACGCAGCTCCTCGAGCTCGCGGATCCGGCGCTTCTCGCGCCAGGCCTGGTCCTGCGCCTGGCAGATCCGGTACACGGCCTGGGCCTGCGGCTTGCGCAGGCCCCGGATGGTGATGAGGCGGGCGCCGTGCTGCGCCTGGATGGCCAGGTCCGTCACCGGGTCGGCGCGGATCAGCAGATCGGCGCCGAGGATGCCCACCCGCAGATTCACCTCGGCGAGGTCCTGCCAGCGCAGGTTCACCACGTCAAAGCCGCCGAGGAACTTGCGCACCAGCCAGATGAGCCGACCGCTGGTCGCCGCCACCAGCACGCGGCGATGCGATAAGGCAAATACCCGCCGCTGGGTGGCCCAGGCCTCGACGCTCTCCCCGGGGATCAGAATGGATTGCAGTTCGCCCAGGGCCTTCGCCATTCCGGGCTCGTTCAGTTCCGCGTTCGGCTCCAACATCGCTTGCCTCCGAAGGTTGACGCGCCGCAGGATGGCTGACCAGAATCGCGTCCGCTCCAGATCAGTGTCAGGGGGTCCATCATGCCCGAAGTCGTGCGATTTCCCGATATACCGCTGTACCAGGGCTGGGGCACGCCGCATCGGGCGGAATCGGATATCCGGGACCTCGAGGTGGTGGCCGGGGAAATCCCCGCCGCGCTCGACGGCACGCTGTACCGCTGCGGACCGGACCGGCAGTACCCGCCGCGCACGCCCCAGGACGTCTTCATCGACGGCGAGGGCATGGTGCACATGTTCCGCATCGCTCACGGCCGCGCCGACTACCGTAACCGCTGGGTGCGCAATGAACGCTTCCTGCTGCAGGAGGCGGCGCGCCGCTCGCTGTTCGGCCGCTATCGCAACCGCTACACCAATGATCCGGCGGTGGCCGGCAAGAGCAACGGCACGGCCAACACCAACGTGGTCTGGCATGGCCGGCGCCTGCTGGTGCTGAAGGAGGATTCACGCCCGATGGAGGTGGATCCGAACTCGCTCGCCACCCTGGGGGAGTTCGATTTCAACGGCCAGCTCAAGTCCGTGAGCCTCACTGCGCATCCGAAGCTCGACCTGCATCGCAATGAACTCATCGCCTTTTCCTACCAGGCGCAGGGCGATGCCACCCTGGACTTCGTGATCTACATCGCCGATGCGCAAGGGCGCATCGTGCACGAGACGCCGCTGCGCATGCCCTACGCCGGAATGGTGCACGACTTCGCGGTCACCGACTCCCACATCATCGTGCCGTTCTTCCCGCTGATCACCGATCTGGAAGTGATCAAGGCGGGCGGCCCCTACTACCAGTGGCATCCGCAGGGGAAAAGCTACTTTGCCGTGGTGCCGCGCCGCGGCCGCTCGCAGGACGTACGCTGGTTCGAGGGCCCCACGGTGAGCGCCGGGCACATGATGAACGCCGTCACCGAAGGCGACAGCGTGCACCTGGATCTGTGCCTGTACGACGGCAACTGCTTCGACTTCTTCCCCAGCGTGGACGGCTCGCCCTTCAAACCGGCGCCGCCCCTGCTGACCCGGATCAGCTTCGATCTGCAGACCGAAAAGCTGAGCCTGCGCCGGCTGATGGGATCGGCGTGTGAAATGCCCAAGATCGATGACCGCTGGATGGGCAAGCCCTACCGTTATGGCTTCGTGATCTGTCGTCCGCCGGATGCGGTGGCGGGAGCTGTGGGCCTGGGCGCCATCGGCTGCTTCGACCATCACACCGGCGCACTGAACACCTGGTCGCCGGGGGCGGACAGCGGCGTTCAGGAACCCACCTTCGTTCCGCGCAGCTCCGATGCGCCCGAGGGCGAGGGCTACCTGCTGGTGCTGGTGAACCGGCTGTCGCAGCTGCGCAGCGAGCTGGCGATCCTGGATGCGCAGCGGCTCACCGAGGGGCCGGTGGCGCTGGTGCGCCTGCCCACCCGCGTGCGCGCGACCTTCCACGGCATGTGGGTGCCCACCGAGGCACTGGCATCCGGCAGGTACAGCCCCTAGGCCGGCTCGCCCTGCATCACCCAGGCCCGCGGGTGGTGCTCGAAGCCGACTTTCGGGTAGTAGTCATTGGCCGCCGGGGCCGCCAGCAGCACGATCGTGCACTCGGGTTGCAGCCGCGCCCGGGACTCGGCGATCAGCGCCCGGCCCACGCCGCGGTGCTGGTGGGCGACATCCACGGCGAGGTCCGCGAGGTACGCCACATAGGTGAAATCCGTGAGCGTGCGGGCAATGCCGACCAGCTGCACGCCGTCCCAGGCGGTCACGGTGAGATTAGCGTGTCGCAGCATGCCCGCGAAGATATCCGGACGGTGCACCGGGCGACGCTCGCCCAGCGTCGAGCGGTTGTACAGGTCGATCGCCACCTCGACCGTCAGCAGGGCATCGTCCCGATACTGGATGATCATGTCTTTAGGCCTACTGCGTGCCGGGGAGCCGCTGCAGGCAGGCCTGGCACAGGCAGGCGCCACTGCTGCTGCCCGGCGCTGCCGCAGGCGCAATGCTCTGGTCCATGCACCAGCAGCGGACCTCGCCCGGCGCGCCGGCGGCAAGCGCACAACGGTTCGGCTGCTGGCAGGCTGGGCATTGATCGGGCTGCGGCGGCATGGCGGGGGTGGCGACCTACACCGCGGCGGTCACCACGATTTCGACTTTCCATTCGGGCCTGGCGAGCTTCGCCTCCACGGTGGCGCGCGACGGCGGACTGCTGCCGACCCATTGGTCCCAGACCGCATTCAGGCCGGCATAGTCGGCCATGTCGGCCAGATACACCTGCGCCATCACAATCCGCGACTTGCTGCTGCCGGCCTCGGCCAGCAGCTTGTCGATGCTGGCCAGCACTTCGCGGGCCTGGGCCTCGATGGTGGTGCCGCCCCCGGTGGCCACCTGGCCTGCCAGATGGACCGTGCCCGCATGGATGCTGGCTTCGCTGTAGCGCGCGCCGGCATGGAGGCGCTTGATTTCAGCCACTGGCGTGCCTCCGGGCCTAGCGGGCCACCTCAAGCAGAATCTTGGGCCGCTTGGCGGCCACCAGCAGCAGCATGCGCGCCGCCCCCGAGGGTGCCCGACGACCCTGCTCCCAATCCTGCAGCGTGCGCACCGACACGCCCAGCAGATTGGCAAACTGCGACTGCGACAGCCCCGCCTTCTCGCGGATTCCGGAAATCAGCGCCACCACCCTCTTGCGGCCCGATGCACTGCGTTTGCTCTGTGCCATTCAGTTCCTCCATGAACTTTTTTTCGGCGGCCTAAGGTACCAGATTGCGCGCCGTGGCGGGACTGCGCGCCGGTCAGACAGGTTCCAGTACCGGTGTGCATTTGCCGCTGCCATGCGGGGCGGCGCGCAATGCCGGCAGCAGCTGCGGCAGCATCTGCTGCGCGAAAGGCCGAGAAGCCACGGAACACGGACAACGGGCGATGTTCGAAATCCAGCCCCTGCAGCTGCAGGCTGATCGCCACGCGCCGCACGTAGGGGGAGTCCAGCAGCCCGATCAGAACCATGGCGACCCTTAAGGGTGGGCGCGCTGCTGCGCCAGCAACTGCGTCTTCAGATCCCGCAGGCGGGCCTTGAGCAGCGCCTCGTTCACCGGCCCCATGCGAATCAGGGTCTTCTGGCCCGGCGAGAGGGCTTCGAGCGCCGGATCCGCATAGCGGTACATGACATTCGGCTGCACCAGCGCCACCGAGCCGGTGACATCGGGCGTGGCGAGCAGATGGTCGATGAGGGCGATCAGATGATCGTTGAAGTAGGCATCCTGGTATCCCAGGTCATCGAAGGCGGCCTGGAACTGCGGATAGAAGTGGTAGTACAGCTGCACCAGCCGCTGCATGTCCGCCGCGCTCACCAGCGTGATGAAGGGCAGATAGCGCGCGTAGTTCTCCGGACTGATGGCCAGCTGATCGCCATTGCTCAAGGTCCTGAATGCCCCGGCGGTGGGCTTCAAGGGACGCTGCTCCACGGCCACCTTCTTGCGCGACAGGTTGTCCACCGTGACCACGATGTGGCGGATGAGGTTGTCCGGCACCAGCAGCTGCTCCAGCCCCTGGGCGCCGGGCAACGCGGCCAGGGCCTCATGGAACGGCCGGTCACTGTGCTCCAGGGTCAGCGCCGGTTGATCGCCGGGTGCGCTGGCGGCGGGCGCCGGATGCTCGATCAGCGGGGCGCTGGCCGGCGGCGCTTCGACCACCGGGGCGCTGCGCACTTCCGGGGCCGATGCCGGCAGGATGGTCGGCGGCGTGCCGCGATGGGCGTACAGGTAGATCCCGACCGCGCCGAGCACCACGGCCGCGGCGGACGCCCAGATGATGGGTTTGTCGGAAGGTGAGGCCATCAGGCCGCCGCCGAGGATCCCACACCTCGGGTGAATGCCCAGTCCAGCAGCCGGCTGGCGATGCCGCCGCCGAGGCTCGCGCCGGTCACGTCGTTCAATGTATAAGGCGCGCCCTTCAGGATGGCGTCCGCCGCGCGGTGTCCGCTGCGGATGGCGGGACCTATGCCCTCGCACAGGTCGCGGGTCGCAAGTCCCGCGGCATCCCCGGTGATGAAGGCATTGGCGATGCGCACGACCTCGACATTGCCGCGCAGGTAGTAGCTGTAGCCCACCGGATCGTAGTGCGCGCCCTTGGCGAGCTTGCGATCCAGTTTGGCGATGAGGTGGTTCCAGTGCTGGCGGATGTCGACGCCGCTTTGCTTGATGCGCTCGGCCATGCCGCCGATGCCCACGTTCAGGTAGCCGTTGGCCTTGGGCACGTACCAGGAATAGCCCGGCATCCCCTTGTCGAAGAACCACAGGTGGCAATCCGGATCGCGCCAGTCGTAGGCGAACTCATGTTCCAGGGTCACGGTCTGCAGTTGCGTGGTGCGCGGGTTGGCCTCGCGGAACAGCGTGCGGTAGACCGGGCAGCGGGTGCCGCCCGCGCCGATCAGGTAGTTGCAGTGGTACTCGCCATCGATCGTGTAGCCGCCGGCAGGGTCTGCCTCGATGTGCCGCACGGTGTGCTGCACGCAGCGCACCCCGGAACGCTCCAGCAGCCAGGCGTCGAACTCGAAGCGGCGGATGGAGTGCTGCACGCACGGCAGCGGCAGGTGCAGGCCGCGCAGGTAGGCGTGCATGCGACCGAAGGTCAGGAACCGGTAAGGATAGGCGGCCACGTCCATGTCCAGGTCCTTGACGACCTCGGGGGTGATCCAGCCCGCGCACAGTTTGAGGCGCGGAAAGACCTCCTTGTCCAGGATCAGGACCTGCGCGCCGCCCTGCTTGAGCCGCCGCGCCGCGGCGGAACCCGCAGGTCCCCCGCCGATGATCAGTACGTCGCTGTGGATCACGCGCGCAGTCTATGCCAGCGGCTGGTACAGGTGATCACGGGTGAGGGCGACATCGTTGTTCTGCGCCGTGGCGAACAGCACCTGGAACAGCTGCAGCGTACCGGTGGTGAAGGCCGCGACCGAACCGGCCAGATACAGCCGCCACATGCGCACGAACTTCTCATCGAACATGCCGCGCACCTTGTCGGCATTGGTCTCGAACAGCGACAGCCAGTCACTGAGCGTGCGCGCATAGTGCAGCCGCAGGTTCTCGACATCCAGCACCGACAGGTCCCAGGGCTCGAAGATCTGCGTCATCTCGCTCAAGGCCGGCGGGCAGGCGCCCGGGAAGATGCGCTGCTCGATCCACGGATGCAGCTGCGCCGGGTAGTTGCGCCCGATGCTGTGGATCAGGCCGCGGCCGTTGCCGCCCAGCACCCCGTGCGCGACCTTGCCCAGGTCCCGATAGTTCTCCACGCCCACGTGTTCCAGCATGCCCACCGAGACGAAGGCGTCGAAGGAGCCGGAAATGTTCCGATAGTCATCCTCGACGTACTCGATCTGCGACTCCAGTCCCTGGGACCTGGCGTAGTCGCGGGCGAAGGCCACCTGCTCCTTGGAAATGTTGAAGGCGCGGACCTTCACGCCGTAGTGGCGCGCCATGTGCACCGCGAGCCTGCCCCAGCCGAAGCCGGCCTCGACCACGCGCTCACCGGGACGCAGCCGCAGCTTGCGGCAGACATGGTGCATTTTCGCGTCCTGGGCTTCATCCAGGGTGCTCGCCGCTCCCGGATAGTAGGCGCAGGTGTAGGCCATGGTGCGACCCAGCCACAACGAATAGAAATCGTTGCCGATGTCGTAGTGATGGTGGATGTTGTCCTTGGAACCGGCCAGGGTATTCACCCGCGGCCGATTCATCAGCTTGCCGAGCAGGCCCAGCAGGGTGTTTTCCTTGTCGGCCCGGGCAGAGCCCCGGTACACCTCTTCCATGAAGTGCACCAGATCGCCCTCGATCTCGATGCGGCCATCGCTGTAGCCGTCGCCGAAGCGCACCCCGGGATTGCGCAGCAGGCCCCACAGCACGCTGGCGTCGCGGATGGTGACGCGCGCGATGGGCTTCTTGCCCTCGGGCAGGATCTGCTCGCCGTTCCAGAGCACGAACTCTATGGGCGGCGTCCCGAACATTTTCAATAACTTGGTTACGCCCCGCGCGGCAGCCGAGGGGGCAAGCCCAAGCTTGGGCGCATCGGTTCTGTTGTCCTCCAGCGCGTTCACTCCCGACTCCTTACCAGTGTGGCGGTTCAACCGCTCTTACCCCCCGATGCTACACGGGAGTGCCGCCGCAGTCAGGTCCGCCCGGTTCGGGGGCGGGCAGGCTATTCGTCGTCGCCGCGTTCCTGGGTGCCGATGGCACTGAACAGCTTGCTTAGAACGCTGTACAGGGTGCGGCGCTCCTCGCGGGTCAGCTTCTGCAGCAGCCGCGCCTGGTTGCGCTGCGCCACGGGCAGTACGGTCTTGTACAGCGAGCGGCCCTTGGCGGTGACGGTGAGAATCACGGGCACGGCCGCCGTGTCGCCTGCCTTGCGGCCGCCGGGCACCTGGGACTTGGTGGCGATGTAGCCTCGCTTGATCATGCCGTGCAGGGTGCGGCTGGCCTGGCCCTTGTCCATGCTGCTGTTGGCCACCAGTTCCGAGAATCGCACCGGCTGGAAACGGATGGTCATGGCCAGCAGCCGCCACTCCGGCACGCTCAGCCCGAAATCCGCCAGGTAGCGGCGCGTGACATTGGATTTGGCCGCATTGGCCAGGCGGATCAGCTGAAAGGTGAGGAAGTGCCCGATGTGCAGATGGCTCCCGCCGCCGACATCGGTCCAGGGATCGGCTCCCTTCTTCCTCGCCGCGGTCTTGGCGACTTTGGACTTGCGCGCCTTGGTTTTGGCAGCCACTGCAAACTCCCGTTACTTGTGGAACACCATTTTACAGATGTTTCAGTCGAAAGCCGCAGGCAGCTGTGGATTGCGCTGGTGCTCGAACATCAGTTGCACCTGCCCCACACTGACGCGACCCTGCGACAGGGGCGGCAGATCGTCCGCGGCGAAGAAGCCCGCCGCGCTGGTTTCGATGCTGGGGCGCGCCTGTCCGCCCAGCAGTTCACACACGAAGAACGCCTTCCAGAGGTGATAGCCGAACGGCGGATGCGGGTGCCGGTTGCGATCGAACAGCGCCGCCAGCTTGCTCGTCCTGACCCGAAACCCGGACTCCTCCCACACCTCGCGCTCGACCGCGACGCTGGGACTGTCGCCGACATCGGCGAAGCCGCCGGGCAGGGTCCACAGGCCGTCGGATCGCTCCTGCACCATCAGGATGCAGCCCTCGCGAAACACCGCGGCGCGAACATCCATGCGCGGGGTGGCATAACCGTGTTCGCGCCGGAACAGCTCGACCAGCTGCTCGGGCGGCGCACCGCTCCCGGCCGCCATCATGGCGGCGGCGATATTGCGCACCAGATCATAGCGTTGCCGGTCGAATTCATTGTTCGCATAGGCCTCGCCCGTCTGCGCGACGGCCTGCAACTGCTGTGCCCAGTGCAACCAGTGGAAATCCTGCATGAGAGCCGGGGATTGAAGCATTGAACCGGGGTCATGCGCCACAATACTGCCGCCTTGATGACCGCCGAATCCATAGAGATCTACCGCTCCTTGAACCGCAAGAGCTGCGAGGAGCGCGCCTTCGTGCTCACGGCGGTCGGCGTGCCCCATGACATGTCGCAGTCGGCGGACGGCTATTCATTGTGGGTTGACCTGAGCGATCTGGAACGGGCGCGCAGCCAGCTGTTGCAATACCAACTGGAGAGTGAGCGCCCGCCGCCCCCACCGCCGCTGCCGGCGCCGCCGCTCTACGACCACGCCTGGGTCGGCAGCGCGCTGTACGCGCTGGTACTGCTGGGCGTGGCGTTGCTCATCAGCTCCGGGGTGGGTCGCCTGGATGCCTTCGAAGCCGGTGAACTGAACGCGGGTCTGGTGCGGCACGGGCAATGGTGGCGGGTCCTGACCGCGCTGACCCTGCACCTGGACCCGGCGCACATCGCCGCCAACATCGGCGCCGGGGCCTGGTTCGGCTATCTGGCAGGACGGCTGCTGGGGCCCGGGACCGCCTGGGCGCTGGTGGTGGTGGGCGCGGGGGCGGCCAACGGACTGGAAGCGCTGCTGGCCGCGGCCGATCACCGCTCGGTGGGTGCCTCCACCGCGGTGTTCACGGCCTTGGGCCTGCTGGCCGCTTATTCCTGGCGCGAGCGGCACATGATGCAGCTGCGGCCGGCACGTCGCTACGGTCCCTTGGTCGCGGGCGTCATTCTGCTGGGCTGGCTGGGCACATCCGGGGAGCACACGGACGTCGTGGCCCACCTGCTGGGCTTCGCCGTCGGAGGTGTGCTGGGCGCGCTGGTGGCCGCGGCCCGAGTGCAGCGCCTGTGGCGCCGGCTGCCTCAGTGGGCGGGCGGCGTGCTGGCGCTGGGACTGGTGGGACTGGCCTGGGCCTGCGCATAGCCGACCAGCTCGACATAGCCCGCGGCCGCAACCGGCGCGCCGCGGCGTACTCCGCTGGCCCGGACCGCTCCTTCCCAGTAGCGCGGCTGCGTGGCCAGTTCCTGATCGGCCAGCAGCGGCGCCACGGCAAGCTGCAGCCCCAACGACGGCACAGCCAGACGCCACTGCGCCGGATAGCGTCCGCCGCGCGGGCTGTTCCAGTAGCGCTGCACCTCGATGCCGACCTCATCGTTGCGCAGCATCGTGGCATGGCCCGAGGCGTCGAGGAAGGTGCCGGCGCTGTGCGCATCGCGCCGCCCGTTGCGATCGCGCAAGCCATAGAACATCAGGGCGCTGCCGTCATCCAGATCCAGCGCGAACCAGTCCCAGCCCTGGCTGTCCGCACCCAGTGAACCGCTGCCCCATTCACGATCCAGCCATGCCAGCCCCGACACCGGCGCGGCGAGCCCCTGGCGCGTGAGACTGCCGCCGGCCTCAAGGCGCGGCATCGAGTAGTAGTAACTGGCCGCCCCCGGCGCATCGGCCTTGATGCTCCAACCCGCCGCGCCGTTGAGCACCGGCGACTGATCCGAACGCAGCTGCAGCTGCAACTGATAGTCCCCGTCCGCGGCCTGCAGCTGCCAGTGCAAGCCCGGCAGCGGGTCCTGCACCTGGGTCAAGGACCAGTCATCCACGTGCACGTCGAACGGCTCGGCGACGGCGCCCGCCAGGCCCACGGCGCCGCGCGCATAGCGCGTCGCGCTGAAGAAGCGGGCACGACCCACATCGGTGATCGCAAAATGCGCGGCGTACAGTTGCTGTGTGCGCCAGCCGGCGGTGGCGACGGCCGGTTGTCCGGGACGCAGCGCCAGCCGAAACATGGTGAGCTCGAAACCAAACTTCGCCCCGTCGCGCCCCTGCAGCTGACCGGTCAGATACCACCACTCGTGGCGAAACTGCGGATGCGGGCCGTGGTCCTGCGGAAACTCAAAGCGACGCGGCCCATCCGCCAGCGCGAAGCCCGGCTGAACAGCCGCGCGCAGCACGCTCAGCCGGTCGACCGGCAGTGCCGTACCCGCACCCGCCGCACTCTGGCCGCCCGTTACCGGTCGCTGGCAACCCGCCAGGTCCAGCGCCAGCAGCAGCGCCGCGGCCTGCAGCAAGGTTTTGCGCCGTTGCCCTGCCATCGCTACTCCTCCCGCAGGTCCTGGAAGCGCGGCGCATGCGCCGCGCGCCAGGCCGGATAAAGGCCGGCCACCAGGGCCGCGCTCAGCGCCAGCGCGATGGCGCCGGTGAGCTGCGCGGCATGCAGGTGCAGCTGGATTTCCCAGCCGAAGGCGCGGCGATTGATGACCCGCACCAGCAGGATGGAAGTGAGCACGCCGGCGGGCAGCGCCGCCAGCAGCGCCACCGCGCCCATGAAGAGCGTCTGCGCCCAGTATCATCAGTGCAGCGCCACTGCGCGTCAGGCCCAGCACCCGCAGCAGCGCCTGCTCCTGCGTGCGTCCCAGCTGCCAGGCCAGCAGCGCGCTCAGCAGCCCGATGGCCGCCACCCCCGCGGCCAGCCAGTTGAGGACCCGGGTGACGATGAAGGTGCGCTCGAAGATGGTCATGGAAATCGCGCGGATCTGGCCCGGCGTATTGATCTGCAGACCCTGGCGTCCGGCAGCGGCCGTATACAGGCGCTGCACCATGGCATTGCTGTCGACGCCCGGCGCCAGGGACAGCGCCAGTGCGCTCACCGCCGCGTCCTGCCACAGCCTTTGGTACAGCGCGCGATTGATGCGCGCGCTGCCGCGATCATTGCCGTATTCACGAAATGTCCCGGCGACGCGGAAACGGTGCGGACCCTGCGGTGTCGTCAGCTGCAGGGCGGACCCGACACCTAGGTTCAGGCGATAGGCCAGAGGCTGCGCCAGCAGCACCTCGTCCTCGCCCGCCCAGGCCATGCGTTGAATCCACCGCATCCAGCACCACGCGCCGCGGTCCGATTGCACCAACGCGCGGCGACTGGCGCTGTAGGCGGCGATGCCCGGCAGCCGCACCAGGTCGGAAACCACCTGGCTGTCCAGCCGGCGCTCGGGTCGCGCGAACCCCGGCCCCGGCGCGCTGACATAGATATCCGCCTGCAGCGTCTGCGCCAGCCAGTCGCGCAGCGACTCGCGGAAACTGTCCACCATGATGCTGATGCCGATCATCGCGGCCACCGCGATCGCCAGCGCCGCCACGGCGACGGCCGTGCGGCTCAAGGAACCGGCGATGCCCGCCAGACCCAGGCGCAGCGGCGGCGAGGCGCACAGCCGCGAACGGACCAGCGCAACCGCGCAACCGTACAGCGCCGCGGGAGTCGCGGCGGCCACGCTCAACATCGCCAGCGTCAGGGCGGCGAAGCCCGCCAGCACGCTGCGCTCGCTGGTGAATACGGTGATCAGGCAGGCGCCGGCCAGCAGTGCGCTCAAGGCCAGCAGACCCAGGGCGATGCGGCGCGCGCGCCGCTCGAGCACCGAGGTGCGCAGGGTCAGTTGCGGGGGACTGTAGACGGCCTCAAGCGCGGGCCCCGCCGCCGCCAGCAACGCCACGGCCAGCGCGGCACCGAGGGCTCGCAGCGCTTCGCCCGGCGGCAGGCTCACGCTGTTGACCGCCACGACGAAGTACAGGTCATTGATGGTCTGCGACACCATGCCGACCAGCGTGTGGCCCAGCGCCAGCCCCGCCGCGAGGCCCAGCATCCCCCCCAGCAGCGCCAGTGCCGCGGCCTCGCACAGGATGATGGCCAGCAGCTGGGCGCGGGTCGCCCCCAGTGCCCGCAACACGCTCAAGGTTCGCCGCCGCTGCACGATGGCGAAACTCAAGGTGCCGTAGACCAGGAACAGACCCACCAGCAGCGCGAGCAGGCCCAGGGCGCGCAGGTTGGTGTTGAAGGCCTGGGTCAGATCAAGGCCGGTGCGGGCGCGCTGCGCGGCCGCCGCCAGGTTCACCCCGGGCGGCAGCTCGCGCCCGCAGCCGCTGCCAGCTCGGCGGCCGCCGGCCTCACCGGGCGGCACCCGCAGATCGATGCGCGTCAGCCGACCCTCGAGCCCCAGCCATTCCTGGGCGGTGGCGATGTCGGTCAGCATCACGGACTGCAGGCCCGCCGCGCCGCCGCCCAGCGCCAGCACGCGCCCTGTTTGCGCGTGGCCACCGACATCGACGCTGAAGCTCGCGCCGGGCACCAGGCTGCAGCTGCAGGGCGCGCTCGCGGGCGAGCACCACCGCGCCGCTGCCGTCGAACCACGCCGCCAGCAATGCCGCCGTATCAAGCCCCTGCGCCGCGACCTCGCCCTGCCCGTCGCGCTCGCCGCCGAAGCCGATCCTCGCCAGGGGATCCACGCCCACCAGCTGCAGCGCCTCATCCGCGACGCTCACATAGCCCTCGACGACGGGGCTGACGCGCACCAGGTGGAGGCTGCGGGCGAGGCGCACGTACAGTGCTTCATCAATCCCGGTGGGGCCGCCGTCGAGTTCATGGGTGGCCGGTCCCTGCAGCGCATCCACCGACAGCTCGAAGGCGCGCGCGGCGCTGCCCGTGGCCACATCCACGGCGACGATGGTCGCCACCCCCAGCGCCAGGCCGAGCAGCGCCAGCAGCAGCTGCACCGGATGGCGCAGCAGGTGACGGAAGCTCGCCGACCAGAGCATGCCCATGATGTTTAAAGCAGCGCGCCCTCGCGCAGAGTGAGGCAGCGATCCGCGCGCGCGGCCAGCTGCCGATCATGCGTCACGGTCACCACGGTCGCGCCGCGCTCGCGCGCCAGCTCGCCCAGCAGCGGCGCGATCTGCGCGGCGGTGAGCTCATCGAGATTTCCGGTGGGCTCATCGGCCAGCAGCAGCTGCGGCTCATGCACCAGGGCTCGGGCCAGCGCCACCCGCTGCTGTTCACCTCCGGAGAGCACATCCACGGGCGCCTGCAGCCGATCGCCCAGGCCCACCCGCTGCAGCATGGCGACGCTGCGCTGCCGGGCGGCGCGGCTGCCGACCCCGTCCAGCGACAGCACCAGGCGCACGTTCTCCTCCGCATCGAGCGTGGGCAGCAGATTGAAGAACTGGTAGACGAAGCCCACCTGGCGGCGCCGGAACAGCGTGCGCTGCGGCTCGCGCAGGGCGGTGAGGTCCACGCCATCGAAGATCACGCGGCCGGCGTCGGGCTGATCGATGCCGCTGATGAGATTAAGCAGAGTCGACTTGCCGCTGCCGCTGCGGCCGAGGACGACGGTCTGCGTGCCGGCGGCAAGACTCACGCTGACCCGGTCGAGCACGCAGCGTCGGTGCTCGCCGGCGCCGAAACTGCGACTGACCGAGTCCAGGGTCAACACGCGGCATTGACACCCGGATCGTAGCGCATGGCCCGCGCCACACCCATGCGGGTCAGCTCCCGTCGCAGCGCCTCGCTCAGCGGCGCGCATTCGGTGCGCTCGAACGGCGGCGCGTTGCGCCAGTCGTGCGCCCAGGGGTGCGCGGTGCGCAGCGCCTCGGGCTCATCGGCATAGCGGGGAATCACATGCGCATGCAGCGCCGGTTCCTGGTTGCCGAGGATGGCGTAGTTGATGCGCAGCGCATCGGTGACCTTCAGCAGCGCATCGCCGAGGCGCGCCATGTCCAGCAGGAACTGGCCGCGCTCCTGGGCGCCCAGGGCATTGAGGGTCGGCACCACCGGGTCCGGCAGCAGCAGCACGTAGCCGCGCACGAACTGGCGCTCCCCGAAGATCACCCAGCCGGAGGTGAGGCGCGCCACCACCCGCGGCTCCTTGCCCTCGCGGGCGGCAACCACCTGGTGATGGATCACGGTGAGGGGTTCGGCCTTCTCGCTCTTCATCTGGCTGCCTCCACGCCCAGGCGCAGCAGCGCCAGGCGCGTGTCGTTGAATTCGCGGTGCACGATGCCATGCCAGCCGCGCGCGCGCGCGGCCTCGATGTTTTCCGCCCGATCGTCGATGAACACGGTGCTGGCCGGCGCCAGTGCGAAGCGCCGTTCCGCCTCGGCGTAGATGCCGGCGTCCGGTTTCATGACGCCGGCGGCGAAGGACGTGAGGGCGCCGTGCCCGATGCGATCCACCTGATGGCGGGCCACGAGGTGCTGCCAGTGCAGGTCGCCGATGTTGGACAGCAGGTAGACCCCGTGATGCGGCGCCACGCGGCGCGCCAGCTGCATCATGTCCTCGCGGGGACTGAACAGCTCCAGCCACTGCCGCTGCAGATCGGCCAGCGGGGCCTGCGGCGCCAGGGCGCGGAAGCGCTGCATCAGGCCCGGCCCGTCGAGGCGTCCGGTTTCGTGCTCATCCAGTCCCACGCGCTGCAGCACCGTGTCCCAATCGATGCGCGGCGCACCGTGCCGGGTGAGGAACTCGAGCATGGGCTCGGGGTGTATGCCGACGAACACCCAGCCGATGTCAAAGACGATATCGCGGATCAAAGCGGGATCACCGTTCCCGGATCGTTGGCCGTCATGTTGACCGACACCACGGTCGCGCGTGGAAAGAAATTGAACTCCGAGGCGCTGGCCCAGGTGTAGGCGCCCATGGCGCGCCCGACGATCAGGTCGCCGATCTCCAGCTTCGGCAGCATCAGGTTCTCGGCGATCACATCGATGCTGTCGCAGGTGGGTCCGGCCAGCACGGAAGGGAAGTGGTGCGGACCGTCGCGCAGCGGCTCCACCGGATAGCGGGCGTGGTCGTACAGCTGGCCGCTGTAGGAGCCGTACAGGCCATCGTCCAGGTAGTACCACCAGTGGCCCTCGCGCTGCGCGCGCCCCATGACGCTGGCGACGCCGATGGCGGCGGGACCGGCGATGAAGCGGCCGGGTTCGGCGATCACCCGGATGCGCTTCGGCAGCTTCACCAGCTGCTGGCGGATGGGGGCGCAGAAGCGGGCGATGTCCGGTACGGGCGCGCCGTAGTCGATGGGGAAGCCGCCGCCGATATCCAGGGTGTCGAGCGTGCCGAGCTTCTCGCGGCGGGCCGCCGCCATCAGCCGCGCGCAGGCCTCGATGGCCTCGACATGCTTGCCCGGGTCGGGGGCCTGGGAGCCCACATGGAAGGAGATGCCCTGGACGTCGACGCCGAGGTCGGCCGCCTGGCGGGCCAGCTCCAGGAAATTCTCCGGATCGCAGCCGAACTTGCGCGACAGGTCGCACACGGCCCCGGGACTGCGGAACGATACCCGCAGCAGCAGGCGTGCGCGCTCCCCGAGTCTGGCGAACTTGCGCACCTCGTCCGGATTGTCGGCGACGAAGGTGCGCACGCCGAATTCCAGGGCGTTGCGGATGTCCTGGGCGCGCTTGATCGGATGGGTATGGATGCAGCGCTCGGGACTGGCGCCCAGGGATTTCACCAGCTGCACCTCCCCGGTGGTCGCCAGGTCCAGATACGAGCCGGCGGCCAGCACCACCTGGACCACCGCCGGGTGCGGCAGGGGCTTCAGGGCATAGTGCAGGTCGACATTGGGCAGCGCCTTCTTCAGCCGCCGCAGCTGCACGCGGACCCGCTCGCAGTCGACGATCAGCAGCGGGGAGCCGAACTCCTGCACCAGGCGGCGCACTTCGCTGGGTTGAAACGGATCGATGAAGCGCGTCGTGCGCGAACGGGTCGGCATGGAAAGTCTCTTTGGGAAGGTACTGGCAGCCTTAGGGCAAAACGGCGTACGCGCCGGTTTCATCGCCTTCGGTGACCCGGGTGGCGGCGCGCAGCAGCCGATCACGCACGGCATCCCAGCGTTCCCCCTCCGGCACGTCCTGCACCAGGATCTGCTGGCAGCCCGCGGTATCCAGTGCGCGCAGGTTGGCGTACAGGTCATGCGCGTACTGCTCGGGGCGCCGGCCGGCGTTCACCCAGGTCACGTAGGCATGCGATTTGAGCGGCAGGCGCTGCGCCAGCACGGCGATGCGGGTGCCGCCGCTGGAGGCCGCCGCGGCCCGGGTGTCGATCTCCCCGGACGGGACGATGCTCATGGGCGTGGCCGGCGCATAGTGGGAGGGGAGGCTTCCGGGTACCCGGGAGCTGAAGGCATCGGCGCCGATGATGAGATCGGGGGCCACCTCGCGCAGCTGGCTGGCCGTCACTCCTCCGGGGCGCAGCAGGCGCACCGTATCGCCCTGGCAGGCGACGATGGTGGATTCCAGGCCGATCTGGCTTTCCCCACCGTCGAGCACCACCCGCACGGCGTCCCCGAGTTCATCGCGCACGTGTTCGGCGCGCGTCGGGCTCAGGCGCCCGAAACGGTTGGCGGACGGCGCGGCGATGCCGCCGCCAAAAGCCGTCAGCAGCTGCTGGGCCATGGGATGGGAGGGCACGCGGATGGCCACCGTGTCCTGGCCCCCGGTGACGATGTCATGGACATTGGCGGCCCGCGGCATCACCAGGGTCATCGGGCCGGGCCAGAATCGCTCGGCCAGCCGGGAGGCCGCCTCGGGCACCTCGGAAACCCACCGATGCAGGAACTTGGGGCTGTCCAGGTGCACGATCACCGGGTGGGTCAGCGGGCGACCCTTGGCCTCGAAGATCTTGCGCACGGCCGCCGGGTTCTGGGCATTCGCCCCCAGCCCATAGACCGTTTCGGTCGGAAACGCGACCAGATCGCCGTCGCGCAACGCCTGCACGGCAGCATCAATGTCGACCTGGCTCGCCCGGACAACCTTCACCATGGGCGAATTCTAGCAAGGCTGGGGGTCCGGGCCGTCGTTTGTGCGCCACTACTCCAGGCGCAGCCGCTCCCAACCCTCCGCAGTGCGCCGGACCTCGTAGGACGGAAAGTAGTGCTTGTCCAGTTTCAGGGTGATGACTTCGGCCGCATCGTTCCAATTCAGGGTCTTCAGCCGCAGGGAGGCCCGATCGGGGCGGCCGCTGACGGCCTTGATGAAGGCATCCAGATCCGGGGTGGCCACGCCGTCCACTTCGACGATCCGGCGCCCGGGATACAGGCCATAGCGCGCCGACGGGGACCCATAAGTAAAAAAGGCCACGTAGACGCCGTAGGGGGCGATGCTGCGCTGGGCGGCGATGGGCCGTTGCGGAGCCTGGAGCGTGGCGCCGGCCCATTGCACCACCCGATTGATGTCCCGGCCGTCGAGGGCCGCGGTCTGCACCGTCAGAGGCAGCGCGGCCCCGGCCCGCCACACGGTCACCTCCACGGTCGGTGCATCGGCCACCGCCCGCTCGACCTCCTCGAAGTGGGTCACGGTGCGTCCATCGATGGCCAACAGTATGTCGCCCTGCTGCAACAGCTTGGCGGCGTTCGAGCCGCCCACCAGGCGGACCACCGTCAGCGCCTGGCGCTTGATGGCATCGTGCTGTTCCAGTTTCTTCAACCAGTCATCCGAGAGCCCCAGCTGGCGCGCATCCGCCAGCTGCATGGGGTTGAATTCGGTCTCCAGGCTGTGCAGGGAACTGCCGGCGTGGATGTGATCGAGCATGGTCGCCACCACCTCGATGGGCACGCCGCGGTTTTCCTGCGCCAAATCGCGGCCGTTCTCGAGCGCATAGCTGGACCACAGCCCCACCACCTGGCCCGCTTCATTCGCGAGCACCCCGTCATAGTCCAGCGGCGGGTTCACCAGCTGCGCGACTTCCAGATTGGTATCGCGAAAGCGCATCGAGCGCGACAGGGGCAGCGCCAGCGGATCGACACCGGCGATCTGGGTGCCGCGGGTGTGGGGCTGCCCGTCGGCGCTCAGGCCCACCACCCACACCGGGTTGCCCTCGCGCAGGTTTCCGGGCGCCAGCGTCGCGCTCTTCACCGGCGTGTCGCCGATCAGTGCGGGGTCATAGGCCACCACGGAAAGATTGTGCAGCGGATTCACATAGACCACGTGCCCGGGAACCTGGATGGTGCCGGCGAACGTGATCTGCACGTCGCCCACGGACACCGGCACGGTATTGCGGTCCACGACCACCAGGCCCCGTGCCGCATCGACCACCAGGCCGGTGCCGTGAAAGCCGCTCTCGGTGACGCCCGACACCGAATACGGCATGTCGTAGTTGACGAACACCAGCGAGGGAGTGAGCTTCTTCAGCCGCGGATCCGTGTAGGCGGGCAGCGGGGTCGAGGCCGGCGCGGGCGGCGGTGCAGCGGCCACGGCCGGCAGGTCCGCACAATTCCATAGCCCGACGTGATCGTCGCGGCGGCAGCGCGCGGCCAGGAACCAGCGCCGATCCATGCGCAGGGAGCGCAGCTGCGTGCTGCGCGGATCGTCCAGGGAGAAGTAGCGCACCGTGGCGCGCGCTCCGTCCCCCAGTGAATCGAAAATCTTCTGCAGGTCATCCAGATCGTTCACCGGCTTGGAATTGATCGCGACGATCACCGAGCCGCGGGCGATGCCCGCCGCGCCCAGCGCATAGCCGGGACTGGCCACGTACACGCCCTTGACCGGCACGTTGAACTGCCGGGCCAGTTCATAGGAGAGAGTGTTGAGCACCCCATCGCCAACCTGCAGGTATGAATCCGGCGTGATCGCATGCAGATCCGTGATGGGGAGCTTGGCGGTGATGCTGCGGCCACCGCGTTCCAGCGACAGTTCCACCGTGCCGCCGACATTGTCGTCGAGCAGGGCTTCCAGCGGCTCGAACTGCGTGACGTAGCGACCGTTGACGCGCACCAGGATGTCCCCGGGCTGCAGCACGCCGCTGCTGGGCGAGCCGGGCAGCACCTTGCTGATCACCAGCATTCCCGTGAGGGTCGGAAAGGCGCCCCGCACCGCCGTCTCGGTGCCTGCGCTCAGGCCGAGACGTTCGAGTTCGTCATAGGGCGTGTAGCTGAAGTCGGTGGACAGCGTCCCGCGGGGCACCGGCTTGCCCTGCTGGATCAGCTCCAGCGCGCGGCGCACCCGGCCCAGGGGCAGATAGAAACTGGAGGCCGCGCCATTGGCGCCGCCGGCGTTCAGGGCGATCACCCGGCCGCGGATGTCGACCACCGGAGAACCCGAGGATCCCCCGGAGGTGCCCGAGGCGGCCTGCAGGTAGAAGGTATTGAAGTCGTTGTACTTGTACAGCCCGTAAACCGGAGCATCCCGATCCAGTCGCGCCAGGGTGCCGGCGAGAATCGACAGCTGCTCTCCGGCATTGTTGCCGATGACGCGGATCTCGGTGCCGACCTTGGCGCCTTCCGGAAACAGCGGCAGGGCCTTGGGTTTGATGAAGTGCAGCTTCGAGGGATCGTAGTGATACAGGCCGAAGTCGTGCACCGGATCGCGGTACACCGGGTACAGCTGCACTTCCTCGCGATTCAGGAAGGTGGCCTCGGCGGTCACCGGACCCGGGGTCACGACATGGCGGTTGGTGAGGATCAGGCCGCGCTCCGCGTCCACCACGAAGCCGGTGGCCTGCGCGGTCGCATTCCACTCGGTGTCGAAGGCCCGCACCTCATCGATGTTGATGGCGACCACGCTGCTGACGATGCGCTCCAGCGTGCCGGACCAGTCCGGGTTGCCCTCGGCGGCGGTGGCCTGCTGGGCCAGGGTGTCGGCGGCGGTGCCTGCGGCTGTGCGCACGGCGGGCAGCAGCCCGGCGCAGGACAGCAGGCACAGCGCCACCAAGCGATCGTCCTCGTCATGAATGACTCATCAGTACCAGCAGCCACACCACCCCCAACAATACAAATGACATGAAGACGGCAGCGGAACCGATGTCCTTGGCGAGACCCGCCAGCACATGCCGCTCCAGGCCGATCCGGTCCACCGTGGCCTCCACGGCGCTGTTCAGCAATTCGACAATGAGTACCAGCAGCATGGGGGCGACCAGCACGGCCCGCTCCACGCCGGTGCGACCCAGCCACAGGCCCAGGGGTATGACCAGCACGCTCAAGGCCAGTTCCTGGCGAAACGCCGCTTCGCCGCGATAGGCGCCGGCCAGGCCCTGCCAGCTGGCCCCGGCGGCCCGCAGGATGCGGGTCAGGCCCTTCGGCTTCTCGCGCGCCAGCGTTTCAGGGGCGGACATGGACTTCCCGACGGTTATTTTGCCGTCATGTTAAGCGGTACAATGCGCCCATGTCGCATCCACGTCGCAAATCGCTCGTAACCACCATTGGGGGAATCCGCGTCGGCGGCCCCAATCCCATCGTCGTCCAGTCGATGACCAACACCGATACGGCCGATATCCCCGGTACCGTCGAGCAGGTCGCGGAACCTGGCCCGCGCCGGCTCCGAGCTGGTCCGGCTGACCGTCAATTCGGCCGAAGCCGCCGCCGCGGTGGCTCCCATCCGCGAACGCCTGGACCAGCTGGGCGTCAACGTGCCGCTGATCGGCGACTTTCATTTCAATGGGCACAAGCTGCTGCGCGAATATCCGGGCTGTGCCACGGCGCTGGCCAAGTACCGCATCAATCCGGGCAATGTCGGCCGCGGCAGCAAGCGCGATCCGCAGTTCGCCGAAATGATCGAAATGGCCTGCCGCCATGAAAAGCCGGTGCGGATCGGCGTGAACTGGGGCAGCCTCGACCAGGACCTGCTGACCAAGATGATGGACGAGAACTCGGCGCGGCCCGAGCCCCTGGACGCGCGCGACGTGATGCGCCAGGCGGTCGTGGCCTCGGCGCTCTCCAGCGCCGAGCGGGCCATCGAAGTGGGTCTGCCGAAGGATCGCATCATCCTCTCGGCCAAGGTCTCCGGCGTGCAGGACCTGATTGCCATCTACACGGACCTGGCCGCGCGCTGCGAATTTCCCGCTGCACCTGGGGCTTACCGAGGCGGGCATGGGATCCAAGGGCATCGTGGCCTCCACGGCCGGCATCTCGGTGCTGCTGCAGCAGGGCATCGGCGACACCATCCGGGTGTCCCTGACGCCGGAGCCGAACGGCGATCGCTCCCAGGAAGTGATCGTCGCGCAGGAGATCCTGCAGACCAATGGGCCTGCGCTCCTTCACGCCCATGGTGATCGCCTGCCCGGGGTGCGGCCGCACCACCAGCACCTACTTCCAGGAACTCGCGCAGCGCATCCAGTCGCACATCCGCCATCGCATGCCCGAATGGCGCCGCGGCTACGAAGGCGTCGAGGAGATGACCGTGGCCGTCATGGGCTGCGTGGTGAACGGTCCCGGCGAAAGCAAGCATGCGAGCTTGGGCATCAGCCTGCCGGGCACCGGTGAGCGCCCCGTCGCCCCCGTGTACGAGGATGGCGAGAAGACCGTGACGCTCAAGGGCGAACGCATCGCCGAGGAATTCCAGGAACTGGTGGAGCAGTACGTCGCCCGCAAGTACACCCCGAAGCAGGCCTCGTAGGCGGCACGATGACTGACCTCGCCCAACGGCGCTGCGAACCCTGCGAAGGAGGCGTGGCGCCGCTGACCCGCGCCGCCGCCGACGAGTTGCTGCTGCGGCTGGATCCGGCCTGGGTGCTCGACGAAGAGGCCGCCAGCCTGCGGCGCGAGTTCAGTTTCCGCGATTTCTATCGCACCATGAGCTTCGTCAATGCCGTGGCCCATGTGGCCAACATCGAAGACCATCACCCGGATCTGGAAGTCGGCTACAACGTCTGCCGGGTCCGCTACAGCACGCACGCCATCGGCGGTCTGTCCGAGAACGACTTCATCTGCGCTGCCAAGCTCGATCAGATTCCCAGGCTGTAAGCTCCGGCGCCTGCACCCATCGCGTGGCCGATGAAGAAGCGCTTCAGCAGCGCGCTGCGATTGGTCATCACCAGGGCGCGCCGGGCCAGTGCCGACAGCGGTCCCTCGCCCTGCGCCAGCACCCGGTTGAAGGCGTCGATGGCGAATTCCATGAGCTGGTTCTCGCCCTTGCGCCAGCGCTCGTAGGCGCGCAGCGTGCGCTGCGCGCCCAGCTGCTCGCCGCTCGCCAGCGCCTGCACGCACAGCTGCGCCAGGGCGGCCGCATCCAGCAACCCTAGGTTCACTCCCTGCCCGGCCAGCGGGTGCACGACATGCGCCGCATCGCCCACCAGCGCGCAGCGCTCCGCCGTATAGCGCCCGGCGGTCAGTCGTTGCAGCGGCAAAGGACAGCCGCGGGCCGGCGAGCTTGAGCGCGCCGAGCACCGCGTCGCTGTCCTGCAGCAGCCGTGCCTCGAATTCCTCGATCGGGGGCGGCGAGCAGGCGCGGCCGCTCCGCGGCGCGCAGCGACCAGACGATCGAGACGCTGCCATCGGCCAGCGGCAGCAGCGCCAGCGTGCCGCCCGCCAGGAAACGCTGCCAGGCGGTGTTGCGGTGAGGCTGGTGCGCAACGAGGCGCGCCACGATCGCGGTCTGTTCATAGCTTGCGGTTCGCACCGGGATGCCGAAGGCGCTGCGCACGGCCGAGCGCGCCCCATCCGCCCCCACGATCAGGGCCGCGGCCAGCTCGCCGGCCGATGACTGCAGGTGCGCCAGGCCGTTGGGATCCGCGCCCGCACCGAGCAGCTCACCTTCGATCAGCTGGCCGCCGGCGGCAACGAAGGCGTCAAGGAGCGCGGTCGTTGATCCGCTGCGCCTCGATGATGTAACCCAGGTTGGGTTCGCCCACCTCGGCCGCATCGAACTGCAGTACTTCATCGCCGGAGCCCGCGACGCCCTGATGCCAGATGCGCATGCGCTCGTAGGGGAAGGCCTGCGACTGCAACTCGCCCCAGGCGCCCGCGGCATGGAGGATTGCGTGGCTGGCGCGCGAGATGGCCAGCACCCGGGCATCGGGCGTGGCTGCCAGAGGCGCCGCCCTGGGAGCGGATGCCGCGACGGCCTGCAGCAGTCCCACCTTCAGGGCGCTGCCCTGGCCCGAGGCGCGTGCCAGCAGCGCACCGACGGCGGCGCCGACCGGACCGCCCCCCACCACCAGCACGTCGAATCGCCGTGCCGTCATCGCAGCGGCAGGCCGCGCGCCAGCCGCGGCGTACGGGCTCCGAACCCCAAGCTGACGCGCGCCAGGGCACTCTTGGCCGGCGGCAGCAGGTCGAACAGCAGCAGACCGGCATCGCGGGCGAAGCGCACCGGTGCGCGCGAGTCACCGAACAGGCGGATGAGCCCATCGGTGAAGCGGGTGACGCCCCGGCGATCGTCGCGGCGACCTTGCGCGTAGGCGGCCAGCAGCTCGGGCGCGCCCGGATCCCCCTCCTGCGCCACCAGTTCCGCCAGCGCCGCCGCATCGCGCAATCCCAAGTTGAATCCCTGGCCGGCCACCGGATGCAGCGACTGGGCAGCATTGCCGATCAGCACCGTGCGTTGCGCCGTGGCCGCATCGGCGCGGGACAGCTTCAGGGGATAGCTGGACCTGCGGCCCGCGCGGATGAACTTTCCGGCCCGCCAGCCGAAGTGCTGCTGCAACAGCGCGAGGAATTCCGCATCGCCGGCCGCGAGCGGCGGCGGCCGCATTCTCCGGCGTGCGCGCCCACACCACGGTGTAGCTGCCATCGCGCAGCGGCACCAGCGCCAGGGGGCCCGCAGGAGTGAAGCGCTCGAAGGCCGTGCCATCGTGCGCCAGGTCGGTGGCCACATTGGCCACGATGGCAACCTGGCCATAGTCGGTCTCGGTCGCGCCGATGCCGGCGTCCCGACGGACCGCGGAGTGCGCGCCATCGGCGGCAACCGCAAGGCGGGCACGCAGCGCAGTGGGTTCACCGGCCAGACTGAGCGTCACGCCGGCTGCATCGGTACTCACGGATTCCACCGTTGCGGGCAGGCGCACGCTGATGGCGGGGGTGCGCCGGATCCCTTCCCACAGGGCCGCACCCAGCAGACGGTTGGGCACCACGTAGCCGAAGGCCTCGATGCCCTGTTCGTGAGCCACCAGGCGCGCGAAGGCGAGGCGTCCGGCATCCGAGACATGAATGGCGCGGATCACGCCGCACTGGTCGGCGATGCCACTCCACACGCCCAGGGCCTCGAGAATGCGGCGGCTGGCATTGCCCAGCGCGGTGGTGCGCTCATCGAAGCTCGCATGGGCGTCCGGATGCGGGATTGACGCCTTCGATGAGCACGATGCGGCGCCCGGCGGCTGCCAGGGCCAGTGCGAGACTGGCGCCGACCATGCCACCGCCCACCACGGCGATGTCGAACTCTTCCACGTAAGCCTCGCCGGCGCGCGCCTTCAGGCCGCGGCCATCAATGCCTCGATGGCATCCGGATCCTTGGGCGCAGCGGCTGTCAGCACCTCCACGCCGTCCCGGGTGACCACCACATCATCCTCGATGCGGATGCCGATGTTGTCGAAGCGCCGCGGCACTCCCTTGAGTCCCGCGGGAATGTAGATGCCCGGCTCGATGGTCAGTGCCATGCCCGGCTCCAGCACCCGCCACTCGTCGCCCAGCTTGTAGTCGCCCACGTCGTGCACATCCATGCCCAGCCAGTGCCCGGTGCGATGCATGAAGAATCGCCGGTAGGCGCCTTTCTTCGCAAGCTTGGCCACGGAGCCCTTCAGCAGGCCCAGTTTCACCAGACCCTGCGTGACGACGTGCACGGCGGCCTCATGCGGATCGTTCCAGGAGCCGCCGGGACGCACGGCGCGGATGGCGGCCTCGTTCGCCGCCAGCACGATGTCATAGACCTCGCGCTGCGCCGGGGTGAAGCGGCCGTTCACCGGAAAGGTACGGGTAATGTCCGAGGCATAGTAGCCGTACTCGCAGCCCGCATCGATCAGCAGCAGGTCGCCGCTCTTCAGGGGCTGGTTGTTCTCCCGGTAATGCAGGATGCAGGAGTTGGCGCCGCCGCCGACGATCGGCTCGTAGGAGGTGTCGGCGTTGTGGCGGCGGAACTCATGCAGTATCTCGGCCATGATGCCGAACTCGCTGCCCCCCGGACGGCAGGCGCGCATGGCGCGGATATGGGCGCCGCTGGCGATGCGTGCGGATTCGCGCATCACCTCGACCTCGGCCCGCGACTTGGTGAGCCGCATGTCGTGCAGCACATAGTCCAGCGTCACGAATTCCTGCGGGGGGTGCTTGCCATGGCGCGCCTGGGTGCGCAGGCCGTTCAGCCAGCCGACCACCCGCTGGTCGAACTCCGGGTGGGTGCCCATGGCATAGAACACCCGCGTGCGGTTCTCCATGAGCCCGGGCAGGATTTCATCGATATCGGTGATGGGGAAGGCATCATCGGCGCCGTACTGGCGGGTCGCGCCCTCGGTGCCGGCGCGCCGCCCGTCCCAGGTCTCCCGCTCCGGATCCCGATCGCGCACGAACAGCACGTACTGCGCCTGCTCGCGGCCCGGAACCAGCACGGCCACCGACTCCGGTTCGCCGAATCCGGTCAGATACTGGAAATCGCTGTCCTGGCGATAGGCGTATTCGACATCGTTGTTGCGATGACGCACGGGCGCGGCCGGAATGATGGCGATGGAGTCGCGCCCCATCAGGCGCATCAGCTGCCGGCGCCGGCGCGCGAACTCCTCGCGGCTGATGCATCTTGGGCCTGGCCAGCAGCTTCGCGGGCGCCGGTGTCGGTGTCGGGACCCGGGAGCGCGCCCGGGATGAGGTGAGCGGTTTTGCGGCGTGGCGTGACATATCAGTGCAGGAGACCTTCGGGATGGCTGTCTTCCCGGCGTAGGGGTTCCAGTTCATCGAACAACAGCTGCACGCCGGCGCGCACGAACTCCACCAGTTCCGTGTAGGCCCCTTCGTTGGACTCCAGGCTCTCGGCGCTGTCGGCGGCGACGTGGGTGATCTCGGTCAGATCGCGCACCACTTCACCGACATCACCGGGCAGCAGGGTCGCATCGGTGAGGGAACTGGTGCCCAGGCCATAGAGGAAGCCCTGGCACCAGGCGCCCAGGGCTGCGGCGCGGGTCTCGATGTTCGTCTCATCGTCCGGCAGCAGCGGCGCGAATTGCATCTGCGCCTCCCGCAGCGCGACGCTGGTGCTCTGAAAGAGTTCCAGCAGCAGCCGGGTCGCCGCGGGGTCCGCGCCGCCATCGGGAAGGATTTCCAGAATCCAGTCCTCGAATCGGTAGGCCACGGTGGAACACAGGCAACCCGACAATGTGCCGTGCGCCTCGGCGGCGTCGGTCAGGGAATGAGCCTGGTTCAGGACCTGCTGGATATGCTCATAGGCGGCGGCTTGCATCCTTATGGATTATGCCTATAGTCGATCCTATGAGCACCCCAGTGAATACCGAGCTCGATCTCGAGCTCACCAGACTTGAATCCCGGGTGGACGAACTGGCCGCCCAGGTCGCGCAATTGCAGGAAGAGAATCGTGCACTGCGACAGCGCCACGACATGCTCTCCACCGAACGCGCCTCGCTGCTGAACAAGAATGAGCAGGTGCGCGGCCGCGTGGAAGCCATGATCGGTCGCCTGAAGACGCTGGAGCACGGCGCATGAGCAGCACCGAACCCGCACGGGTCAGTGTTCGGATTCTGGAGAAGGAGTATTTCGTCGCCTGCCCGCATGAGGAGCGTGCGGCGCTGCTGGACGCGGCGGAGTTCCTGAGCGCGCGCATGCGTGAAATCCGGGACACCGGCAAGGTCGTGGGACTGGATCGGGTGGCCGTGATGGCCGCGCTGAATCTTGCCAACGAGTTACTGCGCAATCGTGACAGGGAATCCAAGGTCACGACCTCGGCGGTCACCCGGGTGCGCGCGGCGCGTGAACGCGCCGAACTGGCGCTGGCCCGCCACCCGCAGCTGGAGCTGTAGCCCTCACGGCTCGCCGGCGCGCCGCTTCCGCCATCGTGGTAAAATCCCGGTCGCGTCGCCTGCGGTGTTCGATTTCGTGCCGGGTTACCTCTCGACCTTAATTTAAACACCCAGGGATAGGGCTCGTGGGCAGAATTGTGCAGGTCCGACTTCGTGAGCGGAAAGCCTTACCTCCCTCAGCTCGTCCCACTTTGTTGCTCTGGTTCGAGAGCAACGGTTCGTACCGGCATCTGCGGGTGACGCTCTGAATTCTCCGGTGCAAGACCGGACCGCCCTGCGCCGGCGCCTGAAGTCGCTGCGCCGGGCGGTACCCCCTGCCCAACGCCGCGCCGCCGCGCAGGCCGTCGCGCGCCATATCCGCCGGACCTTGAACCTGCGCCCCGGACTGCGAATTGCGCTCTATGCGCCCCTGCCCTCGGAACTGGATACCGCACCATTGATGCGCTTGGGTTTGCGGCATCGCTGCCGCATCTACCTGCCGCGCCTGACGGACCTGCGCCGCCGTCGCATGCAGTTCGTGGCAGCCGGCGGTCCCATGCGCCGCAATCACCTGGGCATCCTGGAACCGGTGCAGCTGCGCCGCCTGCCGGCGCGCGACCTCGACCTGGTGTTCGTTCCCCTGGTCGGCTTCGATGCCAGGGGCGAGCGCTTAGGCATGGGGGCGGGGTACTACGACCGTGCCTTCGCCTTTGCGCGCCTGCGGTGCCACTGGCGGCACCCGCGGCTCATCGGACTGGCCTATTCCTTCCAGCAGGTGCCCTTCATAGAGGGTGCCTCGCACGACGTGCGCCTCGATGCCGTCATCACCGAACAGGGACCCATCACATGCAATTCTGGCTACTGAAGACCGAACCGGACAGTTTCGGCATCGATGACCTGGAGCGTGCGCCGCGCAAGACGACCTCCTGGGATGGGGTGCGCAACTACCAGGCCCGCAACATGCTGCGCGACCAGATCAAGCGCGGCGACCAGGCCTTCCTGTATCACTCGAGCTGCGAAAACCCTGGAATTACCGGCATTGTGGAGATCGTGAAGGCCGGCCATCCGGATGCCACGGCCTTCGATGCCAAGCACCATCACTATGATCCCGACAGTGATCCGAAGAATCCGCGCTGGTATCTGGTGGACGTGAAACTGGTGCGCCGGCTGCCGCGAGTGATCACCCTGGAGGAGTTGCGCGCGCATGCGGGGCGCGAACTTTCAGGGATGGTGCTGCTGCGTGCGGGCAATCGTCTGTCGGTAATGCCGGTCAGCGCGGAGCATTGGAAGGTCATCACCGCGATGGTCTGACCATCGCAAACTGAGTAGTGCGTCTCGCGCGCTTACTCCTTCTTGCTTGTAATTTCAATTCGCGTGCGTATACTCCGACCTCGGACTAACCCTAACTGGAGATCTATCATGGCTAAGGCGAAAAAGAAGGCCAAGAAGAAAGCAGCGAAGAAGAAGTAGCTGCAACCGGTGGACGCGGCAGCAATGCCGCGTCCCCGGATCGAAAGTAAGACCGACTGTGTGCCCGCGAAAGCGGGCACAGTCGTTTCTGGGGTCCGCTGAAAGTTCATCGCATCCGAGCAGCACGATGACGAATACACTGGAAAACAAGCGCCGCGCGGCCCAGGCCGCCCTGCCCTGGCTGGCCGGCCACGAGGTCGTCGGCATCGGTACCGGCAGCACCGTGGATCACTTCATCGACCTGATCGCGCAGCAGCGCGGCGCGCTCAAGGCGGTGGTCTCCAGCTCCAACCAGTCCACCGCACGCCTCAAGGCGGCCGGCATCCCGGTGATGGACCTCAATGAAGTGGGGGAGCTGCCGGTCTATGTCGATGGGGCCGATGAGGCCAATGCGGCCCGCCAGCTCATCAAGGGCGGCGGCGGCGCCCTCACCCGCGAGAAGATCATCGCGGAAGTCTCCCGGGTGTTCGTCTGCATCGCCGATGCCAGCAAGCTGGTCTCGACCCTGGGAGCCTTCCCGCTGCCCATCGAAGTCATCCCCATGGCCCGGGCGCTGGTGGCCCGCAGACTCGGCGCGATCGGCGGCCGCCCCGTGCTGCGCGCCGGGTTCACCACCGACAACGGCAACCACATCCTCGACGTGCACGGCCTGAACATCACGGACCCGGCAGCGCTCGAGTCGGCGTTGAACCAGATTCCAGGCGTCGTGACCGTGGGGCTGTTCGCGCAGCGTCCGGCGGATGTGCTGCTGATAGGCAGCGAAACGGGTGTAAAACAGCTCTAAAGGGCGGTTTAATGGCGCCTGCTGATCCATCACAGCAGGGGGATTCATGTCGCAAGCCAGCCTTCTCATGCGCGGCCTCGCCGCGCTGCTCGCCATCGCACTCACCGGCATCGGCCACGCCCAGCAGGCCAGCCCCGGAGGGCAATGGCTCAGCTACAACAACCATCTCGACGGCCAGCGCTTCTCGCCGCTGAAGGAAATCACGCCGGCCAATGCCACGCAGCTGGGCGAGGTGTGCCGGGTGCAGATCGATGGTCCGACCTCGATGCATTCGGACCTGATCGTGGTCGACGGGGTCATCTATACGGGCACCGGCAGCGAGACGGTCGCCATCGATGCCACCCGTTGCACCCTGCTCTGGCGCTACAGCTACACCCCGGACGACGATCGCAGTTCGCCCTCGACCCGCGGCGTCGCCGTGATGAACGGCCGGGTATACCGCGGCACCAGCGATGGCCGCCTCATCGCGCTGGACGCGGCGACCGGCAAGCTGCTGTGGAAGACCGTCATCGGCGCGCCGGGCCTGGGCGAATCCTCGGCCGCCGCGCCGCTGGCCTGGGGCGGGGTCGTCTACATGGGCATCAGCGGCAGTGAGCTGGGCGCGCGCGGGCGCGTCATGGCCCTCGATGCCCTGACGGGCCGCGAACTGTGGCGTTTCAATACCATTCCGATGGGCAAGGAGATCGGCGCGGAAACCTGGCAGCGGCCGGGCACCGCGAAGACCGGCGGCGGCGGGGTGTGGGGTGCCATGACCCTCGATGTCTCCGCCGGCGAGCTGTTCGTGGCGACCGGCAATCCCTGGCCGGATATCGATAAGGCATATCGGCCGGGTGCCAATCTGTTCACCGACTCCATCGTGGTGCTGGATGCGCGCACCGGCGCGCTGAAGTGGTGGCACCAGGGCACCCCCGAGGACTGGATGGACCTCGACATGGTCGCGCCCCCGGTGCTCTATCGCATCGACGGTGCGCGCGACTACCTGGTCTTCGGCGGCAAGGACGGCTACGTCACCGCGGTCGACCGGGACACGCACCAGCAGCTGTTTCGCGTGCCGGTGACGACCATCGAACGCATGCCGAAGCTGCCCACGAAGGAGGGTTCGCGCATGTGCCCGGGATATGCCGGGGGCGTGGAATGGAATGGTCCGGCCTACGACCGCCTCAATCATTCACTGGTGACCGGCGCGGTGGATGCCTGCTTCACGGTGAAGCTGGGTCCCGGCCCCACCACCTACAAGACCGGTGCCCCGAGCTTCGGCGGCTCGGTGGAACCGGTTGGGCCGACGACCGGCTGGATCACCTCCCTCGACAGCATCACCGGCGAGGTGCGCTGGAAGTACCACACCGAGAAGCCGGTGGTGGCCGGTATCACCCCGACGGCCGGCGGTGTGACCTTTGCCGGGGACCTGGGCGGCAATCTGTTCGTCTTCGACAGCAAGAGCGGCGCCGTCGTGAACAAGATCCAGACCGGCGGGGCGCTCGCCGGGGGTCTGGTCACCTACGAGGTCGGCGGGCGCCAGTACGTAGCCTTCGCCGACGGCAATATCTCGCGCAACGCCTTCGGTGCGCTCGGGCTGCCCAGCGTCGTGATCATGGCGTTGAACCCCAAGACCTTGGCGAATGCCGCGCCGGCCGCCGCCGCGGGTGCGCCCGATGCGGGGGCGGGCCGCCGCCTGTACTCCCAGGTGTGCGTGGCCTGCCATGGGCCGGAGGGCGCGCTGGTCTCCGACCACAAGCTCAGCGCCGCCGTCGCGAGGCAGGGGCGGGCCGCCACCATTGCCTACATCAAGAGTCCGAAACTGCCGATGCCGAAGATGTATCCGGACCTGCTCAATGAACAGAGCATCATCGACGTCACCGAGTACCTTTATCAGCAATGGGGGCATCATGACTGACAGCAACGAGGCGGTATTCGCCGCCGGCATGAAGATACGGCACGACATGTTCGGCTCCTCGGGGGCCGAGGAGCGTTACGCGCAGGCCAGCGACTTCACCCGACCGCTGGAGGATGTCGTCACCCGCTACTGCTTTGGTGAGACCTGGGCCCGGCCGGGCCTGGACCTCAAGACCCGCAGCCTCATCACCCTCGCCGCCCTGACGGCAATGTCCAAGCCCAATCAGATCAGGTTCCACGTCGCCGGTGCGCTGGCCAATGGCTGCAGCGTGGTGGAGATCCGCGAGACCCTGCTGCACACCATGGTCTATGCAGGCGTACCCTGCGGCGTTGAAGCGTTCAACGCTGCCACGGAGGTGCTGGCGCGCCATGCGGCCGCGGGCAAACCATGAACGTCGCTTTCGTGGGAGTGGGCAATATGGGCGCGCCCATGGCGGCCTGCGTGGCCCGCGCGGGTCACAGCGTCACGGTGTTCGACAGCGCGCAGCCCCAGGCGCGCAAGGTGGCTGCGGAACTGGGCTGCCGCGCCGCAGCGAAGCTCGAGGAGCTGGCCGGTGCGGACTTCGTCATCACCATGCTGCCCACGGGCCAGGTGGTGAGCGACCTGTATCTGCAGGAGGGGCTCGCCGCGCACCTGCACCGCGGCACCCTGGCGATCGACATGAGTTCCTCGGATCCGACGGGCACCCGCAGGCTGGGCGCGGCGCTGGCCGAACGCGGCATCGGGTTGATCGATGCGCCGGTGTCCGGTGGAGTTCCGCGGGCGGCGCTCGGCACGCTCGCGATCATGATCGGCGGTGATGACCCGGCGGCGATCGAACGCGCCCGCCCGCTGCTGGCGGCCATGGGCGATCGCCTGTTCGATACCGGCGGATTGGGCACCGGGCACGCCATGAAGGCCCTGAACAATTTCGTGGCCGCGGCTGGCTTCGCCGCCTGCGCGGAGGCCCTGCTGGCCGGCGAGCGCTTCGGACTTGATCCCACCCGCATGGTCGAAATCCTCAACGTGTCCACGGGCCGCAATTTCCACACCGATGTGGTGCTGCGCCAGCAGGTCATCAGTGGCAAGTTCGCCACGGGTTTCACCCTCGGGCTGCTGGCCAAGGATGTGAAGATCGCCGCGGACCTGACCCGCGATCTGAAGTTCGACGCGCCCCTGGTACGCCTGGTCAGTGCGCGCTTTGACCAGGCGCGGGATGCGCTGGGCTACGCCAGCGACAACAGCGAGGCCATCAATGCCTGGAAAGGCTAGCCCGATCGATGTCCTGTACGGCCTGGAACCGGTATTCGAGCCCGGCCGCAGCGCGCCTGCGGGCTCGCCCGGCGGCACCGAGTTTCATGAGGTCCAGTGTCCGTACTGCGGTGAATCCTTCGAAACCGTGATCGATCTGAGCGCCGGCTCCGCGGCCTATGTCGAGGACTGCCAGGTGTGCTGCCAGCCCATCGAGTTCCGGGTGGAAGTCGACCATGACGGCACGCTCAAGGCCTTGGTCGCTGCGCGCGGCGAAGAGTAAGCTGCCCCGCCAATGAGCCTGCGTACTTCCCTGGCGCTCAGCTGCGCGGCATTGGCACTGGCCCTCGCACCGGGCGCGGGAGCCGCCGATGCGGCGCGCCACCTCACCGACCTGGTGTACGCGACGGTCAACGGCAAACCCCTGGGACTGGATATCCATCTGCCGGGCGGCGTGGCGCACCCGCCGCTGCTGATATTCGTTCACGGCGGCGCCTGGACCACCGGCAGCAAGGCCCAGTATCCGACCTTTCTGCTGGCGCGCGGATTTGCCGTGGCCAGCCTGGACTTCCGCTCCTCCAATGAGGCGCCGTTCCCGGCCGATGTCCTGGACATCAAGGCCGGCATCCGCTATCTGCGCGCCAAGGCCGCGCTCTATGGCTATCGCGCCGATCGGATCGCCATCGTTGGCGCGTCCTCCGGCGGGCATCTCGCGGCGCTGGTCGGAGTGACCGGCGGCTTGCCGGCTCTGGAGGGCGCCGAAGGGGACTACCCCCATGAGTCATCGAGCATCCAGGCCATCGTCAGTTACTTCGGCGCCAGCGACCTGACCACCATCCTCGCTCAGTCGACCCCGGCGGGGCTCGCGGTGCGCGAACCGGCCTTGAAGCGCCTGCTGGGCGCTGCCCCCGACCAGGTGCCCGAGCTGGCGCGGCTGGCCAGCCCGGTCTTCCAGGTGACGCGCAACGCGCCGCCCATCCTGCTGCTGCATGGCGACCAGGACACCCAGATGCCGCTCAATCAGCTCTACGAACTGCAGTGGGCCTATAGCCAAGTCGGCTTAAAGGCCCAGGTCCTGATCCTTCACGGCGTCGATCACGACGCCGGGCCCTTCTTTCGCGACACACCTGTGGATCGGGTCGCGAAGTTCCTGAAGCAGTCCATCGGCTAACAGGTCGCGGAGCGGCACGCCCTCCCGAATGTCCCTCTATCCGGAAATTGGCCCGTACTCCTCTGGCATGTTGGCCACTGCGAGCGCCGACCAGGTGTACTGGGAACTTTGTGGAAATCCTTCCGGCAAGCCCGCTTTGGTCCTGCATGGCGGCCCCGGTTCCGGTTGCCAGACCTGGCACCGTCGACTCTTCGATCCGGCCAAGTATCGGGCTGTCCTGTTCGACCAACGCGGTTGTGGACGAAGTCGCCCTCACGCCGGCGTTGCTGAAACCTCCCTGGCCACAAATACCACGGACAATCTGATCGGTGACATTGAACTCTTGCGGACCACTCTCGGAATCGAAAGATGGTTGGTGCTTGGCGGATCCTGGGGTAGCACGCTGGCGCTAGCCTATGCGGAGCGATTTCCAGCGCACGTATCGGAACTGATCCTATTCGGCGTGACGACAGGACGGCGTGCGGAGTTCGACTGGATGTTTCGGGAGGGGCTCGGCGCATTCTTTCCGCAGGCCTGGGCCCAGCGGCGGGAATTCCTGCCCGCACCCGACCGCGCGGGTGACGTCGTGGAGGCCTATAGCCGGATGTTGGAGCAGTCAGATCCGGTCTTACGGCAACAAGCCGCATTTGCCTGGTGCTTGTGGGAATCGGCGACGCCTGATTGGCCTCCCACAGCGGCCCTATCGCCGCGATTCCGCGACCCCGCGTACGCCCTGGGTTTTGCCAGATTGGTCACTCACTACGTGCGCCACAATGCGTGGCTCGATGATGGCGTCGTCATGCGCGATGCGAGGCGACTTTCCGGTATTCCTGGCATCCTCATCAACGGACGCTTCGACTTCCAGGCGCCGATCGGAACCGCGTACGAACTGCACGCGCTCTGGCCTGGCTCTGACCTGGTAATCGTTGACGACGCCGGTCACGCAGCCAATCAACCCGGCATCACCGAGCAACTGGTCCGGGCAACTGACCGGTTTGCCGCCGAAGTCCCCCACGACCCGTGAGTGCGGCCATGGCCGATGCCCATGCCGCTGCCGTAAGCTCGCATCCAGCCCTTCCAGCGAGTCGCGAGCATGCGTAAGAAAAGGATCCTTCAGTCCCTGGTCCTGGGTGTGGCCCTGATCGGCTGCGGCAGCGGCGTGTACGCGAAATCCACTGCATCGGCCAACGCCACGGCCAAGGAACAGGTGATTGCCACCGAGCGCGCCTTCGCGAAGTCCATGGCCGACCGGGATCCGTCGAAGTTCGCGACCTTCATTTCCCGCGAGGCGGTGTTCTTCTCGGGGGAGAATGCGCGGCGCGGAAAATCCAAAATCGTCGAGGCCTGGTCGAAATTCTTCGCCGGTCCGCAGGCCCCCTTTTCATGGGAACCCGCGACCGTCGAAGTGCTCGACTCGGGAAAGCTGGCGTTGAGTTCGGGACCGGTCAGGGACCCTGCCGGCAAGCTCATCGGCACCTTCAGCTCGATATGGCGGCTGGAGGCGCCCAACACCTGGCGCATCGTCTTCGACAAGGGCAACGATGTGTGCGGCCCGTAGATTTGAACGCGATCAGGCTCCCGCCATACCTCGCGCCAGGTACAGGCGCTGGTTCTTGCTGATCTGCTGCACGTAGGCCGCCGGGGCACCTGCCTGGGCGGCAAACTCTTCCCACCGGGACACCGCACGGCCGACCTGCTCCACGATCTCGGCGGCGATGCTTTTCGAGAGGCTCGCCGTATCGGCCAGGGCCATCAGATCCGCGCGCGTGAAGCCGTCGAACTTGCCGTTCACGCCCATCTGGTGCCGGGCCATCCAGCGGTTTGCGGGATCGTAGCCATAGGTCAGGTCATAGGCCGGGGCAAGACTCCAGCTGCCACGGGTGTCCATCAGGAATGAGATGTTCTTGACGTGATCGTCCTGGTTGCGCGCAATGAGGTTGAAGGCGCACCTGCGGTACAGCTCTTCGCGCGCCGGGGCCGTACCTCCAAGCTGCCGCAGCACCTGGAATGCCTGCTCGTAGGTGTTGGCCAGCGGGGTGTTGTAGTCGAGGTGCGCGAGCGCTCCGAGAGTCTGCAGGTGCAGCTTCGAGCCCGCATCGGTGCGGTCGAAGCGCTTGGTCATGAAGTGCTTGCGCGGGCCTTCCTCGAGCAGGCGGCACTCGGTCATCTCGATGCCGCAGGCCAGCGCCATGAGGTAGTAGGCATACTCGACGCGGGTGAAGCCCTTGGGGTCTGACAGCTCATGGTCCCCGGCCCCGCGCACGCCATCGAACTTCAAGAGCCAGTAGGAGAACCCGGCAGGGGCCGTGACCTGTCCGGAGCGCACCTCGTCGGTGTCGAGGTTCCAGGCGACGAGCGCCTTGGGCCGCGCGCCGCCGGCCGAGGTGCCGACGCGCAGGATCTGCGCCAGTCCCGCATGCACGGAGCCTGGTGCGAAGGATGTCGCCAGGTCATGGCGGTGCTGCAACACCTGCGAGGCAAGCTCGACCAACGCCTCGATCTTCAGTTTCTGGCTGTTGCGCGCGCGCGGGCCTTTGACGGGCCGGAACTCAAGCGCCCCCATGCCGCGGCTGCCTATGTAGCACAATCGCTCGATGGACCCGAAGCTGCCCGGCGCGCGCCCCTGGGTGGCGAGCCACGCATCGATCAGTGTGTTTCCGAATCGATCCGGGAGACTGTCGGCCAGCAGGCCCGGCAGTCCCCTGAAGGTATCCACGCTCAGTGCCGGGAACTGGTAGACGGTGGACGACAGCGGCATCGTCAGCGGCGCGACTTCAAGGCCGGACTTCAGGAAACGCGGGCTGTATTCAAAGCGCGTGAACGCACCTGGCGCGCTCTGGACCACCGCCCCTACGAGCTCCCCCCACAAATGCACTTCGGCAATTTCGTTCACGCCGCCGCCGTGGAAGTTTCGCCTCGCGCCCGTTGTCGCTTCTTGCCCCGCGCCCGCAGCAGCGCCATGGGGCTCGGTTCATCCGCGGGGATGCCGGCCAGAAATCCCTCCAGCAACTGCAGCGCCCGCAGCACCCGCAGCAGCAGCTTCAAGTCCGCACCCGTCCCGCGCTCCAGGCGCTCGATGGTGGCGCGCGAAACTCCCGCCTCCCGCCCGAGCGCTGCCTGGGTGAGGTTGCGCTTCAATCGAGCCGCCGCCAGGCGTGAGCCAATCGCTTCCAGGGCGGCCGTATCGCTGAGAGCACCTGAAAAGTTAATATTCATAATGCATCTAAAAAGAGTCACTGAGTACGAAAAGTACTAATAATGTATCTTATAAGATGCGTAAAGTAAATTGTTTATTGTTATTTACTACTTCTTATAAGATGCACTATATAGTAAATCGTGAATTTATGACTCTTATAAGATGCATTACGTAATTTATAGTCTGCGGCAGAAACAGCCGCCCACAAACAAAAGGCCCGCCTTGCGGCGGGCCTCTATTCTTGGCTGGGGGACTAGGATTCGAACCTAGGTAAACGGAGTCAGAGTCCGTTGTCCTACCACTAGACGATCCCCCAACAGGAACCTCTCGCGGCCGGCAGCGTTAGCGCTTGGAGTACTGAGTCCCGCGGCGAGCCTTGCGATGGCCGACTTTCTTGCGCTCGACCTCACGGGCATCGCGAGTCACGAAACCCGCCACACGCAGCGGCTTGCGCAGGCTCTCATCATACTGGATCAGCGCGCGCGTGATGCCGTGGCGGATGGCGCCGGCCTGGCCGGTGATGCCGCCGCCGGCCACGTGCACCTTGAAATCAAAGCGGTTCAGCAGGTCGGTCGTCTCCAGCGGCTGGCGAACGATCATGCGCCCGGTGACGCGGCCGAAGAACTCGTCCAGCCCGCGGCCGTTGACGGTGATGTTGCCGGTGCCGGGGGTCATGTAGACCCGGGCGGTGGCGGTCTTGCGGCGGCCGGTGCCGTAGTTCGTGCTGATGGCCATGAGTATTAAGCTTCCTGAATCTCGAGGGGTTTCGGCTGCTGCGCGCTATGCGGGTGCTTGGCCCCGGCGAACACATGCAGCTTCTTGTACATGCGGCGGCCCAGCGGGTTCTTCGGCAGCATACCCTTCACCGCGAACTCGATCGCACGTTCCGGGTGCTCGGCCAGCAGCTTGTCCAGGGCGATGGACTTGATGCCGCCGATGGCGCCGGTGTGATGGTAGTACATCTTGTCGGAGAGCTTGCGGCCGGTGACGCGGACCTTCTCCGCGTTGATCACCACGATATGGTCGCCCATATCCACATGGGGGGAATAATCCGCCTTGTGCTTGCCCTTCAGGCGATGCGCAATCTGGGACGACAGGCGCCCCAGGGTCTTGCCGCTGGCATCCACCAGGAACCAGTCGCCGCGCACCTGGCCGGATTTGGCGAATACCGTTGATGTCGTAAGCATTTCTCTCACTCCGGCAAGGCCTCGTGGCCGTGCCAAAAAAGGCCGGCAAGTGTACTCAAGCAGCCCTGGCAATGCAAAGCGCCCATCGCCCCTGCCCCGGCGGTTCCCGAAGGGCTCTAATCCCATCCATATATAAGGGTGGGGACTCGGAAAGTGGGGGCTCGGATCCGGTCGATTTTGTGCAATGCAGGCCTGATCTGGGGCCTGAGCTGTGCTGCAGGTCGTCGCGTCAGGCGGCATTATGACCTCTACGGCTGTTATAGTGCGCCCATGCTTACAGGGTTGCGGCCTCCCGATGGGTTCTGAGCGCCTCCTCGATCCGCTAATCGCCGCTGCCGACCGGGCATTGCGGTCGATCGCCGCCCCAGCTCACGCTTCCCGCCCCTACCCGGGGGTGTTCCGGACCCCCAACTCCCCCGCCGCCGCCCCGGCCCTGGACGATGCCCAGCGGCGCGAATCGGCCGCGCTCATGCGCGTGAATCACGCCGGTGAGGTGGCCGCCCAGGCCCTCTACCACGGACAGGCCCTCGTGGCCCGCTCACCCGCCACCCGCGAACTGCTGCTCAAGGCCGCCGATGAAGAGGCCGATCACCTGGGGTGGTGTGAACAGCGGTTGCGGGAACTGGGATCGACCCCAAGCCTGCTCAATCCCCTGTGGTACGCGGGCTCCTTCGCCATCGGCGCCATGGCCGCCGCCTTCGGCGATGGCACCAGTCTGGGCTTCGTGGCAGAGACCGAGCGGCAGGTGGAAGGCCATCTGGATGAACATCTGCGGCGCCTGCCCGGCGCGGATCGCGCCAGTCGCGCAGTGGTGGCGGCGATGCGCACAGACGAGATCGCGCATGCGGGCGCGGCGCGTGCCGCCGGCGCCGTCGAACTGCCGGAGCTGGTCCGCGGCTTGATGCGCGGCGCTGCAAAAGTCATGACCCGCACGGCCTACTGGATCTGACTGGCTTGCAGTTCTTGGGTCTTATGTATAAAAACGTGACCAGAGCGCACGCGCTCGGGGGAATTGGACATGGATGAGAACGTCAAACCGCTCAGTGACATTCCAGCGATCAATCGCTTTCTGAGCTACTGCCGGATCCGCACGGTGCCCTCCAAGACCGTGGTGATCCATGCGGGGGACCTGCCGGACGTTCTGTACTACATCATCAGCGGCTCGGTCGAAGTCATGATCGAGGACGAGGAAGGCAACGAGATGGTTCTCGCCTACCTCAACAAGGGCCAGTTCTTCGGTGAAATGGGCCTGTTCTACGAGCAGCCGACCCGCAGCGCCTGGGTGCGCACCCGCAACCAGTGCGAACTGGCCGAAATGACCTATCCGCGCTTCCGGCAGATCGCGGCGGAAAGCCCGGGACTGATATTCGAGCTGGCGACGCAGCTGGCCACCCGGCTGGATCGCACCAACCGCAAGCTCGGCGACCTGGCCTTCGTGGATGTCACCGGCCGGGTGGCCCACGCCATCATGGATCTGTGCGGCGAGCCGGATGCGATGACGCATCCGGAGGGCATGCAGATCAAGGTCAGTCGCCAGGAGCTCTCGCGCCTGGTGGGCTGCTCGCGCGAGATGGCCGGCCGGGTGCTGAAGGTGCTGGAGGACCAGGGACTGCTGCGCGCCACCGGCAAGACCATCGTGGTGTTCAATGCGCGGCCGAAGACCAAGACCCGCCCGGTCATCGTTCCGGCCAATGGCAAGCCGGCCAATGCGCGCCTGGCGCGCGTGGAAGACGACGATGATGACGAGGATGACGACGACGAATAGGCCGTCCTGAAGACGGGCGCTCGCCCTTAGCGCGCGGCGTCGATGGCCGTGCGCATCGCCCGCAGTGTGGCGGCGTAGTCGCCGCTGCTGAACACCGCCGATCCGGCCACGAAGGTATCCGCACCCGCCGCGGCGATCATGCCGATGTTCTCGACCTTCACCCCGCCATCGATTTCCAGGCGCACCGGGCGGCTCTGGGCATCGATGCGCGAGCGCACGCTCCTCACCTTATCGAGCGACTGGGCGATGAACTTCTGGCCGCCGAACCCGGGGTTCACCGACATGATGAGCACCAGATCGAGCTTGCTCAAGGTGTAGTCCAGCCACTGCAGCGGCGTGGCCGGATTGAACACCAGGCCGGCGCGGCACCCCTGATCGTGGATCAGCTCGATGGTCCGGTCGACATGTTCGGTGGCTTCGGGGTGGAAACTGATGTAGGTGGCCCCGGCGCGCGCGAAGTCGGCGACGATGCGGTCCACCGGGCTCACCATCAGGTGCACGTCCAGCAGCGCATCCGGGGAATGCCGGTGCAGGGCCTCGCACACCATCGGACCGATGGTGAGATTGGGCACGTAGTGATTGTCCATGACATCGAAGTGGATGAGGTCGGCGCCGGCCTGCAGCACCGCATCCACTTCCTCGCCCAGGCGCGCGAAGTCGGCGGACAGTATGGAGGGGGCCAGCCAGGTCGTTTCCATGGTGTTGGAGTCTACCAGTATCAAATACCGCGCCGTTCGCGGACCAGCTCCCAGGCTTCGATGATCTGCTGGGTGCGCTGCTTGGCGTGCTCGATCATCGAATCCGGCAGTCCGTTGGCTTTGAGCTTGTCCGGATGGTGCCGGCTCAACTGCCGCCGGTAGGCTTTGGAGAGCTCCTCCTTGCTGTTCTGCGGCGTGCATTCCAGGACCCGGTAGGCCTGCGCCAGCCGTGCCTCCTCATCCACCGGCTGGGCGCCCCCGGAGCCGCCGTAGGCATTGCGGCGCATGCGCAGCACCGCCTCGATATGCGCGAACTCCAGCCCTCCCAGCCCCAGTCGGGCGGCGATGTTCTGCAGCACGCCGCGCGCCGTTCTTTGCAGGTCATTGCCCATCAGCGCCGCGCGCATCTGGATCTCGACGAAGGCGCGCATCAGATCGGGACGGCCGCCGCAGGCGCCGTAGAGCGCATCGAGCGCCTGGTTCACCGCGAACTGCGGCGCCTTGCCCTCGGTGAAGCAGGCGATGGCCACCTGGACCTGGGCGGGCTGCAGGCGCAGTTCCGACATCACCGCGCGGGCTGCCTGGATTTCCTGTTCGGACACGCGCCCATCGGCCTTGGCCACATGCCCCATGACCTGGAAGGTGGTGCGGAAGAAGCGCTCGCCGATCTGCGTCGCGGTGGCGCCTGAGGCGCTGCCCACGCCCGGGCGGCGCCCGATCGGCAGGCCCCGAATTGGCGTCAAACTGATGCCCCAGCAGCACCCCGAGCGCCGCGCCGACTGGGCCGCCGGCCAGCATGCCGAGCACGCCACCGACCGCTTTTCCGATCCATTGCATACGCTGATATATTAGCAACCGCGGCGCTCGCCGCCGCGCCGCTCACTCCAATTCAAGAAAACGATGTCTTCCGGCACTGTCCTTCGAACCGCCCTGACCGGCATGAAACTGCTGCACGCGGGCAAGGTGCGCGACAACTATGCCGTGGACGATCAGAGCATGCTCATCGTGGCAACCGATCGCATGTCGGCCTTCGATGTGGTCCTGCCGGACCCGATTCCGGACAAGGGGCGGGTGCTGACGCAGATTTCCAATTTCTGGTTCGCGCGCACCGCGCACATCGTACCGAATCACCTCACCGGGCGAAGCCTGGCGCAGCTGCCGCTGCCGGCCGCGGAGCTGGCGATGCTCGAAGGCCGGGCGGTGATCGTCAAGCGCCTGAAGCCCCTGCCCATCGAGGCGGTGGTGCGCGGCTACCTGATCGGTTCGGGCTGGAAGGACTACCAGAAGAGCGGCGCGGTGTGCGGCATCGCGCTGCCGCCGGGCCTGCAGCTGGCCGAGCGGCTCGCGGCGCCGATCTTCACTCCCGCCTCCAAGGCCGAGCGCGGGTGCGCACGATGAGAACATCTCCTTCGCCGACGTGACTTCGCTGATCGGCGCGGCGCTGGCGCAGAAGGTGCGCGCCACCGCGCTGGCGCTGTACCAGTTCGCCGCCGACTATGCGCGCGGCCGCGGCATCATCATCGCCGACACCAAGTTCGAATTCGGCCTGACGGCCGAGGGTACGCTCACCCTGATGGACGAAGTGCTGACCCCGGATTCCTCGCGCTTCTGGCCGGCCGACACCTACCGGGTGGGCATCAGCCCGCCGAGCTTCGACAAGCAGTACCTGCGCGATTACCTGGAGACCCTGGACTGGGACAAGCGCGCGCCGGGCCCGGCCCTGCCCGCCGAAGTCATCGCGCGCACCCGCGAGAAGTATCTCGAAGCCCTGCAGCGACTCACCGCCTAAAGACCATGTCCAATTGGCCCTGGGATCAGCTGGATTCGGCCGTGTTCAGCCGGGCCTCGGGACGCCCCGGCGCCGTGCGCACGCTGCTGCGTATCGCCCGCTACCCCTATGCCGTGATCCGTGATCTGGCCGACGGGCAGATCAACATGCGGGCAACCGCGCTGGTGTTCACCACCATGCTGTCGCTGGTGCCGTTGCTGGCCTTCAGCTTCATCGTCATGCGCCAGCTGGGCGGCCACGGCGGCCGGGATCTGCAGCCCATCGTGCTGGAGTTCTTCCGTCCGGTGGGCGCGGGCGCCGATGAGATGACCCGCGCAGGTGCTGCAGTTCGCCGCGCGCCTTCGCCGGGGCGTGGTGGGCATCGTGGGCGTCACTTTCCTGGTCTGGTCGCTCATCGGCACCATCCAGAAGGTCGAGGACAGCTTCAACTACGTGTGGCGGGTGCCCCAGGCGCGCAGCCTCGGGCGGCGCCTGGCGGAGTTCCTGAGCCTGCTGGTGGTGGGCCCGGTGCTGGTCGGCGGCTTCATCGCCCTGTCGCATACCGCATTCATCGCAGGCCCGGTGCAGCTGGCCAGTTCCCTCACCCTGGTCAAGCGACTGCTGAGCCTGGGCCTGCACCTGGCCCCGTACCTGATGGTGACCACGCTGTTCACCTTCCTCTACATGTTCATTCCGAACACGCGCGTGCGCTTCACGCCGGCGCTGATCGGGGCGCTGGTGGCCGGCGTGCTGTGGGCGGCGGTCGGCAGCATCTTCACGCGCTTCGTCGAATACAGCGCGCGCCTGACGCTGGTGTACGCCGGGTTTGCGGCGGTGATCGCGGTGGTGACCTGGACCTATTTCGGCTGGTTGATCCTGCTCTCGGGCGCGCAGCTGTCGTTCTACATCCAGAACCCCAGCTACCTGCGCTTCGGCATGCGCGCAGCTGAAACTGTCGGCGGCGGAAATCGAACAGCTGGCGCTGACCGTCAGCTTCCTGGTGGCCCACAACGCCGGCACGGGCCGGCCCCGCTACACCCTGGATGCACTCGCTTCCGACCTGGGCGTCACGGGCGTGGCACTGCAGCCGCTGGTGAGCGCGCTCGAACACGCCCGGGTATTGAAGGTTTCCGGCGAGGAACTGCAGCTGGCGCGTGATCCGGCGCATCTGCTGCTCATCGACATCATGGAGGCCGCCCGCCAGCAGCGCAGCGGCAAACCCGTCAGCCGCGCGCTGGCGATTCCGGGAATCAGCCAGGTCGTGGCGCAGGTGGATACGGCACGACGCGCCAGCTGTGCCGGTCGCACGCTGCAGGAGCTGCTGCAGGCCGGGCCCGCCCAGCTGCCGGGTCCGACGAGCGAACTGACCGGGGAGTTCGAGGCCCTCACGCGCTACTGTCCGGCTATGGTCAGATCGCCGATGAGCACCGAGCCGGTGTGCAGCGCGCCGCGGTCATCGACATCGCTGCCGATCGCGACGATCCCCTGGAACATGTCGCGCAGGTTGCCCGCGATGGTGATCTCGTGCACCGGGTAGGCGAGCGCGCCGTTCTCGACCCAGAAGCCGCTGGCGCCGCGCGAGTAATCACCGGTCACCGGATTCACGCCCTGGCCCATCAGTTCGGTGACCAGCAGTCCCGTGCCCATGGTGCGCAGCAGCTGCTCGCGCGACGCATCCGGCCTGCGAGGAGCGGATGAAGAGATTGTGCACGCCATCCGCATTGCCGGTGGTCTTCAGTCCCAGCTTGCGGGCTGAGTAACTGTCGAGCACGTAGCCCTGCGCCACCCCGTCCACGACCAGCGCCCGATCGCGCGTGGCCACGCCCTCGCCATCGAACGGGACTGCTGCCCAGGCCCTTGGGGATATGCGGTCGCTCCGCGATCTGCAGAAACTGCGGAAACACGCGCTGCCCGGCCACATCGAGCAGGAAGCTGGTCTTGCGGTACTGGCTGCCGCCGCGCACCGCTCCGATGTAGCTGCGAAACAGACTCCGGGCCATCTCCGGAATGAACATCACCGGTGCGCGGCGCGTCGCCAGCCGCTGCGCGCCCAGGCGCGCGATGGCATTTTCCGCGGCGCGCCGGCCGATGGACGCCGCGTCCTCCAGATCCGCCGGATCCCGGGCGCTGGAGTACCAGAAGTCGCGTTGCATGTCCTCGCCCTGGCTGGCGAGCAGCACGCAGCTGATGGAATGCGAACTGCTGGCGAAGCCTGCGAGGAATCCGTGCGAGTTGCCGTAGACGCGCACGCCGCGATGATTGGCCACCGAGGCGCCCTCGGAGTTGGTGAGCCGCGCATCCACCGCGAGGCCCGCGGCCTCGCAGGCGCGCGCCAGTTCCACGGCCTGGTCCGGTTCCAGGTCCCAGCGGTGATACAGGTCCAGATCCGGCACCTCGCGGGCCAGGTCTTCCGGATCCGCCAGGCCCGAGGCCTCGTCCTCGGCGGTATAGCGCGCGAAGGCGCAGGCCTTCTCGACCGTGGCCCGCACGGCCGCGGCACTTAAGTCCCCGGTGCTCGCCGAGCCCTTGCGCTTGCCGAAGTACACGGTGAGCCCCAGCCCCCGGTCGCGCTGGTATTCCACCGTGTCGACCTCGCCCAGGCGCACCGTGGCGGTGAGGCCGCGCTGCAGACTGGCATCCGCCTCGCACTGGGAGGCTCCGGCATGCCTGGCATGCGCCATGACCTGCTCGATGACCTGTGTAAGCTCGGGGATCCGGGAGGCGTCGACTTCCTGCTGCATAGGCCCTGCCGCTGCGTTGGTGCAGAATTGTAGCCCAAGGAGCATGGTAGCCACGTGAAGCGATTTTCCCGACCCGAAACCGAAGGCGATGCCGAACCGCTCTTCGACGGTCCCAGCAAGAGCGTGCTCAAGCGCGAGGCGCAGCGGGCCCAGCAGCTGGGCGAGCAGCTGATCGCGCTCAGGGATGCGGAACTCGCGGCCCTGGGGCTGCCGGAACGCCTGCACGAGGCCATCGTCGCCGCGCGCAGCATCAGCGCCCGGGGGGGCGGCGCGCGCCAGCGCCAGTACATCGGCAAGCTGATGCGCGACATCGACCTGACGCAGGTGCGCGAGGCCCTGGGCGCGAAGGCCGCGAAGGCCGCCCAGGAGGCCCAGCGCTTCCAGCGCGCCGAGAACTGGCGCGCCCGACTGCTCGAGGCAGGCGCGCCGGCGCTGGCGGCGCTGCGCGCGGCCTACCCGGCGCTGGATGAGGCGCTGTGGCTAAGGCTCGTGGAGGCGGCCAGAACCGAGCGGCTGCGCGCCGGGGCTGGCGGCGGCGCGGCCCGCGAGCTGTTCCGGGCGCTGCGCGAACTGCTGGACTGACCGGCTGCTCGGCTACAATGTTCCATTGCAGCGGGCGCCACGCCAGCCCGCCTAGGAGTAGGACCGTGTCAGTGTGGGTAGGCATCATCATGGGCTCGTCATCGGATTGGGAGACGATGCGCCCGGCGGCGCAGGTGCTGGAGACCCTGGGCGTGCCGCATGAGGTACGGGTCGTGTCCGCGCACCGCACGCCGGACCTGCTGTTTGAATACGCCGCCGGCGCGCGCGCGCGCGGCCTCGAGGCCATCATCGCCGGCGCCGGCGGCGCGGCGCACCTGCCGGGCATGACGGCCGCGAAGACCAGCCTGCCGGTGCTGGGCGTGCCGGTGCAGTCGAAGGCCTTGAATGGCATGGATTCGCTGCTGTCCATCGTGCAGATGCCGGCCGGAATCCCGGTGGCGACTTTCGCCATCGGCAGCGCCGGTGCCACCAATGCCGCGCTGCTGGCGGCCGCGATCGTGGCCAACCGTCACCCCGAAGTCCTGCCGAGGCTTGAGGCCTATCGCGACCAGCAGACCGCCCGGGTGCTCGCGCATCCGGATCCCCGCCTCAGCACCCCATGACGGTCGGCATCGTCGGCGCCGGCCAGCTGGGCCGGATGATGGCCCTGGCCGGCTACCCGCTGGGACTGGACTTCCTGTTTCTGGATCCGGCCACCGCACCGCCTGCGGGGCAACTCGCCCCGGTGCTCAAGAGCGCCTTCACCGATGACGATGCGCTGGGACAGCTCGCGGGGAGCTGCGAGGTGGTGACCATCGACTGGGAAAACGTGTCGGTCGCCGCACTGCGCAAACTGCGGCAGCGGACCCGCGTGAGCCCGCCGCCCGCGGCGATCGCCACGGCGCAGGATCGCGTCAGCGAGAAACGACTGTTCGAGAAGCTGGGCATCGCCACCACCCGCTGGCGCGCGGTCGGCACTCGCCGGCAGCTGCGACCGGGCGGTGCGGGAAATCGGCCTGCCCGGGGTGCTGAAGACCCGCCGCATGGGCTATGACGGCAAGGGCCAGGCGGTGGTGCGCACCGCGGCGGAGCTGGAGCGTGCCTGGATCCAGCTGGGCCAGGTGCCTGCGATCTATGAGGAACTGGTGCCCTTCGACCTGGAGGTCTCCGTCATCGGCGTGCGCGGCCGCGGCGGCGAGGTCAAGGTCTATCCCCTCAATCACAATCTGCACGACCAGGGCATTCTGCGACTGACCCGGGCGCCGTTCGGCACGCCACGCATGAACCAGCTGGCCGGTCGGCATGTGCGGGCCGTGATGCAGCATTTGCGCTACAGCGGTGTGCTCACCATCGAATTCTTCGTGACCGGCGGACGCCTGGTGGCCAATGAAATGGCCCCGCGGGTGCACAACTCCGGGCACTGGACCATCGAGGGGGCGGTGACCAGCCAGTTCGAGAACCACCTGCGGGCCATACTGGGGCTGCCGCTGGGGGAGACCCGCGCCAGAGGTTACAGCGCCATGATCAATCTGATCGGCAGCATGCCGGCGCGTGCCCGGCTGCTGCGCCATGCCGGCGTGCATCTGCATGATTACGCCAAGGAAGCCCGACCGGGGCGCAAGCTCGGTCATTTGACAGTGGTGGAAGATACTGCGGCACGCCTTGAACGGCGTGCACGGGCGCTGCTGGCGGAATTGGCCCCTGAGATACACATCCCATAGAATCGATTCACCATGTACCTTGAGCTGTTCAAACTTCGGGAATTGCCGTTCCGCCTGAGTCCGGACCCGCAATTCCTTTATTTGAGCAAGCAGCATGCGCGCGCCAAGGCGTACATGGAGTCGACCATCTGGTTCACGGATGGCTTCGTGGTCATCACCGGTGAGATCGGTTCCGGCAAGACCACCCTCATCGAATCCTTCCTGCAGGAAGTGCAGCGCGACGTGGTGGTCGCGCAGATCAACCAGACCCAGGTCACGGTGGTCGACTTCCTGCAGTCGGTGCTGGTGCAGTTCGGCTTCTCGCCCTTCAAGATGAAGAAGGCCGAGCTCATCGCCACCCTCAACCAGTTTCTCGTGGAGCAGTACAGCGCCGGACGCAAGGTGCTGCTGATCATCGACGAGGCGCAGAACCTGTCGCTGAAGGTGCTCGAGGAGGTCCGCATGCTCTCGGGCGTGGAGACCACCAAGGAGAAGGTGCTGCGCATCATTCTGGCCGGCCAGCCGGAACTGAACTCCAAGCTCGATGCCCCGGAACTGGTGCAGCTGGCGCAGCGCGTGCGCCTGCGATTCCACCTGAGCACGCTCTCGGCCGCGGAAATGGAGGCCTACATCCATCACCGCCTGGAGGTGGCCGGCGCCGGGGATCGGCGCATCTTCGCCGCGGACACCTACCCAGTGATCTTCCGGTACTCCGGCGGCGTGCCGCGACTGGTCAATACCCTGTGCGACACGGCCATGCTGGCCGCCTTCGGCGAGGATCGCGATCATGTGCTGCTCGAGGATGTGCAATCCTCGCTGCAGGAACTGCGCTGGCCGCCGTACGAAGAGCGCGGCGCCGGCCAGGAGCGTGCCGCGGCGGACCCGGGCGGCCATGCGCACCCCGCGCCCGCCGGCCGGCATCGCGCCGGCAACGGCAGCCAGCCCGCCGACCCGCTGATCGACACGCAAAGCCAGGAGGATGGCGCCGAGCCCGTGGGCCGCCTGATTCTGGCCACCGAGGGTCGCACCACCCAGGAGCTGCAGCTGAAGGTGGGGCGCGTCATCATCGGCCGCACCAGCGACAACGACCTGCAGGTGGACAGCCGCTTCGTGAGCCGGCATCACTGCCAGATCATCACCGGCGCCGACGGCAGCCTGATCGAGGATCTGAACAGCACCAACGGCATATTCGTGCAGGGCCGGCGTGTGCGCCGCCACCATCTCAATGACGGCGACGTGGTGGTGATCGGCAAGCACGAGATCATGTATGTGGATGAACGCCTCGCGCGGGCGCGCCTGAGCTCCTCGGAAGGCGCCGCCAACGTGCCCACCCTGGACAAGCCCCTCGATGAGCCCAGCCACACGGCCACGCGCCGCGACCTGCAGGTGGAGGAAACGGCGGAGCGGCCCGCCACCCGGGTCAAGTAGCGCGCGGGTTGCCCTACTGGTTGCCCTACTGGGCCTCGTGCGGGGCGTGGCTATCCGGCAGGGCGTGGCCCGCCGGCAGGGTGGCCGCGGCCGCCTCGTCCAGGGCGTCGGGCGCGTCGTACTGGGCGCGCAGTTTGCGGTAGTCCCGGCGCCGCAGCAGTATCACGACGCCTGCCATCAGCGCCACGAATCCGGGCAGCCCCAGCGCCATGCTCAAGGTCGAAGCGGTCTGGAAGTAGCTGGCGCCGAGCGCGATCAACCCCCCGAGCAGATACGCCCAGGGGAGGCTTTCATAGACCGGTCGGGACAACCTGTGGCGGGCGGCGCTCATGCCGCAAGTCTAATCGCCTTCGGGTCACTCGCGCGAGCGCGAGCGCCCACCCAGCAGCCCGAGCATCCGCTGCACCAGCGAGGGTTTCCAGCCTTCCACCCTGAAGTCCTTATGGCTCGGCAGACGGCGCTGCACCTCGGAAAGCAGATCCTTGGGAAGGGTCAGTTCGTGCTCGGCGCTGGACTCGGGGGCCATGACATATTCCTGTGGGCGCGATGCCGGTTGTGGGCCAAAATCACGGCAATCACCGTACGGTGAATGCCCCGCGCCAAGGAGTGCCCCACATCACGCTTTGCTGATTGCGGGACGGCGACGAGCATAAATCTCAAGCATTCATAATGCGCCTGCCAAGTTATGTCCTAGCCCGTGCCGCCGACGGTGAGTCCATCCACGCGCAGCGTGGGCTGGCCCGACGCCGACGGGCACATTCTGACCTTCCTTGCCACAGGTTCCGACACCCTCGTCAAGCTTCAGATCGTTGCCCACCATGCTCACTCTGGTGAGCACGTCAGGGCCATTGCCGATCAGTGTAGCCCCTTTCAGCGGCGCGCCGAGCCTGCCGTTTTCGATGGCGTAGGCTTCGCTGGCCGAGAACACGAATTTGCCCGAAGTGATGTCGACCTGGCCGCCGCCGAAATTGACGGCATAGATGCCGCGCTGCACGGAAGCGATGATGTCCTCGGGCGCATGCGGCCCCGGGCGCATGTAGGTGTTGGTCATGCGCGGCAGCGTCACATGCGCGAAGGACTCGCGCCGGCCGTTGCCGGTGGAGCGCGTGCCGGTGAGGCGCGCATTGAGCTTGTCCTGCATGTAGCCCTTGAGGATGCCGTTCTCGATGAGCGTCGTGCACTCGGTCGGCGTGCCCTCGTCATCGATGTTCAGCGAACCGCGACGGCGCGCCAGCGTGCCGTCGTCGACGACGGTGCAGGCCTCGGTGGCCACCCGCTCGCCGATGCGGCCGGCAAAGGCCGAGGTGCCCTTGCGATTGAAATCCCCTTCCAGGCCGTGGCCGATGGCTTCGTGCAGCAGGATGCCGGGCCAGCCCGGCCCCAGCACGACGGTCATGGGACCGGCGGGGGCGGCGATGGACTCCAGGTTCACCAGCGCCTGGCGAACGGCCTCGCGCCCCAGTTGCAGCGGCCGGTCGCCGGCGACCAGATCGCTCAAGGTGTAGCGCCCGCCGCAGCCGCAGTAGCCCTGCTCGCGCCGGCCGTTCTGCTCGACGATCACCGAAACGTTGAAGCGCACCAGCGGCCTCACGTCCGCCGCCAGGTCGCCGTCGCTGTTGGCGATGAGCACGACTTCATGCACCGCGGTGACGCTCGCCATCACCTGCGTCACGCGCGGATCGAGCTTGCGGGTCTCCTGGTCCACGCGCATCAGCCACGCCACCTTGTCCGCCTCACTGAGCGCGGACAGCGGATCATCGGGCAGGTACAGCTGGTGCCCGGTGCGCGAATGCCACACGGCGAGCGCATGATCGGCGCCGTGCGCGGCGATGGCACGCGCCGCGCGCGAGGCATCCTCCAGCGCCGGCAGCATGATCTCATCCGAATAGGCGAATCCGGTCTTCTCGCCCGAGAGCGCGCGCACGCCCACACCCTGTTCGATGGCGGCGCTGCCCTCCTTGACGATGCCGTCCTCCAGCGCCCAGGACTCCTCGTGGGCCAGCTGGAAGTACAGGTCCGCGTAGTCCACCGAATGGGACATCACCTGCCCGAACACCCGCTCCAGCTGCGCCTCATCGAGGCCGCTGGGGGTCAGGATGGTGTCGCGCGCGATCGCCAGCGCATCGGTGGAACGGGCGGGAAGTGCCATCTGGGGTCCTTGATCAGTCCTTTAAGGGGCATTAGAGCACGCGATGCTTCAGCGCGGGGAAGCTCTCCCGCACCGCAGCCTGGGCTGCGCCGTCAATCTCGGCCACGACGACGCCGACGCCGCTCGGCCGCCGGTCCAGCACCCGGCCCCAGTAATCCACGATCATCGCATCGCCATAGGTCTCCCGGCCGTTGGCGTGCGGTCCCCACTGGGCCGCGGCCAGCACGTAGCACAGGTTCTCCACGGCCCGGGCCCGCAGCAGCAGCTCCCAGTGGGCCTGGCCCGTGGGCACGGTGAAGGCGGCCGGAACGCTCAGCAGCTGCGCGCCGCGGGCGACCAGCTGCCGATACAGCTCCGGGAACCTCACGTCGTAGCACACCGACAGCCCCAGCATGCCGGCGGGTGTCGCCACCAGCACCGGCTCCCTGCCCGGCTCGAACGTCGCGGATTCGCGATAAACTTCGCGCTTCTGCGGAATATCCACGTCGAACAGGTGGATCTTGTCGTAGCGCGCGACCTGCCTGCCGTTGGCGTCGAACACCACCGAGGCCGGCGCGATGCGCTTAGGTTGCGTGCCCTGGATGGGCAAGGTGCCGGCCACGATCCACAGCGACAGCTTCTGGGCCAGTTGCGCCATGGCATCCTGGATGGGTCCCGCGCCGGGCCGCTCGGCCACCGCCAGCCGGTCGGCCTCCCGCGCGCCCATGATGGCGAAGTTCTCCGGCAACACCGCCAGCACCGCGCCGGCGGCGGCGGCCTCCGACAGCAGCTGCCCGGCCACGCTCAGGTTGTGCGCCACGTCGGGGCCCGAGTTCATCTGCAGGGTCGCGACTTTCAAATCAGCACCACATCGAACTGGTCCACGCCGTACAAGGCCTCCACCTGCATCCGTATGGGGCGTCCGACCTGATGTTCAAGTTCGGCGAGGCTCGCGGACTCGCTCTCCAGCAGGTGGTCCACCACCTCCTGGTGGGCCAGGATCAGCAGCTCCCGGCTGCTGAACTGGCGGCTCTGGCGCATGATTTCCCGAAACACGTCGTGCGCGACGGTCTCCGGGGTCTTCACGAAGCCGCGGCCCTCACAGGCCGGACAGGCCTTGCACAGCAGGTGTTCGAGGCTCTCGCGGGTGCGCTTGCGGGTCATCTCCACCAGTCCCAGCGGCGAGAGGCTGACGATATGGGTCTGGGCGCGATCCGCGGCCAGCGCGCGCTCCAGCGCCTGCAGCACCTGGCGACGATGCGCCGCGTCGGCCATGTCGATGAAGTCGATGATGATGATGCCGCCGAGATTGCGCAGCCGCAGCTGCCGCGCGATCGCCACGGCGGCCTCGAGGTTGGTGCGGAAGATGGTTTCCTCGAGATTGCGATGCCCGACGTAGCCGCCGGTGTTCACATCGATGGTGGTCATGGCCTCGGTCTGGTCGATGATCAGGTGGCCGCCGGACTTCAGCGGCACCTTGCCGTCGAGCGCGCGCGCCAGCTCCTCCTCCACGCCATGCAGGTCGAACAGCGGCCGCTGCCCGGAATACAGTTCGAGCTGCACCGGGCTGTCGGGCAGGTAGGCGCGCGCAAAGGCCTGCATGGCCGCCAGCTCCGTGGCCGAATCCACCAGCACCCGCGACACATCGGGCACCAGCTCGTCGCGCAGCACGCGCAGCGGCAGGGGCAGGTCGGCGTGCACGATATTGCCCGCCTCGATCTGCGCGGACACCTCGCGCACATGGCGCCAGAGCTTCTCCAGGTAGGCCACGTCCTCGCGCAGGCCGGCCGGATCCGCGGTCTGCGCGGCGGTGCGCACGATGTAGCCGCCCACGGCCTGGGGCGGCAGCACCGCGGCGAGCGCGGACTTCAGGCGCTGCCGGGTCGCGTCATCCTCGATGCGCGCGGACACGCCGATCCCCTCGCCGCGCGGCATGAACACCAGGTAGCGGGACGGCAGCGCCACGAAGGTGGTGAGGCGCGCGCCCTTGGTGCCCATGGGATCCTTGACCACCTGCACCAGCAGCTCATCGCCCTGGGTCACCAGGCGGCGGATGTCGTCGATGGCGGGCAGGGCGACGACGGTGTCATCGGGCCTGACGAGGGCGATGTCCGCGACATGCAGGAACGCGGTGCGTTCCAGGCCCACGTCGATGAAGGCGGCCTGCATGCCCGGCAGCACCCGCGACACGCGGCCCTTGTAGATATTGCCCACCAGGCCGCGCTTGCTGGCGCGCTCGATGTGGATTTCGGTGAGCGCGCCGTTCTCCACCAGCGCCGCCCGGGTCTCGCGCGGCCCGAGATTCACCAGCAGCTCGCTGCTCAAGTCGCGCTCCAGTACGGCACCCGGGCCTGCGCCAGCAGCTGCGCGGTCTCGAACAGCGGCAGACCCATGACCCCGGAGTAACTGCCCTGCAGGGACTCGATGAAGACGGCCCCCAGGCCCTGGATGGCGTAGCCGCCCGCCTTGTCGCGCGGCTCACCGCTGTCCCAGTAGCGCTCGCGCTCCGCCGGGGAGGAGTCGCGCATCCGCACGGTGCTCACGCTGGTGACGCAGTGGGTTCCGGCGCGGGTCACGAGCGCCACGGCGGTGAGCACCTGATGCTCGCGACCGGCCAGGTCCGCGAGCATCGACAGGCCGTGCGCGCGATCGCGCGGCTTGCCGAGGCTCAAGCCGTCCAGCACCACCGTCGTGTCGGCGCCGAGTACCGGCAGATCCTGCTGGCGTCCCCAGATGGTCTGCGGCCTTGGCGCGGGCGACGCGCCCCACATAGGCGCCGGCGTCCTCGCCGGCGCGCAGGGCCTCATCCACATCGGCCACCGCCACCGCATGCGGCACGCCGATCTGGGCCAGAAGCTCCTGCCGTCTGGGGGATGCCGAAGCCAGTCGCAGCACGGGATTCATGGGTGGGCAGTCTCAGTCGCGGTGATACGGATGTCCACTAAGAACGGTATGCGCGCGGTACAGCTGTTCGGCCAGCACCACCCGTACCAGCGGGTGCGGCAGCGTCAGCTTCGAGAGCGACAGCCGCTGCTCGGCGCGCTCCAGCACCTCAGCGGCCAGTCCGTCGGGGCCGCCGATCACGAAAGTGAGATCGCGGCCGTCGTTGGTGCGCGCCTGGAGCCAGTTGGCGAGCTCGCGGGTGCCGTGCTGTATGCCCCGCTCATCCAGGGCAGCGACGAACTCCTGGGGCTTGATGAGGGCCAGGATGCGCGCGCCCTCGGTCTGCACGGCCTGCGCCGGATCGCCCCGGCCGCTGCGCTGGCCCGCCGGCACTTGCGCCCACGCTAGCTTGAGGCTGCCGGCGAGGCGCCGGGAGTAATCCCCGACCACCTCATCCACCCAGCGCGGCATGCGCTCGCCCACGGCGATGATGCGAATGCGCAAGCCCGCCCCTCCTGCCCGCCCGGTCAGGCTTTGGGTTTTCGCGCCGCCCGCTTGCGCGGCGCGGCGCTGCCGCGCGTGCGCTTGATGGCAGCTCCCGCCTTGGGTGTGCCGGATGCCGCGACCGGCGTTTCCGCGCTGTCCCACAGCCGCTCCAGGCCGTAGAACTCGCGGACCCTGGGCAGCATCACGTGCACGATCACATCGTGCAGGTCCACCAGCGCCCATTCACCATCGCGTGCGCCTTCGACGCCGAAGGGCCGGAAGCCGGCGGCCTTGGCGTTCTGGATCACGCGCTCGGCGATGCTGCGGACGTGGCGATCGGAATTGCCCGAGGCGATGATCATGGTATCGGTGATGTCGGTCAGGCCGCGGACATCCATGATGCGGATGTTGACGGCCTTCATGTCATCCAGCGCCGCCTGGACCAGGCCGGGCACCGGGGATGTGGGAGTTGCGGGTCGCGACACAGTCGCTCGGCGGGATCGGGTCGTAGCCATTGGCAAAGGTTGCAGCCTCCTGGGAAGAACTTCAGCGCTCGCGCTGAGCATAACACCCGGTTTCCAGGATTATCCTGCGCACCGGGTCCGGAACCAGGTACCGCGGATCGCGCCCCGCCTCGATGAGCTGGCGCAGTTCCGTGGACGAAATCTCAAGCTGGGTCGGAACATGGACGTAGACGTTTCCGGCCAGCCGCGTATGCAGGTCGCGCACGCTCCCCGTTCCGCGGTCCACCATGACCTCGCCCAGGGGGCCCTGGGCCGGCGCCCGCCAGCCCGGACGGTGCACCACGACGATGTGGGCCAGGTCCAGCACCTCGCGCCAGCGATGCCAGTTCGGCAGGCCGAGGAAGGCGTCCATGCCCAGCAGCACGCACAGGGAGCGATCCGGGTTCTCCCGACGCAGCTCCGTAAGGGTGTCCACCGAGTAGGAAAGTCCGGTACGGCGCACCTCGCGGTCATCGACCACGAAACCGGCCTGCCCCTCGACCGCGGCACGCACCATCGCCAGCCGCAGCTCCGCGTTGGCGCGCGTCTCGGAGCGGTGCGGTGGACTGCCGGTGGGCAGGAAACGCACCTCGGTCAGATGCAGCGCCTGCCACAGCTCGAAGGCGGTGCGCAGATGCCCCACGTGAATGGGATCGAAGGTGCCGCCGAAAATGCCGATGGGTTCCATGATGTCCTGATTCAGCCCAACGCGCGCGCCGCGGGGGCGAGCGCCGGCTTGCCGCACAGTTCCGCCGCCAGCAGTGCCAGCTCATCCCAGGCATCCCCGCGCGCCCGGCCCTTGGCCATGGCATCGGCGCGCGCGGCGCGCGCCACCAGTGCTGCGGGCGAGGCGCCCATCCGGCGCCGCCGGGGCGGGGCACTGTTGTATCCATAGCCGCCGCGCGGCGCGGGCGCGCCGCTCTCGGCGGCCAGCACCGCGTGCAGCGCCTTGATCGCCGCCCACAGCACCAGCGGCAGCTCGACCTCCTCGGAGCGCAAGCCGGCCAGGACCCGCAGCGCCCGGGCCACATCGGCCTGGGTCAGCGCGCGATCCAGCTCCGCCACGTCGAAGTGCGAACTGTCCGTGGAACTGGCGAGCACCGCGGCCGCATCGACCCGGCCATCCACCGCCAGCAGCGCGAGTTTGGCGAGTTCCTGGGCGGCGGCCAGCAGATTGCCCTCGGTGCGTTCGGCCAGCAGCGCCAGCGCATCCGGCGCCAGCTGCAGATCAAGCGTGCGGGCGCGCGCCTGCAGCCAGTCGGGGAAGGCGGCGCGTGCAATGGGCCAGAGGGCGAGGCTGGCGCCCTGCACTTCCACGGCGCGCGCCCACTCGCTCGCGGCGGCGTCGCGGTCCAGTCGACCGGTGAGTATCAGCACCAGGGTATCCGCGCCCGCGCCTTCGATGACGCGCTTGAGCACCCTGGCGCCGGTCACACCGGGCTTGCCGGTGGGCAATCGCACTTCCACGATGCGCCGTTCGGCGAACAAGGACAGGGAGGCCACCGAGGCCTCGACGGCGTCCCAGTCCCCGCCCCGGTCCATGAAGTGCACGTCGCGCTCGGTGAACCCCGTTTCGCGCGCGCGCCGGCGCACCGCATCGGCGGCCTCGCCCGTCAGCAGCGGGTCGTCACCGGAAATCAGGTACACGGGGAGCAGCCGCTCTCGCAGATGCGCGCTGAGCGACTCGGGCTTGATCTTCAAAGGCGGCGGCAGCGCACGGGCTGGAACATAGGCGCAATGCTACCTGCGGTATATTGGGGTATCCAGCAAAACGAGCCGCAGCCATGGTAACTGTTAAAAGGCGCAGCAGCGCGCGCGCGCGGCGGTCCGCCCCCCCGCCCCGGGCAAAGCGCGGCGTGCGGGCGGCCAGCGGCCTGTACCGGCCCATCAAGCCCTATAACAGCGGCATGCTGCGGGTGTCGGCCGTTCACGAGATTTATTACGAGGAAAGCGGTAATCCGCAAGGCAAGCCGGCGCTGTTCCTGCACGGCGGGCCGGGTGGTGCCACCGATCCTGCCATGCGCCAGTTCTTCGACCCGAAGCGCTACCGCATCGTGCTGATGGACCAGCGCGGCTGCGGCCGCAGCCGTCCGCACGCGAGCCTGGTGGACAACACCACCTGGCACCTGGTGCTCGACATTGAAAGCGTGCGCGAGCATCTGGGAATCGAGCGCTGGCTGGTGTTCGGCGGTTCCTGGGGCTCGACCCTGGCGCTGGCCTATGCGCAGACCCATCCGGATCGCGTCACGCAGCTGGTGTTGCGCGGCATCTTCATGCTGCGCCGCTGGGAGCTGGAGTGGTTCTACCAGGACCCGGGGGGCGCGGCGGCGCTTTATCCGGACCTGTGGGAGCGCTACGTGGCGCCGATTCCGGAGGGCGAACGCCACGACATGATCCGCGCCTACTACCGGCGCCTCACCAGCACCGACCCCAAGGTGATGGCGGAAGCGGCGGCGGCATGGTCGGTGTGGGAAGGCGCCACCAGCTACCTGCGCCAGAACCCCGACTACGTCGCGCGCTTCGCCGCCGACGCCCACTACGCGGCGGCGTTCGCGCGCATCGAGTGTCACTACTTCATCAACGCCGGTTTCCTGCGCCAGGACGATCAGCTGCTGGCCGACGTGGGCCGGATCCGGCACATCCCGGCGGTGATCGTGCAGGGACGCTACGACGTGGTGTGCCCGATGCGCAGCGCCTGGGACCTGCACCGCGCCTGGCCCGAGGCCGAGCTGCGCATCATCCCCGATACCGGCCACTCGGCCTTCGAGCTCGGCAATTCGCGGGCGCTGGTCGCCGCCACCGACGGTTTCGCCAAACGCAGATAACCGCTGCCGGCATTGCGGGACCTTGACGCACCCATAGTGTGTGGGTATACTCGTACACTCACATGGGAAACACACCTGCACTCCGGATCTTCACCCTGCAGCCCAGCTCCGGCGTGCCGATCTATCTGCAGCTGATCCAGCAGGTGCGCCGCATGATCGCCAGCGGCCAGCTGACGCCCGGCGCTGAGTTGCCCTCGGTGCGCGAAGTCGCAACCGAGTACGTCGTCAATCCCACCACGATCTCCAAGGCGTACAGCCAGCTGGAGAGCGAAGGCCTACTGCAGCGCAATCGCGGCAAACCCATGACGGTATCGGCCGGCCGCCATGCGGCCGGTTCCCTGGCCCAGCGACTCAAACAGATCGAACCGCAGGTGGATGCGCTGACGCTGGCGGCGCGCCAGCTGGAACTGGCCGCGTCGGACCTGACCTCGTTCATCGCCAAGAAGATGGAGCGCAACCGTGACTGAATCCCTCGTGAGCACGCGCAGTCTCGCCAAGACCATCGGCAAGAAGACCATCCTGCGGGACATCAGCGTGGATGTCAGTCCCGGCACCGTGGTCGGACTCATCGGCAAGAACGGCGCCGGCAAGACCACCCTGATGGAAGTGCTGCTGGGATTCTCACCCGCCACGAGCGGCAGCGCGCAGCTGTTCGGGCACGACAGTTTCACCTTGCCCGCCGCCCTCAAGGGTCGGATCGGATTCGTGCCGCAGCAGGATGAACTGGTAAACCTGCTCACCGGCCGCCAGCAGCTCGCCCTCACCGCCGCGCTGCACGGCCGCTGGAACCACGACATGATCGAGCGCTTGAGAAGCACCTGGGACGTGCCGCTGGACCAGACGATCCAGGGCCTTTCCGGCGGCGAGCGCCAGAAGCTCTCGATCCTGCTGGCCCTCGGCCACGAACCGGACCTGCTGCTGCTGGATGAGCCGGTTGCAAGCCTGGATCCGATCTCACGGCGCCAGTTCCTGCAGGAGATGATCGAAATCGCCGCGGCACAGTCGCGCACGATGCTCTTCTCCACCCACATCGTCTCGGACCTGGAGCGCATCGCGGATCAGATCTGGATCATGCGCGACGGCGCCATCGCCTGGGCGGGCGCGCTCGATACCCTCAAGGAATCCGTGGTGCGCGTGACCATCAGCTCCGACAAGCCCCTGCCGGCGGCGCTGCCGCTGCCCGGGGTCATCTCCCAGCGCGTGTCCGGCTCGCGCGCCAGCGCGGTCATCGGGCAGTGGAGCGAAGATCGGGCCGATACGCTCACCCAGGCACTGGACGCCAATATCGCCGTGGAGTCCATGAGCCTCGAGGACATCTTCGTGGAGTTTCACTCTTGAAGGGCATCGCGGCAAGCATGCTGCGGCTGCTGTACGTCAGCCGGCTGCAGCGCTGGCTGCTGGGCATCGGGCTGCCGACGATGCTGCTCGCGCTCGGCGCCCTGGCCGGCGGCTGGCACCCGGACGCGCAGCCCCTGTTTCGGCTCGCCGGCATCCTGGGAGTCGTGACCGCATTCATTTCACCGGTCGTGGTCGGACCCCTGCTGTTCCGATCACTGTGCGCGCCGCGCATCGTGACGCTGATTCCGCATGGCCGACTGAAACTGTTCCTGGGCGCGCTGTGCTCGCAGCTGCTGCTCGCGGTCATCATCGGCGGCTGCTGGGCGCTCATGAATGGATACGCAGAGCTGCATCCGGGCTCTGCATCGGAAAGCCCCCTCGCCCGGGCCGGGACCGCCAGTGCCATCACGTTCGGTGGCATGACGGTGTTCTATATGCTTTTCTACTGCGCGATGCGGTCGCGCCTGGCCGCCTTCATATTTCTGCCCTTCCTGCTGCTGCCGCGGCTATTTTCCCTTCCCGTTGCACATCAGAGTTTGGGCGCCTGGGCCTTGACGCCTACGGGACTTGGCGTCGAGGTCGGAGCCAGCCTGCTGGTTTGGACCGTGTTCGGCCTGGCCGTCACCAGATCAGGCTCGGTCGCGGCGCCTTCCGCAGCAATCCATGCCTCCTCCCTGCGTCAACGCCCGGCATATACGTCGCGCGAGGCCATCCGGACACTGCTGACGGGCAATGTGAACATGCGACGCATGATCGTCCTGGCGGTGCTCTTCATCGGGGCATTGGCCCTCGTCACGACCCTGGGAAGCAACGGCCTTCGGCAAAACCGGCCCAATCTTCTGATGTGGGCATTCATGGCCTGCCTGTTCGCTTCAATCAGCGCGGGAATGTTCGGCGGAACAATGGTCAGACGCGCGAAGCTGCTGTGGCTTACCGCCGGCAAGGCCCGGGCCGAACTGTTCACGGAAATCGAAATGCAAAGCTGGCGGCTGATCTTCTTCGCCTTCGGCGCGGCGATGCTCATCGCACTGCCGCTGCTGGCTTTCGCAGATCACGCACACCCGGCCGTGGCCACTTTGCTCGCCATCCTGGCATTGCCGCTGTCCAGCGGTGCCGCGGTGGCCTATGTCGGCCTGCTGTACGTGCGCGGCAACCGGGTCAGCGACATCCTGATCGTGGCCGCGAATACCATCTACGTGCTGGTGGTGACGTTCGTCGCGGCCAGCAACTCTCACCTGTTTCCAGTCGTGCTCGGCATTCAGATCATTTCCGTGGCGCTGATTCGCCAGGTGGCCCGCGAACGCTGGAACAGACTTGACTGGCTGCTGGTGCGGCAGCGCCAGGGCACGGGGCGCGTCTGAGCTGGCTCAGTACCGCAACTCGCCCGTCAGCGACCCATCCGCGCGTATGACGCCATGCGCACGCAGCCACTCGAAGGCATCCGCCGCATCGGACTCGAACCAGGCGCGGGTGCTGCCCAGGCGGAAGCTGTAGCCCCACTCGTCCATGTCCTGCATCAGCCGCTCGCGCCCCACGCCGGGCAGCGCATCGGCCAGCAGGATCTGCAGGTAGCACACCGCGGATTCTTCCGGGTCATCCCCGCCGGCATCGCGATCCAGCCCCGCGCGCCGCTCCGGAGTCATGCAGACATAGTGGCTGGCTTCGTGCAGCACCGAATGCACCGGCGTATCGAGCCGTGCGTACAGCGTATCGGCCTTCAGGCCCGCTTCCGATTCGCCCCAGTAGGAGCCGGGGATCTGCTCATGCGGCGCGGTCAGTGTCAGGGACAGTCCGTACTGGTTCAGCACCAGCGCCAGCTCCACGCGATCCAGATTGGCCAGCCGCAGCATCGGGGCGCGCCAGCCTTACGCCCTAGAGACTCGAGAGGCGGCGCATGACCACATCGACCAGATCATGCGCCAGGGCCGCCTGCAGCACGGCCTCTTCGTTTTCCTTCGCCAACAGCTCACTCACGGCGAAGCTGTACTCGCGGGTGGTCTCGACCTCCTGCGGTGGCAGCAGTTCCTTCTCGCCCGTCGTCACCGAGAAGCGCACCGCATAGGTCAGCTCATACTCGCGCGGCAGGTTGTCCGGCGACACCGACAGGATGCGCCGGGTGTGCCTGTCATCGAGCACGTGCACCGTGGCGGTGGCCGCCTTGGTGTCCTCGGTAATCTCGGCGCCCGATACCAGCAGCGCATTGCGCAGGCCCTGCACGAAGTCGCTCTGGCGGTCATGGGCTTCGACGTAGGAAACCTTGAACTGCGACGGCAGCGCCGAGCGACCCTGCAGGTGGAAGCCGCAGCCCGACAGGACCAACCCCAGGGCCGCGAGGGCCGCCGCGGATTGGCGAACTTTACACAACGACATTCACCAGTTTGCCGGGCACGTAGATGACCTTGCGGGGCACCGCCGTGCCGACGAACTTGCGCACGCGCTCATCCGCCAGGACGATGCCGCGAACGCTGGCCTCATCCGCACCCGCCGCCACGCTGACCCGCGCCCGCATCTTGCCGTTCACCTGCACGCTGATCTCGATCTCATCCTGCACCAGGGCGGCCGCATCGGGCGTCGGCCAGGGCTGATCGATCAGCGCGCCGCTGTGACCCAGTGCCTGCCATAGCGCATGACAGACATGCGGCACGATGGGCGAGAGGGCGACGGTCACGATCCCGAAGGCTTCCTGGCGCACCGCGCGCCCCTGGGGCGAGGCGTCCTCGAAACGGCCCAGCGCATTCAGCAGCTCCATCACCGCGGCGATCGCCGTATTGAAGGTGCGGCGCCGGCCGATGTCATCGGTGACCTTGGCGAGGGTCTGGTGGGCACTGCGACGCAGCGCCTGCTGCCCGGTATCCAGCGCGGACACCTCAAGCGCCGGCGCCGGCCCGCCGCGCAGGTGATCATGCACCGCGGTCCACAGGCGGCGGATGAAGCGGTAGGAACCCTGCACGCCCTCGTCCGACCACTCCAGGGTCTGCTCGGGCGGCGCGGTAAACATGACGAACAGGCGCACGGTATCGGCACCGTAGCGCTGCACCAGCTGCTGCGGATCGACACCGTTGTTGCGCGACTTGGACATGGTGCCCAGGCCGTCGTACTGCACCTCGACCACCTCGCCGTCGGGCAGCGGCGCGCGGTAGCGCCTGACGCCGGCTTCCTCGCTCACCGAGACCTGCGCCGGATCGAAGTACTGGCGCCGGCCCTCGGCCGGATGGCGCGAATAGATGTGATTCAGCACCATGCCCTGGGTGAGCAGGTTGCTGAAGGGCTCATCGACGCTGGGCAGCCCGAGGTCCCGCATGACCTTGGTCCAGAATCTCGAGTACAGCAGGTGCAGGATGGCGTGCTCGATGCCGCCGATGTACTGGTCCACCGGCATCCAGTAGCGGGCCCGTTCATCCACCATGGCCCGCGCATCATCGAAACTGGCGTAGCGCAGGAAATACCAAGAGGAATCCACGAAGGTGTCCATGGTGTCGGTTTCGCGGCGGGCCGCCCGGCCGCATTGGGGACAGCTGCATTCGTAGAACGAAGCGGTCTTGCCCAGCGGATTGCCGCTGCCATCGGGCACCAGGTCCTCGGGCAGCAGCACCGGCAGCTGCGCATCCGGCACCGGCACGTCCCCGCAGCCCGGGCAATGGATGAGCGGTATCGGGCAGCCCCAGTAGCGCTGGCGGGAAATGCCCCAGTCGCGCAAGCGGAACTGCACGCGCCGGGCGCCGATGCCGCGGGCGGCGAGCGCCGCGCTGATCGCATCCACCGCCGCCTGGTACCCGAGGCCGGAGAACTCCCCGGAGTTCACGGTGATGCCGTGTTCCCCGTACTCATCCTGCCAGGGCGCGGCGACCGTCTGGTAGGCGCCGGTGGCCGACTTCACCACCGTGCTGATGGGAATGCCCTCGCGCGTGGCGAATTCGAAATCGCGCTGATCGTGCGCCGGCACGCCCATGACGGCGCCTTCGCCGTAGCCCATGAGCACGTAGTTGGCGACCCACACCTCAACGGGCGCGCCGCTGAAGGGATGCAGCACCGCAAGGCCGGTGCGGATGCCCTTCTTCTCCTGTACGGCGAGGTCCGCTTCCATGACGCTGCCGCGCTTGCACTCGGCGACGAAGGCCGCGATCGCCGCATTGCCGGCCGCCGCGGCCGTGGCGATCGGATGCTCGGCCGCGATGGCCATGAAGGTCGCCCCGAAGAGGGTGTCGGCGCGGGTCGTGAACACCTTCAGGGCGCCCGGTGAGCCCATCAGACGCTCGAGCTGCGGGCCATAGGCGAAACTGATTTCGGTGCCTTCGCTGCGCCCGATCCAGTGCGCCTGCATCAGCCGGACGCGCTCCGGCCAGTCGTTCAGGTCCTCGAGCGAATCGAGCAGTTCCTGGGCATAGCGCGTGATGTTCAGGTAGTACATCGGGATCTCGCGCTTCTCGATGAGCGCCCCGGTGCGCCAGCCACGCCCGTCGATCACCTGCTCGTTGGCGAGCACGGTCTGATCCACCGGATCCCAGTTCACGACTCCGGTGCGCCGGTAGGCAATGCCGTTTTCCAGCATGCGCAGGAACAGCCACTGGTTCCAGCGGTAGTACTGCGGATCGCAGGTGGCGAGTTCGCGGCGCCAGTCGATGGCCAGGCCGAGGGCCTGCAGCTGACGCTTCATGTAGGCGATGTTGTCGCGGGTCCACTGGGCCGGCGGCACCCCGTTCTGCATGGCCGCATTCTCGGCGGGGAGCCCGAAGGCATCCCAGCCCATCGGCTGCATGACATTGCGCCCCTGCATGCGCATGAAGCGCGCCAGCACGTCGCCGATGGTGTAGTTGCGCACATGGCCCATGTGCAGCCGCCCGGAGGGGTACGGGAACATGGACAGGCAATAGTACTTGGGTTTGCCGGGCGTCTCCCGCGCCGCGAAGGCGCCGCTCTTGTCCCAATAGTCCTGGGCGGCCCGTTCGGTGGCCGCCGGATCGTAGGAGTCCTGCATGACGGGTCAGTTCAGGCGCAGCGGCACGAAGATCTGCTGATCCTGGCGTTGGATCAGCAGCGCAATGGTCTTGCCCGCGACCTTCGCCGCAGCCACCAGCTCCTGGGTGCTGTGCACCGGCCTGCCGTTGATGCCGAGAATGATGTCGCCCGGCTGCACGCCGCCGGCGGCGGCGGGACCCGTGACGGTCTCGACCACCAGCGTACCGGCGGTCTGGGCCTGCTGCCTCTCATCGGCGCTCAGCACCCGCACCGTGAGTCCTAAGCGTTCGGCCTGGCCGTTACCCGGACCCTTGGCGGGCTTGGCGGCCGCCTTGTCGGCTTCATCGTTCACCACCGCGATCTTCACGGTGAGGTCCTGCGCCTTGGCGCCGCGCCACACCGAAATGCGCGCATCGCTCCCGGGGTGCATGTTGGAGATCATCAGCGACAGTTCGCCGTAATGATCGATGCTCTGGCCGTTGACGGCGAGGATGACATCGCCGGGCTTGATGCCGGCTGCGTCCGCGGGACCACCCGGCTCCACGACCACCACCAGCGCGCCGCGCGGCCTGCCCAGCTTGAAGGACTCGGCGAAGGCGGCGTTCACGTCCTGGATCTGCACGCCGATCCGGCCGCGCACGACGTGGCCGGTCTTGATGATCTGGTTCTCGACATTCACCGCGATGTCGATCGGAATCGCGAACGACAGGCCCATATAGCTGCCGGTCTGGCTGAAGATCTGCGAGTTGATGCCGACCACCTCACCGTGCGCATTGAACAGCGGACCGCCGGAGTTGCCGGGATTCACGGCCACGTCGGTCTGGATGAAGGGCACGTAATTGTCGCTGGGCAGGGAGCGCGCGGTGGCGCTGACGATGCCGGCCGTGGCCGTATTGTCGAAGGTGAAGGGCGAACCGATGGCCACCACCCACTGACCGGGCTTGAGCAGCCGCGGATCGCCGATCTTCACCACCGGCAGGCTCTGCGCGTCGATCTTGATCACCGCAACGTCGGTGCGCTCATCCTGGCCGATCACCTTGGCCTGGAACTCGCGCCGGTCGGTCAGGCGTACCGTGACCGTCTGCGCCGAGGAAACCACGTGGGCATTGGTCAGGATGTAGCCATCGGGGCTGACGATGAAACCGGACCCCGTGCCGCGAGCCGGCTGGGAGTTGCGCGGCTGGCCGCCCTGACCCTGGTTGGGAATACCGAAACGCCGGAAGAAATCGTTCAGCGGATCATCCGCATCCAGGCCGCCGCGGCCGGTGGACTGCGGGCGCTCGACCACTTCGACGTTGACGACCGCCGGCCCATAGCGTTCCACCAGCGCCGAGAAGTCCGGCATGGTGACCGCGGGCAGCGGTTGTTCGGCGGCCCGCGCGGCGGCGGCGCCCTGGGCCAGGGACGGGCCCGGCAGCAGACCGGAGGTCACCGAAGCGATGATTGCAAGAACTGCCCCGCGGGCCGACCGTGAAAAGGCCATGTACGACTCCGACGCAATGAAGATTATTGAACGCTCAAGACAATCTTGGACCACGGCTATCGCCAAGGTTCCGTCTGCCCCCGACGATCCGCCTGACGGCCAGGATCAGCGCCAGCGTGGTGGCGCTGAGGGAAATTATCAACCAGTTTCCAAACCGGGCATACGGCGGCAGGCCGCGCATCGGAACCACCGTACCGCGCAGCACCGCCTGGACATATCCCGGGGCCGCGGCCAGGACCCGCCCATCGGGCCCGATGATGGCCGAAATGCCGTCATTCGCGGCCCGCATCAGGTATCGGCCGGTCTCGAGGGAGCGCATCTGGGCGATCTGCAGATGCTGGTAGCGGGCCGTGGAATGGCCGAACCAGCCGTCGTTCGTGACGGTCACAAGTGCATTGGCCGTGCGCAGCATGTCCAGGTTGGCGCTGCCGTACGCGTCGTCATAGCAGACCGCCGGCAACAGCACCAGGCCCCCCGCGGCCAGCGGCGCCTGGTGGTCCGCGCCATATTTGAAAGGCAGGTACGGCAGGTTCAGCACTTCCAGCCAGCTGCGCGCGAAGTCCGGTACCGGGAAGGTCTCGGTGAAGGGCACCAGGTGCTGCTTGTCGTACCAGGCGACACTCTCGCCCATGGTGAGAATGGAGTTGTAGTAGTCCCCGTTGCCGTCCTGGCGCTCCATGCCGACGACCATGGCGGACTGGCGCGCATGCGCCTCGTGATAGCGCTCCAGCAGGTAGTCGCTGAGGTTCTGCGCCACATCCGGCAGCGCGGCCTCGGGCCAGAAGATCACCCGGGCGCCCAGGGCCTGGCGCGTCAGATCGCGGTAGGCGAGCAGCTGCGCGTCCCGATGGGCGTCCTGCCACTTCGCGTCCTCCGGAATGGCGCCCTGGACGATGGCCACGCTGATGGCCGGACCTGCGGGTCGGGTCCAGGGGACCTGGCGCAAGGCTGCCGGCACGGCCCACACCAGCACCAGCGCGAGGCCTGCGAGGACGCGTTCGCGCCGGGTTCCCAGACCCAGCGTGACCAGCGCCCCGGCGCCCACCAGCAGCAGGGCCGAGACCCCGTATACCCCGGCGACGGGCGCAGCGCCCGCCATCCAGCTACCGGTCTGCGAATAGCCCAGCGACAGCCAGGGGAAGCCGGTCAGGAACCAGCCCCGGAACCATTCCACCAGCACCCAGGAGGCCGGCATCGCGGCCAGCCAGCGCAGCGCGCCACGGGGTGGCAGCCAGCGCGCCACGACCCAGCCGAGCGCGGCGCCGTACAGGCCCAGCGCGCACACCAGGGCGCCCATGGCGATGAAGGCCACCGCCACCGGTGCGGCGCCGACGGTGTGGATGCTGATGTACAGCCAGTAGGTGCCGGCGGCAAAGGTACCGACGTTGAACCAGAAGCCCAGGGCGGCCGCATGGCGGGGCGGGGCGTCCTGCCACAGCGCCATCAGCACCGCCGGGCACAGCAGCCCCAGCAGCCACAGGTTCAGCGGCGCGAAGGCGCTGCACAGGGCGGCGCCCGCGGCGGCGGCCAGCGCCAGGCGGACCCGCCGGTCCGCGAGCAGCGGATTCGAAGAGAGCATCACTATTTCGGCGGATCGCGCGGCGCGGTCACCCGCAGCAGGTCGATGCGGCGCCGGTCGACGCGCACCACCTTCAGCTCCAGGCCCGCCAGCGTCACCGCCTCGCCGCGGCGCGGCAGGCGGCCCAGGGTCTTCATCACCAGCCCGGCCACGGTATCGAAGCCCTCATCGAGCAGCTGCGTGCCGAAGTACTCGTTGAACTCCTCAAGCCGCGTGACGCCGCGCACCGCGTACTGGTGCTCGGCCTCCTTGCGGATGTTCAGGTCATCCTCTTCGATGTCGAACTCATCGTCGATGTCGCCGATGATCTGTTCGATCACATCCTCGATGGTCACCAGGCCCGAGACGCCGCCATACTCGTCCACGACGATCGCCATGTGATTGCGGTTGCCGCGGAATTCCTTCAGCAGCATGTTCAGGCGCTTGGATTCCGGCACGAACACGGCCGGGCGCATGAACTCGCGGATATTGAAGCGCTCCTGCTCGCCGGCCACGCACAGGCGCAGCAGATCCTTGGCGAGCAGGATGCCGACGATGTCGTCGCGGTCATCGTCCATCACCGGAAAGCGCGAGTGTCCGCTGTCGATGACCCGCGCCAGGATGTCCGCTGCCGGCTCCTCGCGGCGCACCACCGCCATCTGCGCGCGCGGCACCATGATGTCGCGCACCTGCAGGTCCGCCACGTCCAGCACGCCCTGCAGCATCGCCATCGCATCGGTGTCGATGAGGCCGTTCTCGCGCGCCTCCAGCATGTGGGCCACCAGCGCTTCGCGGTCCTGAGTCTCCCCCGCCAGCGACTGGGTGATGCGGCGCAGCCAGCGCCCGGTGGTATTGCCGTCCTTAGACACCGGGACTCCGGTAGGGGTTGGTGATGCCGAAGCGTTTCAACACCGCCACCTCGCGTCGCTCCATGCGCCGCGCGTCCTCATCCCCTTCATGGTCGTAGCCCAGCAGGTGCAGGGCGCCGTGCACCACCAGGTGCGCCCAGTGGGCCTTGATGGCCTTGTGCTGCTGGCGGGCCTCATCCCGCACGACGCTGGCGCAGATCACCAGATCCCCGAGCGGTCGCGGCGCGCCCTGCGGTGCGGCCGCGCTGGCCGCCAGGACCGGCACCGGGAACGAGAGCACGTTGGTGGGCTTGTCGTGACCGCGATAGCGGGCATTGAGGCGTCGGCTCTCGGCGGGCCTGACGATGCGCACGGCCAGCTCCGCGCCGGCGGCGCGCCGGCCCAGGGCGGCACTGGCCCAGCCGCGTATTTCCTTGACCGTGGGCGCCCAGGCGCGATCTTCGCGCACCAGGTCCACCGCCAGGGCCGTGCGCGCCTGTGGGGCGGGCGGCGGCGTCACTGCGAATCACCCTGCGCTTCGTAGGCCTGAACGATGCGCTGGACCAGCGGATGGCGCACGACATCGCGCGCATCGAAGAAGGTGAAGGACACACCCGCCACTCCCTTCAGCACCGCGAGGGCATGGCGCAGCCCGGAGAGCTTGCCCGCCGGCAGATCGGTCTGCGTGACATCGCCGGTCACCACCGCGCGCGATCCGAAGCCGATGCGCGTGAGGAACATCTTCATCTGCTCGGGCGTGGTGTTCTGGGCCTCATCGAGAATGATGAAGGAGTCATTGAGCGAGCGGCCGCGCATGAAGGCCAGCGGCGCCACTTCGATGACGTTGCGTTCGATGAAGCGCGCGACGCGATCGAAGCCCAGCATCTCATACAGGGCGTCGTACATCGGCCGCAGGTAGGGGTCGACCTTCTGGTTCAGATCCCCGGGCAGGAACCCCAGACGCTCGCCGGCTTCAACCGCCGGGCGCACCAGCACGATGCGCCGCGCGCGCTCGGCCTGCAGGGCTTCCACGGCGGAGGCCACGGCCAGATAGGTCTTGCCGGTGCCGGCGGGCCCCACGCCGAAGGTCAGGTCACTGGCCTTGATCTGCTTGAGGTACTCGCGCTGATTGCCGCCGCGGGCGCGGATGGCGCCGCGCTGCACGCGTATCGAGGGCTCCTCCTCGTCGCGGCCCGCGGGATGCTCGGTATCGAGGCTGCGCTCATGCAGCGTCAGGTGCACATGGTGCGGCGTCACGTCCTCATCCTTGGAGAGGCGGAACAGCTCGCGCAGGGTGTCCTCGGCCTCCGGGGCGCGCTCGCCCACCACCCGGAAGGTCTCCCCGCGCCGATGCACTTCGACGTTCAGACGACCTTCCACCAGTCGCAGGTTTTCGTCCAGCGGGCCACACAGTTTTGCCAGCCGCGCATTGTCGGCGGGCACGAGATCAAACTCACGCTGCATCGCGTACCTTGAGCCGGCCGCGCAGGGTATGGGCGCGAGCTTCGGTGATCGTCACGTCGACGAACCGGTTCATGAGGGATTCGGGACCTGCGAAATTGACCCAGCGGTTGTTCTCGGTGCGCCCGGCTAGCTCGCGCGCGTCGCGCCGCGAGGGCCTGACCACCAGCACGCGCTGCACGCTGCCCACCATCTGTTCGCTCAGTCCACGGGCGTGCCCATCGATATGCGCCTGCAGCTCCTCCAGCCGCTGCTGCTTGACGGCCTGCGGCACCTCATCGGGCAGCGAGGCCGCCGGCGTTCCGGGGCGGCGGCTGTAGAGAAAACTGTAGGACTGATCGAAACCCACATCGCGGATGAGCTGCATGGTGGCGGCGAAATCCCGCTCGGTCTCACCGGGAAAGCCGACGATGAAGTCCGAGGAGATGCTGATATCCGGCCGCACCGCGCGCAGTTTGCGGATGCGGTCCTTGAACTCCAGCGCCGTGTAGCCGCGCTTCATCAGCGCCAGCACCCGGTCCGAACCGCTCTGCACCGGCAGGTGCAGGTGATTGGCGAGCTTGGGCACGTTCGCATAGGCCTCGATGAGGCTGTCGGTGAACTCCACCGGATGCGAAGTCGTAAAGCGGATGCGCTCGATGCCGTGGATGGCGGCGACGTGGTGGATGAGCGTCGCCAGATCCACCAGCGCGCCATCGGCCATGGGTCCTGCGTAGGCATTGACGTTCTGCCCCAGCAAGGTCACTTCGCTGACCCCCTGCGCGGCCAGCTGTCGCACTTCGGTCAGTACGTCCGCCAGCGGCCGGCTGATCTCCTCCCCGCGCGTGTAGGGGACGATGCAGAAACTGCAGTAGCGGCTGCAGCCCTCCATGATGGAAACGAAAGCGGCCGCGCCTTCGGCGCGCGGCGGCGGCAGTTCGTCGAATTTCTCGATCGCCGGAAAGCTCACGTCGACCACGCTGCGTCCGCTGCTGCGCAGCTGGGCGATCATCTCGGGCAGCCGATGCAGGGTCTGCGGGCCGAAGACCAGGTCCACGCAGGGCGCGCGCCTGACGATGCTGCCGGCCTCCTGGCTGGCGACACAGCCGCCGACGCCGATGACCACGTGCGGCCGCGCGGCCTTCAGTGCCCGCCACTCCCCGAGCAGTGAATACACCTTGTCCTCGGCCTTCTCGCGCACCGAACAGGTGTTCATGATGAGCACGTCGGCTTCGGCCGCGATGTCGGTGGGAAGCATGCCGGCACTGCTGTGCAGTACATCCGCCATGCGCGCGGAATCGTACTCGTTCATCTGGCAACCGAACGTCTTGATGAAATAGCGGCCGGACATACCTTGGCAAACCGTTGGGACAGCCGCGATTTTACCGGCAGCGGGCGGTGGGCGTGGTGAAACTGCGGCGAATCGCCCCGGCGACCCCGCGCCGGCAGCGGCTCACCCGAATGGATGGTTGTATCGTACTCTAAATGTGTCTATATTTTGGAATATAGAGTTGTTTAGAGTAATATGACATGACTTCCACCCTGCTGAGCGTCGAACAGGTCGCCGAGATCCTGAAACTGCATGTGCGGACCATCCGCAACTATGTGCGCAGCGGGGCCCTCAAGGCGACGCGTATCGGCAAGCAGTACCGGATTGCCCTGAGCGACCTGGAGGCCTTCACCGGTCAACCGGTAGAGAATCACGATGAGCGCATCCTCGCCCCGGGGGGCCGCGTCGAGGTGTCGGGCGTGATCAGCGTGACGGGCGTGACGCCGGCGCTGGCGACGCGCCTGACCAACACGCTGATGGCCACCGCCAAGGGACCACCGGGACGCAGTACGCCGTTGGCAGTATCGACCACCTACGAAGTCGAGCATGACCGCCTGCGCATCCTGATGTCGGCGGACCTGCTGACCATGCGCAGCATGCTGGGGCTGATCGATGCGGTGCTCGAGCGGCCCGCCGGCGCACCACCTGCCTGATAAGCTAGCGGCACAGGGAGATAACAATGCTCATCGGTCGAAGACGGTTCATCGGATCAACGCTCGCCACTGTCATTGCCCTACCCGCCGGTCGGGTCTGGGCGGACGCCGCCTCACTGGGCGCGGTGCCTGCCAGTCTTGCGGCGCTCACCGGCGAGGGTCGGCCCACGACGGTGTCGGCGGCTGAAGTGAAGGCGCTGCGGGCCAGTTTAAGTCCCCGCGGGCTGCTGCTGCTGGCCAAGGATGAGGGCTACGACCAGGCGCGGCGGCTGCACAATCCGATGTTTGACCGCCATCCCGCACTGATCGCGCGCTGCGCCGAGCCGGCCGATGTCATCCAAGCCGTGAATTTCGCGCGTACGCACTCGCTGCTCACTGCCGTGCGCGGCGGCGGCCACAGTCTGTCGGGGCAGTCGGCCTGCGACGGCGGACTGATGATTGACTTGTCCTTGTTGAAGAAGATCAGCATCGATACGCAACGGCGTATCGCCAACGCCCAGGGCGGCGTGCTGCTGGGTGAGCTGGATCGCAAGATGCAAGCGGTGGGACTGGCGACCACGATGGGTACCGCGACCGACACCGGGATCGCCGGCCTCACGCTGGGTGGGGGCATGGGCCGTCTGATGCGCATTCACGGCCTGGCCATCGACAACCTGCTCTCCGTGCAGATCGTCACGGCTGACGGCCAGCTGCGGCGCGCCAGCGCCGATGAAAATGCGGATCTGTTCTGGGGCATCCGCGGCGGCGGGGGCAACTTCGGGGTGGTGACGAATTTCGAGTACCGGCTACATCCCTTGAAGGACCAGGTGCTCGATGGCGCGCGCATCTATCCGATCAGCCAGGCGCGCAGTGTGCTGACTGCAGTGGCAGAACTCGGTGAGCATGGATCCGATGAAATGCTGCTGGCCGGTCTGCTCGTGAACACGCCGCCGGGAACCCCGGATCCTCCGGGGCGCTTCGTGGTGCTCTCGGCCACCTACATCGGCGATCTGAAGGAAGGCGAGCGGCAGCTCGAACCGCTGAAGAAGCTGGGCAAGCCTCTCATCGATGAACTGAAGGCCAAGAGCTACCTGGCGGCCCAGGGCGCCACCGGCACGGCCCCGGTGGCTGCCCCGACGGCGGTCTCCTCCTATACCAAGACCGGGTTCCTGCGCGGGACGCCGGCGGCACTGATCGATGAACTGGTACGCCGGTTCGAGGCCTCCCCGGCATCGCTGGATTCGGAGGTCATCTGGTCACAAATGGGCGGGGCCGTCGCGCGGGTGGCGCCCACGGCCACAGCCTTCTGGAACCGGCCCTCGACCCACGATGTGCTGGTCACGGCGGATTGGAAGGGCAATTCTCAGGATCAAGTCAATATTGAGGCCATCCGCACACTCTGGGGCGCGGTGGAGCCACACACGCAGGGCTTCTACGTGAATACCGAGCCCGGCGCGACTGAGCAGCGCGTGCGCGCCACCTACGGCGGCAACTACGAGCGGCTGCTGCAGCTTAAAACCAAGTACGACCCCGGCAATCTGTTCCGCATGAACGCGAACATCAAGCCGACCGCCTAGAACGGAATATCGTCGTCGAAGTCGTGCTCGGTGCTGGTCGCCGGCGCGTCGCTCAATTCACCGCCGCCGCCCGCGGCGGGTGCTGGCGCCGCGCCGGAACTGCGACCCGACTCGCGACCGGCGCCACCGCCGCCGCCCTGGCCCCGGCCGCCCAGCATCTGCATGTCGTTGCCGACGATTTCGGTGGAGTAACGATCGTTACCGGTCTTGTCCTGCCACTTGCGGGTGCGCAGCCGTCCCTCGATGTACACCTGCGAGCCCTTCTTCAGGTACTCGGCCGCCACTTCGGCGGTGCGGCCGAACAGCACCACGGTGTGCCACTCGGTCTGTTCCTTGAACTCCCCGGATTGCTTGTCCTTCCAGCTTTCGGTGGTGGCAATGCGCAGATTGGCGATGCTCGAGCCGGAAGGCAGGGCGCGCACTTCGGGGTCCTGGCCCAGGTGACCGATGAGAATGACTTTGTTGATGCCGCGTGCCATGGCAGACCTTCCTTAAGCGCAATGTCGTCTCCAGATAGTGTAGACGGACGGCGTCGCCGGCGCGACGGCGTATGCTTACCGGTTCGTTCACTTTTGCCTGGGGCGGGAAAATCCCGCGTTAACGAGTCATGCAGTACATCCGCATCCGCGGCGCCCGCACCCATAACCTGCGCGGCATCGACCTGGACCTGCCGCGCGACCGGCTGATCGTGTTCACCGGCCTGTCCGGCTCGGGCAAGTCCTCCCTGGCCTTCGACACCCTGTACGCGGAAGGCCAGCGCCGCTACGTGGAGTCGCTGTCGGCGTATGCGCGGCAGTTCCTGTCGATGATGGACAAACCGGACGTGGACTCGATCGAGGGGCTCTCGCCGGCCATCGCCATCGAGCAGAAGGCGACTTCGCACAACCCGCGCTCCACGGTCGGCACGGTGACCGAGGTCCATGACTACCTGCGGTTGCTGTTCGCCCGGGCGGGCACACCGCGCTGCCCGGACCATGGCATCGACCTGACCGCCCAGACCGTCAGCCAGATGGTCGACCAGGTGCTGAAGCTGCCCGAGGACACCCCCATTGCGCTGCTGGCGCCCCTGGTCACTGACCGCAAGGGTGAACACACCCAGGTGTTCGAAGACCTCACCCGCCAGGGCTTCGTGCGGGTGCGCATCGACGGTCACATCCACGACCTGGAGTCGCGCCCGGATCTGGAGCCGAAGCGCAAACACAGTATCGAGGCGGTCGTCGACCGCCTGAAGGTGCGCCCCGATATCGGCGTGCGGCTGGCGGAGTCCTTCGAAACCGCGCTGCGCCTCTCGGGCGGCATCGCGCACCTGATCCACCTACCGGGCAGTCCGCTGGCCTCCCCGGAGCCGGTGGTGTTCTCGAGCCTGCATGCCTGCCCGGTGTGCGGCTACAGCGTGCCGCCGCTGGAACCGAAGCTGTTCTCCTTCAACAATCCCGCGGGGGCCTGTCCCGGTTGCGACGGCTTAGGCGTCAAGCAGTTCTTCGATCCACGCCTGGTCATTGCCAACGGTTCACTGTCGCTGGCCACCGGCGCGGTGCGCGGCCGCGATCGCAACAACTCGCACTTCATGGAAATCGCGACGTCCCTGGCGCGCCACTACGGCTTTGATGTCGAAACGCCCTGGGAGGAGCTGCCGCAGAAGACCCGCAAGGCACTCCTCGAGGGCAGCGGCAGCGAGCCGATCGAGTTCCGGCAGCTGCAGGTGAACGGCCGCCTGTCCCGCAAGCGCCATGCCTTCGAGGGCTTCCTCCCCTATCTGGAACGGCGCTATCGGGAGACGCAGTCCCCGCGGGTGCGCGAGGAGCTGGCCCGCTACCTGGGGCACCAGCCCTGCCCGGAGTGCGGCGGCACCCGCCTGAACCGCACGGCGCGCTTCGTGTTCGTCGGTGAGCACTCCCTGCCGCAGATCGCGCATCTGTCGGTGGGTGATGCCCTGGATACGCTGCGCGCCCTGCACCTGAGTGGCTGGCGCGCCGAGGTGGCCGCGCGGATCCTGAAGGACGTGAGCGACCGGCTGCGCTTCCTGAAGGACGTGGGCCTGGACTACCTGACCCTGGATCGCAGCGCCGAGACCCTTTCGGGCGGGGAGGCGCAGCGCATCCGGCTCGCGAGCCAGGTGGGCTCGGGCCTCACCGGCGTCATGTACATCCTCGATGAGCCCTCCATCGGCCTGCACCAGCGCGACAATGCGCGCCTGCTGAAGACCCTGGCGGCGCTGCGCGATACCGGCAATACGGTGATCGTCGTCGAACACGACACCGAGGCCATCCTGGCGGCGGACTTCGTGGTGGACCTGGGGCCGGCCGCCGGCGTGCACGGCGGCCAGGTCGTCGCCAGCGGCACGCCGGCCGAGATACAGGCCGATCCGGCCTCCCTCACCGGCCAGTACCTGAGCGGCGCGCGGGCCATCGCGCTACCCGCGCAGCGCACGCCGCGCAATCCCGAGCGCAACCTGCGCATCCTGGGCGCCAGCGGCAACAATCTGCGCGACATCGATGTGGACATTCCGGTGGGCCTGTTCACCTGCGTCACCGGGGTTTCCGGTTCCGGCAAGTCCACGCTGATCAACGACACGCTGTTCAATCACGCCGCCGCGCACCTGACCGGCACGCCGCGCGAGTCGGCGCCGGCGCGCCGCATCGAGGGACTGGAATTCATCGACCGCGTGATCGACATCGATCAAAGCCCGATCGGCCGCACGCCCCGCTCCAACCCCGCTACCTACACGGGGCTGTTCACGCCGCTGCGCGAGCTGTACGCGGCGGTGCCCGAGAGCCGCGCGCGCGGCTACGACGCCGGCCGCTTCAGCTTCAACGTCAAGGGCGGGCGCTGCGAGGCGTGCGAGGGCGATGGCGTCATCAAGGTCGAGATGCACTTCCTGCCGGATGTGTACGTGCCCTGCGATGTGTGCAAGGGCCAGCGCTACAACCGCGAGACCCTGGACATCCGCTATCGCGGCCGGAACATCCACGAGGTGCTGGAGATGACCGTCGAGGACGCGCGGCGCCAGTTGGCGAACGTGCCGAGCATTGCCGCCAGGCTCGCCACCCTGAATGACGTGGGCCTCTCGTATCTGCGCCTGGGCCAAAGCGCCACCACGCTCTCGGGCGGTGAGGCGCAGCGCGTGAAGCTGGCGCGCGAGCTGGCCAAGCGCGCCACCGGGCGCACGCTCTACATCCTCGATGAGCCGACCACCGGTCTGCACTACGCGGACATCGAGCAGCTGCTGCGGGTGCTGCACCGGCTGCGCGACGAGGGCAATACGGTGGTGGTGATCGAACACAACCTGGATGTGATCAAGACTGCCGATCATGTGATCGACTTGGGCCCCGAGGGCGGCGCGGGCGGTGGCCAGGTCATCGCCACGGGGACCCCTGAGGCGGTGGCCGCCCAGCGGGGCTCCCATACGGGGGTGTATCTGAAGCCGCTGCTGGGGCGGCAGGGCCGGCGCTGACCGGGCCGGAACTGGGTCGCGGTTGCCGCCGGATGACATTGCAAATGCGAACGGTTCTCATCATACTTGCCACATGGATACCGCCGTTCACCGCCAGCCCGTCGACACCGCCGTGCCGACATCCCTGAGCGACCTGGCTCCCGGACAGGCCGCGACCATCGTGGCCGTGGGCTCGGCCACGGACGGGGTCAGCCAGCTGGAGCTGCGTCTGCTTGAGCTGGGCTTTATAGCCGGCGAGCGCGTGGCCGTGGTCGCCGAGGCCCGGCCCGGGCGCGATCCCTTCGTCGTGCGGGTGGGCAACACCCAATTCGCGCTCAGGCGCTGCGAGGCGCAGAACATCTGGGTCGAGGACGCCCGGCCGGCGTGAGCGCCGCAGCCGCCACGGCCGGCCTGTCGCTGTCGCTCGTCGGGGTCCCCAACTGCGGCAAGACCGCGCTGTTCAACCGCCTGACCGGCAGCCGCCAGAAGGTGGCCAACTATCCGGGCGTTACGGTGGAGCGCAAGGAAGGCCGCTTCGTGGGGCCCACCAGCGGGCGCATCTACCGCCTGCTCGACCTGCCGGGCGCCTACAGCCTGCAGGCCACCACCCTGGATGAGGCGATCACCCGCGACATCGTCCTGGGACGCCATGCCTCCGAGCAGCCCCCGGATCTGATCGTGTGCGTGGTGGACGCCACCAACCTGCGCCTGAACCTGCGCCTGGTGCTGGAACTGAAGCGCTTAGGTCGCCCCATGGTGGTGGCCCTGAACATGTCCGACCTGGCGCGTGCCCGGGGCTTCCGCCTCGACGCAGCGGCGCTGGCGCGCGCGCTGGGCCTGCCGGTGGTGGAGACCGTCGCCATCCGTCCCGGCGGCGAACGGGAGCTCGTGGCGCTGCTGGATCGCACCGCGGCCCCCGAAGGCGGGGTGGGCCGCATCGACTTCACCGGCGGCGGGGCGGCGGAAATCCAGGCCACCCAGGCCGAAGTGCGGCGCATCCTGGAGCAGATCGGCTACCGGGTGCCGGCGCGGCTGCGCCTGCTGCAGCGGCTGGATGCGCTGGTGCTGCATCCGGTCAGCGGTCCGCTGCTGCTGGCGGTGGTGCTGTTCCTGATGTTCCAGGCGGTCTTCAGCTGGGCAAAATGGCCGATGGATGCCGTGCAGCAGGGCATGGCGGGCCTGGGAGCCTGGGTGGGCGCGCACCTGAGCGATGGCCCGCTGCGCCATCTGCTGGTGGACGGGGTGATCGCCGGGGCGGGAAGCGTGCTGGTGTTCCTGCCGCAGATCCTGATCCTGTTCACCTTCATCCTGGCCCTGGAGGATTCCGGCTACCTGCCGCGCGCGGCCTTCCTGCTCGATCGGCTCATGGGCAAGGTGGGGCTGTCGGGGCGTGCCTTCATACCGCTGCTTTCGAGCTTCGCCTGCGCCATTCCCGGCATCATGGCCACGCGCACCATTCCGGCGGCGCGGGACCGGCTCATGACCATCATGATCGCGCCGCTGATGACCTGCTCGGCGCGCCTGCCGGTGTACACGCTGCTGATCGGCGCCTTCATCCCGCGGCGCCTGGTCGGGCCCTTCAATCTGCAGGGAATCACGCTGTTTGCGCTGTATCTGGCCGGCGTCGCGGGCGCGATGCTGGTCGCCTTCGTCATCAAGCGCCTCTTCATGCGCGGTGACTACCATCCCCTGATGCTCGAGCTGCCCGAATACAAGTGGCCCAACGTGCGCAACCTGGTACTGGGCCTGTGGGAGCGCACGCGCATCTTCCTGGGTCGCGTGGGCTCGGTGCTGCTGACGCTGATGGTGGTGCTGTGGGTGCTGTCCAGCTTTCCCGCCGCCCCGCCGGGCGCCACGGAGCCGGCGATTACCTACAGCCTGGCGGGGCGGATCGGCCATGCCCTGCTGCTCATCTTCGCCCCCATCGGCTTCAACTGGCAGATCTGCGTGGCGCTGGTTCCGGGATTGGCGGCGCGCGAGGTGGCGGTGGGCGCGCTGGGCACCGTCTACTCCATGTCGGCGGCGGGCCAGAACGTGGCCGGAGCGCTGCAGCCCATCCTGGCCCACGGCTGGACCGTGGCCACGGGACTGTCACTGATCGCCTGGTACGTGTTCGCGCCGCAATGTCTGTCGACCCTGGCCGTGGTCCGTCGCGAGACCAACAGCTGGCGCTATCCTGCGCTGATGGCGGCCTACCAGTTCTCACTCGCGTACCTGACCTCCTTCCTCACCTATCGGGCGGCGCTGGCCGCGGGGCTGGGCTGAATGCTCACCCTGCAGTGGTGCGTGGTCGTGCTGCTGGTGACGGTGAGCGCCGTGTACAGCGTGTGGCGGCTGCTGGGGGTGCGACAGCGCCTGTGGTTGCTCGATCAACTGCTCCCCGTTGCCCGCCTTGCCCATGTGGGCTGGCCGGCGCGCCTGAAGGCTTCGCTGCAGAGGCAGGCGCTGCAGGGCTGCGGCAGTTGCGGGGCTAACGCCGACGCGGTCCCGACTCGAAGGTCTGGCGCACCTCGCCATTGAAGATGCGCTCCTCGAACTGACCGCCCGTGTAGGTGGTCACGACCCGGCGCCAGAACTTCACGGCGCTGGGATTGCGCTGATACTCGGTGATTTCCCAGCGTCCGGCGAAGCGATCGAGGATCAGCTGCACGGCGCCGCGCCCTAGGCCCAGGCCACGGTGTCCGCGATCGATGAAGAACTCGCCCATGCGGTAGTCGGCGCCGCCGGCCGCGCGGGCGACCATGGCAAAGCCCACGGGCTGCTGTGATTGCGCGATCACCAGCGGGAAGGCATTCGGATCGCCGAACCAGCGGGCGACCTGATCCGGCTCGCGATGGCCGACCTCGCCCAGCACCGGGAAGATCCCCGTGCTCAAGGGATCCAGGTCATCGATATAGTCCCGGAAGACCTTGGCGATCCAGGCGCGGTCTTCCCGGGACGTGCGGGCGTCTCGCAGACTGATGGTCAAAGTCCGATCCTTCAACAAAAAGCCCGGAGCCGTGCTCACGCGCGGGTCCGGGCCATTTGCGAACCCGCGGCCGGGCTCGAATCAGTAACCTTGAAAGTTACTTCGGCGCAGAAGACGCCGCTGAGCTGTCGGCAGCCGCAGGAGCGGACGCTTCAGCCGGAGCCGAGGCGGGAGCCGCCTCAGGAGCTGAGGCAGCGGCGGCAGCCGAATCAGCGGCAGCCGGCGCGGCATCCTGCTTGGCGCAGGCGGCCAGCGCGAGCGCGGCGACGAGAGCGCTGAGAACGAGTTTTGTATTCATTGAGCTGTACCCCGAGAAAGAAAAAGGCAAACGGTGAGAGACCAAATTTAAAACTAACTAGTTAGTCTGGCGATTTCAGATCGCGGCGCAGAATTCTATAGAGTTACGGCCGGTTTTTAAACAATCGTGAACGTCCCGTCATGAATAGCTGCCGGTTCGCGCGCCAAAACGGCGCTGGACCCGGTCTGCGCGCACCATCGCAGCCGCACCGAGGACCCGTGGCGATGCTGCGACTACAATGGAGCATATCGCAATGAATGGCCGTGACAACCCATGCGGATGAGGCAATCCCCAAGCCGATGAGCGCCCCGGGGAGCGAATACGAGCAGCACCTGGCGAGCCTTGAGGCCCGCTTCGGCATGGCCCTCGGGCACTGCGGGTACGATGCCGCACTGGTGTATTCGGGCCTGCTTTTACCGGCATTTCGTGATGATCAGAGCTACCCGTTCCGGCCCCAGGCCTGGTACTCGATCTGGGGCCCGCTGCCGCCCGCACCGGACTGCTTCATCCAGGTGAAACCGGGGTCCAGGCCCCGGCTGCTGATCTGCGCGCCGGATGACTTCTGGTACGCGCAGCAGCGCCTGCCCGAGGGGGACTGGACCCGGCATTTCGACATCCAGCTGTGCGGCAGCCTGGCCGCCACGCGCGCCGCACTGCCGCAGGATATGTCGCAGGTGGCGCTGATCGGGCCGCCGGCCCCCGAAATGGCCGCCTGGGGGCTGGGGGCCGAAAACCCGGAAAAACTGCTGCTGGCGCTGGATTTCACGCGGGCCGCGAAAACCCCGTATGAGCTGTCGATGATGCGGCAGGCGAACCGGTTGACGGTCCGGGGTCATGCCGCCGCGGCGGCGGCCTTTGCCGCAGGAAGCAGCGAATACGGCATTCACCAGGCCTTCCTCAGCGCCACCGGTGAGCGCGAACAGGAGCTGCCCTACAACGCCATCGTCGCCCTCAACGAGGCCGGCAGCGTGTTGCATTATCAAAACTTGCGCCGCCAGCCTCCCGCAGCGCACCACTCGTTGCTGATCGACGCCGGCGCCCAGTGGTGCGGCTATGCCGCGGATGTCACCCGCACCTTGGTGGCGGACGGTGGCGCCCCCGGTCACCGGGACTTCGCAGCCCTGATCGCGGCCATGGAACGGGCCCAGCAGGGCCTGTGCGCTCAGGTCAAGAGCGGCGTGGATTGGCCCGATATCCACCTGGCCGCGCATCGGGCCGTGGCAGCGGTGCTGCAGGACAGCGGCCTGATCCGCTGCGATGCCGAGGCAGCGGTCGCCAGCGGGCTCTCGAGCGTGTTCCTGCCCCATGGCATCGGCCACCTGCTGGGCCTGCAGGTGCATGACGTGGGCGGCCTGCAGCGATCGGCCGCCGGGGGCGAGATAGGGCGGCCCCCGGGACACCCTTACCTGCGGCTGACAAGGCGCCTGGAGGCCGGCTTCGTCGTCACCATGGAACCGGGGCTGTATTTCATCGATCAGCTGCTGGCGCAGGCGCGCGCCGATGGGCGCGGCGCCCACATCAACTGGCCGGCGGTGGACCACCTGCGGCGCTTCGGCGGCATCCGCATCGAGGACGATCTGGCGGTCACCGCGTCAGGCTGCGAGAACCTGACGCGGGACGCCTTTGCCCAAAGCTGACTAGCGCTTGGCGAGCAGGTCGCGGATCTGCGGTCAGCAGCACCTCTTCCTTGGAGGGCGCAGGCGGTGGGGCCGGCGCCGGAGCAGGCGGGCGCTTCAGGGAATTGATCCCCTTGATCAGGATGAACAGCGCAAAGGCCACGATCAGGAACTCCAGGATGGTCTGACCGAAGGAGCCATATTTCAGCAGCACCGGCTTGCCCGTCGGATCCAGTCCCAGCTTCACGGCGAGGTCCGTGAAGTTGATGCCCCCGATGGCAAGGCCGATGGGCGGCATGATCACGTCGGCCACCAGCGAGCCGACGATCTTGCCGAATGCGGCGCCGATCACCACGCCGACCGCCAGGTCGATGACGTTTCCCTTCATTGCGAATTCTTTGAATTCTGATCCCAAGCTCATAGGAACTCCTTAGCCGTAATGCCAGTCGGCCCGTGGTGATTATGAACCGGAAATAGCAAAAACCCCGCATGCGCGGGGTTTTCGCTCAAACGATCACGTTTGCCTAAGGCCTCAGGCCGCCGCCTTCTTGCGGCGACGCGGCTTGGCCTCTTCGGCCGGTGCCGCAGCTTCCACCTTCGGAGCCGCGGCCTTCTTCTTCTTGCGGGCAGGCTTGGCGGCGGCGGGCTTGTCGGCCGCCACCACTTCGCCGGCCTTGTCGACCAGCTGCATCAACGCCATGGGCGCGTTGTCCCCGGCGCGCGGCACCATGCGCAGGATGCGGGTGTAGCCGCCGGCGCGTGCCTTGAAGCGCGGGCCCAGGTCATCGAACAGCTTTTCGACCACCGCGCTGTCGCGCAGCCGCGGCGAACGCCAGGCGGCGGTGCGCCTCGCTGTCCTGCTTGGCGAGCGTGATCAGCGGCTCGACGACGCGCCGCAGTTCCTTGGCCTTGGGCAGCGTGGTACGGATGGTCTCGTGGCGCAGCAGCGAAACACTCATGTTCCGCAGCATCGCGGCCCGATGCGGGCTGTTGCGCGAGAGCTGCCGACCGCTCAGTTGGTGACGCATATCTTTATCCTCAAATCCTCTACGTGCGCCGCCGTTGGCGGCGGCGCGGGCGCATCAATCAGATGCTGTCCCGCTCCTCATCATGCTTCAGTCCCGCCGGCGGCCAGCCGTCCAGGCGCATGCCCAACATCAGGCCATGGCTCTGCAGGACTTCCTTGATCTCGGTCAGGGACTTCTTGCCGAGGTTCGGGGTGCGCAGCAGCTCGACCTCGGTACGCTGGACCAGATCGCCGATGTAATGGATGTTCTCCGCCTTCAGGCAGTTGGCGCTGCGGACGGTGAGCTCCAGCTCGTCCACGGGACGCAGCAGGATCGGATCGAACTGCATGTCGGCGACCTTGGTGGCCGCTTCCTCCTCGCCCTGCAGGTCCACGAACACCGACAGCTGGTCCTTGAGGATGCCGCCGGCGCGCCGGATGGCTTCCTCGGCATCGATGGTGCCGTTGGTCTCGATGTCGATGACCAGCTTGTCCAGGTCGGTGCGCTGCTCGACGCGCGCCGCATCCACCGAGTAGGTGACGCGGCGGATCGGGGAGAAGGAGGCATCCAGCTGCAGGCGGCCGATGGGGCGGGTCTGCTCCTCGAACGCCGCGCGCTGGGCCGCCGGGCGGTAGCCACGGCCGCGCTCGACGCGCAGGGTCATGGACAGCTCGCCGGCCTTGGTGAGGTTGGCGATCACCAGATCCGGATTCACGACTTCCACGTCATGGTCCAGCTGGATGTCACCGGCCGTCACCGGGCCCGGGCCCTTCTTGTGCAGGCGCAGCTCGGCGCTGTCGCGCGTATGCATGCGCAACGCCACGAGCTTCAGGTTCAGCAGGATGTCGACCACGTCTTCCTGCACACCCTCGATGCTGGTGTACTCGTGCAGCACGCCGTCGATCTCGACTTCGGTGATGGCGCTGCCGGGCATGGACGACAGCAGCACGCGCCGCAGCGCGTTGCCGAGCGTATGGCCGAAGCCGCGCTCGAACGGCTCAATGATCACGCGGGCCTGTCTAGGGGCAACCGGCTGCACCTTGACCACACGGGGCTTTAAGAACTCTCCAACTGATCCCTGCATAGCTACTCACCTTGCCGGGTTGACCGGCCGCAGATAAAACGAAATCGGACGGTCAATAATCACTACCGTCCGACCCCCGCGGGACGAAATCCCCGGGCTGCTTAAGAATTACTTCGAATACAACTCGACGACGAGGTTCTCGTTGATGTCGGGCAGGATCTCGTCCCGCGCCGGCACGGTGCGGAACACGCCCTTGAATGTCTTCTCGTCCACTTCGACCCATTCCGGCAGGCCGACCTGCTGGGCCATGGTGAGGGCGCTGGCGATGCGCAGCTGCTTGCGCGACTTCTCGCGCACCGACACCACGTCCCCGGCGCGCACCTGGTAGGAGGCGATGGTGACCACCTGCTCGTTGACCAGGATGGCCTTGTGGCTGACCAGCTGGCGAGCCTCGGCGCGGGTGACGGCAAAACCCATGCGATAGACCACGTTGTCCAGGCGGCACTCCAGCAGCTTCAGCAGGTTCTCGCCGGTGGCGCCGGTGCGCCGGGCGGCCTCTTCGTAGTAGTTGCTGAACTGGCGCTCGAGCACGCCGTACATGCGCCGCAGCTTCTGCTTCTCGCGCAGCTGCGTGCCGTAATCCGACAGCCGCTGGCGGCGCTCGCCCTTGATGCCGCCGGGGGGCACCTGGAACTTGCACTTGCTCTCGAGGGGCTTCGCGCCGCTCTTGAGGAACAGATCCGTGCCTTCGCGACGGGCGAGCTTGCAGGTGGGACCGATATACCGCGCCATATGCTTATGAGTTCCTTGAAAGGCCTAGACCCGGCGCTTCTTGGGGGGACGGCAGCCATTGTGCGGAATGGGCGTCACGTCCGAAATACTGGTGATCTTAAGTCCGCAGGTGTTCAGCGCCCGCACGGCCGATTCGCGACCGGGGCCGGGTCCGCCCACGCGCACTTCGACATTCTTCAGGCCATGCTCCTGCGCGGCCACTCCCGCCTTCTCGGCGGCGACCTGCGCGGCGAACGGCGTGCTCTTGCGCGAGCCGCGGAAGCCACAACCGCCCGAGGTCGCCCAGGACAGCGTGTTGCCCTGCCGATCGGTGATCGTGATGATGGTGTTGTTGAAGCTGGCGTGCACGTGCGCGATCCCGTCGAGCACGTTCTTGCGCAGCTTCTTCGGCTTCTTCGGACCGCCGGTCTGGGCGGGGTTCGCCGCGGCCTGCGGTTGTTTCTGTTCGGCCATTATCGTGTTGCCTCGTTACGCCTTGCCCGGCGGTGCGTTCAGCTTGACGGCCTGCTTGCGCGGGCCCTTGCGTGTACGCGCATTGGTCTTGGTACGCTGGCCGCGGACGGGGAGTCCGCGACGATGCCGGATGCCCCGGTAGGAACCCAGGTCCATCAGGCGCTTGATGTTCATCGACACTTCGCGGCGCAGGTCGCCTTCGACGGCGAACTTCGCGATCTGCGAGCGCAGGGCATTCACCTCCGGCTCGGTCAGGTCCTTGACGCGGGTGTGCGGGTCGACCCCGGCAGCCACGCAGGTCTCGACCGCACGGGTGCGGCCCACGCCGTAGATGTGCTGCAAGCCCACCCACACGTGCTTGTTCATCGGAATATTGATGCCGGCTATGCGAGCCATTGGTTCAACCCTGTCTTTGCTTGTGGCGCTGGTCGCTGCAGATCACATAGACCACGCGCCGACGGCGCACGATCTTGCAGTTCTTGCAGATCTTTTTGACGGATGGACGTACTTTCATGAGGATGTTCCGTAAATTTCGGCGCTTGAGGCGTCAGCCGCCCGCCCCTGTGCGGCCGTAGCCGAGCAGGTTCGCCTTCTTGAGCAGGCCCGGATACTGATGGGACATCATGTGAGCCTGCAGCTGCGACATGAAATCCATCACTACCACCACCACGATCATCAGCGAGGTGCCGCCGAACTGGAACGGAACGCCCTGGGAGGAGACCAGGAATTCCGGCAGCAGGCACACCCCCGCGACGTACAGGGCACCCCACAGCGTCAGGCGTGAGAGCACCTTGTCGATGTATTCGCCGGTCTGCAGACCGGGGCGGATGCCGGGGATGAAGGCACCGGACTTCTGCAGGTTCTGCGCGGTGTCGCGCGAGTTGAACACCAGCGCGGTGTAGAAGAAGCAGAAGAACAGGATCAGCACCGCGTAGACCACCAGGTGCGCGGGCTGCCCGTAGCCCAGCGAATTGGCGATCTTCTGCAGGATCTCGCCGGTCTTGCCGGTGGAACTGCCGCCCAGGAAGTTCGCGATGGTCGCCGGGAACAGCAGGATGCTGGAGGCGAAGATCGGCGGGATCACGCCCGACATGTTGAGCTTGAACGGCAGGTGGCTGTTCTGGCCGGCGAACATGCGCCGTCCGACCTGGCGCTTGGCGTAGTTGACCGGAATACGCCGCTGCGCACGCTCCACGAACACCACGAAGCCGGTGACGCCCAGCACCACGATCACCAGCAGCAGGAAGAAGGGACCGGACATTTCCCCGGTGCTGACGGCGTTGAAGGTATTGCCGAGGGCATTGGGCAGCCCCGCCACGATGCCGGAGAGGATCAGCATGGAGATGCCGTTGCCGATGCCGCGCTCGGTGATCTGCTCGCCCAGCCACATCAGGAACAGGGTGCCGGTGGTCATGGTGATGGTGGCCGTCATCAGCCACATCGGTCCGCCGGCGAGCACCATGTGGTTGGCCTGCAGGGCGACCGCCGCGGCGAAGGACTGGAAGGCCGCCAGGATCACGGTGCCATAACGGGTGTATTCGGTGATCTTGCGCCGGCCGGACTCGCCTTCCTTGCGCAGTTCCATCAGCGTCGGCACCACCATCGACATCATCTGGATGATGATGGAGGCGGAGATGTAGGGCATCACGCCCATGGCGAAGATCGACAGGCGCTGCAGCGCGCCGCCGGAGAACATGTTCGCGATCCCGAGGATGCCGTTGGACTGGTCCTGGAAGAAGCGCGCCACGGCATCCGGGTTGATGCCCGGCACCGGGATGAAGGTGCCGATGCGGTAGACGACCATGCCCGCGATCAGGAAGAACAGGCGGCCGCGTATCTCGGAGAAGCGTGAGGCTTCCCCGAGCGCATTGGCCGGACTGCTGTTCGTGCTGGTTGCCACTGTGCCGCGCGTTCCCTTACTTGGCCTTCAACTTGGTGACCTTGGCGGGCGCCGGGGCCGCCTCGACCGTGCCGCCCGCGGCCACGATGGCTGCGAGGGCGCCCTTGGTGGCGCCGATGCCCTTCAAGGTCACGGCGCGGGTGATGGTGCCGGAGAGCACCACCTTGGCGACTTCAGCCTCCACCGCCACGACATCCGCGGCCTTGAGCGCCGCCAGATCGATGACCGTGCCTTCCACCTTGGCAAGCTCCGAGAGGCGCACTTCGGCGCGGGTCGCCTTCATGGCCGAACGGAAGCCCACCTTCGGCAAGCGGCGCTGCAGCGGCATCTGGCCGCCTTCGAAGCCGACCTTGTGGTAGCCGCCCTTGCGGGCGCGCTGTCCCTTGACGCCGCGACCGCAGGTCTTGCCCTGGCCGGCCGATGCGCCGCGTCCCACCCGCAGGCGGTTGTGCCTGGAGCCGGGGGCGGGCGCCATTTCATTCAGTCGCATGGCCATCTCTTAAGCCTCTTCAACTTTCAGCAGGTGCACTGCCGCGTTGATCATGCCGCGGTTCTGCGGCGTACCGACGACGGTCACGCTCTGGTGCGGCTTGCGCAGCCCCAGGCCTCGCACCGAAGCCACGATGCTGGCCAGCTGCCCGTTGAGGCTCTTGACCAGCGTCACTTTCACGGACCCCGGGCCGGCGATGTTCATGCCGTCAGCTCCGAGAGGGTCTTGCCGCGCTTGGCCGCGATCTCCTCGGGCGAGCGCACCTTGGAGAGCGCCTCGATGGTCGCGCGCACCACGTTGATGGGGTTGCGTGAACCATAACTCTTGGCCAGCACGTTACGGACTCCGACGCACTCCAGCACCGCGCGCATGCCGCCGCCGGCGATGACCCCGGTACCATCCGAGGCCGGCTGCATCAGCACGCGGGTCGCCCCGTGGGTGCCGCGGACCGCGTAGTGCAGCGTGTCGTTGCGCAACGCCACGTTGATCATGTTCTTGCGCGCCTGGGCCATGGCCTTGGAGATGGCGACCGGCACTTCGCGCGCCTTGCCGAACCCAAAGCCCACCCGGCCCGCGCCATCGCCGACGACCGTCAGGGCGGTAAAGCCGAACTGCCGGCCTCCCTTGACGACCTTGGCGGTGCGGTTGACGGCGACGAGTTTCTCGACGAACTCATCCGTCGATTCTCGTCCTCTTTCTGGTCTTGCCATGATTGGGTTACCTGCTTAGAACTCAAGGCCCGCTTCGCGAGCGGCGTCGGCCAATGCTTTGACGCGACCGTGATACTGGAAACCGGAACGGTCGAAGGCGACCTTGGTGAAGCCTGCCGCCTTGGCGCGCTCTGCGATGGCGCGGCCGACGGCCTTGGCCGCCTCCACGTTGCCGGTGTTCTTCAGGCCCGTCTTCACCGCATCCTGCAGGGTCGAGGCCGCGGCCAGCACCTTGGCGCCGGCGGCGTCGGTCAGCTGCGCATAGATATGCTGCGGCGTGCGATGCACGGACAGGCGAGGGGCGCCGAGCTCCCGGATGTGCTGACGCGTCTTGACGGCACGGCGCAGACGCCGGTCCTTCTTGGTGATCGCGCTCATTTCTTCTTGCCTTCCTTCAGCTCGATCTTCTCGCCGGCGTAGCGCACGCCCTTGCCCTTGTAGGGCTCCGGCGGGCGATAGGCGCGAATCTTCGCGGCGGTCTCGCCGACGACCTGGCGATCGATGCCCTTGATGACGATTTCGGTCTGGGTCGGGGTCTCGATGCTGATGCCATCGGGGACCGCGAAATTCACCGGGTGCGAGTAGCCTAAGGTCAGGTTCAGCACCTTGCCCTGCGCCTGCGCGCGATAACCGACGCCCTGCAGTTCGAGCTTGCGCTCGAAGCCCTTGGACACGCCTTCCACCATGTTGGCCAGGTGCGCCCGGGTGGCGCCCGCCTGCATGCGGACCGCATCGTCGGCCGTGTACTTGACGTTCAGCGCCTTCTCGGCCTGCTCCACGGTCACGCCGCTCTTGAGCCCCAGGCTCAAGGAACCCTTGGCGCCCTTGATGGTGACCTGCTGGGCCGAAATGGTCGCCGTCACGCCCTGGGGCAGTGCGACGGGGGCTTTTGCAACTCTGCTCATAACTTGACTGTCCGTTAGGCCACGATGCACAGGACTTCGCCGCCCTGTCCGATGGAACGGGCCTGCTTGTCGGTCATCACGCCATGCGGCGTGGAGACGATCACGGTGCCCATGCCCCCTAAGACCTTCGGCAGCTCGTCCTTGCCGCGGTAGATGCGCAGGCCCGGACGGCTGACGCGCTCCAGCCGGTCGATGACCGGACGGCCGTCGTAATACTTGAGGCCGATGGTGAGCGTCGTCTTCTGCCCCTCGGATTCGAGGCGGACATCCGCGACGTAGCCTTCCTCCTTCAGGACGCGCGCGATCGCGGTCTTCAACTTCGAGGAGGCCATGCTCACTTCGGGTTTGCGCGCGGTCTGCCCGTTACGGATTCGGGTCAGCAGATCGGCGATGGGATCGGTCATGCTCATGCGGCTATTTCCTTACCAGCTCGCCTTGGTCAGGCCGGGGATCTCGCCGCGATTCGCGACTTCACGGATCTTCACGCGGGCCAGACCAAACTTGCGATACACGCCGCGCGAGCGGCCGGTGATCGCACATCGATTGCGCTGGCGCGACGGACTCGCATCCCGCGGCAACGCCTGCAGCTGCGCCTGGGCAGCAAGGCGGTCCTCATGCGACGTCTTGGGGCTTCGGATCGCCTCCTTCAACGCCGCACGCCTGACCGCGTACTTCTTCACGATTTTGGTGCGCCGCTTGTCGCGCTCGACCATGTTCGTCTTCGCCATAGCCTTCTTAAACCTCTTACTTCCGGAACGGGAAGTTGAAAGCCTCGAGCAGCGCCCGACCCTGTTTGTTGTCGGTCGCCGTCGTCGTGATCGTGATGTCCATGCCCCGGATCTGGTCGACCTGGTCGTACTGGATCTCGGGGAAAATGATCTGTTCCTTGACGCCCAGGGTGTAGTTGCCGCGGCCATCGAAGGCGCGCGGCGAGACACCGCGGAAATCGCGGATACGCGGAATCGCAATGCTGATCAGCCGGTCCAGGAACTCGTACATGCGCTCTCCGCGCAGCGTCACCTTGCAGCCGATGGCCAGGCCCTCGCGCAGCTTGAAGGAGGCGATCGACTTGCGGGACTTGCAGATGAGGGGCTTCTGGCCGGTGATCTTGGTCATGTCGCCGACCGCGGCGTCCATCACCTTGCGATCGGCCACGGCCTCACCCACGCCCATGTTGACCGTGATCTTGGTGATCTTCGGCACTTCCATGGGATTGGTCAGAGCCAAGTCGGCCTTGAGCTTCGGCACCACGGTGTCGCGGTAGAACTGATGTAGTCTTGCCATAGGGCTTTATTCAGATTGACCGACGCACTAGGCGTCGAGCATCTCTCCGTTCGATCTGAAACTGCGTACCTTCTTGCCATCCGCCAGCACCTTGAAGCCGACCCGATCGGCCTTCTTGGTGGCCGGATTCCAGATCGCAATCTTCGCCACGTGCAGCGGCATTTCCTTGGAAATGATGCCGCCGGGCTTGTTGGCCTGGGGATTCGGGCGCGTGTGGCGCTTGACCGTGTTGATGCCCTCCACGACGACATGCTCGTCGTCGGGAACGAGGATCACGGCACCCTGCCGGCCCTTGTCGCGGCCGGTAATCACCACCACCTGATCGCCTTTTCGAAACTTTCTCATGACTGCCTCACAGCACTTCCGGCGCCAGGGAGATGATCTTCATGAACTGCGTGCTGCGCAGCTCGCGCGTCACGGGCCCGAAGATGCGGGTGCCGATCGGCTCGAGTTTCTGGGTCAGCAGCACCGCCGCATTGCCGTCGAAGCGGATCAGTGAACCATCCGGGCGGCGCACACCATGGGCCGTGCGTACGACGACGGCGTCATACACCTCGCCCTTCTTGACCTTGCCACGCGGGATCGCATCCTTGACGCTGACCTTGATCACGTCGCCAACGGTGGCATAGCGGCGTTTCGAGCCGCCCAGGACCTTGATGCACATCAGTGTCTTGGCGCCGCTGTTGTCGGCGGCATTGAGGATGGTTTGCGTCTGAATCATGGCTTGTTCCTCAGCCGCCCTGTGACTGGGCGGTCACCGAGAGGACCTTCCAGGACTTGTGACGCGACAGCGGGCGGCAGGGCACGATGACGACGGTGTCGCCCTCCTTGACCTTGCCTTCCTCGTCATGCGCCAGCAGCTTGGTCGTGCGGCGGATGAACTTGCCGTACGTGCCATGGCGAACCAGCCGCTCGATTTCCACGGCGATGGTCTTCTGCATCTTGGTGCTGACCACGCGACCCGTGAGGGTGCGTTGGCCCTTTGCTTCTACCGTCACTTCTTCACTCCAGCGCCGACTTGGGCGTTTTGGTGCAGCACCGTCTTCAGCCGCGCAACGTTCTTGCGAACCTTGCCGAACTGGTCGGGCTTGACGGCCTGGCCGGTCGCTCGCTGCATGCGCAGGGCGAACTGTTCCTTGCGCAGCTTGATGAGCTCGTCGGCGAGCTCGGCGGCGGACTTCGTCCGCAATTCCTTGGCGTCCATTTATCGAACCTGCCGTTTCACGAATGCCGTCGACACGGAGAGCTTGGAGCCGGCCAGGCGGAACGCCTCGCGGGCCGTCACCTCATCCACTCCTTCCATCTCGAAGAGCACCTTGCCGGGCTGCACCTTGGCAATCCAGTACTCCACGTTGCCCTTGCCGCTGCCCATGCGCACTTCCAGGGGCTTCTTGGAAATCGGCACGTCCGGGAACACCCGGATCCAGATCTGGCCGCCGCGCTTGACGTAGCGGGCCATGGCGCGGCGCGCCGCCTCGATCTCGCGGGCGGTCATGCGCGCGCGGCTGGTGGTCTTCAGGCCGAAATCGCCGAAGGCCACCGAGCTGCCACGCTGGGCGAGGCCGGTATTGCGGCCTTTGAACTGTTTGCGGTACTTGGTGCGCTTGGGCTGCAGCATGATCTACGCTCTATCGAATTCTCTTAAGCGGCCGTCGGCTGGTCGGCGCCGGCAGCCGGCGCGCCGGCCTCGGTCGCCGCTTCAGCCGGGGCTTCCGGACGCGCGGCCTCGAACACCTCGCCCTTGAAGATCCACACCTTCACGCCGATGACGCCGTAGGTGGTGTGCGCTTCGGCCAGGCCGTAGTCGATGTCCGCACGGAAGGTGTGCAGCGGCACGCGACCCTCGCGCGACCACTCGGTGCGCGCGATTTCGGCGCCGTTCAGGCGACCGGAGACGCGCACCTTCACGCCCAGGGCGCCGGAGCGCATGGTGCTCATCACGGCGCGCTTCATGGCGCGGCGGAACATCACGCGCTTCTCGATCTGCTGCGCGATGCTGTCGGCCACCAGCTGCGAATCCAGCTCCGGCTTTCTGATCTCGGCGATGTTCAGCCGCACGTCATTGACGTTCATGGCCAAGAGCTTTGCGGTCGCCTGACGGAGCTTTTCGATGTCCTCGCCCTTCTTGCCGATCACGATGCCCGGACGCGCGGTCTGGATGGTGATGTTCACCTTCTTGGCGGCGCGTTCGATCAGGATGCGGCTCACGGAGGCCTCGAGGAGCCGCTTGTGCAGGAACTGGCGCACGCGGAAATCCGTGTGGATGAGCAACGGGAACTGCTTCCTGTCGGCATACCACTTCAACGTCCAGTCGCGGGTGATGCCAAGGCGGATGCCGAGCGGATTGACCTTCTGACCCATGCCTTAGTCCTTCCTGCCGTCGCTCACGGCCACGGTGATGTGGCTGTTGCGTTTGACGATACGGGTGCCGCGGCCTTTGGCGCGGGCGGCAAAACGCTTCAATGTCGGCGCCTCATCGATCAGGATGCGCGCCACCTTCAGATCATCCACGTCCAGGCCCTTGTTCTCCTGCGCGTTGGCGATGGCCGACCACAGGACCTTGTAGACCAGTTCCGCGCCCTTCTTGGGCATGAACTTCAGGACGTTGAGCGCCGTGTTGACGGGCTGGCCGCGAACCGTGTCCGCCACCAGGCGACACTTCTGCGGTGAGATGCGCGCGTGGCGCAGTGTTGCTGATACTTCCATGGTCGCCTCTAGGCCGCCGCCTCGACCTTCTTGTCGCCCGAATGGGACTTGAAGGTGCGGGTGGGCGCGAATTCACCGAGCTTGTGGCCGACCATGTTCTCGGAGACCAGCACCGGAATGTGCTGTCGGCCGTTGTGGACGGCAATCGTGAGTCCGACCATGTCCGGCACGATCATCGAGCGGCGCGACCAGGTCTTGATCGGCTTGCGGTCGTTGCGGGCAGCGGCGACCTGCACTTTCTTCGCCAGATGCAGGTCGACAAACGGGCCCTTCTTCGTTGAACGCGGCATATGTTCCTCAACGCACCTTGTTCTTGCGACGCTGCACGATCATGTTGTCCGTGCGCTTGTTGTTGCGGGTCTTCTTGCCCTTGGTGTTCCAGCCCCAGGGCGAGACGGGGTGCGGGTTGCCCTGGCCGGACTTGCCCTCGCCGCCGCCGTGCGGGTGATCCACCGGGTTCATGGCAAGTCCGCGCACCGTCGGGCGCACGCCGCGCCAGCGCATCGCGCCGGCCTTGCCGTAGCTGCGCAGGTTGTGCTCGTCGTTGCTGACTTCGCCTAAGGTCGCGCGGCAGTCGATGTGCACCTTGCGCGACTCACCGGACTTCAATCTCAGGAACGCGTACAGGCCTTCGCGGGAGGTGTACTGCACCGAGGAGCCGGCGCTGCGGGCCAGCTGGCCGCCCTTGCCGGGCTTCAGTTCCACGTTGTGCACGGTGGAGCCCACCGGCACGTGCCGCAGCGTCATGGCGTTGCCGGACTTGATCGGGGAATCCGAGCCGCTGCGCACTTCATCGCCGCTGGCCATGCCCTTGGTGGCCAGGATGTAGCGACGCTCGCCGTCGGTGTACAGGACCAGTGCGATGTGCGCGGTACGGTTCGGATCGTATTCGACCCGCTCGACGACGCCTGAGATGCCGTCCTTGTCGCGCTTGAAGTCGATGATGCGGTACTTCTGGCGCGACCCACCGCCGATGTGCCGGGTGGTGATGCGGCCGAAATGGTTGCGCGCGCCGGTCTTGTTCTGCGCCACGGTCAGCGGCGCGTACGGGTCACCCTTGTGCAGGTGCGAGCGGTCGATGCGAACGACGGTGCGAGTACCGGGAGATGTCGGCTTGAACTTGATGAGTGACATGGTTCTTAAGCCTTTGCCTTGGCTTCGTAATCAATCGTCTGGCCCTGCGCCAGGCTGACATACGCTTTCTTCCAGTCCTGGGTACGGCCCTGCAGCTTGCCGAACTTGCGGGCCTTGCCCGGCTCGTTCACCACCTGCACGCCCTCGACCTTGACTTCGAACATCAGCTCCACGGCGGCCTTGATGTCGGGCTTGGTGGCGCGCCGCTGCACGCGGAAGCAGTACTGGTTGTGGTTCTGCATGGCGGTGGACGTTTTCTCGGTGACGTGCGGGGCCAGCAGGACGTTCATGAGTTGTTCGCGGTTCACTGGAACCTCTCCTCGAGCAGCTTGACCGCGCCCACGGTCATCAGCACGCGCTCGTGATCCACCAGCGACAGGGGATTCAACTGCGCGACTTCGATCAGTTCGACATGCGGCAGGTTGCGGGCCGCCAGGAACAGCTTCTCATCGAGGGCCTCCACGACGATGAGCACGTTGCTCAACGACCAGGTGGACAGCTTGTTCGCGAGCAGGCGCGTCTTCGGGGCCTCCAGCGCGATCTCATCGGTGACCAGCAGGCGATCCTGACGCACCAGCTCGGAGAGCATGGAGCGGATCGCGCCGCGGTACATCTTGCGATTGACCTTCTGCGAGAAATCCCGCGGCCGGGACGCGAAGGTCATGCCGCCGCCGCGCCAGATGGGCGAGCGGCTGGAACCGGCGCGGGCCTGGCCCGTGCCCTTCTGGGCATGGGGCTTCTTGCCGCCGCCGCGCACTTCGGCGCGCGACTTCTGGCGCTTGGTGCCGGCGCGGCCGGCATTGCGGTAGGCGACCACGACCTGGTGCACCAGGGTCTCGTTGTATTCCTGGCCGAAGGTGGCCTCGGACACATTCAGCTCGGCGCCCCCGCTGACGATTTTCAACTTCATGATGTCCTACTTCTTCCCGGCCTTGGCCGGGTTGGGCGCCTTGCCGGCAGGGGCCTGCTTGGTCGGCGCAATCGTCTTGCGGCCGGCCTGGCGCTGGGCCTTCACGGAGCTGCGCACGATCACCTGGCCACCCTCGGAACCCGGCACGGCGCCGCGGATCAGGAGGAGGTTGCGCTCCAGGTCCACTTCGACCACTTTCAGATTTTCGATGGTGCGACGCACAACACCCATATGGCCCGACATGCGCTTGCCCTGGAACACCCGGCCCGGCGTCTGGCGCTGGCCGATGGAGCCGGGGGTGCGGTGGGCCAGGGACACGCCGTGGGTGGCATGGTGGCCGCCGAAGTTGTGGCGCTTCATGGTGCCGGCGAAGCCCTTGCCGATGGTGGTGCCGGTGACGTCGACGATTTCGCCAACCTTGAACCGGTCAACCGTCAGCGTGGCGCCTTCCTTCAGGTCCGCACCCTCACCCTCGGTGAGGCGGAATTCCATCAGACCCCGGCCCGGGCTCACGGCAGCCTTCGCCAGGTGCCCGGTGGCCGCCTTGGAGAGCAGCTGGGGGCGCTTGGTGCCGAAGGCGACCTGCACGGCGCGGTAGCCGTCGGTTTCCTTGGATTTCAGCTGCGTGACGCGGTTGGGCAGCACTTCGATGACGGTCACGGGGATGGTCTCGCCGGCGTCCGTAAACACCCGCGTCATACCCGCCTTGCGACCGACCAGACCTATAGAGTTTTTCATGGGCTGAAATTCACAAAAACTGGTGCCCAGACACCCTCTTTAAGGCGGCGCCTGTTCACATCCGTAAGGTTCATCCGGTGGAGGAAAGTCCACGCAAGACCCCTGCGAGCCGGACCGGCCGCAGGATTCTCGAGTGGTCTTGGCGTCCTTTTGACCGCCAACCTCGCCCGACGCTGCTTTCGCAGCAAAACCGCCTCGGGGTTGCCCCCCGGCGGAAAAGGTCGCGCAGTATACGAAGCGACCCCGCCGTGCACAAGCCCGAAAACCGGCCCATCGGGCCGTTTCGGGCGTTTTGGGCCTTAAAAGCCCTAGTTCAGCTTGATCTGAACGTCGACGCCGGCCGGCAGCTCCAGCTTCATCAGCGCGTCCACCGTCTTGTCGGTGGGGTTCAGGATGTCCATCAGGCGCTTGTGGGTGCGCAGCTCGAACTGGTCGCGCGCATCCTTGTCGGAGTGCGGGGAGACCAGCAGGGTGAAGCGTTCCATCTTGGTCGGCAGGGGCACGGGGCCCTTGACGGTGGCGCCGGTGCGCTTGGCCGTCTCGACGATCTCGCGAGCCGAGTTGTCGATCAGACGGTGGTCGAACGCCTTCAGGCGGATACGGATGTTCTGGTTGGCCATTTTACTTTAATCCTGTAATTACTTGATGACCTTGGCGACCACACCGGCGCCCACGGTCTTGCCGCCTTCGCGGATGGCGAAGCGCAGCCCCTCATCCATCGCAATCGGGCTGATCAGCTCCACCACCATCTTGATGTTATCCCCGGGCATCACCATCTCGACGCCTTCCGGCAGCTGCACGTTACCCGTCACGTCCGTCGTGCGGAAGTAGAACTGCGGCCGATACCCCTTGAAGAACGGGGTGTGCCGCCCGCCCTCTTCCTTGGTCAGCACGTACACTTCCGACTCAAACTGCGTGTGCGGGGTGATGCTGCCGGGCTTGGCCAGCACCTGGCCGCGCTCGACTTCCTCGCGCTTGGTGCCGCGCAGCAGCACGCCCACGTTGTCCCCGGCGCGACCCTCGTCCAGCAGCTTCCTGAACATCTCCACCCCGGTGCAGATGGTCTTGGCCGTGTCCTTCAGGCCCACGATCTCCACTTCATCGTTCACCTTCACGATGCCGCGCTCGATGCGCCCCGTCACCACCGTGCCGCGACCGGAGATCGAGAACACATCCTCCACCGGCATCAGGAAGGGCTTGTCGATCTCACGCTTGGGCACCGGGATGTACCGGTCCATCTCCGCCACCAGCTTCACCACCGCCGGCACGCCGATCTCGGACTTGTCGCCCTCCAGCGCCTTCAGCGCCGAGCCGATCACGATCGGGGTCGTGTCCCCGGGGAACTTGTAGAGGGTCAGCAGCTCCCGCACCTCCATCTCCACCAGCTCCAAGAGCTCCTTGTCATCCACCATGTCCGCCTTGTTCATGAACACGACGATGTAGGGCACGCCCACCTGGCGGGCCAGCAGGATGTGCTCGCGCGTCTGCGGCATCGGGCCATCCGCGGCCGAAACCACCAGGATCGCCCCGTCCATCTGCGCGGCACCCGTGATCATGTTCTTCACGTAGTCGGCATGTCCCGGGCAGTCCACGTGCGCGTAGTGGCGCTCCTTGCTCTGGTACTCCACGTGCGCCGTGGAAATCGTGATGCCGCGCGCCTTCTCCTCAGGGGCCTTGTCAATCTGGTCGTACGCCATGAACTGACCGCCGTAGGTCTCGGCCATCACCTTCGTCAACGCCGCCGTCAGCGTCGTCTTGCCGTGATCCACGTGCCCGATCGTCCCCACGTTCACGTGCGGCTTGGTGCGTTCAAATTTTTCTTTCGACATGTGGGAATCCTCTCGTGCGGCAAGCTGATTAGTATTTGATGATTGAGTCTGCGATGTTCGGCGGCACTTCGACGTACTTGGAAAACTCCATCGTGAAGGTCGCGCGACCCTGGCTCATGGAGCGCACGGTCGTGGCGTAGCCGAACATCTCGGCGAGCGGGACGTCGGCCAGGATGGCCTTGCCCGCTGCCGAGTCTTCCATGCCGGTGATCTGCCCGCGCCGGCGATTCAGATCCCCGATGACGTCTCCTGAGTACTCCTCGGGAGTGACCACTTCGACCTTCATGATGGGCTCGAGAATCACGGGTTTCGCACGGCGAAAGCCGTCCTTGAAACCCATGGAGCCGGCGATCTTGAAGGCCATCTCGTTCGAATCGACATCGTGGTAGGAACCGTCGAACAGCGTGACCTTCACGTCCACGACAGGGTAGCCCGCCATCACCCCGGTCTCGACCGCTTCCTTGATGCCCTTGTCGATGGCCGGAATGAACTCGCGCGGCACGGTACCGCCGACGATGCCGTTGATGAACTCATAGCCCTTGCCCTGTTCATTGGGCTCGAGCTTCAGCCATACATGGCCGTACTGGCCGCGGCCGCCGGACTGGCGCACGAACTTGCCTTCCGATTCGACGGTGCCGCGGATGGTCTCGCGATAGGCCACCTGGGGCTTGCCCACGTTGGCCTCGACCTTGAACTCGCGCTTCATGCGATCGACGATGATTTCCAGGTGCAGCTCGCCCATGCCGGCGATGATCGTCTGGCCGGACTCAGGATCGGTGCTCATGCGAAAGGAGGGATCCTCCTTGGCGAGGCGCTGCAGCGCCATGCCCATCTTTTCCTGATCGACCTTGGTGCGCGGCTCGATGGCCACCGAAATCACCGGCGCCGGGAACACGATCTTCTCCAGCGTGATCTGCTTGTCCAGGTCGCACAGCGTATCCCCGGTGATCACATCCTTCAGGCCCACCGCGGCGGCGATGTCCCCGGCGCGCACCTCCTTCAGTTCCGTGCGCTCGCTGGCGTGCATCTGCAGCAGCCGGCCGATGCGTTCCTTCTTCTCCTTGATGGGCACGAACACGGTGTCATTGGTATGCAGCGTGCCCGAATAGACGCGGAAGAAGGTCAGGTTGCCGACGAAGGGGTCATTGAGGATCTTGAAGGCCAGCGCCGCAAACGGCGCATCGTCGTTAGGCAAGCGGGTCTCGACCTCCCCGCGGGGACCCAAGCCCTTGATGGGCGGCATTTCCACCGGCGAGGGCATGAATTCGATGATGGCATCCAGCAGCGCCTGCACGCCCTTGTTCTTGAAGGCGGTGCCCAGCATGCACAGCACGATCTCGTTGCGGATCGAACGCAGCCGCAGGCCCGAGCGGATCTCCTCGTCCGAAAGCGTCGCGCCTTCCAGGTACTTGTTGGTCAGGGCCTCGTTGCCCTCGGCGGCCGCCTCGATCATCAGCGTGCGGTAGCGGTTGGCCTGCGCGCGCAGTTCTTCGGGAATCTCGCCGTATTCGAACTTCATCCCCTGGGTTTCCATGTCCCAGTAGATGGCCTTCATGCGGATCAGGTCGACCACGCCCTCGAACTTCTCCTCCGCGCCGATCGGGATCTGGATGGGCACGGGGTTGCCGCGCAGGCGGGTCCTGATCTGCTCGACGCAGCGGAAGAAGTCGGCCCCCGCGCGGTCCATCTTGTTGATGAAGGCGATGCGCGGTACGGCGTAGCGGTTCATCTGCCGCCAGACCGTCTCGGACTGGGGCTGCACGCCGGAGACGGCGCAGAACAGCGCCACGGCGCTGTCGAGCACCCGCAGGCTGCGCTCGACTTCGATGGTGAAGTCGACATGCCCCGGGGTATCGATGATGTTGATGCGGTGCTGCGGGAAGGTGCCGTCCATGCCCTTCCAGAAACAGGTGGTGGCGGCCGCCGTGATGGTGATGCCGCGCTCCTGCTCCTGCTCCATGTAGTCCATGACGGCGGCTCCGTCATGCACCTCGCCGATTTTGTGCGAGACCCCCGTGTAGAACAGGATGCGCTCAGTCGTGGTCGTCTTCCCCGCGTCGATGTGCGCAGAGATGCCGATGTTGCGATAGCGCTCTATGGGGGTTGTGCGGGGCACGGTTCAAGCGGCGCTACGCCGATCATTACCAGCGGTAGTGCGCAAAGGCCTTGTTGGCCTCCGCCATGCGGTGGGTGTCCTCGCGCTTGCGCACGGCGGAACCGCGGCTCTCGGCGGCATCCATCAGCTCATGGGCCAGGCGGAAGGCCATGGACTTCTCGGAGCGCGCGCGGGCGGCTTCGATCATCCAGCGCATGGCGAGCGTCTGGCGACGGGTGGAACGCACTTCGACGGGCACCTGGTAGGTGGCGCCGCCGACCCGGCGGGACTTCACCTCGACCACCGGCTTCACGTTGTCGAGCGCGGTCGACAGCACTTCGATGGCCTCGGGGCCCTTCTTGCCGGTCTTCTCGGCGATGCGATCCAGGGCGCCGTAGATGATGCGTTCGGCGGCGGACTTCTTGCCGCTCTTCATGATGACGTTCATGAACTTGGCCAGCATCAGGTTGCTGTACTTGGGGTCCGGGAGAATGACTCGGACGGGAGCTTGTGCTCTGCGCGACATGGTTAATTCCTTACCGGATCACTTCTTCGGGCGCTTGGCGCCGTACTTGGAACGACTCTGCTTGCGCGCGGCGACGCCGGCGCAGTCCAGGGAGCCACGCACCGTGTGGTAGCGCACGCCCGGCAGATCCTTCACGCGGCCCCCGCGGATCAGCACCACCGAGTGCTCCTGCAGGTTGTGGCCCTCACCGCCGATGTAGCTGGTGACTTCGTAGCCGTTGGTGAGGCGCACGCGGCACACCTTGCGCAGGGCCGAATTGGGCTTCTTCGGGGTGACGGTGTAGACGCGCGTGCAGACGCCGCGCTTCTGGGGAGCAGCCCCGAGTGCCGGCACCTTCGTTTTTTCCGCCCCGGAGCTTCTCGGCTGCCGGATGAGCTGACCTGTGGTGGCCATTAATTCTCCAAAATACAACTTGTTACGCCTTAGACGAAACACCGGGCCGTCTGGATAAGACGGCCCGGTGCAACATAAAGGCGCTGTTTACGGCACGGCGAGTGACGGCCGGAACCGATAAAGGCCGGCGATTCTAGGTACCGACCTCTATCGTGTCAACCGGTTAGCCCCTAGCCGGCCGGGCTGCTCTCTTCCTCCGGCGCACTGGTTTCTTCCGCATCGGGCAGTCCGCCGCCCACATCCATGAAGGTGCGATGGGGGGTGTCCTCGTGCTTGCGCCGGCGGTGGGCATGGGCCGCGAAGCCCGTGCCTGCCGGGATCAGGCGCCCGACGATGACGTTTTCCTTCAAGCCGCGCAGGTCATCCTTCAGGCCCCGGACCGCAGCTTCCGTCAGCACGCGGGTGGTCTCCTGGAAGGAGGCCGCCGAGATGAAGGATTCCGTGGCGAGCGACGCCTTGGTGATGCCCAGCAGCACCGGCTGCAGCTTGGCCGGGGACTTGCCGTCCTGCTCGAGCTTGTCGTTCAGGTCCCGGGCCCGGCCGCGGTCCAGCTGCTCGCCGCGCAGCAGCGCGGTGTCACGCGGGTCCAGCACCTCGGTCTTGCGCAGCATCTGGCGGATGATCACCTCGATGTGCTTGTCGTTGATCTTCACACCCTGCAGGCGGTACACGTCCTGGATCTCGCGAACCAGGTAGTTGGCCAGGGCCTCGACGCCCTGCAGCCGCAGGATGTCGTGGGGGTTGGGCTCGCCGTCCGCGATCACCTCACCGCGCTCGACGGTTTCACCCTCGAACACGTTCAGCTGGCGCCACTTGGGGATCAGCTCCTCGTACTTGGTGGTGTCCTCGGAGGTGATGATCAGGCGGCGCTTGCCCTTGGTCTCCTTGCCGAAACTCACGGTGCCGGAGACTTCGGCCAGGATGGCCGGGTCCTTAGGTTTGCGGGCTTCGAACAGATCCGCGACGCGCGGCAGACCGCCGGTGATGTCGCGGGTCTTGGAGGACTCCTGCGGGATGCGGGCGATGACATCGCCGATCGACATGCGTGCACCGTCCGACAGTGAGATCAGCGCGCCGGCGGGCAGCGTGTACACGGCCGGAATCTCGGTGTTCGCGAAGGTGATTTCCTTGCCCTTGGCGTTCACCAGCTTGATGGTCGGACGCAGTTCCTTGCCGCCGCGCTGCTTGTTGTCCAGCACCACGGTGGAGGACAGGCCCGTGACCTCGTCCAGCTGGGTCGTCACGGTGAGCCCGTCGACGAAGTCCTGGAACTTCAGGAACCCGCCCACTTCGGTCACGACCGGGTGGGTATGCGGATCCCAGGTGGCCACGACCTGGCCGCCGGTCACCACATCGCCTTCCTTGACGCTGATCATGGCGCCGTAGGGGATCTTGTAGCGCTCGCGCTCGCGGCCGTAGTCATCGACCACGCCGATTTCGCCCGAACGGGACACCGCGACCAGGTGGCCCTTCTCGTGGTTCACGGTCTTGATGTGATGGAAGCGGATCACGCCCTTGTTGCGCACATCCACGCTGCTCGCCGCCGCTGCCCGGGAGGCCGCGCCGCCGATGTGGAAGGTACGCATGGTCAGCTGCGTGCCCGGCTCGCCGATCGACTGCGCGGCGATCACGCCGACCGCCTCGCCGATGCTGATGGTGCGGCCGCGGGCAAGATCGCGCCCGTAGCAGTTGGCGCACACGCCGAAACGCGTCCGGCAGGTGATGGGCGAACGCACCATCAGCTGGTCGACGCCCTCGGCCTCCAGCGTGCGCACGAGTACTTCGTCCAGCTGCGTGTTCTTCTCGATGAGCACTTCCTCGGTGCCCGGCTTCAGAACCGATTCGGACAGCACGCGACCCAGCACGCGCTCGCCCAAGGCTTCCACGACATCGCCACCCTCGACGAGGGGCGCCATCGCCAGGCCCTGATCGGTGCCGCAATCGATCTCCGTGACCACCAGGTCCTGCGCCACGTCCACCAGGCGACGGGTCAGGTAGCCGGAGTTCGCGGTCTTCAGCGCCGTGTCGGCCAGTCCCTTGCGGGCGCCGTGCGTGGAGATGAAGTACTGCAGAACGTTCAGGCCCTCGCGGAAGTTCGCGGTGATCGGCGTCTCGATGATGGAGCCGTCGGGCTTGGCCATCAGGCCGCGCATGCCGGCCAACTGGCGGATCTGCGCGGCCGAGCCGCGGGCGCCGGAGTCGGCCATCATGAAGATGGAGTTGAAGGACTTCTGCTTCTGCTTCACGCCCTTGTGGTCCACGGCCTCTTCGGTGCCGAGCTTCTCCATCATCGCCTTGGCGACCTGGTCATTGGCGCGCGACCAGATGTCCACCACCTTGTTGTAGCGCTCGCCGTTGGTGACCAGTCCCGAGGAGTACTGATCCTGGATCTCCTTCACCTCACGGTCGGCGGCCGCCACCAGCTTGGTCTTCTGTTCGGGGATGACGATGTCATCGATGCCGAAGGAGACGCCCGAGCGGGTGGCGTAGGCGAAGCCCGTGTACATCAGCTGGTCGGCGAAGACCACGGTCTCCTTCAAGCCCAGCGCCCGGTAGCAGGCGTTGATGATTCCGGAGATCGCCTTCTTGGTCATGTCCTGGTTGACCAAGTCAAAGGACAGGCCCTTGGGCAGGATCTCCGACAGCAGCGCGCGGCCGACGGTGGTCTGCACGTGGCGCACGCGCGGCACGATGACCTTCTCGGCATTGAGCACATGCTCGCGCAGACGCACGCGCACCCGGGCCTGCAGGTCGACCTGGCGGCTCTCGTAGGCGCGATGCACTTCGTGCACGTCGGAGAAGGCCATGCCCTCGCCCTTGGCGCCCACGCGCTCGCGGGTCATGTAGTACAGGCCCAACACCACGTCCTGGGAGGGAACGATGATGGGATCGCCGTTGGCGGGCGAGAGGATGTTGTTCGAGGACATCATCAGGGCGCGCGCTTCCAGCTGCGCCTCCAGCGACAGCGGCACGTGCACGGCCATCTGGTCGCCGTCGAAGTCGGCGTTGAAGGCGGCGCACACCAGCGGATGCAGCTGGATGGCCTTGCCCTCGATCAGCACCGGCTCGAAGGCCTGGATACCCAAGCGATGCAGGGTCGGTGCGCGGTTCAGCAGCACCGGATGCTCGCGGATGACTTCCTCGAGGATGTCCCAGACTTCCGGACCCTCGCGCTCCACCAGGCGCTTGGCGGCCTTGATGGTCGAGGCCTCGCCCCGCAGCTGCAGTTTCTGGAAGATGAAGGGCTTGAAGAGCTCCAGCGCCATCTTCTTCGGCAGCCCGCACTGGTGCAGGCGCAGCGTCGGTCCCACCACGATGACCGAACGGCCGGAGTAGTCGACGCGCTTGCCCAGCAGGTTCTGCCGGAAGCGGCCCTGCTTGCCCTTGATCATGTCGGCCAGGGACTTCAGCGGCCGCTTGTTGGAACCGGTGATGGCGCGTCCGCGCCGGCCGTTGTCCAGCAGTGCGTCCACCGCTTCCTGCAGCATGCGCTTCTCGTTGCGCACGATGATGTCCGGCGCGTTCAGCTCCAGCAGGCGCCGCAGGCGGTTGTTGCGGTTGATGACGCGGCGATACAGGTCATTCAGGTCCGAGGTGGCGAAACGTCCGCCATCCAGCGGCACCAGCGGGCGCAGGTCCGGCGGCAGCACCGGCAGCACGGTCATGACCATCCACTCGGGCTTGTTGCCGGATTCGATGAAGCTCTCGAGGAGCTTCAGCCGCTTGGAGAGGCGCTTCAACTTCGTCTCCGACGAAGTGCTGGCCATTTCCTCGCGGACCTTGATCACCTCGGCGGGCAGCTCGATGGACTTGAGCAGCTCGAAGACGGCCTCGGCGCCCATGCGGGCGTCGAACTCATCGCCGTGCTCCTCGATGGCCTCCAGGTACAGCTCATCGGTGAGCAGCTGGCCGCGCTGCATCGCGGTCATGCCCGGCTCGATGACCACGAACGCCTCGAAATACAGCACGCGCTCGATTTCGCGCAGCGTCATGTCGAGCATCAGTCCGATGCGCGACGGCAGGGACTTCAGGAACCAGATGTGCGCGGTGGGGCTGGCCAGCTCGATGTGGCCCATGCGCTCGCGGCGCACCTTCGACTGGGTCACCTCGACGCCGCACTTCTCGCACACCACGCCGCGGTGCTTCAGGCGCTTGTACTTGCCGCACAGGCACTCGTAGTCCTTCACGGGACCAAAGATCTTGGCGCAGAACAGGCCATCGCGCTCGGGCTTGAACGTGCGGTAGTTGATGGTCTCCGGCTTCTTCACTTCGCCATAGGACCAGGCACGGATCATTTCCGGGGAGGCCAGCCCGATCTTGATCGAATCGAAATGTTCGACCGGAGCGTGCTGCTTGAAGAGCTTAAGTAGATCTCTCATGTTGCTTCCCTCAATCCTGCTCGAGCTCGATGTTGATACCGAGCGAACGGATTTCTTTGACGAGGACGTTGAAGGATTCCGGCATGCCGGCATCCATCTGGTGATGTCCGTCGACGATGTTCTTGTACATCTTCGTGCGGCCATTCACGTCATCCGACTTCACGGTGAGCATTTCCTGCAGGGTGTACGCGGCGCCGTACGCCTCGAGCGCCCACACTTCCATCTCACCGAAGCGCTGACCGCCGAACTGCGCCTTGCCGCCCAGCGGCTGCTGGGTGACCAGCGAGTACGGTCCGGTCGAGCGCGCATGCATCTTGTCGTCGACCAGGTGGTTCAGCTTCAGCATGTACATGTAGCCCACGGTGACGTGGCGCTCGAAGCGCTCGCCGGTGCGGCCGTCGTACAGGTAGGTCTGGCCCGAGGTGGGCAGGTCCGCGAGCTTGAGCAGATGCTTGATCTCCTCCTCGCTGGCGCCGTCGAACACCGGAGTGGCCATCGGCACGCCATGCGAGAGGTTCTGCGCCAGCTCGATGAGCTCCGCATCGTTCAGATCATCGGTGTGCTCCTTCTGACCGCCGGTCTCGTTGTAGACCTGCTTGATGAAGGCGCGCAGATCCACCAGCGCGGCCTGGGCCTCGAGCATCTTGCCGATCTTTAAGCCCACGCCCTTGGCGGCCCAGCCCAGATGCGTCTCCAGCACCTGGCCGACGTTCATGCGCGAGGGTACGCCGAGCGGATTCAACACGATGTCCACCGGAGTGCCATCGGCGGCGAACGGCATGTCCTCCACCGGCACGATGCTGGAGATCACGCCCTTGTTGCCGTGGCGGCCGGCCATCTTGTCGCCGGGCTGCACGCGGCGCTTCACCGCCAGGTACACCTTGACCATCTTGAGCACGCCGGGCGCCAGATCATCGCCCGCGGTGATCTTGGCGCGCTTGTCGTCGAGCTTCTTCTCGAAGGCCTTGCGCTGCAGCTTGAGGCGCTCGGACGTCGCCTCCAGGTGCGCATTCGCCTCGTCTTCCTCGGCGCGGATCTCGAACCACTCCTCGCGCGGCACCTCATCCAGATACTCGCTGGTGATCTTCGCTCCGGCCTTCAACTTGCGCGGGCCGCCGGCGGCGGTCTTGCCCACCAGCATTTCCCGCATGCGCTGATACAGATCGTCCTCGAGGATGCGCAGTTGGTCGGCGAAGTCCTTGCGGACCCGCTCGACTTCCGACTTCTCGATGGACAGGGCGCGCGAGTCCTTGTCGACGCCGTCGCGGGTGAAGACCCGCACGTCGATCACCGTGCCGTCCATGCCCGGGGGCACCCGCAGGGACTGTGTCCTTCACGTCCGAGGCCTTCTCGCCGAAGATGGCGCGCAGCAGCTTCTCTTCCGGGGTCAGCTGGGTCTCGCCCTTCGGGGTGACCTTGCCGACCAGGATGTCCCCGGCCTTGACCTCAGCTCCAATGAAGGCGATGCCCGCCTCATCCAGCTTGGCCAGTGCCGTGTCACCCACGTTCGGGATGTCGGCGGTGATTTCCTCCGGGCCCAGCTTGGTGTCGCGGGCCACGCAGGTGAGTTCCTCGATATGGATCGTCGTGAACCGATCCTCCTGCACCACGCGCTCGGAGATGAGGATCGAGTCCTCGAAGTTGTAGCCGTTCCAGGGCATGAACGCGACCAGCATGTTCTGGCCCAGCGCCAGTTCGCCCAGGTGGGTCGAGGGGCCATCGGCCAGCACGTCGCCGCGGGCGATCTGGTTGCCGGCATTCACCAGCGGCCGCTGGTTGATGCAGGTGTTCTGGTTGGAACGGGTGTACTTGGTCAGGTTGTAGATGTCGACGCCCGGCTCACCGGCGGTGGTCTCGGAGTCATTGACCCGCACCACGATGCGCGAGGCATCCACCGAATCCACGGTGCCGCCGCGCCGCGCGACCACGGTCACGCCGGAGTCGATGGCCACGGGGCGCTCCATGCCCGTGCCCACCAGCGGGGTCTGGGCGCGCAGCGTCGGCACCGCCTGGCGCTGCATGTTCGAACCCATGAGCGCGCGGTTGGCGTCGTCATGCTCCAGGAACGGAATCAGGGAGGCGGCCACCGAGACGATCTGCTTGGGGCTCACGTCCATGTAGTTGATGCGCGCCGAGGGCATCAGCGTGAATTCGTTCTGGAAGCGGCAGGGCACCAGGTCGTCGGCCAGCTCGCCCTTGGGCCCTAAGCGCGCATTGGCCTGGGCGATGGCGAACTCGCCCTCCTCGATGGCGGACAGGAAGTCGATGTGCTCGGTGACGCGACTGTTTTCCACGCGCCGGTAGGGCGTCTCGAGGAAGCCGTACTGGTTGGTGCGGGCGTACACCGACAGCGAATTGATCAGGCCGATGTTCGGACCTTCCGGGGTCTCGATCGGGCAGACGCGGCCGTAATGGGTCGGGTGCACGTCGCGCACTTCGAAGCCGGCGCGCTCGCGGGTGAGGCCGCCCGGTCCCAACGCCGAGACGCGGCGCTTGTGGGTGACTTCGGAGAGCGGATTGTTCTGGTCCATGAACTGCGAGAGCTGCGAGGAGCCGAAGAACTCCTTGACCGCGGCGGCCACGGGCTTGGCGTTGATCATCTCCTGCGGCATCAGCGGCTCGCTTTCCGCGATCGTCAGGCGCTCCTTGACGGCGCGCTCGACGCGCACCAGGCCGACGCGGAAGGCGTTTTCCGCCATTTCACCGACGCTGCGCACGCGCCGGTTGCCGAGGTGATCGATGTCATCCACGGTGCCGTTGCCGTTGCGGATGTCGATCAGGACTTTAAGCACGTCCAGCACATCGTCCTTGGACAGGACGCCGGAACCTACGGTCTCCTCGCGCTTCACGCGCCGGTTGAACTTCATGCGGCCCACGGCCGAGAGGTCGTAGCGCTCGGTATTGAAGAACAGGTTGTTGAACAGGTTCTCGGCCGCATCCTTGGTGGGCGGCTCGCCCGGACGCATCATGCGGTAGATTTCCACCAGCGCCTCAAGGCGCGTCTTGGTGGGATCGATGCGCAGGGTGTCCGACATGAAGGCGCCGCGATCCAGATCGTTCACGTACAGCGTGTTGATCTCGGTGATCTCGGACTCGATCAGCTTCTCGACGCTGGTGGCGGTGAGGACCTCGTTGGCCTTGGCGATGATCTCGCCGGTTTCCTTGTTCACCACGTCATGCGCGAGCACCTTGCCGTAGACGTACTCGCGCGGCACCCGCAGGCGGGTGACGCCGGCGTCTTCCAGCTGGCGCACGTGGCGGGCGGTGATGCGGCGGCCTTCCTCGACCACGACCTGCTCGCCGATGCGGATCTCGAAAGTGGCGGTCTCGCCGCGCAGGCGCTGCGGCACCAGCTGCATCGACACCTCGTCCTTGGACAGGAAGAAGGCGTTGTTGTCGAAGAACGTCGCCAGCACCTCGGACTCGTTCATCCCCAGGGCGCGCAGGATGATGGTCACCGGCAGCTTGCGGCGCCGGTCGATGCGGGCGAATACGCAGTCCTTGGGGTCGAACTCGAAGTCCAGCCACGAGCCGCGGTAGGGAATGATGCGGGCCGAGAACAGCAGCTTCCCGGAGGAGTGGGTCTTGCCGCGGTCGTGGTCGAAGAACACGCCGGGGGAACGGTGCAGCTGCGAGACGATGACCCGCTCGGTGCCGTTGACGATGAACGTGCCGTTGTCGGTCATCAGGGGCAGTTCGCCCAGGTAGACCTCCTGCTCGCGCACGTCCTTGACCGGCTTCTTGGCGCCGGGGGCTTCCTTGTCCAGCACGATCAGGCGGACCTTCACGCGCAACGGCGCGGCATAGGTCAGGCCCCGCAGCTGGCACTCCTTCACGTCGAATACCGGCTCGCCCAGGCGATAGCTCACGTATTCAAGAGAAGCATTGCCCGAATAGCTGGAGATCGGAAACACGGTCTGGAAGGCTGCATGCAGCCCCACGTTCGTGCGCCTATCCTCGGGTACTTCCGCCTGCAGGAACGTCCGGTAGGAGTCCAGCTGAATGGCAAGCAGGTACGGCACTTCCAGCATGCCGGGCTGCTTGCCGAAGTTCTTGCGGATGCGCTTCTTCTCAGTAAAGGAATAGGCCATCTGATCACCTCGGAACGGAAAAAAGCGTGCGACGCGCAAGCCACCCGGAAACAACGGTCTCCAGGGCGCTGCGCACCTCACGCGGGGTGCGAATACACGGGGTAAAGCTGGGAATCGCCCATCTTACCCCAAAAATCAGGGCCTGTGGGGCCTGCACCTTAAGCGCGGGCCCCACGGGCAACGGATCGAAGGCTTGTTGAGCCCAATGACCCATGCGGCGTTACTTGATCTCCACCTTCGCGCCGACTTCTTCCAGCTTCTTCTTCATCGCGTCGGAATCGGCCTTGTTCACGCCTTCCTTCACGTTCTGGGGAACGCCTTCGACCAGGTCCTTGGCTTCCTTCAGCCCTAAGCCGGTCAGCTCGCGGACCACCTTGATCACGCTCACTTTCTTGTCGGCCGGGTATTCCTTCAGGACCACGGTGAACTCGGTCTTCTCCTCGGCAGCAGGCGCGGCGGCGGCGGCGGCACCCGGAGCCGCGGCGGCGGCCACCGGGGCAGCGGCGGTCACGCCGAACTTCTTCTCCATGTCGGAGATCAGCTCGACGACCTCCAGAACGGTCATCTTGGAAATGGAATCGAGGATTTCGTCTTTAGATACGGCCATGTGGGGTCTCCAAATAAGGTTTCAAGACAATGGGTTGGAACCGGCGACGTCGCCGGTCATGAACCGCCCGCTGCGGCCTGTTTCTGGTCGCGGATGGCGGCGAGCGTTCTGGCCAGCTTGGGCAGAGGCTCATTGAGGGTTGCGACGAACTTCTGGATGGGCGCCTTCATGACGCCCAGCAGCATCGAGATCGCCTGGGCACGGGTGGGCAGGTTCGCCAGCTTCTCGATGTCCTTGCCCGGCAGCACCGAGCCGCCCAGGGACATGTGAGTCGCGACGAGCTTTTCGTTCGCCTTCGCGAAGTCCTTCACCACGCGCGCTGCCGCGCCCGGATCGTCCTTCGAGAAGGCGAGCACCAGCGGCCCCTTGAGTACCGTTCCGATGGTCTCGAACGCGGTACCTACCAGGGCCTTGCGCGCCAGCGTGTTCTTGACGACACGCATGTACACGCCCTGCGCACGCGCCTTGGCCCGCAGATCGGTCATCTGCGTCACCGTGAGCCCACGGTACTCGGCTGCGACCACGGACTGGGCTTTCGCCGCGACCGCGTTCACTTCCGCAACCAGCGCTTTCTTGTCTTCAAGGTTCAGTGGCATTCATTTCTCCTGTCCTGAAGATCACTGTTACAAAACGGAAATCCCGGAATCGGGCTGCCCCGCTCCGACACTTCCACCCTTGACGGCGACCTTCACGACGCGGAGGGAAACCCCTTTGCCGTGTGCGGCGCACCATCTGCGCAGGCTTAAGCATTAAGAAACCTCCGTCTCCCCCGTTGGCCGGTTGAGACTGGTTTCGCCTGCGGTCTTTGACTGCCGGCGCCTTCGACAAGCGCCGGACCGCAAAACTTCGCTTTCGTTAGACAGCCGCAGCGGTGAGGCTGGACTGATCGACCACCACGCCCGGTCCCATGGTCGAGGACAGCGTGACGCGCTTGAGGTACTGACCCTTGGCCGCAGCCGGCTTCGCCTTCTGCAGATCATTGATCAGCGCCTGGAGGTTCTCCTTCAGCGCCGTCGGCTCGAAACTCGCCTTGCCGATGGTGCAATGGACGATGCCGGCCTTGTCGACGCGGTAGCGCACCTGGCCGGACTTGGCGTTGCGCACCGCTCCTGCGACATCCGGGCTCACGGTGCCGACCTTGGGGTTCGGCATCAGGCCGCGGGGACCTAAGATCTGGCCGAGCTGTCCCACCACGCGCATGGCGTCGGGGCTGGCGATGACCACATCGAAATTGATCTGCCCGGCCTTCACCTGGGCAGCCAGGTCATCCATGCCGACGATGTCGGCACCGGCGGCCTTGGCCAGTTCCTGGTTCTTGCCCGAGGTGAACACGGCCACGCGCACGGTCTTGCCGATGCCATGCGGCATCACGGTGGAACCGCGCACCTGCTGATCGGACTTGCTGGCATCGATGCCTAAGTTAACGGCGGCATCCACCGACTCGTTGAACTTGGAGGTCGCCAGTTCCTTGACGATCTTCAGCGCATCCTCGATGGGGTACTGCTTGCCCGGCTGGATCTTGCCCTGCCAGGTCTTGAGTCGCTTGCTGAGCGCCATGTTAGAGGCCCTCCACGTCAACGCCCATGCTGCGGGCGGTGCCCGCGATGGTGCGAATCGCCGCTTCCATGTTCGCGGCCGTCAGGTCCGGCTGCTTGGTGGTGGCGACTTCCTGGATCTGCTTGCGCGTGATCTTGCCGACCTTGTTGGTGTTCGGCGCGCCACTGCCCTTCTCGATGCCGATCGCCTTGCGGATCAGCACCGAGGCGGGCGGGGTCTTCATGATGAAGGTGAAGCTGCGATCCGAGTACACCGTGATGATCACGGGAATCGGCAAGCCCTTCTCCAGCTTCTGGGTCTGCGCATTGAACTGCTTGCAGAACTCCATGATGTTGACGCCCTGCTGGCCCAATGCCGGACCGATCGGCGGCGAGGGGTTCGCGGAACCCGCCGGCACCTGCAGCTTGATATAGCCCTGTACTTTCTTTGCCATTACTCGCTCTCCCGGGTGCATGCGGCCCCTCATTCAAGAGGTAGCCTCCCCGTGTTATGGCGCCATTGCGCCGGAAAACTTACGCCTTCTCGACCTGCGAGAAATCCAGCTCCACCGGAGTGGATCGTCCCAGGATCTGCACCGCCACCTGCAGGCGGTTCTTCTCGTAATTCACGCTCTCGACCACACCGTTGAAGTCGTTGAACGGCCCATCGACCACGCGCACGACTTCGCCGGGCTCGAACAGCACCTTCGGCCGCGGCTTGTCGACGCCTTCCTCGACGCGACGCAGGATCTGCATCGCCTCCTTGTCGGTGATGGCCGCCGGCTTGTCGGACGTGCCGCCGATGAACCCCAGGACCTTGGGCACATCGCGCACCAGGTGCCAGGTCTCCTCGTCCATCTCCATCTGCACCAGCACGTAGCCGGGGTAGAACTTGCGTTCGCTCTTGCGCTTCTGGCCGTCGCGCATCTCCACCACTTCTTCGGTAGGCACCAGGATCTCGCCGAACTTCGGCTCCAGGTTCTGGCGCTTGATGCGGTCCTTCAGTGACTCCGCGACGCGATGCTCGAAATTCGAGTACGCGTGGACTACATACCAACGCAAAGCCATGCCTATCAGCCTCCCTGACCCGTCAAATGCCGCGTCGCCCAGGTCAGGAGCGCGTCCACCAGCCAGAAGAAGATCCCCCCGACCACCACGAAACCAAATACGACCAGGGTTGTAATGCCCGTCTCGCGCCGCTCCGGCCACACGATCTTGCGCAGCTCCACGCGCGAATCGAGCACGAACTGGATCACCGCGCGCCCGTAGGCGGAAGTCGCGATCGACGCCGACGCCCAACACGATGCCCGCCACCACGGCGCCCCATCGTTCCCAGGCCGGCGCGCCGTCCAGAACGTAAAAGGCGGCGAGGCCGGCTATCACCAGCAGGATCGCAACGCCCAAGCGCGCCTTGTCGGCGCCGCCGGCGTTCTGCACTTTCAGTTCTTCGTTCACTTACGTCCGATGGCAGGCCAGGAGGGAATCGAACCCCCAACCTGCGGTTTTGGAGACCGCCGCTCTGCCAATTGAGCTACTGGCCTGTAATTACTTGATGACCTTGGCGACCACACCGGCGCCCACGGTCTTGCCGCCTTCGCGGATGGCGAAGCGCAGCCCCTCATCCATCGCAATCGGGCTGATCAGCTCCACCACCATCTTGATGTTATCCCCGGGCATCACCATCTCGACGCCTTCCGGCAGCTGCACGTTACCCGTCACGTCCGTCGTGCGGAAGTAGAACTGCGGCCGATACCCCTTGAAGAACGGGGTGTGCCGCCCGCCCTCTTCCTTGGTCAGCACGTACACTTCCGACTCAAACTGCGTGTGCGGGGTGATGCTGCCGGGCTTGGCCAGCACCTGGCCGCGCTCGACTTCCTCGCGCTTGGTGCCGCGCAGCAGCACGCCCACGTTGTCCCCGGCGCGACCCTCGTCCAGCAGCTTCCTGAACATCTCCACCCCGGTGCAGATGGTCTTGGCCGTGTCCTTCAGGCCCACGATCTCCACTTCATCGTTCACCTTCACGATGCCGCGCTCGATGCGCCCCGTCACCACCGTGCCGCGACCGGAGATCGAGAACACATCCTCCACCGGCATCAGGAAGGGCTTGTCGATCTCGCCGCTTGGGCACCGGGATGTACCGGTCCATCTCCGCCACCAGCTTCACCACCGCCGGCACGCCGATCTCGGACTTGTCGCCCTCCAGCGCCTTCAGCGCCGAGCCGATCACGATCGGGGTCGTGTCCCCGGGGAACTTGTAGAGGGTCAGCAGCTCCCGCACCTCCATCTCCACCAGCTCCAAGAGCTCCTTGTCATCCACCATGTCCGCCTTGTTCATGAACACGACGATGTAGGGCACGCCCACCTGGCGGGCCAGCAGGATGTGCTCGCGCGTCTGCGGCATCGGGCCATCCGCGGCCGAGACCACCAGGATCGCCCCGTCCATCTGCGCGGCACCCGTGATCATGTTCTTCACGTAGTCGGCATGTCCCGGGCAGTCCACGTGCGCGTAGTGGCGCTCCTTGCTCTGGTACTCCACGTGCGCCGTGGAAATCGTGATGCCGCGCGCCTTCTCCTCAGGGGCCTTGTCAATCTGGTCGTACGCCATGAACTGACCGCCGTAGGTCTCGGCCATCACCTTCGTCAACGCCGCCGTCAGCGTCGTCTTGCCGTGATCCACGTGCCCGATCGTCCCCACGTTCACGTGCGGCTTGGTGCGTTCAAATTTTTCTTTCGACATGACTACAACCTCTGACGCGACAACTTATTTGCTCAAGACTACGAACATACAACTGCATGGTGCTGACGTCCGGGATCGAACCGGAGACCTCGTCCTTACCAAGGACGTGCTCTACCAACTGAGCTACGTCAGCGAATTCGCTTTGGAGCGGGTGATGGGAATCGAACCCATGCCATCAGCTTGGAAGGCTGAGGTTCTACCATTGAACTACACCCGCCGATGGCAACCGCAACCTCAAGAAATCCACTCACGGACCCTACCCGTCTTGGTGGAGGGGGTAGGATTCGAACCTACGAAGGCGTAAGCCGGCAGATTTACAGTCTGCTCCCGTTGGCCGCTTGGGTACCCCTCCGCGAAAACGAGCCGCGTATTCTGATTTCCACATGGGGGGGTGTCAATGCGCGGGACAGGTAAATTTTCTTGCTCGCCAAACGGATGGCCGCGCGAGGATCGCTGCGCGCTCACCCCGGCGCGAGCGCCGGGCACGCGGGCTGACGGCCCGGGCAGCGGTGCCGGAAGCCCGTCAGGACTCCACTAATAAGAGCGCCGGGGCGTCGGCCGGCCAGCGCCGGCACATCCCGGCGCCCGGGCCGCCGATATGATAATCACCTGATCGGCATCAGATCTTAGATTTTCGCGACTAATCGCGACAAAATCGACCCGAATTCAACCCGTTGCCACCCTCATGGTTTTCGCCGGGCCGGTCGGCGGCGCGCCCGCGCGGCCTGCCAGACGGCCGGCTCGTCGGCATCCGGCGTGACTTCCACCGCCGCGGTGCCCATTGCCCGGGCCCGGCTTCCCGCCTCGGTCAGGGCCAGGCAACCTGCCGCATCCAGCACTCGCCAGCTGCCGGCGGCCAGTTCCTCGGGCAGTTGCACCGGGCCATAGCGGCTGCGGGACAGGCGGCTCACGTCACTGCCGGCGGCCTGCCAGAGCCTGCGGACCTCGCGATTGCGCCCTTCGCGCAGGACCACCCGATACCAGGCGTGGCTGCCCTCGATGCGGGTCTGCACGATGCTGTCGAAGCGCGCGGCGCCATCCTCGAGCCTCACGCCGGTGCGCAGCTGCTGCAGCTGCGCCGGGGTCAGGATGTCCCGCGAGCGCACCAGGTACTCGCGCTCGACCTCGGCCGACGGATGCATCAGCCGATGGGCCAGCTCCCCGTCGGTGGTGAACAGCAGCAGGCCGGAGGTCATGAAATCCAGCCGCCCGACCACGATCCAGCGGCCCTGGGGCGGGGGCGGCAGATGGTCGAACACCGTGGGCCGCCCTTGCGGATCGGCGCGGGTGGTGACCTCGCCCAGCGCCTTGTTATAGAGCAGGACGGCGTGGGACTGGGTGGCCGCGCCCGTATCCAGCGGCTTGCCGTCCAGGCGGATGTCATCGCCCGGCTGCGCCTTGATCCCCCAGCTGCGCGATCTTGCCCTTGACGGTGACCCGGCCGGCCCGGATCCATTCCTCAATGGCGCGGCGCGATCCGAAGCCCGCGCCGGCCAGCAATTTTTGAAGTCTTAGCACTAACGGATCGGTTCTTAGCCAGCGATGACGGGCGCGTGGCAATATTGCGGCCCCCCAAGGGCCAGGTACTGTGGGAATACTAGCCTAACCGAGGTATCCGCATGATCCACGACAGCATTCTGGGAACCATCGGCCGCACGCCCATCGTGCGCATCCAGCGGCTCGCGCCGTCCAGCGTGACGCTGTACGCCAAGTGCGAGTTCTTCAATCCGCTCTCCTCGGTGAAGGATCGCCTGGCCATCGCGCTGATCGAGGATGCGGAGGCGCGCGGCGCGCTCAAGCCCGGACAGACCGTGATCGAGGCCACCTCCGGCAATACCGGCATCGCACTGGCCATGGTGTGCGCCGCCAAGGGCTATCCCTTCGTCGCCGTCATGGTCGAGTCGTTTTCCGTCGAGCGCCGCCGCATCATGCGCATGCTCGGCGCCAAGGTCATTGCTCACCCCGGCCGCGGAGCGCGGCCAGGGCATGGTGAGCAAGGCGCAGGCGCTGGCCGAGAAGCATGGCTGGTACCTGGCGCGCCAGTTCGACAGCCCCGCGAACCCGGCCTATCACCGCAACACCACGGCCGCGGAGATCCTCTGCGACTTCGCCGGCAAGCGGCTGGACTACTTCGTCAGCGGCTGGGGCACCGGCGGCACGCTCACCGGGGTCGGGGAAATGCTGCGCCTGGCGCGCCCGGAGACGCAGATCATCGCCGCGGAGCCTGAGAATGCGGCGCTGATGTCCGGCAAGCCTTTCACGCCGCACAAGATCCAGGGCTGGACGCCGGACTTCCTGCCCGCGGTGCTCAACCGCGCGGTGGCCCACCGCATTCTGACCGTGTCGGACGCCGATGCCATCGCCCAGGCCCGGGCGCTCGCCAGTCGCGAAGGGATTTTCTGCGGCATCTCCTCGGGTGCCACCGTCAGTGCCGCCCTGAAGGTGGCCGGCGAGGCCGCGCCGGGTTCGGTCATCCTCGCCATGCTGCCGGATACCGGCGAACGCTATCTGTCCACGCCCCTGTTTGAAGGAATCAGCGACGGTGGCGACCCGGAGCCCTGAGCTCTCACGTCCCGCCGACTCCTCCGGCGCCGATACCAGCTCGGAATTCGACGCGCGCCGGTTCGCGGCCCTGCCCGATCCTTTTCCCATGTGGAAGGGTGGAGTGTTGCACGGGGCACGCATTGCCTACGAAACCTGGGGGCAATTGAATCCCCAGGGAGACAATGCGGTGCTGCTGTTTACGGGCCTGTCGCCTCCGGCGCATGCCCGCTCTTCCCCCGACAATCCGGCGCCGGGCTGGTGGGAAGGCATCATCGGACCGGGCCTGGCCCTGGACACCAACGAACTGTTCGTCGTGTGCGTGAACTCCCTGGGCAGCGCCTTCGGTTCCACCAGTCCGCTGACCCTCGACCCGGCCACCGGGGCGCCCTACCGCATCACCTTCCCGGACCTGGCCGTCGAGGACATCGCGCGCGCGGGCTACGAGACTTTGAAAACCCTGGGGGTGCAGCGTGCCCACACCGTCGTGGGTCCCTCCCTGGGGGGCATGGTGGTACTGGCCTATGCGGCGCTGTTTCCCGGCGCCGCGCGCAACCTGATCAGCATTTCCGGCACCGCCGCCGCCACCCCGTTCGCCATCGCGCTGCGCTCGATCCAGCGCGAGGCCATCCTGCGCGACCCGGATTTCAAAGCGGGCCAGTACACCGCCGAGCGCCCCCCGGAAACCGGCATGCGGATCGCGCGCAAGCTCGGCATGATGACCTACCGCTCGGCCGCCGAATGGGTGGAACGCTTCGGCCGCACCCCGGCCACGCCCGACATGCAGGACGGCAAGGCGTTCGGCCCGGAATTCGCGGTGCAGAGCTACCTGGAGCTGCATGCGCGGCGGTTCGTGCGCGCCTTCGATCCGAACTGCTACCTGTACCTGTCGCGGGCCATGGATCGCTTTGACCTGCGCGAGCACGGGACCAGCATCCCGGCGGTGCTGAAGCGATCAGGGGTGGAGCGGGCGCTGATCATCGGCGTCGAATCGGACATGCTGTTCTCGATCGCCGAACAGGCGGCGCTGGCCAAGGCCTTCACCGACGCCGGCACGGATACGCACTACGCGCCGCTGGACTGCATCGAGGGCCATGATTCCTTCCTGATCGACATCAAGCGCTTCGGGCGCGAGATCAGCGGCTTCCTGGCACTCGACGCCCGGCGTTAATGCAGGATCGGCATCGGGCAGTGCAATAGCGCGCAGGTGGTGCGCAGCAGCTCGGATTCCTCGACCTTCAGCACCCCGTCATTGCCGATGGTGCGCACCAGCCCTGCGATCAGCTGCTGCTTGGCCTGCGGCTGCAGCTGATCGAGCGTGCCGAGCGCCGCGCTGGTGCGTTGCGCCCAGTCATCGTAGGTGGCGTATTCCGGATAGCGCGCCAGCACCGCGCCGATGCCGGCCGCGTAGGCGGCCCGGATTTCCTGCTCATCGTCACTGCCGCAGCGCGCCAGCGTCGCGAACAGGATGTGCACCGGTTCCACCGCCGACTCCAGCGCCAGGCGCCCATACGGCGCCGCGGTACCGGCCGCATCGTTGAGCATCAGCTCCAGCAGCTTCGCCAGGCAGAACTCGAACACGTCGATGTTCGAGTCCAGGTGGATGAGGTCCGAGACCAGTGCATTCAGGCGCTGCCGTTCGCCCAGCGGCAGGCGCCGCAGGGTGGGGAACAGCTGCAGCAGCGACGGCAGGCGCAGCATGGGCGCGAGGGTGCCGGCTGCACTGATCGCGGCATTCACGGCCTGCAGTTCGATCTGGCCATATTCCTGGGCTATGCGCCGCGCCTGGGCATCGCGAATGGCCGGATCGCGGCTCAGCAGCAGCGCCAGCACCAGCGAGCGGGCATGGGCGCCGGTGTCGGCAAAGTTGCGCAGCACGGCCGGGATCTGCGGCAGCAGCGACTGGGCCTGGTCGACGTTCCCCGGCTGCGGCCGACCCACCTGGGCGGCGATGCCGCCGGCGGCGGCGAAGCTGCGCGCGGCGCCGGACGGTGCGGCCGCGGCCGGCGCGGCGCCGGCCTGATCGCCCAAATCCGGGCCCGGCACGCCCTGCGCGATCAGGTGCTGCAGTTCCGCCGGGTCGAACCTCGGATCCAGCTCCCGGATGCGCTCCAGCAGCGGCGGGTGCGTGGCGAACACCCGGTCCAGGCCCGGCGCGAACAGCATGTGCGCCACTTGCTCGGCATCGGCGGCGACAAACTTCGGAACCTTCCTCGAGCGCCGCGATCTTCAGCAGCGCGCCCTTGAGTCCGGTGGTGTTGCGCGTGAACTGCACCGCCGATGCGTCGGCCAGCCGCTCGCGCTGGCGCGAGACGGCCGCCTGCAGGATGCGCCCCGCCAGCAGTCCCAGGTAACCCAGCACCATCGCCGCCAGGCCCACGCCGATCCAGCCCATGCCGCCGCCGCGGCGGTCCCGGTCATTGCCGCCGCGGGGTGCGAAGTTGAATACCAGCCGGCCGATGACCGCGATGACCATGCAGGCCGAAAATGGCGCCCATCAGCTGGATGTTCAGCCGCATGTCGCCGTTGAGGATGTGCGAGAACTCATGGCCGATCACGCCCTGCAGTTCATCGCGATTCAGGTGCTCGAGCGCGCCCTGCGTCACGGTGATGCAGGCATTGGCGGGCGTGTGGCCGGCGGCGAAGGCATTGATGGCCGGCTCCTGTTCGAGCACGTAGATCTCGGGCACCGGCACGCCGGAGGCGATCGCCATCTCCTCGATGACGTTGCGCAGCCGCTTGCGCGCGGGGTCGGCGGTGTCGCGCTCGACCCGCACGCCGCCCAGTGACTGGGCGACCACCGCGCCGCCGCCGCGCAGCTGCGCGGACTTGAACAGGCTCGCCAGCCCGATCACGCCGACGATCAGCAGCGAAACCACGAACAGCGCATCCGGATTGCGCATCGCAAACTCGATCGGTCCTACCGCTCCGCCGTACTGCCCGCCGTAGGAAGAGGCGGAGCTGCGGGCCGCGAGCACGGTGAAGATGACGGCATCCAGGGCAATGACCACGGCCGCCACCGCGGCCATGAACATCAGGACGAACAGGCGCGAGCTGCGGCGCGCGGCGGCCTGGTAGGCGTAGAAATCCACGATGCCGGCAGGCGCGGATCTTTAGGTGAAGCTGACCTTGGGCGCCTCGCGCGTCTCGGGCTTGGCCACATCCAGCTGCTGCGCGGGCTGGAACCCGAACATGTTGGCGACCATGCTGGCGGGAAACACTTCGCGGTGATTGTTGTAGCTCATCACCGAGTCGTTGTAGGCCTGGCGCGCGAAGGCCACCTTGTTCTCGGTCGAGGTGAGCTCCTCGGACAGCTGCATCATGGTCTGGTTGGCCTTCAGATCGGGGTAGGCCTCGGACAGGGCGAACAGTCGCCCCAGGGCGCCTCCCAGCTGGGCTTCTGCCCCCGACAGTTGCTGCACTGCAGCGGCGTCGGCGGGATTGGCGGCGGCGGCCTTCAGGCCCGAAACCGCCCCGTTGCGCGCGCTGATGACCGCCTCGAGGGTCTCGCGCTCGTGCTTCATGTAGCCCTTGGCGATCTCGACCAGATTCGGGATCAGGTCGTAGCGCCGGGTGAGCTGCACGTCGATCTGCGCGAAGGCGTTCTTGAAGGCGTTCCGGGCGGTGACGAGCCCGTTGTAGGTCGAGACCAGGAACAGCACGGCCAGGACGATGATGACCAGGAGGACTATAAGGCTCATAGGTACCTCGGGCTGCATTGAACGTAATGCGGTGCAGACAAGGTACCCGGGACCGCCGTGTAGTCAAGCACCCGGGGGCGACCGGGGCCTGCGGGAGATTGCCTTTCAGCCCTGAACCCGATTAATGTTGAGTCCACGGCGAGAGTAGAGGTCGGACTGGCATACTGGCCAGGCGACGCATCACAACAGCAATAAACCGCTTTCGGAGTGAGGGGATCTTGGAACGTCGACTGCACACCCGGCATCGCGCCCGCACCACCGTCTACATCACGCTGCCGGGCAGTGGTCGGCGGCTGTGCCGCGCGGTCAATCTCAGCGCCACCGGTGTCTTCATCCAGACCACCAATCTCGGGCTTCGCAAGGGACAGAACGTGGAACTGGTGTTCGCGATCAACTTGGGCGCCATCACCAAGCTGCATCGGCGCACGGCGGTGGTCGCGCATGTCTCGCGCGGCGGCACCGGCCTGATGATGGAATCGTATTCCTCGAGCGCCGCACCCACGGCGGCGCGCGCCGGCTAGAGCCCGGGCGCTCCATCGGCAGCAGCCACCGGCGCCTCCAGATTCTGCGGAGCGGGCGCAATTGCCGGCGATCCGAAATCCGGCGTTGCCGTATTCGGCTTCGCCGCTTCGGAATTCTTTTCACTCGCGTCCGCGGCGGCGCGCGCGGGCACGGCTGCCGGTGCGGCCTGCGAGGCCGCGGCGGGTCGCGTGGTTTCCGGCACGGGCGTCGCGGCCCGGGAAGGCGCGACCCAGACGCCGCCGCTCGGGGTCTCCGGTCGTGACTCGCTCTTCAGCGCCGCCTCCTCGGCCTCCTTGGTCATCACGATGATGCTGATGCGCCGATTGATCGCATTCTGCGGGTCGTCCTTGTCGAACAGCACCGAGGATGCGAGGCCGACGACGCGCGCCACCTTGGGAGGCGCGAGGCCGCCGGACTCCAGCGCGCGGCGCGCCGCATTGGCGCGATCGGCCGAGAGCTCCCAGTTGGTGTAGCCGACGCCGCCGGGATAGGGGCGGATGTCGGTGTGACCGGTGAGGGAGAGGCGGTTCGGCACGGTATTCAGATACCCCGCCAGGGTCTTCAGAATAGCGGTGGTGTAGTCCTTCAGGCGCGCGGAACCGATGTCGAACATCGGCCGGTTCTGCTTGTCCACGATCTGGATGCGCAGGCCCTCGGGGGTGATGTCGAGCAGCAGCTGATCCTTGAAGGGCTTCAGGGCCTGGCTCTTGTCGATGGCCTGGCGCAGCTCATCCAGCAGGCTTTCCAGCTTCTTGTGCTCGGCCGCATCAGTGATCTTCTTGGCTTCCGCCAGCTCCATCGGGGGGACCGGCTGCGACGGATTGGCGGCCTGCGGCGGGGGGATGGGCTGCGGCTGGGTGAGGGGCGAGGGCATGGGTTTCGAGTTGGGATCGGGCGTCTTCACCACCGTCACTCGCGGGGAATCCATGCCGCCGCCCAGATTGATCACGCTGGTGCTGGCGCCGCCGGGTCCGGCCTGGCCGGGCGCGGCATGCACGGTCTTGCCCGGCTCCATGCTCGGGTTCTTGAAGTAGTCGAACAGCGCCGCGCGCTGGTCCTTGGAGATGGAGCTGACCAGCCACATCACCAGGAAGAAGGCCATCATGGCCGTCACGAAGTCCGCGTACGCGACTTTCCAGGCGCCGCCGTGGTGGCCGTTGCCACCCTTCTTGCGGCGCTTGACGATGATGATCTGGGCTTTTTCTTCCTTGGCCATGAACGAAGCTTCCCGCGTGCGCTCAGCGGCCGCCCTTCAGGTGCGCTTCCAGATCGGTGAAGCTCGGCCGCACGCCGGCGAACAGCAGCTTGCGCGCGAACTCGATCGCCACCGGGGGCGCATAGCCGCGCACGCTCGCCACGAAGGCCATCTTCACCAGTTCAAAGGGCTTGCAGTCCTCGTTCGCGCGCTGCTCCATGGCCGCGGAGATGGGTCCCACGAAGCCGTAGGCCACCAGGATGCCCAGGAAGGTTCCGACCAGCGCGGCGGCCACGTTGTGGCCGATGGTAGCGGTGTCCGCGCCCTCGATCGAGGCCATGGTGCTGACGATGCCGAGCACCGCCGCGACGATGCCGAATCCCGGCAGCGCATCGGCCACCTTCTGCATGGCATGCGCCGGCTCGGTGGCTTCGTGATGATGCGTCTCCAGCTCCGTTTCCAGCAGGCTCTCCAGTTCGTGCGGATCCAGGTTGCCGCCGATCATCAGGCGCAGGCAGTCGGTCATGAAATCGGTCATGTGATGATCGGCCAGGATGCGCGGGTACTGGGTGAACAGACTGCTGGCATGCGGGTCATCGATGTGGGACTCGATGGCCAGCATGCCTTCCTTGCGCGCCTTCACCAGGATGTCGTACAGGAGCTTGAAGATATCGACGTAGTCCTGGCGCTGGTACTTGGCGGGTTTGAGCAAGGCCAGGACGCCGGCGAGCGAGGCCTTCACCACTTTCGGCGGATTGCTGATGACGAAGGCGCCGAAGGCGGCTCCGCAAATGATCAGCACCTCGGTCGGATGCCAGAGCAGCAAAAGGCTGCCGCCGCCGATGATGAAACCGACGCCAACGCTCAACAGGACGACGACGGAGCCAATGATCAGGAACATTATGGAAACAAGCTCCTCGTCAGACAATAAAGCCGGGGACACCCCGTTTATCGGCCCGATTGTGCGTCCCTTGAGCTATGGAAAAACGGGCTAACATCGCAGAAATCGCCGAACCTGCCCGGGAGCCTGAGATGCGCGTCAGATCTTTGATTTTTTTGGTGAATCTGCTGTTTGCCCTTGCGGGCTGCGCCACCGATGCGCCACCCCGGCAAACCCTCGCTGCCCCGGCTGCCGTCAGCGCCGCAAGCTCGCCCGCGACGGCGCCGCCGGCCGTCCTGTCCCGCACCGACAACTACCTGACGCCCGCTTCCCTGAACCTGTATCGGCTGCTGCCGCCGCCGCCTGAAGCCGGTTCCGCCCGGGAACGCGCGGAACTGGACGAATTGCTGAAGATTCAGGCGGCCCGCAGCCCCGCCGCGGCCCAACGGGCGCTCGATGACGCCACGGTGAGCATCTTCCGCTTCGCCGATGCCTTAGGCTTCCCGCCCGCGTTCACGCCACAACGGCTGCCGCTGACCACCCTGCTGTTCGAGCGCATCGGCAGGGCGGAATCACTGTTCATCAATTCCACCAAGGATGCGTTCGGCCGACCGCGTCCCTTCCTCAGCGAGCCGCGCCTGGCGCCGGTGGCGCCGAAACTGCCCAGCGCCTCCTATCCCAGCGGCCACACCACCTGGGCGGTGGCCTGCGCCATCGTGCTCTCGGACATGCTGCCCGAGCGGCGCGCGCAGATATTTGCGCGCGCGGACGAGTACTCCTACAACCGCGAGGTCGGCGGCGTGCACTACCCCAGTGACATCACCGCCGGGCATCTGGCCGGTACGGCGCTGGCGACCGAGCTGCTGCATTCGGGAAGCTTCCTCGACGACGAGCGCCTGGCGGCCGCCGAGCTGCGCCAGGCGCTGGGCCTGCCGCCGCTGCCGCGACAAAGGCTGTATCGGCACTAGCCGATGGTCCAGAATCGGGATCCTTCGGCAAGGGGGATTCCATGCTTTGCATTACTCGCCTCGCGCGACCTTCGATTCTGGCCGCGCTGCTGAGCCTGTCGGCCTGCACCACGCAACAGGTGGCCGAACGGCCGGCCGATTGCGGCCGCGCCTGCCTGACCTCGCTGATGACGGACTATCTGCGGGCACTGCAGGCCGGCAACGCCGCAGGCCTGCGCATCGCGGCGCCGGTGCATTTCACACAGGACCAGTCCGAGCGGATCTTCGGCAAGGAAGGCATCTGGACAGATCGCGTGGAGCTGACCGGCTACCGTTTCGACATCATCGACGTGCGCGCGGGAATCGCGGCCGCGCTGGTGAAGGTGAAGATCGGCGGCGCGCCCGCCCTGATGGCGCTGCGCCTGCTGACGCAACGCGGGCGCATCGCCGGTGTCGAGAGCATCGTCGTGCATTCGCGGGATGAAGGCATGATCTTCAAGATCGACGCCATCGAGAAACCGAGCGCGGCGATGACCTACACGCCGACGCCGCAGCAGCGCAATACACGCGAGCAGCTGATCGGTGCGGCGGCCCACTATCCGCATGGTCTGCAGAGCGGCAGCTTCGAGAAGGTCGACGCGCCCTTCGCGGATGATGCCTATCGCTTCGAGAACGGGCAGCTCATGGCGGGGCCCGGCTGTACCTTCTTCAAGGGCTGCGAACACATCAAGAGCCAGAAGCTCCCGACGCTGTCGAAACTGTTGTACCGGATCGCCGCCGTCGACGAGGAGCAGGGCGTGGTGCTGATCCGCATGGACTTCGGACCCGGCTCGGTCTTCGATGCTCCGAACCGTCCCAAGGGCCAGTCGCTGAGCGTCTTCGAGGCCTTCAAGGTCTACGGCGGGCAGATCCACGCCGTAGAGGCGTTCATGAAGGTGAAACCAGCCGAGCAGCCGCTCGGCTGGGAGGCGCCGGCGCCCTAGCAGCTACTGCAGCACCGGCAGATCGAACACCAGCACTTCGGCATTCTCGCCGTTTTCCAGCACCAGGCGGTCGGCCTGCGTGACCTGCAGCGCGTCCCCGGCTCCCAGCTGGGCGCCGTTGGCGCTGATGCTGCCCCGGGCCACGTGGACATAAGCCTGGCGTCCGGCGGCCAGCGGCAACTGCGCACGCTGCGCGCCGGTAAACAGTCCGGCAAACACGCGCGCATCCTGGTGGATGAGCACTGACCCTTCAGCCCGATCCGGCGAGGCGATCAGTGCCAACCGGCCCTGCTTCTCGTCGGCGGAGAAGTTCTTCTCCTCATAGCCCGGTTCGATGCCCCGCTGCCTGGGCTCGATCCAGATCTGCAGGAAATGCACCGGCTGCTGCCGGGAGCCGTTGAACTCGCTGTGCTGCACCCCGGATCCGGCGCTCATGCGCTGCACATCCCCGGGGCGAATGACCGAGCCGTTGCCCATCGAGTCCTTGTGAGCCAGTTCACCGTCCAGCACGTAGCTGATGATCTCCATGTCGCGGTGGGCGTGGGTGCCGAAGCCCGCCCCGGGCTGCACGCGATCCTCGTTGAGCACCCGCAGGGGGCCGAATCCCATGTGGCGGGGGTCGTAGTAATCGGCGAAGGAAAAGGTGTGAAAGCTCTTCAGCCACCCGTGGTCGGCCAGGCCGCGTTCATTGCTGCGTCGAATCTCGTTCATGGTTCCTCCTCGTGATCGCCACGGTATGCTCGATTTATCGAATAAAAAAGCGCAATATTTCGTTCTTAATGATCTATTTTATTGATCAATGAGCCTGCCCCGGACCACCCTGGAGCAATGGGCGGTGCTGGCCGCCGTCATCGATGAAGGGGGATTTGCCCAGGCGGCGGGCATGCTGCACCGCAGCCAATCGGCCGTCAGCTATGCCGTCGCGCGGCTCCAGGAGGCCGCGGGAGTCGGACTGCTGAAGGTGCAGGGACGCAAAGCCGTGCTCACGGAGGATGGCGCGATCCTGCTGGGTCGTGCCCGGCCGCTGCTGCAGGAACTGGGCACCCTGGAGAGCCTGGCGCAGAGCCTGAAGCGCGGCTGGGAGGCGCAGCTGAAACTGGTCGTGGATCTGGCCTATCCGCGCGAGCGGCTGCTGCGCATCGTGTCCGAGCTGCAGCAGGCCTGTCCGCACACCCACCTGCAACTGGCCGATGCCGTCCTGTCCGGGGCCGAGGAAGCCATCATCGGCCAGCAGGCGGACCTGGTGGTCACGAGCCGCGTGCCGCCCGGGTTCCTGGGCGACTTCCTGCTGGACGTGCCGTTCGTCGCGGTGGCCCATCCCGAGCATCCCCTGCTGCGCCTGGGGCGCCCGCTCACGAGCGCGGATCTCGCGCATCATTCGCAGGTGGTGGTGCGCGACTCAGGCAGCAAGGAACCGCGCGATGAAGGCTGGCTCGGCGCCGAACGACGCTTCACCGTCAGCAGCATGGAGGCCTCTCTCGCCATCGTGACCGCCGGGCTCGCCTTCGCCTGGCTGCCCCAGCAGCTGCTCGCCCCGGCGATCGCCGCGGGGACGGCGCGCGAGCTACCGCTGGAGCGCGGCGCGCGCCGGCATGTCGCGCTGTACCTGGTGCTCGTGCATGACGAGGTCGCAGGTCCCGCCGCGCGCGAGGCGGCGCGCAGCTTCATGCGGCACGCACCGATCACGCGCGGATGAGGTCATGGGGCGGGCGCGGTATTCATCAAGTGCCGCAGCAGCTCGGCTTCCTCGCCCGGGTCGGCGGTCGTGGCGTTGCTCTTCGGCGTCCTGAACAGCAGCTTCTGCGGGAATTCCTCGGGCTCGTGGATGCGCAGGCCCTCGACCACCTGCGCGTGATACGCCATCGCCTGCTCGACATTGTTCTCGCCGCTGACGATGGTGTGGGCGATATTGAGGATGAGGGTATTGGCCTCCTCGCTGTCACAATGGGCGGTGATCTCCCCGCGGGTGCGGTCGACCAGGATGCTGCCGTCGTAGGTCAGCAGGTCGACGACCTTGTTCATCGGCACCTTGTAGTTGACGGTCTGCCACAGCACGTCGCGGTGTGGCAGCGGAAAACGATGCGGATCGCCGTCCCGGTAGAGGATGGTGCGCTTCCAGGGCCCGTTGTCATACCAGGTCAGCGACCGGGATGTGATTTCCTGGGGATCCCCGTAGCGCGTCACCAGATGTGCGGCCAGCACCTGGCGTTCCACCGGCCAGTCCTTCAGATTGCGCGCCGCCCACTCATGGGAGGCCGGGGTGGAGGCGCTCGGCGCGACGCGGGTCACGGGCGCGGGCAGTGGTGTCGGCGCGACGGCGGTCTGCGCCAGCGCCGCAGCCGCGGGCAGCAGGCACGCCAGCGCGAGGGGGAGCGGGAGTTTCATGGGATCCTCCTGGCAAAAAACTGCAGTTATGCCGAAGAAATGTTCAAGGCGCATCGTGAGTCTGTACGATAGCGGTATTCCCTGCCGGAGCTTCAATTTTGCCTGGGCCAAGCGACTCCACCGCCCACAAGACCGCGCGCTACGTTCTGATCGGCGCGCTGTTGCTGCTGGGTGGCTGGATGCTGCAGCGGTTCCTGCCGGCATTGAGCTGGGCGGTGGTGCTGGCGGTGGCAACCGCCTCGCTGTATGACCACTGGCTGAAGCGCTTCTCCGGGCCGCGCCGCCATCTATGGGCCGCGCTGAGCTTTACCGCGGTCGTGGGCACCATCGTCGTGGTGCCGCTCATCTACTTCGGCTTCGTGGCCGTGCGGGAGTCGGCCGCGCTGGTGCGCGCGTTTGCGGAAGGCACCCATGGCAAGCTGCCGCCACTGCCGCAAGGGCTGCGGCAGCTGCCCACGGTGGGTGACTGGCTGCAGACCCAGTGGACGCAGCTGATCGGGCAGGCCCATGAGGAAGTCGACAATGCCGCGGTGAGCGTCCATCCGTCGGTGCTGCAGTGGACCCAAAGACTGGGGCTGCAGATCCTGCACCGCGCGGTAACGCTGGGCTTCACACTGCTCACTCTCTTCTTTATCTGTGTGAATCGGGAGCGGCTCAGGCAGGACGTGCCTTATGCGGCGCGGCGCCTGTTCGGACCCACGGTGCTGCCGATCCTCGCCGGCGTCGTCAACGCCATCCGGGCCACCGTTGACGGCATCGTGCTGGTGGCCATTGCGGAAGGGGCGATCATGGCCGGCGTCTATGCGCTGGTGTCCGCGCCGCACCCCATCCTGCTGGGCGCCATCACCGGCATCTTCGCGATGATCCCGTTCGCCGCGCCGATCGCTTTTGGTGCGGTGGCCCTGATACTGGCGCTGGGCGGATCGGTTGGCGGCGCCATCACGGTACTGGCGACCGGCTTCGTCCTGTTATTCGTTGCCGATCACTTCGTGCGACCGGTTATCATCGGCGAGGGCGCCAGGCTCCCGTTCCTGTGGGTACTGCTGGGCATTCTGGGCGGCGTGGAGCAATTCGGGCTGGTCGGGCTGTTCCTGGGCCCGGCACTGATGGCGGCCCTCGTTTCCGTCTGGCGAAGCTGGGTGCGCGCACCGGTGGAGGATCTGCGCGATTGATCGCGTGCGTAACTACTCATGATGCGATCGTCCCAGTACACTGCACGACCTTATGAATCGACCCGCTGAACTGACCAACCAGCAAGCCGCCCTCGAAATCCGCTTTGGCCCGGTGGACATGGCCCAGGTGCGCATCCGCAGCACCGATCCCGGGACCATCGTCGATGAGCTGACCGGCCGCGTGGCGACGGCACCGAAATTCTTCCAACGCACCGCGGTGTGTCTGGACCTGGGCGAACTGGGCCGGGAACCGGATGCCGCGGAACTGCGCGGCGTGCTGGATGCGGTGCGTCGCGCCGGCATGCTCCCCGTCGGACTGGTCAACGGTACGGCGGCGACGGACAGCCTCGCGCGCGCGGTCGACATGCCGGTGCTGGCGCAGTTCCGCGCCACCAACAAGTCCCCGCCGGTGGTGCATGCGGCCCCGGTGGCGGAGCCGGAACCGGACGTGAGCGCGCTGATCCATACGCAGGCGGTGCGCTCGGGCCAGCGCCTGTACGCGCGCCACCGGGATCTGATCGTCATGGCGCCCGTGGGGGCGGGCGCGGAACTGATGGCCGATGGTTGCGTGCATGTCTACAGTGCACTGCGCGGACGGGTCATGGCGGGAGCGCGCGGTGACACGCGCGCCAGGGTCTTCTGCCAGCAGTTCCATGCCGAGCTGGTCTCCATCGCCGGGGTATTCCGCGTATTCGAGACCATACCGCCGGAACTCGCCGGCAGGCCCGTGCATGCGTGGCTGGACGGGGATGCCCTGCGATTTGCGCGACTGGACGAATAAAATCATGGAGATCCTGTATTGACTGAAATCATCGTGGTGACTTCGGGCAAGGGCGGCGTGGGCAAGACAACGACTTCCGCAAGCATCGCGTGCGGACTCGCAAGCCGCGGCAAGAAGGTGGCGGTCATCGATTTCGACATCGGCCTGCGCAACCTCGACCTGATCATGGGCTGCGAGCGGCGCGTCGTTTACGACTTCGTCAACGTAATCAACGGCGAGTGCACGCTCAAGCAGGCGCTGATCAAGGACAAGCGGCTGGAGACCCTGTTCGTGCTGGCCGCCTCCCAGACCCGCGACAAGGACGCGCTGAATGCCGAAGGGGTCGAGCGGGTTCTCAACGAGCTGCGCGCCGAGAACTTCGACTACGTGCTGTGCGATTCCCCGGCCGGCATCGAGAAGGGCGCGCACCTGGCCATGTATTTCGCCGACCGCGCCATCGTGGTCGTGAATCCGGAAGTCTCCTCGGTGCGCGACTCGGACCGGATCCTGGGGCTGCTGGCCAGCAAGACCAAGCTTGCCGAGGGCGGCAATGGCCGCGTGCAGGAGCACCTGCTGCTCACCCGCTACAGCCCGCGACGCGTGGCGGCCGGTGAGATGATGGGTGTCGATGACGTGAAGGAGATCCTGGGTCTGGACGTCGTCGGAGTGGTTCCCGAGTCCACCGATGTGCTCTCGGCGTCCAATGCAGGCACTCCGGTGATACTGAACGAGGAATCGGATGTGGCGCGGGCCTACCAGGACGCCGTGTCGCGCCTGCTGGGCGAGAGCGTGCCGCTGCGGTTCATCGATGAACCCAAGAGGGGTTTCTTCGCTCGCCTGTTTGGAGGTTGAGCATGGGGCTACTTGATTTGTTCCGCCGCCAGCCCCCGTCGGCCCAGGTGGCAAAAGAACGCCTGCGCATCATCGTCGCGCAGGAACGTGGGGCGCGCGGCGGTCCGGACTACCTGCCGCTGCTGCGTCGGGAGCTGCTTGAAGTCATCCGCAAGTACGTGAACGTCGACCCGGAAGCCGTGGTCATCAACCTGGAACGCGACCAGGGGCAGGAAGTGCTGGAATTGAGCGTGGCGCTGCCGGACAAGGTCCAGGCCGGCAAGGCGGCCGCGGCTGGCGGCAAGGCCTGAATCAGTCTTCCTTGGCTTCGCCCATCTGCGACTGGCTGTAGTTCTGGATGCCGACCCGCTTGACCAGATCAAGCTGGGTCTCCAGGAAATCGATGTGCTCTTCCTCGGACTCCAGGATGGACTCGAACAGTTCCCGTGATACGTAGTCCGCCAGGGTCTCGCTGTCGGCAATGGCCGCCTTCAGATCCTTGTGCGCGGCCAGTTCCAGCTTCAGATCGCACTCCAGGCACTCCTGGAGATTCTCGCCGATCAGGAGCTTGCCCAGATCCTGCAAGTTGGGCAGGCCTTCCAGGAACAGCACCCGCTTGATGAGCCGATCGGCATGCTTCATCTCGTCGATCGATTCGTCCTTCTCGTACTGCTCCAGTCGCGACAGGCCCCAGTTGCCGAACATCCGGGAGTGCAGGAAGTACTGGTTGATCGCAGTGAGTTCGTTCTTCAGCACCAGATTCAGGTGCCGGATGATCTTCGGGTCGCCCTTCATGAGCCTCACTCCAGCATCAATGCAAGCAGCGGCCCATGATGGGCCTCGGCCTGGGCAGGCGCAATTGAAGGGGACTAGGCCGCGTTCTTGCGGCGGCTGGAGAGGACGTACTCGTCCACCATCGCCTTGGCGGTCTCCTGGCAGCGGCCGCAGCACATGCCCACCGGAAGACGGGACTGCACGTCGCTCAACGAAGCGGCGCCGCGGTCCACGGCTTCATGGATCTGGCGGTCGGTGACCGCGCTGCAGACGCATACGTACATGAATCGCTCCGCTTCGACCTCAGCCCATGCGCCTTGCAGGGCCGCGGCCAGTGAGGAAAGTATAAATGAGAATGATTCCGAATAGCAAATGGGACGCCCCATCAGCGGGCGAGGCTGCCGCCACGGAACACGAAATACACGGCGCCGAGCACGCACAGCGCGGCCCATAGGTAGTCCAGGCGCAGCGGCTGGCGCAGAAAGTACACCGAGAAGGGCAGGAAGACCGCCAGCGTGATGACCTCCTGCAGAATCTTCAGCTGTCCCACGCTGAACTGGGTATAGCCGATGCGGTTCGCCGGAACCTGCAGCAGGTATTCGAACAGGGCGATGCCCCAGCTCACCAGCGCGGCAACCACCCAGGGACGCGTGTTCAGCTCCTTGAGGTGGCCGTACCAGGCGAACGTCATGAAGACATTGGACAACGACAGCAGCACGACGGTCTGCAGCAGGACGACGGCCTTGGTCACGGAGCATCCTCAAGAAAAGGGTCTGGGCGGATTCTGCCAAACATTGGGTCGATGAGTGGATGCAGGGTCGACTTGCGCCCGCTTCAGTTGGCCAGCCTCGCCCAGCGCTCATGGTCACGCCAGCGGCCCCCGATCTTCAGATACCGCGGCGAGTAGCCCTCCATCCGGAAACCGCAGGCGCGGACCAGCGCAATGGATGCGAGGTTCCCGGGTTGGATATTGGCTTCCAGCCGATGCAGCTTCAGGGTCCCGAAGGCATGCGCCACGACCGCCTCGAGGCCCGCGCGCATCAGGCCCCGGCCCTCATGTCCGGCAAAGGCGTAGTAACCCAGGTAGCCGCTGCGGAACAGGCCCAGGATGATGTTGGTGAGATTGATGACGCCGGCGATCTGCAGGGTGTCTCGCCGACAGATCAGGTAGGCGCGATTGGCCGGCTGCCCCATCTTGCGCAGATAGGCGCGAAACTCGGCGGTCGTGGACGGAGGAGAAACCCACGGGTGATGGAGCCTGCGGCTGGCCCGCACCGCCGCCAGGAAGTCGGCGCGATCCCTGCCATCGGGTTCGCGCAGCACGATGGGCGATGCAGCGGGCAACCGCGCCCTCACAGATACCGGAACACCGAAGCCACCCGCTTCTTTGCGCCGGCCTTGCGTTTGCGCGCCGGCGCTGAGGATGCGACGAACTGCAGCGCACTCGCCAGTACGGCCTGCAACGCCCTGCGATCGATCCTGGACAGCCTGACCAGCACCGATTCATGCGGCAGATAGTGCGGCGTCACGTAGTAGATTTCGGGGTCCGCCGCGAGCAGGCGATCGCGTTCGGCGTTGCCGATCCGCACCATCAGCGACTCGGGTTCCGCGGAGCGATTGATGGCCTTGCAGGCCAAGAGCTTGCCGGCCGCCTTGAACGCGATGCCGCGCAGCGAGGTCGTGTCGATCACGCCGGGAAGAGCGAGCGCGAGCTTCCGCACCGTCGAGTAATCGACGCCGCCTTTTCGGGTGGCTTTCCTGACGGTGGTGGCGGCGGGCGCGGTCGCATCTTCTCTGAACTGGATGACATTGCCCTCGGGATCGTGGCCGTCACAGGCCCGAAAACCCCGTGCCTCGAACATCCGCTCCGGAGGATTCAGTTCACCGCCCAGCTGCGGTGCCCTGGCGCGCACCGCCGCGATGCTGTCCACGGCGAAAACCAGCTTTACGCTCGCCTGGGTCCGGCGCTTGGGCGGTACGGATATTTCAATGGTGCGCGCGATTTTCGGCGGGATGGGATGCACCAAGAGCTGATGTCCCGGCGACTCCAGTACGATGATGTCCTTGCCAGCATGCGTCACCGTCAGACCCGCGAGGGCCTCATAGAAGCGCGCCACGCGCTGCGGGTCCTTGGCGAACAGCACCGCACCGGACTTGCGAATATTCGACATACCCATGCAGCGATGAGGTGGAGAGCGACGCAGCCGTCAGGCCCGTCGCTTGGCATCCGCCCGCATGCCCTGGTAGTCCCAGACCTGGGTCCCGGCAAGCTTGAGCCAGCGGCGCAGCGCCTTCAGATCCACCTGGGCAGTATCCGTATATTGCACCTGAGCCGCCCGGAACTTTCCGGCCGCCTTGAGCGCACCGTCTGCGAACGCCTGGCCATTCCAGAACAGCAGATTGACGTGCCTGGCAGTCGCCTTGTAGCCGACCACCGGGTTTTCGCCCACGAACCACACCGGCATGGCATGCCAGATCCTGGATGCCGCCTTGGGCAATGCGCGATCAATCTCGGCCCGCAGCAGGCGGCAGACGGCGCCGTGGTCGGGCAGGGCCGAGGCGGCGTAGCGGTCGATGATGTGGTCGCTCATGAAGACATCCTCGAGCTTTCTGACCTTACGTTCCGGGGAGGTCCCGCGTCTGAGTGGCTCTGCGATGCGCGATTTCCTGCACGTAGATCGGCGAGCGGTACACGCCTTTGCTGCCGGTCAATGAAGTCGGCAGCGGCTTGAACGGGTTCATGGATTCCAGCAATGCATTGCAACGCGCTTCGACACCCGCGCGATACTCAGGCTCGGCGACGATGTACAGATCGTTGTGAAGCATCCCGTCGAGTACGAAACGCGCGGCGACCAGGGGATCCATGGGCCGGACCGCGGCGGCAGCCATGCCCGTCGTAGGCGCGGCGGGTGGACGCGGCGGACGCGGGCCGCCCGCACCCGGAGCCGGACGCGGCTGCGCGCCCGGCGCCACGGCCGGGGGTCCGTCGTTCTTCAGTGAGGCAGGCCGGTAGCTCTCGCTGACACCGATATTGGTGGCAGTCAGCCCCGGCACGAAGCAGGAAGTGCCGATATTGGTATTGCGCAGCTCCAGTCGCAACTCTTCCATGAGTCCGACCGCGGCAATCTTCGCCACGGTATAGATGCCGGCGCCGCTGCCCGGCAGGATGCCGCTGGTCGAGGTGGTGGTGATGATGTGCGCGCCCTGCTTGCTGGCCAGCATCCGCGGCACGTAGGTCCGGGTGCCGTAGATGGGTCCCCACAGGTTCACACCCAGGCCCCACTCCCAATCCTTGTAGGTACCGGTGCTCGCGGGGGCCTGCAGTCCGACGCCGGCATTGTTGACCAATACCTGCAGCCCGCCGAACTTCTTGTCGATTTCATCGGCGACACGATCCCAGGCATCTCGTTCCATTACGTCATGCTTGATGGCATGGATGCGCGGATCGCCGCTCGGGAAATGCTTCAGCGCGTCCCCGATGTGCTGCTCGTCGAGGTAGCCGATGACGACCTTCATCCCGGCTTCGTAAAATACTCGGGCGATGCCCAGACCGATGCCGCTGGAACCGCCGGTGATGTAGGCGACCTTGCCCTTCACATCGGTGATCGGGGGCGCCTGCGCCGTGCCCATGTCGGGCAGATCCGCCGCCGCCGCTTCCCGGATGCCGACAGCGCCCAGCAGTCCCGCCGTGCCCGCCGCCGCCACGCCCCCCAGCATCTGGCGCCGGTTCAGTGTCTGCTCATCCATGTCGGTCCCCTCGATTTGTCATCATGCGCTCGCCAAGAGCGCCGATCATCATAGGCGAGTGGGAAGTGGGTGCAACAGGGGCATTACGATATTGGCACCTATCGCCTGACGCCAAGAATAAGCGGCCGGGCGCAAAGTTATCTCGCGGTCGATCACGGTGCTGCGCTGCGGTGGAAGGGAGTGGGCCACAATGCCCTAGCGCCAGGTGATCACCGTTGCCGAAGAACCAAGAGCGGGAATCAGGTGCGCGGCGGTTCTGGCGGTCGGATTGACCAGGAATTGCCTGGTCCCGCCGCGAAGCAAAGGCAGATCCGATTCATGGTCCGAGTAGACGAATGCCCACGGCGGATCGAAACCGCGCTCGCGAAGCATGTGGACTTTCCGCTCACCAAGGCAATGCTGATCCGCAATCATGCCGCCCAGGAAAGTCCGCAATGAAGACCCCACGACGGTCACCCCTGCAATACCCTCCTGCGCAAGGATTTCCCACACCAGGTACTCGAGCGCGCCGGTGGCAATCACCACGGTGTGGCCGTGAGACTGATGTGAGAGGACCTGCGCCCGGGCCGCGTCCCGCAGAATCCGCTCGCCACCGGCGGTCACCTGTGCGATGTGCCGGACGGCCAATGCACGAAGCTGCTCGTGACTGCGGCCGAAGGTGGCCAGCCAGACCGCGAAGCGCAGCGGAACTTTCCGGGTGGCCCGACCTGCTGCGCAGGGACTCAGCAACAGCACAACCAGCGCGCCGATCAGCAATCTCAGTGGATTCCGGCGCAGCAGCCAGACAAAGAAGCGCGCCGCGCTGTCCCGGCTGGTAAGGGTGTGGTCGAAGTCGAAAACTGCGATCGGCGCGGACGGCGGCACGAGCCCTCCCGGTCAGGAAAGCGGGAAACTGATGGGGGCATCTGCTTGCCCGGAAGTGTGCAGCACCAACGCTTCGATCATGCCCCGAATGGCGCGGCTGACATGGGGCGAGCCGACCATCTCCTCTTCTGTGGTACATGTTCCGAGCAGAGGGAGCGTCACCGACGCTGACGGGACTACGTCGGTGGACATGGTCGTGAGCACCTCCCGAAGGGCGTCGTAGGCGTGATGCGCCCGACCTGAGGTATTGACGAGCGCTATGGGCTTGCCCACCGCTGCCTCGTCACTGACCAGCCAGTCCAATGCGTTCTTCATGACACCGGAGATGCCATGGGCGTATTCGGGGCTGGCGATGATCAGCGCCTGGGCGGCGTGAACTGCGGCACGCAGTGCCCGTACGGCCGGCGGCGGGGACACCTCCAGATCCTGGTTGTACCAGGTCACATCGCCGAGGCCCGTGTATACCTGCACCTGAACGTCAGGCGGTGTGAGTCTTACGGCCGCGCGACAGAATGCGGCATTGATTGATGACTTCCGAAGACTGCCGGAGATCGCGAGAATCTTCATGGGCAGCTCAGGTGATTGTTCGCACCGGGGTCGCGGCGGTTGCGCCCACTACCGTTGTCCACGGCCGCACCGACCATTGCGTCACCAGGCCGGAAAGCACATACGGGTCTTTACCGGCGAATTCCCGCGCAGCGCGATCATCCTCACCCTGGAAGAGCAGGACGGCCCTGTCGGGCGGGTCCGCCAGCGCCCCGCCGAGAAGCAGCTCGCCCCGCTCCTGCGACTCCCAGGCAAGGCGCAGATGCTCACCGCGCAACGGCGCCCTGCGCTGGAGGTAATCAGGAGTGATTTCGTAGAAGAGCAGGAAATGCACGGCGCCTCCGGCGATCTGATCGAGTACTGCAGACACGGAAAACTGATTCTCTCATCCCCAGTCGATGCGCACAAAGTTCGCCTGGTGCTATCGGCGACTCCGGCCCGCACGCCCGCACTGAATCTCTATCAGCTCACCGAGGGTCTTCAGGGCCGCTTCGGTTCGCGCATTCCAGGGATGCCCGTAGTTGAGGCGAATGGCGCGGCCGAAATCGCGCCGTGGCGAAAAGATGGGACCCGGCGCCAGACTGATGTTGTGCTGAAGCGCGCGCACCTGCAAATCCAGCGCGTTTGCGCCGGCCGGCAACTGCACCCACAACTGGTATCCTCCCGCGGGGCGCGACCAGGTGCAGCCCGGTGGAAAGTATCGCTCGAGTGCCCGAACCAACTGCGACTGCTGGGCCGCAAATGCCCGGCGCAGCTTGCCCAGATGGCGGTCATAGACACCCGTGTCCAGGTAACGGGAAATCGCCGCCTGGATCGGCATGCTGGTGGCCAGAGAGGTCGTGATCTTGCGGTTCCTGACCGCCGGCGCGAATCGTCCGGCAGCGATCCATCCCAACCGGTACCCGGGCGCAAGGCTCTTGGAGAATGAGCCGCAATCCAGTACCAGGCCCCGGCCGTCCCAGACCTTCGTGCTTCTGGGCCGCTCGCGGCCGAAGTAGAGCTCCGCGTAGACATTGTCCTCGATCAGGGGAATGTCGCGCTTCGCCAATATGCCGACCAGCCGCTCCTTCGAGCCCGCCGGCAAGGTTGCACCCAGCGGATTGTGAAACGTCGTCATGAACCAACAGGCTTTCACGGGGACCCGGGTCAGGGTCCGCTCAAGGGCGTCCAGGTCGACGCCGTTTTCAGGGTCGGTGGGAATCTCCACCACGCGACGGCCGGCGCCTTCGATGGCCTGCAAGCAACCGTAGAAACTCGGCGACTCGATCGCGACGATGTCGTTGGGCGCCGTGACGACCTCCAGAGCCAGAGTGAGCGCCTCGAGTGCGCCCGCCGTAATGACGATTTCCTCCGGCAGTACCTGCGCACCCATCAGCCGATAGCGCTGGGCAATCTGGGTGCGCAGCGCCAGGCTGCCGGGCGGCAGGTGCTCGACCGTGCTTCCAGGATCGAGGTGTTGACCAACATGGGCGAGATGGCGTCCGAGCTGTCGCAGTGGGAACAGTTGCGGGCTCGGAAATGCCGAGCCCAGCGGATCGCAATCTCCCAGGCGCGTGGCCTCCAGGATCTGGAACACCAGCTGACTTACGTCGACGTGCTCCGGCCGAAATGTCCTCGGGGCTTTGCGGATCGGCGGCGCAGGCGCGCTGACGAAGAACCCGGAGCGGGCCCGGGCCTCGAGCAGACCCCGGGCCTCGAGCAGTTCGTACGCCCGGACCACGCTTGCCGGACTGATCGCCCGCTCACGGCAGAGCTTGCGAATGGAGGGGGCACGGGCGCCCGCACGCAGCGATCCGTCCCGGATCAGCCCTTCGAGATCACGTGCGAGGCGTTCGTACAGTCTCACCGGCAGCGCTCCACTTTGCTGCCCGCATCATAGTGATGTCAGGGGCCGGCGTGTGGAGCGATCAGATGCAGATGGGCGCCGGCCATCAACAGAACAAACAGCAGCACCGACAGGCCGATGCGCCAGTACAACGCCTGGACCATCTCGCCGGATTGATTCGGACCGGAGCTCATGTGAAACAGCGCCTTGCCCAGTGAGGCCACGATGCACCCGAGCAGGACCACGACAATGACCTTGAAGTCCTGGGGCATCAGCTGATCTCCGAGTTCGGGGCCTTCGGGGTCGTGCTGTCCGGGTGTTGCGTACTCAGGCGGGTACGTTCGGCAAGCTCCTCGCGGCGTACCGTCCGCACGACTGACAGGGCTGCGACACCGATCATCGCCAGCATCGCCGCCATGAGCACGACCAGCCCGCCTGCCAGGCGATAACCCTCTACCAGGCCCAGGGCTACACCCAGGGGCGTGGATACCAGCAGAAGGGGCTTGGCGATCCTCATGCGCTTAGCCTAATTCAAGGGTGCAATTGTGGGCAGATGCAGATTTGCATCTTTCCAAACAGTACAGTTCAAGCCTCTCGGGGACCGCAGATGCCGCAGCCGCGGCGAGGATCAGACCCATCAAGGGACCGGCCGTCATCAGGTGGTTGCCACCAGCAGTTCTTCGGCATTTCGAGGCGGCCGCAGGCCGTCCGTTCTGCCTGCGAAGTAGCGCTCCGTCAGTTCGGTTGCCGGGACATGTCGGGCCTGCCTGAAGCCGGCTTCGTGCGCCAGTGCCATGATCTGGGTCGGTGTGAAGAAGCTCAGGAAGGGCGTGCCGCTGGCGCGCGCGCCGGCCGCCGCCCGCTCGAATCCGGCGCGCAACTCAGGATCCGCCATCTCGATTGGCAGCATGAATGACATGGCCAGTGTGGAGCCGGAGGCAAGCGTCGCCGCCCGGCCGAGCATGGCGGCCACCGCCGTCCTCGTCAGATACATGCTGACGCCGGTGGATGCGATGAAAGCCGGTCGACTGTCTTCGAACCCCGCGGCCGCGAGCCGCTCCCACCAAAGATCCCCGGCTTCGAAATCGACCGAAACGAACCGCAGAAACGCGGGGACGCCGATCCCGAGTTCGTCAAGACGTCGCTGCTTCCATGCCTGCGGGCCCGGCTGATCGATCTCGAATACGACCGCGCGGCAAGCAAGCTCGGGCCGCCTCTGGGCGAAGGTATCCAGACCCGCTCCGAGGATGACGTACTGGCCGACGCCGGCTTCGATCTGTTGCGCGACGAGATCCTCGATGAAGCGGGCTCTGGCGAGGATTGACGCGCGGAAGGGCCGCGTGAACGGGCTCATGTCGGGACGGTTGGGCCAGTCCTCGTCCGGCGCCACCAGTTGCAAGCCGACGTCATCCGTAAATACGTGCGGCGGCGGATCCACCTTCAGGTGCAGGGCCCGCCACAGCGCAACCCGGACTGCCGTATTGTCCGGCGCCACATCATCTTTGTTCGTCATGCCGAAAATCCGCTACTGGCTATTCCCGACCTTCACCGTCCCAGTAATCGACGCTCAGGCTCTCCTTGCCGACGAAACGAAATACCGCCGGCTTGCCGTCCGGTCCGGGAGTGAACTCCCCGATCACGCCGAACTTGCCGCTATCAGGATACTCGGCGATTTCCGGTGAAAACTTGGTGCTGACCGCCAGGTACCTCAGCTCCACCGATCCCGTATTCCTGATCTGGTGGGCCTTGTCGGCACCCCCGGGCGGGCAGGCGATGAAGTCGCCTTCCCGGATGGAATGGGTGTCGGTGCCGATCCGGATCTCTCCGGCACCCGCAAGAATGAAGAACATCTCCTCATTCACGCGGTGACAGTGAAATGGGAAAGCCGCCTTGCCGGGAGGTACGGCCGTGACGTTGTAACCCAGCTTCTGCGCGCCCAGCCGCGGCGCAATCTGACCCGTGCGCGCATCAAAGAGCGCGGCGGCCCTGCCCTTTGCGGCAAAGGGCGCGGGGCGTGGCAGTAGCTCCACATCGTTAAGATTCAAAATCGGCGCGGGCATGTTTGGCCTCTCCTGCAGCGCATTCTGGCGGGTCGAAAGTGGGTGGTGTCATGGCGGCGATTGCCGGGATTGCGCGGCAATCCGGCACACGGCCAGGAGCAGCAACGCGGCGGCGGCCGCCTCCGCCAGGATCGTCAGGTTCATCATCGGCGTGTGCTGGTGAAAAGGGGCGCGGGTGTAGTGAAGCAGGCCCGCGAATCCCGATAGGGAATACAGACCCAGAACCAGCAGTCCGACGCGCAGCCACCCTTTTCGGTACAGAACATAGCCCAGGAGACCGAAAACCGTCACGGCGCACCACGCGAGATAAACTTCCGCGCTGGACCAGGTTGCCGGCAGATTCGGATACAGCGTCAGGAATTGCGCGTTGTGCACGAAGTGCACCAGGCTGGCCGCCCCGTACAGCAGCAGCAGCCAGGGCAGGCTACGGCGTGCCATGGCCGTCCCCACTCCCGAATTCGCGTACCAGAGTGTCGCAGGCGGCCTTCCGGGCTTCGCACAGCACACCCAGGGATACTCTGGAGCCGTTACCCGTTGAACTCACCATGCGCTTCACGACCGAGGGATAGGAGGGATCGGTTCGCGGTGAAAATGACCAGACCGTCAGGTGCGCCTCATCGGTCACGATGGTCCAGCCGCGCACTTCGGAGAACGACACGTCCTTCATCAGCTTCAGCGATGCGCGCGCATCCGCGACGGTGCGATAGCCCACGTCCGAAATCCGGGTCGCGGCATGCGGTCCCGGCGGCGACCCGTTGGCCACTGCCATGGCGAAAGCCAGCAACCCGAAGCCCAAGGCAGGAAGTCTGCTCATTGCCGATACTCCCCGCGACCCTGCGGATACTGCCTCTCCCACTCCCGTCCATTGAATTGCGTGACGGACAGGTCCTCGATGGTTCCAGGATCGATGCAGCGTGCGTTCACGCTGTAGCCGTCCGGATGCGATCGCGGCACGTAGAATGATTTCACGCCGCAGATGGAGCAAAACAGGTGCTTGGCGGTATGCGTATTGAATGAGTAGGTGGTCAGTACGTCATGGCCCGACAGCAGCTTGAATCTATCGGCCGGCACGATCAGGTGCCGGTAGCCGGCCCTGCTGCAGATCGAGCAGTTGCATTCCGACACCTGAATCTTCGCCGGCGCCTGCACCTCGAATCGAACACCGCCGCAATGGCAGCCACCACGATGAGTAATCATGCCTGCTCCGATCAACTGGCTGTGGAAATCCCATGCCGCATTGCGGCTCAAGATTGCATTGTATACGCAGCTCCTGTCCGATACATTCCCCACCTTCGAGGTTCAATGATGCCGAACAGGCGCGGGTCAGGAATCATGAATATCGACCGACGCGAACTACTGGCTGGACTTGGCGGGATGAGTGCGGTTGCGCTGCTCAGCGATGAAGCCAAGGCGGATGCCCTCGAACACCACCTGATCGCGCAGACCAACGCCCACGCTCCTTTTCCCACGGCGGCCGAGGTCGCCCAGCAGATCGAGACGCAGCCGACCCGCAAGGGTGTCGGCAATCTGTTCGTTTCACGCCAGGGCAATGTCAGGCGCCTGGAGGCGCTGCCGGAGAAGCCCACGCTGCAGGATTTCTTCCGCCTGCGCTTTACGGCCACGTCCAATCACTGCCTGCAGAGCGCCAATCACGCGATGAAGGCCGGCATGTCCGAGGAGGTCGTGCTCGCCTGTTTGCTTCACGATACGGTTCAGGAACTCATCAAGGTAGACCATGGCTGGTGGAGCGCGCAGATGTACCAGCCCTACGTCGCGGAAAAGGTCGCCTTCGCCATTCGCTACCATCAGGCGCTTCGATTCTACGAAGACAAGGAATACGGCTATACCTACCCGGACCTATACCGCCAGATCTTTGGTTCCGACTACAAGCCGGAGCCGTACATCGAGCAAACCTACCATTCGGTGCGTCGCCATAAGTGGTATGTGGATGCGCGCATGGTGACCGTGAATGACCTGTATGCCTTCGAGAAGGGAGTCAATCCAACCCTCGATCAATTCTCCGATATCATCGGACGCCACTTCCGGCAACCCAGCGAGGGACTGGGCTTCGACAACAGCCCCAGCGCGCACATGTGGCGATCCATGGCCACTCCGGATCACCCGTTGTAGATGCCCAAGGCACTTGCCCTCATGATTCGATTTCCCGCCACTCTCGCAGCTCGCTGGCGCGCCGCCCTCTTCGCGATTGCCCTGGGTACGGCAACGACGCTCAACGCGCAAGGCGGTGCGGATCCCCGTATCGGATCCTGGGATGAACTGCAGACTTCGAGCCACTACGACTCGTTGCGTCGCGTCTTGAGCAATCTGGACAATGGAATGATCCGCTTGGTCGTGAACGACAAGTTGCTGGAAGTGAACCGCTGGCATGTCGATTTTCGTTGTGACGGCGCGCAGTACCGCATCCTGAACTATGGCGGCAAGTTCGTGGGCATCACCTATGCCTGCCGGCGTACCGGTGCGCGGACCTTCGAAACCTGGTTCACGTATGGGCCGGCGGATCCCGGGGTGGACCAGCGAGGGGTCGTGGCGGGCCGCAGCAGCGGAACCGGCACCGAGGAGGTTTCCGCCGACGGCCGCAGATACCGGACGACCGGCGTCGCGCGACTCGCGAATGGAACGCTGGAGAAGGCCCACCGCGAATTTTCCCGGCGGAACTAGGCTGCGGCTGGGCGCACTCGTCTGCAATCCGCCACCATACTTATGCCCAGCGGTTCCCTCCGGTCAAGGATTTGCGCCTATACGCTGCTGATCCTCGTCACCGGGGTCTTCCTGGTGCACACCGTGATACCGGCCGCAGGCAGACTGACGATCGGCTTCATGGCCTACTACGTCGCGGCGCAAACCATTCAGGAAGGTGAGCCCGGCACCCGCCTGTACGACGACCAGTGGTTCGCCGCGAATGTGGTGAGGGAAAGCCGCGGCAAGGTCACCGATATCTACCTGGCGAATCCACCGGTGTTGGCGGTGTCCTGGCTACCGTTTGCCTACCTGAAGGTCGATGCGGCCCGCCGGGTCTGGATGGCTTTTTCGGTCGCTTGCCTGGCACTGTCCGTGTGGCTGGTGTTGCTCGAGCTCGGGTGGTCGCGACAGCCCTGGGCCATTGCGGGAGTCGCCGCGCTCTTTACCCTTCCGGCGCCCACCCGCGAGCAATTCAGTTTCGGCCAGATGTATGCCTGCATCCTGCTGCTGCACGTCATCGGCTGGCGCGCGTACCTCAAGCACAAGGATGCGCAAGCCGGCGTCGCGCTGGGTACGGCTATGATCCTGAAGATCTCCGGCTGGCCCATCGGCCTGTTGATGCTCGCGCAGCGACGCTGGACCGCCGTTCGATTCAGCATCGCCACGGCCGTCGCTGCGGCGATTTTCAGCCTCGCGTGGGTCGGCTTGCCTAGTTGGCGAGTCTTTCTGCTCGAGGAGATCCCGGCTACCCTGCAGCGGGGAGCGGCAGCGCTGACCGCCTACCAGGACACCGCCAGCTTCTGGCAGCACCTGTTCCGTTACGACGCGACGTACAATCCCGCGCCGGTCCTCGATGCACCCCTGCTGGCCACGGCACTGACCCTGCTGACGATACTCCTGGCCTGCCTGGTGCTGATTTTCCGGATGCGTTCGATCTCGCTGCAATTCGTCGCCGCGGTGGCGCTTTCCGAATTGCTCAGCCCCGCGGCCGAACAGTATCACTACATCGTTCTGCTGTTGCCCCTGGCGGTCCTGTGGCATGCCGTCTACGAATCCCGTGACCGGGTCCTCGCGTTGTGCGCATTGGCGGCGACGCTGCTGATCGCCGTGCCGATCAACTACAAGGCTCCCCACCCGATGTGGTCCCTGCTGCACAATTATCCGCGGCTGATCGGGGGCTGGGTCGCGTTCGCCGCGTTGTATCGGGCGGATCGGTTTCTGCGCGATGCGGCCCGCCCATAGACCGGACGTTCGACGGCCTGCGCGCGATCAGCGCGCTTGCGGTCGTCCTGTTCCACGCCCAGGTACCCGGGTTTAGCGGCGGATTCGTCGGTGTCGATGTCTTCTTCGTGATCTCCGGCTACCTCATCACGCAGGTTCTTCAGGAGTCATCGGACCTGTCGGTGCGACACTGGCTGGCCGAGTTCTACCTGCGCCGCTGCCGGCGCGTGCTCCCGGCACTGCTGGCAATGCTGTTGCTGGTGACCCCGATCGCCGCGCTGGTCCTGCTGCCGGCGGATCTGCGCAGCTACGGCAGATACCTCAGCTTCACGTCCGTCCTGCTCACCAACGTGGCGGCGTGGTCCGATCACGCCGGCGGCCGGCCCGCCCTGATTCATCTGTGGACCATCGCGGTGGAGGAGCAGTTCTACCTGCTCTTTCCCCTGGTGCTGCTGGGCGCCTGGAAGACTCACGGCATTCGGCCGGCGCTGCTGATCGGCGCTATTGCAGCGGTTTCCTTCGCCCTGAGCGTCTGGGCATCGTATGCCAAACCCACCGCCAGCTTCTATCTGACGCCGCCGCGCGTGTGGGAACTGCTGTTGGGAGCGCTGCTCGCGCTGACTCGCTGGAGAATCCAAAGCCGCATGGCCCGGGAACTCGTTGCCGCGACGAGTCTGCTGGTCATCGCCGTGACCGTGAATGTGTATTCATCCCGAACACCCTATGCGGGTCTGTATGCCCTGCCCGTGTGCCTCGCCGCCGCGGGCCTGCTTGCATCAGGGCGCGACCGGGGCACCAGGGTGGCGCGACTGCTGTCGATTCGCCCGCTGGTGTTCACGGGTTTGATCTCCTATTCGCTGTACCTCTGGCAGGCGCCGATACTGGCGCTGATCTGGACCCGCAATCGCGCCAACCCCGACACCGCCTGGCTGGTTTGCGCGCTGGCGGGGATTTGGGTGCTCGCGGCGGGCAGCTGGCGTTTCGTCGAACAGCCCATCCGCCGGGGCACCTGGCCTGGATCCAGCCGACGCTTTCTGATCGCCGCGGCAGCACTGAATCTCGCTCTGGGGACGGTGGGCATTTTACTTTGGAAGGCGCTGTAGGTCTCGCGAACGCCGCCAGGACCGGTATCCCGGTTAGCAGAACCATCCCGGCCACGGCGGGTACTCACCTGATTGGACCGGCAGTGAATCGCCGCCTCAGGGAGACCCCATGACCATTCTCGCGCCGCGGCCATTGCCGGATCGCACCGTGGCTGCCGCTCCCCTGCCCCGCGAGGATCCGCTGACCCGCTTGCCGCTGCTCATCCTCTATCCGCACAGCCGCTGCAACTGTCGCTGTGTCATGTGCGACATCTGGCGCAGCAGCTCCCGCGACGAAATCGCACCGGAGGCGGTGACGCGCTGGCTGGAAGAGTGGCGGGAATTGGGCGTTCAGCGCGTGGTATTGAGCGGCGGGGAGGCCTTGATGCACTCGCGCCTCTGGGAGCTGTGCGCGCCGCTGAAACAGGCCGGAATCGGTATCTCGATACTGAGCACGGGGCTGCTGCTGGAACGGCATGCGTGTGACATCGTCGAATACTGCGATGACGTCGTGGTGAGTCTCGACGGCCCGCGCGAGATACACGACCGGATACGAAACGTTCCGCGCGCCTATGAGCGCCTGTCGCGCGGCGTCGGGGCGGTCCGCGCCGAGGCCGCCAGCCGCGGCCTGGCCGTGACGGTCTCGGGTCGCTGTACGGTTCAGAAGCAGAACTACCGGCATTTGTCGGACATCGTGCAGGCAGCCCATGATATCGGCCTGGCTCGCATCAGCTTTCTGGCGGCGGACGTGAGCACCGATGCCTTCAATCGTTCCGCCGGCTGGGACGAGGGCCATGTCGCGAGCGTCGCGCTGTCCGCCGAGGACCTGCCGCTGCTGCGGGCCGAGCTTGCGACGCTGGAGCGGGACCACGCCGCGGACTTTGCGAGTGGTTTCATCGCCGAGCCGCCCGTGAAGCTGCGCCGCCGGCTGTGCCAGTATTACGCCGCGCTGCTGGGCGAAGGTGATTTCCATCCCAATGCCTGCAACGCGCCGTGGGTGTCCACCGTCATCGAAGCCGACGGCACCGTCCGGCCGTGTTTCTTTCAGCCTCCGCTCGGGAATCTGCGCCGCAGCGGCAACCTGCGCGAGATCCTCAACTCGCCGCAGTCACGGGCCTGGCGGCAGGGGCTTGATCCGCACCGCGACGCCGTCTGTCGCAAGTGTGTCTGCACCCTGGCCTTGCGCACCTGAGGCGACCCGCCGGATCCTGCGCCGAGGGCCCTGCCCGGGTCCCTTGACAGCCGTTCCAACAAGGTAGACTGTATGCATACTATCATACAGTTCGACCTCCATGGTGCCCACCCTCCAGCTTCAGGATAACGGCGTACCGGTGTACGTCCAGATCCGCGACCAGATGCTCCAGGCGATCGGGGCCGGGGTGCTGTGCCCCGGGGAGCAGATGCCGACCATGCGGCAGGTCGCGGTCGCCCTGAAGGTCGATCTGAACACGGTCCGTCACGCCTATACCGACCTTGAGCAGACCGGCGCCATCGTGATTCTGCGGGCGCGCGGCACCTTCGTGGCCGAGCGTCCGCCGCCCGTGGCTGCGCAGCAGCAGGCAAAACGAATCGAGAGCATGGCCCAGCAGGCCATCGCCATGTCGAACACGGCCGGAGTCGATCCGACCGATGTCGCCCAACAGATCCTCAATATATTGAAGCGACAGAGGAGTAGTAAATGAACACCGTCGGCATCAACGCACCCGCGATCGTCATCGCGGGCCTGCTCGCCCTAGCAGCCTTGCTCATCGCTAGTGCCTTCCACGGCTCCGGGCTGTTTCTTGCCTACATTTTCCCGGGTGCCGTGCTGCTGACTGCGGCGCTCACTCCCCTCTCGGTCATGATGGCCAAGCAGTGGGAGAAAGCCGTGGTGCTGCGATTCGGCAAGCTCCAGGGCATCCGCGGTCCCGGACTGTTCCTCATCATCCCGTTCGTCGACAATGTCACGGCCTGGATCGACCAGCGCATCCAGACCACCGAATTCAATGCCGAGCAGGCGCTGACCCGGGACACCGTTCCGGCCAACATCGACGCCATCCTGTTCTGGCAGGTCCACGACGCCGAGCGCGCCGCGCTGGAGATCACCGACTACCGCTCCGCAATCCTGCGGGTTGCCCAGACCTCCCTGCGCGAGATGATCGGCGCATCGCCCTTGAGCGCGCTGATGTCCGAACGCAAGCTCGCGGATCAGCAGCTCAAGGAGGAGATCGGGCGCAAGACCGCAGATTGGGGCGTGGCGGCCATCTCCGTGGAGATTCGTGATGTCGCCATCCCTGCCGCCCTGCAGGATGCGATGAGCCGCCAGGCCCAGGCCGAACGGGAGAAGCAGGCGCGGGTCATCCTGGCATCGGCAGAGCAGGAGGTCGCGATGAAGTTCCTGGAGGCGGCCAACATCTATGGACAGAATCCCGCCGCCCTGCAGCTGCGGGCCATGAACATCATCTATGAAACGACCAAGGAACGCGGCGCCACCATCCTGATGCCCTCCGCGATGGTGGATTGCATGAACCCGGGCGGCGTCATGGGCCTCGCGTCCGTGGCCCAGACGGCCGCCTCAGTCACCTGAGGGGTGCGCTTGCCGCAGTGCCTGGTCGGCCAGAAACAGGTCGGTCAGCAGCGCCCGCACGTGGATGGAGGCATTGAGATTGTCGATGAGCTGCGAGCCGATGGTCGCGCAGTTGAGCGTGAAGGCGATGGCGCCTTTGGCCTTGCCGGCATCGTCGCGGACCGCGGCAATGAAGGCGCCGGCATCATACGGCTGGGTCGGCGCATCGGCCCCGCGGCTTGCGATGAGCAGCTGATCCAATCCTTCCAGCGCATCGTGCATGCCCAGCAGGGTACTGCGCACCTCGCTGCCCTCCTCGCTCCTGCGGCCCTGGGCGGCGAAGGCCAGCAGGTATTCGTAGCCGCGCTCGATGATGTCGATGCGGCGGGCGAGCGGCTCCTGCGATTGCGTCACGTCAGGTGCTTCTCGCCGGAGCGGATGCCGGCCACGCGGGCGCGCTGGTCGCCGCGCGACATCCAGCCGGTGACCATCGCGCGCAGGTACATGCGGTTCTCCGGGATGATTCCGAAGTAGACATGCACGATCACCAGGGTCACGGCGCTCATGGCCGCGAGTCCGTGCACGACGTAGATGACGCCCCAGGTGGCGGCGCTGAACAGGTAGGGGTCGCGCACCAGCAGCGGCGTGCTGATCTTCTTCAGCATCAGCACGCCGGTGACGACCGCGCACAGCACCATCACGGTCATGGCGTGATGCATCAGCTTCTGGGCGACCGAGTACTTGCCGACCTGATGCGCGCGCAATTCCGCAATGCTGAACCACATGGCGCGCAATCGCCTCCAGATCAATGAGCGCAGCATATGGAAGACGACCAGCGCCACGAGCGTGAGGCCTGCGATCCAGTGGATGCCGACCCAGTCAAACTGCACGCCCACGTGCGGCAGCAGGCCCGTGGCCATCAGCGTCAGGACGCTCGCTGCCGTAAGCCAATGGAACAGCCGGTCCACGCCGGCGTGCCGCAATACCCGCTCTTCCGAGACAGCCATGGCTCAGGAACTCCGCGGGCGGATGGCGCGGTAGACCGCGTGCCCGAGGATCACCAGGGCGCCGAGGCGCGACGGCGACCCAGAGCAGGTGCCATGAGACGCCCTCCAATACGGGGCGGCCCCAGACATCACGGCCCATGCGGAATATATCCATTGTATTCGCCCCCGGGATTCGTGCTCAGGTCGGTTCAGGCCGCAGCGCCCGCTGCACGAGATTCTGCATCAGCGAAACCTTGAATCCATTGAAACTCAGCGGCATCGCGCCCTGCACCGCGATCTGACCGGCACGCTGCGCGGTGTCCTCGTTCTGCGCCTGGCCGATCACCGCCTGTTCGACTGCCGGGAGCCGCCGCGGCACGCACTCCACCGCACCACACACGATCCGCGCCCGTGCGATCAGCCCGTTTTCGACCACCAGGGCCGCGGCGACGCTGACCAGAGCGAAGTCCCAGGTGTTGCGGTCGGCAACCTTCTCGAAATAGAAACGTGCGCCCGCCCACTCCTTCGGGAAGCGCACCGCAATCAGCAGCTCGCCCGGCTGCAGCGCAGTCATGCGGGTGATGTCGTGCGCCGGGCCGACGAAGAACTGCTCCGCGGTCACCACCCGCTCACCGCCCGGACCGCGGATCACCATGCGTGCATCCAGCGCCATGGCGGCGGTCGCGGTGTCCGAGGGGGACACGGCGACGCAGCGGCTTGCGCCGAACAGGCAGTGCTCGCGGTTCATGCCCTGGGGCGTGTCGGCGTAGCAGGCATTGCCCCCCGCCCGGTAGCAGCTGACGCCGAAGCGGTAGTACCAGCAGCGCGCGTCCTGACACAGATTGCCGCCGAGGGTGCCGCTGTTGCGGATCTGGGGGCTGGCCACGCGCCCGGCGGCGCTCGCCAGCAGCGAGTACCGGGACCGCACCAGCTCGGAATTCTCGACGTCCACCAGCTTGGTCAGGGCGCCGATCTCAATTCCTTCCGCGGTTTCCCGGATGCCATACAGGTCCCTGATGCCCGCAAGGTCGATGACGGCGCTGGGGCGCTTGTTGCGATCCTTGAACCAGTCGAGGGAATCGTTGCCGCCTGCCAGGAACCAGGCGCCGGGACCGATGGCCTGGGCCAGATCGATTGCCCCCTGCACGCTGTCGGGCTGGTACAGCTCGAAATGAGACATCATGTCGCGGTGCATGCCCATGGCTAGTCCGTATTCACCTGCAGCGGGGAATGCGCCGCCGGCTTCTTCATCGCCACGTTCAACACCATGTCGGTCTTCACCGGCGTTCGATTGAACACATGCCCGCCCAGGGCGTCCGAGATCGCGCAGATCACCGCCGAGGCGGCCGCTCCGAGGGGCGGCTCGCCGATGCCCTTGGTGCCCATCGGACTGGTCGGATCCGGCTTGTTCACCCAGTCGGCCTGCAGGCGTTCCGGCACATCCAGGTAGGTGGCCGGTCGCGCCTGGTACAGACCCACATGCCCGGGCAGACCATTTTGTGGATCGAAGATGATGTGCTCCAGCGTGCCGATGCTGATGCCCTGCACCGTCGCGCCCTTCAGCTGCGTCGTCAGGCCCATGGGATGGATGACGGTGCCGCAGTCCCCGACGTTGAGGATGTCGATGATGCGATGCTGCCCGGTCTCCAGGTCCACCTCGACTTCCGCGAAGGCGCAGGCGAAGGCCGCGGTCTCGCCGCCCACCGGCAGGGTGTCCTTGGCCACGCCGATGAGTCCGGTGCCCGCGAGCGCGGTGGCCGAAGCGCGGGTCATGGGATTGATGTCCTTGGGCAGCTCAAAACCCGAGAACCTGCCGGCCAGCTGCACGGCGCGCTGCGCAACCGCCGCGTAGGTCATGCCCCGGTGAGGATTGCCCTTGGCGAAGATGCGGGTGCCGTCGATTGAATAGTCATCCGGATGGCCGCCCAGGTCCCGGGCCGCGATCTCCTTCATCTTCGCCAGGGCGTCCATGGCGGCCACGTAGTTGGTCCGCGCCATGGTGAAGGAGGTATTGCTGCCAAACTGGCCGATGTTCCAGGGCAGGTGCTTGCGCGAATCACCGCGCTCCACCAGGCAGTTCTCCCAATCGTACTGCAGCACTTCGGCGGCAATGCGCGCGGTGCCCGAATGGGAAAAAGTCCCGAGATTGCCGACCCCGGTGTGGATATGGAGCTTGCCGTCCGGCGTGATGCGCACCAGGCCGTCGAAGCCGTTGAAGCCGGCCGGGTGATAGGCCTGGCCGATGCCGACCCCGGTCACCTTGGATCCGCGACGCTGGCCGCTGCGGCTTACCCGCTCGGCCCAGCCGAAGCGCGCGGCGCCCTGCGCCTGGGCGTCGCGCAGGTAGGAGCTGGTCACGTTGCGGCGGTTCGCGCCGACCTTCGAGCCGGTTTGCGGCGCGTTGATGCTGCGCAGCTGCAGGCGGTCGATCTTCAGGTCGCGCGCCGCACGATCCATCAGCGGCTCCAGAATGCAGGCGATCTGGTTTTCACCGGGGCCGCGCTGCGCCGAGCGGGTGGGCGTATTGGTGTAGACGGGAATGCCCCGCCAGCGCATGGCCTGCGGCTGGTACACCACGGACAGCGCATCGGCCGCATTGCGGAAGTCGATGAAGCCGTTGTACGCACCGCTGTCCTGCAAGATGTACATATCGGCCGCAAGCAGGCGACCATCGGCCGCGAATCCAAGCTTGATGCGCCCCTGGAAACCATTGCGCGCATGGCCGATGTAGTACTCCTCGGCGCGGCTGACCCGCATCATTACGGGGCGGTTCAGCTTGCGCGCCAGCAGTGCGGGGATGGCCATGCTGGGAAAGGCGGCGCCCTTGGACCCGAAACCGCCGCCGCAAAATTCCGAGATGTACACCAGCTCATCGGGCTTGATGCCGATGTATTGCGCCAGGCCGGGCACGACGAAGGACTGGCTTTGCGTGGAACCGTGCACGAAACACTTGCCGTTCTGCCAGTAGGCAAAGGTGGTGCGCGGCTCCATGCTGTGATGGGAGTTGCTCGCGGTCACGAAGCTGTCGTCGTAGACGACCTTGGACTGGGCGAATCCGGCCTCCACATCTCCGTACGACCAGTCTTCGGCCGACCTGCCCATCGGCATCTTGCCGGGCTCGGCCTTCTCGAAATCCTCGCGGGTCCACTTCAGCGACTGCAGTTTCAGGCCGCCCGCGCCCACGTTGTTGCCGTCCGCGCGGGCCGCCGGACCGTCCGGGTGCAGGCTGTGCAGCGGATCCACCACGAAGGGCAACGGTTCCAGATCCAGTCTGATCAGATCGATGGCATCCTGCGCCGTCGTCTCGTCCACGGCGGCGACCGCCAGGATCGGGGCGCCGACGAACTGCGGCTCATCGGTGAGGATGGGAGGATTCGGCTCCGGCACCGGCGTCACTTCACTCGGCAGCAGCACGCCGAGCACGCCGGGTAGCGCCAGCGCCGCACTCGCATCGATGCCGCGCACCCGCGCGTGCGGCATGGGGCTGGTCAGCAAGCGACAGAAGACCATGCCGTCGGCACGGAAGTCTTCCGCGTACTTGGCCTGGCCGGTGACCTTGGCGAAGACATCCGGCGGCGTGAAATCCCGGCCCAGCAGCTTGTAGGTCATGCGGCACCCGCGCCGGCGGCGCGCATGATGCCGTTCAGGTAATTGTCATAGGCGCCGCAACGGCACAGGTTGCCCGCCATGGCGGCGCGGCATTGCTCGCGAGTGGGATGCGGATTGCGCTTCAGCAGCGCCACCGCCGATACGACCTGGCCGGGCGTGCAGAAACCGCACTGCGGCGACAGCTCATCGATGAAGGCCTGCTGCACCGGATGCAGCTCGCCATTCGGCCCGCCCACGCCCTCGACGGTGATCACCTTGCGATCCCGCACGCTGTGCGTCAGCACCGAACAGGAGTTGTGGGTGATGTCGTCCAGCATCACGGTGCACGCGCCGCACTCGCCCCGGTCGCAGCCGAGCTTGGTGCCGGTCAGTCCCAGCTTGTAGCGCAGGGTCATCGCCAGGGTTTCCTGGGGCAGGACGTCCACGCGCCGGACCTGGCCGTTCACGTTGATGGCAATGAGTCGCTCGACGGCGCCGGCGACGGCGCCACCGCGCCTGGCGCAGCCGGACAATCCCCCATAGATGTACGTGGCGGCCGAGGCGACGGCGCCGGAGGCAATCACCCGCTTGATGAATTCGCGTCGCGAAACGCGCGCGGCTTCCTCAATCTGCGCAAGGTTCAAGGCTGGTGCCCCATCGCCGACCTCCCCCCACGGACCCGGTGAGGGAGAGTATAACGCCTTCACGCCTGTTGTCCGCCAAGGAGACGCCATGAGCCCCCGGGTCAAGATCGATTTCGTCAGCGATGTGTCCTGCCCCTGGTGCGCGATCGGCCTGCAGGCCCTGGTCGCGGCACTGGCCAAGGTTCGCGACGTCGTCGAGGGCGACCTGCATTTCCAGCCTTTCGAACTCAACCCCGACATGGCCCCCGGAGGCGAGGACATCGCCGCGCATATCGCGCGCAAGTACGGCGCCTCCGCGCAGCAATTCGCCCACAGCCAGGAAATGATCCGCGCGCGCGGCGCGGAACTGGGATTCCGCTTCGACATGGACCGGCGCACCCGCATCTACAACACCTTCGATGCCCATCGGGCGCTGCATTGGGCAGGCCTTGAAGGCAGGCAGCTGGCGCTCAAACAGGCGCTGTTCAAGGTCTATTTCGGGGAAGGCAAGGACCCCGGCGATCAGGCGGTCCTGGTGGCGGCCGCCGCGCAGGCAGGCCTTGATCCGGCTCGCGCCCGGGACATCCTGGCCTCGCAGCTGTACGCGGCGGAGGTACGGGAACGCGAGCGCTTCTATCGCAGCCAGGGAATCGAGGCGGTCCCGGCGATCATCATCAACGATCGGCACCTCATAGAAGGAGGCCAGCCAGTCGCTGTATTCGAACGAGTATTACGGCAGTTGGCCGACGCCGCGGCGTGAGGCGCCGCCGGCCGGTCAATGCGAGTCGATCGCGGCGGCAAAGGACTGCACGATCTGCGCCGCCGGAAGCGTGGCGTGAATCCCGCCCACGGAGCGGCCCGCCTGCCAGTAGTCGGCACGGGTGTCCGGCGAGTTCAGCGACTGCCGCAGCTGGCGCAGGGAGTTGAGCGCGTACCAGGTGCGCATCCAGTGCTTGCGGCGGCGGCCGCGCAGCATCCAGCGCGCGAATGGCCCGGCCCGCGTGCCCAGTCGTTCGACATGGGCATTGCGGATCACCGCGACCGGCACGCCGGTCAGCCGCTCGGTGAGCACGATGTCGTCCTCGGCGGCATCGATGATGGCCTGCTTGTAGGCCTCGCTCGCCTTGCATTCCGGAGTCGCAATGAATCGGGTGCCGCACTGCACCGCCGCGTAGCCCATGGCAAGGTGCCGCGCGAATTCCGCGGGCGTACCGACGCCGCCGGCGGCGACCATCGGCAGGCCCAGGGGACTCAATTCCTCGAGCAGCGTTTCGGCGCTCTTGCCGCCGGCGTGTCCGCCCGCGCGCGAGTTCACCGCAATCAGCCCGTCGACACCACCGTCGGCGCCCTTCTTTGCCCAGCGGGCTTCCGTGACGTCGTGATAGACGAAGCCCCCCGCGGCATGCACGCGCTCGCAGACCCACCTGGGGTCGCCGAGCGAGGTGATGAAGAAGCGGATTCCCTCCTCCAGCGCCCCATCGATCCAGCCCTTCATGCGATCCAGGTAGGTCCTGCTGCTGGCCTCGATGAGGGCATTGAACCCCACGGGCCGCGAAGTCAGGGATTTGATATAGCGCAGCCCGGCCCGATATTCGTGCCCATGGACGTAGGTCAGTGACAGCGGCTGGATCACGCCCAGGCCTCCCGCTTCGCTCACCGCCGCGACCAGCTCCGGATTGGAGCACGGATACATCGGCCCGCAGATCAGCGGCACCGCGACCCGGGCGTGGCGCGTGAAGGCATTGCTCATCGCGGTATCGGTCCGACCCGCCAGCGCACGGTCGCCCGGGCGACCACCACGCCGTCGCGATCGAGGCAGTCGGCGGTGACATCGATGTCGGTATCGGCCGTGACGGCGGGTACCGAAACCCTGCTCACCGCGCGGATCCGACCCCGCGCCTTCTTCAGGTACTGCATGGAAATGTCGGTGACGATGGCGCGCAATCCGTCCGGCAGGCCCGCCAGCATCGCCAGCCCGCTCGCCTGCTCGGCCACATTGATCAGAGCGACCGCATGTACGCTGCCCAGGTGCTGGCGGTTGGAGCGCCGATCGGGGATCTCGACTTCCGCGTGCCCGGGCTCCAGCACCCGGATTCGCGGCCCGACCGAACCGGAATACGGAACCAGCAGGCCGAAGAGCTGTGCGAAGACCCATTGCCCGCCCGGCCAGGGACTCAACCGGCGCCACAGTCGTAGGAGTCTTGTGCCGGGCGAGCGCATGGCATCACTATAATGTGGCGGTAGGGGGGAGTCATGAATTCCGTGTTTCGTCGCTTCGCTCTCCCCCCGACCGACCTGCTGCGCGATCCGATCTATCGGCGACTGTGGACCTCGATCCTGATCTCCTCCTTCGGTGGTCAGGTGACTCTGCTCGCCCTGCCGCTGACGGCCGCGGTGCTGCTGCGAGCCAATGCGGCGCAGATGGGCGTCCTGACCGCGATGGAGGTCGTGCCCTTCGCACTGTTCTCGCTGCCGGTGGGGGTGTGGCTGGATCGCTGGCGGAAGCTCCCGGTCTATGTGTTCGGCGAGTTCTCGCTGGCCTGCACGGTCGCCAGCGTGCCGCTGGCGTGGTGGGGCGGATGGTTGTCCATCGCATGGCTGTATGTCGCGGCCTTCGTCATCGGGACGGTGAACACGACTGCCGGCAGCGCGGCGCAGATCGTGCTGACGCAGATCGTTCCGCGCGAGCGGCTGGTCGAAGCCCATGCGAAGAATGCACTGGCCTCCTCCACGGCGGAGGTCGCCGGACCCGGGGCCGCGGGGGCGTTGATCAAGCTGACCGGCGCACCGCTCGCGCTGCTGGCGACCGCCGCACTGTTGCTGATCTCGGCATCCAACCTGCGCGGCGTGGCGGCCAAGGAACCGCCGCACGGGATACATGCCCCCTTCTGGCCGGCGATGCGCGAGGGCCTGAGATTCGTGCGCAACGAGCGGCTGCTGGGGGTGTTGGCCACCGCCGTCGGCGCCTGGGAACTATGCAATCAGGTCGCCATGGTGGTGCAGATCCTGTTCGCCACGCGCCTGTTGGGACTGGGTGCGCGTGGCGTGGGTCTGAGCTATGTGGCCCTCGGCATCGGCACCATCATCGCCAGTTCCATCGGCTATCGGCTGGTGCGCCGCATCGGCCCTGGCCCCACGCTGATCCTGGGTTTCGCGGTATCCGGCAGCGGCTGGCTGCTGCTGGCACTGGCGCCGCTGAATGGGTTCGGAATCTGCGCCTATGCGCTCATGCTGTTCATGTTCGGCGTCGGCGCGGTGTTCATCTTCGTCAACTTCCTGGCCATGCGCCAGGCGGTGACTCCCGGGCGAATGCTCGGTCGCATGACCTCGACGATGCGCTGGCTGATCCTGCTCCCCGCCGGTCCCGGGGCACTGATCGGTGGTTTTTTGGGGCAACGGTTCGGACTGCGCGTGCCACTTGAATGCGCCGGTGTCGCAAGCCTGCTGCTTGCGGCGTTGGCCTGGAAAGTACCCCGGATTCGACGCATCAGGACACTGCCCACTCTCAAGGCCGAAGCCATCAGTCCCTATGCATCGGATGAGGCGAGCGCCGGCTGACGGCTCATTCACGGCCTGCCTATCCGGGCGGGTGCTGCGCCGCGAACTGGGTGCGGTAGAGCTGTTCGTACAGTCCGGGCGTGCCGGCCAGCTGTGCGTGGGTGCCGCGCTGGACGATACGGCCCTCCTGCACCACCAGGATGAGGTCAGCCTTGAGTACGGTGGACAGCCGGTGCGCGATGACGATGGCGGTGCGCCCGGCAAGCGCCCGCTCCAGCGCCCGCTGCACCGCGGCCTCCGAATGGGAGTCCAGGTGCGCCGTCGCCTCATCCAGCACCACCAGATCCGGGGCCTTAAGCAGCAGCCGCGCGATCGCGAGGCGCTGCTTCTCCCCGCCCGAGAAGCGGTAGCCTCGCTCGCCCACGACCGTGTCCAGGCCCTCGGACAGGCCTTCGACCACGTCCAGTATCTGGGCATCGCGCAGGGCCTCATGGATTTGCCCGGCGTTGGCCTCGGGCCGCGCGTACAGCAGATTGGCGCGCAGCGTGTCGTGGAACAGGTGCGCCTCCTGCGTCACGACACCGACGCGCCGCTGCAGTGACTCCAGCCTGGCATCCCGCACGTCGATGCCGTTGATGCGCACGCTGCCGGCGATCACGTCGTACAGGCGCGGGATGAGTTGGGTGATGGTCGTCTTGCCCGCCCCTGACGGACCCACGAGCGCCACCAGGGTCCCCGGCGCGATGCTGAAATCGATGTCATGCAGCACGGCCTGCGGCGCGCGCCGCTCAGGCACCGCGATGGACTCCAGCGAGGCCAGCGACACCTCGGCCGCCGCCGGATACCGGAACGACACATGCTCGAAGGTCACGCCCAGCGGGCCGCTGGGCAGGTCAACGGCATCCGGCTTCTCACGCACCATGGGCTCCAGGTCCAGCACCTCGAACACCCGTTCGAAGGCCACCAGCGCCGTCATCACGGTGACCTGCACGTTGGACAGTCCCATCACCGGCGCGTACAGCCGCACCAGCAGCGAAGTCAGCGCCACCACCGTGCCCAGGTCCAGTGCGTGCCGGGCGGCCAGCACACCGCCCCAGCCATAGGCCAGCGCCGTGGCCAGGCTCGCCATCAGCAGCAGCGCCGTGGCCAGCAGCCGCCCATACAGCGCGGCGCGTATCGCCAGTCCCGAGAGCTCGCGGGCCTTGCCCTCGAAGGCGGCCGTGTCCGCTTCCCGACGCCCGAATAGCTTGGCCAGCGTCGCGCCGGCAACGTTGAAGCGCTCCACCATCATGCTGCTGACGCCCGAGCCGGCATTCATGATTTCGCGCGTGATGGCCTGGATGCGCCGGCTCCAGTAGCGCGCGGGCAGCACGAACAAGGGCAGCAGCACCACCACCGCCAGCGCTATGCGCCAGGACAGCGCGAACATCGCGCCGATGATCAGCACCACTGTGACGATGTTGCCGGCGACGGTGGAGAGGATGTCGGTGAAGGCGCTGCGCGCGCTCATGGTGTCGGAAAAGAGCCGATTGACCAGCGCCCCGGTCTGGGTGCGCGCGAAGAACGCCAGCGGCATGCGCAGGATGTGTTGGAACAGACGGGTGCGCAGCCCCACCACCACGTCCGCGCCGACGCGGGTGCCCAGGTAGGTCTGGGCGAGGCCCAGCGCAGCATCCAATACGCCCAGTACGGCGATCAATGCCGCGAAGCGCACGATGAGCCCCGTGTCGGCGCGCAGGATGCCGTCGTTGATGATGCGCCGATAGATCAGCGGATAGGTGATGCCGATGCTGGCATTGACGATGACCACCACCGCCAGCAGCGACAGCCAGCCGGTGTAGGGGGCGGCGATACCCAGGGTTCGTCGCAACGTCCCTGGTTTGATCCGGTGCTGGAGCACTGCCGGATCCTGCCTCAGGGCCCGCATCGCTCCTGCCATCCCGCGCATCTGCTCACCCCGAGGTTGTTTCTTCGCCCATGATAATGTACCGACCTGGACGCCGGTATATCGCAACGTGTTGATTTAGTTAGAACTGGTGCCGGCTGAGGGATTCGAACCCCCGACCCCCTGATTACAAATCAGGTGCACTACCAACTGTGCTAAGCCGGCGTCCTGGGGTGAACGACGGCGCGATTATACCGGAACGCTGCGACCCCGGACTCGCCAGGGAAAGCCGCGGGCGGGGCCGCGGCCGAAGGTCACAGCACCATCAGATCCTCGCCGACGACCACTTCCCCGGCGAAGCCCTGCCGCACTCCGTTGATGAAGTCGCTGACCGGATAGGCCAGGCCGCCGACCTTGGGACCGGCCAGCTGGTGATTGAGCACCACCATCTTGACGTTGGCTTCGCTGGCCATGCGTGCCACGTCGGCCGGGGATGCGTGGGTTTCGGCCACGTGGCGGAAGACGTTGTTGGGATTGCCCGCCGCCGCGGCCGCCTTCGCCCGTTCCTCCATCTGCGCGAGCACCCTGGCATCCGCAACCTCGCACACGAGCACGTCCGCACCGCGGGCCAGGTTGGCAACATTCGCCGAGTACGCCGTGTCTCCCGCGAAGACGATCGAACGATCCTTGGTGTCCAGCCGCAGCGCGATGCTGCGATGAGGCATCCTGGCCTTGGAGCGCGCCGGATAGTGGGTGTTCTCGATGGCGGTCACGGTGACCTTGTCGTCCTTGAATACCGGAACGGGAGTATTCGCCGCGGCAATGTCGTGCCCGTGGAACTGGGCATCCACATCCACCGCCCGTCCCTCATCGGCGGTGCGGATCTCGGCATTGTCATGGATCACGGCCACGCAAGCGGCAATCAGTCGGCTGGTCCCATAAGGTCCATATGCGTCCGTTGCCGTGGTCTTGCCGTTGGTCCACTGGAAGGTCATCAGTGCCGGCACATCGCCCGTGTGATCATCGTGCAGGTGCGTGAAGAAGATGGTGCTGACCTGCAGATATCCGACGTTGCTGGCGACCAGCTGCCGCAGCGTTCCATAGCCGCAATCGATGAGATAGGGTCGGCCGTCCACCACGACGGCGCTGCCGGTCTGCCCGCGCGTGAGGTCGATGCCCGGTCCGGCACGGGTGCCCAGCAGCACCAGCCACGTTCCGGGCTTAGGGCCCCGTTGCGCCGACACCGCGGCGGTGGCGATGCCGCCGGTGGCGTCCTGCGCCCGTACCGTGCCGGAAATCGCCGCCGGTACCAGCGTCACGGCAGTCAATGCCAGCGCCTGGTTCAGGACGTTTCGCCGCGTCACCGACACCGGCTTGGCGCCTGACCAATCGCCCTCGGATCCAGTTCGCTTGCTGCCTGACATGAGGTCCTCCGGGTACATGGGCCTGTGGGTACGCGGCATCGGGCCGGGACGACTCGGCCCGCCGCTTATTCTGCGCGAAGACTACCCTTCAGGTCACAACTGCAGCTTCAGACCCACCGTGAACCGTCGTCCCAGCACATCGTACATGGTCTGGTTGGTCTGGATAGGTGCGCTGCCTAGGCCATTGTAGCCGGGCACGAGAGGCGGGGCCTTGTCGAAAATGTTGTTGACCACGCCGTAAAGCTGCACGGTGCTGGAGCCCACGGGAATGTCGTAGGACACCCGCATGTCGAAGTAGGTGACCGACGGCACGTGATTCTTGGCGACGTCCCAGCCATTGAGATTGTAGGTCGCGCTCAATTTGCCCCCATCGATGAAGCGGCCCTCGAAGAAGGTGGTGAAGGGCCCGTTGGCGTACTGGACGTACGTCGTCAGTTTCCACTTCGGCAGCATCGACAGACCCACATCGCCCGCGAACTCGGTCTCCACACCATTCGAGCTGGTAGTGGTGTTCGACATCATGTCACTGGCGAAAGCCCGCACCGAAACCGATTCGGCACCGCCACCCAGCAGGTGAATCCCGTGCGTGTAGCCGCCCTCGAAGTCGATGCCCCGTACCGCGGCCTTGGCGATGTTCTGATAGGTCTGGTTGACGATGAAAATCGTGCCGTCGGGGTTGCGACTGATGTTGGCGCACTGGTCGGTGATGTGCTGCTGGTAGCAGGCACTGACGATCTGCTGGGCCGTATAGGCCTGGATGGCGTTCTGCAGCGATGTATCGAACCAGTCGACCGAGAGGTCCGCCCCGGGCAGCCACTGCGGATTGAACACCATGCCGGCCGTGACGGTATTGGCCGTTTCCGGTTTCACCGCGGGATTGCCTCCCTGCACGATCGTGATGGTCTCGGTCGGATTGCCCGCCGTGCCGTAGTCGATGACGGAGGCTGCTCCGCCGGTCCGGTCGAAGCGCTCGTCCAGGTTGGCCGCACGCACGTCGCGCGAATAGGTAGCGCGCAGGCGCAGGCCCGGGATCAGCTGGTCATCCAACCCCATCTTGTAGGCCAGGATGGAGCCGCTGCCGCTGTAGTCGGCCCAACGGACGGCGCCGTTGAAGTTGAACTGCTGCAGCAGGAACTTGTTCGCCACCAGCGGCACTTCGGTCTCCGCGAACACTTCCTTCACGTCGAATTCACCCTTCACGAACGGGACCTTCGAGAACTGGGTATCCACGGAGTTGTTGGCGGCCCCGGGGGGCGTGCCGCGAATGCCCAGCGCCGCATTGTTCGCGGGCACGGGCAGGACGAAGGGGCTGGTGGAAGGATTGCCCTGGGCGTCGAACACCACCTGGTTCAGGGCTTCGCGCCGATAGGTGGCGCCGATCGCCATGGAATCAGCCCCCGCGCCCCATCCCTTGAAGATGTCCCCTGAAGCGACGAACTCGCCGTTGCTCTGCTGGATATCCACGTCGCGGACCTTGTCCGGTCCGCTGACGTAGCTGAAAGGCGCCGGCGAACCGGTCGGAAAATACGGAGTCGTGGTCACGGAGATGCCGGGATCGTAGCCGGTCACCCAATCGATCGCGGCCGGCGAGGCATTGCCGCGGCCGAACAGGTTCAGCGGCACGCAGTTGGGATACTGGCCCGAAACCACGGTGACGTTGCACTGTATCTGGCCGGTAGTGGGATTCTTCACGGCATCCAGCGCCATGAAGATGCGGTCGATGCGGATGCCGCCGATCTGGCGCGCATCAAGACTGGTCTCACCGAACTGGTAGTACCCGTCCACCGACCAGTCCTTGAAGAAGCCGCCCGGAACCTTCGATTTGAAACCGACGGTTCCGGAGCGCACCTTGGTGTCGTTCTCGACATAGGCATTGTCCGCGATGTCGAGGCTGTCGCCGATTCTGCCGAAGGTGAACGAGGCGATGTTGTTGGTCGCCATCGCCTGACTGAGGCTCGGCGGCAGGTAGGCATTGTTGGCGTAGATGGTGATCGGCTGGTTGCTGCCGCTGGAGAACAGGCCGCCGCTGTTGGTCGTCTTCACCATTTCATCGGCATAGATTCCCTGGAAGTAGACGTTGATGTGTTCCGTCACGTCCGAATCTAGATAGGCGAAGAAGCTGGTGCGACTGGACTGCGGCTCGACATCGGGCCGGTCGGAATTGTTGTCGGTGCCGCTGCCCCCGCCGAGCGTCGACTGGGCATTGGTGGACGTAGAGACCTGGGAGCCCGGAACGAACGGGCTTAGGGTACCGTCGCTGTTGAAGATGCTGCGCCCGAAGGATGCCGGCACCGTATTTCCCGGCGTGGCCTGCCAGGCGGTGATGATGCCGTCATACGAGGCATTGAGCGAGCTCACCATCGGTGCCGGATAGAAGCGCGGATTGGACTGGCTGTTGCCTGCGCCGGCAGCCGTGCTCTGCAGCAGGCCCCAGCTCTGGTACCAGTCCCGACCCTTCCAGGTATAGATGGGGTTCTCGCCGTAGTGCTCGCCCGAGAGGATGATGTGCGTGTTCTCACCCAGGGTGCGGCCGTAGGTCGCCGAGACTTCCGCATTCTTGTTGTCACCGCGACTGGTCTGCCCGTCCTGGACGGTTGCCTTGAAGCCGTTGAACTTGGTGTCCAGGATGAAATTGACGACACCCGCGACCGCATCGGTGCCGTAGGCCGCGCTGGCGCCGCCGGTGACCGTATCCACGCGCTTGATGACCGACTGCGGAAACAGATTGATGTCCGGGCCGCCGTACAGAGTCGAGTCCACCATGCGCCGGCCGTCCAGCAGCGTCAGCGTGCGCTTGGTTCCCAGCCCTCTCAGGGCGAGCGAACCACCGCCCGGTGAGGTGAAGAAGCCGTTGGCACCGGTATTGAAGTTGCTGGTGGTGGCGCTGCCATAGAACTGGGGGAGCTCGATCAGGGCATTGATGATCGTGGTGGGTGCCATCGACGTGAGCTCATCGAGCGTCACCGACGTGACCGGGGTCGGGGTCGTCATGCCGATGTGCTGGATTCTGGTACCGGTGACCTCCACTTCCTGCAGCGGCTGATCCGGCGTATCCGCGGCCCGCGCCTGCATGGCTGCCGCGACCGCCGCGCACACGTAGACGGAAATGACTCTCTTGTTCATCGAAGCCCCCTGAATTTGACTCGTTTGGTCTGTGCCAACGTGGATGTCAATCGGTCAATAATCAGAATCAGAACACGGATTCCGATTTTGAGTCAAGCCTTGCCCGTCCGGGACCCGTTCAGGCCGCTGTGGAAATGCCGGGTCGGTCCCTAGGTGGCTGGTTCGCTGCCCATGAAGATGGCCTGGGCCCCGCCGCGACCGCTGCGCTCGATGATGACGACGCCGTCGCCGGGAATCACGCGGGTGGTGGGATCCGGCCGCGGCACGGTGCTGCCATCACGCCGGTTCAGGGCCACGATCAGGAAGGCGCCGTCGGCCTGGTGCTCGATCTCTCCCACCGTCAGGCGCGCAAAGCGGCTGGTGGGCGCAACCGTCACGACGACCAGGCTCAACCCCAGGTTGTGCAGGTTATGGCCGAAACCCTGCAGCCGCTCGATGCTGCGGATCATGCGGGCACTGTCGGCGTACAGGATCATCTCGGCGATGCGCTCGGCGCCGATATGCGCGGGCAGCACCACCTGGTTCGCGCCGGCATGCAGCAGCTTGCCCTCGGTGGTCGGGGCCTCGCCCCGGGCGATGATCTCGATGTCCTTGTTGAGACTGCGGGCGCTCAAGGTGATGAATACGTTCGCGGCGTCATCGGGCAGCACGGTCGCGAGGATGCGCGCCCGCGCGATGCCCGCCTCGTTCAGCGTCTGCTCCTCGGTGGCCTCCCCCTGCACGCACAGGTAGCCCATGCCGCGGGCGTTGGCGATACGGGACTCGTCCCGCTCCACGACCACGAAGCTCTGCCCGGCGGCGGTGAGGTCGCGCGCCAGCAGTCGCCCGATGCGGCCGAAGCCGCAAATGATCACATGGCCTTTCAGGTGGTCGATCTCGTTTTTCATGCGCTTGAGCCCAAGAAGGTTCTGCAACTGCGTTGCGGTAAAGAACTGCACGACGGCGCCGGTCAGATAGATCATGCCGGTGCAGCCCAGCACGATCAGCGTGATGGTCAGTGCGCGCAGCCCCGGCGTGGCGACGGGGTGCACTTCCTCATAGCCCACCGTGAACAGGGTGATGATCACCATGTAGAAGGCGTCCGCCATGTCCCAGCCGGCGATCAGGTAGCCCGCCGTACCCAGGACCATCACCACCAGGATGTAGGCGACGCCGTTGATCAGCGGCGTCGTGGCAGATTGCTGCGGCAGCTTCACTTCAGGGGCGCACTCGCGGGCGCCGGTGCGCTGCTCGAGGGTGCCGGGCAATCGCGGATCTCAAGATGCGCATCGGCATTCGCCGGCGGCAGCAGGCCTTCGGTGGACACGCTCTGACCCGGGGCCGTCAGGTTGATGTCCACCCAGTACGTGGCCTGCGGCTGGCGCTGCTCGGCGATCTGCGGCGCCAGGCCCAGGTTCTTGACCTGGGTGGCGCGCCGCTGCGCGCCGGCATGCTCATTGAACAGACCCACCGAGACGCGCCGGGGTTCCTCGTCCGAGGCGGCCGGCATGACGTGGGCATCGACCAGCCCGCTGCCGCGCAGTTTGCGCAGCAGGCGCGTCGCCGCCGCGTCCGAGGGCACATTGTCCAGATATACCCAGTAGGCGATCAGGTCCGGCCCGGGTTCGGCGCGCTGGCCCGGCTGGAAACCGCGGCTCTGCAGCAGCGACGAGGCCGCGGCCGCGCTGGTCAGGTCATTGAACGGGCCGACGGTCACGCAGTGCGCGGGCGCCGGGGCTGCCGGGGCCGGGCCGCGGGCCGCCTCCCTGGCGGCAGTGCCGGCCGGCGCCGCGCCGGGAACCGGTTCGCTGGCCAGGGCCAGCTTGGGCAGATGGGTGATGTCGCGCGCCGCCAGCGGCTCCACCGGCCGGTCGATCAGCAACGCCCAGGCCGCGAAGGCAAGATTGGCCAGTACCAGCAGGATGATCGGCGTGCGCATGACTACTTGAGCGGCAATCCGCAGCGCAGCGCCAGACCGCGCAGCACGAGGTCGGGCACGCTCACGTAGGAGCACTGCAGCAGGGGTTCGACCTGTACGGCAGCGCCGCCGGTCAGCAATACCAGCGGCGCCCGCTGCAACACCCGCTGCGCCTCGGCCACGGCGCGATCGACCATGGCGGCCACCGCGTAGCGGGCGCCCTGCCCGATCGCGGCGCGCGTGTCCTGCGCGAACAGCCCTCGGGTGGCCCATGCGCCGCTGGCGCGCCGGGCAATGCCGGCGGTGTTCCTCAGCACGCTGCCCACCATGAGTTCCGGACCCGGAGCGATGGCCCCGCCCAGATGCACGCCCAGCGGATCCACCAGATCGACGGTCATGGCCGTGCCGATGTCCACGACGCAGGCGCCGCGGGCGCGCGCCATGTGATACCCGGCAATCACCCCCATGAACCGGTCGACGCCCAGGCGCCAGGGCTCCCGGTAGCGCGTCGTGAGGCCGGCGGCATTGCGGGCGGAGGCGACGAATTCACAGGCGAGTCCCGTCTTGCGGCGGCAGGCCCCGGACAGCAGGCGGTTCAGGCGCGTGCCGGCCACGCTCGCCGCAACCACACGAGTGATGCCGCGGGTGCTGAACAGCTGCCGTTCCAGGTCGCGCGCGCCGAGGCCGGCGTGCTCCAGGGCCTTCTGCCGGCCGAGCCGCTCCCCGCGCAGCACCGACCACTTGATGCGGCTATTGCCAATGTCCACCAGCAGTACGCTCACCGGCTGTCCCTCAACTTTCCGCCCGCACGGTCACGTCCCCAGAAACAAAGCGGAGCAGTCCCTTCGGCGTTTCCACCAGCAGCGCGCCGTCCAGGTCGATGCCGCGCGCCGTGCCCCGGGTGGTGTCCTGCACGGTGGTGACATTCACCGCCCGGCCGCGCAGCGCATCGGCACGCTGCCACTCGTCCCGGAACGGCTTCAGACCTTCCTGCTCGAACACGGTGAGACCCCGGATCAGGCACTGTATCAGGCTTGCCACGACCTGATTGCGATCCAGGGGCGAGACGCCCAGGGACTTCAGGTCGCAGGCGTCGGTGCCGGTCGCGCCGATCCGCGTCCGTGCCGACTCATCCAGCGCCACGTTCAGACCCATGCCGATGACGACGAAGCTCGGCCCGCCCGCCTCGGCGCGCATGTCGATCAGAATGCCGCCCACCTTGCGCGACTCGCACAGCAGGTCATTCGGCCATTTCAGCTGCAGCGGCACGCGGGCCTGCAAGGATTGCGGCAGGTGCTCGCGCAAGGCCCGCAGTGCGCACACTCCCACCACCAGGCCGAGCGATCCCATGTCGCGCGGCATCTGCCCGAAGGTCCAACCCACCGACAGACACAGCGCGCCCCCGGGGGTGGCCATCCAGGAGCGCCCGCGTCGTCCGCGACCGGCGCTTTGTACCTCCGCCAGCAGCACGTCGCAACGACCCGGCGGCAGATCCGCGCGCTCAAAAAGCCTCGAGTTGGTGGAATCCAGCCGCCAGGCCACCTCGATGTGCCGCAGCCGCTTCTGCGCCGGTTCGTCCAGCCCCTCGCGGATGCGCGCCACCGTCAGCGGTGCAGTCGGCACCGCCAGTCGGTAGCCGCGGTTGCGCACCGCGTGCACGCCCACGCCCAGCTCCTTGAGTACCCCGACGGCCTTCCACACGGCATTGCGGCTGACGCCCAGCTGCGTGGCCAGTGCGGCGCCGGAGTGAAAACCGCCCGGCCCCAGCATCCGGAACACCCGTGCAGCGAGCGGCTGTGCATTGTCCATCACGGCGGCGAGAATACCTCAGCCAGCATGCACCGCACGCTGCCTCCGCCCAGGCGCTCGATGGTGGGGATCTCCAAGGGCAGCAGCACATCGGTACCGGCTGCCAGCCGGCCTCGCGCGGCCTGCGGCAGGCAGCGCTCGGCCCGGGCCGACAGCGCATACACCCGCCGATCACCGGCGCCGCGCAGTTCCAGCAGGTTGCCGCCAAAGGCGGCGACGGCCGCCCGGTCGATGGCGATGATCTCGCGCCCACCCTCCGCCAGTGCGCCCAGCACCCGTTCCCGATCCTGTGGCGCGATGGCATCCGCGGCGACCACCGCCACCCGGGCGCCGATGCTCAGCATCACGTTGGTGTGATAGTACGGCGCGCCCGCGGCATCCACGGCACCGAACAGGACCGGCTGGTAGCCAAGGCTGTCGGCCCAGTGCCGCACCAGCGTCCCGTCCGTGCGGGATGAGCGGCAGGCGAACGCCAGGCGCCCCACATGATCCAGCACCAGCGAGCCCGTGCCCTCCAGGTACCGGCCCTGGGCCTCGAAGCCGGACAGATCCAGCACGCGGGCAATGCGGTAACCGCACTGCGCGGCGACCGACTCGAGTATGTCGCGCCGCCGTTCCAGACGCCGGTTGGCGGCCTCCATGGGATACAGGACCACGGTGCCGTCGTCGTGCCAGCTCACCCAGTTGTTCGGGAACACCGCATCGGGCTTCGGCGGTAGCGGCTCATCCTCCACCACGCACACCCGTACCCCGGCCCCGCGCAGCGCCAGGACGGCCGCATCGAACTCGGCCAGCGCCAGCGCCGCGGCGCCCCGCGAGTCCGGGGCGCGGGCCGCCTGCATGCGATTGCTGGCGGCGGTCTGCGGGTTGTAATCGAAGGCGGCCGGCCGGATCATCATCACTGCCGCAGCGCACTGTGTTCTGGATTCCATGGCCGACCGCCCACCTCTTGTCACCGCCACCCGTCGCGGATTGTATTGCCCGCCGGGCGATTTCTACATCGATCCCACCAAGGCCGTGCAGACGGCGGTGGTCACCCACGCCCATGGCGATCATCTGCGCGAGGGCAGCGCCCGCATCCTCATGGCGGCGGCGGGCTTCGGCATCGCGCGCAAGCGCCTGCATGATGCGCGCAACGTGGTCCCCACCGAATACGGCGCGCCCTTGGTCCTGGGATCGGTCCGTGTCTCACTGCACCCGGCCGGCCATATCCTGGGCTCCGCGCAGGTGCGCCTGGAGCATGAGGGCCAGATCTGGGTGGTCTCGGGTGATTACAAGCGCCAGCCGGATCCCACCTGCGCGCCCTTCGAAACCCTGGAATGCGATGTATTCGTCAGCGAGACCACCTTCGGGCAACCGCACTTCGTCTGGCCTGAAACCGGCGCGGTCGTCGGCAACATCGTGCGCTGGTGGCAGATCAATCGCGAACGCGGCCGCAACTCGGTGCTGTTCTGCTATGCCTTGGGGAAGGCACAGCGGGTGCTGGCCGAAATGCTGCGCCATACCGGCGAGACCGTGCATGTGCACGGCGAAATCGGCACCCTGGTGGAAGTGTACCGGGCCGCCGGCATCGCCATGGTGCCCACCGCCGTGGTGACCGCGACCTCGGCAGCCGACCTGCGCGGGGCGCTGGTCATGGCGACGCCGACCATGAGCCGTTCGGCCTGGCTGCGCCGCCTGGGTGTCGGCACCCGGGCGTTCTGTTCCGGCTGGATGCTGCTGGAGGGGGAAAGCCAGCGCCGCGGCTACGACCAGGGATTCGTGGTGTCGGACCATGCGGACTGGCCGGCGCTCGTGCGCACCTGCCAGGAAAGCCGCGCGCGGCGCATTCTGCTGATGCACGGACGCACCGACCGGCTGGCGGAGCACCTGTTGGGGTTGGGTCTGGACGCCGCCCCGCTGCAGCCCGAACTGCTAGGATCCGCCTCCTGACGGGGGAAATAGATGGACAACGCATCCGGCTGGCGACGCGCCAGCTCCGCCGGCGGCCTTGCCGCGCTGCTGATGGCGATGGGGCCTTGGCCGACGATGGGCCAGGCAGCGCCCGCGGCCGCACCGGCCAGCATCTTCGGCCAGGCGACCTTCCCCGGCAAACAGCGCCCCCCTGGCGACCCGGCCGCGATCGCCCGCGGCAAGGCCCTGTTCGGCATCAGCTGCAAGGCCTGCCATGGCGCGGACCTGCGGGGCGGGGATCTGGGCGGCCCGAACCTGCTGCGCTCGCAGATCGTGCTGGGTGATCAGGCCGGCGAGGCCATCATCCCGGTGGTGCAGCAGGGCAAGCCCGCCTCCCAGGGCGGCCCGCCCATGCCGGCATTGCCCCTGCCGCTGGCCGATATCCAGGCCATTTCGGAGTACATCCACAGCGTCGTGGCCCGCAAGCAGAACCAGGGCGGCCCGCCGCCCGAAGCGGAAAAGCCGCTGAATATCCTGGTGGGCGACCCGCAACGCGGCGCGCAGTATTTTGCGGCGCATTGTCAGAATTGCCATGCCGCCGGCGGTGATCTCAAGGGAATTGCCACCCGGGTCTCGAACCCGGCCAGCCTCCAGGACAGCTGGGTGGCGGGACGCCGTGCCGGCGCCCCGGTCGCGGGCGCGCCGCCCGCTCCCGCGACGCAGGTGCTGGTGACTTTGAACGGCGGCGCCACGGTGCGCGGCACGCTGCGGCATCTCGATGACTTCGTGGTGAGCCTTACGACGGATCAGGGTGAGTACCTGAGCTTCACGCGACAGGGATACCAGGCGCCACGCGCGGTGCAGCTGCAGGATCCCCTGGCGCAACACCGGCAGCTGCTTGCCCACTACACGGACCAGGATATGCATGACGTCACCGCGTATCTCGCGACCCTGAAATGAAGACCGCGGCACTCATTTGCGCAACGCCGCTGCTCGCGGCAGCCATGGTGGTTGCGGCCCTGGTCCGCGCCGCGGACCCGGATTCCGCGCGGCCGCCGCCGCTGCTGCCGCCCGCGCAGCTGCTGCAGCCCCTGAAGGATTCCTGGCCGACCTACTCGGGCGATTACACCGGGCAGCGCCACAGCGCGCTGCGGCGACTCGACAAATCCAACGTGCACCAGTTGTCACTGGCCTGGACCACGCGCCTGAACGGCGAGGTGCGGGACGGCAAGTCGCGCAACCCCTTCGTGCCGCCCAGCACTTTGATCAGCAGCGTCGGCGGCGAGGGCAACGGGGACTACGCCATCCCCCCGCCGGCCGTGAAGGGCGCGGTGCTGCAGGTGAACGGCGTGCTGTACGTGACCTCGCCGGACAATGCCTGGGCGCTGGATGCCCGCAGCGGCGCGGAACTGTGGCATTACTTCTGGAAGACCCGCGGCGGCACGCACATCGCCAGTCGCGGACCGGCCCTGTGGAACAGCGCCTTGTTCTTCGAGACGCCCGATGACTATCTGGTGTCGCTGGATGCGCGCACCGGCCACGAGAACTGGCATGTGAAGATCGCGCCCTTCGCCGATGAATATTTCTCCACCATGGCGCCGGTGGTCATCGGCAACCATCTGCTGGTCGGGACCGGCAATGACAGCGATGAACCGGGCTTCCTGCAGTCCTTCGATCCGGCCACCGGTCAACTGCAGTGGAAGCGCTACATGGTGCCGGTGACGGCGGATGATCCGGCGCTGAAGACCTGGCCCTCGCTGGATGCCGCGCGTCATGGCGGCGGCCAGGTGTGGATGCCGGGTTCCTACGATCCGCAGACTGACCTGTACATCACCGGCACCGGCAATCCGACCCCGGGATACACGGGCATCGCGCGCCTGGGCGACAATCTGTACACCTGCTCGCTGGTGGCGATCCGGGTCGCAACCGGAGAGATGGCCTGGCACTACCAGACCTCGCCCCATGACACCCACGACTGGGACTCCTCCCAGACCCCCATCCTTTTTGACGGCATCATCGACGGCAAGCCCCGCAAGCTGGTGTCGACGGCCGCGCGCAACGGCTTCTTCTTCACGCTGGATCGGGTGACGGGCGAGCATCTGGCCACCTACAAGTTCGGCACCACCGCGAACTGGGCCCGGGGCATCAAGCCCAACGGTCAGCCGGACCCGGATCCGGACAAGTCCGCAACCATTCCCGGTTCGCTGGTCTCGCCATTCGAAGGTGGCGTGACCAACTATCAGGCGGCCGCCTTCAATCCGGAATTGGGTCTGTTCTATACGCATGAGAACACCGGCTTCAACATCCTGTACCTGACGGACCCTGATCCGCGCGGCTCCATGGGCTTAGGGGGCAAGCGATTTTCGATCGTCGGCTACACCGGCAATGCCTTCCAGGCCATCGACTATCACACCGGAAAATCCGTCTGGCGCCATGTATGGCCGGGCAACGGCGGCACCGGCACCAGCGTCCTGACCACCGCGACGGGCCTGGTGTTCACCGGCGATACCAACGGCAACTTCGTGGCGATGGACGGTGCGAACGGCGATCTGCTGTGGCATTCGGGCATCGGCAATATTTCCGCGCCGCCGGAGACCTACAGTCTGGACGATCATCAGTATGTGCTGGCCGGCGTCGGCGATGCGCTGTTCTCGTTTGTGCTCAATTGAAGACGCGGGCGCTGCGGGCGGGAGGATCATGATGAAAGGACCCGGCATTTTCCTGGCGCAGTTCGCCGGCAGCGAGGCGCCATTCGATTCGCTGGAACGCATGGGCGAATGGGCCGCGGGTCTGGGCTACAAGGGGGTGCAGGTTCCGACTTCGGATCCTGGACTGTTTGATCTGCAGGTCGCGGCCAGCAGCCAGGCTTACTGCGAAGACATCAAGGGCCGGCTGGCGCAGTACGGCATTGAGATCAGCGAACTGTCCACCCACCTGCAGGGGCAGCTGCTGGCGGTGCATCCGGCCTACGTGGATCTGTTCCGCGGCTTCGCGGATCCGGCCCTGCGGGACAAGCCCGCGGCCTGGCCCGAATGGGCCACCCAGCAGCTGAAGTTTGCCGCGCGCGCCAGCGAGCGGCTGGGGCTGAAGGCCCATGCAACCTTCTCCGGCGCATTGCTGTGGCACACGATGTACCCCTGGCCGCAGCGGCCCCGGGGCCTCGTCGAAGCCGGCTTTGCGGAACTCGCGCGCCGCTGGCGGCCGGTGCTCGATGCCTTCGGCTCCGCCGGCGTCGACCTGGCATTCGAGATTCACCCCGGCGAAGACCTGCACGACGGGGTGACCTTCGAGCGCTTCCTGGCGGCCGTGGACAACCATCCGGCCGCCGGCATCCTCTACGATCCCAGCCACTTCGTGCTGCAGCAGCTCGATTACCTGCGCTTCATCGACCACTACCATTCACGCATCAGGGCCTTTCACGTGAAGGACGCGGAGTTTCGCGCCAGCGGCCGCTCGGGCGTGTATGGCGGTTATCAGGAGTGGGTGGACCGTCCCGGAAGGTTCCGCTCGCCCGGGGATGGGCAGGTCGATTTCAAGCAGATATTCAGCAAGTTCGCGCAGTACGGTTACGCCGGATGGGCGGTGCTCGAGTGGGAGTGCTGCCTGAAACATCCCGAGGATGGCGCGCGCGAGGGCGCGCCCTTCATACGCGAGCACATCATCCGCACCACCACCCGCCGCTTCGATGACTTCGCGGACAGCGGTGCGGACGACGCCGCAAACCGCAGGATTCTCGGGCTCTAGGCCGGCCGGTCACTGCAGCGGCAGGCCGGCCACCGCCCGGAAGCTGCGCAGCAGCGCCACCTCGAATTCGCGGGTCTCGAGCATGATCGGACCAGGGCGGTTGAGGATGCCGTTGTTGATGACACCGTTCACCATCTGGAAGGCGAAGCGGATGTCGCGGGTCTCCTGCGCCGACAGCGCGCGGCCCAGTTCGTCGCTGCGCAGGCGGATGAATTCCTTGATTCGGCGCAGCCCCGAATCGCGGAACGGCACCCAGAACTCCGGGACGTTCACGCCGCGCACGATGGCCGCGTGCCAGAAGTGCCGGCTGCCGATGACACTGCGGTAAACGTCCATGACGACCGCATCGACGTAGTCGTCGGTGCACTGCAAACGCCCATACATCTCCTGGGTCTGGGTACGGCGCCGTTCCAGCCATTCCGAGGCCAGGGAATCAAAGTAGGACTCCTTGTCGGCGAAGCGGGAGTAGAAGCTGCCCACCGAGGATTCGGCCTCGGCGACAATGTCATTGACGCTCAGGCGATCCCAGCTGGTCTTTGCCAGCAGCTTCCATCCCGCCGCGAGCAGCGCGTCGCGGGTCTTGCGACTGCGGTTCTGCTTGGCCGGCAGCGGCGTGCTGAGCGTCACCTTTCGCGATGCTGTCCTATTCATCATCTACCGACTCGGATTCCAATGCCCGACAGTATCGGTCATCCGGGGCGGGCTGTGCAGTGGGTGCCGGCTACGGCAGCAGGTAGCGGACTCCGAGGCCGATGGCCGCGAGCCCGGCCAGCCTCGCGAAGTGGCGCCAACCCGGAACGAGCTTCTCCAGCAGCACGAACATCATCAGCGCGGCTATCCAGGTCAGGTTCATCACGCCACCGACGAACAGCAGCGCCATCAGCGCCCAACAGCAGCCGATGCAGTACAGCCCGTGCCGCACCCCCAGCCTGCAGGAGCCCGCCGCAGTGGGCTGGAATCCGCCATGGCTCATGACGAAGGACAAGGGCGCACGACACTGTGCCAGGCAGGAATACTTGATCGGCAGCCACTGGTAGAGGCCCGCCGCGATGAGCACCACCCCGCCGAAGCGGTGGCTGGCGGCGGCCATCATGGGCGTCAGCAGCGCCAGCCGTTCCAGGGCCCATTGCGCCGTCGTCGCCAGCAGCGAGAAGCCTCCCCAGGCCAGCAGGTAGCCCCCGGCAAACCACAGCGCCGAGGCAAACGGCGCCACCCCGACACTGCGGCGCGCGACCTGGCTGTAAAGGAGGATCATCGGCGCCACCGACGGCGTCATCATGCCGATCATCATCACCGTCCACATCGCCAGCATGGAGGCAAAATGCGCGACGCTCCATTGCCCGGACATCCCGGGCATATCCGGCATGTCGGGCATGGCGGCCATGCCCGACATATCCCGAGCGAGATACAGCAGATCCGTCCAGGCGATGGCGGTGATGCCGATCAGTGCCGCCAGCACGATCGCCCGGTCCCGGCGCAGCAGGATCGCCAGCGCCGAATCGGCGATCAATGGATGATTCCGTCCTGGCAGAGATGCAGTTCTGCAAACTGTCCGTAGGAATCGCTGAGGTCGTAGGCAATCGGACCGGTTGCCTTGGTCCAGCCGCGACCGATCTCGGCCTCCGTGAACTCGAATCCGCCCTCCGGCTGGATGCGGATGCGGTGCTCGGCGCCGGTGATGGCGTTGACGATGGGCTCGCCGCGCTGCTCGATGTACCCGGCCACCTTCAGGTGCGCGCGGCGCTTGTCGATGTCGACGGCAAAGTCGATATCGGCGAACACCGGCTCGTATACTTTCGAGAGCATGGAGAAGAACACCTGGAACATCGTCGCGCCGGGTCGGGTGTCCTGGCCGCTCATGATGCGCAGCAGTGCGTTGCGCTGGGCCTCGTTGGCGCGCCGGTCCACGATCGGCAGGCCTTCGCCGTTGCCCATGTGGATGGCTTGCGGCCATTTGAAAATGCCCGCCAGGCGCAGGCCGTTCAGCGACGTATCGCCGTGAGACCCGCTGTCGATCTGAATGCCGACCACCGCCCAGCAGTTGCCGTGGGTCGGCAGCGCATTGAACTGGCAGGGACAGCCGTACGAGCAATTGCAGTTGGCGAACTCGCGGCCGTGGATGTTCCACTGGGTATCTGACATGGCGGTCTCCCTGCGCGGCGCAGCCAAAGGGGAGTTTGGCCTTGCCGCTACCTTACCAGACAGCTCCCCGAAGCCGGAAATCGCCTGGCGCACCGCACAGGCCTCGCCCGTAGGGTGTCAGTTGCGCAATATGCTGATCTCGCGAATCGGCGATCGGGACCTGATCGCCAGCTCAGGCCGGACCTGCTCCTTCAGGCGCAGGTCGGAATCTCCGCTCGGAGCCACGGTGCACGACCCGCCGGTGCGATAGGCCAGCGCCTGGTTCAGTCGCCCTTCATTGGGATCGCCCAGGGCGTGGGTAAAATCATCGGCCACTGAACACCCCGGTATGGAGACGCCGGCCGCGATTACCGCGTTGGCAGGCGTGAACCCATCCGTGTAGTCACCGAATCCCTGGTCATTGACGCCGCGGAATTCGATGGAGAAGTACGTCGTACCGCAATTGTCCTGCGGATAGAAGCCGTAGGGCTTGCCGCAGGTGGTGGAACCGATCTGGATGACCTGCACGTTGACCCCGCGCAATCCATTCATGATGGCTTCACTGGCCGAGCAGGTCCCCGACCCCGTGAGTACGAACACCCGCGTCAGATTCAATGCGGGCAGGGCCTGACCGCTCATAACTGAGAATCCCTGCGAGGTGTTATGGAACAGCGTCGGTGTGATCGCCGTGCCGGTGACCGGATTGGTCGTCGTGTATTGGGAATTGAACTGCTGCAGCTGAAAAGTGTGCGCGGCAGTGCGGGTAGAGCCGGCGATCATGAAGGCCACTTCGCTGGCGATATCCAGATACCCCCCGCCGTTGTAGCGGATGTCCAGGACCAGATCCGTGACCGCCTGCTGCTGCAAGGTGGTGAAGGCGCTGACCAGCTCGGTCTCCGAGGTGGCGATGTGATCATTGAACAGGATGTAACCCACCTTGGTGCCGTTTGACGTGAGCGTGCTCACGACCGGCACCGGGGTCTCGGTCACGCTCGCCGAGATCAGCGTGATGGTGCGGGGCGTCGAGGAATTCAGGTCCAGCACGGTAAAGGTATGGGATTCGCCGACCGTGGCCGGTGCCAGGCCGGCGTTCAACGTGGCGACGCCGTTGGTGTCGTTGGAGTTGATGTCGACGCCGTCAATGGACTGCACCGTGGCACCGCGTGCCAGGGTGGCGGCCTGACCGGAGGCGCTGGGGTCGACCAGTGCCACCACCACGGTCCGCGGCGGGGTCGAGGCCACGATACTGAACGTCACGCCATAGCCGGCCACCACGCCCTGCCGCGACAGCGACTCCCAGGTGGAAGTAGCGTAGGTAAAGTGGAATTTATCGACCGGCGCACCGGAGGCCGTGGTCGCCGAGGTCATCAGCAACGGGAAGTAATTGACTGTGGTGTACAGCGCAGGATTCAGGTCCGGGACCTGGTCGAACCACAGGTACAGCTCGTGGGTCCAGCTGCGCAGGTAGTTGTCCTCATCGGTGGCCGTGCCCTGGACATCGGGGTAGGCCGCGTGCGAGACCGGGTCCGTACCCGAGCGCGGAGCGGCGCACTTGGCGGCGTACTGGGTCGATTTCAGGTACTGGCCCGGCACGTAGGTCGAACCGCTGCTGCCTGAGGAGCCACTACCTGAGGAGCCACTGCCAGAGGAGCTACTGCCGGTCGAGGTGCTCACAGGGACCGTCCCGCCCGGGGTTGTCCCGCCGCCGCAACCCGCGAGCGTCGCGGCGCCGAATATCGTGGTTCCCAGGGCAACCAGCTTGAGGAATCTGGAAGGCATCTATATCGCTCCGGTTGCCAGGCGTGGCGGATCCTTGAAGAACAGCATGAATAAGACTGCCACCACGACCGCCATTATCGCAGGCACCGTCCAGATAGCTTCCCACTGGTGTCGGGTCGCGGCGTCCTGGGCATAGGCATAGTGATCAACCACCGCGCCCGCAGCCCACGAGCCGATCAGCTGGCCGACGCCGTACGTCACGACATGAATGAAGCCCTGGGCGCTGGCCCGCTGGGTGCGCTGCACCGTCTGATCGACGTAGATCTGGCCGGTGACGAAGAAGAAGTCGAAGCACACGCCGTGCAGGATGATGCCCGCGTACAGCAGCGACACCAGCGTGCCGTTGTTCCCGAGCGCAAACAGGGCGTAGCGCGCCACCCAGGCGAACATGCCCACCAGCAACATCTTCTTGACGCCAAGGCGCACGAAGAAGAACGGGATCAGGAACAGGAACAGCACTTCGGACATCTGTCCCAGGGTCATCTTGCCGGCGGCATTCTGCATGCCCGATTCATTCAGGAATGGATTGGCGAAGCTGTAGTAGAACGACAGCGGAATGCAGATCAGCAAGGACCCCAGCGTGAAGATCGCGAAGGAGCGATCCTTCATGTAGGCCAGGGTCTCCAGCCCCAGTGCCTGGAACAGCGCCGGGCGCTTGCCGGCGTTGCCGGGCGGCGTATGCGGCAGCGTCAGGCAGTACAGCCCCATCGCCAGCGACAGGATTGCGCCGAAGCGCAGCGGCAGGTTGGTGGGCTCGATGGAGTGCCCGAGGACGGCCGGCGCCCCGTAGCCTACCAGCAGCCCCACGACGATCCAGCCAATGGAGCCCATGACCCGCACGCCCGGAAACTGACGCGCCGGATCGGTCATCTGGTGGAAGGACACCGCGTTGGCGAGACCCAAGGTCGGCATGAAGCAGACCGAATACAGCAGCAGCGTCCAGAAGAAGGTGGTCGGATCGGTGATGGTGGAGATCCACCACAGGATGGCGGCGCCCAGCAGGTGCAGCACTCCCATGACGATCTGCGCCGGGAAGAACCGATCCGCCAGCATGCCGGCGATCACCGGAGCGAGGATGGCGCCCCAGTTCACGGTGCTGTAGATGCCGCCGATGGAAACGCCGCTGAAATGAATGGCGGACAGGTAGGTGCTCAAGGTCACATACCAGGAACCCCAGACGCAGAACTGCAGGAACATCATCACCGAGAGGCGCAGCCGGGTGGTTGGGTGCATGGGAACCTCGCGATTCTTGTTGTCTTCGGTTCAGGCGATGGTCGAGAGGTACTTCGCGCTGATGGCAATGGAATCGAACGGGTCACCCTTGAACGGAGGCTCCTGCTCGACGAAGAACCGGCGCACACCCGTGGCGTAGGCCACATCGAGGATCTTGGGCCACGGCAGCATGCCGTTGCCGACTTCGGCCGGATCCTGCTGCATGGCGTAGTTCGCCTTGGTGGTGGCCATCAGGTCCTTGACGTGCATCATCCTGAAGCGACCCTTGCGGTTCTGCAGGATCTTGATGGGATCCTCGCCGCCGGCGGCCACCCAGCCCACGTCCATTTCGAAATGGACCAGCTTCGGGTCGGTTTCATTCAGCAGGATTTCCAGCCCGCAGGTGCTGCCGATGGGCCTGAATTCGACATTGTGATTGTGGTAGCTGAGCTTCAGACCCACCTTCAGCAGGGCCGCGCCCTTGGTATTCAGGAACGCCGCGGTCGCCTTCCAGTCATCCGCCGTGATCAGCGGACCGATCTGCTCGAGGTAGGCCGCATAGCCCCCGGCGGCCCCACCCTTGAAGTCCGGCTTGGGCAAGTGCGCGGGCATCAAGAACATGGGCAGCACGACCTCGTCGAGGCCCAGCTCCTGCATCGCGACCGCCAGCACCTCGGGCGGCTGATCGAATCCGGGCTCGCCGTTCTGCGACTGGGGCTGAATGTGAATGCTGGTGAACTTCAGCCCGACGTCATCCGCCGCCTTGCGCACGACCTGCGGGGAGTTACCGTAGAGCCCTGCCAGTTCGACCGTCTGGTAGCCCGCCGCCGCCACCTTGGCCAGCGTGCCGTGCAGGTCCTTGCGGGCCGCGGCTCCGACCGTGTAAAGCTGTAAGCCCAGGGCAAGCTTGTGGCGCTTGAAGAACGGGGCGGGTTCGGCGGCCAGGTTCCGCAGGCCGGGCACGGCCAGGGCCAGCCCCGCCGCAACGGCCTTCAGAACCGTGCGTCGTTCAATCGCGTTGCGGTTGTCAGCGTCCATCCTGCCCCCCTCACGTCAGACCGTTGTGATACGTCTGGCGTGCAGAATAGCCGAATCCGGCTGGGGTGGCTGCTACCCCCGAAGCTGGCGGGGTCCGGGCGATACGGCTGGCTGTAGACTGGGGACGCTAGTCTCGATTCGCGTCGCACTCTCGGGAGGCCCACAGGGCCAGACCCATATATATCCCGTACAGCACGATCACCGCACCCACAACCGCATTCACGCTGTCCATACCCTCCACCACATCTTACGTAGTGCGGGAATGCTATTGCCCGCTGAGTTAGCGTGGTGTGAAAAAAAAGGTCGGCACTTCGGGCCGATGCCCAGAGCGTTTACGCCGCTTCAGTCCGGCAGGCGAGCCGCAACAAGGGGCGGCACGTCAGACCTTGGATTACGATTGAGAACGCGACCACCGCGACTGTCACCGCGATGATGGGATGACGCCACGGCGAGCTCTCCGGAATGCTGTTTACCAGCGCCAAGGCCAGCGCACCACGCAGGCCACCCCAGACCAGGGCGTGCTGTTGCTGCAGACCCAGGCGACTGACCCCACGCGAGAACAGGGCGCACACCGGGTAGACCGCCGTCATGCGCCCCAAGAGAACGGCGATTGCGGCGACACTCGCCGTAAACCACAGACCACGGAGGTCCTCGCGCCCCTCGGCGAGGCCGATGAGCAGGAACACGAGCGAGTTCGCGAGAAAGGTGATGAACTCCCAGGTCGAGCGTACGGCTCGATCGCCAGCCTCCGAAAAGATCCCCCAACGCGGGGCCAGGTTTCCGAGGAGCATGCCGGCGGTTAGAGTGGCCAGTATCCCCGATCCCCCAAAGTGCTCCGCCAGCAGGAAGGATCCATACGCGGCAACAGTGGTGAGTGCGACCTCAAACAGGTGGTCATCGGTTCGCCCTACCAATACAAAAACGACGCCCGCGACAAGCACTCCCGCGAGCAAACCGACCGCAATCGTCACGCCCAAGGTGGTGGCTGCCGCGAGGAAGGTCACCGGATTACCGTCGCTGAAGCCAATTGCGATGGCAAAAAGCACGGCTGCGGTCGCGTCATTGAGCAGGCTTTCGGCCTCGATCAGCAAAGCGAGTCGGCCACGCGCACCGATCTCCTTGAGGGTGGCGAGAACCGAGACCGGGTCGGTCGCCGCCATCAGGATGCCGAAGAGAAGGCCGGCGGTAACTGGCCAGTGCGCGAGTCCTGACATGACCGCGGCGGTCATGAGCGCGGAGAGGATAACGCCGACGGTAGCGAGTGCGACGACGAGCACCAGGTTCGGTCGCAGCGCCTCCCAGCGCAGCTCAAACGCGGCTTCGAAGACGAGCGGCGGAAGCAGGCCCGTGTAGACGAGCTCCCGGCTCAAAGTGACGGATGGATGCCAGGGCAGAAGCGCCATGCCGATACCGGCAACGACCAGTCCGACGCTGTATGGGACGTGCAATCGGCGTGCGAAGACCCCCACCACCGTGGCGGCCAGCAGCAGGACGGTCCACGGCGCGATGCTGCTCGTCACGAGCGCTCCCGCGTCGTCCACTTTTCGGCAATGTCGACGGTATTGATTGACCGCCAGCAGCGGCGGAATGCACCCGGCATTAGCCGGGCCAGGACACCCGCCATATCCCGCGGAACCGATAGACTTTGGTTGGGCACGCGCCACTCCTCGGCTGGCGGCCCGACCAGCTGGAATCCTGTTGGCACGGTTCGGATCCGAGCAACACCCTTGGCCCATGGTAGTGAAGTTCCAAGGCTCCGCAAGGCCTGAACAGCCACACAAAGAAAAACGCCCCTGAAGTCTCATCGACCTCAGGGGCGTTTTGTTTGAGAGCCTGGCAGTGACCTACTCTAGCATGGCAACAGGCCAAACTACCATCGGCGCAGAGCGTTTTCACTTCCGAGTTCGGAATGGGATCGGGTGGTTCCCGCTCGCTATTGCCGCCAGGCAAACCGTTTTGAGTTCGATGTGCCGGTCCGTGTTACGGGACCGGCTCACCGTTCTCGAATCCATTGAGTTTTTTGAATCGACGCCATGTCGCGTTCGAATATGGAATGACTCACTCCATATCTATTGCATCGGTCGATAACCATCTTCGGTGTGTGGCCAACTCTTTTGGAGTCAACCAAACCCCTTGAGGTTATATGGTCAAGTCTCACGGGCAATTAGTACTGGTTAGCTGAAGCCATCACTGGCCGTACACACCCAGCCTATCAACCACGTAGTCTTCGTGGGCCCTTTAGGAGAGTCAAGCTCTCAGGGAGATCTAATCTTGGGGGGGGCTTCCCGCTTAGATGCTTTCAGCGGTTATCCCGTCCGTACATAGCTACCCGGCGGTGCTACTAGCGTAACAACCGGCACACCAGAGGTACGTTCATCCCGGTCCTCTCGTACTAAGGACAACTCACCCTCAAATCTCCAACGGCTACGGAAGATAGGGACCAAACTGTCTCACGACGTTTTGAACCCAGCTCGCGTACCACTTTAATCGGCGAACAGCCGAACCCTTGGGACCTGCTACAGCCCCAGGATGTGATGAGCCGACATCGAGGTGCCAAACTCCTCCGTCGATGTGGACTCTTGGGAGGAATAAGCCTGTTATCCCCGGAGTACCTTTTATCCGTTGAGCGATGGCCCTTCCATACAGAACCACCGGATCACTATGACCTGCTTTCGCACCTGCTCGACTTGTCAGTCTCGCAGTCAAACACCCTTATGCCATTGCACTCTGTGCGCGATGACCGACCGCGCTGAGGGTATCATTGCACTCCTCCGTTACTCTTTGGGAGGAGACCGCCCCAGTCAAACTACCCACCATACATTGTTCCCAGCCCAGATTATGGGCCAAGGTTAGAACTCCGATATTGTCAGGGTGGTATTTCAACGTTGCCTCCACAAGAGCTAGCGCCCCTGCTTCAAAGGCTCCCACCTATCCTACACAAACAAGATCAAAGTTCAGTGTAAAGCTGTAGTGAAGGTTCACGGGGTCTTTCCGTCTTTCCGCAGCTACGCCGCATCTTCACAGCGATTTCAACTTCACTGAGTCTCGGGTCGAGACAGTGGGGCCAGCGTTACGCCATTCGTGCAGGTCGGAACTTCATGACAATCCACGATTACTCGCGGCATAGACTATACGTTCACCTGACTACGATGATTGATGTGGTCTCATCGCATTTCTTTGAGTCAGGGCCGGCGTCTTATGGACTAGTTGCCTAGACCATCCAGGGATCTCAACCCCTGAGTCGTTACGGGGAAACCAGTTGCCTGGAATCTTACCCTCGGTATTGCCCACGACACACTTGCACAGATGTCGTTAGGGTTTCACCGATTTGAGCCGGTTGTCTGGAACGGTGTCGCCACCGCCCCGGGCAATGTTACTTACCCGACAAGGAATTTCGCTACCTTAGGCATTTTGTTAGCTTGATGTCGCCATCAAGATCGGACTATATCTTCACCACTCAGGGCGAGTGGGTTTGGCGTGTAGTCTCTGAGGATTCTTTCAATCACTTCCGCTTTTGATCTCTTTCGTTGCTTGCCGTCCATGTTCATCTGGTAGGCCTTTTCAACGATTTCGATCATCCCATGCGGGTTGAGATGCCTCTTCTCCAAGAGTGCATTTACAACTTCACGAAACAGTTGGTGATCGCGCTTCTTGCAAGTGAACGGCATGTACCGTTCAAAATAAGGCAACACTCTTTCCGCTATCAGGCGAGTACTCGTAATGCTGTAGACCAGCACCACTTCGTTTCCTGGTTTTGGATTGATGCGCCCCGCATCGAAGATCGATCTAGCCAGTTCCAGCAGCCCTCGTCTGATCCGGTGCTGATAGATGAAGAATTCCGCATCTACCAGATATCCGAATCGAGCCGTGGGATGTTTCTTGATTGATACGCAGAGGCTTCCCTCTCCTTCAATCAAGCCTGCCAAGAACCAACATTTCTGTTCGTGGACTGAAAGCCTTTCCTGCTGATTTGCTGCACTGTGCGGATTGTCACCAGGTGATTCCCTCACTTGGTACCGACAGATACTCAGCTGTTCCAGCATATAGCCAAATTTTACAACGGCCACTAAGTGGTAGCGATCCACTATTTCTAGTGAATTCGTTTACTTATCTTAACCGTTATAGTTACGGCCGCCGTTTACCGGGGCTTCGATCAGGAGCTTCGCCTTGCGGCTGACCCCATCAATTAACCTTCCGGCACCGGGCAGGCGTCAGACCCTATACATCCACTTACGTGTTAGCAGAGTCCTGTGTTTTTGATAAACAGTCGCAGCCCCCTATTACCTGTGACCTCTATGAGCTTGTGGAGCAAGTCCACGCACCCAAGGAGGCATACCTTCTCCCGAAGTTACGGTATTAATTTGCAGAGTTCCTTAACCCGAGTTCTCTCAAGCGCCTTAGCAGATTATCTGCTCGCCCACCAGTGTCGGTTTACGGTACGGTCGTGACAACCTGAAGCTTAGAGGCTTTTCCCGGAAGCGTGGCATCGATCAATTCGGAAACCGAAGTCTCCTCTCACTCAGTTCTCGGGGTTGAATGACCCTCCGGATTTACCAGGAAGATCCCCCTACGGCCTTGGACGGCACTGCTGCCGCTGATCTAGCCTTCTCCGTCACCCCATCGCAGTTGTCATCGGTACTGGAATGTTAACCAGTTTTCCATCGACTACGCCTTTCGGCCTCGCCTTAGGAACCGACTCACCCTCAGCCGATTAACGTGGCTCAGGAAACCTTGGGCTTTCGGCGAGCGGGTTTTTCACCCGCTTTAACGTTACTCATGTCAGCATTCGCACTTCTCATACCTCCAGCGTGCCTCGCAGCACACCTTCGCAGGCTTAGAGAACGCTCCCCTACCGCGTGTATTGCTACACACCCATAGCTTCGGTGCTTGGCTTAGCCCCGTTAAATCTTCCGCGCGAGCCGACTAGACCAGTGAGCTATTACGCTTTCTTTAAAGGATGGCTGCTTCTAAGCCAACCTCCTGGCTGTCTATGCCTTCTCACATCGTTTACCACTTAGCCAAAACTTTGGGACCTTAGCTGATGGTCTGGGTTATTTCCCTCTTCACAACGGACGTTAGCACCCGCTGTGTGTCTCCCGAGCATTACTTCAGGGTATTCGGAGTTTGCATGGAGTTGGTAGGCCGAGATGGCCCCCTTCTCCAAACAGTGCTCTACCCCCCTGAGTATTCACTCGAGGCACTACCTAAATAGCTTTCGGGGAGAACCAGCTATCGCCAGCCTTGATTAGCCTTTCACTCCTATCCACAACTCATCGACGCACTATTGCAACAGTGGTTCGTTCGGACCTCCAATCAGTGTTACCTGATCTTCATCCTGGTCATGGATAGATCGACTGGCTTCGGGTCTATTCCCAGCGACTGTGGCGCCCATTTAAGACTCGGTTTCCCTACGGCTCCCCTATGCGGTTAGCCTTGCCACTGAAAATAACTCGCTGACCCATTATACAAAAGGTACGCAGTCACTCTCTTGCGAGAGCTCCTACTGCTTGTACGCACACGGTTTCAGGTTCTATTTCACTCCCCTCTCCGGGGTTCTTTTCGCCTTTCCCTCACGGTACTGGTTCACTATCGGTCGGTAGAGAGTATTTAGCCTTAGAGGATGGTCCCCCTATGTTCAGACAAGATTGCACGTGTCTCGTCCTACTCTTCGTCAGTCCACGGCTTGCATTTTCGCGTACGGGGCTATCACCCACTATGGCCAGACTTTCCAGACTGTTCCACTAACGCTCACCGTTTTTTCCTGACTGGGCTGTTCCCCGTTCGCTCGCCACTACTTAGGGAATCTCGGTTGATTTCTATTCCTCCGGTTACTGAGATGTTTCAATTCACCGGGTTCGCTCGACATGCCTATTTATTCAGCATGACGTACCTCTTACGAGGTGGGTTTCCCCATTCAGATATCGCCGGATCGAAGCTTGTTTGCCAGCTCCCCGACGCTTTTCGCAGGCTACCACGTCTTTCATCGCCTTCTACCGCCAAGGCATCCACCATGTGCGCTTATTCACTTGACCATATAACCCCAAGGAGTTTGGGGATATGGAGCTGATTCATCACATTATGCGAACGCGACATTTCAATCGAAGTAATAGGTCTATTTCGCTTGAAAATTAGCGTCAATTACAAAAAACTCATCGGATTGTTAAAGAGCACACGATGTTCTTTTGACATCGCGCGATCAGTCGAACTCACGCATCTCACGAGGCATGAACTCGAGTCATCGCGCCAATCCCCCTTACGGGGATCATCGTGATACGTGGACAGGCAGGTAACGGAAACCAAACTTCAAGACTGGTGGAGCCAATCGGGATCGAACCGATGACCTTCGCGTTGCAAACGCGACGCTCTCCCAGCTGAGCTATGGCCCCTCCCCGAACAGACGCATCATTGCCATGCGACCTGGTGGGTCTGGGAGGAGTTGCACCCCCGACCTCACCCTTATCAGGGGTGCGCTCTAACTAACTGAGCTACAGACCCAAACTTCTGCAGCTGTCCTGAAATGTTAAGAGCACGACGGACTGCCGCCCACGTTTTCTCGAGCAGGTAACTTGTGTTGGGAACTCGCGCCTCTGACTAAAGCAGAGCGCGTTCGGTCTTTTTAAAGGAGGTGATCCAGCCGCACGTTCCCGTACGGCTACCTTGTTACGACTTCACCCCAGTCATTGACCACACCGTGGTAGGCGCCCTCCTTGCGGTCAGGCTACCTGCTTCTGGTGCAATCAACTCCCATGGTGTGACGGGCGGTGTGTACAAGACCCGGGAACGTATTCACCGCAGCAATGCTGATCTGCGATTACTAGCGATTCCGACTTCACGGAGTCGAGTTGCAGACTCCGATCCGGACTACGATAGATTTTCTGGGATTGGCTCCCGCTCGCGCGTTGGCTTCCCTCTGTTTCTACCATTGTAGCACGTGTGTAGCCCTGGCCATAAAGGCCATGATGACTTGACGTCATCCCCACCTTCCTCCGGTTTGTCACCGGCGGTCTCCTTAGAGTTCCCAACTTAATGCTGGCAACTAAGGACAAGGGTTGCGCTCGTTGCGGGACTTAACCCAACATCTCACGACACGAGCTGACGACAGCCATGCAGCACCTGTGTCCTGGTTCCCGAAGGCACATCCGCATCTCTGCAGACTTCCAGGCATGTCAAGGCCAGGTAAGGTTATTCGCGTTGCATCGAATTAAACCACATGCTCCACCGCTTGTGCGGGTCCCCGTCAATTCCTTTGAGTTTCAACCTTGCGGCCGTACTCCCCAGGCGGAGAACTTATCGCGTTAGCTTCGACACTGGGAGGCTTACCCTCTCAACGTCTAGTTCTCATCGTTTATGGCGTGGACTACCAGGGTATCTAATCCTGTTTGCTCCCCACGCTTTCGTGCTTGAGCGTCGGCGCTGGACCAGGAAGCCGCTTTCGCCACTGATGTTCCTTCCGATATCTACGCATTTCACCGCTACACCGGAAATTCCGCTTCCCTCTTCCGCACCCTAGCTTCGCAGTCTCGAATGCAATTCCCAGGTTGAGCCCGGGGCTTTCACACCCGACTTACGAAACCGCCTACGCACGCTTTACGCCCAGTAATTCCGATTAACGCTTGCACCCTCTGTATTACCGCGGCTGCTGGCACAGAGTTAGCCGGTGCTTTTTCTGTGGGTTAGGTCAAGATCCAGAGGTATTAGCCCTGAACTTTTCATCCCCACTAAAAGTGCTTTACAACCCGCAGGCCTTCTTCACACACGCGGCGTCGCTGGATCAGGGTTTCCCCCATTGTCCAATATTCCCCACTGCTGCCTCCCGTAGGAGTCTGGACCGTGTCTCAGTTCCAGTGTGGCTGGTCGTCCTCTCAGACCAGCTACGGATCGTCGCCTTGGTGAGCCGTTACCTCACCAACTAGCTAATCCGACTTCGGCTCATCCAATAGCGCGAGGTCTTGCGACCCCCGCTTTCTCCCGTAGGACGTATGCGGTATTAGCTAACCTTTCGGTTAGTTATTCCCCACTACTGGGTAGATTCCGAAGCATTACTCACCCGTTCGCCGCTCGTCAGCATGTATTGCTACACCTGTTACCGCTCGACTTGCATGTGTTAGGCACGCCGCCAGCGTTCAATCTGAGCCAGGATCAAACTCTTCACTTGAAGTGCTTGAAACATCGAAATGAATGGCTCAAAAAAGACTCATTGCTGGACTTCTTTGGTCACTCGGTCATCTGCACTCTGTCGAGGCATTGACGCGAGTCCCCACACAAGTTACCTGCCGAATTTTTAAAAAGCATCCCGGCCGCGGTGGACCAGGAGGTGTTCCCTCGAAAGGGGGGCGAAGTATAAGCGCTTAACGCCTACCGTCAACCCCTAATTCAGGCCTCGTTTTGCTCAGGTTTTACGGCCTTTGCCGCGGGCGCTGATCAACTCGGGGGCGCGCAGTATAGCCAAGGACTTCGGGGTGTCAACGCAGCGTCACAAAAAAATTATTGCGCGTCACCGTTGTGGGCAAAGCGGCCTGAAAAACAGCCGGTTAGGCAGATTTCACCAAAACGCGAACGGCCTCGCAGGAGCTGGCGCTGCAGGGTTCGCCGACAGGCGGATGAATCCCCGCGGTAGGCGGTCACCGCCGGTCTGCTGCACTGCGATTCCGGCCGTCGTGCCCCTCGCCCGATGCCTCCGTCGGGCGCCCTGGCAGACCCTCTGCCGGTGGCGGCATTCCCGGCTCGAAATGCCCCGACCCTGACCAGCGGAGCAAGCTTGAGCTTGTTCTAGGCAGTGATCAGCCGGACGCGGGCGTAGCGCCGGGTCCCCACCTGCAGCACATGGTCGGCGCCCGCACGCAGGGTCAGGCCCCGGTCGGTGACCTTGACCCCGTCCAGCTTGACGGCGCCCTCATCTATCTTGCGGTTGGCCTCCGAGGTGCTGGCCGCCAGCCCCGCCGCCTTCAGCACATTCGCGATCCGCAGCCCCGCGCCATCCACGGCCAGGTCCACGGGCGCGAGATCCGTCGGCACCGCCTTGTCACTGACCCGGGACATGAAGGCCTGCTGCGCAGCCTGCGCCGCCGCTGTGTCGTGGAATCGCGCCGTGATTTCGCAGGCGAGTTCCAGCTTGATGTCGCGCGGATTGCGCCCCTGGGCGGCCGCGGCCCGCAGACCCGCGATGTCCGCCAGGGAACGGAAGCTCAGCAGCTCGTAGTAGCGCCACATCAGCTCATCGGAAATCGACATGACCTTGCCGAACATGGCATCCGGTGCCTCGGCGATGCCGATGTAGTTCCCTAAGGACTTGGACATCTTGTTGATGCCGTCGGTGCCCTCCAGCAGCGGCATGGTCAGCACCACCTGCGGCTCCTGGCCGTAGGCCTCCTGCAGGGTGCGGCCCACCAGCAGATTGAACTTCTGGTCGGTTCCGCCCATCTCCACATCCGCCCGCAGCGCGACCGAGTCATAGCCCTGCGCCAGGGGATACAGAAACTCATGGATGGCGATGGGCTGACCGCCCTTGTAGCGCTTCGCGAAATCATCGCGCTCCAGCATGCGCGCCACCGTGTAGTGCGCCGCGATCTTCACGAACTCGGGTGCCGGCATGTTCGACAGCCAGCGCGAGTTGAATTCGATGCGGGTGACCTTCGGGTCCAGGATCTTGAACACCTGCGTCTGGTAGGTCTGCGCATTGGCCTGCACTTCCGCGGGCGTGAGCGGCGGGCGCGTGGCATTGCGGCCGGTGGGATCCCCGATCATCCCGGTGAAATCCCCGATCAGGAAGATGACCTCGTGCCCCTGCTGCTGGAACTGGCGCATCTTGTTCAGCAGCACCGTGTGGCCCAGATGCAGGTCCGGAGCGGTGGGATCGAAGCCCGCCTTGACGCGCAGCGGACGCTGCTGCCGAAGTTTGGCGATGAACGCCCCTTCCGGCAGGACTTCCTGGGTGCCGCGCTTGTATTCGGCGAGTTGCGCGGCCAGCTGCTGGTTCACTTCCACCATGGTTCTCATTGCACCGGAAACATGTAAGTCTACCGGTGCCCGAGGACCAGGAACACAATGCCGAAAGCCGCCGCCAATCGCGCCCGCCCGTGGATATTGATTCTGGTGGTGCTTCTGGTCGCAGCCGCGGTCGCCACCCGTGTATTCAAGACCCCGGACGCGCCGGTCGGCATCCCGGTCGCCTCGCAGCCGGCCGCCGGCTCCGGCGCTGCACCTGCCTCTGCCCCGCTCGCTGCCGCGAACACTTCAGTGCTCCCCGCGCGGGCCGCCACCCCCGGGGACCTGTCGACCATGCGCGTCATCGTGAGTCGCAATGACACGCTGGATCACATCTTCCGCCGCCTGGCCTTGAGCCTCTCGGATCTGGCCTCGCTGCGCAGCCTGCCCGGCATCCGCGCCCACCTGGATCGGCTGCGGCCGGGGGAAACGCTGACGCTGACCGCAAAGTCCGGGACGCTCGTGGGCCTGGAGCGGCGCCTGAACATCGACCAGACCCTGAAGGTCGACCGCTCGGACCAGGGTTTCAAGGCCAATGTGCTGCAGAACCCGCTGGCGACGCGCACACGCACCATCAGCGGCAGCATCGACTCCTCGCTGTTCGAATCGATGGCCGGCGCCGGCGGGCATGACCAGACCGCGCTCAGTCTCGCCGACATATTCGCCTACGACATCGACTTCGTGCTCGACATCCGCCCGGGGGATACCTTCACGGTGACCTACACCGAGGTGCTGCAGGATGGCAGGTACCTGCAGGACGGTCCGGTGCTGGCGGCGCGCTTCGTCAACCAGGGGCGCGAATACCTGGCGGTGCGCTATGTCGGCGCGGCGGGCAACGCCGACTACTACACGCCGCAGGGCCGCAGCCTCCACAAGGCCTTCCTGCGCGCGCCCCTGGAATTCACGCGCGTGAGTTCGCCCTTCAGCCTGCATCGGCTGCATCCGGTCCTCAATACCATCCGCGCGCACAAGGGGGTGGACTACGCGGCCCCCATCGGCACTCCGGTGCGGGCGGCGGGCGATGGCCGCGTGCTGTTCGCGGGCCGGCGCGGCGGCTACGGGAATCTGGTCGAACTGGACCACGCGCGGGGCATCACCACGGTGTATGGCCATCTGTCGCGCTTCGCGGCGGGCCTGCGGCGCGGCCAGCATGTCACGCAGGGTCAGGTGATCGCCTTCGTCGGCATGACCGGGCTGGCCACCGGACCACATCTGCACTACGAGTACCGCGTCGATGGGATCTTCAAGAACCCCCAGACCATCAAGTTCGCGGAAGCCCTGCCGATCGACGGGCCGCAGCGCGCGGACTTCCTGGCCAAATCGGCCCCGCTGCTGGCATCGCTGAATCCGCCACCCGGACCGAGCCTGGTGTCCCGCTAGAGCGTTCGGCCCCGTCCCGGCGTCATACTGCGCTGCGACATGGATCCTTCTTTCCGCAGACCCGTTTGTGTATCGTTATAAGGTGGACGTCCCTGACCTCAAGGCGCCAGCCTGCTACATCAACCGCGAACTCTCCTTCCTGGAGTTCAATCACCGGGTGCTGGCCCTGGCCTTCGACGAAACCCTGCCGCTGCTCGAGCGGCTGAAGTTCCTGTGCATTTCCTCGGGCAACCTCGATGAGTTCTTCGAGATCCGGGTCGCGGGTCTGAAGCACCTGCAGGAACTGGGCAAGACCCAGCAGACCCCGGATGCGATGTCGATTCCCGAACAGCTCGACGGCATCCACAACCGCGCGCAGCACCTGTGCGCCGAGCAGTACCGCTGCCTCAACGAGGTCCTGCTGCCGAAGCTCTCGCAGGCCGGCGTGAGCCTGCAGTCACGCGCGGCCTGGTCGCCCAAGACCCGCCGCTGGCTGGAGAAGTATTTCGAGAACGAAGTCGAACCGGTCTTAAGTCCCTTGGGCCTGGATCCGGCGCGCCCGTTCCCGCGCATCCAGAACAAGAGCCTGAACTTCATCGTGCACCTGGCGGGCAAGGACGCCTTCGGCCGCGACAGCGAGCTGGCGATCGTCCAGGCGCCGCGTTCGCTGCCGCGGGTCGTATCCTTGCCGGATGAGGCGCCGGGCCAGCCGCGCGGCTTCGTGCTGCTGACCAGCATCGTCCAGGCCTTCGTGCAGCGGCTGTTCCCCGGCATCCAGGTGAAGGGCTGCTACCAGTTCCGGGTGACCCGCAACAGCGACCTGTTCGTCGACGAGGAAGAAATCGACGACCTGCGGCGCGCCCTGGAGGGCGAACTGGCGCATCGGCGCTACGGTGCCGCCGTACGCCTGGAGACCGCCCGCGATTGCCCGAAGGAGATGATCAGCTTCCTGCTGCAGCAGTTCGCGCTCGCCGACGTGGACCTGTATCGCATGCCCGGGCCCGTCAACCTGAATCGCCTCTCGGCCCTCTACGATCTGATCCAGCGCCCCGATCTGAAATATCCGCCCTTCACACCCGGGCTGCCGCGGCGCTTGGCCAGCACCACGGACCTGTATGCGGTGATCCGCCACAAGGACCTGCTGCTGCATCACCCGTTCCAGAGCTTCTCGCCGGTCATGGATTTCGTGCGGCAGGCCGCGCAGGACCCGCAGGTGCTGGCGATCAAGCAGACCCTGTACCGCACCGGCCATGATTCTCCGGTGGTGGACGCGCTGGTGGCCGCGGCGCAGGCCGGCAAGGACGTGACGGTCATCGTCGAGCTGCGCGCGCGCTTTGACGAGGAAGCCAACATCGAGCTGTCCAACCGGCTGCAGGAGGCCGGCGCGCACGTGATGTACGGCGTGGTCGGATTCAAGACCCACGCCAAGCTCACCCTGATCGTGCGGCGCGAACCGGAGGGTATCCGGCGCTACTGCCACCTGGGCACGGGCAACTATCATCCGCGCACCGCGCGCGGCTACACCGACTATGGGCTGTTCACCTGCGACCGGGAGATCGGCCAGGACGTCCACGAGATCTTCCTGCAGTTGACCAGCCTCACCCAGACCCCGAAGTTGAGCCGCCTGCTGCAGTCACCCTTCACGCTGCACACCGGCATGGTCGAACGCCTGGAGCGCGAGGCCGATCACGCCCGCGCCGGCCGCCCGGCGCGCGTGATCTGCAAGATGAACGCGCTGGTGGACCCGCAGACCATCGAGGCGCTGTACCGGGCCTCCGGCGCGGGCGTGAAGGTGGACCTGATCGTGCGCGGCATCTGCGCCTTGCGGCCCGGTCTGCCCGGCATCTCGGAGAACATCACGGTGCGTTCGGTCATCGGCCGCTTCCTGGAACACTCGCGGGTGTTCTACTTCGAGAATGGCGGGGCGCCGGAGCTGTTCTTCGCCAGCGCCGACTGGATGGAGCGCAACTTCTTCAGGCGCGTCGAGGTGGCCTTCCCGGTGCTGCGCAACTCGCAGCGTGAACGCATCCTGCGAGACCTGCAGCTGTACCTGGCGGACAATACCCAGGCTTGGCTGCTGCGCTCCGATGGCAGCTACGTGCGCACCGAGCCGGGCTCCGATCCTCCGGTGTGCGCCCAGAAGCAGTTGCTGGAGAATTTCGCGGCCGGCGCCGGCGGCATGGCCTAAAGGCTACGCCCGGGAGGTGCTGAATACCCGCAGGCGAAAGCCGTGCGGCTTAAGATGGTCGATCTCCTGCTGCAGATCCGCTGTGGTCAGCGGATGCTCGCGCAGCCAGCGCGCAGGAAATTTGATTTCAAGGCTGCGCGGCTTGGCGGTGAGCTGGATGTCCGGCAACGCCGCGGGACTTCGCCCCCGATGCAGCAGCACCGCCAGTCGCAGCAGCACGATCAGGTACAGCGCGGCGCGGTCCCAGGGCGGCACCAGCTCCTCGAGCCCCTCCAGCGAGAGTTTGCGACGATGGCCGCCGATCAGCCGCGCCAGCAGCCGCTGCTCCTCGCGTGAGAAACCCGGCATGTCCGCGTTCTCGGTCAGGTACGCGCCATGGCGGTGATAGCCGTTGTGGGAAACGTCCAATCCCATCTCGTGCAGCCGCGAGGCCCACTTAAGTCCCAGGTCCGCCAGCGGGTCGGTGAGCTTCCAGGCCTCGCGGGTGCCCTCCAGGAATTCGAGCGCCGTGGCTTCCACCCGCTCGGCCTGCGCGAAGTCCACGTGATAGCGGCGCTGCATCGCGCGCACGGTTCGCTCGCGCGCGTCCTCGTCGGTGAGTCGCCCGACCATGTCGTACAGCAGGCCCTCGCGCATGGCGCCGTCGGCGATGCGCAGCTCGCCGATCTCCAGCACGCTCAACACCTCCATCAGGATCGCCAGCCCCCCCGGAAAGACCGGGCGCCGGTCCTCGGTGAGGGTGGAGAGTTTCAGGTCGCGCACATGGCCGGCCTCACCGATGTACTTCAGGACCTTCTCCAGTCCCGCCACGGTGATGGCCGTCGCCGCCGGGTCCAGCTCGCGCACCACATCGCCGATGGCGCGCACCGTGCCCGAGCTGCCGTACGAGGTCTGCCAGCCGCGGCGCCGATAGGCCGCCTGGATGGGTTCGAGTTCCAGTCGTGCTGCGACCCGGGCGCTGTTGAGGCGCTTCGCCGAGAGCTTGCCGTCGCTGAAGAAGCGCTCGCTCAAGGACACGCAGCCCATCTGCAGGCTCTCCAGCTCCAGCGGCTCGTTGCCCTCACCGATGATGAGTTCGGTGCTGCCGCCGCCGATGTCGCAGACCAGGCGCCGCCCGGCTTCGGTGGGCACCGTGTGCGCCACGCCCGAATAGATCAGGCGCGCTTCTTCCATGCCGGAGATGATTTCGATCGGATGCCCGAGCGCCTCGCGGGCGCGCTCGAGGAAGGCCTGCTTGCGGCGCGCGCGGCGCAGGGCATTGGTGCCGACCACCCGCACGCTGTCGGCGTGCATGTCGCGCAGGCGCTGGCCGAATCGTTCCAGGCAGGCGAAGGCGCGCGCGGCCACGTCCTTGTCGATGCGGCCGTTTTCCTCGACCCCGGCACCGAGGCGCACCATCTCGCGCAGGCGATCCATGATGACGATCTGGCCGTGGATGTAGCGCGCCACGACCATGTGGAAGCTGTTCGACCCCAGATCGACGGCCGCGAGGATGTCTGGAACCGGTCTGGCAGCCATGCGAGATCGCGGTAGGGAAAGGAAGGTTGTGGGAGCCGCAGCCTGTGCCAGTTGCGGTCGTGCAGCCATCAGGCCGTGAAGGAGGACCCACACCCGCAGGTGGTGGTGGCATTGGGATTGCGGATGACGAACTGCGCGCCATCCAATCCTTCGCGGTAGTCGATCTCGGCGCCCATCAGGTACTGCACGCTCATCGGGTCCACCAGCAGGCGCACGCCCTGGTTCTCGACGCACAGATCCCCGTCCTGCAGGGTCTCGTCGAACTCGAAGCCGTAACTCAAGCCCGAACAGCCGCCGCCCTGCACGTACACCCGCAGCATCAGCTTCGGATTTGCCTCGGCGCGGATCAGGTCGCCGACCTTGCGGGCCGCCGCGTCGGTGAAGATCAGCGCCGCCATGTCGGCAGTGGATTCGGTTTCGGGCAAGGCACTCATCGGAATATGTCCTGCAGCTGCCATGGGGGCAGATATGGGTACCGCCACAGTGTAAGCCAAGGGCTGCCGCGGACAAAATCAGCCCCCGATCGGGGCTCCTGCGGGCGCTCGCGAGCCCGCGCGCAATTACTTGGCTGCGGGTGCCTGCGCCTGGACCAGAGTGCCGGTGATTTCGGCGCCGGCTGCCGATTCGATGACGCCGTACTGGACATTGCCGACCACGCGCGCGCGGGACCCCAGGGCCACCTTGCCGGTGGCCTGGACATTGCCGCGAACCACGCCATTGACCACGACATGGCTGGCGACGATGCCGCCTTCGACGATGCCCGTCTCGCTCACCGAGACCGTGGATTCCCCATCGCCATAGGCGCACACGCCCCCGAACACGTGGCCGTCGATGTGCAGGCCGCCGGTGAAGTCCACATCGCCATGCACGCGGGCCGAGCGGCCGATGAGAATTTCGACGCGCTGCGTCTTGGACTCACGGTTGAACATCGACTCTCCACGGGAAATTCTGGGTGGTGGCCGTGGGGTTCTTGCGGCTGTCGCGCAGCGTGACCTGCACCGTCGAGGGCTGGAAACCCTCGGGCAGCGCAATCGGGTAGTCCACGGCCTGGTAGTAGCGAAAGCTCACCTTGCCCTTGGCGGCGTCGCCCAGGGCGTCCACGATCGCAGCCTCCCCTTTCTGCTCGCCCAGGACCCGCACGCTCACTTCGCCGTTGACGGTGGCATCCGGCTTGCCGCCCTGCATGAGGATCAGATGCGCCACGAAGCGATTGGCGGCATCTCCGCTGGTGACATGCAGCTGCTGCACCTGCAGCGAGGAGCCATTCGAACCCGGTGCGATCACGCCCCGATACACGGCCAGGTCCTGGCGATCCCGATCGATCTGCGCCTGCAGCGCCGCGATCTCCTGGCCGACCTCCTGGTGCTCGCGGGCGGCGCCGGCCTGCACGGTCTGCAGCTGCGCGATCTGCGCATGCAGATCCTGGATCTGGCCCTTCAGTCCCGCAATCACCTGCTCCAGCCGGCCGTGCTCCTGACTGGCCGTGGCGCGATCGAAGCCGGCGCTGTAGCGACCGAACTCGAACACCACGTACAGCGCAAACAGGCCGATCAGCAGCGTCGCCACCCGCAGCAGCCAGGTCCGCACGGGCGTGTGGCGCCGGATGACGAACTTGCCGATGGGATCGTCCATGATCGGCTAGCCGCGCGTGGTGGCCTCGTCCCACCAGGCCGGCAGCGGCGGCGGCCCCTGCGGGAATGCCAGCGCCGCAAGCTCCCGCAGCATCTGCACGTACACCGGACGTTTGAAGAAGATCACCTCGCGCACCGGTTCCCACCAGTCCGACCAGCGCCACTGGTCAAACTCCGGCTCATCGGTGGCGGTGAACGCGAACTTCGCAGCGCCCTGACGCAGCCGCAGCAGGTACCAGCGCTGCTTCTGGCCGATGCACAGCGGCAGCTGATCGCGCCGCACGTAGCGCGCCGGCAGCCGGTAGCGAATCCAGTCCTGGGTCGCGCCGACCACCTCCACGTCGCCGGGAGCCAGGCCGATCTCCTCGTGAAGTTCGCGGAACAGCGACTGCTCGGGCGCCTCGCCGGTCTGCATGCCGCCCTGGGGAAACTGCCAGCCGCCGCCGCGGGCCCTGCGTCCCAGGAACACCGAGCCGTCGTCGCGCATCAGGACGATGCCGACGTTGGCGCGGAAGCCTTCAGTATCGATGACGTCACTCATGCCGTTTCCCGGTGAAGTCTGCCACAATGATGGCTCACTGAGGTCCTCGAATGGCCGGGTCTGCACACCTCAGGCTGCGTGCGTCAGCCCTGGCTCTCGCCGCGGCCCTGGTTCTCTCACTGTCGCTGATTTGCGGCAACACGCTGTTCAGTCCCGCGCAGGTCCTGCATGCACTGGCCGGCGCGGGCGATCCCCTGACGCGGGCGGTGATCCTGGAGCTGCGGCTGCCGCGGCTGCTGAACGCCTTGGGGGTGGGAAGCCTGCTGGCCCTGACGGGCGTGGCCCTGCAGGCCCTGTTCCGCAATCCCCTGGCCGATCCCTACGTTCTGGGCGTATCGGGCGGGGCGGCCTTCGGCGCCATCTGCGCCATGGCGGCCGGCCTCACCGCCCTGGCCGTGCAGGGCGCCGCCGCAGCCGGCGCGCTGCTCACCCTGGTGCTGGTCTGGGCCCTGGCCCGGCAGGCGGGCGCGACCCGGGTGCTGCTCACGGGTGTCGCGGTGGCCAGCGTCTGCGGCGCCCTGGTGACGCTGGTGCTCACCAGTGCCGATGAGAGCCGGGTGCGCAGCATGGTGTTCTGGCTGGCAGGGGACCTATCCTGGGACACGCATCCGGCGCTGGGGCTCGGGGTCGCGGCCACCGCCCTCGGCGGGGCGCTGCTGCTGGCGCGGCCGCTTAACGTGCTGGCGGCGGGGGACCTGCGGGCGCGCAGCGTCGGCCTCGACGTGAACGTGTGGCGCGCGCTGGTATACGGCATTGCCGCAGTACTGACGGCGGTCGCGGTGGTCAGTGCGGGCACCATCGGCTTCGTAGGCCTGATCACCCCGCATTTTGCGCGGCTGCTGTTCCGTACCCACGATCACCGGATCGTCGCACCGGCCGCGGCACTGCTGGGCGGAACCTGCTGGCGCTGGCGGACCTGGCCGCGCGCACCCTCGCAGCGCCGCGCCAGCTCCCCGTCGGCGCCATCATGGCCGTCGCCGGCACACCGCTGTTCCTGCTGCTGCTGCGGCAGGTGCGCGCGCGTTAGCCGCACGCCTGGCGGGCGCCGGACTTCAGGTTACGAGGGTGGTCGATGCCGTCACGCAGTTGCGTCCGGCCGCCTTGGATTTGTACAGCGCCGCATCGGCTTCGGCGATCAGCCGCTCCGCCAGCAGCTTCAGATCCCGGGTGCTGGCGTCGGGACTGGCGACCGCGACGCCGATCGACAGCGTGATGGTGGCGGTCAGGCCGGGCGCCACCGGTATCAGCGTGCTGCTGACGGTATGCAGCACGCGCCGGCCCAGGGCTTCCGCATCGCGCGCCTGCCGCCCGGGCAGCACCATGGCGAACTCATCGCCGCCGAAGCGCGCGCCGGTGTCGCTGATGCGGATTTCGGAATCGATGCGCCGCGCCACTTCGCGCAGCACCGAATCGCCGGCCAGGTGGCCGTGCGAATCGTTCATGCGCTTGAAGTGATCGACATCGATCATGAGGCAGGCCACGGTGCCCCTGTCGCGCTGCGCGCGGGCCAGCTCCTCGCGCAGCCGCGCCTGCATGTAGCGGCGGTTGTGGAATCCGGTCAGAAAGTCCGTGAGACCGCTGCGCACCAGCCGCGCCCGGTTGACGGCATTCTCCAGGCAGATCGCCGCAATGATGCCCAGATGCGCCATGTAGTCGCTGGCCAGGTCCGGCGTGAAACGACTGCGCGTCGCGCGAGCCGAAGACCAGCACGCCATCGAGCTGCTCGCCGCGACGCAGCGGCACCAGCGCCAGGCTGGCCAGGCCGCGCGACTGCGGCAGCAGCTGCGTGTGCTCAGCCTCCCGGAACGGGCCGAACCAGGGACGCTCCAGCTGCGCCAGCTGCGGCGCAAGCGAAACCATCGAGTCCACGAACAGCACGCCGCGGGCGCCGGAGGAGGCCGGTTCTCCTCCCAGCAGGTGGCGCATTTCATGCTGCGGGTCGTGCAGCACCAGCGCTACGGCATCCAGGTGAAACGACTTGCGCAGCCCCGCCTGCAGCAGCTCGATGAGCTGCGGCAGCGAGCTGGCCCCCAGCAGTGCGAGCTCGCGCTCCTGGGTCTTGCGCCGCACGTCGTCATTGCGCGCGGCGGCGGCGGTGATTTCCACCAGCCGCGCGGTCAGTTCGCGATTTTCGCGCTCCAGGGTCTCCAGGCGATCAGGCCCGGCAGCTGCCCGCTGGAACTTGCGCCTCGGGCCCTGCTCATCGGCTGGCTACGCCGGCTGCGCTCGGTGACACTGCGGCGATCTTCCAGGTATTCGCGGCCGCGGTTCATGAGCGCCACGAAGGCGTCGTGATCCTGGGACAGCACCGCGGTGCGGATGCTCTCCACGGCCTTCGCCAGCGCCTCCAGCGGCTCGGCGCCAAATCGTTGAGACTCTGGATTTCATAATAGAGCTCCGGACTCTCCTGCGCCACGCGCGTCGCCACCTCGAGCTGGGAATCAAAGGTCGTGCTCGACATTTCCGCAAGGCGGGGAGCGGCCTCGCCGCTGTTGGCCAGCACGGTGAAGAAGGCGATGTTGAGCGCGTGCGAGAGTCCCAGGATGTAGGCCGTCAGACGGTCGTGCTCATCGAGGCTGGTCACCACCTGTTCGACCATCGTCGGCGCGAACAGGTCACGGACCTTCTGCAGCGCCGCCGGACAGCCCAGGTCCACGAACACCACATGCCGCCCCGAAAGCAGCTCGCGTATCCGGGCCCGAACATCGGGTGAATCGAGGTCACCTGGCAGCCATGGGATTTCAGCGCCTGCAGGCCCGCCCGCAGCGGCGACTTCAAGGAACCCACATCGAAGACGATGCCCGGCGGCCGCCGCAGCGCGAGCTCGCGCAGGATGCCGCCGGTGGCCCCCAGGGGCGTGGCGACCACGATGTAGTCGTAGCCGGTCAGATCCGCCTGGCGCCAGTCGCCGATGGCCGCGTAGCCGGGCGGCGCCCCGGCGCTGTCCGACACGTCCACCGTGAATCCCTGCGAGGCCAGAAAATCGACGAACCAGCGCCCCATCTTGCCGGCACCGCCGATCACCAGCGCGCGATGACCGGAACCGGTGCCCTTGGTCGCGACACTGATCTGCTCCTGGGTGGCCAGTGAGGAGCGGATCAGCATGCGCATCAGGTTCTCGGCCAGGTCCGGTGAGACCCCGAGCTCCTCGGCCGCCTGGCGCGCGCCCAGGATGACCGTGCGCTCGCGCTGGTAGTCCCGCGTCGGATAACCCGTTTCGCGCTTCACGCGGGCGACTTCGCGGCTGACGCGCTGGCGCTCGGCGATCAGGGTCAGCAACTGGCGGTCCAGCTCGTTCAGGCCGCGGCGCAGTTCATCGAGGGTCACATCTGTTCGGGTCATGGTCTGGCTCAGCTTACCGGACTCCTCTTTTACGGGTGCGGCGCAGGCGCTGCAAGCGCCCGGCGGAGGGCTTACCATTGCCCCATGAGCGAACCGACTGCCGAAATCCTAGGGGACCCCCTGCCCGCCGAACCCCTGATGCTGGCCAGCGAGTGGCTGGCGGAGGCCTGGCGCCGCCGCCTGCAGCCCAATCCCAATGCCATGACCCTGGCCACGGCCACGCCGGAAGGCTGGCCGACGGCGCGGATCGTGCTGTGCAAGGACGTGGTGGGCGTGCCCGGTTATGTCGTCTTCTACACCAATTTCCAGTCCCGCAAGGGCCTGGAACTGGCCGCGTAATCCGCGCGCCGCGGCGGTGATGCACTGGGACCACATGCACCGGCAGGTGCGCATCGAGGGCCGGGTGCTCAGCGCGCCGGCCGCCGACAGCGACGCCTACTTCGCCTCCCGCGCCCGTGACAGCCGGATCGGCGCCTGGGCCAGCGCCCAGAGCCAGCCGGTGGCCTCGCGCGAGGCATTGCTGGCGCAGGTGAAGCAGGCGGCCGAGCGCTTCGGCGCAGGCGTAGTGCCGCGACCCAGTTTCTGGGGCGGCTACCGGCTGTGGGCGGAAGCCGTCGAGCTGTGGGTCGCGGGACACGCCCGGATTCATGATCGGGCGCGCTGGACCCGCACCCTGGAACAGGCGCCCGACGGCGGCATGCGCCCCGGCCCATGGTCAGTCACCCGACTGCAGCCTTGAAGCCGCATTCCGGGTCGCTGGAAGCCCGGAACCTGAGTGTCTTCGCCGGCGAACGCCGCCTGGTGGCCGGCCTCACGGTGCGCTTCGCGCCCGGCGAATTCGTGGCCATCCTGGGACGCAATGGCTGCGGCAAATCCCTCACCCTGCATACCCTGGCCGGATTGCGCCCGCCATTCGACGGCGCGGTCGAGCTGGAGGGTCGAGCCCTTAGGTTCAATGTCCCGCCGCCGCATCGCCCGGCGCTTAGGCCTGCTCACGCAGGACCTGGAGGACGGTTTCAGCAGCACCGTGCTGGAATCCTTGCTGATCGGCCGGCACCCGCACCTCTCACTACTGGAGCGGGAGGGTCCCGCAGGACCGTCATCTGGCACTGACGGCACTCGCGCAGGTGGGCCTGACGGGATTCGAGGATCGCAGCCTCGAGACCCTCTCGGGCGGCGAACAGCGCCGCTGCGCCATGGCGGCCCTGCTCACCCAGGATCCCCAGTTCTTCCTGCTCGATGAGCCTTCCAACCACCTGGACCCGCAGCAGCAGCTGGCGGTGCTGAGCTTGTTCAAGGAGCAGGCCCAGCGCGGGCGCACGGTGGTGGCCATCCTGCACGACCCCACCCTGGCGGCGCGCTTTGCGGACTCGGTGCTGCTGCTGTACGGGGATGGCAGCTGGCTGGCAGGGCCCGCCGCGCAGGTGCTCAACGCACAGGCCCTGAGCCAGCTGTATCAGACGCCGCTCACCGAAGTGCTGGTGGGCAGCCGGCGGGTCTTCACCAGCCTCTAGCCTGCAGCCAGTGCCGCCTGGATCGGCGCGTGCAGCACGCCATTGGTGGCCAGCACGCTGGTGGTGGCGAGCCCCACCTCGGCGCCGTCCAGATCGGTGAAGCGCCGCCGGCCTCGCGCACCAGCACCGTGAGGGCGGCGATGTCCAGGATGTTCACATCCGACTCGATGACCACGTCCAGCGAGCCGCGCGCCAGCAGGTGGTAGTGCACGAAATCGCCATAGCCGCGAATGCGGCTGATGCCGCCGATCAGATCGCCGAAGCGCCGCCAGCGCGCCGGTGATGCGGCGAGGGTCTTGAGGTTGCCGGTCGACACGATCGATTGCGCCAGCGTCGTGGTGGCACTGACGCGGATGGGCTGGCCGTTCAGGAACGCGCCCTGGCCGCGCTGCGCCCAGGCGAGCTCGGCATAGGCCGGCGCGCTGGACACCCCCAGCACCAGTTCCCCGCCCCGCAGCAGCGCGATCTGGGTGGAGAAGAACGGGCACTCGCGCACGAAGGACTTGGTGCCGTCGATGGGATCGACCAGCCAGATGCTCTCGGCCTCGAGGTTGTGCCGGCCGGTCTCCTCGCCATAAAAGCCGTAGCCCGGAAAGCGCGCCGTGCAGCACCTCGTGGATCGCCTGTTCGGCGCGCACATCCGCCTCGGTGACCGGAGACTGGTCGGCCTTGGTGGTGACCGCAAGGTTGCGCTGGTACAGGGACCGGATGACTTCGGCGGCGGCCTGCGCCGCATCGATGGCGGCGCCAAGTTCGGGCGAGTGCGTCGGCATGGGCAGTTGAGTCTCCAGCCGCTATGCTGCTGCGTCCCGCGGGCTGGCAAAGGATTTTCGGCATATGGGCAATCGCTTGAGCAGGATCTACACCCGGACCGGCGATGACGGCACCACCGGCCTGGGCGATGGCAGTCGCACGCCGAAGGACTCGCCCCGCATCGAGGCCATCGGCGCCGTCGATGAACTCAACAGCGCGATCGGCATGGTGCTGGCGGTTGCCGGCCTGCCGTCCCCGGTGAGCGGGCTGCTGCAGGAAGTGCAGCACGATCTGTTCGACCTGGGCGGGGAGCTGAGCATCCCGGGTCACACCATCCTGGGTGCCGCCCACACCACGCGCCTGGAGCAGGCACTGGATGGCTTCAACGATCCGCTGCCGGCGCTGCGGGAATTCATTCTGCCCAGTGGCGGAGCGGCCACTGCGGCCTGCCACCTGGCGCGTGCCATCGCGCGGCGCGCCGAGCGGCGCCTGTGGCAGCTGTCGCGCACCGAGACGGTGGCCGAAGTCCTGCCGCAATACCTGAACCGGCTGTCCGACCTGCTGTTCGTGCTGGCCCGCGTGCTGGTGCGCCACGAACGCGGCAGCGAAGTGTTATGGCGCCACGACCGCGGCCGGGGCTGACTGGGCGACCAGGGCCCGCAGCCGCGGCCAGTCGAATTTCGCACCCGGATCGAGCTTGCGTCCCGGGGCGATATCGCTGTGTCCGACGATGCGCGCGGCATCGAGCGTGGGGTAGCAGGCCAGCAGCGCCGCAATCACCGCGCTGAGCGTGCGGTACTGCGCATCCTCATACGGGCTGTCATCGGTGCCCTCCAGCTCGATGCCGATCGAGAAATCATTGCAGGCCGCGCGCCCCTGGTACGAGGAGGCGCCCGCGTGCCAGGCGCGCGCGCCGAACGGCACGAACTGCACGGGCGTGCCGTCGCGCCGGATCAGCGCATGCGCCGACACCCGACCCGGCGGAATGGTCGCAAAGTAGGGATGGACGTGGACCGGCAGGGTGCCGGTGAATAGGTGCTCGATCCACGGGCCGCCATACTGGCCCGGCGGCAGGCTGATGCCGTGCACGACGATCAGTTCCGGCACGCACCCCGAAGGCCGGGCGTCGAAATGGGTCGACAGCACCTGCCGCGTGCGGATCAGCAATCCCGTGGCCGCCTCGACCTGCAGGGCATTGGCGTGCACCGTGTTCATACGGCCGGATCATGCCAAACTCTGCCTCCAAATGCCTCACTCCACCGCCCCTTTCGGTCCGGCGCCCGGTCAGAACGATCCGGGCGCAGCCGCCAACCTGCCCTGGCGGGAGCGCGATCTCGCGCATGTGTGGCATCCGTGCACGCAGATGCAGGATCACGACTCGCTGGTGCCGATGGTCCCGATCCGCAGCGCCAGTGGTGTGTGGCTGACGGACTTCGCGGGCCAGCGTTACCTGGACGCGATCAGCTCCTGGTGGGTGAACCTCTTCGGACACGCCAATGCGCGCATCAACGCGGCATTGCGCGCACAGCTGGACAGTCTCGAGCACGTCATCCTCGCCGGCTTCACCCATGAGCCGGTGATCCGCCTGAGCGAGGCGCTGACGACCATCGCGCCGGCCGGCCTGACCCGCTGCTTCTACGCGGACAATGGTTCCGCGGCGGTCGAAGTGGCGCTGAAGATGAGTTTTCACTACTGGCGCAACATGGGCCATGCCGGCAAGCGCCGCTTCGTGACGCTCTCGGGCAGCTATCACGGGGAGACTCTGGGCGCGCTCGCGGTCGGCAATGTCGAGCTGTACAAGCACACCTATCAGCCGCTGCTGATGGACGTGATCACGGTGCCGTCGCCGGATGCCTATCTGCGCGAACCGGGCGTGAGCGAAGCGGATTGGGCGCGCCGCCAGTTCGCGCATCTGGAACGGGTGCTGGCAGAACAGGGGCACGAAATCGCCGCCGTCATCATCGAACCGCTGGTGCAGTGCGCTGCCGGCATGCGCATGTACGACCCGCTGTACCTGAAGCTGCTTGCGCGCGGCCTGCGACCGCTACCAGGTGCACCTCATCGCCGATGAGATCGCCGTGGGGTTCGGGCGCACCGGCACGCTGTTCGCCTGCGAGCAGGCCGGCATCCGCGCGGACTTGCTGTGCCTGTCCAAGGGCCTGACCGGCGGCTACCTGCCCCTGTCGGTGGTTCTGACCACCGAGGACATCTATGCGGCGTTCTACGACGAGTACGTGAAGCTGAACGCCTTCCTGCACTCGCACAGCTACACCGGCAATGCCTTGGGGTGTGCGGCGGCCCTGGCGACGCTGGAGATCTTCGCGCAGGAGCCGGTGATTCCGCGCAACCGCGTGCTGGCGCAGCACTTTGCGCGCAGCGTCGCGCCGCTTGGCCGAGCATCCCCACGTCGGGGAGGTGCGCCAGCGCGGCATGATCACCGCCATCGAGATGGTCCGCGACAAGGCTCGCCGCGAACCCTACCCCTGGGAGGAGCGCCGCGGCCTTACCGTGTACCGGCATGCGCTGTCACGCGCGGCGTGCTGCTGCGGCCTATCGGCAACGTCATCTACTTCATGCCGCCCTACGTCATCGAGCCCGAGCACATCGACCTGATGGTGCAGGTCGCGCGCGAGGGGCTGGAGCTGGCGACGTGCGACTGAACCGGGTGCATGTCGCAGTGCCGGTGGGCGGCAGGGTGCACGTGGAGCTGGACGGCACTGCCGCCAATCATGTCGCGCGCGTGCTGCGCCTGCGGGTCGGGCGATGCGCTGATCCTGTTCGACAACGCGGGCGGCGAGTATGCCGCCAACGTGGTTGCCTTCGGCCGTGACAGCGTGCGTGTCGCGGTCGGCGAGCACCTGCCGACGAATCGCGAATCGCCGCTGCGGGTGACGCTGGCACAGGGGATCTCCCGCGGAGAACGCATGGACGTGGTGGTGCAGAAGGCGACGGAACTGGGCGTGTGGCGCATCGTGCCGCTGATGACCGAGCGCACCGTGGTGCGGCTCAATGCGGCCCAGGCCGCCAATCGCCTGCGCCACTGGCGCGCCATCGCCGTAGCAGCCTGCGAGCAAAGCGGTCGCAACCAGGTGCCGGACATCGCCGCGCCCGTGGGCCTGCAGGAGTTCCTGGTATCCGGCCTGCCCGATGGGCTGCGGCTGCTGCTCAATCCGGATGGGGGCCTCAGGGCGCGGGACCTGCCGGCGAGCGAGGCCGCCACCTTGCTGATCGGACCCGAAGGCGGCCTGTCGGATGCCGAGCGCACGGCGGCTGCCGCCGCGCAGTTCATGGGGCTGTCGCTGGGGCCGCGCATCCTGCGCACCGAGACCGCGGCCATTGCGGCGCTGGCCATCATCCAGCAGCGGCTTGGGGACTTGTAGGCGTTAGGCCGCGCGGGTCTCTTCGGCGATCATCGCTTCCAGGCGCTCGATGTCCGGCACCAGCGGCGCCTCGTTGAGCATGCGCACCTGGCAGATCACCGGGGTGCGCTCCGGGAACACCTTGGAGTTGTCCGGCCGCACGACATCGGAACTGACCCGCACCAGCTGCGGGAAGCCCTGGCTTACCACACCGAAGTAGCCGCCCTCGAGCTTGTCGCCCATGCAGTGGAAGATGACCACGCGGGTGCGCCCGGCGGCGGGCGGAATGTTCTGGCCGCAGGCACCCTCGAAGGACACCAGCGGCACCTGACGGCCATTCCAGCCGATCGTGCCGATGTACCAGGGCGGCGCACCGGTCATCTCGGCGGGGGTCTGGAAGCCGATGACCTCGGCGATGCAGGCCCGCGGCACGATCAGCCGCGCATCCACCAGTGGGATCAGCAGGCTGTAGATTTCATTGACGCGCTCAGCCATCGGCGGACACCCTGCGGCTGCGCTGCGTCTCGCGGTGGCGCTCCACCAGCGGCACGATGGCATCCAGAAGCTGCGCCTCCTGGTAGGGCTTGCCCAGGTAGTCGTCCACGCCCAGTTCGATGGCGCGGGCGCGATGCTTCTCGCCCACGCGCGAGGTGATCATGATGATGGGAACATCGCGCAGCCGCGGATCATTGCGCACGTGCGCGGCGACTTCGTAGCCGTCCATGCGCGGCATCTCGATGTCCAGCAGGATGATGTCCGGAACATTGTCCTGCAGCAGCGTCACCGCATCCATGCCGTCGCGGGCGGTGAGCACCCGCATGCCGTTGCGCTCCAGCAGGCGCTGGGTCACGCGCCGCACCGTGATGGAATCATCGACCACCATGGCGAAGGTGCGCCGGTCGCCCTTCTCGCGCAGCGGCTGCGAGGCAAAGCGCGAGCGCCACTCGCCGCGCACCAGGGCGCCGATGTCCAGGATGATCACGATGCGGCCGTCGCCCAGGATGGTGGCGCCGGAGATGCCGCGGATGCTGGAGATCTGCGGGCCCACCGACTTGACCACGATCTCGCGGCTGCCGATCAGTTCATCGGCGACCAGGCCGGTGGAATGCTCGCCGGCGCGCACCAGCACCACCGGCACGGTCACGTCGCCTTCCGGCAGCGCCGAGGGCTCCAGGCCCACGAATGCGGCCAGATGCTGGAAGCGGTACTTCTGGCCATTTTGTTCGAAGGTCGCCGCTTCCTTGCCCAGGTGGGTGGAGACTTCGCCCTTGGACAGCCGCAGCACACCCTCGACCGTGGGCAGCGGCAGCGCGTAGAACTCATCCCCGGTGCGCACCACCAGCGCATGACTGATCGCCAGCGTGAACGGCAGACGGACGGTGAAGGTAGTGCCCTTGCCGGCCTGCGTCTCCATGTTCAGCGAGCCGCCGAGGCGCTTGATTTCCGTGGCCACCACGTCCATGCCGACACCGCGTCCGGCCTGCTGGGTGACGGAGCCGGCGGTGGAGAACCCGGGCTCCAGGATCAGCTGCATGGCGTCCTCATCCGAGAGTGACTGGCCGGGCTGGATCAGCCCCAGCGCCAGGCCCTTGTCGCGGATGGCGTTCAACTTCATGCCCGCGCCGTCATCGCTCACCTTGACCATGACTTCGGCGCCCTCGCGCTGCAGGTCCAGATGAATCGTGCCGGTATCGCTCTTGCCGTTTGCGACCCGCTCCTCGGGGGTCTCGATGCCGTGCACCACGGCGTTGCGCAGCATGTGTTCGAAAGGCGGCAGCATCCGCTCCAGCACCTGCCGGTCGAGTTCCCCCGCGGCGCCGCTGACGATGAGCTCGGCGCGCTTGCCCGAGTCGGCGGCCGCCTGGCGCACGATGCGCGAGAGGCGCTGCACATGGCGCTGAAAGGGCACCATGCGCGTGCGCATCAGGCCGTTCTGCAGCTCGGTGACGGTGCGCGCCTGCTGCTGCAGCAGGTTCTGGGTTTCCTGCGCGAGACTCTCCAGCAGCTGCTGGATGCTGGCCACGTCACTGGCGGTTTCGGCGAGCCCCCGCGAGAACTGCTGGATGGCCGAGTAGCGGTCCAGTTCCAGCGGATCAAACTCGGCACGATGCCCGGTCTCCTCCTCGTGACCATGGAGGATCTGCTTTTCGGTTTCGATTTCCAGCTTGCGCTGCTGTTCCTTCAGCCGCGTCACGGTGCGCGACAGCTCGCCCAGATTGAATTCGATCGACCCCATCTGCTGTTCCAGGCGGGCGCGCGAAATGCTGACCTCGCCGGAGACGTTCAGCAGCTGATCGAGCAGGTCGGCATCGACGCGCGCCATCTCGGGGCGATCGCCCTGGGCCACCGGTTCACGCCCCGGCGGCACCAGCTGTGGCGCGGCGGGCTCGGCGCCCGGCGGTTCCAGGTCGGCCCCGGCGGCAGCCTCGAATGCCATCTCGGTCGGCTGCTCGAAGCTGATCGCCGGCGGCGCAGACGGCGGCGGGGTCGGGCGGAACACTTCCGGCGCCTGCGGCGCGGCGGGCGCAGCGGGCGCAGCGGGCGGCGGTGGCGCGGGAGCTGCTTGCGGTGCGGCCGCGGCGGGCGGCGGCGCGGCGGCCGCTTGCGGTGGCGCGAGCTGCCCGGGATTGAGCAAGGCGCGGATGCGCGCAATGCATTCGCGCGCCGGCGCCACGCCGCGCCCGGCGGCGACGCTGTCGCGCATGCGCGCCAGCTCATCCACGCTGGCCTGCAGCGCATCGAAGGCGGCGGCGTCCGGTTGCAGCGCGCCCGAATCGATGATGTTCACCAGCGATTCGAGCTCGTGGCTCAGATCACCCATGGCGGTGATGCCCGCCATGCGCGCTCCGCCCTTGAGGGTGTGCAACGGACGCTTCAGGGCGGCGGGCCGCTCGGTGTTGGTCGGATCCGCGCGCCACGCGGCCAGCTGCGACTCGCACACCTCGAGCAGTTCGGTGGCCTCTTCCGTGAAGATGCTGGCCACGTCCGGATCAAAATCGGCGACCGGCTCCTCCTCCGGAACCATGTCGAGGGCCTGGACCAGCTGCGTCTCGGCCTGTGCGTCACCTGCGGCGGCCGCGCCGGCCGCGACCTCGGCGGCCGTGCCGATGGGTTGGGAGAGCGCGTTGCGGCGCTCGGCCTCGATATTTTCGGCAATGCGCCGGTCCAGGTCCTTCTCGGCCTCCGACAGCCGCTCCAGCAGCCGGCCGTGGGTCACGAAGTAGCCGGTGGACTCATCCAGGTTCGAGGCGACCGACTCCATGGCGGTCATGCAGTCGCCCAGTACCTCCAGATCCGCGGTGCGAAGCCCCAGCCCGCTGTCGAAGGACTTGCGCAGCCAGTGATCCAGGGGCTGCGCCAGCCGGATGCCATGGCGCGCCTCGGCCATGGTGGAGCTGCCGGACAGGGTGTGGCAGGCGCGATAGACCGCCTCGGTGAGTTCGTGCGGCTGGGGCCGCTGCTGTTCCTGGCGCAGGTAGTCGCGGACCGTGGCCACGTGGGCGTTGGTCTCGCGCATATAGATGTCACGCAGCCCATCGTCCTGCGCCGTTTCGGGCGCGGCGCCCGCATCGTGCGCCGCCAGGAAAGGATCGGCGGCCGGGGTTGCGGGCGCGCCATTCGCGGCGGCGAGCTCCGGTACGGCCAGGAACTCGGGGCCGGTGGCATCCGCATCCGCCGGCGGCACAACCTGCGTGGCAGCCGCGCGCTCGGCGGCGGCAGCCGTGGCCGTGGCATCCAGGAAGGGTTTACCGCCCTGCAGGATCTGCGTCGCCATCACCGTGGTCTGGGTGACCGGCGCACTCTCGGAGCCCTCGCGCGCGGCCGCCAGCGCATGCGCGCGCGCCATCAACGCCCTGGCGTCGAAGGTCAGCGGCGTGCCGTGCTCCAGCGCGTCCACCAGCTGCGGCAGGCCGGCGACCGCATCGTGCAGCGTCGTGGCAATGGCGGGCGATCGGGTCAGGGTGTTGTCGAGCAGCCGGTTCAGCAGGTTCTCGCTGGCCCAGGCGAATTCGCTCAGGTCCCTTGCGCCGACCATGCGGCCGCTGCCCTTGAGCGTATGCATGGAGCGGCGGACGCTCTGCAGTGCGGCGACTTCCAGCGGGTTGTGTTCCCAGACCGGGAAGTCCGTCGTGATCTTGGCGAGTTCCTCGCGCGCTTCCTCGACGAACAGTTTCAGCAGCTCCGGGTCCGCATCGCCTGCGGCAACCGGCGCTTCATTGGCCAGCACCGGCGGCGCGGTGCCGCGGTTGTGCATGGCGGCATCCATCTGCGCCCGGGCCGCGGCGCCGCCATCGATCTGCACGGTCTGCGCAAACGAACTCTGCTCCAGCGGCGCCACCGTGGGCACCGCGGGCGCGGGCTGCGCCTCCAGCGCATCCAGGCAGGCCTGCGCATTGTCGAGCATGTACCACGGATCGCTGCGTCCGGCCTGCAGAGTCTCCATGTAGTACTCGAGGCTGACGATGGCATCGGCGAGCCGATCCAGTCGCCCGCCGGTGAGCGCGGCGGCCCCACCGGGCTGCATCAGGGGACTTAGGCGCGCGTGGATGTTCTCCACCAGTTCGACGGCGCGTGACTTGCCCAGCATCAGCAGGCCCGCCTTCAGGCCGCGCATCAGTTCCGGCCAGGCATCCAGGCCCGCCGTGTCCAGCGTGCCGCCGACGCTTTGCGCGATGGACTCCTTCAGGCGCGCCAGATTCAGGATGCACTCGCGCAGTACCGCGGACTGCACCAGCTGGAAGTCCGCATCGCCGGAGTCCGGCGACTCGGGGGTCTTGGCGCGCGGCAGGATCATGCCCACCAGCCGTCCGTCCAGCTTGTCTTCGACGCCGATGAGGGTGGCGGCGATGTCCACCAGCAGCGAATGCTCCGGCTGCAGGGTGCCGGCAACGATCTTGCTCAGGCGCTCGGTCTCGCCCTGCACCGCGCCGCGCAATTCGCCCAGGCCCAGCACCCCCAGGGTGTCGCCGATCTTGTGCAGCATCTCGACCTGCGGGGCCAGGCTCTGCGGCTGCCCCGAACCGCGGCGCACGAAGATGTCCAGCACGTCCTTGACCTTGCCGAGGTCCTCGCGGATGGCCGCGGCGACGGTCTGCATGAGCTTGACGCTGGGCGCGGAAAGACTCTCGCGCTCCTGGTCCACCGCATCGTCGACCGGCAGCAGCTCATTGAGGCGGAAGGAAGCCCGCACCGCGGTCACCCGCGGACCTGCCGACTCGGCACGGCCCACGTAGTAGAGCAGGTTGTTCAGCAGATCGACCGCCGGGCTTTGCGCATAGCGCGCCTCGGTCAGTTCATAGAGTCGCTTGATTTCCCGGTCGGCCAGTCCCAGCAGGCGTTTGATCGACACCCCGCCGGACAGCCCGTGCTCCTGCAGCGCCTCGATGACGGCGCCGGCCACCCACCACAGCTGGAACACCGGCTGGCGGGTGGCCACCTGCTCGAGCTTGTGGGCCACTTCGGCCAGCATCGCGAGGTTCTGGTCGGGCCGTTCGCCGCGGATCCACCCCACCAGCCCCAGCTGGAATCGCGGGCGCAGCCGCCGGGCCCACTGCTCCATGGACAGCGGCGCTTCACCGGCGCCGCTCGCCACCGGCTGCGCCTGGCGGTCCGACTTGAGGTTCAGCAGCAGCAGCGTGCCCTCGGACAGCAGCGAGCAGCCGCGCACGGCGCGCAGGTCGTTCAACAAGGGCAGCAGCACCAGCGCGAGGTCGCGGCCGCCGGCCAGCACGCGCTCCAGGTAGCTGGGCAGCTGCACCATGGCGCGCATCAGGGCATCGAGGCTCTCGGCCTGGTTCTTCTGCTCCCCGGCGCTGGCCACCAGGTACCGGGCGACCTGCTCCATCTCCTCGGCGAGCAGCGCTGCGCCGTAGATCTCCAGCACCTTGAGCACGCCCTGCACCTGGTGCAGTTCAGCGGCCGTGCGGTTCAGCAGCGAGACGTTGTCCGGCTGCTCGACATAGCTCTCGAGCGCGCTGCGCGCCTCGCCCAGCGTGAGGTTCAGCTCGCGGCCGACATGCTCGAAACTCTGGATGGCGACTTCAGTCATGGCCTAAGTCCATGCCGGCCGTCAGCTGCCACGCACGGCAACGGCGGGACGGGCGGCGGTGACGGCGCGCGGATCCTCCGGGCGGGGGAAGGAACCGGTGCTGCCCGGTGCCAGCGCGCCCGGCAGCCGGAAGCCCGCGGCCGACTTGCGCAGGCCGGCGGACAGTTCCGCCAGTTTCGCGATGGCCACGGAGGTGGCGCTGGTGGAATCGGCCGTCTGCGCGCTGATCTCCTTGAGCACCTGCATGTTGCGCGCGATGTTCTGCACCGCCCCGGACTGCTGGCGGGAGCTGGCGGAGATGTTCTGGACCAGGCTTGCGATCTGGTTGGACACCTGCTCGATCTCCTCGAGCGCCGCGCCGGCGTTCTCGGCCAGCAGCGCCCCGCCCACCACGTCGGTGGTGCTGCGCTCCATGGACACCACGGCCTCGTTGGTGTCGGTCTGGATGGTGCGCACCAGCACTTCGATCTGCTTGGTGGCGGTGGCGGCACGCTCGGCAAGTCGCTGCACTTCGTCGGCCACCACCGCGAAGCCGCGGCCCGCTTCGCCAGCCATCGAGGCCTGGATGGACGCGTTCAGGGCGAGGATGTTGGTCTGCTCGGCGATGTCATTGATCAGCTCGACGATGTTGCCGATCTCCTGCGAGCTCTCGCCCAGGCGTTTGATGCGCTTGGAGGTGTCCTGGATGGTTTCGCGGATGGCATTCATGCCGTCGATGGTGCGACGCACGGCCTCGCCGCCCTTGTGGGCGACATCCACCGAGTGGCGCGCCACGTCGGCCGCGCGCTCGGCGTTGCCCGACACCTCTTCGGTGGCCGAGGCCACGTGTCCGGCCGTCTCGGTGGCCGCCGCGATCTGCTTGGACTGCGCGCCGCTGGCTTTGGCCAGATGCTGGGCGAGGGCCTGGGTCTGACGGGCCGCGCCATCGAGTGAAATCGCGGAACTGTTGATGGTGGTGACCAGGCCGCGCAGCGCATCCACGGCGTAGTTGATGGAGTCGGCGATGGCCCCGGTGATGTCCTCGGTCACCGTCGCCTGCACCGTCAGGTCGCCGTCGGCGAGGCTCGAGAGTTCATCCAGCAGCCGCAGGATGGCCTGCTGATTGCGTTCGCTGTCGCGCCGCTGGGTGTCGACCGCCTGCTGCTGGCTTAGCGCCAGATCGCGCACCCGCCGCAGTTTCAGCCACAGCAGCACCAGCACGATGGTGGCGGCCAGCGCGAACCCCACCGGGATCAGCGCGGTCGCAAGGTCGGTGCGTATCAGGGCCAGCGCCGCGCCGACCAGCACCAGGAAGGCCGCCAGCGCCACCAGGATTTCGGGTTTGCCCGAGGAGTCGTTGGGGCCGGCCATTACGCTGCCGCCTCGGCGAACGCCTGGCTTTCCAGGATGGTACGCAGACTCAACACCGGCCACTGCTCCTGGCCGCGCCGGAAGCAGCCGGCGAGGTAACGTTCGCAACGCGCCACGGTCGGTGGCACGTCGCCCGAGAACTCCGATTCGGCGAAGCGCCGGAACCCGAGTACCTCATCCACCAGCAGGCCGGCCGGTATCTCGCGATGGTTGACGACGACGATGCGGGTGTTGCGCGACAGGACGGCGACCCCGCTGCCGATGAACTGTTTCATGTCGATGATGGGCAGCAGCTGGCCGCGCACATTGGCGAGGCCCCGCACCCAGCTCTTGGCGCCGGGCACCCGGGTGATGCTCTGCGGCACGCTTAAGACTTCGCGGGTCTCCTCGCGCGCCGCCAGGAACAGCTCCCCGGCCATTCTCAGCGCGACCCCGACCCATTCGCGTCCCGCGGCGCCATCGCTGTCCTGGCTGGCCGAAACGGCGCGCCCCCGGCGTTCCAGCTCCGCCAGCAGCTCGAAGGGGCGATCCCGCAGTGACTTGAGTGATACCTCTTCCATCCTTGAGAAGCCGCGCCTAGTGAGCGAGCGTCGCCTGTGCCTTGGCCACCAGCTGGTCCGGCGAGACCGGCTTCACCATGTAATCGACCGCGCCCTGGCGCAGTCCCCAGATCTTGTCGGTCTCCTGCCCCTTGGAGGTGACCATGATGATGGGAATGGCGCGGGTCTTCGGGTCGTTCACCAGGGTTCGCGTCGCCTGATAGCCGTTCATGCCCGGCATCACCACATCCATGAAGATGAGGTCCGGATTCATCTCCCGGGCCAGGCGGATGCCTTCGGCGCCATCGGCGGCGGCGGCGGTGCGGTAGCCGTGCCGCTGCAGGGCCTTCTGCATCACATGCAGCTCGGTGGGCGAATCATCGACAATGAGTACCAGTTGCATTGCCATCATCTCCCTATGTGCGTTTCGATGGCGCTGAGCAGTTCGTCCTTGGTGAAGGGCTTGGTCAGGTAGTGTTCCGAACCCACGATGCGCCCACGCGCCCGGTCGAACAGTCCATCCTTGGAGGACAGCATGATGACCGGGATGGCACGGAACACCTTGTTGTGCTTGATCAGCGAACAGGTCTGGTAGCCGTCGAGGCGCGGCATCATGATGTCCACGAAAACGATATCGGGCTGGTGGTCGGCGATCTTGGCCAGGGCGTCGAAGCCATCGATGGCCGTGAAGACTTCACAGCCTTCCTTGGCCAGCAGGGTCTCGGCCGTGCGGCGGATGGTCTTGCTGTCATCGATGACCAGTACCTTGAGGCCCTGGAGCTTCGAATTGGTGCCGGACACGGAGACGACTCCTTCCACCTTAGGATCCCAATGGTCGCCTGCCCGAATTGCAGGCCGTTCGGGTTTTAACATATCGGCGGACCCCCTGCTATGTCAGACTCGTCACGATTTTGCACATAGATGGGCCGCAACGTTGTGCGGGGTTCTCGTCTTGCGACGTAACTCCCGGTCCTTGGGCCGTGCGAAACTGGCGACATGACCCGAAACATCCGACTTGCCGTTGTCATGGACCCCATCGCGGACATCAAGTACGCGAAGGATTCCACGCTGGCGATGCTGCTCGCCGCCCAGTCCAGGGGGTTCGAGCTGCACTATCTGGAGCAGCAGGACCTGTTCGTGCGCGACGGACGGGCGATGGGCCATTCGCGCCCCTTGAGCGTGCGGGCGGACCCTGCCTCCTGGTTCACCCTGGGCGAACGCCGGACCGGACCCCTGGGGGACTTCGGCTGCATCCTCATGCGCAAGGATCCGCCCTTCGACATGGAGTACATCTACAGCACCTACATGCTGGATCTGGCGCAGGAGCAGGGCGCGCTGGTCGTGAACCATCCGCAGGGTCTGCGCGACATGAACGAGAAGGTGTACACGGCGTGGTTCCCGCAGTGCTGCGCCCCCACGCTGGTCACCCGCAGCATCGCGGACATGCACGCCTTCGCGCGCGAGCACGGCAAGATCGTGGTCAAGCCCCTGCACGGCATGGGCGGACGTTCCATATTCGTCACCGACCTGCACGACAAGAACCGCAACGTCATCTTCGAGACCCTGACCGACTACGGCTCCCGCTACGCCATGGTCCAGCGCTACCTGCCCGAGATCGTCGCCAGCGGGGATTCGCGGCTGCTGCTGGTGGACGGGGAACCGGTGCCCTACGCCCTGGCCCGCATGCCGGCGGCGGACGACAACCGCGGTAACCTCGCCGCCGGCGCCCAGGGGGTCGGCCGGCCCCTGAACGAGCGGGACCGCTGGCTTGGCGCCCAGATCGGCCCCACGCTGGCCCGACGCGGCATGCTGTTCGTGGGCCTGGATGTGATCGGTGGCTTCGTCACGGAGATCAATGTCACCAGTCCCACCGGCATCCGTGAGCTGGACAAGCAGTTTCACCTCGACATCGGGGCACTGCTGATGCAGGCCATCGAGCGCCGGCTGCACGGGTAGGGGCGCCGATGCGGGCACTCACTCCTCGCGAAGGCTCGGCCCCGGTCCGCGACCGGCTGTTGATGACCTTGTTTCTGGCCGCCCTGGTGCACGGCATGCTCATCCTGGGACTGACTTTCGCCGGCGGCGGCAGCCGCGACAGCAACGCCCATGGCATCGACGTGCTGCTGGCCTCCGATGAACTGCCGACCGCGGAGCGCAATGATTCGGCGGCCTACCTGGCCCAGCGAACGCAGCTGGGGTCGGGCAATGTCTCCGGACCTGCGATCGCGCACAACCAGGCCGCCGAGGCCTCACCTGCCGTACCGGCCGGCGCGGCGCAGGGCTCCAGCCCGACCCGCCGGACGGCGGCCGGCGGCCACACCGATGATCCGGTGCTGACCACCACGGCCACCCGCACGGATGTCCGCTACTTCGCGGCCGAGGACCAGCCCCTGGCGCTGGAGGCCGCCGCGGCGCGGCCCGTCGAACCCGAAACCGGGCCGGTGCAACTGCGGGGGCCGAAGCGCGAAGAGCTGTGGATCACCCCGGACACCCGCGAATCCCTCATCGCCCCCTACCTGGACAGCTGGCGGCGGCGGGTGGAACGCATCGGCACCCTGAACTACCCGACGGCCGCGCTGCGTGCCGGGGTGGCGGCCAGTCCGGTGCTGGAAGTCGCCCTGGAGGCCGACGGGCGCCTGGCCAAGGCGCAGATCATGACCAGCAGCGGCTACCCGGACCTGGACGCCGCGGCGCTCGCCATCCTGAAGCTCGCCAGCCCCTTCGATCCCTTCCCGCCGGATCTGGCGGCGCGCTATCACACGCTGCGCTTCGCCTACGAGTGGCAGTTCACGGGCGGCCGGGTCGCCCCGGGGCACCTGGCCACCGTTCCTTGAGCGCTCCGCCAAGTGCCGCCATACTCAAGCGGCACTCGAACAGAAGATGACGCGCCGTGACCCGATCCAGCTACACCAATCACCTGCTCCTCGCCATGCCGGCGCTCACCGACAGCGACTTCTCCCATTCGGTGACCCTGGTGTGCGAACACAGCGACAAGGGCGCCCTCGGAATCGTCCTGAACAAGCCCTCGCCCATGATGCTGCGCGACGTGCTCTCGCAGATGAAGCTTGCGCCCCGCGACGAGCAGATCGGCGGCCAGATCGTGCTGTGCGGCGGCCCGATGCGCACCGACCGCGGCTTCGTCCTGCACCGCCCGGGCGGCGAATGGGATTCCACTCACAAGGTCTCCGAACTGATCCAGGTCACCACCTCCCGGGATGTGCTGGCCGCCATGGCCCGCGGCGAGGGGCCCGATGATGCCTTCGTCGCCCTGGGGTTTGCGCGCTGGGACGGCGGACAGCTGGAGCGCGAGATCCGCGACAATGACTGGCTGCCGGTGCCCGCGGACGAGCGCCTGCTGTTCGAGCTGCCCTTCACCCAGCGCTGGCAGGCCTCCTGGCAGTTCCTCGGCGTGGATGTGGAGAAGCTGAGCCTGACAGCCGGCAATGCCTGAGCCCCCCCGCGCCAATCCGCGCATCGCCCTCGCCTTCGACTACGGCCGGCGCCGCATCGGCATGGCCGCGGGCGACACCCTGACCGCCAGCGCCGCGCCACGACCGGCAATCGCCGCCCGGGAAGGGGTACCGGACTGGACCGCCATTGCGCGCGAGATCCGGGCGCTCTCACCGCACGTGCTGGTTGTCGGTGTCCCCTATAATGCCGACGGCACGGACGGCACCCTGGCACAGGCCGCGCGCGACTTCGGCAGCCAGCTCGCCGCGCGCTTTGCGCTGCCGGTGGCGCAGGTGGATGAACACGGTTCCTCGATGGAAGCCGGCAGTACGCTCAAGGGGCAGCGCGCCAGCGGCCAACGCCGCCGCCGCGTGCAGCGAGAAGACATCGACAGCGCCGCCGCCGCAGTCATCCTGACGCGCTGGCTGGCCGGAGAAGGGGACCGCAACAAGTGACCGAAACCACCGTAACCACCCGCGCGATCACCCCGCAGCTGCGCGACAACGGGCACCTGCGCCACCTGCTGACCCTGGCGGGGCTGGACCGGGCCACCCTGGAGCATCTGCTGCAGCGCTCGCAGTCCTTCGTGCGCAACCTCGGCGAGCCGCCGCCGGCATCGCAGGACCTGGCGGGCATCACCGTCGCGAACCTGTTCACCGAGCCCTCGACGCGCACGCGGGTTTCGTTCGAACTGGCCGCCAAGCGCCTGGGCGCCGATGTCGTCAACCTGGAACTGCAGCTGTCCTCGCGGGTGAAGGGCGAGAGCATGCTCGACACCATCTATACCCTCGAGTCCCTGCACGTCGACGTGCTGGTGATTCGCGATGCCGAGGAAGGCATCCCGGGGCTGGTGGCCGATCATGTGCGGCCGCATGTGAGCGTGCTGTCGGCGGGCGAGGCCCACGTGGCCCACCCCACCCAGGGCCTGCTGGATGCCCTGACCATCCGGCAGCGCAAGCCGGACCTTTCCAAGCTTTCGGTAGCCATCGTCGGGGACGTGCGGCATTCGCGGGTGGCGCGCTCGGCCTACGACGCCCTGACCACCCTGGGCGTCGGTGAGCTGCGCATCGTCGCCCCGCCGGTGTTCATGCCGGAACCGGGCGAATTCCCCGGCTGCGCCCGGCATACGACCCTGGCCAAGGGCCTGAAGGACGCGGATGTGATCATGATGCTGCGCATCCAGAAGGAGCGCATGAGCCAGGCCTCGCTGCCCGATGCCGACCGCTACTTCGCCAAGTACGGACTTACGCCCGAGCGCCTGCAGCTGGCGAAGCCTGACGCCATGGTCATGCATCCGCAGCCCATGAACCGGGGCATTGAAATTGCCTCGGACGTGGCCGATGGCCCGCAATCGGCCATCCGCGATCAGGTGCGCAACGGCGTCGCCGTGCGCATGGCGGTGCTCGCCGAGGTGATCGTCAACCGAAGTTGATCTTGGTCTCGAGGTTGGCGCGCGAATCGGCGTGCATCAACGCCTCATCCAGCGTCACCCGGCCCTGCTTCACGAGGCCATGCAGCGCGACATCGAAGCTCTGCACGCCGCGCTCGCCGCTGGCGATGATGGCTTCCTTGATGCCCATGACATCGCCCTTCTTGATCAGTTCGCCGATATGCGGGGTGTTGAGCATGACCTCCACCGCCGCCACCCGCTTGCCATCCTTGCCCATCACCAGGCGCTGGGCCATCACGGCGCGCAGGTACTGCGAGAGGTCCAGGAAGATCTGATTGTGCTGCTCGCGCGGGAACAGGTTGATGATGCGATCGAGGGTCTCGGCGCAGTTGTTGGCATGCAGGGTGGCCAGCACCAGGTGGCCGGTGCCCGCCAGGCTGATCGCGGCCTCCATGCTCTCCTTGTCGCGGATTTCACCCACCAGAATGACATCCGGCGCCGCGCGCATCACGCTGCGCAGCGCCCGGGCAAAGGACTTGGTATCCAGGCCCACTTCGCGCTGGTTGACGATGGAGCGCTTGTTGGTATGCAGGAACTCGATCGGATCCTCGATGGTCACGATGTGATCCGAGGAGCCCTCGTTGCGATGATTGATCATCGCCGCGATCGTCGTGGATTTGCCCGAGCCGGTGGCGCCGACCACCAGCACCAGCCCGCGCCGGAGCATGATCAGATCGCGCATGACATCCGGCAGGCTCAAGGACTCCAGGCGCGGCATGTCGGCCGTGATATAGCGCAGCACCACGGCCGGATAACCGCGCTGCATGAAGATATTGACGCGAAAGCGCCCCAGCCCGGGGCGGGAGATGGCGAAATCGATCTCCAGTTCCGCCTGGAATCGCTCGCGCTGCTCCTGGCTCATCAGTCCCAGGGCCGTCTGGCGCACGACTTCCGGAGTCAGCACGTTCTTGTTGACGGGGAAGATCTGGCCCTCGATCTTGATCTTGATGGGCGCATTGGCGGTGAAGAACAGGTCCGAGGCCTTCTTCTCCACCATGAGCTTGAACAGCGGCTTGGTGTTGAGGACGGTCTGCGCCGGGGACTCCCCGCCGGCGGGGCCCTGCGCGGCGCGCACCTCCGGTCCGTCGGCCTCCGGCAGCAGGTCCTCGCTGACCGCGTTCACAGGCTCTTGCCCCCGTCGACTTCCTCGCTGAGGGTCAGGCCGCCGTCGCCGGCATCCACGTGCTCACGCCGGCTTTCCAGCTTGATCCTCAGGCGCAGCTCGTTCTTGGAGTCGGCATTGCGCAGCGCATCCTCGTAGGAGATGTAGCCGCTTTCGTACAGCTCGTACAGGGACTGGTCGAAGGTGCGCATGCCCAATCGCGTGGAGCGCGACATGACCTCCTTGATCTTGGCGACCTCGCCCTTGAAGATCAGGTCCTGGATCAGGGGCGAGTTGAGCATGATCTCGGTGGCGGCGATCCGGCCGGCGCCGGATTCGCGCGGAATCAGCCGCTGCGAGACGAAGGCGCGGGTGTTCAGGGACAGGTCCATGAGCAGCTGCTCGCGCCGCTCGTCGGGAAAGAAGTTGATGATGCGATCGAGGGCCTGGTTGGCGCTGTTGGCGTGCAGCGTGGCCAGCACCAGGTGGCCGGTCTCGGCGAACTGGATGGCGTATTCCATGGTCTCGCGGTCCCGCACCTCGCCGATGAGGATGACATCGGGCGCCTGCCGCAGTGTGTTCTTGAGGGCGGCATGCCAGGACTCGGTGTCCACGCCCACCTCCCGGTGGGTGATGACGCAGCCCTTGTGCTGGTGCACGTACTCCACCGGATCCTCGATGGTCACGATGTGGTGCTTGGTGTTCTCGTTGCGGTGGCCGATCATGGCCGCGAGCGAGGTGGATTTGCCGGAGCCGGTGCCGCCGACGATCATGACCAGGCCGCGCTTGGTCAGCGCCACTTCCTTGAGGATCACCGGCAGATCCAGCTCCTCGAAGCTGGGAATCTTGGCGTTGATCAGGCGCACCACGGCGCCGACGGCACCCTGCTGCACGAAGGCGCTGACGCGGAAGCGGCCGATGCCCTGCGGGGAGATGGCGAAATTGCACTCCTTGCTGGCGTCGAATTCCTTGGTCTGCCGGTCGTTCATGATGGCGCGCACCAGCACGGCGGACTGCTCCGCGGTGAGCGCGCGATCGCTCTGCGGGCGCACCTCGCCGTCGACCTTGATGGCGGGGGGAAAGCCCGCCGTGATGAACAGGTCGGAAGCCTTCTTTTCGGTGACGCGACGCAGCAGGTCCTGCATCAGCTTGATGGCTTGATCGCGATCCATTTACAGAGCGTCCTTGTTGGAGGCCTTGTAGCGCGCTTCTTCCTTGCTCACCAGCCCCTTGGCAACCATGTCGGTCAGGCACTGGTCCAGGGTCTGCATGCCCTGGGCCTGGCCGGTCTGGATGGCCGAGAACATCTGCGCGATCTTGCCTTCGCGGATCAGATTGCGGATGGCCGGCGTGCCGATCATGATCTCATGCGCCGCGATGCGGCCCCCGCCGTTCTTCTTGAGCAGGGTCTGGGAGATGACCGCGCGCAGGCTCTCCGAGAGCATGGAGCGGACCATTTCCTTTTCGGCCGCGGGGAACACGTCGACCACGCGGTCGATGGTTTTCGCCGCCGAGCTGGTGTGCAGGGTGCCGAAGACCAGATGCCCGGTCTCGGCGGCAGTCAGAGCGAGGCGGATGGTCTCCAGGTCGCGCATTTCGCCGACCAGGACGACGTCGGGGTCCTCGCGCAGCGCCGAGCGCAGCGCTTCGGTGAACCCGAGGGTGTCGCGGTGAACTTCCCGCTGGTTGATCAGGCAGCGCTTTGACTCGTGCACGAACTCGATCGGATCCTCGATGGTGAGGATGTGATCCGGGCGATTGTCGTTGCAGTGGTTGATCATGCCCGCAAGCGTGGTGGACTTGCCGGAGCCGGTGGGACCCGTGACCAGGACCAGGCCGCGCGGCAGCATGCACAGGTCACGGAAGATCTTGGGCGCGGCCAGGTCATCGAGGCTGAGGATCACCGACGGAATGGTGCGGAACACGGCGCCCGCGCCGCGGTTCTGGTTGAAGGCATTGACGCGGAATCGCGCCAGTTTCGGGATTTCGAACGAAAAATCGGTCTCGAAGAACTCTTCGTAGGACTTGCGCTGCTTGTCGTTCATGATGTCGTACACCATGCTGTGCACTTCCTTGTGGGCAAGTGCCGGCATGTTGATGCGCTTCATGTCGCCGTCGACGCGGATCATCGGGGGTACGCCCGCCGAGAGGTGCAGGTCGGAGGCGCTATTCTTCACTGCGAACGCAAGCAGCTGCGCAATGTCTACGGCCATTGAAAATCCTCGAAGAACGGCAGGCGCGAGTCAATTTCGAGTATAGCGGAGGGGTTGGCCCACCCATATGTTAATAGATCCACAGAATTCGGCAGATGCGCGCCGCATTGCCGCGAATGTCGCGCGCGTGCGGGAGCGGATCCACGCCGCCGCCCTGGAATCGGGCCGGAGTGTGGACCAGATCACACTCGTGGGCGCCAGCAAGGGGCAGCCGTCGGCGCTGCTGCGGGCGGCTGTGGCGGCGGGCGTGCAGGACTTCGGGGAGAGCTACGTCCAGGACGCCCTGCCCAAGATGGCGGCGCTGGCTCAGGATGCGCCGCCCGGACCGGCCGTCCACTGGCATTTCATCGGTGCGGTGCAGGCCAACAAGACCCGGGCGGTGGCCGAGAATTTTTCATGGGTCCACGGCATAGACCGGCTGCGCATCGCCGCGCGGCTGTCTGAACAGCGCCCCTTCCACGCACCCCCCCTGAACGTGTGCGTGCAGGTGCATATCGGCGGCGAAGGCAGCAAGGCAGGCGCGGAGCCGGCGCAGGTGCCGCAGCTGCTGCGCGATATCGGCAGGCTCCCGCGGCTGAAACTGCGCGGCCTGATGTGCCTGCCGCCGCCGGAGGTGGAGCGCGCGCGCCAGCGGCATTGGCTGCACCAGCTGCGGCTGTTGTTTGAGAGCGTGAACGCGGCCGGTGCGGGACTCGATACCCTGTCCATGGGCATGAGCGGCGATCTGGAAGCGGCGATCCAGGAAGGTGCGACGCTGGTGCGCATCGGCACCGATCTGTTCGGCCCGCGCGTGGCGCCGCCAAGCCCCAGCCATATACAATCCGCGTGATGAAGTCACCTCGCATCGGCTTTCTGGGCGGCGGCAACATGGCGCGCGCGCTCATCGGCGGCCTCATCAGCCGTGGCATGCCCGCGGGGCAGCTGAGCGTGGGGGAACCTGCGGCGCAGCCGCGGGAGCTCGCGGCGCGCGACTTCAAGGTCCGGGTCAGCCCCGACAATCAGGCCGCGATCGAACGCTGCGACCTGATCATCCTCGCCGTGAAACCGCAGGAAGCGGGCAGCGTGCTGCAGGCGCTTGCCCCGCAGCTGCGGCGCAGCGCCCCGCCCCCCCTGCTGGTCTCGGTCGCCGCCGGCATCCAGATCGCATCGCTCCAGGCTTGGGCGGGGGCTGCGGTGCCGGTGGTGCGCTCCATGCCCAATCGGCCGGCGCTCATCGGCGCCGGGGTCACCGGCATGTTCGCCGGACCTGGCGTGACGGCCGAGCACCAGAAGCTTGCCGAGCAGGTCCTGGGCGCCGTGGGACCTGCGGTGTGGGTGGCGCGTGAATCGGACCTCGACGTGGTCACGGCGCTGTCGGGCAGCGGACCGGCCTACTTCTTCCTGCTGGCCGAACTGATGATGCAGTCGGCCATCGCCCAGGGGCTGGATCCGGAGGCCGCCCGCCGGCTGGCGGTGGGCACCCTGCACGGCGCGGGCGCCCTGGCGCACGGTTCCGACGGTGATCTGCCCCGACTGCGCCAGGAAGTCACTTCCAAGGGCGGCACCACCGAGGCGGCGCTGGAGGCCTTCGGCGCCGCCAACCTGGGCGGCATAGTGGCCGGCGCCATGCAGGCGGCCACCCGGCGCAGCCGGGAGCTGGCCGCGCAGTTCGGCGGGGCGACGCGGTGAACGCAATCTACTTCCTGGTCGACGCGCTGCTGTCCCTGGCGCTGTACGTGGCGCTGCTGCGGCTGATCATGCAGTGGTCGCGGGCGGACTTCCGCAATCCGGTGGCGCAGGCGGTGGTCAAGGCCACCAACCCGCTGGTGATGCCGCTGCGCCGGCTGCTGCCGCCCATCAACAAGATCGACACCGCCTCGGTGGTCACGGTGCTCATCGTGGCCTTCGGCTACGTGGTGCTCATGAGCGTCGTGCGCGGCCTCGGCATTCCGCCGCCGCTGTGGCTGCTGCGCGCCGTGGCGCTGGAAATCCTCGTCTCGGTGCTGTGGTTGTATTTTTACGCCATCTTCCTGTACGCCCTGATGAGCCTGATCGCGCAGGGCTCCTATTCGCCCATGCAGCCGCTGCTGGCCAGCGTGTGCGAGCCGGTGCTGCGTCCCCTGCGGCGCCTCATTCCGCCGCTCGCGGGTCTTGATCTGTCGCCATTGTGGGCGGGACTGCTGATCCAGGCGCTGCTGATCCTGTTGCGGTAAGTCCGAACAAAACAGCCACTTGCAGCGTGGTGCTGGCGCAGCAGATAGCATTGCGCAGCGCCGCCGGCGCTGCGCGCGATGCGCGCCGCGCGTTGCGAGCGGCGTGCCGAACCATCGGCAGGTATTCGTGCGCGATGCCGGTGCAACAGCGACGCACAAACCACGCGCACACGCAAACGCTGAAAAAAAAGGCACTTCAAGCGCGCCGGCAGATCAGAAATAGCTTGCGAATGCGTCCCCATGTGCTATTTTTCCGCGCGAATCGTTATGCGCGGCTTGGATCCGCGCGCTTGAGTTACAACGTTGGAGGAGTAGCAAAACATGGCGAAAAAGGGTGGCGCACCGACCAAGTCGGAGATCCTGACTCAGATTTCGAAGGACACCGAACTGTCCCGCAAGCAGGTCAGCGGCGTGTTCGATTCGTTGAGCGGCGTGATCAAGAAGAGCCTGCGCAGCAATGGCCTGTTCACACTGCCCGGCCTTCTGAAGCTGAAGGTCGTCAAGAAGCCCGCCACGAAGGCGCGTGAGGGCGTGAATCCGTTCACTGGCGAGAAGATGACGTTCAAGGCGAAGCCCGCGAGCAAGAAAGTGCGCGTGCTGCCGCTGAAGAGCCTGAAGAGCATGGTGAATTCCTGATCCACCGCTGCTGAGGTGGTTTGAATTCTCAACGGCCCGGATCGGCGTCAGCTCATCCGGGCCTTTGATTTACGAACCCGGCAACCGCCTCCTGCAGCTCAGGCAGGCGGCCGTGAAAGAAGTGGCCGGCTCCAGGGAGAACCTGGATGGCAGGCTGGGGGCGCAAGCCCCGTGCCCATTCCAGCATCCGCCGGGGGGACACGACATCATCGGCATCTCCCAGCAGTACCAGCCAGGGACAGCCCGGCGTCACCGCCCCGATATCCATTCGATCCACCGCCGGAGCCACCGCCACCAGTCCGGCCGGAGCGGCCTGCACGCTGGCGTGTATCGCCACCGCGGCCCCGAAGGAGAATCCCGCCAGCCACAGATCCGCCTGCGGCCAGCGTTCGCGGCCGTAGCGCACCACGGCCAGTGCATCCTCCACCTCGCCGGGCCCCGCATCGTGGCAGCCGGCGCTGGCGCCGACCCCCCGGAAGTTGAATCGCAGGCTGGGCATGCCGGCGGCGTTGAAGGTGCGTGCCAGGGTGTGCACCACCTTGTTGGTGAGGGTGCCGCCGAACAGCGGGTGCGGGTGACACACCACCGCGAACGTCGCGGGCGTGCGCGGTTCGCTGCCGGCAATGCCAGCGGCCGGAAAATCCAGCCGCGCCTCGAGCGCGCCCGCGGGCCCCGGCAGCATGAGGCTCTCGGCCGCGAGGGCCGTGCCTGCCGTCATGCGGCGGGCGGCACGAGGCGCACCAGCAGCCGGTTCAGGCGCCGCACGTAATCGGCCGGGTTCACCAGCTGCCCGCCTTCCGACAACGCTGCCTGGTCGTAGAGCAGCTGGGCCAGTTCGCTGAAACCCGCCTCCTCGCCCACCCCTTCGAGATGACGCACGATGGGATGCTCCACATTCAGCTCCAGCACCGGCTTGCTCTCGGGCACCTTCTGCCCCTGGGCCTCCAGGATGCGGCGCATGGCGGCCCCGAGGTCGCGTTCGCCCATCACCAGGCAGGAGGGCGAGTCCGTCAGGCGCGAGGCCACGCGCACTTCGGCGACCCGCTCGCCCAGGGCCTCCTTGACGCGCTTGAGCAACCCTTCATGCTCCTTGAGCTGCTGCTGCGCCTTGCTGCGTTCGGTCTCCGGGGCGAGACTTCCGAGCTCCAGGTCGCCGCGCGCAGCATCCTTGAAGGACTTGCCCTCGAAGGCGTCGATCTGGCCCATCACCCATTCGTCGACCCGCTCCGACATCAGCAGCACCTCGACCCCGAGCGACTTGAGCTGCTCGATGTGGGGACTGCTGCGCGCCGCGGCCACGCTGTCGGCGATCACGAAATAGATCTTCTCCTGGCCGCTCTTCATGCGCCCCAGGTAGTCCTTGAGGGTCACCGTGGGGGCATCCTCGGCCTCGTGGGTGCTGGCGAAGCGCAGCAGCGGCAGGATCTTCTCCCGGTTGGCGTAATCCTCGGCCAACCCCTCCTTGAGCACCGCGCCGAATTCCTTCCAGAAGGTCGCATACTTCGCCGGCTCATCGGCGGCGAGCTTGCCCAGCAGCTCCAGCACCCGGCGCGTGAGGCCGCCCTTCATGGCCTCCACGTCCGCATCCTGCTGCAGCAATTCCCGTGAGACATTCAGCGGCAGGTCGCTGGAATCGATCACGCCCTTGATGAAGCGCAGGTACAGGGGCAGGAACTGCTCCGCGTCATCCATGATGAAGACCCGGCGCACGTACAGCTTCAGGCCCCGGGCGGCGTCCCGATGCCACAGGTCGAAGGGCGCGCGGCCGGGGATGTAGAGCAGGCTGGTGTAGTCGCGCTTGCCCTCGACCTTGTTGTGACTCCAGGCCAGGGGCTCGGTGGGGTCGTGCGCGATGTGTTCGAAGAACTGCTGGTACTCCTCGTCCGTCACCTCGGTCCGGGGTCGCGTCCACAGGGCGCGGGCCTGATTGACGGCTTCCCAGGGCTGCTCGCCCTCGCCGGCCTTGCGCATCATCACCGGGAAGCTCAGGTGATCCGAGTACTTGTGGATCAGGGTGCGCAGCCGCCAGGCGTCGGCGAATTCCTTGGTGGCCTCCTTCAGGTGCAGGATGATGGTGGTGCCGCGCTCGGGCAGTTCCACGTCCTGCACGGTGAACTGGCCGTCGGCGCTGGATTCCCAGTGCACGCCGGTGTTCGCCGGCTGGCCTGCCTTGCGGGTCAGCACTTCGACCCGCTCGGCCACGATGAAGGCCGAGTAGAACCCCACGCCGAACTGTCCGATCAGCTGGGAGTCCTTCTGCTGGTCCCCGGACAGGGACTTGAAGAACTCGGCGGTTCCCGAGCGCGCGATCGTGCCGAGGTTGGCGATCGCCTCCTCGCGGCTCATGCCGATGCCGTTGTCGCGGATCTTCAGGGTTGCGGCTTGGGGGTCGCCTTCCACCCATACCGACAGTGCCGGGTCCTCGGCGAGCAGCGCCGGGTTCGCGATGGCCTCGAACCGCAGGCGGTCATTGGCATCGGAGGCATTGGAAATGAGCTCCCGGAGGAAGATTTCCTTGTGGCTGTACAGGGAATGGATCATCAGCTGCAGCAGCTGACTTACCTCGGCCTGGAAGCCGAGCGTGGTCTTCTGGTTTTCAGTCATGCGCCAACCTGCCGGTCAAATAGTTTGAGCAGGCGTGCATCTTGGGTATCCCGGCGGAATTTTCAAGCCGGAATCGCGAATCCGAAGCCGGACGGGTCGCTACCCGAGCTGGAACAGCCCTCTTTGCGCCACCAGCAGGGCCCCCGCCAGCAGCAGGGTCGCGACGCTGTCCACGTGGGTCGTGGGCGGATTCATGCGCATCATGGCGCGGGTCACCAGGCAGCGGCTCACGCCCACCAGGTCGTCAATTTCGTCCCAAAGGAGCAGGAATCGTTCCATGGGAGAAGCCTACAAATTCAAGGTGACAGGTGACGTGCGGTAGATCTCATCCCTCGCTTGCGGCCCCCGGGCAGCCCCAGTACTCTGTGATTCCATGCAGCGCATCGTCGTCCTGAACCCCAAGGGCGGGTCTGGCAAAACGACCATCGCCGTGAATCTGGCCGGCTATTTCGCCTCGCAGCAGCAGCGACCGGTGCTCATGGATTATGACCCGCAGGGTTCATCGGGCCGCTGGGTGTCGAAACGCGATCCTGCCCGCCCCAAGGTGCACCTGATCGCGGCACATGAGCGCAACCCGAAGGTGACCCGCACTTTCCAGCTGCGTCCCCCGCCGGACAGCACGCATGTCATCCTGGACACGCCGGCTGCCGTGACCGGCCAGACGATGATCGAACTGACGCGCCAGGCGGACAAGATCCTGGTGCCGGTGCTGCCCTCCGACATAGACATCCACGCCGCATCGCGCTGCATCCGCGATCTGCTGCTGGTGGCCAAGATCAGGCGCCAGGACAATCGCTTAGGGGTGATCGCCAATCGCGTGAAGGTGCATACCCTGGTCTACCAGTCGCTGCAGCGCTTCCTGGATTCGCTGGGAATCCCGGTGGTGGCGACCCTGCGCGATTCGCAGGCCTACATCCGCGCCGCCGAAACCGGCTTGGGTATCCACGAGATGAAGGAGTACCAGGTCGCCGAGGACATCCAGGGCTGGGAACCGCTCACCGCCTGGCTGCAGAGCGCGGGCGCCGCGCAGCGTCCCGCGCCGCGCGAAATCACTCCCGAGCCCGTCGCCAGGATCGTGTAGGCGACTACTTGCGCTTCAGGTCCGGCTCCTGCTCCCAGGTGCCCTTCACCTGATCGGCCCAGCTCTTGTAGTTGGTCCAGGTGTAGAGGTTGCGGGTGATCGCCGCGTGGCGCGTGCGCGCCCGCTGCATGCGATCCAGCCACGAACCATACTCTTCGGTGCCAGCCATCGGCGCGGGCATTGCGGGAACCATGGCGGGGGGTTCAGGCGGCACCCCTAAGGGGTCACCCCGCGTCCTGTCAGATGAGTTCATGCGACAACTCCTAAAGTGGTTACCGGCAGCGTACGGAGTCGGGGCAGCAAACCTACAGGAACTGGGTCACACCCATCGGCCGCGGCGCGCGACGCGGCAACGATTCCGGCAAGAAATTGCCGCCTCGCTGCACGGGCGTGTTATGTCACGCGACCAGGCGATAGCAGGGCTTGTAGATCGAGCCAGGCAGTTTCATGCGGCCCTGGGCGACGAACGCGGTGAGCAGCTCATCGAGCAGGCGCATGACGTTCGCATCGCCGCTCAACTCATAGGGACCCTGCTGTTCGATGGCCTGCACACCGTAGTCCTTCACATTGCCGGTGACGATTCCGGAGAAGGCGCGGCGCAGGTTCGCGGCGAGCATGTGCGCGGGCTGCGCGCGCGACAGCGCCAGCGAGCGCATGGACTCATGCGATACCTGGAACGGACGCTGCAGTTCCATGCCCACCGACAGCAGCCAGTTGAAATTGTACGAATCGCTGCGTTCGCGCCGGAAGGTGCGCACCGCCTCCATGCCCAGCACCATGCGCCGCGCCACGGCGGGCGGATCATCGATGATCACCTCGAGCCGCTGCAGCGCCTCGCGCCCGAGCGTGCCCTCCACGAAGCGCAGGATGTGCTTGAAGTAGCTGGCGCTGGCGGCCGGGCCCGTGAGCACCACCGGGAAGGGCTGGCTGGCATTGGCCGGATCAAGCAGCAGGCCCGTCAGGTAGAGGATTTCCTCGGCAGTTCCCGCGCCGCCCGGGAACACCACGATGCCGTGGCCCATGCGCACGAAGGCCTCCAGCCGCTTCTCGATGTCGGGCAGGATCACCAGCTCGCTGACGATGGGATTGGGCGGCTCCGCGGCGATGATGCCGGGTTCGGTCAGGCCGATGTAGCGGCTCTGCACGATGCGCTGCTTGGCATGCCCGATGGTCGCCCCCTTCATCGGGCCCTTCATGGCACCCGGTCCGCAGCCCGTGCACACGTCCAGGCCCCGCAGGCCCATCTCGTACCCGACCCGCTTGGTGTAGTGGTATTCCTCATCGCCGATCGAGTGCCCGCCCCAGCACACCACGAGGTTCGGGGAGCCCTTGTACTCCAGCGCCCGCGCATTGCGCAGGATGCGGAACACGGCATTCGTGACCGCACCGGAGTCCGTCAGTGATACCACCCGGCCATCGATGATTTCGCCCGCGATGTAGATGACGTCGCGCAGCACCGCGAACAGGTGTTCCTTGATGCCGCGGATCATCTCCCCGTCCACGAAGGCCGTCGCGGGGGCGTGGCGGATTTCCAGCTTGATGCCCCGCGCGTGACGCACGACTTCGATGTCGAAATCCGCGTAGCGCTCCATGATCTCCTTGGCGTTGTCGGTGTCGTTGCCTGTATTGAGCACCGCCAGGGCGCATTTGCGGAACAGGCCGTACAGGCCACTGTGGCTGGTGTCCAGCAGCTTGGTGATCTCCTCCTGAGAGAGGTTCTCGAGGCTGCCGCGCGGCGCGACCAGGGCGTCGACCGAATCCGGGAGGATGATGCTGCTGGTATTCACCTACGGCAGGATGTCGATGGGAACATCGGGCGGGGTCATCAGCCAGATCTCGAGCATGTCCGAGTCCGAGACCGCGATGCAGCCGTCGGTCCAGTCGCGCTGTTCGTAGTAGGTCGGTTCACGACGCAGATCGTTGGGCAGGCCATGGATCATGATCGCCCCGCCCGGCGTCAGGCGATTGCGGCGCGCTCGCTGCAGGTCCCGATCGTTGGGGTAGGACACCTGGATGGACAGGAAGTACTCGCTGCGCGGATTGCGCCGGGTCAGCTGGTAGTGGCCCTCGGGCGTGCGCGAATCACCCTCCTGTTCCTTCGGTCCCACCGGGTTCAATCCCAGCGCCACCCGGTAGGAGCGCACGATGGTGGCCCCGCGCATCAGGTACAGCCGCCGCTCGGACTTGCGCACCACGACCCGGTTGGCCAGCAGCGGCGCAGCGGCGGCGGCAGCAGCATCTGCGGCGTTCGATTCGGCCTTCGGGTGGGTGGAATCCTGGTCCTGGCGCAGCCGCTTGTCATACGCGGTGGCCGCCGGCGCAGCGCTACCCATGGCAAAGCTCATGGCCAGCAGCAGCAGGGTCGGGCCAGCCAGCCGTCGGCACCTGGTGAAGACGAGACGGTCACACATGAAAGCAATTATAGGGTCTGATGGGGCTGCGGCGAAGCACGCCCGTCACAGCCCTGCGCAACCTGGCGCCATTTCCCGACAAACCTCTCACTTTTCCGCATCGGGATTGCCAAGATCCTCCACGCGCGGCACGACGATCTGCGTCCCGGCCTTCAAGCCATCGAAGGCCACATCGGGGTTGTACTGCTGCAGCAGCCACTCGGGCAGGTTGCCGAAGCGATGCGTCAGCCCCCACAGCGAATCCCCGGCGCGCGCCACGTGCACCTGCGTGCCCGAGATCCGGTGCGAGGCGAAGTAGGCGGCCTGCAGCTGCCGATGATAGTCACGGCGATGCGCCTCGAACTTCTCGTGCGAGCTGTGCGCGAAATCCAGCTTCAGCCGGCGCCCGATGCGCACGCCGCCCTTGCCGCGCACGTGGTTGAGCGCGCGCAGCCGAGCCGGACTGACCCCGAGCCAGCCGGCGTAGGCGCCGAGGGTCTCGGTCGGCGCCACCACGATGCTGTCATCCGCAGCCACCGAGTAGTCGGTGGCATCGGCATTATCGGCCGCAACGACCGCGGTGGGCCCAAGGCCCGGCGTGATCTCTTCGGCTTCCTTGGCTGATACCGGCTGGGAGGCGACCAGCGGCTTGTCCTGCGCGACCGCCTGGGCATCCTGCTCACTCTCCTGCTGCGCCACCTGCGGGGACACGCCGCCGGCATTGGTCTCGGGTTGCACATCGGGCGCCACCGGTGCGGGCGTGTCATTCGCGGCCAGCGTCTGCGCCCCCGGCGCGGCGGCGGCGGCAACCTCCGGTACGGCCGCCGGGGCACTGGCTGAATTGGCCGCCAGTGCGGCAGGCGTGCTCGGCGCGCTGGACGGCGCCGCCGTATCGCCGCCCCCCGCCGCGGCCGCGGCCGGATGATCCACCCGCGCCAGGCTCACCCGTACCGGATTGGCTTCCGGCACGCGCACCAGCTGGCCGGGACGCAGGCGCTTGCGGGCCTTGATGCCGTTGAGGCGCGCGAGCTCACCGGGCTTCATGCCGTAGTCGGCGGCAATGCTCGCGAGCGTCTCACCCTTCATGACCTTGCGGCTCTCCGGCACCGTCTGCTTAGGCTCCAGATCCTTCGGCGAAAGGCGCGCGGCCAGCAGCTCGGTCGTCCAGCCGGGTCCGTCCAGCGGCAGGCGCAGCACGTAGCCCTTGGGCACGCGCCGTCGGCCCTGCCAGCAGGCCGGCAGCAGCGCCGGATTCAGGCGACGCAGGTCCTCGGCGTTGATGTGCAAGGCGTGCGTGAGTGCGCTCACCGTCACGAACCCGGGCATGGTCACTTCCTGGAACTTCGCCTCGGGCTCGCGCCGGATGGCACCGAAATACTTCTCCGGATCCCGGTCCACCGTCAGCGCCGCCAGGAACGACACGTAGTAGTTGCGCGAGGCGAACCCGAAACTCGGGCTGTGATAGTTGCGCAGCACCCGCACGATGTCATCCGAGCCCACCTGTTCCTTGGCGCGCCGCATGCCCTCGGCTCCATGATTGTAGGCCGTCAGCGCCAGCGGCCAGCTGCCCAGCAGCCGGTAGTTGAAGCTCAGCAACTGCGCGGCGGCCTCGGTGGCCCGGAACGGATCCATGCGATCGTCCACCGCCGAGTCGATGCGCATGTAGCGCCGGCCGGTGGAGCGCATGAACTGCCACAGTCCCGCGGCTCCCGCCTTGGAGTAGGCGGCCGCATTGAAGGACGACTCCACATGCGGCACCACCGCCAGCTCCGGCGGCATGCCGAGATTGGCCAGCGTCTCCACGATATGCGCTTCCCACAGGCCGGCGCGCAGCAGGCCGTCGCGGAACCGGTCCGCCTGACCCAGCTGGAAGCGCACGTCCTCGACGGCGCTCAGCAGGCGCGCCGGCGTGCCGGCGTCGCCCCACATGTCGCGGATGTGCTGATCCTGCGGCGAGAGGGCGTCCGTGGAGTGGGCAATGCGCTTGAGCGCCGCGATGATCCTGAGGCGCGATGCCTCCACCATGCGCTGCCGCTGCCGCGCGCTGGTGTCGGGCCCGAACTGCAGCGTCTCGTAGACCACACCCAGGTTGTACTGATCGTGCATGAAGCCGGCGTTGGTGCCGATTTCGGTATAGACCCGGATCCAGAAGTTCACATCGCGGTCGAGCGCGGGGGGCTGCGGAAACACCTTGTCGAGTTCGCGCGGCGCTTTGGCCTCGGGGCCCGCCGCAGCCGGGGCTGCCGCCGCAGCTGCGGCGACCGCGGGAGCCTCGCCGACGGCACTCGGCGCCTCGGCCGGCGGGACCAAAGGGGCCGGTGCGCCGCTGGAGACCACGGCCGCTTCCGGGACGGGCAGCGCCTCGGCGGGCGCCGAACCGGGCGCAGGAGCCGGCGCCGAACTCGCGGCGGCAGACGATACGGTAGCGGCTGCGGTGGCAGCGGCCGTCCTCGCCTTGGGTGCAGTGGAGCAGCCGGCAAGGCCCAGCGACAGCCAGAGGAGGCCTGCGGCGAGCCGGATCCCCGGATTGGATGTCGGTCTCATTTACACTTCAATCGATGCGAATATATAGAACAATATCAATCTCTTGCATGTTTTCTCACGGGTGTGCTCCGGTCATTTCGCGGCTGCCGATGTCGAGGATCTTGACACCGCGTTGCGCACCGCACCAACCCAAGGCGCGTTCTGTCATGTCGAACGGGCGCCAAGGGTGGCATATGACGCACTGCGGCGCGTTTGACCCCCGTCTCAGATACAAGATGTCACATCGCAGCCCGCTTATGACCTATGGCATGCGCGTTGCTTCTATATCCATAGAACCGGCCCATTTGGCCGGGGAAGGAAGCAACCAAGGCGGATTCGCCTTTTTGAATTAAAAAGACCGGGCACCGCCATTCGCGGATGCCCCCTGACAGGACAAGAATCAGAACAATTGCTCCTCCACAGCAAGCAAGCAAGCGACCAAATGACCCCGCCCCGGCGGGGTTTTTTTTGCAGGGTGTTCAGCCGGCTTGCGCGACGCCGGCCGTGCCGGTGGCGGTGCGATCCGATGCCGCGGTCTCCAGTGCCGCGATCATGCGCCGCAGCTCCGGGACACAGGAGCCGCAATTGGTTCCCGCCTTGAGTCGCTTGCCGATCGATGGGGCATCCCGGCAACCCCGGGCAATCGCCGCCTCGATGGCGTTGCGGCCAACGTTGAAGCAGGCACAGACCGTGGCGCCGGCATCGGCCGCCGGATCCAGGGGTCGCCCGGACAGCAGCGTCGCACGTTCCAATGGCGCAATCTTTTCCTTGGCAAAGAGGCTCGCGAGCCAGGAGCGCGAGGGCAATTCGGGCCGCGAACTGATGAACACGCAGGACTGCAGACGCTCATCCTGCAGATGCACTGCCCGATAGGTGCCGGAGCTCTCGTCGCAGTATTCCACCCAGTCGGCGGCCGGATCGGCGCCAAGCAGCTCACTCGCCCAGCTGGACCAGTCTCCGGGCACCCGGCGGCCGGCGATTTCGTAGCGCTGGAACACCCCGCCCTCGGATGCCGCCCACCAGCTGAAGGTCTGCACCGGCAGCGGCCGGCGCGTGAGCACGAAGCCGTACCAGCTGACCACGAAGGGCTCGACGCGCGCCGGTGTGTACTTGAATTCCGGCTCACCACTCACGGCATCGACCGCCGGGTTCACGAGGGCGCCGACCCGCGCATCGGAGGCCGTCGCGCCATTCCAATGGATGGGAACGAAGATGCAGCGGCGCGCGATTTCACCGCTGGTGCGCAGGCGCACCACCATGCGCCCCCAGCGCGTGGCGACCCGCACCAGGGCACCATCCCCCAGGCCAAAGCTCAATGCATCCGCGGGATGCATGTCGACGAACGGCTCCGGCAAATGGCTCGCCAGGCGCGGCGAGCGGCCGGTGCGCGACATCGTGTGCCATTGATCGCGGATCCGCCCGGTGTTGAGCACCAGCGGATATTCCTCATCCGGCGCATGCCGCGGCGGATGCGGGCGCACGGCGATCAGCCGCGCCCGACGGTCCGGATGATAGAACCGCCCGTCGCCGAACAGTCGCGCGGTGCCCGCGGGTGCGCCGGGCAGCACCGGCCAGGGCACCGGCGCCAGCTGCTCATAGCCTGCGGCGCCCAGATCCTTCAGTCCCGCGAGATTGAAGGCGCGGCTCCCGTCATTGGCGATGGCGCTCAAGCGCGCGTGCTCATCGAAGATCTGCGCGGCGCTGGTAAACGCGAAGCCGCCCCCGAACCCCAGGCGTTTCGCCACCTCGCACAGCATCCACCAGTCGGGGCGCACGCCCTCCGGCATGGGCAGGAAGGCGCGCTGGCGCGAGATATGGCGGTCCGAATTGGTGACCGTGCCGTCCTTCTCACCCCAGGCGGCGGCGGGCAACAGCACCTGCGCCAGGACGGACGTGTCGGTGCGCGCCACGCAGTCGGACACCACGACCAGTTCGCAACGGCGCAGCGCCTCGCGGGCCCGGTCGGCATTCGGCAGACTCACCACCGGATTGGTCGCGATGATCCACACCGCCTTGATGCGCCCGCGGTGCATGGCCTCGAACATGTCCACTGCTTTCAGTCCCGGCCGTTGCGCCAGGCGCGGCGCCTTCCAGAACTGCTGCACGATGGCGCGATGGGCCGGGTTTTCGATCTCCATGTGCGCCGCCAGCATGTTGGCCATGCCACCGACCTCACGCCCACCCATGGCATTGGGCTGCCCCGTCACCGAGAAGGGCCCCATGCCCGGCCGGCCGATCCGTCCGGTCAGCAGATGCGCATTGATGATGCTGTTGGCCTTGTCGGTACCGCTGGAAGACTGGTTCACCCCCTGTGAAAAGGCGCTGATCACGTGTTCGGTGGCGGCATACAGCGCGTAGAAACGCCGCAACAACTCCGGTTCGATTCCGCAGGTACGGGCGACCGCTTCCACATCTCCGGCGGTGTTGTCCGCCACCAGCAGCGCGCGGGCGGCGCCCGTGGTGTGCTGCTCGACAAAGCGGCGATCGATGCGGCCGTCGCGGGCGAGGTAGCTAAGCAGCCCGTTGAACAGTGTCACGTCGCTGCCGGCGCGCAACGGCAGATGCAGATCGGCGATGTCGCAGGTCGGGGTGCGCCGCGGATCGATGACGACCAGGCGCAGGTTGGGACGCTGCTGCTTGGCTTTCACGATGCGCTGATACAGCACCGGGTGGCACCACGCCGTGTTGGAACCGACCAGCACGATGAGATCGGCCAGATCCAGGTCCTGGTAGGTCACCGGCACCAGGTCTTCGCCGAAGGCGCGTTTGTGCGCGGCCACGGCCGAGGACATGCACAGCCTGGAATTGGTGTCGATATTGGCCGACCCGATGAAACCCTTCATCAGCTTGTTGGCGACGTAGTAGTCCTCCGTCAGGATCTGTCCGGAGACGTAGAACGCCACGGCATCCGGTCCATGTTCATCGATGATGCGGCGGAAGCCCTGCGCCACGGCATCCAGCGCCACATCCCAGGAAACCTCGGCGCCACGCACCTGCGGCTGCAGCAGCCGGCCCTGCAGCGCCACCGTTTCGCCCAGCGCCGCGCCCTTGGAACACAGCGCGCCAAGATTTGCCGGATGGTCGGGATCGCCGCGCACCTGCACGCCGCCATTCGCCGTCGCGGCGAGGATGCCGCAGCCCACTCCGCAGTATGGGCAGGTGGTGCGAGTCATGGACGGGGCGGTTCCGGTGCCGAGGCCGTCTCGCCAAAGAGCAGGGTGTCGCGCAGCGACCCCACGTCCCGCCCCTGATTGATCAGATCAAAGTACCAGTTGCCGTCCACCGTATCCCCGTACAGCACGGCGCCGCGCACCTTGTTGTCCTCCAGGAGCAGCTTCTTGTAGACGCCGCGGCGCGCGTCGCGCATGACCAGAGACTCGCGACCCGCCCCGGCCGTCAGATCCCCGGCGGAGAAGACCTTCACGCCGCTGACCTTCAGCTGCGTGGACACCGGCGAGCCGCCATAGCGACGCACGCCACGCTCCGCCAGGTAGGCTGCGCAGACCCTGGCCTGCTCCCACAGCGGCGCCACCAGGCCGAAGGTGCTGTCGCGATGCTGGACGCACTCACCGACGGCGTAGATGGAGGGGTCGAAACTCTGCAGGGTGTCGTCCACCAGGATGCCGCGGTCGCAGCGCAGGCCCGCGGCCTTCGCCAATTCGGTGTTGGGACGCACGCCGGTCGCCATCACCACCAGATCCGCCGGCAATTCCCGGCCGTCGGCCAGCTGTACGCCGGTCACTTGCGTGGTGCCCTGGATGGCAACCGTTCGGGCCGACAGGCAGAACTTCAGGCCCTGCGCCAGCAGCTCCCGGTGCAGCATTTCGCCGGCCTGCGCGTCCAGCTGCTGGTTCATCAGGAACTCACTCAGATGCACGACCGTCACGTCCATGCCCCGACGCAACAGGCCGGTGGCAGCCTCCAGTCCCAGCAGTCCACCGCCGATCACCACGGCGCAGCGGCGCGAGCGCGCGCCGGCGAGCATGGCATCGACATCCTGCAGGTCGCGGAAGGTCAGCACGCCGGGAAGGTCGCGACCCGGGACCGGCAGCAGCACCGGCGCCGACCCGGTCGCGATCAGCAGGCGGTCATAAGCGAGTTCCACCCCCAGCCGGGAACGCACCCGCCGGCGCGCGCGATCGATCTGCACCACCGGGTCGCCCAGGTGCAGGACGATGCCCTGCTTGCGGAACCACTCCGGCGGATGGGTAATGATCTCATCGGTGCGCTTTTCCCCGGCCAGCACCGGCGAGAGCAGCACCCGGTTGTACGGGCTGTGGTGCTCGGCGCCGAACACCGTGATCTCGTAGGCCTGCGGCGCAAGCTCCAGCAGCTCCTCGATGGTTCGCATGGCCGCAACGCCATTGCCGATGACCACCAGCTTGCGCCTGCCCGCCGCACGCGCACCCGCCACGCGCTCCGCGCGCACCCAGACCTGTCCTTCGTGGATGCGCGCCAGAAATACCGGCACGCAATGCCCGGGCTCCTCAAGGCATCGTCCGGTGATCAGGCTGAAATGCTGCTTGTACAGCGGTGATGCCACCACCAGCTCGCCGGCGATGTCACCGACGATGCCGCGCGACAGAACGTTCACCCCGCTGATGGGATCGAAGTTGCCGATGGCATGCACGCCGCCGTTGACCCGGAAGACCGCGACCTGCTGGCCCTCGATCAGTGCGCACACGCCGCTATCTGGATAGATATCCTCGAAGGCGCAGATGGGCAGCCAGCGCGAGGCCTTCATACGACCTGCTGCAGCGGTTCGGATTCGGTGCGCACCGCGGGTCGCGGCTGACCGCGCTCGTCCACGAACACCACATTGTCGTCGGTGCGGTCACTGTTCACGAAATGCCGGAAGCGCTTCAGGGTCTGCGGATCCTCGATGGCGGCCTTCCACTCGCACTCATAGCTGCCGATGATGCGCTGCATATCAGCCTCCAGCTCAGCGCCGATGCCAAGGGAGTCCTCGATGATCACTTCCTTCAGATAGTCCAGGCCACCCTCCAGATTGTCGCGCCATACCGAGGTGCGCTGCAGCCGATCCGCGGTGCGGATGTAGAACATCAGGAACCGATCGACGTATCGAATCAGCGTCGGCCGGTCCAGGTCCACCGCCAGCAGCTCCGCGTGCCGCGGCTTCATGCCACCGTTGCCGCAGACGTAAAGGTTCCAGCCCTTCTCGGTTGCGATCACTCCCACGTCCTTGCCCTGCGCTTCGGCGCACTCGCGCGTGCAGCCCGATACCCCGAACTTGATCTTGTGCGGTGAGCGCAGGCCCTTGTAGCGATGCTCCAGCTCAAGGGCCAGGCCGACACTGTCCTGTACTCCGTAGCGGCACCAGGTGGAGCCCACGCAGCTCTTCACGGTTCGCAGCGACTTGCCGTAGGCGTGACCGGACTCAAATCCGGCGTCGACCAGTTCGCGCCAGATCAGCGGCAGCTGATGCACCCGCGCGCCCAGCAGATCGATGCGCTGTCCGCCGGTGATCTTGGTGTACAGCCGGTACTTCTGCGCGATTTCGCCAAGAGTGATCAGTTGCCGCGGCGTGATCTCCCCGGCCGCGACCCGCGGCACGATGGAATAGGTGCCGTCCTTCTGGATATTCGCCAGGTAGCAGTCGTTGGAGTCCTGCAGCGGCGCGCGCTCGCGCGCCAGCACGAATTCGTTCCAGCAGGAGGCCAAGATCGAGGCTGCCGTGGGTTTGCAGATATCGCATCCCGATCCGCGTCCGTGCCGGGCCAGCAGCTCCTCGAAGGAGCGCAGCTCGCCCACCCGACCAGGTGGAACAGCTGCTGGCGCGAATACGGAAAATGCTCGCACAGGTGGTTGTCGACCGCGATGCCGCCGCGGGTCAGCTCCGCCTTCAGGATCTGGGTCACCAGCGGCGCGCAGCCCCCGCAGGAGCTGGCCGCCTTGGTGCACTTCTTCAGGGCGCCGATCGACGTTGCGCCGCCGGCGATGGCCGTGCACAGGTCCGCCTTGCTGACGCTGTTGCAGGAACAGATCTGCGCGTGGTCGGGCAGCGCGGCGGCGCCCAGCGCCAGGGGTTGAGCGCTCCCCGCCAGCGGCGGCAGCAGCAGTTGTTCCGGGTGCTCGGGCAGCGGCAGCCCGTTGTGCACCATCTGCAGCAGGGCGCCATAGTCCTCGGCCTCGCCGATCAGGATACCGCCGAGCAGCCGTTGACCGTCCGCGCTGATGACCAGCTTCTTGTACACGCGGCGTCGCTCGTCAATGAGCGAACAGATCCGTGCGCCCGATGTGGCGCCGTGCGCGTCGCCGATGGAGGCGACATCCACGCCCATCAACTTGAGCTTGGTGCTCATGTCCGCGCCTTCGAATTTCGCATCGCTGCGGTTAAGAAGCTGCGCCGCGGCCACGGCGGCCATCTGGTAGCCCGGCGCCACCAGCCCGAAGATCCTGACCCTCCCACAGGGCGCATTCGCCGATGGCAAAGATGTCCGGGTCCGAGGTTCGGCAGGTACTGTCGATGGCGATCCCGCCGCGCTCGCCCACGGCCAGGCCCGCTGCGCGGGCCAGTTCGTCGCGCGGACGAATGCCGGCGGAGAACACGATGAGGTCCGTTTCCAGATCCGTGCCGTCCGCGAACCGCATGCGCTGCGCGTGCGTCTGTCCGTCGGTGATCTCAACGCTGCTCTTGCCCGTGTGAATCCCCACGCCGAGCTCGGCGATGCGCGAGCGCAGCACCCGTCCGCCCGGCTCATCGATCTGCACCGCCATCAGGCGCGGAGCGAATTCCACGACATGGGTATCCAGGCCCAGGTCCTGCAGCGCCTTGGCGGCCTCGAGGCCCAGCAGCCCACCGCCGATCACGACCCCACGGCGCGCCTGCCGCGCCGGCGTCGCGAATGGCTTCGAGGTCCTCGATGGTGCGATAGACGAAGCACCCCGGCCGGTCCCGCCCGGGAATCGGCGGCACGAAGGGGTAGGAGCCCGTCGCCAGCACCAGCCGATCGTAGTCCAGCACCCGACCCGACTCGCTGTGCACCTGGTGCGCCGCGCGGTCGATGCGCGGCGGCGCGCTCGGCTAGGTGCAATTGGTAGCCGGTCGTCTCGAAGAATCCGGGCTCGACCAGCGACAGGTCCTGCGCGCTCTTGCCGCTGAAGAACGCCGTCAGATGCACACGGTCGTAGGCGGCGCGCGGCTCCTCGCACAGCACCGTGACATCCAGCGGTTCGCGGCTTGCGGCCTGCAGCTGTTCCAGCAGCCGCTGGCCCACCATGCCATTGCCGACGACGAGGATCTTCATGCTGAGCTCGCTTCCCCCGGGATGGCCCAGGCGAGCCACTGCTGCTGCAGGGTGATGACCAGTGCAAAGGCCAGCGCGGCCAGGATGCCGAAGGTGGCGAATCCCATCTGGTAGCTGCCGGTGCTTTCCCTCGCGATTCCCATGATCACCGGCAGGTAGAAGCCGCCGATGCCGCCGGCCGCGCCGATGATGCCGGTCATCACGCCGGTGCTGCCCTTCCAGCGATGCGGCACCAGCTGGAAGGTCGCGCCGTTGCCCAGGCCGAAGCCCAGGTACAGCGCGCCCAGCAGCGCCATCCCACCGAGCAGGTGTGGCATCAGCGCGGCGAATGCGAAGTTGCACAGCGAGATCATCGCCAGCAGCACCAGCAATACCCGCACGCCCGGAGAGCCGATCGGCAATCAGGCCGCCGACCGGACGCACCATGGCGCCGGTGAACGACAGCGCGGCCATCACCAGGCCCGCATCGACCTTGGTCAGCTCGTACTGCGTCGTCAGCAGCAGACTCACATAGGAGGACATGCCGACGAAGCCCCCGAAGGTGATGCTGTACACCAGCATCACCACCCAGGTATCCCGTTCGCCAAGTACCGCGACGTACTTTCGCGGCAGCACCGCCAGCGCGAGCAGCGCACCCAGTACGGGCAGCAGCAACGGCCCGGCGTTGCCATGACCCAGCAGTCCCGCGCTCACCAGCAGCACCAGCCCGATGATGCCGACCAGGGACAGCGCAAATCCCGCCACAGCCCGCGTGCCGCTGCCGGCTCTTGGCGCTGCGGTCCTCGGCCCAGAGAACGACGGTGACGGCGGCTATGGCCAGCATGGGCAGGGCTGCCAGCGGTGGCGTACTGCCAGCCGTAGCGTTGCGCCAGGCCGGGAAACACGAAGCCATCGAGAACGGCGCCGATGTTGCCGGCCGCCGCAAGCCCCAGCACCAGGCCCTGCACGCGCGGCGGGTAGCTGCTGCCGGCCATGGGCAGCGCGATGGCGAAACTCGCGCCGCCCACACCCAGGAATCCGCCCAGTACCAGCAGCAGCGTGTAGGTGGGGACGATGGGCAGCAGCAGCACGCAGGAGGGGATCGCCGACAGCGCGATTCCCATCAGCGCCAGGCGTCGCCCGTCGACGGACTGGTACAGATTGCCGAGCGTCACGCGCACGATGGATGCCGCCAGTACCGGCACCGCGACCAGGAAGCCGGACTGAGCCGGGGTCAGTGACAATTGCTTGGATATGAAGGGCGCCAGCGGACCGAACATCACCCATACCGTGAACCCGGTGTCGAAATACAGAAAGCAGGCCAGCAGCGTCTTCCAGTTGCCTGCCTTCAACGATGCGATCAGATGCTTCATGGCGCTCCCTCAGTGCAAAAAAAAACCGCCCCCGGTGCGCTTCCTTGATTTCAAGGATGCGTACAGGTAGGCGGCTTTGCCTGCGCAGACCCTTCGTTGGATCTGCTTCACACGATGATCGTTCGGCCATCGCGCACCGGAATCCTGAGCAAGCCTCGTGCCATGGGCGTGTCCGACACTCAATTCAGTTCTGTAGCCATACCGGTCAACCGCTTAGCGCTTGCAGGCAATTTCGCGCGCGGCGGCCAGTACGCCTCAGGTGAATGATTTGAAGTCATGTGACGTCCATTTGGGGGCAACGCAGTCACTCGACGCACACAGTCTGTGCAAACGGTCGCAACTGCCTTTGCTCGCTTGAGAATGCTCCGGCCTTCATGCCAGAGTGGATTCAAATGAAGCAGGCGATACATGGATCGATCGGACAACACGGGCAATAGCGAGCGCGGCGGCAAGAGTCGCCAACGTACGGCGCGTGGCGAGGCCGCCGCGGTCGCCGCGGTCGCCGCCCCGGCGGACAGCGTGGCCACGCGCTTCCTGCGGTCGGCGCGGCTTTGCCGGACGCGCGATCTGGAACAGCTGGCGATACTCGGGGAACTGGTCCGCGAACTGAGCGGACTGATCCATGCTCTGCAGAAGGAGCGTGGAGCCTCCTCGATCTTCCTGGGTTCCAACGGCACCCAGTTTGCGGATCGGTTGGCCCAGCGCGTCGCCGAGTGCCGCGCGCTCGAACTTGCCGTTCGCGGGCGGCTGGAGCATGTCGATGAGAAGCTCGACCGGATGAGTTCCGGCGCACGCTTCTACACGCGCGTGGCGCTGGCCCTGCGCGCACTGGACACCCTGCCGCAGCTGCGCCAGCAGATCGCATCGCTGGTCATGGCTCCGCAGGACAGCGTCAGCGCATTTACGCTGATCATCAGCCGGCTGCTCGCCGTGGGGTTCGAGGTGGGAGACATCGCCGCGGATCCGGTGGTCTCAAGGGCACTGGTGGCGCTCGTGAATCTTGCCCAGGCCAAGGAGTACGCGGGCCAGGAGCGCGCCACCGTCGGGGCGGCTTTGTCCAGCGGCCGGCTTGATGCGGCGAGTCGGCAACGCCTGCAGCAGCTCATTGCCGCGCAGGAGGAGGCCTTTCGGATCTTCGCGGAATTCTCCGACAGCGCTCACGCTGACGCGTACAACGCCACGATCGTGAGTCGCGATGCGCTGGAGATCGCACGCATGCGGCAGGCCATCATCGACCTCCCGCACGCCGAACCCGTGGGTGTCTCGGCGGATGGCTGGTATCAGCACACCACCCGCCGCATCGATGCGCTGCATGCGATTGAAGACGAGATGTCCAGCCAGCTCGGCAAGCTGTGCCGGTTCAAGCTGACCGAGGCACAGCGCAGCGACGAGGGCGCGGCCGCGACCCGCACCGACGACATCCTGGCCACCGCCCCGGTCGGGATGCTGCTGACGGACCCGGATCCGGCGTCCGCCAACTCAGGACTGGAGTCCGGCATCGGCCTCTACTCGCTGGACAGCCGAGGACCGAAGCCGATGCGCTCGATCCTGCATGTCATCCAGGCGCAGTCGCAGCGCATCGATGACGTCAGCGCCCAGCTGCTGACTGCACGGGCGGCGCTGGATGAGCGTAAAATCGTCGACCGTGCGAAGGGCCTGCTGATGAGCAGCCGCAACCTGTCCGAGAAGGACGCCTATACGCTGATGCGCGAGACTGCCATGCGACAGAACAAACGGATCGTCGACATCGCCGAGTCGATCGTGAGCATGGCGGACATCCTGCAGGCGTAGCGGCTTTCGGCCGTGCCGTTCACGCATAAACTGTTCCGGCCGGCGCGTCCTGGCGCACGTCGCGGCCACGTGAAGGCGGCGCCCGGAGACAATCCGGCGGTGCAGGATATCTGGCACGTCATCGCCTCGATTCCGCGCGGACAGGTTGCAACCTACGGCGCTGTGGCCCATGCGGCGGGCCTTCCCGGACGGGCGCGCATGACGGCGTACGCGCTGCGGATCGCACCGGAGGAACTGGCGCTGCCCTGGCACCGGATAATGGGCTCCGGCGGCCGCATCGTCTTCCCGCCCGGATCGAAGCACTTTCAGGAACAGGCCCGGCGGCTGCGCGCCGAGGGCGTCACGGTGACCCGCGGCAGGGTCCCGGCGACGGTCATTGCAGACCTTTAATAACTCGTAACCTAAGTCAGCGACTACCTGCGCCCGGCGTTGTACCTCATCAAGAGGCGGGACTTCCGCCTGCTGTTGACGAATCAATGACCTAGCTTCCAGGAGGAACATTTATGTCGCATTTTCGCAAGACGCTGACCTTCGCCGCCGCTGCGGTAATGCTGGCCGGCGTGATCGGGACCGCTTCGGCCGAAACCACGTGGCAGAAGAACCATCCGCGGCGCATTCAGGTCAACCATCGGCTGGCGAACCAGAACCGTCGAATTCACGCCGACGTGAAGAACGGCACCCTGACCAAGAGTCAGGCGGCCGCCCTGCACAAGGACGATCACCAGGTGCGCCAGGAAGAGCGTGACATGGCCAGTCAGAATGGCGGCCACATCACCAAGCCGGAGCAGCGGGTGCTGAACAAGCAGGAGAACGGCATCAGCAGCCAGATCCCGCCCAAGTAATCCTAACCAGGCGTTCGCCACTCGCCCTGACAGGTCACCTACCTGGGGGCGAGTGGCCGGCTCAGCTCACTGAGTAAACTTCGATGGTGAGGTGCGAGAGCCCCTGAAACCGGGCCAGCTTGGCGCGATAGTAATCGGCGCCACGCGACTCCCGGGTGCCGACACAGACGATGGCGCCGAGGTGACCCGGGCCCAGACGCCACAGGTGCAGATCCGCGACCTGATCACCCTCACCCTCGATGGCCTGACGAACACTGTTGGCCATGCGCCGATCCGGATTCATGTCCAGCAGGATGGCGCCCGTATCGCGGATCAGGCCATAGGCCCAGCTGGCAATAACTGCCGCCCCGATGATTCCGGCCAGCGGGTCCATCCACAGCCAACCGAACGTCCGGGCCAGCAGCAGACCGATGATCACCAGCACCGAGACCGCGGCGTCCGCCATCACATGGATCACCGCCGCACGGATGTTATTGTCGCGGTGTGCATGGGCATGGGTATGCTCGGCTTCCTCGAAGCGGATGGCGAACTCTTCGTCGGCGATCGTCACGATCGCCGTGAAGGCGTGCGGCTCGGGAATCTCATCCAGGGACTCCAGGTAACCACCCTGGTCCAGCAGCGCGAATTGCTGCCGGCTGCCATCGGGCCGGATGGTCTGAATTGAGGTCACCTGCGCCGCAAGCCGCGCGCCTGGCTGCGTGCGCAGTCGAAAGCGCGGTGGCACCCCATCCTCGAACACCTGCAGCCACACTCGGCCGCCGCGCGTCACGAAACTGTGTTCGTCCTCATGGCCATGAGCGTGACCGTGTCCATGGTCATGGTCGTGGTCATGCCCGTGACCATGGCTGTGACCGTGGTTCCCCCCGCCCAACAGCCAGGCGCTGGCAATGTTGATCGCAAGTCCCAGACAGGCGATCGGAATCGCCTCGGCGAAGTGGATCCTCACCGGCGCGAGGATGCGGGTGACCGACTCGAAGCCGATCAGCAGCGCGATCATCGCGAGAATTATGGCGCTGGCGAAACCCGCCAGGTCGCCGAGTTTGCCCGTGCCGAAGGTGAATCGCGGATCATCCGCGTGCTTGCGCGAATAGGTGTAGGCCAGCGCCGCGAGCAGCAACGCGCCGGCGTGCGTGCTCATGTGCAGGCCATCGGCCACCAGTGCGATGGAGCCGAACAGCAGTCCGCCGACGATCTCGGCCACCATCATGGCCGCGCAAAGACCGATCACGATCCAGGTGCGCCGCTCGTTCTCCTCGTGTCCGGTACCGAGGAAGAAATGCGAGTGCGAGAACGGTGATGTTGCAGCCACCGCACTGGTTGGCAAATTCATAGGCGCGCTCACTTGAAGTGGGGACCCTGGGGCCACAGGGTCGCACCGCGCCAATGCCGCCGTAAAGCCCCTATTTCAGCTTGCCGTTCGGATCGTAGTCCTTGCGCACCGTGCCCAGGCGCTGCGCCAGTGCAAACTGTTCGGGGTAAAACTGTGTGAAGGTCCACTCCACGGCCCCGTGCTGGCGGTGGCAGGTATAGCAGCTCGCGCTGCGCGGTAGTGGCGCACTCGGCTGATTCGCGGCGCCGTGGCTCAAATCGAAGAAGGCAAAGCCGCCGTCCGGATAGCGTTTGCTGTCCTTCTGCTCGGCTTCCAGGCCGATCAGCTTGCCCTGGGAGGCGCCGGCCACATTGTTGGCCGCATGGCCCTCCCCCTGGCGCACCTCCAGGAAGAAGGTCGTCCCTTCCGGCCACTGGCCGGTGCGCATGAAGCCAAGGTAGCCCTCGCGGGTTACGAAGACGTTCGTGAAAGGTGGCGTGCCGTCGGCCTGCCGCGCTGCTGCAGCGGCCGGCCCGTAGGCCATGCCATAGCCGCTGGACAGAAATACCAGTTCGCGGACGTTCGGGCGGGCGCCGCAGCCCGCCGCTATCCCCGCCGTCGGCCGCGTCGGCGGGTTGTACTTCGATGACGGCGACGGTCAGCATCGCCAGGGCCGCGACTGACGCCCAGAGAGCCAGAATATTGCGGTTCATGATCACATTCCTCTGAATCGGTTCTTGAAGGCCACGCTCACCGGGACGCGCTCCGGCGTGCCGGTCAGTTCCAGTTCATATCGCTCGCCACCCAGCGCATGCATGGCGCGCACGGTGGCAACACGCACGATCACGCTGCGATGGACCTGCCAGAAGGCGTCCGGGTCCAGTGCCGCGAGCAGCTCCTTGAGCGAAGTTCGGATGACGGCCTCGCCCTGACGGGAGACCACGCGGGTGTATTTCTCAGTGGACTGAAAGAAAAGGATTTCCTCCAGGGGGATCATGCGCACCGTGTTGCCGACGCTGGCCGATATCCAGTGAATCGAGCGCACCGGGGATTCGGCAGCCCGCGCGCGCAGCGCCGCGAGGGTGCCTTCGAGGTCCCCGCGCTCGCGGCCGCCGAGGCGCTGCCGCACCCGCTCAAGTGCCGTGCGCAGCCGCTCCCGGGAAATCGGTTTCAGAAGATAGTCCACGGCGCCCTGCTCGAAGGCCTGGACGGCATGTTCGGAATAGGCCGTGGTGAATACCACCTGCACTGCCGAGCCCAGTCGCGCGGCAATGTCCAGTCCGCTCATGCCGGGCATGCGGATATCGAGAAAGACGATCGACGGCCGGTGAATCGACAGCGCCTCCAGAGTGGACAGCCCGTCCTCGCACTCGGCCAGGACGTTGAGTTCCGGCCACTCCTCGCCCAGCAGTCGCACCAGCTCCTGCCGCTGGGCGGCTTCGTCCTCGGCGACGATGGCGGTGGTGCGCGTCATGCGCGCAGCGCCCGCAGCGGTATCACGATCGATGCGCGAACTCCGCCTTCGGCGGGCATCTCGACTTGCAGCTGCGCGCCAGGGCCGTACAGCGTGGCGAGCTGTGAGCGGACATTGGAAATCCCGGTCCCCTCCACCAGGCCCTCGCGCAGGCCGACGCCGTCGTCGCACACCAGCACCTGCAGCGCGCACTCCCCGGCGCCGGCGATGAAGCGGGCGGTGAGCGTGATGCGCGCCGGGCCGGCCTTGGGCTCCACGCCATGGGTCACGGCGTTCTCGACCAGGCACAACAGCAGCAACGGCGGAAACGGCGTGGCGCGGATCTCATCGGACAGGTCCAGCTGGATGGCGAGCCTTCCGCCCAGGCGCAGCGACATGATTTCCAGGTATCGCTGGCACAGCTCGAACTGCTCCGCCAGGGTCGACGGCAGCACCGGTCCCTCATGCCGCAGACGCGGCAATGTGGAGCGCAGATACTGCGCCAGGGCGTGCACCAGTTGTTTGGCACTGCGCGGATCGGCTTCGATCTGCGCGCTGACCGAAGCCAGGGTGTTGAACAGAAAGTGCGGTTCCACCTGGGCCTGAAGCACCGCCAGACGCGCCTCCGCGGTCAACTTCTGCTGCCGCAGAGCTTCCAGCTCGCGCCGCGCGGCATGCTCCCTGCGGCGGCGCGGCTCGCCGAAGTAGGAACGCAGCGCCAGCGCGCCGCCGCCGATGGCATGGATGCTGAGGGCTGCGATCAGATCGGTCAGGTTCTCGACCACGGCGTGCACCGGCCGCTGTCCGGAGAACACCAGCAGCCAGCGCCGTGCCGTGGTCAGATGAACGCCCATCAGATGATCGTGATAGGTCTCCACATAGACGCGCACCGACCAGGACAGCAGCACGCCGGCCACGATCGCTGCGACCACGGCCGCGCGCTCGGCACGTTGCGACCAGCCCGCGGTGCGCGCGAGCACCGCCAGCAGCGGACCGAACCCTATCAGCAGCAGCGCGCTGGCTGCGGCGCGCCAGCCGACGGCAAGGCCCTCCGCAGCGCTATGGGCGTAGAGGCCGTGAATCACCCCCAGCATCGCGCCAAACGGCACCGCAAAGGCGCCGAACAGGACGGTGCGCCTCCACATCCAGCTGAAGCTGAAAGGTGAGAATCGCTCGTAGTACCAGCCCGTACCGAATTCGCCCTGCGCGACCTCAGGCGGCAAAGGTCCGGACGGCCGCTGCGGGACTTCGGCGGGTTCTGTCATGGCGCGACATTAGCGCGCCGATGGGCGGATTTCCGGGGTTTGCGACGTAGCCGCCTGGCGCAGGGACGAAGCCCGTGGCCGCCGGCCGGACGACCGGCAGGCGCCTAGAAATTGGCCATCGTGGGGTCGGGTCCGATGCGGCCGTCCGGCGAATCAAGGCCGGCGATGGCAGCCAGATCGGCCGCCTCGAGTTTGAAGCCGAACACGTCGATATTCTCGGCGATCCGCCGCGGCGTCACCGACTTGGGGATAACGATATGGCCGCTATCCAGATGCCAGCGGATGATGATCTGGGCCGGCGTGCGGCCGTAACGGGCGGCGATGGCGCCGATGACCGGATCGCCGAGCGCCCTGCCCTGGCCCAGCGGGCTCCAGGCCTCGGTGGCAACGCCGAGCGCCGCGTGCGTCTCGATCAGCGCGCGCTGCTGGAAATGCGGGTGCAGCTCGACCTGGTTGAGCACCGGCGTGACGCCGGTCTCCGCGACCAGACGCTGCAGCTGGTCGGCGTTGAAATTCGAAACGCCGATGGATCTGACGCGACCGTCCGCCTGCAGGCGGGCCAGCGCACGCCAGGTCTCCACGTACAGGTCGCGTCGCGGCGATGGCCAGTGGATGAGATACAGATCCAGATAATCCAGTCCGAGGCGTTTCACGCTGTGATCGAACGCCTTGAGCGCCGAATCGAACCCCTGGTCGACGTTCCACAGTTTGGTGGTGACGAAGACGTCCTCGCGCGCGATCTCGGAAGTTCGCAAGCCCTCGCCCACTCCGGCTTCGTTGACATAGATGGCCGCGGTGTCGATGTGCCGATAACCTACCGCGAGCGCGGTTTTGACGACGGCTGCCGTCTGGTCCGGAGGCGTCTGGAACACGCCGAGACCGATCTGCGGCATCGAAGTTCCGTCGCGCAGGGCAAACTGCGGGTGGCTGCTCATGCGGGGGGAGTCTAATGGATTGGACTTCGCACGCACGCGCACGGCGCGGATTTGCGGGGTTTGTCACGAACCGGGGCGCCGGAAGTGTGCACTCCGGCCACTGCACCCCGCTCCTTCGGCCCGCGGGAGCGAGCAAGGGGCGCCCGTACGGGATACTTCGTTTGGACCCGCGGGTGCGTTGTCGTACTCTGTAGCCAATCGCGGGAGTGGATGAGTTGGAAGATCCGGCGCAGGCAACCGTTCTGGCGATCAATGGTGGATCATCCAGCATCAGATTCGCGCTGTTTCGCGCAGCCGACTGCACCCATCGCAGTCTGTCCGGAAAGCTCGACCGCATTGGCATAGCCGGTACCACTCTGAGAGCCCTGATCGCCGGGCAGGATTCGCCGGTCACGATCAAGCTTCCCACCGGGGATTTTGCCGCCTCAATCGAGTTCCTGGTGGGGTGGCTGGAAGATCGCGGTGTGATGGCGGCGGCGCGGGCCGTCGGGCATCGCGTAGTCCACGGCATGCAACGCAGCGCACCGGAGCGCATCACCCGGCGACTGCTGGATGAATTGCGCACCGTCATTCCCTGTGATCCGGAACATCTGCCGGCCGAAATCCAGCTCATGCAAGCCCTGCTGCTGCGACACCCGCAGTTGCCGCAGTTCGCCTGCTTCGATACCGCCTTTCACCGCACCATGCCGAGGGTGGCGACGCTCATGCCGATTCCACGACGATACGAGGCCATGGGCGTGCAGCGCTACGGATTTCACGGGCTGTCCTACGCCTACCTCATGGAGCGCCTGGCGCAGATCGCAGGTCCCGCGGCACACGACGGTCGCGTGATCCTGGCGCATCTGGGCAGCGGCGCCAGTCTCGCGGCGGTGCGCGCCGGCGCCTGCGTGGATACCACCATGGGCTTTACCCCCGCCGCGGGCCTGCCGATGGGCACGCGCACGGGTGACCTCGATCCCGGGTTGCTGAGCTTCCTCGCCGACAAGCAGCAGATGACCATCGCTCGTTTCCAGCGAATGGTCACGCACGAATCGGGCCTGCTGGGCATTTCCGAAACCAGCTCCGATATACGCGATCTGCTTGCCAGCGAAGCGCACGATCCGCGCGCCGCGGAGGCCATCGCGCTGTTCTGTCAGGAGACCCGCAAGCGCATCGGGTCATTTGCCGCGGTTCTCGGCGGCCTGGACACCCTGGTGTTCTCGGCGGGTATCGGCGAGAACTCTGCCGTGATTCGCCGCCGCATCTGCGCGAATCTGGAGTTCCTCGGGGTGCAGCTGGACGCATCCGCCAACGAGGCCAATGCCGGGCTGATTTCAACGCCCGACAGCCGCGTCGCGGTCCGGGTGATCCCGACGGATGAGGAGGTCATGATCGCGCGGCTGGCCTATCGCAGCCTCCTGGCGGGGCACAGTTAAGTCGCCGTACGGCCGCCGGCCATTCCTCTTGCATTACATGGATTACGTAGTAGTCCGGACAGACGGATCCGGGACTTGCCGGTAGCCTGCAGCGGGCATCTTGACCATGGGGATGATGGATGTCCGCACTCGACACGGCCGCCGGCGAAGCCCTGCTGCACCGCATGGATGGCTACTGGCGCGCCGCGAACTACCTGTCCGTGGGACAGATCTACCTGCGCGACAATCCGTTGCTGCGCGAGCCTCTGAGGCTCGAGCACGTGAAGCCCATGTTGATCGGCCATTGGGGCACAACGCCGGGCCAGAATTTCATCTACGTGCACCTGAATCGGATCATCCGAGACTACGACCTCGACATGATCTATCTGAGTGGCCCGGGGCACGGCGGGCCGGCCGTGGTCGGGAATACCTACCTGGAGGGCACCTACAGCGAGGTCTATCCGAACGTCTCGCAGGACGAGGTGGGTCTCAAGCGCCTGTTCACGCAGTTTTCCTTCCCTGGCGGCATCCCCAGCCACGCCTCACCGGAATGCCCCGGATCCATCCATGAGGGCGGCGAACTGGGCTACTCGCTCAGCCATGCCTTCGGCGCCGTATTCGACAATCCCGACCTGATCGCCGCCTGCGTCGTCGGTGACGGCGAAGCGGAAACCGGCCCGCTCGCCACCTCGTGGCATTCCAACAAGTTCCTCAATCCGGTCACCGACGGGGTGGTACTGCCCATCCTGCATCTGAATGGCTACAAGATCGCCAATCCAACCATTTTCGCCCGCATCAGCCCGGAGGAGCAGGAACAGTTCTTCCGCGGTTGCGGCTGGAATCCGTTGTTCGTGCGCGGCTCGGACCCTAAGCTGATGCATGCGGCGATGGCCGCGGCGCTGGATGAGGCCGTGAAGCAGATCCGCGCCATCCGGGACAACGCGCGCCGCGAATCCCCGGTCACTCGCCCGCGCTGGCCGATGATCGTCCTGGAGTCGCCCAAGGGGTGGACGGGGCCTAAGTTCATCGACGGCGTGGCGAACGAAGGCACCTTCCGCTCGCACCAGGTGCCGCTGTCGGTCTCGGCCGGCCAACCGGAACATCTCGCGCAGCTGGAAGAATGGTTGCGCAGCTACCGGCCGGAGGAACTGTTCGATGCCGGCGGGCGGCTGCGCCCGGAACTTGCGGCGCTGGCGCCTGAGGGCGAGCGACGCATGGGCGCCAACCCCCACGCGAACGGCGGCAGCCTGCTGCGGGACCTGCGCATGCCGGACTACTGTGACTTCGCCTTCGAAGTGCCGTCGCCCGGGGTCACCGGTCCGGGCGACACACGGGTATTAGCCAATTTCCTGACCAAGGTCACCGCCCTGAACGCGCCGGGACGAAATTTCCGGATCTTCGGCCCCGATGAAACCATCTCCAATGGGTTGGAGGCCGTATTCAAGGCCACCGACCGGCAGTGGCTTGCGGACACCCGCCCCGATGACGAGTACCTCGCCCACGATGGGCGCGTAATGGAAATGCTGAGCGAACACCAGTGCCAGGGGTGGCTCGAGGGTTACCTGCTGACCGGCCGCCATGGACTGTTCAATTGTTACGAGGCCTTCGTCCACATCGTGGACTCCATGTTCAACCAGCACGCCAAGTGGCTGAAGGTGACGGCCGGCATTCCCTGGCGACGCGAGATCGCCTCCTTGAACTATCTGCTGGCCTCGCATGTCTGGCGCCAGGATCACAACGGCTTCACCCATCAGGACCCCGGGTTCATCGATCACGTCGTCAACAAGAAGGCCGGCGTGGTCCGCGTCTACCTGCCGCCGGATGCGAACTGCCTGCTGTCGGTGATGGATCACTGCCTGCGCAGCAAGCACTATGTGAATGTCGTCGTGGCGGGCAAGCATCCGGCCCCGCAGTGGCTGACGATGGATGCGGCCATCGCCCACTGCAGCAAGGGAATCGACATCTGGAGCTGGGCCAGCAATGACCAGCAAAGCGAGCCGGATGTGGTCATGGCCTGCGCCGGGGACGTGCCGACACTGGAGACGCTGGCGGCCGTGTCGATTCTGCGCAAGCACCTGCCCGAATTGCGGATTCGGGTCATCAACGTGGTCGACCTGATGAAACTGCAGCCGCAAAGCGAGCATCCGCACGGCCTCGACGATCCGCAGTTCGACGCGCTGTTTACCCGTGACAAGCCGGTCATCTTTGCCTTCCACGCCTATCCGTGGCTGATCCATCGGCTGACTTACCGTCGGACCAATCACGACAATTTCCACGTGCGGGGCTACAAGGAGGAAGGCACCATCACCACGGCGTTCGACATGACGGTGCTCAACGACCTCGACCGCTTTCACCTGGCCATGGACGTGATCGACCGGGTGCCCGCAACGGGGACTCCGGGCCTGTATCTGAAGCAGCAGCTGCAGAACAAGCTAATCGAACACAAGCGGTACATCGCCGCCCATGGCCTGGATATGCCGGAGGTTCATGAATGGCAGTGGGGACGGCAGTGACGCAGCTGCGACGGATATTGGCGGCCACGGACTTCTCCGCGGCCGGCCGCGCGGCAGTCGCCAGAGCCGGCCAGCTGGCGAGCCAGTATCATTGCCAGCTGACACTGCTGCACGCGACGCCGGACTGGACCCTGTTCTCGCAGCGCGCCACGGCGCACCAGGCGCACTATGCGAACCTGACGCGCAATGCGGATGAACTGATGCGCGGCGAAATTGGCTGGCTGGCCAAGCAGTTCGGGTTGACCACGGTGCGCGGTGAGATCCAGAAGGATCGGGCCACCCTGGCGATCACGCGGGCCATCGAAGCCTTCAGGCCGGATGTGCTGGTGATCGGCGCCGGCGGCGAGCACGTCGTTGCCGACGGTGCAGCCGTGCTGGGCGGCACGGCCCTGAAGCTGATATCGCGGGTGAATCTGCCGCTGCTACTGGTACGCAATCCCGCCCCTATAGCCTACAGCTGCACACTGGCCGCGATCGGGCGCGACGCGAACATCGCGCAGCGCGTGGTTCACTGGGCCAGCACCCTGGCCGGATCGGGAACCTGCCATGCGGTGCGGGCGTATGACGCCCCGTACGCGAACCGCCTGCTGCTGTGCCGGCTTAACGATGCGGAGATTGCGCTATGCGCCGAGGAGCAGCGCCGGATCGCACAGCAGGATTGCGCAGCATTGCAGCCATCGGCGCAGCCCGGAAAGCACCTTGTTGTCCACATCGTTCGCGGCACGCCGGTCGCGACGGTCCTCGGCCAGGTGCAGCAGTGCGCGCCGCAGCTGGTGGTGATCGGACGGCACGAACACCATGCCGATGAGCATCCCGGCGCCTGGGTGGCCGGCATCGGTACCCGCATTGCTTACCATTGTCCAACGGATGTGCTGCTGGTCCCGTGAGCCCCAAGGACGCCCGCAGGGGGCAAAAAAAATGGCGGGAACCTTCATTCCCGCCATAAATGGTCTTTCAGCTCTGTCAGCTTAGACCGTTGCTCAGCTTTTTCACTCGAGGTCAGCTCTCACCCTAACCACACTTCGAATCCCCGCAATTCAGGCAGGTCATGCAGCCGTCCATCATGATGACCGCCGCGGTGCTGCACTTGCTGCACAGCTGCGCACCCTCCGGGAAATGGGTCTTGGCAAAGGCATCGGTCTGCTTGCCCCGTGCCATGAATTCCGCGCGCTTCTCGTCCACCAGCTTCTGCTGGTGCTCGTCCAGTCCGACCTTGCGCAGCAAGCCGATGTTCTGCAGATGCCGCTCGATGACGTAGCCCAGCTCGGCGATGATCGACGGCATGAACTTGCCGCCGGGCTGCCAGTAGCCGCCGCGGGGGTCGAACACGGCCTTCAGCTCATCGACCAGGAAGGTCACATCGCCGCCCTTGCGGAACACGGCGGAAATGATGCGCGTCAGCGCCACGATCCACTGGAAGTGATCGAGGTTCTTGGAGTTGATGAAGATCTCGAACGGCCGCCGCTGTTCATAGTCGGTGCCTTCGTTCAAGACGATGTCGTTGATGGTCACGTACATGGCGTGATCCGACACCGGCGTCTTGATCTTGAAGGTCGAGCCGATCAGAACTTCCGGCCGCTCCACACTCTCGTGCATGCGGATGACCTTGGCCATGCGCCCGGTGCGATCCTTGAACATCTCCGGCTCGGTGCCGCTGGCGCGCGCCGCCGCGGCCGTCTCGGCGGCCGCCTTCTCGGCGGCTTCCTTTTCGGCCTTGTCCTGCGGCTTCTCGACGCTGTACTTGACGATTTTCTTGGCGATCTTGATGGTCATGGCGCTTTCCTTGGAGGGTACTTGGGGCCCGCTCAGTAGCGGCCGAAGTACCCCTCCTTGAGGCTGTCAAACAGATTCGCGGCGGTATGCATCTCGCCGTCGTATTCGACCTCCTCATCTCCGCGGGCTTCGACGACCGTGCCGTCCTCCAGCGTGAACCGGTAGACCGTGTTCTTCAGGTCCGCTTCCTTCACCAGCACGCCCTGGAAGGCCTCCGGGTTGAAGCGGAAGGTGGTACAGCCCTTGAGGCCCTGGCTATGCGCATACAGGTAGATGTCCTTGAACTTCTCGTAGGCGAAGCTCGTGGGGACATTCGCGGTCTTTGATATCGAGGAGTCCACCCACTTCTGCGCGGCAGCCTGGATATCAACGTGCTGCTTGGGACTCACATCGTCGGCGGCAATGAAGTACTCGGGGAGTTTCTCGGCATCGTTGGTCGCATCCGGCCGCGCCTTGGAATTTATCAGTTCCCGGTAGGCCAGCAGCTCGAATGAGAAGACGTCGACCTTTTCCTTGGACTTCTTGCCCTCGCGGATCACATTGCGGAAGTAGTGATGCGCGAATGACGGCTCGATGCCATTGGAGGCATTGTTGGCCAGCGACAGCGAAATGGTGCCGGTGGGCGCGATCGAGCTGTGATGCGTGAAGCGCGCGCCGACCTCGGCCAGTTCCTGCACCAGTTGCGGCGCCACTTCGGCGATGCGCTGCATGTAGCGACTGTAGCGCGCATGCAGCACGCGACCGGCGATGCGCGCACCGGGTTGCCAGCCGTCGCGCGCCATCTCGGGGCGTTTGCGCAGCATCTGCTTGGTGACCGTGAACTCCTCGTTCATGATCGGCGCCGGGCCCTTCTCGCGCGCCAGATCCAGCGCCGCTTCCCAGCCGGCAACTGCCATCTCGCGGGAGATGTCCTCGGTGAACTTCACCGACTCTTCCGATCCGTACTTCAAGCCCAAACAGGTGATGGTGCTGCCCAGGCCCATGAAGCCCATGCCATGGCGGCGCTTGCGCATGATCTCGCCGCGCTGCTTCTCCAGCGGCAGGCCGTTGATCTCCACCACGTTGTCGAGCATGCGCGTGAACACGCGCACCACCTCGCGGTACTCATCCCAGTCGAATTCGGCGTAGTCGGTGAACGGATGGCGCACGAAGCGCGTCAGATTCACCGAGCCCAGCAGGCAGGAACCATAGGGCGGCAACGGCTGTTCGCCGCATTGTCCTGTTACAAGCCCATTGAAGATCACCGAATTTCGGTCGTTCTGAGTTGTATCAAATACAGCTTCGCGGCCCGCGTAAGTGATCTCCCTTATGCGGGAAGTGAAGCTCTGCGATTTCCTCAGTGCCTTGCCAACAGCCCACTCTGCATATTTGGAATTCTTTGATTCAGTAAGGAATCCGACCTCGGCCATGAACTGATCGCGCGATTCACCATCAATTACGAGTTCGTAGTCAGCCTGGCATTCATAGGCGCGCTTACCGCCCTTGCCGTCGGGAAGCACTCGCTGGCCCGCCTCGCGCCGCTTGTAAATGCGAGTGAAGATGCCGAGATTCGACAGGAGCATCTGCACGTCTTTGAGCAGCGATGGCACACTCGACGCCAAGCGCACTGAACAGGTTGTGCTGCTGTTTCCGGATACATTGATCGTGCCGTCGCTCTGAAACAGTGCGCGCAAATAGCCTTTTACGCACTCCTCGTTGCCGCGCCAGACGATCTCAGGCACCGCCGTCTTCAGGGATGCGCTCACTCCGTACATCTCAGACAGCACGCGGGTGAGTAGGATTGAGCGGATCATCACTAAATTCCGCTCGGGAATCTCGACTGCGCTGACCCGGTAGTTTCTGTTCTTCTCAGACCATCCGGCGATCATCGCATTGACGTAGGCGACTACGGTGTCGGACAGATCACGATCGCCACCCCACAGATTCACCACGGCGGCCTGCTTGCCTTTGCCGCGATTCGTAAAATGGCCATCGCCGGTGAGCAGGCCCAGCAGCACCCCAAGCTCAGTGCTGCCACAACCGCCGAACTGCCCCTTCCCGGACTGGATCAGCAGTTCATCGCCAGGCTTCAGGTCCCGCAGCTTGATCTTGCCGCGCGTCGTGTAGAAGTCGTGCCACTCGGTGGCCTTTATTTCGTAACCAGCTTCCGTCACAACGCGGTATACATCCGCCGAAGGTGTCGTCATGAATGCTGGCACGGCCTCGCGGACCGTCACGCCCATTCCTTGATCCAGAGTGCGGCAGTCGACCGTAGCCTGGATGTCGAGCCGGGCCTCGTAGAGATCCCCGATCCGCGCCATCCCGAACTGCGTCGCAAGGCGCGTATCCGCGGTCACGCACGGGTTGGTCGCGCGGATGTCCTCGCACCACCAGTTGTTGTTCATCTCATTGACGCGGTCGATGAGGATGAATCCGGGCTCGGCGAAATCGTAGGTGGACGTCATGATGACGTCCCACAGGCGCTTCGCCGGCACGGTCTTGTAGATCTTGCAGGCGACCAGACCTTCTTCGTTGACGACGTAGCCCTCATGGATGGGCCACTCGCGCCAGATGAATGCCGTCGGGTCATCGAGCTTCGCGCCTTCGAGCTCGTATTCCTTCCTGCTGATCGGGAATGCGAGCTTCCAGTCGCGCTCCTCGCGCACCGCGCTCATGAACTCATCGGTGATCAGCAGCGACAGGTTGAACTGGCGCAGGCGCCCGTTCTCCCGTTTGGCGCGCACGAACTCCAGGACATCCGGATGGCCCACATCAAACGTGCCCATCTGCGCGCCGCGGCGGCCCCCGGCCGAGGAGACCGTGAAACACATCTTGTCGAAGATATCCATGAAGGAGAGCGGACCGGAGGTGTGGGCACCGGCGCCCGAGACATAGGCGCCGCGCGGCCGCAGGGTCGAATGCTCATAGCCGATGCCGCAGCCGGCCTTCAGGGTAAGACCCGCCTCGTGCACCTTGTTCAGGATGTCATCCATGGAATCACGGATGGTGCCGGACACGGTGCAGTTGATCGTGGAGGTGGCGGGCTTGTGATCAAGCGCGCCGGCGTTGGACGTCACGCGGCCTGCGGGAATGGCGCCGCGACGCAGCGCCCACAGGAAGCGTTCATTCCAATGTTCGCGCAATTCCGGCGGCTCGACGTCCGCGAGCGCGCGCGCGACGCGTTTGTAGGTGTCGTCCATCGACTTGTCGATGGGCGTGCCGTCCTTCGCGGTGAGGCGATATTTCTTGTCCCAGATGTCCAAAGAGGCTTCCTGGAACGGGACGGTATCGATCTCGCGTGGTTCAATCTTCACGACGGTATTCATTATTCGAGACGCTCCGCATCCCCAAGTGGAGCGACACAAGATCTTGTGTCGAGCGGCCAAGACTAAAGACGTGCAACAAAACCGTCAAGAATTGCCGAACCCAGTTTTTTGGAATTTTTAATGTTGTAAAAACAACATCTTATGAAATATTCGGCCACCGCGATCGAGGCGAAATTAGGCGAACAGGCGAAAAATTCATTTAAGGCGTAGCCCAAGATGTTGTGCCGCGGTGCCCACAGCCTGTGCGCAGTTGTCACACAGCTTGCCCACAGGCTCTCAACAGGCCTGACCCTTGAAAGGCGCGCGTCCAGCCATAGATCAGTGTCACTCGCGCTCGTCGCGATCCATATTTTCAGGAGACACACATGACTTTCATTCGCTTTGAGACGGCGCACGCCGTGTCCTGGATCCCGTCTGTCGACGTGCATGAGGCGGCCGACCGCTATGTGGTGCGCGCCGATCTGCCGGGCGTCAGCCCCGATGACATCGACATCACGGCCGAAGCCGGCGTGCTCACCATCAAGGGCGAGCGCAAGGCCGTCGCTGCGCCGACCGAAGGCGGCTACCAGCGCGTCGAGCGGGTTGCCGGCAACTTCGTGCGCCGCTTCACGCTGCCCGAGGCAGCCCAGACCGATGCCATCAAGGCCACCCACGTCAACGGCGTGCTCGAGCTGTCGATCCCCAAGCAGGTCAAGCCCGAAGCCCGTCGCATCAAGGTGGAGGCCGCCTAAGCCGCTCAGCGGCGCGCACCCGCCAGGGCGCGCGCCGCTGACCTTTGGAGCAGGCCACCGGGCTACAATGCCGGCATGAGCAGAGGCCTGCTGACCGTTCGGATCGCGCTGGCGGCACTGGCCACGCTGGCGGGTCCGGTGGGGCGTGCCGCGCCCGCCCTGCCCGCGGCGGCCGAGGAGTCACCGATGCCCTCGCTGGCGCCGATGGTGCGGCGGGTCGCCCCCACCGTGGTCAATGTCGCCACCCGCGGCTCGGTCACCGAAAACAGTCCGGCAAATCCGCTGCTGGCAGACCCGGCATTCAACCGTTTCTTCGACGTGCCGCAGGGGCGCGGCGCGCGCTCGCCGCAGTTTCAGAGCGCCGGATCCGGAGTCATTCTCGATGCCCGCAGGGGCTACATCCTGACCAACGCCCATGTGGTCGAGAATGCCAGTGAAATCACGGTGACCCTGGCGGATGGCCGGGACCTGAAGGCGGAAGTGGTGGGGATCGATGAACCGACGGACATCGCCGTGCTGCGGATTCGGCCCGTCAGGCTCACCCAGGTCACGCTGGGCGACTCCGCGAAGCTCGAAGTGGGCGATTTCGTGGTCGCCATCGGCAATCCCTTCGGTCTGCGCAATTCCGTGACCTCTGGCATCGTCAGCGGGCTGGGCCGCAGCAGTCTCGATCAGGACGGCTTCGAGGATTTCATCCAGACCGATGCGGCCATCAATCCCGGCAACTCCGGTGGCGCGCTGGTGAACCTGCGCGGGGAACTGGTGGGTCTCGCCACCGCCATCCTGGCGCGCTCCGGCGGCAATATCGGCATCGGCTTCGCCATCCCCGTGAACATGGTCCGCAGCGTGACCGACCAGCTGGTGCAGTTCGGCTCCGTGAAGCGCGGCCTGCTGGGGGTCGACACCTACCCGGTCAGTCCCGATATCGCCCAGGCCCTGGGGCTGAACGGCGCCGAGGGCGCGCTGGTCACGCAGGTGCTGCTGGGCTCACCGGCGGAAGCCGCCGGGCTGCGCAGCGGCGATGTGATCGTGTCCCTCAACCGCACGACGGTGCGGGTGCCGGCCGACGTGCGCAATGCCGTGGGGCTGCTGCGCGCGGGTGAGACGGTGGATGTGGGCCTGCTGCGCGATGGCCGGCCGCGCCATATCCAGGCGGTCATCACCCAGCCGCCGGAAAGCCCCGCCGCAACCCAGGTGAAGCCCGCTGACATCAACCCGGCCCTCGAAGGGGCGACGCTGGCGGAAGCCTTGGGCGGCGGCGGTGTCCTGGTCCGCAATGTCGACAGCGGCAGCCCGGCCGCCGCCGCCGGCATTCGCAGCGACGATCTCATCGTCGCCGTCAATCAGGCCCGGGTGGCCGGCATCCAGCAGCTGCGCGAGCGCAGTGCGGGGCTGGCCACGCTGGTCATCGAGGTCCAGCGCGGCAAGTCCACGGTGCTGATCCCCATTCAGTGATCGGTGCACAGCTGCGCGCTACGCGCCGCCGCCGGCTGCCTGGACAACTCGCGCGCGGCGGCATAGAAGCGCGGCAGATCCCCGTTCTGCTGCGCCAGCAGTCGCCGAAAGCCCGGCAGGCAGTTCTCGTAGGTCGCAATGGACGCCAGCTGCGCATTGTTGAGGCCCGCGGCGAGCCACGCGCCGTAACCGGAAGGCGCCCCCAGCCGCTGTTCCGTCGCCTGAATGGCAGCGGCCAGGGCCGCCAGGCGGGCGCGTTTTTCGGTACGCATCCGCTCGGGCGGTATTTTCGAGTCGTACAGCCGCGTGAGATCCGCTCGCGCCTGAGCCAGCAGGTCCGAGTACTCGCGGGCCCGGGCCTCATCGCCATGCAAGCGATCAATGTCGCCGGGCCTGCCCTGCCGGGTCAACCAGCGTGCCAGCCCCGCTTCGGCCACGGTGTTGGCGAATGCCTCGTTGAACGCGGAGTCCCCGGGCAGGTACAGCAGCTGGTGCGCCAGTTCATGAAACATGATCGACGCCAGCTGGTCGCGTCCGTAGGGCAGCATTGTGTTGAGGATGGGGTCATCGAAGTGACCCAGGGTCGAATAGGCGGGCACGCCCCCGACCACCGTGTCAAAGCCCTGAGCCGCCAGGCCGGCCGCGTAGGACCGGGCGGACTGCTCGCGGAAATAGCCGCGGTAGCTGACGCAGCCGACGACCGGGAAGCACCAGGTCTTAGGAAGCAGCGAGAACTCCGGTGTCGCCACCACATTCCAGACCACGTAGCGGCGTCCGATATCCGCATACAGCCGGTAACTGCGGTTGTCGGGCAACCCCAGGGTCCGGCTGGCGAAATCACGGGCCGCGCTGACCTGCTTCAGCGTCTCGCGCAGCGTCGCGGGAGTCGCGGGATCCTCCATCACGGCCTTGATCGGGCGCCGCTCGATCAGGATCTGCGCTTGGCCGCGCGCGGCCTGCAGCAGGTAGAGGCTGCCGCAGCCGGACAGCGAGCCGGCCAGCACCAGCAGCAGCGCGATCGTCAGGAACTTGCGACTCTCGGTTAACATGAGTCGATGCAAGTGTACTTGGTGGGCGGCGCGGTTCGTGATCGTCTGCTCGGCCGCGCGATCGGCGAGCGGGACTGGGTGGTCGTGGGGGCGACCCCCGCCGAATTGACCCGCCAGGGCTACACCCCGGTCGGCAAGGATTTTCCGGTCTTCCTGCATCCGCAGACCAAGGAGGAATATGCCCTCGCGCGGCAGGAACGCAAGGTGGGCCCGGGCTACCACGGCTTCACCACGGTGTTCTCGCCGGACGTAACCCTGGAAGAGGACCTGAAGCGCCGCGACCTGACCATCAACGCCATGGCGCAGGACGGCGCCGGCCGCATCGTGGATCCGTACGGCGGCCAGCGCGACCTTGACGAACGGCTGCTGCGCCATGTGTCGGAGGCCTTCGTCGAGGACCCGGTGCGGGTGCTGCGCGTCGCGCGTTTCGCGGCGCGCTTCGCCGACCTTGGGTTTCGCATCGCTGCGGAAACCGAGGCGCTCATGGCGCGCATGACCGAGAACGGGGAGGTCGCCGCGCTGACGCCCGAACGGGTCTGGCGGGAAATGGCCCGCGCCCTCGAGGAACCGCATCCGGAAGTGTTCTTCGAGATTCTGTTCCGCTGCGGCGCACTGGGCGTGCTGATGCCCGAGCTGGCCGCGCTGCACGGCGTGCCGCAGCCGGCCAAGTGGCATCCGGAGGTGGATACCTTCGTTCACATCATGCTGGCGCTGGCGGTGGCCGCGCAGCGGCAGGCGCCGCTGCCGGTTCGTTACGCCGTGCTGCTGCACGATTTGGGCAAGGCCTTGACGCCGAAGGACCAATGGCCCAACCATCGCCAGCACGAGGAGCTGGGGCTGGCGCCCATCGAGCAGCTCTCGCAGCGCCTGCGCGCGCCGAATGACTGCCGGGAACTCGCCCGGATCACCTCGCGCCAGCACACGCTGGTGCATCGCGCGCTGGAGCTGCGGGCGGCGACCGTGATGAAGCTGTTTGCCGAAACCGATGCGTTTCGGCGTCCGGAGCGTTTTGCGCAACTGCTGCTGGCCTGCGAGTGCGATGCGCGCGGCCGCGCCGGCCTTCAGTCACGACCCTACCCGCAGGCCGATTACCTGCGCGAGGCGCATGCGGCCGCGCTGGCCGCCACCTTGGGTCCCGAGGAGCGTCAGGGTCTAGCGGGTCCGCAGATTGGCGCGGCCCTGGAACAGCGACGGCTGGCGGCCGTCACCGCAGTCCGCGATCGCCTGGCTACAACGAATCGCGCAGATCCTGGTGCCTGAGCGCCAGCAGCGGCAGGTCGATATCACGGCCCAGCAGCAGCAGCTTGAACGCCTCGCCCATCTCCCCAGGCAGCAGCAGGCGGCGCGCCTCGCCCGCAAGGCGTGCCTGCTCCACGCCGCTGCGGGCTTGCGCGAGCAGCACATCGATGCCGGCGCCAAGCAGGAATCCGGCCTGGGTGCAAAAGCCCAGAATATCCAGACCCGCGGCCTGCCCGGCCAGCGCCACGCGCGTGAAATCCACCCAGGCGGTGAGGTCCTGCACGCCGACGAGAATCAGTGGATCGAAGTGCGCGCGATGTTTGAAATGACAGGTCAGCGTCCCGCGGGTGCGATCCGGGTGGTAGTACTGCCGGCGCGGTAGTCCGTAGTCGAACAGCAGCAGGACGCCACGCGCGAGGCAGGCGGCCAGACTCGCGGTCCAGGCATCGGCCAGCAGGCAGATCTCCGAACAATAGCCCGGCGCCATGGGTGCATCCAGCGCCGCATTCAGTTCCTGCACGGCCGCACTCAGCGGGGCCGCCGCGGGCCGCCGCGCCCAGGCCAGCGTGCCATCCGCCGCCTGGCCCACGCCGAGTTCCTCGACCTGCGTCCCGCGCATCGCGAAGCGTCGGCACGGCAGCGCGTCCAGCACTTCGTTGGCCAGGATGACGCCGGTCATCGGTGCGGCCGGCAACCGGGTCAGCCAGCGGATGCGCGAACGCAGCTCATCCGGCAATTGGGCCAGCTGTTCAACCTGGCGCTGCGCCAGATCCGCGCTGACCTCCAGGATGTCGTAGTGCAGCGGCAACGCACCCAGGGCCGACAGTTCCCGCAGCACGGTTGCCGCCATGCGGCCGGTGCCGGCGCCCAGTTCCAGGATGCTCCCGCCGGGCATGGCCGCCAGGACCTGCGCGCACTGGCGCGCGACGCAGCGCGCGAACAGCTCCGACACCTCTGGCGCCGTGGTGAAGTCCCCGGCCGCGCCGATCTTGGTGCTGCCGGCGCTGTAGTACCCCAGTCCCGGCGCATACAGCGCCAGGTTCATGAAGGTCTCGAAGTCGATGAAGCCGCCGGCCGCTGCGATGCTCTGCGTGATTCGCTGCAGCAGCCTGGCCGAATGCGCGGCTTCCGCCGCGTTCAGGTCCGGCAGCATTGGCAGGGGCGCCGATCCAGTCATAATGCGCGCCTATGGGACTGATGGACTCGCAACCCCTCGCCGGACAGACGGTCCTGATCACCGGCGGCGCCCGCCGGCTGGGCGCCGCGATGGCGCAGGCGCTGCATGCCGTGGGCGCCAATGTCGTCATCCATCATCTGCAATCCACCCACGATGCTGCCGCGCTGGTCGGCGCATTCAATGCAGTGCGCGAATCGTCCGCGATCGCGGTGCAGGCGGACCTGCTGGATGCGGCGCGGCTGCCCGAGCTGGTCGGCGCCGCCATCCAGCGCTTCGGCCGGCTGGACATTCTCATCAACAATGCCTCGACGTTCTACGCCACGCCGGTGGGCGAGATCAGCGTCGGCCAGTACGAGGATCTGTTCGGCACGAACTTGCGCGCGCCGCTGTTCCTGGCACAGGCCGCGGCCGCCGAACTGCGCCGCCGGCGCGGACTGATCCTGAACATGGTCGACATCCACGGCATGAAGCCCCTGAGGAACTATCCCACTTACAGCAGCGCGAAGGCGGCGCTGATCATGCTGACCCGGTCGCTGGCGCGGGAACTCGCGCCCGAGGTGCGCGTGAACGGCATCGCGCCCGGTCCCGTCATGGTGCCCGCCGATATCGATGCCGCCCTGGAGGCCGAGATCATCGGCAAGACGCTGCTGAAGCGCGCCGGGGAACCCCAGGACATCGGCAAGGCGGCGCTGTATTTCGCAACCCTCGCGCCCTATGTCACGGGCCAGATCCTGGCGGTCGACGGCGGCCGCAGCCAAAGCGGCTAGCCGCACGAACCCACCGTGGCGGCAGGCCGCACGGCGATCATCTGGTGGGCGCCCGCATCGAAGGCCGCCCACAGCTGCGCGATGCTGCGCCCCATGGTCGGATGGCGCAGATCCGGGGCGATGTCGGCCAGGGGGCCGAGCATATAGGGCCGTAGCAGCAGATCCGGGCGCGGCAGCTTCAACTGCGGCTCGTCCAACACCAGCTCGCCGTACAGCAGAATGTCCAGGTCCATGGCGCGCGCCGCCCATTTGGGCGCGTTGGGCGGCCGCCCGCACAGTGCCTCCACCTCTCGCAGCCGCGCCTGGATCTCGTGCACCCCCAGTTGCGTCTGGAAGCCGAACACGAAATTGATGAAATCCTGGCCCGCGAAGCCGACCGCGGCATTGCGATACCAGGGCGAGACGCACAGCGAACCGAAGATTCGCGCAAGCTCGGCCTGCGCCCGCGCCAGATTGGACTGCGGATCGATATTGCTGCCGGCCGCGACGTACACCTGCGCCATGTCGGCTACAGGTCTGCGCGGGTGCGCTCGATGGTGACGCCGACATCGCGCGAGCCGCGAATGGCGCCGCGCTTGTTCAGGGTGAGCCTCACCCAGGGAATGTCGAACTCCTGGAGGATGAGCTTCGCGGTCCGGTCCGCCAGGGTCTCCACCAGCTTGAACTCGGAACTGCCGACGAAGGCGATGACCAGCTTGGAGAGGCGCTTGTAGTCCAGAGTCTGGGCCACATCGTCGTTCAGCGCCGCGCGCCGGCAGTCGATGGGCGCCTCGATGTCCAGGTACACGGTCTGCTTGACCAGGCGTTCCCACTCGAGGAATCCGATGATGCACTCCACCGCCAACTCGCGCAGGAAGACCCGATCCGTCGTTTGACTCATGAAATTGCTTCCGTGATGGCAGGCAGTGAATCCAGCTCCCATTGGGCATGGGCGCCGATGGCAAGATCATCATGCTGGCCCGCGCGCAAGCGCGCGAGCCCCGCCACGGCGATCATCGCCGCGTTGTCGGTGCAGAATTCCGCGCGCGGATAGTAGGCGCGGCCGCCGCGGCTGGCCAGCAGTCGCGACAGGGTCTTGCGCAGGTGCTGGTTGGCGCCGACCCCGCCGCTCACCGTCAGCACGTCGCAATCGGTCTCTTGCAGCGCGCGCAGCGCCTTCACGCACAGGCACTCGACGATGGCCTCCTGCACGCCGCGGGCAACGTCCGCCCGCAGCGTGTCATCGAGAACCCGGTCGCGCACGGCATGCAGCACCGCGGTCTTAAGTCCCGAAAAGCTGAATTCGAGGCCGGGCCGGTCGAGCATGGGGCGCGGGAACACGAACGCCCCGGCGCGGCCCAGGGCGGCAATCCGGGCCAGTTCCGGTCCGCCCGGATACGGCAGGCCGAGGAGCTTGGCGGTCTTGTCGAAAGCCTCCCCGGCCGCATCGTCGCGCGTCTGGCCCAGCACCCGATAGGCGCCGATGGCCTGCACCCTGATCAGCATGGTGTGGCCGCCGGAGACCAGCAGAGCCACGTGCGGAAACGGCGGCGGATCGCTCTCCAGCAGCGGCGCCAGCAAATGCCCCTCGAGGTGGTGCACGCCCAGCGCCGGGATGCCTAAGGCAAACGCCAGCGAGCGCGCCAGCGCCGCGCCGGTCAGCAGGGCCCCCACCAGGCCGGGACCGGCGGTGTAGGCGATGCCATCGAGCTGCCGCGGCTCGGTGTCCGAGGCGCGCAGCACCTCGCGCAGCAGGGGCAACAGTCGCTGCACATGATCGCGGGAGGCCAGTTCGGGCACCACCCCGCCATAGATCCGGTGCAGTTCGACCTGGCTGAAGAGCGAGTGCGCCAGCAGCCCCGCGTGGCTGTCGAGCACGGCGGCGGCGCTTTCATCACAGGAGGACTCGAGGGCGAGGATTCTCACGGCGGCAAGTTTAGAAGGTGATTGCCGGGGAAATCTTTGCCTTTTGCGGCACGGGTATTTAGAATCGCCACCCCGATCCTGCTACCTAACCCGGCAAAATGCCGGTAGATCAAGGACTTGAGGTTCCAATGCCGAGCGTTCGTGTTCGCGAGAATGAGTATTTCGATGCGGCCCTGCGCCGTTTCAAGCGCGCCTGCGAAAAAGCCGGGATTCTGACCGAGCTGCGCCGCCGCGAATTCTACGAAAAGCCCACCCAGGAGCGTAAGCGCAAGAAGGCGGCAGCCATCAAGCGCCACATGAAGCGCGTCTCCCGCGACGGCATGCGTTCGGCCCGCTAGTCCGCCATGTCACTGAAGGAACGCATCACCGAGGACATGAAGGCCTCGATGCGCTCCGGCGACAAGGAGCGCCTGGCCGGCATTCGCCTGGTCCTGGCCGCCATCAAGCAGCGGGAAGTGGACGAACGCATCCAGCTGGATGACACCCAGGTACTCGCCGTGCTGGACAAGATGATCAAGCAGCGCCGCGAGTCCATCACTCAGTTCGAAGCCGGCGCGCGCGCCGACCTGGTCGCCAAGGAATCGGCGGAACTGGCGGTATTGCAAGGCTATCTGCCCGCGCAGCTGGCCGATTCGGAAGTCGAATCCCTGATCCGGGCGGCGATTGCCGGCACCGGTGCGGCTTCCATGAAGGACATGGGCAAGGTCATGGCGGCCGTCAAACCCCAGGTCCAGGGCCGCACCGACATGGGCGCCCTCAGTGTCAGGATCAAGGCTCTGCTCAGCACCTGACTGACCCCCCTGCTGCGACGCAGCAGGTCATTATTGAACATCGTGCTGCGACGCAGGTCCTATCGACCACTGATCGGTCATGCCAGCATCGGCCCAGGTATAGGCCTTTGATCTGAAAGGACCGCAGCCCAAATGCCGGGCCAACCCGCGCCTTCGTCCGCCACGCAGGATCGCAAGCTCGTATCGGCCATCTGGCCCCTGCTGGTGATCATGTCGCTCATGCTCCTTCTGAGCCTGCTCAGCGTGCTCGTGATCTCGGGGCTGCGCGCCTACGTCTACGGCCAGGCCCGCTGGTCGATCGGTGAACACCAGGCCGTGGAGCAGCTGCACCGCTACGCCGCCCGCCGCGACCCGGCGAACTACCAGCAGTACCTGGAAAATATGGCGGTCCCGGAAGGGGACCGCATCGCGCGGCTGCAACTGCAGGCGGCGCACCCCGACTACGGGCTGGCGCGCCGCGGGCTGCTGGCGGGCGGCAATGCCCCGGGGGACATCACCGGGATGATGGTGCTGTTTCGCCTGTTCCAGCATCAGCCGCTCATGGCGCACGCCGTGTCGCTCTGGAGCGGTGCGGACACGCTCATCGTCGGCATGAAGCAGCGCGCCGAGCTGGTGCAGGCGCAGATTGTCAGTGGCCATGCCGACCCGCAACAGCTGCGCACGTTGCTCGCGCAGGTCGATGACCTGCACCTGCGCGTGGTGCCCATGGCCATGGAATTTGGCGCAACCCTCAGCACCGCCTCACGCCAGATCGGTGGCTTCGTGCTGCTGGTGCTGCCGCTGGGCTGCGCCCTGCTGCTGCTGGCCGGCATCAGCCGGTCGCGGGCGCAGTTCCGTCGCGACCAGCGCATGGCAGGCGCGCTGCGGGAGCTGGCCACCTCGCTGCATCACCAGGCCACCCATGATTCCCTGACCGACCTGACCAACCGCGCCGAGTTCGAGGCGCGGGTTGAAGTCGCCATTGCGCAGCGGGTGCGCGATGCGGCGCACTGGTGGCTGCTGTACTTTGACCTGGATCAGTTCAAGGTGATCAACGACACCTGCGGTCACGCCGCCGGCGATGAACTCATCCAGAAAGTGTCGTGGCTGCTGCGCGCGAGGTTGCAACCGGATGACGTCCTGGCGCGCTTGGGCGGCGATGAGTTCGGCGTGCTGCTGCCGCGCCGCACGCGCGAGGCGGCCCTGGCGCTGGCCGACGACATCCTGCTGCAGATCAGCGGCCTGCGCTTCCGGTTCGAGGGCAAGATCTTCGCGATGACCGCAAGCTTAGGCATGCTGGCGCTGGATGAGGGCGTGCCCTCGGTCAGCGACGCATTGAGCGGCGCCGACCAGGCCTGTTACCTGGCCAAGGACAATGGCCGCAACCGCGTGCAGATCTATCACCCCAATGACCGCCAGGTGCAGGTCCGCCATGGCGAGATGCAGTGGGTCGAGCGCCTGCATGCCGCGCTGGACGATGAGCGCTTCGTGGTGGTGGCGCAGGAAATCTGCCCGGTGGGCGCGCCCCTGGAAGCTGACGGCCCGCTGCCTTCGCGCCGCTTCGAGATGCTGCTGCGCATGCTCGGGCCCGCGGACGAGCTCATCGCGCCCATGGCCTTCATCCCGGCCGCCGAACGCTACGGCTTGATGGCGCGCATCGATCGCTGGGTGATTGCGCGGGTATGCCGCGAGCTCACCTGGCTGCGCCGGCGCGGGCAGCCCCTGCCCACCTGCATGGTCAATCTCTCAGGCACATCCGTGTGCGATCCGAAGCTCGCCGATTTCGTCGCCGAGTGCCTGGCAGAAAGCGCTCTGCGCGGCGTGCATCTGGGTTTCGAGCTGACCGAGACGGCGGCGGTGGCCAATCTTGCCCAGGCCTCGCAGCTGATGAACCGGCTGCGGGCCATGGGCTGCCCGATCGCCCTGGATGACTTCGGCAGCGGGATGTCCTCCTTCTCCTATCTGCGCAACCTCCCCATCGACTTCCTGAAGATCGATGGCGCCTTCATCCGCAAGATCACTGCCGACCCCATCGACTTCGCCATGGTGGAGACCATCCATCGCATCGGCGGGATCATGGGCGTGCGCACCGTGGCGGAATGCGTCGAGAACGAGAGCGTGCTGGCCGCCCTGGCGCTGATCGGCGTGGACTTCGCGCAGGGCTTCCATATCCGCCAAGCGGTGCCCCTGGAGCAGCTGCAGCTCACTGCGCCGCCGCAGGCGGCGGGCCGCGAAACCACACCTGCGCTGAAGGCGGTTGTCGGACCCTGAGGCACCCGGTAGCCTCACCGGCATGGGCCGGATTCCGCAGAGCTTCATCGACGAGCTCATCGAGCGCACCAACATCGTCGAGGTGATCGGCCTGCGTGTGCCGCTGAAGAAGGCCGGTCGCGAATACCGCGCCTGCTGCCCCTTCCACAATGAAAAGACGCCCTCGTTCTGGGTGAGCCCCGAGAAGCAGTTCTATCACTGCTTCGGCTGCGGTGCGCATGGCACGGCGTTGGGGTTTCTCATCGAGCACGACCGGCTGCCCTTCCCGGAAGCGGTGGAGGAGCTGGCGCAGGGGCTGGGACTGACCGTGCCGCACGAGGGAGGTGCCGCGCCGCCCCCGAAGCGCAATGAGTCGCTGTTCGACTTGATGGAAAAGGTCGCGCGTTTCTATGCGGCGACGCTGGAAACCACCCCGCGCGCCCTGGAGTACCTGGCGCGGCGCGGGCTGCAGCCGGACACCCTGAAGCGCTTCAGCATCGGCTACGCGCCGGATTCCTGGAACGAGGTGCTGCGCCGCTTCGGGACCAGCGAGGAGGCCCGCCAGCAGCTGAGTGAGTGCGGCCTGATCATCGAGCGCGGCAGCGACGCGCCGGCGCCCCGCGGCGGCGAGCGTTTCTACGACCGTTTCCGCGACCGCATCATGTTTCCCATCCGCGATGCGCGCGGTCGCGTCATCGCCTTTGGCGGACGGGTGCTGGACAAGGGGGAACCGAAGTACCTGAACTCCCCGGAGACCGTGCTGTTCCACAAGGGCCGCGAGTTGTACGGCATGTACGAAACGCGCCAGAGTCGCGCGCCGCTGAAGCGCCTGCTGGTGGTGGAAGGCTACATGGACGTGGTGCGGCTGCATCAGGCCGGTGTGCACTACGCCGTGGCGACCCTCGGCACCGCGACCACGGCCGACCACTTGAAGCGGGTCTTCCAGCTGGTCAGCGAGGTCATATTCTCATTCGATGGCGATCGGGCCGGGCGCGCCGCCGCCTGGCGCGCGCTGCAGAACGCGCTGCCCGAGGCCATCGAGGGGCGTGAGCTGCGCTTCCTGTTCCTGCCCGAGGGCGAGGATCCGGACACCCTGGTGGGCAAGGAGGGCCGCGAAGCCTTCGAGCGGCGCCTCGCCGCCGAGGCCCTGCCACTGTCGGAGTATTTCGTGCGGGAACTGGGCGAGCGGGTGATGACCCGCGGCGCCGACGGTCGGGCCAAGGTGGCGCAGGCCGCGCGTCCCCTGCTGCTGCAGGTTCCGGAGGGTGTCTACCGGCGCTTGCTGACCGAACGGCTGGCACAGGCCTTCGGCTTCCAGCGCACCCCGGAAGGCATTGCGGAGCTGCTGGGAATCCGGATCGGCGAGGGGGCGACGGCGACGCAGTCCGCCCAGTCGGGAGCCGGGCGCGGCAGCCTGGTGCGCCAGGCCGTGAGACTGCTGCTTCATTTTCCGCAGATCGCGGCCGATATCCCGCAAGAGCGGCTGCAGCGCATCCGGGCGCTGGAGGAACCCGGGATCGATGTCCTGTCCGCGCTGATCGATGAGTTGCGCATCACTCCGGCACAGAGCACGGCGCAGGTACTGGAGCGCTGGCGGGGCCGTCCCGGTGAGCCCCATCTGGCCAAGCTGGCGGGGCTGGAAGCCATGGTCAGGGATGCGGCGGCGGCCCAGCGGGAACTGGACGAAGCGCTGGGGCGTCTACATCAGGAGTCGGTGCGCCGACAGCTGGACGCCTTGTTGGAAAAAGATCGTAACGCGGGCTTGTCGAAGGAAGAAAAGCTTGAACTTCAACAACTTATGTTTGATCTTGCGCGCCAGCCCTGAACCGGGAAGGCGCTTTGAATTTGGCAGGGCGCGGGTTGTGAAATACAATCCGTGGTTTGCCCAAATGCCCCTTGAGTTGCCTTAGACGGGGACTCACATTGAGGCACTCACACCAAATATACGGGGTTGCACCAGCTTCACCATGAAAGTAAAGCCGAAGCCCACTGCTGCCAGCAAGAAGCACGCTCAACCCGAGAAGAAGCCGGCCAAGGCGGCTGTCGCCAAGAAATCCGGCGCCTCGCACGCGGCCGCCGCCCCGGAAGGCGCCCGCAAGGCGCCTCCCGCCCCGGCCGTTGCGGAGAAGGGCCGCAAGGCCGCCGCTGCCCCCACACCCGCGCCCGCGCCGGTTGCCAAGAAGGGCGGCAAAGCCCACGGCGCGACGGCGCCCGCCGCGAGCATTGATCCGAAGACCGCCGCGAAACTGCTGGCGGAGAAGGACAAGAAGACCCTGGCGGCGCGTCCCGCGGGCGTGCCCGAGGATCGCCAGTCGCAGCTGAAGCTGCTGATTGCCCGCGGCAAGGAGCAGGGCTATCTCACCTACGCCCAGGTGAATGACCATCTGCCCTCCGAGATCGTGGATCCGGAGCAGATCGAAGACATCGTCAACACCATCAACGACATGGGCATTCCGGTGTACGAGAAGGCACCGGACACCGCGTCGCTGCTGGCCTCCGAGCCCTCGCAGCCGGCGGATGAGGAAGCCATCGAGGAGGCGGCCGCGGCGCTCGCCGCGCTGGACGCGGAACTGGGCCGCACCACCGATCCGGTGCGCATGTACATGCGTGAGATGGGCACGGTGGAGCTGCTGACGCGCGAGGGCGAGATCCGCATCGCCAAGCGCATCGAGGAAGGCCTGGATACCGTGCGCGGCGCGCTGTCGATGTATCCGGCCACCTATGATTTCCTGCTCAAGGCCTACGAGCCGGTCAAGGCCGGCCAGTCGCGCCTGGTGGATGTGATCGTCGGATTCATCGATCCGAACGCGCCCGATGTGATTGCCCAGCCGCAGAATCCCACCAAGATGGAGCTGGTCACGGAGCCGCCCGCGGGTGCCGAGGAACGCGAGGAAGGCGACGACGCGGACGACGCCGAGGAAGCGGTCGACACGGGTCCCGATCCGGAAGAGGCGGCCCGCCGCTTTGCCTCCATCAATAAGGTCTTCACCCATGTATTGAGCGCCATCGAGAAGCTCGGCGCCAAGGATCCGAAGACCCTGAAGCTGCGCAAGAAGCTGTCCGATGAATTCATGGAGCTGAAGCTCTCCCCGCGCATGTTCGATGCGCTGATTCTCAACCTGCGCGGGCACATCTCCGAGATCCGCCAGCTGGAGAAGGAGATCATGATCATCGCGGTGCGCGACTCGGGCATGCCGCGCAAGGACTTCATCGCGACCTTCCCGAAGAACGAGACCAGCGCCCGCTGGCTGCAGAAGCACATGAAGGCGGGGAAGAAGTATTCCGCGCCGCTGACCAAGTTCAAGGAAGAGGTGGAGCGGCGCCAGAATCGGCTCGGCGTCCTGGAGACGCTGTACCACCTGTCGATCAATGACCTGAAGGAAATCAACCGCGACGTTTCGATCGGCGAGGCCAAGGCGCGGCGCGCCAAGAAGGAAATGGTCGAGGCCAACCTGCGCCTGGTGATCTCGATCGCCAAGAAGTACACCAACCGCGGCCTGCAGTTCCTGGATCTGATCCAGGAAGGCAACATCGGCCTGATGAAGGCGGTCGACAAGTTCGAATACCGTCGCGGCTACAAGTTCTCCACCTATGCGACCTGGTGGATCCGCCAGGCCATCACCCGCTCGATCGCCGACCAGGCGCGCACCATCCGTATTCCGGTGCACATGATCGAGACCATCAACAAGCTCAATCGCATCTCCCGGCAGATGCTGCAGGAGATGGGTCGCGAGCCCACGCCGGAAGAGCTGGCGGTGCGCATGGAGATGCCCGAGGACAAGGTGCGCAAGGTGCTGAAGATCGCCAAGGAGCCCATCTCGATGGAGACTCCGATCGGCGACGACGAGGATTCGCACCTTGGGGATTTCATCGAAGATACCTCGGTGGCCTCACCCATCGATCAGGCCACTTCGGAGTCCCTGCGCGAGACCACCCACTCGGTCCTTGCGCAACTCACTCCGCGTGAGGCCAAGGTCCTGCGGATGCGCTTCGGTATCGACATGAACACCGACCATACCCTCGAGGAGGTCGGCAAGCAGTTCGACGTCACCCGCGAACGCATCCGGCAGATCGAAGCCAAGGCGCTGCGCAAGCTGCGTCATCCCAGCCGCAGCGAGCAGCTGCGCAGCTTCCTGATGGATGACTGAAACGGCAGGAATGCCGTTTCGGGGCACCCCGAAGAACAGAAGGCCCGGAAGCCCAAAATCACGGGCTTCCGGGCCTTTTTCCTGGGCGCCTGCTGCTTAAGGTCCGTGCGGCAGGTTGTACATCACCTTGCCGTCCGGCAGCTTCACGCTGACATCGAATCCGCCCTTGCGGCCATCCTTCAGCGGATGCATGGTCAGCTCGACCTTGTCGCCGGAACTGAGCGTGTGCTTGTCCCAGCCATTGCGCGCCAGGTAGTTGGGGCTCATGCCCTCGATGCCGTACTCCTCGACGCCACCGTCAGCCTTGGGTACCACGAACACGATCCAGGTATGTGGATTGGTCCACTGGAACTCCTTGATCGTGCCGTTCAGCACCACCGACTTCTGCATGTCGAACATGGCGGTGGAATGGTGCGCACTGGCGCCACCGGTTGCGACTGCGGCCGCTGCCGCGACGAGCGCCATTGCCATTCGGCGAGAAATGTTCATGTGTGCACTCCTGCAATTCGGCTAGTTGACCTTGATACCGGGGCGACCTTCCTCGTCCGCGCTATCGTGATTGTTCTGTTCGCACTCGTATTCGCGCAGGTCATCCTTCACCCGGGTGTAGAAGTGCGACACCGTCCAGGGCTCGAGGAGCACCTTCGGATCGGTGATGGTCTGCTTGATCTCGATGGAATCGGGCCCGGTGCGGCGGATCCGCTCGACGATGCGCATGTCTTCGCTGTGCCCGATTCCGGGTGAAATCATGCTCCAGGGCACGAAGCCCACGGTGTCCACCACCAGGGTGTCACCTTCCCAGTGGCCGATGGAATGGCCGTTGAACAGCGGGTCTGGATCCTTGGGATGAGCTCGTCCATCCGTGAAGACATGGCGCAGCTGCATGTAGGCCTCGACCGCGATCGCCACCTTGCCGGGGCTGTACAGGAATTCGATGGGATAGGGTTGGGTCATCATCCCGGGCATCCCGGGCGGCAGGCAATTGGCCTGGTCCGGCTGCAGGTCCTTGCCAGACTCCTGCGCCTTGCGGTACGCGTCCAGTTTGGCCTGCGCCGCCGGCGTCAGCTTCGGCGGCGCCGGGCGCGCGGCTGCAAGACCCGCGCCCCGCCAATTCAGCTCCCAGATGCCCTGCCAGTCCGGCAGCTTGGCGACGGAAGCCCAGGTATCGCCCTGCGGGCCGCTCGCCTTGGACTCCTCGGCCAGTACCGGTGCCGCGGTCATGGTCAACACAGTTGCGGCCAGCAGCACCGCGAGTGCCGCGATCTTGCGTCGTGAATTGTTCATTGTTGTCCCTCGCTAATCACCCGGCGTCGCGGCCCGCGATTTTGCGGCATCCCGGGATCCCGCGCCACAGCCGTGCGGCAAATCGGCCATTCCGGGGCTGCACAGGGGAGCGCCCCGGGGGGGCGAGGGCGCCGCCGCTAGTGGCTGCTCAGGGCGTACCGTATGGCCAGCTGCAGGTTGCTCATGGTGGCGAACGGCGCATCGCCGGCGAAAATGGCCCGATTGGTCTGGAAGCCGCGGACCCGCACCCACTCCAGCGTAAGGCGCCAGTGGGCATCCGGTTCAAGGCGATAGGCGAGCGTCAGCGCATGGCCGCCCTGATCACCCAGGGGAAATGCCTGCCTGGCACTTACCGAGAAGTCGTCGTAGCGCGCGGATAGCGTGCTTCGACCGCTGCGCTTCGAGAGCAGCGCATAACGGGTCACGAAGTCCCAGCGCAGCAGGCCGAATTCCTCCGGATCGACGAAGGTCACGCCATCCATCCACTGCACGATGGCCGTCCAGCCCGCATCGGTCTCGGCCCGCAGTCCCACGCTGTCGAAGCGCGTCTGCCAGGCGTAGTCATCGGTGAACTTGCTGTAGGCGGCCGGGTTCGCGTGGTTGTCGTAGTGCAGTCCCTCGAGCGTCACCCGATCCCGATAGTGCACGTCCAGACCGAGGTAGGTGCCCGCGCGGTTGTCGAACTGGTGATATTCGTTGACCGGCGGCAAGACAGCGTTGGGGCGACCCACTCTGCCGAACAGGCTCCCCTGCCAGTCGGTGATCGTGAACCCCGAACGGGTGAGCGCCGTGCCGCCGCCCTCGTTCCAGCCATAGACGCCGAACGCTGCGCCCACATCGAAGTCATGCCCGGAGTGCGTCCCCAGCCATTCCAGCTTGAATTCCGTACCGATGGTGCGCAGTTCCTGCGCCACCCAGCTGTCCATCGCGGATGAGGACAGGGTGTACGGCGACTCCCAGCCATCGGCGCGATTCTCCAGCGACAGGGGTGCGTAGAAGGCGCCGAGCTTCACGCGCGTGCGCCAGTCCCCCCAGGGATACGGATGCAGCTGCAGGTAGGCCTCGGTGAGGTCGACGGGATTCTTGTCGTGCTGTCCCCAGGCCGATGCGTCGAGCCTGAAGGTGAACAGGTCGCCGATTTCCTGCGCCAGCGCGAAGCGCGCACGACCCAGTTGCATGCCATCGCGGTTGTCGCCGTAACGCACGACGGCGAAGCCGCCATCCGCATACGAGGTCGACGAATCCGCGGCCACCAGCCGCATATCGAGCGACGCATCCCACTCGGTCGCATGCACGCCGGCCATCGCCAGCGTGCCCAGCAAGGCGGCGCCGCAGAGGCTGGCGCGTCGCGCCGCCATCAGTAGGCATCCCAGGAGTGCGGCCGTTTCTGCAATTGCGCCGGGCGCAGGGCGTGGTCGGTGCGCAGCTCGGTGACGACATGCTCGCCGGGATTCACCACGACCTCACGACGCAGCAGCTGCCCCGGCTCCTGCAGCCGCGGACTCCAGACTTCGACACGGTACTTGCCGCGCGCCGCGTCCGACTGGGTGAAGATTCCATCCGCTCCGGTACGACCGTAGTACGCCGCGTCGGTGACCAGGATGTAGGCCAGCATGGCGTCGTGGATATTGCATCCCAGCGTCACGAGTCCCGCGCGATCGAACAGTTCAGGCATGCGCGGCGTGCCGCGATACAGCCCCAATTTGAAGGGATGCGCAGACGAAAATGAATAGACCTCGTGCCCGACCTTGTCGGAATTGGGGAAACTGACGGTCGATCCCACCGGGATCACCAGCAGGTCCGGCTGGAAGGCCAGATCGACCTGATCCATCACGGCCTGGATGGGCGCCGCGGCCGGCACGCCAGATCCCAGCGCGTGCACGCTGACTACAGCGCCCGGCAGCGGACTGCCATTGGACTGCAGCACCCGGATCTGCAGATCCGTCGCCCATGCTGCGCCGCACAGACCCACGGCCAGCAGCACCAACGCAACCGCCGCGGCCGATCCCTGGGACTTACCCGATGTAATGCCCTGCGTGTGCTGCATCGGCCTTAATCCGCGTGCGTTGATTCTCACTACTGTGTCCCAACGCTCGTCTGAGTTGCGCATCCGAGACTACCATTCCGCAGGGTATTTGAACGCATCACATGAACAGTTTTCGCAACCGGCTTCTCGCACTGATCATCGGTCTGGTGGTCGCCACCCAGAGTGTGACGCTGGTCGCAGTTCTGTGGAGCACGCAGCACCAGGTCAACGTGCGGGCGGTTGAGGAATTGCGTTCGGGCGCGCAGGTCGTGCAGCAGTTCATGCGCCTGCGCGCGGACCAGCTGGCCAGCACGGTGTCGGTGCTCGCCAAGGACTTCAGCTTCCGCGAACTCATCGCCAAGGGCGATGCGGACACGATGCTCTCGGCGGCCACCAACCACTCCAAGCGCGTCGGCGCCGACCTGGTCCTGCTCATGGACACGAATGGCCGGCTGCTCACGTCGAATTCCCCGTACGTCTCGGACCACGCCTCGACCGTGGAACGCCTGGTCGACTCGATGACCAGCGGCCGCGACGATGTGCATCTGGTGGTGCTGGGTGATCACCTGTATCAGCTGGTCGTGGCGCCGATCAAGGCGCCGGACACCATCGCCTGGATCGCGATGGGCTTCGCGGTGGACGATACCCTGGCGGCACACGTCCATGATCTCGTCGGCGACCAAGTCAGCGTGCTGGCCGGCGAGGGTTCCACCGTGAATCTCATGGCCTCCACCCTGCCGGCCCGTGAGCGCGCCGCGCTGGCCGAGCGCCACGAGCTGCCGGCCGTCAGCGGGACCTCGCAGTCACTGCGGTTCGGCAATCAGGATTATCTGACCTACGTGGCACGCCTCGGCGATGTCGCGGAGTCGGCCGCCATCGTGCTGCAGCAGCCCATGGACGACGTGATGGCGCCATATCGCTCACAGCGCAACGCGCTGGCGGGCATCGGCGGCATCGCCCTGGGAGCAGCGCTGGCCATCGCCCTGTTGCTCAGTCGCGGCGCCACCCGACCGATCCGCGAGCTGGTGCGCGCCGCGCAGCGCATCCAGGGCGGCGCCTACGACCAGGCCGTCGACGTGCGTGGCGGCGATGAGTTCCGCAGTCTCGCCGCGACCTTCAACGCCATGCAGCAGGGCATCGCGGAGCGCGAGGCGCGCATCAGCCATGACGCGCACCATGACGCCCTCACCGGCATGCCCAATCGCCCCTACGCCGAAAAGCACCTGGAGGAGCTGCTGCGCGCCACGCCCGCGCCGCCGGTGGCGCTCATCCTGCTCGAAATGGAGAACCTCGGCGAGATCAGCGCTTCCCTGGGCCATCGCGTCGCTGACGAAGCACTGCGGGAGGCAGCACGACGGCTGCGGCAGAACTGCGGCGAGAACGATCTCACCGCCCGGTTGGGGTCCGCGCAGTTCCTGGTGCTGGCGCGCGGCTGTTCCCTGACTCGCGCCGCGCTGCTCGCCGAGCAGCTGGTCGGCTCGCTGCGCGCCGGATTCAGCCTGCTGGCGGTAAGCCTCGATCTGCACGTCAACGCCGGCATGTGCTGCGCGCCGGACCATGGCGGCACCGCCGAGGATCTGCTGCGCCACGTGCATACGGCTCTGGAGGATGCCAGCGAGGCGCGCGGTCGCATCGCCAGTTATCGGCCCGGACGCGAGGAGGAACTGCGGCGCAGGCTGGCGCTGGCGGGGGACCTGCGCGGCGGCATCGAGCGGCAGGAATTGACGCTGGTCTACCAGCCCAAGGTGGATCTGGTGAACGGCCGGGTCCGCAGCCTCGAGGCGCTCGCGCGCTGGACGCATCCGCAGCTTGGATTCGTCTCACCCGGAGAGTTCATCCCCATTGCCGAACAGACCGGTGGCGCGCGCCGCCTGACCAGCTGGGCGCTGGGGGCCGCGATCCGCCAGATGGCCGCCTGGCGCCGCGACGGCATCGACATCGACGTTGCCGTGAATCTGTCGGCACCGGATCTGCTCGATACCCAGCTCGGCGACGAGGTCCTGGAGACGCTGCGCCAGCATGGCGTGCCGCCGACCAAGCTGGTGCTGGAAATCACGGAAGGCGCCGTGATCCGCGACCCCGCGCTGGCGGTGCGCAACATGCAGCTGCTGCGCATTGCCGGCGTGCGCTTTTCCCTGGATGACTTCGGCACCGGGTACTCGTCCCTGTCGCAGCTGAGCCGCCTGCCGCTGGATGAACTGAAGATCGACCGCTCATTCATCGTCCGGGCGCATGAGCGCCGGGACGACGTGACCATCATCATGTCCACCATCGAACTCGCCCACAACATGGGCTTGAAGGTGGTCGCCGAAGGCGTCGAGACCCAGGAAGCCTGGAACCTGCTGCGCCGCCTGGGCTGCGACCTGGTGCAGGGCTACCTGATCAGTCACCCCTTGTCGCCGGCCGACATGGTGGCCTTCCTGAAGCAGGCGAAGAGCGCGCAGCCGGCCGACGAACCCACCAACCGGCAGCTGCGCACCCTGCAGCTGTAGCAGCCGTGCGCGCCCGGCTACTGCATGCTGACGTCGCGCGCCTTGTCCGACATGCCCTGCTTCCAGGTGCTCCAGCCGGAGTTCATGCCGAAGGGGCTGCGCTGCAGGACCGCCTGGATGCGGTGTATCTTGCCGCCCTGGACCTTGAACAGTTCGGCGATCTCCCAGGTCCACGGCTGCACCGGGCCGGCCACGACGTCCCGGCCGTCCGGAGTCTTGAAGTGCCGCGTGTCGCCGCCCTGGTGGTCGAAGAATCCGAAGGCGAAGACGATGCCGCGTTCCTCGTCGATCGCCACATAGCGCCGATCGCGGATGCGGCTGACGAAATGCAGCAGGCCCGATTTGAACTGCTCCATGCAGCTCCATTGCGCGGAGTAATTGCTGGAGGTCTTCGGATCCGGCCGGGTCTGTCCGGCGGGCGTCGGCGCATTGGTCGTCTGCCCGCCGTTCTCGAGCCGGTTGCAGTCATCGGCGAAGGGGTAATCACCCTTGCCATCGTTCTTCTGCATGCCGCTGAAGTACTTGTCGGCGGTGGCGATCATTTGCGCGCGTGAGACCCGCTCGGCCTGCGGCACCGTGGCCAGGTAGATCGGATCGACGCTCTTACCGTCCATGGCGAGCGCCGGGCGTTCGTCGCGAACCATCAGCTGCTCGATTTCCGTGATCTTGCCGTCCCTGACGCGCAGCCGCAGCGCCATCAGCACGGCCGTGCCCTTGGCCGGATCGCGGTTTTCCTCCTCGATGGTGCCGAAGAAGGCCACCTGGCCGGCCTGCGGATCCGCGACGAACAGCCGGTAATGCCCCTTCGCGTGCATGGTGCGCCACAGGCCATCGCCGATGGCGAGCTTCTGGCCGTCCTCGGTGAAGCGCACGCCGGGCGCCAGGGGCACCGCCTGGGGATTGTGCGCGAGCAGCGCATCAAGGTACTGGTCGACGAACCCCTCCAGGCAGGCGCGATCACAGGGCGCCGCCGCCCGCGCGCCCATCGCACCGGCCAGCAGCAGCGCGCCCGCCAGGTACTTCCAACCTCGCAGCTTGTCCATGAATCCCCCTTGAAGTCGTTATTGTGCGCGGAAATTGATTTCGATCTTGACGCCGTTCGGATCGAACACGAACAGCTGCCGCATGCCGGACTTGGACACCAGATTGCGCGCCGGCGTGACGCCGTGCCGCGCCAGGCGCGCCACCACGGCCTCGAAATCCTCGGCATTGAATGCCACGTGATCGAACGCGCCGGTACTCGCCGCCGGCCGCGTCACCGGGATGTCCTTGCCGTTCGAATGCACGGTGTAGCTCTGCCACTCGGCGATATGGATCACCGGCGTGGCACCGAGGTACATCCAGTAGCCGGGAAAACCCAGCGGCGGGCGGAAGCCCTGCGCCATGCCCAGTGCATCCTGATAGAAGTCGCGCGTCGCATCCAGGTCCGCGGTGAGGACCAGGTAGTGCTCCATGCCGGTCAGGGGCATCTATTGCGGCGCCGATGAAGGCGGCGGGCCGCCCGACTGGCGCATCACGGTGCCATCTGGCAGCGTCACGCTGAGGAAGCTGCCGCCGTGCTCGGCGCCCTTGAGCGGGTGGATCAGCACGCTCACCTTGTCGCCGGGATTGAGCGTGTGCTTGCTCCAGCCGCGGCGCGCCAGGTAGTTGGGGCTCATGCCCTCGATGCCCCACTGCTGCGTGGCCCCCTGGGCATCGGGGACGTCGATCCAGATCCAGCTGTGGGGATTGGTCCACTGGAAATCGCGGATCGTGCCCTGCAGGGTGACGGTCTTGGAGAGATCGAACATGGCGTAGGAGTGATGGCCGAGGGCGGCGATGGGCAGTATCCCCATCGCCAGCACCAGCCCCAGGGCGCCGCTGCGGATTCGGGTCACGATCGGTTTCATGTTTGTGTCGCTGCCATGCGTGTCAGTGATTGAGAATGATCCCGGCCTTGCCCCGCTCGTTGGACAGGTTGCGGTTGTTCTGTTCGCAGATGTATTCGGCGATGTCCCAGTCGCGGTGACGCGCCAGCAGCTTGGTCGCCGAGAAGGGCTTGGTCAGCGCCTTGGCATCATCGATGGTGGTCACCACTTCCATGGTGTCGGGGGCCGTGAGACGGAACCGTTCGACGATGTGCATGCGGTCGCTGTGCCGGTATCCCTGGCTGGGGCCCAACGCGGTATCCGGGGTGAAGCCCACCGAATCCACCACCAGGGTGTCGCCTTCCCAATGGCCGATGGAGTGGCCGTTGTAGGTGAGATCCGGATCATCGGGATGCTTGCGGCCGTCCGTGAAAATGCGCCGCGTCTGGCTGTAGGCCTCGATGACGACGGTGATCTTGCCCGGCGTGAACAGCAGCTCCATGGGATAGGGCTGATTCATGATGGCCGGCATGCCGGGGGGCACGCAATTGGCCTGCGGGGTCTCCTCGTCCTCGCCCTTGGCCTGGGCTGCCTTGAAGTCCGCCAGCTTCTGGGCGTATTCGGGGGTCAGCGTGGGCTGTTCCGGGAGGCCCGGTCCGGGTCGGGTCCGGACACCGAAGGTGACCTCCCATACGCCGCTCAAGTCCGGCATGGCCTTCGGCGGATCGCCCGCTGCCGCCGCGACCGTGCCGCGCGCAGCCCAAGCGACGATGCACATGGAAACGGCGACCATCACCCGGCTGACAGGCCTGACTGGCTTTTGCAACACACTCCCCCCTTGGCCTCGCGCAGTGTAAACGCAGCAGGGCTAAGCGTCGCCCGCCCCATGCGGGGCGATTGGGAAAATCAGTTCAGACGAAACCGACCCAGCGACCGAGGGCGACGATGACCAGCCAGATGCCCAGCGAAATGCCGCCGGCCAGTCGGGCCGCCAGCGGCGGCCGGGCGGGCGCGCGGTCCCACTGCGCCACCGAGCGGAAGGCGCCGAGGTGGAAGATGCCCATGTTGAGGGCGGCCAGGACCAACAGGCACATCTTGGTCTCGAACTGCCAGATACCCGAGTAGCGCACCGCCGAGGAGCTGAACAGCAGACTGCCGGTGATTGCGGCGGCGACAAAGGCCGTCCAGGTCCAGGGCAGCACCTCATCGGTCAACTCCTTGACCGAGCGCTGGCGCGACGCCAGGTTCAACAGCCGCAGATCCACCACCATGATGGAGCCCACGACCATGACCAGCGCCAGCACGTGGACGGACTCGATGGTGGGAAACAGCCAGGTGTTCTCGCGGACCGCGGTGCCCCAGGGGGTGGCTTCCAGCCCCTGCAGAAGTTGCTTAAACATGTGTAGGAATGCGCCCTTGTCTGCTCAGCCGTGTTCCACGTAGGCGATCCAGCGGCCGGCGCCGATGATGCCCACCCACATGACCAGCGATACCGACCCCAGCAGGATGGCCGCCACCCGGTTGCGATCCCAGAACGTACTGCTGCGTCGCAGCATGAACTGGAAGGTCCAGATCAGCGCCAAGGACGCGGCGAGCAGGGACATCTTCAGCCAGAACACCTGATTGATGAGCTCGCGGCCGGGTTCGGCAATGATGAGGATGGCGCCGGAACACAGCAGCACCACCAGCGCCACCCATACCCAGGGCAGGAAGCGGGCCGCCATCTCGGTGAGGGTCTGCCGGCGACCGGCAATGCCGACCAGGCGCAGATCCAGCATGGCCATCGAGGTCATGACGATGGCGATGGACACGATATGCACCGTCTGCACGGTGGGAATCACCCACAGGGCATCCTGGATGTGCTGGCTAAGCGACGTGGCCGAAAGCCACGTACAGAATTCCTTGATCACCGCCGTCCCCCATTGCTGAAAATCGCGGATTTGGCGCATGGTGCGCCATAACACCCTTAATAGTCAGCTAAATCACTGTTTCTAATTGCGTTATTTAACGTTAACAAATCGTGCTAGCATCGCCGCCCGCGCCAAATCCACTGCATACCATGTCCGACCCCGATTCGCTGCAGGCGCTGGCCGACCGGATTCGCGCGACCGGTGCCCTGGGTCGCTCGCAGCTCATTCAGAAGCTGTTCGACTTCCTGATCGAATGCTCCGCCAGCGGCCGGGCCCCCAAGGAGACGGAAGTCGCCATCGAAGTCTTCGGCAAGGACGTTGGTTTTGACGTTGCCCAGGACGCCATGGTTCGGGTTTACGTCCACAAGCTGCGCCGCAAGCTCGAAGAATACTACTCGGCGGCCGGCCGCAGCGATCCGATTCAACTGACCATCCCGAAGGGCGCCTACCGGATCGTCATCCATGACCGGGACGCCGTGACCGCGCCCGAGCCGGCGGCCGATTCCGCCGACGGCCCCACCATGGCCTCGATCCCGGTGCCGGCCGAATCGCCGGGCGATGACCCGGCTGCACACGCGGCGGCAAGACCGCGGCGCTGGCTGTGGCCCATCCTCGGCGCCTCGCTGCTCATCAACCTGCTGTTCGCCGGCGCGCTGCTGTGGAACACTCATCGCACCAGCCCCGCCAGCGCGCTGCTCGACAACCCGCTGTGGTCGCGCATCCTGGCGCCGGATCGCCCGCTGCTGGTGGTGCTGGGCGACTACTACATCTTCGCCGAGACGGACAAGAACATGGAGGTGCAGCGCCTGGTGCGCGAGTTCTCCATCAACTCCGCCGGGGATCTCGACCAGTACCTGAAGCTGCATCCGGAATTCGCGGATCGCTACCAGGACATGCAGCTTAACTACCTGCCGACCTCGGCGGCCTATGCGCTCAAGGACCTGATGCCGCTGCTCGCGGGCGCCAACGCCCGGACGCGCGTGGTGCTCGCCTCACAGCTCACCGCGCAGATGCTGAAATCCTCGAATGTCGTCTACATCGGCTATCTGAGCGGCATGGGCATGCTCAGTGACCTGGTATTCAGCGGATCGCGCTTCGACGTCGGTGAATCCTTCGACGTGCTGATCGATCGCAACTCGGGCAAGAAGTACATCAGCCAGGCGGCGCTGCCCGTCCCCGGTGAGCAGACCTACCATGACTTCGGATACTTCGCGACCTTCGCCGGGCCTTCCGGCAATCAGATCATGATCATCGCGGGCACGCGCGACGTGGCGGTGATGCACACGGCCGAAAGCATCACCCATGCGGATTCGCTGCAGCAGTTGAGCGCCCGCAGCGGCAACCTGCGCTCCTTCGATGCGCTCTACGACGTCTTCGCCATGGACGGCATCAATCTCAACGGCACTTTGCTGCTCACCGGCAAGATCGATACGGCCCGCATCTGGACTGATGCGTCCGCCGCCCCGGCCGCAGGCGCGGTCCGCGCGCCCGGCGGCACGACACCCACCGCCAGCCTGCCTTAGTCGCGCCAACGTGAATTCCGCTGTGGACCCGTCCCCGGCCCGGCCCCGCAAGCCGCGCTTTGCGGCTACCGTGCAGCGGGTGCAGCGACTGACGCCGCGCATGCTGCGCATCGTCTTCGCAGGTCCGGCTCTCGCCGATTTCAACTGGAATGGTCCCGCCGCGCATATCAAGCTGATCCTGGGGCCGGACGGCCCCGACCTGCGCGCGCCCTCGCGCACCTACACGCCGCGAGCCTTCGACGCCGCCCGGCACGAACTGACGGTGGACTTCGTGCTGCATGGCGAAGGGCCCGCCTCGCTGTGGGCCGAACAGGCGCAGGTCGGCCAGCCCATGCTGATCGCAGGCCCCGGACGCAGCCTCGCGCTGGACGAGCAGGCGCAGTGGCTGCTGATCGCGGGCGACGAGGCGGCGATCCCCGCCATCGCCACCATCCTCGAAGTCCTGCCCGGTCAGGTTCACGCGCAGGTACTGCTGGAAGTCAACGATGCGGCCGATGAGTTCGCGATCGGCGCCGCGCGTGCGGATATCGACATTCGCTGGCTGCATCGCGCGCGGCCGATCATCGGCCGTGACCCAACGGCGCCGGCCGGCGTGGAACTGGCGGCCGCGGTCGCCGCATTCCGGCAACCCGCGGGCCGCGGCCAGGTCTACGTGGCCTGCGAAGCCGATGCCATGCGCCGGATCCGCCGGCAGCTGCTGGTGGAGCGCGCACTGCCGCGCGGCTGGGTGACGACGCGCGGCTACTGGAAGCAGGGTGCCACCGATCATCCCGATCGGGACTACGGCGAGGACGTAGGCTGAGAGGCAGCTCGCGCGCAGGCCAGCGCACTCGTGCCGGTCATGAAAATGCGCGGACCCGCCGGCAGTGGGATGGGCCCGCGCAGCGCCTTGAGGTACCTGTCCAGTGCCTCGGCATCCAGCGGCCCCACCTCTTCCACGGGCAGTTTGCCAAAGCCCCTGAAGTCATCGCCGCCACCGACCAGGAAGTCGTTCACTGCGACGTGGTAGATCGCAGTGGCCTGAATCGGCTGATGGTGCGCATCGCAGGCGCGCACCACGTGGGCACCGACGGGCCTGGCCGGATCCCATTCGTAGTACAGCCCGGAGGCCTTCAGGACGCGCGGAATGGCAGCCGGGTCCTTCGTCCATTGTTCTTCGAGCGCCTGCAATAGCTGCGCGCCGGTCATCCTCAGTTTCAGAATATGATTGCCGAAAGGATGCACGGTCAGCACATCGCCCCAGGTGATGGGCCCCGCGGCCAGGTCGGCCCGCAGCCCGCCTGGATTCATCAGGCCGATGTCGGCCTGCAGGGCCGCACGCTGCGCATCGGCCACCAGGTCCCCCAGTACCGATTCGCCCGCCGCCGACATGGCGCGCGTGAGGGCGGTCGGACTGCGCGCCACCACGCGCGCCACCCGGGGCCCGAGGGCCTTGAGGGCATCCTGCGTGAGTTGCGCCGCGGCCGCATCAGGATGCAAGCCCGCACCGGCATCGGCCCAGGCCGGCAGCACGCGCGCGGACTTCGCGATCACGCGGCCGCTGGGCCGATCCAGTTTCAGCGTCAGTTCGCCGAAGGCCTCGCCATAGGAGTAGGCCTGCACCACCAGCACCTGCCGCCCGGCGCGATCGGGCATCAGCGCATTGGTGAAGTTGTGGGTGTGCCCGGAGATCACCACATCAACCCCCGGATCCAGCTGCGAGACGATGCGCAACAGCGGCCCGTGCCAGTCAAAACCGGCAGCTGTCGGCACCGGTACGACGCCCTGGTGGATGACCACCAGGATGGTGTGCACGCCCTGCGCCGCCAGCTCCCTGGCCTGCCGGTTGATGGCCTCGGCCTCATCGGTGAACGTGAGGTCCGCGCTGGCCCAGTCCGGAACCAGCGTCGGGGTCTGCCTCAGAACCGCGCCGATGATGCCCACCGGTACCCCGTGGATCACCACGACGGCATGCGGCGGCAGCAACGTGCGGCCGGTACGTTGGTCCAGGACATTGGCGCACACGTACGGCACGCGGCTGCCGCGCCAGGGATTCTGCAGAAACGGTCCCGTCGCCGCGTTGCCGCCCTCGAGCAGCCGCAGCAGCTCCCGGGAGCCGGCGTCGAACTCGTGATTGCCCGGAATGCCGATGACATGGCAGGGATCCGGGTGCCGGCGCCAGTCGGCCGCGGCGTAGAAGTGGGTCGCATGCCCGAAGTCGCAACCCTCATCGGCCAGCAGATTCAGGAACTGGATGGCCGGTTCGTTATGCAGCAGGCGCGTGACGGGCGGACTCGCGCCCAGCAGATCCCCCGCATGCACGATGAGCGTGCCGGCCGGATCCTGGGCGCGCTGCCGGCGAAGATACGCCGCGAGCACCGCGGCGCCACCCGCGGGCCGTTTTCCATCCTGCGCTGCCGGGGTCTGCAGGTTGCCGTGGAAGTCGTTGAAGCTCAGCAAGTGCACGGTCACGGGCGACCCCTGCGCCGGCACGACTGGCGGGTCCTCCCAGCTGACGGTCCCGGACGGTGGCGGCCAGGGGACGGCGGGTGCCGGTTCGGCGGCCAGGCTTGCCGTCGCGAACCACGCAGCCACCACCCAGACTATAATCCTTATTAAAATCAATTTGTTGGATCCCACCCGGTGCACATTGATTAAAGCGTAACTTGTCGCGAAACGAATTCCCGTAGAGATTATCGATAATCGATTGTAGCGATCGGATACGCACCATGTGGATCGTCGAGGTGGCGCTGAAGCGCCCCTACACCTTCATCGTCCTGGCCCTGCTGCTGCCCCTGCTCGGCGCCCTGACTCTGCTTGGCACACCGCTGCGCGCCGGCATGCCCGTGGACATCTTCCCGGACATCGCCATTCCCATCATTGCAGTCAATTTCAATTACACGGGCATGTCGCCGGATGACATTTCCGGCCGCATCACGGCGCAGCTGGAACGCTATGTCACCACCATCGTCAATGACATCGAGCATGTCGAATCCCAGAGCTATCCCGGCATGGCGGTCATCAAGCTGTTCTTCCAGCCGGGGGTGAACATCGACCTGGCCATGTCCCAGGTGACCGCCTACGGCCAGACCGCGCTGCGCAACATGCCGCCCGGCGCGCTGCCGCCGCTGGTCCTCAAGTACAACGCCTCCAGCGTGCCCATCCTGCAGCTGGCGATGTCCAGCGACAAGCTCACCGAGGCGCAGCTGTTCGACTTCGGCAACCAGGCGCTGCGTTCGCAGATCGCCACCATCGCCGGGGTCTCCATCCCCTATCCCTTCGGCGGTGCCACCCGCCAGGTGCAGATCGATCTGCGGCCCGATGCGCTGCGCGCCCAGGGCCTCACGCCGGTCGACATCAACACCACCATTGCCAACCAGGCACTCATCATTCCGGCCGGTACGCAGAAGATCGGCAACACCGAATACAACGTGCGCCTGAACGCGCAGTCCCGTCACCATCGATGCCCTCAACGATCTGCCGATCCGCAGCCGCAACGGTTCCGTGACCTACCTGCGCGATGTGGCCTTCGTGCATGACGGGCATCCGCCGCAGACCAACGTCGTGCGCGTCGATGGCCGGCGCGCGGTGCTGATGTCCATCCAGAAGACCGGCTCGGCCTCGACGCTCACCATCGTCAATTCCATCAAGGACCGCCTGCCGAGGGTCCGGGAGCTGGTGCCGGACGGCGCGTCCATCGCGGCCACCGGCGACCAGTCCGTGTTCGTGCGCGCCGCCATCCGCGGCGTCGTCACCGAAGCCTTGATCGCCGCGGCCCTGACGGCCCTGATGGTGCTGCTGTTCCTGGGCAGCTGGCGCAGCACCCTCATCATCGCCATCTCCATTCCGCTGTCGATCCTCTCCTCGATCATTCTGCTGGGCGCCACCGGGCGAGACCATCAATCTGATGACCCTCGGCGGACTGGCGCTGGCGGTCGGCATCCTGGTGGACGACGCCACGGTGACCATCGAGAACATCAACCGGCATCTCGAGGAGGGCATGGACGTGACGCCGGCCATCCTCGAAGGCTCCAGGCAAATCACCGTGCCGGCGCTGGTCTCGACGCTGTCCATCTGCATCGTGTTCGTGCCGATGTTCCTGCTCACCGGCGTCGCGCGCTACCTGTTCGTGCCGCTGGCCGAGGCGGTGGTGTTCGCGATGCTGACCTCGTACCTGCTGTCCCGGACGCTGGTCCCGACGCTGTGCAAGTACTGGCTGCGCACCGCGGCCGAGGAAAAAGCCGCCCTGGCCACGCCGAATGCCTGGCAGCGTTTCCAGCGCCGCTTCGAGACGCGCTTCGAGGCGACTGCGCGCGCGCTACCACGAGCTGCTGCAGACGGCGCTGGCGCACAGCCGGCCCTTCATGATCGGATTCCTGGCCGTGGCCTTCGCCTCGATGATCATCTACCCCTTCCTGGGACGGAACTTCTTCCCCGAGGTGGATGCCGGACAGATCAAGCTGCATGTGCGCGGGCCGACGGGCTTTCGCGTGGAGGATACGGCCGGGCTCATCGATCACGTCGAGGCGGCGATACGCAAGGTGATTCCGCGCGGACCAGATCGGCAGCGTGGTCGACAACATCGGCCTGGCGGTGTCCAGCATCAACGTCACCTACAGCACCTCGGGCACGGTGGGCAGTTCGGATGCGGACGTGCTGATTTCCCTGAAATCCGGTCACTCCGCGACCTCGAAATACGTGCATATCCTGCGCCGCGACCTGCCGCGCGAGTTCCCGGGGGCCACCTTTGCGTTCCTGCCGGCCGACATCGTCAGCCAGATACTGAACTTCGGCATCCCCGCGCCCATCGACATCCAGATCACCGGACCCAGCCCGAAGAACCGCGACGTGGCCAACCAGCTGCTGGAATCGGTGCGGCATATTCCGGGCTTCGTCGATGCCCGCATCGAGCAGCCGGACAATCTGCCGGAGCTGCGCGTGAACACCGACCGCAGCCGCGCCCAGCAGCTGGGGATTACCCAGCGGGACGTGGCCAACAATCTGCTGCTCACCCTTTCCGGCAGCAGCCAGCTCGCCCCGTCCTACTGGTTGAACCCGGAGAACGGACTGCAATACCCGCTGGTCGCGCAGACCCCGCAGTACCGCATGACCTCACTGGATGATCTGCGCAACGTGCCGGTGACCTCTGGCGCCAACCAGCAGATCCTGGGCGGCGTCGCAACGATCGCCCGGGGGACGACGGACGGGGTGGTCTACCACTACGACAACCAGAACCTCATCGACATCTACGGCGACGTACAGGACCGGGATCTCGGCGCCGTGGCCGACGACATCAACGCCCGGATCGCAGCGCTCCAGGACAAGCTGCCGCGGGCCACGCACATCGTGCTGCGCGGCCAGGTGCAGACCATGCTCAGTTCCTACACGGGTCTGGCCATCGGCGTCGTGGGAGCGATCCTGCTGGTGTATCTGCTCATCGTGATCAACTTCCAGTCCTGGACGGATCCCTTCATCATCATTACGGCACTCCCGGCCGCCATCGCGGGCATTGCCTGGATGCTGCTCATCACCGGCACGACCCTGAGCGTGCCGGCACTGACGGGAGCCATCATGTGCATGGGTGTGGCCACCGCCAACAGCATCCTGGTGGTGAGCTTTGCGCGTGACCGCATGAACCAGGGCGCGACCGCGCTGGAGGCCGCGCTGGATGCCGGATTCACCCGCTTCCGCCCCGTGCTCATGACGGCACTGGCCATGATGATCGGCATGTTGCCGATGTCCTTAGGAATGGGCGAAGGCGGCGAACAGAATGCGCCGCTCGGCCGCGCCGTGATCGGCGGACTGCTGCTGGCTACAGTGGCCACGCTGCTGTTCGTGCCGGTGGTATTTGCCGCATTGCATGGCCGCAGGCGCCCGCAGGAGCCGGCGCACGCTCACTCGATCTCTCACGCCTGACCCTATGAACCGCCGGACTCAATCATGAACGCATCCGAGAATCCTCAACCTCCCTTCCAGATGAAGGGCTTCGCCCGGATCGGCGTCGTGGTGGCGCTGGTGGCCCTCGGCTTCCTGGTCTGGAGCATCCTCGCCGCGCACCGCGCGGCCGCGAATCTCGCCGCGGCGACCGAGGACGCAGCCATCGTCACGGTGAGCACCACTCACCCGAAGCCCACCGACCCCGCGGGCAGCGAACTGGTCCTGCCGGGCACGGTGCAGGCCAATATCGACGCGCCGATCTACGCCCGCACCAGCGGCTATCTGAAGCGCTGGCTGGTGGACATCGGCACGCGGGTGAAGGCCGGACAGCTGCTCGCGGAAATCGACACGCCGGAGGTTCAGCAACAGCTGAGCCAGGCCGAGGCCGATGTCGCGAATGCCGCGGCCAATGCACGCATTGCGGCGGTGACGGCGGAGCGCTGGGAATCCCTGCGCAAGACCGATTCCGTGTCGCGCCAGGATGCCGATGAAAAGGCGAGTCTCGCCGAGGCCGGCAAGGCGCAGCTGCAGTCCGCCAATGCGAACCTGCAGCGGCTGCGCGATTTGTCGGGCTTCCAGCGCATCGTGGCGCCCTTCGATGGCATCATCACCGCCCGTGAGACGGATGTCGGCCGGCTGATCGCCGCTGGCGGCGGCAGCGGACCGGAACTGTTCCGCATCAGCGATGAGCGGCAGCTGCGACTGTACGTACGGGTGCCGCAGGCCTTTGCCCCGCAGATGGGACCGGCCACCAGCGCCGTGGTGTCCTTTCCGGATCATCCCGGCATGACCTTCAGCGCCCGCATGGATTCAACGGCCAATGCCATTGATCCTGCCACCAACTCGCTGCTGGTGCAGCTGAAGGTCGACAACGCCAATGGCGCGCTGCTGCCGGGCGCCTATGCGGACGTGCACTTCAAGGTGCCGTCCGGCTCGCTGGGGATGTCGCTGCAGCTGCCCGCCAACACCCTGCTGTTCCGCAGCGATGGCATTCATGTGGCCACCGTCGATGCCGCAGGCCAGGTCACTCTCAAGTCCATCATCATCGGCCGCGACTATGGGTCGGCCATCGAGGTCGTGAACGGCCTGACCCCGCAGGATGAGGTGATCCTGAGTCCGCCGGATTCGCTGCTGGATCACGCGCGCGTGCGGCTGCTCGCGCCTTCCGGCGGCACGGCATCGCAGCCCAAGCCCCCCGCCGGTGCCTGATCGTGAAACGCGCCCTCATTTTCAGCGCCGTGTCCGCCTGCCTGAGCGCCTGCTCGCTGGCGCCCACCTATGTGGCGCCCAGGCTCGAACAGGACGTCGCCGCCTACAAGGAAGCCGGCGAGTGGGCGCCGGCGGCGCCCGCCGACGATCTGCCCCGTGCGGACTGGTGGCAGGCCTTTGGTGATCCGAAGCTCGACGAGCTGCAGCAGCAGCTGCGGGCCGGCAATCCGGACCTGCATGGCGCCTTCGCGCGCTTCCAGCAGGCGCGCGCACTGGCCGGGCAGGCCCGCTCCCAGCAGTATCCGCAGCTGGGTGTGGAGGCCTCGGCGATCCGCGGCCGCGCCTCGCTCAATGGGCCGAACGCGCTGGCCGCCGGCAAGACCGCCAATGACTTCAGCGCGTCACTTGATGTGGCCTGGCAGATCGACCTGTTCGGCCGCCTGCGCAACACCGCCGCCGCCGCCCGGGCACGCTCCCAGGGAAGCGCCGCCGATCTGGCGGCCCTCGGTCTGACCCTGCAGGCGGAGCTGGCCACCGATTACTTCACGCTGCGCGGCGATGATGCGATCGTGAAGCTGCTGGAAGACTCGGTGACGCAGTTCGATACCGCCTGGGAGCAGACCCGGCGACGGTACGACACCGGCGTCGCCGCAGCCACGGATCTCGACCAGGCGGACACCCTGCGGCAGAACGCGCGGGCGCAGCTGGCGTCAACCCGCCTGGCGCGGGCGCGTCTGGAGCATGCGATTGCGGTGCTGATCGGCTTGCCGCCATCGGCATTCACATTGCCACCGGCGCCGCTGGCCGCCGAACCGCCGTCCATCAAGGTGGCATTGCCTTCGGTCCTGCTGCAACGACGTCCCGATGTGGCGAGCGCCGAGCGGGAGGTGGCCGCGGCCAATGCCGGCGTCGGAGTCGCGCGCGCGGCCTGGTTCCCGGTGTTCTCCTTGCAGGCCGCGGCGGCCGGTTTCGAAAGCGTCTCCTCAGCCAACTGGATCGGTGCGCCGAGCCGGTTCTGGTCGGTCGGTCCCGGTGGCCAGTTGCCGTTGCTCGATGTCGGTGGCCGGATCTCCCTCAACGCGCAGGCGCGCGCCGCCTATGAGGAGTCCGTCGCCGACTATCGCAAGACCGCGCTGACGGCCTATCGGGAAGTGGAAGACAGCCTGGTGGCCGTGCATCGACTGGGCGAGGAGCAGGCCGCCGATGCGGCCGCCGCCAGATCTGCGCAGAGCGCGGCCTATCATGCCGACGAGCGCTATGCGGCGGGCGTCGCCGACTATATCGAAGTCACCACCACTCACACCGCGGCCCTCGCCGCCCAAAGCGTGGCGCTGGCAACCCAGGCGGCGCGGCTGAACGCCGCCGTCACGCTGGTCCAGGCACTCGGCGGCGGCTGGTCGGCAAGCTCCGATCACCTGAATTCGCCAACCCTCTGATGGACACCGCCCTGAAACGCGTCTGCATGCGCGATCGCATCCGCGATGTGCTGGTGGCGCGCATCCTCGATGGCACCTACCCCGCCGGCATGCAGCTCAAGGAACTGATCCTGGCGCGAGAGTTCAATGTCAGCCAGGCCCCGATCCGCGAAGCACTGCGGGAACTGGAGGGCACGGGCCTGGTGACCTCCGAGCGCTATCGCGGGACCCGGGTGCGCGGGGAAGACACGGTGGAAATGCGCGAGTCGTACGAACTGCGCCTGATGATGGAAATCCGCTCGATCGAACGCGCCCTGCCGCTCACCGCTGCCAAGGCAGAGCGGCTGCAGTCCTGTATCACCAATATGTCGGCGGCGGTCGCGCGCGGGGATTCCGAGCAGTACATTGACTGGGCCCTGAATTTCCATCGCAGCCTGGTGGAGATGGGCGGCAACTGCATCTTCCTGAAGCTTTGGGATTCGCTGCACTGGGACGTGCGCGGCCGGATCGCGCTGCGTCGCCTGGCGGCGATGGGTGCCGGACTCGCTCCCGTGGTCGCCATGCATTCGAGCCTGATGCAGGCACTGCGCGACGGTGACGCGGGACGGGCCGTCGAGGAACTCACCTCCATCCTGCAGTCGGTCGCGGACGTCTTCATATCCTAGCGGCTCGAGCGCTCGAGGACTTCCGAGCTATAACTGAGGGTCCACCGGGCGGGTGGGGCCCTGGGCCGATTTCTCTTCGACCGCTCGCCTCAGATCATTGAGTTGGGCCTGCTGGTCTGCCCGCTGAGCTCTGGTGGTGCAAACGGATCGCGTGACCAGTGAGCCTATCGTTTGCTCAGAGTGACACTGCAGGTCCGGCCCGCCGTTTGCAACCTTGGCGGGTTGCGTCGTACAGCCCGCAACCACGATCAATACGCTGAGCCGACACAGCCTGACCGCGGGCATCCAAATCTCCTCATGTGGCCGGACAGACTTCGTGGAGGCAGAGTCTAAGTCCTCTCAATCAGGGGGTCACATCTTTCAGTTCCTGCCCCTCACGCGCCGGGCCGCCCACGCCGCCGGGCAGCAACTACCCGGCGCAGAGTGTACCGGTCGGCGAATCACAGGAGCATACTCGGCACCCGATCGACCCCGGGGTAGCGCCTTCGGGATGAATCGAGAATTGAGCTGTACGGCAATCAATCCACTTCAGGGGAACCGATCATGAGCAAGCTACTTCAATCGCTGGCGATCAGCGCCATGCTGGCCTTTGCATTGACGGCAGTCGCATCTGCCGCGAAAGCACCCGATCCGGCGATCGGCACCTGGAAATTGAATCTTGAGAAGTCCAAGTACGCAGCGGGCGCGGCCCCGAAATCCGAGACCCGGACCTATGCGGTGGCTCCGGGCGGCATCACGACGACGGTCACCGGTGTGGCCGCGGACGGCTCGGCAGTGTCCCAGTCAGCGACCCTGACCTATGACGGCAAGGACGATGCGTGGACGGGTTCCGCGACTTGGGACGCGGTATCGTTGAAGAAGATCAATGGCACCACCGTCAAGGCGGAACTGAAGAAGGACGGTAAGGTCGTCGGCCATTCGACCCGCACGATATCGGGCAAGGGCAAGGTGTTGACCCTGGTCTCGGCGATAAAGACGGCCAAAGGCGGCACGACCCACCAGACCGCTGTCTACGACAAGCAGTAGGCAACTGCGGCGGCGGAGCGCGCGGCGATAGCGTGCTTCCGCTTCCCGACCGAGGATGCCCGCCGACCGGCAACGCAAAACGGCGGCGCGACCGAAGATCTTGTCAGAGTTGCGCGGCAACGGCGACTAACTATGGCTATGGAAGCCGTACCTGACATTCCTACCAGCGAGCCGGATCAAGACACGCTGTACGCGCAGGCCGCGGCACAATTTGGTGCATCGCTGGCGCGGCTCGCAACCGCATATGAAGTCGACCGCTCCCGCCAGCAGGATCTCCTGCAGGACATCCACGTTGCGCTCTGGCGCAGTCTAGCCACTTTCAAAGGTCAATGTTCGCTGCGAACCTGGGTGTACCGCATCGCGCACAACACCGCGGCAACCTACGTCCGCGCGCGGGTTCGAATGCGGCGCGTCAAGGCTGTCAGCCTGGAAGAGTTGGATGAAGAGATCAGCCACCCTGACTCTGAAGGCCTGATCGACCATGCGGTCATTCTCGAGAAGTTGCGGGCTCTGATCCGGCGACTCAAGCCCATAGACCAGGAAGTGTTCCTGCTCTATCTGGAGGGAGTGGATGCCGGCGGAATTGCTGAAATCGTCGGTATCTCAGCTGGCAACGTCGCTCAGAAGATTCACCGCGCCAAGAAGTTCCTGCAACTACGGTTTCAGACAGGAGATCATCATGACCAAGGTGGATGAAGACCAGATCCCGTCGATCTGGAGACTGCAGCCTGTTCCGAAGGTGGCAATGACGCCGGAACTGATTCGCGCCCGGGCAGTGCGGTTTGACCGCCAGATACGCAGTCGGATCCGAATCGATATCCTGTCGTCCTTGGGCCTCGTGATCTGCCTTGGCGTCGCTGCAGTGATGAAGGAAGGGGTGGTTCTGCGCGCTGGACTGTTGCTGTTGGCCGCATGGGCATTGGCCGGCGTGTTCCTCACCCGCGTGGTCGGAATGCCAGACCGCTTTCCGGGAGAGCCAAGTGCCTCCACCGCCTGGTATATCCGTCATCTGGAACGCCAGCGCGACTATATGCTCTCGGCTCCCTGGGGGATGGGGCTGGCTCTTCCCGGCTTAGCCCTGATTTTGATCGGCTACTCAACACCCCCCGGGGTCGTACCCTGGCAGCACTCGCTGGTTCTCGGCGGAGTCTTCCTGTTCGTGTATTTCGCGTCCGTCATCTACTGCAAAGTGATTGCCAGCCGATGGCAGCAGGAAATCCACTCGCTGCAGTCTTTGAAGGGGCCGCGGGATGGCCCGTCATGAATTTGGAGCCTGGCATTCAACTCGCGCTGCCCTTCATTCCGGTAACTGTCGCGATACCGGCGAACGTCATCAGCAATGACCCGAACAGATGCAGGGTCACAGTGGCAAATGCCCACAGGATGCGATCCTGGCGCAGCATGTTGACCACTTCCCCCGAAAAGCTCGAAAAGGTGGTGAGACCTCCACAAAACCCGGTGATGACCAGCAGCCGCCACTCCGGCGCCAGGTTGGTGTTCAGCGCAAAGAACGCCAGCGCGACGCCGACGATATAGCCGCCCGCCAGATTTGAGGTCAGAGTGCCCAGTGGAATGACCGAGCCCGTTCCCGAGAACCAGTTGGCCAGAAACCAGCGCAGCAGGCACCCCAGGCCGCCACCGACAACCACCGCCGCTACCGATCGCCACATAATTCGATCTCCCGCCAACCCCAATGCCGACCGCCGGATAGCATAGCCTTGCTCAGGCCTGTGATGGAAAACCTTCCACGGCGCCGCACTCCAGCGCCACATCGAGCAATTCTATGTCGGTGGTCACACCCAGCTTCTGCCGGATCACGGAGTGGTTGTTGGCCACGGTCTTGGTGCTCAGGTTCAGCAGCTGCGCGATATCCTCGTGATTCTTGCCGCTGGCGATCATGCGGAAGATGTCGAACTCGCGCACCGACAGCCCCAGGGTAGGCGAAGCCCGGGTATCGGCGGCGACGCGTTCAAGTCCTTGCCGCACGTCGGGACTCAAAGCCACCGCGCCGTCCAGGACGCTGCGCACCGCATCCACCATCAGCTGCGGATCGCTGCCCTTGGTCACATAGCCATTGGCGCCGGCACGCAATGCGTGGGTCGCAAATGCGACGGTGTCGTGCATGCTGAACACCAACACCGGCAGCAGTGGCCAGCGCAGCTTGAAGCGTCGCAGGCTCGACAGACCGCCCAGCCCGGGCATGCTCAGGTCCAGCAGCACGATGTCCGGCGAGATCCTCTGCAGCAGGGCATAGGCCTCCTCGCCCGAGGCTGCCTCACCGATGACCGAGTAGCCGGGCTCCTGCTCGAGGAAGCGCCGATACCCCGCCCGCACCACCGCGTGGTCATCCACCAGCACGATGCGCACCTCACCGCCCATCTTCCACTCCAATCGGCATCGACGCGCTCAGCAGCATGCCGCCAAGGGGCTCCCATAGTAGCTGCAGCGTGCCGCCCTGCGCCTCTACCCGCTCGCGCATGCCGTCCAGACCGGTGCCGTCGGTTGGCTCGGGCGCGCTCCCCGGAGCCACATCGGATTCGCTGACGCGCAACTGGACCTGCGCTCCCGTCACCTGAACCCGGATGGCAATGACCCGCGCCCGCGAGTGGCGCACGGCGTTGGTCAGGCACTCCTGGAGCAGCCGGTAGAGGGTGATATTGAGATCGGCCGACAGGGTGTCCACCGGCCCTTCGAATTCCAGTGAGCAGCTGAAGCGCTCGGCCATGCGTGCCTGCCAGCCGCCCACCAGGTCTTCAAGCGCGCCCCGCAGGCCCACGGTCTCCAGTTCATGCGGGCGCAGTCGGTTGAGCATGCTGCGGGTCAGCGCCATGATGCTGTCGACGACTTCGCCGACGCCGCGCGCGCAGGCGACGACGCCGGGCAACACGCCCCGGGCCTCCCGCTCCATGAAGGCCGCGTCGACTTTGATGGCGGTCAGGCACTGGCCCAGCTCATCGTGCAACTCGCGGGCGAGGCGCCGGCGCTCCTCCTCCTCGACCGCGATCAGCCGCTGACTCAGCGTGCGACGCTGCGCCGCGGCCGACTGCAGCGCTGCGGCACAGTGATTGAAGCTGTCCGAAATGTCATCCAGATCCTTGACCCGAAAACGCGGCAGCCGCGTCGCGAGCGCCCCGGCCTGCAGTTGCGACAGCGCCGCCTGTATCTGTCCGACCGGGCGCAGTCCGCGGCGAACCATGAAGTACACCGCGCCCGCCATGGCCAGAATCACCATCACCAGCAGCAGCAGGTCCGATTCCGCCCGCTCCTCGATTTCGCTCAACTCCGAGCGGGGATTGGCGCTGACGCGCAGTGCGCCGAGGCTGCCGCTCGACCAGGTGAGGGGATAGCTCAGGTGGATCCGCTCGCCGCCATCGGCGAGTTCACCGGCCAGCCAGCCGCCCTGGGCGGCATCCAGGGCGGTCGCGGCAACTGGACGGCCCATCGCATCCTGCAGGGTGATGCGGACATGTCGCAGGGGCTGCGACTCGCGCACCGCCGAGGCGGCTGCGGCCAGCGCCGCCGCGGCATCCGGCGCCGCGCGGATCCGGTCCTCGACATTGACCAGCAAGGTGGTGAGCTGCAGCGTCGCCTCGGTCTCCCGGTTCACGTCCGAGCGCACCGAGTCCAGTGGTAGCAGCACGCTGAGCAGCAGTGCCGCCAGCGTCACTGCCGCGATGCCCAACAGCAACCGGGTGTGCAGATACATGTCAGTCCTCCGCCGTGCCGCAAAGGGCCAGGCTTCGCCGCGGAGCCTAGCGCGCCCGGGAGCGACGCGCGACTCAGGCTGGTGCGCTACACTGATTGACGAGTCATCCCTTAGGACTGCAGGGGGCAATCATGGCCGCGAAGAACAAGATCCGGTCTTTCACTCTTGCTGCGCTCGTCTTTGCGAGCGGCGGGTTCGGCACCACCGCCGCGGCGGCCTCGGGCTGCGATCGTGCCTGCCTCAAATCAATGCTCGATGGCTACCTGGCCGCGGTGGTCAAACACGAACCGGCCGCGGCGTCGCTGGCTGCAAGCTATCGGCACACCGAGAACGCCATCAATGTGCCGCTGGGCAAGGGCGTATGGCAAAGCATCACGGCGCTGGGGCAGGTGCAGCGCCGCTACCTGGATCCGGTCAGCGGCCAGGCGGCCTACTATGGCATCGTCGCGGAGGGCGATCAGCTGGCCGTGGTGACGGCACGACTTCGAATCGAGAACCGGTCGATCACCGAGGCGGAGTGGTACATCGATCGTGAGTCGGATCCTGGCCTGCCGACCGCGACCCCGCCGAGCGCCTGGAATCCGCAAAGTCTCAGCGCCACGCCGCCCCCCGAGCGGGTACTCCCGGTTGCCAAACGACTGCCGCGCGACACCATGATCGCCATCGTCAACAGTTACTTCGATGGCATCACTTCCCATGACGGCAGCGTGGTGCGGGCCCACGCCGGCTGCAATCGCTATGAGAACGGCACCCGTGTCACCGGACGGCGCGGCGGCGTCAATGATGACTGTGTTTCGGGATTCGCAAATTTCAATCTGGCCAACGTGGCCGCGCGCCGCGTGGCGTTCGTCGATGAGGAGGCCGGAGTGGTCCTGGGGATGGCGGTATTCATCCGCCGCCCCGGCGCGACCCTGCCCCGCAATGCCTTCAGCGAATGGTTCTGGATCGAAGACGGCAAGATCCGCAATATCTGGACCGCGATGTACTACCCGGGACCTGAGCGGCCGGTGCCGAACTGGCCACCCTTCGACGGCAACTTCCCCTTGCCGGTGTTCGCGACCAATCCCGCGGGGCCGCCGACCGCGTCAGTCTCCTACGCCGCGGATCTTGCGGCCATCTCGGCGTTCAACGTGAAGTACCTGAAGGCCATCAATGACGGGAATATCGCCGCCCTGGGCAACCTCACCGACGAGGATCACATCGCACTCACCCCGGGGAGCGCGCCGCTGGTGGGCAAGGCGGCCAATCTCGCGGCTAATGGCAGGGCCTACCAGCAGTTCAACATCGAGGAGCACTGGACCCCGCTGGAAACCGTCATCGACGGCAACCTGGCCTATCAGCGCGGCAGCTTCACGGTGGTCGCCACCCCGAAGGCCGCAGGCTCGGGTACGGCGCGCTCGGTCAGCGGCAGTTTCCTGCGGATCTACCGCCGCCAGCCGGACGGGTCCTGGATCATGACCCGTGACATGTTCAACACGGGGCCGCCGGACGGCCCCGCGCATTGATCAGTTGAAGTTGCGCTTGAACGTGACGCCCCACTCCATCGGCGGGGCGGGATTGCCCTGCTCGCGTCCGAAGAAGCCGATCAGGCTGAGTTTCCCGTAGAAGTACTGCACGCCGGTGAGATTGCGACCCCAGGCCGCGATCTCCCACTTCTTGCCCGCGGGCTCCCAGGTCAGGCGGGCATTGAGCAGGCCATAGCCGCCCTGGGACCCCGATCCGCACCCCGCCGGACCGGTCTGCGTGGAGCAGCCGTCGTTGGTGACGAAGTAGATCTTCGATTGATAGGTCCAGTCCAGTCGCGGCGTCACCGAGCCGCCCGCGACCGGGAATCCGTACTGCAGCCCCACGGCGCTGGTGAACTTCGGCGTGCGCGGCGAGTAACAGGTCTCACCATTGCAATTGCTGCCGGTGAACAGCAGCGCATTGCCGCCATTGGACAGCAACAGATAGTTCACGTAGCCAAATGACGCATCGACCCGCAGTCCCTCGACGGGCTCGGCCTGCAGTTCGCCCTCCAGGCCCCAGATCCTCGCCGTGCCGGCATTTTCCTCGCGGAACCAGTTGACGCCCAGCGCATCGAGCTGCTGCGCAAAGGTCTGCTGATCCAGGTAGCGCGAGTAGAAGAAGTCGGCGTTGAAGCGAACCGTACGGTTCAGGAACTCGGATTTCTCGCCGACCTCGGCGGTCTTCAGGAACTCGGGCCGGAAAGGCGCGGTCTGCAGGGCATCCGACGGACGCGGACTGAAGCCGCCGCCCTTGAAACCCGTGGAGTAGCGCACGTAGGTCATCAGGTCGGGTGACCACTGGTAGTTCAAGGACAGATCATAGTCGGTGTGGGAGGCCGAGGTCGGCACGTACTGCCCGTTGACGTTGATGAACGGGCCACCGTATGGGTCGAAGTTGGTAATGGTGATGGTCGCGTTCTTCTTGTCGGAGGTGTAGCGCGCACCGCCCGTGACCGAGAACGCGTCGTTGAAGTGCCAGACGCCATGCGCGAACAACGCCCAGTTCTTGGTGGTCTGGGACACGTAGTTGTCCTGCTCATGAATGCAGACGACGGGGTTCAGCGCAGTGCACGGATAAAGCACGTCGTAGCCGCGATCCGAGTCATTGGCACTGTAGTAGAAGGCGCCGGTGGCCCAGTCCAGCGGACCGGACTTGCCCGTCAGGGTCACCTCTTCGGTGAACTGCTGGTGGAAGGCATCGTCGTAGGTCGAATTCTCCGACAGCGGGCTGCCATCCGAATCGCGGCCGTACTGGTTGCGGAACTCACGGAACGCCGTCACCGCCTTCAGGTTCAGGTCATCGCCGAGCTTCCAGTCCAGGGTGCCCGCCAGGCCCCAGTGGTTCAAGTCGTTCACGTTCGGCACATTGCGCCCCGAGATGGGGTCGGTGCCGTACTCCGAGTAGCCCGAATAGATGCTGTTGGTGACGAACCGGCTGTCGTAGGAAATGGGCTTGCCGACGTAGGCGGCGGGACCCGCGGTGGGGGTTCCCAGTCCGGCATAGGTCAGCGCGCCCCAGGCCGCGTTGAGGCCATTGGTGCCGTCGATGACGGTGTACTTGTCCGCCGGACCTTCCTGGTTCTGCACCGTGATGTCCGCGTTCAGGTTGAACTCGACACCGGGCCCCAGCAGGAAGCGGAAGGCCGCGCGACCCGACTGCACGTTCTCATCGCCTTCGGTACCGGTGAGACAATTGGAGCCGGGCGCAATCGCCGGCTGCATGCTGCCCAGGCTTCCCGCGCCGTTGACGCAGACATAGTCGAAGTTCTTGAAGTAACCGTCCGCCTTCTTGCTCGAGAAGGAGAAGCGCGCATTGAGGAAGCCGTCCACCAGCGACACATCGGCCATGCCACGGGCCTCGAGACGATTGAACTTACCGTACGTGACGCTCGCGGAGCCGGTGTTGTCGCCCTGCGGTTTCACCGATATCAGGCGTACCGTGCCGCCCTCGGCATTCTTGCCGAACAGGGTGCCCTGGGGGCCGCGCAGGATTTCCACTCTCTCCAGATCCAGCAAATCGAAGATGGAGCCCTGCGGGCGTCCGATGTAGACATCATCTACATAGATCGGTACGCCGGGCTCAAAGGACAGAATGTTGTCGCCCAGTCCGACGCCGCGGATGAAAGCCGCCATGGTCGAGCCCCAGCCGGCGCCGAGGGGGGCGATCACGGCATTGGGAACATAGGCCCCCACGTCCGAGATATTGTCCAGGTTGCGTGCTTCGAGGGAGGCGGCGGTGATCGCCGTGATCGCAATGGGCGTGGTCTGCAGGTTCTCGCTGCGGCGCTGCGCCGAAACTACGACCTCTTCGAGTTGCTCCGGCGGCTGATCGGTCGCCGCCGCTTGTTGGGCCAGCGCGACAGGCGCTGAGGCTGAGCCCATGAGGCCTGAGAGCAGCAATAGCGGGAGCTTTCGCGGATGCGGAACTGCACGGGCTGGAATCATCATGAGAAATTGTCCCCTCTATCGAATCGCCATCAATTCTTGTGCCGCGACAAGCGACCAACCTTGCCACGATGGTAAAAAAAGGTACCATCGATGCCCGCCGGGTAGAACGCTGCATATCGCGCGATCAGTTTTCGGAAATTCAGAAAATAGACCCGGCATCGACCGGTTGTTGCATGAGGGGGACGGCCGTTAACAGTCTGCTGAACCTGTCGGCATTCGTGCGCGTGGCGCGACTCGGCAGCTTCTCGAGCGTGGCTCGGGAGCTGCAGGTGGCGCCGTCGGTCGTGACCAAACGCATCGATCAGCTGGAGCAGGAACTTGGCACGCGCCTGGTGCTGCGCTCGACGCGCGGCCTGACGCTCACGCCGGCCGCCGAAGTACTGCTGCCGCGTTTTGTCCGGCTCGTGGCCGAGTTCGACGAACTCTTCAAGGGCAGTCCCACCGATGACCAGGGCATCGAAGGGCAGCTACGGATCAAGTCACCGACCACGCTGACCAGCGAGTTCCTCGGCAGCATCTACGCCCGATTCCTGCAGATGCATCCCAACGTCACGCTCGACATTGCGCTGGTGAATCGCTCGGTCAATCCACTGGAGGAAGGTTTCGACTGTGCAATCGGGGCACTGCAGGTGTCCTATCCCAACGTCGTCGATGTACCGTTATGCCCCTATGAAGTCGTCGTCTGTTGCGGCAGCAGCTATCTTCAAGGCCGGGTCGAGCCGCAGCACCCGACGGAGCTGATGGACTTCGATTGCCTCACGTCGGGTCTGTTCAGCAGCAGCTGGACTTTCGAGAGCGCCGGCGGACCCTTGAGCGTCGAGGTGCATGCCCGGGTTCACGTCAGCGAGGCACGCGTGCTGCGGGACCTGGCGCGCAGCGGCCTGGGCATCGCGGCCTTGCCTGCCTACCTCGCGGCTGAGGATATCCGCTGCGGACGGCTGCTGCCGCTGCTGCGGGACTTCCCGCTGCAGCCGCACTGGCTGAAGGCGCTGGTGCCGCGCATGAAGATGAACCGACCGGTGGTTCGCGAGTTCGTCGCGTACCTGAAAAGCCAGCTGGCCGTTCCGCCCTGGGCGCTGCAGGAACGGCTGGCCGGCACGACCAGTGAGGCGCAGCGTGCAGATGCCCGGCTGCTGAACGCCCGCTAACGCATTCGCGGTGGCCGGCGCGCGTGGCTGGCCTGTTCATAGGCATACGCGATGCCGATCAGTTTCGGTTCGCTGAATGCGCTGCCCACGAACGACAGCCCCACGGGCAGTCCATGCACCAGGCCCATCGGCACGGTGATGTGCGGATAGCCGGCGATGGCGGGCGGCGCGGTGATGTTGCCACCCAGGATGTGATCGCCATTGATCAGGTCGCTCATGAAGGCGGGACCTGCGGTGGGGGCGATCAATGCGTCGAGGTGATCGTGCGCCAGCGCGACATCGATGCCCTCCTTGCCCGCGAGTCGCCGCACGTTTGCCCGCGCCTTGAGGTACACGGCATCGGTCAGCGGCCCCTTGGCCTGGGAGTCCACCAGGATGTCCTGGGGAAACCAGGCCATCTCGGTCGCCGCGTGAGCCTTGTTCCATTCGATGAGTTCGGGCAGCGAGTGCGGGCCAGCACCGCTCCTTGCGGCCAGATTCCGATTCAGACCGTCCTTGAATTCGTACTGCATCGCCGTGAGCTCATCTGCGGACAGCTTGTCGGCATTCGGCAGTTCCACGGGATCCACGACGATGGCGCCGCGCGCCCGCAGAACCTTGATGGCCTGATCGAACACCGCATCGACCTCATCGTCGAAGCCAGCGAGCTTACGGACGACGCCGATGCGTTTACCCTTGAGCGCGCCGGCATCCAGGAACTTGCGGTAGTCCGGCGGCGGCGCATCCTTCAGCGGTGCGGTCGCCGCATCATCCGGATCGTAGCCGGCCATGACGGTGAGCAGGATCGCGGCATCGGCGACGCTGCGTGCCATCGGACCTGCCGTGTCCTGCTGGGCGCTGATGGGAATGATGCCGGAGCGCGACACCAGACCTACGGTGGGCTTAATGCCCACCAGTCCATTCAGGCTCGACGGACAGACGATCGAGCCGTCGGTCTCGGTGCCGACGGCCAGCACGGCCAGATCCGCCGCCTCCGCCGCGCCCGATCCGGAGCTTGATCCGCAGGCATTGCGCCTCGTGTCATAGGGATTGCGGGTCAGCCCCCCGCGCCCGCTCCACCCCGAGGTGGACCGGGTGGAGCGAAAGTTGGCCCACTCACTCAGATTGGTCTTCGCCAGAATCAGCGCACCGCTGGCGCGCAGCTTGCGCACGATGAAGGCCTCGCGCGGCGGTTTCGAATCCACCAGTGCCAGGGAGCCCGCGGTGGTCAGCAGCCGGTCGGTGGTCGCGATATTGTCCTTCAGGACCACCGGCACGCCGAACAGGATGCCGCCCTGCGAGGGCGCTGCATCCAGCTGCGCCGCGAGGCTGCGGGCGTCGGGATTGACCTGAATGATGGAATGCAGGGCGGGACCATGGACATCCAGCGCATCGATGCGCTGCAGGTAGTGATCGACCAGGGCGCTGACGGTCACGCGGTGCGTCATCAGCGCCGCCTGCACTTGCGCCACATCCGGTTCGGCAGGCAGCGCGCCTGCGGGATCGGCAGCCGGGGCACTGGAGACCAGGGTCGACAGCAGGGCTGCGGTAGCGGCAGCGGCGATTCTTGCTGGTACGAGGCGCATGGGTTCCCCTTTGCATCGGCAGTGTCGGTCGCGCGGTGCGCAGTGCATTATATCTGTTGCAGACCCCTTTCCGGAGCGACCGTCATGCCGTATTCGCGCGAACCCCGCCTGCACCCGGTGCCGATGAGCGCGCTGCGACCCACGCAGATCAGCGTGGGCATGCGCGAGGTGAAGGCCAAGCGCAAGGCCTGGCGTGAGCATCCGGACCGCAAGAAGGCCACCTTCCTGGGCCGGCACGTGATCCCGGTGGTGTGGGGCCCAAAGGAGGCTTTCTACGTCATCGACCATCATCACCTCTCCCTGGCGTTGCATCAGGAAGGTGTCAAGGAAGTCGCCACCACGGTGATGGCTGATCTGCGCCGGCTGCGGCGCGAGGCATTCTGGATCTATCTGGACAATCGCGGCTGGCTGCACCCCTTTGACGAGCACGGCCGCCGGCGAAGCTACGAGGATGTGCCGCGCCGCATCTGGGATCTGGTCGATGATCCCTATCGAAGTCTCGCCGGGGAATTGCGGCGCAGCGGCGGTTTCGCCAAGGACACGACGCCCTTCAGCGAATTCCTGTGGGCCGACTTCCTGCGCCGGCGGCTGAAACCCAGGCTGCTCGAGGATGACTTCCCGCAGGCCCTGGTGCGGGCGCTGAAGCTGGCGAAGAGCGCGGAGGCGGATTTCCTGCCCGGCTGGTGCGGGCCCATCATCGGATAGACCCGCGGTGAAACCCAGAACGTTTCGCGGACCTCGCCGATGTGCTGGCCGCCTTGTCCATCGCCGGCCTGCTGCTGCCCGAGGCGGTGGCCTATTCGGGGCTGGCCAACCTGCCGCCGCAGGCCGGAGTCATCGGCCTGTTCGCCGGGCTGATCTGCTACGGACTGGTGGGTCGCAGCCGTCTGGCGATCGTCTCGGCGACGTCCTCTTCGGCGGCCGTGATGGCGGCGGCCACGACGGCGCTGGGCGCGGCGGATGAGGCGTCCCGAGTGTTCCTCGCCGGTATTCTAGTGCCCTGCACGGGCGTGGCCTTCGTGCTGGCCGGTGGTGCACGGCTGGGGGCCATCTCGAATCTGATAGCACGGCCGGTGCTGCGCGGCTTCGCCTTCGGTCTGGCACTGGTGATCGCCGTCAAGCAGATTCCTTCTCTGGCCGGCCTGCACACCCACAGCGGCGGTTTCTTCGCGCTGCTGCTGGAACTGTCGCGCACGCTCGGCGCCGCCCAGCCCGCCGCCTGCGGCACGGGCCTGATCGCGCTCGCCGGCCTGTTCGTGCTGGAGCGGCTGCGGCGCATTCCCGGCGCGCTGGTGGTCATCGTCGCAGGTATCGCGACATCCGGCTGGCTCGCGGTGCATGGTGTTGTGCTGACCGGCCCGATTCACCTGGCGGTGGATCTGCCACGATTCCTGCGGCCCGAGCACCTGAACTGGCCACAGCTGGTGGAATTCTCGCTGGCTTTGATGTTCATTCTGTATGCCGAGTCCTACAGTTCCATCCGCACCTTCGCCCTCAAGCATGATGATGCCGTGCAGCCCAATCGCGACCTGGTGGCCTTGGGTGTCGCCAACGTGCTCTCCGGGCTGTTTCACGGTACCCCGGTAGGCGCGGGCTACTCGGGCAGCTCCGCCAATGATGCGGCGGGAGCCCGCTCACGGGCGGCGGGGCTGCTGGCCGCGCTCATCATCCTGCTGCTGGTGCTGCTGTGCCTGCCGTATATCGAGCGCATTCCCGCCCCGGTGCTGGCCGCCATCGTCATCCATGCGGTCAGCAAGTCTTTGCGGCTGACGCCGCTGCGGACCTATTTCCGCTGGCGTCGCGACCGCTTGATCACCGTGATCGCCATCATCGCCGTGCTGGCGTTCGGCATGCTGAACGGCCTGCTGTTCGCCATCGCCTTCAGTCTGGCCATGCTGCTGCAGGCGCTGGCACGACCGCGACTCGCGGAGCTTGGGCGCCTCGGCGCGCACGATTTCGTGAACATCGCGCGCTTCCACGACACCGAACGAACGCCCGGAGTGCTGGTGCTGCGACCCGAGGAGCCGCTGCTGTTCGCCAACGCCGATCCGGTCCTGGCGCTGGCGCGCACCAAGGTTCAGCACACGGCGGATGTGAAGCTCGTGGTGCTCAGTCTCGAGGAATCCCCCGACCTGGACGCCTCATCGCTCGAGTGCCTCGCGGAGTTCAGCGCCTGGCTGGCGCAGCGCCGGATCGAGTTGCGTCTGGCCAGGCTGAAGGACAACGCGCGTGATGCGTTGCTGCGCGCGAAGCTGGTGCAGCTTCCGGCGGCGGCGCTGGAGTATTCCAGCGTCGACGATGCGGTGAGTGGCAACGCCGCAGGAAGAAGGAACTGAGCGTTTATCGCACGTCCGACGCACCTTGGTACACTGGCGCACTGCAACCGGTCTGCGCTCCAATTGAACTCTGACTTCAAAGAGCAGCCATCATGAAAACCCGCTTCGCACTGGGTCCCGCTGTCGGGGCCCTCCTGATTTCGGTCTCCCTGGCGCCGCTGACCGGCTTTGCCCAGGTCTCGGGTCCCTTGACCATCAAGGAGCAGGGCAGCTTCTTCGTCGGCGGCGAGCACCGCACGGTGCGCGAGCCCGCCACGGGCGTGATACCGGCCCAAAGCGGCGAGATCACGGTCAACCAGATGTATGTGCAGTACCAGATTCCGCTCAAGGGCGACCGGCATGTTCCGCTGGTCTTCGTGCATGGCTGCTGCCTGAGCGGCAAGACCTGGGAAACGACGCCCGACGGACGCATGGGCTGGGCCGAATACTTCGTGCGCAGGAATCGCCCGGTGTACCTGGCCGACCAGGTCTCCCGCGCCCGTTCCGGCTTCGACCCCAGCGCGTTCACTCAGGTGCACGAGGGCACGCTGGCCAATGCGCAGATGCCGGGGATACTGGATGCCACCCATCAGTTTGCCTGGACGGTGTTCCGCTTCGGGCCCAAGTTCGGCGAAGGCTTCGCCGATGAGCAGTTCCCGCTGGAGTCGGTGGAGGAGCTCTACAAGCAGATGATTCCGGATCTGAATTCGACGCTGCCGCAGAATCTCAATCCAACCCTGACGCAAATGGCAGCCCTCGGCGTGAAACTCAAGGGCGCGGTGCTGGTCGGACATTCCGAATCCGGCTTCTTTCCCGAGCAGGCCGCACTGGTCGATCCGACCGGGATCAAGGGCATCATCTCGATCGAAATGCCATGCAACACGGCGCTGAGCGCCACGCAGCTGGCGACGCTGGCCAGGATCCCGACGTTGATCATGTTCGGCGACCATCTCGCGGACGTGAAGGGGCCCTTCAGCTGGATGGATGCCAAGACGGGCTGCGACACCTACGTCGAACAGCTCAGGAAGGCCGGTGGCGATGCCGAAATGCTGTATCTGCCGGCGCGCGGCATCAAGGGCAACAGCCACATGCTGATGCAGGACAGGAACAGCAATCAGCTCGCGGACCTGCTGATCGCCTGGATCGACAGGCACGTCGAAGGCCGCAAGTAAGCCGCCCTCGCCGCCCGCGCTTGCATACCTCTAACTTATAGGTATACTATGCCTCGAACCAAGAGGTATAGCCATGCCACGCGAGACCAATCCCAATTTCATGGCCGGGGTGCCGGAGTTGATGATCCTGCGCCTGCTGCAGGATCGGGAAATGTACGGCTACGAGATCGTGCAGGCCGTCAGGGCCGAAACCGGCGATGTCGTGAGCCTCGGAGAAGGCGTGGTCTATACCGTGCTGCACGCACTGGAGCGCGAAGGGGCGCTGAAATCGCGCCGCAAGACGGTTGAGGGTCGCAGTCGTATCTATTACGCCGTGACGGCGGCCGGCCTGCGTCGCTATGGCGACCTCGCGACGACCTGGACAACCCTGGCCGGGGCCATTCAATCAGTCATGAAAGGGAGCCGCCATGCCACTGCAATTTGAGACTGTGCGCGAACGGCTCTTGCGAGCCGGCATTGCACCCCGCCATGTCAGTCGCTATCTGACCGAACTGCGCGAGCACCTGGCCGATCTGACCCGGCGCGAACGGGAATCGGGTCTCGACGAGCGGCAGGCGGCCGAGCGCGCCAAGGCCCTGCTGGGAAGCGATGCGCAACTGGCGCAGGCGATGATCGACAAGGGCGCTCCCCGCGCGCTCGCCGCGCGCGCGCCCTGGGCCGTGTTCGCGATGTTCCCCGTGCTGCTGCTGGTGGCGGTACTCGCAGGCAACGCGCTATCGATGTTTCACGTGCTTCAGCCTGTCAAGGACCTGTCGCCCGCGCAAATGCCGGACAGCTATCGCGGGCTCATCGCCGTCATGAGCTTCGTCGTCAGTTATCTGGTCGGCGGGCTGCTGGCGATGGGCTGTATCATCGTGGCCCTGCGCCAGCGCCTGGCGTCCCGTTGGATCTGGATAGGCGTGGGAATGGTCGCTATTCTCAACGGATTGCTGGGATTTCACATGAACGTTTTCTCCGCGGCGGATGGCAAAACGAGCCTCAAGACCTTCTCCATGGCGAACGTAGTCTTTGTTGACGGGCACCCGAGTTCCGCCGCGACATTCGCCGTGGCACTGCTACACGCCGCAGTGCTCTTTGCGGTTGCGGTTTTGGCCTACCGGGCCTTGAAGACGCGCATCGGCGCTGCGCACGCCTGATCCTCCGGGCCGGACCCGTTGCGGGCCACGGGCTCTCGCTCCAGAATGCGGCGTGGTCACAGCACGAGGACAGCGAACGGCAATCGTCGGGGTCGCCGAACATGGCAATTCGGCAATCCTGGTCACGCTTTCGGCTGCTGGTGAACTCCTCGACCGCCGGCGCATCGACCTCACCGATCGCACTTTCCCGACGCACCCGCACCACCACGAAGGCTCCTGGGCGGTGGGGCGCTACCTGAACACGCCCGGAGCACGCCGGATGTCGCTTGCCGAAGCCGTGGCACTGGTTGAACGGGTACGGGTCGCGGCTGCCCAGGGGGCCCGAACGGGCCTGGAGGCACTGGCTGCTGCAGTATCAGTGCCCATCTCCTGCATTACTCTGCGTATCTGCCCTGCCCTGCCGCCTACGATCGAGGAACGGATCAGCGATAATCGGGCACAGACGTACGCCGACACCGTCATGTATCGCGAGGCGCTCGCCTCGGCCGCTGCAGCGCGGGGCTGGGCGGTGCAATGGTACGACCCTGAACTTGTGTTTCAGGGTGCGGCAGCGGCGCTGGGCATCGCGGACATCGATGGGTTCCTTCAGGCCCTGGGCCGCAGCGCCGGTCCACCCTGGCAGGCCAAACATAAGCTTGCGGCCGCCGCGGCCATGGCGGCTGCAAGCGTGAAATCCCGCTAGCGAGCGGCTGACCCGGGCATTCGACTCGGCGGACCAAACCCTGCATCATCGGCGCCAAAATCGGGCGGCGCGAGGTCAGGAGGCGGGAATGGACCAGAGAGTTCTAGTCACGGCCGGCGCCGGCGGAATCGGGCTGGCGATCGCCCGCGCTTTTGCCGCGAATGGAGCGCAGGTCTTCGTGGTCGACATCGACAAGGCCGCCCTGGCGAGCCTGGCCAGGCAGGCCGCGAACATCCACTGCAGTGTCTGCGACCTGGCGGACCGCGGTGAAATCGAACGCATGGTCCCGGCAGCAGTCGCGACGCTCGGCGGTCTGGACGTGCTGGTGAACAACGCGGGCATTGCCGGCCCCACGAGTCCGGTCGCGGATCTCGATCCGGACGCCTGGGAAGCCGTGATGCGCATCAACCTCAACGCCACATTCAATGTCACACGCCTGGCGATTCCCCATCTGAAGCGATCGAAGGCGGCGTCCATCATCAACATGTCGTCGGCCGCGGGGCGTTTTGGCTACCCAAACCGCAGCGCCTATTCAACCAGCAAGTGGGGCCTGATCGGCTTCACCAAGACCCTGGCGCTGGAGCTGGGTGCCTTTGGAATCCGCGCCAATGCCATCCTGCCGGGCGCCGTCGCCGGGCAAAGGGTGGAACACGTACTGGCGGGGCGCGCCCAGGTCAGCGGCCGCACCCTGGAACAGGAACGAGCCGCGGCGCTGGGAATGCAATCGATAAAGGCCTTCGTCGAGCCCAGCGAAATTGCGGCGCTGGCGGTATTCCTGGCATCGGAGGCGGGCAAGTCGATCTCCGGTCAGATGTTGCCCATCGACAACGACCAGTTCACCACCTGCTAGGGCAGCAGGATCTCAAGCTCCCGCTGACATTGCGCCGCATCCTGAAAGCGGATGGCCTGCAGGCCCAGGGCACTCGCGGCATCGACATTCACCTGCAGGTCATCGATGAAGACCGACTCGTGGGCATTGAGGCCGAAGCGTTCCAGCAGGTGCAGGTAGATTTCCGGTTCGGGCTTCATCAGCTGGATCTCCCCGGAAATCACGATGCCCCGGAATAGATCCCAGAAGGTATGTCGGCGCCGCAGGTGCTCGAACATTGGCGCGGGCATGTTCGACAGGCAGTAGATATCGAAACCGCGCTGCCGCAGCGCCCGGACTATCCTGACGGTCTCGGGTTTCTCGCGCAGGGAGTCGCGGACCGCAGCAATGATGTCGACCACGCTGCTGCGGCTCAGGCCGCAGGCCCGCTCCAGGCGCTCTATCAACTCCTCTTCGGACAGCTGCCCGCGGTCGAACTTGCGCCAATCCGGGCCAAAGACCAGCGAACGCAGCTGCCGGCGCAATGCCGGCTCGGGCTGGAACGGCGACAGGAGATGATCCGGGTTCCATTCCAGCATCACGCCGCCCAGATCCATGATGACGTTGCGGATGACGCTCATGCTCCCCACCGTCTCAGGCTTCAGACTTCGATGCCCTGCGACTTCAGGTACTCATCGTAGGTGCCATGGAAATCGGCGATGTCGCCGCCTTCGCGCAGTTCGATGATGCGGGTGGCCAGGCTGCCGACGAACTCGCGGTCATGCGAGACGAACACCAGCGTGCCGGGATACTTCTCCAGCCCGATCTGCAGGGATTCGATGGTTTCCATGTCCATGTGATTGGTTGGTTCATCCATCAGCATGATGTTGGGCCGCGTGAGCATCAGCTTGCCGTAGATCATCCGGCCCTTCTCGCCACCGGAAAGCACCTTCACTGACTTCTTGGTCTCATCGCCGGAGAACAGCAGGCGCCCGAGGGTGGCGCGGGTGATCTGCTCATCGTCGGCCTTGCCGGTGAAGTTGGACATCCAGGTGAAAAGATCGATCTTCTCTTCGAATTCCGCCTGGGGATCCTGGGGCATGTAGCCCACTTCGGCGTTTTCCACGAAAGTGATGGTGCCGGAGTTGGGCTTGAGGTCCCCGGCCAGGCAACGCATCAGTGTGGTCTTGCCGATGCCGTTCGCGCCGATGATGGCAATGCGCTCGCCAGCCTCGACCGTGAATTTTACGTTCTTGAGTACCGGAACGCCGGTGCCCGGATAGGAGAACTTCAGATTCTCGACGGTGAAGGCGGAGCGGTACAGCTTCTTGGCCTGTTCGAAACGGATGTAGGGGTTTTGCCGGGAGGATGGCTTAACGTCCTCGAGTTTGATCTTCTCCAGCTGGCGCTTGCGCGAGGTGGCCTGGCGGGACTTGGATGCATTGGCGGAGAAGCGGCGCACGAACTCCTGCAGGTCCGATATGCGGTCCTTGGCCTTGGCATTGGATGCCTCGACGCGGGCGCGGGCCTGGACGGACGCCAGCATGAAATCGTCATAGTTGCCGGGGTAGATCGTCAGCTTCTGGTAGTCCAGGTCGGCGATATGCGTGCACACCTGATTGAGGAAGTGCCGATCGTGGCTGATGATGATCATCGTCGCGTTGTAGTCGTTGATGATCTTTTCGAGCCAGCGGATGGAATTGATGTCCAGGTTGTTGGTTGGCTCGTCCAGCAGCAGCACGTCCGGCCGCGAGAACAGCGCCTGGGCCAGCAACACACGCAGCTTCAGGCCCGGCGCAACCTCGCGCATCGGCCCGTTGTGCAGCTCCGCGGGTATGCCGGCATCGGTCAGAATGCTGCCCGCGCGCGCCTCGGCATCGTAGCCGCCATACTCGGCGAACTTGCCCTCGAGCTCCGCGGCCCGCATGTAGTCCTCGTCGGTGGCATCCGCACTGGCGTAGATGGCATCGCGCTCGCGCATCGCCTGCCACATCTCGGCGTGCCCCTGAATGACGACATCCAGCACCCGCTCGTCCTCGTAGGCGAACTGGTTCTGGTTGAGCTTGCCCATCCGCAGCCCCACCTGGAGCATGACTTCGCCGGTGCTCTGCTCGAGCTCCCCGCCCAGCACCTTCATGAGCGTGGACTTGCCGCTGCCATTGGCCCCGATCAACCCATAGCGGTTGCCGTCGGAGAACTTGACCGTGACCTGTTCGAACAGCGGCTTGGCGCCGAACTGAATGCTGAGATTGGACGTGGAGAGCATGGGCTTGTGATCGTCGCGACAATACGACTGCTGCGGCGGCGGCGGCGCAACCGGAAGAAGTCGGTGGTGGTGAAAATAGGCTCATGGCCAGAAACGGGGGTCTGGCCAGTCCTATCCATTGTATCAGAACTGCCTGTCCAGACTCGCCCACACCCGGGTGTCCTGCCGGGCACCCGTCAGACCGCTGTCCGGGATCTGCGCGAACGCATTGCCACCCACGGCGCGTACCACGGTCAAGGTGAACCCCAGCTTGCCGGGGCCGGTGCCGAAGGCTCCCAGGCCCACACCCTGCAGAATGTAGGAATTCGGCAGCGGCGCCGTGGGGAAATCGACATTGGCGTTCAGGCGGATATGCCCCACGTCATACAGCACCTTGAGGCCGCAGGTGCAATGCGGCGAGCGCAATGCAGCCCAGCGCAGTTCGGTGGTCAGCAGCTGGCCGGTTGCGCCGCCATTGCTGGATACCGGGTAGGCCCGCACGCCGGCGGGGCCGCCCAGGTAGAACTGTTCCGAGGGGTCCAGATTCTGGTAACTGAGCTGGCCGCTCAGGGCGACATAGGCAGAGAAGGCACTGCCGATCTTCTGGGTCCGATCGAGGCGGTAGCGGAGCACTCCGAACTGGCCCTGGGTATCCGGCCCAAACCGGTCGCTGGCCTCACCGGGCGAACCGGCCATGCTCACCCAGCCGCGGCCCACGCTCAGCGAGGCGGTGCTGACGGCGCCGCCGCCCAGCCGGTCGTAGATATTGCCGTTCAGGAAAACCATCGCGTCATACACGTGGTAGTCCCCGACCCGGCCGGCGATATTGTCGTTGTAGAAATTCTTACGCAGTACGGTGAGGCCCACCGAAAGATTGCGGTCGATGGTGCGCACCAGCTGGTATTCCAGATCGGCCCCAAAACTGTCCGAACTGCCATGGGGCTGCGAGGCGGTCCACCCCGGCGCGTGCACTTCGTAGTTGAGTCCCGCCGCATCCAGATCCAGTGTCAGGCCGTCATCATTGAGCGGCAGCCGGGCGGTGAGCCTGCCGAACTGCAGGTCTGGAGTAAGAATGCCCATAACCCCCAGCTCCTCACCGAATCCGAACAGGCTGTTGAAATCCAACCAGCCGGTGGCGCGTTCGGACCCGATGCTGGCCTGCCCGAAATTGTCGATGCCGAACTGCCCGCTCACCAGTTCCTGGTTTTCGACTGTCAGCACCACGTTCGTCAGTCCGTTCTGCGTGCCACTGACCTCATCCGCCGCCACGCTGATTCCGGGCAGGTCTGCGGCCAGCAGCACTCCGCGAGTGAGATCGGGTACGGACAGCGGCGCACCCGGTGTCAGTCGCGACTGCACCCGGTCGACGATACGTTGCGGCGAGACATGCAGGACGTTCAGGTCGGTATCGTCGGCAAACACGACTTCGCCGAAACGTCCTTCGATCACCTGGATCAGGAGATTGCCGTCGTCGACCCGCTGCGGCGGTACCAGCACGCGCGCCAGCCAGCCGCTGCGGGCGTAGAAACGGGCGATCGAGTCGGTGGCCTCACGCAGATCGGCGGGAGACAGATCCTTACCCACATAGCGGGCCAGCAGACGCTGGATTCGCTCGGTCGCAATGCGCTGATTCCCCTCAAGGCGAAATGCGCGAACGTGGATGGCGGGTCCAGAAGGTGCGGCGGCGGCGACTCTCCTTTCAGAGGTGTCGGCCTTCGGCACCGGCAGCACAGGGGCCGCGGGCTCCAGCTGCCGCAGAATGGTGCCCGCGTTCGGAACCTGTTGCGCGACGACGCTGCCGGTGAGGCATGTCAGCAATGCCGCCAAGGCGGCCGACTGGGCGATTCTGTTCGGCATCTATCGCCGCAATTGTACCCCACCGACTCAGCCAGTCGCGGCCAGCGCCCGCTGCGTGACCTGCTCCCAGGTGGTCGCCTTGAAACTCGGTCTCGCGCTAACGCGTGTAAACCAGGAGACGAGGTTGGGCAGCGCCAGGGTCAGAGACGGCCATTCGGGAGTCTGGGACAGGAAGTCTATCTGCGGCGCCAGCATCATTTCGGCCAGCGAAAGCTGATCGCCGGCGAAAAACTCGCGGTCACCCAGAAGGCGCGAGAGTTCACCGAACACCTTGCGGGCATTCGGCATGGCCGCGGCTATGGCCGCCTCATCGGCCATCAGTCCCAGCAGCTTCGGGGCCACCACTCTCTGGAACCCGATGACGTTGGCGCAGCCCTGGAACAGGTACCAGTCGTTGACGTTCATGGCCTGGTCCATGCGCGCGGCAGCCCGGGCATCACGCGGAGTCAATGCGGGCTGCGGCCAGACTCTGTCGATGTAGCGCACGATGGCCTGAGTCTCGTAGAGCACGAAGTCGCCATGTTCGATCGCCGGGTTGCGGCCAAAGGGATTGCGGGACAGATGCGGCTCCTGACGATGCTGCCCGGGCTGCAGCGGCGCCATGCGCCAAGGTACCTGTTTTTCCTCGAGGGTGACCATGACGGAACGCCCATACGGACTGCCGGGGATGGTATGAACGATGACTTCTGGCATGGGCCGCCTCCCGCTTCGTATCTAGTCGCGATATTTTTAGCAGTTCCAGGTCAGCCGCGACACTCCTTCGCGCGTTATGACCTGGACTTCTGACGGAGGATCGCCCTATGGGTATTCGAACTGCAAGCCGGCTGACAGCCTTGACACTGATTGGGGGCCTCGTTTGCGCCAACGCGATGGCCGCGGACGGGCTGCTCGGGCTTTACAATCCGCTCAGATTCTACGTCGGGGCCGGAGTGGGACATGCCACCATGAACCAGACTCAATTCGATAGTTTCGGCGACTACTTTCACCACGTCGACGGCGAGCCGCTGGGCTGGAATGCCGTGATCGGCGTGCGCCCCATCCCTTTTCTGGGCGCGGAGGCCGAATATATCGACTTCGGTAACAAGCACGTGCCCGCCGGTCCCGCCTACCTCGTCGGCGGGGAAACTCAGCAGTTCCTGGGCGGCGACGCCCATGATCGGGCGGGAGCCGTATTTGCGGTTGGCTACCTGCCCCTGCCGCTTCCCTGGCTGGAGCCGTTTGCGAAGCTCGGCTGGGCGCAGATCCGAGAACACGACAGCTACTCAGGTATCTACGACAACGTCTTCGTGAACGGCATGCCACTGGGCCAGGCTTCCGCCACCCAAAGTACTCACCCGAGTGGCACGGCCTACGGAGCAGGCCTGCAGTTTCATGTCAGTCAGTTGAGCGTGCGGGCGCAGTACGAGCGCATCAGCGGGTCAAGGTCATTTGGCGAGTGGAACAATCCGACCCTGCTGTCGCTCGGATTGAACTGGACCTTCTAAGTCCCGCTGCGGTGATATTCGCACGCCGCGCACGCCTGGCGGCCTACAGAATCCGCTCACCAAACCGGCCGAAGCGCGGCATCCAGTCGCCTTTGAAGTTCGCCGAGACCAGGATGTGATGCGCCCGGCCGATCAGCAGCCGGCGCGGCACAAATCCTATGTAGCGCGAATCGCCGCTGTCGTCGCGATTGTCGCCCAGAAAGAAGTAGCTGTCCGGCGGCACGACGACCGGACCGAAGTCGCGACGGGCATCCAGTTCCGGCAGGAACTGGATTTCGCGCCGGCTGCCGTCGATGGTCTCCTGGGTCCTCAGGGCCGCAGTCGTACCCGCATAGTCGATCGGCTCCCGGTAGGGAGTCGGATCCTGGTAGTCCGCCGCCACGCCGTTGATGAACAGCCGGTCGTCGCGCATCTCGACCAGGTCTCCCGGCAGACCGACCAAGCGCTTGATGAGTCGATCTCCGTTGGCCGGAGAGTTGAACGTCACCACGTCGCCCCGACGCGGCTCGCCGAGCCGGACGAGTGAGATATGGGTCAGGGGAACCTTCAGATCGTATGCAACCCGGTTCACCAGGACAACGTCGCCCTCGAGAAGGGTCGGGTGCATTGACTCCGAAGGAATCGGGTTCCAATCGGCGAGGGCCGTCCGGAACAGGCCGAAAACAAGCAGGAAGACCAGAAACGACCGGTTGTTCTTGAGCCAGAGTTTCATCGGGAACCCTTAGGATCGCAGAGTCTGCGCCGCCCTATTGGACCGCCGCGATCTGTCAGGGTTCCTTAGGTTTCAGCACTCAACCGATTGTTGCATCGCGCAAGGCCGCGACTTCAGAGCTAGTGATCGTGGTCATGGTCATGGTCATGATCGCGGTCGCGGTCGCGGTCGCGGTCATGATCACGATCGTGGTCGTGGCCGTGGTCTCTGTTCCGCTCCGCGTCCCGATGTTGGTAGCGCGGCACATACTCACGGTTGTACCAATCATCGCGGACGAAATAGACCGGACGGCCGCAGGCGTGATACTCGGCGCAATGCCTGGCCCAATGCTTCTCATGTCCCGGCGGGACGTGCAGATACACCGGCTGACCGTCGAACGCGGAGTCCCGACGGATCACGACCGGACGGGAATAAACGAGTGCGGGAGGCTGCGGCACGTCGCCCAGGTTGATCTGACCGAAGAATCCGGGTTGGCCGACACTGATGGACACGCCAACGTCGGCAGCCATCGCCGGCGCACCGACCAACAGTCCGACTAGCAGAATACTTCTCATAAGGTCTCTCCTCCGGCCAGCAGTCCCCGTCGACATGAATCGCGGACGCGGCTGAGGCACGGATGATACCAAGCCTGCGCGCTACGACATCCGGCGGATTGCCGCCAGTGGATGTAGGTGAGTGCTTGCAAGTTCATCATCGCCGGCCTCGATCAGGCAGTCCCTGAAAGCGCGGCAGACTCGGGTCGAAGCAGTCCCACACCAGCGCATCCTTCACGTAGATCACGCTTTCGGGCGTTATCCGGTTCGGATCGTCCAGGGATCCGGCCTGGACCATGACCACCTCGCCGGGCAGCGTTCCGGAGGTATAAAGACGACCGCCACAATTGCCGCAGAAGTGCCGTACGACGGCCCCGCCCGAGGCGCCCTGGGACTGATAGGTACTGGGCGTGCCCGCCCGGATTTCAAGCTGACTGTGGTGGATTCCGACAATGGTCGTATGGCCGGTGCCCGTGGCCTTCTGACAGTCCTTGCAACAGCACTGGCTGACGAACAGCGCCGGCCCGCGCAACGCGTAGCGCACGGCACCGCACAGACAACCCCCCGCGAGCGCTCCTTCGATTTCCTGCATGCTTTAACCTCGTCGTTCCTGTCCCTTACACTGTAGCGAACGGGCCGCAGCACGTCCGCATAGGAAAGAGGCACCCCATGCCCAGGCACTTGCGTCGCACCATTATCGCACTGCTCGCGGCCATGATCTTCCCAATCGGCAGTGGTGCCGCCGCGCCCGCCGCTGTGCCCGCTTGGCACGATTCACTGCCGACGCGCCTCGAGGCGCTCGCCCTGCTGCAGTCCCTGAATGCCGACCTGCTGTCACACGACAGTGCGACACTCACCCTGGACCGATGGTGCGCGGCCCACCACCTGGCCGATCCGGCAACGATCACCGCAGAGCGGGTTCACGATATCGAAAAACCCGCTACGGCCGAGCAGCGGCAGCTGCTGCGTGTCGGCGCCACCGAGCCGCTGGGATACCGCAGGGTGCGATTGCATTGCGGCGCCCATGTCCTCTCGGAAGCCGACAACTGGTACGTGCCGTCCCGCCTCACCGCCGACATGAACCAGGCGCTTGCGAACAGTGACATCGCCTTCGGGCGCGCCATACAGGCGCTGAAGTTCCAGCGCCACACGCTGTCGGCGCAGCTGCTGTGGGCGCCCCTGCCTGCGGGATGGGAGATGGCCCTGCCGGAGCGCGGCGGTTACTCAGGCGCGCTGCTCGTGCCGCCCTACGTGTTGCAGCACACGGCCGTCCTCAGCCTGCCCGACGGAACGCCCCTGAGCGCCCTGGTCGAAACCTATACCGCGGAGGTCCTGGCGTTTCCGGAGCCGGCGCCGTCCCGCTCCGCCGCACCGAGGAAGGCGCCGTGACGATGCCGCGAGGCCGGCGCTCAGCCCCCGTTTTCGGCAGCGGAGATCTTTGCCGAATGCAGTTTCATGGCGGTGGTCAGATACTCGGCAAACCCTTTCTCGATCCGCTCATAGCGGGCCACGAAATCCGGATGGGCCAGATACAGGTCCGCCAGGCCTGAATAACTCTGCGGCGCGCAGGGCCGACGCCACATCGCCGCGACCCAGGCGCGATGACGCCTGATCAGCAGATCGACCCCCTCGGACGCCGGGTCGATGCGATTGCGCAGTGCCCCGGCGAGCGCCTCCTCCACCTCCTGAAGTTCCTTCCCGAGCGCCTCGAATGCCGCCTTCTGTTCGGCCGCCGGCAATCTTGCCCAATCCGCCTTGCTCCGATCGATGCCGGCGCGCATGGGCTCGCCGTATCGCTCGATCAGCCAGGCTTCGTATCCGGCCTGTTTCTCTGCGCTGAAGCCTTTGTAGAGATCTGCGCTTGCCACGGGATTTTCTCCTTTGAGATCCGCAATCGTTCGGTCAATGGTTTCTATGAGGACGCCATAGCGCTGGCGCTCGGATTCCAGTTTCCCGCGATGCTGCTGCAGCACGGCGATCTGGCTCTCGCCTTCGAGATCGAGCAGCTCGGCGACTTCGCTTAACGGCACGCCGAGCTCCCGATGGAACAGGATTCGCTGCAATCGCAGCAGTTCCCTTCGCCCGTAGTAGCGATAGCCATTCGCGCCCACCGATGCCGGCTTGAGCAAGCCGAGCTCATCGTAGTGATGCAGGGTACGCACCGTGACGCCCGAGATCGCCGCCAGCTGCTTCACGGTGAAGTCTTTCATGAACGCTCTGCCCTCCAGTGACGGAACTATGGGCGCTGACGTCGCGTGAGGGTCAAGAGGCGGGCCGATCCTGCCGAACTCAGCTGCGTGTCAGTTCGACCGGGGCGCCCGTGCGCGCGGATTGGTAGATGGCCATCATGATGTTCACGTCCCGCAGGCCCTCCTCTCCGGAGACGATGCTGGGCCCGCCCTCCTGAATGCAGCGCGCGAAATCATCCATTTCCGCGGCGAACTGATCGATATCCGGAAAATCAAGCGGCCGTCCGTCACTGCGCTGTCCGCGGATGCCTGAGTAGTTGAACGCAGGATCGAGCGTGAATCCGCCGCGCTCACCGATGACGCGGATATAGCCCGTAGCCGCACTGGCGAAGCTGGCGCCGCACTGGGTGACGGTGCCGCCCGGGAACCTGGCCTGCCACAGTACGGAAGCCTCGACCTCGGAGAATCGGGCCGCATCTGCGGTGGTCGTGAGCCCCGAAACCCAGATTGGTTCTTCGCCGGTCAGATAACGGGTGGCCTGCAAGGCGTAGATGCCGACGTCCAGCAGCGGGCCGCCGCCGGACAAAGCGCGCTTCAGGCGCCAGCCTCCGGATTGAACATTGAATCCGAAAAAGGCGTCGATGCTCCGCAGTGCACCGAGCTCCCGCGAGCGCGCCAGGCGGATGGCTTCCAGATGATGGGGTTCGAAGCGGCAGCGGTAGGCCACGCCGAGTCTGCGGTTGGCGGACTTGACGACATTGATGAGCTGTCGGCAGCGCTCCACCGAGACCTCCAGCGGCTTCTCGCAGAAGACGTGCTTACCGGCCTTCGCGGCATCGGTGCCATGCTGGAGGTGCAGCGCGTTTGGCGTGACGACGTAGACGACATCGATGTCGGGATTGTCGGCCATGCGGGCCATCGTGTCGTAGGTGTAGACACTGCGCGGCGAAATGGCGTACTTGCGCTGCCAGGCAGCTGCCTTGGCAGGTGAATCCGTGACGAGCCCCGTCAGCCTGCAGCGCTCGGTCTTCAACAGTGCTGGCGCAATCTGCTGCTCACTGAGCTCTCCCAGGCCGCAAATCGCGAAACCGAGTTTCGGCCTGGACGCGGCGGCCAGCGCGCGCGTGGTGCGCGTACTGATGAAGGACAGAGACGCCAGTGAGGCGCCCTGCGAAAGGAATCGGCGGCGGTCTGTCATGTGCGGGTCCCTCGCATGGGTGCCATCGGTCAACGGACCGGATCGGAAGCCGTAAACGGCGAACAGCATGGCTTGCCGATGGCATGCAGCTCCATGATTTCCGCGCGCGTCCCGTCCGGGTCATGCAGGTTCAATTGCCACTTGGCGTCCCTGCCGATCTTGGGGACGCCATCCTGCCCGGCAAGTCGCTGCTCGTTCCACAGTCGGGTATACACGGATTCCGCGTTCCGCACGCCGAGTGAGAAATGATTGAAGATCCCCAGCAGCGTCTGACTCATGCCTGCGGGAATCCCCCGCCCCCGCGGTGGATCGACCAGCATGTATTCCAGCCAATCCCTGCCATCGGGCACCTGCAGCGAGATCCAGGTCGGCTTTTCATTCTCATTGCCGCCGAACCAATAGGGCCGGAATCCCAGGACCTTCAAATAGAAGCCGTCCTCCAAGGCGCGGTCATGAACGATGAAGCCGACGTGAATGATGTGATCGGAGAAGCGTCGCGCCGAAAACGCGACGGCGGGTGCCGCGCCCGATTGCACGAACTGGACCCGGTTGCCTTCCGGATCCTGCACCTCGAACCAGCTGTCCTCGGACGTCGTGGTGGTAGCAGCCGGAACCCGAATGCCCGCGGCGCCAAGGTATCGGCGCATGGCCTCGGCGTCCCGGGTTGCGAAGGCGACATGATCGAGGCGATCGATGGAGGCCGGGCCCTTCGGCAGCGGCAATACTTCGACGAACTGGGCGCTGCGGAAGTAGTAGCGCACGCCGTGCGCGTCTTCGGGATCCGCACCCCGGCTCGCGCCAAGGTCGTGAACGTAGAACCGTTCGGCCGCGAGCGGATCCGACGCGTACACGGCGATATGCGAGACCCCCTCCAGGGGAGGTCTCACGGTTGCGGCAGACGCGATAGGCGGGCAAAACGGGGCCAGAATTACCAGTAGAGATAGGGGCAGGTTCTTCATGGTAGCGCTCCCAATCCAATGCAGCATAGCTTATACCGGCGAGCGGAAAAAACACCGGCCGATCCCTGCGGCACACGACGGGCGCCCGCCGTACTTGGGCTTGGCCTTGTTCCGCTGGGCGTACAGTTAGGTCTTCCCATAAGTATCGCTCCCGGATATAGTTAGGTATATGCCTAATCAAACAGCGCGCCTGAACGACGTCTTCAAGGCACTATCGGATCCGACTCGCCGGGCGGTACTGAAACGGTTGAGCCGCGGCCCGGTGCCTACGCTGGAACTCGCGCGACCCTTCGGCATGGCGCTGCCCTCTTTCACCCAGCACTTGAGCATGCTCGAGAAATCCGGGCTGGTGAAGTCGAGGAAATCGGGTCGCGTTCGTACCTATGAACTCGCGCCACGGCCGCTGCGGGTGGCGGAGAGCTGGATGACCGAACAGCGCAGGCTCTGGGAATGTCGCCTCGACCAACTCGACGCGCATCTGCTTACGATGAGGGACAATGGCGATGACAACGAAGAATGATCGAGACCTGTATCTGGAGCGCATCGTGGACGTGCCCCCGGAACTGGTGTTCAAGGCATGGACCACCCCGAAGCATCTGATGCCCTGGTTCTGCCCGAAGCCCTACCGGACCGTGGAGTGCGAGATCGACCTCAAGCCCGGCGGGAAGTTCTTCGTGCAGATGACGGACCCGGAGGGCAACAAGCTCCCCGCGGAACCCGGTTGCTACCTGGAGATCGTCCCGAACCGCAAGCTCGTTTGGACCTCGGCGCTCGGGCCCGGCTATCGGCCGCACGATCCCAGCGCCGCTCCCTGGTTCTTTACCGCCGTTCTCACCTTCGAACCGCACGGCAATGGTGGCTGCAGGTACTCGGCGACGGCCATTCACACCACGAAGGAGCACGCGCAGGCCCACGAGAAGATGGGGTTCAGCCAGGGCTGGGGCAAGGTGCTCGAGCAACTCGTCGAGTACGTCAAGAGTACGTCCCTGAACTGACCTGCGGCACAGGCAGGCCGTGTGTTCGGCATCTACCGAGCTTGGCTATGCAAGCGCCTGCGCCAGAAAGGGCAGACTAACGTCCATGCGATAGTCCACGCCGGAATGATTGTCCGGGAACTCCTCGTACCGGTGTGGGATTCCTAGTTCCTTCAGGCGACGTGCAAAGCGGCGCGCACCGTACAGCAGCCTGAATTGATCTTTCGTTCCGCAGTCAATGTAGAGAGCCTTCAGGCCCCGGAGGCTGTCAGCTCTCGCCTCGAGGATGACCAGTGGGTCGTGCCGCATCCAGTTGGCCCAGCGTGCGTCAATCAGTTCGCAGGTGTCGAGCGTCACCGGAAGCCGCATGCCGAGAAAGGCCGACGGATCCGGATCATAGCTGGCAGCCATGGCGAGCATGTTGATCACATCGCCAGAGTTGTCCGGGTGTTTGCGGGCGGCTTCGAGTTCACGCCACCAGCGCTCGATGGAATTATCGGCCCTGGCCAGACCTTGCAATACCATCGGCATCTCGGGCAGGTAACACCATTCGAAAGCCATATCCCCGGAATGGCAGGCGGCCGCTGCCCAGACATCGGCATGTCGTAGCGCATGCACAATGGCGCCGTAGCCGCCGGAGCTCTTCCCGAAGACGCCACGGCGCCCGTTGCCGCCGCAGGCAAACCTGCGCTCGACCGTCGGCAGCATTTCGTCCAGGAGATAGTCTTCCCAGGCACCCATGGCTGCGGAGTTGACGTACTGGTTTCCACCCAAGCGGGTAAAGCAGTCGGGAAATGCCACGACCACCGGCGGCATCTTGCCATCGCCAATCAGCCGGTCGAGACGCTCCGGAACATTTTCCCGAAAACCGATCCAGTTGGTATGCGACAGCCCACTGCCGGTAAACCCCACAAGATCGACCAGCAGTGGCAGATCGCGCCCGTCGTGTCCCGCCGGTACATACACATCGACGACTCGGTTCGACGGGTCACCCAGCATATTGTTGCGAAGCGCGGCGCTGTCCACGGTGAGTCGATGTATGACGCCGCCCGGCCCAGCAAAATGGCGCATTGAGGAATCCCCCGCGCGAAGGCGCTGGCCATTATGGGGAATGTGCGGGTTCGATTGCATTATTTTTCGTAACTAGTTACGATAATCCCATGGCCACCAGAACTTCCATGTCCGCTCCCCGCGGCCGTCCGAGTACCGGTAAGGCAATGACGGCTGCGGAGCGGATGCGCCGGATGCGTGCGCGCCGCAATGCTGCCGGGCTGAAGGAAGTGGTCTCCTGGGTACCCTCCGAGCCGGTCGTGTCGCAGGTCTACTCGGCGCACCGCCTGGCTGAGGCCAGGAGCCTCGCCATGCACGCGCTGATCGCCAGCAAGCTGGCGCGCGACCCTTCCCTGCTGAGCAAGCCCCGCCGGAATCTTGAGAACTGGAGTGCTCGCTGGCCACACCCGCCGCGCTGGGTGGATGAGTGGCGTCGGATTCTGGATCAACCCTGGCCGCAGATTGCCGCATTGATGACCGAGCCAAGTGAACGCGCTGCAAGACTCAGGCAGTCATCGCCCTTCGCAGGAGTCCTCACTCCCGAAGAGCGCCTCAGGATCTATGACGCGTTCAGAACTTGAACACGTGATCCGCGCGGCGGGCAGGATCGCCGACGATTCCGAAATCGTGGTGATCGGCAGCCAGTCAGTGCTCGGACAGTTCCCGAATGCTCCCGTGTCCCTGCTCGCTTCGGCGGAGGCCGACGTTTATCCCTTGAACCATCCGGAGCGCGCTCACCTGATCGACGGGAGCATTGGCGAAGGGTCTTTGTTTCATGAAACCCACGGATACTACGCTCAAGGGGTCGGCGAAGAGACCGCGAAGCTACCTTTGGGCTGGCGCAATCGGCTGGTGCGAGTGAGCAACGAGAACACGGAAGGAATCGCAGGCCTGTGCCTGGAAGTGCATGACCTGGCGATCTCCAAGTACTATGCCGGGCGCGAGAAGGACTTCGAGTTCACCGCAGAGCTGGCAAAACACGGTCTAACTGACAGGAACACACTGCTCGCGCGCCTGAAGGAAACCGCAATGACCAAACCGGAGCTCACTTTGATTGCCGGGCGAATCAAACGGGACTTCACCCGGCGCTCTGAGAAGTAGACACCCATTCGGTACTGCTCGGAGCTTGTCCGAATCGGATTGTGTCTACGTTCGGTTTCCCCGGCGCACGATCGCACTTGCGGCGGCGCGCGTGCTGCCGTGAATGGCGTGAGCCAGCTCCCGAGGCGTGCAGGAATATTGCCCGAGTAGCCACTCGTGAATCATCGCCAGTTGACCTCTCGCAAGTTGAATCGCAACCAGCCGCAGGGGGATTGCGGGCGGCTCGTCTTCGTCAATCTGCTCGCGCAGCCGAGCCTCGATGAGTGCAGCAAACGTTTTGAACACAGTACCATTGCCAATGTTTCCCAGTACCGTGCGCGCCTGGACTCGGACCTGCCAGAAGTGCTCGAGGACGACTGCCAGTTTCGGGTCTTCCTCCGAATTCCGGACCGTGTCTGCAAGCAACCGGAAGATGCCGGATGCGGCACTGGCCAGGACCTCGTCCTTGCCGTCGAAGTGCTGATAGAAAGTTGAGCGCGCGACATTGGCTCTAGCCGCAATGTCGGCAATCCCAAAGTCCTCGTATCCACGTTCCATAAACAGCTGATTGAACGCACGGATCAATGCGTTGCGCGTCCGCCCGACGCGGGTGTCGCCCTCGACCGAGCCAACGCCAACAAGCAGCCGCATTTCGGACAGATTGTCACTTTTGTCCATTTGAAGAAGGAAATCCCCTTCACTGCCATCGCCAATACTGCCACTGGTGCTACGATTTCGGCAGTCAATACTACATGCGACAGCAGCTCGACTGCGAACTGCGGGAAGTGGTTCCGCTTGGCACATGGTGGGCAGCACAATGAAAGCCGACGACTTTCGCCGACTTATCGAGAAAGGCGATGTGGACGGATTGCGAGGCGCGCTAACGTCGGATCCGGCGCTTGCTAGCCAGCCTATTCGCTGGATCCTCAATCAAGAAAACCATTCCGACCCGCTTCACTATGTGTCTGACTGCGTTAGCCATGGTTGGCTGAAATATGGCCAGGAGGGCAAGATCGCCGAAGTACTTCTGGCACACGGCGCGGCGATCGAAGGCACTGCAGATAGAGAGTCGCCGTTGCTCGGGTCAGCGTCCTTGGGCGTGGAAGCGGTATCCAAGGTACTTATCGAAGCGGGGGCAGCACTGGAGCGCACTTCCATTTTCGGAGCGCGTGCACTTCACTGGGCGGCGTGGGTCGGCTCACCTTCAATCGTGGAGCTCCTGGTCGCACATGAGGTGGATCTGGAGGCAAGGTGTTCCAAGTACGGAGCGACCCCACTGTTCTGGGCGGTGCATGGTTATGGCCCGAATGGACCTAAGCAGAAGAAGGGTCAGGTGCGTGCAGCCCAGGTGCTCATCGAGGCGGGCGCCAAGGTCGACACGTCGAACCGGGACGATCTCTCGGCGCTTGCCCTGTCCAAGCTCAGCGTGGCCCGAGACATGTACGAACTGTTGCTGCTCCACAAAGCGCCGGAGTGATCCCAAAGGGTGGCGCCGCTCGACAGTGCCGGCACTGCGGTCATGCAACTTTTTGAATCTACTGGGCCTGCTTGGATTCGAACCAAGGACCAAGGGATTATGAGTCCCCTGCACTAACCGCTGTGCTACAGGCCCGCCGGAAAATGGGGGGGCAGACAATACCATCCCATCGGGCCCGGCCCAAGCCGGGCCCGATCAGACGATCAGGTACGGACCGAGCCGGATCGAGCCAGGAACGCCCGGCAGGTCGAAATCGCAGGATCGCTCGGCGGTATCCGTGCGCAGATGCCGTCCATGCGCTGGCGCAGCGCGGCGATCGTGGCAGCGTGGCCGCCCTTGTCGTTCCACTTTGCCAAGACATGGTCCAGTCTTTCCAGCCGCACTCGGGTGCGCCTGTAAATGCGATCCGGACCGTCCAGTTCTCCCAGCACGGCAAGGCCCACCGCACGGATGGCCGCATCATCGGCAGGCTTCATGCGGATCAGGCCCATCAGATAGTCGGTTCCCCACTGGAAGCGGGTGGCCGCGCCCTGGGACTGGGCATAGGCCTGCGCCAGCCAATTCACCGCAGTATCGAGGTGCCCATGCTTCTCATCCAGGGACGCCAGATCGAGCATGTAGTAGTACGGGGACTTCGACTGCGCCAGCTGCTCGCGCGTAATGGCATAGGCACGCTCGTCGTCGCCGAGCACGTCGAGAACGTTCAACGCCGCATTCACCACACTCGCGCGGCTGTGTTCATCCAGCTTGCCCGCGAGCGCGGTATCGATCCGCTGGTGCGCCTCGCGCGCGAGTGCCGCCGGGATCTGGTGGTGAGGATCCAGGGCCTTGGTCGCGGCCAGCCGTGCATACAGGAAGTAGAGGTGATCGGCCGCCGAGAAACGCGGATCGGCGGCAGCCTTGTCCATGACGGCCGCGAAACGCTGCGCCCAGGCCGGCGCGTCCTGCGGCGCGCTCTTCGCGACCGCCTGAAAGAACGACTCGTCCAGACCGCCGATCGCATCTTCCAGTCCGCTCGCCGCCGCCGGATCCTTCAGGATCCTGTCGACTTGGCCGATCAGCGTCGTCAGTCGAATGCCCGGTGATTTGCCCGCAGCGAGCGCATCGGCCTCACCGTCGGCGGCCAGGCTCGCCGCAGTCAGAATCAGTCGCGCCTGGTCGCTTTCCGGGCCCGAGCAGCGGGCCGCCGCCTGCGGACAGGGTCTGCGCAAGCGCCGAAAAACGGGCGCTCACGTTGTCAGTCAGATCCCAGCCGTAGTAGGCCAGTCGATGGCAGTCATCCTGCGACATCGGCCTGGCGCCCCCGGATTTCAACGCCGCCAGGATGGTATTCACGGGCCGCACGTCGCCCAGCACCGTGTCCAGCAGCTGCGCATACTGCGACAGGTCCATGCCGCCCGAGATGCGCGCCAATTCACTTTGATCGGCGCGCAACACCAGCACGGTGGGATAGCCGCTGACGCCGAACCGGTCTCCCCACTTCTGCGCCCCGGGATTGTCGCCATCCAGGAACACTGGAACAAACAGCTTCAGCTTCTCGATGAAGTCGGGCCGCGAGAACACCGTGGCCTTCAGCTCGTGACAGGGCGGGCACCAGGCTGCACCCCAGTACAGGAACACCGGCTTGTTCTGGCTTTTCGCCGCGGCGAATGCAGCTTCGACGCTGCCGCTGTACCAGGCGATGCCAGGCTCCGCGCCGACATTTGCGCTCTTGGAGGATTTTGCGCTCGTGGACGCAGGATTGCCCATGTTCGCGACGGTGCCTGACGCGGCAGGGGATGTCGCGGTATGCTGTGCACATCCTGCCGCAGTCAAACAGAGCACCGTCATGAGGGTGTAGCGCGGGAACATACTTTCAACCGATCTGGAAACTCTCTATGACGCTATTCTACGCCGCGAACCGGCCTGCGACGATCCGCGCCGTCACGGCACTCACGACGCTGGCCTGTGCGGCCCTGACCGGCATTGCCATGGCTGCCGGCGCGCCGATTCCCGCGAGTCAGCTGCAGTACCAGTTCGTGCGCCAGGGGACCCAGGGTCCCTTCACCATGAAGCAGGTCAAAGTCCCCGTTCCCCAACCCGGCGCGCACCAGGTGCTGATCCGGGTACACGCCACGTCGCTGAACCGGCGCGACATTTTCGTACTGCATGGCCAGTATCCGGTCGGACCGCGCCAGAGCCTGGTGCCCGTGTCGGACGGTGCCGGTGAGGTCGTCTCCGTGGGCAGCGCGACGACGCGCTTTCATATCGGGGATCGGGTCGCCGGAATCTTCTTTCAAGGCTGGATCAGTGGGCGCGCGCCGGCGGATGTCGCGCAAACCGCGCTGGGCGGCTCGGTCGACGGCATGCTGTCGCAGTACGTGGCGCTGGATGAGTCCGGCGTCGTGAAGATCCCGGCGACGCTCAGCTATGAGGAGGCCGCGACCCTGCCCTGCGCCGGCGTCACTGCCTGGAATGGCCTGTTCACGCGCGGCCGGATGCAATCGGGCGACTACGTGCTGCTGGAAGGCACCGGTGGCGTGTCGCTGCTGGGTCTGTCCCTGGCCCTTGCCGAGGGCGCCAAACCCATCATCACCAGCTCGCACGACGAAAAGCTGGCGCGAGCCAAGGCGCTGGGAGCCATCGGCGGCGTCAACTATCGCACCACCCCGGACTGGGAGAAGCCCGTCCTGGCCCTCACCGGCGGTGCCGGAGTCCAGCAAGTCCTGGAAGTAGGCGGCAAGGACTCCCTGCCCCACGCGCTGGCGAGCCTCGGTCCGGGTGGCCACGTCGCGCTCATCGGCGGTCTCGGCGGATTCGGCGGTGACGTGCCGGTGATGGCGCTGATGAATGCCAACATCACCGCCTCCGGAATCTACGTGGGTTCGCGCAAGGATTTCGAGGCGCTCAATGCCTTCATCGACGCACACCATGTCAAGCCGGTCATCGACAAGGTGTACGAATTCCAGGACGCCGCGGCGGCATTTGAAGCCTTGGACAAGGGCGAGTCCTTCGGCAAGACCGTCATCCGGGTAAGCGGCCCTTGACGCACAGGTGACGCTCGGTCAGCTGGCTGACGCTCAGGGCAAGCCCGGCCGCAGCCAGCTGATCCCGCACTTCCTGCGCCGTGAATGCGGCGCACAATGAGTTGAAGAAATCGGTCTTCAGAAGCGGATGCTCGTCAGCCGAGACCCGTTCGACGATGTCCCGGGCCGCGGCCGCCGTGGCCGGACGGCACAGATCCATGACGCACACGGCCGCTCCCGGCCGGCCCAGCCTGCGGATCTCGCGCCAAAGCACCTGGGGGTCCGGCAGGTGATGCAGCATGTCCTTGGACAGCACCAGATCGAAACTGCGCTCGGCCAGCGTCACGCCGGGCAAACGTCCTTCCAGGAAACCCACGCGACTCTCGAGCTTGGCGGATCGCAGTGCAGCGCGCGCGATCGCCAGCATCGCGGCACTGCCGTCGACGCCGGTTATCCGCACGGTCGGTGCGGCGCGGCCCAGGCGGATCGCAATGTCGCCGGGTCCGCAGCCCAGATCCACCACGCTCCCCAGCCGGTCCGGAAAGCTGCTCAGCACGTCGGCCACGTAGGCCTGATTTGAGTCCGAAAAATCGGCACGGGCGTAGGCTGCGGCCTCCGCCTCGCCGTCCATGATTTCCGGTTCGAGTATTCTGTCCATGGCCGCATTATGGAGCAGGCTACGGAAGTCTCCCAAGAGTCGCAGCCGGATTTGCCCGCGTCGCGGCACCGTTCATCGCGAATTCCACCGTGTTGGTCGCAATCGTCCCCGAGCTACGGCCGCGGGACTATCATCCGGCCATGTACTCGCTGACTGCGCCACTGCCGCCCGACGTCGTCGCACACGCCTCCGGTCCCTTCGGCGGCTATCGTCGTTTTCCGGTATTCAGCTGGCCCTGGCTGGTTGGGCGCTGTACGGTGTTCATTCCGCTCACGGCGGGCATGGGCGCCGTGGAAGCGACCATTCTCGGGCTGGAATTGCATGACACCCGGCTCGGCTGGGAGGCGGCCGCGGTCAGCGTTCCTATCTGGATCGTCATCGGCTCCGCGGGACCCGCGCTGGCTACCTTCGCGCGGCATCGCCTGCCGCCGGCGAAACTCACCGCGACCCTGGCGATCATTCTGGGTCTGGTCTTGAGCTTTTACGGTCAGCATCTGGCGAACGTGTTCTCGCTGAACACGGTGCTGCCACGGTACATGGCCGTGTTTCCGGGCTCCGACCCGACAAGATGGCCACATCCCACCACCGCGTTCGTCGTGACCATCCGCAGCTTCCAGTTCCTGCTGTTCACGCTGCTGGGCGGCGGCGTTGCGCTGTTTGCCTTCCATCGCGAGCAGCAGTGGTGGCAGTACGCCCAGCATGCGCGTGAGCTGGCGGCGGCCAACCAGAAACGCGTGGAGTCGGATCTGCGACTGATGGTGCTGCAGGCCCAGGTCGAACCGCACTTCCTGTTCAACACCCTGGCCTCGGTGCACAGCCTGATCCGCCAGGATCCGGAGCGCGCCGAGGCCACCCTTGAGGCGCTGGTGGATCATCTGCGCATGACCCTGCCCAAATTGCGGACCGAGATCGGCAATGCGCACTCGTCGCTGGCCGAGCAGCTGGAGATCTGTCGCAGCTACCTCACCGTCATGAAGGTGCGCATGGGTCCGCGCTTCTCATTCCTCATCGACGTGGATCCGGCGCTGCAGCGGCACGCCTATCCGCCGCTGCTACTGATTTCGCTGGTGGAGAATGCGATCAAGCACGGCATTGAACGTACCACCGGCGAGGGGCAGATCATGGTCAATGCCGCCGTCGAGACCCGCACCCAATCGCCACAGCTGGTCGTCAGTGTCGTCGACACGGGCGCGGGCCTGCGTGCCACCACGGCCATGGGCATGGGACTCGCCAACATCCGCGATCAGCTCGCGACGCGCTTCGGATCGCAAGGATCGCTGTCACTGCAGGACCGAACTGCCGGCGGGGTCATCGCAACCATCCGCATTCCCTACGAGGCGGTCCCGTGAGCCGCCCGCGCGCGCTGATCGCGGAGGACGAGGTTCCGCAGCGGCGCCGGCTGTGCGAACTGCTGGGTGAATTGTGGCCTGAGCTGGAAGTGATCGCCGAGTGCGGTGATGGTCTCGCGGCGCTCGAGGCGCTCACCGGCTCAGCGCCCCGAGGTGGCATTCCTGGACATCCGCATGCCTGGCCTCACCGGCTTCGAGGTAGCCCGTGCGGCCGACTCCACCCAGGTGGTATTCACGACCGCGTACGAAAGCCATGCCCTGGACGCCTTTGATCATGCGGCCGTGGACTACCTGCTCAAGCCCATCCGGCGCGAGCGTCTGGGGCAGTGCATCGTGCGCCTCAAGCAGCGCCTGGCCGAAGCGCCGGTGAGCCTGACCAAATCCTTTGGTGTCAACGCCGGCCTGCGCTGGATTACGGGCAGCGCCGGACATGTGACGCGCGTCCTGGGCATCAGCGAGGTGCTGTTCTTTGCGGCGCAGGACAAGTACGTGCGCGTGGTGAGCGCCGATGACGAAGTACAGATCCGCACGCCATTGCGCGAGCTGCTCGCGGCGCTGGACCCGGAGGCATTCTGGCAGATACACCGCAGCGTCATCGTGCGCGCGGGTGCCATCCACCGCATAGAATCGGGCGCCGATGGCCGCATGAAGCTCACGGTGAAGGGCCGCACCGAGGAGTTGCCCGTAAGCCAGGCCTTTCAATTCCGCTTCAGGCCCATGTAAGAGGCATTCATGACAGCAGCTCTCGAAATACGCGGCGTCCGCAAGACCTTTGGCGACAAGGTAGCCATTGAATCGCTGGATCTGGCCATTCCGGTAGGCGCGACCTACGGCCTCATCGGCCCCTCGGGGGCCGGTAAGACCACGGCCATCCGCATGATCATGTCGATCCTGTTTCCGGACAGCGGCAGCATCAGCGTGTTCGGCCAGGGCACGGCGCTGGATGCCAAGGACCGCATCGGTTACCTGCCGGAGGAGCGCGGCTCGTACCGGAAAATGACGGTCGGCGCATTTCTGGTGTACATGGGCTGCCTGAAGGGTCGCACCCGCGCCCAGGCCTCGGGGCGCGCCGACCGGCTGCTGGGACGCCTGGGGCTCACCGACGTGACCGCCAAGAAATGCGAGGATCTCTCCAAGGGCATGCTGCAGCGGGTGCAGTTCGTGGCCGCCATCGTCAATGAGCCGGACCTGCTGATCCTGGACGAGCCCTTCAGCGGCCTGGACCCCTTGAGCGTGCGGCTGCTCAAGGAAGTCATCGCCGAGGAGCACCAGCGGGGCGCCACCATCATCTTCTCCACGCATGTCATGGCGCATGCCGAGGAGCTGTGCGAGCAGATCGTGATGATCCACCAGGGCCGCAAGGTGCTTGATGAGCCCATTTCCGGTCTGCGTCGCCAGTACGACCGGCGCCGCATCCTGCTTGAACCGCTGGACCCGGGCACGAACCTGCTGGCGCTGCAATCCATCGCCGGGGTCGAGAACGTCAAGCTCGTTGACGAAGGCTGCGAGATCCGCCTGATCGCCGGCACCGATCCGGGCACGGCCATCCGCGCCATCACCACGGTGGTCGCACCGGCCCGCATCGAACTGGCGCGGATCCGGCTCGAGGACGTATTCATCCGCCTGGTCAGCGAGGCCGGGGCGGCCGAGGGGTCCCACGAGGCCCTGCGAACCCATCTGCAGGGACTGTCCAACACCGGAGCCACATCATGAGCGTTTCCCTGCGTCGCATCGGCCTGGTCGCCGCGCGCGACTACAAGACCAGCATCACCTCCAAGGGCTTCCTCATCGGGCTGCTGGTGATGCCGGTGCTGATGGTGCTGATGTTCGTGCTGATCCCGCGCATCCTCAATTCGCGCACGCCGCAGATCGCCGGTGAGGTGGCAGTCATCGATACCACCGGCAAGGTGACCGCAGAACTCGCACAGGCGCTGGTGCCGGCGGACATCGCGGCGCGCAGGGAGCTGGCGAACTCCACCGCCGCCGAAGTCCGGAGCTGCCGCGCCGAACGCGCCGGCCGGCCCGCCTATTCCGGTCCTAAGCGTGACCGCCCTGGCCGCCGATACCGATGTGCAGTCCACCAAGAACTGGCTCATCCAGGGGCGCGATGCGCGGCCCCAGCACCTGGCCATCGTCGTGGTGCAGGCGGATGCCGTGGCACAACGGGCCGGCGCGGCCGCATTCGGCAGCTACGATCTGTACACCTCCTCGCATCTGGACGACGCCACCGAAACCGTGCTGCGCGATGGCGTTCGCGCCGCGCTGGTCTCGGCCCGCCTGCGTGCCGCCGGCCAGGATCCGGCGGTGATCGCCAAGGTGCACCAGGTCTTCCAGCCCGATTCGGTGGTGGTCGCGGCGGAGGGCGAACACTCCGGCTCGCGCGGTATCGCGCGCTTCCTGCCGTTTGCCAGCGGCATCCTGATCTTCATCGGCGTGATCACCGGCGGTCAGATCCTGATGACCTCGACCGTGGAGGAGAAATCCAGCCGCGTCATCGAGGTGCTGCTCGCGGCGGTCTCGCCGCTGGAGCTGATGTACGGCAAGCTGCTCGGCCAGCTGGGCCTGGGGCTGACCATGACTGCGGTCTACCTGGTCATGGGGGTGTACACACTGGCCCAGTTCTCCATGGCAGGCCTGCTCGATCCCATGCTCATCGTCTATGTGCTCGCCTTCTATATATTCACCTTCCTGGTGTTCGGGTCACTGATGCTGACCATCGGCTCCGCGGTCAATCAGATGGCCGATGCCCAGTCGTTGCTGGGGCCGATGATGATCCTGCTGGTGGCCGGATACGCCCTGACGCCGATGATAGGGCTCGCGCCGAACTCCAGTTTCAGTGTCACCATGAGTTTCCTGCCCTTCATCAACACATTCGCCATGATGGCGCGGGTCGCCTCCAGCGCTCCGCCGCCGGCCTGGCAGGTGTGCGTGTCGATGCTGGTCAGCTGCGTGACGGTGGGCGCGGTGGTGTGGTTTGCCGCCAAGGTGTTCAAGATCGCGCTGCTCATGCACGGCAAGCCGCCGAGCATTGGCACGCTGATCAAATGGGCGCGAATGGCCTAACCGGCGGCGCGCTGCGGCCGGGATGTAGCAGCGCCCGGCGGGTCGTTCGCCAGGGTCGGCAGCGACAGTGCATTGCAGGTCGGGACCCAGCTGATCTCGGTCAGCGGGGCGGCGCCGGCTGACTCGGGCTCCGGAGGATCGCCCAGCACTGTCAGCAGGGCGACTCGGATCCGGCTCGAGTCGCAGTTCCAGAAGAGCTCCGACAGACTGGCGCGCAGTTCGGACATCCGGGTGCGCGTGTGCTGCAGCTGCGAGAGGGCCGCAATGGTGTCGCGTGACAAGTTCACGAGGGTCGCCGCCGGAGGCAGGTTACCTTCGTCCTTGCCATGCCAAAGCATCAGTTCCTGCAGCCGCTGGGCAGACAGCTGCACCTCCGCATCGCGCAAGTCCATTCCTTCACGAGGGCTTCAGGTCGTAGCTCCCCTGGTACGACGGCCCGTCAGTTTCACTACCTTGGGATCGTGTTGTTGCAGGACCATGATGGCACGCCGCGATGCAATGCGGGAGTCCTTCAGGCCCTGGGTTTCGCGCCCCCGCGCGGCCTGGCGCGGCGGGTCGGCTCGGCGATGGCCGGGTCCTCCGGCCAGTAGTGGCGGGGGTAGCGGCCCCGCATGTCCTTGCGCACCTCGGCGTAGGAGCCCTGCCAGAAAGTCGCCAGGTCGCGGGTGGTCTGCACCGGGCGATGCGCCGGCGAGAGCAGCCTGAAGGTCACGGGCACCACTCCGGCGGCGAGCCTGGGCGAGGCCAGTACCCCGAAGACCTCCTGCAGGCGCACCGCCACCACCGGCGCCAGCTCATCCAGGTAGTCGATGCGGATGCGCGAACCGGTGGGCGCCGTGAAGTGACTGGGCGCGAGTTCATCCAGACGAAGCTGTTGCTCGCGCGACAGCAGGCCCTTCAGAATCTGCTCCATCGGAAGCCTGGCGAGGTGCTGGGCGCGGGTGGCGCCGTCCAGCCAGGGCACGAGCCAGTCGCCCACCTGGGCGCTCAAGGTCGCATCGTCCACCACGGGCCAATTCGCGGTCAGCGCCGGCGGCGACTGGCGGCGCACGAACTCCATGCGCGCCTGCAGGTCGCGACTGCCCTGATCCCAGGGCAGCGCCGCCAATCCGAGCTTGCGGATGCCTTCGAGCATGGCGGCACCGGCCGCCTCGGACGGTACTTCGCGCAGCGGGCGCGCCGCAATCTCCAGTTCAAACAGTCGGGTGACGCGACGAGCCAGGACCGCCTGTTCGCGTTCATCCCAATGCACTTCATCGGTGACCCGCAGGTGAGATGAAAAGAATTCTTCCAGATCCGTCGAGCGCCACGGGGGCCGCCAGCGTGATGCGCGCGTCGCGGTCCCGGTCATCCACGTCGATGGCGACGATGAACTCCCGCTGGGACAGGGTCTGCGGCTGTGCGAACTGCGCGCCCCGTCCGTTGGCCAGGACATAGCGGTTGTCGGCCCCGGGACGCTTGCGGGCAATGCGGTCGGGATAGGCGAAGGCGAGCAGCACGCCTTCCAGGCCGGGACGGGTATCGGCCGCCGGCGCTACAACGCCCGGCGGCGGAGACTGGCGCAGCAGGTCTCGCGCCAGCCGCCGCGCCCGCTGCAGGGCGCCGCGATCCATGCCGACAGGTTCCGATTCGCCGTGCAGCAACGCCAGGCGCGAGCGCAGATCCGCATCCGCGCCACCCCCCGCGGCGCGCAACAGATCTCGCTCGGACAGCAGGGCGGCCAGGTCCGCGGCCAGGGGCAGGCACTGCAGCGCCCGCGCGGCAACCAGCATGTGCGCCAGGCGCGGGTGCAGCGGCAGTCGTGCCATCTCCCGTCCGTGGGCCGTCACCCGCCCCTTCTCGTCCAGCGCCTCCAGGCGCCGCAGCAGATCGCGTGCACTGGCCAGCGTGGCCGCGGGGGGCGGATCCAGCCAGGTCAGGGTGGCCGCCTCGATCGCGCCCCAGGCCGCCAGCTCCAGCGCCAGGCCGGCCAGGTCGGTCTGCAGTATCTCGGGCGTCGAGAACGGCGCGAGCGAGCGCTGCGCGCCTTCACTCCACGCCCGGTAGCAGACGCCGGCCGCAACACGACCTGCACGGCCCTGCCGCTGGTCGGCGGAGGCGCGCGAGATGCGTGCGGTATCCAGCCGGCCCATGCCCGTGACGGGGTCGAACACGGCGCGGCGCTCCAGGCCCGAGTCGACGACGATTCGAATGCCTTCGATGGTGAGACTGGTCTCGGCGATATTCGTGGCCAGCACCACTTTGCGGGCGCCGGCGGCAGCGGGCGCCAGGGCGGCGTCCTGCTCCTCGGGCCGCAGTTCCCCATACAGCGGCAGCACCCGCGTGCCGCCGGGCAAGGATCCATTCTGCAGCTGCGACTGCACCCGGCGGATTTCCCGCGCGCCCGGCAGGAACACCAGCACATCGCCGCTCTCCTCGTTCAGGGCGCGGCGCACGATGCGCGTGGTGAGGGCCTCGACCGAATCGCTGTTCCCCGGCGGCGCTCCCGGCAATAGCGGCGCAGACACGGCGGCATAGCGGGTTTCAACCGGCCAGGCGCGACCGGCGGACTGCACCACCGGCGCATCGCCCAGCTTCGCCGCCAGACCCAGGCCGTCGAGCGTGGCCGACATCACCAGCAGTTTCAGGTCCGGCGCCAGGTTCGCCTGCGCATCCAGTGTCAGCGCCAATCCCAAGTCGGCCTGCAGGCTGCGCTCGTGAAACTCATCGAAGATGACCAGGCCCGTGCCCTCGAGCGCCGCATCCTGCTGCAGCATGCGTGTCAGCACTCCCTCGGTGACCACCTCGATGCGCGTCTCGCGCGATACCCGCGTGTCCATGCGCATGCGATGCCCGACGGTGCGACCCACTTCCTGGCCCAGGGTGAAGGCCATGCGCGCGGCCACCGCGCGGGCCGCCAGGCGTCGCGGCTCGAGCATGATGATGCGCCGGCCCTTCAGCCAGTCCGCATCCAGCAGGACCAGCGGCACGACGGTGCTCTTGCCTGCGCCGGGCGGCGCCTGCAGCACGACACGCGAGGATCTGGCCAGCGCGGCGGCGAGTTCGGGAATGACTGCCGCGATCGGCAGTCCGGCCGGCGCAATCACCCCGCGCGCCGTGAACGCCAGGAGGCGATGGCGAACATCACCCAGCCGGCGATCAGGAGAATACCGCCCAGCGGCGTGGTGAGGCCCACCACCAGGGGCGCGCCCAGCGTAATGTGAAAAGCCAGCAGGTAGAGGCTTCCGCAGAAGGTCACGATGCCGACGGCCAGCAGCCAGGCGGCGGCCTGCAGTCCGTCGCAATTGCCGCCGCGGGCGACCGCACCGAGCACCAGCAGTCCGAGCGCCTGGAAGAACTGGAAGCGCACGGCCGTGTCGTAGATCTGCAGTTCCCCGGGAGCGAGCCGGCCCGGCAATGCATGCGCGCCCAGCGCGCCGCCGATCGTCGCCAGTGCCATGAACACCGCTCCGGCGGCGAGGATCCGGTGTGCCGCGCGCGTGCTGGCCTGCGATGCCGCAGTCATCTTGCAGGCCGGCCCGGCCGTTTGCCGGGCGTCCGGGGGCTGTCCGGCAGACCCGTATGCTGGGTGCGGAACGGTCGGGCGGCGTGCCGCTGGCCCTCCTGCGCACCGCCGGTGTTGGCCGGCTGCCAGGCCGGGACGAGCTGCTGCTTGCCGTTGCCGATCAGGTCGGAACGGCCCATCCGCCGCAGCGCCTCGCGCAACATCGGCCAGTTGTTGGCGTCGTGGTAGCGCAGGAAGGCCTTGTGCAGTCGGCGCACCTTCAGGCCCTTCGGGACCACCACCTCCTCGCTGTTGCGGCTGACCCGATGGAGGGGATTCTTGCCGCTGTGGTACATGGCGGTCGCGGTGGCCATGGGAGAGGGCAGGAACGCCTGGACCTGATCGGCCCGGAAGCCGTTGGCCTTCAGCCACAGCGCCAGTTCCAGCATGTCCGCGTCGGTGGTGCCCGGATGTGCGGCGATGAAGTACGGGATCAGGTACTGCTCCTTGCCCGCTTCCTTCGAATAGCGGTCGAAGAGTTCCTTGAACCTGTCGTAGGTGCCGACCCCCGGCTTCATCATCTTCGACAGCGGTCCCTCGCCGATGGCCTCGGGCGCAATCTTCAGATAGCCGCCGACATGGTGTTGCGCCAGCTCCTTCACGTACTCGGGAGACTCGCTGGCCAGGTCGTAGCGCACCCCCGAGGCGATCAGCACCTTCTTGATTCCCGGCAGCGCGCGCGCCCGCCGATAGAGCTTGATCAGGGGCGAATGGTCGGTGTTCAGGTTCGGGCAGATGCCCGGAAACACGCAGGAGGGGCGTCGGCAGGCGCTTTCGATCTCGCGAGACTTGCAGGCCAGGCGATACATGTTGGCGGTGGGACCACCCAGATCGGAGATGACTCCGGTGAAACCCGGCACGGTGTCGCGCACTGCCTCCACCTCGCGAATGATCGAGTCTTCCGAGCGGCTCTGGATGATGCGGCCTTCATGTTCGGTGATGGAGCAGAAGGTGCAGCCGCCGAAGCAGCCGCGCTGGATGGCGATCGAGAAGCGGATCATCTGGTAGGCGGGGATGTTCGCGGCCCCATAGGAAGGATGCGGCTGCCGGCGATACTCCCGCTCGTACACCCAATCCATTTCCTTGGTGGTGAGCGGAATGGGCGGCGGATTGAGCCACACGTCGACGTCGCCGTGCCGCTGCACCAGCGCGCGCGCGTTACCCGGATTGGATTCCAGATGCAGGATGCGCGAGGCATGGGCGTACAGCACCGGGTCCTGCGTCACCTGCTCGAAGGCCGGCAGGCGGATGACGCTGTTGGCCCGGTCGTTGCTCTTCACCCGCCGCACGAAGCGGACCACCTGCTCGCGCGGCGCGCTGGCGGCGGTCGCCGAGTCACTGGCAGGCGTTGGCACGGGGGCCGAGGCGAAGGTGGGCTCCATGGCGTAGGGATCTACCGGCGGGTTCAACGGGCCCGGAACATCAAGATGCGTGGAATTGATTTCCACCCAGTCCTCGGGCAACCCCTTGCGCGTGAACGCGGTGCCGCGGATGTCGGTGATCTGGCTGATGTCCTCGCCTGCGGCGAGCCGATGCGCGATCTCGCAGATCTGCCGCTCGCCATTGCCGTACACCAGCATGTCGGCCTTGGCATCCAGCAGCACCGAGCGGCGGATTTTTTCGGACCAGTAGTCGAAATGCGCGATGCGCCGCAGCGAGGCCTCGATGCCCCCGATCACCAGGGGCACGTCCTTGAATGCCTCGCGCACGCGCTGCGCGTACACGATCACCGAGCGGTCGGGCCGTTGGCCGCCGACCCCGCCCGGGGTGTACGCATCGTCGCTGCGCACGCGCCGGTCGGAGGTGTAGCGGTTGACCATCGAGTCCATGTTCCCGGCCGTCACGCCGAAGAACAGATTCGGCCGTCCGAGCTGGGCGAAGGCCGCCGGGCTGCGCCAGTCCGGCTGCGCGATGATGCCGACGCGAAAGCCCTGCGCCTCGAGCACGCGCCCGACGATGGCCATGCCGAAACTCGGGTGATCCACGTAGGCATCGCCGGTGACGACGATTATGTCGCACGAATCCCAGCCCAGCAGATCCATTTCGGCACGCGACATGGGCAGAAACGGCGCGGTGCCGAATCGTGCCGCCCAGTAGCGGCGGTAGCTGGAGAGGTCGCGGGCGGTCTGCATGGATCCAATGATACGCACTGGGCAGCGCCGGCGCCTGAAAGGCGCTTCTGGGCTTGTTCCCGGGCCTATTTCAGCGCTGCATCGAGCTCCGCGATCAGGTCCTCCACGCTCTCGATGCCCACCGACAGGCGTATCAGTCCGTCGCTGATGCCCAGATCGGCGCGCATCTGCGCCGGCAGCCCTGAGTGCGTCATGATCCCGGGGTGTTCGATGAGGCTCTCGACACCCCCCAGGCTCTCGCCCAGGGAGAACAGCTCGCAACGCTCCAGGAAGCGCCGCGCCGTGGCCAGATCACCCTTGAGCTCGGCCGTGATGATGCCGCCGAAGCCGCCCCGCATCTGCCGCAGCGCCAGCTCATGCTGCGGGTGGCTCGGCAGGCCCGGATAGCGCACGGCCTTGATGGCCGGGTGCGATTCCAGATGCCGGGCGATGCGCAGTGCGTTGGCGCAATGCCGCTCCATGCGCACGGCGAGGGTCTTGATGCCGCGCAGGAGCATGAAACTGTCGAACGCGCCGGACATGCTGCCCAGGCCGTTCTGCAGGAACTTCAGCTGCTCGGCCAGGGCCGGGTCGCGCACGACCACGGCGCCGCCCAGCACATCCGAATGCCCATTCAGGTACTTGGTGGCCGAATGCATCACGATGTCCACGCCCAGATCCAGCGGCCGCTGCAGGAACGGCGTGGCGAAGGTGTTGTCGCAGACGCTCAGGATGCCCCGCTGACGCGCCACCTGCGCCACGGCCGCGAGGTCAATCAGGTTCAGCATGGGATTGGTGGGCGATTCCAGCCACACCATGCGGGTGTTGGGCCGGGCGGCCGCCGCGAGCGCCTGCGGATCGGCAAGGTTCACGAAACTGACTTCTAGGCCCGCGCTGCGCTTGCGGATGCGCTCGAACAGCCGATAGCTGCCACCGTACAGATCGTGGGAGGCGATGATGTGGGAGTTCGCATCCAGCAGTTCCACGATGGTCGAGGAGGCCGCCATGCCGGAAGCGAAGGCGAAGGCCGCCGTGCCGTTCTCCAGGTTGGCGAGGGCCGCCTGCAGCGCATCGCGGGTCGGATTGCGCGTTCGCGCGTAATCGTAGCCCTTGTGGACCCCAGGGCTATCCTGGACGTAGGTCGAGGACAGGTAGATCGGGGTCATGACCGCGCCGGTCAGGGGATCGGGGCGCTGGCCGCCATGGATCACACGGGTGCCGAAGCCGAGCTTGCGCCCGTTGTCAGAATCACTCACTTGCCTGCTCCAATGATCGCACCTTGCACCGCCATGGGTCAGCCCCCATACAGTGGCGCCATGGGCAGCATACTGTATGCACGGCAGGCCTGCGCGCGCGCCGCCGCTTTACTAATATAGGCAGAATGGGCCATTTCATTCGTATCCGCGGCGCGCGGCAGAACAATCTCAAGGGTCTGGATTTGGACATTCCCCTGAACGAACTCGTCGTCGTGACGGGCGTTTCAGGCTCGGGGAAATCCTCCCTGGTGTTCGACACCCTCTATGCCGAGGGTCAGCGCCGCTACGTCGAGACCTTCTCTCCCTATGCGCGTCAGTTCCTGGACCGCATGGACAAGCCCCAGCTCGATTCGATCAGCGGCATCCCGCCGGCCATCGCCATCGACCAGACCAACCCGGTGCGCACCTCGCGCTCGACCGTGGGCACGATGACCGAGCTCAACGATCACCTGAAGCTGCTGTTCGCCCGCGCGGGCAGCCTCTTCTGCGAGTGCTGCGGCGAGCCCGTGCGCAGCGACACGGCGGAGAGCATTCTCGAGGACATGCAGCGGCGCGCGCGCGAGGCCGGCGATCCGCGCCTGCTGCTGTGCTTTCCGGTGCCCGTGCTGCGCAATTTCAGCGAGCCGGAGGTGCGCGAACTGCTGGCGCGCCAGGGCTACACGCGCATCTTCGAGCCGGAACCGCGCACAGCGCCGGCCCCCGTGGCGAAACAGTCCGCCAAGCCCGCGAAGAAAGTCCGCAAGGCCAAACCCAAGGGCAAGCCAGACGACACGCCGTTCGCCGTGTTGCAGGTCATCCAGGACCGCTTCCGCCTCGGCAATGCCGAACGCGGCCGGGTGCTTGAATCCCTGGAGGCCGCGCTGCGCGTGGGCCAGGGCCGCGTGCTGGTCCAGGTGGTGGATGACAATGATCCGCCTCGGGCGCGCGATGTCTGGCGCTACTCCGCGGGACTGCACTGTCCGGACTGCGATCGCTCCTACAGCGCACCCACTCCCAGCCGGTTTTCGTTCAACTCGCCCATCGGCGCCTGCGAGACCTGCCGCGGCTTCGGGCGGCGCATCGGCATCGACTACGGCCTGGTGATTCCCGATCAGAACAAGACCCTGCGCGAGGGGGCGGTGCGCCCCTGGCAGACCGAGTCCTACAAGGAGTGCCAGGAGGATCTGGAGAAGCACGCGAAGAAGCGCGGCATCAACCTGGATCGACCCTGGCGTGAACTGACCCCGGAGGAGCGCCAGTGGGTGATCGATGGCGAGGGGCCCTGGGAGAAGGGTTACTGGTACGGCATCAAGCGCTACTTCGAGTGGCTGGAATCGCGCGCCTACAAGATGCACGTGCGCGTGCTGCTATCGCGCTATCGCTCCTACACGCCCTGCGACGTGTGCGGCGGGGCGCGCCTGCGCACCTACGGCCTGCTGTGGCGGGTCGGCAGCAAGGCCCTCGCCGACACTGCGCTGGATGGCCGGACTCGCTTCCTGCCCCAGGGCGTGCAGTGGACCCGGGAGACGCTCGAGGCCATGCCGGGACTGTGCCTGCACGATCTGATGCTGCTGCCGGTCGAACGGGTGCTGGCTTTCTTCAAGGGCCTGGAACTGCCGCCGCCGCTGGACAAGGCCACGGACCTGCTGCTCGATGAGCTGCGCAGCCGCAGCGGCTTCCTGTGCGATGTGGGACTGGCCTACCTGACCCTGGACCGGCAGTCGCGCACGCTGTCGGGCGGCGAGGTGCAGCGGATCAATCTGACCACGGCGCTGGGCACCTCGCTGGTGAATACCCTGTTCGTGCTGGATGAACCCTCCATCGGCCTGCATCCGCGCGACATGCAGCGGGTCATCGCGGTCATGAAACGGCTGCGGGATGCGGGCAATTCCCTGCTGGTGGTCGAACACGACCCGCAGATCATGCTGGAGGCGGATCGCATCATCGACATGGGCCCGGGAGCGGGCGAGCGCGGCGGACAGATCGTCTTCAACGGAACGCCCGATCAGTTGCGCCGCAGTCGCGACTCACTGACCGCGGACTACCTGAGCGGCCGGCGCACCCTGCCGGTCTCCAGCGATGCGCCCCGGCGTACGCTGCCCGACGTGCCGGGCGAGGTGGTGGCCGAGGCGGTCACCAATCGCTGGCTGGAAATCCGTGGCATCCGGCACCACAACCTCAAGGGCGTCGACATCCGCATTCCGCTGAAGCGCCTGGCCTGCATCACCGGGGTCTCCGGCTCCGGCAAGTCGACGGTGGTCGAGGATGTGCTGTACCCGGCACTGCTCAAATACAAGGGCCGCCCCAGCGAGGCTCCGGGCGAATTCGAATCGCTGCGCGGCGCCGAACTCATCGACGATGTCGTGATGGTCGACCAGACGCCGATCGGCCGCACCACGCGCTCCAACCCGGCCAGCTACGTGGGCGCCTTCGATGTCATCCGCGAACTGTTCTCGCTGGAGCCGAGCGCGGTCGAACGGCGGTACACCGCGGGCACCTTCAGCTTCAACTCCGGCAACGGCCGCTGCCCCACCTGCAGCGGCAATGGTTTTGAGCATGTCGAGATGCAGTTCCTGTCGGATGTCTACCTGCGCTGTCCGGACTGCAACGGCAGCCGCTACCGCGATGAGGTGCTGGAAGTGCGGCGCGAAGGCAGCGACGGCCGCCGCGCGAGCATCGCCGAAGTGCTGGACATGACCGTGACCGAGGCGCTGGTGTTCTTCGGCGAGTCGCGGGAGCTGGCGACACGGCTGAAGCCGCTGGCTGACGTAGGCCTCGAGTATGTGAAGCTCGGCCAGCCGGTGCCGACGCTGTCGGGCGGCGAAGCGCAGCGCCTGAAGCTCGCCGGTCATCTCGCCGACGCGGCCGCCAAGGCGGTCACGGCCAGCGCCAACGGCAAGCTGTTTCTGTTTGACGAGCCGACCACGGGCCTGCACTTCGAGGACGTCGCCAAACTACTGCGGGCCTTCGCCAAACTGCGTGCCGCGGGACATTCGCTGCTGGTCATCGAGCACAATCTCGATGTCATGCGCGCCAGCGACTGGATCATCGACCTGGGGCCCGAAGGGGGCGATGGCGGCGGCCAAGTGGTCTTCGCTGGTACACCGACGGCGCTGCGCGCCTTCCCCGGATCGCACACCGGTCGCGCCATCGTCGAGTACGAGCAGGCGCTGGCGAGTGCCTTCGCCGCCCCGTACGCGGCGGTTGCCGAGGCACAGCCCCGCTGGGATCACGGCGCCGGGCAGGCGAGCGAGGATATCGTCATTCACCACGCCCGCGAGCACAACCTGAAGAACGTGGACGTAAGCATTCCGCGTGACAAGTTCACGGTGATCACCGGCGTGTCGGGCTCGGGCAAATCCACCCTCGCCTTCGACATCCTGTTCAACGAGGGGCAGCGGCGCTACCTGGAATCGTTGAACGCCTACGCCCGCCAGTTCGTGCAGCCGGCCTCGCGTCCGGACGTGGACGCCATATTCGGCATTCCGCCGACGGTGGCCATCGAACAGCGCACCAGCCGCGGCGGGCGCAAGAGCACGGTGGCCACGCTGACCGAGGTCTATCACTTCCTGCGCCTGCTGTACGTGAAGCTCGGCACCCAGTACTGCCCCGACTGCGACGTGGCGATCGAACCGCAGACCGCCGCCGCCATCGGCGCCAGGCTGCAGCGTGACTTTCGCGGTCGCACCATCACGCTGCTGGCGCCGCTGATCGTGGCGCGCAAGGGCTTCTACACCGACCTGGCCAAGTGGGCCGCCAAGAAGGGCTACCGCGAACTGCGCGTGGACGGGGTGGCCGTGCCCACGGCGCGCTGGCCGCGACTCAACCGCTTCAAGGAACACACCATCGAACTGCCGGTGGCCACGCTGGGCGTCAGCGCCAAATCGGACTTCGAACTGAACCAGGCCCTGGGCAAGGCGCTGGACTATGGCAAGGGCCTGGTGAGCGTGATGCCGGCCGGTCAGACCACTCAGGGAACCATGTTTTCGACGCGCCGCGCCTGCCCGTCCTGCGGCCGCAGCTTCGCCGAGCCCGATCCGCGCATGTTTTCTTTCAATTCAAAGCACGGCTGGTGCACCGGCTGTTTCGGCACGGGACTTGAGATCCCGGAATTCGACGACGCGCAGACCGGCGAGGAAATCTGGTGGAACGACTGGTTCGAGCGCGAGGCCATACCCTGCGGTGAGTGCCACGGCCAGCGCCTGAACCCAGTGTCGCTCAACATCCGCTTCCGCAAGCTGTCGATCGCGACGCTGGCCGCGGGCTCCATCGAGGAGACCATCGGTTTCTTCGCCGGCCTGAAACTCTCGAGCCGCGAACAGGAGATCGCGCGCGATCTGCTGGCCGAGATCCGCGCCCGCCTGAATTTCCTGGTGCGCGTCGGCTTGGGCTACCTGCAGCTGGAGCGTGCCGCGCCCACCCTCTCGGGAGGGGAGGCCCAGCGCATCCGCCTTGCCGCGCAGCTTGGATCCAACCTGCAGGGCGTCTGCTACGTGCTGGACGAACCCACCATCGGCCTGCATCCGCGCGACAATGCCGTGCTGCTGGATGCCCTGGCGGAGCTCGCCGCGCATCGCAACACCCTGGTCGTGGTGGAGCATGACGAGGACACCATCCGCCGCGCCGACTATGTCCTGGATCTGGGGCCCGGCGCCGGCGTTCGCGGCGGCGAGGTGGTCGGCCGCGGCACGGTTGCCGATCTGATCGCCAATGAGCAGTCCGTCACCGGGCGGTTCCTGCGTGCGCCGCTGCTGCACCCGGCCAAGCCGCAGCGCGCCGTGACCGCCGACTCTGCGCGGCTGCTCCTCAAGGGCGTCACCCTGCACAACGTGGCGGGCATCGACATCGGCGTGCCGCTGGGCCGTCTGGTGGTGATCACCGGCGTCTCCGGATCGGGTAAATCGACGGTCGCCCGCGATGTGCTGTACACCAATCTCAAGCGCATCGTCGGCGAGGAAGCCCCGGGCGGGAGGGCGCGCGCGGCCAGGAATGCGGCGGCCCGGCAGGTGGCCGCCGGCCGGCGGGCAGGCAAGAAGAAATCCTCGGCCAAGGCCCGGGCGCTGGCCGCGAAGATCGCCGCCAGCGCCTCGAAGGCGGCGCAGCCCGGGGCGCTGATCGGCTGCCAGGCCATCCGCGGCGCCGAGCAGGTGCATCGCGTGCTGGAGGTCGATCAGACGCCCATCGGCAAGACACCAAGGTCCTGCCCGGCAACCTACGTGGGTTTCTGGGATGAGATCCGCGGCATCTTTGCGGGCACCACCGAGGCGCGCATCCGCGGCTACACTGCCAGCCGATTCTCGTTCAACTCGGGCTCCGGCCGTTGCGAGGCCTGCGAGGGCCAGGGCCTGCGCACCATCGAAATGAGTTTCCTGCCGGACGTCAAGGTCAGCTGCGATGTCTGCAACGGTCGGCGTTTCAACTCGGAAACCTTGAGCGTGCTGTGGCGCGGACGCAGCATCGGGGACGTGCTCAACATGAGCATCGACGATGCCGTGGAATTCTTCGCCGCGCACCCGCGCGTGCACCACGCGCTGAAGCTGCTGCAGGACGTGGGCCTGGGTTATCTCACCTTGGGCCAGCACAGCCCCACGCTGTCCGGCGGCGAGGCGCAGCGCATCAAGCTGGTCACGGAGCTCTCCAAAGTGCGCTCTGCCGGGCCCGGACCGCGCGTCATCCTGCGACATACCCTCTATGTGCTGGACGAACCCACCGTGGGACTGCACATGGCGGACGTCGAGAAGCTGATCCACGTACTGCATCGGCTGATCGAGGCGGGCAACACCGTGGTGGTCGTGGAGCACAATCTGGACGTCATGGCCGAGGCCGACTGGCTGATCGACATGGGACCGGAAGCGGGCGCCGGCGGTGGGCGGATCGTGGCCGAGGGCACGCCGGCCCAGGTCGTACGCCGCAGGAATGGATCACACACCGGCCGGGTGCTGGCCGGTTTCCTCAAGGAGCGAACCCATGGCGCATGATCTGGTGTGCTGGAAGTGTGGGGCCGCGCTCGCGGCATTGTCGCTGCCGCTGCGGCGGCTCGATGAATGTCCGAAGTGCCGCGCCGAGCTGCACGTGTGCCGGCTGTGCGTACTGTTTGATCCGCAGGCCTACCAGCAATGCCGGGAACCCACGGTGGAGGAAGTTCGCGATAAGACCCGCGCCAATTTCTGCGATCACTTCAAGCCGCGGGCCGGCGCTTGGAGCGGCGCCGCGGGCGCGAGTGCCGATCGGGCTCGTTCCGAGCTCGATAAGCTGTTCGGCAAATAGACTGCCCATGCTACGTCATTGCACGCCAGCGGATGCCGCGCAGATCTGCGACATCTACAATCACTACATTCGCGAGACCGTGATCACATTCGAGGAGTCTCCCGTTCTCAGCGTGGAAATGGCGCGGCGCATCGCCGATATTTCCCAGACCTTGCCATGGCTGGTGTGGAAGGAGGAAGGACGGATTCTAGGGTACGCGTATGCCACGCCCTGGAAAAGCCGTGCGGCGTATCGCCATTCGGTGGAAAGCAGCATCTACCTCGCGCCAGCGGCGACAGGTCGAGGCCTCGGGTCGAAACTGTACTCGGCTCTGATTGCGGACCTTCGCAACAGGGGCCTGCACTGTGTGATTGGTGGAGCGGCCCTGCCGAATCCGGCGAGTGTTGCACTTCATGAGAGGCTCGGGTTCAGCAAAGTTGCACAGTTCCGCGAGGTGGGATTCAAATTTGGGCGCTGGATTGATGTCGCCTACTGGCAACTCATCTTTTGAGGGAGCGGGCAGGCCAGCGAAATTGGCCTCACCCAAATCCCGCGGTGCCAAAGGCACGCGCCGGTGACTCGGTCGGCGGATTCGCCGGACCGATACGCTCGAGAAGCCCAATTAGATGGAGCGAATGTTCACTCGCTTGGCGAGCTGTTCCGCAGTTTCACGTCGCTCGCTGTATCGATCAACCAGATAGGGCGCAACGTCCCGGGTCAGCAGCGTAAATTTGACCAGCTCTTCCATTACATCCACCACCCGCTCGTAATAGGCGGAAGCCTTCATCCGGCCAGCCTCATCGAACTCCAGGAAGCCCTTCGCGACCGAAGACTGATTCGGGATGGTGATCATGCGCATCCAGCGGCCGAGGATGCGCAACTGATTCACCGCGTTGAAAGACTGCGATCCACCCGAGACCTCCATGACGGCGAGGGTCTTGCCCTGGGTGGGACGCACGGCGCCCAGCGTAAGGGGAATCCAGTCGATTTGCGCCTTCATGATGCCCGTCATCGCGCCATGGCGCTCCGGTGAGCACCACACCATACCCTCGGACCATGCGGCCGATTCCCGCAATTCCCTGACTTTGGGGTGAGAGTCGGGTGCGCCATCGGGCAGCGGTAGTCCGTGCGGATCGAACACTCTGGTCTCGGCCCCCATGGCATCCAAGAGCCGTTGCGCTTCCAGAACCAGAAGCTTGCTATAGGATCGCTCACGCAAGGAGCCATAAAGAAGCAGAATCCTCGGCGCGTGGGTGGAAGTCGCCGCCTGACTCAGCAAGGCATTGGTGGGGCGATCAAACAGTTCCGCTACTATGTTGGGAAGCTCAGGAGGGAGTTGCGACACGCCGTCCTTCCGAATCGATAACGGGTTCCCCGTCTTCCTTAGCGAGCGCCCCTTTTTGGGGAAGCGGCAGGATGTCGAGTACCTTTTCCGACGGTCGGCACAATTGCACACCCCAGGGCGTGACGACGATCGGACGGTTGATGAGGATTGGAGCCTTGAGCATCTGGTCGATGAGTTGTGCGTCCGTCCAGTGAGCGTCGCCGAGGCCCAGCTCGGCAAAGGGAGTTCCCTTCTCACGAAGCAGTTCTCGCGGCCGGATCCCCATGCGGGCGATCAGAGACTCGAGAGTCGTTCGACCGGGCGGCGTCTTCAAGTATTCAATGATGGTCGGCTCGACGCCGGTATTTCGTATCAACGCCAGCACGTTTCGGGAAGTTCCGCAGGCCGGATTGTGGTAGATGGTTATGTCTGTCATGGATTCACTACGATGCGAATATGCTCATTCTCCGGGACCGTCCGGTGGAATCCGGCCAATGGCGTCCATGCGCTCCTGCAGTCGCATCCGGTCAATGCTCGATAAGGGCAGGCTCAAGAAGAGCTTGATGCGTGTCTCCAGCGCCCGGAACGCTTCGCGGAACGCGAAGTTCCTTTCGACTTCCGTGCCTTCGACGGCAGCCGGATCTGCAATTCCCCAGTGTGCGGTCATGGGCTGTCCCGGCCAGTACGGACAGACTTCGCCGGCTGCGTTGTCACACACAGTAATGACGAAGTCCAGGGGCTGGCTGCTCGGAGTTGCAAACTCGTCCCAACTCTTGCTGCGCAGCCCGTCGGTGGGGAAGTCCAGCTGCTTCAAGAGGCCGATCGCCTGCGGATGCACGGCTCCCTTGGGATGACTGCCAGCGCTGAAGCCATTGAATCTGCCCTTTCCGGACCGGTTCATGATCGACTCGGCCAGAATGCTCCGGGCGGAGTTACCGGTGCATAGAAACAGCACGTTATAGATACTCTTTGTCATCACGGGCCTCGAGGTAGTAGGTCGACGCTACCGCGCCGCTGCACTGGCTGGGTACAAGGTCATGCGCGCATCCGCTTGCTACTCGGCACGGGTTGCGCAGCCGGTTCGCAGGCGGGTCCGCAGTCCTGATCCGCCAGGCTGCAGCAATTTTCTGTGAGAAAGCCCATCAGCGCCTGCATGCGAGCGAAATTCGGGCTGTAGAACAGGAAGCGCCCGTCACGCCGCGCTTCGATGAGGCCGGCACGCTGCAGTTCCTTCAGGTGAAACGAGAGCGTCGGACCTGGAACATTGAGCTTGTCGGCTAGTTGTGTAGGCGTATATCCCTCCGGACCCCGCCTCACAAGAAGCCGAAACAGCGCGAGGCGCGACTCCTGCGCCAACGCCGCAAGCCCGGTTGTTGCTTCAGATGATTTCATATTTCTAATGATATGAAAATGTTTCCGACCTGTCAAAACGAGACTGGTAATTGACGATTTGGCCTGACTCGGCCTGAATTGTGACAGCAGCGCCGGGGGCTGCCGTCACGCGGAGCGTGATCGGCGCGATTCTACCGGCCGCGTTCCGCGAGCCGGTCCAGCAGCCGTGAGAACGGCGAGTTCTTCTGCACCTTGATGTCGAGGTGCCGTATGCCGCCCTCGCTGACCAGCTTGCTCTTGGCGCCTTCCATCTGCAGCTGATCGGCGCCGAGGATTTCCAGCGTTTCTTCCAGGGTGTTCGGGGCCCGCTTTTCCTGGGCCTGTACCCGGTTGGCGCGAACGCGGGCGGTCTTGCCCGGCACCCGGCCGGAATAGGCGGGCTTGCCCGCCGCCGCAATCTTACCGGCGGCAGTCTTCGCCCCGGCCGACGGCGCGGTGCGTCCGGCTGCTGCCGCCGGCTTCGACATGGGCGGCTTCGGTGTGTTGCCCGTGTCGTCCAGCAATTTGAATTCACCGCTGCGTTCGGGCAGCCGTTCGGTGGGCCGGTTCGGCGCGCTCGCCGCGGTGCCGGCGCCACTGGCGCCGCTGGCGCCGTCGCGCTCCTTGAGGCTGACGGGCACCACCGCCACCGAGGAGAACTCCGAGCGCACGTACTGCGCCACCTGCTTGGCCGAATTGGCATCGCTGAAGAAGCCCAGTCGCAACCCGTACCAGCGTCGACCTTCGCGACTGCCTTCCACGGTGTACAGCGTGTAGGCGCCGAAGATCGCCAGCGACGGCACGCGCGCCAGATCGATGGGCTGAACGGACCATTGCAGCTGCACCGAGTAGGCGGCGGGCGTGCTGGTGGTGTTCAGCGGATCGCCGCGCTTCTCTTCCAGCAGGTGCAGCACCTGCGACTCCGGCAGTACTCCGGACTTGCGTTCGGTCGCCGCAGGCATGGGCGGCAACACCGGCGTCGCGGCAGGCGCGGCAACGGGTGCGGCAATGAGCGCGGCCGGCTTGGCGACCGCAGCGGCACGTGCCGGTGCCGGCGATGTCTTGCCGGCGGATTCATCCAGCGACTTCAGCACCTCACGCACATTGGAGCGCTGGTCGAAGGGCGGTGTCGCGTCGCGTTTGCCGCCGGTCGCCCGCGCGGCGGGCCTGGCGCGCGGGGCGCCGGGTACGCTCGCCGGTGCAGCCGCCACGGGGGGCGGGGGTGCCGGGGGCGCCGGGGGCGCGACCTCGGCGGCCAACTCGACCATCGGGGCGCGCGGCGGGGTGGCCACGAGTTCAAGAGTCAGTACGCTGGGTGCTGCGGCCGGCGGTTCCGGCGCCGCCGACAGCGTCGGGGTATTGGCCAGAATGTCGGCGCCGGGACCGGGGGCGGCCACGGCAACCGGCCTGGACGGTGCGACATTTGCGGCGGGTGCCGCGGCGGCGGCCTTGGCGCGCAGGCGCTTACCCGGCGCCTCACCGGCCCAGGCGCCCGGATAAATGTCGCGCACGACCGGCAGCAGGTCCTCGGCCTGCAGCAGCGAGTCGAAATAACCCATGTGCAGCCGGAAGCGCTCGCGGCCATCCTCGAGACGGCGGCTGACGAAGAATGTGTAGTGCTTCAGTTCCGCCAGCTGCGGCTGGGTCAAAGCCATCGGCGTGGTGGAAGAACACAGATTGATGACGAAGGTTTCCTGCGCAGCAGCCGGCGGTGTTGGCGCGGGCGGCGCTGCGAGCGTCGAGTCAGCCTTCGGCAGAGGCAAGGTCATGATGCGTACCCCGGAACACTGGACAGTCGTGCCGGACTCTCGTCGCGCTCTCATGAGGGGGTTGCCGTATTCCCGGCGCTGACGCCGTGGAAGTGGTGACCCCGCCGTCATGGGAACGAATCCGTTAGACCGGTGGCTTTGCGTCCCCGTCTTTCGACGGGTTTGCCTTTTTCACGTAAGCAGTGTCGGGACGCAGAGACTATCCGTCAAGCGACAATTTGCGGATTATCTCTCATCCGCGAAGACTTGCCGCCGCACGCACGCGCATTACGTCAACTCGCGACGCGGGCATCCTCGGCGGAATTGTCATAAATACGCGAGCTGAGCAGTTCAGTCACCCCGGACGCCGGCAGGGGCCGCGCCAGGTAGAAGCCCTGCGCGCAATCGCAGTGACGCTCGCGCAGGAAGTCCAGCTGCTCGATGGTTTCGATGCCTTCGGCGACGACGCGCTTCTGCAGCGAGTGCGCCATGACGATGATGGTCTCGACGAGCGTGGCCGCGGTGGCATCCTGCGGCACGTTGACCAGGAAGCTGCGATCGATCTTCACGGCGCCGATCGGATGCTGGCGCAGATAGCCCAGCGAGGAGTAGCCGGTTCCAAATCCATCCAGTGCCAGGCAGGCACCCGTCTGTGCCAGGCGTTCGATCATTGCGGTGTTGGCCGGGTCCGCCAGCACCCGCTCGTCGATGTCCAGTTCCAGGACGTCTCCGGGCAGGCCGAAGCGGTCCAGCACCCGGCGCACGTTGCGCACGAAATCCGGGTGGCGCAGCTGCTGCAGCGACACGTTCAATGCCAGCCGCGGCGGCGAGAGGCCCTGGTCGCGCCAGGCCGCCAGCTGCGCGCAGGCCGTTTCCAGCACCCAACCGCCGATGTCGACGATCAGGCCGCTCTCCTCGGCGGCCGGCACGAAATCCCCGGGGTTGCGCAGGCCTTCACGCGGCGTCTGCCAGCGCAGCAGCGCCTCCAGCCCCGTCAGCGAACCGTCCGCAATGGAGTACTGGGGCTGGTAGTACAGCGAGAACTCCCGCCGGCGCAGGGCCAGGTGCAGGCCCGAGTCGCTCAGCGCGGGCCGCTGCCCGCCCATCGAGGCGTCGTAGAACATGGCACGGCCCCGCCCCAGGTCCTTGGCGCGGTACATGGCGGTATCCGCGTTTCGCAGCAGGGTGTCGATGGCCTCGCCGTCCTGCGGGAAGCGTGCGATGCCGATACTGGCGCACACGGTGTGATCGCGGTCGGCGAGATTCACCGGCTGCTGCAGCGACACGACGATGCGCTGGGCAATGGCGAGGGCGGCATCCGCGCTGGTGACATCGCGCAGGATGACCGCGAACTCATCGCCTCCGAGGCGGCCCACGGTATCGCCTTCCTTGATGCAGGCCCGCAGGCGCTGCGCGGCGATGCTCAGCACCTTGTCGCCAGCGGCGTGTCCGACGGTGTCATTGATCCGCTTGAAGTGGTCCAGGTCGATATACAGCACCGCACCATGGGTCACCCCGAGGGCTGCGCTTTGCAGTTCGGTGGACAGGCGGCTGCAGAACAGCACCCGGTTGGGCAGCGCGGTCAGCGGGTCATAATGCGCCTGGCGGTACAGCTGCTCGTCGCGCGCGCTCTTGGTGAGCGCGATGGCTAGACGGGCGGCGAACTCGGTGCCGTAGCGGGCAATGCGCGGATCGGCCATCGGCGGTTCCTCGTAGCCCACGGCCAGGATGGCCTCGACGTTGGCCTCGAGTTTGACCGGCCAGACCCAGAAGAACTCGCACCCCAGGCTGCGCAGGGGCACCAGGAAGCTGTGGCGCACCTCCTCGCAGTGCGCGACCGTCAGCCCTTCTGGCTCGGTGGCCAGCGTGCTCATCATGTCATCGTCGAGCGCCACGCGGCTGACGGGCAGGTCCCGGCGGCTGCGCGCGGCCACGTACACCCGCCCGCGCCAACGCGCATCCGGATCGCGCAGCACGATGCCGGCGCTGCTGCAGCCGGTCACGCGCTGCACCCGGGTGAGAATCGCATCCAGCACCGGCTCGAGACCCCCGGGCTGCAGCAGCAGCCGGTCCACTTCACTGAGGGTCTGCAGGTTTGCGTGCTGGGTCCGGACGCGCTGCGCGCAATGATTGAAGGATTGGATCAGGGACTGCAGGTCATCACGTCCCTCGTTGCTCGCCTCGGCGAACCCGTTGGCAGCGAGGTCCTGGATGGCGTCCCGCAGTGCCGCGAGGCCGGGGCGGTAGCGGCGAACCAGGTAGGTGATTGCCAGTGCGGCGCACGCCGCGGCGATGGCGAAGCCTGCGGCAAGACCGGTCCACACGGCCCGTGCAGGAGCGCTGCCGGCGAGGGCGACCCAGACCACCAGGACCGGAACCAGGGTGCTCAGGACGAGGGTCGCGGCCAGCCGCCTCACAATTCCGCTTTTAAGAGCTGCGCGATACATCCTGAAGGACACTTCCGCCTGAACGTGTGGGAATACTGCGATAACCGGACCGAAGGTTCCGGTGCGCGGCTACGGATTCCGAGAATCTGTCACGCCGCCGTGGCTGTCGATGTTAACTAGATCACGTTCTGCCACGCATTCTGGAAAGTGCCTGGATGCCCGAATATTCGTAACGATTGACTCCGCGCCGGCTGACCTGGACGGCGCCCAGCATGGCCGCCGCGACCTGGGAGGCGCTCACGGCCCGCCGCCCTTCCCGCGGTCCGAACTGCAGGGGACGTAACGCCAGGGCAGCCGCCATGGAGGCCAGGTGCGCCATGCCCGCGCCGCGCCGCAGCCCCAGCAGCGGACCCGGCAGCAGGATATCCAGGGACTCGAAACCCAGCGCCATCAGGCGCTCCAGGGTCTCGCCCTGAACGCGCGCGGCCGGATTTCGCGATGCGGAGTTCGCCGTATGGCAGGACAGCACCACGAAGCGCCGGGCCCCCGCCGACTGGGAGGCCCGGGCGAAGGACAGCACGTTCAGCTGCACCGCTTCGCGGAACGCCTCCTCGGAACCCACCTCCTTATAAGAGGCGCCAAGGCAGCACAGCGCCGTGTCACAGGCCTGCCCCTTCAATTGGGTCTCAAGTTGTGCAAACGGCACGATGCGATTCGCGAGGCGCTGGTATTCACGACCCAGTGGTCGCCGCGTCACCGCAATGACGCGGCCGTACCCGGGCAGCTGCAGCAGCCCTTCCAGAACCCGCGAGCCCACCATGCCGCTGGCGCCCGCCAGCCAGGCGATTTTCCATGCGTTTTCAGCCACGTGCCGAAGCTTAGCATTCCACTGCGGCGGGCGGCCTAAAAGCCCAGGTCGATCTGCCCGGAATCGTCCCGTGGCGGTCTGAACAGGGACGTCGGCAGCGTCGGCGCCGCGCCGCGCGCCAGGCCATGGCGCGCGCACGCGAGTTGGAATCGCTGCCGCAGCAGCTGCGCAAACGGCCCCATGCCGCGCATGCGGCTGCCGAAGCGCGGATCGTTGTCCTGTCCGCCGCGCATCGCCTGGATGATCGACATGACATGCGCGGCGCGCGCCGGGTAGTGCGTTTCGAGCCACTCCCGAAACAGAATCTTCAGTTCATGCGGCAGCCGCAGTATCACATAGCCGGCATGACGGGCGCCGGCCAGCGCCGCGGCCGCCAGGATCTGCTCCAGCTCGTGTTCCGTGATCGCCGGGATGACCGGCGCGACCATCACGCCCACGTGCACCCCACAGTCCGCGAGCTGCCGGATGACCTTCAGGCGCGCAGCCGGCGCGGCGGCCCGCGGCTCCAGCAGTCTCTTGGTCTCATTCTCCAGGGTGGTCACCGTCACGAAGACATTGACCAGGCCGTCACGTGCCATTTCTTCCAACACATCCAGGTCCCGCACGATCAACGAGCCCTTGGTGATGATGGTGACCGGGTGGTGAGTGTCCCGCAGCACCTCAAGGATGGAGCGCGTCACCTTGAGGCGCTTCTCCAGCGGCTGGTAAGGATCCGTGTTGGCGCCGACGGTAATGGGCTTGCAGATGTAGCCGCGTTTGCCCAACTGCGCCCGCAGCAACTGCGCCGCATCCGCCTTGTAGAAGAGCTTGGTCTCAAAATCCAGACCCGGCGACAGATCCATGTAGGCGTGGCTGGGACGGGCGTAGCAGTTGTGGCTGATCACACCATTCGCGATGAAATCCTCGGTCTCCGTCGTGATGTCATACAGGCGCATCGTCTGCATGGGCTCGATGCTGACGACCCGAAGGCGCGCGTCACTTTTGACGACTTGTCCCTCGAGATCGAGTTCCTGGCTCAAGGCGGAAACCCCAACTCCCCTGAGCTTGTTGTTCCCGGTCAGGTGGGGCCTTTGCCTACCTGATGGGCTACCCTTCACATACTTCCAGCCGCGCTCCGTCAGGAATCGATGGTCAGCGCTGGTCACCAGGGTAGTGCCATCCGCGAGGGTGGTTCGGAAAGCCGGCTTGATGGTGTTCCAGTGAGCGAGAACCCGAGACTTGGTGTAGCGACGGGACAGGCCTTCGCGCCGAGTCCCGTATATCTCATCACCAACACGTAAGTCGGCCAAAGCGCGAGTGCGCCCATCCGCCATCAGAATCAACGTGTCGCCGGCTGCGCAGTAGGGACACCCATGTTCACATCCACGATACGGATTGATGGACTGCTCGAACGGAATGTCGGGCGACTGGTTGGTCGTGATGATCGTACGGGCCTTTTCGGGTCGCACCTGGGTGGCGATGCTGTCGGGCACCTCCTGGAGGGACCAGCCATCCTCGATATCCGCGACGTTTGTGGCCGCGAATCGATTCGGAGGATTGGAAAGGGCGCCGCGCCCCTTGAGGTAGTGACCCATTCCGATACTGTACATCTATACAGCTACTGATCCAAGCCCGGCAGGCCTAGGCTGACGGCCCCAACCCGATGATTTACATAGCCATGAACTCAGCGAAGTCTCGCAGCATCCTCGCCCGCGGCCTGGCCCTTGGCATGGCCCTGGTCCTGGCGGCGGCGCTGGCGTCCCAGCCGGTGCGCAGCGCGCCGACGGAAGGTCCGCCACCGCCGGCCGGCGACGCCGCCGTTCAGGCCTACGAACGCGTGGCGAAACGCTACCTGAATGAAATGCTGGCGCGGGACCCCGTCGGGGCCACGCAGCTTGGCGACCACCGCTTCGACAGTCGCACCAACGACGCAAGCCCGCAAGGTCGGGCTCGCACGCTCGCCAACGCGCGCAGCCTGCTGGCGGACCTCGACAAGGTCGATGCCGCGCAATTGTCGCGGGCAGACCAGGTCGACGCGCACCTGCTGCGCCATGCCCTGGAGTACGCCAGCTGGCAGATCGAGACCTTCCGCGACTGGTCCTGGGACCCGCTCACCTACACCAGCCTCGCGGGCAATTCGGTCTACCTGCTGCTGGCGCGCGACTTCGCGCCCCTGCCGGTGCGCATGGCGAATGTCGCCGCGCGACTGCAGGCCTGGCCGCTCCTGTTCGCGCAGGAGCGGGCCAGCCTGGTTCCCGCGAAAGTACCGCTGATCAACGCCCAGACGGCGATTGCGCAGAACGCGGGATTGACCGAGCTCATCGACCAGGTGGTCGTGCCGGAGCTTGCGAAACTCACACCGGAGCAGCGGGACAAGGTCAACCAGGCGATCACGACCGCCCGCAACGCGGTGGCGGAACAGCAGGCCTGGCTGCACAAGACGCTACTGCCGCAGGCCAAGGGCGAGTTCCGCATCGGCGCCAAGCTCTACGATGAGAAGCTGCGCTTCGAACTGGACTCCTCGCTGTCGCGCCAGGAGATCCGCGCGCGGGCCGAGGCCGCGATTGCCGCGAAACGCATACAGATGTATGACATCGCGCGGCAGGTGCTGCGTGGCCGAAACGGTGCACCCGCGCTTCCCGAGAAGCCGACGCCCGAGCAGCAGCAGACCGCGATAGCGGCTGCCCTGGAGCTGGCCTATGCCCAGCATCCCTCCCGGGATCAGGTGGTCGCGGCGGCGAAGAGCGCCCTTGCGCAGACCACCGCCTTCGTCAAGGCGAAGGACCTGATCACGGTGTATCCGGATCCGCTGGACGTCATCATCATGCCGGCCTTTCAGCAGGGTGTGTCCCTGGCCTACTGTGATGCGGCGGGCCCGCTCGCGGACGATCAGAAGACCTACTTCGCCGTCTCGCCCATTCCGAAGGACTGGACCGAGAGCCAGGTGCAATCCTACCTGCGGGAGTACAACACCCGCGCCATCAACGAGCTGACCATCCATGAGGCCATGCCCGGCCACTATGTGCAGCTCGCGCACGCCAACCGCTACCGCTCGCCCATCCGCGCCGTGATGCAGTCGAATGCCTTCGTGGAAGGTTGGGCCATGTACGCGGAGCAGCTGATGAGCGAACAGGGCTATATGGATCACGATCCGCTGATGCAGCTCGTGCATCTGAAATGGGACCTGCGCGCCACGGCCAACGCGGTACTGGATCAGGCCGTTCACGTGGACGGCATGACCCGCGAGCAGGTCATGCGCATGCTGATGCATGACACCTTCCAGGAGGAACGCGAGGCCGCCGCCAAGTGGGTGCGGGTACAGGTCACCTCGACGCAGTTGGCGACCTATTTCGTGGGCTTCCAGGAACACCTGGCGCTGCGCGAGGAGGCCCGGCAGCGCTGGGGCGCGAAGTTCAACCTGAAGCGCTACCACGATGCGGCGCTGGCCTACGGATCTCCGCCGGGACGTTACGTCCGGGAGCTGCTGTTCGATCTGCCCATCGGCTGATCCATTGCGGAATCAGGCCCCCAGGAACATCTTGTAGGCGGGATTCGCACTCTCTTCGATGTAGGGATAATGCAGTGCGTTCAGGTGCCGGGTGAACTCGTCCCGCTCGGCCTTGGGCACCTGGATGCCGGCCAGTACCCGGCCATTGTCCGACCCGTGATTGCGATAGTGGAACATGGTGATGTTCCAGCGCGTGCCCACCGCCTGCAGGAACTTCAGCAGCGCCCCGGGCCGTTCCGGAAACTCGAACCGGAAGATCATCTCGTCGACTAGCTCGTGGGCGTGGCCGCCGATCATGAAGCGCACGTGCTCCTTGGCCAGCTCGCTGTCGCTCATGTCCTGCACCTGGTAGCCGGCCTCGCGCAGCTGCTGCAGCACGGCGTCCTTCTCGACGCGGCCGTTGCCTAGGCTGAAGCCCGCGAATATCTGGGCGCGCGCCGTGCTGTCATACCGATAGTTGAATTCCGTGACGCTACGCGATCCCAACGCCTCGCAGAAGTGCAGGAAGCTGCCGGGCTGCTCCGGAATCTCCACGGCCAGCAGCGCCTCGCGCTCGGCACCCAGGCTGGCGCGCTCCGCGATGTGCCGCAGCCGGTCGAAATTCACGTTGGCGCCGCTGTTGATGGCGACCAGGCGTTTGTCGCGCCAGCCGTCGCGCGTCACGACCTTGCGGATACCGGCAACCGCCAGCGCGCCCGAAGGTTCGACGATGGTCCGCGTCTCCTCGAAGATGTCCTGGATTGCCGCGCACATCTCGTCGGTGCTCACCAGCACGACCTCGTCGACGAACTGCCGGGCAAGCGCGAAGGTCTCCTCGCCCACCCGCTTGACGGCCACGCCGTCGGCGAACAGGCCGACCCGTTCCAGGGTCACCCGACGGCCCTGCTGCAACGACTCATACATGGCATTGGCGTCGGTGGGTTCCACGCCGACGATACGCAGGCGCGGATACAGGGACTTGATGTAGACCGCGATGCCGGCAATCAGCCCGCCACCGCCCACCGGCACGAACACCGCGTCGATGTCGCCCGCGCACTGGCGCAGGATTTCCATGCCGATGGTGCCCTGGCCGGCAATGACATCCGGATCATCGAAGGCATGCACGTAGACCAGATTGCGTTCACGGACCAGGTGCTGGGCCCGATCGAAGGCCGAATCGTAGTCATCCCCGTGCAGGACCACGTCGCCCCCCAGGTCCATGACCGCCTGCACCTTGATCTGCGGCGTGGTCTGCGGCATGACGATGGTGGCCGGCACTCCCCGACGCCGGGCGGCGAGCGCTACGCCCTGCGCGTGATTGCCGGCCGATGCGCAGATCACGCCCCGTTTGGCGGCCGAATCGGACAGATGCGCCACCTTGTTGTAGGCACCCCGCAGCTTGAAGGAGAAGACCGACTGCAGGTCCTCGCGCTTCAGCCAAACCTGGTTCCCGAGCCGGCGCGACAGCCGAGGCGCCGCCTCCAGGGGGGTCTCGACGGCCACGTCATAGACACGGGCCTTGAGGATGCGTTCGACGTAGGGATGGGTCATGGGCCGAGTTTACGCGATGCCAGTACCGTCAGCGCCCCTCGACGCTGAAGGCCAGCAGCACGTTGCCCGGTTCCCCGACGATGCGGCCATAGCCGGAGTTCACGAACAGCATGCCCCCGACCAGGGTGGCACCGCCATTGTCCAGCGAGCCGCCCGCCGCGGGCACGCCATTCACCGTGGTGTAGGCCTGCGCGGTGTCCACATCCCAGATGACGCGGCCATCGCCGGTGGCATAGGCCCGCAGATGTCCGTCCTCGGAGCCCGAGAACACCACGCCCGGCATGGCCGTCACCGCCTGCGATTGCGCGGCGAGGCAATTGCGCGGGCCCCAGCTGCACACGGCCGGCGGCGGCGCGGCCCGCCACAGCTGCTTGCCGTCCAGAAGCCGCAGCGCCACCAGCCCGCCCGGCGGAGCCTGGGTGGCCGCGGCATCAGACACCGGCGCGTACAGGGCCTGTGCATCCGCGGCACTGCCCCACTCGATGCCGCCCAGGCTACTGCCCGCGCCCACCTGCGCATGCCAGCGCTCCTGGCCGGTGGCCGGATCCAATGCATAGACCCGCCCGGATTTCTCTCCCGTGAGCAGCAGGCGCTCGCCGTTAGCCAGCGTCTTGAGGATCGGCGAGGTGCCGAAATCCACGTCCGGCCCCAGGGTCTTGGGACAGTTGCCCTGTCCCGCCGTGCCCGGCGCATCGCAGCCGACGATGTAGTTGTCATGTGGTCGCAGCTGATTCGCCCAGGCCACCGCGCCGCTGCTCATGTGCAGGGCGAGAATCGAGTCCGTGCGGGGCGCCGGCACATCGGTGTAGGAATTCCCGGTGCCCACGTACAGCAGGTCATGCTCGGGATCGAGCGTCGGGGCGGACCAGACCGATCCGCCTGCCGGTCCATACAGCTGCGTGCCCGCCTGATTCTTGCGGTACGGCCGGGGCGGCTGCGCAATGGTGTAAGTGCGCCAGATCACCCGTCCGGTGCTGATATCCAGCGCCGCGACGCTGCCCCGGAACCGGCAGCACTCGTAGTTCGGAGCGGGCGCGGAGAGCTCCTCCAGCGATGACACCGGCACGTACAGACGCTGGCCGTAGTACACCGGCGTGCCGGTGATGCGCGCCGACGGGTGCGGATCAAGCCGGCGCTTCCACAGCAATCGCCCCTGATCCGCATCCAGGGCATACACGAGACTCGAATCATCCCCGATCAGCACGCGCAGCGCCCCGTGTACCCGAACGAGGGTCACGGCCGTGCGAACCGGCGCCTCGGCATCGAAAGTCCAGTACGTGCAGCCGGACTTCGCGTCCAGGGAATAGACACGGCCACTGGAGCTGGTCACGTAGACGCGGCCGCCGACCAGCGTCGGTTGTCCATAGACGTACGTGGCGCGATAGCCGAAGGCCCACTTGAGCTTCAGACGCGGCACGTCGCCGGCCGCCAGTCCCGGTTCGCCCTGGAAGCGGGTGTTCGCGAGGTTCTGGCCCCAGCCATTCCAGCCCGGGCCGGAATCCCCCGCGGCCTTGGCCGGCGCGGCACAGGAATTCGTTTCTGCGACCGGCGTCAGCCGGCCGGTCGGCGCCTTGCCCGTGAGATAGGTCGCGACCGCCACCCGGTCGTTCATGCTCAAGCCGCCGGCCTGGGCGCGCATCAGTCCGCCGGTGAGTGTCTGCATGACCTCATCGGCCGAGCGCCGCGCAATCGTGGCGCGCGGCGGTATCCGATCCTTGGGATGATCGTGGCAGGCGGCGCAATTCTGCTGGTACAGCTGTCCGGGATCCGCGGTGGGCGGCCCGTCGCTGGTACCCGCCCGTGCGCCGACACCCAGCAGCGCCAGAGTTGAAGTGAGCGCCGTGAGCCAGGAGATCTGTCGGGTTCGCATCAGGGAGGACTCCTTCACTTCGCGGACGAGCCGGCCCAGGGCGTCGGCATGTTGTACGGCACGGTCGTAAAGACCGCCTCGACCTGCTGGATCTTCCCGGCGCGGATCTTGAACGTCTCGAGCAGGCAGTAGCTGTGGGGGTGACGGAAGATCTTCGAGGTGGCCGTGCGCCCATCGCTCAACTTGTAGTCTCCCACCCGGCCCTCATGATCGATGAAGCCCGCCGCCATGACCAGACCGCGCTCCGGGTCGACGACCAGGAAGCGCCGCGAGCGCAGCCGGTCATCGAACCAGTACCAGCCGAGTTTGAATTGCTGCCCGCAACCCAGGTGGGTGATGTCCCCCCAGGTGTCATCCTTGCGGTTGGTGGTCTGAAAGCCATCCTCGCGGCGGTTGCAGTCGTCGGTGAATGCCGCGTGCATCGTGCCGTCGTTGCGCTGGATGGTCTCGAAATAGCCATTGGCGATGCTGATCATGCGTTCGCGGCTGCTGCGTTCGGCGACCGGCAGGATCTCATTGAGCACCGGCAGAGGATGAAGGTCCGCGGTGACGAAGGGGACGCCGGCCTCCTGGGGTCGCGCCACGATGGTCTCGGCCTCGCTGATCAACCCGTCGCGCACCCGCAGGCGCACGGCGAACGGTGCGCTGGTATCGGTCTCACGCACCACACCGTAGAAGGCCACGCTGCCCGTTTGCGGGTCGGCGAATCGCAGGTCGTAGTCGCCCAGGGCCGTGATCGTGCCCCACATCCCGTCGCCGGGCCGCAGCAGCACATTGTTTTCGCTGGTGCGCGCGCCCGGGGCGAATCCCGCCTTCGAGGCATCGCCCGCCTTGAGCGCCGCGAGATAGTGGTCCAGGACCGTGTAGAGGCAGCCGCGGTCGCAGGCGGGCGCCGCCGCCGCAGCGGTGGTGATGAGCAGCCCTGTACAGGCCGCCGCGAGAACTGCACGAAGCATGGGACCCCCTCCCAGTCGATCTTGGGTCCCTAGTCTAACCTCAGGCGGGGGTTTCCGCGGCGCTGCGCGCGGCTGCGGGGCGGATCGCGAAGCGGAAGCGCGCCTTGCCCACGATCACCAGGTCTCCGTCGTTGAGGATCTCGCGGCTGACGCGCTGACCGTTGACGTGGATACCGTTGGTGCTGTTCAGGTCCTCGATGACGGTCTGCTGGCCATTGACCAGCAGCACGGCGTGATGCCGGCTGATGTAACTCGCGTCGATCTGCAGGTCATTGTCGGGCGTGCGGCCGATGGTCGTCTTGCGGCCCAGGACATGGACCACCTCGTGGCCATCCTGCGAGCGCACCAGCAGGCGCACGCCGCTCTCGCGCAGGCCCTCGTGGGTACCCGAATTGCCCGGCGCAAGGGAACGGATGCTGCGCTGGATGTTGTCCACCAGCGCCGAACTGTGCGCCGCCTCGGTCTCCAGCCGCTGCATCAGTGAGTCGCGCTCATCCAGCCAGCGTCGCGCATCGGCGATCTCGGCCTGCATCTGCGAATTGATGCGCGTCAGTTCCTCGACCCGCATGTTGCGCGAACGGACTTCGGACTCCAGCCGGTTGATCGCCTCCTCGGACACCCGCAGGTCGTTTTCCGCGATCGCGATCAGCTCCTGGCTGAGCCGGTTGCGCTCGGCCTCGGCGCTGATGGCCTGCGCCTGGGTCGCCACCTGCGCCGCCAGCGTCGCGATCTCCGCTTCCCGCGTCTGCAGTTGGCTCAGCCGATTCGCGTGTTCGGAAGTGATCTGCTGCACGGCGGCCACGTGTCCGGAGGTCTCTTCACGCAGCTCCGCCAGCTCGGTCTGCAGCGCCAGCTTCTGCGCGACCAACCCGGAGTGGCTCTCCTGCAGTTCGCTGTGCGCGGCCGCCGCGATCCGCAGGGCCTGTGCGTGCGCCTCATTGGCTGCCACGGCCTGCGACTCGAGTTCCGCGATTCGGGCGGCGCGCGCGTCGCTCTCCTGACGCAGCGCCTGCAGCGTCTTGTTCAGTTCATCGTTGCTGCGGGCGATGGCGCCGGCCTCGTCCGCGCGCAGACCGAGCTTGGAATTCAGCGCGGCCACTTCGGCCTCGAGCTGGTTCACCCGCCCGGCGCGCTCCTCCAGGTCCCGGGTCAGCTCCGCCGCCCGTGCGGCATTGCGCGCCAGGTCGGCCGCAATCCGGGCCTGTTCCTGGTCGCGATCCACGATCTGCTGGTCCAGCCCGCGCAGCATCGAATCAAAGACGCCGCGGCGGCCTTCCAGGCAATGCAGCGACTCGAGATGCGCGGCACCCTGGGTCTGCAGCTGCTCGACCCGCTGCCAGGATGCCTTCAGCGACGCCTCGTGGCTGGCGACCAGCGTCGCGCTGCGCGTGGCCTCGGCGGCGGCATCGCGCAGCGCTTCATCGCGCTGCCGCAGGGATTCGCGCAGGCCCTCGATCTGCGTAGTCGCCGCGGCCACCGCCGCGCGACTGCCGGTCAACTCGGCGGACAGCGACACGGCGCGCTCGGCGGCCGCCAGGCCCGCCTGGCGGGATTCGGCCAGCTCCGCCTCTATCATGGTCAAGCGTTCGCCCTTCGCGGCCAGCCGTGTCTCCAGTTCGGCGAGGTTGCTGGCCAGGGACTTCAGTTCCACTTCGAGCTTCGCGGCAAGACCTGCCGACTGTGACGGCGGTGCGGCGGGCTCGGCTGCGGCATCCGCCGCCGGATGGTTCAGCTGCGGCAGTACCGCCGTGTTCTGCGTCGGCGATGCCCAGGTGTCGGTACTGGACAGCGGATCCTGGCCGTGACGCGCTTCGTACGCGGCGATGTCCAGCACCGGCAACTCGGCGGTGATTTCCGCGTCAGCGGCGTTGCCCGTGAAGGAATGACTGGAGGCGTTCATGATGTGCGACTCGCTTTAGGCGCGGAGGAACTCCCGCAACACCGTGCTCAGCGGTGTCGCGGCGGACTCAAACAGATCGCTGCCGTAGATTTCCGCCAGCTCCACCACGCGCGCCTTCGGCAGCAATTCGCGCACGAGGTGTCCGGTGTGCTGCAGCCGCCCCTCGCGCGAGCGCACCAGCAGGGTGGGCTGAGTGATCAGGCGCAGACGCTCGTTGGCCGGATACTGCATGGCGGCCTGCATTCCCCACCAGGCCGTCGCTCCATTGGCCAACGTATCGGCGAATCCGTCGGCGACGCTCGCCAGCGGCGCGCTCTCGTGGACCGAGGTGCGGGTGCGATTCCATTCCACCAGCAGGTGGCTGCCATCGGCCAGGGGCGCCACCGGCCATGGCGCACGGCGAAAGCTTTCGCGCTCACTCTCGTCGGGGAGCGGCACTCCCATCAGCACCACCCGACGCACGACGGTCGGCAGGGCCAGCGCCAACTCGGCGGCGACCAACGCACCGCTCTGGTAGCCGAGCACATCGATCTGGCGGAAGCGCATCGAAGCGCAGAAGTCTCCTACGGCACCGGCGTAGTCCGCGATGCCGGGCCGCGACGGCGGCGCATCCGAGTTGCCGAAGCCCGGCAGATCCGGCGCATAAACCGAGCGGTCCATGCCCATCAGTTGCAGCAGCGGCAGCACGCTGGCGCCGGAGCGCGGCGTGGCATGCAGGCACAGCAAGGAGGTGCCCTCATCGAAGCCGCCGCCGGGCGGAATCGCGTTGTGCACGTGCAGCTGGCCGTAACGGCATTCGAAATAACCGCGGCGCACCCGGGGTGCCACCGGCGGTGCGGGTTTTGCAGGACCCTTGGGCATTCAGACTCCGACTTTAGGCAGTCGGGGCCACTATATAAGGATTCCGGGCGCTCTTTAAGGAACGAGACACGGTACCTGGTACCAGGTCTCAAACTGCGCGCAGACTGATCAAAATGGGCCAGGAGAACCCCAGGATGCGCACTACCGTGGACCGATGGACTGCCCGGCGGCTGAGCCTCATGGCACTGCCCCTATTCGCCGCAGGCCTGTGTGCAGGCTGCGGCCTGGCAGGCACGGCCGTGGCGACCGGCACCGGTGCGGCCGCGGAAGTGCAGCAGGCCCAACAGGCCAAGCAGACCGAAGACCGCGTCAAACGCCAACTTGACGAGGCGAACCGCGTCGCCGCCCAGCAGCGCAACGACGCGGAGTCGCAGGGAAAGTAGCCGACCCTACCTACTTGCCGCGACGCGCGGCCTTGCGCTTGGCTTTCACCGCGCGCTTAGGCTTCGGCTTGGTTTTCGCTTTTGACTTAATTGCAGTCCTGCCCTTGCGCCTGGCGGCCGCCTTCGCTTTTGGCGCCTTCTTCGCTTTGGCTTTGGGCTTGGCTTTCGTCTTCACCTTCGTCTTTGCCTTGGCCTTGGCTTTGGCCTTCGCCTTGCCTTCGCTTTCGCTTTCGGCTTGGCTTTGGGCTTGACCTTGCTCGGCGGCTTCGCGGCCACGGCAGGCTTGACCGCGGCGGCCGGCTTCACGGCGGCGGGTTTTGCGGCTTCCTTGGGTCCGTGCAATGCGACGGGCACGCCGTGCGAATCGACGACCTGAACGATCCAGTTGCCGCCGGGCACCTGATGCGGCCCATTGAGCACCTTGCCGCCCGCTGCAACGACCGCCTCGGCCGCGGCGACCACGCCGGGCACCGCCAGGTAGACCAGCCATCGCGGCCAGGTCGGCGGCAGATCCTTGCCGCGGATGAATGCACCGCCCATCTGCGTGGTGCCCTTGCCGAACAGGTAGTAGCTGCCGACATTGCCGCCCATTTCATGGGTGGCCACCACGTCCCAGCCAAAAATGGCGTGGTAGAACTGCAGCGCCGCGCCAGGGTTTTCCGCCGTCAATTCGTGCCAGACCACAGGTCCTGAACCTGCTGCGGCGCCGTCTGCGGTCATTGAACCGCCCGGCTGGTAGAGGCCGATCGTGGCGCCCTGCGGATCGGCAATGACGGCGTAGCGGCCGCCGCCCTCCGGAATGGAGGTCACCGGGTGCACCACCCGACCGCCGAGGGATTCAACCAAGGCGAGCGCCGCGGTGAGATCCGGCACGCCCACGTAGGTGAGCCAGTTCGGTCCCGCTTTGTCCGCCAGCGGATCCTTGCCCACGACGCGTGCGCCGCCCACCGGGCCCTGCGCGTTGCCGAGCATTGAATAACCGGCGTCGCCCTCGTAGGGAAACCGGCTCCAGCCCAGCACCTTGCCGTAGAAACCGGTACCCGCCTGGGGATCGGGGGTCAGCAATTCATGCCAGAGGTATTGGCCGAGGACCGCAGAGCTGCTCATCGTGAATCCCCTTTGGCGCGAAACCCGCGCGAAGATGAGTGACTCTAAATCGCGGACGGCAGCCGGTTCAACCTCTGCGGTGACGTGACACGCGTCGCAGCTGCAGCATCTCGCCCGGCCGCCGGCAGCCCCAGGGGCGAGAATGAGGGACCTGAAGGCCGCAGGACCCCTCCGGATACGCCCATGCACAGGACCTCGACGCCGACCCGCCTGATCGCCGCATTGCTGGCCCTGCAGCTGCTGCTCGTCGCCTGCGCCTCGCACCGGCCCGTCCCGGAGGCTGCCGCGGATGCCAACCTGCCGCCACCCGGGGACTATCGCGGATTCTCCGGTACCCACTGGCCGTGGGACTTCGACGTGCGCTCCGGTCATTGCGACCACCGGCGCATCACCGTGAGCCCCAAGCGCAGCGATGCGATCGCCAGTCTCGGCCAGCGCCGCTCGCTGAATCGCAGCGCGGCCATGCTGGTCGGGGCGCATGTCCCGGATCTGCTGCCGACGAAATTCGACACCGAAATGGATGAAGCGGACCGGGCCTGCATGGGCCAGGTGCTGGAACTGGCCGCCAGCGGCCATTGGGTCCGCTGGGACAACGGCGCCACCGGCATGCACTACGAGATGCGGCCGGATGCCGGTCGCGACGGCATCGCCGGAGCCTGTCGCGGTTTCCGCCTCAAGGAGTCGGGCAACTACCAGCACGCCAAGCGCCGCGCCATGGCCTGCGAATCAGGCCCGGGCCTGTGGCAGCTGTCGGGCCTGTAGATCTCTAGAACCCTTCCGAGGATACCGGCGTCTGCGCCGTGGTGCGCTCGCGCGCGGCGATGAAGTCCCCGGTGATCATGTCCGAGTAGGGTTGGCCGGGGCCGACCATGGGGTACACGCCCGCGTCCTTGTCGATGACCACTTCAAGGAAGGCCGGGCCCTTGAAGGCGATGAACTCGGCCACGACCCGCGCCACATCTTCCTTGGCGGACAGGCGCACGGCGTACTTGAAGCCGTCGGCCTGGGCGGCCTTGATGAAGTCCTTGGTGTGCAGCGATTTATCGCTGGCCGAAAAGCGTCCCTTGAAGAACAGCTTCTGCCACTGCCGGACCATGCCGTCGCCGTTGTTGTTCAGCACGACGATCTTCACCGGCAGGTCGTAGGTCGTCACGGTCTCCAGCTCGCCGATATTCATGCGGATGCTGGCGTCGCCATCGATGTCGATGACCAGCGCCTGCGGATGCGCGATCTGCGCGCCGATGGCGGCGGGCAGGCCGAAGCCCATGGTGCCCATGCTGCCGGAGGTCAGCCACTGGCGGGGCTTGCGGAAATCGAAGTACTGCGCCGCCCACATCTGGTGCTGCCCGACACCCGTGGAGACGATCGCCTCGCCGCGCGTCAGCCGGTTGATTTCCTCGATCACGTGATAGGGTTGGATCGCGACGCTGTTGCGGTCGTAGTTGAAGGCATGGTCGCGCTTGAGCGCGCCGATGTGCGCATGCCACGCGGAATAATCCGGCTTGAAGCCGATGCGCCGGCCGTGCAGGACCAGGGTGCGCAGGGCATCATCCAGCAGCCCGACGTGGCTCCACTGCACCTTCCTGACCTTGTCGATTTCCGCGCGGTCGATGTCAAACTGCGCGATGGCCCGGGCATTGGGCGCAAACTTCGCCGGCACCGTGGCCACCCGATCATCGAAGCGCGCGCCGAGCGCGATCAGGAAATCGCAGTCATCGACCGCATAGTTGGCGTAGGCCGCGCCATGCATGCCGAGCATGCCCACGCACAGCGGTCCGCCCAGCGTGTCCATCGCGCCCAGGCCCATCAGCGTGGTGACCACGGGCACGCCGAAGGCCTGCGCGAACTGCTTCAGCGCATCGGATGCCTCGGCATTGATGACTCCGCCCCCGGCGTAGATCAGCGGGCGCTTCGCCGCGCCGAGCAACTCGAAGAACCGATTGGCATCCGGAGCCCCGAGGCTGTCGCGGGCCAGGTCCACGATGCGGCTGCGGTAGCCGGGCACCGGCAAAGTGCCGCTGCCGACATAGGCGCCTTTCCAGTTCTGCACGTCCTTGGGCACATCCACCACCACCGGGCCCGGCCGTCCGGTGCGGGCGATCTCGAAGGCCGTGCGCAGCGTGGCTTCCAGCTTGGTGGGATCGGTCACCAGGAAAATATGCTTGGCCACGGCCCCCATCAGGTTGGCGACCGGCGCCTCCTGGAAGGCATCGGTGCCGATGGCGCCGGTGGCGACTTGACCGCAGATCACCACCACGGGTATGGAATCGGCCATGCAGTCGCGGACCGGCGTGACGGTATTCGTGGCGCCGGGACCGGAGGTGACCAGGCAGACTCCCACCTTGCCGGTGGCGCGCGCGTAGCCGGCCGCCATGAAGCCGGCGCCCTGCTCGTTCGCGGGCACGATCAGCGGCACCTGCCGGGTGCCCTGGGCCTGCGCCTGCTCGTTGAACAGGAACACCGCATCATAGGTGGGCAGGATGGCCCCGCCGCTGTAGCCGAAAATGGCCGTGACGCCCTCGTCCGCCAGCACCTGGACCAGCATCTGCGCGCCGGTCATCTGCTGACCGGCCAGAGGGTGCCCGGCGGGCCGGGCCATGATGACGGTGTCGTTCATTTTTCAGGCGTTGGACGCAAAACCCTTGGCGGGTCTTAAAGAGTAGCAGTTTGGTGCACGGACGCGCTAGAGTCGGCGTTTAAGCCCTGATTTAGGGCTCTTTCGGGTCACCACCCCTCACATCCATGCGCCATATCATCGCCATCCTCCTGCAGAACGAGTCCGGAGCGCTGTCGCGCGTCGCGGGCCTGTTTTCCACCCGCGGCTACAACATCGAGTCGCTGTCGGTCGCCCCGACGCACGACGCCACGGTCTCGCGCATCACCATGGTGACCACCGGCTCCGATGCCGTCATCCAGCAGATCGTCAACCAGCTGCACAAGCTCATCGATGTGGTGCGGGTGGAGGACATGACCACCGGCGAGCATCTGGAACGGGAACTGGTGCTGCTGAAACTGAAGGTGCGCCCGGAACACACCGACGGCCTGCGCGGCTACGTGGCACGCAGCGGCGGCCGGGTGCTGGACCCGGCGCTCGATGGCTTCATCGTCGAGCTGACCGCCAGTGAGGCGGAGATCAACAGCTTCATTCGCGAACTGGCTGCGCGCGGGGAACTTCTGGAAGTCGCGCGCAGCGGCGCACTGGGAATGGGCCGCAGTGCCCGGCCGATGCAGCTGGTGAAATCCAGCGGGTGAGAGCTTGGCGCATCCGCGGGTACTGATCGTCGACGAACCCGAGGAGCGTCTGCCGTTTTATCGCGGCGTGCTGGGCGAATTCGACGCGCACGCCGTCGTCGCCGGTGCCGGCAACCTGCAGCCGCTGCTGCAGGAAGACTATGCGGTCATCCTGGTGAATCTGGCGAACCCGGGTTCTTTCGGACTCGAGGCGGCGCACCACATCCGGCACAACCCGCGCACGCGGCACACGCCCATCGTGTTCATCGGCACGGCAGGCCCGGATGCCGCGCTCGCCGACATCGAAGGCCCGGTGGATTTCATCCCGGGGCCCGTCGTTCACGATGTCCTGCGCACCAGGGTGCGCATCTTCATGGATCTGCATCGGGTCACGCAACGCACCGAGCAGCTGCAGGCCGCGAACTCCAGTGAGAAGCGGCTGCGCCGTGAAGCCGAGGAACTGTCGCGACTCAAGGATGAGTTTCTTGCGACCATGTCGCACGAACTGCGCACGCCGCTGAACGCCATACTCGGCTGGATCACGCTGCTGCGCACCGGGCGACTGGACGGCGCCACCGCCGAGCGGGCGCTGGAGACCATCGAGCGCAATGCGCGCGCGCAAAAGAACCTCATCGATGACCTGCTGGATGTCTCGCGAATCGTCTCCGGCAAGGTGCAGCTGGAACTCACGGAGTTTGATCCGCGCCAGGTGGTGGAGTCCGCGCTGGCGACCATGGCGCCGGCGGCCGACGCGCGCCGCATCATCCTGACTCCGGATCTCGCGCTCGGCGCGGCGCCGCTGCGCGCGGATTTCGCGCGCCTGCAGCAGGTGCTGTGCAATCTGCTGTCGAATGCCATCAAGTTCACGCCCGAGGGCGGCCGGGTGTCGATCCGCATGGAGCGCGCGCCCGAGGCCGTCAGCATCGCCGTGACCGATACCGGCCAGGGCATTTCGCCCGAATTCCTGCCGCATGTCTTTGACCGGTTCAGGCAGGAAGACGGTTCCATCAGCCGGCGGCACAGCGGCCTGGGTCTGGGGCTGGCGATCGTGCGGCACCTGGTGGAACTGCACGGCGGCAAGGTGGCGGCGGCAAGTTCCGGTGAAGGCCAGGGCGCGACGTTCACGGTGCGCATTCCGGCGCCTGACCTCAAGGGCGAGTCGCATCGGCTGCCGGCCGAGCTTGAAGCCGACGGCCTGCGGCGGCTCGCGGGGCTTGCGGTGCTGGTCGTGGATGATGATGCCGTGTCCCGCGAGGTGGTCGCCAACATGCTGCAGGGGTACGGGGCGCGCGTGACCACGGTGGACTCCGGCGAGCGCGCCCTGAACCTCGTGATGCAGCAGGCACCGGACGTGCTGATCGCGGACCTGGCGATGCCGCAGATGACGGGTATCGACCTGATCCAGCGGGTCCGCAACCTGCGCACCGATCAGGGCGGCAGGATTCCGGCCGTCGCGGTGTCGGCATTTGCGGCCGCTCCGGACCGGCTGCTGTCATTGCAGGCGGGCTTCGACAACCACCTCGCCAAGCCGGTGGAGCCCGAAGAGCTGGCGCGGGTCCTGATCGACACTCTGCAGCAGCGCTGATCAGCCGATTCGCGGCACGTCGCCCGACATCCGGTATTGATCCCTGCGCCGATCGGCGAGCCGCAGGATCTCCCGACGCCGGGCATCGTCGGCAAGCCCCCATTCCTTGATCTCCTCCAGTGACCGGAAGCAGCCAAGGCAGGTGAGGTCATCACCCAGGCAGCAGTCCCTGACGCAGGGTGACTGCGGGCATTGGTCGATGGCATCCATAGCTAGAGTGCAGCGGGCTCCCTCTGCTGCCGCAGCAGTTCCGCCTCGAAGGCCGCCTGGCGCTCGGCCACGGCGGCCTGATAGCCCTGGGGATCCACCCACACATTGGCGCCGGCCCCGCCTTTCAGGTCCTTCAGTTTTCCGAGCATGTTGAAGTACGCGCCATGCGCACCCAGGAAGACATCGCAGGGCAGATCCTTCAACAAGGAAAAGGTCCGCTCAAAGTCCTTGGCAATTCCCGGATAGGAGGCCGGCCGTCCCGGCCGATCGAGCAGGCGGTAGCCGGGATTGACGTTCCAGCTGCCCACGATGACGATGTTCAGATCCCGTCCGCCATCCTTTTCGCGCAAGGTCCAGGTGGTGCAGCCGCGCGTATGGCCGGGAGTCTTGTGCGCGACCAGCACCTGGCCGCCAAGTCGGACCTCGTCGCCATCGTGCAGCACGCGACTGACTTTCGCCGGCGGATACCGTCCTGCAGGAGCTGCGCTTTCAGCGCCATAGGCGAAATCCTTCGCGCCGCCGCTCTCCACCACGGGAACGTCAGCGTCCATCACCATGTATTTGGCGCCCGTCAATCGAATCACTTCGGCGCTGCCGCCGTCGTGATCGTAGTGCGCGTGGCTGATCAGCAGGATTCTGGTATCGGAAAAACGAAAGCCGAGCTTCTCGATGCTGGCGCGGATCAGCGGCACGGAGGCTTCGAGACTTGAATTGATGAGAATATTGCCCTGCGCAGTGACGACCAGATAGGAGGCGAGATCCTTGCTGCCCACGTAGTACAGGTTTCCCGCGATATGGAAGGGCTCGATGGGGGTCGTCCAGTCCGGATTTGTCTGCGCCTGCGATCGCGCCCCCAGCAGCAGCATCGCAAGACCGAGCCAGCTGCCAATTCTGCGACTGAACATGACGAGTCCCCCTGGCCGTATCGTATACCCCGAATACGCGCTCGACGACCAGCAGACGCCTGCGCAATCAGCCGCGGACGTTGATGGCGTAGCCGCCGTCGACGGTGAGTTTCGCGCCGTTAATGTAGGCCGCGCGATCGGAGGCGATGAACAACACCGCGTCGGCAACCTCCCGCATGGTCCCCCAGCGGCCTGCGACGATGCCCCAGTCGCGGCAGATCTCATCCAGGAACTGCTGCTTCGACAGCTGGCGCTGCCGGCCGGCGCCCTGCGCCCACTCCTCGCGCCACTCGGTCGCGATGAGCCCGGGAACCACCGAGTTCACGGTAATGCGCGCCGCCGCGAGGTCCGCGGCCAGATAGCCGGTGACATGGTTCATCGCGGCGTTGTTCAGGCCGTGCGTCAGCGCGGAAGTGAGCACGCTGAGGCCTGCGATCCCACTGATATTGATGATGCGCCCGGTGCCGTCCCGCGGCATGTGGGGAATCATGGCCTGGGTCACGCGCAGCATGCCGAGGGTCTTGGTGTCGAGGTCATCGCGCCAGTCCGAGTCCGGCCATTGGATCTGGCGCTCTGGCCGCTTGATCGGACCGCCGGCATTGTTCACCAGGATGTGGAGCGTACCGAGCGCGGCCTGCGCGCGCGCGACCGCGGCCGCCACCGCCGTGGCATCGCGGATGTCGGTCGGCAGCGCCAGCGCGGCGACCCCGGTGGCAGCGTGTATCTCATCGGCCGCGGCCTGCAGCGCGCTGCCGGTGCGCGCGAGCAGGGCGACTCGCACGCCCTCCTCGGCGAGGCCCAGCGCGATGGCCCTGCCTATGCCCTTGCTGGCGCCCGTGACGAGCGCGGCCCGTCCCTTCAGTCCCAGATCCATTCGCGGCTCCTCTTACCGACTCGGCAGGGGTGCGCTGCGGAAGGCCAGGTCCTGGACCGGGCGGCCGCCCAGCAGGTGCTCCTGGAGAATGCGCTCCAGGTTCTCGGGCGAGCAGTCGCGATACCAGGTGCCTTCCGGGTAGACCACCGCGATGGGCCCGGCCACGCAGATGCGCAGGCAGTCGGCCTTGGTGCGCAGCACGCCCTGCTCGGCGTCCACCAGACCCAGCTCGCGCAGCCGGCGCTTCAGGTACTCCCAGGCCTGCTGCTGGGCCGGTGCCTCGGCGCACTTGCCGCCCGTGCACAGGAAAATGTGGCGCCGGTTGGCGCCCAGGCGCAGCTTCTGCGCGGCCAGTTGCAGTGCATCAGAGTTGTCCATGCGCGGCAGTCTACCGCGTCCGCGGCGCGCAGACGCTCAACGGGGCCGCTGAGGCGGCCCCGTTTTCTTCGGCAGTTTGCTTGGCTGGAACTCGCGCCCTTGGTCCGCAGGACCGACGCGGGTTGCGGAAAGTTACAGCGCGGTGTCGTCGGTCTCGCCGGTGCGGATGCGGATGACGCGCTGGATGTCCGTGATGAAGATCTTGCCATCGCCGACCTTGCCGGTCTTGGCAGACTTTAGGATCGCTTCCACGACCTGATCGGCGAGGTCGCTGCGCACCGCCACCTCGATACGGGTCTTGGGCACAAAATCCACCACATATTCAGCGCCGCGGTACAGCTCGGTGTGGCCGCGTTGCCGGCCAAATCCTTTTACTTCCGTGACAGTCATTCCCGAAACGCCGATGTCAGACAGTGCGGCGCGCACGTCGTCGAGCTTGAACGGCTTGATGATCGCGGTGACCAGTTTCATGTTGTTAATTCCCCGTCCAGGTACTTATGGGCCATGTTACGCAGGCCAGAGCATTTTTGCAGTTTTCATGCCATGCGAAAAGCAATTGGAAAATCATGGGTTTTCAGGCACTCAGGACTTTTATCGCAGTGCGGCACGCACCGTTGCGGAGCGTCGCTTCGGAAGGCACGCCCCGACTTGGTGCATTTACCGGGTCCTGCCGGGGGGCGCCGGAGTACCTGCGGCCTGGCCCGGCCGACGGCTCCGGACCGCCTGCGGCCGGCCCTCCGGTGAGGGTAATCCCGGGGCCGGTCCCGCGGCGAGCTAGGCCGGCGGGTCGGAAAAGTACTTCGCCAGGTACGCCTCGAACGAAATCCGATCGCCGGCCTCGATCTCGCGCTGGGCCCGCAGGGACTCCTCGGCTTCGGCCGACAGCCCCGCCAGCTTCTGCGGATTGGGCGTGTGCAGGTCGCGGAAATAGGCCTTGTGCATGGTCGACATGCGCAGCGCCAGGTCGAAGAAGGACTCCCCGGTCGAGCGCAGTTCGGCCAGCAGGCGCGCGGAGGGGGTCAGGCGCACGTCGGCCAGCTTGGCGGTCTGGGCGCTGAGCGCCGTGGCATACGGCTTCGCCGGATCACCGCGGTCGAGCACCTCGCAGATTCCGGTCATCGCATCCAGCAGCTCCGCGGCCCAGGCCTTCATGGGCGCCCGGCGCCCCTCCCGCCACAGCGTCAAGCCCGGCTCGCGGCCGTGGCGCGCCACGATCACATGGTTCTCATCCAGCAGCGCCTGTTCGGTGTCCCCGATCGGCGGGCTGTCCTTGAGTACGCACAGCGCCAGGAATGCCTCCAGGAAGCGCATCTTGCTCTGATTGACGCCCACCGGATCGAAGGCGCTGACGTCCAGGGCCCGCACTTCGACGTACTCGACGCCGGCCCGCAGCAGCGCGCGAGTGGGCCGCTCTCCGGAGTCGGCGACCCGCTTCGGACGGATGAAGCTGTAGTACTCGTTCTCGATCTGCAGGATGTTCGCATTGAGCTGGCGATACTCCCCGTCCACCTTGACGCCCAGCGCCTCGTACGGCGGGTGCGGCGTGCTGATGGCGCGGGTCAGATCGCTCACATATTCATGCAGGCTGTTGACCGACACGGTGAGTCCCGCCTGATTGCGGTTGCGGTAGCCGATGTCGCTCATGCGCAGCGAAGTGGCGTAGGGCTCGTACAGGGTATCGCGGGTGAGCTCCGCCAGGTTCAGGTCGCGGCCGGCAACGAACGAACGGCTCACCACCGGCGAGACGCCGAACAGGTACAGGACGATCCAGCCGTAGCGATGGTAGTTGCGCAGCAGCTCGAAGTAGCCGCTGGAGATGAAGGCCTGGCCGCGTTCGCGTGACCCGCGCAGCTCCTGGTACGCCTCCCAGAACTTTGCCGGGAACGAGTAGTTGAAATGCACGCCGGAGATCGCCTGCATCATGCGCCCGTAGCGCAATCCCAGTCCGCGCCGATAGATGGTCTTCATCCGCGCGACGTTGGACTTGCCGTACTCGGCGATGGGAATGCTGGCGTCGGAATCGATGACCCCCGGCATGCTGGTCGCCCACAGCAGCTCATCGCCCAGGTGGCTGTAGATGAACTGGTGCAGGTCCAGCAGGTACTGCAGCAGCTCCCAGCTGTGCACGAACGGCGGGGTCACCAGTTCGATCAGCGACTCGGAGAAGTCGGTGGTGATGTGTTCGTTGGTCAGCGCGGACCCGAGCGCGCGAGGGTGGGCGCTGTCCGCCAGCCGACCATCGGGCCGAACCCGCAGCGACTCCTTCTCGGCCCCCTTGCGGCCGCCCTGCAATACCTGGGGCTCCCCGCTGTTGATCAGGGCCGCCATACGGCGTTCGAAGACGCGATCAATGCCGGGTCGGGTCACGGTGGGATTGCCAGTTGGGCGATGGAGCGCGGCATCTTGCCCTCGTTTAGTGCCAATCTCAAACCGCCGTGGCATTCTTAGGCCACAACGGAGGCCATATGCTCGTAGGCTCGCAGGTTCGACGGGTCGCAATCATCGGCGGATTGCGCATCCCCTTTGCCCGGGCGTATGGCGCCTATGCCACGGCCGGCAACCAGGACATGCTCACGGAAACGCTGCGGGCTCTGGTGCAGCGTTTCAAGCTCAATGGTGAACACCTGGGCGACGTGATCGCCGGGGCGGTCATCAAGCACTCCCGGGACTACAACCTGGTACGCGAAAGCGTGCTGTCCTCCGGTTTGGCGCCGTCCACGCCGGGACTGGACATCCAGCGTGCCTGCGGCACCAGCCTGGAAGCTGCGATCCTGGTGGGCAACAAGATCGCGCTGGGGCAGATGGAGGCCGGCATCGCCGGCGGCGTGGATTCGATCAGTGATCCGCCCATCGTCTATCCGCGCTCCTATCAGCAGCTGCTGTTGCGCAGCTACATGGGCCGCTCCGCCATGGCGCGCCTCAAGCCCTTCTTCGGGCTGCGTCCGCGCCACTTCAAGCCGGTGATGCTCGGCGTGGTGGAGCCGCGCACCGGCCTGAGCATGGGGCAGAGCATGGAGCTGACGGCCCAGAAGTGGCATATCGCGCGGGCCGCCCAGGACGAACTGGCCTACGACAGTCACCGCAAGGCCGCCGCGGCCTGGAAGGAGGGCTTCTACGAGGATCTGGTGGTGCCCTTTCGGGGGCTGGCCGCCGACAACAACGTCCGCGCGGACACCAGCGTGGAAAGACTCGCGAAGCTGCGGCCGGTTTTCGACCTGACCGCCGCGGCAACGCTCACCGCCGGCAACAGCACGCCGCTGACCGACGGCGCCAGCGCCGTGCTGATGGCTTCCGAGGACTGGGCGCGCCAGCACGGCCTGCCGGTCCTGGCCTACCTGACCTACGGCAAGGCCTGGGCGGTGGATTTTGTCTCGGGCACGGAAGGATTGCTGATGGCGCCGGCGTATGCCGTGGCAGCCATGTTGAAGGATGCCGGCCTGGGGCTCGGCGACTTCGACTACTACGAGCTGCACGAGGCCTTCGCGGCCCAGGTGCTGGCCACCATGGCCGCCTGGGAATCCGATGAGTACTGCCGTACGGCGCTGAAGCTGCCGAAGGCCCTGGGGTCCATCAACCGGGCGCGCCTGAACGTAAAGGGCGGCAGCGTGGCCCTGGGACATCCCTTTGCCGCGACCGGTACCCGCATTCTCGCCAGTCTCGCCAAGATCCTGGCGGCCGACAGCAGTGCAAAACGAGGCCTGGTATCGGTTTGTACGGCCGGCGGGATGGGAGTCACAGCAATTCTTGAGCGCGCGTAATATATGATGGGCAGCTGCCCCAACCGCCCTGCTCTATCCACCGATGGCATCTGAACAAGAACTGCGCCAGAAATATCGGGACGTCCTGGCGCAGCTGGAAGCGCAGGAAGCGAAATCCGGCCAGCTTGAGGGCGTCCTGCGACTGCTGATCGGCCGCCTGTGCCTGGCCGGCCGCGGCCGCGACTCACGCCTGGATGAAGAGCTGCGCAAGATCGGCAGCCTGACGCGCAATCGGCTCGAAATCGCCCAGATCAATGCCGCCCTCGAACCCCTGAGCCGGGCCGTGGCCGGACTGGACCAGATCGGCGCGGAGACCGCCAACAACCTGCGCATGCCGGGTGGAGGCACCGACGCCGCCGCCAACCCCGCCGCGCCCGCGCCGGCTGCTGCGGCTCCGGCGACCAAGTCGGCCCTGCCCCTGACCGTGACTCAGACCCAGCGGGTGCTGCAGGCAACCACCCAGACCCAGCCTACTTCGCCTGCGGGCAATACGCCGGCGGCGCCGGCCGCCGCAGCTTTGGCGGCGGCGCCTGCGGATGGCGAGACCGGCGAGACCCGCGTCCATACGGCGCTTGCGCAGATGCTCGACCGGTTGTCCTCATTGCCGGAACTGCGGCCGGCGATCGCGGCGCTGCATGACCGCACCTTCGATGACCTGTCGGCGGAGGAACTGGCCGAACGCCTGGATCGGGTTACCAGCCTGATCAGCGCGCAACGCACCACCCTGCTGCGGGAAAAGCGCGAGATCGAGGACCTGCTGCAGCAGATCGACACCCGCCTGGAGGCCATTTCCGCGTTCTTCGCCTATGAGGAAGCGGACCGCAGCAGTACCCGGGACAGCAGCACCCAGTTGAACATGCTGGTGATGGGCGAGGTCAACGAGATCTCCAGCGACATGACCCAGGCCGCCTCGCTCACCGAGCTGCGCGGCCGGGTGGGCAACCGGCTCGAGGCCATCAACACACACCTCGCGGATTTCCGCAATCGCGAGGAAGAGCGCCTGAGCGCACAGGTCGATCGCACCCTGAGCCTGCGCGCCCGCGTCGAGGAACTGGAACGGGAGAGCCGCGTATTGCAGCAGAGCCTGCAGCAGGAGCAGCGCGCCGCCATGGTCGATGCCCTGACCGGCATCCCGAACCGCGCCGCCTATGACGATCGCATGGCGCACGAATTTGCGCGCTGGCAGCGCCAGGGCGGCACCATCAGCATCGCCGCCTGGGACGTCGACAACTTCAAGAGCATCAACGACGAATACGGCCACATGGCCGGCGACAAGGTGCTGCGCATTCTCGGTCAGCACCTCGCGCGCCACGTGCGCGGCACGGATTTCGTGGCGCGCTACGGCGGCGAGGAATTCCTGATGCTCATGATCGGCGTCGACGCGGAGCAGGCGCTGAAGAGCTGCAACAAGATCCGCGCCGCCATCCAGGCCATCGCCTTTCATTTCCACGACCGCCCGGTCACCGTCACCGCCTCCTGCGGCATTACCTGCTTTCGCATGGGTGATCTGCCGGACACGGCCTTCGAGCGGGCCGACCGCGCGCTGTACGAGGCGAAGAACGACGGTCGAAATCGCTGCGTCGTGCGCTGAAGCGGGCGCGGCGGTATCCTTGTCGCCCGCCGGCTTCGGAGCATAGTCAATGAGCGAATTCACGACCCTGATGGCCCGCGACGGCCACGAATTCAGCGCCTGGCTGGCCGCACCCTCCGGCAGGCCGCGCGGGGCCGTGGTCGTCATCCAGGAGATCTTCGGCGTCAACCCCCACATTCGGGCCGTCACCGACAGCTTCGCCGCCGAGGGCTACGTGGCCATCGCGCCCGCGCTGTTCGACCGGGTTCGCCGGGGCATCGAACTGGGATACAACGCCGAGACCATGAAGGAAGGCTTCGGCTACGTGCAGCAGCTGCAGCGCGAGAAGACCCTGCTGGATATTTCGGCCTGCATCGCCGTGGTCAAGCACGCCGGGCGAGTTGGCGTGGTGGGGTTCTGCTGGGGCGGCCGGATGGCCTACGTCAGCGCCTGCGAGCTGCCCGTCGCCTGCGGCGTCGCCTACTACGGCGGTGGCATCGCGCAGGAACTGGGCAAGACCCCCAGGTGCCCGATGCTCTACCACTTCGGCGGCCTGGACAGCCATATTCCGCTCAGCGACGTGGAGAAGCTGCGCGCCGCGGATTCCGGCGGCACGATCTACGTCTATCCGCAGGCCGATCACGGCTTCAATTGCGATGCGCGCGCCAGCTTCAATGCGCCGGCCGCGCAGCTCGCCCGCCAGCGTACACTCGCCTTCTTCGGCCAGCACCTGCGCGGCGAACCCGCCCAGCCTCAGGCCTAGCGGCCGCCACGGGCAAGACCTTGCGCTACATCAGCTCACCGGATTTTCGCCAGGATGCCGAGCGCATCGGCATCCTGCTGGTCAATACCGGCACGCCCGACAGCCTGGAGCTGCGTGACATCCGCAACTACCTCGCGCGCTTCCTGAGCGACCCGCGGGTCATCGAGCTGCCGCGCTGGCTGTGGCTGCCCATACTGCACGGCTTCATCCTGCGCACCCGGCCGCGCAGCTCGCAGGCCAAGTACCGCAAGGTCTGGAAGGGCGATGCGGCACCGCTGCTGAGCCTGTCACGAGAACTGCGCGCGCAGCTGGCCGGGAGTTTGGCGCAGCGGGCGCTGGCGCCGTTCTCGGTAGAGCTGGGAATGCTGTATTCGACGCCGAGCGTCGCCGACGGCCTGTTGAAGCTGCAGACGGCCGGCGCCCAGCGCATCCTGGTGCTGCCCCTGTTCCCGCAGTACTGCGGCGCCACCACAGGGGCGGTATATGACCAGGTTGCCCAGGAGCTGGCTCGCTGGCGCTGGTTGCCGGAGCTGCGCTACGTGGCCGACTACCACGACCATCCCGGGTTCGTGAACGCGCTGCGCGATTCGATACTGGCGCATTGGCAGCAGCAGGGACGCACGGGACACCTGCTGATGTCGTTTCATGGCATCCCGGAGGCCTACTTCGACAAGGGCGATCCCTACTTCTTCAAATGCCACCGGACGGCGCGACTGCTGGCCGATGAACTGCTGCTCAAGGACGGCGAGTGGAGCGTGAGCTTCCAGTCCCGGCTGGGACCCTCCAAATGGCTGCAGCCGTATACCTTCGAGGAGGTCACGCGCCTGCCGGCACGCGGCGTGGACGATGTGACCGTGGTCTGTCCGGGCTTCGCGATCGACTGCCTGGAGACGCTCGAGGAAATCGACATGGAGAACCGCCAGCGCTTCATGCAGTCGGGAGGCCGCAAGTTCTCGTACGTCCCGGCGCTGAACTCAAGCGCGGGACATGTGCGCTTCCTGACGGATCTGATCAGCCAGCACACCCAGGGGTGGGCGGAAGCCGGCATCCGTCTCGCGCCGCCGGTGCGCCGCGCCGCGCCCGAGTCGCCGGCGCCTTAAGATTCCATGCCGGGAAGATTCCACGAGCTGAGCGTTTCCACTCCCGACATCCGCGCTTCCATTGAATTCTACGAAAGCCTGGGGCTGTGGCAGGCACCGACCGGCGATGCCTGGCCCCATCCCTATGGCGTCGTCACTGACGGTCGCATGGCGCTCGGGCTGCACCAGACCCCGGACTTTGCCGCCATCACCTTCATCGATCCGGAGCTGGCGGCGCGTGCCGAATCGCTCAGCGCGGCGGACGTGCCGCTGACGCTGCGGCATACCGACCCGGAAGTATTCAACCAGATCGAGTTCGACGATCCGGCCGGACATAAGATCCGCATGCTGGCGGCCCGAACTTTTTCCCCGGCCGATCGACTTGCCGACGGCGATTCGCAGCTGGGCTACTTCGCCCACTACAGCATGCCCGCGCGCGCGCCAGCCTCGGTCGCGGCATTCTGGGAAGCCTTGGGGTTCGTGGCCATGCCGCAGGAGGCTGACCCGTACGCGCACCGCAGCCTGACCAGCGACGGCATCGACCTGGCGTTGCATTCGCCGCGGCTGCTGCCGGCGCCCGCGCTGGTGTTCTGCAACGATGACATGGCGCAGCGGATCGAGCGGTTGCGGGAGTCGGGGGTTTCGCTCGATACCTCGATGCCGCGCGGACTCGCGGGCCAGGGCAACGCCCTGCTCGAGGCCCCGGAGGGCACGCTGCTGCTGCTCCTGACGGGTACTCTCTAGCAATCATGAAATCGCTGCCGGCTTGCCTGCTGCTGCTGCTCGCCGCGCTCGGCGCCGGGACCACGCGTGCCGAAGAGGGCATGTGGCCGCCGCAGCTGCTGGAGAGCGAAGCCCAGCGCACCCAGCACGGTGTGGAGCTCGCCCCGGAATGGCTGGACCGGGTTCGCAATGCCAGCGTCCGCCTGACCAACTGCAGTGCGACGTTCGTCTCGCCGGATGGCCTGCTGCTGACCAACGAGCACTGTGTGCGCAATTGCCTGGCGGAACGCTCCTCGCGTCGCCAGAACCTGATCACCGACGGCTATCTCGCCCCCACGCGCGATCGGGAGGCGCCGTGCAATTCACAGGTAGCGGATGTGCTGCTGGATACCGAGGATGTCACCGCAACCATCGAGGCCGCGACCCGCAACCTCAATGCGCAGGCCGCCAATGCGGCCCGCAAGAAGACCCTCACGCACCTGGAGCAGGCCTGCCGGGAACGCACCCGGACCGCGAATCCGGATGCGCAGGTGCGCTGCGAAAGCGTTGCGCTGTACTCGGGCGGGCAGTACTACATCTACCGCTACCGGCGCTTCGCGGACCTGCGGCTGGTGTTTGCGCCGGAACTCGCGGTCGCCGGCTTCGGCGGCGATCCGGACAACTTCCAGTATCCGCGCTGGGACCTGGACGTGGCGCTGCTGCGCGCCTATGACGACAACGGCGTAGCCGCGCACACGCCGGATTTCCTGCATCTGGATTTCGCCGGACCGAAATCGGGGGAAGCGGTGTTCGTGGTCGGCAACCCCGGGTCCACCTACCGCCACCTGACGATCGCGCAGTTGCTGGAAATGCGGGATGTGGATCTGCCGCACGCCATCCTGCGCGACGCGGAACTGCGCGGCCGGCTGCTGCAGTTCAGCCGCCTCGCGCGCACCAATGAACGGATCGCGCAGACGCCGCTGCTGTCGCTGGAGAACTCCCTGAAGGTCCGGCGCCTGCAGCTCGATGCACTGCATGACACGGACCGCTTCGAGCGCCTGCGCCGCGAGGAGACTGAGCAGCGGGCCCGGTTTGCCTCCCAGGCGCGCGCCGGTCGCGACGCCAGGGATCCCTGGGAGCTGATCGCCCAGGCCCAGCAGGCCAAGCGGCAGCTGTATCTGCCGCACTTCTATATTGAAACCGGAGCGGGCTTCAATTCGGTGCTGTTCACCTACGCGCGCACCCTGGTGCGCTCGGTGGAGGAGCGGGGCAAGCCCAATGACGAGCGGCTGCGTGAATACACGGACAGCGCGCTGGCGCGGCTCGAGCAGATCCTGCGCAGCGACATGCCGGTCTACCCGGACCTCGAGGAGCTGACGCTGTCCTTTTCGCTGGCCAGGATGCGCGAGTTCCTGGGACCGGACCAGCCGCTGGTGCGGCGGCTGCTGGCGAATGACTCGCCGGAAAGCCTCGCCCACAAACTGGTCGCGGGCAGCCGGCTAGCCAAGCCGGCGTTTCGCATGCAGCTGTGGGATGCGGACACCGCCGCAGTGAACGCCTCTCGCGACCCGATGATCGAACTGGCGCGCGGCATCGACCAGGAGGCGCGCGCGCTGCGCCGTCGCTACGAAGACGAAGTGGAGGCACCGGTGCAGATGGCGTCCGAACAGATCGCCCGCGCGCGCTTCGCCGCCTCGGGGGCCAGCGCCTATCCGGACGCCAACTTCACCCTGCGCGTGAATGCCGGCAGCGTGCAGGGCTGGCGCGAGGATGATATGCCCGTGGCACCCTTCACTCAGCTGGGCGGCCTGTTCGGGCGCGTCAGCGGCTACGAGCCCTTCGCCCTGCCCGCGCGCTGGCTGGGCGCGCGATCCAGGCTCGATCCCGGCACTTCCCTGAATGTCAGCAGCAGCAACGACATCGTCGGCGGTAATTCCGGCAGCCCGCTGCTGAATGCCAAGGGCGACATCGTGGGCGTGGTCTTCGACGGCAACCGTCACTCCGTCGCCGGGGCCTTCTGGTACAACCCGGTCGACAATCGCGCTGTGTCGGTCGATACGGCCGCGCTGCTGCAGGCTCTGCGCGTCGTGTACGGCGCGCACGGACTGCTCACCGAGCTGGGTGCCCCGGGCCTATAGCGAACGCCTTTCAAACCAGGTTGCCGCCAGCACCACCGCCCCCACGGTGAAGGCCGCGGCCCACCAGATCATGGCCACGCTGGGGACGGATGCAGGGGAGAACGGGGTCATCGACACCTGGGACATCACCGGTGGCTGCAGCAGATATACCGTGCGCCGCCAGAGCGCGTCGGTCGGGCTCACGAGGCTGAGCGCCGTGCCGATGTAGCGGGCACTGGAATCCCCCATCATCACCCCGATCTGTTCGATCCAGCCTCCCACCACCGCAACCGAGTAGAACCCGAAGGCAATCATCCCGTTGGCGACCGTGCTCAGGCGCACCCCGCCGGCGATCACGATCGACAGCAGTACGGTTCCCTGCAGGGTGATCAAGCCCACCGCCGCCGCCACATGGGCCTGCGAGAACCCGGTGATGAGTCGCATCAGTAGCACCACTCCGACGACCATGGTCGCGGTGTAGGCGGCAATCATCAGCCAGTACACCAGCCATTTGCCCAATACGATTTGCATGCGCCGTACCGGCTTCGAGGCCAGGGTCTGCATCACCCCGGAGGCGATCTCCCCGGATATCGCATCGACAGGGAGGATGACGGCGACCGTCACACACATGAGATTGACTGCGTACATGCCGGCGAGCGTCTGCAGTTGCAGGAAAATCCTCACCTGCAGCAGCGACTGCGGGCGTATCGGGTGGGCGAGGTGGTGCACCAGGTAGATCGCGATGGCGAAGACCGCGAGGCAGCCGGCACCACACGCCACCGCGATCTGCACGATGCGCCGGCGCCGCATCTCCAGAAAGGTCAGCTGCATGATGGTGAGGAAACTGTACATTTTCAGCCTGGCCTCTGATCCTCGCCCATGACATCGATGAACCACTCCTCCAGTGACTTGCGGCGGGTGCCCAGGGCATGGATGGCGATACCCTGCGCCACCAGCCAGCGGGCGATGTCCGGCATGACGGCCTCCGAGTCTAGGAGCAGGGTCACGGTGCTGCCGCTTGCGCGAACGTCCCGTCCAAAGGCCTTGAGGCCCTCGAGGGTGGCGCCGTCGAGTCGCTCGATGCGCAGTTCGGCGCGGACGATCTGCTCCGGGTCCTTGAGTGACAGCTCGCGCACGACGCTGCCCTGCTTGACGAAGATCACCCGATCGCAGGTGGCTTCCACTTCCCCCAGCAGGTGGGAGTTGAGGAACACGGTGGCGCCACCATCGCGCAGCTCCTCGATCAGCTCGCGCACCAGCACGCGCCCCAGGGGATCAAGCCCCGAGGTGGGCTCGTCGAGGAATACCAGCTCCGGATCGCCGATGAGGGCCTGCGCCAACCCGGCACGCTGCAGCATTCCCTTGCTGAAATCGCGCAGGTGAAGATGTCCGGCGTCGTACAGATCGACGCGGGCCAGGAGCCTTTCGACCCGCCGCTGCAGCGCACTGCCCCGCAGCCCCTGCAGTCGGCCGTGCAACTGCAGCAGCTCGCGCGCCGTAAGGCAGTCGTGAAACCGGAAATGCTCGGGCAGGAAACCGATCCGCTCGCGCACCTTGCGATCCCCGAGCGGTGCCCCGAGCACCCGGGCATCCCCAGCGGAGGGCGCGACCAGCCCCAGCAGCATCTTGATGGAAGTGGTCTTGCCGGCACCGTTCGGGCCCAGAAAACCAAATACCTCACCGCGCGGCACCCGCAGCCACAGATCGGCGACCGCGACGTGAGCGCCGAATTCCTTGCGCAGCGCACGCGTCTCGACGGCGACATCCGGTGTCGCGATTGCTTCGGTCACTGCGTGGACCGGGCCATCTCGAACAGCTCCTCGGAAGGCAGATTGCCGGTGAGGGCAAACACGGAATTGCCCGCCGACCAGAGCAGTTGCGATGCGCGAGGACCGGTGCCGGGCGCCATCTCGATCAGCAGGCCCTTGCCGTTGCCGACGTCCACCTCATGAAACCTCGCCACCGACGCCGGTACCGGCACCAGCAGCGTGGTACGCCAGTCGATGGTGTTCGCAAAGCGGCGCGCCTCGTTCGGCTCGAATCCGAGCACGCGCAAGCCGATCTCCGCCAGCAGCGGCAGATCCGCGCCCCGCGGCAGCGCGGCGTCCGGCTGACGGGCCTGGATGAACAGCACGCGACCGCCGCGAGCGCCGTAGGAGACTCGCACGCTGGGATACAGATGGATGGTCGCAGTCTGCCCATCCAATCCCGGCGGCGCCACCAGGTCGCTGATGCCGAGCGTGTCCAGGATCTGCTGCAGCTTCTGCGTGCTGGCCGCGACGGTCCACCGCTGCTCACCCAGTACCTCGATGCCCTGCAGCGACACGCCATCGGGCAACCAGCCGGGCAGATGGACCGCAACACCCGCCAGCGCTCCGGCCTGCTCGGGTGTGGTGACGCTCTGGGGAGCCCCCGGGGCCTGCAGGATGTGCACCTGTTCGCCGAGCATCCGCGGCAGGTCGAGCCCCCGCTGCAAGGTGGTGAGCCGTTCCGTCGCGACCGGAACCGCAACGAAATTGACCACCCGGAACAGGTCCAGAAAGGTCACCGCGCCCGCCCGAACGGCGGGCAGCGTGGCCAGACCGACCGCCAGCAGCACCGATGCCGCGCAGGCGACGGCCTGCAGCACATGCCGCCGTCTGGGCGATGCCGCGCGCCGGGCATCCAGGTGGCGCAGCCGCTCACGAAGCCGTGCCGCATAAGCCGGTGGCGGTTTGCGCCAGCCCGACTGCATGAAATCCTCATTCATCGCGTTCTCCTCGCCTCACCAGCGATCGCGCAGTACCTGGACCGCGCGATGCAGGATCGTGCCGACATTGGATTCACTCAGACCCGTGACCTCGGCTATCGCCCGATTCGTGGCTCCGGCCCCGTACTTCAACGCCAGCAGCTCCCGCTCCCGATCCGTCAGCTGCTCGGCCAGCAGCGACAGCCGCTCGAAATTCGAGCGGATCACCGCCTCCTCTTCCGGAGTGCCGTCCGCGGGCACCTCGGCGGCAGCCTCCAGCGGCGCGTGCTCATGGCGCGTCCGGTAGTGGTCCACCGCAACGTTGCGGGCGATCTGCAACAGCCAGGTCGAGAACTTGGCGATGTCGCGCCGGTAACGGTGCCGGTCACGCCAGGCCTTCTCAAAGGCGCGTGACGTGAGGTCCTGCGCCAGCGCTTCATTCCCCAGTCGATACCGCAGGAAGTTGTAGACCCGGGGCAACTGTTCCGAGTACACAGCCTCCCAGTCGGGCTCGGCGGAAGATGTCCTGTAGAACAAGCCGACGGTGTCCAGAATGTTTGAAGTCATCAAACAACTATACGAACGGCTGGGGGAAGTATCACGGTCAGCGGCCCTGAACCGCATTAAGGAGGGAGCAAAGGCAGCCGTCCGCCGCGTGCACCGGCGTGTTCGCGCCGCGCTGGGGCCCCTTCACGACGCCGTTCGGCGTGTCCGTCTCACCGGGTCGCAAGTCGCCGGATGTTAGGCTATAACCTGCCGCTGGAACAACCGCATGCGGAAGGGGAAAGAGCTTGAATAATCTCCAGGTGGCTCGCCAATTGTTCACGAGCCCGGCCCGGGCGTTTACCGAACTGAAGCAGAAACCCGTGTTCGCATTGCCGATGTGTCTCACGATCATCGGTACGATACTCGTCACGGCCTGGTACTACTCCAAGGTCGATATCGTCTGGTTCCAGGAACAGGCGCTCGCCGCGGCCAAGGTTTCCGCTGCACAACAGCAGCAGCTGGCTACAGCCCCGGTGCGATCCATCCTGATCTGGGGCAGCGCCATTGCCGCGCCCATCGTGCTCATCATCGTGGTCTCGATTTCTGCCCTGTACTTCATGCTGGCCGGCAGCCTCACCAATGTCCGCTACTCCTTCAAGCACTGGTTCGCATTCAACTGGTGGACCAGCTCGCCGCAGATCATCGCCTTCATACCGTCCATTCTCATCCTGGCCTTGAGCAACACGGCGCAGAAGCCCGTGAGCTCGGTACTGGCGACGCTGTCACTCAATGAACTCGTGTTCCATCGGGCCATGGGCACCGCGGGCTACAGCCTGCTCTCCGGTGTCGGTCTGGTGCAGGTCGCCACGGCGTGCCTGACCTACATCGGCCTGCGTGCCTGGTCCGGCCGCTCGCCGCTGTTCTGCCTGGTCGTGGCCCTGCTGCCGACGATGCTCATCTACGGCATCTGGGCATTGGTCGCGTTCCGCTGATGCGCAAGTGGCTGGTGATTGCCGGCGTCGTGCTGGTCATCGTCGTCCCGGTGGCGATCAACCTGCTGCGCGGCGGCGAGGCCAAAGCGGTGGAGATGGAGGGCGTGGGCCTGCATGCCATCGCTCCCTCCATCCTCGCTTCCGGCACGCTGGCGTACCAGAGTGAGGTTCATCTGGTGCCCGAGGTCGTGGGCCGGGTGCTGAAGATCGACGTGAAGGAAGGTGACATCGTGAAGCCCGGGCAGCTGCTGATACAGCTGGACCCGGCGACCTCGCTGGCGGAAATCGCGCAGCTCGAAGCAGCGCTGCGGCAGTCGCGGCTCAACATCGAACATCAGAAAGTCACCCTCGACACGCAGACCGCAAAGTGGAAGCGCTACCAGTCGCTCATCGCCAGCGGTGTGGTTGACAAGAACACCTACGAGGACATCGCCTCCCAGCGGGAACTCGCGCGGGTGGAGCTGGATACCAGCAATGAAATGCTCGGCCAGGCCGAAGCGCAGCTGAAGCAATCCCACGAGCGCCTCGCCAAGACGGAGATACGCGCGCCGATTGCCGGCACCGTGACTTCGGTGCTGATCAAGGCCGGCGAGACCGCCGTGCCGAGCGCCATGAGCATCGCGGGCTCGGACCTGATGGTCCTGGCCAATACCGGCGGCATGTATGCGGAGGTCAACGTCGACGAGGCGGACATCGCGCGGGTGGACGTGGGGCAGAGCGCCTCGATCGTCCCGGCCGCCTTTCCCGACAAATCGTGGAAGGGACAGGTGGAACAGGTGGCCATCTCGCCCAAGACCCAGACGGGCCAGAGCAAGACCTACCTGGTCAGAATCAGGCTGGTGGACCAGCCGCCGCATTTCCGGCCCGGGATGAGCTGCCGGGCGGAGATTGCGACTCGCGCGGTGGATTCGGCCCCGATCCTCGCCGTGCCGATTCAGGCGGTGCGCTACGAGGACTCCGATGACGTCACCAAGAAGTCGGACAAGGCCAGTGTCTACGTGGCGAAAGACGGCCGGGCGCGCAAGCGCAGTGTCGAGACCGGCGCGGCCGACGATTCATATATCGAGATCGCCAAGGGCATCAGCTCCGGCGAGCAGATCGTCACCGGGCCGGCGAAGATCCTGCGCTTCCTGCAGGACGGCGACCGGGTCGTGACGGCCGCCGCTGCCGCGCCCGCAAGCAGTGCCCCGCGATGATCGAGCTGCGCGGCATCAGCAAGACCTACAAGCTCGGTGCGAATGAATTCCAGGCGCTGGCGGGCGTGGACCTGGATCTGCGGCCCGGTGAGTTCGTCGCGCTGACCGGTCCCTCCGGCTCGGGAAAGTCGACGCTCATGAACATTCTCGGCTGCCTTGATACGCCGAGCTCGGGAAGCTACCTGCTCGACGGGGAAGCGGTCGCCGGGCTGAACGAGGACCGGCTGGCCCGCGTGCGCAATCGCAAGATCGGCTTCGTCTTCCAGAACTTCTACCTGATGCCGCGCATGACCGCGCTCGACAACGTCGCCCAGCCGCTGATCTATCGTGGGTTCTCGCCTTCGGCACGGCGGCAGCGTGCGGCCGAGGCGCTGACTCGGGTCGGGCTGGATCAGCGCCTGCTGCACAAGCCGAATGAGTTATCGGGCGGCCAGCGCCAGCGCGTCGCGATCGCGCGGGCGCTCGTCGGCCGGCCCGAGGTGCTGCTGGCCGATGAGCCCACCGGCAATCTCGACAGCCGCACGGCGCAGGAGATCATGGGGCTGTTCACGGTGCTCAATTCGGAAGGGCACACGCTGGTCGTAGTCACGCACGATCCGGGCATAGCTTCCTACTGCAGGCGCGTCATCCGTCTGCATGACGGCCTCATCGTCGAGGATCGGCTGCAGGATCCCGTCGGGCCATCCGCCACGACGACGCACTGATGAACGTGGAATCCGCAGTCCATCAACCGCTTGTCGGACGGGATGAAGGGACCCGCCTCCAGGAGCTGCTCTACGCTCTGGACGAATGCCTGCGCTCCGCGCTCACCAGTGTCCGTGCCCACAAACTGCGCAGCTTCCTCACCGTACTGGGCGTGATCATCGGCATCTCCTCGGTGATCTGCGTGTTCGCGCTCATGCAGGGCCTCACGCACTCGATCACGCAACAGTTCGAAGGCCTCGGCAGCAGCACGCTCACCCTGCGGTCCTATACCCCGATCGCGGATGCGCTGCGCGGCAAGGTCAACCGCCTGCGGCCCTCCGATCTTGAACAGCTGAGCCTGCGCATCGACGGAATCACCCACATCACCCCGCTGGTTTTCGCCGGCGCCCGCTTCGGCGCCGAGGTACGCAATGGAACGAATGTCGCCAACGGGCAGCTCTTTGGCACGACGCCGAGCTACCAGGACGTGAATCGGGTGTATCCGGTCCGGGGCCGCTTCATCACCCGACAGGATGATGAGAGCCGCCGGCGGGTGGTGGTGCTCGGCGAACAGATGCGCAAGGACCTGAACCTTCCCGACGATCCGGTGGGCCGTTTCGTGCAGATCGGCCCGGAGTGGTTCAAGGTCGTGGGACTGCTGGAGTCGCGCGGCGTCGTCTTCGGACAGAATCAGGACTCGATCCTGCTGATGCCCTACCAGACGGCACTGGCGGTCACCGGTGTCCTGACGCAGCAGCCGGACCTGTGGATCACCTTCTCGGCCGTCGACCAGGACTCGCTCGACGAAGTGAAGCATCGGGTGGCGGCGCTCATGCGCCGCCTGCACGGCCTGAAGGAAGACCAGGAAAACGATTTCGTGGTCGAATCCGCCGAAACCATCGCCAAGACCGTGGAGAGCATTTCGCTCACCCTCACCCTGGTGGTCTCGGGAATCGTCGGCATCTCGCTGCTGGTCAGCGGTGTCGGGATCATGAACATCATGCTGGTCTCGGTGACCGAGCGCACGCGGGAGATCGGCATCGCCAAAGCACTCGGGGCGCCGCGGCAGTTCATCCTGATCCAGTTCCTGATGGAGGCGATGGTACTGGCCGCGCTGGGCGGCATCGTGGGCATCGCACTGGGGTACGCAATGGCCCTCGGGCTCTCGAAAATCATCGCCAATTCGCTGAACGGGTTTCCGCCGCCGTCCGTGCCCTGGTGGGTCGTGATCGGCTCATGCGCCTTCGCGGCATTCATCGGCATGGTTTTCGGAATCCTGCCGGCGACCAAGGCCGCCAATCTCGCGCCCATCGATGCGCTCAGATACGAATGAGCTTCGTCCCGAACCCCTAAGGCGTCAGTATCACACTGCCGGTGGTCGCCCGTGACTCCAGCGCGGCATGCGCATCGGCCGCGCGCTCCAGCGGCAGCCGCAGTCCCACTTCGGTACGGATGATACCGGCCTCGACCGCCGCGAAGGTCTGCGCCGCGATGGCCTCGAGGTCCGCCCTTTCGCGGATGTAGTGAAAGAGCGTGGGACGCACGACCCCGTTGGAGCCGGCGGCCAGTCGCGAAACGGTGAGCGGCGGCACCGGACCTGAGGCCTGGCCGAAGTTCACCAGCTTGCCGAGCACACCCAGGCAATCCAGCGAACCTGAAAAGGTATCCTTGCCGACTCCGTCGTAGGCCACCGCGACGCCGTGCCCCGCGGTGATGTCGCGAACGCGCGCGACGAAGTTCTCGTCGCGGTATTGGATCACATGCTGCGCGCCGGCTTCGCGCGCGATCGCGGCCTTCTGCGGCGAACCCACGGTGGTGATCACCGTCGCGCCGAGACTTCGGGCCCAGCGCACCAGCATCTGGCCGATTCCGCCGGCGCCGGCATGAATCAGCACCGACTCCCCCGCGCGCACGGCGTGGACCCGATGCAGCAGCACGCAGGCGGTGAACCCCTTGACGCTAAGGCTGGCGGCGAGCTCATCGCCGATGCCCGCCGGCACGCGGATGGCGCGCTCCTCGGGCAGCAGCCGCAACCTCGCGTACGCGCCGTACTCGCGGGCGACGTAGCAGATGCGGTCACCGGCACGAAAGCGGGTCACATCGGGCCCCACTTCCTGCACCACGCCGGCGGCCTCGAGCCCGGGTATGCCCGGCAGGGCCAGGGTCTGGTACAGCCCCGAGCGCACGTAGGTATCGTGGTAGTTGACGGCGATGGCGGTGTGCCGGACCAGGAGCTGTCCCGGTCCCGGGTCAGCCACGGTCACGGCCTCAAGCCGCAGCTTTTCCGGGCCGCCGGTTTCGCGCAGCATGATCGCCTCTGTCTCGATCACGAGTGCTCCCAGGCGGCTATTTCTTGCGGGCAGGTTTGCGCGCGCTGCGGCGCTTGGCGCGGGCGACGGACTTCTTCTTCGGCTTCTTCGGCAGCTTCCTGCCTGACTGCTTGCGGGACTTGCTGACGGCCTTGGTGGCAGGCCTCTTGGCGACCTTCTTGGCGACCTTCTTGGCCACCTTCTTGGCCACCTTCTTGGCCACCTTCTTGGCTACCTTCCTGGCGGGCTTGCGCCCCGGCTTCTTCCCGGGCGCTCTTGCCGCCGGTGCCGGCGCCGCCGACTCACCGCGCAGCTGCGCGATGATGCCCGGATTCTCCAGCGTGGAGATGTCCTGGGTGATTTCTTCGCCGCGGGCGAGCGCGCGCAGCAGCCGGCGCATGATCTTGCCGGAGCGGGTCTTCGGCAGCACGTCGGCGAAGCGGATGTCATCGGGCTTGGCGATGGCGCCCAGCTGCTTGCCCACCCATTCGCGCAATTCGACGGCAAGCTTCGCGGCCACCTCGCCGGCAGGCCGTTCACCGCGACACACGACGTAGGCGAATATGGCCTCGCCCTTGATGTCGTGCGGACGGCCCACGACGGCCGATTCCGCGACGCGCGGATGCGCCACCAGCGCGGACTCGACCTCCATGGTGCCCAGCCGGTGACCGGACACCTTCAGCACGTCATCGATGCGGCCCATGATCCAGAAGTACCCGTCGGCATCCCGGTGCGCGCCATCGCCCGCCACATAGAAGCGGTTCTGGAACTTCTCCCAATAGGTTTCCAGGTAGCGCTTGTTGTCGCCCCAGATGGTGCGCAGCATGGACGGCCAGGGCCTACGTATCACCAGGTACCCGCCCTGATCCGGCTGGGTCACGGACTCCCCGTCTTCGTTGACCACGTCGGCCTCGATCCCGGGCAGTGCATGGGTACAGGAGCCGGGCTTGGTCGCCGTGACGCCCGGCACGGGCGCGATCATGAAAGCGCCGGTTTCGGTCTGCCACCAGGTATCCACGATGGGACAGCGCTGCGCGCCGATCACGGTGTGATACCACATCCAGGCTTCCGGATTGATGGGCTCCCCGACGCTGCCCAGCAGACGCAGTTTCGACAGATCATGGCTCGTGGGTATCTCGTCGCCGAGCTTCATCAGGGCGCGGATGGCGGTGGGAGCCGTGTAGAAGATCGTGACGCCGTGTTTCTGGCAGATATGCCACCAGCGCCCGCCATTCGGCCAGGTGGGAGCGCCTTCATACATGACCACCGTCGCGCCCAGCGCCAGGGGCCCATAGGCCACGTAGCTGTGACCCGTGACCCAGCCCACATCTGCGGTGCACCAGTAGACGTCATCCTGTCGCACATCCAGCACCCAGCGGGCGGTCAGCTTCACGCCCAACAGGTACCCCGCGCTCGAATGTTGAATGCCCTTCGGCCGCCCGGTGGAGCCGGAGGTGTACAGCAGGTACAGCGGATGTTCGGCGTTCACCCATTCAGGCTCGCAGACCGGGGACTGCCCCTCGATGGCCTCATGCCACCAGATGTCCCGGTTCTTCGTCATCGGCACGCCGGTGCCGGTGCGCCTGAGCACCACGACCTTCTCGATGGTCGGACAGCCCTGGGCCAGCGCCTCGTCGGCGGCGGCCTTCAACTCAACGATATTGCCGACGCGATGTCCCCCATCGGCCGTCAGCAGCACCTTCGCGCCCGCATCCTCGATACGTTCACGCAACGACAGCGCCGAGAAGCCGCCGAAGACCACCGAGTGCACCGCGCCGATGCGCGCGCAGGCGAACATGGCAATGATGATCTCGGGGACCAGCGGCATATAGATGACGATCCGGTCCCCGGAACGCACTCCCAGGCCGCGCAGGGCATTGGCGGCGCGGCACACCTCCGCGTGCAGCTCCTGGTAGGACAGTCGCCGCGAATCGCCGGGCTCGCCCTCGAAAATGAGCGCGGTCTTGTGGCCCCGCTCGCGCAGGTGCACGTCCAGGCAGTTGTAGGCGACATTCAGCTGGCCATCGGCAAACCACTCGAAATTGGGTGCGCGCGACTCATCCAGCACCCGCGTGAAGGGCTTGTGCCAGACCAGCTCGCGTCGTGCCTGCTCGGCCCAGAAGGTCTGCGGATCGCGAGCCGCCTCCCGGCGCAGGCGCTGCAGCTCATCCGCGCTGAGTTGCGCCTGGGCAACGAACTTCGGGTCCGGGCGGAAGAGCCGACGCTCCTGCAGCACTGAATTGAGATTCTTGCCTGCGTTTTTCATGTCATTCTACGAGCACGTACCTGCGTGAGCTTTCCCGAGCCGATCATACCTTTCATGCCAGAGGCGTCCTCTACAATTCAGACTCACGTGGCCGTGATCGCCTGGGTGGAAGGCGGCATGGACCCGGCGCAGCGCGCGGAGTTTGAAGCCCACCTGGCAAAATGTTCCGAATGCCAGGCGGCGGCCGATGCGCTGTTGCAGCAGCGGCTGCGGCCGCCACCGAAGCCGGAAATTGCGGCTCCCATCAAGCCTGAGCTGGTACAGACAAAGACCGGCGGTACGCTCGCTCGCACGCTACTGATCCTGGTGGTCGCAGTACTGATCCTGCTCGCCGGATTTGGGCTCGGCTCCTGGGCCTGGCACCTGGCGCATCGCTAGAACGCAGCGTCGCTTCAGGAAAGCCAGCGCTGGATGCGATCGTGCAGCGGACTGCTGCGCGGAAAATGCGCGATCAGATATTCCATCTGATCCGCCAGCACGCGCCGGCCCTTGAGGAAGATGTATTCCGCATAGGTCGGGGTGAATGGCACGGCGATCAACTGCATCTTCGCCTGCTCGGGAGTGCGCGAGGCCTTGTGGTTGTTGCAGCGGCGACAGGCCGTGACGACGTTCATCCAGGTGTCCTGTCCGCCCTGGCTGAAAGGGCGCACGTGATCCCGGGACAGTTCGCGGGTCGGGAAGCGCTGCGCGCAGTACAGGCATAGATAGGCATCGCGCCGGAACAGGGTCTGGTTGTTCAGCGGCGGCACGTAGTCATGGCGGCAGTTGCCCGGATTGCCCGTGTGACCGATGGTCGCCACGATCGAATTGACATCCAGCACCGTGCGCCGGCCGGTACGGGCATTCACGCCGCCATAGAGGGGGAAGAGCGTGGACCCGCAGGTATAGGCGACCTGCTGCTGATGGTAGAGACGGGCGGCCTCGCGATAGTCGATCCACTCCAGCGGCATGCCGGCGATGTCGGTTCGCAGCACGAGCTGGGAGAGCCCGCGCGTCCCATGCGGGGCGATGCGCAGGTCGGAATGATGGCCGTGGTCGGCTTTGTCCAGGTCGATGCCGAGCATAGGTGCTGTAAGATACGGCAGCTTTGTGCAGGAATTCAACGTAAGTCCGATGAATATCGCCGTACTGGCATCGGGTGAAGGCACGACCCTGCAGGCGGTGCTGGATGCCTGCGCCGGCGGCCGGGTGCCCGCCCGGGTGGCCGTGGTGATCAGCAACAATGCTGCCGCCGGCGCCCTGCGACGGGCGCGCGCGGCCGACGTGCCGACGCGGCATCTGTCGGCGGCGAGCGCGGGGGGAGCGGATCTGCTGGATCAGGCCTTGAGCGACACCCTGGTGGAATTCGCTACCGATCTGGTGCTGCTGGCCGGATACATGAAGCGCCTGGGACCGGTGACCCTGGCGCGGTTCGCCGGCCGGATCATCAACACGCATCCGGCACTGCTGCCCGAATTCGGCGGCCAGGGAATGTTCGGCATGCACGTGCACCGGGCGGTGCTGGCCGCAGGCCGCCGGACTTCAGGCGCCACGGTGCATTGGGTGGACGAGAACTACGATACCGGCGCGGTAATCGCGCAGGTGCGCGTGCCGGTCGAAGCGGCGGATGACGCCGCATCGCTGGCGGCACGGGTACAGGCCGCCGAACGCGAACTGCTGGTCGAGGTGCTGGGGGCGGCGGCCTCAGGCAGGCTCAGGTCGCCGCCGCACACCGCAGCGAGCGCTACTTCTTGACGGCGCGCTTGGCGGCCTTCTTCTTCTTGGACGGATCCTTGGGACGGGTCTTGCCGAAGGAACCCTTGTAGATCTTGCCACGCTTGGATCGTGGATCTCCCTTACCCATGCTTGAAATCTCCCAAAAACACTGTAATTGAAGCCGCGCAGTCTACCACCCTTGCAGCCAACGAACCTGAGCAGATGATATGGACCGGATTCAAAGCCGCCTCTACTTTGCCATCTGCGCGCTGATCGCGGCGATCCTGGCGTTGGCGCTGTTCGCCACCACCAGCGCGTCCAATGAAGTGCGCCTGGAATGCATGACGCTCGCGGCGGTTGCTGCGGCCCTGGCCCTCGGGCTGATCGTCAAACTGCGCGAACGCACCCGTGACCTGCTGGTCCGCCTGCGCGGCGTCGCCTACGAGGACCCGCTGACCGGACTGCCGAACCGGGCGTTTGCGGAAGACCACATCGACCGCCTGCTCGGCGCGGGTGCCCCGGCGCCCTTTGCGCTGGTGATCGTGGAGGTACGCAATGTGCGCGAGATCAACGCCGTGCTGGGGCATCCGGTGGGCGACGAAGCCTTGCGCGAAGTGGCGCGGCGCCTGCGCCAGAACATCGACCCGGACGATCTGGTGGCGCGCCTGACGGCGAGCCAGTTCCTGATCATTCTCCACGGTTGCAGCAGCGAGCGGGCCACGCTGCTGGCGCGCCAGCTGGTCGGGGTCATTCACGCCGGCCTGCATCTGCCCGATGTGAGCCTGGACCTGCAGGTCCATGCCGGGTTCAGCCAGCATCCGGACCACGGCGCCGCATCCCGCGAACTGATGCGCCGTGCGCAGATCGCCCTGGAGGACGCGCAGGGTGCGCGCAACCTGGTCACGGCCTATCGCCCGGGCCGCGATGAGGAGCAGCGGCGCAGGCTGCAGCTGGCGGCGGGACTGCGCACGGCCATCGAAACGGATGCCCTGCGGCTGGTTTTCCAGCCGGAACTGCAGCTCGCCAGCGACAAGGTCACGCAGCTGGAGGCGCTGGTGCGCTGGAAGCACCCGACGCTGGGGGACCTGTCGCCGGCGGAGTTCGTGCCCATCGCCGAGCACACCGGTAGCGCGCGGCACCTGACCAGCTGGGCGCTGGCGCGCGCCGTCCGGCAGATGGCCGAATGGCATGCCGCAGGAATGGACATCAACGTGGCGGTGAACCTGTCCGCCCCCGACATCACCGATCCGCAGCTGGTGGAGGAAATCCAGGACTGCCTGCAGGAATTCAACGTGCAGCCCTCGCGCCTGGTGCTGGAGATCACCGAAAGCGCCGTGATGCGCGATCCGACGCTCGCGGCGCGTCACATGCACCTGCTGAAGCTCGCCGGGGTGCGCTTCGCCATGGACGATTTCGGCACCGGCCATTCCTCGCTCTCGCAATTGAGCCGGCTGCCGCTGGATCAGCTGAAGATCGACCGTGGCTTCATCACCCACGCCCATGAGCGGGCCGCCGACGCCACCATTGTCAAATCGACCATCGAGCTGGCGCACAACATGGGACTCACCGTGGTCGCCGAGGGCGTCGAAAACGCCGCGGCGCTGCAGCTGCTGCGCACCCTGGGCTGCGACCTGGTCCAGGGCGAGTACATCAGCGGGCCGCTGGGCCCGGCGCAGGTGCGGGAGTTCGTCGCCAGCGGGGGCGCCCTGCCGGCATGAGACAATGCCGCCATGGCTTCACCCATTGCGACCGAACTGCGACTGCGCACCACCTCCCGTGTGCTGCAGGTGACCTTTGCCGGCGGCGAGGTATTCGAGCTGCCCTTCGAGTACCTGCGGGTGCACTCGCCGTCCGCGGAAGTGAAGGGCCACGGGCCCGGACAGGAGGTGCTGGTGACGGGCAAGGCCGGCGTCGGCATCCGCGCCGTGGAACCGGTGGGCCAGTACGCCGTGAAGCTGGTGTTCGACGACGGCCACGACACGGGCCTGTACACCTGGAAGTACCTGTTCGAGCTGGGACGCGACCGGGCGGCCAATTGGGAGCGCTACCAGGAGCGGGTTGCGGCGTCAACGGCCTAACCGGAACGCGCTGGAGGCGCATAAAAAAGGGCCGAGCTATTAAGCCCGGCCCCGGAATTCAAGACCCCCGTTCTAATTTTTTTGTCCCCGGTCTTAAGCCCGGAGAAACGGTGCGAATCATGCTCCCCTATGCGGCCGGATTGCAATACTCCCTCTGGAAAAAAAGCGCGGCAGGACTTGACGAACCAACACTGCGGCACTTGACTTGACATCTGCTGGCGATGAAAAGACAACACTAGATGAAATCATGAGCAACACCGAGCCCACCGACTTCGGATTCCAGAGCGTGCCCCGGGCGGAAAAAGCGCGGCGCGTGCGCGGCGTGTTCGACTCGGTCGCCGGCCGCTACGATCTGATGAACGATCTGATGTCCGCGGGCGTGCATCGGTTGTGGAAGCGCTTCACCCTGGACCTCACCCAGCTGCGGCCGGGCCAGCAGGCCCTGGATGTCGCCGGCGGCACCGGCGACCTGGCCGCGGGCATGGCCCGTCAGGTAGGACCTGAGGGCCTGGTCGTGCTCACCGACATCAACGCCGCGATGCTGGCCCGCGGCCGGGACCGCCTCATCGATGAGGCCCTGGTGGGCAATGTGCGCTGCCTGCAGGCCGATGCTGAAGACTTGCCGTTTGCCGCCGACAGCTTCCATTGCGTGACCATCGGCTTCGGCCTGCGCAACGTCACCGACAAGCCGGCCGCGCTGCGTTCCATGCTGCGCGTGCTGAAGCCCGGCGGACGGCTCATCGTGCTGGAGTTCTCGCGTCCCACGGCGCCGCTGCGACCGCTGTATGACGCCTATTCCTTTCACATCCTGCCGCGCCTCGGACAACTCGTGGCGCAGGATGAAGCCAGTTACCGCTACCTGGCCGAGTCGATCCGCATGCATCCGGACCAGGACACCCTGCTGGCGATGATGCGGGATGCGGGGCTCGAGGATTGCCGCTACCACAATCTCAGCGGCGGCATCGTCGCCGTGCACCGCGGCTACAAGTACTAGGGATACAGCAGGAAGGCGCCGCGCTCCTGCCGCCAGGCGGTCTCGTCCGCCCCCGCGAGCGCCTCCAGGTCCCCGGGCTGGGCGGCCGGATCGTCGACCCACTGGCGCAGCAGCTCGGTGCCGTTGAGCAGGTCGATGGCCAGTCGCCCCACCTCATATTCGTAGGGAAAATCGCGCCACAGCGGCTGATCGGGCCGCAGCTGCCGCGCGGCCTTGAAGGCCAGCGCCATCAGCCGCCAGGGCTTGAAGTGTTCGTGCTCGTAGGCGCCGTCCTCCACGTGGATCTGGACGCCGGCGCACAGCCGGCCGGCATGCTTGTGGAAGGTGGGCTCGAACCAGCAGGGCCGCAGCCGGCAGCCGCGCAGCCACTGCGGGGCCAGCTGCTGCATGCGCGCGAGCAGCTCGCCCACCGGCAGGTCCGGGGCGCCGAACAGTTCCAGCGGATGGGTGGTGCCGCGTCCTTCCGACCACACCGTGCCCTCGAGCATCACGGTGCCGGGAAAGGCGCGCGCCATCCACAACGTGGCGGCATTGGGACTGGGGTTCACCCAGGTGCGCTCGCCCAGCGGCCATCCGTATCCCGGCGCCTGGGCGGGCAGCCAGTCCTCCATCGGCACCACCTCGAAGTCGACGTTGAGCTTCAGGGTGCGCACGAACCAGCCCGCCAGCTCCCCGAGGGTAAGTCCATGACGCATGGGCAGGGCACCGGCGCCGACGAAACTTTCCCACTGCGGCCGCAGGGTCAGGCCCTCGACGGGCCTCCCGGCGGGATTGGGCCGGTCCAGCACCCACACCGACTTGCCGTGGGCGGCGGCAGCCTCCAGGACATACCGCAGCGTCGTGACATAGGTGTAGATGCGGGTCCCGACATCCTGCAGATCCACCAGCAGCACATCGAAGCTGTCCATCATCGCGGCCGTCGGCCGGCGCACCTCGCCATACAGGCTGAACACCGGAATGCCATGCTGCGGATCGTGGAAATCCGCCGTCTCGAGCATGTTGTCCTGCTTGTCACCACGCAGGCCATGCTGCGGACCAAAGGCTGCCGACAGCTGCAGATCGGCGCAGCCGGCCAGCGCATCCAGCGAATGGGTCAGGCGCTGGGTCACGGATGCCGGGTGGGCCAGCAGGGCCACCCGGCGTCCCGCCAGGGGCTTGCGCAGCGCGGACTCGGTCAGCAGGCGGTCGATTCCAAATCTCATGCGTCAGATCTCGAAGCCGAAGCTCTCGGGGCGGTGAAAATCGGGCCTGGCGGCGACGTGACTGAGCGCCCAGTAGTGCAGCGCTCCCGAGGCCTCTTCGATGACGGCCGCCAGTCCCAGACGCAGACCGGTGGCGGCCAGCTCGGCAGGCAGCTCCACGTCCGCGCGCAGCTGCAGCCGGTCGGCTGCGGTCGTGAACTCGATGCGCGGCGGGCGCATCCCGGTGAGCGGTGCCATGCCCGCACGGTACCCGGAAAACCGGTAGGCCGCCCAGCGGCCATCCGGGGCCAGGTTGAATTCCAGGTAGGGGCCGCCGGTCGGGAGGCCGACGAACAGCTCCATGCAGGTGTGGCGCCACAGGCCGTCGGTGGGTTCGGCGCGCGGGCCGCCGGCTGCAGCGGGTGCCGGGAGCCGCAGGCCGGCGGGGTTCCCCGACAGTTCGTAATCCAGCAACAGCTGCGCCGGCGCAGGCCGCCCCACGGCCACGGCCATGTGCCGGATCGCGGTGCTGGGATCGGCTGCGAAGGGGGCCAGGGCCACGGTTGCCGGTGGGGAAAGCCTGGACAAAGGGCTGCTCGCCTCGCGAGTGCGGAAATTGATACTGTACACCGGCACCTGAACGCTGTGATGTCACGGGCTATGCATCGATGTTGTTGGCCGGAATCGAAAAACTCCTGAATCGCTCCCTGCCGCGCTCACCGCGCGCGCAGGCCCTGGCGGTGGCGCTCACCGGGCGCCGCCTGGCCGTGGAAATGACGGGCGCGGGCAAGGTGGTGATCTGCAGCACCGGGGATCGCATCCGCATCGAGCCTGCCGGCGAGGCTGCTGCCGACGCCGCAGTCAGCGCCGGCCCGTTCAGCCTGCTGGCCCTGGCAGCCGGACAATCCGCAACCCTTGCCACGACCGGCGCCACCCTCAGCGGCGATGCCGAGGTCGCGCAGCAATTCAGTGAACTGCTGGGGCTGCTCAGGCCCGATCCGGAGGAGGAACTGGCGCAGCTGGTCGGGGACGCCCCGGCGTATCACCTCGGCCGGCTGGCTCGTACCGCGGCGGGCTTCGCCCGGCGCGCCGCCCACACCACCGTCACCAATGTCGCCGAGTACCTGGCCCATGAACGTCGGGACCTGGTGCCCAGGGCCGAGGGCCGCCCGCTGCTGGATGGGGTCGACGCCCTGCGTGATGACGTGGATCGCTTCGAGGCGCGCCTCGAACACCTCGCGCGACGGCTCGGGCGCCGCGGATCGTGAAGCTGCGGGTGTTGGTGCGCCTGCTGCGCATCCAGCGGGTGCTGCTGCGTCACCGGCTGGACGACCTGGTCCGCGCCACGCACCTGTACCGGCCGCTGCGGCTGTTGCTGCTGCTGTCTCCGGGGGTCTGGCTGGCGCGACGCAATGCCGGCGCGCGCGGGGAGAACCTGCGCCTGGCGCTGACCGAACTGGGTCCCATCTTCGTCAAGTTCGGCCAGGTGGTCTCGACGCGCCGCGACCTGCTGCCCGCGGACATCGCCGATGAGCTGGCGAAACTGCAGGATCGGGTGCCGCCCTTCTCCGGCCGCGAGGCCCGGCAGAGCCTGGAAGGATCCTACGGCCGGCCGCTGCACGAGATCTTCGCGAAATTCGAGGAGACGCCGCTCGCCGCGGCCTCGATTGCGCAGGTGCACGGCGCCACCCTGCCCGGCGGCGCGGACGTCATCGTCAAGGTGCTGCGGCCCAACGTACGCGCGCAGATCGAGCGCGACCTGGAGCTGTTCTATGCGCTTGCGCACCTCGCCCAGAAATACTGGCCGGAGAGTCGCCGGGTGCGGCCGCTGGAAGTGGTCGCGGAATATGAAAAGACGGTGCTTGATGAGCTGGACCTGATGCGCGAGGCGGCCAACGCCTCGCAGCTGAAACGCAACTTCGCGGGTTCCGACCTGCTGTACGTGCCCGAGGTGTACTGGGATTTCTGCCGCGTCGACGTGCTGGTCACCGAGCGCATCCACGGCGTCAACATCAGCGACATGCAGCAGCTGCGGGCCCTCGGCACCGACTTTCGCAAACTCGCGGAGAACGGCGTGCGCATCTTCTTCACGCAGGTATTCCGTCATAACTTCTTCCACGCCGACATGCATCCCGGCAACATCTTCGTGCTCGCGCAGGATCCGGCCAATCCGCGCTACGCCGCGATCGACTTCGGCATCATCGGCACCCTCGATGCGCGCGACCAGTACTACCTGGCCAGCAACTTCCTGGCGGTGCTGGACCGTGACTACCGGCGCGTGGCCACGCTGCACGTCGAGTCCGGCTGGGTACCCCCCGGCACGCGTGTCGCCGAGATGGAATCGGCGGTGCGCACCGTCTGTGAGCCGATCTTCAATCGGCCGTTGAAGGAGATTTCATACGGACACGTGTTGCTGCGGCTGTTCGAGATCGCCCGCCGCTTCGACATGGTCATCCAGCCGCAACTGATCCTGCTGCAGAAGACGCTGATCAATGTCGAGGGCCTGGGGCGCGAGCTGTACCCGGATCTGGATGTCTGGAACACGGCCGGCCCGGTGTTGCGGGCGTGGATGCGCGAGCGGGCCAGCCCGCGCGCGCTGCTGCATGATTTTCGCCGCCAGCTGCCGGACATGCTGGAAGCCCTGCACGAGCTGCCCGCGGTGCTCCGGGAGGTGGTGCGGCATTCGCACGGCGGCCGCCCGGCGGTGCGCCTGGACGATTCCGTCGGGCACACCCTGGGGCGGATCCTGGAGCGCTCGGCCCGGCGCCGCGAGGCGGCCACCATCGGGGCGGCCATCCTGCTGGGAGGGCTGATCTGGCTGGCCACAGGCCACGGGACGGGCTGGCCGGGCTGGGGCATGCTGCTGCTGGGGGCCGGATGGATCCTGCTGGGGCGCAGCCGTTAGACATGGCAACCCGGCTGCGCTAGCCTTGCGACCCTTTCCCCCTCGCCCGGCCTCACGCCCAATCCCATGCCACAGCCCCACAATCTGACCGAAGGCTCGATCAGCAAGCGCCTGCTGCTGTTCACGCTGCCCATCCTCATCGGCAACATCCTGCAGTCGCTGAATGCCACGGTGAACTCAATCTGGATCGGGCACTACCTGAGCGAGGCCGCGCTGACCGCCAGCAACAATGCCGGCACCGTGCTGTTCCTGGTCCTGGGTGCGATGTTCGGCGCTTCGATGGCGGCCACCATCCTCATCGGCCAGTACATGGGGGCCCGGCGGCTGCACGACGCCAAGCGGGTCATCGGCACCAGCACCACGTTCGCCGCTTCTCTGTCCATCCTGATGGCCGTGCTGGGCTGGATCATCTGCGAGCCGCTGCTGCGGCTGATGCAGACCCCGCCGGAGGCGCTGCCGCTGGCCGTGTCCTACATGCGCGTCATCTTCCTCGCGTTGCCGTTCATGGTGCTCTACATCTTCGCAACTTCAGCGCTGCGCGGCGCGGGGGATGCCAAGACGCCGCTGTACTTCCTGATCCTGTCGGTGGGCCTGGATATCGCGCTGAATCCGGTCTTCATCTTCGGCATCGGGCCCATCCCGCGAATGGGTATCGCGGGCTCGGCCGTGGCGACCCTGCTGGCGCAGATCATCAGCCTGGCGGTGCTGATCGTGACTCTGTACCGCAAGAAGAATCCGCTGTGCCTGCATGGCGATGAGATGCGGCTGCTGAAGATCGACTGGTCCATCGTCGGCACGCTGGTCGGCAAAGGTGTGCCCATGGCGCTGCAGATGATGGTGCTGTCCTTGAGCATGGTGTTCATGACCAGCCTCGTGAACCGCTTCGGCATCCACACCGCCGCCGCCTATGGCGCCGCGCTGCAGTTGTGGAACTACATCCAGATGCCCTCGTTCGCGATCGGCATGGCGGTCTCCTCGATGGCGGCGCAGAACATCGGCGCGCAGCGCTGGGACCGGATCGGCAGCATCACGCGCATGGGAATCGTCTATCAGCTGGCCCTCACCGGCACCATGGTGCTGGTCGTCGATGTGTTCTGCCGCTCGGCGCTGGGATTGTGGCTGACGCCCGGATCTCCCGCCGTGGACATCGGCGTGCACATGAACAACATCGTGACCTGGAGCTTCGTGTTCTTCGGCATCTCGATGGTGATGTTCGGCGTGGTGCGCGCCAATGGCGCGGTGGTCGCCCCGCTCATCGTGCTGGCGATCGCGCTGCTGGGAATCCGCGTCCCGCTGGCCTGGGCGCTGCGCGAACACCTGCACGCCGATGGGATCTGGTGGAGCTTCCCCGCCTCGTCGTTCCTGGCGGTGCTGCTGGCCATGGCCTACTACAAGTGGGGCAAGTGGCGTTCGATCCGCATGATCACGCCGCAGGCCGTCGTGGCAAAGGCGGCGGCGGTCAGCGTCGAAGCCGGCTAGCGATCGCTAGCCGCGCAGCTGCGACAGCCAGCGCGCCGGATCCGCGCCGCGCTCCAGCACCTCGACCAGCGCCGATCCGACGATCACGCCATCGACGTGACCGGCCAGCGCCTGCACCTGTTCGCGACTGCGGATGCCGAACCCCGCGCACACCGGCACGGTGGCTTGGGCCCGGACCCTATCCAGGTATTGTATGACATCGTCCGGCACGGCGACGTTCTTGCCCGTGACGCCGGTCATGGTGACGGCATACACGAAGCCGGTGCTGGCGGCGACCACCCGCTTCAGCCGCTCGGGCGTGGTGACCGGCGTGACCATCTGCACCAGCGCGATGCCGTGCGAAGCCAGCGCGTCCTTGAGCAGGTCGCTCTCATCCACCGGCATGTCCGGCACGATGAAGCCGCTCACGCCAGCCTTCGCGGCGGCCTCCGGCAGGCGATCCACGCCGTACGCGAGCAGCGGATTGAGGTAGCTCATCAGCAGCAGCGGCGCGCCGACCTTGGGCATGGCCGCCAGTTCCGAGAGTATCCAGCGCAGGTTCACGCCCTGGCTCAGGGCACCCTGGCTCGAACGCTGGATCGTGACCCCATCGGCCATGGGGTCGGTGAACGGCACTCCGATCTCGACCACGTCGGCGCTCGATGCGATGGCCCGCAGGTGTTCGGTGAATAGCACCTTGCTGGGGTAGCCGGCCGTCAGGTACGCGACCAGCGCCGGAGCGCCCCGCGCGTGGGCCCGTCGGATGGCATTGGCGATCTGCTCGCCGGGGATGATCTGTCTGGCGCTCATGAGGGATCCGGCTCGAGATTGGCGATGAGGGCTCGCTGCAGCGTGGGCATGTCCTTGTCACCGCGTCCGGACAGGCAGATGACCATGCGAGCGCCGGGATTCGCGGCCGCCCAGCGCCTGGCGCCGGCGAGCGCGTGGGCACTTTCAATGGCGGGCAGGATGCCTTCGGACTCGCAGCATTCCTTCACGGCCGCCAGCGCGTCCTGGTCTTCCACGGCCTCGTACTGGATGCGCCCCGTGGCATGCAGCAGGGCATGCTCCGGCCCGACGCCGGGGTAATCCAGGCCCGCGGAGACGGAAGTGGTTTCCTGGATCTGGCCGTCGGCATCCTGCAGCAGCATCGAGTAGAAGCCGTGCAACACGCCGGGCCTGCCATAGCTGAGCGTGGCGGCATTCATGCCCAAGCCCTTGCCGGTGCCGCCGGCCTCGAAGCCGATGAGCTTCACGCCGCGATCGGCGATGAACGGATGGAACATGCCGATCGAATTGGAGCCGCCGCCGACGCAGGCGAACACCGCATCCGGCAGCCCGCCGGTGAGTTCCTGGATCTGCGCGCGCGCTTCGCGGCCGATCACCGACTGCAGCTCACGGACCAGGTAGGGATAAGGATGCGGCCCCAGCGCGGATCCGAGCAGATAGAAGGTGTGGGTCGGATCGGACACCCAGTCACGCATGGCCTCGTCGATGGCCGCGCGCAGCGTGCGGTCGCCACTGGTGACGGGGTCGACCGTGGCGCCCAGCAATCGCATGCGCCCCACGTTGGGCGCCTGGCGCTCCATGTCGACTTCGCCCATGTACACGACGCAGGGCAGACCCTACGCGCGCGCAGGCCGCGGCCGAAGCCACGCCGTGCTGCCCGGCGCCGGTCTCGGCCACCACGCGCTTGGCGCCGATGCGCTTGGCCAGCAGCGCCTGGCCCAGGGCGTTGTTGATCTTGTGCGCGCCGGTGTGCGCCAGGTCCTCGCGCTTCAGCCACACTTCGCGCGCCCCAGTGCGCCGACAGCGTCGTCGCATAGGTCAGGGCGGTCGGACGGCCGGCCCAGCTCTTCAGTTCGCGCGCCAGCGCCTCCTGGAATTCGCTACTGTGCAGATGCTGCCGCACGCCCTGTTCCAGCCGATCGAGGGCGGGAATGAGGGTCTCCGGCACGTAGCGGCCGCCGAAGGGACCGAATCGGCCGCGCTGGTCCGGAAAGCGCCCCGTCGATGGCATCCTGCAGCAGCTGCTCCTTCTCGGCTGCGGTCATCTCGCTGGTCACTGTCTTGCTCTCCGTAAAATCCCTAAGGGCCGAGCCGTTCGTGCGCGGCGCGCGCCGCGGCCACGAAGGCGCGCGATCAGCGCCGGGCTCTTGATGCCCGGCTGCTCCTCCACGCCGCTGGACACATCGACGCCGAACGGCCGCACGCTCGCAATCGCCGCGGCCACGTTGTCGACCCGCAGGCCGCCGGCCAGGATCAGCTGCGACTGCGGCCGCGACCCTCGCGGCCTCGGTCCAGTCGCTGGTCACCCCCTGGCCGCTGACGGCGCCTTCGAACAGGAAGCGCCGCGGCGGGGACTCCAGCGCCGGCGAACCGCTGCGCAGCACCGGCAGGATGGGCAATTGCCGCGGCACCCGCAGCACGCTCAAATCGCTGATGTCGGTCTGCCAGCCATCTGGCTTGAACTCGCGCACGATCTCATCCAGCAGCTCCTGCTTCGGGTGACGCGTCACCGCGAGGCACAGCGCGCGGCCGCGGGCGCAGGCGCGGCGAGCCGCGCCGCCTGCGCCGGCTGCAGCTGTCGCGGCGAAGGCGAGAAGACGAAACCAATGGCATCCACGCCTGCCTGCAGCGCCGCGGCCACCGCGGCCTCGTCGGTGATGCCGCAGATCTTGATCCACAGAGGCTGGCGCGACTCGGCCATGTCAGATCCACTGCTGGCGCGCGCGACGGCCCGCCACGATCATTTCGTGGGCCAGGGTGCGCGGGTCATCGCCGCTCATCAGGGCACTGCCGACGAGGGCCATGTCGTAGCCGGCGGCGGCGACGCGTGCGCGCGTCCGCGGCGGTCGCAATGCCGCTCTCGGCAACCCGCGGCACCTGGGTGGGCAGCAGTCGCGCCAGGGTCTCGAGCCGCCCAGGCACCACTTTCAGCGTCGTCAGATCGCGGCAATTGACGCCCACCAGCCATTGCACCGGCGTCATGCCGGGGCGCGCGCGGCTGTTCGCGCTGCGGCTCGGGCCCGACGCGAAACGGTCCCGGCTCCTGATGCGCCTGGGCATCCAGGACTTCATGCGCCAGCTCGATGTCGGCCTCATCGAAGGCCTCGAGCAAGCGCGAACAGTCCGCAGGCCTTCGCCGCCGAGCACAACTCATCGAGCTGCGGCCGGGAAAGCATGCGCAGGATGATCAGCACGCCGCCGGCGCCGTGGGCCCGCGCCTCCAGCACCTGATAGGGATCCACCAGGAAATCCTTGCGCATGGCCGGCACGCGCATGGCGCGCAGCGCGGCGCTCGCGGCGCTCAGGTGCATCAGCGAGCCGTCGAAGCGGGCTGGGCTCGGTCAGCACCGAGACCGCGGCCGCACCGGCCTCCGCGTAGGCCAGCGCGCGTTGGCCGGCGTCTTCCTGTTCCGCGGTGCGCAGTTGACCGGCGGCGGGCGAGCGCAATTTCAGTTCGGCGATCAGATCGAAGCCCGCCGCGCCGCGCACCAGCGGCGGGGGCGGCGCCGTCGCCTGCGCCTGCCGGAACAGTCCGTTTTCCGATAGCCTGGCGCGCGCTGCGGCGACCCGCTCCTGGCTGGCCAGCGCCATCGCCTGCAGGAAATCTCCCTGGCTCATGCGGCACCTGTGACGGCGCTGGCCGAAGTCGGCCACGGCATCCAGAGTGCGCCGCGCCGCGCCGGAATCGATGGCCGCGGCGGCCGCCGCAATTCCATCGCGCGCCGAGCAGCTGATGCCGGCCACTTCCAGCGCCAGCGCGGCGCCCAGCAGCAGGCAATCGCGATGCGCGCCGCTATCCTCGCCGCTCAGCGCCGCACGCAGCGCACGCGCGTTGTGCGCGGCGTCGCCGCCGGCGAGGTCCTCGTTCCGGCAGCGCGCCAGACCGAAGTCCTGCGGATCGCGAACCTGTTCGGTCACCTGACCCGGGACGAACGTCGAACAGCATGAATGGCCCCACCGGTGTCGGCTCGTCCCAGCCATGACTGCCGTGGACCACGAAGGCGCGCTCGATTGGCATGCCGGACACCGCATCGGCCATCAACCGCGCGACTTGCGGACTGTAGGCGCCGATCACGTACAGCGGCGGGGACGCGGGATTCGTGAGCGGCCCGAGAATGTTGAAAATCGTCCGCACTCCCAGCGCGGCTCGCGCCTGTGCCACGGCCTTCATCGCCGGGTGATAGTAGGGCGCGAACAGGAAGGTGAATCCGGTGGCGGCGAGACAGCGCCCCGCGGCCACCTCGTCCATGGGGATCTTCACCCCCAGGGCCTCCAGCACATCGCCGCTGCCGCACTTGCTCGAAATGGAGCGGTTGCCGTGCTTGACCACGGGCAGTCCGCAGGCCGCGGTCAGCAGCGCGGTGCCGGTGGAGATGCTCAGGGATCCGGAGGCATCGCCGCCCGTGCCCACGATGTCGATGGCGCGGGTGCCGGCCGGGATCTTCGGCCGCAGCGCCAGCGCGCGCATGCCGTCGGCGAAGCCGCGCAGTTCCTCGGCCACCACGCCCTTGGCGCGCAGCGCGGCAAGCACCGCCCCGGTGACGGCCGGATGGGTATCGGCCGCCGTGAGCTGGGTCAGCAATGCGGCGGCCTCGGCCTGCGAGAGATGCTGGCCGCCGAGCAGATGTTCCAGTGCCTTACGCAGCGGCAGCATTGTTGGTCCCCGGGGCGCCCACGCCGTCGCGCGTGCCGCCCGCTCAGATTCAGGAAATTGCCGCAGCAGCTGCGGGCCGTCGGGCGAGAGGATGCTCTCGGGATGAAACTGCACCCCCTCGACCATCAGCTGCGATGGCGGGCGCCCATGATTTCATCCTCGTGCGTGCGGGCGCTGATCTCCAGCACCTGGGGCATCTGCGATTCTTCAGCGATCAGGGAATGATAGCGGCCGACTTCGCAGTCCTGCGGCAGCCCGGCGAACACGCGTGCGGCCGTCGTGGATGATGCGCGAGGTCTTGCCGTGCATCAGTCTGCGCGCGCGCACGACCTTGCCGCCGAAGACCTCGACGATCGACTGATGCCCCAGGCACACCCCCAGCACGGGCACCCGCCCCGCGAAGGCGCGGATCATGTCCATCGAGACTCCGGCGTCGTAGGGCGTACCGGGGCCGGGCGAAATGCACAGGTGCGAGGGCGCCAGATCCAGCGCGGCGGCGACCGTGATCTCGTCATTGCGGTGCACGTCGCACCTGTGCGCCCAGCACCAGGAAGGCCTGCACCAGGTTGTAGGTGAAGGAATCGTAGTTGTCGATCAAGCAGCAGACGCGGCTTCACAGGCCCTCCTCGGCCAGCGCCAGGGCGCGCACCATGGCGCCGCTCTTGGCCAGCACTTCATCATGTTCGGCTTCCGGGACGCTGTCGGCCACGATGCCGGCTCCGGCCTGGAAACTGTATTCGTCGCCGTGGAAGACCAGGGTGCGGATGGTGATGGCCTGGTCCATGTCGCCGCGCGCACCGAAATAGCCGACGGTGCCGCCGTACAGTCCGCGGCCCACCGGCTCCAGCTCATCGATGATCTGCATGGCGCGCACCTTCGGAGCGCCCGACCAGCGTGCCGGCCGGGAAGGTCGCCGCGAACAGATCGAAGGCATCCTTGCCGGCGGCGAGGCGACCGCGGACACCGCTGACCATGTGCATGACGTGGCTGTAGCGTTCGATGTGCTGGTAGGGATCCACGTGCACGCTGCCGGCCGCGGCCACCCGTCCCAGGTCATTGCGCGCCAGGTCGACCAGCATCACGTGCTCGGCGTTTTCCTTCGGGTCGGCCCGCAGGTCGGTCTCGCGGGCGACATCGACCGCCGCGTCATCCGAGCGTGGGCGGGTGCCGGCGATGGGACGCAGCTGCGCCTCGCCCGCGTTGAGTTTGACCAGCGCCTCCGGGCGAGGAGCCCACCACCGTGATGTCGCCGAGCGCGCAGTAGTACATATAAGGAGAGGGATTGATGAGGCGCAGGGCCCGGTAGGCCTGGAATGGATCGAGCTCATGCCGTCCGCTGAACCGTGACGCCAGCACCAGCTGGTAGACGTCGCCGGCGGCGATGTACTCCTGGATGCGCGGTCACGCCCGCCATGTACTGCTCGCGCGTCATCGAGGGCGTGGGTGGCTGGTAGCGGCCCGGACGCGGCGCATTCGGCAGGCCCCCGCGCAGGGCCTGGATGATTTCGCGACGCAGCGAGGCGCGCTCCGCGGCAGAGCCGGCGTGCAGCAGGGCGATGCTGCGCGTGAGGTGGTCGAACACCAGCAGTGATCGCGGGCGCAACGTAATGCAGCGCCGGCACCCCATCGGCGCCGGCAACGCGTTTGGGCAGATGCTCGAAGAATCGCACGACGTCATAGGACGCGAAGCCCACGAGGCCCCCGGCCAGCGGCACGCCGGCGATATCCGGCTGCGGATGCGGCGCGGCGGCCAGGGCGGCGCGCAGCTGGTCGAGCAGCTGCGTGGCATCGGCGGGTCGAGGGTGCAGCGCGGCGCCCACACGCAGTCCCGGCCCCGTCCAGCCTGACCTCCAGACTATCGCCGAACCCGACGAACGAGTAGCGCGCGAGGCGCTCCCCGCCTTCCACGCTCTCCAGCAGGAAGCAGGGCCGGAAGGCCGCCAGCTTCATATAGGCAGAGACCGGGGTGTCCAGATCACCAGCGATGTCAAAAGGCGCTTTCATTACGTTCCTGGCTTCAAATCATGCAGACAACAAAAAACCCATCCCGGGACATTTCCGGAGATGGGTTCTGGCGACGCTCGAGTCTTTTAGGGAAAAATTAAGGCGGCAGCAACCAGGGCCCACTCCGTCAGGAAGTGCGCCACCACCCGGTGCCAGGCTCGTTGCGAAGCTGCGTAGACATGCGCTCAGGAGTATCGCCGGAAGGCCTGGGGCAGTCAAGGAGCGCTAGAATATGCGCTTTCCGGAAAGGACCGGCATGCCCTCATTCGACGTGGTTTCGGAGCTGGACTCCCACGAAGTCACCAACGCGGTGGACCAAGCCAACCGCGAGCTGAGCCAGCGTTTCGATTTCAAGGACACCGGTGCCGTCTTTGAACTGAACGACCTGACGGTCACCGTCAAAGCCGAGGTGGAATTCCAGCTCAAGCAGATGCTGGAGATCCTGAAGATCCGGCTGGCGAAGCGCGGCATCGACGTGATGTGCCTGCAGATCAAGGATCCGCTGGTGAATCTTGCCGCCGCGACCCAGGAGGTGATCCTGCGCCAGGGAATCGATGCCGATATCGCGCGGCTGATCGTGCGGCAGATCAAGGACTCGAAGCTCAAGGTTCAGGCGAGCATCCAGGGCGAGAAGGTCCGCATTACGGCCAAGCAGCGCGACGATCTGCAAAGCGCGATGGCGCTGCTGCGCAAGGCCAAGGTGGAAATGCCGCTGCAGTTCAACAATTTCCGCGACTGAACCGAATCAATGTCGCGCCCGCGCCGCATCGATCTGCGCGCACAGTCCGGCGGTCGCCGCCACCACGCTGGGACCGAGGCGGCTCAAGGCCTGGTCCTGGAAGTCGAGCAGATTGCCGGAGCGCACGGCCTTCAAGGACGGGAACTTGCGCCAGGCCTGCAGCCACTGCGCACCGGTCCCGGGCGGCGCCGCCGCGATGATCAGGTCAGGATCGCGGGCAATCACCGCCTCGGGCTGCACGGCGGGACTCAATTGCGGCAGGTCCGCGAACACATTCACGGCGCCGCACAGCACCAGCGCATCCGACATCAGGTGCTCGCCGCCCACGGTGTAGAGCGGCTGATTCCAGGTCTCCAGCAGCGCCCTTAGTGGCGCGCGTTGTGAATACCGCATCCGCAGCTGCGCGAGCTCTCCTTCCAGTTCGGCGGCGCGTTGCTCTGCCACGGCCTGAGTTCCCGCCAGCAATCCGAGCCGCCGCAGCGAGGTGCCCAGCTCGCCCAGGCGGTTCACCTGCTGGCCATATAGTGGAAAACCCAGTTTACGAAGCTGCGCGATCTGCGCCGGGTTGTTGCCGCCTGGCCAGAACACCACGACGTCCGGCTTCAGCAGCAGCAGCCGCTCCAGGTCGATGGCGCTGCTGTCGCCGATGCGCGGCACGCGGCGCGCGGCCTGCGGCTGGTCCGCATAGGCGACCGTGGCTATCAGCTGCGAGCCGGCGCCGGCGGCAAACAGCATTTCGGTGGCGCCGGGGGCGAGGCTGACGATGCGCCGGGCGGGGTGCGCCAGCTTCAGATGGGCGCCGGTGTCATCCACCACCTCGATGCCGATCGCGCACGCCTGACGTGCCGCGGCGAGCAGCAGGAACAGTATAATGCGCGTCATGACAGTCAAAGCCGTGTTCCTTGATTTCGCCACCGTCAGCAATGGCGATCTTGACATGAGTGCCCTCAGGCGCGTACTCCCGGATATCGTCCTGCACGATGTCACACCCAATGCGGACATCCCGCAGCGCATGGCGGGCGCGCACATCGTCCTGACCAACAAGCTGCGGATCGGGCGCGAACTGATCGAGGCGAATCCGCAGCTGCGCTTCATCGGCGTCTCCGCCACCGGTACGAACAACGTGGATCTGGACGCTGCCCGCGACCACACGGTGGCGGTCTGCAACGTCCGCGACTACTGCACCCGTTCGGTGATGCAGCATGTGCTGGCCGTCATCCTGGCCCACACGCATCGCATACGCGAGTTCTCCCGGCTGGCCGTGGACGGTTCGTGGACGCGCACGCCGCAGTTCACCATGCTGAACTACCCGATCCGGGAGCTCTCGGGACGGGTGCTCGGCATCGTCGGTTACGGCACCCTCGGCCGCGCCGTGGCACAGGGCGCGCAGGCCGCGCTCGACATGCGCGTGATGATCGCCGGCCGTCCCGGACAGGCGGCGGCGCCCGGGCGGGTGGATCTGGAGGTACTGCTGAAGGAAGCGGACGTCCTAAGTCTGCATTGCCCGCTGACGCCGGAGACGGCCAACCTGATCAGCACCCGGGAGCTGGCGATGATGAAGCCGGATGCGCTGCTGGTGAACACCGCGCGCGGCGGCCTGATCGATTCGGCGGCGCTGGTCGATGCCTTGCGCACCGGCAAGATCGGCGGCGCGGCCATCGACGTGCTGCCGCAGGAACCGCCGCTGGACGGCAATCCGCTGGTTGATCCGACCATCCCGAACCTGATCCTGACACCGCACAATGCCTGGTCGGCCAAGGAAGCCCGGCAGCGTTGCCTCGACGAGGTGGCCGCGAACATCGCCGACTTTCTGAAGGGCGGCATGCGCAACCGCGTCGTCTAGAGGCGGGTGAAGCCATCGGCGCTCCACTCGTCGCTGCCGACGCCGTGGTGCACGATGAACAATCCGTCGGGATCGTACTTCGCCTTGATCGCCCGCAGTCGTGAGTAATGATCACCCCAGTATTCCTTCTTCCAGGCATGGTTGAAGAAGTTGCTTTCGGCCCCGTAGGAGCCCGAATCCGGAGCTATGTTTCGCAGCGCCGCGGCGGCCAGATCGATCTCACGCGCATCCTTGCGTGCCGCGTCAAGGTCGATCGTTGCGGATGCCAGGTCCGGATAGGCCGAGCCAAGCGCGTCGGCGATGATGACCAGCGCAAATGAGTCGGCCACGGCAGGATTCATGGCCGTGCGGCGCGTGGCGGCCAGTACTTCCCGCGGCGCCCCGGCGAGTCCCTTGTTGAAGAAGATGCGCAGCAGCTTGTGCCGGCTGGCGGCGAACAGTGCGTCGGTCAGGCGCTGCCGCTGCTCGTCCTTCAGGAGCGATGCGGGCAACCACAACGAATCGTAGCCATTCAGGAAGACGCCGAGTTCGCCCTGGTTGCCGCGATTCCAGCCGTGGTGGCTGCGAGCTCCCGGCCGCGTGTCCGGGATCATGTTGGGGTTGCCATCGATGGCCCAGTGGTTGCGGGAATCCCCGGCGCCGGCACCGTGCGGGGAGATGCCATAGAGCTCCGGGCGATCCACCACCCAGTCGAAGAAGGGCTGCCAGTCCTTGGCCGCTTCGGCACTGGTCAGGCCCTGGCACTGCATTTGGATTTCCACGGTGTTGTCCGGCCCCAAATGAATCTGCTCGCCCCAGTGCGGATTGAAGAGCTTGGCGCGATAGTGGCTGATGAAGCGGCCAATCAGCGCACGAAACGCCGTGTCGGAATGCGCCTTGATCGTACCGCCCGCACCGCCGAAGAACCTCGGCAGCTCGTGCGTGCGCAGCGTGAGTCGTGTCACCACGCCGAATGTGCCTCCACCGCCGCCCTTCAGGGCCCAGAACAGATCCGGTTCGTTGCACTCGTTGACGATGCGCACCTGGCCGTCGGCGGTGACCACCTCCGCTTCGAGAAGCGATGCCGCCGCAGTGCCGAAGCGCTTGGAGAATTCACCGAATCCTCCGCCTTGCACGAGCCCAGCGACGCCAACCGTCATGCATCCGCCGCCCTGGACATAGCGGCCCGCCTCGGTGGTCACGGCCTGATACAGGTCCATCCACATCGTCCCGGCACCGGCACTCACAGCGGGAGCCGGTGTCACCCGGCCATCGCAGCCCTTGCCGACAAACGCATCGTGCAAGGTGACGTCAGTCATCAGCCGCGTCCAGATCAGTAGCGAGTCCGGGGCGGTCGAAGTGCCCAGATAGCTGTGTCCTCCGCCCTTCACGACCAGTCGCAGATGATTGGCGCGCGCGAAGTTGATGCCGGCCGCGACGTCGGCGGCACTGCGGGCTTTGACGGCGTAGACGCTAGGTACCGGCCTCCAGGCATCGAGCCATCCGGAGTTTTGCGTACCGCCCGGTTGATCGCCGACCCAGTAGGGGTTGCCGATGTTCTTCCGGGCATCCAGGCACGCCGCCCCGTTCGGTTCCCCGACACAGGAATTGAACAAGGAGTGCACTTCGATCAGGTTGCCCCCGACTTCGCTCCTGAGTTTGGCCCACTGCGTCGCATCCGGCCATTCGGGATCGCTGGGCCGCAGCCGGCGCTTCGGTCCGGTTTTCGCCGCGATTGCGGCACTCGTGGCACCGAGCAGCGGCAGTGCGGCGAGCGTTTGTACCAGGTCTCTTCTCTTCATTCGTTCAACTCCCCCGGATCGGACGAGCGGATCCGCCGCGCCCGCGATGGCCCCACTTGTCGATTGACTTTATAATCCCGATAGACGCCATATATCGAAATTCCATGCCGGACATCAAGCTCAAGGATCTGCGCTACCTGGTCGCGGTGGCCGACACAGGCCATTTCGGCCAGGCGGCACGACGCTGCTTCATCAGCCAGCCCACCTTGTCCGCGCAGCTGAAGAAGCTGGAAGACTACCTGGGGGTGCCGCTCATCGAGCGCCAGCCCAGGGGCGCGACCCTGACCCAGGCGGGCGAGCAGATCGTGGCCCGGGCGCGCCTCATCCTCAGCGCCAGCGATGAGGTCGTCACCCTCGCCCAGACCCACCGGGACCCGCTCTCGGGGCGCCTGAAAGTCGCGATGATTCCGACGGTGGGTCCCTATGTGCTGCCGCAGGTGGCGCCGGCGGTGCGCAAGCAGATGCCCAGATTGGATCTGCTGCTGTTCGAGTATCAGACCGCTGCCATGCTCGAGAAGATCCAGGCCGGTGAGATCGACGTGGGGGTGCTCGCGCTGCCGGTCGAGAACGACGGACTCGCGAGTCGCAAGCTGTATGACGAGGACTTCAATGTGGCGCTGCCCGAAAGCCACCGGCTGGCCAGCCAAGCCACGGTGCGCATTGCCGACCTGGAAGAGGAGTGCCTGCTGCTGCTGGAGGAAGGCCATTGCCTGCGTGACCAGGCGCTGGAAGTGTGCGGGCGCATCGCCATCCATGAGCGCCAGGATTTTCGGGCCACCAGCCTCGAGACCCTGCGGCAGATGGTCGCGGCCGGCGCCGGCGTGACGCTCATGCCGGAGTTGGCGAGTCGGGGTGCATATGGGAACGCACGCGGAGTCGTCATCCGGCCGCTGGTGCGGCCCACGCCCCATCGCAGCATCGGGGCTGTCTGGCGCAAGTCCAGCGCGCGCCTTGCGGCCATCCAGGCCTTCTGCGATGTCGTGGTGAAACATGCGAAGTAGGGGCTCAGGCATAATCGAACGAATGCCAGCGCCTGCGAGGAGCCGCCAGTTGAAGATCGCCACCTTTCGGGTCCCGGTTATGCTGACACTGCTGCTCGCGGCCCTGCTCACCGCGGGTGCCGCCAGGGCCGCCGACAGCAATCTGCTGGTGGCCGGCGCCTGGATCCGCCAGCCGGCCCCCGGAACGGATGTGGCGGCGGTTTACCTCTCGCTGCAGAACGTCGGCACCCGGGCAGTGAGATTGACCGGCGTGGAATCTCCGGTGGCCGGCATGGCGATGCTGCACGAGACGCACGAGGCCGGCGGTCAGTCGCAGATGCGTGCGCTCAGCTCCGTGTCGCTGGCGCCCGGCGCCGCCATGGCGTTCAGCCCCGGGGGCAAACACATCATGCTGCACGGACTCACGCATCCGCTTCAGGTTGGTGAACGCGTGCCGCTGGTGCTGCTGTTCGCCGGTGGCCTGAAGTTGCACGTCACGGCGGTGGTGCGACCACTCGGTGCGGGCTGAGCGCCAGCGCTCAAGGCTCAAGTCATGCGACTCGACCGCGCCTCCGAACACATCACGCCCTACGACAAGCTGGCGTTCTCGGATGTGCAGGCCGAAGCCATGCTCGCAGCCGGCGAGCATCGCCCGGAGCTCACGGCATTCTTCGGTGAGCGCGAGTACGGCGAACTGCAGTATCTGGCGCGGCGCGCCGCCAAGGCGAAGCCACGGACCCGCGCCGGGCGCGTCCTCATCATTCCCGGCATCATGGGGTCGCAGCTGGGCTTTGACCGGCCCGCACCGCTGCCGCCGGATCTGTTGTGGGTGGACCCCGCCGATATCAGTGCCGGACGACTGCGGGCGCTAAGGGTCGATGCGGCCGCGCCCATTCGGGCGATGGGCGTGGTGCTGTTCTCCTACCTGCGCCTGCGCCTGCATCTGGCCGCCAGCGGTTTCGATGTCGCCTGCGTGGACTATGACTGGCGATTGGGCATCGATGTGCTGGGCAAGCAGCTCGCGCAGCGAATCGAGGCGGAACCGCATGGCAGCGTGCACCTGGTCGCGCACAGCATGGGTGGGCTGGTGAGTCGCGCGGCGCTGTCGCTGCCGGCGCGGCGCAAGGTGCAGCAGTTCGTCCTGCTGGGTTCCCCGAACGAGGGATCCTTCGCAGGCGTGCAGGCGGTGCGCGGCACCTATCCGGTGGTGCGCAAACTCGCCAGGCTGGATGCCAGTACCAGCGCCGAACAGCTGGCTGAAGAGGTATTCAACTCCTTTCCCAGTCTGTATCACCTGCTGCCGACGCCCGCCCACACCCCGCCGCTTGACCTGTTCGATGCCGGGCAGTGGCCGAGCCAGGGACCGCGGCCCGGCGAAGAACTGCTGCGCGCGGCGCGCGAGGGTCGCGCGGGCCTGGCCAAGGCCACGGAGCGTTGTTCGGTGGTGGTCGGCACCGGCCAACCGACGGTGACCGGGATCGAACTCATCGACGATGATTTCGTCTACTCGGTCAGGCCGCACGGCGACGGCACCGTGCCGGTGGTCAGCGCCAGGCTCGAGGGTGCGCACACCTACTATGTCGCCTGCGCGCACAGTGAGCTGACTCGTGATCCGCTGGTGGCCAGCGCCGTGGCCGATATTCTCAGGACCGGCGCCACGCGCCGCCTCGCCCGACGCTGGGGCCCGCGCAATCGCGCCGTGGGCCGGATCAGCGATTCGGCGTTGCGGCTCACTCATACTGAGAAAGTGGATCTGACCACGCTGGACGCGGATGCCCGGCGGGTCTTCATGCAGACCTTGAACGAACCGCCACCGCTGCGTCTGCGTACGCCGGGGCGATGATCCGAAAGGTGCCGTATCAATCCAACTGATTGATCGAGAACAATAAATCACGCTTTTTGTTCCATCGATCTTGATCTATCATGATGCATCAAGATTTATCATGACAGGTCATTCCATGAGCGCGCTGCGAAAGTTTTCGTCTCAGGCCGATCCAGCCGTGCTGGCAGAGCTGCAGAACATCGCAACGCGCGAGGGACGCCAGTTCCAGGCGGTGCTGGGGGATGCAATGCGTGACTACCTGGCTCAGAAGCGTCAAAAGCACCCGCGCAGAAACGTGCTTGAGGCTTTTCAGGAAGGCCTCAAGGAACGCGACGAGCTGTACCGGTCTCTGGCTAAGTGACGGAGTACGTCACGACTGCCGACGCGCTCTTTTTCCACCAACAACTCATCGAGCGGTACGGTGGAGCGGCTGGCATACGCGACCTCGGAGCGCTGGAGGCCGCACTTCATCGTCCCCGGACCGGCTACTACGACACTCTCATTCACGAAGCAGCCGCATTGTTGGAGAGCCTCGTCCAAAACCATCCATTTGTGGATGGCAACAAGCGGGTGGCGTTTGCGGTGACCGATGTCTTCCTACGAATCAACGGTCATGCGATTGTCGAGCATTCGGAGTCGATTCACCGTCACCTCATGAAGTTGTTTGAGGAGCAAACATTCGACATGGAGCATCTGGTGCCGTGGTTGCAGCAGATCGTGCGTCTGCACACACAGGGACGCTGATTAGGCCTTGATCGGCGATGGCGGCAGTCCGACGTACCGGGCGCGCGGACGGATGATCGCGTCGATTGCGTACTGTTCGATTGCATGCCCTATCCAGCCCATGGTGCGACCGATGGCGAACAGCGTCAGTGCGGCACCTTTGGGCAGTCCGAGTGCTCTCGCGACGGCCACCAGCGCGAAGTCCACTGTGGGTGCTTCGCCCAGGACGGCGTGCGCAGCGCCCGCGAACTCGCGCGCGAACGTCGCAGCCTTGCCTCGCGGCAACATCTCCAGCAACACTTTGGCGCGCGGATCACCCTGCCTGTAGAGCGGATGGCCGAAGCCATCGATGGACTCACCTCGTCGCAGACGCTCGGCGAATGAACCTGCCAGATCGCGTGAGCTGCGAAGGCCATCCCACAGGGTGTCAATTCGCGCCGTCGTGCCGCCGTGCTTCGCGCCTTCGAGTGCGGCCAGCCCGGCAATCACCACGCCGTAGGGCGACGATCCGGCGGAGGCCACGCACCGCGCCGTGAAGGTCGAGACGTTGAGTTCATGATCGGCGCTGAGTATCAGCGCGGCGCGGATCAGATCCGCGCCGCCCGCCACTGCCCAACCCTTCGCGAGGGTGGAATCAATCGTGCTTTGCGGCTTGGCGGTCCCGGCCGCGACGCCGGCGAGCTGCCAGAGGACGCGCCAGCCGGTCTGGGCGACGGCATGAGGTCTCAAGTCATAGGCCAGCGAGTCGGCGGCCGCCGCCAGGGCGAGTGCCGCCTGCGCCGCGGCGATGAAGGGCACGGCCTGTTTCACGGGCGGTACCGCGGCCGGGACACGCGACGGGGCAGGCAGTGTCCCCTCGTCAGCTGCTCCCTTCCACAGCAATGAGGCGACTTCCGCTACCGAGCTGGTCGCCGCCAGCGCGCTGACGTCGCGACCCCGGTAGTAGATTCTGTCGTCCGTGATCAGCGTGATGCCGGATTCCAGGAGCGGCATCCCCCAGTGCAGCGCGCGCTCGGCGGCCTTCTCCGGATTGCGCCGGTCCCGGGCGCGCGTGACGAGTCGCTCGATGTCATCACGCGCGTAGCGTCGCCGGCGGCTGCCGCCCCCCAGCGGCTCCGAGCGGATGTGCCCCCGGCTGACGTAGGCATAGAGCGTGGCGCGGCTGACGCCAAGCAGCCGGACGGCCTCGGGAGTCTCGATCCAGGGCGCCTTATGCACTTTCATATTGATTATCTAATCAATATTGACGGTACTGTGAGTACACCATATTTTTGAGGGCATGACGATCCAATCAGCAAGGCGAGTCAACCCGGGTCTTGAGGGCGTTGTGGCGGCCGAGACGCGCCTGAGCCAGGTCGATGGCGAGCGCGGCGAGCTGGTGGTGGCCGGACACCGACTCGAGTCCCTCGCGCAACGGGATTTCGAGGACGTGATCGCCCTGCTCTGGGACGCCGCCGGCGTCGCGGGCGCGGCGCGCGTGGCAACCGCACCCCTGCCCACGGCGACCCTCGCGCTGCTACGCGACGCCGCGCAACGGAAGGTCCTGCCGATGGACGCCCTGCGCATGGCCACCGGCACGCTCATCGCCGCCGATGACCACGCCGCAGCGCAGCTGCTGGTCGGCACCCTGCCGACCATCGTGGCGAGCTACTCGCGTCTGCTGCGCGGTGCCGAGCCGCTGCAGCCGCTTCCGGAACTCGGGCTGGCGGCCAACTTTCTGTACATGAACTCGGGTACCGAGCCGCACCCGGAGCAGGTCCGTGCGCTCAACGTCTATCTCACCACCGTCGCCGATCATGGACTGAACGCCTCGACCTTCGCGGCGCGCGTGATTACCTCAACGGGCTCGGACTTCATCTCGGCGGTAACGGGTGCCATCGGCGCACTCAAGGGCCCGCTGCACGGCGGTGCGCCGGGACCCGCGCTCGACATGGTATTTGAGATCGGCAAGGTCGAGCGCGCCGAAGTCCTGCTGCGCCAGAAGCTCGCGGCCGGGGAACGGCTCATGGGTTTCGGTCATCGCGTGTACAAGGTGCGCGATCCCCGCGCCGATGTGCTCGGCGCCGCAGCGGAGCGTATGTTCACGCGCGCCGGTGACCTGCAGCTCTACCATCTCGCTCGCTCAGTGGAAGCCGTGGCACTGCGGCTGCTCGAGGAACACAAGCCAGGCCGACGCCTGCAGACGAATGTGGAGTTCTACACGGCCCTGCTGCTGCACGGTCTGGGCCTTCAGCCGGCGCAGTTCACGCCGACATTTGCTATCGGTCGCGCCGCGGGCTGGACGGCGCATTGTTTCGAACAGCGCGCGTCCGGACGGTTGATACGACCGCAGAGCATCTACGTCGGCCGTGCGCCGAATGACCAGGCAGCCTGACGAGACAGCGTCGCTGCGAGTTTGATCAGCCGACCGGTCAATTCGACCAAGGTCATGAATGCGACTAGTGCAACGCTGAGTTCGCTATCGTCTGTGGGCTTTGGGAATATCGTCCAGGATATATGGATCGAGGGCGAGAGCCGCGCGCTCGTCCTTCGCGGCATCGCTTCGACGCCCGAGTCGGGCGGCGACGATCGAACGGTTCAACAGTACTACCGCCTGATTCGGCTCCACCTTGAGACTCTCTGAAAAGTCGCTGTATGCGGCTCGGAAATCCTTCAGGTCAAGGTGAATGTTGCCACGCTTGAAGTACGCCATGGCGTTGCGCGGGTCCGCCTCGATGATACTTGTGTAGTCATCCAGGCTCGCGGTGAGTCGCTTGCTCTCGTAGTTCGCATTGGCCCGACCCAGGAGCGCAGCCAGATTGCGCGGCTCCGCCTTTAACGCCAGGTCGAAATCGGCCAATGCCTCGTCGTTGCGATGGAGGGTTGCATACGCATTGGCCCGATTGACGCGATTCGCCACGGTGGGAGCCAGATCGATGGCACGGGTGCAGTCGGCAATCGCGCCCGCAAAGTCTCCCAACCTCGATTTCGCGACCCCGCGGTTTGCCCAGGCGACATCGTCGGAAGCGTCATTGGCGATCGCCCGATCGAGGTCGGCCAGTGCCCGTTCGGGTTGCTGGATCGACAGATACAGAATCGCGCGGGTCCTGACCGCCACTGACTTTGGATCAAACCGGATTGCGACGCCCAATTCCGACAGCGCCAGATCCGGATTGCGCTTGGCATCCAGTCGCCCCAGTGCGGCCAAGGCCGGCGCATAGGACGGCATTCGTTTCACGACCTCCCGATAGTCCGCCTCTGCTTTGTCGAGTTCGCCGCTCAGTTCATAGGCCGTCCCGCGGTCATAGTAGGCGAGAGCGTTGGAAGGTGTGGCGCCAATGACCTCGTTGAGATCGGCGATTGCCAGGGCCTGGCGCTTGGAGGCCCGGTAGGCAGTCGCGCGGTTCGAGTATGCGTCCATGTCATGGGGGTCCAGGGCGATCGCATGCTTGAAGTCGGCAATCGCCTCGTCGTGACGTCCGAGACCCTCGAGCGCAGTGCCGCGATTGTCGTAGACAACGGCATCGTCTGGCGCGAGGTTCACTGCTCGGTCGAAGTACTCAAATGCGTGCGCATAGTCGGCCTTCGCTGCATAGAGATTTCCCATTCCGACCAAGGGCCGTGGGTTCGTCGGATCAAGTTTGCTGGCACTTTTGAAGTCCTTGATTGCGGCCTCATCCTCGCCGTTTTGCTGCAGGGCGTCGCCGCGTGCCACGTAGGCCTTCGCCCTATCCTGGTCGTCCATGGATACGCCGTGCTTCACCATCCAGATGCTCATGTTGCAGCTCAACAGACGTTTTGGAGGCGGCAGGCTCTTGTCAGCGCATACCCTGCCGTTCTCGTATAGCAGGAGCGAATCGTTTGGGTCGCCGGCGGGCCTCGATTCGATGTAAAACTGCCGTTTCTCGGCGATCGGTACCGACCGATGCGCGCTGACCGTAACCTCCTGTACCTCCGAGTCCGAGTCGGCAGGGGGCACAGGTGTTTGCGCTACACAAATAGCCAGGGCCGAGGCGCTCGAAATCATGAGGAGCGCAGCAGCAGTTCTCATCACGTCTCCCCGGTTCCCGCACTCAGACTCGACCGCCCACCGGAAACGGTATTGACGATAGCACCGCGTACAATGCAAATCCTGGCGGGATTGTTCCAAAACGATACAAGCACGGCTGAAGCCTCAACTGGGATACTGAGCACGCGGCGCAGGCCTATGCGAAACTGATTCAAATAACAGGGATGGTCGCATGCACAATCCACACTGCTTCGCCCGGCCAGTGACTGCGATTTTCGCGGCCAGCCTGTTCCTGGGCACATCGGTCACGGCTTTCGCCACGTCCGGCGAGGTCGACGGCGTCTTCCCACAGGCCCGCGCGTTGTACATCGACTTGCACCAGCACCCGGAGCTCTCCGATGCGGAGGTCGTGACCGCTGCCCGTCTTGCGAGCGAGTTTCGTGCGCTTGGCTTCACCGTCGCTGAAAACATCGGCGGCCATGGCATCGTCGCCATACTGAAGAACGGTCCGGGCAAGACCGTCATGTTTCGCACCGAACTGGATGCCCTGCCGGTAGAGGAGAAGACCGGACTTCCCTATGCCAGCAAGGTCCGCACCAAGGATGCCTCCGGCGCCGAGGTGGCCGTCGGCCATATGTGCGGACACGACCTGCACATGGCCGCGCTGGTCGGCACTGCCGCCATCCTGGCGAAAAGCCGAGACAGCTGGCATGGCACCCTGATGCTCGTCGGCCAGCCCGCCGAGGAAATCATCAGTGGTGCGGCGGCCATGGTGCGTGACGGCCTGTTCACCAAGTACGGGAAGCCCGATTTCGTGCTGGCCGCGCACGTGATGAACGATTTACCCGCCGGCAAGGTGGCGCTTACGGCCGGCAACGCCCTGTCCAGCTCCGATGCCTTCCGGGTTACCCTGTTTGGCAAGGGCGGGCACGGCTCCATGCCCCATGCCACCATCGACCCGGTTCTGATGGCGGCCCGCACCGTGGAGGCCCTGGAAATGGCGCCAGGCAGGGAAGTGAAGGCCGGGGAGATCGCCATCCTCACGGTGGGCTACATCCACGCCGGCACCAAGAACAACATCATTCCGGACGATGCCGAGATCGGCTTCACGCTGCGCACCTACTCCCCGGGCGTGCGCCAACACATGCTGGAATCCATCAGCCGCATCGTGAATGCGCAAGCCCAGCTGTCCGGTGCCGTGCGAGCGCCGCTCATCGATCGCAATCAGGCCACGCCTTCCGTCTACAACGATCCGCAGCTCACTGGCCGAATGCGCGCGGTGCTGGAGGCGGCGCTGGGCAAGGACAACGTCGTCAGCGGTGAGCCGGTCACGGCGTCCGATGACTTTGCCGAATTCGTCGGACAGGGCATTCCCGGGTTCTACCTGGTCCTCGGCGGCGCCAACCCGGAGCAGTACGCGGCTGCGAAGCAGAGCGGAATTGCGCTGCCCTCGAATCACTCGCCGCAATTCGCGCCCGATCTCACGCCGGCACTGCGCACCGCCATCGCCGTGGAATTGGCAATGATGCGCGGGGTGATGGCTCGCTGATCACCAAGGTTCATTCTCGCGGCTGATGCTTGCCGCGGGTAACTTTGCCGTTAGATTAGCTCGGCATCGACACTGGCGATGCAATCCGACCCGCTCACGACAATGCGGCTATATCCCAGTGCCCGCGGCAGCAGCTGTCCCGCGTAGGCTCGCGCCGTCGCCAGCTTTGCCGCATTGAACTGCGGCCCTGCACCATCCGTGGTGCTCGCCAATTTTGCGGCCCGCGCCATGAGCCAGCCACCCAGCACGAATCCGCACATCATCAGGTACGGCACCGCCACGGCGAGCGCCCGGTCGGGTTGCGTCGCGCCCAGCCCCAGCAGGGTCACGGTGGTCTCGCGCAGCATCTTTACGGCGGCCAGCACTTCGCCGCGAACCGCCTGAGCCGCGCCGGAGGCCGCCTCTCCGGTCAGTTCCTGCTCGACCTGCGCCAGCAGGTTCATCATGGCCGCGCCCTTGTCGCGCGCCAGCTTGCGGCCCAGCAGATCATTCGCCTGGATGCCGGTGGTGCCCTCGTAGATGGCGGTGATGCGCACGTCGCGCAGCCATTGCGCGGCGCCGGTCTCCTCGATGAAGCCGGTACCCCCGTGCACCTGGATGCCGGTGCTGGCCAGCTCCACCCCAAACTCCGTGCACCAACCCTTCACGATGGGGATCAGCAGGTCACCCTGTGCCTGGGATTGCGCGCGCACCGCAGGATCAGAATGCGACTCGGCCAGATCCAGTTGCAGGGCCGCGTACAGCGTCAGCGCCCGCATCGCCTCGGTGCCGGCCTTCATCTCCAGCAGCATGCGCTTCACGTCGGGGTGATGAATGATGGGCGCCGGGGCGCCCTTCGTCGCCGCGCTGTTGCGTCCCTGCACGCGCGTGCGCGCATAGTCCGCGGCCTGCTGGAAGGCACGTTCGGCGACGGCATAGCCCTGCAGGCCCACCGCAAGCCGGGCGACGTTCATCATGATGAACATGTATTCGAGGCCCCGATTGGCCTCGCCCACCAGGTAGCCGGTGGCGCCCTCGTTCTCGCCGAAGGACATCACGCAGGTGGGGCTGGCGTGAATCCCCAGCTTGTGTTCGATGGATGCGCAGCGCAGATCATTGCGCGCGCCCAGCTCCCCGTTCTCGTGCACCAGGAACTTGGGCACCAGGAACAGCGATATGCCGCGGACTCCCTCGGGTGCGCCCTCGATGCGCGCCAGCACCATGTGGATGATGTTGTCCGTCAGGTCATGCTCGCCCCAGGTGATGAAGATCTTCTGGCCGAACAGGCGGAACTCATCGACGGCCAGATCCCCGCCCTGGGGCACGGCGCGGGTGCGGATCAGGGCCAGATCGGAACCGGCCTGGGGCTCGGTGAGCACCATGGTGCCGGTCCATTCCCCGGTCACCATCTTCGGCAGATAGCGCTGTTTCAGCTCCGGCGAGGCGGTGAGTTCCAGGGCGTGAATCGCCCCGTAGGTCAGCATCGGGCACAGCTTGAAGGCGAGGTTTGCCGAAGCCCAGGTCTCCTGCACGGCGGTGGCCAGTATCATCGGCGCACCCTGCCCGCCCAGGTGCGCCGGGGCCCGCAGCTGCTGCCAGCCGCCGTCGACGAACTGCCGGTAGGCCTCGCGGAATCCCTGGGCGGATCGCACGCCGGCCTCGCTCCAGTGCGCGCCCTCCTGGTCGCCGCTGCGGTTGATGGGGTCCAGGACGGCTTCGGCAAAGCGCGCCGACTCGCTCAAGACCGACTCGGCCAGGTCGGCTGAATACTCAGCGTGCGCGGGACAGCCCGCCAGCGGCTGCGGCCCCAGCAGAACGTTCAGGACGAAGGAAAGGTCCTTGAGCGGTGCTCGATACATCGGCCACCTCGTGCGTCAGATCTGCGCCAGCGCCGGCACGACATTGGCGCTGAGGAAATCCACAAAGCGCTGGACGCGCGGGTCGGCGCCCTGGTTGGCAGGGTACACCGCATACAGGGGCATGATCTGCGGTAGCTCCCAGTCGGCCAGCAGGAGCTTGAGCCGACCCGTTGCCAGCCCCTGCCGACACAGGAATTCCGGCAGCACGCCGATCCCCAGTCCCGCGGCGGTCGCCGCGTGCAGGACGGCCGGATCATTCACGGCAAGTCGGGAGGTGACGCGGATTTCGGCCCGCATGGCCCGGCGCACCAGCGTCATGCGGAACTCCGGCCCCTCGCCCTCCGGGGTCAGCAGATCGTGCGCGCGCAGGTCATCGGGCTTGGCGGGCGTGCCGCGCTTGTGCAGGTAGGCCGGCGTCGCACACAGGATGGCAGGCGGGGACCCCAGCAGCTGGTACGCCATGCTGGGGTCCTCGCCGGTGCCGGTCCGGATGGCCACATCGGTACCCTTGTCGATGCCCGACTGCAGGTTCACTTCAAGGGGAATATCCGGAAAGCTTTCCATGAATCGGGGCACCAGCGGTGCCAGCAGAATGCGTCCATAGGTGGGATCGGCCGCCACCCGCAGGGGCCCGGTCGGCGGCGCAAACCAATGGCGGATCTGCGTCCTGGCGGCGTCGGTCTCCTCGACCAGGCGCTGCGCATGCGGATAGATCAGCTGGCCCGCTTCGGTCAGCGAGAGGCGCCGGGTGGTGCGATTCAGCACCCTCACCCCCAGGGAAGTCTCGAGATCCGCGATCGCGCGGCTGACGGCGGCCTTGGGCACTCCGAGGGCGCGGGCGGCGGCCGAAAAGCCATTCAGCTCCACGACCTTGGCCAGGGTCGCCAGTTGGGCGGGCAACCAGAAAACACTCATTTCGGATCCAATGAGAGCCGGCGATGGCCATATTGTTTCACTATTGCGACGTATTTGTACAGAGGTACAGGGAGTAGAATCCGCCGCCTTGCCTTGGCCCTCAACCTCGTTACCAGGAGACCCCGATGCAGATTTCCGTGTACACCATGACGGTGGAAGCCTTCCTGCCCATGCTCGCGAACCTCGCGAAACAGTTGGACAAGGCCTCCGAGTTCGCCGCCGCCAAGAAATTCGATACCGCGGTTCTGGCCAATGCGCGCTTGGCGCCCGACATGTTCTCGCTCATCAAGCAGGTGCAGCTGACCACCGATTTCGCCAAGAGCGGCACGGCGCGACTCGCCGGCATCGAGGCGCCGAAGTTCGAGGACAACGAGCAGAGCTTCGCGGAGCTGCAGGCCCGCATCAAGAAGACCATCGACTTCGTCTCGAGCGTGAAGGCCGAGAGCTTCAAGGGCGCGGAGGACCGCGACATCGTCATCCAGATTCGCGACAACAAACTCGAATTCAAGGGTCTCGTGTACCTGCGCAACTGGGTCATTCCGAATTTCTATTTTCATCTGACCGCGGCGTACTCGATCCTGCGGCACAACGGTGTCGAGATCGGCAAGCGCGATTTTCTTCCCGGCACCTGAGTGATTTCGTCAGCGGCGAATTAAGTCCTGACGATAAGTCCGATCGTGCGGCAGTTATGACAAGCGCGGGGCGCGCAGTGTGCGTCCCGCTTGCTTTTACGTCGCAGAACGCGAGCGCGGTCACGGTGTCGCAACTCGGAGACTGACACCCTAGGCACAGACACCGGGGTGATCTGACTTGCCGATCTCCAATCAAAATTCCGTCCTGCGCCCGGATACCGAGGCGCAGGGCGATACGGCCGCAGGCTTGGGCGCGCAGCTTCTCGCATCGCTGCCCGCGCTGCGTCTGCATTCGGTTTCACTGTTCGACGCCAAGGGCGAAGTGCAGTGGCTGAGCGAAGGAGCGCTGGGCCCGGACGAGCAGAGCGTGGTCGAGGAAGCCATCGCGACCTTGAGCGCCGAGACCACCCGCGCGCACCTTGAGGCATCCATGGCCGACAGTCGCGCCGCCCTGTTTCTGGCGGTGCGCACGCCGCGCGCGACCCTGGGCGGGGTGGTGATGCTGCTGATGGATGCCAAGCATCTGAACTCCGGCAACCTCGCGGCCCGCATTCTCAGCGCCAACATGCGCTCGGTGCTGCAGAAGACCGCCATGTTGCTGGTCCCGCCGCCCCCGCTGGGCGCCACCGGCACGATCTCGACCATCCGGCCGTTTTCGATCGGCACCATCCCCATGGAGGTGGCGCGCGTCCCCGGTGTGAGTGTGGGCGACACCGCCAACTCGCCGCTGCCCGGGACCGCCACGCTGGCGGACGCGCAGGCCCTGCAGATCCTGGAGTCGCCGGCGCCCGCTGCCGCGGCCGAAGACAACGACGTGCTGGCCTGGATTGCACCGGAAGCTGAAGCTTCAGCGGAAATTTGTTTTGACGCCGATCCGATTGCCGCCGCGCGCACCACCGGTGAAGTCGAGGCGCTCTCGACCGTACCCCTGGAAGCCCGGACCGCCGGGGCGCCGGCCCTGCGGCTGCGCGAACTGCTGCGGCTGCGCTCGGGTGGCCGCACGCGCCGCTTCCAGGTCGTTCCGGTGGCGGAGCAGCAGCGCGGTGATGCGCTGGCGACCCTCACTCAATTGCTCGTCTGGCTGCAGCTCAATCCGCGGGTGCTGCACGGTGATCCGGTGAGCTTCACCATCGGGGTCTCCGCAAAGGCCCTGGGCGATGCCGCACTGCCGGCTGCCCTGGCCGCCGCGCTGGCGGGGGCCGCGATCGATGCCGGGATCATCGGCTTCGAGCTGCGCGAAAGCGCCTGCGTCAGCCACCGCGCGCTGGCCGAACAGTTCCTGGCCCAGTGCGAGCGCTCGCGCTGCTTCGCCGTGATCGACGATTTCACCTTCGACACGGCAGCGCTGGATCTGCTGCGTTCCAATGCCGTGCGGATGCTGAAGGTGGATGCGAAGCTGTTGGCCGCGGCCCTGCGGGACAAGCTCACGCAGGCGCGCGTCATCGCCATCGCGCAGGCCGCCAAGGTCCTGGGGATGCACTGCGCTGCCAAGTACGTGGACTCGCAGTCCGGCAAGCGCTGGATAGCAGCGGTGGGCTTCGATTTCAATCAGTCCCTGACGACTGAATCGCTGCAGCGGCTCGCCGGACCCCGCTCACCCTGAGAAGGCACCGCCCGGCGCATTGCTGCTGGCGAAGACCCCCGTGGCGATGTGCTCGGCGTCCCGGTCCATGAAGCTCACGCGATTGCGCCCCGCGCGCTTCGCCGCATAAAGACCCCGATCGGCCAGCATGATGGCGCCCTGCGGGCTGCGGTCGATGGTCGGGCGGACGAAGGCCACGCCGGTGCTCACCGTCACCACCGGGGAGACGGAAGAGCGGGGATGCGCAATCTCGAGTTCCTCGACCATGCGCTGTACGCGCTCGGCCGTCGCGGCGACGTATTCGCGGGTGACGTCGAACAGGATGATGGCCAGTTCCTCGCCGCCATAGCGTGCCGACAGATCCAGGGGCCGGCGGGCGGTCGCCGCTACCACCTTGGCGATGTCCTGCAGGGCCGCATCGCCGGCCTGGTGGCCCATGCTGTCATTGAAGGCCTTGAAGAAGTCCACGTCGATGAGCATCACCGCCAGCGCGCGTTTGTCGCGCAGGGCCAGTTGCCAGGCCAGGTGCAGGTGCTCATCGAAGGCGCGCCGGTTCTTCAGTCCCGTGAGGCCGTCGCGGGCAGCCATCTCCCCGACCCGCCGGTTCTCCAGGAACAGGCCGCGCATCGAGCGCTCCAGGGCAACCGCGAGCACGCAGGCCATCAGCATGGCAAAGCCGATGTGCCCGACGACCGAGGCCACGGCCAGACCGGGCAGGGGATGAGTCCAGGCACTCACCAGCAGCACGCCCAGTCCGATGCCGTTCACCAGCAGCGACTGGCGGAACTGCAGACCGGTGAGTACGGCGGCGCCGAAGGCATAGACGGCGATGGCGGCCAGGTAGCCGGGATGGGCCCCGAAGATCTCGCTGCCGAAGACCACGTTGATGCAGGCATGGCCGATCGTCGCCAGCGGCAGCGCCGCCTTGCTGTAGCCGCCGACGAGGTCGGTGCGCCAGGACAGCAGGCACAGCACCGCGCGCGCGCTCACCGCGATGCCGATGAGCCAGAGTTTCACAGGCTCGATCTGCGGGGCGGCCAGGGGCAGCACCGAGTGGGGATAGCCGGCACGGTAGAGCACGGTTCCGGCGATCAGCAGCAGCAGGGCCAGGCACAGCGAAGTGGTATGCCAGGCGCGGATTCCCGGCCTAACGACCCGGAGGCTGAAATCAATGTAGTCGGATTCGACGGGCTCGGGGAAGCGCCTGGGCAGAATCGAAGCTGCGGAGGCTGTCTTCAGCGAATCCTCGTTTCCAACCATGACAGATCAATTACCCACACTAGGGAATGGTGAGCGAAGCTATCAGACCCTGGGCGGCACCGCTGTGACCGGCCGCATGGACCCCCACCCGTCGCCGGACCAAATGAGACCCAGTTCGCAATCGGGTGTCATGAGCGCGATCTGTGAGGCAGAACCTAGGCTTACCCGCCCCGACCCTGCACGATGGCAGCCTGGATCAACGCCGGTCTCATTGAACTGAAACTGATGGCACCGCAATCAAAATCTGACTCGCTGCCGGCCGGCGCGGATGCCGCACTGGTGGATTTGCCGTCCGAGGACGACCTGCTGGCACTGGTTCCGGACATGGAACTGCTGGAAAACTCCACCATCGACGCCCTGTCGGCCCAATCGGCCGCCGCGGCGGCCGCGGGCTCGGGACGCATGGCGGGCGCGGCGCCGAAGCTCAGTGACCAGAAAGCCGCTTCGACGGCGCGCCTTCAGGTCCCGAAGTCCAGCATCAGCGACGATCCCTATGCCGATCTGATGCCCGAGCTGGAGGCCTTCGAGGCGGCTGAATCCGGAACCCGGACCATCCCCGAGCTTCAGGCCACCTCCGCCACGGCGTCGGCCCCCGCGCCTGCCGCAAAGCCTCCGGTCACAGCCCCGATGCCGGCGCCCCGAGCCGCGCAGACCGCGGCCAAACCGCCGGTGGCGACGGCAAGACCGGCCGCAGCCCGGCCCCCGGTGACACCCGTCGCCGCGCCCAAGCCGGCCTCCCCGACACCGCCCAAGGCCCCCGTTGCCGCCCGGCCGGCGGCGCCTCCGCCGGTGCCCAAGAAACTGCCCGACGAAAGCATCGCCGTGCCGCCGGTCATGGACCGGGACTACATCGCCCGCAACCGGATCGTCGAACTGTATCTGTCAGGCACTCTGCCGGTTCGCAGCGCGACCGTCTTCGAAGGCTTCTGTCGCGAAAATCCCCAGATCCTGGATGAGATCGGCCTGCCCGAGCGCGTCCACACGGCCCTGCGGCTGCTGGAGAGCAGCGGCAAACCGGAACCCTGGCAGGAGAAACCGAAACGCTTCTGGGAACAGCCCTACATGCTCGCCGCCCTCTCGGGGCTGATCCTGGTGCTGGGTATCGCGATCCTGGTCTCGAACCACCGGCTGGCCGATCAGGTGCACAAGGTGACCGCGTTGCAGCAGCTGGTCGCCAACCAGCCCATCGATGCCGCCACGGGCAGCAGCACGGTCTATGTCCAGCCGACACATGCCGGCCCGACCACGGCGGCCTCATCGAGCATCGGCGGCTCGGCGGCGCAGCTCGTCAACATCAAGATCGACATGAACCATTCGGACTTCAGGGCCTTCCGCATCACCATCGATCGCCTGAACCAGGGCCGGGTGGCAGTGCTCAACAACCTGATCAAGGATTCGAACGGCTCGTTGTCATTTTCCTTGAATACTTCCGCCCTGGGTCCGGACATCTACCAGCTGGCCATCGACGGGCTGGACTGGCGCGGCGATCCGCAGCCGGATTCCTGGGCTGCGATCAACATCCGGCACTAACGTCGTAGCGGGCGCTGCTGGAATCATCGACATGCCTGCCGAAGGGGGGCACCCGATGATCCATTTGCCGAATGGCCCCGCACCCTACCGGCACGTCCCCGAGCCATGCCGCTACGTAAACGTCGCGCAACGCCACTGCAACTTTGCCTTGCGGGTCAACGTCCCTTATGCGGAGCGTCCGCTCGAACGGTTGATTGGCTGATGCCATCCCGCTCTGCCTGGAGACGAGCGGCTAGTGCTTCAGGCTCTGTGGCAGACCGTCGGTGATTTCGTAGTAGTCACCCTTTTCCGCCACAAAGATATGTTTCTCGAGTTGCGTCGCCGTCGGAGTGTCGAACGCCCCCATCGATATGGCGATCCAGTCCCTCGCGGGCGGATCCCAGAACAGAAACGAACCGCACGTCGAGCAGAACCCTCTTCGGATTCCCGGGGATGATTGATACCAGGACAGGTTCTCCTGACCATTGAGGACGAGGGCGGTTCGCCGAACGTTGGTAGAGGCGAAGTAGTGGCCCGAGTGCTTGCGGCACTGGACACAGTGACAGGCGTCTGGAGCAGGAAGTCTTCCGGCGACGGTGAAGCTCACCCGACCACATGCACACGTTCCTTTCATCAGCTCTGACATTGCAATTCCTCGGGTGCTGCCGGAAACGGATTTGCGCGCCACGTCAGTCGAGGTGTTTGCGCAGCACGGAAGCATACTCGTCCAAGATTTGCCGCTCGGGCGTTGCGACCTGGGACGGATAGATCCGTAGCAAGCGATCGCCAATGAGGCGGGGATGGACGTGCATGTGCAAATGCGGCACCTCCTGGTCCGCCGCCTCGCCGATGGAATGCCACACGCTCAAACCCTCATTGGGGAATGCCGCGGAAACGGCCCGGGCAATTCTTGCCACCAATGACATCAGAGCCGCCCCGGTGGCATGGTCCAATTCACGCACGTCTCGCAGATGCTGCCGCGGAATGACCAAGGTGTGTCCGGCATGGAACTGTCTCAGGTCGACCACGGCCAGGACGAGACCGTCCTGCCAAACGATGCTGGCATCCTGCCTGCCGGCCGCAATCTCGCAGAACGCACACGACTCGGTCACCAAGCCTCCCGCAGATCTGACGCCAACGCCGCAGTCACGACGCCTGCCCTATAACAGAAACGGGATCAGGGCCTTTGTCGCTCGGGCGTAAGCCGGATATTCGTTGTACTTTTCGCGAAGCAGCCGCTCTTCAACGATCACTCTGGCGATGCAAACGCCGGTGACCACGACTCCTGTCGCCAGGGTCAGCGCGGATATATGGCTGAGAATGCCGGCCCATATGAACACCAGTGCCGCAAGGTACATGGGATGCCTGACGAACGTATAAGGGCCGCGCGTGATGGGAGCGTCTGCACTCGGGTTGGCCCCTACCCGAAACGTCCCCTTCTGAAACGAGGTCCGCGCCCAAAGATTCAGAGCGATCGCGAGAATCTGTGCCGCAATGACAAACGGCGAGCGGGATAAGAGATTGCCGGTCGCCGCGAGCAGGATTATCGCGGCAATTACCAACACGAGGGGCAGGGGAGATTTCATTGGGTCGCTATACTTCCGAATGACTGACGACGCACAGCTTGTTGCCCTCGGTGTCCCTGAAGTAGGCGCCATAGTACGTCGGAGTGTATTCAGGCCGCAGTCCCGGCGGCCCCTCGCAGATCCCGCCATTGGCGAGCGCCAAAGCATGGACCTCGTCAACCATCGCCCTGCTCCGGGCCAGGAACGCGGCCATCTGCCCGTTGCCGGGCACGTGTGCACGGCCGTCGTAAGGCCTGCCGATGATGAAAAGCGGTCTTTGGCCGGGGGCGAGCTGCCAGGCCGCCCAAGGGCGGCTCGCTTCACAAAATCGCTCCATAAGGCCGAGGGGTGGCAGCACCGCGCGGTAGAAGGCCAATGCGCGCTCGAAGTCGCAGATGCCGACGAAGATATGCGAAAACACTGACCGGATCTCTCTCAGGGCGCGGTGGGTTGCACGAGTCTACCGACGGCAGCGCCGCAGGTGGCCCCGAGTGCCGCGACGATGGCCGTAAAGGCAGCCAACTTCATGGCGGATCCGTAGGTATGCGGATGCAGGCTGTCCGGTAACCCGAAGGTCAAATTGACCAGATGCGCCGCCGGAACGCAGATCCAGATGATTGCCGCGGCCGGCACACCGCGCATACCCCACAGGTAACCGGCGGTTCCGGTAGCGATAAGCAGCATACCCACAATGACGATGGGGCTGACTTCGCCTCCGTAGGCGAAATTGTCTACCGCTGCGATGGTCAAGCCCGCGATGACGGCAAAAGCGATGCGTTTTGTCGTAGACACATCTTTGATTCCTGACTCCACGGCGCTCGTCACGATTGTTGCCCGACGCGCATTAGACGGCCCCGCGACCTGCCAGGCAGCTCAAAGTCGCCGCGTCCAGGTCAGTGACCGGCACCGTGCGTCTCCGACGGCCTTCGCACGAAGAACACGCAGCCGACCGCGAACAGCGAGATGACGGCACCGCACAGGAAGCCGCTACTCACGCCTCCGGACAGCGCATCGGTCGGCGGAACACCGCGTGCCGCGAGCATGGCTGTGTGTGCGGACATCAGGGCCACGAACAATGCGACTCCCGCGGCGCCGGCGGCCTGCTGCAGCGTGCCGATGACGGCGCTGCCATGCGAGTAGAGGCTGGACTTCACGGATGACAGGCTGACGGTGAACAGCGGGGTGAAGAGGAACGCGAAGCCGATGCTCATGACCACGTGCCCGGCGAGGATGTAGGCCACCCGGCTGTGGGGCCCGAGCAGCGTCATCGCCCACAGCACCGCACTGACGACCAGGACTCCAGGCACCAGCAGCCGGGTCGGGCCGTGCCGGTCATAGAGGCGCCCGACGTACGGGCCCAGCAGGCCCATCAGCAGACCGCCGGGGAACAGCAGCAATCCGGTCTGCAGCGTGCTCAGTCCCAGCACGTTCTGCAGGTAGATCGGCAACAGGATGATGGTTCCGAACAGCGCCATCATCAGGCTGGCCATGAGCAGCACCGAAATGGTGAAGTTGCGCGAGGCGAAGGTGCGCAGGTCCAGCAGCGGATAGCCGGATTTCTGCAGGGCGAGCTGCCGCAGGATGAACACCACCAGGAATACCGCGCCGACCGCACTCCACATTCCCGCCGGGATCGCACCCGCGGGCGCGGCCACACCGATGTTGCTGAGGCCGTAGACAATGCCGCCGAAGGCGATGCCCGAGAGACCGACGGAGAGCCCATCGATCCGGGCGCCATGGGGAGTGGTCACGTTCTGCATGAGGCGCGCGCCCAGCGCCAGGGCACCCAAGGATATCGGCAGCACCAGCAAGAACATCCAGCGCCAGCTCAAGTAGTTGAGGATGAGTCCGGAGATGGTGGGGCCGACGGCCGGTGCCACTGAGATGACGGTGGTAATGAACCCCATGGTCTTGCCGCGGCTTTCCGGTGGCGCCAGCATCATCGCCGTCGTCATCAGCAGCGGCATCATGATCGCGGTCCCGGAGGCCTGAACGATGCGGGCAAAGACCAGGACCCCGAGATTCGGCGCCAGGGCGGCGGTCAGCGTACCCAGCGTGAACAGCGACATCGCCCAGACGAACACCGGGCGGGTATTCATCCGCTGCAGCATGAAGCCGGTCACCGGAATGACCACCGACATGGTGAGCAGAAACGCCGTGGTCAGCCATTGCACGGCGCCGGCCGTGACGTTGAGATCGTGCATCAGCCGCGGGATCGCGACTGCCATGAGGGTTTCGTTGAGAATGACGACGAAGGTCGCGACCAGCAGCAGCCGGATGACCAGCCGGTTTCGCGCCGCGGTATCGGTGGTCACGGAGCCACCGTGTCCTGTGTCATGGCCTGCATGACCTGACGTTGCAGCGCCTCGCGATCGCCCCGGCGCAGTAGCTCGACGGGGGAGAGATTTCCGAGCTGGGGATTGGGAGTCATGAACCACATTGAGGTTTTGGTGGGATTGCCGTCGAAGGCCTGCGCGACCAGCTCGCAGGTGGCCGCGAGATCCATCAGCTGTTGGCGCAGCGGCCGGGGCGCCTTGTCATCGAATCGGACCGATGCCGGTGCCACGCCGGCGAGGCGCGCCAACTCAGCCTTGCTCAATCCCAGGAAGCGGACCACGCGCTGGGGCTGGAACAGGCCGGCCTGCCAGAACTGCAGGTAGTCACGGCGGGGCACGGTGGCAAAAAGTAGGTTGTGAGCTTCGGTCACGGGTTCATGTTAACCATATTTTAACCATGATTCAACCGATAATAGACCCATTTTCGGCCGAAATTTGCCGCCGATGTGCTGGGCACCCCGACAGGGGCCCGGCAGGCGGCGTTCGCGCCGGCCGACTCCAGCTATAGTCTCGCCACAATCAGAACGAACCAGGCAGGCGAACATGATCTCGCATGACACCCCGGGTACACGACGCGTCCGCCGATTTCATTTGAGTCAGCTGGCGGTAGCCGGCCTGCTCGCTTCGATGCTCGCCACGATCGGCAACGCAGCGCCGTTGGGTGCCGATACGGGCATCAAGTGGGATCTGACGCCGGCGCAGATTGCCGCGACCTGCAAGAGCGCCCTGGCCGCTGCACGCGCGCGCATCCACGTCATCGATGGGCGGGCCGGGAAGCCGGTGACGCTCAACGAAGGCCTGGGGGCCATCGAGACGGCTTCCGCGGATTTGAGCGAACAGCTTTCGGCCGCCACCGTTCTGTCGGTCATTGCCGTCGAGAAGGCGCAGCGCGATGCGGCCACGGCATGCAACAACGATGAGTCGGCGTTCGGCGTGGAGCTGGCCGCGGATCCCGCCATCTACAAGCTGGCGCAAGCCGCCGCTGCCGGCGCGAGCACCCCTGAGGAGCGCCAGCTCGCGAAGATCTACCAGGAAGCAGGCATCCGCGCTGCCGCGGGCCTGGACCCGGCGACGCGGGCCAAGGTCACGAAACTGCTCGATCAGATCAACACCCTGCAGATCGCCTATGGACGGGCGATCGCCGAAGACCACAGCGAGATCGACCTCAGCGCGGAGGAACTCACCTCCCTGCCCGCGGCGCTGAACGCCGCGGTACGCAAGGATGCCAAGGGGGCGCATCTTGCGGTCAACGAGAGTACTTCGGAGTCCTTCCTCAGCAATGAGAAGGTCGCGGATGCGCGCAAGCGCTACCTGTTCACCTATGGGCGGCGCGGCGGACCCGACAACGTCAAGCGGCTCGCCGATACCATCGACCTGCGCCTGCAGGCCGCGAAGCTGCTGGGCTATCCGAGCTGGGCCGCCTACCAGCTCGAACGTCAAGATGGCGAAGACGCCGGAACGGGCGCAGGCGCTGGTGCAACAGGTCAGCCAGGGACTGCTGAGCAAGGCTCGCGCGGAGGTCGCGGAGCTGGCGGCCCTCAAGCGCGCGGGCGGCGATGCCAGCCCGTTTGAACGCTGGGACTACTACTACTTCGAGAATCAGCTGGTCAAGACGCGCTTTGCCGTGGATCAGGAGCAGATCCGGCAATACTTCCCGCTGGAGAAGGCGCTGCCGGCGATGCTGGACATCTACTCGCACATGCTCGCGGTGCGATTCGAGGCGGTAACGCCGGCGAAGGCCTGGGCACCGGGCGTCACCGAATATGCGATCTACGATGCGAACAGCGGCAATGCCATCGGCTGGTTCTTCCTGGATCTGTATCCGCGCGAAGGCAAGTTCGAGCACTTCGCCTCGTTCGCGCTGCGCGTCGGGCGAACGCTGCCGGACGGCAGCCATGTCAAGCCGGTCTCCGCCATCATCGGCAACTGGCCCAAGCCCGAGCCGGGCAAGCCCTCGCTGCTGAGCCACGACGACCTGGTCACGTTCTTCCATGAGTTTGGACACGTGATGCACCAGACCCTGTCGCAGGCCCGCTACGCGTCGCTGTTCGGATCGAATACCCGCGCGGATTTCGTCGAGGCGCCCTCGCAGATGCTCGAGAACTGGATGTGGCAGCCGCAGGTGCTGAAGCAGATCTCAGGCCGCCTGGGCAGCGGCGAACCGCTGCCCGATGCGCTGATCCAGAAAATGATCGCGCTGAAGCATGTGGATGACGGAATGAAGTGGTCGAGCCAGGCGTTCTATGCCACCTACGACCTGCAGCTGCATGGCGCCGCGAAGGCCGATCCCACCGAGCTTTGGTTCTCGCTCAGGGCGCAGATGACGCCCTTCAAGGAAACTCCGGGCACCTATCCGGAGGCCTCGTTCGGCCATCTGATGAGCGGCTATGACGCCGGCTACTACGGCTACCTCTGGTCCCTGGTGTACGCCCAGGACATGTTCAGCGTGTTCCAGAAGGGCGGCCTGGATAACCCCGCGGTAGGCATGAGGTATCGCAAGCAGATCCTGGTGCCCGGCGGATCGGTCGAACCTGACGTTCTCCTGAAACGTTTTCTCGGGCGGGAGGTCAGCGTTGAACCATTTTACGAGCAGGTGGGAATAAAACCTACTCGTAGTGCAACGCTTCGATCGGATTGAGATTCGCCGCCTTGCGGGCCGGATAGTATCCGAAGAAGATTCCAACCGCGGCCGAGAAGGTAAAGCCGCCGAGCACGGCGCTGAGGGAAACCTGGGTCGGCCAATGCGCTACGGTCGAGATGATGTAGGAAACCAGCAGCCCGAAGCCGATCCCAGCGATGCCGCCCGTGACGCTCAGCAGTACTGATTCGGCCAGGAACTGCAGCAGCACCTGCAGGCGTTGGGCGCCGATCGCCATGCGGATGCCGATTTCCCGGGTCCTCTCAGTGACGGAAACGAGGAGGATGTTCATGATGCCGATGCCGCCGACCAGCAACGATATGGAGGCGACCATTGCCAGCAGCGCCGCCATGACCTGGCTGCTGCTTTCCTGAGCGGCCGCAATCTGGCTCAAGTTTCTGACGCTGAAGTCGGCGAGTTGCCCAGCCCGGATGTGGTGGCGCCTGGCGAGGGTTGCAGCCACCTGGGCAATCGCCTCGCTGACCAGGTTGGCGGCTTGCGCCTGAACGTAGATGCTGTTGACGTAGCCGGTCATGCGGGGAGTGATCCCGAATACGTTGGCGGCGGCAGGGTAGGTGGTGCTGACCAGATTCTGAGCCGTTTGCGGCGCCGCCACCCCTAAGACTTTGCGCTCGGCGGAATTGAACGGGATCATCACCACATCGTCCTGATCCTGTCCGAAGCCCGTCTGGCCTTTGGCTGCCAGCAGACCGATGACCCGCATCGGAACGCCCTTGATGAGTATGGTCGCGCCCACGGGATCTTCGCCCTTGGGGAAGAGATTCTGATAGACCGTCTGGCCGATCAGGCAGACGGTCTCAGCGGCGTCATTCTCTTGTTCGGTCATGGTGCTGCCGCTGGCGACATGCCAGCTCACGATGTCCAGATAACTGGGTGTGACGCCCTGGATGGCGGTGCTCCAGTTCTGATCGCGATACTGCACCTGGCCGGCCTGTCGCGCGAGATAGCTGACCCGGGCCACGGCGGGGTCCTCGCGCAGGATCGCCTCGGCGTCCACCACGGTCAGCGTCGATGCGCTGCCCGCGCCCGCGCGCACGCCACCGGCGGTCGTGGCCCCCGGCTGGACGACGACCATGTTCGTCCCCAGCGTCTCCAGCTGCTTCTGCACTGCCGCGCTGGCCCCATCTCCCACCGCCACCATGGCGATTAGAGCCGCGACGCCGATGAATACGCCCAGCATGGTCAAGGCGGAACGCAGCTTGTTGCGGGCCAGTGCCTCCAACGAGGCCGCGACGATCATCGACAGAAAGGCGGCACGCAGGCCGGTCCTGCCTTCCTCGGTGGATGCGAAGGCCGGGGAGGAGACGATCGGTGCCGCCCGCCCCTTTTCTTCATCGACCGGCACCGCGGTTGGGACCTGATGCTCATCGGACAGGATCCGGCCGTCGCGCATGACGATCACCCGGTCCGCATAGGCGGCGATATCCGCTTCATGCGTCACGACGACGACCGTCACGCCCTGGTCGCGGTTCAAGTGCCGGACCATCTCCATGATCTCGTGGGAGGTGCGCGTATCGAGATTGCCGGTCGGCTCATCCGCCAGCAGCACCGCAGGATGATTGATCAGCGCCCGAGCCAGCGCGACCCGCTGCTGTTGCCCGCCGGAGAGCTGATTGGGCATGTTGCCGGCGCGCTCGGCCAGGCCGACGCTTGCCAGCAATTCGCGTCCCCGGCGGTTTCTCTGACTTGAGCTGAGTGCCGCCGCGGCACCATAGAGCAGCGGCAATATCACGTTTTCCAGCGCGCTCGTCCGGGCCAGCAGATTGAAACTTTGGAACACGAATCCGATCCGCTCGCTGCGAATGCGGGCCAGTTCCGGTTCGGAAAGCTGGGCGACATCCCGCCCCTCGAAAAAGAACTGGCCGCTGGACGGCCGATCAAGACATCCGATGATGTTCATCATGGTTGACTTGCCGGATCCGGAAGACCCCATGATCGCCACGAACTCGCCGCGCCCGATCGAAACACTGACTCCCTGCAGCGCCAGAACTTCGGTGCCCCCGAGCTCGAAAGATCGGCAGATGTCGACCAGCCTGACAACGGGGTCGGTCACGCCGCCTGCGCTCCTATAATCTGAGCGCTGGCGTTGATGGCACCTTGGGCGCATCCGCGGCAGCTTCGGATGTGATCACGCGATCCGCGACGCTAAGATCTCCCGCGCGGATTTCGGCGTAGCTCTCATCAATGATTCCGACCGTCACAGTGACTGCGAGAAGCTTGCCGTCGCGTTCAATCCAGAGCACCCGCTGCCCCGGTTTCAAGGTCGCGCCGGACCCGGCTGCGACTGCGGCGATCGGGGTGAATCTCAGTGCCTGCGAGGGAACTCGCAGAACATTCAGTGCCTGGGCCGTGATGATCCTGGCGGTGGCCGTCATCCCCGGTTTCAGCTGCAGCGCGCCGTTGTCGACGGTAATCACGACATCGTAGGTGATCACGTTCTGCACGCTGACGGGAGCCTGCCGGACCTGCGTCACGCGTCCCTTGAAAGTCGATTTTGGAAACGCGTCGACGGTGAAACTCGCGTTCGCGCCGACGATGGCGCCGGCGATGTCGGATTCGCTGACGTTGGTGTCGACCTGCATCTTGGTCAAGTCGGTGGCGATCAGAAACAGGGTCGGTGTCTGGAAGCTTGCGGCCACCGTCTGACCGGCGGTCACGTTGCGCGACACCACGGTGCCGTCCACGGGCGAGACAATGTTCGTGTAGTTCAAATTGATCTGCGCAGCGCTCAGCATCGCCGCCTTCTGGGCAATCGTCGCGAGATCGAGTGTGACCTGCGCGACTGATTGGTCATAGGCGTTCAGCGCAATGTCGGCCGCGTCCTGAGAGGCGGAGTCCTCGGACAAGAGTTGCGCGATGCGATTGTGATTGGCCCTGGTGTAGACGACATTCGCCTGATCCTTGAGGAGCTGCGCCTTCGCGACCTGCAGGTCGGCTTGATCCTGGTCGACAAGGACCTGGTAGGGCTGCGGGTCGATCTTGGCGCACAACTGACCCTTGCGGACTCGCGTGTTGAAGTCGCAGCTGAGGGTTTGGATGGTGCCGGAGACATACGTCCCCACTGCGACGATCACCACCGGATTCACCGAACCGCTGGCGGTGATGGTAGTCGCGACATCCCCGCGCGACACTGCGCTCGTGACGTAGTGCGCAGGTGCGGTGCGGTTTGCAAGCCAATAGATGCCCCCGCCGGCGACCACGGCTGCCGCCGCGGCGACAATCCAGAATAGCGCCCAGTTAATGTGTCGAATCATGCGGTTACGATGGTCTTGTGCCACAGGTAGTGGCGCCAGAATCATGCCGCTCGGCGAACTGCCGCCACCGTCGGGCAGTAGACTATGGACGAGCCGCCGTGCGCATCAGTAGGAATACGGTCATCCGCTTCCTACGACATCTGCAGTCCGTTGCGGTCTAATCGGCCCGCTCAGTCGCCACGCAGTGTGAGAATGGGCGGCTGGGAAATCACGGTGCGCGTGGCGAGCCAGCCGCTGATGCTCACCAGCAGCGCGCCGCCGCCGATGCCCACCAGCGGCAGCCAGGGATCCATCGCGTAGGGCACCTGCAGCACTCGAGTCGCGACGAACACACCGGCAAGCGCCGCGCCGCCCGACGCCAGCGCACCCGCCAGCAGCCCGAGCGCCAGGAACTCCGCCATCACGCCCTGCCACACCGTGACGCCTCGCGCGCCCAGGGTGCGCAGCATCGCGCTCTCAAAGCGGCGCTCCTCGCGACTGGATTGGACGGCTGCGAGCAGCACGACCAGCCCCGCGAACAAGGTGAAGGCGAACACGCTCTGCACGGCGAGAATCGCCTTGTCGACAATGCCCCGCACCTGCGCGAGCAGATCGTCCACGTTGAAGATGGAGACACTGGGGAAACGACGCGCCAGCTGCGACAGCACATGCGGATCGGTCGGGTGGAAGTACGCGCTGGTCAGGAAGGTCCCCGCCACGGCGTCGAGTACCCCGGGCGAGAACATCACGAAGAAGTTCGGCTGGAAGCTGTCCCACTTGACCTTGCGGATGCTGGCCACCGTGGCGTCGAAGGGTTCGCCGCCGATATCGAAGTGGACCTTGTCACCGACACCCACGCCCAGGGATTGCTGGAACTCCGTGGCCAGGGAAACCAGGGGTGCGCCGTGATAGTCCTTCGGCCACCAGCTGCCCGCGATGATCTGGTTGTCATCGCCCAGCGTACTGGCCCAGGTGACATTCTGCTCGCGGCCCGAGAATCCGCGGCCCTGGCCGTCCGCAAAGCGCATCGACTCCACCGCTTCACCATTGATTGCCGTCAGCCGGCCGCGCAGCATCGGCAGCATGCGGGAGAAGCGCGCGCCGCGTTGCGTGAGAAACTGCGTAAAGCCGTCGCGATCGGCAGGCGGGATGTTCACGAAGAAGAAATTGGGTGCATCCGCGGGCAGACTGCGGCGCCAGTCCCCCTCCAGATCATCCCGCACCACTCCCAGCACCAGCAGCACCATGAGCCCTGCGCCGAAGGCGGCGATCTGCACCATGCTGTCGGCGCGGCGACGATTGAGATTGGCGATGCCATAGCGCCAGGCCACCCCGACCCGGCCGCGCAATCGCCCGCACAGCGTAACCAGCACGTAGCCGGCGCCCGCGAGCGCCGCCAGGAACAGGCCCAGCCCGAACAGGAACTGCAGCGCCAGGCGGATGTCGCGCACGGCCCACCAGACCAGCCCGATGACCACCACGACCGCGGGACCGAAGGCCAGGATCACCAGCGGCGGCGGGGGACCTACGTCCCGGCGCAATACCCGCAGCGGCGGCACCCGCGCCAGCTGCAGCAGGGGCGGCAACGCAAAACCCGCCAGCACCGCGAGGGCGGCGCTCACCCCCATTCCGAGGGGCGCCAGCTGGGCCGGCGGCAAGGTGGCGGTGCCCAGCAGACCCCGGACCGCGCGCAGCAGCCATTCCTGCGCAATGTAGCCGATGATTGAGCCCAGAACGGAGGCGAGCAGCGCCACCATCACCAGCTGCAGCAGACTGACACTCAAGGTGAACCCGCGGGTGGCGCCCAGGGTCTTCAGCAGCGCGACCGCATCCAGATGTCGCCGCACATACTGGCGCGCCGACATCGCCACCGCGATGGAACACAGCAGCACGCTCACCAGACTGGCCAGAGTCAGGAACCGGCCGGCGCGATCCACCGCGCTCTCGAGCTGCGGGCTGGCCTCGCTCACGTCGCGCAGCCGGTCGGCGGGGCGGATCTGTTGAATCAGCCAGGGCCTGAAGTCCGCTATGGTCGCAGGATCCGCTGCGAACAGGGCCGAGTAGCTGACGCGGCTGCCCGGCTGCACCAGCTGGGTTGCCGGCAGGTCCTTGAGGTTCATGATCAGGCTGGGCGCGAGATCCGACAGATTGGCGCCCTGGTCCGGGCGCGAAATCAGGATACGGGTCACCTTCAAGGTTGCCGCGCCGATCGACAGCCGCGCGCCAACGCCGCCTCCCAGGGTGGCCATGAGTTTCGAACTCGGCCAGACCTCGCCGGCCGCCGGAATCCGCTGGGTGGCGCTGCCGGTGGCAAAGGGCAGATCCCCGACCACCAGGGTACCGCGCAGCGGATAGCCGTCTGAGACCGCCTCGACATTGGCGAGCTGGCTGTCATCGCCCCGGAAGACCACGCTCAACAGGGTTTCGATGCGCGCGGAATGCACGCCGCGTTGGGTGGCGCTGCTGAACCAGGCATCCGGCAGGGGCTGCGTGGAGGAAACGCGCAGGTCCGCGGCCAGTACCTGCGTCGCCTGCTCGCGCACTGCCGTATCAATGCGCCCGACGAGGAAACCCACGCCGGTGAGCGCCGCCACGGCCGTGGTCAGCGCCAGCAGCAGCACCCCGAGTTCTCCGGAGCGCCACTCGCGCAGCAACGTGCGCAGGGCCAGCTTCAGGGCGTGCATCAGGGGCTGACCAGCCGACCGGCGTCCATATGCAGGATGCGATCGCAGCGCGCCGCGAGCGGTTGTTCGTGAGTCACCAGGACCAGGGTCGTGTGCGCGGTCCGGTTCATCTCAAACATCAGATCGATGATGCGCTGACCGGTGTGGGCATCGAGGTTGCCGGTGGGTTCATCGGCAAACAGCACCGCGGGTGCGATCACGAAGGCGCGGGCGAGCGCCACGCGCTGCTGCTCGCCGCCGGAAAGCTGGCGTGGGTAGTGATCCTTTCGGGGTCCCAGCCCCACCCGTTCCAGCGCCTCGCGCGCCAGGGCCGGGGCCTGGTCGCGCTGCGCCAGTTCCAGCGGCAGCAGCACGTTTTCCAGCGCCGTCAGGGACGGGATGAGATGAAAGGACTGGAACACGAACCCGACGCGCTGCGCCCGCAGTTTCGCGCGGCCGTCTTCGCTCAGGGCAGTAAGGTCCTGCCCATCGAGCCAGACCTGTCCGCCGGTGGGCAGGTCGAGGCCCGCCAGCATGGCCAGGAGCGTTGACTTGCCGGCGCCGGAGGCCCCCGTGATGGCCACTGTTTCGCCCCGGGCGATGTCGAAAGTGACATCGTCCACAATGGCCAGCGGCCCTTCCGGACTGCTAACCTGTCTTGTGAGATTCAGGACCTTGAGAACGCTATCGGCCTGGGTGCGCGGCGGGGCAATTGCACTGACGTTGCTGCTCATCGGTCTCCAGGGCGCCTCGGGGGCGCAAACTCCGATCATCCTCAGTTTCGGTGACAGCCTGAGCGCGGCGTACGGGTTGCAACCCGAGCAGGGCTGGGTCGCGCTGCTGCAGCGTCGGCTTCACACCGAAGGGTACGGGTACCAAATCATCAATGCCAGCGTCAGCGGCGAGACCAGCAGTGGCGGCCTGGAAAGGCTGCCGCACCTGTTGGCCCTGCACCATCCGGCAATCGTACTGCTGGAACTTGGCGCCAATGACGGTCTGCGCGGCTTGCCTCTGCAGACCGTCCGCGACAACCTTGCGCGTATGATCACCCTGGCCAGGGACTCGGGGGCCAAGGTCCTGCTGCTGGGCATCCGCCTTCCGCCGAACTATGGCCCGCGTTACACGGATGGGTTTGCGGCTCTGTATTCGGATCTGGCCCGGCAGCAGAAGGTGCCCTGGGTGCCCTTCCTGCTGGACGGGGTGGCGCTGGATCCGGCGCTGATGCAGGCCGATGGGCTGCATCCCGTCGCGGCCGGGGAGCCCCGGGTGCTGGAGACCGTCTGGAAGTCGCTGGTTCCGCTGCTGAGGCATTGAGAATGGAACGGATCTGGCTCAAATCGTATCTGCCCGGCATGGCCACGGACATCGATCCGGGCGCCCTGCCCTCGCTGAAGTACATGGCCGAGCAGAGCTTCTCGACCTTCCGGGATCGGGCGGCCTTCATCCAGATGGGCAAGCGCCTAGGGTATGACCAGCTGGATCGCAGCTCCCGTGACTTCGCCGCCTGGCTGCAGAATGTGGCAGGCCTCAAGCGCGGTGATCGCCTGGCGATCATGCTGCCCAACGTCCTGCAGTATCCCATCGCGATGTTCGCGGCATTGCGCGCCGGCCTCGCGGTCGTCAACACCAACCCGCTCTATACGGCACCGGAGCTGGAACACCAGCTCAAGGACGCCGGCTGCACCGCCATCGTGGTGCTTGAGAACTTCGCCCACGTGCTGGAGGCGGTACTGCCGCGCACGGCCGTGCGCCATGTCGTCACCACCAGCGTCGGGGAGCTGCTCGGATTTCCGAAATCGGCGATCGTCGATTTCGTCGTGCGCAAAGTCCATAGGCAGGTGCCTCCGTGGAATATTCCCGGCGCGATTGGATTCAGCGCGGCTTTGGCCGCCGGTCGCGGGAAACCTCTGGCGAACGTCGAGCTGAACCATGAGGACATCGCCTTTCTGCAATACACCGGCGGCACCACCGGGGTTGCCAAGGGCGCGGTGCTGACCCACGGCAACATCTGCGCGAACGTCCTGCAGGCGTCTGCCTGGATCGATCCATTCCTGCCGCGCGCCACCGACGAGACCCGCTACCTGATTACCCCGATTCCGCTGTACCACATCTTTGCGCTGACGGCTAACTGCATGCTGTTCATGCGGCTGGGATGGACCAACGTTCTGATCACGAATCCCCGCGATTTCCCGCGGTTTGTCGCGGAACTGAAGCGTTATCCATTCGCCTTCCTGAGTGGCGTCAACACCCTGTTCAACGCGCTGCTGCATAACTCGTCATTTGCCAGTGTGGATTTCGGCCACCTGAAGATCACGCTCGGCGGCGGCATGGCGGTGCAGGAAACCGTGGCGACCCGCTGGAAGGCGACGACCGGCAACGTGCTGACCCAGGCCTGGGGTCTGACGGAGACTTCACCCGGCGCCTGCATCAATCTGCCGGGCACCGATTTCAATGGCTCCATCGGCCTGCCCATTGCCTCGACCGAGATTTCCATCAGAGATGATGACGGTCGCGAATTACCGCTCGCATCGGTCGGGGAGATCTGTGTGCGGGGGCCTCAGGTGATGCGCGGTTATTGGAATCGGCCGGATGAGACCGAGAAGGTCATGTTGCCCGATGGCTGGTTGCGAACCGGCGATATCGGCCGGATAGATGAGCGCGGCTATGTGTTCATCGAAGACCGCAAGAAGGACATGATCCTGGTCTCGGGTTTCAACGTCTACCCCAACGAAGTCGAGGCCGTAGTGGCTGCGATTCCTGGCATAGTGGAAGCGGCTGCCGTGGCGCAGGCCGATGAGCACTCAGGCGAAGTAGTAGCCGTGTTTGTGGTGTCCAAGGACCCGGCGCTCACTGAGCGAGCCATCATCGACAAATGCCGCGAATCGCTAACCGGATACAAGCTGCCGCGGCGGGTGTATTTCCGCAGCGAATTGCCAAAGTCGAATGTAGGTAAGATCCTGCGACGCGCCTTGAGGGATTCGCTGGAGACGCGTCCGGCGTGAGTGACGCTCCAGATCAACTTGCGTACACGGAGAGGCCCGTAGCCTCGCTAAAGAAGCCACGGGCTGTTACCCCAAATCGAGTTACTTGTCCGCTTAGTGATGGCCACCAGTCCCGGTAATGTAGTGGCTGCCGCCGGTCCCCGTAATGTAGTGGTTGCCGCCGGTTCCGGTGATGTAGCGGCTACCGCCGGTGCCCGTGATGTAGTGGCTACCGCCAGTCCCCGTAATGTAGAGATGGCCTCCCGTACCGGTAATGTAGTGGTTGGAAACTCCCACCGCGACTGCCGTCTCCATACTGTACCGGCCTTCGATTGCCTCACCGACAACGAATGACTGCGGGCCACTTGCTGCAGCCGTAACGGTAAAGGCGCTGCCGGTTGAGTTATCCTCATGGATGTCTTTGGCGACTGCAGACAAAGATACCGTGCCGAGCGCTACTGCTGCTGCGATGTTCAAAATCTTCATCTTCGGTTCTCCAGTTTTGTTACTCACACTTGTTCGACACTGGCCTATCCAGCGCATCAATCTCAATGACAGTATTGTTTCGCGCGTCGGCCGATCAATTGTCTCCCGCGCTCTTGGCCCCCGCGCGCTTCGCCGCTAAGGCGATTCTCGAATCGACGACGATCTTCGACGCTGCTGCCCTCTCGCGCTCGCTCGACTATGTTCATTCGCCTGGCGAGGCTATCGAAGCCCCGATTCCGTTGTCGTCGCACTGAAATATTCCTACTCTCATGCATACGGTGGGTTCTCCGGGCTGGCGCGACTGTTCGGCTCTCTGCATATCCGCATCAAGCCGATTGAGAAGATCCATCCCCAGCCGACGTAACCTAGTGTCGAATGCCGCGCGCAACCGTGCAGGGAATCTCTGATTGCCGGCCATGCTTTCAAAATAGAGGCGCCCTGTTTCTTCCGACAACGCGTTATTCTCAATCGTGCGCAGCAATCCCAAGACTGCCTGCAACCCGTGTACATAGGCGAATTCCGGAGAACGGGAAAACGAAACGTTGCGCTGCATAACGGCGTAGCGATAACCAACTTTAGTAATTGAACCCGTTTGGACGAGATGGTGCACAACTCGATCTAGTTCGAGCTCTGAATTCACGCGCCTTATGAGCGCGACTAAAGAGGGTTTCGGACCACGTGGTCGAATCCTCAACGGTTCTCCGCCTTTGTTTAGGTAGTTTGGGTCGGATAGCCAAAGTGTCAGGACATGGGCCGCGTCCACTAAGTTTCGATCTGGATTTTCGCGAAATTTTGGAGGATCGTTGTGTGCACGGACACAAGCATCATGGAGGGCATACGTCATCTGCTCGCGTGGCATACCTGAAAGTGCCAGAACGCGCGCAAACCGATCAATTGCTTCAAGCGCGATTGTTCCGGCGTCGCCCACTTGTGACTGTATGACTTTGGGATTTGAGCGTCGGGAACTCACGTGGCTCTAGTCCGACGTAACTAGGCGTGATGATTTTCGCAGGGCCCGCTTGCGCACTTTCGGCCCTCCTGCAACCGAGCGTGTGGGGTTTTCGAATGAGAAGATCAAGACACCGGCTTCCGTTGTCATCTGCTGTCTACCGGATACTTCAAGGCGCTGCATTCCGGCGTCGATGTCGCTGAGGTACCGGAGCGCCCGGCGGCCCATGCGTGCGTGGAAGTTGGGGAGCTCGCTCACCGGAAAACGTGGATTGATGGCGGCCTTTGCCAAGTACAGATTCCCGTCGTCACAGCTAAGGTTGTGCGTCATGTTTTGAAGGACGCTGTTCAACGCTTTCATGTTCCAATATGCCCAGTGAGTCTTGTCGCCATCGAAATTGACTTGGATTCCTGTCGGCTCGTATCGACCCTCGCATTGGCGCACTGCCCCAAGTTCCGTCAGTGACTCCAGTACGCCACGCGGGGCGGCGCCAGGTAGTACTCGAGCGATCAATTTGGTTAGTGATGGCTGCGCGCCTCCTATAGGAAGTTTTCGAGGCTTGCCAGCTGAATCTAGAAAGTCTGGATCGCGATACCAATGGGATATAACGTGCATATGGTCGATCTTGGAGCTTCGATTCGCCGAGCGGATCGATTTGCGCGCAGTGAGCTGGCGGCATGCAGCAGCGAGGTCGCGCGTGATGTCTGAGGCGTTATAGCCACTCGTCATCAGCATGCTGGCGAGGTTCTTTAGGAGTTCGCGCATCTGGTAGCGTTCGTGAGAGGCAATTCGTTTGCGGCCTCGGATGCTATGATGGCGAACTGTGTTCGACCGAGTCGTCTGCTTCTTAGCACTCATTCGGCCGATCCTCGTGCTTGCTTCTTGTGTTTTTTCCGTCGAGCGCGGCCTCGAGGTTGGCCAGGTGCCTTTTCCGTAGGGCCTTCGCCTTCTCCTTCGAACAGGTAGAAGCCCATTCCGAGTTTTACTGTTCGATCGGGCAAGTCGCTTGGGACGGTGTACTGCGCTGCATTAACTGCATCGTCTACACTTTCACCAAAGGTTGTAAGTTGCTGTTCCAAGTCTCGAATTAGCATTGGCGCATAGCGCGGATCCAGTCGCGCATTGAAGATTCGGCGCGCGACTCGAGGGCGGGTAGGATTCTTGAGATTGTGCAAGAGGGTCTGACAGTGTTCGCCGAGCTCTTCGCCCAACTCCAATACCCCATCCGGGTCCCATCTGACTGTCGCATATGTCCGGCTTAGAGCCACAATGCGCCCGTCCCCCAACTGCTTAACCGCCTGGACTCGAAGCAGTTCTTCTAGGATCGCGGAGAATCGCGGATCCCCGCTATATCGCTCACACAAAGCTGCAAACGATGATTCGCGTCCTTGCTCCCGCAAGACGGCTGGGCGCCCAAATTCGTCTTGAAATTCTGGGTCGTTCCACCAGCCTGATAGGACTCGCTCTGCGCGGTGACGTCCTCGGTGGCTCGCTGCCGGTTCTTCCTCGCCAGTGGCTAAGATGGTCGCAACGTCTTTACGCGTGAGCCCAGTGACGACCGCAATGCGGGTGGCATTTGGTCGAAGCATTGCGCCGGTTGCGTCCTTTACTTGGCTTCTTGCGGCCCGGACATAGGCCAACTTTGCAACCGATAGAAATTCACCGATTCCGAATCCGAGCTCTAGCAACAGGCTTGCTAACGGCACCAACATGCGCAGCAGAGCTTGATGAACCGCGCGTTTGAGCGGCTCAGTCATAGTCGAATCCCGACAAATACGCGTTGACCACAAGGGCCCCAGGGTTCCGGGTTGCTGGCGTATTGGTAATTTATATTACCTTTTTAGTAAATGCAATTACTGGGGATTTTGGGTTCCGGCGTGAAGCCAATGGGCCTGTTCGCGTCGGATATCAGTTGATCGATTGATGCCTGGATTAGTGATGGGTCCTATATTCCAAAGATTGCACCGAGTGATCACAGCGCTGCGATGCAGGCCGATGTCGTCTAATCGTCGAAGCCGACGTAAACCTCACTCTGTCTGGCGGGCGGAAACTGCACACCAGGATTCCCTTATGCCTCGTTTTTGGCGGGGGTTTACGAGATGGCCCTACGGCGTTGGCTTCGTTTCCACATGCGACACGAGTACCGGGCCTTTGATTCGTTCCACCGACTGTCGCGCCAGTTGCAGGCAGTGTTGTCGGCGGGCGTAGGCGCAATGGCGAGTTGAGGGGGGGACCCCGCAGCTTCCTAGGCAAGGAGCGGCTACCGATTGCCGAGTCGAGGCGCCGAGTCCGTAGGAGAGAAGGCTCGTGGAGTTCCGCGACACCGAACGTACGTGAAGGACATCCACCGATGAGGGTGGCGACTAACGCAGCTTCAATGGTACGCGGGCATCGGTCGCGGAAAAGTATCGGGCAAGCAAAAATAGCGCGCGGGAAAAATCCCGCACGCCAATTCAATTCGTTACAACCGTGGTGCGCTACACGACGGTTGCCTGGGAGCGTCTACTGACCGCCGCCACCAGTGATGTTGTGACCACCACCACCAGTGATGTTGTGACCACCGCCACCAGTGATGTTGTGACCACCACCACCAGTGATGTTGTGACCACCACCGCCAGTGATGTTGTGACCACCGCCACCAGTGATGTTGTGACCACCACCACCAGTGATGTTGTGACCACCGCCACCAGTGATGTTGTGACCACCGCCACCAGTGATGTTGTGACCACCACCGCCAGTGATGTTGTGACCACCGCCACCCGTGATGTTGTGGGTCAAAGCAACGGCAACATTGCTGCTGTACTGCCCTTCAATCGGCTGCAATACGACAGCAGAAGTCGTCGCGGTAGCGAGTTGCGTCGCTCCAACAGTAACGGCCACATCAACGTTCGTTTCCGGGTTTTTCGCCTGGGCAACGCCCGAGAGTGCAGCAAGCGTCAGTGACGCCATTCCAATCATCTTAATCATTTAATTATCCCTATCCTTCCCATTCATCAATCTACTTACCCACAGTGCTGGGTAGATGTCCTCCCTCAACTTCAAAGCCAGCCGCACGGACTGGTCTTCAAACTTCAATCAAAGCCTGCTCGGCTCGACAATCTTCCCGTCATTAGGCAGCGAAGCGCCGTCGCCAAACTCTTCAAAGAAGAAGACGCCAACGCCATACCGACGGTCAGACGCCTGATTTGGTTCATCCGCAAATTTCGACAGCCAACTGTCGAGTTCGGTGAGGTACGCGTCAGTCGCCGCCATTGCTCGCGCATGAAATGTCTTAGTCGCACGTGCCGACAAGGGCAGATCGAACGTCAAAAGGCGGTCGAAAAAGCGATCTCCCTGATCCTCGCAAGCAATGTTGTGCGCTACGGTTTCAGCCGCCTTCGCGAGAAACCGACTGTATTGATTGAGAAGACCCGTTCGACCGGCATGAGCACTTGAAATCGCTGCCCGCGCTTTACAGCGCAAGAGCGTTCCGCCAATTACTTCGGCAACGCCGTGTGCAACGAGCTCGTCTAGGGTCACTTTTTCGGGCAGATCAGCGCACGCCGTTTCGATCAACTTCGCGAATGAACGGTGTGAACTGCCTTCGACAGGCTCCAAATCGAGATCAAGCGGAACGCCGTAGGCGCCGGAAAAACTTGGATTGGTATGCCATGCGGTCAATACCATCCCTATCTTCTGCAACTGATCGGCAGATGCTCCGTTCACCGCCTCTGCAGATATCCTGCCTCTGCGTACGCGTGCAACTTCGCTGCGGGTCATTCCTGCAACGAGCGCCAACCGAGCGTCGGAGATTTCATGCGCACGCTCTTTCTTTAAGCGCGCCTCCATCTCATGGAGATAGACGGTACGCACCGCGAAGGCGAGGTCGTTTGAATTCAGCCCGTAGCTAATTGCCATGGGCATCAGGGGCGCAAGGGCCTGCTCAAGCATGTGCTGGAACGCCTGGCGCTCATGCCCGTCAACTTGACTTACAGCCAACTGGTTCACGTTGTGCTACCAAGGTTTTTGACACGCGCTTCAGCTGCAGCGCGACCCCTAGCGGCCGCACAATTCCGCGCTGACTTCTCGTTCCCGCTTTGGCTATCCATGTTCGCGTAGGCGCTATAGAGCCCCTGAGTTAAGTAAACTCACGATGTGATTATGGAATACCCCACTTTGGTGTCAATGCCGGTGAGACGAAAGTTATGTGAAGCCGGAGTCGGACGCTAAGCGTTCGCCCAAAAATGGGGCGCGTCAGGCTGTTTTTTTATACAGTTTGGAGTTAGAGTTCGGCGGATCGCGAACTGGCCGGCAACCTAGAAAAGCGACTGTTGTCAGTTGGCCCGGAGTGAAGAGAGGCTTGGTGCAGCGTTTGCGGTCTATGGCGCCGCAGCGGCCCAATTAGGGTGTGCGAAAGCCGCAGTCGTGCTCGATAGCATTCTATTGTGCGATGCGGCAGTATAAGCCGAACGCGCCCCCGGATTCTCCAGGTGCGGGTGGTGTCGTTCCGAAGAGTCGGAGATCGGCTCGGCGACCGGCAGCATCGAGCAGGGCCCACAAGCAGCCGAAAACCCGACGACCGGCTGGTCTGAAATTCGACCGTATCGAACAATCACGCGCCGCATTCTGAATAGCCAAAATACGCCCGCTGCAATACTCAGCTGCTGACTAATCTACGGGCCGGCTCTTCCCGAGGTGATTCTCGCTCTCTCGGGCGTGGGGGTCTCTACAGATTGCAAACATGGCTGCGCCAAGCTCTACGGGCCTTAGACCAGACTTTCGATCCTCTGCGACCCGATACGCCTCTAGGTATGTCTTTGTTTCTTGGATGGCCCGCCCTGTACGCCGCACCAACTGTCGGCGCAACTTTGGCAGCGTTTCTACATCGACCAATACGACGCAATGCTCTATTGGCAGAGCTTCGCCAGCCCCAACTGAGAGGTTATAGTCCAACGTCGCTAGCAAGTCGCCAGCAAACTCACTTGTAGCTGCCAAAGAATCGAGGTTGGGACTGTCAGCGACTGGCACCCTCCGCAATGCACGCACTTTGTCGCGGCCTATTCGACAAACTGCTCCGAGCCGTTCCAGTTCTGACAACAAAGTCTGGTGGTAAACGCCGCCACTGTACAGCTCACAAAGATGCCTGAATGTCGCTCCACTGGTTCCTTCAATCGGAAGAGTTGCCGGAAATCCAGCACGATCACTGAATTTTGCGTCGTCGTACCAGCCGCTAAGTACGCGAGCCGCTCGGTGTAACTGCACGTTGCTGCGTGGCTGAAAAATGTTCCTAGGAGACTTAAGAATGCGTGGCAAGAAAGCTCGATTAATTCCAGTGACGATCGCAAGTTTCGAGAAGGTGACACGCTCGCCATTGGTCTTCAGGTATTCAGAACCTGCGTGAGCGTATACGCTATCGACGATTGCCTTGAACTCTCCTGCACTAACGCCGAACCGAATTAAGATCCTGATTAACGGGTCCAAAACCCGACGGCACAGCGAGGCAAGTGCAATTCGAGAGTCAGATTGCATGGTCTACTTTCATGATTCGGCGACGAGGAGTGGGACAAACCCTAAGCATTGTCTGGCAGATCCATGCTGTGCGCTCGAATCTTTCCAGCCAACCGAGATCTGCTGCGGCGCCCTTTTTTTGAACATACATCGCCGGTGGCGAGTCCACAGACCCGATCCGGTTGTCATGTCCGTTCCCCAGGATCAAACAACCTCTCGTGTTCCATGATGGCGTACCGATCGGTCATCCCGGCGATGTAATCAGCTACGGCACGCGCACGACCCGAAGCACCGAGTCTTCCGTCAAGTTGCGCCGCCGATTCCTGGTGTTCGGGCGGCATCAGTTTCGGGTCGCCGGTAAAGGTATCAAACAATCGGGTCACGACCAGTTTTGCCTTGGACGTCATGCGCAGGACTTTGTAGTGCCGATAGACGCGCTGATTGAGGAACTGCTTGAGCTTGAGCTGTTCTTGACTCACTTCCGCGCTGAACGAGACCAGGGGCTTGGAACGGGCGCGCACGTCGGCCGCCGAAGTGGGCGCGGCCGCACGGATATTCGCGCGGGTCGTGACGATCAGATCGCTGACGACGTGATTGATCACCCGACGAATGGTTTCGTGGATGAGCTTGCGCTGCGGCAGATCCTTGTATTGCGCCAGGACCTTCAGGTGCTGGCGATGGAACAGCTCAACTCCTGACAGGTCATCCAGTGTGATCAGCCCGGCGCGCAGGCCATCGTCGACATCGTGATTGTTGTAGGCGATTTCATCGGCGAGGTTGGAAAGCTGCGCCTCCAGTGAGGGCTGGCGTCGCCGAATGAAACGCTCGCCCAACTCGCCCAATTGCCTGGCATTGCGCATTGCACAGTGTTTGAGAATGCCCTCGCGGCATTCGAAGGTCAGGTTGAGGCCATGGAAGTCGGCATAGCGGTCTTCGAGCTCATCGACGACCCGCAGGGACTGCAGGTTGTGCTCGAAGCCACCGTACTTTCGCATGCAGGCATTGAGGGCATCCTGGCCGGCGTGGCCGAAGGGCGTGTGTCCGAGATCGTGCGCCAGGCAGATGGCCTCGGCCAGGGTCTCATTCAGGGCGAGCGCCGCCGCAATGGAGCGGGCGATCTGCGCCACTTCGACGGAGTGGGTCAGTCGGGTGCGATACAGGTCCCCCTCATGGTTCACGAACACCTGGGTCTTGTAGACCAGGCGCCGGAATGCGTTCGAATGGATGATGCGATCGCGGTCGCGCTGGTACTCACCCCGAAATTGCGGAGGAGCTTCCGGGAAGCGCCGGCCGCGGGATTCGGATTCGACCGCCGCGTACGGGGCCAGGTTGGGGGCTTGGCGCTTGGCGCGTGCCACGATCAGCCGAAGTAGCCATCGAGCGTCGCCTGCAACGCCGCGGGCGGATAGTCCGCCGTCACGAACGCTGCGCCGATGCGCTTCAGCAGTACAAAACGCATGCGACCCGCCTTCACCTTCTTGTCGATCTTCATGTGCTCCAGCGCCGCCAGCGCGGAAACCTCCGGCGCCTCGATCGGCAGCTCGGCCCGGTGCAGCAACGCCCGCAGGCGCGCGACGTCCGTGTCGCTCAGGTAACCGCAATCCCGTGACATGGCCGCGGCCATCAGCAGGCCGGCGCCCACGGCCTCCCCGTGCAGCCATTTGCCGTAGCCGGCGGCCGCTTCGATCGCATGTCCGAACGTATGCCCCAGGTTCAGGAAGGCCCGATCGCCCTGCTCGTGCTCATCCCGGCCGACGATTTCGGCCTTGACCTCGCAGGAGCGACGGATGGCGTGGGTCAGCACCTCCGCATTGCCGGCGAGCAGCCGATCGATGTTGACCTCCAGCCAGTCGAAGAAGGCGGCGTCGTGGATCAGGCCGTACTTGATCACCTCGGCCAGGCCCGCACGCAGTTCGCGCGGCGGCAGCGTCTTCAGGGTGTCGGTGTCGGCGATCACGGCGACCGGTTGGTGAAAGGCGCCGATCAGGTTCTTGCCGCCGGGATGATTGACGCCGGTCTTGCCGCCCACCGAGGAGTCCACCTGTGCGAGCAGGGTGGTCGGAACCTGCACGAAGGCCACGCCGCGCTGGTAGCAGGCCGCCGCGAAACCGGCCATGTCGCCCACGACCCCGCCTCCCAGGGCCACCACGGTACTGTCGCGCGCCAGGCGATTCGCCACCGCCACATCCAGGATCCGGGCCAGGGTCTCGAGCGTCTTGTACGCCTCCCCATCCGGCAGTACGGCCTCGACGATGTGCCGGCCCTTCAGGCCCCGCTTGAGCGCCTCCCCATACAGGGGCGCGACGGTGGTATTGCTGACCAGCAGCACGTTGCCGCGCGGCACGTGCGCATCCAGGAACGTCGGCATTGTCCAGCAGACCCGGGCCGATCAGGATCGGGTAGCTGCGCGCGCCGAGTTCTACGGTCAGCGTGTTCACGATTCTCCCGATTATAGAGTCTTCACCCGCCCACGACGGGGAAACCCAGGGCCTTGATGATTTCCTCGGCCACCGCCTGGATCTTGCGGCCGTCGGTGGTCACCTTGACGTCCGCCACGGCGCTGTAGAGCGGTTCGCGCTCGGCCATCAGCTGACGCAGCTTCTCTTCCGGATCGACGTTGGCCAGCAGGGGGCGGTGCCGGGCATGGCTCACCCGGTGCGCCTGCTGTTCGACCGAGGTGATCAGGTAGACCACGCAGCCGCGCTTCGCGAGCAGTTCCCGGTTTTCCGGCAGCAGGATGGCGCCGCCCCCAGTGGCCAGCACCAGGGGCTCGATCAAGGTCAGCGCCTCGATCGCCTCCTTCTCGCGCTGCCGGAACCGCGGCTCGCCCTCGCGCTCGAAGATGTAGGAGATGTCGACGCCGGTGCGCTTCTCGATTTCTGCGTCGCTGTCGAGGAAGGGCGCATCGATCATGCGCGCGAGGATCCGCCCCACGGCACTCTTGCCGGAACCCATCGGTCCCACGAGGTAGATGTTGCGCTTGCCGAGCATAGGCGCCGCAGGATAGCGGAACCGGGGCCCCGGGGCCCAGCTCAACCAGGGGGAGCGGGCGAGATGGCGCGGCTGCCCCTTGAGGCAGCCGGCCATCGCCCGGGCGATCAGATGAACGTCACCGGCACGATCAGGTAGGTGACCGTGCTGCTCGGGGAGGTGACCGTGATGGTGAGCGTACCCGCACCGGTCGCTCCGGCCGACATGTTAACGCCGAAGTTCTGCCCGCCGATCCCGGAATCACAGCCCACGGCCGTGGGACCCACCTGCGTGCCGACCGCATTGGATACCGAGCTGGTCAGGGTGATGGATACGCTGGTGCCGGCGGCCATGGAGTTGCCGTTCAGGTCCTGCACGTTGAAGGAGGCGCTGCCGCCTGCCTGCGGCACCGACAGAATCGGCGCCCCCGCCGAGCCGGAGTTCGTCACCCCCGTGCCCAAGGTACCCAGACTGATATTCGACGCGCTGGTCGACATCGTCAGTCGCAGCGAGGTGCCGATCGCCAGCGTGCTTTGCGTGCAGGTGCTGCCGGGCGTCGTACCCGTGCAGGTGATGCCGATGAACGACCCGGTGGGCGCATCGCGCGCACCATTGTTGTTGAAGTCGAGGTAGTACTCGCCCGACTTGTACACGCCGTCCTCATTGTCATCGCGATACGGTTCGCCAAGATCGGCAAAGGAATCGCCCACCACGTAGAAGCCACTGCCGTTCACGTCGTCGAAGGACTCCTCGCCGATCGCGGTGGCGAGAACCATCGTGCGGCCCTTGACGATGGCAGGCGCTGTGCTGGTGGGCAAGGTCGGACCCGGCCTGGGATCGGCACTGGTCCAGGGGACCTGGCAGGTCCCGCCTACCGTGTTGCAATTGCCGACAATCTGGCCGCCATCGGTGGTGAAAGCCACGGCCGTGCCGTCCGGCACCGGATTGGAGTAGCGATCCGAGAGGATGACCGAGATCGGCGTCGTCACGCCGTTGATCGTATAAGCCTCGACGTTCGGGCAGGCCAGCGTCGAGGTTCCGTTGTTATAAGTCGCCTTGCCCACGGCAATTGAGAATCCGTTGGAGGCTGGCAGGCCGGTCGACACCGTCAGCTGGCTGGACTGGGTGCTCAGGGCCGCCGGCGAGGTGATGCTGGCAGTGACGCGCACCACGGTGTGCACGGTGCCCGCGTTGACCGTGGTCTGAACCGTGCCATCAGTGGCCGATATCGCGGTGGACGGCGAAATCGACAGACCGCCGACGGTTGTGTTGGGCGTGAAGGTGACAGTCACACCCGGGTACGGGCCACCGGTGGCATCCACCACCTTGAACACCAGGGTGGAGTTCGGATTCTGACCCGTGCCCTTCAGTCCGATGGTGGTCTGGCTCGCCGATATGAACTGGATCGAGCCGATGGTGGCGGCCGCGATCGTAACCGTGCCGGTCGCTGCCAGGCTCTGGCTACCGACGATGGCGCTTGCCGTGATGGTATCAGTGCCACTGCAACCATTGGCCACGTAGTTGGCATTCACGATGCCGGAACTGGTCGTTGCCGAGGCGCCGCTACCCCCGGTGGCCGTAATGGTGGCGCGGCCGTTGGCCACGCAGGGTGAATTGAAGGTGACGGTCACGGGCTTCGCCGTATACAGATTGTTGCTCTGGTCAACGATCGAAACCGCCAGCCCGGTTGATCCGCCGGCGGCCAGCTGTCCACTGCCCACGCCGATGCCGATCTGCCCGGCGACGAAGGCCGTGCCGCTGCCATTGCCCATCTGCACGGTGGTCGTCGTCGAGCCGCCCGCTGCCACCACCTGCACGGTGCCGGTCGCGACCTGGGTGCCGGCCGTCGCGGTCACCGTGATGGTACGCAGCGACGTGTCTCCCGCGGTGGTCAGCGTTGCCGCCGCCGAGCCGTTGGCACCGGTCAGCACGCAGCCGTTGGTTCCGCCCGTCACGGCGAGGCCGCCGGAGGAGGCCTTGAAGCAGACGTTCACTCCTGCAATCAGGTTGTTGTTGTCATTCTTGGCGAGTGCCGTGATGGTCGCGCTGACCGATCCGTCCGCCGGAATGGTCGCGGTGCTGCTGGTGACGACCAGGTCCGAGGCAACCACGGTGGTGCCACCGCCGCCGCCGCCCGGCGCACTGCTACCGGAGCCGGCGCCCGGGGCCACGAACGGGGCATTGCTGCCACCGCAGGCGGCAAGGGATGCCGCGACGGCGACCAGTGCCAGAGTCGACCAGAATTTACACATGTCTCACCTGAAAATTCGTTGCGATAAGGACCCTATGACCCATGCAGCCCCGTCAGTAGACGTTCACGCCTTCGTGAACGATCTTCGGTGTCACGAAGATGAGCAGTTCGTCCTTGTCGTTCTTCTTGGTGGTCGTCTTGAACAGATTACCCAGGATCGGCACGTCACCCAGGTACGGCACCTTGGTTTCATCGATCCGGTGCTCGGTCTGGAGGATGCCGCCCAGCACCACGGTCTGGCCGTCGCTGACCAGCACCTGCGTGATGATTTCCTGGGTGTCGATGCTGGGCACGTTGACGCCGCCGGAAGCGACGACCTGCTGGCCGACGCTGTCCTTCTTCACATCGATGTCGAGAATGATGCGGTTGTCAGGCGTGATCTGCGGCGTCACCTGCAGTGACAGCACCGCCTTCTTGAACTGCACGGAGGTTGCGCCGCTGGAGGCGGACTCCTGGTAGGGGATTTCCGTACCCTGCTCGATGCTGGCCTGCTTCTGGTTGGCGGTGATCACGCTGGGCGAGGAGATGATGTCGGCGCGCGTTTCGGTCTGCGCAGCCGAGAGCTCCAGATCCAGCAGGTAGTCGGACCCGAGGATCCCTAAGGCAATGCTGCCGGCGGGACTCGAGACCGGCAGGTTGACGTTGTAGCGTGTGGGGGCAGTGCCGGCACCGGTGGAGCCGGCGGGCATCGTCACGGGGAAAGCCGAACCGGTGGTGGACAGGTTGTTCAGCGCCGAGGTCACGATCGTGTTCGCTCCCGCCGCCGTACCCGAGGTGGTGACGATGCCGTTGGCGCCGTTCTTGTTGACGCCCGTGAAGCCCAGCACTGCGCCCAGTTCGCGCTGGAAATCGTTGTTCACGATGACCAGGCGCGCTTCGATCTTGACCTGGCGCACGGGAATGTCGAGCGTCGAGACCAGGCGGCGGATGTCCTCCAGCCGCTCGGACGTGTCCTGCAGCAGCAGCGTATTCGTGCGCGCGTCCACCGACACATTGCCCCGCGGGGACAGCAGTGAACGGCCCGTGGACTTGATCAGGGCGGCCATGTCGCTGGCCTTGGCGTAGTTGACCTGCAGGAACTCCGAGCGCAGGGGCGCCAGTTCCTGCAGATCCTTGCGCGCCGCGAGTTCGGCCTTCTCGCGCGAGGCGATTTCCTCGGCCGGGGCCACGATGATGACGTTGCCGTCCTGGCGCTTGTCCAGGCCCTTGGTGCGCAGCACGATGTCGAGGGCCTGATCCCAGGGCACGTTCTGCAGCCGCAGGGTGAGGTTGCCGCGCACCGAGTCGCTGACCACGATGTTCTGGCCGCTCTGGTCGGCCAGCAGCTGCAGGATCGCGCGGGTATCCGCATCCTGGAAGTTCAGCGTCATCTTCTCACCGGTGTACAGATGCTTTTCCTGCTGGGTCGGATCCGGCTTGCGCTTCGGCTGGATCTCAACCACGTACTGATCGTTGGTCTGGTACGCCAGCTGGTCATAGTCGCCCTTGGCGCTGATGATGAGGCGCGTATCGGCGCCTGAGCGGGTGGCATCGAAGCTGGTCACCGAGGTGCCGAAATCCGTGGCATCGAACCGGCGCGCCAGGCGCTTAGGCAGATCCGTGCCGACGAAATCAACGACCACCTGGTCGCCGATCTGGCGCAGGCTGATCGGCGTATGCGAATCCGTCAGGCGCACGACCACGCGGCCCGCGCCATCCACGCTGCGACGAAAATCAATGCCATCGATGCTGCGAACCGCGCCGACGGTGGTCGGGGCGGCGCCATCGGTGGTGGCGGGGGCGGCGCTCGCGGCAACCGCGACTCCGGCGGCCTGGCCGAGGGTGATCACGATGTTGTTGCCGTCGACCTTCACGGCGTAGGGCATCATCTTGTCCAGGTTCAGGACCAGGCGGCTGCGGTCCGCGGTCTGCGCGGCCAGGATCGTGTCGAGGCCGCCCGAGCGCACGTCGATGCGCCGCGAGGTCAGTGCCAGGGTAGTGCCCGGCAGATCCACGGAAATGCGCGCGGGATCATCGATGGTGAAGCTGTTGGGCGTCGGCGCCGGTCCCGAGAGCTTCAGGGTCAACCGCAGCTGCTGTCCGGCCATGGGCTGCACGTCGATGGCCTGCAGGGTATTGCTGTCGGCGGCGCGGGCCGGCGACAGGAAGGTTGAACCTACGATGAGCACGGTCAGGAACGCCGCCAGGGCGCTCTGGATCCGGTTCAACGGGTTGAAACGTGTCATTTTTGAAAACTCCCTGCAGCCTTTCAGCTATTCGTTCAACGCGATGCCCGCGGGGCGTTCGATGTAGCCGCCGAGGCCATCCGGAATAATTTCGCGGATTTCGATCTTCGATGGGGTGATGCCGGTGATCTTGCCGTCGTTCTGGCCAACGTAGTTGCCGACGATGACCCGATGCACCAGGCCGTCCTTGGTCTGTACCAGTCCGAACATCTGCCCGCCCTGCTGGATCGAACCGACCATGCGCATGGTGTCCAGCGAGTACTGCTCGAGGAACTCCCGGTTGCGATGCGCATCGGGACGCAGGTTCGGGTTGCTGGCGTTGGGCGAGGTCGGCATGAACGGCGAGCGCAGGTTCATGTCGGCGTAGGTGTAGGCCGGATAGGGCTTGACCTCAGGCAGCGGCTCGACGCGCCCGCCGGCTTCCTTGGTGGTCTCGGTGATGAAGGTCTGCAGATCATCATCGCCGCTGGAGCAGCCGGCGAGCACCGCGGCGCAGGCGCCGAGCAGGGCGAGCAGCAGCGGCCCGGTGCGCACGCCGCAGGTGGTGTCATGGGCGCTCATCGGCGCACCGCCTTGGGTTTGCTGGTGTCCGCGGCGGACAGCTCATCCTCATCCAGGTAGCGGTAGGTCTTGGCCGTCACGTCCAGGGTGAGGTTGTCGTAGCCGCTCTTGCCGTCGGGCTTGATCTCGATGTCATGCAACGTGACGATGCGCGGCAGCGCCGCGATGCCGCTGACGAACTGGCCGAACTGGTGATAGCTGCCGCTGAAGCGGATCTTGATCGGCAGTTCCGCGTAGAAGTCCCGCTTGATCTCGCCTCCCGGCTGGAACAGCTTTTCGGAAAGCCCCGCCGCCAGTCCGGTCTGCGAGATGTCGACGATCAGATTGGGCACTTCGGTGCGCCCGGGGAGCTGCCGCAGCAGGGCGCCGAAGGAGCGCTCGATGTCGGCGAGCTGCTGCTTGTAGACGCTCAGGTTCACGGCCTGCGCATGCTTGGTGCGGAATTCCTGCCGCAGCTTCTGTTCTTCCTGCTGGTACTGGTCCAGCACCGGGCTTTCCTTCTCCCAGACGAAGACGTAGCCGAGCACGAACGCCAGGACCACCAGCCAGATCGCCACCGCACCGATGCGGATCGGCAGCGGCCAGCGGCCGGGCTCGCGCGGGTCGAGTGCCCGCAGTTCCTCCATCAGGTTCATGGCGCACTCCCGCGGCGCGGGCCGTTCTTGGCTGCGCCGGGTCGCCCGGCGGGCGCCGGCGCGGCATCCGCGCCGCTGGCGACCTCTTCGGCGAACACCGTGAAGCTCGAACCGCCCGAATTGTCGGCGGCCACCACCTGCAGCTCGGGATTCTTCAGGTGATCGGAGGAATCGATGTTGCGCATGAAGGCCGAGACGCGGGTGGCCGACTGGGCCACGCCGTCGAAGCGGAACTTCTGGTCGGTCTGCTTGACGCCGGTCAGGTAGGTGCCCTCGGGCAGCGTCTTCACGATCTCATCGAACACATGCACGATTTCCGGCCGCGAACGCTGCAGCTTCTCGATGATCTCCATGCGCGCGATGAAGTTCTGCTTGGAGGTTTCCAGGCTGTTGATTTCCTCGATCTGCTTGTCGAGGCTCTTGATCTCGGTGCGCAGGCGGTCGTTGCGGCGCTGCTGGCCGTCGATCAACGAGGAGAACATCAGGTAGCCCAGGAACGCGAGCAGGATCGCCGTCAGGGTGGCGCCACCCAGCGCGATCAGGAACTGGACCTGGCGCTCCTTGCGTTGTTCGTCGCGCCAGGGGAGGAGGTTTATCCGTGGCATGTCAGTCGAAACTCCTCAGAGCAAGACCACAGGCCGTCAGCAGCGCGGTGGCATCGCGCGCCACCGCCTGGGCCTTGGCGCGCGAGGACAGCTTCATCTGTCCCAGCGGGTCGCCCTTCTCGGCCGAAATTCCCACGCGGCTGGAGATCACATCGCCGACGCCGGAGATATTGGCGCAGCCGCCGCAGACCAGGATCTTCTCCGGCTGCTCGCGCCCCGAACCCGAGGCGAGGTAGAACTGCAGCGAACGGCTGACCTGCTGGGTCATGTCGTCGATGAACAGGTCGAGCACCTCGGACTGGTAGTTGCCCGGCAGGCCGCCTTCCTTCTTGGCGCGCCCGGCTTCCTCCATCGACAGTCCGTAGGTGCGCATGATTTCCTCGGTGAGCTGCTGCCCGCCGAAGGCGAAATCGCGGGTGTAGACCACTTTCAGGTTGCGCAGCACGCTGAAGGTGGTGCTGGTGGCGCCGAAATCGACCACCGCAATGGAGCGGTCGATGCCGCCGTCGGGCATCTGGTGGGTCATCAGCTTGCAGGCGTTCTCCAGCGCGAAGGCCTCCACGTCGACGATCTTGGCGGTAAGTCCCGCGGCATTGATCGCGGCCTGGCGCTGTTCGACGTTCTCGGTGCGGGTGGCCACCAGCAGCACGTCATTGTTGTCGGCCTCCTTCTCGGAGGGGCCCAGGACCTCGAAGTCGTAGCTGACCTCATCCATGGGGAAGGGGATGTACTGGTCGGCCTGCATTTCCACCTGGGCTTCGAGGTCGCCGGCGCGCAGGTTGCGCGGCATCTGGATCACCTTGGTGATGGCGGCATCGCCGTTGATCGCGATGGCGACCTCACGGCTGCGGGTGCCCGAGCGCTTGATGCAGCGCTTGACGGCCTCGCCCACTGCCTCGGCATCGACGATGGTCTGCTCGTTCACCGCGTTCTGCGGTGTGGGCTCGGCGGCATAGGCTTCGACACGGTACTGCCCGCCCGACATCGACAGTTCGATCAATTTTATTGACAACGTCGTTATGTCAAGACCTACAAGCGGGCGATACTTACCCTGGAGGAGGAACATTTTGTTTCCTTATCAGTAAGTTACAGCCGAAAGCGCCCGAACAGGATAGATTGGTCCGCCACTATATAACAGTAAAAAGTTAAATAGAACGTGAGAAAGCTCACCCACCGCTCCGGACAGGAGGGTAACGGCAGAGCGCCCCCGGTAAATGCTGCCGGCGTCACACTTGCACGATTCTGTCGTGACCAACGATTCGGTTTGGGTATGGTCCAATCAGTTTCTGGGGAGACAAGGCTTGCCGGGTGTCCTGAAGGCGGGAGCGGCGAGCGGAAGACTGCGGCTCGATCCGAAGCCGGGGCGTGGCCCAGGGCGACGGGATCGTTTAACGTCTAAGCCGGCAGCCCCGCTGTCCTAGGCGCCCACGCCCTTAGACCGGAAGCTTTGCGTCCCCACCTTTCGGTGAGTTTGCCCTGTAAGTCAGCAGCTACTATGCATAGCAGTTGAAACCTAATCAAGCGGATACAGTCACATTCTGTGAAACGAAACTACATCTCCATCCTGGTGGCCCTGGCCGGCAGTGTGATCCTGGTCGCACTTCTGGGCGCCATCGGCCTGGCCGGCTGTTATGTCTACCTGGAACCCTCCCTGCCGTCCGTTGATGCAATGCGGAATGTCGAAATGCAGGTGCCGCTGCGGGTCTACACCCGCGATGGCGACCTGATCGCCCAGATCGGGGAGCAGCGGCGCATCCCGGTGACCTGGGAGCAGATCCCGGAGCTGGTCAAGCACGCCTTCCTGGCCGCCGAGGACGATCGCTTCTTCCAGCACCACGGCATCGACTACCAGGGCGTGCTGCGGGCAGTCCTGGTGGACATCATCTCGGGGGACCGCGCCCAGGGCGCCAGCACCATCACCCAGCAGGCCGCCCGGCAGCTGTACCTCACGCTGGACAAGACCTGGCGCCGCAAGCTTGCGGAAGCCTTCCTCACCTACCGCATGGAGCACGAGTTCTCCAAGCAGGAAATCTTCGCGCTGTACCTGAACGTGGTGTTCTTCGGTGAGCGCGCCTACGGCGTGGCAGCGGCGGCCGAGACCTTCTACGGCAAGCCCCTGGACCAGCTCAGCGTCGCGCAGGCCGCGACGCTTGCCGGCATCGTGCAGCTGCCCTCGCGCTACAACCCCATCGTCAATCCGCAGTTCGCGAAGGCGCGGCGCACCTACGTACTGCGACGCATGAAGGACCTCGGCTACATCGATGCGGCCACCGCCGCGGCCGCCAATGCGGAAAGCGTGGAAGCGCGCACCCATGCGCCGCTGTACGACGTGGACGCGCAGTACGTGGCCGAGATGGCCCGCCAGGAAGTGCGCCGGCGCTTCGGACCCAAGGCCGAGACTTCCGGGTTCCGGGTCTATACCACCCTGGACAGCCGCCTGCAGACCGCGGCCAATCGCGCCGTGCGCTTGGGACTCATCGAGTACGACCGACGCTACGGCTGGCGCGGGGCGAGCGCCCATGTGGACGTGCCGGCGCGTGCCGATACCGGGGATCTGGAGGACCTGCTCGATGAGTATCCGCCCATCGGGCCGCTGCTGCCCTCGGTGGTGACCGAAGTCGCCGACCAGTCCGCGAAGGTGTACGCCAAGGACTTAGGCTTCCAGCAGATCAACTGGGAGGGCCTCGCCTGGGCGCGCAAGCAGCTGGACAACGAACGCACCGGACCTGCGCCCAGGAGCGCCGGCGAAGTGCTGACCCGCGGCGATGTGGTCTACATCTATACGGACGGCCAGCATGCCGCGCAGCTGGTGCAGCTGCCGGAGGCGCAGGCGGCGCTGGTGTCCCTGGATCCCACCGATGGGGCGGTGTCGGCGCTGGTGGGCGGCTTCGATTACTTCAGCAACAAGTTCAACCGCGCGGTGCAGGCCAAGCGCCAGCCGGGCTCCTCGTTCAAGCCCTTCCTGTACTCCGGGGCGCTGGAGAACGGTTTCACGGCGGCCTCGGTGCTGCCGGATGCGCCCATCGTGATCGAAGGCAGCGGCATGGAGACCGCCTGGCGACCCAAGAACTCGCACGGCACCTTCAATGGTCCGACGCGACTGCGCGAGGCGCTGGCGCGCTCGCTCAACCTGGTTTCGATCCGGCTGCTGCGCGAGGTCGGCGTCGACTACGCCATCAACTACGTGACCCGCTTCGGCTTCGACAAGGCCTCGCTGCCGAACAACTTCACCCTGGCGCTGGGCACCATGGAGATCGCCCCCATCGACCTGGCCGGCGCCTACGCCACCTTCGCCAACGGGGGCTTCCGGGTGTCGCCCTACTACATCGACCGCATCGAGGATCTGTCCGGCAAGGTGCTGTTCGCGGCCAATCCCCCCATCGCCTGCCTGCAATGCGAACAGAGCGCGGATCTGACCACGGTGCCGCTGCGCGACGCCGCCGATGCCACCGTGGCGGCGGCGGATGCCCTGCGCGGCGGCGCGGGTCCGCTCACGCCGCAACTAGCTGGCGCCGCGGGTGATCAGTCCGCAGAACGACTACATCATGACCGACATGATGGCCGACGTGATCCGCCTGCCCCATGGCACCGGGCACCGCGCCGTGGTCCTCGGCCGCAACGACCTGGCCGGCAAGACCGGTACCACCGACAAGGCCAACGATGCCTGGTTCAACGGTTTCAACACCAAGCTGGTCACCACGGTGTGGGTGGGCTTCGACCAGGACCGCCCGTTGGGCGAATCCGAGGAGGGCTCGCGCACGGCGCTGCCCATCTGGATCCGCTTCATGCGCGAGGCGCTCAAGAGTGTGCCGCAGGAAAAACTGCCCATGCCCGATGGGCTGGTGCAGCTGCGGGTGTCATCGGCCACCGGCACCCTGGTGAGTGCGGAAAATCCCGACGGCATGCTGGAGACCTTCATGGTCAATCATCTTCCCGGCAGCGCCACCCCGGGCAATGGCCAGCGGCCGACCAGCGAGCAGACCCCGACGGGCAGCGAGTCGTTGTTCTGAAGTTTTTTCGCGTTTGATTTTCTCGGGCCGCGGCCAGATGATTGGAGCATGCCAAAACGATTGAGCGTTCGCGGTGAGCACCTGCGGCACGCCCTCGCGCAGGAAGCCGCCCGAGTCATGGCCGAGCACGGCATCCGCGACTTCCTGGTCGCCAAGCGCAAGGCCGCCGAACGCTACGGCGTCACCGACGGCGCAGTGCTGCCGAAGAACACCGAGATCGAAATGGCCCTGGTGGAATACCAGCGCCTGTTCGGCGGCGACTCCCACACCGAATCCCTGCACGCGCAGCGCGCCGCGGCGCTGCGGGCCATGCGTCAGCTGTCGCGGTTCTCCCCGCGGCTGGTCGGTTCGGTGCTGAGCGGCACGGCCACCCAGCACTCGGACGTGCAGCTGCATCTGTTCGCGGAGCGTCCGGAGGCGGTGACGCATCTGGCTGATGGACCAGGGCATCCGCCACGACGTCACCACCCGGCGCGTGAAGATGAACGCCGAGCGGGTGCTGGAATATCCGGGGGTGCGCTTCGAGGTGGACGACCAGGCAATCGAGGCCACGGTGTTCCCCACCGACGGCATCCGCCAGGCGCCGGTCAGTCCGGTGGACGGCAAGCCGATGCGGCGTGCCGACGTGGCGGACCTCGAGGCGCTGCTGGCCTGCCGCCTGATCAGCCCTTGCGGCGTGCTGATGTCGGCGTAGTCGCGCGCCGGGGAACCGGTGTACAGCTGGCGCGGCCGACCGATGCGCATGTTCGGGTCGGCGATCATTTCCTGCCAGTGCGCCACCCAGCCCACGGTGCGCGCGATCGCGAACATCACCGTGAACATGGAGCGCGGGATACCTAAGGCGCTGTAGATCATGCCCGAATAGAAATCGACGTTCGGGTAGAGCTTGCGGGAGACGAAGTACTCGTCCTTCAGGGCCACCTCTTCGAGGCGCAGCGCCAGTTCGAACAGCGGGTTCTCGGGGCTGCCGAGCTTCGCCAGCACCTTGTGGCACATCTCGCGGATGATCTTGGCGCGCGGATCGAAGTTCTTGTAGACGCGGTGGCCGAAGCCCATGAGGCGGAAGTGGCTGGTCTTGTCCTTCGCCATGGCCAGGTACTTCGGGATGTTGTCCACGGTGCCGATCTGCTCGAGCATGGCGAGCACCGCCTCGTTGGCGCCGCCATGGGCCGGGCCCCACAGCGCCGAGACGCCCGCGGAAATCGCCGCGTAGGGATTCGCGCCGGTGCTGCCGGCCAGGCGCACGGTCGAGGTGCTGGCGTTCTGCTCGTGATCCGCATGCAGGATGAACAGCAGGTCCAGGGCCTGGGCTGCGACCGGATCCACCTCGTAGCGGCTCGCAGGGCACGGCGAACATCATGTGCAGCAGGTTGCTGCAGTAGTCCAGGTCGTTGCGCGGATAGATGAAGGGCTGGCCGACGGAGTGCTTGTGGGCGGCCGCCGCGATGGTCGGGATCTTGGCGATGATGCGATGCGCGAAGATCTCCCGATGGCGCGGGTTATGGATGTCCATCGTGTCGTGATAGAACGCCGACAGCGACGCCACCACCGCCGACACCATCGCCATGGGGTGCGCGTTGTGGTGGAAGCCGTTGAAGAAGCGCAGCAGCGTCTCGTTGATCATCGTGTGATGACGGATGCTGCTCTCGAACTCATCCAGCTGAGCTCTTGCTCGGCAGCTCGCCGTACAGCAGCAGGTAGCTGACTTCCGTGAAGGTGCTCTTGGCCGCCAGCTGTTCGACCGGGTAGCCCCGATGCAGCAGCACGCCCGCATCCCCATCGATGTAGGTGATCTTGCTCTCGCAGGCCGCGGTCAGCCCGTAGCCCGGATCATAGGTGAAGGCGCCGAATTCCTTGTTGAGCGGCGCCACGTCCACGACGCTCGGGCCCACGGTTCCGGGACGGACCGTCAGTTCCGCCTTCTTGCCACTGGCGCGATCGACGATCTCAAGCTTGCTTTCTTTCATGTTCTTGCAGCTTCCTGGAATGCAGGCGCGGGGGATTCGCGCAAGCGCAGCTTCAGCGTTACATGGTCCGCCGGCGGAATCAAGGCAGCGGGAATTAAATTGCGAACAGGTACGCGGGCGCCTCCCGAGCGAAGCTTCAGGAAAGGTCAGCGATTCACCCGGGGTATCCCCGACCGATCAGCGGACAGCGCTGGAGGCGGCGTACTTCTTGCGGAACTTGTCCACGCGACCGGCCGTGTCGACGATCTTCTGCTTGCCCGTATAGAAGGGGTGGCAGGCCGAGCACACTTCCACCTGCAGGTCATGGCCCAGGGTCGAACCGGTCTTGAAGGAGTTCCCGCAAGTGCAGTTGACGTTGATCTCTTTGTACTCGGGATGAGCGGCTTCTTTCATGGTTAACTCCCGACTTTGACGGGCACAGGCAAAAGGGCGCGCGAGTTTAGCGGCGAACCATCCCGAGCTCAAGGCCTGGACGGGATTTCGTACCGCGAGCCCCCCGACCCGCCCTGAACCAGGGTTCCACTGGTGCAGTGCGGAGCGATTCCTTATCCACAGAACCTGTGGATAATTCTGTGGACTATCGGTCCCGCAGAGGCTCGATATTCGGGCCAGATTGCACTTTTGTGTCCTTGGTTAAGAAATGTACACCTAGTTTTGAGCTTATGGTTCAATGGGTTACGGGGATGATGTCGAGCAGATTAAGTGATATTGCACGTAATCCGCTCATTTACCGAAGTGCCCCGCCGACCCTGTGTATAAAGAACCCGCTGCGGCTGCCGTGGCGACCGAATCGGGCAGGAACTCCAGCAACAGGTCGTTCAGGAACCGCAGGCCCAGGGGGGTGGGCGTCCAGCGCCCCTGCAGCTCCCCCAGCAGCCCACGATCCTGCTGGGCCAGAACAATGGGGGCGACCTCCCCGAAGCTCAACCCGGTGCGCGCCTCGAACAGACCGGGCTCGAAACCGCCCGTCAGCCGCAGGGCATTCATCATGAACTCGAAGGGCAGCTCGGCAGCCGCAACCGTATGGCTGGCCAGGGCAGTTCCGGCCTGGTAGCGCCGCGGCTCGCGCGTGTGGGTGGTCCGCAGGATGTGCCCCCCGGCGGCATCGGTGAGTTTGCCATGGGCGCCGGCCCCGACTCCCAGGTAGTCGCCGAAGGTCCAGTAGTTGAGGTTGTGGCGGCACTGCCGGCCGATCCGGGCATAGGCCGAGACTTCATAGTGGCCGAAGCCTGCGGCGGCGAGTTCCTCGGCGCAGGCCGCCAGCATCGAGTTCCACGCTGTCCTCGCTGGGCAGCGGCGGCGGCCGGGCCCCGAATACCGTGCCGGGCTCCATGGTGAGGTGGTAGTGGGAGAGGTGCGCCGGCCCCAGCGCCAGGGCCTGGCGCAGATCCGAGCGTGCCCCGGCGACATCCTGCTGCGGCAGTCCGTACATCAGGTCCAGGTTGAAGTTGTCGATACCCGCGGCGTGCAGTTCCTCGGCGGCGCGCACCGTTTCCGCCACCGAATGGATACGGCCCAGCACCGCCAGCTGCTGCGCGCCGAAACTCTGGGCGCCCAGGGACACCCGATTGACGCCCGCGGCGGCGTAGTCGGCGAAGCGTCCACGCTCGATGGTGCCGGGGTTGGCTTCCAGCGTGATCTCGATTCCAGGCTCGAAGCCGAACAGCCCCCGGGCCTCCTCCAGCACCCGGCCGATGGCGGCGGGGGAAAACAGACTGGGCGTGCCGCCGCCCATGAAGATGCTGGTCAGGGGCCTGCCGCGCACCGCAGCCAGTGCCGCCTGCTCGCGCAGGTCGCGCGACAGCGCCGCCAGGTATGCGGCTTCCGGCAGCTCGCCGCCCAAGGTGTAGGAGTTGAAATCGCAGTACGGACACTTGCGCACGCACCAGGGAAAGTGCAGGTACAGCGACAGCGGCGGCGTCTGCAGTCTCACGACAGCGCGGCCAGCAGCGCGCGCAGCGCCTGCCCGCGATGACTCAAGGCGTTCTTGCCCTCGGCCGGCAACTCGGCCGCGGACTGCGTCATTCCTGCCGGTTGAAACAGGGGGTCGTAGCCGAATCCGCCCGTACCGCGCGGCGCGCCGAGCACCCGACCCTCCCAGATGCCCGAGGCGATCAGCGGGTTCGGATCTCCCGCTTCGCGCAGCAAGACCAGCACGCAGCGATAGCGGGCGGTGCGCCGTGCCTCCGGCACGCCGGCCAGTTCCCGCAGCAGCAGGGCATTGTTCTCGGCATCGCTCGCGCCTGCTCGCCGGCGTAGCGCGCCGACCAGACCCCGGGCCGGCCCTGCAGCGCATCGACCTCGATGCCCGAATCATCCGCAATCGCCGCAAGGCCCGTGGCCGCGGCCGCATGGCGCGCCTTCAGCAGCGCATTCTCCAGAAAGGTGCTGCCGGTCTCCGGCGGGCGTGACGATCCCGAAACGGGTCTGCGGGATGACTTCGATGTCACGCGCGGCCAGCAGCGCGGCCAGCTCCCGGACCTTGCCGGCATTGCCGCTGGCGAGCACGGCCTGCATGAGTCAGCGCAGCGCCGCGATGGCCTGGGACTGCAGCACGAAGATCTTCTCAAGTCCCGCCGTCGCCAGGTCCAGCAAGGCGTCGAGCTCGTGCCGGCGGAAGGCGTGGCCTTCGGCCGTGCCCTGCAGTTCCACGAAGGCGCCGCCGCTGTTCATGACCACGTTCATGTCGGTCTCGGCCTGGGAGTCTTCCGCATAGTCCAGGTCCAGCACCGGCGCGCCGTTGCACACGCCGACCGAAATCGCCGCGATCTGCCCATGCAGCGGACTGCGGCTCAGCACCCCGCGACGCTGCAGGGCGGCGCAGGCCTGGGCCAGGGCCACGAAGCTGCCGGTAATCGCCGCGGTGCGCGTGCCGCCGTCGGCCTGCAGCACGTCGCAGTCGAGGGTCACGGTGCGCTCGCCCAACCCCTTCAGGTCCACGATGGCGCGCAGCGATCGGCCGATGAGGCGCTGGATCTCCTGGGTGCGTCCGCTTTGCTTGCCTTTCGCGGCTTCGCGGGCCTGGCGGGTATGGGTGGAGCGCGGCAGCATGCCGTACTCGGCGGTCACCCAGCCCTGGCCCTTGCCGCGCAGGAACGGCGGCACGGCCTCCTCGACGCTGGCCGTGCACAGCACATGGGTGTCGCCACAGCGCACCAGCACCGAGCCTTCCGCGTGGCGGGAGAAGCCGCTCTCGAAGCTGATGTCGCGCAGCTGGTCGGCGGCGCGACCGCTGGGCCGTGCGATGCTCACTGGCTGCGCCAGCGCAGGACCGCGCCCGAAGTATTGTCGCTGGTGGGACCTGCGGCGGCGACCGCCGTGCGGCACAGCGCCGCGAGCTGATCGCGCGAGGGAATGCCGGTCATGGTCAGTGCGGTGGCGATTTCGGCATCGCGCAGGCACCCCCAGACCCCGTCGGTGCAGACGAACAGCACGTCGTCACGCTGCAGCACCCGTCGCTGCCCGATGGTCATGTCCGGCAGCACCGGATCGCCGCCCAGGCAGCATTCCACGTAGTTTCGCATGGGGTGATTATGCGCCTGGTCGGGCGTGATCAGGCCCTCACGCAGCAGCAGCTCGACATGACTGTGATCGCGGGTGCGCGCCGCCACCGCGCCCTGGCGCAGCAGGTAGATGCGGCTGTCGCCCACATGCACCCAGTAGGCGGAACCCTGCTGCACCAGGCACACGGCGCAGGTGGCGCGGGGGCGCTGTTCCAGCGGCAGATGCAGCCCGATGCGCACCACTTCCTCATGCGCCCGGCCCAGTGTCAGGTGCAGGAACCCCAAGGGGTCGAACAGCGGCTGGGGCGTATGCCAGAAGGCCTCCAGCAGGGTCTTGAGAGTGACTTCGGCGGCGCGCGCGCCCTCGGCATGGCCGCCCATGCCATCGACCACGACCAGCAACGCGGCATGCTCGGCGACGGCCACCGCAACCCGGTCCTGGTTCTCTTCCCGACCCCCGAGAAGACTCAAATCGGCGTATTCAACCTGCAAGGAATGTTCTTTCTGTCTGCTACAATTTGACGAATCTTATATCACGCGGATCGCGGGCGGCAGCGGACGCCTCACGCGGGCGCCTCAGGCGCCAAACCGGCTTAAGTCACCTCAGGGCCATTATGATTGCGAGCATGACGGGCTTCGCGCGCCGCGAGACTTCCGGCCCGTGGGGTTCACTGATCTGCGAACTGCGCAGCGTCAATCACCGCTTCCTGGAGTCGAGCCTGCGCCTGCCCGAGGAGCTGCGGAGCCTCGATCCGGAAGTTCGCCAGCAGTTCGGACGGGGCCTGAAACGCGGCAAGGTCGACTGCACCATCACCTACCGGCGCACCGATGTCGCGGCCCGCGCCCTTGACCTGGACCGCGAAGTGCTGGCGCAGCTGCTCGGCAGGGTCCGGGAAGTCGCCGCGCTCGCCGGTTCGACGCCGGTCAGCGTCGATGCCCTGGAGGCGCTGCGCTGGCCGGGCGTCATCCGCGATACCGACACCGGAACCGAGGACCTGCTGGTCGCGGCCCGCGCCCTGGCGACGGCCACCGTCGATGACCTCGCTCAAGCCCGCGCCCGCGAAGGCGCGCGCCTGGGGGAACTCATCGAACAGCGCTGCGCCGGCCTCGTGACGCTGGTCGCACAGGTGCGCACCCGACTGCCCGAAGTGCGCCTGCGCATCCGTGCCAAGCTCGACGAGCGCCTGGCCGAACTGAAGGCCGAAGTGGATCAGGAGCGGCTGGAGCAGGAACTCGCGCTGCTGCTGCAACGCCTGGATGTCGATGAGGAACTGGACCGCCTGGGTTCACACGTCGCGGAAATCCGCCGCATCATCGCCGGCAGCGAGCCGGCCGGACGGCGCCTGGACTTCCTGATGCAGGAACTGAATCGCGAGGCGAACACGCTTTCATCGAAGTCGCAGGATCTGGAGACCACCCGCGCTGCCGTAGACATGAAGGTGCTGATCGAGCAGCTGCGCGAGCAGGTGCAAAATATCGAGTAGTGTCCAGGGGCGTCCACCCGCGTCCCTGGCTATTCGCGCAACCCCCTATATCTAAAGCACTTTAGTCACTTTCGTGTCCACGGCCGTCCATGGCAGTCCACCCACGTCTAGCCCAAATTTGTAGCTAGCTTTGTAGCTAGCTCGCACTTGCTCGTGGAGTCGCGCGGTGGCAGATTTCTAGCTACAACGGGTCACCTAAGGGGGGTGATTCATGGCTGGAAAACTGAACTCCTGGAGTGTCGAACGCGCCCATCGCAGCGGCGCTCGGGTCCTGCTCGGAGACGGTGATGGCCTGTACCTGCGCAAGCAGACTCGCGATGGTGCCTCCTGGACGCTGCGCTATCGATTCGGCGGGCGCGATCGGTGGATCACCCTCGGCAACTATCCCGACATGTCGTTGGCCGAGGCTCGTATCGAAGCGCGGCAGGCTCGCGTCCAGGTCGACAAGCAGCAGGACCCCATCGGGCTGCGACGCGCCGTGCAGGCCGAGCAGCGTCAACGGATTTCGTTTGAGCAGTTGTGCGAGGACTGGTATCGCAGCGAAATCGTCGGGCGTGGGCTCAAGCATCCCGACGTCCCCCGCCGGTACCTGGACAAATACCTGTTGCCGAAGCTGCGCCGATTGACCGCTGCCGAAGTTACGCCGGCACACATGGTTCGCCTATTGGATGGCGTGAAGCATCGCGCGCCGACCACTGCCAATGATCTGCTGCGCTTCGCGCGCCGCATCTTCTCATTCGGCGTACGCCGGCAGGTTGTACCCATCAATCCCATCGCCGAGTTCTCGCCGCGCCTGGATGCCGGAGGCCCGGAAAAGTCCCGAAGCCGGGCGCTGTCGCACGAGGAACTGATCAGGCTGTTCGAAAGCATTCGCGAAACGGAAAGTTTCGGCGGCGGTAACCTGCTCGCCGTCAAATTGCTGCTCGCACTGTGCGTTCGCAAGAGCGAACTGCTCGGCGCGCGCTGGGCGGAGTTTGATCTTGAGGGTGATCTCAGATCCGGTCCGGTCTGGCATCTGCCGGCCTCGCGCACCAAGACCGGTGAAGAATTGGATATTCCTCTGGTGCCGCAGGTGGTCGAGTGGCTTCAGGCTCTCAAGGTGTTGGCCGCCGACAGTGACTTTGTGTTTCCCAAGCGGCGTCGGGATCGTCGGCACCGCGTGGCGCACGTCGGGCTCGACACGTTGAACGTCGCGCTACTGCGTGTCGCCCACGGCCTGCCCCACTTCACCCTCCATGACTTGCGTCGCACGGCGCGCACGCATTTGGCTGCGCTCGGGGTACGCCGGGAAGTGGCCGAACGATGCCTCGGTCACAAGCTCAAGGGTGTTGAGGGAACCTACGATCGCCATGACTACTTCAAAGAGCGCCGTCTGGCGCTTTCTCAGTGGACGCGACTGATCCTGGAGGCCGAGCGCGGCAAGAGCACGGTGACGCCGATTCGGCGCCGGCTCTGATCGAAGGCATGGGATGCATGCGTCTAAAGAATCTGCTGATACGCATAAGGATTGCGGGGTTACCTGGTAGGTAAATCGTGATACCTTTTAACGGTGTTAGAGCGCGTAGTGGCTGATCCAAGAGGACGATCTGTGTCCATCCCAGACTACATCGTGGCCACGCCCGCGGAACTTCTTGGCGACCTGAATGAGGTCGAGACCAAGTACGCGCCAAAGCAACTTTTTCTAGCTGGCCATATCGACATCATGCGTCGCGGCCCACGAGTCTCCATTGTCGGGTCACGGAAGGCGTCGGCGGAAGGTTTGCGGCGCGCCAAGGCCCTTTCGCGACGCCTCGCTGAACATGGCGTCATCGTGGTCAGTGGGCTGGCGGCAGGAATCGATCGGGCTGCACATGAGGCAACCATCGAAGCCGGTGGTTCCACAGTGGCTGTGCTCGGCACTCCGTTGGATCAGTACTACCCCAAGGACAATCAGGAACTGCAGGATCGCATTGCCCGTGACCACCTCCTGGTCTCGCAGTTTGCTCCCGGCGGGCCTGTTCAGCGCAGGAACTTCCCGATTCGTAACCGGACGATGGCACTTCTCACGGATGCCACGGTGATTGTGGAAGCTGGCGAGAGAAGCGGTTCACTGCACCAGGGTTGGGAGGCCCTCAGACTTGGGCGATTGCTCTTCATTTTGGAAAGCGTGGCGAGCGACTCCGCGCTCAAGTGGCCGGCCGACATGATCGGTTACGGCGCGCAGGTCCTTTCCAGGACGAATCTAAACGCCATGATCGAGCACCTTCCGCCGCCGGTCACCGGCTCCCTCATTGCTGCCGAGGCTTGAGTTCGGCGCTAGCCACGTCTACTCGCCGCGTGGACAGACGCCACTCTCGCTGCGTTCCAGAGAACTCGTGGGTCGCGTCAAGAGAGGGGATCCTCAGATCGTCCCGCGGTTTGCCGAGCGCGTGTTCTCTCTGGCCCAGCAAGGAAGAATCCCGCACTTTTTTGGCCCGCAGGTAACACTGGTACCGGTACCGGGTAGCTCCCCGCTCGTGCAGAACGGCCTTTGGGTTCCGCTTCTACTCGCGCGTGCGCTGCGAGCATTGGCGTTAGCTCGCGATGTGGCTCCGATCCTTGCCAGGGTGAGCGCGGTCAGGAAATCCGCGATTGCCACGCCTGGCGAACGGCCAACTGTTCAGCAGCACTACGATAGCTTCGCAGCCCAGATTGTCGCGCCCGCGCCAATCCATATAGTCCTGATTGACGACGTCGTGACTGCGGGATCTACTTTGCTTGCGGCCGCGAGCCGCATCGCCGAGGCCTATCCCGAGGCATCGGTTCGGGCCTTCGCCTTGATTCGCACATGAGCGGCGTGGAAGTTGATCAGGTCGTCGCCCCTGCGACTGGAACCATCATCAGTCCTTGTGTGGGGTGGATAAGACCTCGAGGCGACAGGGCGCTACGCCAACCCTAGGCCACTTCCCACACATCCAGGAGGAAGACGTGTCGGCGCTGCAGCCAGCTGTTCGTCTGGGGTTCGATGAGGACCCATTCTACCGACGAACTCTGAGATCTTCGCGCGAGATCTTCCCGACCCGCCTCCAGGAACGCCTCCGCCACTCCGCGACATTTTGCGGCCAAGGTGCTCTCGTATGGATCATCATTGAGGTAGGACAATGCCTCGCGACATGCGCAGAACGTTTTCGCGGTGAAACTCCAGGTAACGCCGCTGACCTTCTGAGAAGGTTCCAACGTTCACGGGGGAGTGGTCGTCAATCCCCATGCGCCTGAGCGAGACCGAATCGGTCACGGGCGAGATGATCAACTCCCCGTTGTTTTCGAATGAAATAAACCCTTTGTCGAACAGATGGTCCACCGTCGGCGTCAGCAGCAGACCATTCTCACCGTCAAGTCGTTCCTCATTCTTGCTGTCCCGCCATGGCTTTACATGGCTGGCGATCAAATGTTCCGCGCGCTCGACCTTGGTGACCCGACATGCACGCTCGATTGAGCGCACATTGTCTCGAAAGAGGCCTTGACCGCGCCGAGCCTGGATGAGAGCGGTCCTTTGGGTCTCGCGAATCGCCACGTCGGTGACAATTGCCACTTCAACCCGGCGCTCCCATTCTTCTATGTCCGCTTCCGGCGCCGGCGAGTCGCGTTCGATCTTTCCGACTTCGCGACCGAGATCGGCCACACTCGTTGCCTCCTTGCCAATCAAGGAAAAGAGAGTCGATGCGAAACCCCGGCTGACTTGCGTCAGATAGACGCTTTGTAGGCCGTTGCCATCTGGCGTCAGCGGGGCGTACTTGTTTGCCAGGTCAGGGCGAAGCTGATCTATGTGGTCCTTCGGACGGATTCCGTTTGCAAGTCGCTGCCATCGGACCCCGACCCGCCAGCCGATCTGGCTCCAGTTCGCCCCTGCGGTGCCAAATTCCTCCGGCTTCGGGCTCTCCCGACAATAACCGCTGACGATGCCAAGCGCCGCGATGCGTGTATCGACGAATGAAAAGACGATATCGCCGGGAGCGACCTCGCGCATGAACTCGTAGAAGGGATTGCGGTGACCATTCTTGTTGCGCTTGGGCGACCACAGGTAGCCGCCGTCGAGCTCCTGGCGGAAGGTCTGGTTCTGATTGACCCACCAATAGCGCACTTTCTTCCGCCCTGCTGTCTGACTGTCCCGCCCTATGACGGTTTACTCAATGCCTTGAGTAAAGATACTCAGTGATTCTCGGTTGCAAGCCGTCGGATCATAGCGCGGTGCTCGATGTACCCAACTTACTATCTTGACCCAGTTCGCCCACCGGCAGCCCGTGGGGTAGCCAGTAACGAGTACCTTTGAGTTGTCCGGTACGCCGAAGACCACCAAGCTCGACCAAGTGTCCCAGGTCACGTCGGGCCGTAGCTGCAGGCGCGCCAGTGATGGCCATGTATTTGCTGGCCGAGAGCCCTCCGACGAATCCGTCGATCCCGGCGCGCATCAGGCGCGAGAGTGCTTTTTCCTGGCGCTCGTTGAGTTGGCCACGCAGGCGATCCCAGAGGCGAGTGCTGGCCAAAAGGAAGTCCAGGCCCTGGAGCGTATGAGTCTGTGCGGCCAGCACGAGATCTGCGAACCAATTGAGCCAGGGATCCACGTCCAGCGTCTTGTTCGCCGCTTGAAGCTGGGAGTAGTAGTCCTTGCGGCGACGCTGGATCAAAAGCGATAGGGCAGTCAGGCTCGGCTGCCCGGCTCCTTGTGCGAGTGCCTTCTCCGCGATGGCACGTCCGATTCGCCCGTTGCCGTCTTCGAAGGGATGGATGGACTCGAAATACAGATGCGCGATCCCGGCGCGAGCCAGCGCGGGCAGCGGCGTCTTGCCATTCGGGCTCGTATCATTGAACCAGCGACAGAACCTCGCCATCTCTACCGCAACGCGCGAGGAGGGCGGAGCCTCAAAGTGGACCTTGGGCCGATCGATCCGGCCGGACACGATTTGCATCGGTTCCGGGTGCTTGCGGTAATCGCCGATCGTGCGCAGATCCGTGCGCCCCTGCATCAGCCATTGATGCCATTGAAAAAGCGTGCCGTCATCCAGCGAATCTCCCCAACGCCGGTAGAGATCGGCGAGCAGCTCCGAAATCCCCTGCTCCGCCGGCGCCGAGCGCGGTGCGTCACTGTGCAGGCCAAATTGCCGTCGCAGTGAAGACTGAACGCTGTCGCGATCCAGGATTTCCCCTTCGATCTCGGAAGTCTTCAGCGCCTCGGTGCTGATGAGCTCGATGACGAGCGGCAATCTTTCGGCGTCGGGCACATGGCGTACGGTCCCCACCACGACCCCGCTCTGGCGCAGGAACAAGCCTTCCCGCTCCGCCAACGGCGTCGGACGGTAATGGAAATTCGGCCAATCCGGGTCCTGCCAGTTCCAGCGCATGAGCGACAATATAGCAACTTATCGCTCACTTATGTCGGAAATATGAGCGGTAAATGAAGTCTGATCGACAAGCGCCGAGTGCATCAGCACTCAACTGTCCCGCAACCTTACTGCCAAGGGGTGGGATGGTCCCAAAACCTGGAAATCGAACCTAGAACAGGGTTCGGTCTTATTTTAGTTTGGACCGTTATCCTAAAATCACGACTCCACCGCGCATCGGGTCAGTGCAGATCGGCCCGCGAGATGAAGGGCACCCCACCGTAACGCGCGCGCAGGTAAGCCTTCTCGAGCGCTTCGCCCTTGCGCGGACTGAAGTCGGTCAGCGGGTAGAGTCGGCTGGCCTGGCGATTGTCCTTGTCCATGAACCAGAACTGATCACGCCGCAGCAGCTCCGTGTCCAGGAGTGAAGTGTCGTGAGTGGTCATCCACAACTGCGCACCTCGCTTGGATACGTCTGGGTCGTGAAACAGACCCAGCACGAATCGGACCACCATCGGATGCAGGTGCAGAACATCGAATGACGTTGGCGCAACCCCATGAAATAGGTCACCCGAACCTGGCGGCGGATCCCGACGCGCGCAGCGCCGTCAAGGATGAGACCGTCAGCGTCGTGTTTGCCGACAGCGCCGGCGAACTGATCAGCGCCGTGGGCGTCAATCGCTACTCGCTGGGCGACGCCCTGATCACCGGCTCGACCGGCGATCGCTGGTCGGTATCCCGTGACCGGTCTGACGCGAAGTATGACCCGCGGTCGCCGACGGTGCGCGGACAACCCGGCCTCTACAGGAATCGTCCGGCACCCGTGTTCGCGAAGCGCATCGATGAGCCCTTCACCGTTTCGCGAACGGCCGGTGGCGACACCTTGCTCGGCAATGCGGGCGACTGGCTGATTCAGTACGCACCGAGCGACTACGGTATCGTCGACAAAGCGCGCTTCGAGCGCGTTTACCGGCTCATCGCTGTCGACGACAGCCGGTCTTTTTCGCCCCCATAATCGATCCGCTTACCGGCTGACCTGGATGCTGCCTCCGACGGCGCCCGGGCCGCCGCCGTCGGCGCCTACACCGTCGGAGACGACCTTCACCCAGAGCGCATCCTTGCCTTTGTAGTACGACGTGTCGCTGGCCTTGCGCAGCGCATCCAGACTGTCCTGCCGCGTACCTGAGGCTGCAGTGGTGAATCCCGGCAGGTCGAAGATCACCCACGAGCCGCGATCCAGTTCGCTGAGGCGCAGGTCCATGGACGGCCTTTCGGTGGTCACCTTGATCTCGGTGCCGGCGCGTACGTTGGTGCGGGTCAGGTCGTAGTTCTTGCCATCGCGGCTGAGAACGACTGGCGGCTGAGCAGCTGCAGCGGCACGGCCTCCACCGATACCTCTACCGGGACCACCCGGTCCACCGCCGGCGGCGGGTCCAGCCGGACGGACACCTGGGCCAGGACCAGCAGCACCTGGCCCTCCTGCTCCGAAGCCGCCAGCGCCGCCGCCCCCGGGGCCGCCGATGTCCAGCCGCCCGACATCGCCCTTGCAAACGGCGGCGTTCCAGGTGGGCTTGATCTCGCAGTCCTTCGCATCGGCCGCGATGCTGTCGTTGACGCCGTCGTTGATGAGGACGTAGGAATTGGGACCATCGCCGAAGGAACCATCCTTGTCACGGATCACTGCGGTCTTATAGGCCGTACTTCCTGCATTGTCGCTGCCCCACTTACGTTCCATCGGCGGGAAATACACTGGCTTGGCGTTGATGAATTTCACGTGCTCGACGGAGTTGTTGGAGCTGACTCCGAAGCTGGTATACATCAGGTAGGAGATCGCTCCGGTCTTGCGCGTGGCATTGTCCTTAAAATTCCGGAACGTGACATTCTCCACGTCATGACGGTAATCGTAGTACTCGTAGCCGCGGATCGGGTAATCCGGCATTTCGGGCTTCGGCAAGCTGCGGCCGTAAGCCTTTTCCGCGTCAGTCCTGGGATTACCGAGGTTCTCGGTTTCGCCCACGATTAGCGAGTCGACGACCTCTGACGTGAAGGCGGAGCGACCAAAGTTGCCGGACGCGTGTGTAAAGCCAATCGCATTGTCGGCCAGCTTCAGGTTCCTGAATAGGTGCATCTCACCTCGGCCCCAGATGGCGCCATTGCGATTCTTGTAGGCGGTGAGATCCTCGAACACCGATTCCACCTCCTTGCTGTTCGCGTCAGCGGGATATTCAAGGCCGATATGCGAGCTGCCGGTCACACTGAAAGTGCCATTGGGCGCAACGTTACGGTCGAACATGAACGCGTCGTAGTTGGAGTGGGCGACGTTGCCCTTGAACTCGCGGAATTTCGTTCGGCGCGGCCATGTGGCCTTGCTGACGTCCGTGTCCTGAAACGCACCCGTCGGGTGCTCGGGCAATGACATCCAGAAGCCGTTCGAATCGGAACCCGCGGCCACGTTATCCCGGTAGATGTTGTTCGGGTTGGTGATCCAGAACGTCGACGCCGTGTTGTCGGAAGGGATCAGGATGTCCTTTGCGGCCTGCCCATTCGATCCCGCCCGGGGCTCTCCGGCCGCAGCAAGATTGGTCGGGACGCACGGTGCATCCGGATGGCACTTGGTCAGGATCCCCAGGTTGTGCACGAACTGGTTGCCGTGCTCCACGGCGTCTTCGAGGAAGAAGCAGTGACCGATGGTGTTGTAGGTGACATTGTTTTCCACGCGCACGTCGTTGGTGCCATGCACGGTCACGCAACGGCTGTAGGTGTCATGAATCGCGGAGTTCTGGATGTACTGGCCTTTCCCATCCCCGACCAGATGCCAGTGGATGGGATAGCGGGCCAGATGCATGTTCTGGCCCATGCGATTGAACTCGACGCCAGAGACGTACATCTTGCTCGTGACCATGGCCATCACATGCCCGCCGAAGAGTGTCTTGTCGGCATCGGGCGATGCCTGGATGAGGATGTTGCGGGTCAGCATGCCGACCTCGCCACGCTCATCCACGCCGAAGGTGATCCTGCCGTAATGCATGTAGTCCAGTTTCTTATCGAGCGTGATGGTATTGCCGCGGATCCCGGCGATGGTTCGCCGCTCCGCCTGATGGGGATCGAAATCCGTTGAGGCGAGGGCGATCTGGTCACCGACCCGCCAACCCTTGGCATCCAGCACCTGTATCGAGCTGCTGCCTGCTTCGGCGGTGCTCGCCAGCTTGCTCCAGGAGTTCGTCCGGTCACCGTGCAGGTTCAGCGTTCCCCCTAAGACCATGATGCCGCGATCCCCCATGCCCGCCATTTCTTCATTCGGGACATTGTCGGTGAGGGTGATGGTCGCCTTGTGCGTATGCGGTTGGGCTTCGGTGCCGATTTCCAGCTCCCCGAACAACATGACCCATTCGGTGGTCAGCTCGAGGTCGGCCTGATCCGAAAAGCTGAGTTTGCCCTTGACGGTCAAACCGTGCAGCGGCGGCGTACTCACGTCGAGGACCACGTCCTTGCCACTTTCAATGGTGACTTCGTCGCCTGCGCGCGGCACCTTCCCGTCCGGCCAGGTGGCAGGATTGGACCAGAGGGCCTGCTTGAGCGCCGGTGCCTTGCCTTCCTCTGCCTGCACGTCGGCGAATACGCTGCCGAGAATGGCCAATGAAAGCAGCGATATGACTAGGAATGACCGATTCCTGCTTATCATGACGTCAACCCCCCGAACTCGAATATGACCTAAATACTTGTGAATACTTTTGCCGCACAGCAAAGCACGGCTGTCTAGAATACAACGGCGCATGATGCGACGCTGTCGCGGTCCGCGCAATTGGCAGTTGTGCTGTCAACCGGGCAAAGACGAATTTCCCGGCATTCAAAGTGACCTCGGCGCCGGCGTGGAATCCCTCTCACGCCGCCCGAATCGGCGCTCGAATCGTCGCAGGGGGAAACCAGGGAAACTCATTCACATTTCGTTACTTACGCCGCCAGCGGACCGCAGGTGAGAGGAAGATGACCAATTAGTCGATGCCAGCTGCCACCTGATGAGGTGGCTACACTGCCGTCCACGATCTGGCTTTCGACCGCCTGGGCGCGCGTCTCCTGGGAACCGGCTCGACAGGCAGAGCAAGGCGAAGGCGCCGGACCTGCAGGGGCATTTCAAGGTCCGACGGGATCCACCGGCCAGATGACCGCGTCGTAGACGGCCGTGCCGACGGCAGCGCCCTGTGGCGGCCAGTTCGGCGTCTCTTTGAGTTCCACCGTCGCACCCCAGCTGCGCAGAAGATCCGCCAGATCTTTGCGCGGAGCCTGTGCCTGTTGCAGGAAGGGCACGTAGCCGCGTCCCATCGCGTAGTCGAGCGCCGTCAGTCCGTCCTCATCCTTTGCGTTCACGTCGATGCCGAGGTCTACCAGCGCTGCCATCGCTTCTTTGTTGCCGGCCCGAGTGGCGTAATGAAGTGCCGAACCGCCGCGCGTGCGCTGCAGGAAGTGGCGCTTCGACATGAGATTCACATCCGCACCGCTGGCGGCGAGCAGCCTGATGAGTTCGACCGTCGGATTGACGCGTGGGCCCTTGGCGTCTTTCTGAGCTTCCGGGAGGTCATCGATCGTTTCGCGCCGTGGCGCCGCCACGCCCGCGATGCGCGAATTCGGAAAACCGCTGCCACCGGTGCGAGCGGTGGTCGCGAGGATGATGGGGCCCTGGCCATCGGAGGTGGCGAGCCTCGGATTGGCGCCATGGGCGAGCAGCAGTTTCACGATCTCGATGTCGCCATTGGCGCAGGCACTGAGGAACGGGGTCGTGCCTCGACCTGTGTCAGCGCCAAGGATCGTGCGCGCCACCGCGTGGTAGTAGAGCTGCTGATTCGGATTCGCGTCGCGTTCCACGAGCATCTTGACCACGTCGCGGGCGGTGAGCCGGTTTGGCACGTCCTGGTCGTACGGGTTGCCGTTGCCGCGCACGGTCTCGTTCACGATGGCCACGTTCAGCGGCCCCTGTCCGTAGATGTCCCACTGGTTGACGTCGGAGCCCGCTTCGATCAGGAGCTTCGCGAGGTCCCAGTTGCCGTTCATCAGGGCAATGGACAAGGGCGGCATACCGGACGGATCGGGGAGAGTCACATCGGCGTGGTGCTTCAGCAGGACCGGCACGCACTCGCGACAGTTCTCGCGCGCCGCGTACATCAGCGGCGTGAAGCCGCCGCGGTCGAGCTGTTTGGCGCGGCTCTCGGCCGTGGCGACACGGGCGTAGTCGCGCACCGCCGAGTGCGCATTCACGTCCGCTCCTTTCGAGGCGAGGTACTCCACCAGGTCTGGATGGCGCCGGGCGGTCGCCCACATCAGAGGAGTCTGCCCGCCGAAGCGCTCGCGCGGATCAACCAGCGCGCCGGCATTTACGAGAAGTCTTGCGGCATCGAGATTACCGCTGCGCGCCACGAGGTGGAGTATGGTCTCGCCGTCCGCATTCACGGAGTTGGGGTTGGCACCGGCCTTCAGCAGCAACCGAATGAGCTCGGTGTTGCTCTCGTCCGCCGCAAGCTGGATCGCGTCGACGCCGTAGTCATTTACCACCCTGGGATCGGCACCAGCTTTGAGCAGGCGCTTCACTTCGGCGACGTTACCTTCGAAGACCGCCCACTGCAGCGGCGTGCTGCCATCAGGGCGCGACGCCGGTGCGTCCGCTGCGGCGGCGACCCCAGTCGACATCAGCACGGCTGCGGCCACGAGGACGGCGGCGGGCTTGCGTGTCAGGACCATGACCTCATTCCTCGATGCTCCGTGTACGTTGCGGCAAGAACTGGACCCGCAAATGCGGCAGTGGCAGCAATCACCGCCGCAAAGTCAGTTTACGTGGTTGTACCCGGCAGACGCGGGACAAAGCCGGCCCACCGTGCGGCTGGGTACGGCCCCTTTGAATGAATCTGGATCGGGCGGCGCGTCGCCGGTGCTTCAGGTTCCTTTCCTATTACTGCGCCTTGCGAATCCGCTCGAAGTACCGATCGAGCACCTTCACCCGCTCGAGAAGCGGATAGGTGCGCGCACCCGGCATGGCATCGAAAACCATGACCTGCTGATTCTGGTCCGTGAAGGCAGGCCACTGCGGCAGGCCGGGACCGTTGGGATCGCCGGTCTTCGCGAAGTTCACGTCGTAGGAGCTGATCATGTCGGACAGAGCCAGGTCTTCCTTGCGGGGCGTGCCCCGAACCGCCAGCGTCTGGAAGTGGAAGGGCACGTCGCTGCCATGGCCTGAGCCTTCGGCCTGCGGGGCATGGTTGTTGTAGTAGTAGCTGAACACTTTGCCCTTGCCCAGCTGTGACTGCTCCCGGCCCCAGGTCCACATGTTCCAGTCGAACTGCAGGTCGTTGCGCACGTGCCGCGCAGCGCTTACGGCTTCAGCATCGGTGGCATGAGGGTAGACAGCCAACACGGCCTCGGCCTGCTCGCCGAACTGCAGTCTCATCTGGGTTTCGAACGCGGCGGGAGTGAGCGACTTGGGGCCGCCGAAGACCAGGGTTTCATCCGAAGTATCCCCGAGCAGTACCGGCGTGTCTCGGAATTTGCGCTGTTGATACAGGGAATAGGGATCAGCGGGCAGCACATACCCGTCGGCCACGGGCCGGAATGCCAGTCCGCCGCCGGTGCCGGCCTGGACGGCGTCCGCGCTCAGGCTGCGTGCCTCGGCGATCGACTTTGCGCCAAGCCTTGACAGGAAGGTGGCGCCGTTTTCCTCTGCCAGCTTGAGCGTCGGGATGCTTAGTCCGGAGGCGGCCTCGTTCGTGGATTGCAGCGGAGCAAAAGAACTCCCGCTCATTGCGATGACGCGCTGGAACAGTCCCTTGGCGAGTGGGCTGGCCGCCAGAATGCTCACCGCCCCGGAGCCGGCCGAATGTCCGAAGACGGTGACGTTGCGCGGATCGCCGCCAAAGGCAGTAGCGTTTTTCTGTACCCACTTCAGACCCGCCACCAGATCCTGGATACCGTAGGTGCCCGAACCGTGTCCGCCCTCGCGGCTAAGATCCGCATGAGCCAGGAAGCCATAGGGTCCGAGCCGATACGCCAGGCTCACCAGCACCACGCCCTTGCGGGCATATCCGGAGCCGTCATACATGCCGATACTGGTGGACCCGCCCACATAGCCGCCGCCGTGAATCCAGACAATGACGGGAAGCCTCTCGCCGGCTGATTTGGCCGGCGTCCACACGTTCAGGTACAGGCAATCCTCGCTGACGGGTGCGGTGTTGCCCTGTGAATTCGGCGCCTGCATGCAGGCATGCGCAAAAGCGTCGGCCGGCTTCACCCCCGACCAGGGCCGCGGCGGCGCCGGCGCCTTCCAGCGCAGCGCGCCAACCGGCGGTGCGGCAAACGGAATGCCCTTGAAGATCGACAGGCCGTTCTCGGCCGTGCCGCTGATCTCGCCCCCCGTGACCCGAGCCCGGCTGATTTGGGCTTGGGCCCCCTGAACAAACAATGCGGCCAGAACCACCCACAGAATGCTGCGCATATATCCACCTTGTTCCAATTACCGACGTTTTCCTCGCTTCCGGAGAGCACCCACAAGCACGCCGTGCCGTCAACCGAAACGGCCAGGCCGTCTAAGGTTGGCTAACTGTAACAGGCCATCCACCCAGTTCGAGTTCCGGCGGCAGCAGCCGGATGTAGGCTTCGACCTTGTGAATCTGTCCGTCGTAAATCTTGAACAGCTCGAACGTGGTCAGCTTGTCTGAACCCGGACCACGCACGTTCCAGGACAGGCGCAGCACGACGATGCCCATGCGCTCATCCACGTAAATGGATCGCACGGTCACGTGGCCGAGGCGCTTGAAGATCTCGAGTGACTGCGTGGCGATGTCCTTGCAGGTGGGACTGAACACGCAGTCCGGTCCCGCCATCACCGCCCCGTTCTCGACCCGGCGGGCGTTCGGTGCGAAAGGGGTTCCCACTGAGGCAAAGGTCTGAGTGGAGTTCAGGCCCTTCGGGTAGTGCAAGGCGATCTCGATCGCCTGCTCGCGCGTCGCCAGCTGCGACGGGCGTGGCGCGAAGGTCATTTCTTCACTGGGCGCATTTAACGTGTCGATGGTAAAGCTCAGGCCCTCCGCGCGGCTGCGCGCGGCGACCAACTCCAGCTCGCAGAGCTTCTCGTCCTGCACCTTGACGCGCACGACCAGAATGACCGGCGCACCGGCTTCCTCGACCATGACCCCCGCGATGCTCTGGCCGGCACGCTCGTCGATGATGTCCTGGCGATAGCCGCGCAGCCGGGTCACGGTCTTGAACAGCCCGATCTGGGCAAGCGGTTTTTCGATGCCGTCCTCGGTGACTCGCAGGTCGGCCGCCACCGGCAGCTTGCTCGAGTCATGGTCGACCAGGGCGTACAGCACCCGGGAAGCCATGCCGCGCAGACACTCGCGGTCGCAGGCAGGCGCGGCAGCCGACGGTGCCTTCGGCCCGCCGGCCGCGAAGGCACTGGACATCAGGATCAGGCATGACGCGGCGAGTGTCTTCAAGAGTGTCCCCTCCGGGACGGATCGACGTTCCCGTTCTTGTAATGGCGGTGAGCCTACACCGCAAAGGGCCGGTCTGAATACCTGGGCTGACCTGATCCATCCCGTCACCGGTTTCTTGAGGATCGGCGCGCGCTGGGGTCCCTTTACGCGTCCTGAGATGAAGCGTAAATAGATGGTTCGCGCTTCATGGGTTCGAACGAAAGACACAGAAGTTCGTTGTCTTAGGCTTGCATTGTCAACGACTTGCGCCACATCCTAGGCGCCGGACGATTCTAAGCAGGGGGATACAACATGAAATATGCAGTTTGGCTCGTGCGGCTTTGGTATGCGGCCTGGATGATTCCGGCGGGTCTTGAGCACTTCGTTCACATCTTCCCGCAGCCGGGGTACTACACCACTCGACCCCTGGCTCACGAAATGCTGTTTGCCCTGCTTCACAGCCATCTGTTTGACGTCGTCAAGGCGGTGGAACTGCTCACCGGGATTGCCGTACTGCTGGGCTTCTTCACCCCCCTCATGCTGCTGGTGTGCATGCCCGTCGCGTTTTGCGTGTTCTGGTGGGACGCGCCGCTGTCGAGCTGGAACTATGGCAGCGTCATGGCCGGCGGCAGGGTGCTGGCCAGCAATGTGCTCCTGTGCGTGGCTTTCTTCAGTTGCTTTCGCGCGATGTTCGCGCTGCGGGCGAAGCCGCAGTTCGGAAGCGGCGCGCAAGCCGCAACGAGCCCGGCAGTGGGGCAGCTGGTATTGGTCGGGCGCATCGTCTTCGGCGCCTGGATGTTGTTGAGCGGCGCCAACTACCTGTTCCTGTCCCTATGGTCGGTGCCGACGGGCCATGAGCCGCTGTCCGTGGAACTGATGGGCGCATTCGTTCACTCCGGCCTGTTGACGGTTGCCATGCTGATCCAATTGGTCACGGGGGCGCTGCTTCTCATCGGCATCTTCACACCGGCAGCGCTGTGCGTGGTGATGCCGACTTCTGCCTGTGCTCTTTACTGGGCGCTGCTCGAGCACCAGCCGCTGCCATTGCTGCTGGCGGTGCTTGCCGTTGCCCTCAACGGCGTTCTGATGCTGGCCTACCTGGGCTACTACCAGGGAGCATTGCAGCGTAGCCCATTGACGCTGGGCGAATCAGGGCAGGCCACGACCTGGGATACGCTGTTCGTGCACTCCAAAGGCCGCACGTCGCGCGAACATTTCATAGGCGCGCTGATTCCGCTCGCGATCGTGGTCTGGTGGTACGCGCAGGCAAGTGCGAACGTGTACCCCCAGTGGTGTCTGTTGGTGCTGCTGTTCCCTGCCATCGTCCTCAATGCCCGCCGACTGCACGACATGGGGCATAGCGGATGGCTGCTGCTCATTCCCGCGGTCCTGACGATTGCCGCCATGATGATCTGGGATCATCGGCTCGACCTGGGCGCTCAGCTCAACGCTGCCGTGCCGCTCGCCGCGCTCATCGTGTTCGTCGGATTCGCCCTCTGGGGTTGCATCGGCAAGGGAAAGGCGGAAGCCAACGCTTTCGGGCCGCCGGCAATGGCCTAGTCGTTCAGCCGCGATGCCGGTGCATGTCGGGCAGCGGCTCGCGGCGTGATGCACTTGACGCTCCCGCAGTCAGAAGCTGCGGGGTGTCCTGTGTCGAGGCGATTACTGTCCGGATCCCTTGGGGGCGCCGGTCGGAGCGAGCGACCGAAATCCGACTTCGAGGCCTTTTTGTGTCTTGAACCACACAATGAATCCTCCGTCTTTTCCATCACGGCGCGGCGCAATCAGTAATTGAATGTGCTCCCCCGGCTGCACCGCGCCCCGGACATATCCCGCGCGGTAGAAGTTACTGGCACTGTGTCCTTCGAAGTCGACATCGCGCGTGCCTTTTGCATCGGCCACAGTGACCAGCGCGTGCGTATGCGGATTGATCACTTCAAATGACTTGACGGTCCCTTCAATTGTCAGGGTCTTCGTAAAGTCAAAGGCAGCGGCCGAGTGGTGAGCCTGCGCCAAATGGCTGAAGGTCAGCGCGACAGATGCGAGGGCGATCAGGCCGAACCCGGCAAGGCGGTGAATGTTGGATTTCATTTCTGCGTCTCCTCCCAGGCTTTATAGACATCGCTCATTGTTGCGTCTGCCGGCTTGCCGGCATGAAGTTGGTCTCTTCGTGCCTTCAGAAGCTTCAGCCAGAATTCATCCGGACAGCGGTAGGTGATCAGGAATCCATCCGGTACAAAGGCGAATTTCTTATCCACCGTCACGGCGGTGGTGTAGTACACCGGATCCGTCATCTTCATGGAATAGCTTAGGAACTTGACGCCCTTGGCGTCCGTTCCGAGGGCGAACCTTTCAGTAATGTGGGCTTGCTCGCTGTGGGGATGAAACTGGTCCTCGCCATCAAGCAGATCGCCCGTCTCCACCACCAGCGTGTTGCCTTCCCAATGGCCCACGGAGTAGCCCTGGCGGCTTGGAATCCGCTTCTCCTCGGGAACGCCCCGCTTGCCGAGAAAGACTCTGCGGGTCTCCCCTTCCACTTCGAAAATGATGGTCAGCTGATCCCCCTTCTGGATGAACTCAAGCGGGTAGCCACCGGCCATCTCCATCATCATGGGCATGCCATAATCGACGCAGTAGGCGCCGGAGTTGGCCTGCTCGGGACCCTGGAGCTGCTTGTATTCATCGTTACGTCGCTTACCCTCCGGCGTGAAGGGTAGCGGTGCCATGGAGCGACGGCCACCGCCGCCGGGAGGTGCCCTTCCAGACTCGACATAGGTGCTCCACACGCCCGTGAAGTCCGGCAGTGGCGGGGCGGCCCGCGCGGTAGCACCCAGCACGGCAGCTGCGAGTCCGGCCAATGCCGCCGTCCAAAGGCTCGGCACTGGAAATCGCCGTGATCGACGTATCATCGGTGTGTCCCCCAAGTTTCAGGTGCGCGGCCGGTTGGCACCGCCGGCCGGGCGCGGTGCGTTCGGGTCCGCGGCGCCGCGGATCATGCCGCCATCGTCATTGGCCTGTGGTCCTGGAATCGGCGTCAGCGTATGTACGGCGCGGATCTTGCCGTCGATGTAGCGGAAGGAGTGGCTATCCGGCGACTCGGCCCGTCCGCCGAACCTGCAGAACACATTGATGACGCCCAGCTCCTCGTCGATCAGGTAGTCGCGATGGGTGATGTAGAGCACGCCCGCCGGCAGGCCGACTTCGCAACTGGCATGCGGATCACCCTTGACGTTGGTATAGGCGCCTCCCTCGAGCCGCGCGCAGGGCGTGCCCCAGGGGATGTCGGTGAACTTATCCGCGAAGCCGTCCAGATAGGCATTGGCGCCGCGGATCATCTCCTTGGGCTCGGTCAGCTGGTATTTGAACAGCGGCGACCAATCCTCCTTGGTCGTAAATTTCAGATATGAATTGGCATTGAACAGCCAGTCGCCCTTCTTGGTCACGAGGCTGTCGACGCGGATGATCTTGCCATTGTGCGCATAGAGCCGCGTGCCGATGACATAGGGAACGGGTCCGGTCACGATGACCTCGGTGAAGGTCTTGCAGCGCTTGTCGTCATGGAAGCTCATGGCATGGGCGACCTGGAGCGGCTTCGTCCACATGCCCGCGCCGGCATCGACGTCCTTGCCGTTCTCGAGATAGTGCGCCTTGGGATCCATCGGCAATTCCGAAATGTTGCCCTTCCCCTGCGCCTCGACATAGGCAGCGGTGAGCCGCTTCAGCTCGTCACGGCTGCAACTGGGGTGATCCTGCAGGGGCGCATAGGGGTTGGGCGGCGGACCGCCGGCGCCTCCCTGCTGCGCAAGGACGGGCGCGGCGGCGCAGGTCAGCAGCACGGCCAGAATCGCTTTCTTCATGATTACTTTCCCCCTGATCTGTATTTTCGATTTTCAGTGCAAAGCTTCAGCGGACGTCCTGAATGTCCTCGGACATCGCCTGTTCATAAGTGGACCAACCCGATGGCGTGCCGAAGGGCGCCTTCTGGAACATGGCCTCGATGCGGCGGATCTTGCCCTTCTCGATCTTGAACAGCTCGCCCAGCTGCCAGGTCCAGTTGATGTTGTGGTGATCGAAGAAAGCGAAGGCGAAAACGATGCCGCGCTCGCGGTCCACGGCGACGAAGCGGCGGTCGCGAATGCGGCTCACGACACCCTTCAGGCTCTTCTCGAACTGCTCCTTGCAGCCCTGGCGATTGGGCGCTGAAGGATCCTTGGGGCCGGCGCTGATGATGCCGTTCTCATGCCGCAGACAGTCGTCGGTGAAGGGATAGTAGCCCTTGCCGTCATTGGGGGCCATGCCGGTGAAATAGTAGTTGGCGGTGCGGATCAGGTCCGCGCGGCTCATTCGCTCGCTCGGCGGGATCACCTCGGCAAAGATCGGGTGCGGTGCACCGTTCGCTTCGACCGCCTCGCCGGTCGGCGGGAAACGCGGGGGCGCGGCCGCCGTGGCAGGGCCCAACTGCACCTCGGGCCGGATGGAAAGCTGCTCGACTTCGGTGATCCTGCCCTTGCGAATCTTGAGGCGCAGCACCAGGCCCACGATGGTCGGTTTGGCGGGCCCCTGTGCCGACGCGCGGCCGGCGATCTGCACCGTGCCGAAGAAGGCGACCTGTTGGGTCTCGATGTCCGGCACGTAGAACTTGTAGTTGCCGATGCCGGTCATGTCGAACCACAGTCCCTCCCCGCCCAGGGGGAGGTGAATGCCGTTCTCGGTGAACTTGACCTCGCGGGCAAACAGCGCCGGATCGACGTTGTGCGCCTTCATGGCTTCCAGATAATTGTTCACCCAGCCTTCCAGGCAGGCGCGCTGACAGGGATTGGCCATCGGGTCGGGCGGCGCCGCGGCCGATTGGGCGGCTGCGGGCGCGGTCATCAATACGGTGGCAGCCAGCGCCGCAGCGGCCAGAACGGACCGGACGAAACTCTTCATGAATATTCCCCCTTCTTTACTGACCGGCGCACAGTCGATGCGCTGACGGATTGCCGACACTCATCATATCTGCAACGCCCACATTATTAGGCAAACCCGGCGGCCGCTCCACCTTTGCGGCAGGCGATGCGCAAGGTGGCGCATGCATGCGGCGCCCAGCGGTATATGATTCCCGCTCGGCCGGCAGGCAGCGCGTGCGCCCGAGGGAGCAACTATGAACCGCAAGAGTCTGATCCCGCTGATGATCGCGATTGCCGCCACTCCTTCTCTTTGCGGACTTGCCGGCGCGGCAACGCCGCTGCACACCGAGGATTCCGCGCACCAGGCCGCCAGGGAGCTGGACCTCACGCGCATCGCCTGGTTGGAATGCGTCCGGGCCGCCATACCCCGCTTTGACCATCCTGAATCCACCTCGGCCGCCGTCGCTCATGCCGCGATGAACAACTGTTCAGATCAGTACACGGCGATGTTGGATGCCCTGGCGCGCAGCTTGGTGCCAAGCTGCGATCGGGAATCGGATTGCGCTCGGGCTGCACAAGCGAAAGCCGAGCGCGAAGCCACGCAGGTTGCTACCGACGAGGTCGTGACCGCGAGGATACGGGTGGCGGGCGCACAAGTACTCGAGTGCCAGTAAATTGACTTCATGGGCGTCCCGGAATTGCACGCAGGGTGAAGACACCTTCGGCACTTTCCTCACTGGTCCCGACGAGGCAATACGATTGAGCGGCATGCCGTGGCAATGTTTTCATTCGGGACGGTATCCACCATGCGCGTAGCAAGCCGAATCGCTCCTTTACTGATGATTCACCTCGCGCTCGCATGGGTCTGCGGATCAGGCGGGTCGGCCTACGCCGCAGGCGACCCGCCAATCGAGCGCGCCGACCGGCCGATGGCACGGACCGATGCAAATTCCCTCAAAGCGCATGAGCAGCTCCTAGCGAAGCGCACGCAGGGCAGGATCGATGTCTACTTCCTCGGCGATTCGATAACGAGGCGCTGGGGCACCCGCGACCGGCAATATGCCGATCTGCTCAGGAACTGGAACGAGAACTTCAAGGGCTGGAACGCAGCCGACTTTGGTTGGGGTGCGGACAAGACTCAGAACATGCTCTGGCGCCTGCAGCAAGGCGAACTGGACGGCGTGCATCCCAAGGTCATCGTGCTGCTCGCCGGCACCAATAATATCGGCAACGTGTCACCCACCGATGACACGGAGGCGCGTGCAGCGGAGACCGTTCGCGGCGTAGCGGCTCTCTTGAAGGAACTGCGTACCCGCGCACCGAAGGCGACGATCGTGCTCATGGGCATTACGCCGCGCGCCGACAACATCCAGGTCATGCCGATCATCGATGCGGCCAACCGAGGCATTGCACGGCTGGCGGACGGCCGCGGGATTCGATACCTCAACATCAATGCGCGCCTGACCGACGATCACGGGGTGCTGCTGCCGGGAATGACCATTGACGGGCTGCATCTCACCGCCAAGGCCTACCAACGGTGGGCCGATGCCCTCAAACCCATACTGGTCGAGCGCTTGGGGCCGAAGGGACAGGATGATCAGGCGCCACCGCCGAGCGGTGATCCCTCCGCAACGAAGTAGCCGCAAGGCCCCTGGCAGTTCTAGTGTCCAACGACCTTGGTTAGGGATGCGAGATCGCCAACCATGGGCGTGTTCCCGGTCACCGAAAGTTTGCCCGTGGCCTGGTTCCAGACCAGGATTGCGGTCCTGCCCTGGCCCTTTTCGTATCCGTAGGTAATACCGTCGTCGTCGTAGAGCGCGAACTGCGCATCGTGGCCGGAATAGACCCGCACCTCCTGCAGCGCCTGATGTGTGGCCGTGCTCGGGACCTGAGCGCCCAGTGGCAGGATCGAGCCGGCGCGCACGAAGACCGGGATATGCTCGATGGGGGCGCCGGCGGTGATGGTCTGGCCGCCTGAATATTTCTCGTCGGTCCAGAAGTCGTACCACTCGGTGCCCGCGGGCAGATAGACCGTGCGGCTGGTCCTTCCCTGCTCGGTTACGGGCGCCACGAGAAGCGCCGGACCCAGCATGTATTCATCGCCGAGGTTGCTGACCGCCGGATCGTTGGGAAAGTCCATGAACAGGGCGCGCATGAACGGGGCACCCGTCTCGTAGGTCTTGTGGCCCAGGCTGTAGAGATAGGGGATCAGGCTGTAGCGCAGGCGCAGATACTCGGACATCACGCTCTCGGCCTGCTTCCCATAGGCCCAGACCTCGGTGTGCTTGCGGTCACCATGCAGGCGCAGAGTCGGCAGGAATGTCCCGTACTCGAACCAGCGCACCATCAGCTCGGGATAGTCCTCATCGCCACCGACGGTGTCGCGCGCCTCCCTTGGGTCGATCAACAACGCTCGCTCGGCCTTGTGCTCCTCCGGAAGCGGTTGCCAGCCGCCGATATCGTTGCCCCAATAGGCCAGGCCGGACGCCGCGAAATCCAGCCCGGTAGGGACCTGGCGACGCAGGGCCTCCCAGGTCGGCTGTATGTCAGAGGACCAGAACAGGGCTCCGGTTCTCTGGGAGCCGACATAGGCCGCGCGCGCCAGGATCAGGCTACGCAAGTTCGGGCGATCTCGGCGCGACCCCTGGGCCACGCCCTCGACGTGCAGCAGCGGGAATACGTTGTGATAGCGATCGCCCGAGCCGATCGAATAGAAGAACCCGTCGGGCACCAGGTCCGGCTCGGTCTCATCCAGCCAGAACCAGTCGAAGCCGCGCGAGGCGATGTTGTCGCGGATCTTCGACCAATACCAGGCACGCGCATCGGGATTTGTGGCGTCGATCAGGGCGCCGGCGCGATCGCTGCGCTCGGGCAGACCATCGACGGGGTTGCCGTTCCTATCCTTCAGCAGCCAGCCCTTCTCGGCCAGGAAATTGAAATACCGCGACTCCTTCTCGAATCGCGGCCAGAGGCTGATCAGGCTGTGATAGCCCTCATCATGCAGTGTCCGGTTCATGGCATCCGGGTCAGGGAAGGCGATGGGATCGATATCCAGCTGCCCCATCCGCGTCCAGTAGAACCAGTCGAGCACCATCACATCCAGCGGATAGCCGCGGCTGCGATAGCCTTGGGCAACATCCAGAATCTCCTGCTGGCTGGCATAGCGGGCCTTGCTCTGGATAAGGCCGAAGGCGGCCTTCGGCGGTAACGGTGTAGTTCCGGTAACACGCCGGTAGCCCGCGTAGAGGTCATCGGTAGTCCTGCCGGTGATCACGAAGAATGAAACGCGTTCACCGACCTCGGATTGCCAATGGGTCGAACCATTGACCGCGGCCGAGACGTGGGTGTCCGAGGGGTTGTCCCACACGATGCCGTAGCCGCGGTTGGTGACCAGGAAAGGCACGCACACGGTCTCGCCCGCCGGGGCGTCGTAATTGTGCCGGCAGTCGACGGTGCGGCCTCGATAGTCGAGGACTCCCTCCTGGTTCTGGCCCAGGCCGTAGTAGTGCTCATCCGGCGTCGTGCTGAAACTCGCACCCACCCGATAGGTCTTTTCACCCGCCACCAGGTGCGGAGCCTTCTCCCAGGCATTCATCCGCGTCAGCACCTGACCGTCGGGGCCGCGCAGGGTGATGACCACCGACGGCAGCGATGGGGCGAAATAGCGGGCCATCTGGTCGGGCGGTCCGGGCCACTTCTGCGAGGCGACCTCGACGCTGACGCCCGCGGCGGCGAACAGGTCGCCTGCCTGGCCGCTCGTGTGCGCCCAGCCCTTCGCGTCGCTGTCGGCAATGAAGCCGTAACCGGGCTTCGCGGTTGCCAAGTCACGATCGTCGCTGATGGTCACCCGCACGACGTTGGGACCGTAGGGCTCCACGGCAACATAGGCACCGTAGCGGTCCAGCACCGCCAGCGGCTCGGCGTGGGCCGCGGATGGGCCAAGCATCAACCCACCGGCAGCCAGGCCTGCAAGCCCCAGCGTGGAGCGCACGAGCAATGCCGATCGATTCATCTTCCTGCTCACTTGGATTCGTTGCGTCTGTGACATCGTCGGTGCGGACCGGGCCGCATCCCGTCAATGATATCGCGTTGCGCCGGCTGCTACTCGTAACGCAGTGCCGCAATGGGCTTGGCACGTGCCACCAGAATCGAGTGGGTGCTTACGGTCGCAATCGCGATCACCAGCGCAATCGCGGCTGCCGCGGGAAACAGCCACACGGCCAGATCCACGTGATAGGCAAAGCCCTGCAGCCAGCGGTGCATGGCGTATGCGGTCACCGGCCAGGCGATCAGATTGGCCCAAAGGACGGGCTTGGCAAACTGCTGCAGCAACAGTCGAACAATGTGACCCGTGTCGGCCCCGAGAGCCTTGCGTATGCCGATTTCGCGCGTGCGTCGTTCGGCAATCGACGCCGCCAGCCCTAGCAGTCCCAGACAAGCAAGCACTACGGCCACCATGGCGAAGACGCCAAACAGCTGGGCCTCGCGCAGCATGGCGAGGTACATGGTCTGGATATGCTCCTCGAGGAACACGCGACTTATCGGTCCCTTTGAACCGGTCTCTGTCCAGAGCCGGTCGATTGCGCTCAGGGTCTCGGGGATCTGATGTCCGTTCAGCTTGACGTTGATGAGATCGAAGAGCGGATCCTGAGCCGTGACCACAAATCCCTGCGCTTCGATCCGGTGCTGCACTGAGTCCAGTGAGAAATCCGGAACCACGCCGACGACCGGCGCGGCGCGGTTACGATACGTTGGCAGCTCGTAACCGATGGCATCCGAGGGTCTTGCGAACCCAAGTTGCCGGGCCGCCGTTTCATTCAGCAGGTAGTACGTGCCCGCGACACCCCCGGAATTGCCGCCGGCGACGGGCTTGATGCCGTAGAGGTCGAACAGTGAGGGTTCCACGTAGATCGGATAGAGCAGCTGCTGCGCACCGACCTTGTCCTTCACGAGCATGACGTTCACGCCCCCATGATCCACCAGGACGGACGCCGAGCAAGCCAGGCCGCGAACGCCGGGCAGCGCGCGCACCTGCGACGTGAACGCCGGGTTGCAGGGGGAGCGGATCAGCAGCATCTCGTCGGAGTCGATACGCAGCGCGTCCTGGATGGCGAATTGGCGCTGCTGGTACACCACGGCGGCAGCAATGATCAGACCGATCAGAATCGAGAACTGTCCCGTCACCAGGATCTGCCGCAGCAAACCAGCGCGGCGCGACTGCCCGGGCTCCCCCGTCAGGACTCGTAGTGGACGGAAGCCTGACAGGACCAGGGCGGGATAGGCGCCCGCGGTTGCTCCGAGCAAGAGCGCCACAAGCAAGACGGCGCCGACCAGCGCAGGATCCTGCCAATACCTGAACGTGGCGCTGGCGAGGAGAAAGACGTTCGCGTACGGCAACAGCCGTTCGGTAAGCGCGACGGCCAGCAGCGACGCGACGATCACATAGGCGATCGACTCGGTGAGGAACTGCAGCACCAGTACACGCCGCTGAGCACCCGCCAGCTTGCGAACACTCACTTCCTTCGCACGGCGTGCGGAGCGCGCCGTCAGCAGGTTGACGAAGTTGATGCCGGCGATGAGGAGAATGCCGAAGCCCACGACTGTGAGCATCAGCAGCCTGCTGGAGAACTCGGGATTGAGCCAGGGGTCCGCGTCCAAGCGGTCCATGCGCACCAGGCTCAGGGCGACGGCCCAGCCCTTGGGCGGCCCGGCGAATACCGCCCGGGCCATCGTCGGCATCGCCTGAAGCACGCGCTGTGCGGAAACGTGTGGAGCGAATTTCAGGTAGGTGTGGGTGCCGACGCCGAGTTGCGTGCGCGCTTCACTCACGGGAACAACTTCCTGCTGGTGCAGCTGGGTCCAAGGTGCCAGGGAGGAGACGAATATCCCTGCCGTCAGATGCGTGCCGCTCGGCGGAAAGTCCTCGATCACCGCCGCCACCGACAGCGCGTGGCCCGCAGTGCTACCGTCCACGCTCATCAGGAGCGTCTCGCCGAGCGGCGAGTCGCGGCCGAAGTACTTGCGCGCCACACTTCGGGACAGGACGATCGTATCGGGCTGCGAGAGTGCCGATTTCAGGTCGCCTGCGACCATTGGCAGCGGCAGGACTTCGAAGGCATTCGGATCCGCCCAGTAGACGTGCTCGTCTGCCTTCACATTGGCATGTCGCAGGGTCGCATGGTCGGCCATTAAGCGCGTCACCGCATGGATCTCGCTGAATTTTAGGGCCAGTTCTGCGCCGACGAAGGACAGGGTACTGTCGACGAAAATCGTCGGATGCCCAGGGGGAGTGATGGCGCTCGTAACCACATAGACCCGGTCGTATCCCGGGATGAAATGGTCATGGCTGAGCTGGTCGTGGATCACGAGTGCGGCAAGCAGCGACGTGCTAAGTCCCACTGATAGACCGAACACGCTGATGGCGGTGTAGAGCTTGTTGCGTGACAGATGACGAAGTGCGGCGGCGAAGCAGTTGCGAAACATCCGACCGCGTCCTATTCGTAACGCAGCGCTGCAACCGGCTTGGCCCGTGCCACCAGAATCGAGTGGGTGCTCACGGTCCAAAGCGCGATTAACAGGGCGAGCGCGGCGGCGCGGGAAACAGCCAGGCCGCCAGATCCACGTCGATAGGCGAAACCCTGCAACCAGCGGTGCATCGCATAGGCGGTCACCGGCCAGGCGATGAGATTGGCCCATAGGACCGGGCTTGGCAAATTGCTGCAACAGCAGGCGAATGATGTTTCCGGTGTCGCGCTCCCAGCGCCTTGCGTACCCGATCTCTCTAGTGCGCCGCTCAGCGATGGATGCGGCAAGGCCAAGAGGCCAAGGCTGGCGAGGAACACCGCGACTCGAGGCGAAGACCTGAAGAGCGTGCCTCGCGCAGCATGGCCAGAATACATAGTCTGCATGTGTTCTTCTAGAAAGACACGGTGAATGGGGTGCTCGGCGCCGTTGCCGTCCAAAGCCGGTCGATGGCGCTCAACGTCTCGGGAATCTCACGGCCGGTCAACTTCACGATCAGATCGAGCCCGGGGTCGTTCGGTATACATCGAATGCCGGCGCTTCGATTTTTGCTCCACTGAACCGAACGAGAAATCCGGGACACGCCAATGACTGGCGGCTGCTGGGTGGATTGGCATCGTAAACGGGCACTTCGTAGCCGATGGCATCCAGCGGGCTTGGCAAATCCCAGGCGCCGAGCCGCAGTTTCATTGACGACACGTAGTAGGTGACCTCCGGCACTTCCCAAGGTCCGACCTGCCACGGGCTTGAATGTGCGCTACAAACCGAGCGGCGAAGAAGGGCTCCGCGACGATTCGGAAGATCAACGTGCAAAGAGAACGGCTCCGACCTGTCGTTCTGAGGAGCCAGCCGTTGATGCGTTAGGGTCCGGAACAAGGTTGGAAATCCCGAGCAGGACACACCGCGAACTCCCGACAGCCTGCGCAATTCGGACGAATGCCAACCCTGTAAATCACACGGGAACTGGATAAGCAGCATCTGATCCGTGTCGAACGCAGAGCCTGCCGGGTCGCGAAGACGGTCTGCCGATACATCACGCGGTGCGATGATCAGTCCGATCAGGATCGCGAACTGGCCGGTCACCAGGATCTGCCGCAATCGAGCCAGAGCCGCCGATTGCCGCGTCTGCCGCCCGCAGGATGCGCGGTGGGCCGAAAGGCGGACAGCACAGAAGCCGGATAGGGACTGCGAAGCCCGAGCAGCCGCGCCCCCAGCGTGACGGCAGCGATTAGCGTCGGCACCGGCCAATGCCAATATTTGAATGCCGGGCCCGTGGTGAATGCGCATTCAGGTAAGGCAACAGCAAGTTCACCAGTGCGACAGCCAACAACGTTGCGGCGTGAACGAGGATTGATTCAGTCATGAAATTGCAGCAGAGTACATCGCGGCGCGGGCCCGGCAGCCTTGCGGACGCCCACCTCCATGGCACGCCGCCCGGAGCGCGCGGTAATGAGGTTCACGAAGTTGACGCCAGCAATAACCAGAATGCGGACCCGACGATGGCAATGGCGTCGCAGCGCGCGCGGATCGCCGGCCGGTGTCATGGCAAAGGCGCCGGGTTCGCGTAGATGAATGGCGCTGATGGGCACGAGGTAGATCCGGCAGCGAATTCTGCCTTCTGGCCGAAGGCTGGTCCGCATGAGTCTTGTTCCATCGCGGGCAATCTTTGCAGCACCCTTGCGCAAGCGTGCGGCGCCAGTAAATGCGCATGTGCCGAGGCGCATGTGCGGTCATAGGCGCGAAAGGTGCCCAGTGGCACGCGGATCCAAGGGCCTTTGCCGATGCGAAGACTTCTGTATTCAGATGGGTGTTCGGAGGCAGGTCCGCCATCACCGCCGTCACGCAGCATGGTGTCTTCCGGTTGATCTGAATGTTCTCCAAGCGTCTCGCCAGCGGGCGGATCGCGACCGAAGTACTTGCGCGCCATGCGCCGGGTCAGCACCAGATCATCGGGCCGTTCGAAAGCGCTGGTCTTCAGGTCCCCCGCGACCGCCGGCAGCGGCAAAATCTGAAAGAAGTTGGGATCCGCCCAGTAGAACCGGTGCTCGTGTGCCTCAACCTTCCCATGGCGCAGGATCGCAAACCGGCCGCAAGGTGTTATCAGGCGCCTGATCGCCTCGAATCTCGGGGAAAGGCCAGCTTGTGCCGAGGCACGTTTCAGACCCTCCCTAGATCGTCGATCGCCCAGGGCCCGCATGCTGGAGCAACCGCCTGAAATGCGGTAGAGGCTGGTAACCGGAAATGAAATCCTCGAGTTCGCTCGCGGATAAACGAGATGGCTACCAGCAGCGCCGCGCAGAGAAGCCCACTGCCAGTCCCGAGCACATTGATGGGCATGTAGAGCTTGTTACGCGCCAGGTGCGCAGCGCGGCGGCGAGGTAGTTGCGGAACATTGCCCTTCGGATCCGGCGTTACGCAGCCAGCAGGGTTTCGCTGACCACTTGGCCATCGAGTAGTTTCACGGTACGCCCCGCCAGTGCCGCATGCACCAGAGAGTGCGTCACCATGATCACGGTCGTGCCGGCACGGTTGATCTGCGTCAGCATGTCCATGACCGCGGTGCCGTTCTCAGTGTCCAGGTTGCCGGTGGGCTCATCGGCCAGGATCAGCTTCGGGTCCCCGACCAGGGCGCGGGCGATTGCGACCCGCTGCTGCTGGCCGCCGGAGAGCTGACTGGGAAGATGCCGGGCCCGGTGCGTGAGGCCGACGCGCTCCAGCGCTGCCATGACTCGCCGGCGGCGCTCCGCGCCGCTCATGCCGCAGTAGAGCAGCGACACTTCGACGTTCTCGGACACATTCAGATCATCGATCAGGTTGAAGCTCTGGAAAACGAATCCCACGCTGCCGCGACGCAGGCGCGTGAGTTCCTTCTCGCGCAGCTTCGCGACCTCCTCGCCAAAAAACGAATAACTGCCGCTGTCCGGATTGTCGAGCAGACCCAAGATGTTGAGCAGCGTCGACTTGCCGCAACCCGACGGGCCCATGATCGCCAGGAACTCGCCCGGCTGAACGACCAGCGACACCTGCGACAGGGCGTGGGTCTCCACCTCGGTGGTGCGATAGATCTTGCTGATGTTCTGCAGGCTCAACATGCTTGGCTCTCCGCTATTTCAGATCGATTCTGTCGATGCGTTCCAGGCCGTTGTAGTCAGAAGTGATGACACGCTCGCCCGCCGTCAGGCCGCTGAGGATCTCCACCTGATCGGCATTGCGTCGGCCGACCTTGATCCGCCGCCGCTGGGCTGTGTGTCCATCAGACTGGACAACGAACACCCAATCCCCGCCGCTGCGTTCGAGAAATGCACCCGATGCGAGGACCAGGCCCGGCGCATCGGCACCCAGCGACAGCCTTCCCTGCAGGGTCTGCCCGCGCAGCAGGCCGGCGGGCGTGGCGCGATCGAAGGCAAGGTCGACCGTGAAAGTGCCGTTCTTGACCTGCGGATAGACCCGCGTCACTTTGAGCGGCCAGGATTTGTCATCGAGCAGGATGCTCGCGGCCTGTCCGTTGCGTACGCGGGTGAGATAGTACTCATCGACGGTGGCCGACAGCTTGTAGCCGGTGGCGGGAGTAATTTCGGCGAGCCTGTCCCCGAGATTGCGGCTCTGGCCCACGGTCAGATCGAGGCTGGTCACCAGCCCGCTCACCGGTGCGCGCACCGTGAGGTCGGCGAGTTTGCCGTGCGTCACCACCAGGTCTTGCTGCAGTTTTGCGATCTGCGCCTGCAGCTGGGGCAGCTGCTTGGCGCGCAGTTCCTCCTGGCGGCGGTTGCTCTCTTCCTGCATGGGGCGTTGCGCAAGTGCATTGTCGAGTTCATCCTTGATCTGGTCGCGCGACTCCACGGCGACCAGGTGCTGCGCCACCAGAGCCTCGCGCCGCTCGAGGGCACGCCGCAGGCGGACGATGTCGTAGTCGATCTGCGCCAGCGCCTTCTGGTTGGCCACCCGATTCTGTTCCAGCTGGGTCTGGTAGGACTGCGATTCGGTAATGGACTGCACCAGGCGGCCCTCCCGATCCAGCACGTCCAGCTCCAGTGCCGTATTGCTCAGCTGCACCAGCGGCTGGCCCTGGGTCACGCTGTCGCCGGCCTGCACCAGCAGGTGCTCGACGCGGCCGCCCTCCACCGCGTCCAGGAAGACCGTGTCGTGCGGAACGACTTCACCGGTGAGCGGGATGATGTCGTGGTACACGCCGCGTTCGACCGCGGCAATGGTGAGGCTGCCGGCAGGAATGCTGACGCTGCGCTGCACGGGGCCCAGCAGCAGCGCGGCGGCAAGGAACACCAGGACCAGTGCCGCGATGCCCAGCAGCAGCTGTTGCCACAGCTTGAGCCGCCACCAGGGCTGCGAACGCGGCCGGTCCATGGCACAGTGGAGCGGGGCGCTGAGTGTGGGATTTTTCACGGCGGCGGCCATGGCGGCTAGTGTATGGCCAGGCGCCCGTGATAAAAAATGTCCGGCAATCAGGTGCTTGCGTGATTCCAGGCCGAGGCGGCCGGCAAGCGGTGTCCGGAAGTGAACACTTACGCTAAGGGATTCGATTCGCATGATCGAGGATGCGGCAATTCTGATCATCGAGGATGATGCCGATGTGCAGCGCGCCGCCCGCATCGCCCTGGCCAGCAGTTGCAAAGTCATTGAAGTGCTGGATCGACCGGATGGTCTGGAGGGCAAGCTCGAGGCGATGAGCTTCGACGTGGCGCTGCTCGACATGAATTTCCTCGCCGGTGACCGCAGCGGCGCCATGGGGCTGGATGCTCTGGCGCGCCTGCAGGCACTTGATGGCAGTCTTGCGGTGGTACTGATGACGGCCTACGGCGGGGTCTCGCTGGCGGTGGAAGCCCTGAAGCACGGCGCCACCGATTTCGTGCTCAAACCCTGGCGCAATGACAAGCTGCTCGCCACGGTGATGGTGGCTGCCGCCGCCACGCGGCGGCGGCGGGCGCAGGAGACGCTGAACCTGGATTCTCTGGAGCGCGCCGCCATCGAGCGGGCACTGCTGCAGCATGGTGGCAACATCTCCCTGGCGGCCGAGGCCCTGGGCCTGAGCCGTCCGGCGCTGTACCGCAGGATGTCCAAGCATGGGCTCTAGCGCGTTGCCGAGACATTTCCAGCTCGCCGTGCTGGCGCGGGCAGTACTGCTTGCCGTGCTGATCTTCCTCGTGCTGCGGCTGCTCACCGCGACTCAGTTGTATGCGACGACACTCGTCGTAGTGCTCTGTGGCGCGCTGGTGGTGGCGGATCTGGTGAGGGTGGTGGGACATGCCGACCGATCCACCCAGCGCTTCCTGGAGTCACTTTCGGCCGGCGCGCTGGAGGCGCCGCTTCCAGGTTCGTCGGTTCCGGATGACCGGATATCGGCTTTCGAGCGCGCGCGACAGCATCTGCTCACCGATCGTCGCGCGCAGCGCCAGGGCGGGGATTACCTGCAGACGCTGCTGGATACGGTGCCGGCGGCGCTCATGGTGGTGAGTGCGGACGGTGCGCTGCAGCTGGTGAATCGCGCCGCGCACCGGCTGCTCGGCGAGTCCGCGCCGCGACTCGAGCAGCTGCCGGCCCTGGGCGAGACCGCCGCGGGCCTGCTGGCGGCGCTGCCCCCCGGTGCGCAGCAGATCCTGAGGCTGGCGGACGATCGCCAGGTGCTGGCCTCGGCTTCGCAGTTCACGGTTCCCGGCGGGACGGCGCAGCGCCTGATCTGCCTGCAGCGTCTTGCGGGTGATCTGGATGCGGTCGAACACAAGGCCTGGGACGACATGGCCCGGGTGCTGGCCCACGAGATGATGAACTCGCTCACGCCCATCGCCTCCCTCTCAGAAAGCCTGGACGCGTTGCTGCGCGCCGGCGGCCACACCGAGGAGGTGACCGCCGCTATCGAGACCATCCGGCGCCGCAGCCTGGGGTTGATGCGCTTCGTCGATCGTTACCGCAAAGTGGCGGAACTGCCGCAAGCCCAGCTGCAACCCCTGCTGCTGAAAAGCGTTCTCGAAGGTGTCGAACGTCTGCTCGCCCCGCAGCTCGACCAGGACGGCATCGGCTATGGAAGCGCTGTGTCGCCGCCGGACCTGACCGTGCGGGCGGATGCGGATCTGCTGGAGCAGGCCCTCATCAATCTGCTGCGCAATGCCGCCGAGGCAATCCGAGGTCAATCCGGGGCGCGCATCGAAGTACGCTGCGGCAGCGAGGACGGGCTGTGCTTCATCGAGGTCGTCGACAACGGACCGGGTCTGTCGCCCGCGGCGCGTGAGCAGATCTTCGTGCCCTTCTTCACGACCAAGGCGGGAGGTTCCGGCATCGGGCTCAGTCTGGCGCGGCGCATCGCTCTGTGCCATGCCGGGCAGATCACCGTGCATGCCAATGCGCCGCGTGGATCCGTGTTCCGCTTCAGCCTGCCGGCATGAGTTCCCCTTCTATCGTCTGGTTCCGCCAGGACCTGCGGCTGGCGGATCATCCGGCGCTGGCCCACGCGGCCGCGCGCGGCGCCGTCATTCCCGTGTTCGTGCTTGATGAGGTGGGCGGACGACCGATCGGCGGGGCATCACGTTGGTGGCTGCATCACAGCCTGAACGCACTTCGCGAGTCGTTGGGTGGACTGGTGCTGCTGCGGGGAAATGCGCACGAACTGCTGCCGGAGCTGGCACGGCGCACGGGCGCGCGTTCGGTGCTCTGGAACCGCTGCTACGAACCGCAGGCGCGTGCCTCGCAGCAGGCCGTGGCCCAGGCACTTGAGCATCAGGGAATCGCAGCGGAGAGCTTTCCCGGCAGCCTGCTGTGGGAACCGGGGCAGATCCGCACCCTGGAGGGCGCGGCGTTCAAGGTGTTCACGCCGTTCTGGCGCGCCGCCTTGAAGGTACCGATCGCCGACTGCGTGAGAGCGCCCAAGGTGCGGCTCGGCGCGCTGGAGGGACTCGGCGACTCGCTGCCTGACTGGCATCTGCTGCCTCGATCACCCGATTGGGCAACCGGCCTTGCGGATACCTGGAGCCCGGGCGAGCAGGGCGCCCGGCGCAGGCTCAAGACTTTCCTGGCGAAGAACCTGCTGGGTTACGAAGAGCTGCGCAACCGCCCCGATCGTCCGGGCGTGTCGTGCCTCTCGGCGCATCTGCATTTCGGTGAAATCTCACCCCGGCAGATCTGGGCTGCGGTCCACACTGTCACCGCGCGCGATCCCGACCTCAAGGCCGACGGCGAGAAGTTCCTGGCTGAGATCGGCTGGCGCGAATTCTCGTACCAACTGCTGGTGCAGTTCCCGCAGCTGCCGGAAAATAACTGGCGCGGCGAGTTCGATCGGTATCCCTGGATCGAGAACACCGCGCAGCTGGCCGCCTGGCGGGCCGGGCGCACCGGCTATCCGCTGGTGGATGCCGGGATGCGCGAGCTGTGGCACACCGGCTATATGCACAACCGGGTGCGCATGGTCGCGGCGAGCTTTCTCATCAAGCATCTGCGCATTCACTGGCGCCACGGAGAGGCCTGGTTCTGGGACACGCTGGTGGATGCGGATCTCGCCAACAATGCAGCCAGCTGGCAATGGGTCGCCGGCAGCGGCGCGGATGCCTCCCCCTACTTCCGCATCTTCAATCCCATCGAGCAGGGTCGGAAATTCGATCCCGAGGGCCGCTACGTCCGGCGCTGGTGTCCAGAGCTGGCAGCGCTGCCGGATGTGTACCTGCATACCCCGTTCGAGGCCCCACCCGAGGTGCTGCTGGCGGCTGGTGTAAGCCTCGGGCACACCTACCCGATGCCGATTGTCGAGCATCGCGCCGCGCGCGCCGCGGCGCTCGCTGGCTATCAGGCCGTTCGCGACCAGCGCTGATAACCACCGATTGCTGATCCAGCGCGCGCGCCGCCTAGGTTCTAATATTAATACTATCTAATTTGGCATATTCTAAATATAACGACTGAGGGCTTCCAATTCGGATTTTCCGCAATGAGTACGCCAACACCACGAACCCGCACGGCAGGCGCCAAATTCGCGCGCGCCGACCGCCAGATGCGCCCGCACGCGGCGGCGGCGGCCGAACTCCTGCGCGCGCTGGCCAATGAGCAGCGCCTGATGATTCTTTGCAACCTGGTCGCGGGGCCGTTGGCCGTTGGGGAGCTCAATCAGCGCGTGCCGCTAAGCCAGTCGGCCCTGTCCCAGCACCTGGGCGTCTTGCGCGAGGCCGGCATCGTCGTGACGACGCGCGCGTCACAGAGCGTCATCTATTCACTGCCCTCCGGCGTCGCGACCCGGATCATCGGACTGATGTACGAGGAGTTCTGCTCGCGCTCGCGGGCACGCTCCCTGAGGAGATGAAAATGAGCTACTACCTGGCCAAGACTGTTGCCGGATCCTTTAACGAGGCTGTTGCCGACGTGACGGCCCAACTGAAGTCCCGAGGTTTCGGCGTGCTCACCGACATCGACGTGCAGGCCACGTTGAAGGCGAAGCTGGGCGTGGACTCTCCGAAATACCGCATTCTCGGCGCCTGCAATCCGCGCTTTGCGCATGAGGCCTTGCAGCAGGAGTCGAGGCTGGGTGTGCTGCTGCCCTGCAATGTGATTGTGCGCGAAACGGCCGACCACAAAGTCGAGGTGGCCTGCATCGATCCGGTGTCCTCCCTCGAACGGGCCGGAAATCCGTCGCTGACGGCGATGGCGCAGGAAGTGCGACGTCTCCTCTCCGAGGCCATTGAGCACGTGGGGGTTTAGTGATGCATCCTTATCCGCACCTGTATACGGCGGGCGCGGCGGCGGCGCCGACCGGGCTGGTGGCCGTCAACTCCCCGCAGCTGCCGCCGATCCAGAGCGCCTCACCCCCGGAATTTGACGGGCCCGGTGGCGTGTGGTCTCCGGAGACTTTGCTATGCGCCGCACTCGCTGACTGCTTCATCCTCACCTTTCGCGCCATCAGCCGCACCGGCCAATTGAAATGGCTGCATCTGGAGTGCCAGATGCAGGGCGTGCTCGAGCGGGTCGAAAAGGTCCCGCAGTTCACGCGCTTTACGAATACCGTGAAACTGATTGTGGCACCGGGCTCTGACGTTGCCGCCGCACGCCGGCTGCTCGAGCAGGCCGAGCGCGGCTGCCTGATCGCCAATTCCCTGCGCGGCACCCGTGAGCTCGCCGCCGAGGTGATCGCGCTGGAGCCGTGATCGAACCGGACGCCTGAGCATCATTCGCGACAGCTGAAGTTCGCGGCCTGTTCGCTGTCGCCGCTGCCCTGGTACTGGGCATGCTGCGGGTAGGGGCACAGCGGACGGCTGCGGCCGGGGAAGGCGCGCCCCGTGGCCGTCACCTGCGCAGGTGCCTGCCCCTGCTCCACCCAGGCGACGATTGCCGTGAGCAGGTCGAAATGGTCCAGCGTGGCCTCCCCGCCGCCGCAATGGCCCATGCCGGGTACCAGGAACAGGCGGCTCCAGTCGCTTACCGGCGCATTGCCGTTTTCGCCCTTGAGGCGCTGGTAGTAGTCCACGGTGTCCAGTGCCGAAAACCACGGATCGCTCATCCCATGGAAGAAGATGAGCTTGCCGCCGTGGCCGTTGAATGAACTGAGGTTGGTCCAGGCATTCGTGTCGCCCGCCATTTCCCGCGCGTCGTGGGCGGCCGCCGCGAGCGCATCGAAATCAAGACCGGCGCGGGCCGAGGCGACGGCTTCCGGTATGGTACCGCCGCTCAAGAGTCCCGGAATGCCGGCGCCCTTGAAGCCGATGCCGGTGTCGTAGGCAAACCCCGGATAGATCTGCCGCCCCGCTTCGGTACGCGGCCCCGCGAAGGCCTTGGCGATGGCCTGCACCTGCACCGTCGTCAGGCAGCTGTCGGTCTTCTCGCCCTTGCACTGGAGCAGCTGGGGCTCGAAGTTGCAGCCGCGAGTATTGAAGATCATGCCGTCCTGCACGCCATCCAGGGCATCGCAGGTCTTGAGCAGGGTGGCGACGACCAGCTTGCGATCGGAGTCCGAGAGCGCCTGCCCGGTCTGGGAGCGCCCCTGCGCATCCCTCGGCGCCGCCGTATTCAGCGAGGCAGTGATCCAGGCCAGCGCGAGATTGGAGTAGTTGGTGCGCATGGCCGGGGATCCCGCCACGATGCCGTCGAACTCGCCCGGATAACGTTGTGCGGAAATCATGGCTTCACGCCCGCCGGTGGAGCAGCCGACGAAGTAGCTGTGCGCCGCGCCTTTTCCGTAGTGCGACGCCAGCAGCGGCCGAGCCACTGCCATGACCTTGCCGATGGACTGGTTCAGGAAATCCAGCGCGGCCTGCTGGTCGGCCAGGAAGCTCGCATCGAATACCGAGCCCTGGTGACCCGAATCGCTGCTGACGACGGCGAAGCCGCGCGCCAGTGCGGGGGTGTCTCCGGCTGCGGTCGCGCCCACGGGCGGCTGCACCGAACCATTCAGACCGCCGCCGCCCTGGTACAGCAGGCGGCCATTCCAGTTCCCGGGCATGGCGAGCGCGAAGTGAATGCCGTAGGCCTTGCCGTCGCGCCCGGTGTGCGCACCGATCAGGCCCTCGACCCGGCAGTGGGCCGGCAGCTGGCCGGCGAGCGGTGGGGCCCCGGGCGCCGGGGGTATGGGTCCGCTTGGGACCTGCACGGCCTTGGTGATCGAGGTGTCCGCCAGCGCGAGCTTCAGCAGCCCGGCACAGCTGGATGCCGCATTCGCACTGGTTGTCGCGCCCAGCAGCAGCGCGGCGGCGCAGGCCGCGATCGTCCATCGGCGATTGTTCATGATCCCCCCCCTTTCAAGCTTCGCGGTTGCGATCATAATACTTGCAGTGGCAATTTGGATGGCAGGAGTTGAAACATGAAAGTGGCTCTCATCGGCGCGACGGGGCGAATCGGCAGCAAGATCACCGCGGAACTGCTGGCGCGCGGTCACTCGGTCACGGCCATCGTGCGCAATCCCGAGAAGGCGCCCAGCGAACCGAATCTGAAGGCCGTGAAGGGCGATGTCACGGAGCCGGATCGGGCCGCCGCCTGGGTCCGTGGGCATGATGCCGTCATCAGCTCCGCGCCCTTCAATCCGGGCATTTCGGTGAAGGTGCTCGAGACGGTGCGCAAGTCCGGGGTGAAGCGCTATATCGCAGTCGGCGGTGCCGGCTCGCTGCAGGCGGCGGACGGCAAACTGGTCATGGAGAATCCGCAGATTCCGGCCGAGTGGCTGCCCAGCATCAAGGAAGGTTCGGAGCTGCTGAAACTGCTGCGCGCCGACAGCCAGCTGGATTGGACCTTCTTTTCACCCGCCGTCATGATCGGCCCGGGCGAACGCACCGGAAAGTTCCGCTTGGGCGGCGACGATGTGGTCGCGACGGCGGAGGGCAAGAGTTCTATTTCTTACGACGATTACGCCATTGCCCTGGTCGATGAGCTCGAGCATCCGCGGCATGTGCGGCGCCGGTTCACGATCGGCTACTAGCAGGTTTCTGGGACTTGCCCGCCGCGATTCGAAGTCAACAGCGCCCGCAGGATCGAATTGAAGAGAGCCTGAAACGAACTGGGGCGCGGTTGCGCCTCAGAAGCGGATGTTGAAGTCGAAGCCTCCATGGACGCTGTTGCCGATCTGATGCGCCCCGAGGGCGGCATCGGCAAACAGATCGATGGTCACGCGCTTGCCGATGCGCCGGCCGATGCGTCCACCCACGGTCTCCCAGGTCAGGTGCGGTGGCGTGGTCTGCACGTCGCCGTAGCCGGCCACCGTAGCGCTGAGGCTGCTTGCGGCGCCGAACGCATGGGCCACCCCGGCGTTGAGATTAAATTCGGTATACCGGCCGAACAGATGAGTGTACTGGGCGCCAACGCCGAGAGCGGCCTGAGTCGTGGTGCCACCGGGCACGGAAGCTTCGAAGGGATTGCCGGAATTCGCTGCCTCGGTGTAAGCGTCTACGGTCTGCCAGGAACGCGTGAACTGCGCGTAGGCGCCAATTTCATCCACGCGGGTCAACCGATCGATCCAGCCGACGCGGGCGAAAGCCGAATAGTCGCCGGTGCGCGTCTCGCCGATCCCGGTCGCCGTACCGGCTCCATTGACATAGGAACGACGGTAGGTCACCTGCTGCGCCGGTGACACGGTGACACCTGCCTCGACAAACGGCCTGGAAGCGCCAAAGCCCTGTGGATCAAAGCGCAGTGAACCGGCCAGCGTCCAGGCGGAGGAGACGTTGGCATCCTCTTCCTTGTACTGGCCATACGAGATGCCCCCGAGTGCCGTCAACTCATCGGTCAGCTCGCGCCGCCCATGTGTGCCCACGGTGAAACTGCCGATCGACATGTAGCCGCCGCCACAGTTGGCGCAACTGAGCTGCTCGTTGACCCCGAGCAGCACGCTGGCCAGAACCGCGTTGTTGATCATCTGCGCGGTCAAACTCTTCGATAGTTGGACGATGGATGCGACTACGGACTGCGGCGTCGTCACGCCGACAATCCCGCCGACGCCACCGCTGCTGCCACCGGTGCCACCGCCGCTACTGCCGCCGGTCCCACCCCCACTCGTACCGCCGCCGCCGGTGCTGCCACCCCCCGTACCACCGCCACTCGAGCCACCGCTGCCAGTGCCGATGCGCGCAATGTAGGCGTGAGTGCTGAGGCCGCTACCGGGAAATATGCCATCCCCGACCACGAAGGCACCGCTGGAGGAAATCCCGCGCGCCGCCGTCAGGGTGACGCCGGTCATGTTCACGCCGCCGCTAGCCATCAGCGTATTCAAATCCACCATCCCGGTCTGGCTGGTCCAGACAAAGGCGCGCCCGTTGGTGTTGTCGGTAGCGATCTGACTGGTGCCGACGACGATGCTGCCGTCGGTATTGACGGCGGTGGCGTAGGACTGGCCGGTGAAATTGCCGAGTGTTCCCAAATCGATCATGCCGTCGGCAGCACTCCAGCGGAAGGCATGGAATCCGGTCAGCGCGGCATCGTAGTTGCTTGCGCCGACGACCACTGAACCATCGCTGTTCGCCGCCGACGCGACCGAGGAGCCCGCCACTTTGTTGAGCGTCCCCAGCACCTCGAGGCCGCTGGCGCCGGTCCACCGATAGGCATTGACGATCGGATTAGTTCCCGACAGACCGTTCGTTTGCATCCAACCCACTACGACATTGCCGTCAGCCGAGACGCCCAGGCCGTCGTAGAGTCCGTAGCTGCTCAAGAAGCCGGCGCTGTTGATCGAGGAAAGCGACACGACGCCGCTGCCCTGAGTCCAGCGGAATGCCTGCTCGTGCCCCGACACATACGCGCCGACGATGACCTTGCCGTCAGCGCTGACTCCGGTGGCGATGGAGTTCCCCTTGAGCGTCGTGCCGCCCGAGACCGCGAGGTCGACCATGCCCGTGCCGGCCGACCACATGAAGGCATGTTCAAAAGTGCCAGAGGCGTCGGTCTGACTGAACCCGACCACCACCGACCCATTGCCGGATGTGGCCGTGGCAATGGAGGCGCTCGATGCGCCGCCGAGGCTGCCAAGATCGATGACCCCACCGCTGGCCGTCCAGGCAAAGGCATGCGCGAAGCCGCTGGGGGTGCCGGCGGCACCGACCAGCGTCGTGCCGTCCCCGCTGACGCCGAATCCCTGGGCATAGTTGACGCCGGTGGCGGTTCCTCGTTGCGCATCGGTGTACCCGAAGAGCAGGTAGGTCACGTTGCCCGTGAAGCCGCCAATGGTGCCCGGATCGATCAGCGTGGTCGCGGTCTGTGCCTGGCTGGGCGCCGGCAGACTACACAGCGTCATCGTGGCAGCGAGCATCAGTGGCGCGACAATTAAGTGGGGCAACGTGCGCCTGCTGCTGGTGGTTCTCATCACAAAAATGCTCCGGAGTATTCGTTCGTATTCGTGGTAGCGGGTGGGATCTGATTCAGCGACCGCACAGGGCCGGCTGCAGATCCAGACTGGTCATGACCGCCGAGGGCGTCTGGATCTGGGCGGATGGCGTTTGGATCTGGGAGGAAGGTACCGTCATGACGTCGGTCGGCATCTGCGGGAACAGATCCAGTGTCTGCACCGTGCCGTTCTGATTGACGCTGTAGTTCTGGTAGATCGGCTGCAGCGTGGCGACCGTGACCGGGTCTGGGTTACTGAGTGCGCCGCCGACCTCGCTGATGGTCGCGGCGTCGGCCAAATCGGCCGTCAGCGCCGCCACCAGGGCCTGCAGCTCACTCACATCGACTGCCGCGTCATTGACGCCGTCATAGATACCGCCGTTACCGGCGATATTGCCCTCCACGAACAGGTCCGGCTGGCTGCCGGACTCCCCGGTCGCAGGTGCAGCCGATGCCGCGACACCAGCACCGAGCGCACCAAGCTCGGCGCCGGCCGCGGCGCCAAGGGAATCCGTGGAACTTTGTCGCGACTGGCGCTGCTGAGTGCCGAAGTCCTGCAATACCTTGTTATTCGCATTGATGGCATTCTGCAGATCATTGATGGAATTCTGGTTGGCGAGCTTGGCCTCAGGGGTCAGCGGCGCACCCATGTTTTGCAGAACCACCATTCCGGCTTGCACGGACGCAAGTTTCGCTCCGGCTTCCTGGTTCGTGACCAGGGGATCGATGTAGTAATTGACGAAGTTCTGTCCGGCCGGCGTGACGGCTCCCTGCGCTGGGCCCGTGCCGTCGGCTACGAGGTTGTTGGCTTTCAGCCAGTCGAGAACGGCAGGCGGATAGTCGTGCTTGGAAGGGTTTGGGAAAGACAATACATACTGCGGACCGCTACCGTCCGCGGTGGGTGCAGGGATGCTCGTCACGATACCCGGGTGGTTGACGAAGTACACGAGCACGCTGGTGGGCACCACCAAGGACGGCGACGGCGCGGGTAGTCCAACGGCAGGCGGCGGCGTGGGCGGCGCGCCGTCGGCTTGGGCCAGTACCAGTCCGGCGTGCACGATCGCCGCCAGGCAGACAAACAGGCGCGCGATTTGCGCAGGCCCTGCAGGGTGCTTGTGGTTGCTCATGATGGCTTGACCTCACGGCGCCCAAGTCCGACCGCGAGGGCCGCGACCGATGTCACCGCGCCGTCGTTGGCTCGGCGGATGAGATAGATCAGACCTGGACCCGCCGCGGGGCCGGCCACCACCAGATCGCCTGACTTGCGCTTGACGGCTCCGAAAGCAACCACATGGTGACGCAGATCCGCAGGTAAGCGGGCGATCGATTGGGCGTCACTCGAGGCAGCCCCCGCGGCGCTCAATTCAGCGGCATCACCGTCCTCCATGGCCCTGAACAGACGCGCCACGTTGCGCACGCCGGGTAAGTTGCGCCCGCCAGCGGCATTCTTCAACGCAACAATGCGGGCGGTGGCGAGCGCATCGTTGTGCACCGCCGGCAGGTCTGCCGCCAGAGCGACTATCTGCTGTGGCGTAGGAATCGGTGCGAACGCCAGGTCGCGCGCGGGGGGGTGCGCTTGGTCCACCACCCAGTTCGGCAGCGGCGTTGGCGATTCTCCCCGTACGGCCGCACCCGTCAGCGACCGGATTTGAGTCAATTGCCAGGACGGACCAATCCTGCGCCAACGCGTGACCAAGGCGTCATCGTAAACTGGGTTGAAGAAGGCCGCGACGCCGTCGCGGTCGGACTCGCTGGCCGGTATCCACAGTGCGCCTTGAAAGAAGACCTTCCAGGCCACCTGACCCTGGACGCTGTCCGCATACAGCGCAGTGCGCGCCTCGGCGGTGACGGACGGATTCAATTCCAGCATCAGGATGGGAATCGCCAGGGCACCAACGTCACGGAAGTTGCGCAGCGCCGCCTCAAAGTCGCCTGGCGGGCGCCTGGGCGGCGGCGCTGGCGCCGCCGTAACGGCGGCCGCGATCAGCGCGAAACCCAGCGCAAGCGCGCCCATTGCGCCTCGACATATCATGCGAGCCTCCTTCCTATTCGTGATCCGCGCCGCATGCTGCGGCGGGTGGTTCTTGTTTGGCTGTTAAAGGTATAGGCGTGACGAACCCGAAATTCATCTCACCTCGTCAACGGCCGCACAATGCGGGTTGCAGGTCCAGGCTGGTCATCACGTCGGTGGGCGTCTGCACCTGACTTGAGGGCATGGCAATCTGACTGGACGGAGTCACCACCTGGGAACTCGGGACCGCACCTGTGATCGGGACCTGTCCGGCAGCCGCAATAGCCACCGGCGCCGTAGCAGTCACCGCGGAGTAGTTGACTTGCAGATTCGGCAGGTCAAGGAGCGATCCGGTCGCTGCGTCGGCGCTGAAATCAATGTAGACGGCGAGCACCTGCGCGGACTCGAATCCGTTGCTGCTGATCAGGGTGTCGGCGGCATCAAACGTGACCAGGGAAAGGAGTGGTCCCGAGACATCCGGCACGTCGCTGCCACTCTGGGTATTCGAGCCGGGACTGCTGCCGTTCGAGTCGGTGGGGGCAGGCGGCGCCTGGCTGCCCGGGCCGTTCAGCGACTGCTCGAGCATGTCAATCAGGAATTGCCCCATCTGGTCGGCGGCGGCGGAAAGGTCTGCGGATGAGGCGCTGTCACCGATCAGCGAGCCTGCAGTGCGGGACGGCACCGCCACACCGCTCCCGGCCGGCCCGTTCAACTGATCAAAGGTCACCATCATCTGTTCGGAGATCTTTTCGATGGCGGCTTTGAGGGCCTGCTGGACCTTCGGGTCGACCTTGAGGATGTTGTGATCCGCGACCGGCCAAGGCAGGCTTTGGGCATCTGCGAAGTGGCCGTACATACCGAGGAGTAGCGCGGCGCCAGTCATCACAGTTGCGCGCTTCACTTGCCAGCTCCGGTGGCGAACAACGACCCGGCGTTGAGACTTTGCACCGCGGCCGACTGCCTGTCCGATTGGTCATCAGGATCGCGCAGCCGCGCGAAAATCAGCAGCGCCGGTGCAACCGGGCTTTGCATAATGACGGTGTAGCCGCCAGCATGTCGTGCCACCATCACCGGTTGCAGCGTCTGAACTGCCGTCTTCGGAAACGCCAGGAGCCTTGCCTTGACGCGCGCGTCGACGACAGTGTCGGCGGAGCGCGCCGCGACGGCGGTACGCAATAGGCCGTTGAGCTGCTCGTAGCCGGGGACCTGCGAGAGCTTGAGCATCGCCGCGTCGTGCTGCATCTGCCGCTCGACGATCGTGGACCAGGCGCGGTCCTGCCGCTTTGGGTCGGCCGTAAGCGAATCGAGGCGCCCGGAGCGCAAGGTCTGCTCGTATGATCGCAGCCGCTGCGCCAGCGGATGCAGCGGGAGAGCTGCTGCTGAGCCAAGCTGGGGTTCCAGATCCGTAGCCAGCAGCGCGCGGGTGCGCTCCAGTCTCCAGTGCTGCGCCTGCAGCGACCAGCTCGTGATCACCCACGCGTCATCAAACGGATTCCACCAGCCCACCGTTGCGGATGGCTGGTTTACCGCGATTACCTGTACCGCATGCAGCAGGAACTGCTGCATGGCCAGGCGGGCGTGATCGCCTTCGCCGGCGACCAGCGGCCGCAACAGGACTGCTTCATCGGCCGTGGTGAGAGTCGAGATGCCTTGTGGAAAGGCGCCTGCGATCCAACGCAGCGCCGTCGCGCGCTGCGCCAATGCATGAGCCGCGGACGAGCGGCCCTCGTCCGCAGTGGGTGAGTCATGGGAATTCAGGGAGCCGGCCGCGTCAGCGCCGACTGGCACCAAGTTCAACAGCAATGCCAACGCCCAGCCAGGCGTGACCCGGGGGCCCGTGGTCCGGTCGCTGCTCATGTCTCATCTCCCTGGCAGCCCTCAACGGGCGCTTCCCTATTGAGAGAAGGCGCAGCGGCCGGAGAATTCGTCTCATGGCGACCCGACATCGGTGGGCTGGGCGAGAGTCGCGATGCACGGCACCGTCGACAGTTCCTTTGCTGGGTGGCGAGGAGTACCGATTAATCAAATAGTTACAACTCCATAGCGAGTTCACCCCGGCTCGGTACGGGATTCTGCTCGCCGGTCGCGACCGCAGCGCAGTACTCGCCTGCCGTAAGTGCTAGAGTTTTCCTCACTGGCTTAAGGCAAAGCCAGGTTGGGCCCCGCGCATACCCCGGCTGACGAAACGAAAAGATGACCGAGGCCGCAGACTCTTCACATACCGCGGCGTTGATTGCCCAGTGGTCCGGTGGCGACCGCAAGGCGTTGGATCAGCTGCTGGCGCACCTGTATCGCGACGTTCATGCCATTGCCGTACGGCAACTGCGCTCGGAACACCGGCTTACCATCCGTCCGACGGCCCTGGTTCACGAGGTGTATTTGCGCATGGCCGGCCTGTGCCAGATGGGCTTTCAGGATCGCGCGCACTTCCTCGCCATGGCGGCGCGCATGACCCGCCAGGCGCTGGTGGATGAGGCCCGCCGCGTGCGCGCGGAAAAGCGTGATGGCGGTACGCCCGTCACGCTCAGCGATGAGAATCTCGGCAGTCACGACGCCGCTTTCGACGCCCTGGACGTCGATGCGCTGCTGACCGAGCTGCAGGGATTTGATCAGGTCGCCGCCGAGGTGGTCTCGATGCGCGTATTCGGCGGGCTGTCCATCGAGGAAACCGCCGAGGCGCTCAGCCTCTCCGTCGCCACGGTCAATCGCCGCTGGGTCACGGGCAAGGCCTGGCTGGCCCACGAACTGATCCGCGGCGCATGAGCGCGATCGTCAATCGAGCGCTGGCGTATCGAATATTCGCCGCGGCGATGGACGTGGCGGCACCAGATCGGAGCGCATTCATCCAGTCGCAGTGTGGCAGTGACGCGGTACTGCTGCAGCTGGTCCGCGAGCTGCTCGCCGCCGTCGCCCGTGCGAACACGGCAGCGCTGCTGAACGCCGGTCCGCCGCCACTCGCCAACCGCAGTGGCTGGATCTGCGGCCGCTTCCGCCTGCTCGAGGCACAGGGATCCGGCGGCATGGGCAGCGTGTACCGCGCGGAGCGCACCGACGGGGTGCCGCAGATCGTTGCGGTCAAAGTGCTGCATGCCGGGGCCATCGGCGGTGGTACGGAACGTTTCCTCGGCGAAGCCAGGATCCTGGCGAGGCTGGAACATCCGGCGATCGCGCGGCTGATCGATGTGGGGATCGAGGATGGCGCCGGCTGGATCGCCATGGAGTTCGTGCGCGGCCAACCGATCACGGACTACTGTGACGCCCGGAATCTGGACTTGAAGGCGCGAGTGCGCCTGCTGCTCACCGTCGCCGATGCGGTCGGCACGGCACATCGCAATCTGGTCGTGCACCGGGACCTGAAGCCCACGAATGTGCTGGTGAGCCAGGACGGACAGGCCAAGCTCATTGATTTCGGCATTGCCGCGGCACTGCGTGATCCGGGCGACCTGCGCGAACCCACCGCCGACATCGGCCGGCTGTTCACTCCGCACTATGCGGCCCCCGAGCAGGTGCGCGGTGAGCCGGTCACGGTGGCCACGGATGTCTTTGGACTCGGCGCCCTGGCGTTTCGGCTGTTGAGCGGTTCCCTGGCGCACGCGCAGGCCGGCAGCGCGGTCGGCTACATGCTCGCCGTCACGCAGCATGATGCCGGGCCGCCAAGCCGGGCCGCGATGGCGGCGGGCCTGGACGCTCACTGGGCCGGCCAGTTGCGCGGGGACCTGGACGCCATTGTCCTGAAGGCCCTGGAGCGCGATCCCAGGCGTCGCTACCCCACCGTGCAGGACCTGGCGGCCGATCTCACAGCCTATCTGGAGGGTCGACCGGTTCGGGCGCACGCCCCATCAGTACGCTACCGGCTGGGGAAATTCCTGCGACGGCGTGCGCTGCCGCTGAGTCTGGTTTCCCTGATCCTTGCGGGTCTGGCGGTGGGCGCGGTGCTCTATGCGTTGGAGGAACGCACGCTCGCCCAGGCGCGGGATGCGGCGCTGCTGCGCGGTCAGTTCCTGGAGGATCTGCTGCGCTCTCCCGATCCGAACCAGGGGCGGCGCGACATCACCGTCGCCGAGCTGCTCACCACCGCCGCCGCGGATGTGGAGCGCAGGCTCTCGACGGAGCCTCTGGTGCAAGCCTCCATGCTGGGCCTGATCGCGCAATCCAACATGGACCTGGGACGCTACCCGGAAGCACTCGCGGCCAATGGTCGGCAACAGCAGCTGCTCAGGCTCCACGGTGGGTCGCAGCTGGACATCGCGCGGGCGTTGACGCTCCAGGGCGGGGTGCTGCGCGCCCAGGGAAAGTGGCCTCAGGCCGATGCGGTGATGCAGCAAGCGGTAGCGCTGCTGCGTGCGCTGCACAGCATTGAAGACCTGTGCGCGGCACTGGACATGCTCGGCGCCACGCAAAGCCATACCCAGCACGAACAAAGCGCCTATGCGATCTATCAGGAAGAGATCGCGCTGGAGACGCGGGGCAGTCCGGCGCTGCAGAACCAGCGCATGCTGCCCTACTACGCGCTGGCGAACCTGCTGGGCAGTGAGTGGGGCCGCTATGCAGACGCCGCGCCCTACGCCCGTGCGGCGTGGGATCTGGCCCGCGGCACGCTGCCCGCCGACAATCCGGATCGCTTCACCATGGAAACGGCCTATGCCCGCTCCCTCGTCAACCTGGAGCGCGGCGCGGAGGCCGAACCCCTGCTGCGTGATGTGGTGGCGCGATCGCAGCGCGTGCTGGGACCGGATCACCATGACACGCTCGTCAACCAAGTGAGCCTGGGCGAGGCGCTGCTCTCACTGAACCGCAACGCGGAGGCTGCTGAGGTGACGCGCGCCGCGGCGATCCGGCTGCAGACGACCCTGGGCGAGGACAACATGTATGCCCTGATGGCGTGGCACGACTACGGCATTGCAGAGTGCAGTCTGCATCACGAAACGGCGGGCCTGGCGGCCTTGCGCCATGTCGAGATGTGGCGCGTGCGAACACTGGCTGCGGAAAACAGGCTCATCCACGGCGTTCGGTCCGCGATTGGCATCTGCCTGCTGGGCTTGCGCGACTATGCGGCCGCAGAGCCGGTGTTGCTGGCTGCGGCCGCGGGGCTCGAACGGGCACGTGGCCCGAATTTCCGCGCTACCCAGGCGGCCTACCGGGCTTTGCGGCAACTGTACCTGGCGACCGGGCGGCCTGAAGAAGCGGCGCTTTGGGCCGCCAAGCTGCACTCCTAGCGGGGCAGCTGCCGGCGGCCTTACGCCGCATCACCCGTGGCCAGGGAACAAATCATGGCCTCCGGAGCAGCATCGGCGCCCGCCGGCACGGTCCAGCGCTGCAGAACCTCGGCAAGCGGAACGGGACGCCCGTAGTGAAACCCCTGCGCGCAGTGCACGCCGAGCTGCCGTACCCGCGCCGCAATCGCCTCGGTCTCCACGTACTCGGCCACGGTCTGCAGGCCGATCGCATCGGCAATCTGCACCAGCGCGCGGATCAGGGCCTGAGAGCGCTGATTGCTCAGAACGTCGCGCACGAAGCGGCCATCGATCTTGATGCGATGGACATCCAGTTCCTTGAGGTGCACCAGGGAAGAAAGACCGGTGCCGAAATCATCGAGAGAGACGCGGGCGCCGACTTCGGCCATGCGCGCGATGAAGCGCTGGGTGGCGGCCACGTTGCGCACCGCCGCCGTCTCGGTGAGCTCGAATTCGACCAGTCCGGGGTGGATGCCGCGGCTGCGTAGTTCGCTGCGTATGAAATCCGCGAAGTCAGGTTGTCCCAAGGATTGGCCGGTGACGTTCACCGCGAAGCAGGCGTGCTGGGCGTGTAGGGCGTCAGCGCAGGTTGCGACCAGCGGCAGCAGGGTCGAGATGACCCAGCGATCGATGCGTTCGAACAGCTGGTAGCGATCGGCGGCGGCCAGCAGGTCGCAGATGCTCTTCGTCTCGCCGTCCGCGTCCTTGATTCGCAGCAGCACCTCGAAGTGACTCAGGGAAGGCACTTCCGCCAGAGTCACGATGGGCTGCGCGTACAGCGTGAGGCGATCCTCTTCGAGTGCGTCCAGGATCTCCCGCGATTCGCTGATCGCATTGTGACGGCGTATCACGGTATCGTCCCCGGAGACGTACAGCTCGACGCGATTGCGTCCGCGGTCCTTGGCGATGCGGCAGGCCGTCTCGGCCGCGGCCAGCGTGTGCTGCAGCGAGTCCCCCGATCCGAGTTCGGCAATGCCGAGGCTGGCCGTCACGCCGCTTCGGGCGCAGGACTCCGAACGCTCGATCTGCTGGCGGAACTGCTCACCCCAATGGCGCGCCTGGTTGATGGTGTAGTCGAACAGCACGGCGACGAAGCGGTCGCCGGAAAGATGGGTGGCCATGCTGCCGGCGGACACCGTGGCCGCTCGGAGGATGCGGCTGGTCTCGGCGATGAGCCGGTCCCCGGTCGCAAAGCCGGAGATTTCATTGACGACATGCAGCTGGTCGAGGTTGGCGTACACCACGCAGGCGCGCTCGGTGCAATGTGCGCGGCTGGCCGCCTCATCCTGGAAATCCGGCCAGCGCAGCAGTGCCGCAACGTCGTCCAGTCGCGCGCTGAAGCGCTCCTGCAGTCCCGGAATGGCCGCCTTCATGAGCACGAGGTCGGGAGGACCGAACGGCTTCTGCCCCCGTTCGCGCAGCGCGGCGAAGAAGCCCTTGGAGTGATCGGTCTCGTCCAGCGGCGCGATCAGGAACCGGTAGGGAAGCACCGGGGAGTTCGCGGCCTGGCGCACGCGGTTCATGATGGGATGGGCGATGCAGTCCTGCGCCATCGGCCAGAGGAACTGCTCGATGAGCTTCTTGATGGTCCCCGAGGCTTCGCGCGAAGGAATCGGTGTCACCCGATTGGCGAACAGCGAGGGCAGGTAGGCGATGACGTGGGCGCTGTCCAAAGCAGTAGCCAAGGCGCTGAGATCGGCGTCCGTAGGACTTCCGCTAATGTTGCTCGCCTCAACCATGGTCATTGCTTACCCGGATATGCACATATCCTGGCAGCGCCCCGGCATCGGCAACGTGGATGCAGGTCTCAGTTGCGGGGGTTGAAGGGGGCGATTTTAAGTGAAATGATCGCCGTTCATTGAAACCGGGGCGGGAGCAGGCCCTATTCGCGCGGATCCAGGTACTTCGCCTCGAACATTACGAAGAACCCCAGTCCCGGGGCGGGTTCATAGAAGCGCGAGTTGGCATCGTTGACGATGACCGAGCCGATGTAGCCCTTGTTGAACATGTTTTCGATGCGCAGGAACTCGTGGGTTTCCCAGCCGCTGCTCTTCTGTTCGAAACCGGCTCGCAGGTTCTCGGTCCAGTAGCCGCCGGCATAGCCGGTATTGCGGTCATCGGCGTAGATGCGCGAGCGCACCAGCGTCTCGGCCGTGGCCACGAATCCCGTGCCCGGTGCCCGCCAGGTGAGGCCGGCATACAGAATGTTCTGCGGTATGGCGGGCAGGTAGTCGCCGGCCGCGATCAGCGGTGTGGTGCAGGGCAAGGGTCCCGCGCAGTAGGCATCCGCCACCGCCGCCTTCAGATACGAATAGGCGATGCGCGTCTCAAAGTCCCCGGGCAGGTCGGCCGTGACCCCGAGTTCCGCGCCGTGGCGCTGGGTGGCGCCGATGTTCTGATACACCGTGCGGCCACCGGAGGCCGTCAGCACACCCAGCTCATCGACGGTGCGAATCTGAAACAGCGCCGCATCGATCCGGTAGGCCGCGCCGCGGGTCTTCACGCCCACTTCATAGTCGCTGCTGCGCGCGGGCTGCAGACCGAAGTTCATTCCCGGCAGGCTGCCGTCGATGGAGCGATACGCCAGCTCATTCAGCGTGGGGGTCTCGAAGCCGCGGCCGAAGGATACATAGGTGCTCAGGTTTTCCGTGACGCTGTAACTTAACCCCGCGGCCGGGTTGGTCGCCGAGTAGCGCGTGCCGCTCAGCGGCAGCGCGCCGCTGACGGACAGATGGCTGTGATCGGAGATGTCGACGATGCTGTTGCGCACCCCGACGGTGGCGTGCAGGCGCTCGGTGAGATCCCACTGTGCCTGGAAGTACTCGTCGAGGTCGTGCACCAGGTTGGTCTCGTAGCGGCGCAGGGCGCCCTGCACGCCCAGGGTCGTGCCGACGTAGTTCAGATATCCGCGGCGATGCTCATCCAGGTCGTCGTAGCTCACACCCGCGGTCAGGATCAGCGACGTCCCCAGGAACTCACGCCGATCGGTGAAATGCACGTCGGTGCCGTCGTAGTTGCGCGCCAGGTCGATCACGCCGCCGGGGCTGGTGGGCGCGGCCTGGGTGGCGAGCGGGATGGACTGGAACTGGGTGGTCTGGCGGTGGCCGCTGTAGATCATCGCGATCAGGCTGTCGTGCTCGCCGAACTCGCGCTCATAGGTCAGGCCCAGCTGCTCCTGCGCCAGCGCCTTGCGGGTATTGAACGGCTCGGCGCCGGTGCCCGCAGTTTCCGGGTTCGCCAGCACCTGCGCGGCGGTCAGGCCCAGCGCGTCCTGCAGGTAGGGGGTTTCCACCGCGTTGGCGATGAAGGTCAGCTGCGAGTCATCATCGAGCTTCACGCGAACCTTGCCGTTGAGGAGATTGCGCTGCGCCTCGCTGTGCCTGCGGTAGCCATCGGTCTGGAAGTGCGAGACATCCAGCAGGTAGTTGACCCGGCCCGAGTCGCCTTCCACCAGGCCCGCGTAGCGCTGGGTATTCAGCGAGCCGTATTCCAGTGTCGAACCCAGATCGAATCCCGGCGGTGCATTCCTGGTGAACACGGCGATGACGCCGCCGGAGGAATTGCCGTAGAGCGCGGAGAAGGGTCCGCGCAGCACCTCGATGTGGTCGGCGGATCCTAAGTCGAACTGCGAGAACTGCCCCTGCCCATCCGGCATGGTGCCGGGAATGCCGTCCGAGTACAGGCGCACGCCGCGCACGCCGAAACTGGAGCGCGCGCCGAAGCCGCGCGAGGAGATCTGCAGGTCCTGCGCGTAGTTCTGGCGGCTCTGCACCGACACGCCCGGCACGGTGTCCAGCGATTCGGACAGGTTGACCTGTGACTGGCCCTCATGGATTTCGGCGCTGCCCACCCGATCCACCGACATGGGCAGCGTCAGGCTTTCCTGTGCGACGCGGGTGGCGGTGACGACCACGGTATTCAGCTCCGCGCCATCCTCACTGCTGTCCGTCGGCGCATCCGCCGCCCAGGCGGCCTGCGCGGCGGCGAGGGTGCACACCGCTATGAACAGTCCTGTCCGGCGTGGGTCCATCCGGGGGAGAATGAGTACTTGCACATACCGGTGCAATACAGATAAACGCCAAAAAGGCGCATTTGGCTACAATGGCGGCGTGCAGCAGAAAGCAGTCATGACAGCAGGGAAACAGACCTCGCGCACCGGTGGTCTGTTCGTGATCTCGGCGCCATCGGGCGCGGGCAAGACCTCCCTGGTGAAGGCGCTGCTGAAGCGCAATCCGGGACTGACCGTGTCCGTGTCGCACACCACCCGCCCGCCGCGGCCCCAGGAGGTGTCGGGCCGCGAGTACTGGTTCGTCACGCAGGAACAATTCCAGGAACGGCTGGCGCGCGGGGAGTTCCTCGAGCATGCCCGGGTGTTCGACAACTTCTATGGCACCGGCAAGGCGAGCGTGGAGACGGTGCTGGCCGCCGGCCGGGACGTCATCCTGGAGATCGACTGGCAGGGTGCGCGGCAGGTGCGCGCATCGGCCCCCGGCTGCACCAGCATCTTCATCCTGCCGCCCTCGCGCGCGGCGCTGGCGGAGCGGCTGCGCAATCGCCGGACCGATTCGGATGAGGTCATCGCTCGACGCCTGCGGGATGCCGTCGGGGACATGTCGCACTACGGGGAATTCGGCTATGTGGTGGTCAACGACGATTTCGAGCGGGCCTGTGACCAGCTGGAGAGCATCGTGGCGGGCAGCGGCCAGGGGCTCAGAAGCGACCGGCCGGAGCTGGCGCCCCTGTTGGCGGACCTGCTCGGCACAACCTGAGGAAGTCTGGCCAAAGCGGGGCGGCTTGCCGTAGACTTCTAAACCTCTTGCGCCCATCGCGGCGAATCAACAAAGTTAGCGCAAATATGGCCCGAATCACCGTCGAAGACTGTCTCCAGAACGTCGATAACCTGTTCCAGCTGGTGCTGCTGGCCTCCCAGCGCGCCCGGCGCCTGGCCAATGGCGCAGAACCCACCGTGGCCTGGGAAAACGACAAGCCCACGGTTGTCGCCCTGCGGGAGATCGCCGAAGGGTCGATCACGGCCGAAATGCTGCGCGAGCCGGAACCGCCGCCGGTGGAGGCCCCCATGCCGGATGCCGAATCGATGGCGTTCCGCGCCCCGCAGTTTGGTCTGGGAGACTGACCCTAAGGCCAACCTATGGACTACGCGTCTTCGCTCCTGGGACTGCTCCCCGGTGCAAGGCGCGCCACACCGGGGCTGAAAGACCTGCTGGCCACGGTGGGCAACTACCTGCCGCCCGAGCAGGTGGAGCGGATCCGGGAGGCCGCCGAGTTCGGCGCCTCGGCGCATAAGGGCCAGACCCGCCTGAGCGGCGAACCCTACATCGCCCACCCGGTGGCCGCGGCGGCGATCCTCGCCGACCTGCATCTGGACACCGACACCATCATCGCGGCCATCCTCCATGACGTCATCGAGGACACGCCCACCCCGAAGGACCAGCTCGCCCAGCGCTTCGGCGCCAACGTCGCGGAAATCGTCGACGGCGTGACCAAGCTCGACCAGATCAAGTTCAAGAGCCGCGAGGAGGCGCAGGCGGAATCTTTTCGCAAGATGCTGCTGGCCATGGTGCGCGACCTGCGCGTGGTGCTGGTGAAGCTTGCCGACCGGACCCACAACATGCGCACCATCGAGGCCATGGAGGTGGGCCGCCGCCGCGCCATCGCCCGCGAGACCCTCGAGATCTACGCCCCCATCGCCGAGCGCTTGGGCCTCTATGACCTGAAGCTGGAACTGGAGGACTTAGGCTTCGCGGCGCTGTATCCGCAGCGTTACCGGGTGCTCGAGCGCGCCCTCAAGCGCGCGCGCGGCAACCAGAAGGAATTCCTCAAGAAGATCGAGCAGCAGCTGACCGCGGCGCTGATGAAGAACGACATCGTGGCGCGGGTGGCCGCGCGCGAGAAGCATCTGTACAGCATCTACCGCAAGATGCAGCGCAAGCGCTCCACGCTCAATGAAATCGTCGATGTCTACGGACTGCGGATCGTGGTGGACAAGGCGGACACCTGCTACCGGGCGCTGGGCGGCGTGCATAGCGTGTTCAAGCCCATGCCGGGACGCTTCAAGGACTACATCGCGATTCCGCGCGTGAACGGCTACCAGTCCTTGCACACTACCCTGTTCGGCCCCAACGGCGTACCCATCGAGGTACAGATCCGCACCGAGGACATGCACAGCGTCGCCCAGAGCGGCATCGCGGCCCACTGGCGCTACAAGAGCGGCGAGAACGCCGGCTCCTCGCAGCAGGAGCGCGCCCGCGAATGGCTGTCGCGGCTGGTGGAACTGCAGGACGGCGGCAGCAGTTCCGAGGAGTTCCTGGAGAGCGTCAAGGTCGATCTGTTCCCTGACAAGGTCTATGTGTTCACGCCCAAGGGCGAGATCCTGCGCCTTCCCAGCGGCGCCACGGTGGTCGACTTCGCCTACTCGGTGCACACCGACATCGGCAATCGCTGCGTGGCGGCCAAGGTAGACCGGCGCCTGACGCCGCTGCGCACGGTGCTGCGCAACGGGCAGACCGTGGAAATCATCACCGCGAAGGGCGCCATGCCCAATCCCTCCTGGGTGAACTTCGTGGTCACGGCCAAGGCCCGCAATGCCATCCGGCACTATCTCAAGGGGCTGCGTCGATCGGAGGCCATTGCCCTGGGCAAGCGCCTGCTCAACCAGTCGCTGGGTGAATTCCACCTGGCGCTGGAGGACGTGACGCCGACGCTGATGCAGGCGGCCGTGGGCGAGTTCGGCATGAAGGACATCGATGAGCTGTTCGAGCGCATCGGCATGGGCGAGAGGCTGGCGCCGCTGGTCGCGCGCCGGTTGCTGCCCTCGGGCCCCCAGGAGGAGGGCAGCGAAATCGCGGCCCCCGGGGCCATGGCCATCGCGGGCACCGAGGGCCTGCTGGTCAGCTACGCGCGCTGCTGCTTTCCGATTCCGAACGATCCGGTCATCGCTTTCCTGTCCAGCGGACGCGGCGTGGTCGTGCACCGCGAGACCTGCGTCAACGTCGAGGACTACCGCAAGCATCCGGAGAAGTGGCTGCCGGTGACCTGGCAGGCCACTCCGGATCGGGTCTTCAGCTCGCAGATCCGGGTCGACGTGCCCAATCGCATGGGCATACTCGCGGCCGTGGCGGCGGCCATCGCCGCCACCGAAACCAACATCGAACGGGTTTCGGTGGAGGAGCGCGAGTCGGAAACCTCGGTGCTGGATTTCGAACTGCGGGTGCGGGACCGGGCGCAGCTGGCCATCGTCATCCGATCCATCCGCCGCATGCCGGACGTGCTGCGCGTCACGCGCACGCTCGCGGCCCATTCACGCAAGAGGCTCGAAGACAAACAATGACCCGCACCATCATCCATACCGACAGCGCGCCCAAGGCCATCGGCACCTATTCCCAGGCGGTCCGGGTGGGCAAGACCGTGTACGTATCGGGCCAGATCCCGCTGGATCCGCGCACCGGGGAACTGGTCAGCGGCGACATCGAGGCGGAAATCCGCCGCGCCTTCGACAACCTGCTGGCCATCGTGACGGCCGCGGACGGCACCTTCTCGCAGGTGGCCAAGGTGACGGTGTTCCTCACGGATCTGGCGCATTTTCCGAAGGTGAATGAGGTCATGGCGACCTACTTTCGCCAGCCCTATCCGGCCCGCGCGGCCGTCGGTGTCGCCCAGTTACCGAAGGGCGCGCGGGTGGAAATCGAGTGCATCCTCTGTCTTGACTGATTCGGGCGAACAGCGACCGGTGACGGCGCTGCGCGGCGTGGGCGCAGCCCTTGCCGAGCGTCTCGCAAGACTGGGTATCCGCCAGGTCCAGGACCTGCTGTTCTGGCTGCCGACGCGATACGAGGACCGCACCCGGGTGGCGCCGCTGGGCAGCCTGATGCCGGGCGGGCACGCGGTCGTCGAAGGGGAGATCCAGCTCGCCGAGGTCACCTATCGGCGCCGCCGACAGCTGCTGTGCCGGATCAGCGATGGTTCCGGATACCTCACGCTGCGGTTCTTTCATTTCACCACCGCCCAGCACAACGCCCTGACCCGGGGGCTGCGCTTGCGCTGTTATGGCGAGGTGCGGCGCGGCCCCCTGGGGTTGGAGATGGTGCATCCGGAATATCGCCGCGTGAGCCGGGATGCGGACGCGCTGGAGGAAGCGCTGACGCCGATGTACCCGGCCACCGAGGGGCTGACGCAGCCGCGCCTGCGCATGCTGATCGGCCAGGCCTTAGGGGAACCCGGCGGTACTTCAGGCGTGCGCGACTGGCTGCCGCCGCCGGTGCAGCGCTCGCTGAAACTGCCGGCGCTGCGCGATGCGCTGGAGCTGCTGCACCGACCGCCGCGCGATGGCGATCACTCCCAGCTGCTCACCGGCCATCACCCCGCGCAGCGACGGCTGGCCTTCGAGGAACTGCTGGCCCACCAGTTGAGTCTGCGCCAGCGAAAACTGCGCACCGCGGCCGATCCGGGTCTGCCGCTGCTGGATCCGCGGCAACTGGCGGCACGCCTGCTCGCCGCCTTGCCCTTCGAGCTCACCGGCGCGCAGCGCCGGGCGCGCGCGCAAATCGATGCGGACCTGGTCGGTTCCCATCCCATGCTGCGGCTGCTGCAGGGAGATGTGGGCTGCGGCAAGACCGTGGTCGCCGCATTGGCCGCGGCGCGCGCAGTGGGCAGCGGCCAGCAGGTGGCGCTGATGGCGCCGACCGAACTGCTGGCCGAGCAGCACTGGCGAAATCTCAGTACCTGGTTCAAGGCGCTGGACCAGCCCGTGGCCCTGCTCACGGGCTCGCAGCCGGCGCGTACCCGTCGCAGCGCCGAGAGCCTTATTGCCTCAGGAGAGATCCAGATTGTCGTTGGAACTCACGCATTGTTTCAAAAAGGAATCAATTTTGCGAATTTAGCCCTGATCATCGTGGATGAGCAGCATCGTTTCGGCGTGCAGCAGCGCATGACTTTGCAGGAGAAAGGGCGCGCCGCCGGCCTCATGCCGCACCAGCTCATCATGACCGCCACGCCCATTCCGCGCACGCTGGCCATGACGGCCTATGCGGATCTGGACATTTCGGTGATCGATGAGTTGCCGCCGGGTCGCACACCGGTGGTGACGGTGGTGATGGCCGAGCAGCGGCGCCACGAAGTGGTCCAGCGCATTCTCGTGGCCTGTCGCGAGGGGCGCCAGGCCTACTGGGTCTGTCCGCTGATCGATGAGTCCGACGAACTGCGTTACCAGGCTGCCGAGGAAACCGCCATCGCACTTCGCGCGGCGCTGCCGGAGCTGAAGGTCGAACTGGTGCATGGCCGGCAACCGGCCGCTCAGAAGGAGGCCACCATGGCAGCCTTCAAGGCGAACAAGGTCCAGCTGCTGGTGGCGACCACGGTGATCGAGGTGGGCGTGGACGTGCCCAACGCAACCCTCATGGTCATCGAGAATGCCGAACGCATGGGACTGGCGCAGCTGCACCAGCTGCGCGGTCGGGTCGGTCGCGGAGCGGACGCCTCGATGTGCGTGCTGCTGTACCGCGCGCCGCTGTCGCCGCTGGCGCGCGCGCGGCTGCAGACCATCCGCGAGACCACCGACGGCTTCGAGATCGCGCGGCGCGACCTGGAGCTGCGGGGGCCCGGCGAACTGCTGGGCACGCGCCAGACGGGACTGGCGCAGCTGCGGGTCGCGGACCTGGTGCGGGATGCGGATCTGCTCCCCGAGGTGCAGCAGACCGCCGAGCTGATGCTGCGCGATTATCCGGATAACATTACGCCGCTCACCATGCGCTGGATCGGCGAGGGTGAGCGCTACGGCACCGTTGGTTGAGAGGTACGAGCAATCCATGGCCGATGAGCAGGCAGCGCAGCTGGAATTGACGCCGCGGCGAGCGCGCACGGCGCCGCTGTCCTGGCGACTGGGCCGCCGGCTGGTCGAATACGCGCGGCTGGCGCGGCTCGATCGGCCCATCGGCATCTGGCTGCTGCTCTGGCCGGTGCTGTGGGCGCTGTGGATCGCAGGTCTCGGACACCCGGCGCCGCGTGTGCTCATCGTCTTCGGCCTCGGCGTGTTCACCATGCGCGCCGCCGGCTGCATCATCAATGACCTCGCCGACCGCAACATCGATCCGCTGATCCGGCGCACGCGCGCGCGGCCGCTGGCGGCGCGGCGCGTCAGCCCCTATGAGGCGCTGGTGCTGTTCGTGCTGTTGTCCGCGACCGCGCTGTGGCTGGTGCTGCAGCTGGATGGGCTCACCGCCCGCCTGTCGCTGATCGGCGCGGCGCTCACCGTGAGCTACCCGTTCGTCAAACGGTTCTTTCCGCTGCCGCAGCTGTACCTGGGTATTTCCTTCGGCGGCTGGGGCGTACCCATGGCCTTCGCCGCGCAGATCGGGCAGGTGCCGCGCCTGGCCTGGGTCATCTTCATGGCCGCGGTGATCTGGGCGGTGATCTACGACACGCTGTACGCCATGGTGGATCGGGAGGATGACCTGAAGATCGGCGTGCGCTCCACGGCCATCGCCTTTGCGGACATGGACCGCATGATGATCGGCATCCTGCAGCTGCTGATGCTGGCGGCGCTGGCCCTGGTGGGTCGCACCCTGCACTTCGGGGCCTGGTACTACGTCAGGCCTGGGTGTGGCCGCCGCGACCTTTCTCTACCAGCAGTGGCTGATCCGCGATCGCGACCCGCAAGGGTGTGTGCAGGCCTTCCTCAACAACAACTACACCGGTGTGGCGATCTTCGCCGGCATCCTGCTGCAGTACCTCTACGCCGGCAGCTGATCTCCGGGCACCCAGAAGCCGTGGATCTGCCCGGCAATCCGGTAGGGCAGTTTCACCGTCGCGACCGGACCGTCTTCCAGGTGTGCGGTGTCCACCAGCACCAGATCCGCCCGTCCACCCTCGCGCGGATGCGAGGCCACCCCGATCAGGTAGCCATCCCCTTCGGGCGCACCCTTCCTGCGCGGCACGAAGCACATCTCGGCGAGACTCGCGTCCTTGCCCAGCGAGAAGAATTTCGCGCTGCGGGTCATGTGGTCGAACATCGCCCAGCGGCTGCCCACCGCCGGATCGCTGCTCAGCAGGAAGCCGTAGCGATAGGGCACGGTGTGATAACGATCGTCCTGGCGTGAGAGCGCGCCGGCGACGCCGTCATACATGTTTTCGATTTCGAAGCTGGTGGCCTTCTTGTTGGCGAGGTTCACGCTGTAGCGCATGACGCGCCCGGTGGCCTTCACCGGATCCCATTTTTCATGCAGCTGCGGGAAGAACGGGAACTGGTTGGAATCGCCGCCGTCGACGTCCATGTAAACCTTCTCGCCCTCGTTCCAGGCGCCCATGGTGTGGGTGGCCATGTAGCCGGGGCCCTTGAACCAGCGCAGATCCTTGCCGTCGCCGCCGCGGCGCATGATGCCCAGCCAGCTCGGCAGCGTGGAATCCCAGGCGAAGTGCGGCCCGCCGCTGTTGATGATGTCCATGTTGGTGGCCATCGGGCTCACGTAGAAGATCACGTACTTCTGGGTCACGCCGAAGTCGTGGATCATGCCGGCGTAGGGCACCTTCAGCCACGCCGACCAGTTCACCGCGCCTTTGGGGTCGGCCGAAAACACGAACACGTCATCGGTGGCCAGGCCCTTGGCCTCGTAGCCGAAGGCCACGAGCTCGCCGGTCTGCGGATCGATCTTCGGATGCGCCGTGAAGGTCTGGCCCTTCAACCCCCCATTGAAGGTGTAGTAGTCATCCACCGTCTCCAGGGTGTGGGGATTGAGCGCCACGGGCGGGCTGTCCTCCTTCATCGCCAGCAGCCGATTGTGGTGATAGAAGATCTGCGTGTTGGCGGTGCCGCGGCTCAGGCCCTTGACGGAAGGATCATCGGTGGTGGGATTGCGGTACATGCCGAACAGCGAGCGACGCGCGGCGTGCTGCGCCTTGTAGCGCTGGGTGCGCACGTAGCGGCTGCGGAAATCGACGTGGCCATCCTTGATCCGGAACGCGCCGATCGTGCCCTCGCCGTCGAAGGGGATGTCATGCGCATAGATGTCCGGCTTCGGATACTGCGGGATCAGGTCCCACGCGGTAGAAGATCCCGTCCAGGTCCTTCGGCAGCGTGCCTTCGACTTCGCAGTCGTACAGGTCATTCTCGGACCGGTAGACGCTGCCTGCAGCACTACCGCCGCCGCCGAAACCGCCGCGATCCTTGGGAAAACTGACCTCGGCCTGCGCATTGCCGGGGAGGATCAGGCCGCCGACGGCCGCCGCGGCACCCGCGCCGGCGCCGGCCACCGCGCTCATGAAGCTGCGGCGACTCAAGGAGGCGGGCGTGGAATCTTCGATGATGGGCGGCTTGCGGCTCATGTCGGTCCCCTCTGATCACAAAAACCCGCAGGATCATACCCCCATTGCCTGGTCGTTTAATGATCAATTGTCACCCAGAATGGCTTCTCCTGGTTGACACCCGGTGACGCCCCCCGGAACATCCCCGAGGCACCCCTCCACCCCGACGCGAAAACCTTCCAGAGGCCTTAGACGATGCGAAACGGCGCCCCCCGGCATGACTGGACCGTGGCCGAAATCGAAGGCCTGTTTGCGCAGCCCTTCCTGGACCTGCTGCTCGATGCGCAGCGGGTGCACCGCCTGCATTTCAATCCCAACACCGTGCAGATGAGCACCCTGCTGTCGATCAAGACCGGGGCCTGTCCGGAAGACTGCGCCTACTGCCCGCAAAGCGTCCGCTACGACACCGGACTGTCGCGCGAGGCGCTGATGGAAGTGGCGGCGGTGCGGGAGAGTGCCGAGCGCGCCAAGGCGGCGGGCGCCACCCGTTTCTGCATGGGCGCCGCCTACCGCTCGCCCAAGGCGCGAGACCTGGACGTCATCTGCGCGATGGTCCAGGAGGTGCGCGCGCTGGGCCTGGAAAGCTGCGCCACCTTAGGGATGCTGGAGCCCGCCCAGGCGCAGCAGCTGAAGGAGGCGGGCCTCGACTACTACAACCACAACCTGGACACCTCCGCGGAGTTCTACGGCGAAATCATCACGACACGCACCTTCCAGGACCGCCTGGACACGCTCTCCGCGGTGCGCGACGCGGGACTGAAGGTGTGCTGCGGCGGCATCGTCGGCATGGGTGAAACCAGCCGCGACCGCGCCTCGATGCTCGCCACGCTGGCGAGCCTGCCGCAGCATCCGGAAAGCGTTCCCATCAACGAGCTGGTGCAGGTGCCGGGCACGCCCCTGCATGGCGTGGCGGCGGTGGATCCCTTCGATTTCGTGCGCACCATTGCCGTGGCGCGCATCGTGCTGCCGCACTCGCACGTGCGACTGTCGGCGGGCCGCACCCAGATGAGCGATGAGATGCAGGCACTGTGCTTCATGGCCGGCGCCAATTCCATTTTCTATGGCGAGAAACTCCTGACCACCGGCAACCCGGACGTCGAGAAGGACCGCAATCTGCTGGCGCGCCTGGGACTGACTCCGGAAGCGCCCACCGCACACGCATGAAGCCGGCGGTAATGCGGGGCCGACTGGCGCAGTTGGCCGCGCAGCACCTGCAGCGCCGCCGGCGCACGGTGACGGCGAGCGATGACCACGACGGTCCCGGCGTCGTGGTCGATGGCCGGCGGCTGGTCAACTTCTGCGGCAATGACTACCTCGGATTGAAATCGCATCCGGCGCTCAGCGAGGCGCTGGCGCGGTGCGCTGCGCTCGCCGGCTCCGGCAGCGGAGCCTCCCACCTGGTCACGGGCCACGGGCTGGAGCACCAGCGGCTCGAGGCGGATCTCGCGCGGTTCACGGGCCGCGAACGTGCCCTGCTGTTTTCCACCGGCTACATGGCCAACCTCGCAGCCGTCACCGCCCTGGCCGAGCGTGACTCGCGGATCGTGATGGACCGGCTGTCCCATGCCTCGCTGATCGATGCCGCGCGACTTTCCGGCGGTGAGCTCAAACGCTTTGCCCATGGCGATGCGGCTGCGGCGGCGGCGTTCCTGCAGCGCCACGCGGCGCCCGGTGCGGATCTGGTGGTGACGGACGGGGTCTTCAGCATGGACGGGGATCTGGCGCCCCTGCCGCAGCTGGCCGAAGTTGCCCGCACGGCCGAGGCCTGTCTCATCGTGGACGATGCGCATGGCCTGGGCGTGATGGGCCCCACGGGCCGGGGCAGCCTGGAACACTTCAACCTCGATGCGGTCGCGGTGCCCGTGCTGGTCGGCACTCTGGGCAAGGCCTTCGGCTGCTTCGGCGCCTTCGTCGCGGCCGATGAGGTCTATGTCGAATGGCTGCTGCAGACGGCGCGCAGCTACATCTACACCACGGCGCTGCCGCCGCCGGTAGCCGCCGCGGCCCGTGCGGCGCTGGCCGTGGCGGATGCGGAAGGCTGGCGCCGTGAACGGGTGCTGGCCTTGAGCGCACGCCTGCGTCAGGCTGCGCATCAGGCCGACATCCCGCTACTGCCATCGGTCTCTCCTATCCAGCCCGTGCTCCTGGGCACCAGCGAGCGGGCGCTGGCGGTGAGCGAGCGGCTGTTCGCGGCCGGGTTCTGGGTGGCCGCCATCCGCCCGCCGACGGTACCGAGGGGCGCGGCCAGGCTACGCATCACGCTGTCGGCGGCGCACACGGAAGCCCAAGTGGACTGCCTCGTCGATGCGCTCGCGGCGGCGCTGCGGGAGCTGCCGCATGCAGCCGCCTGATCCTTTCATCCTGGACCGACGCGCGGTGCGCGCGGCCTTCGATCGCGCCAGCGCCACGTACGATGCCGCCGCGGTGCTCCAGACCCGGGTGCGCGATGAGCTGCTGGCGCGATTGGACCTGGTGAACCTTGCGCCGGAGGTGGTCGTGGACCTGGGCTGCGGCACCGGGCAGGGAGCGCGCCGGTTGAAGGAGCGCTATCGGGGCGCGCTGGTGGTGGCGCTCGACCCCGCGGCCGGCATGCTGCGTGAAGCGCGGCGCCGCAGCGGCTGGCTGCGCCCCCTGCAGCGCGTCCGCGGGGATGTCTTCCAGCTGCCCTTCAGGCAGGGCAGCGTCAGCCTGATGTTCAGCAATCTGATGCTGCAGTGGTGCGACGATCTGGATCTCGCCCTGGCCGAAATCCGCCGCGTCCTGGCGCCCGAGGGCTTCTTCGGCTTCAGCACCTTCGGTCCGGATACGCTGCGCGAGCTGCGGCAGGCCTGGGCCGCCGCGGACGGCAACACCCACGTCAGCGGTTTTCGCGACATGCACGACATCGGGGATGCGCTCACGCGCGCGGGGCTGTCGGAACCGGTGATGGACGTCGAGCGCCTCACCATGGTCTACCCGGATGTCGCCGCGATCACCCGGGATCTGAAGGTCATCGGTGCGCACAACGCCACCGCGGCACGCGCCCGGGGACTCACCGGCAAGGGCCGCTGGCGCGCCATGACCGCGGCCTACGAAGCCCAGCGGCAGGGCGGATTGCTGCCGGCCACCTACGAGGTGGTCTATGGCGCCGCCTGGGGCGCGCGGGGTCGGCCGGGCGCGGCGGCGGTCCACGGTGAAGTGCGGATCCCGGTGAATGCCATCCGCGTCGGACGCCGGGAACCTTAGCGGTGGCCAGGGGCCTGTTTGTGACCGGCACCGACACGGGCGTGGGCAAGACCGTGGTCGCCCGGCTCATCGTGCGCGGCCTGGTCGACAGCGGTGTTCGCGTGGCGGTCATGAAGCCCGTGGCCGCGGGCAGCTTCGCGACGGCGCAGGGCCTGCGCAACGAGGATGCGCTGGGTCTCATGGCCGACAGCAACGTCGCGCTCTCCTATGAGAGCGTCAATCCCTACTGCCTGGCCGCGCCCGTCTCCCCGCACCTGGCGGCCCGGGATGCCGGCCTGAGCATCGAATTGCCGCGTATCCGGGAGAACCTGCGCCTGCTGCAGGGAGGCGCCGACTGGGTGATCGTGGAGGGCGCGGGGGGCTGGCTTGCGCCGCTGAACGAGGAGGAGTTCATCGCGGACCTGGCCGCGGCGCTTGAATTGCCGGTGTTGCTGGTGGTGGGCCTGCGCCTGGGCTGCCTGAACCACGCGCTGCTCACCGTGGCGGCCATACGGCAGCGGCGGCTGCCGCTGGCGGGCTGGATCGGCAATCAGATCGACCCCGGCTTTGCCCGCATGCCGGACAACCTGGCCACGCTCGAGCAGCACATCGGCCGCCCGCCGATCGCCGTCGTGGCACACGCTCCGGACGGGCGGGCACCGGCGCCGCTGGCGGCCGGCGCGCTCGCCGCCCTGGCACTCGCCGATGCGTAAGCAGTTGACTTGAATATATAATTCGACCCTGTACCATGCACCCCGAATCCGTGCACGCCTGCATCGTGATAGCACCGAACTGCTCGCTCAGCGTGCGGGGCGCGGTGCTGTTCTTCCTGACGGCGTGCGCGCCGTGTTTCGGCATCGCGGGCCTGCTCACCATCCTGGGGTTCTGGCCGGTGCTGCCCTTCGCGGGCCTGGAAATGCTGCTGCTGGGTGCGGCCCTGCGCCTGAGCCTGGCGCGGCGGCATCACCGCCAGACCATCGTCGTATCCGAGTCGGACATCGCCGTGCAGTCCAGGATCGGCAGGAACAACAGTGATGTTGTGTTTCCGCGGCACTGGGCACAGGTTAAACTGCGCCGCTCAACGTCGCGCCTGCATCCGAGCCGCCTGGTGATCGAATCGCATGGTCGACAATGCGCAGTGGGTGACTTCCTGACCGAGGAGGAGCGCCGTGGCCTTTATGGTGAGCTCAAGGTGCTCATCGGCCGCGTCAACGAGTCGCCGACGCTAGGCTTTTAGATGAGGCCCGAGGTTCTGATGGCCGCAGGCCACGAGATATACATAACATGATGCGCAAATTGCTTTCCCAGTCCGGCGCCGCTGCCGCCTTGAGCCTGAGTCTGTTGCCCGCGGCGCACGCTGATTCCGGCTGGGGCCTGCTGAACATGACCCAGGGCGTGACCGCGATGTCGCGCCAGATCTACGGCCTGCACATGCTGATGTTCTGGCTGTGCGTGTGGATCGCGGTGGTGGTCTTCGGCGTAATGGCCTATTCGATCTTCAAGTTCCGCAAGTCGCGCGGCGCCGTCCCCGACACCACCCTGGTCCACAGCACCATGGTGGAAATCATCTGGACCATCGTACCCATCGCCATTCTGGTGGCCACCGCGGTACCGGCCGCCACCACGCTGATCAAGACCGAGGATCTGCGCAACTCGCAGCTGACCATCCGGGTCACCGGCTTCCAGTGGGGCTGGAACTACGAGTACCTGAACTCCGGCGTCAGCTACTTCTCGAAGCTGGACCGCGCCAGCGATGCCGCCCGGCAACTGGGTTCGGGCGTGGACGTGACCACCATTCCGCACTACCTGCTGAATGTGGACAATCCGCTGGTGGTGCCGGTGGGCACCAAGGTGCGGCTGCTGATCACCGGCGCCGACGTGATCCATTCCTGGTGGGTGCCGGCCTTCGGCGTCAAGAAGGATGCGATTCCGGGGTTCGTCAACGAATCCTGGTTCAACATCGATGCCGACAAGCCCGGCCTGTACCGCGGCAACTGCGCGGAACTGTGCGGCCGTGATCACGGCTTCATGCCCATCGTCGTCGACGCGCGCTCCCCGGAAGATTTCCAGGCCTGGCTGAAGTCCAAACAGCCTCCGGCCGCTGACTCGGCGCCGACTGCCAAGTAACGGCCCCGACCGATACATATATAGAGATACGAATATGGCCTACAACGATCACTCCGCCGCGGCCCATGACCATGATGCGCACGAGCACGATGCGCACGACCACAAGCCGCGCGGCTGGCGCCGCTGGGTGTATGCCACCAATCACAAGGACATCGGCACGATGTACCTGGTGTTCGCCGGCATCAGCTTCTTCATCGGCGGCGGCATGGCGATGCTCATCCGCCTGGAGCTGTTCAAGCCCGGCATGCAGTTCCTGGATCCGCAGTTCTTCAACACCATGACCACCATGCACGCGCTGGAGATGATCTTCGGTGCGGTCATGCCGGCCTGGACGGGACTTGCGAACTGGATGATCCCCATGCAGGTGGGCGCGCCCGACATGGCGCTGCCGCGCCTGAACAATTTCAGCTTCTGGATCCTGCCCTTTGCCTTCACGCTGCTGCTGGCGACGCTGTTCGTGCCCGGCGGCGGACCTGCCGGCGGCTGGACCATGTATCCGCCGCTGATGCTGCAGGGTGGCGCGGGCTTCCCGATGACCATCTTCGCCATCCACATGATGGGTATTTCCTCCATCCTGGGCGCGATCAACGTCGTCGTGACCATCATGAACCTGCGCGCGCCCGGCATGACGCTGCTGCGCATGCCGCTGTTCGTGTGGACCTGGCTGATCACCGCCTACCTGCTGATCGCGGTGATGCCGGTGCTCGCGGGCGCGGTGACCATGCTGCTCACCGACCACTTCTTCGGCACCACCTTCTTCACCGCCGCCGGCGGCGGCGATCCGGTGATGTTCCAGCACATCTTCTGGTTCTTCGGCCATCCGGAAGTCTACATTCTGATCCTCCCGGCCTTCGGCATCGTCTCGGAGATCATCCCGACCTTCTCGCGCAAGCCGCTGTTCGGCTACGAGGCCATGGTGTACGCGACCGCCTCGATCGCCTTCCTGTCCTTCATCGTCTGGGCCCACCACATGTTCACGGTGGGCATGCCGCTGGCAGGTCAGCTGTTCTTCATGCTCTCGACCATGCTGATCGCGATCCCGACCGGCGTGAAGGTGTTCAACTGGACGGCCACCATGTACAAGGGCTCGCTCTCCTTCGAGCCGCCGATGCTGTTCGCGCTGTCGTTCCTGTTCCTGTTCACCATTGGCGGCCTGTCGGGGCTGATGCTGGCCATCGTGCCCGCGGACTACCAGTACCAGGACACCTACTTCGTGGTGGCGCATTTCCACTACGTGCTGGTGCCGGGCGCCGTGTTCGCCATCATGGCCGGCGTCTACTACTGGCTGCCGAAGTGGACCGGCAACATGTATGACCAGCGTCTCGCCAAGTGGCACTTCTGGCTCTCGACCATCTTCGTGAACGTGCTGTTCTTCCCGCAGCACTTCCTGGGCCTGGCGGGCATGCCGCGGCGCATTCCGGACTACGCGGTGCAGTTCACCGACTGGAACATGGTGTCCTCGATCGGCGGCTTCGCCTTCGGGCTCTCGCAGTTCCTGTTTCCGTACATCATCTGGAAGTGCGTGCGCGGCGGCGTGCGCATCGGCAATCGCGCCTGGGAAGGCGCGCACGGCCTGGAGTGGGAGCTGCCCTCCCCGCCGCCGTTCCATTCCTGGACGGATCCGCCGTCGGCCGCACTCATCCAGCGCGGCGCGGCGCATTGATGTCGGCCGAGGCGCCCACGGTGTCCGCTGACGGCCGTCGCCGGCGCGACGTGCGGCGCGCGGCAGTGCTGCTGGGCACGGTCGCGGTGGTCTTCTACGTGGGCTTCATCGCCATGATGATCTGGCGGGCCACCCGATGAGCCTGGAGCGCGCCAGCCCCGGCAAGACCAACCGCTCGCTGGCCACGAAGCTGTTCGTCTTTGCCCTCGGCAGCTTCGGCTTCGGGTTCGCGCTGGTGCCGCTGTATGACGTGCTGTGCGCGGTCACCGGACAGGGCGACCAGAAGGCGCTCGCGCGGGCCGCCGTGGTCACCGAACATCCGGATCTCGCGCGCACCGTCACCGTGGATTTCCTCACCGACGTGCCGGCGAACGGCAACTGGGAATTCCACCCGGTGGTCAAGACCATGCAGGTGCACCCCGGCCAGCTCTACTCGACGCAGTTCTATGCCCACAATCTCATGGGTCATGACACCGTGGCCCAGGCCGTGCCGGATATCTCGCCGTCCAAGGCGGCCGCCTGGTTCCGCAAGACCGAGTGCTTCTGCTTCTCGCCGCAGCGCTTCAGCGTCAACCAGGAGCGCGTCATGCCGGTGCGGTTCTTCGTCGACCCGGCGCTACCCAAGTACATCGATCGTCTGACGCTGACCTATACGTTCTACGATTCCTCGACAATGATCAAACCCGAGAAATGACAATGGCACAGGCTCACGCCCCGGACACCGGTCACTACTACGTTCCGCACGCCAGCCTCTGGCCCATCGTCGGTTCCGTGTCGCTGTTCACGATCATGCTGGGCACGGTGACCTACTTCAATGACTGGGCCGGCGCCTGGGCGCTGGTGCCGGGATTCACGCTCATCGCCTGCACGTTCTTCGGCTGGTTCTACTCCGTCATCGGCGAAGACCAGCAGGGCGTGTTCAACAACCAGGTGGACAAGTCGTTCCGGATGGGAATGATGTGGTTCATCTTCTCGGAAGTGATGTTCTTCGCGGCCTTCTTCGGCGCGCTGTTCTATGCCCGGGTGCTCTCGACCGCCTGGCTGGGCGGCCGTTCGGTGCACATCTTCACCAACATCCTGCTATGGCCGCACTACGACGGCACCTGGCCCACCAACGGTCCGGGTCACGTCGGTGGTCACGCGGACGGCACCTTCGAGATCGTGCCCGCGTTCAGCCTGCCGGCGCTGAACACCCTCATCCTGCTCACCAGCGGCGTCACCATCACCATCGCGCATCACGCGCTGCGGGCGGGCAAGCGCGGCGTGCTGACGCTGTTCCTCGCGCTGACCTTCATCCTGGGGTTCAGCTTCGTGGCGTTGCAGGCCCACGAGTACGGCGAGGCCTATCATGAGCTGGGTCTGAAACTGAGCACCGGCATTTACGGCTCCACCTTCTTCATGCTCACCGGTTTCCACGGCCTGCATGTGACCATCGGCGCCATCATGCTCACGGTGGTGTGGCTGCGCGTGCTGCGCGGCCACTTCACGCCCGAGAAGCATTTCGCGTTCGAGGCGGTGGCCTGGTACTGGCACTTCGTCGACGTGGTCTGGTTGGGCCTGTTCGTCTTCGTGTACTGGCTATAGGCCATGCGGGGCGATCAGCCCCGTCGCCCAGGCAATCATCAGCAGGATGAACAGCCCCACGGACAGACCCACTCGCAGGGCCAGCGAGCGGAACATCCTGCGCGAGTCTCCGCCGCTGCGCGTGAGGTGAAACAGCGCGGACCCCAGACTCGCGACGATGGCCACCAGCATGAGAACGACCAGGACCTTGAACGCCATCTGCACGCCGACCTCCGTCACAGCCCCAAGTTGAGCTGTCGCCCAATTATAGGTCCCTCGAGCCCATGCCCATCGTGAGTTTCCCTGTTGGCGCGCGCCGCTTCGCACCCTCCTGGCCGATGACGCTGCTGAGCCTGGTGCTGTGCCTGCTGTTCATCCGGCTGGGCAGCTGGCAGTGGGACCGCGGGGTGCGGCGCCAGGCCGAGTGGGATGCCTTCGCCCGCGGCGCCGATGCGCCGCTGGCGGTGGGCGCGCAGGCCCTGGATTCGCTGGCACGGTTCCAGCGCATCACGCTGGCGGGCAGCTGGGACGGCGAGCATCAGTTCCTGCTCGACAACCGCTCCCATGCGGGGCTGCCGGGCTATGAAGTGCTGACGCCCCTGAAGCGCACCGCTGGCGGTGTGCTGCTCATCGACCGGGGTTGGGTGGCCTTCACGGGCTCGCGGGCGCGACTGCCGCCGATCCGGATCGAAGGATCGGCATCCGTGACCCTGACGGGCCGGCTGGACAATTTGCCCGCGGGCGGGCTGGCCCTGGGTCACGCTGCCCCGGCAGATGATGCCGGCTGGCCCAAGGTCACCAGCTTCCCGACGCTCGCCGAACTGAGCGCGGCGCTGGGGCAGAAGATCGAACCGTGGATGCTGCTGCTCGACCCGGCAGGTCCTGACGGCTATTTGCGGGACTGGCAGCCGCCCGGCCTGTCACCGCTGCGCCACTTCTCCTATGCCATCCAGTGGTGGGGATTCGCACTGACCCTGGGTGTCATCTGGGGGATCATGAGCACACGGCGGCGGGAGCCTACCCTCAAGTGAACACGACCATCGATCCAGAACTGCACCGCCGGAATTTCCGCACGGTGTTCGCCCTCGGCGGCCTGTTCCTGCTGCCGTTGCTGCTGTCCTTCTGGCTGTACTACGGCGTGCACTGGCGCCCGCTGGGCACCACCAATCACGGCGATCTCATCGTGCCGGCACGACCCCTGCCGGATGTCAGCCTGCCGGACGCCAAGGGTGTCGCGCACGCCAAGGTGTTGCGCGGCAAGTGGACACTGGTGTACGTGGGCACGGGCGCGTGCGACGCGGACTGTCGCACCACGCTGGTCTTCATGCGCCAGACGCGGCTCTCGCTCAACAATGAAATGACGCGCGTGCAGCGCGTGCTGCTGGCAACGGGGCAGTGCTGCGACGGGACGTATCTGGCCAGCGAGCATCCGGGACTGCTGGTGCTGGATGCCTCGCAGGCGGTGGCGCAACCGTTGCTGGCGCAGTTTCCCGCCGATGGACGCGCCCAAGCGCTGTATGTCGTGGATCCCTTGGGCAACCTCATGATGCGCTACGATGCCCGCCTGCCGCCGAAGGGCCTGCTCGAGGACCTGAAGCGACTGCTGCAGCTGTCGCACATTGGCTGAACTCATGCTTCGGGACTCCGATACCACTCTTCTTTGGATGCGGCGCATCGCCCTGGTCGCGGTGGCGCTGGCCTTCGTCGTGGTGGTGCTGGGCGCCTATGTGCGCCTGACCGTGGCCGGCCTGGGCTGCCCGGACTGGCCCGGCTGCTATGGTCACGCCACGCCCACCGGGGCCGCGGCCGGCATTGCCGCCGGCACCACCGATGCCGGCGCGACGCCGCTCAACGTCGGCAAGGCCTGGCGCGAGATGATCCATCGGTATCTGGCGGGATCCCTGGTGGTACTCACGCTGCTGCTCGCCGCGCTGGCGCTGATCCGGAAATTCGGCCGCGACCGGGACGGCATCGCAGTGCCGCTGACGCTGGCGGTGGTGGCCACCATCGTGGTGCAGGCACTGCTGGGCATGCTCACCGTGACCTGGCAGGTGGCGCCGCAGATCGTGACGCTGCATCTGCTCTTCGGCATGACGACCCTGGGGCTGCTGTGGTGGCTGTGGCTCACGCTGGATGCGCATGTTCCGCGCACCGCGCAGCCCGCGCTGGGACGCAGCCCGCCGGTGGGCTGGGCGGCATCCAACAGCGCGAGCCGCGCCCTGGCTTTCATCGGTCTTGCGGCATTGGGCGTGCAAATTGCCCTCGGCGGCTGGACCAGCACCAACTATGCGGCAATCGCCTGCCCGGATTTCCCGACCTGCCAGGCCTCCTGGTGGCCTTCGATGGACTTCAGCCACGCCTTCGTCCTGTGGCATTCGCCGACCATGAACTACGAGGGCGGGATATTGGGGAATGCCGCGCGCATTGCCATTCACTTCACGCATCGGCTGGGCGCGCTCGTGGCCAGCGCCGCGCTGTTGCTGGCGGCGCTGTGGATACTGCGTGAGCGCAGCCTGCCGCGGGCGCGGCTCGCGGCCGCAGCCGTGCTGCTGGCCTTGGGCCTGCAGCTCACCATCGGCATCAGCATGGTCGTGGAGGGCTTTCCGCTGTGGCTCGCCACCGCCCACAACGGCGGGGCCGCGCTGCTGCTGCTGGCGACCCTGGCGCTCAACCATCGGCTGAATGCATGACCAGCTCCTCCGGTTACGCATTGCCCCAGGCGCACTGGCGCCTGTATCTGGCGCTGACCAAGCCGCGCGTGGTCGCCCTCATTGTGTTCACGGCCATCGTCGGCACGCTGATGTCGACACCGGGTCTGCCGCCCCTGCGGGCGTTGCTGTGGGGCAATCTGGGCATCGCCCTGGCCGCCGCCAGCGCGGCGGCCATCAACCATGTGCTCGACCGGCGCATCGATGCGCAGATGTCGCGCACCCGCGGCCGGCCGCTGCCCACCGGGGGACTCAACGAGCGCCAGGCGCTGACCTTCGCGGCGGTGCTGGGTTTCGTGTCGATGGCGGTGCTGGGCCTGCTGGTCAATCCGCTCACGGCCGTGCTGACCTTCGCCTCGCTGATCGGCTACGCCATCATCTATACGGCGTGGCTGAAGCGCGCGACTTCGCAGAACATCGTGATCGGCGGCGCCGCGGGCGCGGCTCCCCCGGTGCTGGGCTGGACGGCGGTCACGGGCCACGTCGATGCGGATGCGCTGCTGCTGTTCCTGATCATCTTCGCCTGGACGCCGCCGCACTTCTGGGCCCTGGCCATTGCGCGCCGCGACGAATATGCGCGTGCCGGCATTCCGATGCTGCCCGTCACCCACGGGCTGGCCCACACGCGGCTGCAGGTGCTGCTGTACACGGTGCTGCTGGTGCTGGTGACGATGCTGCCCTTCATGACCCGGATGAGCGGCCTGATCTACCTGGGCACCGCGCTGGTGCTGGACGGGCTGTTCCTCTATCACGCGCTGATACTGAAGATTTCGGCACGCCAGGAACTGCCGATGCGCGTGTTCCGCTTTTCGGTCAACTACCTGATGTGGATGTTTGCCGCCCTGCTGCTGGATCACTACCTGCCCACCACCCAGCACCTGCCGTGGAGCTGAGGCACGCATGCTGATCGAACGCGTCTGGGCGGCCAATGAGGGGCGCAACTTCCACTACCTGGTGGCCTGCCCCGAAACCGGCGAGGCGCTCGCCATCGATCCGCTGGAGTGGGGGCTGTGTCTTGCCCGCGCACGCGAGCGCGGCTGGACCATCACGCAGATCCTGAACACGCACGAACACTGGGATCATACCGGCGGCAACGTCGGCCTGGTCGGCGCCACGCACGCGCGGCTGCTGGCGCATGCCAAGGCCGCGGGTCTTATTGACGGCGTCGATCAGGGACTGAACCAGGGTGATGTGATCCGCGTCGGCCGCAGCGTGGAACTCGAATGCCTGGATACCCCGGGACACACTCTGGCGCATATCTGCCTGTACGCACACGGCGATGCGCCGGCGCTGTTCTCCGGCGACACCCTGTTCAACGCGGGTGCCGGCAACTGCCACACCACCGGACGTCCTGATCTGCTCTACGACAGCTTCGCCACGCAGCTCGCGCGACTGCCGGATGCGACCCGCCTGTTCCCGGGGCATGAGTACCTGGCGCGGAACCTGGAATTCACTCTGGATCGTGAACCGGACAACCAGGATGCCGCCCGGCTGCTGGCGGCCGTGCGGGACAGCGCGCCGCAGGCCGTGCCGGTCACCACCCTGGGGCAGGAAAAACGGGTCAACACGTTCTTCAGGCTGCAGAACCCGCGCGTGATCGCGCGGCTGGCTGAACGCTTCCCTGATCTGGGGGATAATCCATCGCCGCAAGCGGTGTTCCTGAAACTTCGTGAATTGCGCAACAGCTGGTGAACCCATGCACACCCGAACCATCCTGATCTTCAGTTGCGTCCTGGCGCTCGCGACGCCGCTGGCCTGGGCCATTCCCGGCGACACCCTCGGTGACGGCGGCTCCGGGCCCGCCGCTGCTGCCTCGCCGCAGGACACCGCAGCCTATGGCGACGCGCTGGCGCTGATGAAGAAGGGCGATGAACTGGGTGCCGCCGGCGGCGCGCATGAGGCCTACGCCAGTGCGCGCGCCAAGCTGCAATCGCTGGTCGGGCGCTCCCCGCAGTTCGCCGAAGCCTGGAATTCCTTGGGCTATACCCAGCGCAAACTGGGGTCGTACGACGACGCACTGGCCTCCTATGCCCGGGCCCTGGACCTGAAGCCGGGCTATCCGGAAGCGCTGGAGTATCGCGGCGAGGCCTATCTGCGCCTGAACCGCATTCACGATGCCAAGCAGGCGTACCTGGACCTGTTCGCGAAGAACCGCAAGATCGCCGCCACGCTGCTGGAATCCATGAAGGTCTGGATCACCTCGCAACAGGCCAAGCGCACGGTCGATGCCGATGAGCTGACCGACCTTCGGCAATGGGTGCAGGAGCGCAGCCAGATCGCCACGCAGACGGCGGCGCTGACGCGCGAGGGCACGGCCGCCAGCTGGCGCTGAAGTGTTGTGGCCGCTGCTGCTGATGGCGGCGCAGGCCTCGGCGCCGGGGGCCGCTGCTGCCTTTGAGTGGCAGCTGCCGCGCGGCTTTCCGACACCCTTCGTGCCCGCCGGCAATCCGATGTCGGCGGCGAAAGTGGCCTTGGGCAAGCGCCTGTTCTTCGAAACGCGCCTGTCGGTGAACGGCCGCTACAGCTGTGCCAGCTGTCATGATCCCGCACGCAGTTATTCCGACGGTCGGGCGCTGGCAGTGGGCGCAACGGGCGCGCCCCTGTCACGCAGCGCGATGCCGCTGCTCAACGTCGCCTACAACCTGTCCTACGGCTGGCAGCAGCCGCAGATCACCTCCCTCGAAGCGCAGATGCGCCGGCCGCTATTCAATCGCCACCCGGTTGAGATCGGGCTGGCGGGCCGCGAAGGCGGGGTCGCCGCGCTGCTCGCGCAGGATGCGGGGTATCCCGGGCAGTTCGCGGCCGCCTTCGGCACCGGCATCAGCACCGCCCGCATCATCGATGCCATCGCCGCCTTCGAGCGCACGCTGATCGACGGCCGTTCGGACTTCGATGCCTATGTGTTCGAGGGCCGGCACGATGCGCTCAACCGGTCAGCGAAGCGCGGCATGGCGCTGTTCTTCTCCAAGCGCATCGGTTGCGCCGGTTGTCATTCCGGCTTCAACTTTTCAGGCAACTGGCGGGATCGCGAAGGAGCGACCGGCAAGGCGAGCTTCGCCGATGACGGACTGGGAATAGGGCCGGTGCGCGTGCCCACCCTGCGCAACATCGCACTCACTGCGCCCTACATGCACGACGGGCGTTTCGCGACCCTGGATGCAGTGCTGGATCACTATCAACGGGTGGGGAAACTCCCCGACAGTGCGCATGGGGGCCATCGCGACCGGCGGCTGCGGACCTTTACCCTGAGCGCTGGTGAGCGCGCGGACCTGAAGGCCTTCCTCAGCGGTCTCACCGAGCGGGCGCTCAGTTCGCCAGCGGCCGGAAGGTGAGCGGAATGTAGTAGGGCTGCGCGGCGACGCGCGCCAGCCACGCGCCGACGTGCCGATAGGGAGTGAGGTCGAGTGTGGCCTCGGCCGCCACGTGGGTGTAGGCATACAGGGCGATGTCGGCAATGCTGTAGGTCTCGGCCACCAGGAAGCGGCGGCCCTCCAGATGGCGGTCCATGACGGCGAGGGCGGCCCTGCCCTGCGTCAGCCGCTGGGGCAGTTCCGAGCGCCTTGGTGAATCCTTCGGCAGATGCTTGAGGATGAAGCGCGGCGTGGCCACGTAGGGTTCGTGGCTGTACTGCTCGAAGAACATCCACTGCAGCACCTGGGCCCGCGCCAGCCGGTCATGCGGTATGAACACGGAAGCTTCCGCCAGATACCACAGAATCGCGTTGGACTCGGCCAGGCACATGCCATCGTCGGTCTCGATGAGCGGAATGCGTCCATTGGGGTTCATGGCCAGGAATTCGGGCGTGCGGGTCGCGCCGGCCATGATGTCCAGCTCGACCCAGCGGTACTGCAGCAGCAGCTGGGAGAGCAGCAGCCGGATCTTGAAGCCGTTGCCGGAATCCAGATAGTCGTAGAGCGTGAGCATGTATCCAGCTTCCCTCGGGTCGGTTAGGCTCGGGACCGTGAAACGCTACTCCTCATTCTATCGCGGCGCCTTTGCGCTGGTGGCGCTGGGAATACTGGGCTACCTGCTGCTGCGCATGCTGGAACCGCTGTCGGGCGCGCTCACCTCCGCGACGGTGCTGGCCTTCCTGCTGTATCCCGTGCAGGTGCGGCTGGCGCGGGCCCTGAAGCACCGCCGCGAGCTGTCCGCGGGAATCATTACCGTCCTCACGCCGTTCGTGATCATCGCGCCCCTGAGCATCCTGGCCCTGGTGTTCGCCCGGCAGGTCGGCGGTCTCATCACGGGCTTCCGGCAGGGCACCCTGTTCATTCCGGGCTTGAGCGGTGACCTGGCGAGTTATCCGGTGATCGGCCCGCTGGTGCGCCTGGCGCAGGAAAGCCTGCCCATCAGCGCCCAGCAGGTGCAGGACTGGGCGACCCAATCCGCGCATGCCGCCCTGCAGACCGCCGCCTCGCTCAGCGGCAACTTTGCGGTCGGGGTCGCGGGCACCCTGGTCGAATTCGTGCTCACCCTGTTCCTGCTGTTCTACCTGCTGCTGGACGGCCGCAGCATCGTCCGGCACCTGGCGCGGCTGGTGCCGGTGGAGAGTGAACGGCGCGATGCGCTGATCAACAACCTGATCGCGGTGATGCGGGCGGTGGTTTTCGGGACGACCATGACGGCGCTGCTGCAGGGCGTGCTCATCGGCATCGGCTTCGCCATCATCGGCCTGCCCTCGCCGGTGGTCTTCGGCGCCTTCGCCGCGGCCGCCGCCTTCATCCCCGTCGTCGGCACCGCCACCGTGCTGGTGCCGGCGATCCTCTACCTGCTGGTCATGGGCCGCTGGGGCGCGGCCATCTTTCTGGTGGTGTGGAGCGGCCTCTTGGCCCTGGGCGAGCAGCTGATCCGTCCCCTGCTGACCTCAAGGCACGCGCAGGTTTCCGCCCTGGCCGTGTTCGTCGGCGTGATCGGCGGCGTCGGCGCCTTCGGCTTCATGGGCTTCGTGATCGGCCCGGTGCTGATCAGCCTGGTGGTGGAAATCGTCCGCTCGGTCACCGACGTCCCGACCTCCCAGTCCTGAGCGGAGCGCGTGGTATAGAATGCGCATCCCATGGATTTGTCCCCCATCCTCGCGTCGCTGAACGACGCACAGCGCGCAGCCGTCACTGCTCCCGTATGCCCGGTACTGGTGCTGGCCGGCGCCGGCAGCGGCAAGACGCGCGTGCTCATCCACCGGCTGGCCTGGCTGTGCCAGGTGGAGAATGTCTCGCCACACAGCATTCTGGCCGTGACCTTCACCAACAAGGCGGCGGGCGAAATGCGCAGCCGCATCGAGTCGCTGCTGGGCTACTCGGCCCAGGCCCTGTGGATCGGCACCTTCCACGGCATTGCGCACCGGTTGCTGCGGCTGCACTGGCGGGAGGCGGGCCTGGTGCAGGGCTTCCAGATCCTGGACTCCGAGGACCAGCTGCGGCTGATCAAGAAACTCATCAAGGCCCAGGGCCTGGACGAGACCCGCTGGGTGCCCCGCGAGGTGCAGGGGTTCATCAATTCGAACAAGGACGAGGGCCACCGCCCGAAGCATCTGAAGGACGGCAACGATCCGACGCGCCGCCAGCTGATCCGGCTCTACGCGGACTACGAGGAGACCTGCGCGCGCTCGGGCGTGGTGGATTTCGCGGAACTGCTGCTGCGGGCGTTTGAACTGTGGCGCGACCAGCCGGCGCTGCTGGAACATTACCGGCAGCGCTTCCGGCACGTGCTCATCGATGAATTCCAGGACACCAATGCCATCCAGTACGGCTGGATGAAGCTGCTGGCCGGCAGCACGGTGCAACCTTTCGCGGTGGGCGATGACGACCAGTCCATCTACCGCTGGCGGGGCGCGCGGGTCGAGAACCTGCATCAGTTCCGGCGCGACTTCCCGCACGCGAAACTGTTCCGGCTGGAGCAGAACTACCGCTCCACGGCCACCATCCTGAACGGCGCCAACGCCCTGATCGGTCACAATGCGGGACGCCTGGGCAAGACGCTGTGGACCGACGGCGCCCAGGGCGATCCCATTCACCTGTATTCGGCGTTCAACGAGCGCGACGAGGCGGAGTTCGTGCTGCAGCGCATCCGCGACTGGACCGCGCGCGGCGGCCGGCGCAGCGAGGTGGCGATCCTGTATCGATCCAACGCCCAGTCGCGGGTGTTCGAGGAAGTGTTTCTCTCCGCCCGGATTCCCTACAAGGTGTACGGGGGCCTGAGATTCTTCGAGCGCGCGGAGATCAAGGATGCGCTGGCCTACCTGCGGCTCATCGCCAACCGCCGTGACGATGCCTCCTTTGAACGGGTGGTGAATCTTCCCACCCGCGGCATCGGCGCCAAGAGCCTGGACATCATCCGGGAAACCGCCAAGGGTTCCGGACAGAGCCTGTGGGATGCGGCCGGCGCCTGCATCGGCGAGGCGCTGGGACCAAAGGCGGCCGCGGCGGTGCACGGCTTCATGCAGCTGATCGAGCGTCTGGAGCGGGAAATCCACGGGCTGGCGCTGCATGAGCAGGTGGACCATGTCATCAACCACAGCGGACTGCTGGACCATCACCGGCGCGACAAGGCCGATCGCGGCGAGGCGCGGGTCGAGAATCTCGAGGAGCTGGTGAGCGCCGCGCGCGGCTTCACCGGCGAGGGCAGCGAGGAGCTGCCGCCGCTCGCCGCCTTTCTGGCGCATGCCGTGCTGGAGTCGGGCGAGGGCCAGGCGGATGCCTGGGAGGACTGCATTCAGATGATGACCCTGCACACCGCGAAGGGACTGGAATTCCCCGTGGTGTTCCTGGCGGGCATGGAGGATGGGCTGTTTCCGCACCAGCGGTCATTGAACGACATCGAAGGGCTGGAGGAGGAACGCCGTCTGGCCTATGTCGGCATGACCCGGGCCATGCAGCAGCTGTATCTGACCTACGCCGAGCAGCGCCGCCTGCACGGCATGGACACCTACGGTGCCCCGTCGCGCTTCATCCGGGAGATTCCCGGGGAGCTGCTCGAGGAAGTGCGCGCGCGGGTGCCGGTGGCGCGGCCCATGATGAGCGGCTCGCTGCGTGAGGCGGCGGGCAGCGGCCGTCCGGGCATGGGCCTGGGGGCGCGGGTGCGCCACGGCAAGTTCGGCGAGGGCGTCATACTCAACCTGGAAGGCAACGGCGCCCATGCGCGCGTGCAGGTGAACTTCGAACAGCAGGGCACCAAGTGGCTGATGCTGCAATACGCGAACCTCGAGCCGGTATGACGTAAACTCGCGCTCATGAAAATCGTCATCCTGGGCGCCGGACAGGTGGGCAGAACGGTCGCCTACCAACTGTCCCGAGAAGAAGCCAACGAGGTCACGGTGGTGGACGTCAACGAGGACGTGCTGCGTGACCTGCAGGACCGCATCGACATCCGCACGGTCGCCGGCAACGGCGCCTACCCCTCGGTGCTGGAGGCGGCGGGAGCCGCGGAAGCCGACATCCTCATCGCGCTCACCAACAGCGATGAAGTGAACATCATGGCCTGCGAAGTCGCCGACACGCTGTTTCGCACGCCCACCAAAATCGCCCGCATCCGCTCCGCGGAATACACCGGCAGGCCGGAACTGTTCAGCGACGATGCGCTGGCGGTGGATTTCTTCATCAGTCCGGAACGGCTGGTCACCGAGTACATCGAGAGGCTGGTGAATTTCCCGGGTACCCTGCAGGTGCTGGACTTCGCGGACGGCAAGGTGCGCCTAGTCGGCGTGCGCGCGCACAAGGACGGCAAGCTGGTAGGCCAGCGCCTGCGGGAACTGCGCGAGCACATCCCCAGCACCGAGGCGCGCATCGTGGCCATCTACCGCAAGGGCGGCGCGGTGCAGCCCGACGGCGAGACCATCATCGAGGATGGCGATGAGGTGTTCTTCCTCGCCGGTCGCGACTACATCCGCCGGGTCATGACCGAGATGCGCAAGGACGAAAGCCCCATGCGCCGCATCGTCATTGCCGGCGGCGGCAACATCGGCCTGCGGCTGGCGCGCGCCCTGGAAAAGAGCGGCCAGGTAAAACTGATCGAGCGGGACGCGCAGCGCGCGCGTCGCGTCGCGGAGCTGCTGGAGAACACCATCGTACTGCACGGCGATGCGGCCGATGAGGAACTGCTGATCGAGGAGAACATCGACAGTACGGACGTGTTTGCCGCGCTGACCAATTCGGAGGAAGCCAACATACTCTCGGCCATGCTGGCCAAGCGCTTAGGGGCCCGCAAGGTGATGGCGCTCATCAACAAGCCCTCGTACGCGGAGCTGATGGAGAGCGGCAGCATCGACATCGCGATCTCGCCGCAGACCATCACCATCGGCTCGCTGCTGGAACATGTGCGGCGCGGCGATGTGGTCAAGGTGCACTCGCTGCGGCGCGGCTCGGCCGAGGCGCTCGAGGCCATCGTGCACGGCACCGAGGCCACCTCCCGGGTGATCGGTCGGCGGGTGGAGGAACTGAAGCTGCCCGAAGGGGCCTCCATCGGCGCCATCGTGCGCGGCGACGAGGTGATCATGTGCCACCACGATACGGTGGTGCAGGCCGATGACCATGTGATCCTGTTCCTCTCGGACCGGCGCCACGTGGACGCCATCGAGCGGCTGTTCACGGGTCCCGCGCGATGAGCCGGCGCGCGGCTCGCGCAGCCTAGGGCGCCGGCGTGCTCGGTGTCATCAATGTCCTGGGTCTGATCCTCACGGCGTTCGGCGCGACTTTCGTGCTGCCGCTGGCCACGGCGCTGATCGCCGGGGATGGCACGGCGGCCACCTTTCTGCTGAGCGGGGTGGCCACCGCCGGCGTGGGGTTCGGCATAGCCGCGCTCACCAAGCGCCATGCCCGGGAACTTAAGCCGCGGGACGGCTTCCTGCTGGTGACCCTGGGCTGGGCACTGATGTCCGCGGCGGCCACCATCCCGCTGCTGCTGCTGATTCCGCACCTGACCTTCACCGAGGCGTACTTCGAGACCATGTCGGGGCTGACGACCACCGGCGCCACCATGCTCACGGGCCTGGATCACCTGGCGCCGGCCATCAATGTCTGGCGCTGCAGCCTGCACTGGTTTGGCGGGCTGGGCATCATCGTGCTGGCGGTGGCGGTGCTGCCGCTGCTGGGCGTCGGGGGCATGCAGCTGTACAAGGCCGAGACCCCCGGCCCGATGAAGGACGACAAGATCACCCCGCGCATCACCGGCACCGCCAAGTCGCTGTGGCTGGTGTACTGCGCCATCACCGCGGTGGGCATCATCGCGCTGCGGCTGGCGGGGATGTCCTGGCTCGATGCGGTCTGCCACTGCTTCTCGGCGGTCGGCCTGGGCGCCTTCTCCACCCATGACGCCAACATCGCGTTCTTCAACTCCCCGGCCATCGAACTGACACTTTGCGTGCTCATCATCGTGGCTTCCTTGAGTTTCTCGCGTCACTTCCTCGCGCTGCGGCAGCTGTCCCTGGCGCCGTATACCAAGGACCCGGAGGCACGCGCGGTGCTGGCGGTGCTGCTGGTGAGCGTGCTGGGCATCGCGATGCTGCTGGAGTTCCATCACAGCTATCCGACCTTCGGGCTGAGCCTGCGCCACGCGCTGTTCAACGTCGTGTCCATCGCCACGACGTCGGGCCTGGTCTCCCAGGACTATTCGAAGTGGCCGGTATTCGCGCCCTACTGGATGGTGTTCCTGTCCTGCATCGTCTCCAGCACCGGTTCGGCGGGCGGCGGCATCAAGATGTTCCGCACCCTGCTGCTGGCGCGCCAGGCGGGGCGCGAGCTGAAGCTGCTGGTGCACCCCAGCGCCGTGGCGCCGGTGCGCATCGGCGGTCGGGCGGTGCCGGACCGGGTGTGCAACTCGGTGCTCGCCTTCATATTCCTGTATTTCATGACGGCGGCGGTGCTGATTTTCACGCTGCTGCTGTCGGGACTGGACTTTCAAACCGCAATGGGTGCCATACTGGCCTCATTGAACAACACCGGCTCGGGGCTGGGTGGGGTGGGGCCAGGCCACACCTACCAGGCGTTGAGCGGATTCCAGGCCTGGATCTGCACCGTCGCCATGCTGCTGGGGCGACTGGAGATCTTCAGCGTGCTGGTCCTGTTCACCCAAACGTTCTGGCGCAAGTAGCAAGAAGTTCACGGCCCGCATGACTGCCCCTGCTCGCGAAATCCTGGTCGGGTCCGACCAGTTCGAAGTGGTAACCGAAGACGTGATGCTGCGCGCCCAGCTGGACTGCGCCATCGCCGTATGCGTCTTCGATACCGTGGATGAGGCCGGTGCCCTGCTGCACCTGCGGTGCGTGGCGCGCCAGGGCAGCAATCCGGATGCGACCGACACGACTCTGGCCACCGAGCTGCTGCTGCTGGACCGTTGCGTGGAATCCCTGCGCGCCGCGGTGCCCCAGGCCCGTGCATTGAAGGCGCACATCGTGGTGCATATCCCGGCCCAGAGCACCGCCCGGGCGGCCTGCGAGACCATGCTCACGCTGGTCGGTCATTTCATGCAGGACATCGGCGCGGAACTGGCGCCGGTGGATCTGGCGACCGACCGGCCGCGCGAAGTGGTGTTCAGACCCTGCATGGGAAGCCTGCAGGTGCGGTAGGGGGAAACCAGGTGAAGGCTCGCCGCGAACTGGATCTGGGTCGCCTGCTGATTGCGCTGGGCCTGCTGGGTTTCGGCGCCCTGACCCTGCTCTACGATGATTTCGGACTCAACTGGCAGCGGGTGCCGGACTGGGTGCCCGGGCGGGGCTTGTGGGCCTACGCCGCCGGCACGATCGAGGTTGCCGTCGCCGCTGCGCTGCTGCTTCGCCGAACTGCACTGCCGGCAGCGTTCCTTCTCACCCCTTACACCCTGCTATGGGTGCTGCTGCTGGACGTGCCGCCGCTGCTGTCCAGTCTGCGCGTCGAGGCTTCCTGGCTGGCGGTGGGCGAGCGGACCGAGCTCTTCGCGGGCGTCTGGATGCTCGCCATCACCCTCGCTCGGGCGCACCCCGGAGCAACCCCGGGGCGTTTCACCGACGATCGGGCACTGCGCGCGGCCCGGATCATCTTCGGTCTGGCGCTCATCCCCTGCGGACTTTCTCACCTCGTCTATCCGGAAGCGGTGTCATACGTTCCGGCCTGGCTGCCCTTTCGCATGTTCTGGCTCGATGCCACCGGAATCGGCCATATCGCGGCAGGCGTGGCTCTCGTGGTGTCGGTGCTCCCCGGGCTCGCCGCCACCCTGGAGGCGGCCATGATGAGCTCCTTCGTCCTGCTCGTTCACCTGCCGAGGGTGTGGGCCTCCCCGCACAGCCGCATGGAATGGACCATGCTGTTCATTGCCACGGCGCTTTCGGGTGCGGCCTGGTCGACGGCACGGGGTGTGCGCAAGGCCGCGTAGAATGCGCGGCAATGGGCAAGGCCGGAACAATCGCGAGTTTGATAGTCGCCGTGTGCATGCTGGGGGAGGCAGGCGCGACGACCAAGGGTCTGAGCCAGATCGTCACGCCGGACCTGCAGCCCGAGGGCCAATTGTCGCTCAGCTTTCAGGCGCAGGCCCGGTCGATCGCCGATCCCTACCAGCTGCAGGCGGAGCTCGGCATCACCTCCTGGCTGGAAGCGGCCGTCTTCCAGGGACTCTCACCGGGTGAGCAGATCTTCGGCGCGCAGGTGGGGCTGCTCCAGCATGGCCCGTGGCTGCTGACCAGCGGATTCGTCAATTGGTCCACGCGCGGGTCAAATCCGCAACCCTTGCTGGAGGCGGGGTACTACACCACGCACGACAAGTGGATGGTCGGTCAGGTCCGCGTACATGATCAGACCCAGCTGCTGCTGGGCTGGGCGCACGATTTCAATGACACCTGGCGCTTTCAGCTGGACTTTCAAAGCGGCCGTGACAATTACTTCACCGTCGGCTTCACCTGCAACGTGACGCCGCAGCTGCAGTTCAACCCGGCCGTATACTTTTCCAATGCCGGCTCTCACTCGGCGGTAGGCTACCTGGTGTTCACCTACACCCTGACGGCCTGGAAACCGAACCAGCCCCTCTGAAAAAGGCACAGGTGTATTCGAGACTATCAATGGCAGGCCTGGCCGGCGCAATCGCCCTGGCCGCCTGCACGGCATGGGGCCAGGCACCGCAGCGGATCATCCTGCCGGCGAATGTCACCCCGTCCCATTACGATGTTCAGATCGTTCCCGATGCAGCCGCGTCGAGCTTCGAGGGCGATGTCAGCATCGGTCTCGATGTCCACGAGGCGACGCCGACACTGGTGCTGAATGCCGTGGACCTGGTTTTCGCCCGAGTGGCGCTGTCGGGCGTCGCGGCCGCGCCCCGGGTGACTCTCGATGCGACGCATGAGACCGCGACCCTGACCTTCCCGGCGATCGTCAAACCCGGCCACTATGTCTTGTCGATTGCGTATTCCGGCAAGATCAACGGCACTTCGGCGGGGCTGTTCCACCTCGACTACGACAGCGCCGCAGGCCGGCGACGCGCGCTGTTCACGCAATTCGAGAATTCGGATGCGCGCCGCTTCATGCCCTGCTGGGACGAACCCAACCGCAAGGCGACCTTCACGCTGACCACGACCGTGCCGCGCAACCAGATGGCGGTGTCCAACATGCCGGTGGCCACGGTGCGCGACCTGCCCGGCGGACTGCAGCGGATCAGCTTCCAGGAATCTCCCCGGATGTCCTCCTACTTGCTGTTCCTGGCGGTGGGGGACTTCGAGCGCATTTCCAGGACGGTACATGGCGTGCAGGTGGGCGTGGTCTTCAAGCGCGGTGACCGGGAGAAGGCGCGCTTCGCGCTGGATGCGGCCGCGCGCCTGCTGCCCTTCTACGAGGACTATTTCGACTTCCCGTATCCATTGCCCAAGCTCGATCTGGTGGCCGGGCCCGGCAGCAGCCAGTTCTTCGATGCCATGGAGAACTGGGGCGCCTGTTTCTTCTTCGACCGGGAACTGCTGGTCGACGCCAGGCTTTCATCCCAGGACGAAAGGCTGAACGCCTACATCGGCATTGCCCATGAGATGTCGCACCAGTGGTTCGGTGACCTGGTCACCATGGACTGGTGGGATGACCTGTGGCTCAACGAGGGATTTGCGGAGTGGATGCAGTACAAGGCCATCGATCACTTCCATCCCGAATGGCAGGCCTGGCTGGAAGCGCAATCGGAGCGGGAAGCGGCCATGGATCGGGACTCGCGCCTGGGCACGCATCCCATCGTCGAGCCCATCCGGGACGTCGTGCAGGCGAACGAAGCCTTCGACGTCATCACCTACAACAAGGGCATGGCGGTGATTCGCATGCTCGAGAGCTATGCGGGTGAAGCCGCGTTCCGCGCCGGCATCCGCCGCTATATCAAGGCGCATGCCTACGCCAATTCCGTCAGCGAGGATCTGTGGCGCGAACTGGACCGGACCAGCGCGGTGCCGATCTCCCCGCTGGCGCATCAGTTCACCTTGCAGGCGGGTGTCCCCCTGATCCGGGTGGCGCGCTCGGCAGATGGGGTGCGTCTCACGCTGGATCGATTTGCAGAGGACGCGTCCGGCAATCAGCCGCCGCTGGTGCAAGTCCCGGTGGCCGTACGACCCCTGGCGGGCGGACCGACGTGGCGGGGACTGGTCCGCAAGGATTCCGCCACGGATGTGCGACTGCCGCCGGGCGGCCTGCCCATCGTCGATGCCGGGCAGCAGGGCTATTTCCGGACGCTGTATGCGCCGGAATTGCTCGCCGGCCTGACGGCGCATTTCGAGCAGATGACGGTCGCGGACCAGCTCGGCCTCCTGCACGACGTGACCGCCCTGGGACTCGCCGGCTACGAACCCCTGCCCGATGCCCTCGCGTTGCTGCGGCAGGCCGGGCCCGGCATGAACCCGGTGGTGCTGCGGGCGGCGGTGTCCAGCCTCGCGACGCTGGTCGCATTGTATCGGGACCTGCCGGGCCAGGGCGCCTACCAGGCCTATGCGAGGCAGGTTCTGGCACCGCTGTTCGCGCGGGTAGGCTGGACGCCGGCAGTGGGCGAAGCGGCGGAAGTGAAGCTGCTGCGCGCCGCCTTGCTTCAGACCCTGAGCGATCTGGGGGACCCGGGCGTGATCGGCAGGGCGCGCGAGCTCTTCAGCCAGTACCTCGGCAACGCCGACAGCCTGCCGGCCGATACGCGCAACACGGTGCTGATGATCGTCGCGACACAGGCCGATGCGTCGCTCTGGGAACAGCTGCACACCCTCGCCCGCAGCGCTTCGAGCGCGACGGAAACACAGCGTTTCTACCTGCTGCTCGGCGCTGCCCACGACCCGGCGCTGGCACAGCGCGCCCTGAACCTGGCGCTGACGGGCGAGACGGACATCACCACCAGGCCCGAGATCATCCGCTCGGTGGCTGGCTACCATCCCGACATGGCCTTTGATTTCGCGGCCGCGCATCCGCAGCAGGTCAATGACTGGCTGGAACCGGACAGCCGCGCGGAGTTCGCGGTGCGGCTATTGACGCGCAGCTACAGTCCTGCGGCGCTCGACAAGCTGAAGTCGTATGCCGCAGCGCATATCCCGGCGAGTGCCACGCGACCCGCCGAGGCCGCGGCAGCGCGCGTCGCCTACACCATCAAGCTGCGCCGGGACGCCCTGCCGCAAGTCGACCGCTGGCTGCAGTCGCTGCACTATTCGCCGGTCCAGTAGTCCACGCTGTCATCGGCCCGTGTCATGTGACGCAGGCCGCCCCCGAATGCGCCGATCTTCCCGGAATCCGGATACTCACAGATCTCCGCCGGCATCATGGTGCTGACCGACAGGTAGGCGAGATCGGAATCCGAATCATTGATGATCTGGTGCGCGGTCTCCGGGCCACCGGTCGGACAGCAGATCACGTCCCCTGCGCGGATGGCGCGCGTCTCGTTGCCGAAGCGCAGCGTGCCCTGACCCTTGAGTATGAAGAACATCTCCTCCTCGCCGCGATGGCTGTGGAACGGACAGGAACGCTTGCCGGCGGGAACTACATCATAGGAATAGCCCAGATCCCGGGCGCCCAGCAGCGGGCCGATACGCGCACTGTGCGACTCGAACTGCTCGCCCTGTTTGAAATGTTCGAGCGTCAGATCCTCGAGGTTGCGCACTCTGGAATCAATGGTGCCCATTCAGCGCCCCGCGCGATGCTGGTTGATCTGGTCCCGCAGAGCGCGCGTGGCGTTGCGCGCCGCCTCGATCCAGCTGCCGTCGCTGGCCGCATACAGGATGGCACGCGATGAACTCACCATCAGTCCGGTTCCGGCCGCGGTCTGCCCGTTGCTCACCACGGCCTGCACGTCCCCGCCCTGCGCGCCCACGCCAGGTACCAGGAACGGCATGTCGCCGGTAAGCGCCCGCACCTGCGCCAGCTCCTTCGGATAGGTGGCGCCGACCACCAGGGCGCAGTTGCCGCGCGAATTCCAGCGGCTCGCCGCCAGTTGCGCGACGACTTCATACAGCTTGCGCCCGCCGGTCTCCAGGTCCTGCAGATCCCGCGCGCCCGGATTGGAGGTCCTGCACAGCACGATGACGCCGCGATCCTCGTGGGCCAGGAAGGGCTCGAGGGAATCGCTGCCCAGGTAGGGATTGACGGTCACGGCATCCGCGCCATAGCGCTCGAAGGCCTCGATGGCGTAGCGGTTGGCCGTGTTGCCAACGTCGCCGCGCTTGCTGTCCAGGATCACGGGAATGCCGGGATGGTTCTGGTGGATGTACTCGATGGTGCGCTCGAGCTGGTCCTCGGCTTCGTACGCCGCATAGTGCGCGAACTGCGGCTTGTAGGCGCAGACCAGATCCGCGGTCGCATCGATGATGGCGCGGTTGAACTGGAAGATGGGCGAGGCCACTCCGGCCAGATGGGCAGGAAAGCGCTCGATTTCCGGATCCAGCCCCACGCAGACCAGGGAGTCGTTGCGGGTCCAGGCGGCCTGCAGCTGCTCGAGGAATTTCGCCATACCTTCAGGCGACGCGGCTGGCCGCGTACTTCTTCAGGTACACGAGCAGGATGGAAAGGGCCGCGGGCGTGACTCCCGGAATGCGCGCCGCCTGTCCCAGGGTCGCCGGTCGAACTTCGTTCAGTCGCTGACGCACTTCGTTCGACAGGCCGTGCACGAGGCTGTAATCGACGCCGGCGGGTACGCGCGTGGATTCGTTGCGCGACTGCCTTTCCACTTCCTGGTTCTGCCGCTGGATGTAGCCCTCGTACTTGGCCGTGACCTCCATCTGCAGGGCGACCTGCGCCGGCAGCCGGTCATCGACCGCTTCCCATGCGGGCGCGCCGACCAGCTCGATCAGATCGGCGTAGCGGATGCCCGGTCGACGCAGCAGTTCCAGGGCGCCATGATCGCGCCCCAGCGGCTGACCGGCCAGGACGCGCTCACTCCAGGCCGCGCCAACCTGGTCGGGCTTCACCCGCAGGGCCGCGAGACGCTCACTTTCCGAATGCGCGAGCGCCGCGCGCTGGTTGAACAGCCGCCAGCGCTCCTCATCCACCAGCCCCAGCGCATGGCCCTGGGGCGTCAGGCGCAGGTCGGCGTTGTCCTCGCGCAGCAGCAGCCGGTGCTCGGCGCGGCTGGTGAACATGCGATAGGGCTCGGGCGCGCCGCGCGTGATCAGGTCGTCCACCAGCACGCCCAGATACGCCTCGCTGCGTTTCGGAATCCAGGGCTGCTCACCGCGCACCTGCTGGACGGCGTTGATCCCGGCCAGCAGGCCTTGGGCCGCGGCCTCCTCGTAGCCGGTGGTGCCGTTGATCTGGCCCGCGAAGAACAGCCCTTCGATAGCCCGCGTCTGCAGCGACGCCGAGAGTTCGCGGGGATCAAAGAAATCGTACTCGATGGCGTATCCCGGGCGGGTCAGGTGCGCCTGCTCGAAGCCGCGGATGCTGCGCACCAGCTCGACCTGCACGTCGAAGGGCAGGCTGGTCGAAATGCCGTTGGGGTAGACCTCGTGGGTCCGCAATCCCTCGGGCTCGACGAAGATCTGATGCGAAGCCTTGCCGGAGAAGCGCACCACCTTGTCTTCCACCGACGGGCAGTACCGCGGGCCCACGCCTTCAATCACGCCCGTGAACATCGGGGAGCGATCGGTGGCCCGGCGAATGATCTCGTGGGTGCGCTCATTAGTTGCAGTAATGAAACAATTAACCTGTTCTGGATGGTCATTGGCGCGCCCGAGGAACGAAAACACGGGGACCGGCACATCGCCGGGTTGCGCCTGCAGCACCGAATAGTCGATGGTCCGCCCGTCGATGCGCGGCGGCGTGCCGGTCTTGAGGCGACCGACCTTCAAATCCAGGGCGCGCAGGCGCTCGGCCAGGCGATTGGAGGGCGGGTCCCCGGCGCGCCCCCCCTGGTACTGATCCAGACCCACGTGGATGCGTCCACCGAGGAAGGTGCCGACGGTCAGCACCACCGCGGGCGCCTCGAACACAATGCCCGAAACCGTGACGACTGCTTGCACCCGTCCAGCGGCGATCAGGAGGTCCGCGGCCTCCTGCTGGAACAGGCTTAAGTGAGGGGTGTGCTCCAGCGCATGGCGGATGAAGCTTCGATACAGCTGCCGATCCGCCTGGGCGCGGGTGGCCCGCACGGCCGGCCCCTTGCTCGCATTCAGCGTCCGGAACTGGATGCCCGCGTGATCGGCGGCGCGCGCCATGATGCCGCCCAGGGCATCGATCTCGCGCACCAGGTGTCCCTTGCCGATGCCGCCGATCGCGGGGTTGCAGCTCATCTGTCCTAGCGTGTCGATGCTGTGGGTCAGCAGCAGCGTGCGCGCGCCGCGGCGCGCCGCCGCGAGCGCCGCTTCCGTGCCGGCATGGCCGCCGCCGATGACGATGACATCAAAAGATTGCGCGAATCGCATGGAATCCAAGGTACTTCAAAGGCTTATAATTAGAGGCTATTGTATGCGGCCGGCCCCCGGGCGCAAAGCCGAGTAAAAATTGAGGCGGATTCGAGCCCTGAGCGCTTATGTCCTGCTATTGGCGCTGCCGATGGCCGCGCCGGCCGCCACACCGGCCCCAACTGTGAAGCTCGCGCCCTGCCGCCTCACGCATCCCAGTCAGCTGGTGTCGGTGGACGCGCAGTGCGGCCGGCTCGCGCTGGCCGAAAATCCCGCATCGCCGGGGTCCAGGCAGATCCAGCTGTTCGTCGCGCGCATTCCGGCGGTCAATGAGCACGGCCGCCCGGATCCGTTGTTCGTGCTCGCCGGTGGTCCGGGACTTGCCGCCACGACCTTCTACGTGGGAGTGGCCCCGGTGTTCGAACGCATCCACCGCGATCGGGACATCGTGCTGGTGGATCAGCGCGGCACCGGCGCCTCCAACCCCCTGGCCTGTCCGGGTCTCGCCGATCCGGAGGCGCCGGACTCCACGGTGGCGCTGACCGAGCAGGCCCAGACCTGCCTGGCGAATCTCGCCACGCATGCCGCGGTCGCCGAGTACACAACGTCACTGGCGGTGCGCGATCTGGATGCCGTGCGCGCCGCGCTGGGCTATAGCAGCGTGAATCTCTACGGCGGCTCCTACGGTACGCGCGTGGCGCAGCACTACCTGCGCCGCTATCCGGAACACACGCGCAGCGTAATTCTCGACGGCGTCGTGCCGCCGCAGATGACGGTGGGCGCGTCGCTCCCGCTGGATGCACAAGGCGCCCTGCAGCGGCTGTTCTTACGGTGCGTCGCCGATGCCGCCTGCCGCGCGCGCTTCGGCGATCCGGATGCCACCTTCAACGCCCTGCTGGCGAGCCTGAAGTCCCAGCCGGTGCCGGTCGAGGTGGCCGATCCCTTCACCGGGCAGGCTCGCAAGCTCAGCTTCGACGCCGCGGACCTGGGCACCGTGGTACGCCTGTCGAGCTACTCCACGGAACAATCGGCGCTGCTGCCGCTGGTGCTGGATGAGGCGCAGTCCAAGGCCAATTTCGCACCCCTGGCCGGGCTGTTCCTGCAGTCGACGCACTCCCTGGAAGATCTCATCGCGGTGGGCATGCACAACACGGTGGTGTGCTCCGAGGATGTCCCGGATTACGGCATTCGCGCGGAGGATCGCGATCGCCTGGCGCTCACCTACCTGGGCACGGCGCAGCTGGATGCGCTGGAATCCATCTGCGCACTGTGGCCGCGCGGCCCCGTGGATGCCGATTTCCATCAGCCCCTGAGTTCGGACCGTCCGGTGCTGCTGCTGTCGGGCAGCAATGATCCGGTGACGCCGCCCGCGTATGCGCAGGAAGCGGCGCGGGGGCTGCGCAACAGCCTGCAGGTCGTGGTGTCGGACATGAGCCATGGGCAGATCACGGCGCCCTGCGCCGCGCGCCTGCTGGGTCGCTTCGTCGAGTTGGGCAGCATCCGGGGCCTCGATCCGGAAGTGGCCTGTCTCAAGCAGGCACTTCCCACCCCCTTCATGACCTCCTTCGCCGCGCCGCCGCCATGATCGAAGCACGCCATCTGCACAAACGCTTCGGGGCGATCACGGCCGTGCAGGATGTCTCGCTGACGGCGAAGGACGGGCGCATCACGGGCCTGCTGGGACCCAACGGGGCGGGCAAGTCCACCACCTTGCGCATGCTGTATACGGTGCTGCGGCCGGACAGCGGCGAGGCGTTCATCGACGGCCTGAGCGTCACCGGGCAGTCCTTGCGGGCGCGGCAGCGCATGGGCGTGCTGCCGCATGGCGCCGGTGTGTATCCGCATCTGACGGCGCGCGAGAACATCCGCTACTTCGGCGAACTGCATGGCTTGGGCGCAGGCGAGTGCGAGCAGCGCGCCACGGAACTGATCGGGCTGCTGGAAATGGCGGATTTCGCCGACCGTCCCGCCAAGGGCTTCTCGCAGGGCCAGCGGTTGAAGACCGCCCTCGCGCGCGCGCTGGTGCATGCGCCGCAGAATATCCTGCTCGATGAACCCACCAATGGCCTGGATGTCATGGCGGTACGCACGCTGCGGGCGCTGCTGCTGAAACTGAAGGCAACCGGGCGCTGCATCCTGTTCTCGAGTCATGTGATGCAGGAGATCGACGTGCTCTGCGATGAGGTCGTGGTCATCGCCGGCGGCAGGGTCGTGGCCGACGGCACGCCCGAGGAGCTGCGCGCCCGGGCCGGCACCGCGGACCTGGAGGAGGCCTTCGTGAGCTTCCTGGAACCGCTCGCGGATCAGGCCTAGTGCGCTACATCTTCATAGTCCTGCGCAAGGAGCTGCGCGAGAACCTGCGCGATCGGCGCACCTTCCTGTCCGCGCTGGTCATCGGCACCGTATTGATGCCGCTGCTGGTGGCGCTGCTGGTCAACCTGACCGTGCGCCGCGGCCAGAGCCAGGACAACAAGCCGGTGGCGCTGACCGTGGTCCACGGCGAGCGCGCGCCGAACCTGATTGCGGATCTGCGCCAGTACCGCATCGAGGTACAGCCCGCGAACCTGGATGACGCCGCGGCGCGCCGCGCCGTGAGCGGCCAGCAGCACCGCATCGTGCTGGCAATACCCGAGAACTACGCGAGCCAGCTGGCCGCGGGCCTGCCGGCCCCGGTGCTGCTCTACAGCGATTCCTCGGACGCGGTGGGCGCCGCCGACGTGGGTCGCGTGCGCGCGGTGCTGGGGCATCGCTCGTCCACGATCGCGCGGCTGCGCCTGATGGCGCGCGGCCTGGATCCGACGGTGCTCTCGGCGATCGCCATCCAGGACGTCGACGTCGCCACGCCCACCAGCCGTTCGGTGCTGATCCTGGGCACCCTGACCTACATGATCCTGCTGACCATGCTGATGGGCGGACTGCACGTCACGCTGGATGCCACGGCGGGGGAGCGGGAGCGCGGATCGCTCGAGCCGCTGCTCACGGTACCGGTGCGGCGCGAACAGCTCATCTACGGCAAGATCCTGGCGGCGTGCGTGTTCATGCTGCTGTCCCTGACCCTCACGGTGTGCGCCATGGCGCTGTCGCTGCGCTTCGTGGGGCTGGAAAACCTGGGCATGAATGTGAACCTGAACGCCCTCACCATCGTGCAGCTGATCGCCTGCTGCGCGCCGCTGGCGCCGCTGGGGGCCGCGCTGATGACCATCGTGGCGGCGTTCACCCGCAGCTACCGGGAAGCGCAGACCTACGTCGGCCTGGTGCTGCTGATCCCGACGCTGCCGCTGATCTTCGCCAGCACGCTGGGGCTGCGGCCGACGCCGTGGCTGATGCTGGTGCCCTCGCTGAGTCAGCATTTCATGGTCACCGGACTGCTGCGGGCCGAACCGGTGTCCGCAGTCTTTGCGGCGCTGTCCGTCGGCGTATCGCTGTTGCTGGGCGCCCTGGCGGCCTTCGCTGCCGGACGGCTCTATCACCGCGAGGCATTGCTGGGCTGACGCGGCGCCTTGACCGGCAGCGCCGCCAGCTTCGCGAACGCCCTGCATCCCATCCGGTAGTACTGCGCGTCGCGCTCGGTGCCGATGGCCTGGTACCCTAAGGCCTGCGCGGCCGCCAGCGTCGAGCCGCTGCCGGCAAAGGGATCGTAGACGATGCCGACCCCCAGCGGCAGGCAGGCGCGCACCAGCTGCCGCAGAAAGGCCTGGGGCTTGAGCGAAGGATGCTTCGCAATGGCCCGTTCCGTTCGTCCGGTCGGCGCACTGCTGATCACGTCCCGGAAGGGCGCCGCGCCCGAGACGCGCCGCAGTCCGCCCGTACCCCAGCGTTGCAGATTCTGCGCCACCGTGCCTTCCAGGGGCTTGCGGAATATTCCCCAGGGTTCCCAGCCGGAACGCGCCATCACCGACACTTCCGGATATTCGGCCTCGGCGCCCTTGGGCCGATCCCCGCCACGCAGCGTCTGCACCAGGCGCACGACTTCGCCGCGCTTCTCCAGGCCCGCGCGCTGCAGGGCCTGGAAGGTCAGCGAGGAGAGCAGGGGATTGGAGGCGATGAAGATATGCGCACCGGGCACCAGGGCGCGCTGCAGTTGCGCGCCGAGCGCCGCGAAGAACTCCGCGAGCTCGGCAAGCTGCGCTGGAGTCAGCACGGTGAAACGCGGCAGGGGCTGACGCTTCGCGCCATCCAGCTGCGGCGGTATGCGCCACACCCCGCCGCGACCGGCGCGCAGCTTGCGGTGATCGGCCGCGGCATACTCGATGAGCCCGTACGGAGGATCCGTCACCACGGCTTGCAGGCTGCAGGCCGGTAGCGCGCGCAGCCAGGTCAGTGCCTCGGCATGGATCAAGGTCGCGCTCGCGGACAGGTGCGTCCGCGGCTCGCGGCCCTGCGTTCGCACCGCCTGCCAGATTGTGTTTGCTCGGCTTGGCACTCGCGTCGGACCTCTCCTACCGCGCGGCTCCTGTCGCGTCATTGTCGCAGTTCCCCGACTGATGTACTTGTATTGCATGGTCTGCAATCCTTGCTGCGACGGCGTTTTTCAAGCGCACCACACCGTTTTAACCTAGCGCACCGGCGCGGAACCTGGGAATGACATCGAAGCTCGCGGCCATCTTGTGGTCCATCCTCGCCGTGGTGCTCCTCAGCGCGTGCAACAGCGATGCGACGCCGACGGCCTCCTCCCCTGCGCCGCCGAGCATGCCGCAGATCGTGACCCAGCCGACGAGTCAGACAGTGGCGCTGGGCGCCATGGCGACCTTCAGCATCGGCGCCTCCGGTACTGCGCCGCTGGCCTATCAGTGGAAGTTGAACGGCACCGCCATTGCCGGTGCGACGGCAGCCTCCTACACCACGCCCGCCGCCACCAGCGCCGACAACGGCTCCTCCATCACCTGTGTCGTGACCAATGCCGCCGGCAGCGTCACGAGCAGCGCGGCGGTCCTCAACGTCAACGTGCCGCCGCAGATCACCACCCAGCCCGGCAACCAGACCGTCGCCGCAGGTCAGACGGCCACCTTCAGTGTGACGGCGGGGGGCAGCCAGCTGACCTACCAATGGAGTCGCAATGGCGTGGCGATTGCGGGGGCGACCGCCGCGGTCTACACCACGCCCGCCACGACCAGCGCCGACAACGGCGCGCTGTTCTCGGTCGTGGTCGCGAATTCCGCCGGCAGCGTGACCAGCAACAATGCGACCCTGACGGTCACCGCTGCCTCGGCCGGCGCCCCGCAGATTACGACCCAGCCGACCGGCAAGACGGTGAATGTCGGGCAGACGGCGACCTTCACGGTGGTGGCGAGCGGCGGTGGGACTCTCTCCTACCAGTGGAAGAAGGGCGGCACGGCGATTGCCGGCGCCACCGCTGCCAGCTACACCACGGCAGCCGCTGTCAGCACGGACAATGGAGCGGTGTTCACGGTCGTGGTGACCAATAGCGCGGGCAGCACGACCAGCAGCGCTGCGACCTTGACGGTCAACTTCCCGCCCCAGATCACCACGCAGCCGGCGAACCGCACCGTGACGGTGGGCCAAACCGCCACCTTCAGCGTGGTGGCCATCGGCTCGGGCACGCTCAGCTATCAGTGGCAGAAGGGCGCGACCCCCATCGCGGGCGCCACCAGTGCCAGCTACACCACGCCCGCCACGTTCATCGGCGACAGCGGCGCGACGTTTGCGGTGGTCGTGACGAATTCCCTGGGCAGCATCACCAGCAATTCGGCCACCCTGACGGTCACGGCGGCCTCGGCCGGCACCGATGTGGTGACCTACAAATACGATGTGCTGCGTTCGGGAACGAATTCGACCGAGACCGTGCTGACGCCGGCCAATGTCAATTCCACGAAATTCGGACTGCTGCGCAATCTGAGCGTGGACAGCAACGTCGACGCGCCGGCGCTGTACCTGTCGGGATTCAGCATCAGCGGGGTGTCTCACAACGTGGTCTTCGTGGCGACCGAGAACAATTCGGTCTATGCGTTCGACTCCGACAGCGGCACGGCGCTGTGGCATGTCTCGCTGACCCTATCCGGGGAATCGCCCAGTGACGATCACGGCTGCAGCCAGGTCGAGCCATCGATCGGCATCACCTCCACGCCGGTCATCGACCGCAGCGCCGGAACCATCTTCCTGGTCGCCATGACCAAGGACGGCTCCGGCAATTACCATCAGCGGCTGCATGCCCTGAACCTGACCACGGGCGCCGAGCGCTCAGGCTCGCCGACGGAAATCACGGCGACCTACGGGTCGACCAGTTTTGCGCCCGGACAGTATGCGGAGCGCGCGGGTCTGCTGCTGTCGAACGGAACGCTCTACACGACCTGGACTTCGCACTGCGACAACGCCAACTACGGCGGCTGGATCATTACCTTGAGCGAGAGTACCTATGCGCTCACGGGGGCACTGAATGTCGCCCCGGGTTCATCGGGTTCCGGCTATGGCAACCAGGGACCGGCGATCTGGATGAGTGATGGCGGCCCGGCAGCCGACAGCGCCGGCAGCATCTACTTCCTCACCGGCAACGGCCGCTTCGAGACCTCCCTGAATGGCGGTGGCTTTCCCAACGGCGGGGACTACGGCAATTCCTTCGTGAAGCTCAACTCCTCGGCCAGCAGTCCGGCCGTGACCGATTATTTCACCATGTCCAATGAAATCACGGAGTCGGCCAACGATACGGACCTGGGGTCCGGGGGCATCCTGCTGTTTCCCGATCTGACCGACGGCTCCGGAACCGTGCGGCATCTGGCGGTGGGCGCGGGCAAGGATGGCGCCATGTACGTCGTGAATCGCGACAACCTGGGCAAGTTCAACGCGGGCAGCAACAACAGCCAGATCTGGCAATTCCTCCCGGGCGTGCTGGGCTCTGGCATCTGGTCCACGCCGGCGTACTTCAACGGCAACCTTTACTACGGTCCGCAGGGCGGCTCGATACTGGCGTTTCCCGTGGCCAATGCCCTGGTCGCCGGAACCCCCTCTTCGCAGACGGCGACCAATTTTGCCTACCCCGGCAGCTCGCCTTCCGTGTCGGCCAATGGCACGGCCAACGGCATCCTGTGGGCCTATGAGCACAACGGCGGCACGGCCGTGCTGCATGCCTACGACGCGACCAATCTGGCCACCGAGCTGTACAACAGCAATCAGGCCGCCGCGTCCCGCGATCATTTCGGTGCGCCCAACAAGTTCATCACCGTCACGGTGGCGGACGGCAAGGTGTTCACCACCAGCACCAACAGCGTCGCGGTGTTCGGCCTGCTGCCCTGAGCGGCGCTTGCGGCGCGGCGCATCCACCGACATGCGCGAGAGGGTCCAGGCTGCGGCCACCGCGCTGCGCAAAGGGGAGCGAGCCGAGGATGTCGCGAGGCTCCGTGTGCGCGAAACGCGGCGAGCGCTAGAACGCGGATGGCTCGCCACCGGCGAAGCGCTGAGAGGTGACTGTCACCGACCATTGGCTTCCTGCGCCATGTTATTTATACTTAGCCTATCAAGTATTAATAATGATACCCCTTATTCAGAGTTCCTCATCAGCGGACCCTTGAGCCCATGAAGCGCGGTGAATCAGGCACTTACGATGTAACGGCCGCCGGCGCAGAGACGGTGCGTGCCTTCCTGCCGCGTCCGCTGCCTCCCATGCCGCCGCTGGAGTTCGACGGACGGCTGCAGCAAGCCATGGAAACAGCCGTGCTGGCACTAGGCCGGCTGGATGGCGTCTCGACCCTGCTACCCGACAAGTCGCTGTTCCTTTACAGCTACGTGCGCAAGGAAGCCGTCCTGTCCTCGCAGATCGAGGGTACGCAGTCTTCGCTCTCGGATCTGCTGCTGTTCGAACTCGACGAAGTGCCGGGGGTTCCACTGGATGACGTCGTCGAAGTCTCCAACTATGTGGCCGCACTCGACCACGGACTCGCGCGGTTGCGCGAAGGCTTCCCGTTGTCGAACCGGCTAATCCGCGAAATTCATGGCGTACTGCTCTCGCGTGGGCGCGGCAGTGGCAAGGACCCGGGCGAGTTTCGCCGCTCTCAGAACTGGATTGGCGGCTCTCGGCCCGCCACTGCCGCGTTCGTGCCGCCGCCGCACACGGCCGTACCCGAGTGCATGACGGCACTGGAGCGATTCCTCCACGCCGAAGATGACGGTTTGCCCGTGCTGGTCCGGGCCGGGCTTTCGCATGTGCAGTTCGAAACCATTCACCCGTTCCTGGATGGCAACGGCCGTGTCGGGCGGCTCCTCATCACGCTGCTGCTGTGTCACGCGGGCGTGTTGCGGGATCCATTGCTGTATCTCAGCCTCTATCTCAAGGAACGGCGAACGGACTATTACCGGCTCCTGGACGCGGTCCGGCGCGAAGGCGACTGGGAGGAATGGTTGGCCTTTCTCCTGGAGGGCATCCGTCTCACGGCCGCCGGAGCCGTGGACACAGCGCAGCGTCTTGCGACCCTGTTCCGGGACGACCGCTCGAAGATCGAATCCAAGGGGCGTCGGGCGGGCTCAGCGTTACGCGTGCACGAGGCGATCAAAGCGCGTCCGATTCTCTCGATGCCGGCGATCTGCCGTACCACGGGACTCTCGTTTCCAGCGGCGTCGTCCGCCATGGACTTGCTGGTCGACATGGCCCTTGCGCGCGAGCTGACCGGGAAGCGACGCAACCGGCTATTCGTCTATGACCAGTATCTGAGTATCCTCAATGAAGGCACGGTATTTCCGCCGGCCTGACCGGACAGCAAGGCTCGACCCATGCCACCGAGACCTCAACCCGTTGCTCTGCGCATCGAGCTGCTCGATGTCGCGCCTTTGGTCTGGCGCCGCGTGCTGGTATCAAATCAATCGACGCTTGCCAGCCTGCACAACTTCGTGCAGTGGGTGATGGGCTGGATGGACACGCATGCGCACGAATTCCAGGTGGGCGACGGCGTCGTGGCGCCCGACTGGTGGATCCGCGAGGTCGGGACTGATTCCGACACGTCGAACTACCGTGACGAGCGCCGGGTCTCGGTCGCAACCGTGGCCAGGGAACTCGGCAGCGGCGGCGAAATGGAATACCGCTATGACATGGGCGACGGATGGCGACACCGGATCGTCATCGAATCGCCACCGCCGAACTGGTCAAGCCTTGAGTTGCCGTTGCCGACGTGCCTGGCCGGCGAGAACGCCTGCCCGCCGGATGACGTGGGTGGCCCGCACGGCTACGCACTGTTGCTCGAGATCCTCGGGGATCGCGAGCACGACCAGCATGAAGACATGATCCGCTGGATCGGCGGCGTTTTCGACCCCAAGGGGTTTGACCTGAATCGGATCAACCGGGAGTGGCGCGGCGCGAAGAATCGCGGGCGGTGATCCGAGCCGTCATCGCGTGTTGGCTCTCGTGCTGGGAAAGCAAGGCCCTCCAGGGAGGCCGTGCGCCCAACGGCTGAAAGCCGAGCTGCGGGCCATCGGCAGCGATGCGCCGAATACCGATATGCCCTTGCTCGTAGAACAGTTTCTGTGGATGCAACGACCCTGATTTCCACGAAGGATCCTTCGGACTCCCACGCTGATCGAAAAATCTTCGCAGATCGCCCGATTACCGCATTGCTCGCCGCCTCGATCTGCGCATCCAGGAGATCCGCCTACTGCTTCGGATGTCCGGCTATTTGCCGATGCAGAAACTCGCGAAGATCCGCCCCAGCAGATCCTCGCTGGTGAATTCCCCGCCGATCTCATCCAACGCGCGCTGTGCGGTCCGCAGTTCCTGGGCGACCAGTTCCCCGGCACGGGTTTCCTTCAGCACCCGCGCGGCCTCCTCGACACTGGCGCGCGCCCGGGCGAGGGCCTCCAGATGCCGCTGGCGCGCGGAAACACTGCCGCTCTCCAGAGTGAAATAGCCCATGCAGGACTTCAGATGCGCGCGCAGGCCGTCCAGGCCCTCACCGGTGAGGGCGGACACATCGACGCGCGGCACTCCGGATGGGGCGGGCAGCTTGCGGCCGTCGGCAATGTCGGACTTGTTGTAGACCAGGGTGACGGGAATCCCGGCGGGCAGCGAGCCGGCAAGTTCGCGATAGGCGGAAGCTTCCGGGTCCAGGGCGCCATCGATGATGAACAGCACCCGATCGGCGCGCGCCATCTCGGCTTGTGCGCGGCGGATGCCCTCTTCTTCCACGGCATCCTGCGCAACGCGCAGACCCGCGGTATCCAGAATGTGCAGCGGCATGCCGTCCACGTGGATGCGCTCGCGCAGCACGTCGCGGGTGGTGCCCGGCAGGGCGGTGACGATGGCCGCATCGTAACCGGCCAGCCGGTTGAGCAGACTGGACTTGCCGGCGTTGGGCGCGCCGGCCAGCACTACGGTCATGCCGTCGCGCAGCAGGCGGCCCTGACTGGCGCTGCGCGTGACCGCCTCGAAATGCCGGCGCACCGTCGCCAGGCGCTCGGCGAGGGCGGGATCGGCCAGGAAGTCGATCTCCTCCTCGGGAAAATCGATGGCGGCCTCCACATGGGTGCGCAGCTCGATGAGGGCGCCGGTGAGCACCTGGATCATGGTGGAGAACTCCCCCTGCAGGGAGCGCATCGCGGCGCGTGCAGCCTCGCGCGATCCGGCATCGATGAGGTCCGCGACGGCTTCGGCCTGCGCCAGGTCCAGCTTGTCGTTGAGGAAGGCGCGCTGCGTGAATTCTCCGGGATTGGCGCGCCGCGCGCCCAGCTCCACCAGCCGCTCGATCAGCGACTCGATGATGACCGGGCCGCCGTGGCCATGGAATTCGACGACGTCTTCGCCGGTGTAGGAGTGGGGCCCGGGGAAGTACAGGGCCAGGCCCGCATCCAGGGTCTGGTGAGCCGCATCGCGGAAGGCCGCGAAGGTGGCGCGGCGCGGCGCGGGCAGCGCGCCCAGGATGCTGCTCGCGATGCGGGAGGCTGCGGGACCGGACAGACGCACGACGCCTATGCCCCCTCGCCCCGGCGGGGTCGCGGCCGCAACGATGGTGTCCGCGTCGCTCACCTTGCGGTCGGGCGCCTAGGTCTTGCGCACGGACGCCACGGTGATGCGGCGGTTGATGTTCCACTGCTGCAGCACGCCGAGCGCGGTATTCGCCACGTAGTACAGCACCAGGCCCGAGGGCAGGAACATGAACAGTGCGGACATCGCGATCGGCATGAACATCATCACCTTGGCCTGCACCGGGTCGGGCGAGGTTGGATTCAGGCGCTGCTGCACGAACATGGCGCCGGCCATCAGTATGGGCAGGATGAAGTAGGGATCGGGCGATGAGAGGTCATTCAGCCACAGCGCGAAGGGCGCCTGGCGCATTTCCACGCTTTCCATCAGCACCCAGTAGAAAGCGAAGAACACGGGGATCTGGACGATCATGGGCAGGCAACCGCTGACCGGATTGACCTTCTCGCGCTGGTACAGCTCCATGGTGGCGCGCCCCAGCTTCTCCTTGTCGTCCTTGTACTGCTCCTGGATGTTCTTGATGCGCGGCTGCAGCGCGCGCATCTTCGCCATCGATTTGCCGCTCGCTTCCGACAGCGGATAGAAGATGAGCTTCAGCAGCAGGGTGATGAGCAGGATGGCCACTCCCCAGTTGCCCGTGACCGAATGCACCCAGCTCAGGGCGCTGAATAGCGGCTGGGCGATCACGAACAGCTTGCCGAAGTCCGTGACTCGCTGCAGGTTGGGGCCGGCCGTGGCCAGTTGCGCCTGCAGCTTCGGTCCCAGGAATACCGTCATGGGAAAGCTCTGCTGGGCCCCTACCGGCACTGCCACCGCGGCGGAGGCACCGGCAGCCAGGACGTACTCATCGCCCTGCGAATTCATGGTGAACGTGTAGCCGGTGTTGGGGGGCGGGACCACGGCGGTCACGAACTGATGCTGGATGGCGGCAATCCAGCCGTTCTGCACCTCTTCATTCAGGTTCCGATCGTCCTTGTCGGTGACCTTGAGCTTCCGATAGGCGGTATCCCAGATCGCCGGCCCATGCGAGGCGAAGCGCTCTGGATTCGTGCTGAACATCGAGGTGCGTGTCGGCGGATCATTGCGCACGATGCGCGCGTAGGCCGCGGCCGGCCAGGGCGCGGTGGAATGATTGGTGACCGTCTGGGTAATGTTGATGGCGTAGCTGCCGCGGCGGAACACGAACTCCTTCGTGACCTCGACGCCCTGCCCATCGGTCCAGTGCAGCGGCACGCGCAGCTCGTCCTGACCCGGGGCCATCTGGAAGTCCGTGGCGGTGCTGGTGAAGCTCGCCAGCGCATCGGGACTGGCCCCGCCGGCGGGGCCCTGCATGGCCACCTGCAGCAGATACAGGGTTTCCGGACTGTCATGATTTTCCAGGCGCACGCGCTGCGCCTGGCCTTTCACGCGCGAGTAGTCATTGAGGTCCGCCTGGGAAACGGTTCCGCCCTTGAGGCTGATTTCAAGCTGCAGCAGATCCGTATGCACGTGCACGGCGGGGCCCGCCGCGACCGCGGCATCGGCCGCCAGGGAACCTGCGGGAATCGGGGCCGCGGCCACGCCGCTGGACGCAGGCAGGGCCGCCGAACTGACGGGGTTGGCGGTCACGCCCGGTGCGCTGGCCGTGCCGGATTGCGGCAGCTGCGAAGCCAGGCCGCCGACCGGCGCATGCGCGGCGGCGAGCTCCGCGGCCGCATCGATGGGGCCGTAATCCTTCTGCCAGGCCAGATAGTTCAGCCAGCCTACGTAGCCCAGAAGAATCCACAGAGCGTATCGGGGAATGTTACTTGTCATGTCCGTATTGAGAATGCATGCAGCGGATGGCGGGCACGGGGTCGATGCCGCCTGGATGCCAGGGATGGCAGCGGCCCAGTCGCCGCAAGGTGAGCCAGCTGCCGTGGAGAACACCGAAGCGGGCAATCGCCTCGAGTGCGTAGTGGGAACAGGAGGGATGGAACCGGCACTTCGGGCCCAGCAGCGGACTCAACGTCCACTGGTAGAGGCGGATCAGGGCTGTGACGAGTGCGCGCATTGGAGTTTGATTTTATCCCACAATCCATCAAGGCTCGCGCGCAGCTGCGCGGCGGGTACATCCCGGGCGCGCGGTCGCGCGCTGATCACCAGGTCCACGTGGGGCAGCTCGTGCTGCCGCAGTCTGAAGGATTCGCGGATCAGGCGCCGGATGCGATTGCGGGGCACGGACCCGCCGAAGGGCTTGGAGGCAACCGCGAGGCCCAGTCGGGCGAGTCCCAGCGAGTTCGGATGAACGGTGACCCCGAAGTGGTTGTTGCCGATGCGCTTGCCGCTGGCGTACAGCTGATCGAATTCCCACTTGCGGCGCAGGCGCCGCGCGGCGGGAAAGGTCAATCGCTCGCGGTCGGCCTGGGCATTGGACAAGGGGCGCCTAGGGAATCAGCTTCTTGCGACCTTTTGCGCGACGCCGGTTCAGGACCGCCCGGCCGTTGGCCGTGGCCATGCGGGCGCGGAACCCATGGGTACGCGCGCGGCGTACTTTGCTGGGCTGATAAGTGCGTTTCATTCTGCCATGGCTCCGACGAGGGGGCGGAAGGCTAAACCCCGCCCGTAAGGGTGTCAATACAGCCAGTACTTAAACCTGAATTCTAGGGGTAGACTGCGCCTCTTTTTCCTCTGATTCGTGCGTCGGTAGCGGGGGTAGGCTGTCAGTGGCGTCGTTGTGGTCCATTTGCTTGTCGACGCTTGAAGCGGAACTGGCCGAGCAGGATTTCAATACTTGGGTGCGGCCCCTGCAGGCCCTCGAAAGCGAGGGTGTGCTGAAGCTGCTTGCGCCCAATCGTTTCGCCGTCGAGTGGGTGAACAATAATCTGCTGCGCAGGATCGGCGAGCTGCTGCGGGGTGCCACCGCCGGCGGCGCCCCCATCATCACCGTTGAAATCGGCTCGCGGGCGCGGCCCGAAGCCCCGGCCTCCACCACCCCGCCGGTCGCGGCACCCGCGCCGCGCAGGGTCGAGGGCCTGGTGGTGGGCGCGCGCCTGAATCCGGACTATGACTTCACGAATTTCGTGGAGGGCAAGAGCAACCAGCTGGCGCGCGCGGCCTCGCAGCAGGTGGGCGAGAACCCGGGCAAGGCCTACAACCCGCTGTTCCTCTATGGGGGTGTGGGTCTGGGCAAGACCCACCTGATGCACGCGGTCGGGCACCTCATGAAGCAGCGCAACGGCGAGGCGCGGGTGGCCTACGTGCACTCGGAGCGTTTCGTCGGCGATATGGTGCGGGCCCTGCAGCACAACACCATGAACGATTTCAAGGCGGCCTACCGCTCGCTGGATGCCCTGCTGATCGATGACATCCAGTTCTTCGCCAACAAGGACCGTTCGCAGGAGGAGTTCTTTCACACCTTCAACGAACTGCTGGAGGGCCAGCGCCAGGTCATCCTGACCTGCGACCGCTACCCGAAGGAAGTCAGTGGTCTGGAAGAGCGCCTCAAGTCGCGTTTCGGCTGGGGACTCACGGTGGCCATCGAGCCGCCGGAGCTGGAAACCTGCGTGGCGATTCTCATCACCAAGGCGCAGGCCGTGGGTGTGGCTCTGCCTGAGGAAGTCGCCTTCTTCGTGGCCAAGCGCATCCGCTCGAATATCCGCGAGCTGGAGGGCGCGCTGCGGCGCGTGATCGCCAATTCGCGCTTCACCGGACAGCCCATCACGCTGGACTTCGCCAAGGAAGCCTTGCGTGATCTGCTGCAATTACAGGCAAAACTGGTCACTATCGAGAACATCCAGCGCACCGTCGCCGACTACTACAAGGTGCGCGTGGCGGATCTGCTCTCCAAGCGCCGCAACCGTTCCATCGCCCGGCCCCGGCAGATGGCGATGGCGCTGGCGCGTGAATTGACCACCCACAGCCTGCCCGAAATCGGCGATGCTTTCGGGGGCCGCGATCACACGACGGTGCTGCACGCCTGTGCGAAAATCGCCGAGCTGCGCACCTCGGACCAGCGGGTCAGCGAGGACTATTCAAACCTGTTGAGAACCCTGACCGGATGATGTGGAGAGACTGGGGACAACTTTGAAGCATCGAGTTATGCACATTCCGCCCACAGGCAGTGGACAGGTCGACCGTGTACTTATCCGGTGACTCGCAACGATTGCAAGATCATGATGCGGATGGCGCAAACAAATGTTATCCCGGTATCCACAGGCCCTGTAGCTACTACTACAATCTTCCTTTAAGACTTAAGACTATTAAGAGCACGCCATGAAGCTCACTGCTGCACGTGAAGATTTCCTGATCCCGCTGCAAAGCGTCATCGGCGTGGTGGAACGCCGGCAGACCATGCCCATCCTGGCGAACGTGCTGCTGTCGGTACGCGAGGACCAGTTGAGCGTGACGGGCTCGGACCTGGAGGTCGAGCTGGTGGCGTCCCGCCCGGTGGCCGGCCAGCAGAGCGGCGATGTCACCATCCCGGGCCGCAAGCTGCTGGATATTTTCCGCGCGTTGCCGGAGAAGACCGCGGTGACTTTGAGCGCCGAAGGGGATCGGGTGAGCATTCGCGCGGGTCGCAGTCGCTTTGCGCTCTCGAGCCTGCCGGCCGCGGAGTTTCCGGTGGTGGACGACATCAACGCCCAGCAGACCCTGACGATCAGCCAGGCGGATCTGCGCCGGCTCATCGACAAGACGCACTTCGCCATGGCCCAGCAGGATGTTCGGTACTACCTGAACGGCATGTTGCTGGAGACCGAGGGCAAGACCCTGCGGGCCGTGGCTACGGATGGGCATCGCCTGGCGCTGTGCGAGGCGCAGTTGCCGGCCATGGCCAAGACGGCCCAGCAGGTCATCGTGCCGCGCAAGGGGGTCCTGGAGCTGCAACGCATCCTGGGTCCGGAGGGAAATGTCGAGCTGGCGATCGGAACCAATCATGTTCGCGCCCAGATCGGCGAAATTCGCTTCACTTCGAAGCTTATTGATGGTCGTTTCCCGGAATATGGGCGCGTCGTACCCGCCAATCCGACCAAGAAGATCCATGCCGAGCGCGACCAGCTGCGCCAGGCCTTCCAGCGCACGGCCATCCTGTCCAACGAAAAATACCGCGGCATCCGGCTGGCGTTGAAGTCGGGGCTGCTGACCGTTCAGGCCCACAATCCGGAGCAGGAAGAGGCCGAGGACCAGGTCGAGGTGAAGTACGAGGGTGAGGATCTGGAAATCGGCTTCAACGTGAACTACCTGCTGGACGCTCTGGGCGCGCTGGATGGTGGCACGGTGGAAATCGGACTGTCGGACGCGAACAGCAGCTGCCTGGTGCGCACCCCCGAATCGGTGGATACCAAGTACGTCGTGATGCCGATGCGCCTCTAGGGGCGCTCGATGTTCCACGTGGAACAGACCGCGTGAGCTTGGGATCGCTGTCGATCCAGAATCTGCGGAGCCTGCGCCGCGTCGAGTTGGATCTGCATCCGGGCCGCAATCTCATCGTCGGCGTCAACGGATCGGGCAAGACCTCGCTGCTGGAGGCCATCTTCCTCCTTGGCCGCGGTCGCTCCTTCCGGACGCGCAATTCAGAACGCCTGATCACCCATGGGGAAACCCGACTGGTGGTGTTCGGCCGGACTTCCCCTTCGGGGGACCAGGCTGTCCCCACGGCCGTAGGCGTGCAGGTCACGCGGGGCGAGCCGACGGTGGCCAAGATCCAGGGCGAGTTCGCCCGCAGCCTCGCGAACCTGTCGCAGGTGCTGCCCGTCCAGGTCATTGATCCGGGGGTCCACAAGCTGGTGGAGGACAGCGCCTTTCGCCGGCGGCGCTGGATGGACTGGGCGACGTTCCACGTGGAACCCGGGTTCGTCAACGTCTGGGCCGGCTATGCGCGCGCCCTGAAGCAGCGAAACGCCGTTCTCAAGCAGATCCACATCGGCACCGAGGTGGCTGCGCAGCTGGATGCCTGGGATGTGGAACTGGCCCAGCTCGGTGAGCGGCTGGCGCAATCCCGGCGGCGCATGCTCGAGGCCCTGGTGCCGCACTGGCAGGACACGGTACTGGCCCTGGCGGGTCTGAACCTGGAGCTGCAATATTTCCAGGGGTGGGCGCGCGACAGCACCCTGATCTCGGCGCTTGAGGTTTCCCGGGAGCGGGACCTGGCCCGCGGCAGCACGCATGCGGGACCCCACCGGGCCGATGTGTTGCTGAAGCTGGATGGCAAGCTGGCCCGGGACAGCCTGTCCCGGGGTCAGCAGAAGCTGGCCGCTGCCGCGATGATTCTGGCGCAATTGAAGATGCTGGCGCCCATCCTGCCCGAGGCCCCTACGCTGCTGCTGGACGATCCAGCGGCAGAACTGGATCCGGACCGGCTCGCGGGTTTCATCCACCAGGTCGCGCCGCTGAATTGCCAGTTGGTCTTGACCTCCCTAACGCTGGCCGGCCAGCCCTTCGGGCCGCCCGATCGAATGTTCCACGTGGAACAGGGACAGGTCACGGAAGGCTAGCGGTCGCCGTACCCGGACGACAGACCGATAAAAGCCGTGATCGTGTCCCGATCACGAGGCAACTTCGGCGAAACGGTATTCAAATGGCCAGAAGGAGTTGCCAATCGATCCTGTGCGTCCGACGGGCGGTGCAGCGGGCCCGGAACAGGTTCCGGAAGCACCCCGGAAGACACTCAAAAAACATAGACCAAACAAAGTCTTATGCATGTTCATATACATGGATCACGAGGCCTTTGGACGGCTATAATGGGCGGTCATCCAAACGAGCGCCCGCATGTCGCAAAACAACGTCTACGATTCCAGCAAAATCAAAGTCTTGAAGGGCCTGGATGCGGTGCGCAAGCGCCCAGGAATGTACATCGGCGACACGGATGACGGGTCCGGCCTGCATCATATGGTCTTCGAAGTCGTCGATAACTCCATCGACGAGGCCCTGGCGGGGTACTGCGACCGCGTTCAGGTCACCATCCACGCGGACGAGAGCGTCACGGTTTCGGATAACGGCCGGGGCATCCCGGTGGACATCCACCCCGAGGAGGGCGTTTCCGCGGCCGAAGTCATCATGACCGTGCTGCACTCGGGCGGAAAGTTCGATGACACCTCGTACAAGGTCTCCGGCGGCCTGCACGGCGTGGGTGTGTCAGTCGTCAACGCCCTGTCCGACTACCTGCTGCTGACCGTCTGCCGCGACGGCACCATGCATCAGCAGGAATACCACCTGGGTGAACCGGTGGCGCCGATGAAGGTCATCGGGACTACCACCGAGCGGGGCACCACCATCCGCTTCAGGCCCAGCGCGCAGATCTTCACGAACATTCAGTTTCACTTCGACATTCTCGCCAAGCGCCTGCGCGAGCTGTCGTTCCTGAACTCCGGTGTGCGCATCGAGTTCAACGACGAGCGCGAGACCAAGTCCGAAGTCTTTCAGCATGAAGGCGGCCTGCAGGCCTTCGTCAAATACCTGAACCGCACCCGCACGCCGGTGCACGAGTCGGTGTTCTGGTTCCGAACCCAGGTTGGTCCGGTCGCGGTCGAGGCGGCCATACAGTGGAATGACTCCTACCAGGAGAGCATGTACTGCTACACCAACAACATTCCGCAGAAGGACGGCGGCACGCATCTGGCCGGCTTCCGCAGCGCCCTGACGCGCACGCTGAACGATTACATCGAGAAGGAGCTGTCCGCCAAGAAGGACAAGCTCGATACCACCGGCGACGATTCCCGCGAGGGCCTCACGGCGATCCTGTCGGTGAAACTGCCCGATCCGAAATTCTCCTCGCAGACCAAGGACAAGCTGGTCTCGAGCGAAGTGAAGGGCATCGTCGAATCCGCGGTCAACCAGAAGCTCGGCGAATTCCTGCTGGAGCATCCGCAGGAAGCGCGGCTCATCGTCAACAAGATCATCGAAGCCGCGCGTGCGCGCGAGGCGGCGCGCAAGGCCCGGGAAATGACGCGCCGCAAGGGTGCCCTCGACATCGCGGGCCTGCCCGGCAAGCTCGCCGACTGCCAGGAGAAGGATCCGGCGCTGTCGGAAATCTTCATCGTCGAGGGTGATTCCGCCGGCGGCTCCGCCAAGCAGGGACGCGACCGCCGCACCCAGGCCATCCTGCCGCTGAAGGGCAAGATCCTGAATGTCGAGAAGGCGCGCTTCGACAAGATGCTGGCTTCAGCCGAAGTCGGCACGCTGATCACGGCGCTGGGCTGCGGAATAGGGCGCGATGACTTCGACATCAACAAGCTGCGCTATCACCGCATCATCATCATGAGCGTGGACGGCGACGATCATGTATTCGTGCGCAATGCGGGTCAGGGCACCCGCATGGTGCGGATCGGCGAGTTCATAGACAGGGCGCTCGAAGGAACTTCCGTCCGGGCGGACGGACTGGCGAAGCTCACCGGCGCACCTCTTGGCGACGTGCTTTGCTTCGCCGCGGACAGTCGCGTCATCCGCTTCCGACCCATCAAGAGCGTCATTCGCCACCCACTCGACGAAAAGCTCTTCAAGGTTCGCACCGCCTACGGTCGCACCGTGCGCGTGACATCCAGTCACAGCGTGTTCGTCCACGAGGAGGGTGCCATCCGCCTGAAGAAAGGCGCGGACCTTAAGGTCGGCGGACCGTGTGGTCGCGCCGCGTCGGCTGCCCTTGCCGACCAGCGCGCCGAACCGCCTGGACATCGTGCCGGCGCTGCACGCCGATACATCGGCCGCTCGTCAGATCTGGTTGCGCGGACCGGCGGTCGAGGCGCTTCGGCGACAAAGGGTCGAAAACCGGCACGCCACGCGATCCGACCTCACCGAACAGCGAGTTGAAGTCCCCGCTGCGGTACGCGATGAGCTCGCGGACCGGCGCCGCAACAGCGGCGTGTCCAATTCCGCATTGTGCGCGGCCATCGGCATCCGTCAGCCCTGCACGTTTTACGCCTGGGAAGCCGGCGCGCAGCGTCCGACCCTGACCCATTTCCGCAGCTACGTGCAGGCCCTCGGTGTGGACCTCACGGCGTCATGGACAAGGTTGCGGTCGGCGAGAGCCGTCTGCAGCGTACCTGGAGCACGCAGTACCGGGGCTCGGGCGCGAACGAAGTGCGCCCCTGGATCCGACTCGCGGACCTCACCACCGAGGAGGTCGGTTTTCTCGATACCCAGGATGATGTCACGCTGTCGGCCGAGCACCATGCGGAGTCGGCACTGCCGCGCTACATCCCGGTGAACGAAGACCTGCTGACGCTGCTCGGCTTTTACCTCGCCGAGGGCTCGTGTTCGCCCCGCAATGGCATCCGTCTGTCGATCGGCGCCGGAAACAGCCGCTTTGCTGACGAGATGGCTGAACGGATGCAGCGGGTATTCGGCATTGCGCCTCAACTTTACAGCTCGCCGAGCCGCTGCTCGGAGCTGAAACTGGTGCATCGGGTCGCAGCCCTCGCCTGGCAGCAGCTGTTCGGATTTGCCGGAGCGGAATCGCACTCCAAGCGCATTCCCGATCTGGTCTTCAATGTATCTGAAGACTTGCGCGCGGCCTTCCTGCGCGGCTACCTGCTCGGTGACGGTATGGTAAGCGGCGGCCACGTTGTCTGGAGCACGAGCTCGTACGACATTGCCAGCGGCGTCATGTACCTGCTCTCCAGCTTCGGCGCCGTCGCGTCACTGTCCGAGCACCAGCCGGATGGGGTCGTGCGCGAAATACGCGGCGCACCATGCCGCACGAGCCGCCAGTGGTGGACCATCACCCTGTCGGCTGCCGAGGACCTGCGTGGCCTGCAATCGGTGTGGCGCGACCATTCCGGCGCAGCAGCGCTCACCGAACATCTTGCCGGCATCAAGGGACCCGGAATCAACCGACGCTTCGAGGTGTTGGACGGTGACCTGATGTCCCTGCCCATCACCAGCATCGATGAGGTCGCCCCGGGGAATGGCCAGGTGTACGACTTCTCCGTGGAAGGGGACGAGAACTTTGTCGCCGGCATGGGAGGCCTGTGCTGCCACAATACGGATGCTGACGTCGACGGCAGCCATATCCGCACCCTGCTGCTGACGTTCTTCTACCGGCAGATTCCGATGCTGATCGAGAACGGACATGTCTATATCGCGCAGCCGCCGCTGTACAAGTTGAAGCGCGGCAAGCAGGAACAGTACGTCAAGGATGATGCGGAGCTCACGGCATTGCTGCTCAGCGCCGCCCTCGACAATGCCGGCCTGTACGTGAATTCGTCGGCCCCGCCGCTGAGCGGTCCGGGCCTGGAGCAGCTGGCCCGCAAGTACACGGAAGTGCAGGCCATCATCAAGCGCTGGTCGCGGCGCTACGACGATCGGCTGCTGGATCAGCTGATCTACATGCCGGAGGTGAAGTCATCCGACTTCGATCGCCTCGACTGGCTGCGGGACTGGTCGCGGGAGCTCGACCAGCGCCTCAATGGCCTGAACGACGGCACCCGTAGCTTCCAGATCGAGGTGCGTGCGGCCGGGGAGGCGCATGCCACCCGCATCGTGGTCCACAAGACCCAGCACGGCACCGCAAGCCACAAGAACCTGCCCCGTGAATTCTTCGAGTCCGCGGAATACCAGCGCATCGCGGAGCTCGGCCGCACCCTCTCCGGGTTCATCGGCGAGGGCGCCTACGTGACCCGCGAGGATGACCGGCACGAAATCGGCAGTTTCAAGGACGCCATGAAGTGGCTGTTCGATCAGGCGCGCCGCAAGCAGAGCATCCAGCGCTACAAGGGCCTGGGCGAGATGAATCCCGAGCAGCTCTGGGATACCACCATCAATCCGGAAACGCGGCGCCTGATGCAGGTGCGCATCGAGGATGCCGTGGCGGCGGACGACATCTTCACCACGCTGATGGGCGATCAGGTGGAACCGCGGCGCGAGTTCATCGAGAAGAACGCGCTCTCAGTCATGAACCTGGACATCTGAACCCATGAATCCAATCAAGCTGGTCGGGGCGATTCTCGTCGTCGGTGGAATTCTCGCCCTGGCCTATGGCGGCTTCAGCTACAACCGGAACAGCACGGTCGTGAAAGTCGGCTCCCTGGAACTGACCGCGCAGGAAAGACATACGGTCAATGTTCCCTTGTGGGCCGGCATCGCCGCGGTCGCCGCGGGCGTACTGCTGTTCGCGGCGGGTGGCAGGAAAAGCTGATCCTTGCGGGTTCGGCTGCCGACTTTCACCCGGCAATGGCCGGGTAGTCCTCGATGTACGATTCGCCGCCGCACCCGAAGTAGGAAACAGTGCGGGCGATGAAGTCGAACGTCGTAGCGGACCACTCCGGCGCGCCATGCGGAGTTGAGGAATTCAGGAAAGCTGCTGCCGCCGGCCTGATCGGTGCGCAGCGCCTTGATCAGCCCGGCCTGGTTGAAGGGCGGAACGTCGACCGCGCCTGAAACCAACGGCGCCCCCTGCATCACCACCGGGCCGTCCTGGGTCAGGTACAGTGCTTCGCAGGCCGGCAGGAACCAGGAACTGCGGGTCACTCCCGCGCGGCGCAAGGTGTCCGCCAGATGCGGAAAACCCCCGACCTTGGGCCGCGTTGCCATGGCGCGTTGCTGCGCAGCCTCGAGATTCGCCACTGCCTTGCTCATCGTCAATCGCCTCCCGCTTGCTTCACCGGTACTGTACTGAATCGGCGGTCGGTAGGAGAACTCCTAGGCCACCGAGGCCCAATCGTGCATGGTTCAGGGACACCGGGGATTGATATGGTCCCTGAAACTGCGCAAGGCGGCTCATGCAAATCCGATTTGGCTACGAACTGATCTACTCGACTGCCGTGCCCACGCACATGGTCCTGATGCTGCACAGCCATCTGGGCCCGGGTCAGCGCTATCTGATCCCCGATCGCATGCAGGTGGACCATTCGCTGCCGCTGCAGTTCTACACCGACGGGTTCGGCAATACCTGCACTCGCCTGGAGTTGCCGAGCGGTCCGACGCGCATCGCCACCGATGCGCTCATCGAGGACTGCGGACAACCGGAACCCATCGTGCTGGACGCGCCGGAGCATCCGGTGCGGGACCTGCCCAGTGACGTGCTGCAGTTCCTCATCAGCAGCCGGTACTGCGACACGGAGGTCCTGATGGCCGAAGCCTGGCGCCTGTTCGGCCAGCTGGCCCCGGGTTGGGGTCGGGTACAGGCCATCTGCGATTTCGTGCAACGACACATCGCGTTCGACTATCGGTATGCGCGGCCGACACGAACCGCCTCCGAGGCCTATTTCGAACGCCAGGGCGTGTGCCGCGACTTCGCCCATCTGGCGATCGCCTTCTGCCGCTGCCTGAATATTCCGGCGCGCTACTGCACCGCTTACCTGGGCGACATCGGCGTGCCGGTGGTGGATGCGGCCATGGACTTCGCGGGCTCCATGGAAGTGTACCTGGGCGGCCAATGGCATAGCTTCGACCCGCGCAACAACGCGCGCCGGATCGGTCGCATCATCCTGGCGCGCGGTCGCGACGCCGGCGATGTTGCGATCAGCACGGCCTTTGGACCGGACTGCCTGCAGCTGTTCAAGGTCTGGACCGACCAGGTGGACCCCACGCCGGTGCAGCAGGCCGGCTAGGCTCGGGCCTCGGGCAATGCGGCACTGCCAGATGAATCGCGGGCCGCGCATCTCATACAGTCAGACGCATGCTCTACGACACCGGCCGTCACGAACCGCTGCGGCGGATTGAATGGAACGCGGCACAGGCGGAATCGACCATTCGGGAAATCGTGGCCGACGCCGAGGAACGATTCTCCCCCGATCGATACTGGCCGGCCCATCCCAAGGATTCCGACGGCGACTCGACCGAGCCGCTGACGCCGCTGTACTTCGGCGCCATCGGAATGGTCTGGGCGCTCCAGCATCTGCGTGACCTGGGAGCCGTGTCCCTGTCCCGGGACTACCTGCCGTTGCTCGAAGGTCTGCAGGCCGCGAATCGACGCTGGATGGGCAGCGACTACCAGGCTTCAAGGAGCGCCTACCTGATGGGCGATACGCCGGGCCTGATGATGGCGTATGGCGCAGACCCCCGCAGTTCCCAAGTCGGTGACCAGCTCCACAGCCTGATCGTCGACAACGTCGATCATCCGTCCCGCGAGCTGATGTGGGGCGCTCCGGGGACTATGCTGGCGGCATTGTTCCTGTACGAGCGCACCCGGGACGAGCGCTGGGCACAGGCCTTCCGCGCCAGCGCGAACCGGCTGTGGTCGCAACTGCAGTGGTCGGACGAACATGCCTGCCACTACTGGACCCAGGATCTTTATGGGTCCCGATCCACCTACCTGGATGCGGTCCACGGTTTCGTCGCCACCGCCTCGCCGCTGATCCGGGGGCGCAGCTTGCTCGGGCAATCGCAGTGGCGCGAATGGCAGGCGTGCATCGAGAACACCGTGCGCCGGACCGCCACCTGGCAGGAAGGCCAGGTCAACTGGCGCGCCTTCCTGCTGGTTCCGGAAGGCGGCTCGCCGCGGTACCTGATGCAGTTCTGTCACGGCGCACCCGGCTTCGTGATCTGCCTGGGCGATCTGCCGGGCGATGCGCTGGACTCGCTGCTGCTGGCGGCCGGCGAGACGATCTGGTCGGCGGGTCCGCTGACGAAGGGCTCGAATCTGTGCCATGGCACCGGGGGCAACGGTTACGCCTTCCTGAAACTCTTCCGGCGCACGGGCGATCGGCTATGGCTGGATCGCGCCCGGGCGTTTGCCATGCACGGCATTGCGCAGACGGCAGCCGACCGGCGGCAGTACGGCCGGGGCCGATATTCCCTGTGGACGGGCGATGTGGGCTTCGCCCTGTACCTGTGGCACTGCCTGCGCGAAACCGCGGACTTTCCGACGCTGGATGTCTTCTAGGCCGTATATTCCTCGCGCAGGATCCTGGCGCCCTCCACCAGGGCCTTCATCTTGCCGAAGGCCACATCATGCGGCAGGTACTTCATGCCGCAGTCGGGCGCCACGATGACCTTGTCCGCCGGCATGTGCTTGAGCGCGCGGCGGATCCGCGTCGCCACCGTCTCGGCGGTCTCGACCTTCATGTCGGACAGGTCGATGGCACCGACCATGATGGACTTGCCGGGCAGAGTCTCGAGTATCGAGCAGTCGAGGTTCGACTGCGCCGTCTCGATCGAGATCTGGCTGCAGCTGCAGCCGGCCATTTCCGACAGGAAGGAATAGCCGTTGGGCCGCGCGTGGATGATGGCGGCATAGCCGAAGCAGATATGGACCGTGGTGGTGCCGGTCACGCCCTCCAGGGCGCGATTCAGCGCCTTGAGACCGTACTGGCGGGCCTTCTCGGGGCGCGCCTGCAGGTACGGCTCGTCGATCTGCACGATATCGGCGCCGGCCGCGAACAGGTCCTTGATCTCTTCATTCACCGCGGCCGCGTAGTCCATCGCGGCGTCCTCCTCGCGGGAGTAGAAGTCGTTCTGCGCCTGCTGGGTCATGGTGAAGGGACCCGGCACGGTGATCTTCACCCGCTTGGTGGTGTGACGCTGCAGGAACTTCAGATCCCCCACCTGCACCGCGTGCATGCGCCGAATCTTGCCGACGATGCGCGGCACTGGATTGGGATGGCCGGAGCGATCCAGGGCCGTGCCCGGATTTTCAAGATCGACGCCCTCCAGCGCGGTCGCAAACCGGTTCGAATAGCTCTCGCGGCGGATTTCACCGTCCGAGATGATGTCGATGCCGGCCTCTTCCTGCGCGCGAATGGCGAGGATGGTGGCATCGTCCTGCGCCTGGGCCAGGAACTCGGCGGGCACCCGCCACAGGCCCTGCATCCTGACCCGGGGCGGAAAGCGCCCGGCGAGATTGGCACGGTCGATCAGCCACTCGGGCTGCGGATAGCTGCCCACCAGCGTCGTCGGAAAAAGCATAGGGATCCCCTCGGTAATCGCGCCCGGTAGTGTACTCCAGCGCGATGTCCACTATTCTTGACCGCCCCGCGGATACCATTTCCGCAATGCGCCATCGGTCTCACGCATGACCACCGACTCCCTGCTCCTGGCCCCCGATACCCGACTCACCTGCCCGGCCTGCGCGCAGGAATTCTCGCTGGAGCAGGGCTTTGCCAGGAAGGCCCTCGAATCCGCGCAGGGCGCCAGCGCCCGGGCACTGGCGGCGCTCAAGGACCAGGAGCGCGCAGCCGTGGAGCAGCGTGCCCAGCAGCTTGCCGGTGAGCACGCCAAGGCGGCGCAGCGCCAGGTCGAGGACCTGCAACGGATGCTCAAGCAGCAGGGCGAGGCCCATTCCAAGGCCCTGGCCGACATGCGCGCACTGACCGAACAATCATTCAGGCCGCAGCTGGACGCCATGAAGGGGCAGCTTGCCGACAGCCAGGGGCAGCTGAAGGTCCTGCGGGATGAACAGCTGGCGTTGCGGGAGGAGCGCCAGAAGCTCAAGGACGAGAAGGAGGCGCTGGCCCTGGAAGTGCACCGGCAGGTCGATGCGAAGCTCGCGGACCGCGTGTCGCTGGCGCGCAGCCAGGAGCAGGAAAAGGCGCAGCTCGACAAGGCAGAGCTGCAAAAGAAGCTCGATGACGCCGTGGCGCAGCTGGCGGCCGCGCAGCGCAAGATGGAGCAGGGCTCCCAGCAGCTGCAGGGCGAAGTGCTGGAACTGGCCATCGAGGATGGCCTGCGGCGCGCCTTCCCTCTCGACGCCATCGAAGAGGTGAAGAAGGGCGCGCGCGGCGGCGACATCATTCACCGGGTGACGTCACGTTCGGGGCAGCCGGCGGGCGTCATACTGTGGGAATCCAAGCGCGCCAGGGATTGGGGTCCCGCCTGGATCGCGAAACTCAAGGAAGACATGCGGGCCTGCGGCGCCGATGTCGGGATCCTCGTCAGCATGACCACGGCCGTGCCGAAGGAGTGGCCCGAGGGGCAGAGCTTTGGGCTGCACGAAGAAGTCTGGGTGACGACCTGGTCTGCCGCCCTGCAGCTTGCCGAGGTGCTCCGATCGGGACTGCTCGACGTGCATAAGCAGCGGCTGATCTCGGCCGGCAAGGGCGAGAAAATGGAGGCGGTGTACGACTACCTCACTTCGCCGCAGTTCGCCCAGAAGCTCAAGGCGGTCTACGGCGCTTTCCAGAAGATGCGCGAGGAGCTGGAGTCGGAGCGCTCGGTCACGATGCAGCGCTGGGCCCGCCGGGAGAAGCAGCTGCAGGCGGGCCTGGCCGAACTGCTCGGTGTCGCCGGCGATATCCAGGGGCTCGCGCAGCAGCAGCTGCCGGCGCTGGAACTGGAGCCGCCGGACCCCGGCAGCTAGGCGCCCGCCGCCCGATGCCGCCACTGGCGGCGAATCAGCCAGTTCAGGGGCTCCGAATACAGCCGCGCCACCAGATCGCCCAGGACGGCGGCACAGAAGACGGTGGCGACGAACAGGAAGGGCACGTTGCCCAGCGATTTGCCGCCGAAGACGAACAGGTCGAAGAACGCGAACACCACGAACATATGGGTCAGGTAGACCTCGTAGCTGCGCTGACCCATCAGCAGCAGCGGCGCCAGGAATCGCGGGCTGCGCCAGCCGCTGTGGCTGGCCGCAACCGCGACCATGCAGGTGCCCAGCGACAGCAGGCTGAACCTCGTGCCGCTTTCCCCGAGGCCCAGCGCGGTTCCGACCCGGGAAAAGCCGAATATGAAGACCAGGGTGGCGATCCCAATGCCTCCAAGCACCCGCAGCGCGCGCTGCGGCAACGGTGCGCCGAATGAGGCCATGGCGCTCAGACACCCCAGGGCGATGGAGTCCATCCCTCCCAGATAGGAGTACTCCTGCCACAGCTCATTGCCCTGCGAAAAGACCGTGCGCGAGAAGGGCCCGAGGATCACGAATCCCAGCAGCAACACGATCAGCAGCCGCCCGCCGCCCAGCGCCCAGCACAGCAGCGGAAAGGCCAGGTAGAACATTTCCTCCACCGACAGCGACCACAGGATGTCCCAGTTGGCCGGCAGGTAGCCGCGATTCGCCTCGAGCAGGTTGATGTGGAAGGTGAGCGCGGCCAGCAGCGCGCGACCCAGGCCGCCGGTCTTGGGCGTGACGACGAAATGCGACCAGTGCGCGAAGTGCAGCGCGCTCAGGACGGCCAGCAGCAACAGCAGCAGCGGGGCGATGCGGGCAAACCGCAGCAGGTAGAAATCACGGACCTGCACCCGTGCGAGCGACCCCCAGCGCCGCAGAGCTGTGGTGGTGATCAGGAACCCCGACAGCGCGAAGAACATCTGCACGCCGTACTGGCCCTTCCAGACCAGGGTCGAGACCAGCTGCTCCGGCAATCCCGCGGTGTAGGGCAGCTTCGCCAGTACCAACCGCATGTTCACGTGGTTCATCAGCACGAAGAAGATCGCCACGCCGCGCAGGATGTCGATGCCGTCGACGCGCGGCCACCCCTGCGACTGGGAAGTTTCCGTCACCGAATTCATGCCCAATGATCCCATGCCGGAATTCTCAACGCGGTTGATTTTTGCGAGGCACGAAGCGCAGTCTTTCTCATCGACTACGAAGAGACGGGTCCGGTGGGGGCGAAATTGGCATGAACACCAGCCGCATGGAGGCCTTCAGCGATGGCGTCATCGCCATCATCATCACCATCATGGTGCTGGAACTGAAGGTTCCGCATGGTGCGGACCTCGCCGCCCTGGTGCCCATGATCCCGAAGTTCATGGGCTATGTGCTGAGCTTCACCTATGTCGGGATCTACTGGAACAACCATCACCACATGCTGCATGCGACCAAGCAGGTCACCGGGTCCATACTCTGGGCCAACCTGAATCTGCTGTTCTGGCTGTCGATGTTTCCGGTGGTGACGGACTGGGCCGGTGAGAACCCCCTGGCCAGCGTCCCCACCGCTCTGTATGGCGTGGTGCTGATGCTGGCGGCCGTGTCGTACTGGGTGCTGCAGCAGAAGATCATTGCCATGCAGGGCCCGCACTCGCTGCTCAAGCGAGCGGTCGGCCACGACTGGAAGGGCAAGCTGTCGCCGATCCTCTACGCGCTGGGAATCGCGGCAGCCTTCCGGTCCCCCTGGATTTCGCAGGCGCTGTATCTGTTCGTGGCGCTGCTGTGGTTCATTCCCGATCGGCGCATCGAGAAAGCGTTGTCGAAGGCCTGAGTGTATCCAGACTGAAGTCGTCACTGCGAAAGCGGGAGACGCCGTTGGCGTCCCTACGATTTTGGCTTTCGCGCAATATATAGTCCCCGCCCGGATATTCCCGCGGATTCGTGGGAAGCCACAAGTCCTGCCAGGCCAAAACATCTGAGCAATTGTTCGTTGGTGTACAGCGCCAGTTCGTGATCTTCCTGCACATGCTCGATGCCGTCTGGAGTGGCGATCAGATACTGGAAGCGCAGCAGCGACAGGTCGCCGCGGCGATCGGACACGTTCATACGGCAGATCTTAAGTTCCGCGAGATCGACCGGCGGCGAGAGCCATGGCCTGCCCGTCTCCCACTTGTCCGGAGTGAACCAGGGCTCGACGATTACAACTCCGTCGTCGGCCACATGGGCCGCGAAGCATCGAAAGGCCTGAACGACATCCGCTTCCCGCAGGAGATATCCAATCGAGCTGAACAGGCACAGGAGGACATCGTAACGCTTGCCGAGTTCGAAGTGACGCATGTCGGCAATGGAAAAGCTTCCGCGAACGCACTTCGATTGCGCGAGCGCGACGAACTGTGGTTCCAGATCGACTCCATCAACTGCGAAATCTGCAGCCAGCAGTCTGGCGTGCTCGCCGGTGCCGCAGGCCACATCCAGAACAGTGCGCGCCGTTGGATGTTCGCGCTCGATGATGGACCGGATATTTGCGGCTTCCGCGCGGTAGTCCTTGAAGGAGTAGATCGCATCGTAGTACTTGGCAGTCTTGCTGAACATTGGACTTAGCCTAACTAGAAAGTTGAGCGGCGCGGCACCGCATCATTGCACCTGATGAACCCAGCGACAAACCTGGCACTTTATTCATGGCGCGTCCGCTCAAACTCATGTCAGGCAGCACTCCCAGGGCGCACACCCGTCGAACTCGTGTCCTGTTTTGCATACTCACGCTCGAGAGTGCGCATCAATGAGTCAGCACTGGTCGTACCGATTCTCTCGAGCAGGGCGGGGCCGTACGTCTGCGGGTCTTCCTTAAGTTGCTCTTCGGCCGTGTACCGAGTCCGGACTCATGAGTGTGCGAGATGGTTTACAGGAGCGCGCTGACGCCACCATTGTATTTCACTGCTCCGGCTGTGACGACTTAGGCCCGGACGGCCGGTTTCCCTTGCGATCATCTGGCTTAGCCCGTCTGTCTGGGCGCGGACTTTGCTGCTGGCGCTCGCGCTCCTGCTGAGCGGCTTGTTGCTGCTGAGCCTGCTGTTGTTGTTGCACCTGGGCCTGCTGCTGTCGCTGCTGCTCCAGTTGTTGCTGACGGCGTGCGTCCTGATCTTGCTGTTGCGCACGCTGCAGACGCTCGCGCTCCTGCTGAGCGGCCTGTTGCTGCTGAGCCTGCTGCTGTTGTTGCACCTGGACCTGCTGCTGTCGCTGCTGCTCCAGTTGTTGCTGACGGCGTGCGTCCTGATCTTGCTGTTGCGCACGCTGCAGACGCTCGCGCTCCTGCTGAGCGGCCTGTTGCTGCTGAGCCTGCTGCTGTTGTTGCACCTGGACCTGCTGCTGTCGCTGCTGCTCCAGTTGCTGCTGACGGCGTGCGTCCTGATCTTGCTGTTGCGCACGCTGCTGACGCTCGCGCTCCTGCTGAGCGGCCTGTTGCTGCTGAGCCTGCTGCTGTTGTTGCACCTGGACCTGCTGCTGTCGCTGCTGATCCAGTTGCTGCTGACGGCGTGCGTCCTGATCTTGCTGTTGCGCACGCTGTTGACGCTCGCGATCCTGCTGAGTGGCCTGTTGCTGCTGGGCCTGCTGGCGCTCCCGCTCCTGCCGACCGCCTTGCTGCAAGCGTTGCCGCTCGAAGGCTGGACTCGCTGCGCCGGGCGAGCCGGGTCTCACGGGTGCGGCCGTATCGTTCGGGGTCCCGGTTACGCCGCCCGGGGGCGACTGTTGGGCGGGCGGAGGACCGACGCGTCGAGAATTCGGATCGGTGGATGCACGATTGGTGCCTTGCGTCGCGGCGGGCGCGATCCGGATCGGCGCCATTCGCTGGGGGACCTGAGGCTGAATCCGCCGCACTGCAGCCATGGACAGGGGCCGACCACCGTTTTGCTGGATCGCTTGCTGGCGTCTTTCGAATGTCGGCATCGGCGGGGGAGGCGCAGTGCGCGCGACGATGGCGCGTGTCTGCAGCGCAACGGGAGGCCTCGGTGCGCCCATTCTTCCACCCCCGAAGACGGCCTGTCGGGTCGGCACGGCAGTGGGCGCAAAGGCCAGCACACGGGCGTTGCGGGGGTCGTACGGGATGGTATGCGTCGCCACGGGCTGGGCCGAGGTAAATGCTTGCGCCGTTGTCGCCGCCACGGCACCGCGTACGCCGCGATTCATGTACGTGATGTCGCTACCACTGCTGGTCCTGTTGTTGACGATGGTGGTGTTGTAGATGTTGTTCACCACCGTCCGGTTCACGATCGTGTTTGAGACATTTATGTTGGTCACGTATGCGCGGCTGACGGGATATGAAGGTACGTACACCTCACGGGGTCCGAGTGCGAACCACGCCACGCCGGCGCCACCGCCGACCCAGGCGACCAGGGCGGGGGAGTAAACCGGTCGCACATACCCCTCGCCGCGCGGCGGACGGGGCGGGCAGGGTACCCAGCCCCAGGCGCCCCTTACCGAAATCCAGCGCCCATAGTGAAAAGGTGCAAACCCCCAGGGTTGGTCGTCCACCCAGGTGTATCCCCAGGGAGCGATATAAGCCCAGTGCCCATCATGGTATGGCGCCCAGCCAGCCCGAACGCGGCGCGGGAACCAGACATATCCATACTCCGGCATAGCGTTCCATTCACCCTGGTCGTCAAGGTCGGAGTACCCCACGACATCGGCCGACACGTAGCGGGCGGAGACGGAATGGTCCCAGCGATCATCTCGACTGGCACTCCAGGTATCAAACGGACTGTCGCCTGAGCCGTATGATTGGACATCTGCGGTGAGATTGTCCGTCCCCCGGAAGGCGACCTGCTGTCCGGCATCCACCGGGTAACCGGACCCGTCCCCCGTAACCTCGGCGTGCCCGCTCCGAACTGCGACCGTGGTCACCGATCCGGAATCGTCCACGAAAATACGATAAAGACCGGGACTTAGCAGCGACAGCGCAAGATTCGGGGTGTCGATCTCGTAGGTTTCATCGTCGTCCAGCCGGCGGACCCGTACGATCAGAGTGCCGGAGGTCAGCTGGATCTGGGTGATATTGTCGCCCACGTCGAGGAATGAAACCGAAGTGTGGCTGGCCAGCCGCAGCTGCGAGCCGTCCAGCTGCAATTCCGCACGGCTGTTGCGGTCCACCCAGACTGCGTCTCCGGTGGTGACGGGACGATTGAGCGGCGCCTGCACCCAGTCGTCAGTGCCACCGGGTTGCAGGGACACCGTTCCTTCGACAAAGGCCAGCCGGGCGATTCGGGTCGGCGGATCGCCTTCATCCGCCCTGACCGGGGGCGCAACGGCCATGGACAGGAACAGCGCCAGCGCGGCGCTGCCGAAGTAGGACCATCCGTGCTTGGTTTTCATAACAGTTTGTAACAAGGTGCCGCCCCCGTAAGCCGTCGGGTTGTGGTGCCATTAGGTGTAGGACCGCAGCTACTTCACACGAACCATTGAGGGCTTGTCTCGCAGGTGCGCTTGACATCATCACGCAAGACCAGTCGCTAGTGCGGTTGGCGCCCGCTGTAGGTACCGCGCAACGCAACAGTAAGGAAACATCCGGCAACCACTCATGCACCGATCGCTATTATGACTCCTGAGTCACCGCTGTTTGCCCCTGCCCGGGCACAAGCGACACGCACACCAAAACGAATGCAAACACCTCGACACTGAGCCACTGACGCTTTGGACTGCGCTGACGCTTGGCCTGGGATTCCTTGAATTGAGCCATGACACCTTCTATCTACGCACGGGCACCGGATTTAGCCGAATTCCGAAGATTTCTTAATGCACTTTCATCCTCCGCGTGCATGACTTTTCCGCGCATAGCTTCATTTTGCACAGGCATTCCGCCCTCGCCATGGCGAGCGGCGCGAACGATGGCGCCAAGACCGCACTTTGTGTAGAAGCTCAGCGCCTGCTCCCATTCGGTTGTGAAGATAGAGATAGTTCGAAAGACGCATCATGCCTTCCTCCATCTCGCCGACGGGCGCCGCTGAGCGGGTGAGTTCGGTGGCCTAAACGCATGTCAGAACGCATCCTGAACGTCAGTGCAACGGTCAAGATCAGCTAAAGTGCCTTCGCCTGTCGGTAGTCAGCATCCCTATTCTTGGCGCGCGGCCATTCGACTCCGGCTGCCTCGGTTCCTCCTCAATTGGGGAATTGCGCCGAAGGGACGTGACTGCGAATCCGTTGGTGCACCTCACGAGTGGTACAACGCCGATGACCTACAAAGTGCCTGCTACCATTGCCGTGTCGTCAGGGCGGGACAGCTCTGGCGGCTGGCATCGCCTACGGCTGTGCACGATGGCTAGTACGATGCTTTCTAACATTCGTTTGAGCGGACGCGACGCGAATAAAGTGCCGGTCGTGTTGCGGCGCCGCGCCGCTCAACTTTGGAGTTAGACCTCTGAATCGTGGTGCTTGACGTAGCCATCCAGCAGACTCCGGATCATCTTCTGATACGGCACCTTGGATCTGGCTGCGTGCCGCTTAAAGAACTCGACACTCCGCTTGCTCAGGGCAATTGTGACCTTGACACCGTCGTCGCGAAGCACCAATTGATCAGGAGGGGGAAGGAAGTCATTCACCACTTCAATCCGCCCCAGTGGCTCGTCTCTATACTTTACCTTGCGCTTCATAAAGCCTCTTTCCGCGGCGCCAATATCCGGCGCCATAGATTCGAATCACCCCACCGCGATAGGTGAATCGCACGGTTGCGATTACATCGCCAACGAGGCCGAAACAGTAAAAGCGTTGCTCAGACCGGCTATGCGACAAATCTCTAGCAATGACACGTCATGGATCCAAAAACGCCCGCTGGGCGTCGCCATGGCCACCTCCCCCGTCGTGTCCGCCACCACTCAAACTGTCGCCGAAACCGAGATTGGCAAGTGGCTACTTTGTCCTCAATGCTACCCGGATGGATTCGCGAGTTATCGGACATGACAACGGACAAGGCAAGTGCAGCACCCGCGAGCGGTACAGCCCAGATCAACGCTAGTTGCATGATCTTCTGACTTGGCGTGTACAGAATCGAGGATGCACCGCGGCAAGTGTCGCGACATACATTCCATGCCACGAGGACGAGGAATATGGTTCCGATGATGACCGCGGCCAACGTCGTACTCCTAACTAGTTATTCTGCTGCGGTTTTCCGCGAGGAAAGCTGCAATGGTCGTTGCGGGCCTGCCGGTGAGGTCGGCAACCGCCGTGCTGGTGAAGGCGAGCGATGGACCCACGAAGCCGCGCACCGCGAGCGCATTCGGATCGGCCGGCAACACGGTAATGGCCTTGCCGGTCACGGCGGTTGCCGCCGCGGCGATTTCGGCCACACCGATCAGTGCCGGGCCGGTGATGTCATAGATCTTGTTGTCATGGCCCGCAGTGGACACCACCGCGGCCGCGGCGGCCGCGCAGTCGCCGCGCGTCACGTATCCCGCCTTCACTTCCCCCGCCGGGATGGTGACCTTGCCGTCGGCCAGCATCTTGCTGACCTGGCGCAGCACGGCGTCCATGTATACGGAGTTGCGCAGAAAAGTGTAGGCGACACCACTCTTGCGCAGCAGCTCCTCGGTCGCGACGTGGTCGACCGCGATGCCCTGGGAATCCCCGTGGCTGATGCCCAGCCATGAGGTGTAGGCGATCTGTTTGACCCCGGCGGCCTTGGCCGCATCGATGGCGTGGCCGTGGGCTGCCGGTCGCGGTCCGGCGCCCGCGCCGATGCTGATCAGCAGCATGCGCGTGCCGCCGGCGTAGGCAGCGGGAAGGGATTCGGGTTTCGCGAAGTCGCCGAACCGGGTGGCGGCGCCGAGCTTGGCGTACGGCGCGAGCGCATCGGGAGTCCGGCTGACCAAGATCAGGTTCTTCGCCGCTACCCCCTTGGCCAGCAGCATCTTGACGGCCTCGCCCCCGAGCTGGCCCGAGGCGCCCGAGATGATGATCCGATCATCGCCTGCTGCCATGGCCGAGGTTGCGGCACCACCTAGCAACACGCCTGCGGCAGCCCATTCCAGAACGTCACGGCGCGTCAGCTGATTCATGTCCTATCCCCTTCAGTTGAATCCGGCAACCTTGAAAGCTCGGCTATCCTCTCAGAACCGCGTGACATCGGCCAACACCTCTTGTCGCGCGATCTGGCTTAGAATCCGCTGTCGTGAACACAATCAGGAGAGGGGGCATGATGCGTCGAAATATCTGCGCCGGGCTGGCGCTCGGGGTCGTGGGACTGCTTGGCTTGGGCGCGCAGCCGGTGCTGGCGGACGATGCTCCTGCCTACACCCTGCCCGCGGGAACTCCCCCCTACATCCGCGCCGCCATCGAGGATCCGGCGCGTACGCCGGAACAGCGGGCGACGGATTTCAATCGCAAGCCCGCGGAGCTGCTGATGATGTCGGGCATCCGTCCGGGCAACACCGTGGTGGAATTCGCCTCCTTCGGTCAGTACTTCACGACCTTTCTTTCCGACATCGTGGGTCCGAAGGGCAAGGTCTACATGTACGACCTGCCGTACACTGAGAAGCGCGCCGGCGATGCCAGCCGGGCGTTCGTCACCGCCCACCCGAATTCCCAGTACCAGCTGGTGGACTACAACGCGGTCGAACTGCCGCAGAAAGTCGATGCGGTGTTCATCGTGCTGTACTACCACGACCTGTTCATCAATCACATCGACACGGCGATCCTGAATGCCAAGGTCTTCAAGGCACTGAAGCCCGGCGGCGTGTTCTTCATCGTCGATCACAATGCGACCGCGGGTTCGGGCACCGCCGATACCCAGAAGCTGCATCGCATCGACCCGGCGGTGATCCGCCAGGAAGTCACGGCTGCGGGGTTCAAGCTGGAGACCGAGAGCAAACTGTTGGCGCATGCCACGGATGATCACACGCAGCTGGTGTTCGCACCCGGCCTGCGCCGGCTGACGGATCAGACGGTGTTCGTGTTCCGCAAGCCCAAGGGCTGACGGATCCGCCCGCGGCTGGTGGAACCGGGAATCGACGCCGGTGACTTCGGAGCGTGGCTGCTGCAGGCCCGCGCAGTGCTGCGCGGATCGGGCGGCAGCGTCGTTCCCTGCGGCGAGTGCACCGGCTGCTGCACCTCGTCCTACTCCATCGAAGTGCGCCCGGGGGATGCCGCGGCGCTGGAGCGGATTCCCGCCAGGGCGCTGCATCGTTCGCGATCTTCCGCCGCCGGCAATTGGACGGTGCGACCGAATCCGGATGGGACCTGTCCGATGCTGAACTGCGGGCAATGCACCATCTACGCCCAGCGCCCGCAGACCTGCCTGGACTATGACTGCCGGGTGTTCGCCGCCGCGGGCATCGCCGCGGGCGAGGCGGACAAGGCGGTGATCAATCGACGGGTGCAGCAGTGGCGTTTCCGGTTCGCGAGCGAGGCAGACCGCCGGGCGCATGCCGCCATCCAGCAAGCCGCCGCCTTCATTCGCGATGCGCGGGACCAGTTCCCGGCCGGCACGGCGCCCCGCAATCCGCTGGGTATTGCGGCGTTGGCGCTGCGGGTGTATCCCCTGTTCCTGTCCGCGCCGGCGCCAGGCGGCGCGGCGGACATCGCCCGCGCCGTCGTGGCGGCGGCTGCGGCGTTCGACCGGGCCGACAACACGGAAGCCGCTTCATGACCGAGTACACCGGGGGCTGCACCTGTCGACAGGTGCGATACCGCCTCACCGACAGGCCGATGTTCATTCACTGCTGTCACTGTCGCTGGTGCCAGCGCGAAACCGGCACGGCATTTGCGTTGAACGCGCTCATCGAGTCGGACCGGGTGCAGCTTGAGAGTGGCAGCGTGGAAATCATCGACACTCCCTCGAACAGCGGCAAGGGCCAGCGCATTGCACGCTGCCCGACCTGTCGTATCGCCCTGTGGAGCAACTATGGCGGCAGTGGCGATGTGTTCCGCTTCGTGCGCGTGGGCACCCTGGACGAGCCGGACCGGTGCCCCCCTGAAGTGCATATCTTCACGCAGTCCAAACAGCCCTGGGTGGTTCTTGCGGCCGGTGTACCGGCTTTCGCCGAGTACTACGAGTCGGCCAGGATCTGGCCGGCGGATAGTCTGGCGCGGCGCGCCGCGGCCATGGCACGGACCTCAAAGTAGGACGGCATGTCATGATGATTCCGGACTCGTCCATGGTCGGCGGTATCTACTTCATGTCGGAGTGGGCGCTGATCATCTTCAGGCGCGCCAAGTCCGGCGCCGGCGCCAGCAAGGATCGAGGATCCTTCGGCGTGCTGTTCATCGTGATCTGGATCAGCGTCGCGGTGGCCTACGAGATTCAATTCACCGTGCCCCGGACGGGATGGCCGCCGATTCCCTGGGTCGGTGGTCTGGGCGTCGCCGTCCTGCTCGTCGGCGGGGCGATTCGCTGGTACTCGATCATCTTTCTTGGCCGCTTCTTCACGGTGAATGTTGCCATCGCTTCCGACCACCAGCTCATCGATTCAGGCCCTTATCGACGGGTTCGGCATCCGTCATACACCGGCGCGCTGCTGACCTTCCTGGGGCTTGCCATCTGCATGCAGAACTGGGGCTCGCTGCTGGTCCTGATGACGGGGACCACGGCGGCGTTCCTGTATCGCATGCGCGTTGAGGAGGCGGCGTTGACCGAAGCCTTCGGCGATCGCTATCGGCAGTACATGCAGCGCACCGCGCGGCTGATACCGGGCGTGTACTAGGCGCGTGCCTGCGCGCCCGCGATGTCGGGCACCATGCGGGTGAGCTGGTCCTCGATCCAGTCCTGCGCTTCGGCGTTGATCTCACGCGGTTCCCGGCCCGCCGCCTGGATGGGCGGACCGATGATCACGCGCACCGTGCCGCGCTTCTTCAGCAGTCCGCGCCGCGGCCAGAAATACCCGGCGTTATGTGCCACGGGAATGACCAGCTTGCCGGTCTGGGAGGCCAGCAGGGCGCCGCTGACTCCGTAGCGGCGGGTCTGACCGGCCGGCATGCGCGTGCCTTCCGGGAACATCACGACCCAGTCGCCTTCCTGCAATCGTTGCCGTCCCTGCTCGATGACCTGGCTGACGGCGTTGTGACCGGCGCCGCGATCGATCGCGATGGCATGCAGCAGGCGGATGCCCCAGCCGACGAAGGGTATCCAGAGCAGTTCGCGCTTGAGTACCCAGACCTGGCGGGGAAACACGACGCCGATGGCCAGGGTCTCCCAGGTCGAGGCGTGCTTCCACAGCGCGATGTGATTGCCCTCGGGAATGTGCTCCCGGCCCTCGACCGTGTAGTCCAGGCGACAGATCCACTTCAGCGCGGTCAGCAGCACCATCGCCCAGACGCGCGCTAGGGCGGCGCGGCGCGGAAAAGGTACGCAGACCGCCATGCACACGAAGACCATCGCGTAGAAGAAGGTCCACAGGAACAGGAAGACGGTGAAGATCAGCGAAGCCAGGAGTTGCATGGGGCGCGAAGTATAGCGACGCCGCTGCGGGGTCCTGCAAGCTAATGATTTTCAGTGGCTTTGCACCGTCGTGCGGCGTCCCGGCCGCACCGAAATCAAGCATTTTCCGCTCCGGCGGACCCGAAGGGGATTGGCGGTGCCTTTTCTGCACTATTTCAGAGCGTAATCTTTTCAAATCGCCCCGTCGTAGTGCACAATTCAGGTGGGCAGCTCCTAACCCATTGATTCCAGTGTGCCTCATGTTGGCACAGGGGCTGCAATGACTTGCCGCTCGATGCGCATCGGGCAATCCCATTTTCGGAGGCGATATGACACCGACTGATGTACTGAAGCTAATAAAAGAGAAGGAGGTCAAGTACGCAGATCTCCGGTTCACGGACACCCGCGGCAAGGAGCAGCACGTCTCCATTCCGGCCCGCCTGGTCGACGCGGACCTGTTTACCGACGGCAAGATGTTCGACGGTTCCTCGATCGCCGGTTGGAAGGGAATCAACGAGTCCGACATGATCCTGATGCCGGATGCGAACACCGCGATCATCGATCCGTTCTTTGAAGACACCACCGTCAACATCCGCTGTGATGTCATCGAGCCCGCCACCATGCAGGGCTATGAGCGCGATCCGCGTTCGACCGCCCGCCGCGCCGAGGCCTACCTGAAGTCCACCGGTATCGCCGACGGTGCACTGTTCGGCCCCGAAAACGAGTTCTTCATTTTCGACAGCGTGCGCAGCGGCTCCAGCCTCAACGGCTGCTTCTATGAAATCGACTCGGTCCAGGGTGCCTGGAATTCAGGCAAGGACTACGTCGAGGGCAACAAGGGACATCGTCCGACCGTCAAGGGCGGCTACTTTCCGGTGCCGCCGATCGACGCCTTCCAGGACATCCGCTCCGCGATGTGCGATGCGCTGGAGGAGATGGGCATGGTGGTCGAAGTGCACCACCACGAAGTCGCCACCGGCGGCCAGTGCGAAATCGGTGTCGGCCCCGGAGGCCTGGTCAGCAAGGCCGACCAGGTGCAGATCCTCAAATACGCCGTGCTGAACGTGGCGCACAGCTATGGCAAGACCGCGACCTTCATGCCCAAGCCGCTGGTCGGCGACAACGGCAGCGGCATGCACGTGCACCAGTCCCTGCAGAAGGACGGCAAGGCGCTGTTCGCCGGCGACAAGTACGGCGGCCTCTCGGAGCTGGCGCTGTACTACATCGGCGGCATCATCAAGCACGCGAAGGCGATCAATGCGATCACCAACGCCGCCACCAACAGCTACAAGCGCCTGGTGCCCGGCTTCGAGGCTCCCGTGATGCTGGCGTACTCCGCCCGCAACCGCTCCGCCTCGATCCGTATTCCCTGGGTTTCGAATCCCAAGGCGCGGCGCATCGAAGTGCGCTTCCCGGACTCGACCGCGAATCCGTACTTCGCCTTCGCGGCCATGATGATGGCCGGTCTCGACGGTATCCAGAACAAGATCCATCCCGGCGATCCGGCCGACAAGGATCTGTACGACCTGGAGCCCGAGGAGGCCGCGCACATTCCGACCGTGTGCCATTCCCTGGACATGGCCCTCGAGCACCTGGACAAGGACCGTGAGTTCCTGACCCGCGGCGGAGTGTTCACCAACGACCTGCTCGATGCCTACATCGCCCTGAAGATGCAGGAAGTGACCCGGCTGCGCATGTCCACGCATCCGGTGGAGCTGGAGCTGTACTACAGCTGTTGATGACGGTGGCAGTCTTCGAAAATGCACAGCAGAACTGTTACAACCCTGCCCCCCCGCTGACCGCGGGGGGGTACGGTTGCGGGCAATTTTTGTCCTCAGGCCCGGTCGGGGCTATGCTGCGGGTGTATGCGGGGACTGCCATTACTGTTGTTGCTGGGCTTGAGCGCCAGCGCCTCGTCCGCCACGGTCTACAAATGGGTGGACGACAATGGCGTGACCCATTTCAGCGATCAGCCCAATCCGAAGGCGGAGAAGCTGACCGTTCCCGGTGCGCAGTCCTACGGTTCCAAGGATGCCACCATCGCAGCGCCCCCGGCGGCGCCCCCCCCGGCCCCCGCGGCCGCGCCGGTCTGCGTGATCGACACGCCGGCGGCCGGCCAGGTATTCCTGGACACCACCTCCGTCAGCGGACACGTCACGTTGGCCAATGCCGGCCACGACGGTTCCCAGGCCACGCTGCGCCTGGACGGCCAGGATGTTTCCGCGCTGCTGGGGCCCAGCGGCAGTTTCGCGCTCAGCCAGGTGGATCGCGGCGAGCACACCCTGAGCCTGCAGGTGACCGACGCCCGCGGGGAGGTGACCTGCCAGGCCGCGGCGGTGACCTTCTCCGTCCGGCAACGCAGTGTCGTGGGCCCATCCGGTGTGCCCACTGCTCCCCTGCTCCCACTGCTCCCATGGCGCCCGGCGTCGGCCGTCGCCCCAATTCCTGACCGCTGCGGTTCGGGAGTCCGTCGGTACAGGCCCGGGCATCGAGGTGCGCCGTGGCTTCTGAGCATTCCCTGCCGTCACCGCTGTCGCATTTCGATTCGGCGGATCTGCTCAATGCCCTGTCCACCGGCATCATTCTGCTGGACGCGCAGCTGTGCCCGATCTACGCCAACATGGCCGCGCAGGATCTGCTGGCCATCAGCCTCAATCAAAGTCGCGGTCGACCCTTTGGCGATCACCTGCTGGAAAGCAACGGCCTGATCCCGATCCTGCGCCGCTCCATCGAGACCGGCGAGGCCTTCGCGGATCGGGAACTGGTCCTGAACCTGAAGTCGACGCCGCGCGAGCCGCGCATCGTGGATGTCACCATCACGCCGCTGGCCGGCGAGGTCACCGGCACGCATCTGCTGCTGGAGCTCACGGATACCACGGCGCGGCAGCGGATCTCCCGCGAGAACGAAATGCTGGTGCGCCTGGACAGCAGCCGCATGATGCTCCGGCAGCTTGCCCACGAGATCAAGAATCCCCTGGGTGGGCTGCGCGGCGCGGCGCAGCTGCTGGAGCGGGAGCTGCCGAACGAGAATCTCAAGGAATACACCACCGTCATCATTTCCGAGGCGGACCGGTTGAGTGCGCTGGTCGCCTCGATGACGGGGCCGAATCGGCCCATGCAGAAGACGCCGCTGAACATCCATGAGCTGTGCGAGCACGTGTATCACCTGCTGCGGGGCGAGGCGCCGGCCGGCGTGACCATCGACCGCGACTACGACCCCAGTCTGCCCAGCGCCAGTTTCGATCGCAATCAGCTGATCCAGGCCCTGTTGAACGTGGCACGCAATGCCATGCAGGCCGTGGGCGAGCAGGGCCACATCACCTTTCGCACCCGCGCCTTCTCCAATATCAGCATCGCGGGCCGTCGCCACCGCCTCGCGGCGGGAGTGCAGATCGAAGATGATGGACCGGGAGTGCCGGCGGCGCTGCGCGCCAGCATTTTCTATCCGCTGGTGACCGGCAGGTCCACGGGGACGGGGCTGGGACTGGCGGTGGCCCAGGATCTGGTGACCCGGCATGGAGGCCTTATCGAATTTGAGAGTGAACCCGGTCGGACCGTGTTCAAGCTGATGTTGCCTCTTGAGGAATGCGTATGAGTACATTGAATCTTCGTGTCTGGCTGGTGGACGATGACGCATCGATCCGCTGGGTGCTGGAGCGCGCCTTGCGCAATGGCGGCATGCTGCCCAGGACCTTCGATTCCGCCGAGCCCGCCCTGACGGCACTGCGCGCCGATGCCCCGGACGTGCTGATCACCGACATCCGCATGCAGGGCCAGTCGGGGCTCGAGCTGCTCAAGCGCATCCGCGAGACCCGCCCGAATCTGCCGGTCATCGTGATGACGGCCTACGCGGACCTGGGCAATGCGGTCTCCGCCTACGAGAGCGGCGCCTTCGAGTATCTGCCGAAGCCCTTCGACATCGACCAGGCGGTGGACCTGGTGCGGCGCGCGGCGCGCACCGGGACGCCGGCCGCTGCCGACGGCGGCAGTCCGCCGCCGATTCCGGAGCTGCTGGGGCGCGCCGCGGCCATGCAGCAGGTGTTCCGCGCCATCGGCCGGCTGTCGCGCTCCAGCGTGACGGTGCTGATCACCGGCGAGTCCGGTACCGGCAAGGAGCTGGTCGCGCGCGCGCTGCACGAGCACTCCCCGCGCGCCGCAAAACCCTTCATCGCCCTGAATACCTCGGCGATTCCCAGCGAACTGCTCGAGTCGGAACTGTTCGGCCATGAGAAGGGCGCCTTCACCGGCGCGGACAGCCTGCGCCGCGGACGCTTCGAGCAGGCCGACGGCGGCACGCTGTTCCTGGATGAAATCGGCGACATGTCCACCCCGCTGCAGACCCGGTTGCTGCGGGTGCTGGCGGAAGGGGAGTTCTACCGGGTCGGCGGCCAGACTCCGATCCGCGTCGACGTGCGCGTCATCGCGGCGACCCACCAGAACCTGCAGGATCGGGTTTCACGCGGCGTGTTCCGCGAGGATCTGTATCACCGCCTGAACGTCATCCGCATCGAGCTGCCGCCGCTGCGGGCGCGCTCGGAGGATATTCCGGAGCTGCTGGATCACTACCTGCACGTTGCGGCCATGGAGCTGGGCGTGGACCCCAAGGCGCTCGCGGCCGACGCCAAGGAAAAGCTCAGCGCGCACACCTGGCCGGGCAATGTGCGCGAGCTGGTGAACCTGTGCCGCAGGCTCACGGTGCTCGCGCCGGGCTCGGAGATCCGCATCGAGGATCTGCCGGCGGAGCTCGCCGCGGACAGCGAGACTTCCGGCGAAGTGGACTGGGCGAAGGCGCTCGCCAGCTGGGCGGATCGCCAGGCCATGGTGGGCAAGCGTCCGCTACTGACCGATGCCCAGCCGGAATTCGAGCGGGTCCTGATCCGGGCCGCGCTCAAGCGCACCCAGGGGCATCGCCAGGATGCGGCGAAGCTGCTGGGCTGGGGGCGCAATACCCTCACCCGCAAGCTCAAGGAACTGGGGATGAACACCGCCGAGTGAGGGCGGCCGTTCCGTGAGAAAATCGGCAGCGCATGCCGAACCTCGATCAATTCTGGAAGCGCGAGCTGCTGTGGAATAGCGTCGGCGCCTGGGCCGTCGCGCTGGCCGTCTTCCTGGTGGTGTTCATCGGCCTGCTGGCGTTGCGGCAGATCGGCCGTTCGCGTCGCCGCAAATGGCGCGAGTCGGGCCGGCCGCTGCCGGTGGCGCTGGACCTGACCGCGCAGCTGATCGAGAAGACCACCGCGCTGTTCATCTGGGGCGTGGCGCTGTACAGCGCCCTGGAACAGCTGGAGTTTCCGCCGGGCATCCATCTCGCGCACCGCATCGACCACGGCGTCGACGTGCTCATTACGCTGGTGTTCTGGTACCAGGCCGCGCGCTGGGCCACCGCCGCCCTGCGCTATGCCATCGAGCAGCGCCGCCGCAGCCCGCAGGGCCATGACGCCGCGGTGGCCGGCTCGATGGAGATCATCGTGTTCGTGGCCGGCGCTCTGATCTGGGCGCTGGCGCTGCTGCTGGCGCTCGACAACCTGGGAGTCGCCATCAGGCCCCTGCTGGCGGGCCTGGGCATAGGCGGCATCGCGGTGGCCCTGGCGGTACAGGCCGTGCTGGGCGACCTGCTGGCCTCCATATCGATCGCGATGGACAAGCCCTTCGTCATCGGCGATCTGCTGACCGTCGACACCCTGACCGGCACGGTGGAGTACATCGGTGTGAAGAGCACCAGAATCCGCAGCATCAGCGGCGAGCAGATCGTGATCTCGAATGCCGACATCACCAAATCCCGGATCCGCAATTTCGGACGCATGAGCGAACGGCGGGTCGCGTTCGAGATTCCGGTGTTCCATGACACGCCCACGGCGGTGCTGCGCGCCCTGCCGGATGCGGTCCGCGCCGTCGTCGAGTCTTCACCGCGCGCCCGTTTCGAGCGCTGCAGCCTGCTGGCGCTGACCGAGACCGCCCTGCGTTACGAGGTGGTCTACTACGTGCGCTCACCGCAGCAGCTGGTCTACGCCGAGGTGCAGCACGGCATCCTGATCGCGCTCATGGAGAAGTTCCGGGAACTGGGCCTGCAGTTCCCGACGCCGGCGCAGGTGCCGCTGCCGACCAAGGCGGCCCTGCCGACGCCCTCATAGGGCTGTCAAGCATGCTTTACTTCCTGCGCCCGCGGCGGTAAGGTAAAGCAAGCTTTACAGGCAGGTGGCCATGGACGATACCCCGCTCCGCATCACGCGCATCTACACCCGACCCGCGATCGGCGTGGTGTTCAGTATCTGGACCTACCTGTGCACGCTGTATGTCGCGACCGTGGCCCCACGGGTGCTGGCGGCAGGGGGCACCCGGGAATTCGTGGTGATGGCATTGCCGCTGCTCACGTTGCTGCTGGTCGTGGGCATCATCTTCTTCGTGTATCGCGCCAGTGACGAGTACATCCGGCAGCGCATCCTCAAGGCCGTCGCGCTGACGGCGCTCATCCTGGCCTTCAGCACCACGACGTACTTCTGCCTGGAGCGGCTGGGATTTCCCCAGCTATCGATGATCGTGGTCAACCTGTACGGCTGGTCGGTGTTCAGCGTGCTGCTGCTGTGGGTGTTGTCCCGCGCCCGATGAAGAACATCCTCCCCGAACTGCGATCGCAACGCGGCTGGACGCAGGGCGATCTGGCCGCGCGACTCTCGGTCTCGCGGCAGACCGTGAATGCGGTGGAGACCGGTCGCTACGAACCCAGTCTCTCCCTGGCCTTCGCCATCGGCGCGCTGTTCGCGCTGCCCATCGAAACCATCTTCCAGGGACAGCGCCGGCCCCGCCGGTTCGCGTCGTCCGGGTCCGAAGTCGATTCTTCCTGATTGATTCTCTAATAAACCATTAATTGAGCTTTCCGGCTCTATAGTCTCATCAGCGATTTAAATGGCCATGTTTCACGTCATCCTCTACCGTCCGGAAATTCCGCCCAACACCGGCAATGTCATCCGCCTGTGCGCCAACAGCGGCTGCATGCTGCACCTGATTCGGCCGCTGGGATTCGAGCTGGACGAAAAGTCGGTGCAGCGCGCCGGCATGGACTATGCGGAAATCGCCGACGTGAAGGTCCATGAAGATCTGGATGAGTGTCTGCAATTGATTGGCGCGGCAAGGCTGTTCGCCATCGAGACCGGATCGCCCAGGACCTATGCGCAGCAGCAGTTCCAGAGTGGCGATGCGCTGCTGTTCGGCTCCGAGTCCAGCGGGCTGCCGGCGAGCGTCCTGGAGAGAGTCGGGCGGGCGAACACCCTGAGCATCCCGATGCGCCCGGGCAACCGCAGCTTGAACCTCAATAACGCCGTCGCGCTGGTGGTCTTTGAGGCGTGGCGCCAGCTCGGTTTCCCGATGCCGCCCTGAGGCGGCTACTCAGCCTCGGCGCGCAGTGGTCGGCGCATCAGCGCGCGCACCACTTCCTCGGCCGGCAGGCCTTCGTGCAACACGCGATACACGCCTTCGCACAGCGGCATGTACACGTTCTCGCGCTGCGCGACCGCGTAGACGGCGCGTGCGGCGCGCACGCCCTCGACCACCTGACCGATCTGCGCGCGGGCCTCATCGATCGTGCAGCCCTGCGCCAGCAGCAGTCCGAAGCGCCGGTTGCGGCTCTGGTCATCGGTGCAGCTGAGCACCAGGTCGCCCAGGCCGGCCAGTCCCATGAAGGTCTCGCGGCTGGCCCCCAGCGCGACGCCCAGGCGCACCATCTCGGTCAGGCCCCGGGTGATGAGCGCGATGCGTGAATTGGCGCCGAACCCCAAGCCGTCGGACAGGCCGGCGGCCAGCGCCAGCACGTTCTTCACCGCCCCGCCGACTTCGACGCCGACGATGTCGGTGGAGGTGTAGGCGCGGAAATTCGCCGACGACAGGTCCTGCGCCAGGGCCGCGGCGAACCCGGCATCCGGGGAGGCCACCGTCATGGCCGTGGGCAGGCCCGCGCCGACTTCCGCCGCGAAGGTGGGACCCGAGAGCACCGCGAAGGCACGCCCGGTGCCCAGCACGTCGCGTGCGACCTGGTGGGGAAGCAACCCGGTGTGCGCCTCGAAGCCCTTGGTGGCCCAGGCGAGCCGCATCTGCGGATCCAGCAGCGGCCGGATCTGGCTGAGCATGGCGCGCAGTGAATCGCTGGGGACGACGATCAGCACATCCAGCGCGCCGGCAAGCTGGGCGGCCAGGTCCGCCCCCACGCTCAGCGAATCGGGAAAGCCGCCCTGCGGCAGGTAGCGCCGGTTCACGCGCTCGCGCGACATCGCGGCGACCTGGTCGCGGTCACGGCCCCACAGCCGCGTCGCCTTGCCGCTGCGGGCAAACTGGATGGCGAGCGCGGTTCCCCATGACCCGGCGCCCAGCACCGCGATCGGGGACCCGGTCTGCGCCAAACCAGGCTGCTCGCTCACTGCGGCTAGTTCTTGGTGGCGGAGGCCTGATTGCCGGCGTCGACCAGCGCGCGCTCGTACAGGGCCTCGAAGTTCACCGGAGGCAGCAGGAATTGCGGGAAGCCGCCCTGTGTGACCAGGTTCGAGACGGCGGCGCGGGCGAACGGGAACAGCACGTTCGGGCAGATGGTGCCGATGGCGCGGCGCGCATCCTCGTCCGACAGATTGCGCATCAGGAAAGCGCCGGCCTGCTTGACCTCCACCAGGAACATGGTCGATTCGCCCTGCTTGGCCGAGACGGTCACCGTCAGCACGATCTCGCGCAGTTCGGGCGTGAGGATGCTGACGCCGGTATGCAGGTCGAGGTTGATCTGCGGGTTCCACTGGCCGTCCACCCGGGGCCCGTTCGGCGCCTCGTATGAGCAGTCCTTCAGGTACACGGCCTGCAGGGCCAGCTGGCTGCCGGTGGCGTTCGGATCACCCAGCACCGGGGCTCCCGCGGGCGCGCCGTCATTGTTGCTTGTCATGAATTCTTCTCCTGTAAAAGCGGATCCAGGCCCCCCGCCTCATCGAGCGCGAGCAGATCGTCGCAGCCTCCGACGTGGGTCCGGTTGATGAAGATCTGCGGCACGGTGTGCCGGCCGCTGCGCGCGACCATTTCTGCGCGCGCCCCGGGACGGGCATCGACATCGATCTCCTCGAAGGCGACCCCCTTGGCGGCCAGCAACTGGCGGGCCCGTGAACAGTAGGGGCACCAGGCGGTGGCATAGACTTCGACCTTCGCGCTCATCAGCCCTTGGCCAGCGGCAGGTTTTCGGCCCGCCAGCTGGCGAGGCCCCCGCGCAGGCAGAAGGCCTTGGTGAAACCCTGCGCGACCAGTTTGCGCACCACCACCGGCCCGCTGGATTCATCCGCGCCGTAGACGATGACCGGCTTCTCGCGATGCTTCTTCAGCGTCTCGCTGGCCTTCGGCACCTGCTCGGGGGGCAGCTGCCGGGCGCCGTTGATGTGCCCGGCCGCAAAGTCATCGAGGCTGCGGATATCGAGGACGAGGGCGCCCTGGTTCATCAGCCGGATGAGTTCCTGCGGGGAAATCGCACTGACACCCTGCATGCGCAGGTAGTACTCGTACGCGGCGACGATCAGCGCGGCGACCACCGCGCCGGCCACGAGCAGGGGATGATGTCCAATGTATTCGATCAGCCTGTCCATCCGGTTCGTCCCACCCAGGCACACCTGCAAAAAAGGGCGCGTAGTATAGCGAGCATGGGTGAATCGCGTCGCACTGTGCTGACGGCCTGCCTCGCGGCCCTTGCCGCCGGCCTGCTGGCGAGCGCCCTGGCGGCATCCCCCCCGGCCGGTACCCCAAAGAGCCCCAACCGCCAGGTCCGGACCGAGGGGCAGCTGCAGGCGCTCAAAGGGCAGATCGCGGCCATTCGCGACAAGGTCAGCCGGGACGCCGTGGAGTCGGACCGGCTGGCCCAGGAACTGCAGTCCGCGGAAAAGTCCGTGGCCGGCGCGCGCGCGCGGCTGGCGGACCTGCGCCAGGAGCGGGCCGATCGCTCCGCCCATCGCGCGGGCGTCGCCGCCCAGCAGCGCCGCAAGGAGGCCGAAGTCGCAGCCATGCGGGCCGGCCTGGCGCAGCAGATGCGCGCCGCCTACATGATCGGGCGCGAGGAACCCCTGAAACTGCTGCTGAACCAGCAGGACCCCGCGAGGGCGGGGCGGATGTTCGCCTACTACAGCTACTTCGGCCGCGCGCGCGCCGGCGTCATTGCCGCCATCGACGCCGACATCCGCGCCCTCGCAGGCCTGGATGCGCAGCTGGCCGCCGACGAACAGCGCCTGGATGCGCTGCAGAGCGCGGCCGCCGCCGAGGTGAACCAGCTGCAGGCCGCGCGCTCACAGCGAGATGCGGCGCTGGTGGCCATCAAGGCCGACTCGCGCAACAGTGCCCGCGAACTGCAGCGCCTGCAGGGACAGCAGGCGGCACTCACGGCGTTGCTGCGCGACCTGAAGCGCGCCGTGCCGTCCTTTCCGGGCGATGCCAGTGGCGCCTTCGGCGCGCTGCGCGGGCGCCTCGCCTGGCCGGTCGGCGGCCATCTGGCCGCGCGTTTCGGCCAGGTTCGCGCCGGCGGACTCAAATGGGACGGCATGCTGATCGACACCGATCGGGGCGCGGATGTCCGGGCGGTGTACCGCGGCCGGGTGATCTACGCCGACTGGCTTCCGGGACTGGGGCTGCTGACCATCATCGATCACGGCGACGGCTACCTGAGTCTCTACGGTCACAACGACCGCCTCTACAAGGCCGTCGGCGACCCGGTCAGTGCCGGTGACGTCATCGCCGTCAGCGGCGACAGCGGCGGCACGAGCCGGCCGCAGCTGTACTTCGCCATCCGCAAAGGCGGCCGTCCGGTGGACCCGGGGCCGTGGTTCCACCAGCCGGCTCCGCTTGCCGACTAGGACATGCTGCGACGCAGCAAATGCACCCCGCCGGGGCGTTGGCGGCGACTTCGCGTAGGGCTTTTCCTCCGGCAGTGCCGGCGCACACCGATAGTGCAACAAACCCCTAGTAAACATTATACAAATCGCCAACTGGCGCATGGTCCAGGCGCCCGGCTTTTGCGATGTTTACCGTATGACGGCAGCGGTGTCCAAGGAATCTGGCAACGACGTGTGGGACCTGGAGCCATTCTCCCCGCTGTTTCGCGCCATGCTGCCGCGCGCCGCGAACATCGCGGTGTTCGACTACGCCGGCCGGATGCGCTGGTCCAGCGATGCGACCCTGGGTCCCGACCTGAGGAGCCGCGTGGATGCCATGCTGCCGGTGGCGCGCAACCCGGCTTCCGGCGATGGCACCCTGGAAATGCTGGGCGGCCAGCCCTCCTACCTGTTCTGGATTCGCGGCGACGACCAGGCACTGCTGGCGGTGGTCGCCGTGCAGACGCGACCCGCCCCCAACGAGAGCGAACCGCGCGCCTTCTCCTTCGCTCACTCGCTGTTGCGGCCCGCGCTGGAGTGCCTGCGGCGGGAACTACTGACCATGCGGGCCATCGAGGATCTGAAGTTCCAGATGGGCGAACTGGACGAGGACCTGGAGCTGCTGCTGGCCGATGCCGCCGACGCCAACATGGCCCCCGATGGCGCCGATGAACTGAAGAGTCTGCTGCAAAGAATGGTGAGCCACCTGCGCTGCACGGTGGCGGCGCTGATCGTTCCGGAAAAGGGCATCGCGCTGGTGCGCGGCGCCACCGACTCGAAGGCCGACGGGCAGTTGATCGCCCGCGCCCACCGCCAGCTGCTGCAGATCGCCACCGCCAACGCCCACCCGGTCATCCTCAACGATGCGCACGCGGGTCCGCTCGCCAACGTGATCTCCTGCCGCGCACTGATCTGCCCCGTACGCAATGTCAGCGGCCGCAGCATGGGCGTGCTGGCGCTGCTGCGCGATCCGCTGGTGCGCGAATTCCGGCCGCGCGACGGCCGCGTCGCCGAGATCCTGGCGCGCCGCGCGGCGATCGTCGTGGCCAGCCACTACGATGCGCTGAGCGGCCTGTATACCCGTACCGCGTTCGAACAGCGCGTCCGCTCCATCGTCGCCGAACGCACCATCAGCAGCCCGCCGTGGAGCGCGCTGTACGTGAACTGCGATCGCCTGCATGTCATCAACGACAACCACGGCATGCACGTCGGCGATACCGTGATCGGCCAGCTGGGCGAGCTGATACGCGGCCGGCTGCCGCCGGGCGCGCTGGCCGCGCGCATCTCCGGTGACCGCTTCACGGTACTGCTGCCCACCGAAGCGGAGGACGCCAGCCGTTTCGCCGAATCACTGCGGGTCGGCGCGGAAATGTTGAGTGCGCTGCACCCGGGCAAGGACATCAGCGTCACCATCAGCATCGGCGTGGCGCCGCTGGAGAACGGCCGCGGCGGCGAGCTCGCGCATTCGCTGGCCGCCGCCGAAACCGCCTGCAAGGCCGCCAAGGATCGGGGCCGCAATCGCGTCGCCACCTACGAGGTCGGCGATCAGAGCATCATCCGCCGCTTCTCGGACATCGACGTCGTGGCGCGCGTGCGCGAAGCCCTGACGCACGACAAGCTGCGGCTGCACGCGCAGGCCATCGCGCCCTTCAGGGAATCGGCGCAGAAGCCGCCGCACTTCGAACTGCTGCTGCGCATGATCGATCGCGACGGCAACGCCCTGGGTCCCGACACCTTCATGTCCGCGGCGGTGCGCTACCAGATGATGGCCGACATCGACCGCTGGGTCGTCAAGCGCGCCATCGCCCTGCTCAAGCCCTACGCCGCGCAGCTGCAGTCGCGGCCCTGCGTGTTCTCCATCAACTTCTCGGGACAGTCCCTGGGCGATGACGAGTTTCCCGACTTCCTGTTCGACAGCGTGCAGAAGAGCGGCATCAATCCACGGGTCTTCTGCTTCGAACTCACCGAGAATGCGACCATCCTGAACCTGGCGCGCGCGGAAATCGTGATGCGTCGCCTGCGCCGCATGGGCTGCGAGGTGGCGCTGGATGATTTCGGCACCGGCCTGTGTTCGCTGTCCTACCTGCGCCAGCTGCCGGTCACCATGCTCAAGATCGACGGCAGCTTCGTGCGCGACGTGCTGCGCGACCCGCGCGCCGACAGCATGGTGCAGGTCATCGCGCAGCTGGCCCGCACCATGTCACTGGACACGGTCGCGGAGTATGTGGAGACTGAGGAGATCCGCCAGCGGATCGCCGACCACGGCGTCGACTACGCGCAAGGCTATGCCATCGGGCGGGCCGAGCCTTTCGACGAAGTTCTCAAGGCCCTGCCGCTGTTGAACGGTGGCGCAGCGACCAGCACCAGCGGATCCGTGATCGCTCCCGCAGTGCTGGCTTCAGGCAGTCTCTAGAACCAATTTGCATTTCCTGATCGACTCCTTCCTGCATCTGGACCGGCACCTGGCCAACGTCATCGCGCTGTATCACGCGTGGATATACGGCATCGTATTCCTGATCATCTTTGCCGAGACGGGGTTGGTCGTCACGCCGTTCCTGCCGGGTGATTCGCTGCTGTTCGCGGTCGGCGCCCTGGCTGCGGTGGATACCACCGGCACCCTGCATGCCGGGCCGATGTGGGCGCTGGTATGCGCGGCGGCGGTGCTGGGCAATACCAGCAACTATGCGATCGGTCGGGCCATCGGTCCGCGCGCGTTCGGCGGCCGCTGGCGCCTGTTGCGTCCCGAACATCTGCGCCGCACCGAAGCGTTCTTCGCGCGCCACGGGGCGCTGACCATACTGCTGTCACGATTCCTGCCGCTACTGCGCACCTTTGCACCTTTCGTGGCGGGCGTGGGGCGGATGCGCTACGCGACCTTTCAGGGCTACAACATTGCGGGGGGCCTCGCCTGGAGCACCCTGTTCATCTGGGGCGGGTACCTGTTCGGGAACATTCCCCTGGTGAAGAACAACTTCGGACTGGTGACGGTGGGCATCATCCTGGTGTCGCTGCTGCCCATGATCTGGGCCCTGCTCAGCGACCAGAACGCGGGTCCAACCTGATGCGGTCCGTCACGGCCACGCGATTGCGCCCTTCGCGCTTGCTGCGATAGAGCGCGGCGTCGGCATGGCGCAGCAGCGCTTCGGCCGCCGCGCCGTTCGGACCGGTGCCCGGGTCCAGGGCCGCGACGCCGAAGCTCACGGTATATTTCAGCTCCCCTGACTCGGTCGGCACCGCACTGCTGGCACACAGGCCGCGGATCTTCTCGGCCACCTTCGCCGCCTCGGCCAGGTCGGTGCCGGGCAACACCACCACGAATTCCTCGCCGCCGTAGCGCGCGACCCAGTCCACGTTCTCGCGGATCGCGCCGCGGGCCACGCCGACGAAGTGTTTGAGCACCTCGTCCCCGACCTGGTGACCGTGCCGGTCATTGATCGACTTGAAGTGATCGAGGTCGGCCAGAATTGCGGACAGCGCCTGGGGTTGGCGTCGGGCCTGCTCCACTTCCTGCATGAGCTGCTCGTTCAGGTAGCGCCGGTTGTAGGTGCGCACCAGCGGATCGGTAATGGACAGGCGCTGGATCTGTGCATTGGCATCGCGCAGCGACTGTTCCAGCTGCACGATGCGCCGGCCGGCGCTCAGGCGCGCCAGCAGCTCCGCCTCATCGGCGGGCTTGCGGACATAGTCGTCGGCGCCGGCCTCCAGTCCGATCACCACGCTGCGCGTCGAGATCTGGCCGGTGAGCAGCAGGATGTACAGATAGCCGGGCAGGCGCGTGGCGCGCGCCTTGCGACACAGTGTGGGCCCATCCATGCCCGGCATCTCCCAGTCGGTGACCAGGAACTGGAAGCGGCCGGTGGCCAGTTTCTCCAGTGCCGCCGTGCCGTCGCTGGCCGTTTCGACTTCGTAGCCGCCCCGGCGCAGCATGCGCTGCGTCAGCAGCAGCTGGGTGGGCTCATCCTCCACCAGCAGCAGCTGCAGCGGTGCCCCGGTGCTCACGGAAAATGCACGTCAATGACGCTGGCGCATTCGACCAGTCCCGCGTGCAGCTGTTCGACCACCGTGGCCAGTTCCGCGCTGGGTCCCGCCAGGGCGATGTGTTCCAGCGCCAGGGACAGGTCCGCCACGCGCTGGGCGCAGACGCTCCCGGCGCCGCCTTTCAGCTTGTGCGCGAGCGCCTTCACCTGGGCACGATCGGAAATTGCGACGGCCTGCCGCAGTTCCTCGACCAGGCGGGTGCTGCTCGCCAGGAAGGTTCGGCACAGCTCCGCGATGAACTGCGGATCATCGCCGACCAGCGCCCGCAGGCGCGCGGTGTCCACGGCCGGCGCGAGCGTCCGGACCGGCTGGGTGCGGGAGGTTCCCAAGCCGTGGCGGTCGAGCATTTCACGCAGCCGCAGCGGCTGCAGCGGTTTGGTCAGCAGGCCGTCCATGCCGGCCGCGAGGCAGCGATCGAGCTCATCGGTCATCGCGCTGGCGGTGAGCGCCACGATGGGCACGCGCCGGCCGGTAGTTTCCGCGCGCCGGATCTCGCGGGTCGCGGTGAGGCCGTCCATGATGGGCATCTGCACGTCCATGAGCACCAGATCGATGTTCGACTGCGCACAGAATTCTACGGCCCGCAAACCGTTGTCCGCCAGTTCGACCCGGCAGCCCAGGCGCTCGAGGAAGCGGCGCGTGACCTGCTGATTGACGATGTCGTCTTCAGCCACCAGCACCCGTCCGCGGTAGTGGCCGTGAACCTTCTCGGCAGCCAGGGAGCTGCGGGTCACCAGCTGGGCGTGGGAGCCGCTGTGGTTGCTGGTATCCATGACCCGCTCGACGCAGGCGCGAAGTTCGCGCCCGCGCACCGGCTTGGTCAGGTAACCGGCGAATCCCAGATCCGCGAGGCGCCGGGTGCCGCCGTGACGGTCCAGGGAGGTGAGCAGCACCAGCGGTATGGGTTCAAGCGCCGGGTCGCTCTTGAGTTTGTTCGCCAGCCAGCTGCCGTCGGCATCGGGCATCTGGTCATCGGCGATCACCAGGTCGAAGGGCAGCCCCTGCGCGGCCGCCTGCTTCAACAGCGCGACCACATGGCCGGCGCGCGCCGTGGTCTCGACGACGTGACCGGCGGGCAGCAGTTGGCCGCGCAGCACGCGCCGGTTCGTGTCGTTGTCATCCACCACCAGGATGCGGCGACTGATCGCCGCATTGGCTGATTCGACCATGCGTTCGGTGGCGGTGGTCACCGCCTCGCAGGGCAGCATGACCGAAAAGGCCGTGCCCACTCCGGGGCGCGAGACCACGCTGATGCTGCCGCCCATCAGTTCGCACAGCCGCTTGACGATCGAGAGCCCCAGGCCCGTGCCGCCGAAGTGGCGCGTGGTGGAAACATCGGCCTGCACGAAGGGCTGAAAGAGCTTCTCGACCACATCGGGGGCCATCCCCGGCCCGGTGTCGCGCACCTCGAAATGCAGCAGCACGCGGTCGCTGCGGGTACCGACGTTATGAACCTCGATGACCACTTCACCGGCCTGCGTGAACTTGATGGCATTGCCGGCGAGATTGGTGAGGATCTGCCGCAGTCGGTGCGGGTCGGCCAGCACGTACTCGGGCGTCGAGGGTTCCACGTTGACGATGAACTCGAGATCCTTGGCGGCGGCCTGCACCGCCATGATGGCGCCGACGTCCTCGACGCAATCGCGGACGTCCATCTCGATGGACTCCACCTCGAGCCGGCCGGCCTCGATCTTGGAAAAGTCGAGAATGTCGTTGAGTATTCCCAGCAGCGAGGTGGCGCAGTTGCGGATGGTCTCGGCGTATTCGTGCTGCACCGGATTGAGCGAGGTATCCAGCAGCAGTTCGGTCATGCCCAGCACGCCGTTCATCGGCGTGCGGATTTCGTGACTCATGTTGGCCAGGAAGTCGCTCTTGGCGCGACTGGCGGCCGAGGCCTCCTCGGTGGCGGCGACCAGCGCGGCGCGCGCCCGCAGCTGCGCGGTGATGTCCTGGATGGAGCCCGAGAAATGCGCGGGCAGGCCCTGCTCGTTGCGTTCGCAGCGGCCGCGGGACCTTACCCAGCGGAATTCGCCATCGCGATGGCGCATGGGAAAGATCACATCAAACGGCGTTCCGTGTTCGATATGATTGCGGCGGGCTTCCTCCACCGAGAGGCGCTCGGCCGCCGGCGCCAGCTCCAGAATGGTGGGCGGCAGAGGTTCTTCCGCTGCGTAGCCGAGCAGCGCGCGCACGCTGGGCGAATACCAGGAGGCGCCACTGATCAGGTCGTAGTCGAATAGACCGTCAGTGCTGCCACCGATGGCGCGCTCAAAGCGCGCCCGGATTTCCCGCAGCTCGATCTGCGTGAGGCCCTCGGCACGGGCCGCCTCGAACTGCCGGGTGACATCCTGGACCGCCCCCAGCACCCGCAGCGTGCGCCCCGCGGCGCGCTCCGGATCGCCGACGCACCGCACCCACAGCCGTGCCCCGTCGGTGCGGATCAGCGGCAGGGTCAGATCAAAGCCCTTGCCCTGCTCCACAGCCTCCCGCAACGCCGTCTCGAGCAGCGGCCGGGCCTCCGCCGCGTAGCACCCCAGGATATCGTCGATGCCCAGGGGCATGGCCGCCTCGAAACCGAAGATCTCGCGCGCATGGCGGGACCACAAGGGGGTCATCGAGTCGACCGCCAGCTCCCAGGCCCCCAGCCCCGTCATGCCGGCGATGGTGTCCAGCAGGTGTGCGGTCGGGGATGGGGGTAGGGCGCTGGCAGCCATGGCGCTTCGGATACTGCATCACACCCCCGCATGGCACAATCCGCACCCATGAGCGGACGTACGCGAGGATATGCCCACCGCATCGATATCGCGGCCGGGGCGGCGCCGGTGTGGAAGGCCCTCACGGATACCGAGTGGCTGCGCAAATGGTGCTCTCCGGAAGCGCAGATCAGCGCCCGGGAAGGCGGCCATTTCCGCGCCTCGGTCGACCGGGTCACGGAACTGGAAGCGCATATCGACGTGCTGCTGCCCGAGCGGCGCATGCGCCTCATCTATCTGCCCTCGGAGGATCTGCCGACCCACGGCAGCGCCATCGTCGATGATTTCATCCTCGACAGTTCCGATGACGGCAAGACCATCCTGCGGCTGCTCGGCTCGGGATTTCCGGCCGGCCGGGAGTCGGACACGCACTATCTGCGGCTGCGCACCGGATGGGAGCGGGCGGTGGCGAGGCTGAAGGTGCTGGTCGAGCAGATGGTGCGGGAGAGCGCCTGATGGTCGGATTCCTGTTCCGCGCGGCGCTGTCCATGGTCGGCCTGTGGATCGCCACCCGCTGGGTCAGCGGCATCAGGATCGATGATGCCCGCACCCTGGTGCTGGCGGGGCTGGTGCTGGGTCTGGTCAACGCGATCGTGCGGCCCATCGCCGTGATCCTGACCTTTCCCATCACCATCCTGACCCTGGGCCTGTTCCTGCTGGTGGTGAATGCCGGAATGCTGGGCCTGACGGCGTGGCTGCTGCGCGGCTTTCACGTGGCGGATTTCCGGGCGGCGCTGCTGGCGAGCCTGGTGGTGAGCCTGACGGGCTGGATCGGGTCGATGTTCATCGGTCCGCGCGGCAGGTTCGAAGTCTATTCGAACCGGAAGCGCTGAGCGCCGCTCGCCTTACTCGCGGGGCGCGGCCGTCGCGGCGCGGTACAGCGCGTAGCCCAGGCCGACCAGCACCAGCACGCCCAGCCACTGACCGAACTGCAGCCCGGGGGGCAGCGCCAGCACATCCGGGTTGCCGGCCAGCACGATCGGCACTGCGATCACTATCCCCATGAGCGCCTCGCCCGTGATCAGGCCGGCGGCAAACAGCACGCCCTTGCGGGTCAGGCTCTCGAGCGCCTCGTCACTGAGCGCGCCCGCAGCGCCATCCTGGGTTCCGGCGCGCCGGCGCACGGCGCGCTCGGCCAGCCAGGTGATCGCGCCACCCAGGAATATCGGCATGGTCACATCAAGCGGCAGGTAGATCCCCACCGCGGCCGCCAGCACCGGCACCCGGAAACGGGCACGGCCGACGCGCAGGATTTCATCCAGCACGATGATGGCGATGCCGATGAGGCCGCCGGTGGTGACCATGCTCCAGGGCAGGGAACCGCCGAACATGCCGCGGGCCACCGACGCCATCAGGGTTGCCTGGGGCGCGAGCAGCGGCTTGGGATGCAGCGCCGTGGGTACGCCGATGCCGTAGGCGCTGGCCAGCAGGTTCAGCACCGGCGTCATCACCAGTGCACAGACCACCGAGCCCACCGCCAGCATCACCTGCTGTTTCCAGGGCGTGGCGCCGATCATGTGCCCGGCCTTCAGATCCTGCAGGTTGTCGCCCGCGACGCAGGCCGCGCAGCACACGACCGCGCCGATCATGATGGTGGCCACGGGACCCATCGCCGCCTTGCTGCCCATCAGCAGCAGCAGGATGGCGGCCGCGAACAGGATGGTCGCGATCGCGATCCCCGAGACCGGATTGTTGGAGGAACCGACCAGGCCGGCCATGTAGGCGGACACCGAGCAGAACAGGAAACCGGCCACGATCATGATCAGCGTCATGGGCAGGCTCACGGCGAACGACCCGACGATGTTCTGGTACAGCATCCCCAGTGGAATGGTGAACAGCACGATGCCGCCCAGGATCCATTTCATCGGCAGATCGCGCTCGCGATCCGGAACCACCGCGCCGCTGCCAGCCCGCGCCACGGCGAGGCCGCTGCGGATCCCGGATGCCAGCGAGCCGCGCAGCCGGATCAGGGTCCACACCCCGCCCACGACCATCGCGCCCACGCCGAGGTAACGGATATGGTGCGACCAGAGGATGCCGGCCGCATCGGCGGCGCTCTGGCCCGCGACGGCGTGCGCGAGCTGCGAATTGCCGTCGAGGAACAGGCTCATGTACAGCGGAATGACCAGGTTCCAGGATATGACGCTGCCGGCTACCGTCACGACGCCGATGTTGAAGCCGACGATGTAGCCCACACCCAGCAGCGCCGCGGACAGGTTGGTGCCCACGTAGGCCACGGCCTTGCCTGCGTAACCGGCGAGGAAGGCCGTGTCGGGTATGAGCTTCAGTCCACTGGCCGCCGCGAGCTTGGCGAGGCTGCTGCCGAGCGCGGCGAGACTGAGGATCTTCAGCCCTTGCGCAGGGTTCTCGCCGGCGCGCAGCACTTCGGCGGCGGCCCGTCCCTCCGGGAAGTTCAGCTGCTGGTCCACGATCAGCGAGCGCCGCAGCGGCACCGAGAACAGCACGCCGAGCACCCCGCCAAGACCGGCGATCGCCAGCACCCACCAGAAGTCGAACCTCTGCCAGTAGCCGAGAATCACCAGCGCCGGTACGGTGAATATCACGCCCGACGTGACCGATCCGCCGGCGGAGCCGCCCGTCTGCACGATATTGTTTTCAAGGATGCCGCCGCCGCCCAGCGCGCGCAGCACCGCCATGGATACCACGGCCGAGGGGATGGCCGAGGCGATGGTCATGCCGGCGAACAGGCCCAAGTAGGCATTGGCGGCGGCGAGCACCGCGGCCAGTACGATGGCCAGCAGCACCGCCGGAACGGTCAGCTGCCGGACATTCGCGCTGCTCATGAAGCGCGCGATCCGGTCAGCGCCGCTTCGATGGCGCTGGTCATTGGTTTGAGGAAGAAGCTGTCTGCGGGCATCGACTGCACGCTGATGCCGTACTGGCCCAAGGCCTGCGCCACCACCGGCCCGACGGCGGCGACATGCGTGCGCCGCAGGGCCTGCGCCACGCGCGCCGCGCCCCCGACGCTCACCAGTCGCCGTACCTGGGGGGTGCTGGTGAAGGCGATCGCATCGATGCCACCGCCCTCGAGTGCCCGCGAGCAGTTCGAGCACCGCCGCATCCTCGGTCGAATCCGCATAACGATAAGGCGCAACGGTGAGGACGCCGGCCCCGCAGCCGTGCAGGAATTCAATCAGCGGCAGGTTTGGTTCATCGCCGTAGAGCTGCACTGCGACGCTGCGGCCCTCGAGGCTGAAGGCGATGGGCTGCAGCGCGGCGATGATGCCGGCGGTTGTCGGCACCTCCGCGGCGATGTCGGGTCTGAGCCCCAGTTCGCGCAGCGCCCGCGCCGGTTTCGGCCCGCGCGTGATCTTGCGCACCTTCGCCAGCTGCGCGAGGAATGCGCTCCGCAGCGCCGGCTCGTGCCGGTCGAGGCAGCTCAGCAGCCGGCGCAGGCCCTCACCCGTGAGCAGGATGAGATCATCGCACGCCCCTTCGGCGAACCGGCGCAGGAAAGTCAGAACGGGTGCGGGATCCGCGGCGTCCCGAATGGCCACCAGCGGACAGCGCAGCACCCGCGCGCCGCGCCGCTCCAGCAGGGCCGCAAACAGATCCAGCTCGCGCGTTTCGGGAACCGCGATGGTCTTGCCGGCGAGAGGCTGGACATCCATCGTGAAAGTCTACCGCGTCGGCGCAGTGCAGGTGGCGGGGTTGCTGCACCCGCAGGGGGCGCGACGCGCCGGCGCGGGCCGGCGTGCGTGCACCTTGGCCGGCGCGCGATGGCACACCGGTTGCAAGGTCAACAGGCGTGAACAGCCTCGAGTCATTGCCGGCCGCGTCCCCGGAATACCGGGCCGCCGATGCCACGGCCGCGCCCATCGTCATCGTGGGCAGCGGACCGGCGGGCATGCGCGTCGCGGCCGCGCTGGCGCAACTGCTGCCCGCCGCGCCCCGGCTGGTGTACGGCGAGGAGACCTGTGATCCCTACGATCGGGCGCGGCTGTCGGCGTTCCTGGCCGGTGAACTGCGCTGGGAATCGTTGGCCATCGATCCGGCGTTGCTCAACGATCCGGCACTGGAGCGACGCTTCGGCTGCACCGTCACCGCCATCGATCGGGCGGCGCGCAACGTGGTCGACTCCTGGGGCCGGGTCCAGCCGTACTCGAAGCTGATACTGGCGACCGGCGCGCGGCCGCATGTGCCGAAGGTTCCCGGAATCGGTCTTGCGGGAGTCTTCACCTTCAGGGATTTCCGCGACGCCCAGCGCCTGATCGCGCGGCGGGCGCGCACCCGCCGCACCGTCGTGCTGGGTGGCGGGCTGTTCGGCCTGCAGGCCGCGCGGGCCATGCGCAAGTCGCGCATCGAGGTGGTTCTGATCGAGCATTCCGCCGGCCTCATGCCCCGACATCTGGATGCGCTGGCCTCGGGGCTGCTGCAGGCGCATGTGGAGCGCAGCGGGGTTCGCGTGGTGCTCGATACCGGCGTGCGCAGCGTCTACGGGGACACCCGCGTGGCGGGCGTGCGCCTGATGAGCGGCGAGGACATCGCCTGCGACACCATCGTCCTGGCCACGGGCCTGCGGCCGCGGGTGGAACTGGCGATCGCCGCGGGGCTGCCGGTGCGCACCGGCATCCGCGTCGATGACCAGCTGCGCACCCTCGATCCGGACATTCATGCGATCGGGGAGTGCGCGGAGCATCGCGGCGTGGTCTACGGCCTGGCTGATCCGGGCCTGGAGCAGGCGCAGATGGTGGCCGGCGTGCTGGCCGGCGAGCCGCGAATCTACCAGGGCTCCTCCGGGGGCGTGGACTTGAAGGTTTCGGGTCTACCGGTGTTCAGCGTCGGGCGGGTGGCGCCCGACCAGCTGGGAGATGGCGATCGGGAGCTCGCCTACCGCGGCAGCGGTGCCGCGCAGTACTGCAAGATCGTGCTGACGCGGGGTCGCTTGAGCGGCGCACTGGCCATCGGGGCGGGGTTCGATACCCAGGGATTGCAGCGCGCGGTGCTGGAGCGCGCGCGGGTGCACGCCTGGCAGCGCTGGCGGTTTTCGCTGCGCGGCAGCCTCTGGAACTAGGCCGCGCGTCCCATCCAGGCGCGCACCGGCTTCGCCACCAGCAGCATGATGAATCCGGATCCACAGCCGATCAGCGCCATGCGCAGGAACTGTGCGGGCATGTCGGTCACGGTTGAAGCCACTTCGCCGCCGATGAGACCCGCCGCAAGATTGCCCACAGCCGTACCCAGAAACCAGGTCCCCATCATCTGCGAACTGTAGCGGCCAGGCGCGAGCTTCGTGACATTGGAGAGGCCGATGGGACTCAGGCACAGCTCACCGGTGGTCTGCAGCAGGTAGGTCAGAATGAGCCAGCCGGGCAACACCCGCGCACCGGTGCGCACCACGAGCTGCGCGGCTGCCATCATCACCACGAAGCTCAATCCCAGTTGCAGCAATCCGAGTCCCAACTTCGTGCCCGCCGCCGGGTCCCGTCCGCGCCGGCCCAGACTGATCCAGATCCACGCGAATATCGGCGCGAAGATCAACACGAAAACCCCCTGGAAATTCTGGTACCAGCTGACCGGATGCTGGCCGGAGGCGAACCAGCTGCCCACGAAGGAGCGGTCCGTGTGATCGCGCGCAAAAAGATTGAGAGTCGAACCGGCCTGCTCATACCCTGCCCAGAACAGTGATGCGCACACGAAGAAGATCGCGATCACCCCGACCGCTTTCTTCTCGGCGCCCGAGAGCTTACCGAACAGCAGTACGGTGCCGAAGAAGACAATGGCCAGCGCGATCATGATGGCGCCGGTGGCATTGGCCAGCTGCACGGCATCCACCTGCACCAGGCCCAGCGCGGCGAGCAGGACGACGATGGCCAACAGCACCAGTGATCCTTGCAGTAGCCGCTGCGCCCGCTTGCGCTCACGCGGCTGTGCGGGGGCGGGCTGGAGGCCCGCCTCACCCAGCCAATGGCCCGTGGCGCGGTACTGGATCAGTCCCAGTACCATGCCGATGCCGCTGGCCAGAAAACCCCAGCGGTAACCCACGGTCTCGCCGATGGTGCCGATGATGAAGGGCGCCAGCGTGGCGCCCAGATTGATGCCGAAGTAGTAGATGGAGAAGGCGGCATCGCGGCGCGATCCGGAATCGCCGCGGTACAGCTCACCTACCAGGGTGCTGCAGTTGGGCTTGAGCATTCCGGTGCCCAGGCTGATCAGCAACAGACCGAGAAAGAAGACCGTCATGTCGGCGGAGAGCGCCAGGGCAAAGTTGCCGAGGCTGATGAGCACGCCGCCCCAGAACACGGATTTTCGCTGCCCCAGCAGGCGGTCCGCGACCCAGCCGCCGGGCAGGGAACTCAGATACGCAGCGGCGGTGTACAGACCATAGATCGCACCGCCCTGGCGGTCGGAGAGGCCCAGCCCGCCCGCGGTTGCAGCCGCCGTCACGTACAGCAGCAGCAGCGCCCGCATGCCGTAGTAGGAGAAGCGCTCCCACATCTCGGTGAAGAACAGGGTCGCGAGCCCGCGCGGGTGGCCCATCCAGGTCCGTGCCCCCGCAACCTCGCTCAAGGCGGCTCAGCCTCCCGGCGGGCGAGGTCTTTCTGACGCATGTTGGACAGGATGCTCGCCATGATGAGTCCGCCCTCGAAGAGCAGGTACATGGGTACCGCCATGATGCACATGGACATCGCATCGGGCGGCGTGACGGCTGCTGCCACGATGAACACGCCGACTATGACGTAGGAACGGCTGGCCTTGAGTTTTTCCAGCTTCACCATGCCGGTGATCACCAGCAGCACGACCGCGATCGGCACTTCAAAGGCCAGACCGAAGGCAAAGAACATGCGCATGGAAAAATCAAGATAACTGGTGATGTCGGCTTCCCATTTGACGCCCTCGGGCGTGGCGGTGGCGAAGGCGCCGAACATCACCGGGAATACGACTTCGTACGCGAATGCGATCCCCAGATAGAACAGCACCACCGAGGATGCCAGCAGCGGAAAGGCGAAACGCTTCTCGTGCTTGTAAAGTCCCGGGGCCACGAAGGCCCAGATCTGGTACAGGATGTAGGGCATGGCGATGAATATCGCCACGAACATGGCGAGCTTCAGCGGTGTGATGAACGGCGACATCACGCCGATGGCAATCAGGCTCTGGCCCTTGGGCAATTTCGCCCGGATGGGCAGGGACATGAAGGAGAACAGTTTGTTCTGATAGATGATGCAGGGGATCAGCGCGATGCCGACGGCGACCACGGCACGCAGCAGCCGGCTGCGCAGTTCCAATAGATGAGAGATCAGCGTCCCTTCCGCCAGATCCTCCTTCTTCTTGGGCTCCTCAGACATGATCGTGCGGGAAGATGACTTCCACGCTGGCCGGCTGGCCCGGATCGGCGGCCTTCACTGCAGGCTCGGGCGTCGGTACCGGCGCAAGCGGGACTGCGGGTGCGTGTTCGTCCGTGGCGATGGCTGCGGGAGCCTCGGCCACCGCCTGCAGCTCATCGGCGGGCAGCTGCGGTGCATAGGGATCCTGACCGACCACCGCAGGCTCAGTGCCGTTTAGCGCAAAGTAGATCTGTCCTTCCGGATGGATGTCGCTGCCGGCAGGTTCGACCGGCGCGGGGGCGGCCGTCGCGGCGCTGCCGATATCCGCATGCCCGCTGTCGTTCGCCGCCGTGACGTCCGGTTGGGTGGGACCCACGTCCGGCGGCGCGGGCATCGGCACCGGCTTTACCTCATTGATGGAATTGACCTCCTGTTCCAGCTGCTCGCGGAACTGGCGGGCCATGTGGCGTGCGCGCCCCACCCACCGGCCGACCTGCTGCACCAGGGGTGGCAGCTTCTTCGGACCCAGCACCACCAGGGCGACGACGAAGATGATCGCCAGTTCGGGCATGCTGAAGTCGAGAAAACCGTACTGTCGGGCCCGGGTCGTGGGCGCTCGCATCCTCTTAGGCACCGGGCTTGTCACTCCCGCGCGCTCGGGCGGCCAGCACCTCGGGGAATTCCGCATCGGGCAGCGTCCCTGAAGGGTTGGCCGGGGCGTCGGGCGGCTTCGGGGCGGGCGCCCGCATCGACTTGCGAAAGCCCTTCACCGCGGCGCCCAGATCGGAGCCGGCGTCGCGCACCTTGCCGGCGCCAAACACCAGCAGCAGCACGACGACAATGATCAGAAGTTCGAACATAGGCGGGATGATAGGGCAAAAATTGGTCGTGGCGGAGTAAACTTATCTTTTGAATTCAACGACTTTCGTGCCCAAAGGTCGTTCGGGTCCCGAGCCAGAAGGTGACCGGGCCGTCGTTCACCAGGCTGACCTGCATGTCGGCGCCGAATTCCCCGGTGGCGACGATGGGGTGCGCCAGCCTTGCCTGAACCCGCAGGTAATCGAACAGCTGGCGGGCGCGTTCGGGCGCCGCCGCGGTGCTGAAGCCGGGCCGGGTGCCGGAGCGCGTGTCCGCCGCCAGCGTGAACTGCGAAACCAGCAGCAATCCGCCGCCGATGGCACGCACATCCAGATTCATTTTGCCCTGCTCGTCCGGGAATATGCGGTAGCCGAGCAGCCGCTCCAGCAGACGGTCGGCGTCGGACTCGGTATCCTCACGCTGCACGCCGATGAAGGCCAGCACGCCCCGGTCGATGGCCCCGGCGACTTCGGTTGCCACGCGCACCTGGGCCTGCGAGACGCGTTGAATCAGTGCGATCATGGGCAGGAAGCATCCGTGAAAGCGTGATGCCTCGCTAGTGAGTGGTAATTACACGGACGAATCCTTAAGATTCGGAGCCGTTTTGTGCAAGGTGGTGACGGGTATGGGTGGTTGGATCCGTTCGGGCATGGTGTCGATCTTCGCCGCAGGTGTTGCGCTTGCGGGAACGGCCGCGTTCGCCCAGAGCTCCGCCGATGCACCGGTCAAGGGCAATGCGGTGCGTGGCAAGGCCATCTCGTACACCTGCCTGGGCTGCCATGGCGTGGACGGCTATCGCAACGCCTATCCGAACTACAGCGTGCCGAAGCTCACCGGCCAGCATCCCGAGTACATCATCGCCGCGCTCCAGGAATACCGCGGCGACCAGCGTTCGCACGTCACCATGCATTCGCAGGCCTCGACGCTGTCGGACCAGGACATGGCGGACATTGCCGCCTACTTCTCAGGCACTCCGCTCACCCCCGGCCCGGCCCCGGCCAATGCACCCCCGGCCCCGGCTGCCGCAGCCGTCTGCGCGGCCTGCCACGGCGCCACCGGCATCAGCGTCGTGCCCAACTATCCGAACCTGGCCGGCCAGCACGCCGACTACCTGCGGCGGGGAATCGCTGCATACAAGGATGGCGGGCGCAAGAACGCCATCATGTCGGGCATGGCCGCGACCATCAAGGATGCGGATGTCGAGGCGCTGGCCGAGTACTTCAGCAAGATGAAGCCGTCGCTGTCGACCCTGCACCGGCCGATCACCATACTCGCCTCCGGGGACTGAACGGCTTACGGCAGTGCCGTAAGTCTACGGCGCCAGTTTCTTCAGGAACTGCGCCACCGTGGCGAGCCACGCATCCCGATTGGCGGCATGCACGATTTCATGCCCCTCGTCCCGCGCCGTCACATACCAGGCCTCGCCGCCCCGCGCCCGAATCCCGGCCACGATCTGGCCGGCCTGCTGTACCTGGGCCGGCGTGTCCTGCAGGCCCTGGAAGACCAGCACCGGCTTGCGGATCTGCGCCAGGTTGTTGATCGGCGACAGGCGGTTCAGCTGCGCCCGGGCCTGCGGATCGCGCTCGTCGCCGAATTCCGCGCGGCGCGCGGCCAGCTCGCCGGGCGCGCCATCGGCCAGGTAGGAAGGCAGGCTGGCATAGCCGTTCACGATGATGCCGCCGCTCAACCGGTCGCCGTAGGTGGCCAGCATGGCGAGCGCCATGAAGCCGCCGTAGGACTGGCCCATGACCGCCACATGGGCGTGGTCCAGGTCCTTCTGCATGTCCACCCAGACCAGCAGCGCGCCCAGGTCCCGCAGGGCATCCTCACGGGCCGGCCCGTTGTCCAGGTCGGCGAAGGATTTGCCGTAGCCGGTGGAGCCGCGGATGTTGGGCGCAATCACCACGTAGCCCAGCTGGTTCACGGCGAACTGGATGAAAGCATCGAAGCCGGGGCGGAACTGGCCGGCCGGGCCGTCATGGATGTCGATGAGCACGGGATGGGGGCCGGGGGTGCGCGGCCGGTACACGAACGCCGGGATCAGGCGCTGGCCTGATCTTCCCTTGTCCCAGGTGGGGTACTGCAGGGACTGCGCGGGCACGTACAGCCGCGGGTCCACGGCGCCCACTTCACTGCGGGTCCAGCGGCTGACCGCGTTGTGGTCCGGTTCGTAGACATACACGTCGGCGGGGGCCTGCGCCCCTTGCGCGCTGAAGGCCAGCAGGTGGCCGGTGTGATCGAAGTGCAGGCCGGATATGCGCCCTTCCGGCAGGCCCGCGGGCGAGAGTTCGAGCTTCGACTCATTGTCGAGCACCGTCAGGCGGTCGCGGCCATCGTCATCGGCGACATAGGCGAGGTAGCGGCCGTCCACGCCGACCTGGAAATCGACGATGTCCCAGGGTATCGCCGCCGTCAGGTCGCGGGCCTGGTGGGTCACCAGATCCAGGTAGCGCATCACCGAGAATTCGCCGTCATCCACGGAGCTGATGTAGACGCCGCGCCCGTCCGGCGAGAAGCGCGCATGCCGGATACCCAAGTGCCTGCCGCCTGCCTCGGCCGGCAGTACCGACCCGGTATTCACGTCACCGATGAAGAGGCTGCTTTCGCCGTTCACGCCCGGTTGCCACAGCAGCAGCTTCTGGCCGTCGGCCGACCAGTCCAGCGGGAACCAGGGCCGGTCACGGCCGGCCACCACCAGATGCGGCGCGGTGCCGGCGCCGATGTCGGACATATAAATGTCGGTGGTGGACCCATCGCGGTCATTGCCGGTGAACACCAGATGCTGGCCGTCCGGGGACCACAGCGGGCTGCCGTGCCGGCCGGTGCCGCTGCTGAGCATGCGGGCGCCGTGGTTGGCGAAGCTGTAGAAGTACAGCTGCGGCAGACCGTCGGCGTTGTGCTCCTTCAGGAAGGCGAAGCCGTCCGCGGCGCCGGCGGGTGCGGTCAGCACCTTGGTGACCGGATCCGGATACCAGGTGAGCTGTTCGCGCATTCCCAGCGGCGCGTTCACCCGGTGAACCTGCGCGGAATCGCCGAAGCGGGTGCTCACCAGCAGGCTGTTGTCCGGCAGCCAGGCGAGAAACGATGCATCACGGCCTACGAGGTAGTCGGCGAGCTGCCCGCCCAGTTCCGGATCGACCGGCGGCACGCCATCGACGACGAGCGCGCCGCGCGGCTGCGCCGGCAGGCCCTGCACGGGCAAGGGCAGGGCGACGGTTTGCGCCATGCAGGCGAGGCTTGCGCCAAGACCGATTGCCGCCAGCCAGGTGCGCAGCCACGTCGCGGCCGGGGAAATTCTCATGAGGCGGTGTGAGTCATATCAGATGTCGAGCTGCCGGTATGGTGCCTGATAGGATGAGGTTCATGACAGTACCTGTCTCACAACCGCGACTGACCCGGCATCCGGATGGCATCACGGCCGTGGATACCGAGTACATCAGGCCGGGGCTGGCCGCGGCCCACATCATCCAGCACGGCGGCGCCGCGGCGTTCGTGGACGTGGGCACCAACTACTCCGTGCCGCACCTGCTGGCCGCGCTGCGGGAACTGCAGATCGAACCGCGGGCCGTGGAATACGTGTTCATCACCCACGTGCACCTGGATCATGCGGGCGGCGCGGGCCTGCTGCTGCAGGAGCTCCCCGCAGCGCAGCTGGTCGCGCACCCGCGCGGAGCGCCGCACCTGATCGATCCGGCCAAGCTCATCGCCGCCTCCAAGGCCGTCTATGGGGAGGCTCGCTATCGGGAGCTGTACGGCGACCTCGTTCCGGTCGATGCCCGCCGGGTCATCAGCAGCGCGGACGGGCAGCAGCTGGCGCTGCGCGGCCGACCCTTGCAGCTGCTGCACACACCGGGGCATGCCCTGCATCACTACTGCCTGGTGGACCTCGAGCATCGGAATCTCTTCACCGGCGATACCTTCGGCCTGTCGTATCGCGAGCTGGATACCGCGAAAGGGGCCTTCGGCGTACCGACGACCACCCCGACGCAGTTTGATCCGGAGCAGCTGATCGCCTCGATCGATCGCCTGATGGCGACCGGGCCGCGCGCCGCCTACCTGATGCACTACAGCCGCATCACCGGTCTGCCGGCCATCGCCGCATCGCTCAAGGCGCAGATTCCCGAGTTCGCGGCCATGGCGCTACGGCATGCGGACGCCGGCGATCCCTACGCGGCCATCTACGCCGACATGCGGGCGCTATGGATCCGGCTGGCGAAGCAGCACGGACTTGCCGAACCGGCGCTGAGCGTGGATGAATATCTGTCCAAGGACCTCGACCTCAACACGCAGGGTCTGATCGCCTGGCTGCAACGCCAGCGGAGGTAACGATACATGTCCAATCCTTCCCCCGGACTGAAGCTGCGCGAGGCGCTGGAGCGGGAGCAGCCGCTGCAGATTGCCGGCACGGTCAGCGCCTTCGCGGCCATGCTCGCGGCGCGCGCGGGCTTTCGCGCCATCTACCTTTCCGGCGCCGGCGTGGCGAACAGCGCCTTCGGTCTGCCCGATCTGGGCGTGACGACCCTGAACGATGTGGCCGAGGAAGTGCGCCGGATCACGGCCGCGTGCCAACTGCCGTTGCTGGTGGATGCGGACACCGGTTTCGGCGGCGCCTTCAACATCGCGCGCACTTGTCGGGAGCTGGCGCGGGCCGGGGCCGCGGGGCTGCATCTGGAGGACCAGGTGCAGGCCAAGCGCTGTGGTCACCGGCCCGGCAAGCAGCTGGTGGCCGCGCAGGAAATGTGCGATCGGCTCAAGGCCGCCCTCGATGCCCGCCACGATCCGGCCTTCGTCATCATGGCGCGCACCGATGCGCAGGCGGTGGAAGGAATGTCCGCAGCGCTGGAGCGTGCGCAGGCCTACGTGGCGGCCGGCGCCGACATGATTTTCGCGGAAGGTCTCACCGCGCTGAGCGAATACCGGCAGTTCACCGCCGCGGTGAGCGTGCCGGTGCTGGCCAACATCACTGAATTCGGCCGCACGCCGCTGCTCGGCGCGCGGGAGTTGGGCGAGGCGGGTGTACGGCTGGTGCTTTATCCGCTGTCGGCGTTCAGGGCCATGAGTCGCGCGGCCGAGGAGGTCTACGGCGCCATTCGCCGCGACGGCACGCAACGCGCGCAGCTTATGCGCATGCAGACCCGCGAGGAGCTGTATGCCGTACTGGATTATCACGCCTACGAGGCGCAGCTGGACCGGTTGTTCGGCGCCGATCCTGCGAAGGAGCAGCCATGAGTGAATCCCCGCCCGCGTTGCGGGTGAAGAAATCCGTGGCGCTGGCCGGCGTCACCGCCGGTTCCACCGCGCTATGCACCGTGGGCCAGACCGGCAACGACCTGCACTATCGCGGCTATGACATCGTGGACCTGGCGCGCGAGGCGACCTTCGAGGAGGTCGCGCACCTGCTGATTCATGGTGACTTGCCGAACGCCTCCGCCTTGAGCGCCTATCAGGCGAAGTTGAAATCGTTGCGGGGCCTGTCGCGAACGGTGCGCGGTGCCCTGGAAGTGCTGCCGCCGGCCGCCCATCCCATGGATGTGCTGCGTACCGGCGTCTCCGCGATGGGCTGTGCGCTGCCCGAAGCGGCGGCTCACGGGGCCGGCGGCGCCCGGGATATCGCCGATCAGCTGGTGGCTTCGCTGGGCTCGATGCTGGCGTACTGGCACCACTTCAGCCGCTCGGGCCGGCGCATCACCCTGGAAACGGACGATGACTCGGTGGGCGGCCACTTCCTGCACCTGCTGCATGAGCGGCCGCCGCACTCCTCCTGGGTGCGGGCCATGCACACCTCGCTGATCCTGTATGCCGAGCATGAGTTCAACGCCTCGACGTTCACGGCGCGGGTCATCGCCAGCACCGGATCGGATCTGTATTCGTGCCTGGTCGGCGGCATCGGCGCGCTGCGCGGACCGAAGCACGGCGGCGCGAATGAAGTCGCCCTGGAAATCCAGCAGCGCTACCACAGTGCCGATGCGGCCGAGGCCGATATTCTGGCGCGGCTCGCGGCCCGCGAGGTCATCATCGGATTCGGGCATCCGGTCTACACCATCGCCGATCCACGCCATCCCATCGCCAAGGAGGTGGCGCGCCGGCTTTCCGCCGAGGCGGGCGACTCGAAACTGTTCGCGGTCGCCGACCGCATCGAGTCGGTGCTGTGGCGTGAGAAGCGGCTGTTTCCGAACGTGGACTGGTTCTCCGCGGTGCTCTATCACCTGCTGGAAATTCCCGTGGCGATGTTCACGCCGCTGTTCGTGATGTCGCGCACCACGGGCTGGTCGGCGCACGTCTTGGAACAGCGCGACAACGGCAAGATCGTGCGCCCCGCAGCCGAATACGTAGGTCCCGCGCCCCGGCCCTACGTGCCGCTGGCCGCGCGCTAGGTGTCGTGATGTCAGCCTTTGATCCAAAGCGCGCGCAGCGCTCGGAACCGGATGCGGCGCTGCTTGAGATCGCCAGGTACGTGAGCGAGCCGCCGCCGGTCTCGGCGCTGGCATTCGCGACCGCGCGGGACTGCCTGATGGACACGCTGGCCTGCGGACTGCTGGCCCTGAAGATGCCGGCCTGCGCGAAGCTGGTGGGCCCGGTGGTGCCCGGCGCCGTGATGCCGGGAGGGGCGCGCGTCCCCGGAACCTCGCTGGAACTGGACCCGGTGCAGGGCGCGTTCGCCATCGGCACCATGATCCGCTGGCTGGATTTCAATGACACCTGGCTCGCGGCCGAGTGGGGCCATCCTTCCGACAATCTCGGCGGCATTCTCGCCGTCGCGGATTACCTGTCGCGCCAGGCCCTGATGCAGGGGCGGCCCTCGCTCAGCGTCGCCGAGGTGCTGACCGCGATGGTCCGGGCGCATGAAATCCAGGGCGTGCTGGCGCTCAACAACAGCTTCAACCGCGTGGGGCTCGATCACGTGCTGCTGGTACGCATCGCCACCACGGCGGTCGTCACGGCGATGCTCGGGCGGTTCCCGGGCCCAGATCTGCAACGCCGTCTCCAACGCCTGGGCCGACGGCGGCGCGCTGCGCACCTACCGTCACGCGCCCAACACCGGCTCGCGCAAGAGCTGGGCCGCGGGGGATGCCACCAGCCGCGGGGTGCGTCACGCGCTCATGGCGATGGGCGGGGAGATGGGCTATCCGACCGTCCTGTCCGCGCCGCGCTGGGGATTCCAGGACGTGCTGTTCGCGGGCCAGCAGCTCGCGCTGCCGCAGCCCTTCGGCAGCTACGTGATGGAAAACATCCTGTTCAAGATTTCCTGGCCTGCCGAGTTCCACGCCCAGACGGCCGTGGAATGCGCGATGGCCCTGCATGCGGCGGTCGCGGGCCGGCTGGGTGCCATCAGCCGCATCGTGGTCGAGACCCAGGAGCCCGGGGTGCGCATCATCGACAAGACCGGACCGCTGGCGAATCCGGCCGATCGCGACCACTGCATCCAGTACATGGTGGCGGTACCGCTGATATTCGGCCGGCTCACGGCCGCCGACTACGAGGATGAGGTGGCCGCCGATCCGCGCATCGACCGCTTGCGCGAGCTGATGGAGGTGCGCGAGAACGCGGCGTTCACCAAGGATTACTACGATCCGGAACGCCGCTTCATCGGCAACGCCGTGCAGGTATTCTTCGACGACGGCAGTGCGACCCCCAGGGTGCAGGTGGACTTCCCGGTGGGCCACCGCCGGCGGCGCGCGGAAGGCCAGCCGCTGATGGTCGCCAAGTTCGAGGCGGCGGTACGCGCCCACTACCCGGCCAGGCAGGCCGCGCGCGTGGTGGCGCTGTTCGCCGATCCCGCGCGCCTCACGGCCCTGAGCGTCAACGAATTCATGGCCGAACTGGTCAGTAATGGGCGATGAGGCCGCCGTGCTGGTGGCCGGCGCCCGGCAGCTCGGCGTCAGCCTGGATGACGCCGCCGCGGCGGCCCTGCTGCGCCTGCTGGATGAGCTGCTGCGCTGGAATCGCGCCTACAACCTGACCAGTATCACCGACCGGGCGCAGATGCTGACGCATCACCTGCTGGACAGCCTGTCCGTGGCGCCGTTTGTGCAGGGCAGCACCCTGGTGGACGTGGGCACCGGTGCGGGCTTCCCGGGCCTTCCTCTGGCGCTGCTCGCGCCACAGCGCCGCTGTGTCCTGGTGGATGCCAATGGCAAGAAGCAGCGGTTCGTGGCGCACGCCGCCCGCACCCTGGGCCTGGCCAATGTGGAGGCACTGCACACCCGCATGGAGGAAATGCACCCCGCCCAGGCCTTCGACACCGTCGTCGCGCGGGCCTGCGCGGCCCTGCCGCAGCTGCTGGAATGGGTGGCGCCGCTGTGCGGACCGGGGACGCGGGTGCTGGCCATGAAGGGTCGGCTGCCGGCGCAGGAAATCGCGGCGGTGGCGCCGCCCTGGGTGATCGAGCAGACCGTGCCGCTCGCGGTGCCGGGGTTGAACGAGGAGCGCCACGTGGTCATTGCCGCCTGTAGACTTGGGTCATGAAGCGGGTCATTGCAATTGCCAACCAGAAAGGCGGCGTGGGCAAGACCACGACGGCGGTGAATCTGGCGGCCTCGCTGGCGGCCACCAAACGGCGGGTGCTGCTGATCGACTGCGACCCGCAGGGCAATGCCACCATGGGCTGCGGCGTGGACAAGTCGCAGCTGGTACGCGGGCACCTGCGAGGTGCTGCTGGGGGAATGCGACATCAAGTCCGCGCTGGTTCCCGTGGAGCCTTCCGGGTTCACGCTGCTGCCGACCAACCAGGATCTGACCGTGGCCGAGGTGAAGCTGCTGACCCTGATCGCCGGACGCGAGATGAAACTGCGCTCGGCGGTGAAGGAGGTGCGGGAGCAGTTCGATGTGATCCTGATCGACTGTCCGCCGGCGCTGAACCTGCTCACCGTCAACGCCCTGGTGGCCGCCGACAGCGTGCTGATTCCCATGCAGTGCGAGTACTACGCCCTCGAAGGTCTCACGGGCCTGCTGGCGACCGTGGAGCAGATCCGGGCGGCCGTGAATCCGGAACTGGAGATCGAAGGGCTGCTGCGCACGATGTACGACCCGCGCAACAATCTTTCGAATGAGGTGGGGGCGCAGCTGATCCTGCACTTCCCCGACAAGGTGTTCCGGACGGTGATTCCGCGCAACGTGCGCCTCGCCGAGGCGCCGTCGTTCGGGGTGCCGGTGCTGCTGCACGACAAGGAGTCGCGCGGTGCGCTGGCGTACCTGGCCCTCGCCGGGGAAATGATCCGCCGCGAGGACGAGCGTTGCGGCCGCAGTGAGCCATGACCAGAAGAAACCCAGTCTCGGCCGTACCCTGAATGCGCTGATCGGCACACCGGAAGCGTCGCGTGCCGCGCCCGCCGCGCCGGAGTCGCCTCCGCAGGCGCCGGCCGCCGGCCCGGTCGGTGATCGGCTGACGCGCCTGCCGCTGGACCTCCTGCAGCGCGGGCGCTACCAGCCGCGCTCGCACCTGGATCAGGAGTCGCTCGCGGAACTCGCGGCCTCGATCCGCAGCCAAGGGGTGGTGCAGCCCATCGTGGTGCGACCGATCGCGGCCAGCACCCCCACGGGCGGCCCGCGCTACGAAATCATCGCCGGCGAACGCCGCTGGCGCGCGGCGCAGCTCGCGCAGTTGGCGGACATTCCGGCCATCGTGCGCGACGTGCCGGATGAAACCGCCCTGTCAGTGGCGCTCATCGAGAACATCCAGCGCGAGAATCTCAATCCGCTGGAAGAGGCCCGGGCGCTGGAGCGTCTGATCGGCGAATTCAGCATGACGCACCAGCAGGCCGCGGAAGCCGTCGGGCGCTCACGGGCCGCGGTCAGCAACCTGCTGCGGCTGCTGGATCTGGCGCCGGAAGTCTGTGAGCAGCTGGAGTCGCGCGCGCTGGAGATGGGCCATGGGCGGGCGCTGCTGGGCCTCGCCACCCGCCGGCAGCAGGTGGAAGTGGCGGCGCTGGTGGTGCGGACGGATCTTTCGGTACGCGAAACCGAGTCCATCGTCCGGCGCATGACCCAGGCCGGCGGGCCACGCTCCGAGCCGGCCGCGGGCGCCGCCGCGGATCCCAACGTGCAGCGCCTGGAACAGGACCTGTCGGAGAAGCTCGGCGCCCGGGTGGTCATCCAACATACCCGCTCGGGCAAGGGCAAACTGGTGGTCAGCTACAACAGCCTGGACGAGCTGGACGGCATTCTCGAACACATCCAGTGAAGGCCCGCCGTCCGGCATTGTTAACACGCTAATTTCTAGCCTTTTCCGGCCGGCATATCTATAATTCGCCGCCGTCGCGGCCCGGTCACGTAAGTGACTGTTGGACAACCAAATCCTGTCGCAGCGTGGTTTGATCCGAAGGGCCGCCCATTCAGAGTGGCTCGCCATTAGCAGTGCAGTCAGGGGGTTAAGCGTGTCGCCTGAAATGCACAAGGAATTCCGGTGAACGCCATTGATCTGCCGCAGGCGCGCAGGCTGGCGTTCATGTGCGTGCGCGCTCAGGTGGTCGATGACCCTGCTGGTCGCGGCGGCTGAGCCTGGTGGTCGCGGGGCCGCGGGCCGCCGCGTCGGCGGTGGTCGGCGGTGGCGCGAGCACCCTGGCCAGCGTGGCGATGGCGTTACTGGCTTTTGGCGGTTGTCCGGGTCGAGCGCGGAGCGGATGCTGCTGGCGTTCTATGTCGGCGAGATTGCCAAGATCACGGTGGTGATCCTGGTGTTGGTTTTGGCGCTGGTGTTCATGAAAGTGAACCCGGTGGCGATGATTTCGGCCTTCATGGCCACGTTTTTGGTGTATTGGGTGGTGCTGGCGCGTGCGCTGTGGTCCGGACGGACTGCGCCGGTGCCGGATACCAAGGGTCCGGTCGGCGGTGTGCCGCGTGAGATGGTTTGATGAGCAATTTCGTTCCACAACTGGCCGAGAAGACTCCGGATGCGACGGAGTACATCGCCCATCATCTGACCTTTTTGACCAATCACAAGCCGCATGGCCTGCTGGACCTGTCGGTCGTCAATTTCGACAGCGTCTTCTTCTCGGTCCTGCTGGCGGTCGTGTTCGGTGGCAGCTTCATTGTCGCGGCGCGCCGGGCGACCAGTGGCACGCCGGGCAAGCTGCAGAACTTCGTCGAGCTGGTGGTCTCGTTCGTGGATGCCCAGGTGCGGGGCATCTTCCAGGGCCACAACAAACTGATCGCGCCCCTGGCGCTCACGATCTTCTGTTGGGTGCTGCTGTTCAACGTCATGGACGTGCTGCCCATCGATCTGCTGCCCGGCGCCGCCGGCGCCGTCGGGCTCGGCCATCTGCGCATCGTGCCGAGCATCGATCTGAACGTCGTATTCGCGCTATCGCTGACCGTGTTCATCCTCATCATCTTCTACAGCATCAAGATGAAGGGCCTGGGCGGGTTCCTGGGCGAACTGTCGTTGCATCCCTTTCCACCCAGCGGCAAGCAGGCGAACATCCTGCTGCGCGTCCTGTGCATACCGCTGAATCTGGTCATGGAGCTGCCGACCTTCATTGCCCGCCCCGTGTCACTGGCATTGCGGCTCTACGGAAACATGTACGCGGGCGAGATGGTGTTCGTTCTGATCGCCCTGCTTACCCTGTCGTCCGGTTTCGCGGCCCTAAGCTCGGTTGGCGGCTGGCTGAGCATCGTCGGCTCGGTGCTGGTCGGTCTGGTCTGGACGGCGTTCGACCTGTTCGTGGGGGTACTGCAGGCCTTCATTTTCATGATGCTCACGATCGTCTACCTGTCGCAGGCGTCCGAGCATCATTGATTTTTTTGACTAACTTGATTTTATTTCTGATCGGTTCCGATATCTGGAGAGTTGAATGGAAAACATTGCACACATTGAAGGTATGACCGTCCTTGCCGTCGGCATCATCTTCGGCCTGGGCGCGCTCGGCACCGCCATCGGCTTTGGCATTCTGGGCGGCCGCTTCCTCGAGGGCATGGCGCGCCAGCCGGAACTGGCTCCGGCGCTGCTCGCCAGAATGTTCATCGTTGCCGCACTGCTGGACGCGGTGGCCTTCATCGGCATCGCATTCGGATTGTTCTTCACGTTCGCCAATCCGTTCGTGTCCGCCTTCCAGGCGGCTGCAACGGCGGCGCACTGACGCGCGTCTTGAACGCGGACCCGGCGCGAGCCTAAGTCCGCCCGCAATCAGGAGACGACGGTGAACTTCAATCTGACGCTCATCATCCAGATGCTCGTATTCGCGATCCTCATCTGGTCGGTGATGACGTTCGCATGGCCGAAGATTCTCGGTGCCATGGAGGAACGTGCGCGCAAGATCGCTCAAGGTCTGGAAGCCGCCGATCAGGGGCAGCAGTCTCTGGCACAGGCGCAGGTCAAGGCCGATGGCGTGATCCGCGAGGCCCGCGAGCGCGCGACGCATATCATCGATCAGGCGCAGAAGCGGGCCAACGAGTTGGTCGAGCAGGCCAAGAGCCAGGCGAGCGCCGAAGGCGCGCGGCTCGTGGCATCAGCCCAAACCCAGATCGAACTGGAAGCGACGCGCGCGCGCGAATCGCTGCGCAAGGACGTAGCGGGGCTTGCGGTGCGCACGGCCTCCAAGGTCCTTGAGCGTGAAGTCGACGCCGGCACCCACGCCGATCTCATCGCCAAGCTGGCCGCGCAGATCTAGCCCATGGCGGACAAGACAACCATCGCCCGTCCCTACGCCAAGGCGGCCTTCGCCGAGGCACGGGCCGACAGCATGCTGGGCGCCTGGTCGGCGGCGCTGCACACCGCGGCCGCGGTGGCGGACGATCCGCGCGTGCATTCGCTGCTGGGCGATCCGCACGTCACCCCCGCGCAGCTGGCGCAGCTGGTGCTGGACATCGCAGGCGCTGGTTTGGGCGAACATGGCCGCAATTTCGTGCAGGCCCTGGCCGAGGCCCGGCGCCTGAACTGCCTGCCGGAAATCGCGGCACTGTTCGACTCCTACAAGGACGAAGCCGAAGGCATCGCCGATGTCACCGTGACGTCGGCCGCACCGCTGGATGAACGGCAGCAGCAGTCGCTGACTGCCGCGATGGCCCGGCGCCTCAAGCGCGAAGTGCGCCTGCATTGCAGCGTCGACCCGGATCTCATCGGCGGTGCCGTGCTGCAGTCGGGCGACCTGGTCATTGACGGCTCGGTGCGCGGGCGACTGACGCGCATCGCCAACGAACTGGTCGCGTGATGAGCGGCCACACATACGAAATTCGCAAGGAACCCTAAAGCATGGCCATCAAGGCAACTGAGATCAGCGATCTCATCAAGCAGCGCATCGAGAATTTCAAGGGCGTCACCGAAGCGCGCAACGTCGGCACCATCGTGTCCGTCACCGACGGCATCGTGCGCGTTCACGGTCTGGCCGACGCGCGCTATGGCGAAATGCTGGAGTTCCCGGGCAACACCTTCGGCCTGGCGCTGAACCTGGAGCAGGACTCGGTGGGATCGGTCGTGCTGGGTGACTACAAGCACCTGGGCGAGGGCGACACCGTCAAGACGACGGGCCGCATCCTGGAAGTGCCGGTGGGTCCGGAGCTGCTGGGCCGCGTGGTCGATGCCCTGGGCAACCCGATCGATGGCAAGGGTCCGATCAACGCCAAGAAGACCGCGCCCATCGAGCGCGTGGCGCCCGGCGTGATCTACCGCAAGTCCGTGTCGCAGCCGGTGCAGACCGGCTACAAGTCCGTGGACTCGATGGTGCCCATCGGCCGCGGCCAGCGCGAGCTCATCATCGGCGACCGCCAGACCGGCAAGACCGCGATGGCGGTCGACACCATCATCAACCAGAAGACCTCCGGCATTAAGTGCGTCTACGTCGCCATCGGCCAGAAGCAGTCGACCATCGCGAACGTCGTGCGCAAGCTCGAGGAACACGGCGCCCTGAAGCACACCATCATCGTGGCGGCCTCGGCCTCCACACCGGCTGCCATGCAGTACATCTCGGCGTACTCGGGCGTGACCATGGGCGAGTACTTCATGGACAACGGTGAGGACGCGCTGATCATCTACGACGATCTGTCCAAGCAGGCCGTGGCCTACCGGCAGATCTCGCTGCTGCTGCGCCGCCCGCCGGGCCGCGAGGCCTTCCCTGGCGATGTGTTCTATTTGCACTCCCGGCTGCTCGAGCGCAGCGCGCGCGTCAACGAAGAGTACGTGGAGATGGCCACCAAGGGCGCCGTGAAGGGCAAGACCGGCTCGCTGACCGGGCTGCCGATCATCGAAACCCAGGCCGGTGACGTCACCGCGTTCGTGCCGACCAACGTGATTTCGATCACCGACGGGCAGATCTTCCTCGAGACGGACCTGTTCAACGCCGGCATCCGTCCGGCGATGAACGCCGGCATCTCGGTCTCCCGCGTCGGCGGCTCGGCGCAGACCGACATCATCCGCGGCTGGGCGGCGGCATCCGCCTGGCACTCGCCCAGTACCGGGAACTGGCGGCCTTCTCGCAGTTCGCCTCCGACCTCGACGAATCGACCCGCAAGCAGCTCGAACGCGGCCAGCGCACCACCGAGGTGATGAAGCAGAAGCAGTACGAGCCGCAGTCGGTCGCGGAAATGGCCCTGTCGATCTACGCGGTCAACAACGGCTACATGGACAAGGTCGAGATCCCCAAGGTGGTGGCGTTCGAGGCGGCCCTGCAGGGATTCGCGAACTCCTCCCACAAGGCAGCCCTGGATGCCATCAACGCCAAGCCGGTCCTCAAGGAACATGAGGCGACGCTGAAGAAGATCATCGAAGACTTCCTGGCCAACGGTACCTACTAGGACGCTCCAAGAGATGCCCGGCACCAAGGAAATCCGCACCAAGATCGCGAGTGTCAAGAGCACTCAGAAGATCACCAAGGCCATGCAGATGGTGGCCACCAGCAAGATGCGTCGCGCACAGGACCGCATGAAGCTGGCCCGTCCGTACGCCGAGAAGATGCGTAGCGTGATCGGCAATCTGAACGAGGCCAATCCGGATTTCCGGCACCCGTTCCTGGTCACGCGCGAGCCGAAGACGGTCGGTTTCATCATCATCTCGACGGATCGCGGACTTGCCGGAGGCCTGAACGCCAACCTGTTCAAGCAGGTGCTGCTGCAGATGCGCGAGTGGCAGGGCAAGGGCGCGCAGGTGAGCCTGTCGATCGTGGGAACCAAGGGCATCGCGTTCTTCCGCCGCCTGGGCACCCCATTCTCGGCAGCGTCTCAGGCCTGGGCGACCGCCCGCACATCAAGGACCTGATCGGCACCATCAAGGTCATGCTCGACGCCTATCGCGAAGGCAAGATCGACCGCCTGTTCCTCGCCAACGCGCGCTTCGTGAACACCATGACGCAGCAGCCCAGCATCATGCAGCTGCTGCCGGTGGGACGCGGCCGACAGACGCAGGGCCTGCCGGAACACTGGGACTACATCTACGAGCCCGACGCCGCGGCGATCCTCGATGGCCTGCTGATGCGCTACATCGAGTCCCAGGTGTACCAGGGCGTGGTCGAGAACGTCGCCTCGGAGATGGCCGCGCGCATGGTCGCCATGAAGGCGGCCACCGACAACGCCGGCAAGCTCATCCAGGAACTGCAACTCGTTTACAACAAGGCCCGCCAGGCTGCGATCACGAAGGAACTTTCGGAGATCGTCGGCGGCGCCGCGGCCGTTTGAGGAAAAATGCATGACTAGCACTGCCGAAGGCAAGATCACCCAGATCATCGGTGCCGTCATCGACGTTGAGTTTCCGCGCGAGCAGATTCCGAACATCTATGAGGCGCTGCAGCTCGCCGATTCGGACCTGATCCTGGAAGTGCAGCAGCAGCTGGGCGACGGCGTCGTGCGCACCATCGCCATGGGCGCATCCGAAGGACTCAAGCGCGGCCTGCCGGTGCGCGCCACCGGCGAGCCGATTTCGGTGCCGGTGGGCAAGGCCACGCTGGGCCGCATCATGGATGTGCTGGGGCGCCCCCAGGACAACCGGGGCCCGGTGGAGTCACCGCAGCAGCTGCCGATTCACCGCGCGCCGCCGGCCTTCGATGAGCAGGCGGGCGGCCAGGATCTGCTGGTCACCGGCATCAAGGTCATCGACCTGCTGGTGCCCTTCGCCAAGGGCGGCAAGGTCGGCCTGTTCGGCGGCGCGGGCGTGGGCAAGACCGTCAACATGCTGGAGCTGATCAACAACATCGCCAAGCAGTACAGCGGCCTGTCGGTGTTCGCCGGCGTCGGTGAGCGCACCCGCGAGGGCAACGACTTCTATCACGAGATGATCGAGTCGGGCGTCATCGACAAGGACACGCTGTCCAACTCCAAGGTCGCGATGGTCTATGGCCAGATGAACGAGCCGCCGGGCAACCGCCTGCGCGTCGCGCTCACGGGCCTGACCATGGCCGAGTACTTCCGCGACGAAGTGCGCGAGGACGGCGGCAAGGGCCGCGACGTGCTGTTCTTCGTGGACAACATCTACCGCTACACGCTGGCCGGCACCGAAGTGTCGGCGCTGCTGGGCCGCATGCCCTCGGCCGTGGGCTACCAGCCCACGCTGGCCGAGGAAATGGGCGTGCTGCAGGAGCGCATCACCTCCACCAAGACCGGCTCGATCACCTCGATCCAGGCGGTGTACGTGCCGGCGGACGACCTGACGGATCCCTCGCCCGCGACGACCTTCGCGCATCTGGATGCGACCGTCGTGCTGTCGCGCCAGATCGCATCCTGGGCATCTATCCGGCCGTTGACCCGCTGGACTCCACCAGCCGGCAGCTGGACCCGCTGGTCGTCGGCGAGGAGCACTACAATACCGCGCGCGGCGTGCAGGCCGTGCTGCAGCGCTACAAGGAGCTGCAGGACATCATCGCCATCCTCGGCATGGACGAGCTGTCGGCCGAGGACAAGCAGGCGGTGTACCGCGCGCGCAAGGTGCGCACTTCCTGTCGCAGCCGTTCAACGTCGCCAAGGTGTTCACCGGCCAGGACGGCAAGATCGTCCCGCTGAAGGACACCATCCGCGGCTTCCAGGGCATCCTGAGCGGCGAGTACGACAACCTGCCCGAGCAGGCGTTCTACATGGTCGGGTCCATTGACGAGGCCGTCGCGAAGGCCAAGACGCTGCAGTAATGGCAACCGCTCACACAATCCGGGTCGACATCGTCAGCGCGGAAGGAGAGATCTTCTCCGGCGATGCACCATGGTGTTTGCTCCCGGCTCGCAGGGCGAGCTGGGCATCACGCCCCGGCATGCGCCGCTGCTGACGCTGCTGAAGCCCGGCGAAATCCGGGTGCAGACGCCCGACGGACCGAGCAGGTGTTCTACGTCGGCGGCGGCGCCCTGGAAATCCAGCCCACCCGCGTGACCGTGCTGGCCGACACCGCGCTGCGCGCCAAGGACATCGATGAGGCGGCCGCCCTGGCCGCCAAGCAGCGCGCCGAAGAGGCGCTCAAGGATCGGGCCGGCGCGATCAGCCAGGCCGAGGCGCTGGCCGAGCTGGCCCGCGTCGCCGCGCAGCTCAAAATCATCGAGCGGCTGCGCAAGATCCGCAGCTAGGCCGCCGTCGCGGTAAGCTGCCGGCATGGGCAGCCCCCTCTACGTGCAGCGTTCCCCTCATCGGGCCAAGGTCAGGGGGATGGTGCTGGGCGCGCTGCTGTGCCTGCAGATGGGTACCGGCCAGGCCGCCCCGCTCGACTCCGCACTGCTGAAACCGCCGCCCCCGCAGGCGCAGCGCCAGGCGCTCGTCAGCAGCGTGTCGCGAATGGATCAGGGCAATGAGGCCGGCGGCGATGTCTACTTCGTGGGCTTCGCCGGCTTCGGCGAACAGCAGGTGTTCCGCAAGGAGGCCGAGCTGGCGCGCCAGGTCTTCGGCAAGCGATACGCGACTGCCAACCGATCGATACTGCTGGTCAACGACATCCATGACCGCCGCACCTATCCGCTGGCGACTTTCGACAATCTGCGCATCGCCGTGAATGCCATCGGGCGAAGGATGCACCGCGACCGGGACACCCTGGTACTGATGCTGACCTCGCATGGCAATGACGAGGACGGCGTCGCCATCACCAATGGCAGGATGCCCGAGGATGCGCTGTCGCCCGAGGATGTCCGCGAGGTCCTCGATGAGTCCCATATCCGCTGGCGCGTGATCGTCGTCTCGGCCTGCTATTCGGGGATATTCATCCCGGTGCTCAGGAATGATTCGACGCTGGTCATGACCGCGGCGGATTCGCGGCACAGTTCATTCGGCTGCGACGATACCCGTGACCTGACCTATTTCGGCGAGGCCCTGCTGCGGGACGCTCTGCCGCATGCCTGTTCGCTGAACCAGGCCTATACCGACTCGGCGCGCATCATCCGTGAGCGCGAGGCCCGGGAAGGCGAAATCCATTCCAATCCAAGACTGTACGTCGGTGCAAGGATGCAGGCGCGGCTGCCGCAGCTCGAGGCTGCCGCGGTCGGCCGCTGCACCGCGCAGTCATCGAAACCGCCGGCACGACATTGAGGCGCACCGTGGCGAAGAAGAAATCGGCTCGACCCCGCAGCAACTCCCGGTCCGCGCCGCCCCTGGCGATAGTGATACTCGCCGCCGGCGCCGGCACCCGCATGAAATCGGCCCTGCCGAAGGTACTGCAGCCGCTGGCCGGCCGGCCGCTGCTGCAATACGTGCTGGACACGGCACGCAGCCTGAACCCGGAAGCGATCCACGTGGTGTACGGCCATGGGGGAGAGGCCGTGCCCAAGGCCTTCGCGCACGAAACGGTCTCGTGGGTGCAGCAGCCCGAACTGCTGGGTACGGGTCATGCCGTGATGCAGGTGGCGCCGCGCCTGGGCGCGGATCAGCGGGTGCTCATTCTTTTCGGTGATGGGCCGCTGATCACCACGGAAACCCTGCGGGCGCTGCTGCAGGCGGCGGGTCCCGACGAGGTGGGCTTGCTGACGGTAAACGCCAGTGACCCCACGGGCTATGGACGGGTCCTGCGCACGGCCAGCGGCCGGGTGCAGGCCATCGTCGAGGAGGCCGACGCCACCCCCAGGCAGCGTCGGGTGCGCGAATGCAATACCGGTGTCATGACCATGCCGGCCGCTCGTCTGACCAAGTGGCTGGGCCGCCTGAACAATCGCAATTCGCAGCGCGAGTACTACCTGACCGATGTCATCGCCCTGGCGGTGCGCGATAAGGTGGCCGTGCGGCCGCTGGTTGCCCCGGACGAGCACGAAGTGCAGGGCGTCAACGACCGGATCCAGCTCGCCGCGGTGGAAAACGCCTGGCGCGCGCGCCAGGCCCGCAAGCTGATGCTGGACGGCGCTACCCTCATCGATCCCTCGCGAGTCGACGTTCGGGGCACCGTGACGGTGGGGCAGGACGTGGTGATCGACGTGAATGTCGTGTTCGAGGGCGAGGTCAAGCTGGGAGACGGCGTAAGAATCGGTCCGAACTGCCTGATCCGCCATGCGCAAATCGAGGCCGGCACCCAGGTGTTCGCCAACTGCGTCATCGACCGTGCGCTGATCGGGCCGAGCTGCCAGATCGGTCCCTTCGCGCGGCTACGGCCGGATTCGGTGCTGGAGGAACACGTGCACATCGGCAACTTCGTCGAAATCAAGAAGACCCGCATCGGCGCGAAATCCAAGGCCAACCACCTCACCTACCTGGGCGATGCGACCATCGGCACCCGGGTCAATGTCGGTGCGGGCACCGTCATCTGCAACTACGACGGCGCCAACAAGTGGCCGTCGACCATCGAAGACGATGCGTTCATCGGATCGGGCAGCATGCTGGTGGCGCCGGTCGTGATCGGCGCGGGCGCCAACATCGGGGCGGGCTCGACCATTTCGCGGGCGGCGCCGGCCGGGCAGCTGACGATCGCGCGCTCGCGGCAGGTCAGCATTCCGGGATGGAAGCGACCGGTCAAGCGCAGCACCTGAGCATCTGCGATGCAATGTCGCTGTAGCACTGGGCCAGTAGCGTGTGCAGTCGGACCGGGGATGATCGGGAGGTACCGATGAGTACCGCGCAACAATATGGCGGCCATGCGACTGACGAGCACAGTGCGCCGTGGCTGCGAGATCCGTTCTGGAGTCGGCTCAATCAGGTGGAAGGCCACCACCTGCGCCTGCAGTCGCAGCACGAGGCGGTGCGCCGGGAGCTCACGGCCATACCCAGTGCCCGCACCAGCGGCTTCCAGGATGTCTGGCAGCGCTACTGCGCGGTGATCCGCGAGCTCGACATGACCACCGCCGAGCTGGAATCACTGCGTACCCGCCCCGAATAGCATCAGCGCGGCGGACCTGCCTTGAAGAGACTATCGCGCAAGGTTCTGGATGAACTGAGCGACCTGCAGGACGCGATGCGCAAGCTCACCGCGGACCGCAACGTCGCGCTGCGCATGTTCCTGGCCAGCCGCAACGCGGCCACGCGGGACGCCCAGCGTGAGTTCTGGCTGGAGTTCTCCTGGGCCGACCAGGAGTACCGTGCGGCCGTGAGCCGCCTGGCGCAGTTCTGCCGCGCCCACATGCCCACCACGGACTAGTCGCAAACCAGCGCCTGCACCCGCCGCAGCGGGCGCACGACTCTCCTTGCCCGAAACTGCCGCCACCGTCCCGCGCACTGCGCGAGGCGCTCGCCGGCGCACACCCTCAATCCCGCACCCATCCCTAATCGTGCTGCGACCGCACGACACAGGGATATCGAATCCTGGTGCGTACGTCACATAAACGCAAAGGCTTTGCAACACTGTCCACCTACATTATTGACAAACAACAAGCACAACGTCGCTACGCACAGGAGCCATTGTGGTCGACAGTCGCAAGCAGGCCATCTCGATTCGCATGAACAGTGCCGACATCCGCAAGGTGAAGAAACTTGCGCAGCGCCTGTCGGTGCGTGACTCGGATGTCATCCGGTTCGCGGTCAAATGCATGCTGACGCGCCTGGGGCCGCTGTATGACCCGGACGTGAAGGGTCGCAACCTGGTTCCGGTGTTCGTGGAATCCGGCGCGGAGCTGCTGCGCTTCTTTGACCTGGACGCCGCCCGCCTCGAGGCCGTGATCAATGACGGGGTGGAACCGGCGCGCAGGGTCGAGCGCGACGACATCGCGCTGCTGGCGCTGACGGGCGGGCAGGAACCGTACGCCGCGCTGCTGCTGAGCGAACTGAACAAGGAGGAGCGCAATGGCGCGTCGGCCGGAGAACTGGCCAACTCACTGCGTCAGTACCTGTACGACAAATATGTCTATCGCCCCGGCAGCGAGGCGTCGACCCACAAGCCGTCGGAGGCGGTCGAGCCGATCAGGCTGGCGGCAGTGGGGGAAGCCCAGTGAGCCGCGCGCGCCGCTGCACGCCCCGGGCAGCCGCGTGGCTGACTCTCGCGCTCACGCTGCTGGGCGCCTCGGCGGCGCAGGCCGGTCTGATCGTGTCGACCAGCCAGCTGCTGCAGGGCACTTCGGTCATCAGTGAATTCAAATACACCTTCGATGTATCCGGCCCCGGAACCCTGGACGTGAGTCTCACGGACCTGGACTGGCCCGCGAATCTGAAGGATCTGTCGTTTACGGCAACGTCTTCCTCCAGCGTCATCGGCCAGATCATCGGTCCGGGTCAGGCGAGTTTCGACATCACCGGCGGCGGCACCCTCTATGCCTACGTGACGGGTGAGGCGAGCAATCCGGTGAATGGCCCCGCCTATGGCCTTGGCCTGTTTGACCTGAGCATCTCCTTTACTCCGTCAGCCGTGCCGTTGCCCGCAAGCCTGGGCCTGCTGCTGGCGGCATTGCTGGGTATGGCACTGCTGCAGCCAAGGTTGCGCGCGCCCGCGTAAGGGGCAATCCGCGCAACGCCCGTCCGGGCGCGCGAACTCCGGTGCGACCGCAATTAAAGCGTCACGGAGCACCCTTAGTATGACAATCGTAGACACGAAAGCCGTGCGTCGCGCGAAGCGACAGCCGGTGCACTCTTCAATCACCGCGAAGACCCCCACTATGCAACGTGCCCTGATCCTGTCTGCCCTGGCCGTGCTGTCGGCGCTCGCCGCCTTTGCCGACGCTGCGATCGCACAGACACCGGATGCGCCGGCTGCCTACCAGGTCCAGCCCGGGGACGTGTTGACGGTGACGGTGTGGAAGGAAACGGACCTGACGGGCGACCTGCTCGTGCGGCCGGATTTCGGGCTGTCCTTTCCGCTGGTCGGCGATCTGGACGCGCGCGGCAAGAGCGTCGAGCAGCTGCGGGTGGAGATCACCGAACGGCTGAAGAAATACATCCCCAGCCCGGTCGTGACCGTCGCCACCAAGAATCTCGCGGGCAATCACATCTACGTGGTGGGCAAGGTTCAGAGGCCCGGCGAATATCCGGTGGTGCGCAGCGTGGATGTCATGCAGGCCCTGAGCCTCGCCGGTGGCGCCACGCCGTTCGCGGCCTTGAACGACATCATCGTGCTGCGGCGCGCGTCCGCCGGACAGCTCGTGCTGCACTTCCAGTACAACGACGTGGCGCGCGGCCGGGACCTCGACCAGAACGTCCTGCTGCAGCCCGGCGACACCGTCGTCGTGCCGTGAGAGCGGGGTCCAGGAACAAGCGCATGACCCGTATGACGCAGGCCGCTATCGGGATCGGATGCCTCGCCGGCGGCGCACCGCCGCTGCACGCCGCGCAGTGGTCCTTCGCGCCACAGGCCGGCATCTGGATGGATGACGACAGCAATCGCTATCTGGCTGCCGAAGCGCGCAACAGCCAGAGCATCTTCGTGAATCCCAGCGCCGTATTCCAGTGGTCCAGCGATACCAGCCAGCTGTCGCTGACTCCCTGGCTCATGTGGCAGCAGGTCAGCGATTCGACCTACGCCAACGTCCACAGCGAGAGCCTCAACGGCCAGTACAACTGGACCGGGGAACTCGGGCAGCTGAGCGTGGTGGGCGGCGTCTCGGACTACTCGACGCTGGCCACCGAAATTCCCGACACCGGGCTGGTCGCCCAAGGCCTCAGTCGCAGGGCAAAACAAGGATCCCTTTCCCTGGTCCATCTGCACAGCGAGCGCCGCAGTCTGATCCTGCAGCTGTCGTGGCTGGATGTCGGGTACTACGGTCCCAACAGCCCGCTCGTCAACCAGACCTCAGGGTACAAATACGCCACGTTGTCCGTGGGCGAGCGTTTCATTGTGACACCCGCGACATCGCTGACGCCGACGCTGTTCGACAATGAGACGATCTCTCCCAGCGTGTATGGCAACAGTCGTGAAAGCGGCCTGCGCCTGAACTTTGAACGTGACCTGACCGAACGCACTTCCCTCAAGGCCTATGCCGGCGCCAGCCGGCAATCCTTGAACGAGTTCGCGCTCAGCGAGGGCCCGACGGGACTGCAGCCTTCCGTGCAGCCGATTACCCGTATAGGTGCATTGGGCGGCTTCACGCTCAGCCTCGCGACGGCGCGCGGCCACCTGGATCTTGATTACGCCAACTCCCTGCAACCGTATTCCGGAGGCGCCGTCGCCCAGCGGCAGACGCTGACGCTCGCTGATGTCCAGAGCGTGAGCGAGAAGATCGATCTGCGGGTATCGGCCACCCGAATCCAGAACAATCACGCCGCGGTTGTCTTAGGGATCGACCGCGCCTTCTACGACACGGCCGCCGTGGGCGTTGACTGGCACTTCGCCGAAAGCTGGCGGCTGCACTCGGAAGTCGCGGCCACCCATACCGATACGGTCACCCCCGGGACGCCCGCGGCGGCAAGGCCCATCACGGAGTGGCGGGTGGCCCTGTCGGTGAGCTGGTCGCCCTTGCCCGCGGTGCGAACCTTCTAGGGGCCCCATGAATTCCAAGAATGAAAATCAGCACGGACTGCGGGGTTACATCGGGATTGCGCGGCGCCGCAGAAAGTCGATCCTGCTGGCGTTCGCCATCGGACTGGCGGCGACGCTCGGGTTGGCCTTCATGCTGCCCGCGAGCTATCGGTCATCGGGCACCGTGCTGATCGAACAGCAGGAAATGCCCACCGACCTGGTACGCTCGACCGTCACCTCCTACGCCGATCAGCGCGTGCAGGTGATCAGCAAGCGCGTCATGACGACCGCCACGCTGCTGGAGATCATCAAACGCTACAACCTGTATCCGCGCTACGCCGCCCGTGAGACCCGCGAGGCGCTGCTGAAACGGATGCGTGACGACATCGGGTTGAAGATGATCAGCGCCGATGTGATCGATCCGCGCAGCGGCCGCCCGACCTCGGCCACCATCGCCTTCGAGGTTTCCTACACCAGCCGCTCCGCCGACCAGGCGGCCGCGGCCAATGAACTCACGACTCTCTACCTGAACGAGAACCTGACCAATCGCGCCAAGCTCGCGCGCGATGCCACGGATTTCCTGGAAGGTGAGGGCGATCGCATCAACGCCCAGATTTTGGACCTGGAAGCGAAGCTCGCCGCGTTCAAGGACAAGAACTACGGGAAGCTGCCGGAACTCATGCAGGTCAACATGCAGTTGATGGATCGCAACGAGGAGGAGCTGCGCGGCGAGGAGGCGCGGCTGACATCGCTCGAGCAACAGCGGGTCTATCTGCAGGCCCAGCTGGCGCAGCTGAAACCCAATTCCACTGTCTATTCCGAAACCGGTGAGCGCATCGTCTCCAGCGGCGACCGGCTGAAGATGCTGCGTTCCCAGCTGGCCGCGGCCAAGGCCAAATACGCCCGATCACCCCGACGTGGTCACCCTGACCCGGGAGGTCAGCGGCATGGAGGCGGACCTGGGCGTGAAGCCGGACACCATCAACGATCTGCGCCGCCAGCTGCAACAGGCGCAATCGCAACTGGACGATGCGCGCAAGCGCTACACGGCCGAACACCCGGACCGGGTGCGCCTGGAGGCCATGGTCAAGTCCCTCCAGGCGGATCTGGATGCGGCGCTCGCGGCCGGCGCAAGCCGCGGTTTCGCCGCGGCGGACACTGCCGCCTTGAGTCCCACGGACCCGACAATCCGGCCTATGTGCAGATCCAGGCACAGTTGTCGGCCACGGAAAACGACATCAAGTCCTTGAACGCGCAGATCACCAAGCTGCAAAGCTCGATCCATGGCTACGAGTCCGACGTACGGATCCCCGCAGGTGGAACGCCAATACCACGACCTGACGCGGGATCTGGACAATGCGCGACTGCGTTACCAGGAGATCCGCAACAAGCAGGGCGAGGCGCGGGTTGCGCAGAGCCTGGAGTCGGGCCAGCAGGGCGAGCGCTTCACTCTGATGGATCCACCGCTGCCGCCGGAGGAGCCGGTGAGCCCCAATCGCCCCTTGATAGCCATCGCCGGCGTGATCGTGAGCCTCGGACTGGCGCTGGCCATGGCCATGCTGCGCGAGGGGCTGGATACCACCATCCGCACCCGCGACGAACTCCTGCAGCTGGTCGGGGTTGCACCGCTGGCGCTGATTCCGCGCATCGAGACGCAGGGGGACCGGCGCCTGGCGCGCTGGCGACTGAAGCTCGCACTGGGATCGGCGGTGGGTACGGCCTGCGTCGCGCTGGTGCTGGTGCACCTCTTCTATCGGCCGCTGGACGTGATGTTCTTTTCGCTGATGCAGCGCCTGGGCATGTAGGTCATCGCCACCATGGACAAGATTCAACGTGCCCTGGACCTAGCGGCCCATCACCGTTCCGGTCCCGGTGTCGAGGATGTCTCGATCGCAGAACGCTCCGCGGTGCGGCGCGAGTTCACCGCGGCGCCGATTGAGCCGGCCAGACGGTTGGCGGTGGACTGGATGGCGCTGCGTGAGAACCGCATCGTGGACGGGACGGACCCGCGGCCGGCCGCGCAGGCCTATCGCATGTTGCGTACCCAGGTCCTGCAGCGGGCACGCACCCATCATCTGTCCACCATCGGGGTCATCAGCGCCACCAACGGCGAAGGCAAGACCCTTACCGCCATCAACCTGGCGCTGGGGCTTGCGGCGAACCCAACCAGTCGGTGCTGCTGATCGACATGGACCTGAAGCGTCCCAGCATTGCGCAGACCCTGCGCCTGCCCTCAACCAGGGCCTTGAAGCCTGGTTCGCGGGACTCGCGAAGCTCGAGGACCTGTGGTGCGGCCTCGAGGGCGCCGAACGCCTGTTCCTGATGCCCACCCTGGCGCCCGTGCCGGACAGCTCCGAGGCGCTCGCCCGCGCCACCACCACCAAGATGCTGCAGGACCTGAAGGAACGCGACCCTGGACGGCTGGTGATCGTCGATCTTCCTCCGGTGCTGCTCAGCGACGACGCCATCACGCTTGCGCCGCGCCTGGATGCGGTGGTGCTGGTGGTCACCGAAGGGCGCACCCGCCGCGAGGACATCAGCCGCACCCTGGAGCTGCTCGGCAACACCCGGGTCATCGGCACGGTCCTGAATGGCTCGACCGAGTCGGAGCAGCGCAGCTACTGAGGCGCGACAGCATGTACGAGAAATTCTATGGCCTGTCGGTCAAACCCTTTGCGGTGTCCCCGGACCCGGCCTTCCTATACCTGGGAAGGCACCACCGGCATGCGCTGACACTGCTGCCGTACGCCATCACCGAGGCCGCCGGGTTCGCACTCGTCACCGGCGAAGTCGGCTGCGGCAAGACGACGGTGGTGCAGCATTTCCTGAATCGACCGGGCAGCGGCCTGCGGGTCGCCTACCTGGGCAATACCCATTCCAGCCTGGGACCGCTGCTGCCATGGATCGTCGAGGCGCTGGGACTGGAGCTCGGAGGCCTGTCGGCCAATGAGTACTACCGCCGGTTCGTGCGTTTCGCCCGGGAGGAGTTCGAGCAGGGGCGGCGCATCCTGCTGGTGGTGGATGAGGCGCAGAACCTTTGCGCGAGCCAGCTGGAGGAGCTGCGCGTGCTGTCCAATCTCAATGCCGGCCAGATGATGCTCATCCAGACCATTCTCATCGGCCAGCCCGAGTTGCGCGCCGCCTTGTCGAGTCCGGCCCTGCGGCAATTCGCGCAGCGCGTGGTGTCGGACTACCACATCGATTCCCTGCAGGCCAACGAGACCCAGGCCTATGTGCGCCATCGCCTGAGCGTGGCCGGCGCAGCGCCCGATCTGTTCAGCGCCGAGGCCGTCATGCGGGTGCATGAGGCGGCCGGCGGCACGCCCCGGATCATCAACATCCTGTGCGATACCGCGCTGGTCTATGGTTTCGCGGACCAGCTGCCCACCATCGACACCGATACCGTCAGCCAGGTGCTCAAGGATCGCCTGGGCAGCGTACTGCCGTTGTTTGCCGCCGCGGCAATGCCGGCCCCCGCGATGGCGGGCTAGCATCGATGCGCATCCTGCACGTCGTGCCCACCTACTGGCCGGCCGTGCGCTATGGCGGGCCGATCAGATCCGTGCATGGATTGGCCGCGGCACTGACGCGGCTGGGCCATGACGTCCATGTTTACACCACCAGCATGGACGGGCCCGGTGACCTGCCCGTACCGCTGAATACCCCGGTGGATGTGGATGGCGTGCAGGCATGGTATTCCCGGTTCCGCACTGGCGCCGGCTGCACGTGGCGCCGGGTCTGGCGCGCCAGCTGCGTCGCGATGTCGCGGGCTTCGACGTTGTGCACCTGCACTCGGCGTTCCTGTGGCCGACCTGGACGGCGGCGCGGGCCGCGCGCCGGGCCGGTGTTCCCTACATCGTGGCGCCCCGGGGCATGCTGGTCCGGAACATCATTCGTCGCAGGAATCGCTGGCTGAAGAGCGCCTGGGTCGCGCTGGTCGAGCGGCGCACGCTGAGGCAGGCGACGCGCCTGCATGTGACGGCGCGCGGCGAGGCGGAGGAACTGCGAGCCCAGAACTTTCTCGGCGCCCCGATCGTCATGATCCCCAACGGCGTGGCGTATCCGGAACAGCCGCAGTCCCTGAGCCAGGGGCCCTTCACGGGATTGCCGCCCAGGTACGCACTGTTTCTCAGCCGCATCAGCTGGAAGAAGGGTCTCGACCGCTTGCTGCGGGCCTGGCAGGCGGTGCCGGACCTGCCGCTGGTGATAGCCGGCAATGACGAGGAGGGCTACCAGGCCGAGCTCGAGGCCCTGGCGCGCGAGCTCGGCATTGCCGGGCGGGTGCTGTTCGTCGGCCCGGTGAGCGACCAGCACAAATGGGCGTTGTACGCCCACGCCGAACTGTTCGTGCTGCCGTCCTATTCCGAGAACTTCGGCATCGTCGTGGCGGAGGCGATGGCCATGGGCTGTCCGGTCATCGTCACGCCGGATGTGGGCGCGGGTGAACTCGTCGCACAGGCCGGCGCCGGCGTGATCAGCTCCGGAGAGCCGGCGCAACTGGCCGAGGCGGTGCGCCGCCTGCTCGCCGATCCCGGCGCGCGCCGGTGCCAGGGCCAGGCCGGCCGGGAATTCGCGCGTGCGCAGCTGTCGTGGGAAGGCATCGCGCGTCGAACCTGCGAGATGTACCGCGATGCGCTTCAGGTCTGAGGCACTCTGGGTCGCCGCCGGGCAGGCGCTGACCGCCATCGGCACGCTGCTGGGCGTACGGCTGCTCACCCAAGTCCTGCCGCCGGCGCAATTCGGTGTGGTGTCGCTGGCGCTGGGTGCAGCGGTGCTGGCCGGGAACCTGGTGGCTGGCCCGCTGACTCAGGCAGCCATCCATTTCTATCCGCAGTACCAGGCCGGGCGCCTCCAGGAACTGCGCGGTGCGCTGCTGCGCGGCTTTCGGCGCTTCATACCCTGGGTCGGGTTGCTGGCCCTCATCGGCGGGCTCGGCTATGGCCTCAACGGCCGCGGTTCCCCGTGGCTGGCGCTGCTGGTGCTGCTGCTGCTCACGGTGGAGTGCTGGGGCACGTCGGGCCTGAGCCTGCTGAATGCCGCGCGCCGGCAGCGCCGCTATGGCCTGTGGATGGCCAGCGATGCCTGGTTGCGGCCGCTGGCCGCGACGGCCGCGGTGCTGGCAGTGGGGCGCCTGCCCGCGGTCGCCCTTGCCGCCTACGTGCTCGCGGCCGCAACGCTTTGCGCCCTGTGGTCACGCAACCTCTGGCCGGTGCGCGCTCCCCGGCCGCTGCCGCCGGATGAGGCGCGGGCTCTGGACTCGGCCATGTGGTCCTATGCGCTGCCCCTCATTCCGCTGGGACTGCTGGCCTGGGTGACCAACCTCGGCGACCGCTACATCATCGGTGGCGTGCTGAGCGTGGCCGATGCGGGACTGTATGCGGCGGTCTATGGACTGGCCTACAGCCCCTTCATGATCGTCAACGGCGCAGCGGAGCAGGCCTTGCGCCCCGTCTATCAGACGGCGGTCAGCCATCGCAATCACGCCCATGCGGCGCGGCTGCTGCGGCTGTGGCTGGGGTCGGTGGCCGCCGTCTGCGCACTCGGGGTGGTGCTGTTCGCCGCCGGGCACGAACTCATCGCCCGCTTCCTGGTGAGTCCGGCCTACCGACAGGCCTCATGGCTGATGCCCTGGGTTGCCTTTGGAGATGCGATCCGCGCCGTCTCCTACGTGTTCGAGCGCGTCTGCTATGCCTATGCGCGCACCTGGCGCGTCCTGGGCATCCAGGTCTGCGGCGCGGTGGCGGCGCTGATAATCACGCCATTCGCGGTGCTGGGCTTCGGTCTGAAGGGCGCGGCGACCGCCGTGCCGGTGTGCTTCGGCCTGCAATGCGTGGTGGCCGCGTGGCTGGCCGCACGCACCATCGCCGAGGCCAACCGCGAGCCGCCAGAGCCGGCCGCTGCCGCGGTGGGGGCGCTCATCCCATGAGTGCCGTGCGCCTGGCCATCGTGACCAGCCATCCCATCCAGTACTACGCCCCGCTGTTCAGGAGCCTGGCGCAATCCGGCGAAGTGCTGCCGCGGGTGTTCTTCACCTGGTCGCAGACCGAGGCCGGTCCGGTGCGCGATGCGGAATTCGGCCGTTCCATCAGCTGGGACATTCCGCTGCTCGAGGGCTACGAATACGAGTTCGTGAAGAACATCTCCCGGCACCCGGGTACCGATCACTTCTGGGGCCTGAATACGCCCGGCCTGGCCACGGCGATCGAAGCGTGGAACGCCGACGCGCTGCTGGTGATCGGCTGGCACTCCTGGTCGCACCTGCGCGCGCTGATGCACTTCAAGGGCCGGGTTCCGGTGTTCTTCCGCGGCGACTCCACTTTGCTCGACCGCGCCGGTCCTGCGCAGCGCCGTGCGCCGGCAGCTTCTGGCCTGGGTTTACCGGCACGTCGATGTGGCGCTGGCGGGGGTGGGTGCGAACAATGCCGACTACTTTCGCTGGTGCGGCCGCTCCGAGCGGGTCATCCGCCTGGTGCCCCACGCGGTCGACACGGCCCGTTTCGCGGCGGACGCGCAGCGTCACGAAGCACAGGCCCGGCAGTGGCGCCGGGAGTGCGGCATTGCGGATACGGCGCGGGCGTTGGTGTTCGCCGGCAAGCTGATTCCGAAGAAGGATCCCATGGGACTGCTGCGTGCTTTCGCCGGCGCCGTGGCAGCGGATGACGAACAGCTGCATCTGGTGTTCGTGGGCGCGGGGGCATTGAAGGAAGCGCTGCAGGCCCAGGCCGCGGGGCGCCGCAACGTTCACTTCCGGCCCTTCCAGAACCAGCAATCCATGCCGGCCGTATACCGGTTGGGCGATGTCTACGTGTTGCCGTCGCTGGGACCCGGGGAGACCTGGGGCCTGGCCATGAACGAGGCGATGGCGAGCGGCAGCCTGGTGATCGCCAGCGACCGCGTTGGCGGTGCGCGCGATGTGGTGGAGCACGGCCGCACGGGATGGATATTCCCCGCCGGCAATCACGCTGCCCTGGTTCGGCACATCAAGACGCTGAAGACGCTCGATGCGGCACAAGGACCTGTCGCGGATGAAGGCTGCTGCAGCCGAGCGCAGTCAACGCTGGTCGATCGAATCGGCTGCCGCGGCCCTGAAATCCGCGGTTCTGGCCGGTGTAAGGGCGCAATGAGCGACTGGATCTTGAAGCACCGGGCGGCGCTGTTCATCGTTGCCAGCGTCGCGGCGCTGATCGTCATGGGGGCCGGCGCCGCATCGCACGGCATTGCGGCCGGACGGCTGGTCTATGCGTGGCTGCTGCTGCAGGTGTGCCTGGCGCCGATCCTGCTGATGCGCTCGTTCAGAAGGCTAACACCCCGCCGGCGGTGTTCATGTTGCTTTACTTCACCCGCTTCGCGGGCCTGGACACCCAGGCGATACTGATGGGCGAAGCGGTGGCGCCGGCGCGCGCCGGGCTGATCACGACGGCCGAGATCGCCATCCTGCTGGGTGCCGTGCTGCTTGGCGCGGGGTACGTCATGGCGGCCCGCTCGTCCGGCAAGCTGCTGCGAGAAGCGCCGGCGGACTGGAATGTCCCGATGACCCTGGTGATGGGGCTGGTGATCTGGCTCGTGGGCTCCGTGGCCTTCGTCACCATGCACGTGTTCCTGCAGACCGAGAAGACCAATCTGTCGGCTACCGCCGCGCTGAACGAGCTGGGTCAATACGGCGCCTTCGTGGTCATGCTCGGATTCCTCATGCAGCCCCTGGGACTGCTGATGCTGGCCTATGCCTATGCCCGATCCCGGACCTTGTCGGCTACGGCGCTGATCGTGCTGGTGGTGACGGTCCAGGCCGCCATCGGGTTCGTGACGGACTACAAGGCGACGGCCATGTCCGGCCTGATCATCGTCTTGCTGGTGCGCGTCCTGGTCGACGACAACCGCGCATCAAAGGCATGGCTCGGCGCAGTGGTGGCCTTCCTGGTGTTCGCCTTTCCCGTATACCAGGCCTACCGCATGGAAGTGACCGGTGAGCTCGGCCTGAACCGGCTGCAGGCGTTCAACCGGCTGGGGCATGTTCTGCAGGTGGCCTGGGCAGCGCGGGACAAGACCCGGTCGTCGCCGGCCGATGAGCGGCCGCCGACTTTCATCGAGCGCTCCGACCTGAAGCGCAACATTGATCTGCTCATGCAGCATGCGGGAGTCGACGTGCCCTTCCTGCACGGCGCCACGCTGGTCGACATTCCCTATGCCTTCGTGCCGCGCATCCTGATGCCGGACAAGGAGTCGGTCAGCGCGGCCCAGCAGTTCAGCCGCATGATTGCGCACGCGGGCAGTGACACCTTCATTTCGATTTCGCACCTGGGCGAGCTCTACTGGAACTTCGGCTGGCTGGGACTGCTGCTGGGCATGCCCCGCAACCGGCGCCTTCCTGGGCTGGGTCGCAGGCAGGTTCAACTTCGAGCAGGGAGCGGCGGCGAGATCCGAGTGATGATCTTCATGGTCACGGTAAACGAACAGGTGATCCTGTTCGAGGGCGAGATTTCGCCGGTCTATGTCGTATGGCTGCGCTCCGCGGTGGCGATCTGGCTGCTGCACAGCATATTTGCCCGAAAAGCCGGGCCGCTCGCACGGCCACGGGCCGGCGGGCCTCTTCCCGCGCCGCGTTACCCGAACGTGCTGCGCTAGCCGCCCTAAGGACCGCACTCACAGCGGGACGCCCGGCTGCCAGCGGCCGGACACAGGCGTACCGTGTCCGCGCCCTTGTCCGACAGGGGGATGCCGACGCGCTGGCAGGTGTTGCCTGACAGCACGGCGCCACGCACGTTGGCGTGGCGCTCGCCCAGCCGCACGCCGATGCGCGCGGCTGCGGGGAATTGGCAGGCCTTTGGCGCGGCGCCCTCCAGATCGATGAGCGTGTTGTCGAACAGCAGGGGATGAAGCGCAAAGGTCCACGTTTCCGGCGGCGGGCCGGCGTACCAACCGGCGAAGAAGTCGATGGCGCCGCCGCGCGGTCCATCGGCGTGACGGATCCGGTTGTGGGCTATCGAAACGCCGGTGGCGAGAATGGGCGGTGGGGACCTGGCGTCAGGAACTGCTGCGTAGTAGCCCAGGATGCCGGACAGGCTGCACGCCGAGTCCCAGTCATACTCACCATCGATATCGTTGTTGCGTATCTCGAGCGCTGCCTGACTGGCGACGGAGTTGTCGCAATCCGGACAGTTTGGGGCAACGACCTTGAAGCTCATCAGGAACTGGATGCCGCTGGAGTCGTGCATTTCATTGCCGTCGATTGCCGAGTCGGCGGAGGATCCCCAGATCCCGATCTGGCCGGCGCTAGGTCCCGTGAGGTTCGACTTCCTGCAGAGCGGCGCGCGCGATCGATCAGGTTGTCGACGACCTGCATCGCCCAGCCCAGGCGCGACACGGAGGCACGCGATGAAGCGGGCTCGGGAGTCACATCCCATGCCGGCGCGATCTTCAGGCGGGTCCAATGGGCGAGGGGATCCTCCACATAGCTCACCACCCGGCGTGCCTGCCCGATGCCGCGGCCGGACAGGATCTGCAGCCAGTAGCCGATGTAGTAGCCTGCGCGGGGATCGACCTTGCCGGCCTGGGAGGACAGTGGCATGTCCACGCTGACCCAGTCCGCTCCGGCGCCGCTGATGGCAGGGGCTCCGGGCAGTCCATTCTCTGCGCCGCGATCGGCATCGAAGGCCAGGGCTTCCCCGTCGCCGTCGCGGTCGCCGGTGCAACGCATCTGGTTACGGGAAATCAGCAGCTGCTCGAGATTGTTCGACATGTTCCAGAAGAATCCGGCGCGAAACCCACCAGGGCTCGCCGGATCGGGCAGGGCCTGCCGGCTCGCCCCATCCACGACGTTGTCGCTGAAATCAACGCGGCTTGCCGCGCCGAGCTGGCTGGCGATGGGCCCCTGTCGCGCCGCCAGATCCGTATAACGCCCGGGCACGAACCGATTCCAGCGAACGATCGAATCGTCGATCTGGAACGGCACGCCCGGCCGGGACGCACCTCCCGCAAGCTCCATGCCGTCGGAGAAGGCGGCAAACTCATTGTGTGCCTAAAGTAGCCTCCTGATCGGCCAACCTCCTTCTCGTCATGATCTCCATGCCGACAAGATTGAAGCGATTGCTGATGATGGTGATGTCACTGACGGGACCGTCGGGATTCTCGGCAGGCACACCACCGCCGATCGGTCCGAGGCGCAGGATCGGACGCGCATCGGCCGCAGAGGTGAACGCGGCATCGTCCGTGAAATCCAGATCACGGACGGTGTTGTGGCCCAGCAGCGTGAACAGCGCCGCGTGATGTTGCGGATCGGGCGGATCAGCACGCAGCAGCAGGCTGCGGCGGCCCGCGGTGTTGCTGCCTGCGAGGCTGACGTTCGCAGCCAGCAGAAAGCCATTGCCGCCTGAATCCGGGTCGGTCGCGCCAACGGACAGCCGCCAGGTTCCCGGCGGGATGACGATGAGGCCGCCGCCCTGGCCGCGCGCTGCCGCCAGTGCGGCCAGCAGGCAGCGGTTGCTGATCCGGGTGTCGTCCGCATGGCAGCCGCCAAACTGCGGGTCATCGAGTTTGTATCGACGCGGCGCCGGACGATCTTCGACAACCTGCAGGCTCTGCTCTGGCACGAAGACCCAGGCGGAGACTCCGTAACGGATGCCGATACGGTACGACCCGGGCTTCATCCTGGCGGGCAACGCCGCTTCCAGGACATAGGAGTCCAGGGATGGGGACTTCGCCTTGGGCGCAAGCGCCGGCGACCGATAGTCCTGAGGTCCCGAGAAACGGATTTCCGCGGATAGCCCTGCCTGCGCAGCGAGATTGCGGCCACAATTGGTAACACCCTTGCGGCACCCGGCATGGCCGAGGCGGCCGGGACGACGGCCGGGGAGAACCACTGCGGACGCGGATCATTGATGGGCACGGCCGCGCTGCGCCGGCCATCCGCCGAAACTACCACCAGGCGATACGGCACATCGGATCGCAGCTGTGCGGCCCGTACGACTACCCCTTCGGGCGTGATGGACACGATCTCGACCTTGCCCGGGTCCTGGTGCGGCCCGGTGACCTCGACCTGGTCGCCGTCCTGTATCCCGGCGCCGGGCAGCCACAGCAGATCTCCCGAACCGCCATGCACCGGCGACTGGAAACCTGCGGTCCGGAACAGCTCGCGGGTTCGGCGTGGGCGCCGGCAGCGGCGGGCAAATGGTGCAGCACCCGATCAGGACCTGCAGGCAAATGGATCGGCTCCGCGCTGACGGCAAGGCGTCTCTCCAGGTCCGCTGCCGGCGGCACCTCTCGGACCGAATGATGGGTCAAGGATGATGACAGGCGTAATCCTGCCGTCATCGCTCCTGGCTAGCATGAGACATGCGTTCGGCTCCGATCGGCACAGTCGTGATATTTCACATCGGCAGCATTGGCGACACCGTCGTCATGCTGCCGTGCCTGCATGCGATCGCCCGCAGGTTTCCCAGGCATCGCCGGATGCTGCTGACCAACAAACCGGATTCCGCGCGCGCCTCTTCCGCTGAATCGGTTCTGGATGGTTCAGGTCTCATCGACGGCGCCGAGTATTTTCCGCCGGGGCTGTCGTCGCTGTCGGCGGCGGCATCGCTGGTGCGCAGGCTGCGCGCATCGGGTGCTGCGACGCTGGTGTACCTGGCGCCGCGCACCTCCATGCGCCAGGTCCGCAGGGACCGGTTGTTCTTCCGTCTGGGGGGCATCCGCGAGTTCATCGGCATGCCGGCCTGCGATGCGGATCTCGACCGGCGCCTCGAGGCTGACGGCAGGGTGGAACCGGAGGCCCAGTTCCTGGCCCGTTCCCTCTCACGGGATCTGCCCGTGGATCTCGGGGCACCCAACTGGTCATTGAATCTATCCGACCGGGAGCTGGCCGCGGACCGACTGGTGTCGCCACTGCCGGCCGGCCGGCCGATGGTGGCCCTGTGCCCGGGCGCGAAACTGGTGTCCAAGGACTGGGGCGAGGAACTGTGGGCGCAGCTGGTGCGACGGCTCAACGAGGAGGCGCCGCACCTGTCGCTCATTCTGGTGGGAGCCGCCGATGAGCGCGCGCTGTCGCAACGCATCCTGCATCACTGGCAGGGGCAGGGACTCACCCTGTGCGGCGAGCTGACACCAAGGCAGACCGCGGGGGTGCTGCGGCGCTGCGATCTGCTGGTGTGCCACGACAGTGGGCCCATGCATCTGGCCGCGACGCAGGGTACGCGCTGCGTCGCGCTGTTCGGCAACCTGAACAAACCGCGTCAGTGGTATCCGTGGGGAAACCAGCATCGTGTCTTCCACGAGCCCCGGGGCGTCAGGTACATCAGCGTCGACAGGTGCTCGCGGCGGTGATGCAGATCATCGGCGAGGCCGACGTACGCGCACGGCCGCGCCAGGTGCAGCACCTGCAGGTGGTTCGCAGCTGCCCTTTACCTGGCCCTTGATGCGCTCCACCAGGGCCGTGGTGGACTTGGCCGGCAGCAGCGGCACCAGCGCCACTTTTCCGCCATAGGATTCGACGAAGTCCTTGCCCACCACCTGCTCGGGCCGGTAGTCGGCGCCCTTGACCAGCACGTGCGGCTTGATCGCCTGCAGCGCCTCCAGCGGCGTGTCCTCATCGAAGATGGTCACGGCATCCACGCACGCCAGCGCCGCGAGCAGCGCGGCGCGCTCCATCTCGTTCACCAGCGGGCGGTCCGGCCCCTTGAGGCGCTTCACCGAGGCATCGCTGTTGATCGCGAGTACCAGCACGTCGCCGAGGCGGGCGGCGCCGTGCAACAAGGACAGGTGCCCCGCGTGCAGCAGGTCGTAGCAGCCATTGGTGAAGACGATGCGCTTGCCGGCCATGCGCCAGGACGCGGCGCGTGCGGCGATGTCCTTGCGGGACAGGACCTTGGCCTCGGGGCCGGCGGTCAGCTCACTGCGAATGCTCTCGGCATCGACGGCCACCGCGCCCACCTGGCCGACCGACACGCCGGCCGCGGCGTTCGCAATGCGTGCGGCGACCACCAGCGGCGCGCGTGCCGCGAGCGACAGCGTCAGAACCGCGATGGCCGTGTCGCCGGCGCCGGTGACGTCGAACACCTCGCGCCGTGTCGCGGGGACGGCGGTTTCGGGTCCCTCCGCCGGGACGACCAGCATGCCATGTTCGCTGAAGGTGACCACCATCGAGGTCAGGCCGGCGGCGGCGATCAGCGGACGGGCTGCTGCGGCCACGGCGGCCCGGTCGGCGGGATCCAGGCTCCGGCCGCGGCTTCTTCCAGCTCCTTGCGATTTGGCGTCACCGTGGTGGCGCCCCGGTAGCGCGTGAAATCCCGGGTCTTCGGATCGACGACGACCGGAGCGCTGCCGCGACGATCGGCCAGGGCCGCGATGACCTGCGGCGTCAACACTCCCTTGGCGTAGTCGCTGAGGATGATGGCATCGGGCGCGCCGGTCGCGGCGAGCCGGGCAATGAGCGCATCCGCCGCCTGCGTCGTGCAGGCCGTGGCGTCTTCCCAGTCCAGGCGCAGCAGCTGCTGGCTGTGGCCGAGGACTCGCAACTTGCGGGTGGTGCGTCGCTCGGGCAGCCGGATGACGGCACTGGTGCCGATGCCGCACTCCGCGCACAGCCGCAGCAGGTCATCGGCCGCGCCGTCCGTGCCGACGATCCCGGCGAGATCCACCTTCCGCACCCAGCGTCGCCACCTGGCGGGCCACGTTGGCCGCGCCTCCCAGGCGCAGTTCGTGTCGCGCACCCGGACCACCGGCACGGGGGCCTCCGGGGAAATTCGGTCCACCGCGCCCATGACGTACTCGTCGAGCATGAGATCACCGACGACCCAGATGCTCAGACCCGCGAATCGGTCCAGCGTGGCCAGCAGCGGATTCAGGTCGGGGTCTTGATCTGTGTCGCTCATGGGTGAGTCAGCTCGCGCGCGAAGTGCAGCAGACTATCGTATACCGGCAGGGTGACGCCGCGGTTGCGCAGCTGCGCCTCGGCGAGCGCGCCCTTGCCGGTGCGCAGCAGCACCGGCGCGATGCCGGCAGCCAGGGCGGCTTCGACATCGCGCACGTCATCACCGGCAAAAAGGGTATGGCTGGGTTCGATGGCAGAGGCCTTCACGGCTGCGTTCAGCAGTCCGGGCCGGGGCTTGCGACACTCGCAGCCCTCTTCCGGCGCGTGCGGACAGTAGAATACCGCATCGATCGGGCCGCCGGCGGCGGTGGCTTGGGCGCGCATCTGCGCCAGGATGTCTTCGAGCTGCGCCCGGCTCATCAGGCCGCGGCCCACGGCGGACTGGTTGGTGGCGAGGCTCAGGCGGATTCCGGCGCCGTGCAGCAGGGCCAGCCCTTCGAGCGCTCCCGGCAGCCACTCGAACGTCGGCCGGGGTCAGGATGTAGCCGTGCGCGGGCGCCTCGCGATTCAGGACACCGTCGCGGTCGAGGATCACGTGCCGGGTGTTCACCTGCCGTGCGGACTTCAGCGATAGCGGTCGGGCTGCGCGAGATAGCGCTGCACGTATTCCCGCACGCCGTCTTCCAGGGACGTGAAGGGTGTCGTGTACCCCGCTCGCGCAGACGTTCCATGCGTGCCTCAGTGAAGTACTGGTAGTTGGGACGGATCGCGGCCGGCATGTCGATATAGGCCAGCCGGGCGGCTTGCCGACGGCGGCGAACAGGGCGCGTGGCGAGGTCGGCGAAGCTGCGCGCGTTGCCGGTGCCGAGATTGAAGAGGCCGTTGATCTGCGGGTTCTCGAGAAGCCACAGCATCACGTCGACGCAGTCGCCACATACACGAAATCGCGCAGCTGGCCGCCGTCGGCCACGCCTTGCGCGGTGCGAGCGAAACAGAGTGACGGGTCGCCTCCGCGGCAGCCGGCGTACTTCTGCGCGACGACGCTCTGCATGCCGCCCTTGTGGTATTCGTTCGGACCATAGACGTTGAAGAACTTCAGGCCCGCCCACTGTGGGGGATGGCGCGTTCGCCGCCGCCAGCCTGCGTGCACGCCCAGCGGTCGAACAGCTGCTTGCTCCAGCCGTAGGCATTGAGCGGCCGCAGCTTCGCGAGGCCGGCCGGCGACGTCGTCATCGACAAAGCCGGCTTCGCCCCACCGTAGGTGGCGGCCGAGGAGGCATAGATGAAACGCCTGCCGTGCGTGCGCACACCACTCCCAGAGCCTGCGGCGACAGGCGGAAATTCGTTTCCAGGATGAGGTCGGCGTCGGTCTCGGTGGTGGAGGAGATCGCGCCCATGTGAAAGATCGGTCGAAACCGCTTGCCGTCCGATGGCGAGCCACTGCATCCAGCGCTTCCGGCGCCACCACGTCCTGCAGGTTGACCTTCGCGATGTTGCGCCACTTGTCGCCGCTGCGCAGCCGGTCGCAGATGGCCACACGGTAGGCCCTGGGCCGACCAGCGCGGCCGCGAGGTTGGAACCGATAAATCCGGCGCCGCCGGTCACGAGAATCATGGAAACCGGTTCTCCACCGACACCTGCCGGTCAACAAAATGGTCACACAAGGTGATTACAATCAGCACCCGCTCACGAGTGCATATAAAACAACAGTATACACGGTCGTGAATGGAGGCTGCGGTGCCGATCCGCGGCCCTCACCCAAAAGGAATCAGGCGCGGCATGTGTGGAATCGCGGGTAGCTACAGTCCGACAGGAGAGCCGCTGGAACCCGAGCGCCTCGAGGCAGCGCTGCGGCGTCTGGAGCGCCGTGGCCCGGATGACCAGGGCACATGGCATGACCCCAAGGTGCGTCTGGGCCAACGGCGCCTGGCCGTCCTCGACCTGTCCAGGGCCGGCGCATCAGCCCATGCTGTCGTCGGACGAGCGCTATGTCATTACGTTCAATGGCGAAATCTACAATCACCAGCTGCTGCGCCGGCAGCTGCAGCCGGCCGGCGGCTGGCGTAGCTCCTGCGATACCGAAACGCTGATCGAAGCCTATCGCCAGTGGGGCGAGGACTGCCTGCCCCGCCTGCAGGGAATGTTCGCGTTCGTGATCTGGGATCGTGTGGCGCAGCGGCTGTTCGCCGCCCGCGACCGGCTGGGCGTCAAGCCGTTCTACTACCGCTGGTCGGGCCGGCGCTTTCATTTCGCATCCAGGCCCGGTGCGGTGCTGGAGCTGGCCAGGGGCGAACCGCTGGCGATTGACCAGGATTCGCTGCGCGCGTACTTCGATCTGGGTTACATCCCGTCACCGCTGTCCTTGTACCGCGGCACCTGCAAGCTCAATCCCGGCCGCTACCTGGTGGTCGACGCAAGTGGCATGCGCGAGCAGTGCTACTGGGACTTTCGGAGCATCGTTCCCGACGCGTCGCTGGCGGCGCGCGCCGAGGATGATCTGGCCGACGAGCTGCAGTCGCTGCTGCTGAATTCAGTGCGCGAGCGCCTGTTGAGCGATGTCCCGCTGGGCGCGTTTTTGTCCGGCGGCGTCGACAGCGCGCTGGTGGTCGCCGCCATGAAACTGGCGGGAGTTGCGGCTCCGAAGGCTTTCACGATCGCCTTCGACGAAGAGGACTTCAACGAGGGTCCCGCGGCGGCCCGCATAGCGCGCCACCTCGGCGTCGAACACGTCGAGGAAAAGCTGAGCGTGCATCAGCTGCTGGATCTGCTGCCCGTGTACGTGGAGGAATACGACGAACCGTTCGCCGACAGCTCCGCGTTTCCCACGCTGGCGGTGTCGCGCTGCGCGCGCCAGCACGTGCAGGTGGTGCTGACCGGGGACGGCGCAGATGAGATATTCGGCGGTTATCATCACTACCAGCTGATGCAGCGTCTCGGTCCGCTCATGCGCCTGCCGCGCTCGGGCCGCATGGCGCTGCAGCAGGCCCTGCGGATGCTGCCGGCGCATCGGCTGAAGCTTCTGGCCGGGGCGCTCGATGCGTCGACCTCCGCCGGCCTGTTCGGCTATCTGCGCAATATTTCCAAGGACTACCCCTCACCGCTGCTGCCCGAGGTGCTGGCCGGCACGCCGGCCACCGCCGATGCCTTCGCGCGCACCGCAGCCGGCTTTGCGGGCGGCCTGACCGGTGCCGAGATCGGCATGCGCCTGGACACCGCCTACATCCTGCCCGGGGCCTATCTGCAGAAAGTAGACGTTGCCACCATGGCGTTCTCGGTGGAAGCGCGCTGCCCGATGACGGACTACCGCCTGGTCGAATGGGCCATGCGCCTGCCGCTGGAATACAAGCTGCGCGGCGGCACCACCAAGTATCTATTGAAGAAGGTGCTGTCCCGACACCTGCCCCAGGAGATGGTGTACCAGCCCAAGAAGGGCTTCTCGGTGCCTCTCGCCCAATGGCTGCGGGGGCCGCTCAAGGATTGGTCGCTGGCCCTATCAATGACCAGGGCCTGATGTCGCGCCTGCCCTTGAGCCAGCCCAACATCCGCAAGCTGGCGCAGCTGCATCACAGCGGCCAACGGGAAACCCATCCGCTGCTGTGGAGCGTGCTGATGCTGCTGTGCTACGTCGCGCACCACGAGCTGGGCCGCGATATCTGGCCGAGTGCCGCGCGCCGTGCGGCCTGACCTGCGTGCCAATCGGGCGGCAGCGAAATACTCCCTTCCCGAGCAGCTGGGGCGCATTGCCTGGAGCATCGGCCGCTGGCTGCTGCTCTTGAGTCCCCGCCCCTGCTTCGCCTTCCGGCGCGCAGTGCTGCGCCTGTTCGGCGCGCGGGTCGGCCGCCAGGTCCATGTCTATCCGAGCTGCCGCATCTACATGCCGTGGAATCTGGTCATCGGGGACTGGGCGGCGCTTGGCGAAACGTCCTCATCTACAATCTCGGCAAGGTGACCATCGGGCAGCGGGCGACAGTGTCCTATCGCGCCCACATCTGCGCCGGCACCCACGATTTTTCGGACCCGGCGCTGCCGCTGTTGAAGCCGCCGGTGACGCTCGAGGAAGACGCCTGGGTGGGCACCGAGGCATTTCTCGGCCCCGGCGTGACGGTGGGCGCCGGCGCCCTGGTCGGGGCGCGCGCCGTGGTGATCCGAACCGTGGCGGCGCGCACCATCGTGGTCGGCAATCCGGCCCGCACCGTCGGCATGCGCTGCGCGGGTCCCGGCCCATGAAGGCCGTGTTCGTCAACCGCTTCTTCCACCCGGACGAATCGGCGACCAGCCGGATGCTCTCCGATCTGGCGTTCCGGCTCGCCGACAGCAAGGTCAAGGTGGTGGTCGTGGCCTCGCGGCAATTGCATCAGAATCCGGCAGCCCGGTTGCCCGCCCGTGAGGTCATTGACGGCGTCGAAGTGTGGCGCATCGCCACGAGCACCCTGGGACGCCACAATCTCGTTGGACGCGCCATTGATTACGCGACTTTCTATCTGAGCGCGACGCTGACTCTGCTGCGGCTACTTCAACCCGGCAACGTCATCGTCGCCAAGACCGATCCGCCGATGCTTTCCGTAGTCGCCGCCTGGGTCGCGCGCTGGCGCGGTGCGTCCCTGGTCAACTGGCTGCAGGACGTGTTTCCGGAAGTGGTGACGGCGCTGATGCCCGGTGCGATGCCGCGATGGATGCACGCGGCGCTGGCCGGCGCTCGCGACAGTTCCCTGAGGCAGGCCGACATGAACGTCGTCATCGGCGACAGCATGGGTGCGCGCGTAGCAGGACTCGGCATCGATTCCGCGCGCATCCGGGTCATTCCAAACTGGGTGGATTGCGAGGCGATCAGGCCGATGGCCGCGCAGCTGAGCCGCACCCGGACGCGGCTCGGCCTGCAGGATCGTTTCGTCGTCGGCTATTCCGGCAATTTGGGCGGGCCCACGAGTTCGAGACCCTGCTCGCGGCCGCACGGCTGCTCGTGGATGACCCGCAGATCGCATTCCTGATGACCGGAGGCGGCGCCAGGAATGCCGGTCTGCAGGCAGCCGTCGATCGCGAGGCGCTGCCGAACTTCTGCTTCCAGGATCACCAGCCGACGGCCGTGCTGTCGGACAGCATGGCCGCGGCCGACGTGCACCTGGTGAGCCTGCTGCCCGCCATCGAGGGACTGATCGTGCCGAGCAAGACCTACGGGATACTCGCAGCCGGAAGGCCGCTGGTGTTCGTGGGTGACACCGACGGCGAGATCGCCGGCATGATCCGTCGACACGACTGCGGGGTGGCCGAGCCGTCGGCGATGGCCGGCGGCTCGCCAGCGTGCTGCAGGAACTGAAGCAAGATCCGGGCAGGCGCGCCGCAATGGGTGCAAGCGCCCGGCGGCTGGCGCTCGCGCGCTACACCAGCGAGCGCGCGACCGCCGATTGGCTCGAGATGCTGGGCATGATCGGCGCAACCGGCATGACGGTCCGAGCCGATGAAGGCCACCGCCCGGATCCCGGTGCTGACAGCCGTGGCTACGTTTGCGGCGCTGGCGCTACCGCTGATTTTGTCCGGCTACGACCGCGGGCGAGCCTGGTACGACCAGGCCAACTACCATCTTCCCGCCATACTTCACTTTGCCCGCGGCGGCGGTCTGCGGGACTATTCATCGGCCACCACACCGGGTTATCACCTGTTGCTCGCCGCGGTTGCGCGACTGCTGCCGGATGATGAGATCGTCCTCAAGCTGGCCGGCCTCTCGATCTCCCTGGTGCTGGTCGGAACACTGACTCTATATGTTGCACGCCGTGTGCGCAGCCAGGCGGTGACGATTTCGCTGCTGTTGCCGCTGCTGCTGTCGCTGTATTTTTTGCCGCAGGGAGTGTGGCTGGTCCCGGACAACCTTGGCTGGTTGACCGTGGTCGGCGTGCTGCTGCTGGCCATGCGCTATCGGGACCGATGGTCGTGGTATGCCGGCATGTCGGCGCTGCTGCTGGCCGCGGTCATGGTTCGCCAGTCGAATGCCTGGCTGTGTGGCGTGGCATTGCTCAGTGTGATTGCCACGGAGCCGATCCATCCTTCCGACACGGTGGCGGTCCTGGGGGCCGGCTCGGTAACCGGAAACATTGCCGGACTGCGCGTGCGGCTGCTCAAGGCAGTCGCGATGCTGGTTCCGGTGGTTCTGGTGTTGGCCGGATTCGTGGCACTCTGGCATGGCTTGACGCCGCCGGCGATTGCCGACCAGCACCAGGGTCTGAACTTCGCCGCCTGGCCATTCCTGCTGTGCGTATTCGGCACCTATGGACTCTTCTACCTGCCGCTGTTCGCCGCACTGATTCGCCAGCAATGGACCGAGGGCAAGTTGCGTCGCAACGTGCTGGCGGGCGGTTTCAGCGGATTGTTGCTGGCCGTCGTGCAACCGACCGACTTGAATGAGACTGCCGGCCGGGTTTCAGGCCTGTGGGCTTTTGGCGGTATTGGTCCGGACCCCTATCACCGCTCGTTGTTCATGACCGCCCTCGCGACCCTGGGGGGGCTGTCGGTAGGTCTGTGGTGCGGCCTGTTGCCGCGCAGGCTGGCGATGGGAGTGCTGTGTACCCTGCTCGCCTACGTACTGGCGCAGACCACGAATCACATGGCCTATGAGCGGTACTACGCGGCCTTCTGTTCGTGCTTTTGCTGGTGATGAGCGCTGAGCTCATCCGCACCCATCGCCTGCGGGTCCCGCGCAAAGGCTCGCCGCCCCGCTGCTGCTGGCTTTCGCCAACGCTCTCATCCTGTCAGGGCATTGCGCCACTAGTCGGGCAGATATGCCGGAGTGCGGCACCGCGAGCGATGCGAAACGCTGCAGTCGCGCGTCAACGTCAGCCTCGCTCGCGCCGCTCGGCAGGGCGGCGACCAGACGCACCAATGCGCCATCAGTGCGGTGTCGGGTCAGGCCGTCCCAGAACAGGTACCATTTGACCACATTGTCATTGGTCATCAGTCGACCGCGTTCCTGGTACCAGTAGTAGACGAACTGTTTCTGGTCACCGAGGGTGATGACCGCCCGGGTGACCGAGATCGATGAACCCTTTGCCCCAATCGGGATCAGGCGAGGTCGATGTGCTCGATCATCCAGCCACCACCGGGAATGCAGTTGCGGGGGGAATGCGCCCGACGCGTCCCATGCTGGGTCGGTAGTAGGCGGAATAGAAATTGATCGTTGCGCCGCTGCCGTCCCGATAGTCCGCCAGGACGTAGTCGTCCAGCTCGAGGGCGTCCAGGTAGATACCGTCCAGTACGCCGCGATGGCCCTTCCACGCGCCCAGGTGCAGCGGAAAACTCGGAAAGTCCCGCCGTCCGGGACAATATCGGCCTGCGGATTAACGCCATTCCAGCGACGGCACCGGCGGCGACATCGCGGTCGCCGCGAAGAACGTCTGCGGCAGGGTTGGCGGCGCGATGTAGCATCCGGTACCCCGCCGTGGCCCGGGGAAGCAGGGCGGCAAATGCTTCCGGCCATCGCGTCCGCGATGCACCGGTCCGCGAGAGGCCGAAGGCGAAGAGCAATACCAGCGCGGTGCTCAGCATGAAGACCAGCCAGCCTTCGAAATCATGCAGCACTCCTTCGGCCATGCGCGGCCCCAGTACTCCACGGTAATGCCGATGACCCCGATACGCAGGCTGTTCATCAGCACGGTGATCGGAATACTGACAAAGAATATCAGCGCGCGCTTCCACAGCGGCCCATTGAAGAGGTAGCCGATCAGGAACGACAGCGTCATCAGGGGGAACAGATAGCGCAGGCCGCTGCAGGCTTCGGCCACCTGCAACTGCATGGTGCCCAGGTCCACCACGTTGCCTTCCAGGAACACGCTGATGCCCGCGGCGCGAATCACCGCCACGCCCAGTTTCGAGGAGATAGCTGCAGGTCGAGAGTCAGGGCGCCGGTGAAGTACTCCGGCAACGGAATCATGAATATCAGGAGCGCCAGCGGCGCCCAGATCCGCCGGAAGACCCCCGTACCCACCAAGGACAGCACCAGCCCGTAGGTGACCACCAGGAAGGCGTAGCGTTCAACGTTATCGCGGTGCTCATCATGCCGATGATGCGATCGCGATACCCAGCGATACCACCGTAACGCCCGGCCACGGCCGTCCATGGGGATCGCGAAGCTTGTCGCGCTGGCGCCAGATGAGTAAGCGGTCAGAAAGGGACTACGATTCCGTAGCTGTATTCGGGCTGCAGGTTCCAGATGTCGAAGATGTCGCTCAGCGCCCGCGAAAAGACCACCAGCGTATGGCCAGTGCGAACCCAAGCGCCAGATAGCCGCCCAGACGGGACGTTGAAAGGGGTTTCGGAAGAGTCTTGTCCACGAAAGCTGGCGCCTCTATGTGACAGTCCGGGACGTCGAACCGTAATGCAGTAATTCAACGTCGGTGTTACACGGGTCAGACGGCCCGGGGCCGAAATAACCGGCAGGCCGGCCCGCAGTTGCGCAGTTCGCGCCGCTTAAGATCGATCATGAATGGTACCAGCTCCGCAGCAGGCAGAAAGTCAGGCCGGCCCGGCCCTCCAGCACACCCCCGCGCACCAAGTACAGCGCCAGGAACATCAGTAGCGGGCGTGCGGGAGGCGGTAAACCCGCTCCTTGATGGCCTTGCGGCGCAACACGGGATCACGCGCGAACACCAAGCCCTCGGGGGCTGTGCGCGCCGCTGTTCGAACAGCGCGCCTCCATGGTGGAATAGCGGTTGTGCTTGGCGATCCACTCGGCGAAGCCCTTGTTGAAAGGATAGTGATCGAGATGCCCGGCGAGCCACTCGACCCGGCCGGTCGCGTGGTACTCCTCGTTGACGGGTCGTTCGACGCGAACTCGGCCTCGCCGCGCCAGTCGCCCGAACCAGGTCGGATAGCCGCTGCTGTGACGGATCCACCGGCCCAGCAGCCAGTCCCGGCGCCGCAACTGGAAGGGCGCAACCTCATCGGTCGACCGCGGGACGGCCTTGCGCATCTTCCGGACCAGGTCGGCCGGCACCCGTTCGTCTGCATCGAGCATCAGGATCCAGGCATGGCGGTATTGAGCCGGACAGCCCGAAATTGCGCTGGCGGCATAGTTGTCGAAGGGCCGGGTAACGATCCGGGCGCCAAGCCCTAGGCGAGTTCGACCGTCCGGTCGGCGCTGCCGGAATCCAGCACCACCACGTCATCGCACCAGGACAGCGAACTGAGGCACGCGTCAAGGTTGACCTCCTCGTTCAACGTCAGAATAAAGAGTGGAGATCGACAAGGCAGCCCCGACACGCAGTTGCCCCATCCTAGCGCGGCAATTGTGACAGTCGCCTCCAGGGCCGCCCTGTCGGCGGGCCCCAAAAGGCCCCAGGCGGGCCCAAGGTCCGCTTTTCGCGGCTGGCGGATGGATCAGGCAAACTAACCGCCGTCCGGGTTGATCCTACACCCGGTAGAACCTGGATTGAGGGCCTAGCTGATATGTGTGGAATCGTCGGAGCAATCGCCGAACGCAACATCGTCCCCATCCTGATGGAGGGGCTGCGGCGCCTCGAGTACCGGGGATACGATTCGGCGGGCATTGCCGTCCTGAACGGGTCGGGCAGGCTGGTGCGCCTACGGGCGGTAGGCAAGGTCAAAGCCCTGGAGGAGGCCATCGGGCAGCAGCCCACTGGCGGCAAGGCGGGCATCGCCCACACCCGCTGGGCCACCCATGGCGTGCCCAGCGAGCGCAATGCCCACCCCCATGTCTCCCACGACGGCCTGGCCATCGTCCACAACGGCATCATCGAAAATCACGCGGAGCTGCGCGCCGAGCTCACCGCGCGCGGCTATAAGTTCACGTCCGAGACGGACACGGAAGTCGTTGCCCATCGCATCCACTACCACCTGAGCACTCTCAAGGATCTGTTCAAGGCGGTGCGCGCCACGGTCGCCGAACTCGAGGGAGCCTTTGCGCTGGTGGTGGTCAGTGAACAGGATCCCGACCGCCTGATCATCGCCCGCGAGGGTTGCCCGGTGGTGCTGGGACTGGGCGTGGGCGAGAATTTCGTCGCCTCCGATGTCGCAGCGCTGCTGCCGGTGACGCGACGGTTCGTGTTCCTGGAAGAGGGCGATGTCGCCGAGGTCCGGCTCAGCAGTTATCGCATCCTGGACCGTGAAGGCAACACGGCCGATCGCCCCGCGCACGACAGTGAGTTGTCGGCGGACGCCGCCGAGAAGGGCCAGTACCGGCACTTCATGCTCAAGGAGATCCACGAACAGCCGCGCGCCGTGGCCGACACGCTGCAGGAGCGCGTGGCCAACGGCCGATTGCTGGAGGCCGCGTTTGGGCCCTCGGCGACCGAGGTCTTCAAGCGCACCGAGCATGTGCACATCGTCGCCTGCGGCACCAGTTTTCACGCAGGTCTCGTGGCGCGCTACTTCATCGAGCAGATCTGCAAGGTTCCCTGCACGGTGGAGGTGGCCAGCGAGTACCGCTATCGCAACCCCGTCGTGCCGAAGGGCTCGCTGTTCGTGACGCTCTCGCAGTCCGGGGAAACGGCGGACACGCTCGCGGCCCTGCGCCTGGCGCGCGCGGCCAACTATCTGTCGACGCTGGCCATCTGCAACGCGCCGGAGAGCACGCTGGTGCGCGAGTCCTCCCTGGTCATGTTGACCCGGGCAGGACCGGAAATCGGCGTGGCCTCGACCAAGGCCTTCAGCACCCAGCTGGCCGCACTGGGCATGCTGATCGTGGCCCTGGCCAAGCACCATGGCGCCGACGCGGAGCGCGAGCGGGGACTGGTCTCACGGCTGGTGGAACTGCCGTCGCTGATCGAGAAGACCCTGGCGCTGGATCCGGTGATCCACAAGCTCGCGGAACGCTTCGCCGACAAGCAGCACGCCTTGTTCCTCGGCCGCGGCGCCATGTACCCCATCGCCATGGAAGGCGCGCTGAAACTGAAGGAAATCTCCTATATCCATGCCGAGGCCTATCCGGCCGGCGAGCTCAAACACGGCCCGCTCGCCCTGGTGGATGAAGCCATGCCCGTGATCACGGTTGCCCCGAACAATGAATTGCTCGAGAAACTGAAATCGAATCTCATGGAAGTGCGCGCCCGCGGCGGCGAACTCATCGTATTCGCCGACCCGGAAGCCGGATTCCAGGAAGTCGATGGCGTCACCGTGATCAACATGCCGCGTCACGTCGCGGCCTTCCAGGAGCCGGTGGTCTACACCATTCCGTTGCAGCTGCTGGCGTATCACGTCGCCATCCTCAAGGGCACCGACGTGGATCAGCCGCGGAATCTGGCCAAGAGCGTGACCGTCGAATAGGCGTGACCGGCGCTGCGGTGATGCAAGAACCGGTCCTGCAGCAGGGGCCTGCAGCTATTCAATGATTCCGCCTTCTTCCTTGGCGGCCTGATGGGCCCGCTTGTCATTGGGGTAGAAGAAGTGCAGGTGGCAGCTCTCGCAGGCCTTGTCGATCGCGGTAATGGCCGCCAGCAGAGCTTTCGGATCGCGCGCATCGGTGGCCTTCAGTCCCAGCGTGGCGGCGTCCCGCAGTCGACCTGCGCGCACCACGAAATCGTCATGCTCGGCGCCGATGAGGGCCTGCACCTGCTCGGGTTCATTCTCGACCTTGGGATCCTTGCTCCGATCGCCCGGATTGGCGACCCTGCGTCCCGGCTGCGTGATCAGGCTCTGGCCGAGGATCAGGATCTGCAGGTGCTGGCGCACGGTCGCCCAATCCTGGTCGGTGTGCGGCGCCTTGTGGGTGACACCGTGCTCGTCGGCGACATCGACCACGGCCTCGAACAGGTAATCGCCGCTGGGATCGACCATCGAGTCCATGATGGTCTTGATGCTCAGGTTCGCGGTCGCGCCGTCGCTCGGAGCCGCCGGTGCGGCCTCGGAGGTTGGCGGCGCGGAATCGGCCGGCGCGCTCGCCGGCGCGCCGTTCAGGAAATCATCGAAATTCATGGTGGGAGCCGGCGCCTGCTTGGCCTGCGCTCCGGTGGTCGTGAAGCCGATGACGCGACCCGCGCAGATCACGCCGATCCAGATCGCGAGCGATAGGGCGGCGGTGACCCGGCCACTGGTCGGGGCGGTAGGCGCCTTGTCCCAGCTCGCCACCGACCTGCCGGCCGTCAGGTGAAACGCCGCCATGTTGAGGCCCGCCAGCGCGAGCAGCAGCATCTTCACCTGAAAGGAAGTGTTATGTGCATAGACCCGGGCGTTGGTCAGGAACATCAAAGCGCCGGTCAATGCCGACACCGCGAATGCCCCCCAGGTGATCCTCAGCAGTTCGCTGGACAGGCGCGTGAAGGGCCGGTTGGTCGAAGCGATGCCGAGCGCGCGCAGGTCGACCACCAGGATGGTGCCGAAAACGACGGCGAGCGCCATCACGTGGATGGATTCGAGGAACGGGAAATAGTAGAGCGAGCCGCGCAGCGCGGTTGCGACGCCCGAGTCCTCCAGACCCTTCAGAAATGCGGCAAGGTCCACGTTCAGGTCACGCCTTCGAGGCGGGCGAGAGCTGACCCCAGATGTGGTCGTAGGCGATCAGGCGCCCGAGAATGATGATGCAGCCCAGCAGCACCAGGGTCATCACCGCGGCGACCCGCACCGAGCGCCGGTTCACCAGGGTCTGCTCCCACTGCTGGCCATGCTTGCGGACCGAGGCCTGAAAGCAGGCAAAGATGACCACGATGCCCGCGACACACAGCATCTTCAGCCGGAACGAGAAATTGACCAGCTCGCGATCCGGTTCCGCGACGATCAGCAGCGCGCCGCTTGCCAGCAGCAGGTAGAGGGCGGCGGTCAGCCAGGGGCCATAACGCCGCTGGCTCTCGACCATGTTCTGGTCCATGCCGGCCCACCCCAGCAGGCGCAGGCTGATCATCAGAGCGGAGCCGACCGCAATCCCGATTCCGGTGATGTGCAGCGACTGGATGATGGGCAGCATCCAGGCTTCATGGGTCTGCAGATAGACACTCGGAAAGGTCGTGGACAGCCATTCGGCGAAATCCTTCACGGCGGCTACCCCCTCGGGCGACAGGTCAGCTCAGAAGGAAGGGGCGCCCAGGATCTCGCGCCCGGCGACCGTGTCGCAGGTCTTCCCCGGCGCGGGGGGAGTCTTCCAGGGGCACTTGGCCAGCGCGCTGTTGCCCGCCTTGGAGCCGAAATCGGAGCCGTCCCGCAGCGGATTCACCTTGACGCTGACGATGGTGCCGGCCTTCATGGTATCGGCCGTGATCCCCTGTTCGGCCACGGCCGCGGCGCCCATCATTTCCACGCCATAGGCATGCGGCTTGCCGTCCGGGCCCTTCTGCAGCTTGCCGTCGGGACCAAGCAGGTAGATATGGAGCTCGGCGTGATTGGCCTGGGCGACGAACTGGTACACCACCCCGGTCAGGGTCAGCATCTTGGTCTGGTCGTACATGGCGAAGGAGTGATGGGCAAAGGCCGGTACCGAGACCAGGGCCGTCAAGGACGTGGCCAGCTGCACGGGTGAGAATCCGGGCCGGAATCGAGCTGCTTTTCACTGAATTTCCCCTTCGGCCTCCTGGGCCGGCCCTTTCGGGTCGGTCGCGGCCGCTCGCAAAGTTGTGCTATCAACGGTGTTGGCCGTTATCTTGACGGCTACCGACCCTGTGTTCAACAGCCGTCTGCGCCGAAGGTGCTTTGGCCGTCCGTCCGGGCCGCCGCTTACCGGTCCTCGTCTTTGCGCCTGCTGTAACGAACCGTGCCGGGCTCGCTGCCTTGCCCCCTGCGGGTCATGCCGCATTTTTCCATGACGCGGATCGAGGGCAGCAGCGATGGAAGAGTCTGCGCGGCCACCTCGGTCGCGCCGGCGTCGAAGGCAACGCCCAGGAGCGCCAGTGACGCTTCCGTCGCCAGCCCACGGCCGCGAAACTGTTCCAGCACCGAGTAGCCGATTTCCACGCAGCCATCGGCCCCCGGCGGCTGCTTGATTCCGCAGGTACCGATCAGCGTGCGCGGCTCGGTGAGCACCAGGTAATAGAATCGCCAGGGGTCGCCGGGCCCGATGGACTCCAGGGACGACAGCACCCACTCGATGACGCCCCGATCGTGGTGCTCGGGCGGCCAGCTGGCCGGAACGTCGGCGCCCACCGCGGCCGCGAGCGCCTCCCGCCCGGCAAGATCGGCGCGCAGCATGGCATCGTCGGCGCCCAGCAGGATCAGATGCGAAGTGGAGATCTGGAATCGTATTGACATGAACTTCCCGCCTAAGTGGCCCGCATCGCCTGGATGACCTGCAGGCGCCCCCCCGGATTAACGGATAAAGACTGCCCAATAATGCCAGCGCCCGCATCAATGTCTTGAAAATCGCGGACGCCGCCTCCGATATCAGCGCGGACGAGACCAGTGGCCAGCACTTCATTTTCGGGCCTGCGGATGGCGCGGCAGCTCATCACTCGACCCATCCCAGCGGGGCGCTTCGCAGCGCGACAGGAAAGTGGCGTCCCGCCCGCAAAGGCGAGGTCCGAGGATCTGACGGTCAGCCAGCCCACTGCGTGGGCACCGGTGGCGCGCCGGCGGGACTCACAGTGGCACAATATCGGCGGCTACAGCATCGGACCGCAGCGATAGCGGATTGCGCCACACAGGCAGCGGCCTGTCAGGATTTCATTCATGAAGCACCCGGAACGGTTCCCGCACCCAGCCTCTGTCCGAGAGTATGCCTGCGTGGGAATTGCGATGGCGGTGTTGGCGCTCGGAGCCGCCCGGCCGGTCCTTGCCGCGGGGCCGCCGGCGGAAGGGCTGCCATCCGAGGTGCCTCAGGAAGTCGAAGTGACCGGCGAGCGCGCCGGGCCGCGGCTATGGCGGGTGACCAAGGGTGACCATGTGCTGTGGGTTCTGGGTACGCTGGATCCATTGCCGCGCAAGATGACCTGGAAATCGCGGGAAGTGGAATCGGTGCTGGGCGAGGTGCAGTCCGTGGTGCCGACCAACCCCTCGGTCAGTGTGCATGCCAATCCATTCACCTGGGTTCGCCTCTACTTCCAGTGGCGCGGCGTGCAGGTGCTGGACGGCAAGACGCGGCTGCAGGACGTGCTGCCGCCCGGGCTGTATGCGCGAGTCGCGGCCCTGGTCGCCCGCTACGATTCGGGCGATCACCGGATTGAGCGGCTCAAACCGGTTTTTGCGGCGCTGCGGCTGTATCGGGAGGCGCTGGACTCAGCCCACCTCGCTCCCGGAAACCAGGCCGAGAATACCGTCTTGAAGCTGGCGCGCAGTCACAAGGTGGTGATTCAACAGTCGAAACTGAAGATCGACGACCCGCGTGACCTGGTGACGCAATTGGGGAATATTCCGCATGATGCACAGGTGAGCTGCCTCGAGGCCATGGTTGAACGCCTTGAGACGGGCATGGAGTCCATGAAGGAGGAAGCGAATGCCTGGGCGCTGGGCGATGTGGCGGCGCTGCGCCGGCTGATGGCGCCAAAGGCCATCGACGTGTGCACCGATGCGGTCTCCTACTCTTCCCGAACCAAGCAGATCATCGACGACTCGAACGCGGATTGGGATCGAGAGGTCGAGACGGCGCTCACCAACAACAGATCGACCCTGGGCCTGAAGCCCATCCACGACCTGTTGGGTCCGCGCGGCGTCCTGGCCAAATTCAAGGCCAGGGGCTACGAGGTGGAAGGCCCCTGAGCGCGCCGTACCGCGTCCTGCAGTTTCTCATCCCAGCGCCAGTCGGGATTTCCGGCAGCCACTTCAACACCGCCAACCCACCTCGGCGGGGGATTCAAAGTCCGGAAGTCCACCTCGCCGCGAAGCAACGCTCGACCCAGTTCGGTGATTTCGAGGCTGTCTGACCAGGGCGATCGCGATTCGCCGTTCTGGTCCACTCCGGCCCGCCGCGTGAAAGGCTTGTCGCTGGCCTGTTCCATGGCAAGCACGCGATTGAGGATATTTGTATCGCCGAATCCGTGCAGGCGCATGAGGGAATAGAGCATCCTGCCGACCAGCTGGTAGATGCCGCATGGCTTCGACGCCAGGCACTGCAGCGCCACTTCCTCAGTCAACGACAGTCCGGTGGCGGTTGCCGGCAGTTCGCGTAAGTGCCGGTGCAGCGCCGGGCCCAGCAACGGCAAGCCGGGCGTTGCGCTGCGCATCAGCGCTGCGAGTGGCCGCGGGTCGGCATCGGCAAGCGCCAGCCACGCGGCGAGGCCCAGCTGCAATTGCGCGGCGCCGACGGGCGTGCGCGTCACCCAAAGCAGTCGCAGGGCCTCCGGTGGCAGCTGTCCCAGCCCAAGAAACGATATCGAACCAGGGAAGTCGCTGGCGTTGATCAATTCCAGCCGCGACGGACGGGAGTGCCGCGCGTAGTGTCCCAACAGGCGGACCAGCACCAGCTGATCGTAGTTGTCGGCCTCTGACCAGATGACGACCCGTTGGTACCCTGCGGACTCGTGCAACAGCCTTTCGCCGCGATCGAGGTCCTGCAGCACCTGCGCATAGTCCGGGGGCGGATTGCGATGAGTGCGGTAGCTTTCGGTGATGAAACGGGCTCGCTGCTCGAGCGCGCCCGCACCCTCACGCACCGGACCGACCGCGTAGGGGTACGAGTGTTCATAGTAGTCGCCGCGCAGGCCGGCATCCTGCAATGACTGCTTCAGGTCGCTGCCACAACGGATATGCAGGGTGCGCAGGTCGGCATCGAGAACCGAATTACCCATGGCATCCCGTTCATGCGCCATCGCCGTCGCATGGCGCTTGAGGGCGGCCCAGTTCTCGAAGCGCAGCTCGCGCGCAATCAGGAATTGGGCTTCGGCGAGTCTGGGCGGTGAGCTGCGGAAACGGTCAAGCGCGGCAGAGTCGCCACCGCGGGCGGCCTTCAGCAGATCCTTGGCGCGCTTTTGCTGCTGTTCGAAATTGAGGCGGAAAGCCCCATGGTGATCCGTCATGACGAAACCCCTTTCATTTGCCTGCATCCGCTCAGGCAGAAAAGGATTTCACCAACCCATCGCAGGTCAGATCATGTCGTGGGCGCAGCCCTTTCCGCGGATGTGGAAGCTTCGACGCAAGCGGCCGCATTCTGCGATTGCGCGTGGACCCCCGTCAACGCGGTACTTCAGTTGTCCACGGACGGCGGCACGACCGCCAGCGGCCGCCACACCTTGCCGCGCTTGACCATGATGTAACCCCGTACCGGTCGGCCCTCATCGATGATGGCTTGCACGGTCGGGCTCGGGTCAGCGTACAGCCCCGTTGGATCGGCGATCGGCGCGGCTTGCGGTGACTGCGGTGCAGGTCTCGGACCAGGGCCAATCGCGCCCACGGGAAGCCGCGGTGGTGCATTCAGTTCCGAGTCCGGAACCAGCACCACGCCCAGCGTATCGCTGATGGCTGCCCAGCGATCCGCGGCAATGCCGGGCGGACGATCGGGCGCGTTACCGCTCACGGCAAAGGAAAGTCCGCAGGCCATCAGAACAGCAAAGGCGAGTCCAACGACGGTCTTCATGAGTGATGCCTCCGCGCCGCTGCGCAGTTTATGAGGACGAGCTTGGGACCGCCCCGGTCGGACCGCAAGTGTCCGGACCCCGCCGGCGCCGCACCGCAGCAAATACGCTGCCTTGACATAGAAGTCCCAAGTGTCACACTACGCATGTGACACTGCTTCGCTTCACTCTGCGGCCCGGCCAATCGATCGTCGAGCAGCTGCTGTTCGCGGCCCAGAAGGCATTCCTCAGCGGGGAATACCAGCCCGGTCAGGCCTTCCCGTCCGTGCGGGCCCTGGCCGCTGACCTGAAGATCCACCCCAACACGGCTCACAAGGTCGTGCAGCACCTGATCCAGGAGCGCTGGCTGGAAGTGCATCCCGGCATCGGCACCGTGGTCGCGGTACCGCCCAAGGCACGCACGGGGGATCGGCAGCGGCTGCTGCAGGAGGAAGTCGAGCAGCTGGTGGTGGAGGCACGCCGCGTCGGCGTCAACCTCCAGGAAGTCATTTCCGCCATTTCCAGCGAGTGGTCAAAAATTGACCAGGCGCGCGAGGCCAACGAACCATGACAATTGAAATCGAAAACCTTCACAAGGCATTCGGCCGCCACGATGCCCTGCGCGGCCTGAGCCTGTCGGTGCCTGCGGGCAGCGCCTATGCCCTGATCGGCGCCAACGGCGCGGGCAAGACCACCACGATCAAGACCCTGATGAACATCATCCAGCCGACCCAGGGCACCACGCGGATCCTGGATACCGACTCCCGTCACCTCGGGGTGCCGCAACTCTCGAAGATCGGATACGTCTCCGAGAACCAGGACATGCCAGCGCGCATGACGGTGCTGCAATACCTGGATTACCTGCGGCCGTTCTATCCGACCTGGGACCCGGAGCTTGAGCGCTCGATAATCAAGGAGCTGCGCTTGCCTCCAGAGCGAAGGATCGGTGATCTCTCGCACGGCATGCGGATGAAGATGTCACTGGCCTGCGCGCTTCCCTTTCGCCCCAGGGTGCTCATCCTGGATGAGCCGTTCAGCGGCCTGGACCCCCTCGTACGTGACGAGTTCATGGAACGATTGCTGCACCAGGCCGGTGACATGACCATCCTGATCTCCTCGCACGAACTTTCCGAAATCGAGGGCGTGACCACGCACGTCGGCTTCATCGATCAGGGACGGCTGCTGTTCCAGGAGTCGATGTCGGAATTGTCCGATCGCTTCAGAGAGGTACGCATCACTCTGGAGGCCGCCTGCGCGCCGCCGGTCCCAGCGCCGCCCGGCTGGCTGCAGCTGGCCGTGGCCGGCAACGTGCTGAGCTTCGTTGACTCCCGCTACAGCGACAGCGCTCTGGCCGCATCGGTCGCGGCGCAGTTCAAAGGCGTCAGGAACATCGACGTTCGACCGCTGGCGCTGCGGGCGATCTTCACCACGCTGGCGCGGGAATCGCGCCAAGGCAGCACATCATGATCCGGCATATCTTCAGGAAGGACGCGCGGCTGTTGTGGCCGATGGCAGCGCTGGTAGCGGCCCTGCACGTCTGTGCCGCAGTCCCCCGCTACATGCTCGACCATGGGGCGCGGACCTTTCAGCTTGATCTGCTTAGCAATATGCTTGCGTCGCTGTCGCTGGTGGGCGTCATGGTGTTGGTCGTGGTCGCCGTGCATCAGGACCCGGTACCCGGCGCGCGCCAGGACTGGCTGGTCAGGCCCGTGCGGCGCGCAGACCTGGCGCTGGCCAAGCTGCTGTTCATTGCGCTGCTGGTGCTGGCACCGATCTGGTTCGTCGACGTGGGCGTCGCGCTCGCCAACGGCTTCGCATTGCCGGAGGCCTGCGTCGCGGCCGCGGCGCGCAATCTGCAGATCTTTTGCGTATTCGCGCTGCCGGCGATGATGGTTGGCGTCATCACGCGCACTTTCGTCGAGGCCGTCATCGCGGGTCTGGGCGGCTTCATGCTGCTTATGGGCTTCTTCCAGATATTCCTGGCGCTGTTGCTGGGCATCAAGGCCTCGCTTGGCGGAACCGGAACTGAATGGATGGCCATCGCCGGCCTCGACTTGATCGCCCTGCTTGGGGCCCCCGTGGTACTGGCTCTACAGTACTCGGCACGACAGACCACCTTGTCGCGTTGTCTGGTCGGTCTCGGCGCCGCGGCAGTCTGTAGCGTCGCATTTCTCCCCTGGCAACTCGCCTTCAGAATGCAGGAGGCGCTGGCGCCGCAACCGATGGCCGCGCGCACGATCAGCGCGACGTTCGATGCGCAGGCGGGACGCTACCATCTGCCACAGGGCGCCGCGCTCGCGGTCGCCTCGGCACTGCACCTGCCGCTGGCATTCACCGGCGTACCCGATGATTCAAGCGTGCTGCTGGACCGGGCCGACGTGCGGATCACGGCAGCGGATGGCACTACGCTCTACCAGGGCAGAACCAGTATCAGCGTGGACGGGCGCGGCTCCATGCTCGATGCCCAGTTTGAGGTGCGCGCCGGTGAGCATGAAGGGCCGGTCCATTCCATCTACCAACGCATCTACCTGCCAACAAACGTCTTCGCACGGCTGAAGGATCGCCGGGTGCGTATGTCCGTCGACTATTCAATGACCCTGTTCGGTCTGTCCGGGACCTACTCCATGCCTGCGGTGGGTGCGCGCGAGTCCCTTCCCGGTCTTGGGCGCTGTGTCACGGGCATTGACGCTGAGGGCGATGACGTGACTTTGAGCTGTTTTAGCCTCGCCCGGCAACCGTCCTGCGCTTCCGCGCACCTGGAACAACCGGCGACCGGGTTGCGTAATCCCGAAGCCCATTTTTGCGCCTTTCCGGACTACTCGCCCGCATTCATCGCCCCGTTCTGGCCGGACATGATCCACCGCATGGGCGGTGAGGCGCGCTTCTTCGACCGCACAGGCATGGTTCGGTTTCCGATCGACGGCCCGAAGCTGGCGACCTCCCGGCTGATCATCCAGACATTCGAACCGCGGGATCACTTTACCCGCCACATCGACACGCCCGTGCTGCGGCTTGCCGATCTGACCGGCCTCGCAACGGCAGTCGCGGCAACGGAGCCGTCGGCTCCATTTAAGGAGAAGATCGAATGATAGTGGCTGTAAAGCTAAGGGGCTTGCGCAAGGGCCACTGAGCGGCCGACACTGCCCCCTCGGAACGGGAAAGGGGGGCGGCCATGAACAAGCAGCTGTTCGGCGAATACATCGCCAGCTTCAATCGCGATGACTTCGACGGTTTCAGCAAGTACTACGCGGACAACGTAGTGCTGCAGCTCGGTACACGCAAGACGCTGCATGGCCGCCAGGCCATCATCGACTTCTACCGCGAGGTCAAATCGAAGATCCGCGAGACCCTGGTCATCAACAATGTCGTCGCGGACGAGGCGGGGCTGGCGGCGGAGGTGGCCACCGAGTTCCACGCGCTCGAGGACTGGCCGGACTTCATCGCCGGCCCCATCGCCAAGGGCGAGAGCATCCACATCGTGAGCTGGGTGTTCTACAAGATCGTGAACGGCCGTTTCCAGAACATCCGCTCCACGCGCCTGTAGAACATTGATGCGGCTGTATCTGATTCGTCACGCGATCGCCGCCGAGCCGGACTCGAAGCGCTGGCCGGATGATCGCCAGCGACCGCTCACCTCGGCAGGCGCGCGCCGCTTCAAGCGTACGTCGCGGATGCTGGTGAAGGTGATCGAGTCCGATGGCGCGGTAGAGCGTCTCATCTGCAGTCCGCTGCTGCGCGCCCGGCAGACGGCCGCGCTGCTGCATCGGGCAGGCCTGCCGGAGCCGGTCGAGGAGACGGTGCTCGCCCCAGGACGCACGGCGGCGCGGGTACTGGCGGTGCTGCGGGCCCATGAGGTCGAGTCCATCGTCGTGGTGGGACACGAGCCGGACCTGGGTCGGCTGCTCGCCGTGTGTATCGCGGGTCCCGATGTGAAGCTGGCGCTGCAGTTCAAGAAGGGTGGGGCCGCTTGCCTGTCGTTCGCGGGCGCGCCGCGGGTCGGCGAGGCGAGCCTGGAGTGGCTGTTGCCCCCGAAGGTGCTGCGCGCGTTGCGCGACTAGCGACTAGCGACGGGCGGCAGGCAATCGTCCGGTCAGGTCGTAGGCGTCCGCCTTCGTTACCTTCACCCTCGCGAACTCGCCGACCTTGAGTTTGCCGCCGTTGCTGATGCGCACGACCCCGTCGATATCCGGTGCGTCGGCGGCACTGCGCGCGATGGCGATCCTGCCATCGATGGCATCCACGAGAACCTGGATGGTGGCGCCGACCCGACGCTGCAGGCGTTGCGCGCTGATGCGCTGCGCGTGTTCCATGAAGCGTTCGTAGCGTTCCTGCTGGACTGCGGGCGGCACATGCGTGCCGGCCGTATTGGCGGTTGCCCCTTCCACCGGGGAATACTTGAAGCAGCCGACACGGTCCAGCTGCGCCTCGGTCAGCCACTCCAGCAGTTCGCGGAACTCCGCCTCGGTCTCTCCGGGAAAGCCGACGATGAAGGTGCTGCGCAAGGTCAGCTCGGGGCACTCGCGCCGCCAGGCGTGGATGCGCTCCAGCGTGTTGACGGCATGTGCGGGGCGCTTCATGCGCTTGAGGACGCTGGGGCTGCCGTGCTGGAACGGGATGTCCAGATAGGGCAGCACCTTGCCCTCCTGCATCAATTCGATCACCTCATCGACGTGCGGATAGGGATACACGTAGTGAAGTCGCACCCAGACGCCCAGCGAACCCAGGCCTCTCGCCAGATCGATGAAGCGGGTCTCATAGGCCGTGTCATGCCACGTCGCGCCGCGATAGCGGATGTCCACGCCATAGGCGCTGGTGTCCTGCGAGATCACCAGCAGCTCGCGCACGCCCGCGTGCACCAGGCGCTCGGCCTCGCGCAGCACCTCATCGATGGGACGGCTGACGAGCAGGCCGCGCAGGCTGGGAATGATGCAGAAGCTGCATTTGTTGTTGCAGCCCTCGGAGATCTTCAGATACGCGTAATGTCGCGGCGTCAGGCGCACGCCCTGGGCCGGCACCAGATCCACGAAGGGGTCATGGCGCGGCGGCAGATGCTCGTGCACCGCGGCCATCACTTCCTCATAGGCATGCGGGCCGGTCACCTTCAGCACGCTGGGATGTCGCTCGAGAATGCGTTCGGGTCTTGCGCCGAGGCAGCCGGTCACGATCACCCGGCCGTTCTTCTCCAGCGCCTCGCCGATCGCATCCAGGGATTCATCCACCGCCGCGTCGATGAAACCGCAGGTGTTGACGACCACCACGTCAGCCTTGTCGTAGCTGGGGGCCACTTCATACCCTTCCGATCGAAGGGTGGTGAGAATGCGCTCGGAATCAACCAGCGCCTTGGGGCAGCCGAGGCTGACGAAGCCGACTTTCGGGATACGGGGCATGGGGCGGCCGGGACGGTAAGCGGGGGGCGGATTCTACGGCATTCCGCTGCCGAAACTACTGCCCTGCTCATTCGGATCGCCGGATCGGCGCACATTATGCAGCACCGCGAACAGCGCCAGGACCACCAGCGGCATGACCAGCCACGGCCAGACGGCATTGCGGCGTATGGCGGTTGGCCCTGGGGAGGCGATTCGCTTGCTTGTCATGGGCGTGCAATCTACCCGTGCCCGGGGCCCGCATCAATGGCCGCCAGCGCGCCCTCGCCAATCCGGCCCGGACTGTTGCATAGTCCTTCGGGAAGGCCGCTGTCCGGCCGGCATGGGATGCGGTGTGACCTTGGGCTTCGATCGGGCGTACTACCAGAGATTCTATTTTGATCCGCGCACGGCCGTGACCACGCAGGCGGAAATGCGGGCCCGGGCGCAGCTGATCGGCGCCTATGCCACGCACGTCGGCCTGCCGGTGCGCCGCATGCTGGATGCCGGCTGCGGCACCGGAATGTTGCGCCGACCGCTGCAGAAGGCCTATCCGCAGGCGCGCTACGTGGGCCTGGATGTCAGCGAGTATCTGTGTGAACGCTTCGGCTGGGAGCAGGGCAACGTGGATACCTGGAAGAGCCCCGTGCCATTTGATCTGGTGATCTGCTACGACGTGCTGCAGTACCTGGACGATCGGCGCGCGGCCCGCGCCCTGGCGAACCTGGGCCGGCTGTGTCGAGCATTGCTGTACTTCGGGGCCCTGACGGCGACCGACTGGCAGCGCAATTGCGATCGCCGCCGCACCGACCCGGCCGTTCATCTGCGCGACGGCAGCTGGTATCGCAGCCGGCTGCGGCGAAGTTTTCGGGAAGTCGGCGCCGGATTCTGGCTGCGCCGGGGAGCGCCCCTGACAGTGTGGGAACTCGAGGCAGTCGCTTGAACATGCCGTCACCAGTCATCCGCTTCAGCGGCCCGGTGCGCTGGGTGGCCGGACCGGGCCCGGCCGGCATCACGCTGCTGGGCACGATTTCCGATCCCGGCGGCGGGTCGAGCGCTGCACAGCTTTCGCTGCACGGTATTGAGCCGGTGCCGCTGCCCGACACGTTGAGCGATGTGACCTTCCAAGCGCTGGCTGCGCAGGACGTGCTGCTGCGCAGCGGCGCGCAGCAATGGCCATTGCACTGCCGGACCTGGCAGCTGCACCTCGACGTTGGGCCGATGTTCTATGCGGCCGTCCCGCCGCGGCCCACTCCTTTGTCGCGGCGCCTGGCCTGGCGACTGATGCTCGGAATCGTCGCGTTCGGCGCGGGGCGCTGGTTGCTGACGCGCATCAGCGGCGGCGGATAGCCGCGGCGCGGTGCCGGAAAAAGTCAAATTCGGCCTTAAATTGGCAATGCGTGATGACTTCGGCCAAGATGGACCGCAAGGGAACTCGCCCGTAGCAACAAAACGTCACCCTCTTCGATAACGAAGAAACCGGGCCGAGTGACTGTCTGATGAGGGACCAACATGGCAGTTGAAAGTCAGCGCCCGGCCGCCGAGCGCGGCGCCGGCAGCGCATCGCGGGATCGAACCAATTCCCGGCGCGGCCGCTCCAGAATGCTCGATGCGTATCTGGGCGACATCGAGTACCTGATGCGCGAGCGGCTCTGGGCCGAAGCAATTCCGCTGGCGCTCGCGCTGCCCCATATCTGCGTGGCAGTCGGCAATACCGCGCTGCGCAGCTCGCCGGATGATTATCTGCAGTGGTGCCAGGACTGGGTGCGGCCCCCGCGCACCGATACGACTGCGACGGTGCCGACGGCGGATGCGGTGTTCCGTCTGGCGCAGTCGCGTTCCGGGGTGGCGGATGATGAATCGGGAACCGTGGTGCCGGCCGCCGCGCTGCGCCGGCTGCGACTGCGGCGCCTGACGCGGGCCATGCCGCTGCGCCGCAAGAGCGCGATCAGCGACCTGGTGCGGATCGATGCCGCACAGGATCCGGAGCGGCTGGCCGCGATCGCCCTGATCGATGCCGTGCGACGCTGGTACGCCGATCGCGGTGCGCTGGACGGCACGGTCCAGAGCAACCTGGCGCGCCTCGCGATCCTGCGCTGACACAGTGTCGGGTGGGCGCCTTGAGAGGTTGCTGACTCGCGGGACCCTGGTGCTGCCGCATGAGCGGCGTGCCGTCATGCTGGCCTTCGGCTGCAACTTCCTGCTGCTGGCCAGCTACTACATCCTAAGACCCGTGCGTGACACGATTGCGACGAATTTCGGCGCCGATCAGCTGCAGCTGCTGTTCACCGGAACCTTCATCGGTACGCTGATTGCTTCTCCCATCTACGCGTGGCTGACGGCGCGGGTGCGGCTTGAACCGGCTGCTGCCGGGCGTATTCTGGTTCTGGCTGGCCAATGTCCTGCTGTTCCAGCTGCTGTTCAAAATGGCGCCCGACAACCGCTGGATTGGCGGCGCGTATTACGTGTGGTTCAGCGCGGTGAATCTGTTCATGATCTCGGTGTTCTGGACCCTCATGACGGATATCTTTGCCGCCGGCGCAGGCCACGCGACTGTTTGCACTGATTGCCGCGGGCGGCACGCTCGGTGCCATCGCAGGCCCACTGTTGATCCGCTTTGCGGTGCGTGCGACGGGCCTGGAGGGGCTGCTGCTGATTGCTGCCGCCGGCTTCCTGGCGGTGATCGGGCTGGTGCATCTGCTGATGCGCGAAAAAGTGCGCCTGCGACGGGTCGGCGGGGGTGGTCAGCCGACCACGCTGGACCATCGACCTGCAGGGCGGCGCGCTGGATGGCTTGCGGGAACTGCTGCGTTCCCCCTACTCGCGTCGTCAGGCCGCATTCTTCTTCCTGATGACCTGGGTCAACACCGTTGCCTACTTCATGCAGACGGACGTGATTGCGCAGGCTTTCTCGGCAGAGGCGGCCCGCGCGGTGGCCGTCATCGACATCTCGCTGGCGGTGAACGTGCTGGCCGCCGTCATCCTGCTGTTCGGGCTCGGCAGGTACGTGCATGCGCTTCGGCGTGACGGCCGGACTCATTCTCAATCCGATCATCATGGTGCTGGCCTTCGTCGCCGTGGCGCTGTCTCCCACATTGCTCATGATCCAGGCGCTGCAGGTGGTCCGCCAGGCGTCTCAATACGCCATCGCCCGTCCAAGCCGCGAGATGTGCTTTACGGTGGTTCCCCAGGCCGACCGCTACAGGACCAAGAACGTCATCGACACGGTGGTGTACCGGTTTGGCGATCTGAGCCGGCGCCTGGATGGAGACCGTGCCTGCGCGCGGCGGGACTGCGGGTCATCGGCTCGGCCGCCGCCGGCATCGGCATTTCCCTGATCTGGGGCATGGGTGCGCTGCTGCTGGGGAAACGCTACGAGGTGCTGCGGGCGCGCCAGGAGGCGCACCGCGGCGACCGGCCGGCACAGGTGTAGTACCCGCTGGCTGCCGCCGCAGCGCTTCAACCCCGGACCGCGGTTGGGCTATAGTCGCCGCGCCTCAAGGCTTTCAGGATCAAACATGTCTCAGCCCAACAGCCCCTCCCTGCTCGCGCGTGCCCTCAAGTCGCTGGCGGGAGTCGAGCCCCACGAACTGTCGGCCGTGGTGCTGAGCATGGTGTACTTCTTCTTCCTCTTCGGCAGCTACTCGGTGATCAAGCCGGTGCGCGATGCCATGGGCACCGTGTACGGCATCAAGCATCTGAACGAGCTGTTCACCGGCACCTTCATCGGCACGCTGATCCTGGCGCCGCTGTACGCCGGCATGGCCTCGCGCATCAAGCTGTCGACCTTCCTGCCCTGGGTGTACGGCTTCATCGCGCGTCACCATTCTTGGCTTCTACGCTGCTGTTCACCGGCGGCAAGGTGTCGGACCGCTGCGTCGCCGCCGGCTTCTACATCTGGGTGAGCGTCTTCAACATGCTCATCATCTCGGTGTTCTGGAGCTTCATGGCCGACATCTTCTCGCGCTCGCAGGCGAAGCGGCTGTTCGGCTTCATCGCCGCGGGACGGCACGGTCGGGGGCATCGTCGGTCCCGCTGATCGCGACCTTCCTGGCAACGCGCGTCGGCAACAACGGCCTGATGCTGATCGCGGCGGCGGGCTTCGTGGTGACCGCGCTGCTGGTGAAGGTCCTCGAGCGCGTCCGTGCGAGGCTGGTGGCGGCATCGGGCAGCGAGGCGCAGCGCACCAACATCAATCAGCGCCTGGGCGGCGGCAACCCGCTCGATGGCTTCATCCTGCTGGCCAGGTCGCCCTACCTGCTGCTGATCGCGGGCTTCCTGTTCCTGATGACCTCGATTTCCACCATCGTCTACACCCAGCTGGGCGATCTGATCACCAAGGCGTTCACCAATCACGATCAGCGCACGCAGGCCTACGCGACCATCGAACTGGTCGTCAACAGCCTCGCGGTGGTGATCCAGCTGCTCGGTACGGGCCGCATCATCAAGCGCTTCGGCGTCAAGTTCGGCCTGCTGCTCAATCCCATCATCATGGTGTTCGCGTTCCTCGCGATCGCCTTCTCGCCGGTGCTGCTGATCCTGGGCAGCCTGCAGGTGGTGCGGCGCGTGGCCGAATACGCCGTCGCCAAGCCGACCCGCGAAATGCTGTTCACCGTCGTGGACCAGCAGAGCAAGTACAAGGCCAAGAACGTCATCGACACCGTGGTCTATCGCGGCGGTGATCTGGTCGCCTCCTTCGCCAGCGTCGGGGTGCTGAAGGGCTTCGGCGACATCGGGCTGGCCGTGCTGGGCATCGGCGTATCGCTGGTGTGGTTCCCGATCGCCTGGGTGCTGGGCAAGCGCTATGAGAGTGCCCGCAGTGCCGAGGGTGCCGGCGCGGTGGCGGTGACGCCCGGCCACTGACCGGTCTTATCGCCGGGTGCCCGTGCGGCGCAGCGCCCGCATGCCGGCGATGGCTTCGATGGCCTGCTCGGCCGTTGCGAAGCGGTCATCGCGCGACTTGGCGATCAGCCCGTCCAGCAGCGCCTGCAGGTGCATGTGAGAGTGCGGCAGCTGCGGCAGGGGTGCGGTGACGTGCTGCTGCAGTACGTCGATGGCCGACATGCCCGTGTAGGGCTTGCGGCCGGTGATCATTTCGTAGAACAGCACGCCCAGGCTGTACAGGTCGGTACGCCCGTCGAGATCCTCGCCCAGGGCCTGCTCGGGACTCATGTAGTAAGGCGAGCCGCGCAATACGCCGGTGCGGGTGCTGTTCGCGGCGCCACCGACACTGCGTGCCAGGCCGAAGTCGATCAGCACCAGGGTGTCATTCTCCCGCAGCATCAGGTTCGGGGGTTTGAGGTCCCGATGCAGGATGCCCGCCTCGTGCACGACCTGCAGGGCGCGGGCGATCTGCTCCAGGTAGCGCAGGGCATCGGCCTCGAGAATGCCGCGCAACAGCCGGGTCTTGAAGTCCCCGCGCGGAAAGTACTCCATGGCCAGGAATTCACGGCCGGCGTTGGTGCCGTAGTCGTAGATCGTCACGATCGCCGGATTGCGCAGCGCCGATAGTGCGGCGTATTCGCGGGCGAAGACCTGCGGGTCGTCCTGCTCATCGTCTTCGCGCTTGGTGACCTTCAGGGCCACGTCGGTGCCCAGTTTCTCGCTGTTCGCCAGGTACACCAGCGCCTTGTCGGATTCGCCGATGGTCTTGCGGATGGTGTAGCCCGGTATGGGGTCACGCAGGGAACGGGCGGTCTGGGAGGCCTCGGCGGTCTCCTCGATGGGCTCCGCGGACTGCACGGCATCCAGCTCCACCCGGCGCAGCGCCAGCTTCACGGCGGTGCGCAGTCGGTCCGGGCTCACCAGGCGCTTGGGCAGGTAGTCGACGGCGCCCAGCTGCAGCGCGCGCACGGCGGTCAGTTCGTTGCCGTCCTCGGCGACCGCGATCACGGCCGGCAATTCCGGCCGGTCACGCAGCAGTCGCAGCCACTCCAGCCCTTCCGAATGCGGATCCTCCGGGCTGTAGCCAAACTGGGCGACGAACATGACCAGGTCGAATTCCTGCCGGGTGAGCGTTTCCATGCGGGATTCGAATTCGCGCGCATCGATCGCGGTGACCGCGCCTTCCGGAAACAGCACGCCCAGGTGATTGCGCAGCCATTCGCGGTAGTGCGCGTCCCGGTCGACGATCAGCAGGCGCGCATTCATGGCGTCGGATTCTGCTTGTAGGCGAAGTTCAGCCGCAGCCGCGCGTGCTCGCTGACCGGCACGCCGTCGCGGGAAATGGGCCGGTAGCGCCACTGGCCCACGGCGCTGACGGCCGACTTGTCGAACACTCCCGCCGGTTGCGATTTCAGCACCGTCACGTCCGCCACGCTGCCGTCCGGGTTCACGGTGAATTCCAGGTCGACGAAGCCGGACAGATCCTGCTCGCGGGCGATCTCCGGGAATTCCGGATCCGGGGCGTACTCGCGCTGCAGGATGATGGCGGCCACCGACAGGGGATCCCTGGCCTCGCTGGCCGGCGGCGTGGAACTGGGCGGGCTGACCATCTCCGGAGAACTGGAAATCGTCGGCGTCAGGGCCACAGCGGCCGCTGGCGTCGCGGCCCGCACCGTATCCGGCTTTGCCGGGGTAGGCGCCGCCGCCTCGACGGCGCGCCGCCGCGCGCTGGCGCGCGGACGCACGATGACCGTTTCGACATGCTCAAGATCAACGCTCGCGGCAGGAGGTCTGGGTTCGTGGCGCGCATGCGCCACTGGAGCCACGGCGGGTGGCGCCACGGCTTGCGCTGTTACTGTCGCCGCGGACGGCATTGGGGGTTGCGGGCCGGAGTCAGAATTGGTGCGCAGCATGTACCAGGCGATTCCCGCGCCGGTGACGACCACCGCGGCTCCGATCGCCGGCCAGGGCACCGGCCGCCGCATGGGTTCGATGAGCGTCAACTGCGCCATCGGCAGGGCGGGAAACAGGCCGCTGGCACTGCTCAAGCCATCGCGTTTGCGCCACGCCGCATCCACGAACAGCTTGACCCGCTGTGCCGAAACGGGCTTGTGGACGTAGCGGTAGATCGTTCCGTCGGTGACCAGGGCGGCGAGCTCGGCTTGCGCCGCGCCATCGCCCGCCACCACCAGGACGACATCGGGCAGCTGGTTGTGCAGGCGCAGGATCAGCTGCTCGGCCACGCCGGGGCGGGCGCCGAGGGCGCCCGCGTCGATGAAGGCAATGCCCGCATTGGCGCTCAACAGGCCCTGAGCCAGCGCCGACTCATCGGCCACCACGAGCAGTTCGTCCCGCGGGAACGACGTTGGCGAGCGCGTCGGTCAGCGACTGGTCATGGGTGAGCAGTACCAGCGTTTCGCCAATGTGGGGGCCGCCCGCAGGCGGCACAGGGCCGGCAGGCGCCTCCAGAAGCGGGGAATTCTGCGGTGAAACAGACACGTATGGGCCCTCGGGTCAAACATGACCCAAGCCCATCCGAATGTCGCGCAGCGGCATCGATTTCTGTGAATTCGGTCTACTGGCTGTGCAGGAAGAACCGGGTGCCGCGCCAGGAGAGGATGGCCCCGTCGGGGGTGATGGTCTCCACCCGGACCCCCGCCGGCGAAGTCTGGCCTTCCTTCAGATTCAGCATGTTAAGGAAGACGAAGCGGTCGGCGGGATTGCTGGCGTAGGCGTGAAGATCAAGCTTAAGCTCGGGCAGGTTCGCACCGGGTGCGCTGGCGGCCTGCTCGTAGGTGGGTACATCGCCGTTGGCGGCAGCCGCGGCCCCCCGGGAGGGTTCCACCGCCGGCGCGTCATCATCCCCGGCGCCGGTGCCGGCCGGGGCGGCCTGGGGCGCATTGTCCGGCGCCGGCGCGGCTGCCGGGGGGGCCGCAGCGGTGGCTGGCGCCGCGGCCATCAGCGGCGGATTGGCCGCCACGGCCGGGGTCGGACCGGCCGCCGCAGGGCTGCCGGTCCCGGAAGCGTTCGCCTCGGGCGCCGCGGCGTGATTGCCACGCAGCAGCACGACGGACAGCACCAGGACGTTGATGATCAGCAGGGCGGCCAGCACGATGAGCCAGGTGGCTACGCCCCGCCGGGGAGGTGCCGCCTTCATCTCATACAGCGCCGGCGCGTCCGCGCGTTGCCGCTCGTTCTCGGATTTCTTCAGTGCGTCGAGAATGAAGGACATATTCAGCTACCGTGTTCCGGCAATGACGCAAGTTGTGGCGAGTCGGGTTTCGCCAGCGCGCTGTTGAGCACCACCAGGGTCTGCACGCCGGCGACGCCATCCGCAGTCAGGCGATGGGCGCGCTGGAAGTCTCGCACGAGTTGCGCGAGCTCTCCATCGTAGACGTCGCTGGGGTTGCCCGGGGCAGCTTTGCCCGTCAGCCCCCACAGCTGCTGGCGCAGCTGGCGGATTTCTGCCCCGTGCATGCCGGGCGACAGCGTCCTGGGGTCATGGGTGCCCGGTCGCCACAGCAGGATGAAGTCGCCGAACCAGTACCGGGACAGGTCCCCGATGCTCACCGGGTGCGGCTCGCCGCCGATATCCACCTCGGCATGCTCAGTGTCGAGCCCGCTCAACACCACCTGGTGCGCGCCATCCTGCTCGTCGGTGAGCATCAGGATCGCGGGCCGGTTGTACAGCCGCAGCTGCGCGATGGTGCCTTTTTCTTCATAGCATTCCAGTCCCTGCGCGGCGGCCTGCGCACACGGATCGGACGCTCCGGCCTGGTAATGCGCGCCCCAGATGCCGAACAGGCGGCCGAACGCGGCGTCGGGCGTGGTCTGCGCGGCATGACCGGCGAGCAGCGCGCCCAGTGGCGGCTGCGGCTCGGGCGCGGCGCGCGGCATCGAAACAACCGGCGCACTGGCGGCCGCGGCGGAGTTGGCCGCGACGCCGGGAGCGGATGTCGGGTGCACCGCCACGGTCGCGCTGCCCCGGCCCCACGGGCCATAGCGCCAGGCCGCCAGGCCACCGCAGATCACGACGGCCGCGGTCAGCGCGCCCACGCTCCACGGCGCCCACCAGGGCAACACCGGCCGGCCGAACACCTCGGCGGCGCCGCGCCGCACGAACGCCGCGCCGACCAGGTGCCGGTCCTGCGTATAGGCGCCCAGCAGCGCGCGGTCGCACAGCACATTGATGAGGCGCGGCACGCCGCGGGAGAGCCGATGCACTTCGCGCAGCGCGGCCGGTGTGAAGATATCGTTGGTCGCACCGGCCACGCGCAGGCGATGGCGCACGTAGGCGGTGGTCTCATCGATACTGAGCGGGCACAGGTGGTAGCGGCCGGTGATGCGCTGGGCCAGCTGCCGCAGCTCATTGCGGTCCAGCAGGTCCCGCAGCTCCGGCTGGCCGATGAGGATGATCTGCAGCAGCTTCTGGGTGTTGGTCTCGAGGTTGGTGAGCAGCCGCACCTGTTCGAGCACTTCCGGGGCGAGATTCTGGGCCTCATCGACGATCAGTACGACCCGCTTGCCGCCGCCATGGGCGCGCAGCAGGTACTGGCTCAGGATATCGACCAGATCCTTCAGGCTCCCGGTGGCCGAGTCCTGCACTCCGATGCCCAGCTCCTCGCAGATGGTGAGCAGGAACTCGGGGGCCGTCATGCGTGGATTGAGGATCAGGGCGATCTCGGCATGCTGCGGCGTCTGCGCCAGCAGCGATCTGACCACGGTGGTCTTGCCGGTGCCCACCTCGCCCGTGAGCTGGATGAAGCCACCGGCTTCGGTGATGCCATAGAGCAGATGCGCCAGGGCCTCCGCATGCCGCTCGCTCAGGAACAGGTAGCGCGGATCCGGCGTAATCGCGAAGGGCTTCTCGTTCAGTCCGAAGAAGGCGCGATACATGGCGGGTCCGCTTACAGACTGCTGGCGCGGCGCAGCGCCTGCTTGCCGAAGCGCTGCCGCACGGCATCCATCGCCGCGTCGGCATCCCCGGTCTGCGCGCCGAACAGGTCCAGCTGCGTGGCCGGCGTGAGCGAGCGCAGGGCGACGCCCAGCAGCCGCAGCGACGCGGCCGGGTGTTCGTCCAGCCACTGCTCCAGCAGTTGGGTGGCCACCGCGGCGATCATGCGGCGATCCTGGGTGGCGGGCTGAACGGCCCGCTGGCGGGTGACCGTCGTGAAGTCGTGCTCGCGGATCTTCAGGCAGATGCAGCCGGCAGCCAGCTCCCGGTCGCGCACCCGGCTGGTGGCCAGGTCCGCCAGCTGCGCCACCGCCTGGCGCAATTGCCGCCGATCGCGGATGTCCTGGTCGAAGGTGTCCTCGGCGCTGATCGAGAGTTCCTGGCGTTCGGCCACCACCGGCCGGTCATCGATTCCCGCGGCACGGTCGCGGTAATGCTGCGAGTGCCGGCCGAATACCGGCCACAGCTGTGCATCCGGCGCCACGCGCAGATCACCCAGGGTGCGCACCCCCGCGGCCTCCAGCCGCACGCCCGTCTTGCCGCCGAGGCCTGGCAGGCGCCGGACCGGCAGCGGATCCAAGGTCGCGCGCAGCGTCTGCGGCGTCACGATTGTGAGGCCGTCGGGTTTGTTCAGCTCCGAGGCGATCTTGGCGACCAGCTTGTTGGCGGCCGCGCCGACCGAGGCCGTGAGTCCCGTGCGCTGCGCGATACGCTGCTTGATCTCGCGGGCGATGTGCAGCACCGGTTGGCGGCCCGCGGTCACGTCCAGGAAGGCCTCATCCAGCGACAGGCCCTGCACCAGGGGCGTGAACTCATGGAAGATCGCGAACACCACCCGCGAGACTTCCTGGTAACGGCCCATGCGCGGGCGCACGCAGACCGCATCGGGGCAGCGCTCGAGCGCCTGGCGCATGGGCATGGCCGAGCGCACCCCGAATTTGCGCACTTCGTAGCTGGCGGCCGCGACCACCCCCCGCGGGCCGGTGCCGCCCACGATGACCGGCAGGCCCTTCAGGCGCGGGTCGTCGTGCTGCTCCACGGACGCGTAGAACGCGTCCATGTCCACATGCAGAGACGTCCCGGGCGACGCTCACCGGGGTCCTATTCGACCGTGATGGTGATCTTCTTCGACACCAGCGCCGGGTTGTGCGGGACGTGGCTGCCATCGCCCATGATCAGCTGCAGCGTGTGCTTGCCGGGAGCCAGCTTGGTGGCATCGAGGGTCACTTCGGTCTGCGCCTTGCCGTAGTGCAGCAGGTGCTCGGTGGTGGGCAGGGGCACGGAAAGGTCGGCGGGCACGCCCTCATCGATCAGGAGGTGGAAGTGGCCGGTGTTGGGGGTCTTATCCCCGGCGGGCGCGATGGTCCAGGCCCTTGTGACCGAATACGATCGTAACCGGGCTTTTGACCTTGGCACCCGATTTGGGGCTGACGATGTTGATCCTGGCACCGTGGGGCCAGTAGTGGTCGGGGGTGGCAGCGGCTGCGACGGCGGCGCCGGTGGAAACGGCAAACAGCAAAGCGGCGAGAGCGAGAGTGCGCATGGGAGCTCCTTGCATGGGGGGGCAGGAATCGGGGACCAGCTTAGACACCTCGGCCGGCAGAGACAAACTCAGCTGCCGGGCACCAGTTCGTGCGGCGCGAAATCATCCACCCGCACGATCTGCATGACCTTGCGGTCGAAGTCCGCGAGGCTCGCACCCTGCGCTTCGGTCAGGATGCCGGCGGCCACCGCCTGGACGATCCGGCCGGGCAGATCCAGCGCGGTCACGCGTCCGGTCTTCACGCCCTCCTCGCGGATGCGCTTCTCCAGCGCCTCGGCGCCTTCCACCAGGGTGAGCACTTCCTGCAGCAGGCCCAGCGGATTCGCGTCCTGGAGCGTCGTATAGGCATGGGTGCCCAGCCGCAGCCGCGTCGGGGTCGGCGCGGTGACCAGATTCGCGACCTGCCGCGAGAGACGGTCCGACGGGGCGAAATAGGTGAGGCCGCGCGGAAAGATGAGCAGGCGCATCAATCCTGCCAGGAACCGATTGGGAAAATTTCTCAGGAAGCCGTGCAGCTGTTCCTGCGCCGAGTACAGCAAGTTGCGGCAGGCCCACTCGACGATGGGCAGATCGGCCTGCGGCTGGCCCTCGTTGTCGTAGTGCTTGAGCACCATCGAGGCCAGGTACATGGCCGAGAGCACATCGCCCAGGCGCGCGCTCAGGGACTCCTTCTTCTTGAGATAGCCGCCCAGGGTCAGCATGGCCACATCGACGGCGAAGGCGAATGAAGCACTGAAACGCTCGATGTGCTGGTAGTAGCGGCGCGTCGGCCCGTGGTCCGGCACGCCGCGCAGGCGCGCCAGGGTGAGCGCCATCACCAGCGAGCGCATGGCGTTCGACAGCGTGAATCCCATGTGGCCGAACAGCGCTTGGTCGAACTGCGCCACGCCCGCCCGGGCGTCCGGATTGCGGGCCGCTTCCATTTCCTTCAGGACGAAAGGATGGCAGCGGATCGCGCCCTGGCCGAAGATGATGAGATTGCGCGTGAGGATGTTGGCGCCCTCGACGGTGATCGCCACCGGCACGGTCTGGTAGCCGCGCGCCAGGTAGTTGTTGGGCCCCAGGCAGATCCCCTTGCCGCCGTGCACGTCCATGGCATCGTTGGCCACGATGCGGCTCATCTCCGTGACGTGATACTTGAGCATCGCGGAGGGCACCGAGGGCTTCTCGCCTCCGTCGATGGCGCCGGCGGTGACCGAGCGGGCCGCATCCATGGTGTAGGTCAGACCCGTCATGCGCGCGATCACGGCCTCGATGCCCTCGAAGCGCGCGATCGGCAGATTGAACTGGCGCCGCACCCGCGCATAGGCGCCCGTGGCCCACACGGCCGCCTTGGCGCTGCCGGTGGCATTGGAGGGCAGGGAGATGCAGCGTCCCACCGACAGCTGCTCGACCAGCATGCGCCAGCCCTGCCCCGCCATGGCCGGTCCGCCCACGATGCAGTCCAGCGGCACGAACACATCCTGTCCCTGGATGGGGCCGTTCTGGAAGGGGATGTTCAGCGGGAAATGCCGGCGGCCGATGCTGATGCCCGGCGTGTCGCGCGGAATCAGGGCGACGGTGATGCCCAGATCCGTGCGCTCGCCCAGGAGTTTGTCCGGATCGAACATCCGGAAGGCCAGGCCGATGACCGTGGCGACCGGCGCCAGGGTGATGTAGCGCTTGGAGAAGTTCAGCGTCAGCCCGAGCACTTCGCGCCCCTGCCAGGTGCCGCGGCCGACGATCCCGGTATCCGGCAGCGATGCGGCATCCGAGCCCGCGCGCGGCCCGGTGAGGGCAAAGCAGGGGATCTCATCGCCGCGCGCGAGGCGCGGCAGGTAGTGATCCTTCTGCTCCTGGGTGCCGTAGTGATTGAGCAGTTCCGCGGGCCCCAGGGAATTGGGGACCGCGACGGTGGAGGAGCAGGTGGTGCTGCGGCTGGCGATCTTGGCGAGCACGCAGGAGTGCGCGTAGGCCGAGAATTCCAGTCCGCCGTACTGCTTCGGGATGATCATGGCGAAGAAGCCCCGGGTCGTGAGGAACGACCAGACTTCAGGGGGCAGGTCGGCGCGCCGGTGGGTGATGTCCCAGTCATCCAGCATGGCGCACAGCTGCTCGCAGGGCCCGTCGAGGAAGGCCTGCTCGGCGGTGGTCAGGCGCGGCGCTCTGGCGCCCTGCAGTTTTTCCCAGCGCGGCGCGCCGGTGAACAGCTCACCGTCCCACCAGACGGTGCCGGCCTCCAGCGCCTCCTTCTCGGTCTGCGACATCGAGGGCAGCAGGCGCCGATAGGACTTGAGGAAGGGGGCGCTGATGAGCGCGCGCACGCAAGGGTTTGATGTTCAGCAGCCACAGCGCGGCCGTGAAGATCCACAGCAGGCTCTTCCAGGCCGGAGCCGGCGGCGCCAGGTAGGCGTACAGCGCCAGCAGCAGGGTCAGGGTACAGCTGAAAGCGAGCAGACCCAGGCGACGGTAGGTCAGCACGACGATGGCCGCCAGGAACAGCAAGGTGATGATCGCGCCGTACATGACTTCCCCTCATGCTGCTGCGTTGTTTCAGCCCAGCAGGTCTTTCACGCCCTCGCGCTCTTCCTTCAGTTCGGTCTCGGTGCTCGTCATGCGCTTGCGGCTGCCCTCATCGATGGCGAGGCCCTGGACGATCTGGTAGTCACCGTTGCGGCAGGTTACCGGATAGGAATAGATGACGCCCGCCGGGATGCCGTAGCTGCCATCCGACGGCACGCCCATGCTGACCCAGTCGCCCTCGGGGCTGCCCAGCGCCCAGGTGCGCAGGTGGTCCAGCGCCGCCGAGGCCGCCGAGGCCGCGGAGGAGGAGCCGCGCGCCTTGATCACCGCGGCGCCACGCTGCTGCACCACCGGAATGAAGCTCTCATCGATCCACTTCTGGTCCACCAGGCTGGTCGCCGGCTTGCCGTCGACGGTGGCGTGACTCACGTCCGGGTACTGGGTGGCGGAGTGGTTGCCCCAGATGATCATCTTGCGGATGCGGCTGACGTGCGTGTTGGTCTTCTGTCCCAGCTGCGCGAGCGCGCGGTTGTGGTCCAGGCGGGTCATGGCGGTGAAATTGCGCGCGTTGAGGTCCTTGGCGTTGGCGCGGGCGATCAGTGCGTTGGTGTTCGCGGGATTGCCGACCACCAGCACCTTCACATTGCGGTCCGCGACGGCATTCAGCGCTTTGCCCTGCGCGGAAAAAATCTGCGCATTGGCCAGCAGCAGGTCCTTGCGCTCCATGCCCGGACCGCGGGGGCGGGCGCCCACCAGCATCGCGGCGTTGCAGTCCTTGAAGGCGACCTTGGCATCGTCCGTGGCCACCACCTTGTTCAGGGTGGGAAAGGCGCAATCATCCAGCTCCATGACCACGCCCTGCAGCCCGGGCAGAGCCTGGGGGATCTCCAGCAGGTGCAGGTTGACGGGCTGATCCGGGCCAAACATCTGGCCAGAGGCGACCCTGAAAGCCAGGGCATAGCCGATCTGACCGGCGGCACCGGTGATGGCGACATTCACAGCTTGCTTCATGACGGACTCCACGGAAGGTGACCGGCGATTCTACCGGTCGGGGCGGACCCGTGGGCTTAGGCCGACCGGCGCTCCGATCCGTGAACTGCGTCTAGGTGATGGAGCTTGACACCAGTGTAGTGTTGTAGTTATATATAACACCAAGGTGACTAGGAAAGGCGACCCGCCTACCGGCACCTAAGACGAAGGATCGATGTCATGAGCAATGCAAACACTGTGAATCTGAAAGTACTGGTCTGCGCGCTGATCGCGATGGCCCCCAACGCCCTGTTGCTGCATGGGTTTAACCTGACGACCGAGCAGGCCCAGGTCACCGGTCAGACCTCGCCTACCTCCGAGCGCAGCGTGGACTCGTCAACACCTTCCACTGTTCTGGTAGATTAGAACGCTACTAGCCCGATACGGGTGTCCCGGAGCGTTCATGGATCCGCAGTGGGAAGATAGTGTGCCGATCTACCGGCAGCTGCGGGACCGGGTGGTCGCCATGATTCTGGAAGGGGTACTCAAGGAGGGCGATGCACTGCCTTCGGTGCGCAGCGTCGCCTCCGAGTTCCGCCTCAACCCCCTGACCGTCCTGAAGGGTTACCAGCAGCTGGTCGACGAGCACCTGGTCGAGAAGCGCCGCGGCCGGGGCATGTTCGTCAGCACCGGCGCAGGAGCTGCGCTGCTGAAGGACGAGCGCCATCGCTTCCTTGAAGAGGAATGGCCCAAGGTGCACGCCACCATCGCCCGGCTGGGCCTCTCCGCCGCGGATCTGCTGAACGCCATCGCGCCCGCCAGGCCGGGTCCTGCAACGCCAACGGAGAAGAAGCAGTGACGGCCGTCATCGAAGCGCGCGGACTGCGCAAGTCCTACGGCGCCAATCGCGCCCTGGATGGGGTCACCTTCAGCGTGGCTTCGGGCCGCATCGTGGGCATGATCGGCGCCAACGGCGCCGGCAAGACCACCGCGCTCAAGGCCATCCTGGGCCTCACCAGCTTCGAGGGCGACCTGACGGTGCTGGGTCGCAACCCCCGTACCCAGCGCGATGACCTGATGCGGGATGTCTGCTTCATCGCCGATGTCGCCGTGCTGTCGCGCTGGATGAAGGTGAGCCAGGCCCTGGACTACGTGGCCGGCGTGCATCCGCGCTTCAATCGGGCGCGCGCCGAGGAATTCCTGCGCAAGACCGATCTGCGGATGAACAGCCGGGTGCGGGAGCTGTCCCGCGGCATGGTGACCCAGCTGCATCTGGCGCTGATCCTGGCCATCGACGCGCGGCTGCTGGTGCTCGATGAACCCACGCTGGGGCTGGATCTGCTGTACCGGCGGCAGTTCTACGACACCCTGCTGAATGACTATTTCGACAAGGAACGCACCATCCTGCTGACCACCCATCAGGTGGAGGAGATCGAGCACCTGCTCACCGACGTGGTGTTCCTGCGCCACGGCCGCGTCACGCTGTCGGAACCGGTGGAAACACTGGCCCGGCAATACGCGCAGCTCACCGTGGGCCCGGGCCAGGTGGATCGCGCCCGCGCCCTGCGCCCCTTCTACGAGCGGGAAATCTTCGGCCGCGTGGCGATGTTCTTCGAGGGCCATGCGCCCGAGACGCTCGAGCCGCTGGGCGATGTCCGCACTCCCTCGATCGCCGACCTGTTCGTGGCAAAGATGCAGGCCGTATGAGCAATCCAGAGCCCACCATCGATCAGCTCGACGCCGATCCGGCGCCCGCGCCGGCCGCGGCCGGGCGGCCACCGGTGCTGCGCACCCTGATCCGGCGCGAGTTCTGGGAACATCGCGCGCTGTGGATCGCGCCGCTGTCGGTGGCGGCGCTGCTGCTGGTCGTCGCCATCATCGGCAAGGTCAACTTTGATTCCAGCTTCGCGGCGCTGCCCGAGCAGCGGCATGCGCTGTTCGGCGTGTACATGGCGTACTGGGCGCTGCCGCAGTTCATCACCCTGGGAATCATCATGTGGATGTACGCCGGGGACTGCCTGTACACCGAGCGCAAGGACCGCAGCATCCTGTTCTGGAAGTCCATGCCGGTGTCCGACACGCTCACGGTGCTCTCGAAGGTACTGGTGGTGATGGTGATAGTGCCGCTGGGCGTCTACCTGGTATCGGCCCTGACCACCCTTCTGATCTCCGGCATCACGGTGTGGCGTGCCTGGCAGGACCACGCGGGCGTGTTCTGGGATGCGGGCACCTGGCTGCGGATCCAGGGCGTTTCCCTGATCGCGGTGGTGGCCGGGGTATTGTGGTTCGCGCCCATCACGGCCCTGCTGCTGCTGCTGTCGGCGTGGGCGCGGCGCAGCGTCCAGCTGTGGGTATTCCTGCCGCCGGTGATCCTCATCATGCTGGAGCGGATCGCGCTGGGCACCAATCATGTGATGAGCATCCTGTTCTACCGGCTGGGGGTCGTGTTCACGCATTCCGCGCTGCCGTTTGCCGGCACCGGCACCGGCATCAGCCGGGGCCCGACGCTGAATCTGCTGTTCTTCAATGTCGATCCCTTACCCGTGTTCAGCAATGTCGACCTGTGGCTGGGGTTGGGCGTGGCGGCGTTGTTGATTGTGGCCACGATCCGCATCAGGCAGTATCGGGACGACACCTAAAGATGTTCCGGACGGCCCCGTGTATCTGGAAAGTCGCCGCACCGCGCAGAGCGTCGATCTTCAGCTGACCGGCGCCTGGCGCGTCACTCACCTTGATGCCCTGGCGGGCGAGCTGGACGCCGTGCAGCTCGCCGGCGCCACGCGCGTGTCCATCGATACCTCGCGGCTTCAGACCCTGGACCTGTCCGCCAGCGTGAAGCTGCGCGATTTCGTGCAGCGAGCCGCCGCGGGCGGCGCGCGGGTCGAGTTCGCCCCCGCCGCCCCGGATCAGTTGCGCCTGATCGATGCCGCCATGGCGCAGCCCGCCGCCAGCGCCGATCCGGCGGTGCCCGGACCGCATTACATCGAGGAGCCGGTGGAAGCCCTGGGACGCCGGGTCGTCGGCGGCTGGGCCGATCTGGTCAGCGGCTTGGCGTTCTTCGGGCGCATCGGGGCAACCGCCGTGGCGGCGGTGCGGGCGCCGCGCCGGCTGCGACCGATTTCCATCGCCCGGCACGTTTTTGAAACCGGCATCACGGCCATTCCCATCGTCGCGCTGATCGCCTTCCTGATCAGCGTCATCGTCGCCTACATGAGCGCGCAGCAGCTGGCCCGCTTTGGCGCGGAGCTGTTCGTCGTGGACCTGGTCACCATCGGCGTGCTGCGCGAGCTCGGCGTGCTGCTCACGGCCATCATCGTGGCTGGCCGTTCAGGCAGCGCCTACGCTGCGGAAATCGGCTCCATGCACCTGAACGAGGAGGTGGATGCGCTGCGCGCCATCGGCGTGGACCCCTACGAGGTGCTGATCCTGCCGCGCATCATCGGGCTCACCCTGGCCCTGCCGTTGCTGACGGTCATCGCCGATGCCGTGGGCCTGACCGGCGGCGCGCTGCTGTGCAAGTACCTGCTGGACATTCCCCTGCCGCAGTACCTGATCCGCATGAACGAGGCCATCGCCCCGACCACCTTCTGGACCGGCCTGGTGAAGGCGCCGGTGTTCGGCATGCTCATCGGCCTCGCGGGGACCTACCGCGGCATGCAGGTGCGCGGCTCCTCGCGGGAGCTGGGCCGGCTGACCACGGTGGCGGTGGTGGAGGCCATATTCGTCGTGCTGCTGGCCGATGCGCTGTTCGCCATGCTGTTCATGAAGCTGGACATCTGAAGGTGGCGCCGCGGGTGGAAGTCCTGGGCCTGGTCAATCGCTTCGGCGCCCAGGTGGTGCATGACGACCTGAGCATGAGCGTCGAGACCGGCGAGATCTTCGGCATCGTCGGCGGCTCCGGGTCCGGCAAGTCGGTGCTGCTGCGGAGCATCCTGGGGCTGCAGCATCCGGTCGCCGGCACCGTGCGTCTGAACGGCGAGGACGTGACGCGCATGAGCCAGCGGGAGCTGCGGGCCGTGAAGGCCGAATACGGCGTGACCTTCCAGGAGGGCGCGCTGTTCAGCGCCCTGACGGTGCTGCAGAACGTGCAGCTGCCCATGCTGGAGTACCTGCACCTGCGCCCCGCCGATCTGGATGAACTGGCGATGCTGAAGGTGCGCATGGTCGGCCTGCCGGCGGATGCGGCCGGCAAGTATCCCGCGCAGCTGTCCGGCGGCATGATCAAGCGCGCCGCCCTGGCGCGGGCGCTGGCGCTGGATCCACAGCTGCTGCTCCTGGATGAACCGACCTCGGGCCTGGATCCGATCAGCGCCGCGGCCTTCGATCAGCTGCTGCTGTATCTTCACCAGCATCTGCATCTGACCGTGGTGATGATCACCCATGATCTGGACACGATCTTCCGTACCTGCAATCGTGTCGGCGTAATCGTGGACCGGCGGATGGTGAGCGACACCCTGGCCGGCATCCTGGACAATCCCCACCCCTGGATCCAGGCGTACTTCCATGGGGTGCGGGCCCGCGGCTACAGCGCGCGCGCCGGAGAGCCTTGATGGAGCGTGAAGCAAACTATGCGGCCGTGGGTGCCTTCGTGCTGCTGGTCATCGCCATGGCCGGCCTGTTCGTGTACTGGTACACCGACGCCCGCGAGCATCGCGACTTCACGCGCTACGAGGTCTATTTCGACGGCAGCGTCAGCGGCCTGACTCAGGGCGCCCCGGTACGCTACCTCGGCGTGAATGTCGGACGGGTCGTGTCCATGTACATCGATCACCGCAATGCCGGTCGGGTGCAGGTGATCGTCGATATCGACTCGGCGACGCCGGTGTCCGAGGACTCGGTGGCGGAACTCTCCCAGCAGGGCGTCACCGGGGTGCTGTTCATCGATCTGCTGCGCAACGCGCGCAACAAGCGGCTGCTGGATGCGGTGCCCAGTGAGCGCTACCCGGTCATCCGCTCGTCCCAATCCAACATCGACCTGCTGCTCGCGAGCCTTCCGGAGATGGTGGGCCGCGCATCGGACGTGCTGGGCCGGGTCGAGCTGCTGCTGAACGAGGAGAACCTCAAGTCGATCAACCACGCATTCACCAACCTGGATGTCACCACGCGCAATCTCCCCGATACCCTCAAGGACCTGCGCGCGCTGATCGGCGACCTGCATGAAACCTCCAGGGAGTTCCGCGCCACGGCGGCCAGCGTCCGCGGCGTGACGGATGGGGCGGGCCCGCAGCTGCGCGCGGCGGTGGACCACATCGCCGTGGTCACCGCGCGACTCGGGGATGCCACCGCGAATCTGGACCAGATGGTGCGGGAGAATCGCGCTGACGTGCGCGCCTTCACCCGTGACAGCCTGCCGCAGGTGCAGCGGCTGCTGGGCGACAGCCGCGCGGCCGTCACCGAGGTGCGCGAACTCGCGCACAGCCTGCACGAGAATCCCTCGCAGCTGTTGTTTGAAAAGCCGGACCAGGGAGTCGCCATTCCGCCATGATGCAACTGCGCCGCGTGCTGATCGTGCTGGTGCCCGCGCTGTCCGGCTGCGCAGGCGTGTTTCACAGCAGCGCACCGGCGCTGCAGCTGTACGTGCTGCAAGCCCCGCAAGCCGTCACGGCGGCAGTGGATCCCGGGCGGGTGGCGGACGACAGTGCGCCGCGGGGCGTCGCGCCCACCTTGAGCATCGCGCGCGCGCTGCCGGGCCCCGGCCTGAATACCGATCGCATCGCCCTGCTGCGTCCCGGCAATCGCCTCGACTACTATGCGGGCAGTCGCTGGAGTGCGCCCGTGCCCGAGCTGCTGTCGGACCTGCAGCTGACGGTCCTGCGCGCCGACTCCGCGCTAAGTGCGGTGGCCGATGAGCGCAGCGGCTTCAACGCCGACTATCTGCTGCAGACTTCGCTGGATCATTTCACGGCCGAATATGCCACCGAGACCGGACCGCCGGTGATCCGGGTGGAGCTGCACTGTCTGCTCATTCGCCGCAGCGACGGCGCCCTGCTCGGCAGCTTCACGGTGGCGCAAAGCGAGCCGGCGCAGGCCAATCGCATGGTCAGCGTGGTGGCCGCGTTCTCGCAGGCCGCCGATCGGGCGACCATCGCGGTGGCGGGGCAGACGGCCCGGCTGCTCAGGTCCGCGAAACCCCCAGCAGCTCCATGAGCCGAAAGGCCCAGTAGCGCAGCTGCGAGGGATCCGCCCAGGTATCCGCATCCGCGGTGTACTCGATGCCCGGCGGCCCCCGATCATTCCAGAGCGTGTCGAAGAAGGCCTGGGCGCCGGCGACCGGCGCGGCGGCGGGCGGCGCCGTCAGCACCGCATCCAGGGCCAGGTCGTAGTCGCCCAGATCCCGGCGCGTGAGGCTCGCCGATCCGGTGGCCATCCAGGTGGGTCCCGCGCCATGAATGAGTATCAGCGCGGCGCGGAACTGTTCATTGTGCGTGCGGTACCAGGCCAGGTGGATGTGCCCGTCGCTGGCGGCGATCAGCTCGCTGGCCACCGTTTGATTGCCGCTGTCCCACAGCGAGGCGGAGCGGCGCGGATCGAGCACCATGCGCACGGTCGTGCCACGGTGGCTCGCGGCCAGCAGCGCGCCGATCAGTCCGCGGTCTGAGAGGCTTTCGCTGGCGATGTCGATGGTATCCGCGGCGGTCGCGGCGCTGATGTGTTCCAGCAGCGCCTCGCGCAACGCGCCCTCGCCCAGCCACTTCAATTCCACGGCGCCCGAATCGGCTGCCGCCGGCCCCGCCGCGTCGGCCTCGGACAACGACAGGGCGCCCCGCCAGCCAAAGGCGTGGGCCAGATCCAGTTCACTGTCCAGCAGCGGCGCCACCGCCGGCCCGTGGACCTGCAGGCCGGTGACCGTGTCGGTGCTGGTCGCCATGGCAGGCTGCGTCGTTCCCACCAGCGCGGTGAGGCCGCCGTGGCCGTCATCGGTGATCAGCACGCGCCGGTCGGATGACTTGAGGTTCGCCAGCTGCGCCCAGGCGCGCGCGGTGAACCGGGGGCCCTCGTCGCTGTAGGGATTGGGCAGCCAGCCGCCGCCGGCCGGCCCCTGGCTCCACCACTTGAGCGTCGCGCGCCAGGGCGGCGAGTACAGCACGTTGCGATCGCGCAGCTGCGAGAGGTCCGCCGTCACCAGTTCGACGCCGGCGGCACGCAGCCTGGCGAGTTCCGGGGCGGGCGCGGAGCCGTACAGATCATTGACGGGATCGGCGATGACCAGGATCTGCAGCTGCGGTGTCGCGGCCCGGGCCGCCAGCAGCGCATCGACCAGCTGGCTTGCCAGGGGAGTCAGCGGGGCGATCGCATCCGGTACGTTGCGATGCAGGTCGGTGCAAAGGTGGCAGTCCAGGACCACCAGGCGGCGCGCCGCGCCGATATTGCGCAGCATCGCCTCGAAGATGGTGTGCGAGCTGAAGCCGTGGCCGTAGGCATCGGCGCCGGTGATGTCATCCAGAAAGGTCACATCGCCGGTCGGGACAGATTGCGGTGGGCTGTCCAGGCGCATGCCGGGCGGCAGCTCGCGATGGGAGAAGTGCACGGCCGCCGCGCCCCAGACCGCCGCGATGGCGGCACACGACCAGCGGGCCCACCGTGCGTTCATGCCCGCCTCAACCGCGATTCATCATGCCCGGCGGCTCGCCAGTCCCGTGCGGTGGATGAGGTTGCCGAAGGGCGCTTCGCCGGCGGCCTGGCGCGCCAGCAGGACCAGCAGTGCATCGATGGTGTTGGGCTCGCTGAACAGCTTGCCCTGCCCGAACTGGCAGCGGTGTTCGCGCAGGAAGTCCAGGTGACGCTGCGATTCGATACCCTCGGCCACGACATCAAGACCTAAGCTGCGGCCCATGTCGATGATGGTGCGGACGATGGTCGCATCGCCGGCATCCTCCGAGACGTCCCGGACGAAGGACTGATCGATCTTCAGCGTGCCGATCGGGAACTGCTGCAGCGCCGACAGCGAGGAGTACCCGGTACCGAAGTCATCGATCGACAGGTGCAGGCCCATCTCATGCAATTCGCCCAGCAGCCGCACGGTGCGCTGGGTGTCGGCCATGAGGGTCGACTCGGTGATCTCCAGCTCGAAATGCGCGGGAGAGACATTGTGGCGGCGGAACACGGAACGGCAGCGCAGGATGAAGCTGGCCTCGCGCAGCTGCTTGAGCGACAGATTCAGCGAAATGCGCCCCGGGTCGGCCACTTCGGACTGCAGGCGCCGGTAGTCCGTGCACACGCGGTTCAGCACCCATTCGCCGATCTCCAGGATCAGCCCGGTCTCCTCGGCCAGCGGAATGAACTGCGCCGGGGAAATGTCGCCGTGGCCGGGCAGCCGCCAGCGCAGCAGCGCCTCGGCGCCGACGATGCGGCCGTCGGACAGGTCGACCTTGGGCTGGTAGTGGATCACCAGCTCGTCGCGCTCCAGCGCGCGCCGCAGCTTGCTCTTGAGCATCAGCCGCTCGACCGCCGCGGCATTCATTTCCGGGGAGTAGAAGGCGAAGGTGTTGCCGCCGTTCTGCTTGGAGTAGTACATGGCGGCATCGGCATTGCGGATCAGGTCGATCACGTTTTCCGCATCGCGCGGGCAGAAGGCGACGCCGATGCTGGCGGAGAGGAACAGCTCGTGCTGGTTCAGCTGGAACGGACGGTTGATCTCGGTCAGCACCGCGCGCGCCAGATGCGCGATGGGGCCGCGGTTGTCGGTGTCGAGCGGCAGGCCCTCCATGAACACCGCGAACTCATCGCCCGCGAGCCGGCCCAGTACCGCGTCCTTCGGCAACGAGCGCGTCAGGCGCTCGGCGAGCACTTCCAGCGCGCGATCCCCGGCGCCGTGGCCGAAGGTGTCATTGAGTTCCTTGAAGCGATCCAGGTCCAGGTACAGCAGCGCGACGCCATGGTTGTTGCGCATGCCGCGGGCAATGGTCTGCTGCAGCAGGTGCTGGAACTGCATGCGGTTGGGCACCCGCGTGAGCGTGTCGTAGCGCGCGAGGTAGCGGATGCGCCGCTCGGTGCGCTTCTGCTCGGTGATGTTGCGCGCGACGAAGATGCAGCCCTGGAACTGCGGATCATCGCTGCCCAGCTGCGAGCCGGTCAGGGAGACCGGAATGCTCACTCCCTGGCGGGTCTGCACCAGCGTCTCGCGCGACTCATGGGCGGCGCGCAGCAGGTCGAAGCCGGGCCGCTCGCGCTCCTCGAGAATGAAGGCGATGTTCTTGCCCTGGATTTCGCCCTCGGCGTAACCGAGCAGCTTGCAGGCCGCCTGATTGACGATGCGCACCACGCCATCGGGCGAACTGACGAACACGGCGTCCGTCATGCCGTTCAGGACACTGTTCAGGTAGTTCTTGGTGATGGTCGTCTGGCGCAGCTTGTAGCGCATGTGCTCCAGCGCCTGCTGCAGGTGACCGAGCTCGTCGCGCCGCACGATGTCCACCGGACGGGTGTAGTCGCCCTGGCCGAAGCGTTCGGCGCTGCGGATCAGCGCGGTGATGGGCTGCTCGAGCCGGAACCCGGCCCGCCAGGCCAGCCATGCGGCCACCAGACCGGCGGCGCCGGCCAGCACCGCGGCCAGCGCCAGTCCATCCAGCAAATCGGTCTGGCTCACCAGGTGCAGCCGTTTGAGCAGTTCGATGGAGGTGGCGGTGCGCTGCGCGTTCGCCGGCGCCGAGCCGGGAACGGCGGAAACATGTACGGCAGCCTGGGCGAGGCTCTCCACGCGCTGTGAATGCAGGTGCAGCTGCCAGGCAAACAGGCAGACGAAGGCGAACGCCGCCAGCACCACCGCCAGGAAGGCGGTGCCGGCATACTTGAGCTTCAGACTGACGACGTTCACGAAATCCGCCTGACCGCCGGACGAACTACGTCCGCGGCATCCCCTTATTTATTCAATCACGGAAAGGTCTGCGACGATCTTACCTTCGCATGCCGGGGCAGGCCACAGGAAGGCCAAAACCGTCGGTTTCCGCCGACAGGCTATGGGCTTACGGGAAGTCGCGCGTCCGGGGCGGTCAGCGGCGCGGGGACCAGGCGTTGCGGATATAGCCCACCATCAGCCCGCGCACCGTGGCCATGGGGTCCGCGAGGGCCGAGAACACCGGCGGATTGCGCCGGAGCAGGCGCCAGTTCTCGCTGCGCAGGACGCGATTGAGGTAACCCACGTTGCGCTCGATCATGTCCATGTAGGGGTTCTGGCCGCCGTACAGGGCCTCGATGTGACGGTAGGCGCCGCCGAAGGCCCCATCCAGGCGCTTGGCGCGGGTTTCGGCCACGAACTCGGGGGTCTGGCGCAGCACGTCCAGGCCCGAGGCGTAACGCACCTGGCGGCCGCCGTTGGAACTGATGGGCAGGGCCATGCCGCCGAGCACGAACTCGGGGTACAGCCGATCCCGGCATTTCTCCAGGTAGCAGCGGTCGGCCATCTGTCCGATCATGTCGGCCGTGCCGATCAGGTGTCCTAAGGTCCTGTCCTTGGGGTCGGCGACGACGATTCGGTCGAACGGCACTTCATAGCCGGTGTAGTGGACGATTTCCCGGGCCACGGGCGCCCACCCGGACATCTGGATGCGCGGCAGGTAGTCGGCCAGGAACTGGGCGCCGCGGGACACATGGACGCGGGTCAGTTCGGCGCCGTGGCGGCAGTCGTCGTCATCGGCGCGGCGCAGGTACCCCACGTCATGGAACAGGCCGATGATCAGTCCGGCCGCCGCGCGTTCGGCACCCAGCTGCCCGGCGGGCGCGACCGTGCGATCGTGGCCGGCCATCAGGCGCGCCAGCGCCAGGGTCACATCCAGGGTGTGCTGCAGGTCGTGATAGACGGTATCGACACCGTAGTAACCGGCAACTTCTCCCGCGAACATGCGTTCAAATTGATCGAATGCGCGCGTAACGGGCTCGAACGGGAATTTCTGCCAGGTGGCCTGGCAGAGCGCTTCGACGGCCTCGCGGACCGCCGCGGTTGAACTCACCTGCACGGTGCCGGTTACATCGAAGTCGTTGAGGCGTGGCTTACCCATGTACTGATCGGTGGCGTCGAATGTTGCAGTCTAGGCATCGTCCCCATGGGTGACCAGCGAAGCTGCGCACAGTTCTCCCCATCGACTCTTTCCCTGCGATGCGTCACACATTTCATGACGCATATGTCAAACCTCCTCAGGCGGCGATGCCGTCGCGCCGCAGCAGTGGCTGCACGTCGGGTTTTCGGCCCCGGAAGGCAACGAATGCTTCCAGCGCATCGCGGCTGCCGCCCTGCGAGAGTATGCAGTCGACAAATCGTTTCGCGGTGACCGGATCGAACACATCCGTTTCCTCGAAAGCGGCGAAGGCATCCGCGGCCAGCACCTCGGCCCACTTGTAGCTGTAGTAGCCGGCGGCGTAGCCGCCGGCGAATATATGCCCGAAGCTGTGCGCGAAGCGGTTCCACGGCGGCGTGGGCACCACCGCGACCTTGGCGCGCACGGCAGCGAGGACGGCCTCGACCTGCGCGCCGCGAGCCGGCTCGTAGCCGGCATGCAGGCTGAAATCGAACAACGCGAACTCCAGCTGCCGCAGCATCTGCAGGCCGGCGTGGAAGTTGCGCGTCGTGATCAGTTGGCGCAGCAGCCTCTCCGGCAGCGCATCGCCGCTGGTCGCATGCCGCGCCATGCGCCGGATGACATCCGGATGCCAGGCATAGTTCTCCATGAACTGGCTCGGCAGTTCCACCGCATCCCAGGCGACCCCGTTGATTCCCGCCAGCGTCGGATAGCCCACCCGGGTCAGCAGATGATGCATGCCGTGGCCAAACTCATGGAACAGCGTCACGACATCATCGTGGGTGAGCTGCGCGGGTTCACCGGCAGCGCCCGGCAGGAAGTTGCACACCAGGTAGGCCACCGGCAGCACCGGCGGACCGCTCATGCCCTTGGCGCCCACGCATTCGTCCATCCAGGCGCCGCTTTGCTTGTTCGGGCGGGCACACGGATCCAGATAGAAGCTGCCGCAAGGAGCCCCGGCCGCATCCAGGATTTCGAAGTAGCGCGCATCCTCGTGCCAGACGGGCACGCCGGGGCGCTCGGCGATGCGCACGCCGAACAGGCGCTGCGCCACTTCGAACAATCCCTCCAGCACCCGCGGCAGGCAGAAGTACGGCCGCAGCTGCTCCTGCGAAATCGAATAGCGCTCGCGCTGCAGGCGTTCCGACCAGTAGGTCAGATCCCAGGGTTCAAGCGTGGTTTGCGCGAACTGCTGTAATTCGCGCAGTTCCCGCTCGGCGGTCGCGCGACTCGCCAGGCGCAGCTGTTCGAGGAAGGCGAACACCTCCGCGGTACTCTTGGCCATGCGGGTCGCCAGGGCGTAGTCGGCGTAACTGGCGAAGTCCAGCAGCCGCGCCAGCTCGTGGCGCACGCGCAGGATGTCCTCCATCACGGCCGAGTTGTCCCACTGCGCGTCCCCCTGGTCCGAGGCGCGGGTGTTCCAGGCCTGATAGAAGGTGCGCCGCAGGGCGCTGGAGTGGGCGTCCGACATGACGGCGGTGTAGACGGGCTGCTCGAGGCTCAGGCGATACCCGCCTGCATCACCGGCGGCCGCCCGCGCGCGCTCGACGATGGTCGGATTGATCCCGGCGAGCTGCGCCGCGTCGGTCACGTGATACGTCCAGGCATTGGTGGCATCGAGGATGTTCTCGCCGAACTTCGAGGTGAGCGCGGTGAGCTGCTGCATCAGCTCCTTGAAGCGCGCCTTGCGCTCAGGATCCAGCGCCACGCCGGCCAGGCGGAATTCGCGCAGGTGATGTTCCAGCACCCGCCGCTGCGTGGCCTCCAGGCCGTGCTCCGTGTCGGCGATGCGCTGGCAGGCGCGGCACAGCGCCTCGTTCTGCGCCAGGTCCGTCTGCCAGGCCGACAGCAGCGGCAGGCAGGCGTTGTACGCCTCGCGCAGGTCGGGCGAGTTCATCACGGCATTCAGGTGGTTGACCTGCGACCAGACCGAGGCCAGTTCATGCTGGGAATCCTCGAGCGGTTCGATCAGCGTCCTGAAAGTCGCCGCCGGCGCCGCCAGCAGGGCATCCAGCTGGGCGCGGTTGCGCTCCAGCAGCCAGGTGATGGCCGGCAGCACATGCTCCGGCCGGATATCGCCGAAACGCGGCAGCGGGTTGCGCAGCAGCAGGGGGTTGTCGGGTTGCATACGGCTCCTTTCCGGGGGCCCATTCTACGCGGTCGATTGCCTCCTCAAGTGCCTGTAACATGGGCCGTTACAGTGTGCACAACTGACGCTGCCCGGAACCGGCGGCCATGGGACACCGACCATAATGACGGACCAGTACGACCTGATCGTGATCGGCGGCGGCAGCGGCGGGCTGGCGTGCGCGCAGCGCGCGGTCGAGTACGGCGCGCGGGTGCTGCTGGCCGAATCAGGCCGCCTGGGAGGCACCTGCGTCAACGTGGGCTGCGTGCCCAAGAAGGTCATGTGGAATGCCGCGGAAATCGCCGCGGCGGCCGAGGACAGCGCCGGCTACGGCTTCCATTTCGGGGCCGTGGACCATGACTGGTCGGTGCTCAAGGCCGGCCGGGACGCCTATGTGCACCGCCTGAACGGCATCTACGAGCGCAACCTCGCGCACCGCAAGATCCAGCTGGCGCGGGGCCATGCCCGCATTTCGGGCACCCATAGCGTGGAGATCGACGACTGGCACGCCACGGCCCCGCACATCGTCATCGCCACCGGCGGTTATCCGGTGGTGCCGAAACTGCCGGGCGCCGAGCTGGGCACGACCTCCGATGGATTCTTCGAGCTCGAGGAGCTGCCCAAGCGGGTCGCCATCATCGGCAGCGGCTACATTGCGATCGAGATCGCCGGCATCTTGCAGGCCCTCGGCAGCCACGTCACCCTGGTGGTGCGCGGCGAAACCGTGATGCGCCGATTCGATGCCATGCTCGGCGCCTCCTATGTGGAAATCGCCCGCGACCGGGGCATGGAAATCGTCCACAACACCGTGCTCGACTCCATCAGTCAGCTGCCCGATGGATCCTTGCAGATTGGCTCGACCGGTGGCCGCCACATCGAACCCGTGGACAAGGTCATCTGGGCCGTGGGACGCCTGGGCCGCACGCAGGATCTGGGCCTTGAAGAGGTGGGCGTGAAGCTGGACAAGCAAGGCTTCGTGGTCACGGACAAATTCCAGAACACCAATGTCGAGACCATCCACGCCATCGGTGATGTCATCGGTCGGGCGCAATTGACGCCGGTGGCGATCGCCGCCGGCCGGCGCTTGAGCGACCGGCTGTGGGGCGGCCAGGCGGATCGCTTCCTGGACTACGAGAACATTCCCACCGTGATCTTCGGGCATCCGCCGATCGGCACCGTGGGACTCACCGAAGCGGAGGCGCGCGCCAAGTACGGCAGTACCGTGAAGGTGTATATCTCGGCCTTTGTGTCCATGTACCACGCCCTGACCAGCCGCAAGCCGCGCACCCACATGAAGCTGGTGTGCGCGGGACCCAAGCAGCAGGTGGTCGGCGTGCACGTCATCGGCGCGGGCGCCGATGAGATGATGCAGGGGTTCGCGGTGGCCGTGCGCATGGGTGCCACCAAGGCGCAGTTCGACGATACCGTGGCGATCCATCCGACCAGCGCCGAAGAGCTGGTCACCATGCGTTAGCCGCCGGACAGCAGCGCGGCCAGCACGGGCTCTGTGGGAGGGCGCACGCCGCGCCACAGTTCAAACGATTCGGCGGCCTGCTCCACCAGCATGCCCCAGCCCTGCGCCAGGCGTCCTGCGCCCTTGTCCCGGGCCCATTCCAGGAACGCGGTGCCGGCACGCGCATAGGACATGTCGTAGCAGAGGCTTTCCGGATGAACCACGCTCACGGGTATTTCCGGCACTTCTCCGGCAAGTCCCGCCGAAGTGGCATTGATGATGATGTTGAACGCGCCCGGCGCGAGATCCGCGAGTCCGCAGCCCTGCACCGGGCCGAAGGATTCGAATTGCCGCGCCAGGGTTTCGGCGCGCGCCGCCGAACGGCCTGCAATGACGATGGCTTGCGGGGATTCATCCAGCAGCGGCCCGATCACGCCGCGCGCCGCGCCGCCGGCGCCGACCAGCAGGATTCGCGACCCCTTGATCCGGACCTTCAGGTTGTCCTTCAGGTCGCGCACCAGGCCCGCCCCATCGGTGTTGTCACCGGTGATGCCGTCCTCGTCGAACAGCAGGGTGTTGACCGCACCGGCCCGTTCCGCCCGCTCGCTCATCGCGCGCACCATGCCGCTGGCGCTGACCTTGTGGGGCACGGTCACGTTGAGCCCCTTGCCGCCGCGCTGCCAGAAATCCATGACGAAGGCGTGCAGATGGTCCGGGTGCACGTCGTGCAGCCGGTAGATCATGTGCTGGTTGGTGCACTGGGCGAAGATTCCGTGGATGAACGGGGAGCGGCTGTGGGACACGGGGTGCCCCACGACACCGTATTCCGCGGGCGGTGAATTCAAATCGTTTACTCCTCCACCAGGCTGCCGCCGGCTGAAGCGGCATCAAGCATCCCGACCAGCTGCGGCAGCCACTGCCGCGCGCGCTGCGCCAGCAGGTAGGGCGGATGGATGATGATCAGCCCGGAGCCGTTCAGCGCGACCCGTGAGTCGCAAGGATGCACCCAAAGTTCGCTGACCAGCAGCGGCTGCTGCAGGCTGGCGCGCAGCCGTTTGCGCCACAGCTGCGTGTCGCGCGCGTCCTTGATCGGGTACCAGAGCATGATCACGGCGGTGGCGAAGCGCTGCAGGATCTCATCGATGGCGCTGCGGGCCTGCTCGAAATCGCGCGCGCTGTCCTCGTAGGGCGGATCGATGAGCACCAGTCCGCGCCGCTCGGGCGGCGGCAGATGGGCGCGCAGCAGGGCGTAGCCGTCGCCGAGTTCGACACGCACGTTGCCATGGTGGGACAGCGCCCGTTCCAGCGCGTGGGCCTCCGGCGGCTGCATTTCGATCAGCACGGCACGGTCCTGGTGGCGCAGGGCAGCGGCGGCCAGCAGGGGCGATCCGGGGTAGGCGTTGCGATCCCTGGCCAGCTCGCGCCAGTGTCTGACCGCTGCGCCGTAGGCCTGGATCTCCGGCGACTCACCCGGCTCGGCCAGGATCCGCGCGAGCCCGGTGCGCGAGGCGCGGCTGCCCGGTGACTCCGACAGGTCGTAGGCGCCGCGACCCGCGTGAGTCTCCAGGTAGAGGAAGCCCTTGTCCTTGCGCTGCAGGCTGGCGATCAGCGCCAGCAGCGTCACGTGCTTGTGGACGTCAGCGAAGTTTCCGGCGTGAAAACTGTGGCGGTATTTCACGCTGCTCCCCGTCGGTCGCTGCTACGCCTCGGCCTTCGGCGTCGCGACGCGGCGCGCCGCCGCTTTCTTCTTCGCCTTCTTCTTTGCCGCAGGCTTCGGCTTGCCGGCTTTGGGCGCGGCGCCATCCGCGCCATTGGCGGCGGCGGCTTTCGGCCTGGCGCCCTTCGGTTTGTCGGCAGTCTTGGTTGCCTTGGCGTCCTGCTGCGTCGTCGCCGGCTTCGCGGCCGCGGCCTTGCCCGCGGCGCCGCGCTTGCCGCGGCCGAAGCGGTTGCCGCGCGCCGGCGCCGCCGCCAGCAGCGCCCGGCATTCCTCCAGGGTGAGGGACTTCGGATCGCGTTCCTTCGGAATCCTGGCGTTCTTGATCTTGTCGGTGATGTACGGGCCGTAACGGCCGTTGAGCACCTGGATGTTGTCGACCCCGAAATCCTGGATCAGGCGATTTGCATCGGCTTCCTTCTTAAGCCGGATCACCTCGAGTGCCCGTTCCAGACTCACCGTGTACGGATCGTCATCCTTCAGCGAGACGTACTTGTCGCCGAATTTGATGTAGGGCCCGAAACGGCCGATGTTGGTGACGACCGGTTCGCCCTCGGCGGTGGCGCCGAGCGTGCGCGGCAGCTTGAACAGCTCGAGGGCCTGCGCATGCGTGATGCTGTCCATCTTCTGACCCGGACGCAGGCCGGCGAACTTGGGCTTCTCGGCGTCATCCTTGGTGCCGATCTGCACGAAGGGGCCGAAGCGTCCCATGCGCACCGTCATGGGCTTGCCGGACACCGGATCGGTGCCGATTTCGCGAGCCTGAGCGACCTCATCCCGGGAGACCGTCTTCTCGATGGTCTCGACCTGTTTGATGAACGGCGTCCAGAACTTCTCCAGCGGAATGGTCCACTCTTCCTCGCCCCGCGAGACGGCGTCGAGCTCGTCTTCCATGTCGGCCGTGAAGCTGTACTGCACATACTGATTGAAGTGCAGCGTCAGGAAGCGGTTGACGATCTTGCCGATGTCGGTGGGGATGAAACGACGGTTGTCCATCTCCACGTACTCGCGGTCCTGGAGCGTCGAGATGATGGAGGCGTAGGTGGAGGGACGGCCGATACCGTGCTCCTCCAGGGCCTTCACCAGCGAGGCCTCGGAGAAGCGCGGCGGCGGCTCCGTGAAATGCTGCTCGGCGTGGATGGCCACCAGGGTCACCGTCTCGCCCTCGTTCATGGGCGGCAGCACGTGATCCGCGTCATCCACCTTGGCGTCATCGGCCCCTTCCTGGTACACGGCGATGTACCCGGGTTTGATCAGCGTCGAACCATTGGCCCGCAGCAGGTGGCGCTTGGGTCCGTCGGGCCCGGCAAGCAGGTCTACGGCGACGGTGTCGAAGGTCGCATGCGTCATCTGGCAGGCCACCGCGCGCCGCCAGATCAGCGAATACAGCTTGAACTGATCCGCATCCAGGTAACGCTCGATATCCGCCGGCACGATCGCCGCCGAGGTCGGACGCACGGCCTCGTGCGCTTCCTGCGCGTTCTTCGACTTGGTCTTGTAGAAGCGCGGCTCCGGGTCGATGGCCTCCGGGCCGTACAGCTTCACGGCCACCTGGCGGATCTCGTTGATCGCCTCGGCGGCCAGCGACACCGAATCGGTGCGCATATAAGTGATCAGGCCGACGCTGCCCTCGCCGATATCGACGCCCTCGTAGAGCTGCTGCGCGAGTCGCATGGTGCGACGGGCGTTGAAGCCCAGCTTGCGCGCGGCCTCCTGCTGCAACGTCGAGGTGGTGAAGGGCGGAGCCGGGTTGCGGCGCCGCTGCTTGCGGTCAATGGCCAGCACCTTGAGTGCGCCAGCGTGACCGGAACTGCTGCCGGCGGCGGCCTGGATGCCGCGCTCGACGGCGCGCGCTTCGGTTTCGTTGGTGAAGCTGAACTGCTCGACCTTGTTGCCGGCGTACTCGACCAGCTTCAGCGGAAAGGCCTGTGCGGAATGTTCGCCCTCGCCATCCAGCGTCCAGTACTCCTGGGCCTTGAAGGCTTCGATCTCCGCCTCGCGCTCGCAGATCATGCGCAGCGCCGGACTTTGCACCCGGCCGGCCGACAGTCCGCGACGGACCTTCTTCCACAGCAGCGGGGAGAGGTTGAAGCCCACCAGATAGTCGAGCGCGCGGCGCGCCTGCTGGGCGTTGACCAGCGGGGCCGAGACTTCACGCGGTTCGGCCACCGCGGCGCGGATGGCGTTCTTGGTGATTTCGTAGAAGGCCACGCGATGCACGGTGCGATTGCCGATCTCGCCGCGCTCCTTGAGCATTTCCAGCAGGTGCCAGGCGATGGCCTCGCCCTCGCGGTCCGGGTCGGTCGCCAGGTACAGCGACTTGGCCTTCTTCAGCGCCCGGGAAATGGCATCCACATGCCGCTCGTTCTTCTCCAGCGGCTGGTAGCGCATGGCGAAGCCATGCTCGGTGTCGACCGCACCCTCCTTGGGCACGAGGTCGCGCACATGCCCGTAGGAGGCGAGCACCTCGAAGTCCTTGCCCAGGTACTTCTTGATCGTGCGCGCCTTGGCGGGCGATTCGACGATGACCAGATTTTCTGCCATGCGCTTGAGCAGTCCCGTTAGACGAAAAACCGCGGACCAGGCCGCGGATTGATGATGGTGACGTGGAACCTGGGGTTCATTCGCTAGTGGGGCGCTTGTCCCGAGGCGTCAGCCACGAGATCCTCCATGCGGGCGAAAGCCTGTTCCTGCCCCGGCTGGCTGGAGAGCACCATGAGCACCACCCATTTGATCTGCTCGGTATCCAGTTCCTCGGAATCCAGGGCCAGCAGCCGGTCCAGCACCACTTCCCGCTGCAGCGGCGCGAGGATGCCGTGGCGCTCCAGGTCCATCAGGAAGCCGCGCGATTCGGTGGAGAGGCGAGTCAGCTCCCCGTCGCTGTACAGCCTCAGGCTCTGGCTGGCGCGGCGCGGCTCATCGGCGCAGTGCAGGCGCACGTCGGCGAGGTCCGCCAGCCAGTCGAGGGCCCGTTCGACGCTCGCGGAACCGAACCCCATGAGTTCCAGGTCGCGCGCGAGATCGTCGCGTTCGGGAACCTCGGAGGTGTCCTCCAGCATGTAGCGGTCAAAGACGTAAATAAGGATATCGAGGACGCTGGTGGTCATGAGCGTTGGACTTACGACAGGCGGCAGTACCGGCCGCCAGGCTGGGGCGCGATCCGCCCCTGTAGTTCAAGCAACAGCAACATTGCAGCCACGTCGTGCCCGGACCAACCGGTCCGAAACGCCAAAACGTCAATGTCCACCGGCTCGAAGCCTGCGGCATCTAACAGCATTTCGTATTTGTTGTCCAATGGCGAAGGCCCGGCCGCAGGCTGGGGAGCCCGCGACGGAAGGTCCGTAACACCATGATTTACAATATCAATGCCCAGCTCCCGCAGAATCTCCTCGGGCTCCTGCACGAGGGTTGCGCCGGCGCGGATCAGCTGATTGCAGCCGCGCGCCTGCGGGTCGCGGATCGATCCGGGAATGGCGAAGACCTGTTTGCCCAGCAGCCCTGAGCGGTAGGCGGTCAGCAAAGCGGTGTTGCCGGCGGCCGCCTCGATCACCAGCGTGCCGGCCCCCAGGGCGCCGATCAGCCGGTTGCGCACGACGAAGTGATACGGGCGGGGCGCCGCGCCGGGCGCGAAGGCACTGAGCAGGCAACCCTGGGCGCGGATCCGCTCTGCCAGCGCGCCGCGGCCCGCTGCCTGCACCCGGTCCAATCCGGCGGCACACACGCCGACGGGCCGGCCCTGCGCCGCCAGGGCCCCCTCGTGGGCCGCCGTAGCGATACCCTCCGCCAGGCCACCGACGATGGTCACGCCCGCCCTGGCCAGGGCCTGCGCGAAGCGGCGGGCCGTGTCCAGGCCTGCCGCGGTGGGCTCGCGCAAGCCTACGACCGCCAGCGCCGGACCACTCAAGGATTGCCGGTTGCCCCACAGGTACAGCGCCGCCGGCGCCGCGGGCGAGCGGGCAAGTCCGCGCGGATAGTCCGGATCCGACCCGATCAGGATGCGGCAGGCGCTCGCCTCCATCCACCGAAGATCGGCATCGATCCGGCCCTCATCCGGGTGTTCCAGCCAGGCGCGGGTGCGGGGCGGCAGGCTCAGGCGCAGCAGGCGTTGCGGCAGGTCCGGCGGCAGCGCATCGCAGCCCGGATCCCGGGACAGACAGGCGAACAGGTGACCGGCCGTCAGGCCGGGAGTGCGCGCCAGCATGGCACGCAGACGGGCAGGCTCCATGAGGCGGAGCCTGCACGGACCTTAGGGACCGGGTGCGGTGCGGCCCTACGGGTTACGGACGACGTCCGCGATGCGCATGGGGCCCGAGGCGCCCACCACGAGCCCGAAGCTCATGTCGTCGTAGGATTTGAACACCAGCAAGGTGCCGGCGCGTTCCGAGGGCAGCTTCACCGACTTGACGAAGCCGAGCACGTTGCGGTCGGTGCTTTCGTAGGACGCGGGGCCGCGGTCGGGCACCACATCGCCCGCCACATCGACCGCCAGTACCGTTCCAGGACCCACGCCGTCGCGGGCGCCGCGATTGATCGCGACGATGTTGTACTGACCGATGACCGCCACGCTGTCGACGACGGAAATAATCTGGCCGTGCACCTTCTGGCTGGGCGCCTTTGGAGAGAAGGTCAGCGGAGTCGCGCTGGAATCCGGCAGGAGGCAGTCGCCCCGCAGGGTTTCACGCGCGGCATCCACCAGAACCGTCCGGGTGACGGCGGCGGGGCGCTGGACCACGGCGGTCGCCGTGTAGGTGCCCTCATAGCCTAAGGTCTTGCCGCTTTCCGGATCGACGATGGGGTCGCCGACGTGAATGACGCTGTAGCGGGCGCCGATGGGTGCGCCCGCCAGACCGCGCGCGTACACGACCTGGTTATCACCGCCGGCCTGATGTTCGTCCGGGAAGGCCAGCACATAGGGCGCTTGCTTGACCTGCTGACTGGCGAGCAGCGCCGGCCGCGACAGGAAGGCGGCGATCGAGGCATAGGGAATGGTCGGAATTGCCTCATCGAGCGAGGAGCTGCGCAGTCCGGGCTGCAGTCGCAGCGCGCCTTCATGTCCGATACTGATCTGCGGGCGGCCGGCCTTGTCGTACGCCAGCACCAGCACATCCCCGGGATAGATCAGGTGCGGGTTGTGGATCTTGGGGTTCACGTACCAGATTTCAGGCCATTGCCAGGGGTTCTTCAGGAACACATTGGAAATGCCCCAGAGGGTATCGCCGTGCTTGACGGTGTACTCGGTCGGGGCCGTGGGCTTGATCATGTCCGCGGTCGGCGCGGGCGCCGGCGCAGGTTCGGATTTCGCGCCCGACTGCTCGTTGGCCTGGATGGCGGCGTCGGTGGCCGTCAGCTGGGTCTCGGGCGTAACAGCAGGGCTGGCCGCCTCTACGGCGGGCGCCGCCGCCTCGATCGGAGCGGCATGGTGAAACCACGTCGCGCAGCCGCTGATCGAAATCGCGGTGGCAACGAGGGCGACGGCAAGTGCGGATCGGTGAGCGTGGTTGAAAATCATTCTCCCCTCCTCAACCATGGGGTGGGGCAGCAGCACGGCTGTTATAATCGGCTGCGGCGGTCGGCACACGACGTATTGTCAAGTTTGTGCGCTGGATCACGCGCCGACAAGGTCCCCCCGGTCGGATACCGGGTGGCACGGGCACGCTGGCCAGTTTCCATAAGGCTTGCAAGTTCCCCACACTAGAGCATGAAACTGATGTCGCGTCTAACCATTCTGGAGTACCCGGACCCGCGCCTGCGAACCCGCGCCCGACCCGTGGAGCAGTTCGATGCGGCGCTGGGGAAGCTCATCGATGACATGTTCGAGACCATGTACGAGGCCCCGGGCATCGGGCTGGCGGCCAGCCAGGTGGACGTGCATCGCCGGCTGATCATCATGGACGTGTCGGAGGACCGCTCCCAGCCCCTGGTCTTCATCAATCCGCAGATCCTGGAACGTGAAGGCTCGGCCAGGACGGAGGAGGGCTGCCTGTCGGTCCCGGGCATTTTCGACGACGTGGAGCGCGCGGCCCGGGTGCGGGTGCGGGCCCAGGATCGAACCGGCGCGACGTTCGAACGGGACCTGGATGGCGTGGTGGCGGTATGCCTGCAGCATGAGATGGACCATCTCGAGGGCAAGCTGTTCGTCGACTACCTGTCCGATCTTAAGCGTGACCGTATCCGCAAGAAGCTGGACAAGGAACGCAAGGAACGTGCTGCGACGCAGCATCGCGGCGGCGTAAGCCGCACCGCCGGCGCGCGTTAGCGCCGCAGGCCACCCCGCAATGACCCCCAGCCCGCTGCGCGTGGCCTTCGCCGGCACGCCGCCGTTTGCCGTCCCTGCGCTGCAGGCGCTGCTGCACTCCCGTCATCAGGTGGTCGGGGTGCTGACCCAGCCCGACCGCCCCCGGGGCCGCGGCCGGACCCTCACTCCGGGTCCCGTCAAACAGGTCGCGATGGCCGCCGGTCTGCCGCTGGCGCAGCCGCCCTCGCTGCGTGACGCGGCGGGGCAGGCGGTCGTGGCGGCGCTGGCGGCGGATGTCCTGGTGGTCGTGGCCTATGGCCAGATCCTGCCCCGTGAGGTGTTGTGCCTGCCGCGGCTGGGCTGCATCAATATCCACGCCTCGCTGCTGCCGCGCTGGCGCGGCGCCGCGCCGATCCAGCGGGCGCTGCTGGCCGGTGATACAAGCACCGGCGTCACAATCATGCAGATGGACGAGGGCCTGGACACCGGCCCCATGCTGGCGGTGCGCCGCGTGCCCATCGGCGAGCGCGACACCAGCGCCTCGCTCCACGACACCCTCGCCGTGCTGGGCGCGCAGGCGCTGCTCGATGTCCTGGAGGGCCTGGCGGCCGGTAGTCTCGAGCCGGTGCCGCAGCCGCAGTTCGGCGTGAGCCATGCGGCGAAGATCTCCAAGGCCGAAGCCCTCATCAACTGGAGCGATCCGGCCGCCGCCATCTCGCGCCAGGTGCGCGCCTTCAATCCCTGGCCCGTGGCCGAGACGGTGTTTGCGGGTGAACCGCTGCGCATCCATGACGCCTACGCGGCGCCGGCCGCCACCGCGGGCACGCCGGGTGCGTGGCTGGGCCTGGAGGCAGAGGCGCTGCGCGTCGCCTGCGGTACCGGTGAACTGCGGATCACGCAGCTGCAGCGCGCCGGTCGCAAAGTGGTCGCGGCGCGCGAGTTCCTCAACGCCGTGGGCGCGGCCGAGGGGCGCTTCGGATGATGGAAGGCGGCGCCCGCACCGCGGTGCTCGCGGGCGCGGCGCGCATCATCGCCGCCGTGCTCGAGGGCACTTCCGCGGATGCCGCGCTCGCCACGGTTGCGGCCAATGCGGAGCGTGCCGCCGTGCGGGCGGTCGCGCTGGGCAGCGTGCGCTGGTACCTGCGGTTGTGGCCGGCCGTGCAGGGGCTGCTGGAGCGCAAGGCGGGACGGCTGGAGCCGCTGGTCGGTGCGCTGCTGGTCGCGGCCGCCTACCAGATCGAATACTCGCGCAATCCCGCCCAGTTGACCGTCAATGCCGCCGTGAATGCCGCGCGCGCACTGGGTCAGACGCGGGCCGCCGGCCTGGTCAATGCGCTGCTGCGACGGTTCGTGCGCGAGCGGCAGGAATTGCTGGCGGCGGTGGACGCGGATCCGGTGTGCGCCGCGGCGCATCCAGCCTGGCTCGCGGCCGCCCTGCGGCGCGCCTGGCCGCAGCAGGCCGATGCCGTGATGGCCGCCAACAACGCACACCCGCCGATGACCCTGCGCGTGGACCTGACCCGCACCGACCGTGACCACTATCTGGCGCTGCTCGCTCAGGCGGGCATCGACGCGCACGCCAACGCCTGGATCCCCACGGCGGTGGAACTGGCCGCGCCGGTGCCGGTCGCGGCGCTGCCCAACTTCACCGCCGGGTGGGTGTCGGTGCAGGACGGCGGCGCGCAGTTGGCAGCGATGCTGCTGGATGCGAAACCGGGCATGCGGGTTCTGGATGCCTGTGCGGCCCCGGGCGGCAAGACGCTGCACATCCTGGAGCGCGTCGACGGCAACTGCGAGCTCATCGCCGCGGACCTCGACGGGGCGCGGCTGGCGCGGGTGCGGGAGAATCTCGAACGCTGCGCACGCCGCGCGCAGCTGGTGGTTGCGGACCTGGCGACGGGCCGCGACGCGGCCGGTGTCACGGCTGAGGCCCTGGGCGCGGGTGGATTCGATCGCATCCTGCTGGATGCCCCCTGCTCCGCCACGGGCGTCATCCGCCGCCATCCGGACATTCGCCTGCTGCGGCGCGAATCGGATATCGACGCATTCGCCGCCTCGCAGCTGGCACTGCTGCATTATGCGGCGACGCGACTGGCCCCTGGCGGGCGCCTGCTGTACTGCACCTGCTCGGTACTGCCGCAGGAAAACGACGCCGTCATCGGCCGCTTCCTCGCCAATCCCGAGGCGCAGCTGCGGGTCGTGGAGCCAAAAGGATTGCTGCCCGCGGCGGGTCTGCAGGTCCCCGGGTCCGTCGTCTGCACCTACGGCGTGCAGCTGTTGCCCGGATGCGAGGCGGGCACCGATGGCTTCTATTATGCTTGTCTCGAGAAAGACACATCCGGACCGCACTGACATGTATCGAGGACGCAGATCCCCTTGGGTGATGCTGGCGGCGGCCTGGATGGCGCTGTGCAGCGTCCTCGTCCTGGCCGATGCGCTGGACGGCGTGCTGCAGGTGCGCTCCGCGTTCGTGGACCTGGACCATGCCGTCTTCCAGCTGCACGCGCGCATCGACTATCCCCAGACTCCGGCCATCAGCGATGCGTTGCGGGACGGGGTGGATCTGATCTTCGACGTCGACGCGCGGGTCGAACGGGCCCGGCGCTTCTGGCTCAACAGCACCGTGGTCGACCTCACGATGCGGCGCGAGCTGGCCTACCACACGGTGGCCGACCGGTACGTGGTCAAGGATCCGGCGAGCGGGGATCAGCAGACCTTCGCCACCCTCGAGGCCGCGCTGCAGTTTCTGGGCACCGTGGACGCCTGGCCGATCCTGGTGGAGCCGCAGCTCGAGACCGGTGCGCAGTACATCATCAGCGTGCGTGCCGGCATCCATCGGGGGCACCTGTCCTCCTCGCTGCGCGCGCTGCTGTTCTGGACCGATGACTGGAGCCGGGTCAGCGACTGGTACACATGGTCACTGACAACCTGACGCCCCCGCGTCGTCCGTGGGGCACCTATGCCTTGGGTGTCCTGTGGGCGGTCATTGGCACCAGCGCGCTGCTGCTGCTGGCAAAGAGCGTGCAGCACTCCTCCGACTTCGGTCGGCTGCAGCCCTGGATCCTGCTGCTGAACCTGATCGGCGTGATCGGACTGACGGTGCTGATCGCGCGCAAGATCTGGCAGCTGGTCAGCGAGTATCGGGCGAACGTCCCGGGCTCGCGCCTCACGGCCCGGACGGTGAGCACCTTCGGTGCCCTGGTGATCGCACCGCTGCTCATCGTCTACCTGTTCTCGCTGGACTTCCTGAATCGCGGCATCGACAGCTGGTTCCGCATCGAGGTCAAGCAGGGCCTGAACGACGCACTGCTGCTGTCGCGCGCGGCGATCGACGTGCGCATGCGCGAATATGGCCGGCGCACCGAGGGCTTCGCCGCCTCCTTGGTGTTCGCGCCGCGCGAGCAGCTGGTGCCGCGGCTCAACGAGGAGCTGCGCGCCACCGAGGCCAGCGAGATCGTGCTCATCGATTCGAACCAGCACGTGATCGCCTTCAGCTCCGACAACGCCAATGAAATGGCGCCGTCCCCGCCGCCGAGCGACGTGCTGCGACAGATCAGCCAGCACCGCCCCTACGTCGGCATCGATCCGCAGGTCGGAGGCCGGTACCTGATCCGGGTGGCCGCACCCCTGTCCGAAACCCGCGACTCCAGCGACCGGCGCTACGTCTATGCCGTATACGAGGTGCCGCAGCAGCTGGCCAAGCTCTCCGAGGCGGTGCAGCTGACGTATTCGCAGTACGGGGACCTCGCGGCGCTGCGCGAACCGCTGAAGAACAGTTTCCGCCTGACCCTCACCCTGGTGCTGCTGCTGGCGATGCTGGCCGCCATCTATGGCGCGATCTATTCGGCGCAGCGCCTGATCCGGCCCGTGCAGGACCTGATCGCGGGAACCCGGGCCGTCGGCAAGGGCGACTTCGCCACGCGCCTGCCGCTGCCTTCACGCGATGAGCTGGGCTACCTGGTGCATTCCTTCAATGACATGACCAAGCGGCTGCGTCGGGCCCGCGAGGAGACCTGGCGCAGCCAGGAGGCCGTGGAGCGCGAGCGCGGCCGGTTGGCCGTCATCCTGGCGCGACTGTCCACCGGCGTGCTGGCGATCGACAGCGAACTGATGGTCCGCATCGCCAACGAGGCCGCCGGACAGATCATGGGTGTCGACCTGACGCAGGCCACCGGTTCCTCGCTCACGCAGCTGGCCGCCGGCAAGGAGCGCTTCAGCCAGTTCGTGGCGGCCCTGGTGGTACGGTTTGCGGCGGGGCGCGAGGAGTGGCGCGAGCAGATCGATCTGGACGGCGGTGCCGATCGGCGGGTGCTGATGTGCGCCTGCACTCCCCTGGGGGTCGACGGCGGGGAGCGCGGCTACGTCATTGTGTTTGATGACATAACGGCTCTGCTGCAGGCCCAGCGCGATGCCGCCTGGGGTGAGGTCGCCCGCCGCCTGGCGCATGAAATCAAGAACCCGCTCACCCCCATCCAGCTGTCCGCGGAGCGCATGCGGCGCAAGCTGATCGCCAACATGGGCCACGAGGATGCCGAACTGCTGGCGCGTTCCACGGACACCATCGTGCAGCAGGTGGAGACCATGAAGCAGATGGTCAACGCCTTCAGCGAATATGCGCGCGCGCCGGACATGAAGGTCACCGGCTTCAGTCTCAATGAGCTGGTCGCGGAAGTGGCCGAGTTGTACCGCTCGCCGGACAGCCGGGTGCAGATCCGTCTGGATCTGGATCCGCAGCTGGGCATCATCGAAGCGGACCGCGGCCGCGTAAGACAGATTCTAAATAACCTGCTCGTCAATGCGCTGGAGGCCCTGGAGGGCTATGATTCCAAGGAAAAGATCGACGCCAGGCCCGGTGAGCGTGGCATTGTAGATATCTCAACTCGGTTGGCTTCCGGCCAAAGCGCCGAATGGGCCCACGGGGTCGTTACAGTTTGTGATAATGGACCAGGTTTTCCGCGCGAGCTGATCGGGCGGGTCTTCGATCCCTATGTAACCAGTAAGCCACGGGGGACTGGTCTGGGGCTTGCGATCGTCAAGAAGATCGTCGAAGAGCATGGGGGTCGCATCGATGCGGAGAACCGGCCCGAAGGCGGCGCCAGTGTGCGCGTGACTCTGCCCCTGCGTGACAGCACGCGGGCAGCGAACTCGTACCGTGAGCGTCGCCCGGCAATAAGGAAGGAGAGCGCGGGATGAGTGCGATGCGGATCCTGGTGGTCGATGACGAGGCCGATATTCGCGGCCTGCTCAAGGAGATTCTCTCGGAAGAAGGCTATTCGGTCGAAGTGGCGGCCGATGCCGAGCAGGCGCGGGCCGCGCGCGCGCGGCAGACTCCGGACCTGGTATTGCTGGATATCTGGATGCCCGGCGTGGACGGCGTCACGCTGCTGCGGGAATGGTCGCAGACCGCCGCCGATGGCGTTCAGGTCGTCATGATGTCCGGCCACGGCACCATCGAGACCGCCGTTGAAGCCACGCGCCTGGGCGCTTTCGATTTCGTCGAGAAGCCGCTGTCGATCGCCAAGCTGCTGCGGACCGTGGAGCGGGCGCTGGAAGCCGGCAAGCGCAAGCGCCAGCCGGCGCGCAGCGCGCCCAGCCAGATCCAGATCCCGGCCGGCAAGAGCCGCATCATCCAGCAGCTGCGTACCGACCTGCAGCAGCTGGCGACCAACCGCTCCGCGGTGCTGCTGATCGGCGAGTCCGGTTCGGGCCGCGAGGCCTTCGCGCGCTACCTGCACGCCGAGAGCCCCCGGGCGAGCGCCCCGTTCGTCACCCTGATCGCCAGCACCCTGCGCGAGACCGATGCCGAAGCGCTGCTGCTGGGCAGCGGAGAAACCAAGGGCCTGCTGGAGCAGGCAGGCGACGGCACGCTGTTCATCAATGAGATCGAGGACCTGCCGCAGATCGCCCAGCGGGTGCTCATGGGAGTGCTCGAATCGGGAACCTTCTCGCGCCTGAAATCGGCGGCCGTGCAGCACTTCGAGGCGCGGGTGCTGTCCTCGGCCCAGCCGGGCATCGAGAGCCGCGCCGGCACGCTGGGCTCGGATTTCCGTCGCGATCTGCTGGGGCACCTCAATACCCTCATCGTGCGCATCCCGCCGCTGCGCGACTACGCCGAGGACGTGCCGGAGCTGCTGCGGCACTACGTCGACCGCGCGGTCGATGCGGAAGGGCTGCCCTTCCGGCGCTTCAGCGTCGCGGCGCAGAACCGCATGCGCAACTATCCCTGGCCGGACAACCTGCGCGAGCTGAAGAATCTGGTGCAGCGGCTGCTGATCCAGGGAGGACCCGAGGAGATCAGGCTGGAGGAGATCGAGCACGAACTGTCCATGCAGACCGTGCCCGGCGAACCGCTGGTGAAGCAGGACCTGCTGGCGCTGCCGTTGCGCGAAGCGCGGGAGCAGTTCGAGCGCGCCTACCTGCAGCAGCAGCTGCTGCTGTGCAACGGCAAGGTCGGGCGCCTGGCCAAGCGGGTGGGGATGGAACGCACGCACCTGTATCGGAAGCTGCGCTCACTGGGCGTGGACTTTCGCGCCACCGCCGACGACTGAGACGCCGGCGGTTCAGTCGCCGACGCGGATCACCAGCGCGTCGACATCCGCGGACTGCAGCTGGTGGCGCACTTTGTTGAGCTCGGCCAGATCGCTGATCGGTCCGACGCGCACCCGAAACCAGACCTCGGTATCCAGCGCCACGCGCTGCACCTTGGCGTCTATGCCCTGCAGGGTCAGCTGCCGGGCCACCCGATCCGCGTCGCCCTCGCCATGGTATGACCCGGCCTGCAGCACGTAGGCGCCGGGCTTCTCGATCTTCGCGGCCGGCAGGTCGCGCTTCACGTCGCGTTCCTTCTCCGGCACCACCACTTCGAAGTTAGGCAGCATCGAATAGAAGTCGTAGTGCTGCGGTCCGGAGCCTGCACCTTCAGCCTGCGGCTCGGGCGGCGGCTTGCGGCTTTCGGGCTTCGGCGCATCCAGCGCCACCGGCGGATGCTGGCCCTGGTGCAGGAATGCCCAGGCCAGCGCCCCGAACACCAGGCCTGCGACCAGCCCGGCGCCGAAATCCTGCCAGCGCGCCGCGCCGCTGCCGCGACGGCGTGCCGACTTGTAGTCGCGGGCGCCGTGCCGCGTCACATCGTCTCGGGAGCGCTCACGCCCAGCAGCGTGAGGCCGTTGCGGATGACCTGCGCGGCGGCCCCGACAAGCGCAATGCGCGCATCGCGCAAGGCGGCCTCCTCGACGATGAAGCGCTCGGCGTTGTAGTAGGTGTGGAACGCATTGGCCAGCTCGCGCAGGTAGTACACCAGCGTCTGCGGCGTGCGGTTGTGCGCGGCGGTTTCGAGGACTTCCGCGAATCCGGCGATCAGGCTCAGCAGCGCCTGCTCGCGCTCGCCGGTCAGCAGCCCGACGTGTGCCAGGCCCTGTGCGCGATCATGCGTCAGGCCGCGGGCCTGCAGCTGCTTCATGACGCTCGCGGCGCGCGCGTGCGCGTACTGGACGTAGTACACCGGGTTCTCGTTGGTGCGCGCGGTGGCCAGGTCCAGGTCGAAGTCCAGGGGCTGCTCATGGCCGCGCATCAGAAAGAAGAAACGGCAGGCGTCATTGCCGACTTCCGCGAGCAGCTCGCGCAGCGTGACGAACTGGCCCGATCGCTTGCTCATCTGCAGCTGTTCACCGCCGCGGAACAGGCTCACGACCTGGATCATGGGCACTTCTAGACAGTCGGGCGGCTCGCCCATCGCGGCCAACCCCGCGCGCACCCGGGCGATGTAGCCGTGGTGCCCGGATCCGAGCACGTCGATCAGGCGGTCGAAGCCGCGTTCGCGCTTGTCCAGGTGGTAGGCGATGTCCGAGGCGAAGTACGTCGTCAGACCGTTCTCGCGGATCACGACGCGGTCCTTTTCATCCCCGAACTGGCTGGCCCGAAACCAGGTCGCGCCATCCTGGCTGTACAGATGTCCCTGCGCCCGCAGCCGCCCGAGCGCGCGCTCCAACGCGCCGCTGGTGGCCAGCGAGCGCTCGGAGTACCAGCGATCGTAGACCACGCCGAAGTCCGCCAGATCGGTGCGCATGTTGCCGAGCAGCCGATCGCGCGCGCAATCCAGCAGCCCGAGGAAGGCCGGCTCCCCGAGCAGCGCGCGGGCGCGCGCAATCACGGCATCGACGTAGCCGTCCTTGTCGCCGCCGGCCGGTTCATCGGGTGGCAGCTGCGCCGTCACGTCAGCCGCGGGTCGCAGCAGCGCCGTGCCGGAGCTCGCATGCAGCTGCGCGGCGATATCCTTGAGATAGGCGCCCTGATAACCGCCGGCCGGAAACGGCACTGCCTCCCCGCACAGTTCCAGGTAGCGCAGCCACAGGCTCGCGGCGAGGATGTCCATCTGCCGCCCGGCATCGTTGACGTAGAACTCGCGATGCACGCGATGGCCGGCGGCGCTCAGCAGGTTCGCCAGCGTGGCCCCATAGGCGGCATGGCGCCCATGCGCCACATGCAGCGGGCCGGTGGGATTCGCGGAGACGAATTCAATGATGATGCTTTCGGCTCTCGGTTCGGCGCGATAGCCGTAGCGCTCACCCTGCGCGTAGACAGCGGCGAGCTGCGCGGCGTAGGCGCCGGGCGCCAGATGGAAATTGATGAATCCGGCGCCCGCCACTTCGGTGCGCGCGATGAGTTCGTTGGCCGGCAGGGCCGCGGCAATCGCCTGCGCCAGCTCGCGCGGATTGCGGCGCGCCGCCTTGGCCAGGCGCAGGGCGACATTGGTCGCGTAATCACCGTGCTGGGCGTCGCGGGTGCGCTCCACGGTGATCTGGTCGGGCGCGGGAGCGGTGGCAAGCAGACCGCCGACAAGCCGGTTCACGGCCTGTTGCAGGAGCTGCTCGAGCTGTGGCTTCAAGGGGAAAAGTTCCGCTGCTGGAAACCACTCAGTTTCTCAGAACAGGTCAATGGGGTCCACATCCAGCGCCCAGCGCACGCGCCTGGCGCTGGGCAGTTCCGCCAGCTTTTCCAGCCACGGCGCCAGCAGGCGATGCAGCGCCACCCGATCGGCGCTCTCCAGCAGCAGCTGCGAATGGTAGCGGCCGGCGCGTTTGGCCATGGCCGCGGGCACCGGCCCCAGCAGCTTCACGCCCGCCGGCGATCCGGCCAGACGCCGCGCCGCGGTGAGGAAATCCAACGCATGCTGCGCCTCGGGGGCCGATGCGCGCACGACCGCAAGACGGCTGAAAGGGGGCCAGGCCGATGCCTCCCGTTCCGCCAGGGCGGTGCGTGCGAAGCCCTCGTAGCCTTCGGTGACCAGCGTCTGCAGCAGCGGGTGATCCGGATAGGCGGTTTGAATGAGCACCTCGCCGGCTCGGTTCCCGCGTCCGGCTCGGCCCGCGACCTGCACGACGGTCTGCGCCAGGCGCTCCGCGGCGCGAAAGTCGGTGCTGAACAATCCCTGGTCGGCATTGAGCACCACCACCAGGGTCATGTTCTGGAAGTCATGACCCTTGGTGATCATCTGCGTGCCCACGAGGATCCGGGCCGCGCCGCTGTTGATGCTGTGCATGGCGGCATCCATGTCGCCCTGCCCGCGCACCACATCGCGGTCGACCCGCACCAGCGATTCGTGCGGAAACAGTACCCGCAGGCGCTCCTCGACCCGCTCGGTGCCCTGCCCGACCGGACGTACCTCGAAGCCGCATTGCGGGCAGTTCGTCGGCAAGGGCGCGTCGGCGCCGCAGTGATGACAGCGCAGCCGGCCCGAGCCCTGGTGCACGGTCATGCGCGCATCGCAGTCCCGGCAGGGCGCCACCCAGCCGCAGGCGGTGCACAGCAGCGTGGGCGCGTACCCGCGCCGGTTCAGGAACACCAGCACCTGGCCCTGTGCACCCAGATGCCGTTCGATCGCCTGCACGACGGGCGTCGAGAGGCCGGCGGTGACCGCATGCGCGCGCAGATCGATGAGCGACAGCCTCGGGGGCGCGGCCTGCTCTTTTCGACGCGGCAGGGCCAGATGGCGGAAACGCCCGGTCGCGACGTTCTGCAGGGTTTCCAAAGAGGGCGTGGCGGAGCCGAGCACTACCGGCAGCTGTGAGCGCTGCGCCCGCACCAGCGCCAGATCCCGCGCCGAATAGTGGAAGCCGCCCTCATGCTGCTTCAAGGAGGCGTCATGCTCCTCGTCCACGATGATGATGCCCAGATCCGCCACGGGTGCGAACACCGCGGAGCGGGTACCGACCACGATGCGCGCGCTGCCGTCGGCTGCGGCCCGCCAGGCGCCCAGCCTTTCGGCATCGGTCAGCCCCGAATGCAGCACGGCCAGGGGCACGCCCAGGCGCTGCGCCAAGCGGTTCACCAGCTGCGGCGTGAGTCCGATCTCGGGAACCAGGACCAGCGCGCGCCGACCCTGCGCCAGCACGCTGTGGATCACCTGCAGGTAGACCTCCGTCTTGCCGCTGCCCGTCAGGCCCTGCAGTACGAAACTCGCGAAGCCGCCGAGCGCCGCACGGATGGTGGCGATGGCGTGCGACTGCGCGTCGCTGGGAATCGGCCCGGCGCCGATTTCGGCCGGCGATGGTTCTGCGCCCGTCGGCGCGCCGACCGTCTCGCAAAGCACCCACCCCTGGCGCAGCAGCGCCGTCGCGGCGGGGCGCCAGCCGGGCAGCTGCTGCGCGAGGCTGATCGGCGCGAGGCCGTCGTGCCGGACCAGCAGTTCCAGCAGCCTTCGCTGTGAGGGCGCGCGCTTGAGCCGGCCCTCATTCAGGGCCGCGAGTCCCGCCGGCGCCGCGCGCCAGATCTGCTCCTGCGCCAGCCTGCTTGCGCCGCCGCGCAGGGCCTTGGGCAGCGCCGTGGCGATCACCTCGCCGATCGGGTGGTGGTAGTAGTCGCTGGCCCAGCGCACCAGATCGAGCAGGGGCCCATCCAGCACCGGGACCGTATCCAGCACCTCGGCCAGGGGCTTCAACTTATCCTCGGGCAGGAGCGAATCAGCGGCCTGTTCGATGACCACGCCAATCAGATGTTGCCGGCCGAAGGGCACCCGGACCCGGGCACCGGGCGGCGGCGCGGGGGTGCCCTCGGGCACCCGATAGTCGAAAAGGCGGCGCAGCGGCACGTCCAGCGCGATGCGTGAAATCCCGTCCCGCCGCCCTGCCACCGTCATGCGGAAAGCCTGATAGTATTATTCAAATCAATGGGTTAAGCGCTGTCTGCAAATCGCGCCATGGGGGTCAACCGCCGGTCCGTCCGGCGCGTTATAGGCTCAATGGGTGCCTTTGCTACACTCGCGCCGCCTTATACCATGCCCGCCTCAACGCGCGGCGACACCCTATTGAACGACACGTCTGAGGCCCGCTCGCGAGCGCTCAACCAGTTTCTGGCAAGCGTCGAGCTGAAGGCCTACAAGATCGCGCAGGCCGGCCTGCGGCATCAGGACGATGCGCTGGATGCGGTGCAGGACGCCATGCTGCAGCTGGCGCGCGCCTATGCCGACCGGCCCGAAGCGGAATGGAAGCCGCTGTTCTACCGGATTCTGGAAAATCGCATCCGCGACATGCAGCGCCGCCGCACCGTTCGTGGCCGGGTCATGGCCTGGATGCCGTTCCGCCGCGACGAGGACGATGAGGATAATGATCCGATCGCACAGGCGCCCAGCCAGGAGCTGCCGCCGGTCGCACGGCTGGAACTCGACGAGGCCATGGTCGCCCTGGATGCGGCCCTGGGACAGCTGCCGAACCGGCAGCGCCAGGCCTTCCTGCTGCGCAATCTGGAGGGCATGGACGTGGCGCAGACCGCTCAGTCCATGGGTTGCTCCGAGGGCAGCGTCAAGACACACTATTTTCGCGCCCTGCAGGCGCTGCGTCAGAAACTGGGAGATTTCGAACCATGAACGCCGGTGAAGGCGAAACTTCGCAAACCACGCTGCTGCAAAGTGGTCTGGAAGTGCGCTCGCGCCTGGTGCTCGAAGCGGGGCTGTCGGGCATCGACGCGCGCACGCGCTCGCGCCTGAATCAGGCGCGCCAGGCGGCGGTGGCGGCGGCGGGCAACCCCTCGCTGCTGGCGCGGCTGCATGGGGCATTGACGCGCCAGGTGCTGATGCCGGCGACGGGGGCCGCGGCCGTGGCGGCGCTGGTCGCGGTTTTCATGCTCAACAGCGGCAGCCATCATTTGACCGCGGCGGTGACGGACAATCCGGCCAGCGCACTGGATGTGCTGGATCTGGTCACGGATGACGATGCCATGCACCTCATGGAAGACAACGATGGTTCGTTTTTTGAGTGGGCGGCCGCCGAGAGCGACAGCGCGGGCTCCGGGCTGGGCCAAGGCGCTGGCGGGACGACAACCTGATGACCGCATCCGGCGGGCCGTCGCCCGTCCGTGCGTGGGCCTGTTGTGGGCTGCTGCTGGGATTGACGCTGCAGCCGTTGCCGCTGCGCGCGGACCCGCCGCCGGCGAAGAGCGTGGAGCCGGCGGACGCGGACCTGATCGAGTTCCTGGGGTCGGTGGATTCGGACGACGAGGGTTGGAAACAGTATTTGGCGCGCAAGGATGCGCAGGCGCCGGCGGCGAACAAGCCGCCGCCAGCGCCTCCTGCCAGCAGCGCGCCCGGGAAAGATGGTAAGTGAAGATGAGCATTAAGCCAGGCGTGATCGCGGCGCTGCTGCTGACAGGTGTGCTGTCGGCGCTGCCGTGCGCGCCGGCTTGCGCGCAGGTCGCAAGCGCACCCGCCGCGGCGGTGCCGGCCGGGGCCACCGTACCCTGGAATTCGCTGTCACAGGACCAGCAGCATCTGCTGTCGCGCCTTTCGGGACAGTGGGACCAGTTGAGTCCGCAGCGCCAGCAGGCTCTCGCCACCGGCAGCCAGCGCTGGCTGGGCATGTCGCCCGAGCAGCGCACGCAGGCGCGGACGCGTTTCGGTCAATGGCAGCAGTTGCCGCAGCAGCGCCGCGAGCAGCTGCGCCAGCGCTGGGAGGATTTCCGGTCGCTGCCGCCGGCGCGCCAGCAGGCCGCCCGGGAGAATTTCCGCAAGTTCCAGCAGCTGCCGCAGCAACGCCGCCAGCAGCTGCGCGAACGCTGGCAGAGCGCCACGCCGGCGCAGCGCCAGAACATGGTGGAGCGCGCCAGGGAACGGCGCAGCGAGCGCGCGGGCAAGCCGCGCTGACGGCCGCAGGGCGAACCCGCACCACCCGCGGCTCGCCCGTAGGACAACTGCCCGTGACCGGGTGCGCCCCGCGTCGTATGATTTGCACCTCGTCGAAGTGCATCCCAACGAATCTGCGGAGACCCCCATGACCCGTTACGTACTGCCTGCCCTGGCCTATGACTACAACGCCCTTGAGCCGCATATTTCGGCGCGCATCATGGAGCTGCATCACAGCAAGCACCACAAGGCCTATGTGGATGGCGCCAACAAGACTCTGGAGCAATTGGCCGAGGCGCGCCAGAAGGGCGCGCTGGATGGCGCCGGAGTGCTGGAACGCACGCTGGCCTTCCACATCTCGGGCCACGTCATGCACAGCATCTTCTGGCAGAACCTGAGCCCCAAGGGCGGCGGGCTGCCCTCCGGCGAGCTGGCCGCGGCCATCGACCGGGACTTCGGCAGCTTCGATTCCTTCAAGCTGCAACTGAACAAGACGGCGGCGACCATCCAGGGATCCGGATGGGCGGCGCTGTACCTGGAGCCGCTGACGCAGCAGCTGATCATCGGTTCGGTCCATGACCATCAGCAAAGCGTGTTCCAGGGGTCGCTGCCGCTGATGGTGGTGGACGCCTGGGAGCACGCCTTCTACCTGCAGTACGTCAACGAGAAGGTGAAGTTCTTCGACGCGCTGTGGAATATCTGGAACTGGGCCGATATCGGCCAGCGGTATGCGGCGGCGAAGAGCGCCAAGCTGAGCCTGCAGGGCGCGGCGGCCTGAACCGTGACTGTCGCCTGAGCCGGTGCTAGAGAATGTACCGGCTCAGGTCCTCGTCCTTGACCAGATCGCCCAGGTGGCCGTCGACGTAGGCGGCATCCACCAGCAGATCGTGGCGCCCGGCGCTGGTGGCATCGTAGGACACGGTTTCCAGCAGCCGCTCCATCACGGTGTGCAGGCGTCGCGCGCCGATGTTCTCGGTGCGTTCGTTCACGTGATGGGCGATCTCCGCCAGACGGCGCACGCCGTCGGCGGCAAATCCCACGCTCACCCCCTCGGTCGCCAGCAGCGCGCGATACTGCGCGGTGAGCGAGGCGTCCGGTTCGGTGAGGATGCGCACGAAATCATCCACCGTGAGCGAACTAAGTTCCACGCGGATCGGCAGGCGCCCCTGCAGCTCCGGAATCAGGTCCGAGGGCTTGGACAGATGGAACGCTCCGGAGGCGATGAACAGCACATGATCGGTCTTTAGCGGACCGTACTTCGTCGACACGGTGGAGCCCTCCACCAGCGGCAGCAGGTCGCGCTGCACACCCTCACGCGACACGTCCGCGCCCACGGTTTCGCCGCGCCGGGAGACCTTGTCGATTTCGTCGATGAACACGATGCCGTTCTGCTCGGCATTGTGTAGCGCGCGCACTTTGAGTTCCTCCTCGTTGATCATCCGGCCGGCCTCGTCCTCGACCAGCAGCTTGCGGGCCTCCTTCACCTTGACCTTGCGCGGCCGGCCGCGCTGCCCGCCGAGGTTCGCGAACATCGACTGCAGCTGCTGCTGCATCTCTTCCATGCCCGGAGGCGCCATGATGTCGACGCCAGACGGCAGGGCGCGCAGCTCGATTTCGATTTCACGCTCATCCAGCTCGCCCTCGCGCAGCCGCTTGCGCAGCTTCTGGCGGGTCTCGGCATCGCGCGGCTGCGGCGGTTCGTCGGTCGAGAAGCCCAGCACCCGCGCCTTGGGCAGCAGTGCGTCCAGCACCCGCTCCTCGGCGGCGTCGGCGGCGCGCTCGCGGACCTTGGCGACCTCCTGCTCGCGGGTCATCTTCACGGCGACATCGGCCAGATCCTTGACGATGGATTCCACGTCGCGCCCGACATACCCGACCTCGGTGAATTTCGTGGCCTCGACCTTCACGAACGGCGCGTTGACGAGCTTCGCCAGGCGCCGCGCGATCTCGGTCTTGCCGACACCGGTGGGGCCGATCATCAGGATGTTCTTCGGCGTGATCTCGTGGCGCATCGGCTCGGGGATCTGCATCCGCCGCCAGCGATTGCGCAACGCGATCGCCACCGCGCGCTTGGCGGCGTGCTGACCGACGATGTGCTTGTCCAGTTCGCGCACGATTTCCTGCGGCGTCATGGACTGCGCGCTCTCGGCCGGTGATTGGGCCGGCTCCTGGGACTGCGCCGCGACTGAATCCGGCGGCGCCGCGCTGCCGTTGGCCGCGCTTTCATTGAAAAGATCGGCCATTATCGGATCTCGTCGACCAGCAGGTTGCGGTTGGTGTAGATGCAGATGTCGGCCGCGATGTTCAGCGAGCGCTCGACGATGGCGCGCGCATCCAGATCCGAGGATTCCAGCAGCGCTCTGGCCGCGGCCAGTGCGTAGGATCCGCCCGAACCGATGGCGGCGACATCGTGCTCGGGTTCGATCACGTCCCCGTTGCCGGAAATCACGAAGATCTTCTCCTTGTCGCCGACCAGCAGCAGCGCCTCCAGGCGCCGCAGGTAGCGATCCGAGCGCCAGTCCTTGGCGAGCTCGATGGCCGCGCGGGTGAGATTGCCGTGCTTCTCGAGCTTGCCCTCGAAGCGCTCGAACAGCGTGAAGGCATCGGCCGTGCCGCCGGCGAAACCGGCGAGCACCTTGTCGCCGTAGAGCCGGCGCACCTTGCGCGCGTTGCCCTTCATGACGGTGTTGCCGAGGGTGACCTGGCCATCGCCGCCGATGGCGACGGTGCCATTGCGGCGAACCGCGAGAATCGTCGTGCCGTGGGGATCGAAAGTGTTGCTCATGTCCTGCCGTCTAAGCCTTCTTGCGCGCGCGCGGATGGGTAGCGTCGTAGATGCGGGCCAGGTGCTGGAAATCAAGGTGGGTATAGACCTGCGTGGTGGCAATGTCGGCGTGCCCCAGAAGCTCCTGCACGGCGCGTAATTCTCCACTGGATTCAAGAAGATGCGAGGCAAAGGAGTGGCGGAAAAGGTGCGGATGGACGTGCATGGGCAGGCCCTGGCGCACGGCCCAGTATTCGACCCGCTTTTGGATCGCGCGCGCGCCCAGTCGCCGCCCGCTGGCGCCCACGAACACGGCCGGGGAGTCGTCCCGCACCAGCTGCCGGCGCTCCTTGAGCCACTGCGCCAGGGCGCTCAAGGCCTTGGAGCCCACGGGCAGTACCCGGGTCTTGCTGCCCTTGCCCAGCACCCGCACCGTACGATCGGCCGCGTTCAGGTCCGGCAGGTTCAGCCCCACCAGTTCCGCCAGGCGCAGCCCCGAGGAATACAGCAGCTCCATGATGGCCCGATCCCGGGTGGCCAGCGGTTCGCCCGCCGGAATCTCCAGCAGGCGGGCCATGCTATCGGCGTCGATCGTCACCGGCAGGCGCTTGGCACCCTTGGGCGCGCGCACGTCGATGGCGCAATTGCGCGTGAGGATGCCTTCACGGATCAGGAAGTTCAGGAAGCTGCGCACCGCCGACAGGCGCCGCTGCACGCTGCGCGGGCTCAAGCCCCCGGCATGCGAACGCGCCGCGAACAGCCGCACCTGGGCGTGGTCCAGCGCCGGCCACTCGCCGATGCCCTGGGTGTCGCAGTAGCGCGTGAGCGCGTTCAGATCACGCGCGTAGTTGCTGCCGGTATGGCCGGAGAGGCGGCGTTCCTTGGCCAGGTACTGCCGGAATCGCAGCAGCTGTTCGCGCGCCTCCGGGGTCACGACCGCAGGCCGGGGAGCTCAGGGCCGCGACAGGACATCCGAAATCAGGTCGGCCAGGCGGGCCAGGAAATCGGTGCTCATGCCCGGATGGAAGCGATCCCGATCGGTACTGCCCAGGGCCAGTAGCCCGAGCGAGCCATGATCGCCCAGCGGCACCAGCGCCACCGAACCGATGTCCGGGGCGTCGGCGGCGAACAGGAAGTCGCGCTGCGAATCGCGCGCCTGGCCGCAGCGGGGCTTGCCGCTGGTGAACAGGGACTCGAAGGATTTCAGGTTCACGTCATCGGCGCCGACCAGGCGCACGAACCGCTGCGGCGCCACGGTTTCCTGCCCGGCGATGAGCACCAGCACGGAGTGGAAGGAGTCGAAGTCCTCGCGCAGGCTCGCTTCCAGCTGCTCGATGGCGCTCTGGCGCGTCTGCGCGCGCAGCAACCGCCGGGTAAAGCGATGCAGCTTTTCGGCGACCGCATCGTTGGCCCGCGCCACGGTGACGAAGTCGGCCAGCTTCTGTTCCAGGGCCGAGTGCCGCTCGCGCAGCACTTCCACCTGGCGTTCCACCAGCGAGATGGTCGAGCTGCCGCGGGCATGGGGCAGGCGCAAGCGCGCCAGCAGCGGCAGGTGGTTCTCGAAGAACTCCGGATTCTGCTGCAGATAATGCGCAACAGTTTCCTCTTCGCTGTGCTGAGACTGGATTCCCCGGGCTTCTCTCGTGCTCATTTCGCTGCACCCTTAAGTTCAAAACAACCCTCGAAGGCGACCTCGGCGGGGCCGGTCAACCACACCGGCTCCCCCGGACCCGCCCAGTCTACGCGCAACTCGCCGCCGCGGACGCGCACTCGCACCTGGCGATCCAGCAGGCCCCGCTGCCGGCCGACGATGACTGCGGCGCAGGCTCCGGTACCACAGGCCAGCGTTTCGCCGGCGCCGCGCTCGTAGACGCGCAGGCGGATGTCCGAGCGATCGATGACTTCCATGAACCCCACGTTGACCCGGCGCGGAAAGCGTCGATGGCCCTCGATGGCAGGCCCGAGGGTGGCCACCGGCGCCGCATCCACGGTCGCGACCTGCAGGACGGCGTGCGGGTTGCCGATCGAGACCGCGCCGATCTCGACGGTGTCGTCGCCGGCATTGAGCGCATAGCGCTCCTGGGGTCCTGAGGCATCGAAGGGCAGGGCGGCGGGGTCAAAGGAGGGCACGCCCATTTCGACCGACACCAGGTCCTCGTCCGTCACCTGGGCGCGCACCAGGCCGCCGCGACTGTCCATCACGAACTCACCGGACGGTGCGCGGCCCTGGCGGTGCAGAAGCGCGGCGATACAACGCGCGCCATTGCCGCACTGCTCGACCTCATCGCCGTCGCTGTTGAAGATCTGGTAGTAGATGGCGGTGTCGGGGCGGCGCGCCGGATGCAGGACCAGGGCCTGGTCGAAACCGATGCCGGTGTGGCGGTTGGCGAGGCTGCGGAACTGGCCGGCGGTCGGCAGGGCCGAGTCGCGCGGCGCGTCGAAGACGATGAAGTCGTTGCCCACGCCGTGCATCTTCGTGAAGCTGATGCGCATTGCGCCCAAGAATACCGCAATCCGTCGCTCAATGGCCGAGGCTCGCGCGGTCGCGGAACAGGCAGCGGTCCATGACGGTGAAGATGCCGGCGCTGCGTGCCTGCAGGGCCGCGGCCTCGTCGACTACTCCGTCCTGCAGCCACAGCGCCGGCAACTTGAGCCGGATGCAGTCAGCCACGATGCCGGCCACGAACTGCGGGCGGCGAAAGACCTGCACGATGTCGACCGGCGCGCTGCCGGTCGCCGCTGCCCCGAGGTGGTCCAGGTCCGGGACGGAGCGCTCGCCCAGCACCTCGGGGGCGCTCGGCGTGACCGGAATGATGCGGTAGCCGAATCCCTGCAGCGCCTTGGTCACCCGGTGACTGGGCCGCCCCGGATCGGCCGACAGACCGACCACGGCGATCACCCGGGCGCGCCGCAGCAGCGCGGTAATCTCGGCAAACGGGGGATTGGTGAACACTGGCACGGTCCAGCACCTCGCGGAAGGCGTAATCTTCGGCTCGAATGGCCGTAAATCATAGCGTACGCATCATTCCGCACGAGCGCACCTTGAGCGTGCCGGAAGACCAGCCGGTGCTCTCGGCCGCGCAGCTGGCCGGGTTGCCGCTGCCACACAGCTGCCGTTCCGGCCGCTGTGGATCGTGTCGCGCGCGGCTGTTGAGCGGGCGCATCGAGTACGCGGGAACCGCGCCCCTGGGCCTGACCGCGCAGGAGACCCGGGACGGGTATGTGCTGCTGTGCCAGGCGCTGGCGCGCAGCGACCTGGTCGTGGAGGCGCGACTGGTGCAGAGCGCGGCCGCAGCGGAGATCAAGACCCTGCCTGCCCGCATCGCGCGCCGGGTGCAGCTGGCGCCGGACGTCATGCGGCTGCTGCTGCGCGTGCCGGCCGTGGAGTCCATGCCGTTTCTGGCGGGCCAGTACCTGGACGTGCTGCTGGATGGCGGCCTGCGGCGCAGCTACTCGGTGGCGAATGCAGCGGATGCCGGCAGCCAGTTCGAGCTGCATGTCCGGCGCGTGCCCGGCGGGACTTTCAGCGAAGCGCTGTTCACCACGCTGCGCGAGGGTGCATTGCTGAAGATCGAGGGGCCCCTGGGGCGGTTCCTCTATCAGGCCGGCGACGAACCGGTCATCTTCATTGCCGGCGGCACCGGCTTCGCACCCATCAAGGCCATGCTGCGGAGCGCCCTGAGCGAGGACTCGTCCCGCCCACTGCAGCTGTATTGGGGTGCGCGCGATCCGGCCGGTATCTACGAGGCGGCCCTACTGCGCGAATGGGCCGAGCGCAATCCGCGGCTCACCGTCCATACGGTGTTGTCGGAAACCTCACCCGTGGCGGCGCCGCATCGCGCGGGCTGGGTGCACGAGGCGGTGCTGGCGGATCACGCGGATCTGGCTCCCCATGCCGTCTATGCCGCGGGTCCCCCGGCGATGATCGAGGCCATCCGGCGCACCTTCCCCGCGCGCGGGATGCTGCAGGAGCGGCTGCACCTGGATTCGTTTGATTACGCCATCGACCCATGAGTAATACCATCTGCCCATGCGCATCCTGGTCGTAGAGGACAATGACCTGGTGGCCGATGCCATCACCATGGGGCTGGGCGCGGCCGGCTTCGCCGTGGACCGCAGCGCCAGTGCCGAGTCCGCCAGCAATGCGCTGGCCGCCGAGCATTTCGACCTGCTGGTCGTGGACGTGGGCCTGCCCGGGGAGGACGGCCTGTCGCTGGTCAAACGCCTGCGGGCACGCGGCTCCACCCAGCCGGTACTCATTCTTACTGCGCGCGACACGCTCGCCATCAAGGTCGAAGCCCTGAACCTCGGCGCCGATGATTTCCTGCTCAAACCCTTCGAGCAGGACGAGCTGGTCGCGCGCTGTCGCGCGCTCATCCGCCGCGCCAACCTTTATGCGGGCGAGCAGGTCAATCTCGGGCGGCTGCGGCTGGACGTATCGGGGCGGATGCTGCGCATCGATGAGGCCCCCGTGGATCTGACCGGGCGCGAATGGCTGGTGCTGGAGTGCCTGGCGCTCAATGCCGGCCGCGTCGTCTCCAAGGAACGGCTGCAGCAAGCCATCGCCACGTTCGATCAGGCCCTCACGCCGAATGCGGTGGAGGTTTACGTTTCGCGGGTGCGCGCCAAGCTGGGTGATGCCGCGATGATCCGCACCGTCCGCGGACTGGGATACCGCCTGGATGAACCGGCAAGCTGAATCCGCATCGTCCATCCAGCGCCGCCTGCTGTGGTTCCTGCTGCCACCGCTCGCGGCCCTGATGCTGGCCGGGGTCTACGCCAACTACCGGGCCGCCACGGCCTTCGTGGAGTCGGCCTATGACCAGCGCCTGGGCGATACCGCGGTGTCGCTGGCCGGAAGTCTGCTCAAGGACGGTCACCGGCTGCGGGTTGATCCGACCGCGGTGCCGGCCACGGCCCGTCGTGCCGATCATTTGGTGTCGCTGCGCTATGCCATCGTCAGTGCCGGCGGTGAACTGCTGGCGGGCAACCGCGATGTGCCGAGCGCCGCCGCGTCGCTGACGACCAACCCGACTTTCGCGGACGTGGTGGTGGGCGGTGAGCGCCTGCGGGTCGCCAGCTACCGCGTCAACATCGACAGTAGCGCGGCGACCATCAGCGTGGCGGAGTCCGCCGCGCAGCGCGCCGTGCCGGGTCGCTTCATTCTCGCCAGCACCTGGCTGATGGACTTCATCCAGCTGGACGTGACGCTGCTGATCGTGTGGCTGGGCGTGCATTTTGGTCTCAAGCCGCTGCTGTCGCTGCGGCGCCAGATCGAGGCGGGCTCACCGCGTGAATTGAAGCACCTGGACGTCGCGGCGGTGCCGGCCGAGGTCAAACCGCTGGTCGAGGCTCTCAACCTGCTGTTCGACGTGCTGGCCGAGGCCGCGCGCTCCCAGCGCCGCTTCGTGGCCGATACGGCGCATCAGCTGCGCACCCCCATCACCGGCCTGCTCGGCAACCTGGAACTGCTGATGAAGGAACCGGCGGCCGCACCGCTGCGGCCGCGTCTGCAGGCGCTGCACGCCGGCATGGAGAACCTCGCCCGCTCGGCCAACCAGCTGCTGGCGCTGGCGCGCGCGGACCCGGCCACCAGCTTCCCCGAGCAGTTCGAGACCGTGGACCTGAAGGCCCTGGCGGGCCGGATCGTGGAAGGCAACGTGGACCGCGCCCTGAATGCGGGACTGGATCTGGGCGTGGAGGCGCAGGCGGTGGCGGTGCGCGGCAACCTGCGCCTGCTCGAGGATCTGCTCGGCAACCTGGTGGACAATGCCATCCACTACACGCCGCGCGGCGGCCATGTGACGGTGCGCGTGAGCCTGCGCGATGACCGACCCTGCCTCGAGGTCGAGGATGATGGACCCGGAATTCCCGAAGACCAGCGCAGTCGGGTGCGGGAGCGGTTTTACCGTATTCCCGGCACCACCGGACACGGCTGCGGGCTGGGATTGGCCATAGTCTCGGAAATCGCCGAGGCGCATGGGGCCAAGTTCAGCCTGGATTCAGGGGCAAGAGGCGCCGGTACCCGGGCCCGCCTGCTGTTCAGGTCCCAGGTTTTGTGACGCGGTTATCAGTTTGAGAGTCTAAAGGCCGCCGGTGCACCTGCGTGCCCGGTCGTCAGATTCAAGCAAGCTTGCCTGCCTAAGGTGTGCGGCATGCACCCGAGGCACACCTTGCAGATTCCATCGCCACACCGGAACGTGGGCGCCGCGCGCATGGCCGGTTTTACCTTAATGGAACTGCTGGTCGTGATCAGCATCGTCGCCATCCTGGCGGGCATCGGCGCCCCCTCCTTCAAGAACATCACGACCTCCTACCGCATCGCAGGCGAGGTCAACGGGCTGCTGGGCGACATGCAGTTCGCCCGGGCCGAGGCCATCAAGGAAGGTCAGAACGTCACCATCTGCGTATCCTCGGACGGCCTGAACTGCTCGAATAGCACCGATTGGAAGAACGGCTGGGTAGTGTTTCCAGTGGTTCCCGGGGCACCTTCGGGGGCGCAGAACGCGGCTTCCGTGCTGCGGGTCCAGGCGCCCTTCAGCGGCAGCGACACCTTCGTGGATTCGACCCTGGCCACCAAGACCGTGACCTTCAACCGTGAAGGCCTGATCAGCGGATTGAACGGCGGGGCCGGCGCGCTCATCACCCTGCACGATGCTACCTCACGCGTGTCCTACACCCGCTGCCTGCAGATCTCGAGCGTGGGGTCCTTGCAGGTCGTGCAGAACTCCAGCAACAGCAGCTGCACATGAACCCTTCATTCACAGGCGCGGCGCGTCGGCACACAGGCGGCTTCAGCCTGGTTGAAGTGCTGGTGGCGCTGATCGTCATTGCCGTGGGCATGCTGGGCATCGCCAAGATGCACGCCATTGCGCTCTCAGGCACCGGCTCCGCGGGCACCCGTTCGCTGATTGCCATCGAGGCGGCGGGGCTGGCGGCGTCCCTGCATGCGAATCGGGATTACTGGGCCACGACCAGCCAGCTGGTGACCAATGTCAACGTCAGCGGCGGCAGCGCCAGTGTCGATGTGTTCCCGACTACCCAGGATTGCAGTTCCAGCTGCACCTCCACGCAGATGGCCGCCTACGATCTGCAGACTTTCGGTGCGGCACTGGCCCAGATCGTACCGGCGGCGAACGCGAACATCAGCTGCCAGAACGGCGTGCCGCCACAGAGCTGCACCATCACCATCACCTGGCTGGAAAACTTTGCGGGACTGGATGCCGCAACGTCGAGTGCGGCCATCAGCTCCGCGACCGTGAGCTCGGCGCCGACGAGCAACCTGCTGCAGCAGCCGCAGTACACTCTGTATGTGGAGCCCTGACACCATGCGCGCATCGCCCGGTCACGCGCAGCGTGGCTACACACTGATCGAGCTGTCGATCTCCATCATCATCGCCCTGTTCCTGATGGCGGGCCTGCTGACGCTGGTGATGCACACGCGCAATACCTCCAGCACCCAGCAGCAGATGCAGCAGCTGCAGGAGAACGAGCGGGTCGCCATGACCATACTGACGAACGTCATCCAGGAAGCCGGATATTTCCCCGATCCGACCAACTACACCTCCACCAGCCTCGGCGGTGAAACGGACTCCGGGCTCGGTGCGAGTGGCACGAGCAGCCTCACCTTTGCCACCGGCCAGTCCATCGGCGGCCTGTCCGCTGCCGCCGCCCCGGGCGCCATCATTGCCTCCCGCTTCGTGGCGCCCGTCAGCGATGCCAGCGGCGTGATCGCCAATTCGATCATCACCTGCGGCGGCACGACTAACACGGACACCGCCGCGACCCACCAGTACACCAATGTTTTCCAGGTCGCCACGGTCGGCAACACGACCTACCTGCAGTGCATCCTCAAGGACATCACCGCCAATACGACGCAGACCGTCAATTTGGTGCCGGGACTGTATGACATGCAGGTGCTGTACGGCGTGGCCACGGGCAGCGACAACAATGTCGCCGAGTACCTGCCGGCCACCACCGTGAACTCGACCAACAACTGGCAGAACGTCACCTCGGTGAAGGTCCGGCTGTACTTCCAGCTTCCCCGCTACGGATTCTCGGGCGGCCAGGTCGACTCCGCGGCGACCAGCAGCGCAGTGACCAACCGGACACAGTACGTCGAGCGCGTCATCGGCCTCATGAGCCGCACCGGAGTGAACACATGAGAGCGCACAGGATGGAATCGCGCCCGGGCGGTGCCGGCAGGCAGCGCGGCATGGTGCTCATCATCGCCATCCTGCTGCTGTTGGTGGTGACGATACTGGCCGTGGCCATGTTCCGCGGCATGGGCCTCGATGCCAAGATCGCCGGCAACGTGCGCGAGAAGCAGCGCGCCGTGCACGCCGCACTGGGCGCGGAGCAGTATGCGGAGTTCTGGCTTTCCAGCGGCAGCAATTCGGCCACCGCGCCGAGCGCCTGCAACTCGGTGGGCAACGCCAACATCGTGGCCACGGTGGTGCAGATCTGCTCGAACATCCCCTACGGTCCCACCGCCGTGAATTCCAGCAACAACCCGGCGCTGACGCCGGCGAACGTCGGCTCCAACAACACCTTCGTGCCGACGCAGGTCCCCTGGACCATCGGCGGCACCCCGGTCGGCTTCACCTACACGCCGTTGGATTCCAACGGCAATGCCATGAACGTGCTCAATGGCGGCAGCGTGCCGTCGGGCCAGTCGGCCGCCAACTACTACGCCTTCGCGCCCGGCTTCTACATTTCTTCCCTCGGCCCATCGGCGGACGGGAATGGCACGGTATTTCAAATCGACTCTTACGGATATGGCGGCACACAGGATTCCGTCGCTGTGATCGAGAGCACCTACGAGGTGCGAAGCGGCGTCAGGAACCTTGGAGGTCCATGATGAATTTCAGGAAATTTATTCCGCTGCTTGCGGCGCTGCTGGCATTGGCATTGGGCTCCACGGCCCTGGCGCAGACGCAGCTGAACGAGGATTTCACCGGCGCCACCAGCAGCAACAACAGTGGTGTGGGCAACTGGCTGGTGTCCGGTGGCGCCTGTCTCACGGCCGGCACCCAGCCGGTGGCCGCGGCCGGAACGATTCCGCTGTCGATTCCCGCCTGCGTGCTGCCGAGCAACCATGCCAATGACGTTCTGACCACCTACTACGCGAATACTTTGGCGCATCCCTATGGATCCGAGCCGTACCTGGTCGGCGGCATCAACGGGTACCTGGGCAGCAGCAGCGCCCCGAGCAGCGGCTCGGTGCAGCAGCCGGATTCCACCGGCAACGGCGCGCTGCGTTTCACCAACGGTTATCGCGGCGGCGCCAACGGCAAGGGCCAGAACGGCTCCATCGTCTCCTCGAACACCTACACCACGGGCTCGGGCCTGCAGGTCACCTTCAAGACGGTGACCTACCTGGGCGATTCGGGAGGCGCCGCGGGAGACGGCGCGGACGGCATCAGCTTCTACCTGCTGGACGGCTGCATGCCGCTGGCGGGCACTACCCCGCCCGCCAACTGCTTCGTGGCGAGCGCCAACCCGAACCAGACCATCTACGGCGAGACCAGCTTCGCGCCGAATCCATTCCCTCAGTATGGATCCTGGGGCGGAAGTCTTGCCTACACCTGTTCGAACGCCAACCCGAACTACGACGGTCTGGCGGGCGCCTACCTGGGACTGGGCATCGACGAGTACGGCAACTTCCTGAACGGCAAGATAAACACTCAAGGTACCAGCTGGTCGGCGTCGGGTGACAACACCGCGACCGGCGGCGGCTACAAGCCCAGCCGCATCGGCTTGCGCGGCGCCGGCAACATCTCCTGGCAGGCCCTGACGAACGCCTATGGCACCTCGATCACGCCGGGCGATACCACGGCTCCCTATTACACCAATGCGACCTGCGCCAGCGGCAAGTACGACAGTGTGCTCAATGCCTGCGAGACCTGCGCCACCGGCAGCTACAGCGGCGACGGCACGGGCACCTGCTCGGTGTCCTCCAGCACGTCGAACTGTCCGGTACCGCCGACGGGCTATGCGTATACCTACAATGCGGCGCTCTCCACAAGCTATCAGTGCGAGGCCTGCCCGACCGGGACGACGTACAGCCCGACGACCAGCGGTACCTATCCGCACGGCTCCTGTCTGACCTACGACGGCACCACGGCGCTCAGCACCGCGACGCCGGCCTGCGCGGGCGGCGCCTACGACAGCGCGCTGCAGAAATGCGTGTCATGCCCGAGCGGTTCGACGCTCGCCGGCGGCTCGACCTCGACCCCCAGCTGCTCGGCCATCACGCCGACCCAGAGCAATCCGACCAGCCCCACCTGCTCGAGCGGCTCGTACGACAGCGCCCTGAGTTATTGCGTCTCCTGTCCGACCGGCACTCTGGCGGGCGGCACGACCTCCACTCCTTCCTGTACCCCGGCCGTGATCACAAGACGACGCGCTGGCGGCAGACCAGCCCCAGCTTCACCTGTGCCACCGGCGACATATGACTCCGGTACTTTCCGGGGCAAACCGCTGTGTGTCCTGTCCCGACCGGTTCGACGCTGTCCGGCGGCACCACCGCCTCGCCTTCCTGTTCGGCACTGCCGTGACCAACGCGGGTCTGCCGACCGGTGGCACCTGCAGCGCCAGCACCTTCGATGGCGCATTGGGCAAGTGCGTGTCCTGCCCGAGCGGCACGCTTTCCGGTAGCACGACTTCCAGCCCCTCCTGTTCGGCACCGATCGTGACCCAGTCGAGTGCGTGTACGGGTGGCAGCACGCTGACCAACAATAAGTGCGTCAGCTGCTCATCCGGCACCTACAACTCGACGACCAGCACGGGCTTCCCGTACGGCTACTGCAGCATTCCGTCGCAGCCGACCTCGCCGGCCGCGTCGCTGGTCAGTACTACGACGCCCGCTTCGGCCAGTACCCCCAGTTCCGTCAGCGCAAGCGTTGCGCAGCTGCTGGTGCGGGCCACCTGCCAGACCGGACACCTGTTCAACTACAACGCCCTCGTGAGCACCTTCGGCGATCCGTCCACCTGGACATTGGGCAACCTCACTGCGGCCTCCACGCCCTACGCCGGCAACACGACGCTGCCGGGTGCGTCCGACGGCAATGGCAATGCGGCCAATCCGCTGAACACGGCCGGCATTCTGGATTACGCGGCCATACCGGGCGGCTACCAGGTGCTCTCGGGCACTACTTCCTCGGGCCAGACCATCCAGATCGCCAATGAGAGCGCGACCACCCGCACGGCCGCGAACACCATTCTCTACAACCTGAAGATCACTCCCAATGGTCTGCTGAGCCTCTCCTACAGCTTCAATGGCGCAGCCTACCAGTCGATCATCAAGAACCAGAGCATCACTGCCTCCAACGGCGCGCTGCCGAGCACGGTGCGCTACGGCTTCGCGGGCTCGACCGGTGGTTCTTCCAACGTCCACGAGATCATGTGTTTCAAGTCCCAGCCTGTGAATCAGTCGCAGAGCTCCGTGGGCGTGAACCAGCGTCAGTCGGCGGAGATCCAGCCCACGGGCTCGTTCGCCTACTTCTCCTTCTACGACACCCTCGACTGGACGGGCCGGGTAACCGCCAACGCCTTAGGGCTGGTCAACGGCGCCCTGGTGGTCAACCAGACTCCGACCTGGGACGGTTCGTGCACCCTGTCGGGCGTGACCTCCGGCCAGACCTGCTCGACCGGAGCGACCGGCCCGATTCCGGCGCCGGCGCCCTCGTCCCGCGTCATCCTGTCGTACAGCGGGTCGGGCGGCGTGCCGTTCGAAGCGCCGGGCGCCAGTGGCGGCGGCATTTCCGCAGCCCAGCTGGCCAACCTGAATCTGGGTGACACCTCCTCGTCCAACTTGAACCGCCTGAACTACCTGCGCGGCGATACCAGCAATGAACTGACCAATGCGACCTCGCCGTGCCCGCAATACGTCGCGCCGACGACGGGTTCCTCGCCCACGCCCGGCACACCCTGCTTCCGGCCCCGCGACAGCATCCTGGGCGACATCGTCGACTCCAGCCCCGTGTGGGTGGGGCCGCCGCAGCTGCCGTACTCGGCCGTCTGGCACGACAAGCTGTACTCCAGCGGCTCGAATCCGGAATCCGTGTCGGGCGCGCAAAGCTACCAGGCGTTCATCGCGGCGGAGCAGACCCGCACCAACGTGGTGTATGTCGGCGCCAACGACGGCATGCTGCACGGCTTCCGTTCGGGCTCCTTCAACTCCAGCGGCGTCTTCGACAGCAGCGGCACCGGCGCTCCGAATGACGGCCAGGAGGTGGTGGCGTACGTGCCGGGCGCCGTGCTCCAGAGTGCCTCCAACGGCAGCACCGCAGGCTGCGCCAGCAATCCCATGGCGAGCACTCTGTCGACGACGCAGAACATCCATGGCGTGAGCCCGGACCCGAGCGGCAGCACTTCGGGATGTACCGCGCCCTCGCTCGACTATTCGAATCAGAACTACGGCCACAACTTCTTCGTGGATGCCACGCCGGGCACCGGCGATCTGTTCTACAACAATGCCTGGCACACCTGGCTGGTCGGCGGACTGGGCGCCGGCGGCGCGGCCATCTACGCGCTCGATGTGACCAATCCCGGCACCGGCTCGGCCAACAATTTCACCGAGGCGAACGCGGCGCAGCTGGTGATCGGGGAGTGGACGCCGGCGAACATCGTCTGCGTCGGCGACATCTCCGGCAATCAGTGCTCGACCAAGCTCGGCAACAGCTACGGCACGCCCATCATCCGTCGGCTGCACGATGGCCGCTGGGCGCTCATCTTCGGCAACGGCCTGGGCAGTGCCTCGGGTGATGCGGGCATCTTCGTGATGACCCTGAGCGGGTTCAACGGCACGACCCAGCTGCCGATCATGACGACCTACTATCTGTCCACGGCAACCGGCTCCAGCGGTTCACCGAACGGCATCTCGTACGTCACCAGCGCCGACCTGGACGGCGATCACGTGACGGACTATGTGTACGCGGGTGACCTGCAGGGCAACGTGTGGCGCTTCGACCTGACGAGCCAGACGGAGAGCAGCTGGGCCGTGACGCCGGGCGCACTGTTCAAAACGCCCTCCGGGCAGCCCATCACCACGGCGGTGACGGTGGCCTCCGGCTCCACGCCGGCCGGTGCGAACACCCTGATGATCGGCTTCGGTACCGGTCAGAAGAACGCGGTCACGAACCTGGCCGCGGTCAGCTACCAGTACAGCCAGCAGTCGCTGTACGGCGTGTGGGACTGGAACATGGGTACGACCACGGTGGGCTGGAACTCCCGTTCACCGACCCAGTACGCCTCGCTGACGACCTCAACGTCCAATCCGCCGCCGTATTCCTCGACGACGGCGCAGTCGCAGCTGGAGCAGATCACGGTGACCGCCAACACCGGCGCCTATGTCGCCAACGGCGTAAACCTGGGCGAGAACAGCGGCACGACCCAGACACCGGTGTGCTGGGCGGGAACCCCGTCCTGCACCGGTTCGGCCGGACAGTACGGCTGGTACATGGACCTGCCGGGCTACCAGGCGGCCACCGGCAGCGCGGCGCAGACTTACGAGCAGATCGTATTCAATCCGCTGGTGCTCGGGACGGCCTTCGTCGTGAACTCCACGATACCGGCCACCAATTCGACGACGCAGTGCAAGACCAACGTCGACCAGGGATATACGTACGCCGTGTCGGTGATGAACGGGACCTACATTCCCAACTTCTTCACCGAATCGTCGGCCACCCAGTACCACGACAGCCAGGCGATCGCGGAGCAGACCGACGCCACGGGTACCTCCTTCCCGGTGACCACCGCGAACGGGCAGAACTGGCTGGTTTACCAGACCGTCGGTAACGCCCCCGCGGCGATGCAGGTGACGCTGCCGCCGAATTACCAGGGCCGCCGTCTGACCTGGGTGCAGCTGCGATGAGGAGATCTGCAATGGCTTACAGCCGCTTCGCCAGGCGCGCAGTCCGGGGCTTCACGCTCATCGAGCTGATGATCACCCTGGTGATCGCCACCATCCTGATCAGCATCGCCGTGCCGACCTATCAGTCGCAGATGCGCAAGTCGCGGCGCACGGAGGCGAAGGCCACGGCGCTGGATGCCGCGGCCCGCGAGGAGCGCTACTACGCCACGCAGAACACCTACACCGCCGATACCGGCCAGCTGGGCTATACCTCCGGCAGCGGTAGCTTTCCGTTCACCACCGGCACCTACTATGAGATCAGTTCGATCACGGTGACTGCGCCCACCGCGAACTCGACCGGCGTGACCACCGGGTCGTTCACCATTACCGTGGATGCTCCCGCCGGCAGCCCGCAGCAGGCCGATACGGCCTGTCAGACCTTCGTGGTGACGCAGACGGGTGCCCGGACTGCCACCGGGACGGACGCGACACCGTCCACGACCTGCTGGCAGTAGCCTTTGGGGCAGGTCGCTAGGTGCGCGGCCCGGCGTTGGTGAACAGCTCGGCCTTGAGCCGGAAGTCCGCGGAGATGTCCTCGTCGCCGTAGCCGCGCGCCACGAGTTCTGCATACTCGCCGAGCATGCGTTCCACCACCGGCAGGGCGACACCGAAGTGCGCGGCCATGTCGCGGCAGATCCTCAGGTCCTTGGCGTGCAGGCGCACGCGAAAGCCCGGCGGGAAGCTGCCGCGGATCATGTTCGGGGCGCGGTGCACGAAGTACCAGCTGCTGCCGGCACCCTTGCCCAGAGTCTCCACCAGCTTGTCCAGCGGCAGCTGGTGCGCCTGGGCGAAGGCCATGGCCTCGGCGACTGCCTGGATGATGCCGGCGCACATGATCTGGTTGGTGGCCTTGGCGGCCTGGCCGCTCCCGGTGCCGCCGAAGTGGGTGATGGTGCGCCCCAGGGCCGCGAGCACGGGTTGCGCGCGGGCAAAGGCCGCCGCCTCCCCGCCGCACATCATCGCCAGAGTGCCGTCCCGGGCGCCCTCGACGCCGCCACTGACCGGGCAGTCCAGGAACTGCACCTGCTGCTGCTGCAGGGTGGCCGCGGCGTGCTGGGCCGTCCCCGCGCTCACGGTCGAGCAGTCGATCACCAGCTGGCCCGCCTGAAGGCCGGGCACCATGGCCTCGATCACTTCCAGCACGTCGTTGTCCGCCGAGACGCACAGCACCAGCACCTCGCAGAGCTGCGCGAGCGCGGCCGGGGTGGTGGCGGCGATGCAGCCGCATTCGGCGGCGAGGGATTCGGATCGGGCGGTGGTCCGGTTCCAGACCCCGTGCAGCAGGCCCGCACGGTGCAGGCCGCGGGCCATATGGACGCCCATGGCGCCCAGGCCCAGGAAGCCGCAGCGCATCAGCCGCCGGCAGCGCAGGCTTCGTCCATCGCCTGCTTGGTCTTTACGCGTTCGGCGTCAGCCTCCGCATCCGACATGAACTGGCGTTCGCCGTTCGGACCCGGATCGGCCTGCAGGACGCGGCGCGCATGGATGAGCTTGTCGTACTGGTCCTGCAGCCGCTTGCACTCCGCGGCGCGCGCGGCCGCCCGGTCGGCGTCGACGGCTTTTTGCGCAGCCTGTTTGGCGGCCGTATCGGCCGGCGTGTGATCATTGGGAGCCCGGGCCGGTGCGGGCGCCGGAGGCGGGGCGTCGGCCTGGCCGGGGTTGGACTTGGAACCCTTGATCAGCGTCGCACCCGGGGACCACTGGTCGCTGTAGCGAACCTCGCCCTGCACATCCACCGATTTGTAGACATCGGCGTGGGCCGTAATGACGGCCGTGGCAAGGGCTGCCAGGGTGATTGAAATGCGGCGCATGAGGGGCCCTCCAGGTGCCCAGTGTAGCGCCGATCGTGCTACCGCAAACCTTGAACTCCGTCACATTCGCCGGTGTCGGGTTTGCGGGTACCCCAAAAACAAAACCCCGGTCTCACCTTAGGGAGGGACCGGGGTTGAGTCAGCCGCGGTGGGGTCCCGCGGCTACTGCCAGGAGGGCCTAGTGACCGTAGGCCTTCTCGCCGTGGGTGCTGATATCCAGTCCCTCGCGCTCCTCCTCCTCGGTCACGCGGATACCCATCACGAACTTCAGGATACCGAAGCCGATGAGGGCCACGACCGCGGTCCAGACCGCCACGATGGCGACGGCCTTGGCCTGGATCAGCAGCTGTGCGCCGATGCCGGGATAGCCGACCTTGCCGGTCACCCAGTCCTGCACGCTGCCCGGGCCGCCCAGGCTGGGCGAGTTGAAGATACCCGTGGTCAGGGCGCCGAACGTGCCACCCAGAGCGTGCACGCCGAACACATCCAGCGCATCGTCTGCGCGGATCATCTTCTTCAGGCCCGTGACGCCCCAGAAGCACACGACACCGACCCCGAGGCCGATGGCGAAGGCGCCCGGGATGCCGACGTTGCCGGCGGCCGGCGTGATCGCCACGAGGCCGGCGACGGCACCCGAAGCGGCACCCAGCATCGAGGGCTTGCCCTTGACCAGCCATTCAACGCCCATCCAGGACAGCACGGCGCAGGCCGTGGCCAGGTAGGTGTTCATGAAGGCCAGTGCGGCAGAGCCGTTGGCTTCCAGCGCGGATCCGGCGTTGAAGCCGAACCAGCCGAACCACAGCATCGAGGCGCCGATCATGGTCATGGTCAGGCTATGGGGAGCCATGGATTCCTTGCCGAGACCTAAGCGCTTGCCCAGCAGGATGGCGCCGACGAGGCCCGCCACGCCGGAGTTGATGTGCACCACGGTGCCGCCGGCGAAGTCCAGGGCGCCCATCTGCCAGATGTAACCGGCATGTGCGTTCATCGCATCAGCCACGCCAGGGGCCGCGGTGTAGGCGTCCGGGCCTTCCCAGAACCACACCATGTGCGCGACCGGCAGGTAGGCGAAGGTGAACCAGAACACCAGGAACACGAGGCAGGCGGAGAACTTGATGCGCTCCACCAGCGAGCCCAGGATCAGGCAGCAGGTGATGGCGGCGAAGGTCGCCTGGAAACCGACATACACGAGCTCATTGAGCGGTACGCCCTTGTCGAAGGTGGCCGCATTGCTGAAGCTGCCGTCCGCCGGATTGAAGGTGCCGTTCAGGAACAGCCTACTCAAGCCGCCGATGAACGGATTCGGTCCTTCCGTGAAGGCCAGCGAGTAGCCGTACACGCACCACAGCACGGTGATCAGGGAGAAGCCCACGAACACCTGCATCAGCACCGACAGCATGTTCTTTTCGCGGACCAGGCCGCCGTAGAACAGCGCCAGGGCCGGAACCGACATGAACAGCACGAGGGCGGTGGAGGTCATCATCCACGCCATGTCGCCCTTGTTGGGGGTAGCGGGTGCCGCAGCGGCCGCCGGAGCGGAGCTGGCCGCCGCCGGAGCCGAGGAGTCCGGCGCGGACGCGGCGGGCGCCGAGGCTGCCGGGGCGGATCCGGCATCCGCGTAGCTGGCGCTGGGGGTGAGGCTGACCGCAGCAAAAGTCACTGTTGCCAGGGCCATCAACAAAGCCGACCGCCCAGTGACGGCACGGAACAGGGATCTCAAAGGGGTGCCCGCCTGCGCCAGCCGCTTGGGCTTGCCGGTGGGCCTGGAGGTCATTGGAGCGGTGAGCATGGTCTCTCCCGGTGTAGTTTCGTTTTCATAGGAATCCGCCAATCGAGCGTTCTTGCGCCAATTTTCCAAGCAGACACCGCGCCTCTTGCGCGGGTATGCTTTCGGCAGCGCGCTGGAAGGGTGCAGATTCCGTGCCACGAGAATTTCCTCCGGGAATTCGGCAGGTTACGAGGGTTTGGACCCCTGTTTTGCACCATTATGGAGCTCAGTTCGGGGTGCGTGCGTCAATCAGGGGCAACCAAAGGGGAGCTGGAGGATATGGAGTCATTACCGCTGAATGAGATTGCCAGACGGCTGCTGGAGAGTCTCCCGGCCGCGGTGCGCGGGGCGCAGGCCGACCTGGAGAACAATTTCCGGGTGGTCCTGCGCAGCACCCTGGGAAAGATGGATCTGGTCACCCGCGACGAGTTTGACGTGCAGACCAAGGTGCTGGAGCGCACCCGTGCCCGACTGGCGGTGCTCGAGGCGCGCCTGGTGCAGCTCGAGCAGGGCAGTGGGAGTGCCGGTTCGGCCTGATGGGCATCGCGGCGACCCTATGCCGCGGGCAGCTCGGACTCACGGCGCCGCTGGTCCAGGTCGAGGTCAATCTGGGCGCGGGCCTGCCCGTATTCAGCATCGTGGGTCTGCCGGCCCCCGCCGTGAAGGAGAGCAAGGAGCGGGTCCGCGCCGCGCTGTGCAATTGTGGATTCGAATTCCCCGCGGGCCGGATCACCGTGAACCTGGCGCCCGCGGACCTGCCCAAGGAGGGCGGCCGGTTCGATCTGCCCATCGCCTTGGGGATTCTGCTGGCCTCGCGGCAGGTTCTGCAGGCGGATGCGGCAGACTCGGCGCCCCGGGAGTACTACGGCGAGCTGAGTTTGAGCGGCGAGTTGCTGCCGGTGCGGGGACTCACGCTGGCGGCTGCGCATGCCGCGCGGGACGGCCATCGGATGATCGTGCCGTGGGCCAACGTGCCTGACGCCCGTATCGTGCGTCACGGCCAGGCGCAGGGCGCACGTACCCTGCTCGACGTATGCGCGCAGCTGCGCGGCAAGACCAGCGAGCCGCCGGCGGGGCGCCTGGCGGCCGGCACCCCCGGGCCCGAACCCGCATCGATGGACCTGGCCGACGTGCGCGGCCAGCAGTTTCCCAAGCGCGCACTCGTGATCGCGGCAGCCCGCGGGCGCTACCGGGTGAGGTCAGCCTCGCGCATCGCGGCGTGCTGTTCCTGGATGAGTTGCCGGAGTTCGACCGGCGCGTGCTCGAGGGCCTGCGCGAGCCGCTGGAGAACCGCACGGTGATGGTCTCGCGTTCGCGGGTGCAGGCACAGTATCCGGCGGCGTTCCGGCTCATCGCCGCCATGAACCCCTGTCCGTGCGGGCATCGGGGTGAATCCAGCGGCCGATGTCGCTGCACGCCCGGCCAGGTCGCCGCCTTCCGCGCCCGGATCTCCGGCCCGTTGCTTGATCGCATCGATCTGTTCATCGAGGTGCCGCGCGTGCCGTTGGCGGATATCGGCGCATGCCACGCCGCGCGCGGCGCGCCGATGACGGCGGCCGCGTCGCTGACCTCCGGCACCGCCGCGGCGAGCGTCGCCTGCGCCCGCCAGCGGCAGCTGCGCCGCGATGGCTGCCTCAACGGGGAGCTGTCGTCCTCACAGCTCCAGGCGCGGGTGCGGCCGACGCGTACTGCAGCCTTGTTGCTCGAGCAGGTGTTCGAACGCCTCGGGTTGACGGCGCGCTCCTACCAGCGCGTGCTGCGCGTCGTGCTCACCATTGCAGACCTCGCGGACAGCGAGGCGATCGAGGCCGCCCACGTCGCCGAAGCCGTGCAGCTGCGGCGCGCCGCCGATGATTTCAGTTGCGCGCCTGCGCGCTGAGGGATTCCGGCACCTTGCCGTAGCGGCGCTGCCGGCGCGAAAACTCCGCGAGCGCGCCTTCGAGATCGGCCGCCGCGAAATCGGGCCACGGCAGCTGCGTGAAATACAGTTCGGCGTACGCACACTCCCACAGCAGAAAATCGCTCAGGCGTTGATCGCCGCCGGTGCGGATCAGCAGATCCACGTCCGGTGCCGGCGCCGAATGGTTCACCGCATTCAGGCGCGACCGGAACTGTGTGAACTCATCGGGGCAAGTGTCGGGCGCGGCGCCCTCGGCGGCGGCCCTGAGGATGCTGCCACGGGCCGAATAGTCCACCGCGATGCGCAGGTGCAGGCCGCTGCAATGCGCGGTCTGCTGCTCGCTGTCCTGCACCGCGCGCAGCAGCGCCGGTCCCAGCCGGTCGCGACGCCCGATGATGTTCAGCCGCACCTGGTGGTCGATGCAGCGCCGTGTTTCGGTCAGCAGGTAACGCCGGAACAGCTTCAGCAGCGCGGCAACTTCGCGCGGCGGCCGGCCCCAGTTGTCGCAGGAAAAGGCATATAGCGTGAGGGTGCCGACGGCGCTGGCCGCGGCGGCCTCGACGATGCGGCGCACGTTGCGCGCGCCCGCCATATGGCCGGCGGTTCGCGGCAGCCCGCGCCGAGCCGCCCAGCGCCCGTTGCCGTCCATGATGATCGCCACGTGCATAGCGGTCAAAGAGTACTCTACATCACAAAGCCAGTGAACGGAAAAAGGCCATCTTGTGAGCTATGCACGCCGGGTCGCCCGGATGACGGCCTCGATGTGCTGCAGGTAGCGCTCCAGGGCCTTGCGCCCCGCCCCGGTGAGCCGGTAATCGGTCCGCGGCCGGCGTTCCTCGAAGGTCTTCCGGCAGGCGATGTAGCCGGCATCCTCGAGCTTGCGCGCGTGGGCGCCGAGATTGCCGTCGGTGACCGCGAACAGCGCCTTGAGGTCATTGAAGGAAAGCTGCTCGTTGACGGCCAGCGCACTCATGATACCCAAGCGCACGCGTCCGTAGATCAGCCGGTCGAAGCGCTCATCCTCGATCGCGCCGCGCTTTGCCGGCGCCGCGGGGGCGTGACGATGGCCACTCCGGCACGCCGGGCATTGGTCCGGCCGCTCATGGCGCGCGCTCGCGGTTGCGGCCGCCGATCAGCGCACCGAACAGCAGGTGCAGCCCGCCAAACCCCAGGCCGAGCACGACATTCTGGATGCTCACCGGCACCTGCAGGGCGATCACTCCCAGCAGCGCGAGCAGCGCCCCCATCACCGCCAGCAGGCGGCGGGTCAGGGTGGCGGCGGCCATCACGGCGCAGCCGTACATGAGCAGCCAGATACCGGGAATCAGTGTGTAATCGGCGCGCAGCCACAGCTGCCAGGTCAGCACCGCGCCCACCAGCAGCGGCGGACACAGGCACATCAGGAACTTGCGCAGCGGCCCCCGATACAGCGCCGTGCCGCGCCGCATGACCTGGTGCGCCATGAGGGCCGTGCCGAAGGCGATGGCCACCAGCCCCGCGACCAGCCAGATCTCCAGCCAATGCACCGCGAAGGCCTTGATCGAGACCAGCAGCGCGGCCAGGACGCCGACCGCGCCCATGGCGATGCCGGCCGAGCCGGGGACGGCCAGCAGGCCCGCCGCATCGATGGAGGAGCGGATGTACTGCAGAGTTCCCAGGGCGTGGGAGTCCAGGGCTACGGTGTTGCGGCCACTGGACTTGGGATCGATCATCGCCTTGGGGCCTCGCGCAATCAGTGCTTGGCCATTTCCATCATGTGGTCCACGCCCTGCTCGATGATGGCGTCCGGAATGTCCAGGCGGTTGCCCTTGGCCGGCATGGCCCCGGAGGTTCCGGTAAAGCCGTGCACAGCATGGTCGTACAACACGCTCTTGCCCTTGGCCAGGCGCGGCTGCCAGGCGGCGACGTCGCCCGCCTTGGGAGCCCCGGCAATCCCTAAGCCATGGCAGGCGGAACAGACCTGCTCGTAGACCGCTGCCCCATCCTTCGGGATGGGCAGGACCACACCGGTGCCCGCCGGTGAATCAGGCTTGATGGCCATGGCGCTATTATCCCGGCCGGCGATGGCTTCCTGCGACAGCGGCTTGATCCGCGAGGCCACGCTGGACGCGAAGTCCCGCTGTTCGACCACGTCGGGTTCCTGGGTATGGGCGGCGATCACCCGCGCCAGGGCGATCAGCGCCAGGGCGACCACCACCAGCAGGCCGATCACCATGCTGAACGTATTGAAGAAGTGCGTGTCCTGCTTACTCACAAATTAGCGCCCGACACCATCAGCCCCAAGAGTGGGCGACGAAGTATAGCGACTAACAGCCACGCTCTGGAACTGCATGGGGGGTGAAAACCCCCTCGCGGTCCAGGGACCCCGGGGTGCGGGGTAGCCGGGCGCCCATAGTCCGGGCCTATGGGGGTCATCGAAAACACCATCAGCGCCGTCCCGCGCGCCCAAATATGATGGCTGCGCAGTCACAGCGGGAGTCCATCATGAGCAGCGCCAGCGAGTCCACGTGCCCCTTCCATCCGGTGCCCGGCGGCGGCACGTCCAACAGCGACTGGTGGCCCACCCGCCTGCCGCTGGAACTGCTGCATCAGCACTCGGCCAAGTCCAACCCGATGGGGGCGGACTTCAGCTACGCGGAGGCGTTCCGGACGCTGGACTACGCGGCGCTGAAGAAGGATCTCGCGGCGCTCATGACCGATTCGCAATCCTGGTGGCCGGCGGACTTCGGCCACTACGGGCCGCTGTTCATCCGCATGGCCTGGCACAGCGCCGGCACCTACCGAATCGGCGATGGTCGCGGCGGCGGCGGCCGGGGCCAGCAGCGCTTCGCGCCATTGAACAGCTGGCCGGACAACGTGAACCTCGACAAGGCCCGGCGGCTGCTGTGGCCGATCAAGCAGAAATACGGTGCCGCGATTTCCTGGGCGGACCTGCTGATCCTCACCGGTAACGTGGCCCTGGAGACCATGGGACTGAAGACGTTCGGCTTTGGCGCCGGCCGCGAGGATGTCTGGGAACCGGACAACGACGTGTCCTGGGGCACCGAGAAGCAATGGCTGGGCGCCGACTCGCGCTATTCAAAAGATCGTGGGCTCGCCAATCCGCTGGCGGCCGTGCAGATGGGCCTGATCTACGTGAATCCCGAAGGACCGAACGGCCACCCGGATCCGCTCGCGGCGGCGCGCGACATTCGCGAGACTTTCCGCCGCATGGCGATGAATGACGAGGAAACGGTGGCGCTGATTGCCGGCGGCCATACCTTCGGCAAGACCCACGGCGCGGGGCCTGCCTCCCATGTGGGCACGGAGCCGGAAGGCAACGGCATCGAGGCCCAGGGGCTGGGCTGGAAGAGCAGCTTCGGCACCGGCCAGGGCGCGGACGCCATCAGCAGCGGGCTCGAAGTCACCTGGACCTCGACGCCGACCCAGTGGAGCGGCGATTTCTTCAGGAACCTGTTCGGCTATGAGTGGGAACTGACCAGGAGCCCCGCGGGCGCTCACCAGTGGCAGCCGAAGAACGGCGCGGGCGCCGGCACGCTGCCGCATGCCCATGACAAATCGAAGCGCATCAATCCCTCCATGCTGACGACCGATCTTGCGCTCAGGTTCGATCCTGCCTACGAGCAGATCTCGCGGCGCTTTCTTGAGCATCCCGACCAGTTCGCCGATGCCTTCGCGCGCGCCTGGTTCAAGCTCACCCATCGTGACATGGGGCCCCGCTCGAGGTATCTCGGACCGGAGGTTCCCGCCGAGGAGCTGCCCTGGCAGGATCCGATCCCCGCCGTCGATCACCCGCTGGTCGACGCGCAGGATATCGCCGCGCTCAAGGCCGGCATCCTCGCCTCCGGCCTCACGGTCTCGCAGCTGGTGGCGAGCGCCTGGGGATCAGCGTCGACCTTCCGCGGCTCGGACAAGCGCGGCGGCGCGAACGGCGCACGCATCCGGCTGGCGCCGCAGAAGGATTGGCAGGTCAATGAGCCGCAGCAGCTGGCGCGGGTCTTGAAGACCCTGGAAGGAATTCAGGCCCGCTTCAATGCTGCGCAGGCCGGCGGCAAGAAGGTCTCTCTGGCCGACCTCATCGTTCTCGGCGGCTGCGCCGCTGTGGAGCAGGCGGCCAGGGCTGCCGGCCATCCCCTGACCCTGCCGTTCGCTCCCGGCCGCATGGATGCCTCGCAGCAGCAGACCGACGCGGAATCCTTTGCGGTGCTCGAGCCCGCAGCGGACGGCTTTCGCAACTACTGCAAGCCGGGCAACCCCGTCGCGGTGGAAGCGCTGCTGCTCGACAAGGCACAGCTGCTGACGCTGACGGCCCCCGAGATGACCGCCCTGATCGGCGGCCTGCGGGTCCTGAACACCAATGTCGGACACTGCGCGCACGGCGTGTTCACCGAGCGCCCGGAAGTTCTGACCAATGACTTCTTCAGGAACCTGCTCGACATGCGCACCGAATGGAAGCCGGCGCCGCAATCAAAGGACCTGTACGAAGGTCGCGATCGCAGAACCGGGGCGCTGAAATGGACCGCTACCCGCGCCGACCTGGTGTTCGGTTCCAACGCGCAGCTGCGGGCCCTGGCCGAGGTGTATGGCAGCGCGGACGCGCACGGCAAGTTCGTGGACGCTTTCGCGGCGGCCTGGACCAAGGTCATGAACCTGGATCGTTTCGAGGTAGCGAGCCGCTGAACGGGGGCGATTGTAAAGTACTGATTATATTAGTGATTGGCGCGCCCGGCGGGATTGCTCGGCCGCGGCGCGGCCTCGTCCCTGCGGGACCGCCTGCGGCGTCATCCCTATACCTGAACTGATTGGCGCGCCCGGCGGGATTCGAACCCACGACCTGCAGCTTCGGAGGCTGCCACTCTATCCAGCTGAGCTACGGGCGCACGCTTGGGGCCGGCAAGTTTAGCGCAATGCGCATGCGCTGGCGCTCGCCGTGTTGGCCTGCGCCTGACGGGGACAGTTGTGCGAGGAAGGAACGCATCCGACGCTGAGCTCGCTGCAAGCAACTCTATGGCACCGAGCATTGCCCCGATCCGGCGGCGGATTTTGCCGCTAGCGCTTGTGCTCGCTGGCGGCCAGGTCATTGATCTGTGCGATCAGGGCCTCGTGGCTGCCGGCCTTGCCGACGTCGGTCATGTACTTGCCGTTGATCACGACCGTGGGCACGCCCTCGATGTGGTAGCGCTGGGTGATTTCCTCCGCCCGCTGCAGGTCCGAGTTCACGGCAAAGGAGTTATAGGCCTTGCGGAACGCATCCGGGTCGATGCCGTTGTCCTTCGCAAACTGCAGCTGCCGCGAGAAGGTCTCCTCCGGGGTGTTGCCCGCCAGAGGATTGACCTGCTGGTGCAGGGTCTCGAATGCCTTGTCGTCCAGATCATTGCGGCCCAGCTGCTTGAGCGTGTAGTACAGCTGCGCGTGGGCGCGGTGCAGCGGCCCCCACATGACCGGAACGCGGACGAATTGAATGTAATCGGGCTTGGTCTTGCGCCACGCCGTGATGAACGGCTCCAGCGCGTAGCAATGCGGGCAGGCGTACCAGAACACTTCCAGCACTTCGACCTTGCCGGCCGGCACCGAGGTCGGCTGCGATGGCACGACCGGGTCGTAGTTGACTCCCGCCTTCCACTTGCCGTCCGGCAACTGATGCTGCGCGGGCATGTCCGCGATCTTCTCCAGCGAGGTGGTGCCAATCGGGGCATCGTCACTGTCATCCTCGGCATTCGGGCTGCTGGCCGCCGCCGCGCCGGCCGTCGCGCTCGGGACATTGGCGAGCGCAGTCGTGGTCGCGTTGCCGGCCGGGCCGCTGGCGAGCTGCGCCGCCTGGCCCGCGGGCGCCGCTTCCGGTGCGCTGGTCGAGGCCGTCGCGCCCTGGGTGGTGGCCGGTGCGCCGGCTTCACGGCCGCAGGCGCTGCAGCTGATCGCGAGCAGCACCAATACCGAGAGGATCGAGCGTTTCATGATCAGCGCATGCCCTGGATGTAGGCCGCGAGTTCCTTGATGTCTTCGCTGTTCAGGCGCTTGGCGACAGTCGCCATCATGCCGCCATTGCGGCTGGCAGGCGCCCCGGGCTTCGCGCCGCCGTAGCGGGCGCCGCTCGCGAAATCGCCGAGCTGCTTGGCCACATAGTCGGCGAACTGCGCGCGCAGCGCCGGATAATCCGACACGGCATTGCCCCGGCCCACCGGACCGTGGCAGGCCGTGCAGGCCGGAATCTCCCGCGCCGGATCACCGAAGCGATACAGGTTCTCGCCGGCCTGGGCCATGGCGGCGTCCGCCTCGCCGCCCACCGGGGTCTGCGCCTGGTAGTACACCGCGACGCTGTTGATGTCCGTGTCGCTGAGTGCGCCGACGAGCGCGAGCATCTGGGGATTCACGCGCACCCCCGCTTTGAACAACTGCAGCTGTTCGGCGATGTACACGGCATTCTGGCCGGCGAGTTTCGGCCACACCGCCGTGGTGCTGTTGCCGCTGGGCCCATGACAGGCCGAACAGGTCGCGGCCTTCAGTGCGCCCGCTTCTACGGTACCATCGGCGAACGGCGTACCCTGCGCGAGGGCCGCATCGGGCGTGGCGGATTGCACCGCCGCGGCGGCTAACAGGGCCATGGTTGAGACCAGACCGATCCAACCTGCTTTCATGACCGGCGACATGCTTATCCTTAGCTCCGCAAGCGAGAGAGGTCGCGAATTGTACACTACAGATCCGCCGTACTCAGAGGTCCCACGCTGGTGAGCCGGTTCCCGGAAGTGACTTTCATGTTGAGCGCCGCGGCGGCTGCCCAGTTTCCGGCTGACCACGGTGTGGAGATCGCCTTTGCGGGGCGTTCCAACGCGGGCAAATCCTCCGCGATCAACGCCATCACCGCACGCCACGGCCTGGCGCGCACCAGCAAGACGCCGGGCCGCACCCGGCTGTTGAACTTTTTTTCCCTGGGCGCCGATCGGCGCATCGTGGACCTGCCGGGTTACGGCTTTGCGCAAGGGCCGCGCGAGGAGCGGGCCGGCTGGGCACCCCTGATTGATGCCCTTCGGCCCAGGAAGAGCCTCCAGGGTCTGTTTCTGGTCGTGGACTGCCGCCGGGGCCTCGCCGACAGTGACCTGGAACTGATCGACTGGGCGGATCCCCCGCGCCGGCGTATCCATGTGCTGCTGGCCAAGGCGGACAAGCTGACCCGCGCCGAGGGCCAGAAAGCCCAGGCGGCGGCGGTAGCGGTCCTGGGTGGGCATGCCACCGTGCAGCTGTTTTCGGCGCTGCGACGCATCGGCATCGAGGACGCACAGGAGCGCCTGCACAGCTGGCTTGAATCCGGTGCGGAGGGTATGGAAAATAAAACACCCCGGTGAACTCGGATGAGCTCACCGGGGCTAGGACTAACCCGGAACAGGTCTCGTGAACCGGGTTACCCGCCCAGGGAGTGAAGCGGGGAGTGCTTGGGACACTCATAAGGTTGGATGCGGTCGGGGCGCGAAAGTTCAACCGACCGCACATTAAGAACTATTGAACTTTCAAGTGGTTGCATTGCTACATGTTGTAACAGCGCAACAAATCGTCCGCAGCCGTCAGTGCGCTTCGTCCCAGTTGGCGCCCACGCCGGTGTCCACCTTCAGGGGCACCTTCAAAGCCAGCGCCTCCACCATCCGCGAGCGCACGGCCGCCGTCACCTCGGCCACCGCCTCGGCCCGAACTTCCAGCACCAGCTCGTCATGCACCTGCATGATCAGACGCGCCGGGGGCTGCTCGCGCTCGCACCAGGCATCGACGCTGATCATGGCGAGCTTGATGATGTCCGCGGCCGTCCCCTGCATCGGCGCATTGATGGCGCTGCGTTCCGAGTACTGCTGCAACTGCCGGTTGCTGGAGCGGATATCAGGCAGGTATAGCCGCCGCCCGCAGACGGTTTCAACGAAGCCGTCGCGACGCGCCTGCTCGCGGGTGTTGTCCATGAACTGGCGCACGCCCGGATAGCGCGCGAAATAGCGGTTCACGTACTCCTGCGCGGCGCCGCGATCGATGCCCAGCTGGCGCGCGAGGCCGAAAGGCGACATGCCGTAGATGAGACCGAAGTTGATGGTCTTGGCGGTGCGGCGCTGGTCGGAAGTGACCGCTGCGGTATCGACCCCGAACACTTCGGCGGCGGTGGCCACGTGCACGTCGAGGTCGTTGGAGAATGCGGCCAGCAGACCCGGGTCGCCCGACAGGTGCGCCATGATGCGCAGCTCGATCTGCGAGTAGTCCGCGGCCAGCAGCACCGACCCGGGAGGGGCGATGAAGGCCTGGCGGATACGGCGGCCCTCCGGACGGCGAATGGGAATGTTCTGCAGGTTCGGATCGGTGGAGGACAGGCGTCCGGTCTGGGCCACGGCCTGGTGATAGGAGGTATGCACTCGGCCGGTGCGCGCATTGATCTGCTGCGGCAGCTTGTCGGTGTAGGTGGATTTGAGCTTCGCCAGCGTGCGGTAGTCGAGCACGATGCGCGGCAGCGCATGGCCCTCGGCCAGCTCCTCCAGCACATCCTCGGCGGTGGAAGGCTGTCCGGTCGGAGTCTTGCGCAGCACCGGGATCTGCAGCTTCTCGAACAGGATCTGCTGCAGCTGTTTGGGCGACTCGATGTTGAATTCGGCACCGGCCTGCGCGTGCGCTTGTTTGAGCAGCTCCCGCAACTGGCCCTCGATCTGCTTGCTCTGCGCGGTCAGCAGTGCGCCATCGATGAGCACCCCGCGGTACTCCATTCTGCGTCAGCACCGGCACCAGCGGCTGCTCGATTTGCGTGTAGACCCGCTCCAGCGCCGGCAGCGTGCGCAGCTTGGCCGACAGCACCTGGTGCAGCTGCAGCGTCACATCGGCATCCTCGGCCGAATATTCGGCCGCGCGCTCGATCGGCACCTGGTTGAAGGTCAGCTGCTTGGCGCCCTTGCCGGCAACGTCCTCGAACTTGATGGTCTGGATACCCAGGTATTTCGCCGCCGTCGAGTCCATGTCGTGACGGGTCGCCACGCTGTTCCAGACATAGGACTCCAGCATGGTGTCGTAGCGCATGCCCTGGATCAGGATGCCGTGGTTGGCCAGCACATGCGCGTCGTACTTCAGATGCTGGCCGAGCTTCGGCAGATCGGGGTCTTCCAGCAGCGGCTTCAATGCCGCGAGCACGCGCTCGCGGGACAGCTGCTCGGGCGCGCCCGCATAGTCATGCGCCAACGGCACATACGCCGCCTGACCGGGTTCAATGCAGAAGGAGACGCCGACGATCTCGGCGATCATGTAATCGAGGCTGGTGGTCTCCGTATCGAAGGCGAACAGCGGCGCGCTGCGCAGTCTTGCCAGCCAGCTTTCCAGCTGTTCCCAGGTCATCACGGTTTCGTACCGGCGCGCGGGGGGCTGCGGAAACGATGCCGCCTCGGCGCCGTCAGCGGCCGGTGCTGTGCCGGCACTCGGCGCGGGGGCGCTCGCAGCGGCGCTGTCGGCGGCGCCACCGGTCAGTTGGCGCAGCAGCGAACGCAGTTCGTAGCGCGTGTACAGCTGCTGCAGGCTCGCGGTATCGGCCGGCTGTGGCTTCAGGTCATCGAGGCTCAGCGGCAGATCCACATTGCAATCCAGCGTGGCCAGCTTGCGCGACAGCGCCAGGGTCTCAAGACCGCTGCGCAGGTTCTCGCCCACCTTGCCCTCGATATCCCCGGCATGTTCGATGATGCCGTCGGCGCTGTGGTACTGCGCCAGCCACTTGGCCGCGGTCTTCGGCCCCACCTTCGGCACGCCGGGAATGTTGTCCGACGCATCACCCACCAGCGCCAGGTAGTCGACGATCTGCTCGGGCCACACGTCGAACTTGGCCTTCACGCCGTCCCGGTCCAGGCGCGAGTCCGTCATGGTATTGACGATGGTGATGGCGGAATTGACCAGCTGCGACATGTCCTTGTCGCCGGTCGAGATGATGACCTGGTAGCCGGCCGCCTCGGCGCGCCGTGCCAGGGTGCCGATGACATCGTCGGCCTCGACGCCCTCGATGCGCAGCAGCGGATGCCCCTGTGCCTTGAGAATCGTCAGCAGCGGGGAGATCTGGGCGCGCAGGTCGTCCGGCATCGGCGGACGGTGCGACTTGTAGGCTTCAAACAGATCATCGCGGAAGGTTCGTCCCGGCGCATCGAAGACGATGGCCAGCCGGGCCTGCGGGTAGTCCTTGGTGAGTTTCACCACCATGTTGAGCACACCCAGGACCGCGCCCGTGGGTTCCCCGGCTGCATTGGTCAGCGGCGGCATGGCGTGAAAGGCCCGGTACAGGTACGAGGAGCCGTCGACCAGAACGAGGGTGGGTTGGGTCATTCGTGAATTATATAGAGCGCTGTCAACGACCGGGTCGCATGCTGCGCTGTACCCTACAATGCTCCCCCGAAGGCCTGCCGCACATGGGTGATTTACAAGCCGCCGCGATTGCCACCAACCGTTTCGGGCTGGGCGCGCGGGCCGGCGAACTGGCGGCCTGTGCCGCCGATCCGCGCGGCTGGCTGGAAGCCCAGCTCAAGGGCACGGCGCCGGTCATCCCGGAACCCGGGCTGCAAAGCACCGCCAGCATGGTCGCCAGAATCGACCAGGTGAGGGCGCAGAACCGGCAGCTGAAGGGCGCCCCCGCGGCGTTCGATGCGGTGGTCAAACTTGGCGAAATCTACCGGCCCGCGTACGTCGGGGAAGTGACGGCGCGGCTGCGCCTGGCCGCCACCACCGACCGGCCATTCCTCGAGCGCCTGACGCAGTTCTGGAGCAATCACTTTGCCGTCTCGGTCGACAAGGCGATCGTGCTGGGGGTCGCGGGCAGCTACGAACGCGAGGCCATCCGGCCGCATGTGCTGGGCTCCTTTGCGCAACTGCTCCTGGCCGTCGAGCGTCACCCGGCCATGCTCCTGTATCTGGACAACTACCGCTCGGTGGGACCGGACTCGAGGCTGGCCGGACGGGCCCAGGAACGCGCCGGCAAGACGCTGGGCATCAATGAGAACCTCGCCCGCGAGATCATGGAACTGCACACGCTGGGCGTGGACGGGGGCTACAGCCAGTCGGACGTCACGGCCTTCGCGAAGGTCATCACGGGCTGGTCCATCGGGGCATCTGGCGCGGGTCTCGCCGGTGGCGGAGTGCCCGGGGAATTCTTCTTCCGCACGAATATCCATGAGCCCGGCCCGCAGAACGTCCTGGGGCGCCGCTATGGCCAGGATGGCGAGGCGCAGGGCGAGTCGGTGCTGCTGGATCTGGCGGCGAGTCCCGCCACGGCACGCCACATTGCCACCCAGCTCGCGCGCCACTTCATCGCGGATGATCCGCCGCCGGATGCGGTGGCCCGACTGGCCAGAGTCTTCAGCAGGACCGGAGGCGATTTGCCCGCGCTGTACCGCGCCCTGATCACGGAAGACAGTGCCTGGTCGCAACCCCTGAGCAAGTACAAGACACCGAACGACTACGTGATCTCGACCTGGCGGGCGCTCGACCTGCCCACCCCGGATGCGCGCGCCGTGCCGCCGATATTCGCAAGCCTCGGCCAGCGCGTCTGGTCGCCCAACTCGCCGGCGGGCTGGCCGGATCGCAGCGCCGACTGGGATGGCGCCTCGGCCTTGATGCAGCGTCTGCGCTGGGCGGACCGGATCGGCCAGCGCTTCGGTGCCGGCGTGGACGCGATGCAGCTGGCCGCACAGAGCCTGGGCAGTACCTTGGGCGAACATACGCGCGTGGCGCTGGGTCACGCCGCCAGCGCCGCGCAGGCCCTGACGCTATTGCTCGCCGCACCGGAATTCATGCGGAGATGACATGGACACATTGCTGATGAAGCGCCGCAGATTCCTGGCGGGTGCGGCACTGGCCACCGGCGGCGCGCTGCTCACGACACGGCTGGCCTTCGCCGCCGCCGCGACCGACTCGCGCCTGGTGGTCGTGATCCTGCGCGGCGCGGTCGATGGGCTCGCGGCGGCACCACCGTACGGGGATCCGGCCTACGCCCACCTGCGGGGCAGTCTTGCGATCGCGGCTCCGGATGCGGCCGACGGCGCGTTGCGCCTCGACAATCTTTTCGGCCTGCATCCGCAGTTTACCTTTCTGCACGAATCGTTTGCGGCGGGCGAACTGGCGGTGTTCCAGGCCGTCGCGACGCCCTATCGCGAGCGCTCCCATTTCGACGGCCAGGACGTGCTGGAAAGCGGCGTGCCGGTGCCGCATGCCTCGCAGACCGGCTGGCTGAATCGCGCGCTGGCGGCGGGGGCGCGGCCGGGGAGGCGCGGCGAAAGCGGCGTCGCGCTGGGTTCGAACGTACCCCTGATGATGCGCGGGCCGGCGCCGGTGTCTTCCTGGGCGCCGACCAAACTGGCCGAACTGGATGAGGACACGCTGCAGCGCATCGCCGACCTGTATTCGCACGATCCGCTGCTGGCACAGCGTCTGGGGGATGCGCAGACCGCCGATGCCATGGCCGCCGACGGGTCGCAGGCCACCATGGCGGGCGGGGCCTCGGGCAATCGCTACGAGGAAGTGATCCGTGCCACCGCCGGATTCCTCGTCAATGAGGCAGGTCCTCGCGTGGCCGTGTTCGACACCACCGGCTGGGACACGCACGCGAACGAGGGCGGCGCGCGCGGTCAGTTGGGGACTCGCCTCGGAGCGCTGGATGCGGCGCTGCGCAGTCTGAAGACGCAGCTCGGCTCCACCTGGCGCAACACGGCAGTGCTGGCCGTGACCGAATTCGGCCGCACGGCGGCGGTCAACGGCACGGCGGGCAGCGACCACGGCACCGGAACGGCGGCATTCCTGCTGGGCGGCGCAGTTCAGGGCGGGCGGGTGATCTGCGACTGGCCGGGCCTGTCAGCCGCGAATCTCTATCAGCAGCGCGATGTGGCGCCCACTTTGGATCTGCGGGCGCTGCTGAAGGGCACGCTGGTGGATCACATGGCCGTTCCGGTGAGTGCCCTCGACAGCGTCTTTCCGGACAGCGGCCACGTCAAGCCGCTGCGAGATCTGTTCCGCGCCTAGCCGGTTCCGGTCACAGGCCGAAAGACTGCCACAGGCGGCGTTCCTCGCCGTTCGGGTCGTAGGCCACGCGGCATTCGCTGTTCAGAAGCATGACCGCGCGTTTCTGCAGGTCATAGCGCGGCCAGGCGGGCTGTCCTGGCGCAGACGGCACGCCGCTGCGCGCAAAAGTGGCGAAGTAGCTGCTCATCGCTCTTGCGGCCGCGGTCAGGCCGGGGCCGTCGCCCTGCAGGTCGGGGATCTCGGAATTGTCGAACGTCACCGCGATGTCGCTGGCATGACAGGCGCGCAGAGTCCAGTCAGTGCCTTCGATGGGTACATTGGAGCGGTAGTCGTCCCGGTAACGATACACGGCTGCGGGTTGCAGCGATTTGCGGTCGGCCAGCGCCACGGTATCGATGCCGAAGCCCAGGGCCGTCTGGATGGCGATGGCGCGTTCCGCCGGCGAACTGCCCGGCATGGCCTGGTGATACACGGCGAGGATGCGTTCCGCGGCATCGCCCAGGTGTTGGTGCGCCAGCGCAGTCACGGCGGCCTCGTCGGCCTTGAAGAAGTCCGGATGCTGGCGCTGATCGAGGATCGCCTCGTCGTGCATATTGCCGATCAGAAGCGGCACGCCGGCGCTAAGAGCGGTCGCTGCCGGAGCGAAGGGATGCTGCGGCAGATAGGTGCCGTCCACCACCGGGCCCCAGTTGCCGGGAGTCGGCGCGCGCAGTGCCGCAATACCCGTCGGAGGCTGGGAATGGCGGGCCAGATAGTCCCCGGTCGGAACGCCCAGCGCGCCCCCGGCCTTTGATCCGGCCAGCTGCATGTCGAGCAGCTGTGCCGCCGGAACGGTCGCGAGCTTGCGCACATCGCGCGCCCCCAGGCCCAGACCTGCCAACACGCGCAGCGCGCTCTCGGTGGCGATGTCCTTGGGAATGCCGCGCAGCATCGGCCCGCTTTGGATACCCGCCTTGTGAAACAGGCCGTGAGCGGCGGGCATGCCCATGAGCGCGCAGGTCTTGAAGCCACCCCCGGACTCTCCGAACAGCAACACATTGTTGGGGTCGCCGCCGAAGGTGGCGATGTTCTGCTTCACCCAGGTCAGCGCCGCGACGATGTCGAGGATGCCCTGGTTGCCGGAAGTGGAATACTCCTCGCCGCCGAGCTCACCCAGATACAGATAGCCGAACAGGCCCAGGCGGTGATTGAGAGCCACCACGACCACGTCGTAGGCCGCCGCCAGGTGCGCGCCGTCCTGAATCTTCTGTCCGCCCGAACCGGTGACGAAGCCGCCGCCGTGGCAATAGAACATTACCGGTCGCTTGCCACCGTCGTTCACCGCCGGGGTCCACACATTGAGCACCAGGCAGTCTTCGCTGTAAGGCGGCTCGTGTTCGCCGTAGGTGGTGCCCGGACTTTGCAGGGCCGGCGGGCCGAGCAACGTCGCATCGCGCACGCCGGTCCACGCTGTGACCTTGGGCGCCGCCTTGAAGCGATTCGCGCCGGACACCGAACCCGCATAGGGAATGCCCTTGAAGGCCAGCGCACCGCGGCTGTGGCCGCCGCGGATGCGTCCGCTGTCGATCTCGACTTCGACAAAGGGAGCCACCGTCCGGGTGCGCCACTCGGCGTCGGCGCCGCGCGCGGGCAGCCACAAAGCAGGCGCGGCGGCGGCCACGCTTAATTTGATGAAGCAGCGACGATCAAGCATGTGGGCCATATCAACTGCCTCCCGGCGCCCGCCGGAGTATCTAGGGAGCCTCGAACAGTGGTTTGGACATTGCCATGACATGAGTCTTCACATCAGCAGGCCATTGGTGGATGTGCAGCAGTAAGCCCTGACGGTCTGCCTTGTACAAGGAGCGAAGCGCCTCTTCATATCCTGGCAGGTCGCCGGCGATCACCGACATGAACCGATAGACGCGCTCCTGCACTTCCCTGACACTGACTTGGCCGGATGACTTCTTCCTGGCCTCCTCGATGAGCTTGCGTAGGGTCGCGGAGGCACCACCGGGCTGGCTGGCCAACCATTCCCAGTGGCGGGGGAGCAGGGAGACCTCCCGCGAGACCACCCCCAGCCTGGGCCTTCCGGGGCCGGATGTCGGACTGCTTTCGCTCCTGGAGACGAAAACCTCAAGGCGCCTTCGTACATCCTTCACGCTGCCCTGGAAGTTGAAATCCATTGTCTTGCCGGTGTCGTCGCTGAATACCAGCACCGAGCTGTTTGCCGCACGACCAGCCCGCTCCTTGACCTTCAGAACGACATCCGAGAAGGTTCCCCGGAAAAGTCGCGTCGTCCCTTCAAACGCCGTATATGTTCCCTGCGCATCCATGATTGGATTATACCCGGGTATAATACAGGTATCAATATCACCCGGGTAAAATTAAGTCGAATACCGATGTAGGATATTCATCGCCCGGAGACCGCCGCCGGCATCCAGTCGGGCGCAGCAGCGGAAATTGAGTGAAGACCAAGATTCAAGACGCCACTGTGAAAACCACCATTAAAGTTGGTCTGATCGGCGATTTCGACTCCTCGGTGCCGGCTCATCGAGCCTTACCGGTGGCGCTACAGGGCGCCGGAAATGAATGCGGCGTTCATGTGGCTGTCGAATGGGTACCCACCGACGAGATCAGAAGTACGCGGCGCCTCTCGGGGCTCGACGGCATCTGGTGCGTGCCCGGAAGCCCCTATCGTCGTATGGACGGCGCGCTGCTTGGCATTCAGTATGCCCGCGAAGGCAGGATTCCATTCCTCGGAACCTGCGGTGGATTTCAGCATGCTGTCATTGAGTACGCCAGAAACGTACTGGGTTGGCCGGACGCGGAGCACGCGGAAACCTCGCCGGAGGCGCATCGCGCCGTCATCTGCCTGCTTGCGTGTTCGCTCATTGAAGCGAAGGACTCAGTTCGCCTACGACCTGGATCAAGAATCGCTCAAGCTTACGGTACAACGGAAATCACGGTGGAGTATCGCTGTCGCTACGGATTGAACAATGAATTCCGGGCAGCTCTCACCGATGGTCCGCTCCAGGTGGTCGCGGAAGACCCAAATGGTGATGTTCGGGCGATTGAGTTGAACGGAAGCGCCTTCTTCCTTGCCACGCTCTTTCAGCCCGAACGCGCGGCATTGCGTCGCGAGGTGGCTCCGTTGGCCGTCGCATTCCTCGAGGCCTGCGTGGCGCAACAATCCTAGGTGCGCACATGCCCAGCGCAAGAGCAGGCGGCCCCAGGGCCTGCCTATATCCCGGCCGGCCGCCGATTGGACCAAGAAAAATCCAGAATGCGGCGCTCGTGTCCTTCTGCGGCGCAGCTCCAGGTCGGTGACGGGACGCAAGCGGGCGCAGATTCGGGACCGGCGACTACGGCTGAAATCCGAGCTCTCGCTGGTGGCGAATTGCCAGGATGCGCACCTCGTTGTGCGGAACGACAAAACGATATAGTGCGACGTAACCAGTTTGCCCATATGAAATTACGAGCTCGCGCACCTCGCCCTCGATGCGCCGGCCAACCAACGGATGCGCTGCAAGGTTGTCGACGGCCGATTGGATCGCCGTTACGGCATCCAGGGCAGCGGCAGGGTTCTTGTCGCGTAGTAGTTCAAAGGCGCGCTCAAGATGTGCCAATGCACGCGCCGAGTAGACTACCTGCGCCATGGCTTGGGTCGTGGCGCCGACGCGTCAGTCGCCAACCGCTTCATCCACGCGTGGACATCGTCAGCGCGAAAGACCTCGCCGGTCTTGTCGATTTCCGAGTCCGCGGCAAGTGCCTCTTTGACGAGACTGCGCATCTGCTCCTCGTAGCTGGCGTGCCGTTCGACTGCCTCTAGGATCAAACTATGGGCGGAACGCCCCGTTTGCTTGGCCAGGCTACCAAGCCGGGCGCGCAACTTCGGCGGTAGTCGAATGGTGGTCGTTGCTGCCATTGTCGCGCCTCGATTCGGATTTACGTAGCACAAAGATAGCACAAGAGATACGACTGTCAAAAGAGGTCCGATCGTCGCGTATCGGCTGCGAGCTCGGTGTGCACCAGAGCGCGCCGTTGCTACTTCGGCACGGATACCGGTGCGGAGGAGGGGGCATCGGGCGCGGACGCCGTCGGCGGACGTGTCACGACCCGCGCATTGCGGTCCGGCACGTACAGCGCGCCGCGCTGACCGCAACCGCACATCACGATAAGGATGCCGATCAGCCCGCAAAGTGTCCGCAGTCGCGTGGCGCTCCCGGCAGCATCAAACATACGCGCCCCTCACTTCAGCTTGGCCGCGATGCGCCGATAGGCATCGCGGAAGGGAATACCTTCGGCGATCACCAGGGCGTACGCCTGTTCCGCGGCATGGATCGAGGGATCGAGTTTGATGTTCTGCGGCTTGAAGGACATCGCGCCGATCGCGGCGGGCAGCAGTTCCAGGGTCTGGCTGGCCAGATCGATGCCGCGGAACAGCGGCGCCTTCAGCAGCTGCAGGTCGCGCTGGTAGCCCGAGGGCAGCTTGGCGAAGATCCCCAAGGCCTCAGTAAGGGCCGCCTGCGCCGTGGCCGTGCGACCGCGCAACAGTTCGAATACATCGGGATTGCGCTTCTGCGGCATGATGGATGAGCCCGTGGTGAACCCATCCGGCAGTGCCAGGAATCCGAACTCCTGGGTGTAGAACAGCAGCACGTCGGCGGCGAATCGACCCAGGTCCGTCATCAGCAGGGTGATTTCGAACAGCAGATGCGCCTCGGCCTTGCCGCGCGACAGTTGCACGGCGGTCACCGGAGTTTGGGTGGCGGTAAATCCCAACGTGCGCGTGGTCGCATCGCGGTCGAGCGGCAGGCCCGGGGCGCCATAGCCCGCGGCGGAGCCCAGCGGATTCTTCTGCAGGCGCCGCAGCACGCCCTCCAGGTTGTCCGCATCGTCGCGGATTTCGGCGGCGAATCCCCCCGCCCACAGCGGCACCGAGCTCGGCATGGCCTGCTGCATGTGCGTGTAGCCCGGCAGCGCGGTGGCCGACTCGCGCGCGCCCAACTCATCGAGCGCCGCGGCCACGTGCCGCGCGCCGCTGGCCAGTTCCGCCGTGGCATCGCGCAGGTACAGGCGCAGGGCGGTCAGCACCTGGTCATTGCGCGAGCGCCCGAGGTGGATGCGGGCGCCGGCGGCGCCGACCTTCTGCGTCAGGCGGGTCTCGAGGGCGGTCTGCCCATCCTCGTCCGCCAGATCGATATGCCACTCACCCTGCTGGTGGGAGCGCGCCAGCTCGGTCAGCCCGGCGCTGATTGCGGCCAGGTCCGGTGCCGACAGCAGCTGCTGGTCGTGCAGCATCCGGGCATGCGCCAGCGAGGCCTGCACGTCGTAGCGCACCAGGCGTTCATCCAGCAGGTAATCGTCTCCGGCCGTGTAGGCCAGTACCTGCGCATCCAGCGGCGCACCCTTGTCCCAGAGGCGTGTCATTGCTCGTTGGCCGGCAGCGCGTCGATGTCCGCCACGATCAGGGTCCCCGTGCCTTCATTGGTGAAGACCTCGCCCAGGATGCCTTCCGGCGAGGAGTAGGACACCACATGCACGCGGCGCACGCCGCCGCGGATGGCGTTCTCGATGGCACGGACCTTCGGCAGCATGCCGTCGCTGATGCTGCCGGCATCGCGCAGTCGCTGCAGGCCTTCCAGATCGGTGTAGGAGATCAGTGAGCCCGGATCATCCAGTCGCTCGAGGATGCCTGGCGCGCCGGTGCACAGAATCAGCTTCTCGGCCGAGAGGGCCGCGCCGATGGCCGCGGCCACGGTGTCGGCATTGATGTTGAGCAGCCCGCCGCGCTCGTCCGCGGACAACGGACTGATGACGGGCAGGTAGCCGTCATCGAGTAGATTGCGGATGGCGGTGGTGTCGATGCGGTCAATGTCACCCACCAGGCCGTAGTCGACGAGTTCATTGCTGCCCTCGAGCTTGACCGGCTTGCGCCGGTGCGCCTGCACCAGCCCGGCATCGACCCCGCTGATGCCGACAGCCTGCACTTCCAGTTCGCGGCAGATGGCGAGTATCCGGGTGTTGATCAGGCCGCTCAAGACCATCGCGGTGACGTCGATCGACTTCTCGTCGGTGACGCGCCTGCCCTGCACCATCTGGTTCTTCACGCCCATGGCGTCCGAAACCTCGGTCACCTGCGGGCCGCCGCCGTGCACCATCACGACCCGCACGCCCATGTAGTGCAGGATGCTGATCTGCTCGATCAGCGAGTGCGTCAGCGTGGGACTGCCGAAAACGCCGCCGCCCGCCTTGATCACGAAGGTCTTGCCCTTGTACATGCGCATGTAGGGCGCAGCGCTGCGCAGCGCGCGGATCGCGGCCGTCTGATCGGTCCGATGCATGATCACTGCTTAGTCTCCTTTGAGCATTCTGTAGAGCACCGCCATCTGCACGACCAGGCGGTTGTGGGCTTCGCGCTGCACGATGCTGCGCGGACCGTCCAGGACCTCATCGGCGACGGCGGTGTTGCGGCGCACGGGCAGGCAGTGCATCAGCCGGCAGCCCGGATCGGTGCGCTCGAACCAGCTGTCGCGAATGCACCAGTCGGTGAGCCCGGAGCGCAGCTTCGCGTCGCCCTCCATGTCCCCATAGCAGCTCGTCGCGCCCCACTCCTTGGCATAGATGACATGGGCGCCTTCGAGTGCCTCGCGGCGATCCGCGCTCTCGCGCACCGAACCGCCGGCCGCATTCGCCGCACGGCGCGCCTTCTCCATGACCGGTTGGGGCAAGGCGAAGCCTTCCGGACGCAGCACCGTCACGTCCATGCCGCGCATCGCGGCCATCTGCAGTGCGGTCGCCGGCACGGCAAGCGGCAGCGCCCGCGGATGCCAGACCCAGGACAGTACGAAGCGCCCCTTGCGGGGCACCTTCACGTCGTCCAGGGTCTTCCAGTCCGCGAGGGCCTGACACGGATGGCTCATGGCCGATTCGAGATTGATCAGCGGCTTGTCCACCAGCTCGGCCATCGCCGCGAAGGTCGACTCAGCCAGATCGGCCTGCAGGTTCTTGCCGTCCGCGAAGGCGCGGATGCCCAGCGCATCGCAATAGGAAGCGAGCACCGGCAGGCCTTCGCGCACATGTTCGGCCGCCACCCCGTTCATGATGGTGCCCAGCCGGGTCTCCATCTGATAGGTGCCCTGGCCCGGCGTGATGACGAAGGAGCTGCCGCCGAGACGCGCCATGCCGGCCTGCATGGACGCGAGGGTGCGCAGCGAGGCATTGAAGAACAGCAGGCCGAGGATCTTGCCCGCCAGTGCCTGCGGCTCGGGCCGGTCCACCAGGCGCTGCGCGAGGTCAAGCAGTCCGACGATTTCCTCGCGCGAGAAGTCCGCGAGATCCAGGAAGCGCTTCATTGGGGAAGACTCAGCAGCGCGGCCCGCAGCAGGTCGACGTGCTGTTCCTCGAGGATGAAGGCCGACAGCAGCCGCAGCACATGGGGGTCGCCGCTGGTGCCGGTGAGGATGTCGCGCGCCAGCAGCTCCCGCTGTATGTCCTTCGCCGGACGGCTGGTGCGAAGGCCGGTGAGATGTCCCGCACCCTGGTGGCCGATCACCGGCCCGACGATGCAGGTCTTGCGTACATAGGCGCTGACCCGCCGCACCTGCGCCAGCAGGTTTTCGGACTCGATCGCTTCAATGACGGCCTCGATGGCCGCGCAGGCCAGTGGTCCCGCACCGAAGGTGGTGCCCAGCGCATCCATCTTCACGGCGGCGGCAACCTTGTCCGACATCATCAGGGCCGCGCAGGGGAAGCCGTTGCCCAACGCCTTGGCGGTCGTGATCATGTCCGGCGTCACGCCATACATGTTGGCGGCGAAGGGATGCCCCGTACGTCCGACGCCGCATTGCACTTCATCGAAGATCAGGATCGCGCCGGTGGCATCGCAGCGCTGGCGCAGGGCCCGCAGGTAGTCCGCGCCGACGTCGAACGCGCCGCCCACGCCCTGCACCGGCTCGACCACCACGGCTGCGGTCTGTTCGGTGATCGCGGCGGCGATGCAGGACACGTCATCGCGGGCAATGAACTTCACGTCAAAAGGCGCGCGCGGAAAGCCGTACCAGGTTTGCGCCGCGCCCCAGGTGATTGCGCCGGCCGCGGCCGTGCGCCCGTGGAAGCCCTGCTCCAGTGCCACCACCTGCGTGCGCCCCGTCATGCGAAACGCCATCTTCAGCGCATTCTCGTTGGCTTCCGCGCCGCTGTTGATGAAGAACACCGTGTTCAGCCCCAGGCCCGCGAAGCGCACCAGGCGATCGGCCGCGCGCAGCCGCACGTCCATGGGCACGGCATTGCTCTGGAACTGGCAGGTACGCGCCTGCTCGGTGAGCGCACGGGTCCAGCCCGGATGCGCGTAGCCCAGCGCGGCCACCGCATGTCCGCCGTACAGATCCAGCACGCGACGGCCGTCGCGGGTGTGCAGCCAGACGCCTTCGGCGGAAACCACCGGCAGCGGATACTGGGCGAAGACCTTGGCCAGATGATCCGGCAGGCCGGGTTGCGGGACAGCTGCGGACAGCGCGGGTTTTGCGTTCATGGTTTCTCTTCTAGGTCCACCCGGGAGCCGGCGCGGTAAGGCCGCTGGTCTCGGGCAGATCAAACAACCGGTTCATCCACTGCACGGCGCCACCGGCGGCGCCCTTGGTGAGATTGTCGAGCACGCACATCACCGCGACGGTGCGGCCGTTCGCGGCGGCCGACAGGTGCGCATAGTTGCTGGTCACCACGTTCTTCACGCGCGGTGCGGCGTCGGTGATGCGCACGAACGGGGCGTCGGCGTAGTACTCCCGCAGCGCCGCCAGCACCTGCCCGGCGTCGCGCGCGGATTTCAGCGCGCCCTGCACCGTGACGTGGATGCCGCGGGCAAAGGGCCCGGAATGCGGCACGAACGCGAAATCGGCCGTGACGCCCGATGCCTGCAGGGCGCAGGCGACGACTTCCGGGGCGTGGCGGTGGGCCAGCGCGTTATAGGCATACAGGTCACTGTGTCGCAGCGGATGATGGGTGCCTTCCACCGGCTTGCGGCCCGAGCCGGTGCTGCCGGTGACACCGCTGACGAACAGAGTCGGCGCGACCAGATCCAGCTTCAGCAAGGGCACGCTGGCCAGCAAAATGGCGGTCGCAAAGCACCCCGGATGGGCAATGTGCGAAGTGGGCGTCTTCGACAGATGTTCGGGCACCGCGCAGGTGAACTCGCGCAGGCGCTGCGGGGCGCCGTGGGCGTGCTGGTACACCTTTTCGTAGGCCTCAGCCGTGGAATAGCGATAGTCCGCGGAAATATCCACGACCCGCGGCGAGTGGCCCGCCGCGGCGGCGCTGGCGAGCAGCGAGTCGATCAGGCCCGCCGCCGCGCCATGCGGAGCGGCGCAGAACAAGGCGGGCCTGGGCAGTTCGCGCATGAGCCCCTCGATCTGCGCCTGGGACTGGAACCGCTCCTGCGGCCAGACGCTGGCCAGATGGGGGAAGGCCTTGGCCAGCGGCTCGCCGGGCTGGCTGTCGGAAAGCACGCCCGCGAGCCGGAAGCGCGGATGCGCCGCGAGCAGCCGCAACAGCTCGCCGGCCACATAGCCGCTGCCGCCCAGGACGATGGCCGGTATGGGTCCCGCGCTCATGCAGTGCCCGTGGCTGCGATGCCGGCCGTGCCGTCATTGGCCGCCTGCGATGCGCGCGCGCCGAGTCCCAGATGCTGGATCAGGTGATCGCCCAGCGCGGCACCGTTGCCCAGGGCATTGAAGGCGGCCACCTTCATCTGCTCCTGGATGATCTGCACGCCGACCGCGTTGTCGGTGGAGGGCCCCGTGACCACGCACGGGTCGATCCCGAAGCGCTCGCGCAGCAGCGTCACGCCGCCCCAGGCGGCCACCGGATCATTGGCGGACAGCACCACGCCGGTGAGCGCGCTGCGGATATCCGGGCACTCCAGGATCGAGTCCACGCCATAGGCGCCCAGCAGTCCGTCGCCCAGCTCAAAGACGATGACATCCGGCTTGTTGGCGGCCAGTTCCGTCAGCATCGTGCGGGTGAGGGCAGGCCCATTGGCGCGAGTAGTCGTGACGATGCCCAGATCGGTGAAGATCAGGGAATTGCGCGCACCGGCATCCTCCATCGCCAGGATGTCGCGGCGCAGGGAAACGCCGGTGGCCTTGAAGGCATCGATGGTGAGGCCCCGATGGCGCATGCGGCTGATGATGGCGCAGGCCGCGGCGGTCTTGCCGGCCTCCATGCAGGTACCCGCCAGCGCCACCACCGGCACGCCGCCGGTGTCGAGTCGCGCCGCCGGATCCAGCCGTCGGTGTCCGACGCGCGCCGGAATGCCGATGCGTTCACCAAGGTACGGAAAGGTCAGCACGCCGCCCAATACGCGGCAGTCAAAGGGCTTGCCCTTGTCGGGGTTCGCCGAATCGCACACCCCCAGCACGCCGCCGATGTTCAGCATCTGGATGATGTCGCCGGGCTTCACGCTGGTGGGAACATGGCCGGAGTAGCCGAACAACGCCTTGCGATGGCCGAGCGCGCCGATCACCACATCGCCCTTGCCCACCTTGGCCATGCGGCCGCTGGTGAGTTCCAGGGTGTTGTAGTTGGCCTTGTTGGTGAGCACCTCGACGACCACGACCACGCCTTCCTCGGCCGGAATATCCGCCGAAATGCGCACTTCGCGGGCCAGCCCGCAGGCCTGGGTGATCGAGGCGATCTTGTCGACGACGACGCTTCTCACAGCAGTGCTCTCCTAAGGACGAACGGGCTTTAGGCGCCCTGGCCGGCGCGCCGGTGGAACACCCCCGGCAATGAAACGATCTTGGAAAATCCCAGCGCATCGGTGGCGGTCCACTCACCCACGGCTTCGCCGTAGACGCCGCGCGAGGCGGCCATCAGCGAGTAGGGCGAATCCACGCCTTCGACGAACAGGCTTCCGGGCCGCATCAGCACGTGCACGTCACCGGTCACCCGTTCCTGCGAGGACAGCAGCAGCGCCTCGATGTCGCGGCACACGGGGTCCAGCAGCTGGCCCTCGTGCACCAGGTCGCCATAGGGGTTCGCCACCAGCTCCTTGATGCGCTGCTGGCGCCCGGTGAGCACCAGTTTCTCCAGTTCACGGTGTGCGTTGAGCAGCGTTTCGGCGGCCGGTGCCTCAAAGGCAACGCGACCCTTGGTGCCGATGATGGTGTCGCCCAGATGCACGCCGCGGCCGATGCCGAACTTCGCACCGATGACCTCCAGCTGCTCGATCAGCGTCACCGGATCAAGCGCCTCGCCATCCAGGCCGCTGGGACGTCCCTTCGTGAAGCTGATGGTATGGCGCTCGGGCGCCTGCGGTTTGCTGAAGGCCTCGCGCGAGAGCACCCAGGCCTCATCCGGAATGCTGCCATGGGAGCTGAGCGTTTCCTTGCCGCCGATGGTCACGCCCCACAGCCCGCGATTCACGGAGTAAGCCGCGCCCCAGGGCGGCACGGGCAGCTTGCGTTCTTCCAGGTACGCGAGCTCGTCCTTGCGCGAAAAGGCCTGGTCGCGCACCGGTGCGAGCACGGTGAGGTCCGGCGCCAGGGTGCGCAGGGCGACCTCGAATCGCACCTGGTCATTGCCGGCCGCCGTGCAGCCGTGGGCGATGGTGTTGGTGCCCAGCTTGCGCGCCATGAGCGCGATGGTCTGGGCCTGCATGACGCGTTCGGCACCGACGCACAGCGGATACAGCTGCCCGCGACGCACGTTGCCCATGATCAGGAAGCGCAGCACCTGCTCGAAATAGTCGGCGCGCGCATCGATGGTGTGGTGCCCGATGGAGCCCAGTGCGCGGGCGCGCGAGCTTAAGCGTGCCGGCGGTGGCCGCATCGATGCCGCCGGTGTCGACCGTCACGGTAATGACGGGACGGCGATAGTGCTCGGCGACCCAGGGCACCAGGAAGGAGGTATCCAGGCCGCCGGAATACGCGAGGACGATGGGCTCGACGCCCTTGGATTCACTGTTGGACATGTTATTCAGACTCTGAAGTTCGAACGAAGGCGCGCGATGAGTTGCGCCTGGGCGGGCTCACCGTTGGTGGCGACGAATATGGTGTCGTCGCCGGAAATAGTGCCCACGACTTCCGGCCACTCGGCCTTGTCGATGGCGACCGCCACGCTGGCGGCGGCACCGATGGTGGTCTTCACCACCGTCAGGCAGGTTCCGGCGGGCAGGATCTGGCGCACGAACTGCGCGAGGGTGGCGAAATTGCCGTTGGCGCGCGTGATCTCATCCGGAGGCATGACATAGCGGCCACCGGCCTTCAGCACCCCCAGATCCCGCAGATCCCGGCTGATCGAAGACTGGGTTACCGCATACCCATCGCGCTGCAGCAAACGCACCAGCTCGCCCTGCTTGCGCACCATCCCATTGCGCAGGAACTGCACGATGGCGTTGCGGCGGTCGGATTGCTGGGTATCGGAAAGCACGGCGGGACCCTATGCATAAAGTTGCGCGTATTATGCATATAAATGCACCCTGGTCAAGGAAGTCGCTCAGGGTGCTGCAGCCATGCATCAATTGCATGCCCGTCGAGCCGGCCGGGGCGGACTCCTTATATAGGCGCAGCGGAAGGCCACTCCCCGGGGTCCAGGCGCCATTCACTCTGGCCGGTGACCGCTCCCTCGGCATCAAAGCGCCGTTCCTGCATGGCCAGCGAGCCGTCATGGCCGATCAGCGCCAGCGTGGAGCAGCGCGTGCCGAACAGCGGGTGCACCACGAAGGGGGAAGAGAGCACCTCCACCCATTCGGCCGGCAGGGGCCGCGCCCGCGCCGGCGCCTCGGGCAGGCTGCGCGTGCGATCGGCGAGCATGGCGAACAGCCGTTCGCTGTCCGCCCCGGGCACATCGGTGTCCGTCGCGGACTGCTCTGCCAGCCATCGTTCAAATTCCCGGCGCACCCGGGTGAGTTTCGGCCAGGGAGTATCGAGCAGCAGATTGCTCAGTCCATAGACCCCGGGCCGCAGCGCGCCTGAGAAATTCGGCGCGCGATTGGAGGCGTAGTGAAGTTGCTCCGCATCACTGAGCAGCAGGTTGAAGCCGGCGTAACGTTGCGCCTGCCCGTCGAGCTGCCGCAGGAAGGCCTCCGGCGCCGTGGATTGCTGCAGCCAATCGGGAATCAGGCCGCCGCGGCTGGGTGCATCGGGGCGCCGGGCCTGCACGTCGCGAAAGTTGGTGATGATGCCGAAGCGGCGCCGGCGATCCACCGCCAGCCAGGTGCCCTGCGCGGTGAGGTCGCGGCCGGCGAGAATTTCGGGTGCGTCCTGCCAAACGTCCATGGGGGCGGTGGGCCGGGCGTGATACTCATCGCGGTTGGCGGCGACGATCAGTCGATAGCGCGGGTGCACGCGCCACGCGAGCACCAGCAGGCACATGCGCTAGCCCTGTTCCAGCCAGGCGCTGATCAGGCGGTGCGCGATGGCCTGGGGCGGGGGCAACAATACGCGCCCCGACAGCAGGTCCGCGCGCGAGAACCACTGCACGTCTTCCAGCTCGCTGCCGCGTCGGATCTGCTGGCGCGCGCCGGCCGTGGCGCGAAAACCCAGCATCAGCGATGCCGGGAACGGCCAGGGCTGCGAGGAGTGGTAGTGGACCTCATCCACTTCCACGCCGGTCTCTTCGTGAACCTCGCGTATGACCGCGTCCTCGAGGCTTTCCCCGGGCTCGACAAAGCCCGCGATGGTCGAGTAGCGATCCGGCGGCCAGCTCGCCTGGCGGCCCAGCAGCGCCCGGTCGCCCGCGCTCACCAGCACGATGATGGCCGGGTCGATGCGGGGAAAAAAATCGTGCGGCGTCTGCGGATGGCTGCAGCGCAGCACATGGCCGCCGCGGATGGGCCGGGTCGGATTCCCGCAGACGCCGCAGAAGCGCTGTCGTGACCGCCACAGCGAAAGGCCCCGTGCGTAGGCAAGCAGGGCCGATTCGGGTGCCGGCAGCAACGCCGCCAGCGGCCGCAGTTCCGCCAGTGCGGTCGCCGGAGGCAGGGTGACGGGCGAGTCGGCTGGAAGATCTATCAGAACGTACCAGGCATCCCGGAAATGACCCAGCAGCACCAGATCCTGTGCATCGGTATTGCGGACGATCGCATCGTCACGGCAGAGAAAGGCCACCCGGGCCGAGTGGTCCGCTTCAGCCGCATGCAGCAGCTGCTGGCCGCCCACCGACAGTACATAACGCGTGTCGGGGTCGGCGCGGATCGCCGCCAGCGCAGCCGCGTCCTCGCGCGCTTCGGAGCGACGATCTATATAGGGTCCGGCGAAGAAATTGGGCGGATTGCGGTGCTGCGGCATGCGCGACTCAAGCCTTAGGCCATGCGGCATAGTAGCAGTGGCGGCAGACGGTACAGAGCGCCTCAGCAGTGGCACGTCAGTGCCTCTGAACCGGGTTCAGGGCAAAGCAGCTTTCCTTCCGAGCGCGCCAATGGGCACCGTGCAGGCCCAATACTGGGCGGGCGGCCGGGGTGCACGGTGCGCTAGTATCCGAGGCTCACAACCGCGTCAAAGAGGGGTTCGCATGAGTCAGGTCAGCCGATTCGTTATTCTGGCAATTACCGGGTCGCTCGCCGCGTGCGCCACCCAGGCTCCCGCGCCGGCGACCGTTCCGGCAATTCCGGCCGTGGCCGCAGCCCCCACGCCGACCGAGAAGGTCACGGTTCCCTATGGGTATACGACCGTGGTGGTCGACGGCGAGACCCGGTACTGCCGCAACGACATGGACACCGGGTCGCGCGTCGCGCGTACCAAGGTCTGCCTCACGGCGGCTCAGCTGAAGGCCAGCCAGGACAACAGCCAGGATTTCATGAACCAGGTACAGACGCATGGCGTCGGAGCCACCTCGACCGGCACACCTGGAGCGGGACACTGATTCACGGGCGAACCTGAAAGGGACTCCGCGCATGAAACAGATCAGCCATTTGCCCTTTCTGGCGGGCCTCGCTGCGTGTGCCACCCAGGCTCCTGCGCCGGCGACCATTCCGGCAGTGCCGGTGGCCGCGAGCGCCCCCGCGCCGACCGAGAAGGTCACCGTTCCCTTCGCCTATCAGCGCGTGGTGCTGGACAATGGCGAGGAGCGATTTTGCCGCAATGACCTGGACACCGGGTCGCGAGTCGCGCGTACCCGGGTCTGCCTCACGGCGGCTCAGCTGAAGGCGAGCCAGGACAGCAGCCAGGATTTCATGAACCAGGTGCAGACGCATGGCGTCGGAGCCACCTCGACCGGGACGCCCGGGGTGGGCGGCATGACATCGCCGCAGTGAACCGACCCGGGGGTAATGGCGGAAAGCCTTGGCCTCAAGGCAGTGTCAGTGCGACCAGCTCGCCGGGATGGTCCTTAGCGCCCGTCGCCACGACAATGTATTGCCGTCCGTATACGGCGTAGGTCATCGGCACTCCGGACTGATTGGCCGGCAACGTCAGTTCACTGACGATGGCGCCGGTGGCCTTGTCATACGCATAGAACTTGTCGCCGCCGCCACCGGCGCGGTACAGGCCGCTGCCCTCGCCGGCGAACAACAGGCTCTTGGTGACGAGCATCCCCACCTGATCGAAGGATCCGGTCCGCGGCAGCTTGATTCCGGCCAGCGCCTTATTGTTCGTCGCCCACTCCGGCGTCGCGCTGTTCGGAATGACCCACAGGTGATCTCCCGAGTTCAGATCGATGGCGGTTATCCGGCCCCAGGGCGGCTTGATCAGCGGCAGGCCATTCGGACCGCCCAGGGATCCGTGCGGGAAGCCTTCGCCGTAGACCCCGACGTAGCGTTCATCGGAAATCTTGGGATCCGGATGCAGGCCGATCGGACACACCGAGGAGATGGAACTGACGTAGAAGATGCCCGTGTCGGGATCCACGGCGGCGCCCTGCCAGTTCGAGCCCCCTGACAGGCAGGGCCGCAGCAGCGTCCCCTGATTTGCGCCCTCGACCACCACCGACGGCGGCAGGTACGCCGGCCCGAAGCGGTAGTCTTTGACGATCGCCTGGGCCTGAGCCTTCAGATCGGGCGTGAAGTCGATGAGGTCCTCGGTGCGCAGGCCCTGCGGCTCGTACGGCGCGGGTCGGGTGGGAAATGGCTGGGTGGGCGAGGTCTTCTCCCCCGGCACGTCCGTCTGCGGCACGGCGCGCTCCTCGATGGGCCAGACCGGCCTTCCGGTCACGCGATCGAACACGAAGATCAGGCCCATCTTGGTGACCTGCACCACCGCCGCGATCTTCCGGCCCTTTACCGTGATGTCCACCAGCACCGGGGCCGCCGGCAGATCGTAGTCCCAGATATCGTGGTGCACGATCTGGTAGTGCCAGATGCGCTTACCCGTCTTCGCATCGATGCACACCAGGGCATCGGAGAACAGATTATCGCCGGTGCGATGGCCGCCGTAGAAGTCCGCCGTCGGTGCTTCCACCGGCAGGTATACCAGGCCGCGCGCTACGTCCGCGGAAAAGGGTGCCCAGACCGCGGTGTTGCCGGTATAGGAAGCGCTGTTGTCGTCCCAGGTCTCAGCCCCGAATTCACCGGGCTGCGGAACGGTGTGAAAGGCCCACAGCAGCGCACCCGTGCGCGCATCGTAGCCGCGGACCCAGCCCGGCACGGCAACCTTCGAGGGCGGCGCGCCGCCTGCGGAGAAGGAGACGCCGGCCACCACCACATCGCCCACGATCACCGGCGGCGAACTCGAGCCGGGAGGTGTCTTCGGCAAGTCCGCCACTCGCGGCAGGCCCTCCTTCAGGTCGACAATGCCCGACTTGCCGAAGGAGGCCACCGGCAGACCGGAGAGCGCATCCAGCGCAACCAGCTGGAACCCCGGCGTGATGGTGAAGATGCGACTGCCTTCGCCATGCCGGCTGCTGCGCCAGTAGGCCACCCCGCGTCCGGAATTGCGGCGCGGCGCCACCGCTCCGCGCTCGCCTTCGTCGAGGCGGTACATCCACAGCGTTTCGCCGTTGGTCGCGTCGATGGCCACGACATTGCGGCGGATGCCGGCCGTGACATACACAATGCCGTCGGCCATGAGTGGCGTCGGGCGAAAGTAGTATTCCGGCACCGGTCCGAAGTTGTCGGACTTCCAGCGCCAGGCGATGCGAAGCTTGGCGACGTTGTCGCGATTGATCTGATCCAGCGGCGAATAACTGCTGCTCCCCGGGTCGCCGCGGTTGTTCAGCCACTCCGCCGTCGCGGGGATCTTCGGATAGGTCGACGCGGGCGCGGCAGCCGGCGGCACCACCCAGCCGTTGGCGCGACGGATGCGGGTGAGCGCCGCCGTGTAGTCATCGTTGCTCAGGGATCCCGGAGCGGTGGGCGGCATAGTCCGGCGCGTGAACTCATCGAGTCCGACCGGCGGCACGGCGCCCCAATGCTGCTGGAAGGTGCCGCCGATCAGCGCCGGACCGGTTTCTCCGCCGCGCAGCTCCGGGCCGTGGCAGGCCGCACAGGTGCGCAGGTAGGCATCATCCGCGGCGTGCAGCGGCGCGCCTGCGCACAGCAGGGCTGCGGCTGCAATGCTTGCGGCCCGGGATGCGGATCTGGCTCGGCTCATGGCGTTCTCCCCCGCGGGTCATTCTGCACGAGCGCGGCGGCAAAGCGAAACGCGGGCCAGGTGCGATACTCTCCACTTCGACGCGAAGTGCTGCCAGGGGGGCGCCAGGTGAAAATCGATTTGCGCTGCGTGAGTCTGCTGGTCGTTGCCGCGGTGGTCGGCAGCGCACGCGCCGCGCCGCAGCAAGATGGCGCGAAGCGCGGCGAACTGCATTACCAGCATAGCTGCGCCATGTGTCACGACCACGGCGAAGCGCTGCGCGCGCCGACCCTGTCCACGCTCAAGGGCATGCGCTACCAGCAGATCTACTACGCTCTCACCGTCGGCAAGATGCAGGCCCAGGGACAGGCGCTGACGGGGCAGCAGCGTGCCGATCTCATCGATTTTCTGATCGGACGCACGCAGGTCAGCGATGCCTGGACCGCGCCGCTGCGCTGCACTCCCGAGCGCCGCAAGGTCGACTTGAGCATGCCGGCGACGGTGGCCGGTTTCGGCTTCGATCTGCGCAACCACCGGCATCTGACCGCGCAGCAAGCAGGCATCACCACGGCTGATTTCCGCCACCTGGAACTGGCCTGGGCGCTGGCCTTTCCGCGCGCCACGACCATGCGCGCGCAGGCTGCGGTCGTGGGTTCAACGCTGTTCCTGCCGGTCGCGGATGCATCCCAGCTCTACGCCATCGACATCGCGCAACGCCCGTGCCTGAAGTGGATCTACAAGAGCGACGTGCCGCTGCGCACCGGGGTGGGCTTCGGGGCGCTGCCCGGATCCGGCCGCAAGGTGCTGGTGTTCGCGGATGTGGGCACGCGGATTCATATGATCGATGCCGCAACCGGGGCTCCGATCTGGAAGCACGCCGTGCACCTGACCTCGCTGTCCAATACGACTGGAACGCCGGTGCTGCTGGGCGCGCGCGTCTACGTGCCCCTCTCGGCCTCCGAGATCAACGTCGGGGCCGATGCCGGTCACCTGTGCTGCACGACCCATGGAGCCGTCATCGCACTCGATGCGCACACGGGCCAGGAGATCTGGACCGTCCATACCATGGCGGATGCGAAACCCATCCGCGACCGGGGCGATGGCCAGATGATGTGGGGGCCTTCCGGGGCTCCCATCTGGACTTCACCGGCCATCGATGAGAAACGTGGCGTGCTCTACGTCGGCACCGGCGAGGCCACCTCGGCGCCGGCCGCACCGACGACGGATTCGGTGCTGGCCATCGATCTTGCCACCGGCGCGATCCGCTGGCGCTTCCAGGCCACGGCCGATGACATCTTCCTCACCGGCTGCCTGGTCAGGCATGACGGCCTGAACTGTCCGCATGAAGGACGGTTGCTGGATCATGACTTCGGGGCGTCGATCGTGCTGGCCCGGCGTGCCGACGGCCATGATGTGGTGCTGGCTGGACAGAAATCCGGAACGCTTTATGCGCTGGACCCGGATGCCCAGGGCAAGGTGCTGTGGCAGCACAGCTTCGGCGCGGGCTCCCCGATCGGCGGCATCCATTGGGGGCTGGCCTTCGACGGAGCCCGCGTCTTCGCCCCCATGAACACCTTCCCGGGCGCGGACGGCAAGGATCCGGGCGAGCTGGCGGGCCTGCACGCCGTTGCCGTGGATTCGGGCACGGTGCTCTGGTCCTACTATCCGCAGCCGGACTGTTCGGGCGACCGAAAGGCCCGGGTGCGAACCTGCGCGACAGTCACCGGCATGACCGGTGCACCGGCGGTCATTGCGGGCGCGGTGGTGGAGGGCAGTGCCGACGGCTTCCTGCGCGCCTTCGATGCGAACACCGGCGAGCTGCTGTTCCAGTACGACACCACCCAGCCGCTGATCACCGCCAACGGCGTGCCCGGCAAGGGCGGCGCCCTCGACAATGCCTCGATCGTCGCCGCGAACGGCTACCTGTTCGTGAATTCAGGCTATGGAATCATCGGCGGACAGACACCCGGCAATCTGTTCCTGGCCTTTCACGTGAAGACGCCCTAGGCGCATCCGGCGCCGCTATTGGTAGCTCATCGTGAAGGTGGCCTGGGCATGCACGCTGCCCGCGGACAGCACGGCAGCGCCGCCGCCCGATGGCGTCGTGTCGTCCCGATAGTACTGAACCGTGAGCGGCACGCCGTTGATGCTGCCCGAGGCGCCCAGCAGCCATTGATGCGTCGTGCCCGGGGCGGCCGAATCGGGTCCGAAGTCCACCGGTCCCGCGCTATTGAGGATTCGCAGCTTGATGCCCTGCGCGGTGGAGTTCGCGGCCAGCGTGAGCAGCGAGGAGGTGTTGGCTGGCGTGGTGGCGTCGCTGAGCGTGATATAGACATTGGCACCCGAGGCGCAGCTAAGTCCGATCGGGAAGCGCGTATCGCCGGCGGTCTTCCCGATGGTGCTCAAGGTGCCGATGGAGACAGTGGGAAGGTTCACACTCACGGTCGGCGTGGTGACGGTGCAGGTGATGGGCACCACGGCACTATTGCTGGCGCTGGTGGGGAGCGTGGTCGTGAGGCCGGTGCTCCAGCTGCAGCTGCCGGTGGGCGTGAACGTCACCGCCACACTCGGCAAGCCCGAGAGCGAGAATCCGGACACCACCGGTCCGGTCACCACCAGGCTGGCCTGGATCCCGGGGAGCGTCCCGTTGCCGGGTGCGCCGAGCGTGCCGGAGGTATAGCCCCCCGTGGAGGTGATCAGGGTCAGGGCGGAGCCATTCACGACGTAGAAGCTGACGCCGATGCCGCTCACGCTGGTCTGGTAGACACCGCTGCCGGCCGACGATCTCCGTGCCGTTCACGGTGGCGGTTTCAATCAGCGCGCAGTTGACGCCACTGGCGGTGGCCGCCGTCAGGGCCCTGGCCACCTCGCTGCCCACCGCGGCATCTCGGGGTACCGAGTAGGGACCTGCGGGCGAGAATGACAGCGTGGCGGGCGAGAAATTGACGGACTGCGCCAGTGCCGGCGCGCCGGCCAGCAGCAACGGGCCCGCGACCAGCGCAGGCATCAGATTCCTGATCCGGCATTTCCAGTGCGGCAAGTTCATCGCTGGCCTATGAGTTTTTCGGCAAGCGGCCGGTCACTGCCATCGCGCTTGTCCTGCGTCGAGAGGGCACCCCGGCACAGGGAGTCGATGCGCACGAAGGGGCCGTCGGTCTTGCTCGGCGGCGGCAGCCGGTAGGCAAACGCGCACTGCTGATCGGGCGCATCGCCCCAGCGCGCGGTCAGGGCGCCGGTGTCGGGGATGCCGCGCAGGTAGATCCCGCCATCCTGGCCCGCCAGACCCACCTCGCTGCCCTTGCTGTCATAGATGCTCGCGCCGAACGGCACGACCGAGCCATCTTCAAGATGTGCCGTAATCAGGATTGGCCGCCCGCCCACGGTCTGGAAGCGGATCATGACGACGGAGTTGAGGCGGGGCGCAACCGTCTCGCTGGTGCTCTTGAATTCCACATCCTGGGAAATGGCATCGTCCGGATCGATGTTGATGCTGTTGAGCCGGTAGGGCATGAGGAAGGGCAGTACCGCGAAGCCCGCGTGATTGATGACCGTGCCGATGTTGTTGGTTACGCGGGCGCCCTCGGCGCCGGGAGCCTCGACGATGCCGATGGTGTCTCCCATCTGGTTGGACAGGGTCACCCCGCCGGGATGAACCACCAGTCCGCCGGTGGCTCCCAGGGACTGCTGGGAGAACCCGCTGCCCTCGCTGACGCTGGCCGATACGCTGGCGTAGCTGCCGCGGTACTGGCTGCTGGCGCTGTAGGTATCCGCGGATGAGGTCTGGCTCGCGGACACACTGTAGCTGAACTGGTTGTTCTGCCCGAGGGCGCCGTTGATCGATTCCTGTCCGGTGTGCGTGCGCACACCGCCGGTCGTGTCCTGATTGAAATTGGTCGAGGCCATGGGCGCGTGCACCGAGCGTCCCAGGGGCAGGGAGAAACTCATCGAGATCCGGTTGTCCGGTTTTCCCGTCTGCACATTGTTCTGGCGGGTGACCGAGACGCTGTAGCTCGGAGTCGTGCCGGACAGTCGGAAATGATTGGTATAGCCGCCCTGGAACTGCGTCGCCGTACCCGGCGCGTTCCAGTAGTCGCGCACCGAGGCCGTCAGGTAGAAATTGCCCCAGCGCCGCGGCAGGGTCTGGCTGACATTGATCTGCCACTGGCTGCGCGCCCGCTGGACGCTGTCGATGCTGTCGCCGGCGAGGCCCGCCTGCCGGGAGGATTGGGCATCGGCGAACGAATAGTAGCCGCTGGAGGAGTAGCGATAGGTCGCAATCGATATATTGGTCTGAGTATCGCGAATCAGTTTGCTGTAGCTCAACCGCAGGCTCTGGCCGCTGGATGAATAGCCGTCGGTGATGGCGGCGCGGGCCTCCGTCACGTCGGCTGCGATCGCGCCCAGCACGGTGTTGACGGCGATCCCCAGCAACCCGGCGGCGTAGTGCTGGGCACCGACCACCCCGGTATACCCGGTCAGATAGTTGTTGAAGCCATGCTGCACCGTCGCCTGGGTGAAGCGCTCCGTCCCGGTCAGGGAGGGCTGCTGAACTTCCCCGGCCGTCGCGTTGTAGCGCCAGACGCCCGGTCGCAGCAGCTGCACCACCGACGCGTAAGGGACGATGAATGTGTTCTGGGTGCCGTCGGCCTCGAAGACCGTGACGTGCAGGTCGCCGCCGTAGCCCGTGGCGTACAGATCGTTGATTTCGAACGACCCCGGCGACACCGTGGTTTCCAGGATGGTGTTGCCGTTCTGGGTGATGACCACGCGCGCATTGGTCTGGGCGATGCCGCGCACCACCGGGGCGTACTCGAGCTGCGAGTCCGGCAGCATCTGATCATCGCTCGCCAGGGACACGCCGCGGAAGCCGAAGCTGTCGAAGACGGCGCCGTCCGTGAAGCTGTCGCCCACCGTCAGGTCGCTGCGGATCGCGGGGATGTCATGGGTCAGGTAGGTGGCGACATTCTGGAACGCCGCGGGCCCACCCGAGGTGACCTCGACCGAGGAGCGCTGGCGCAGGTGCCAGCTGCCGAGATTGAACCCGGCCATCAGATCCAGATGACCCACGGTTGACGTCACATAGGAAGTCGCGTCGCGATAGGCATTGAAGTTGTAGCCCAGTGTCGCCGACGGTACGCCGCTGTCCCATAGTTCCGGACCGACATAGCCGCGCGGTTTGCGCAGCATCGCCGCCTGGGGAACGCTGATGTCGAGCTGCAGTTGCGACAGGTCGAAGGTCACCGCCGCTTCCGGAATCATCGTCTTAAGATCCGCGCATCCCGAAGCCTGTACCTTGCGCAGCTCGGCGCCGGCGGACGCAGGCAGCTTCTCGAAGTCCAGCCCGATCTTTGCGATCAAGGCGCGGTCGATGCAGGGCAGGGCGACATCGCTGTCGGGCTGGGCAATGAAGCGCACCGACGTACGCCCCACCCAGGTGCCATTGATCAACACATCGACCAGGTAGTCGCCGGGCAGCACCGGATTGCCCCGTGAGAAGCGGGAAACGTCGACCTTGGATCCACCCTGCAGAAAGGCCGGATTGAATTCCACCGAGGTTGCAGTCGACTCGGCAGCCTGGGAGGCGGCCGAGGACAGGGCGCCAAGCGCGAACAGCACGCCCGGCGCGGAATGACTTAACAGTTTCGGAAGCGTCGGCCGGGCAGTCCCCTCGCGAATGGCCACGCGGGCATCATTCGGACTACGGCACCGACGAAGCAGAGGCCGTGCCGCTTACACTGCCGCCAAAATCATTGACGAACCAGTAATTGAGAGCAACGGCGCTGCTGGGTGTGGTGAGCGTATCGGACAGATCGAAGCTGCGGCTGGCGAAGGGATCGACCATGTCGGCCTTGGCAACGACCGGGTGGCCATCCACCGTCGCGGTAACCTGCGTGAGCGAGACGTGGTAGGCCGTGGGGTTGCTCGCCTGTATCCCCACCAGCTTGCCGTCCTTGGACAGCAGCTTCCAGGTGAGCCGAGACGGCGCATCGCCGGCAGATCCCGCCAGACCTTCAGGCCGGAAGAACACCTTCATGCGGTGCTTGAAGGCCAGCTCCAGCTGATTGGGCATATCCGGATTGACTGCCGAGCGCGGCGGAATGTCGAGCACATTGAGCCAGAACACCGACTCACGGTCTTTTGGCAGAGGATCATGGGTATAGGCCAACCGCAGGCTCTGGCTCTTGGTGGGGTCGAGCCGGAACAGGGGCGGCGTCATAACAAACGGGACTTTCGATTCCCCCGGCTTGGCTGTCGGGTCGCCGGCATCGAGCCAGGCCTGCACCAGCGACGGCTTCTCGCCGGGATTGTGAACGTCGATGGTCACTTCGCGTTTGACTGCCGGATACACCACCCGGGTGCCGGTCACGACGACTCCTGCCGAAGCACCGGGCGCTGCGGTGAAGGAGATTGCCGCAATGAGAGCAGCCGTTGCGACGGCTGCTCTCCACTTTGATTGCACAGGTACGCGAATGGTCATCAGCAGTCAGGAGGTGTCAGAAGAACTTTAGTTGTAGACCATGGAGTAGGTGATCGACGTGCTCACCGCACCCGCCGTGGCGGCTGCGCCACCGCTGGCAGCAGTCGAATAGGCGGCATAGAAATACTGCCTGCCCGCAGTCGCCATCGGCTGGGCCGCAGGCTGATTGGTCGACGTGCCGGGCTTGATTTGCGTGAGCACGATCGCGGCGGCTGAGGCGTTGTAGAGGTTTACCTCGACGTTGCTCCCCGTCACCGTATTGATGAGGCCGCCCGTCAGCGAATCCACGTTCGGGCCGGCTTCAAAATAGATGGAGACCGTGGTCGGCGCACCGGCCGCACCATAGTCATTGACCGGCGTTGCGGTGCAGCCGCTCACGTTCATGTTGAAGAATGTTCCCGCGCCAGTCCTCTTCGCTGCCGTCGCGCCGGAGGCCGCCGCGTTGGTCAGAGAGTTGAGGCTGACGGTGGGCAGCGCCACAGTCGCATCGGCAGGGCCGCCGGTGGCGCCGAACGCGCCGCTACTGACACTGGCCGTGCAGGTATTGGCCGTTACGGCACCCGTAAAGGTAATCGTTCCATCCGATGCCTGGGTCGCCAGCGGCAACGACACGGCGGTCGTGATGCCAGCGACGAGCATCGCCCGCTTGATCAAAGTGTTCATGACATCCTCCAAAATAGGTGCGGCTAGCCTGATGCGTAGCGCGTATCTGCTGTATCGACTAACTCACGGTTTACTTAAGCTCGGATCGAGCGCCGATTGATCTGTGATTCAGGTCTCAGCGGTCATTGCAGCGCAACGAAATCCCTCTCGAGAAGTCCGTCGACACCGGCGCGGCCAACGGAACCAACCGTGAGCCAGGTCACAGGAGGCCTCTGCTGCTCTGACGGCCTGGCGCCCTGCCCGAAAAGCCAGGACACCCGACTGTCGAGGCACTGCCATCGAGCGGTAGTTGGAAAGTTGAGGCGCCCGAATTCGCCGCTGGAGACTCTATCTCTATCAGGTATCCATCGATCGGTCCCACGGGAGGAATTGAACGAACGTCTACGAGGTTCCGCCAAGCAGAACTCGGCCAATCTTACGATCGCCGTTCAGCCGGGTGCTTCGATTGCGGACGCCTCGGGCGGAACGAAGGCGGTGGTCGAAGTCGATACTTCGAGCAATGTTGCGCTCAACGGCTTTGTCATCATTGGTGGCGGAGGGTTCTTCTTCACAGCGATTGTCACTAGGCAGTGCGGTCGGCCCGAGACGGAAGCGTCGGGCCCTGCGCCGGACCGCGGCAGCTCGGGACCGCGGCCTGCTTTGAGCATGGGAGCGGCACCCCGGGCCGCCGTGCTGGCTGCATCACTGGTCGCGGTCCCTGCGTCCGGCTGTTACGACTTCGGCTGCCCTTGATCACGGCCTGTCAACTCTGCGGCAGGTGATATATTCGCGTGCACAACGCCAGGAGCCGCTTACGCCCGCCATGAAATCAACCGTATTGCTCATCACCGCAGCGCTGTTGTCCGGTTGTGCCACCGGTCACCTGTATCTGATGCAGGGTCCGCTATCAGCCCAGGCACCGGCGCCGATCTATAATGTCAAAATGGACTATGGGGACGGGATCAGCGCCACACTGGCCCACGGTGATGCCTGTCACGGGACCTGGCTTGATGTCGTCAAGGAGGATCCTTCCGCACGCGATTTGGCGGCGGAATGGGACCTCGTATACGGCAAGGGGTATTTCCTGGCCAACGTGCTGGGACACGTCGGCATTGCTCATGCCCTGCTCACCTGCACCAGCGGCGCGACCCTGAAGGCCGAGTTCGACAGCGCCAAAGGCGTTGCGAAGGACAATACCGGCAATGTGTTCAGGCTGAAATTCTGATCGACCTCGCCGGATCGGACTGCAGACATGGTCGTGGCGGTCGATGCTTTGACGAACGGTCTTTGATTTTTGCATCGCGGCATTCCGATCAGCTGCGTGGCCCGCAGGATCGCTCCCGCAAACCCGGCGTCTTTGATGCCACCGCGACGGCCACTTGTTGCCCAAGTCGCGCCGCTTACTGTGCAGCTGCGCCGCTGCTCTCGGCCGGCAGGGAGTCATAGCTGACGAAGGCGACGTGATTGTTGTCCCCCCAGCCGTACATGGAAAAGCTATCGCGGTTGCCCTGCAAATGGGTCAGCGTGCGGATCAGGCCATCGCTCAGGGTCACTATTTTCAACGCTGCCTCGCCGATGGTGTCCCCGGCTCCAGGTGGCTGCGCGAGAAATGCCAGACTCTTCCCATCCGGGGACAGATGCGGCGAGGAGTTGCGCCAGCCATCATCGGTGATCTGCTCAGCAGCACTGCCGTCGGTGCGCATGCGCCAGATCTGCAGTTGGCCGCTACGCGAGGAGTCGAAATAGATGAACTTACCGTCAGCCGAATAATCCGGTCCGTCATCGATGCTGTCGCGAGTGAGTTGGCGTGCCTCGCCACCGGCGGCCGGCACCGTGAAGATGTCGGCCTTCGAGGCGCTGCCGCGCGTGAATGCAATGGTTCTGCTGTCGGGCGACCACGCATGAAAGAAGCTCTGGGCGCCGTGTGTGACCTGGAGCGGCGTGCCAATGCCGCTGGCCGGCAGCACGTACACCTGATGCGGTCCGCCATGAGCCTGCTCACAGCTCACTGCCAACGAGCGACTGTCCGGCGAGAGTCCGTAGTTGCCCGAGCAGTCCACCAGCGGGCCGGTATTGATAATCTTCGCCTCGCCGCCCGCCGCGGGATCCAGGTACGGGATGGTGAGCAGGTGGCCGCCTTCGTAGACGTAGATGTTCGGATTGTGCGGCAGCCAATTGGCCGACTGCATTGGAGCCGTGCCGGTGCGGATCACCATGGCGCGGCGAAACTGGTCCTCGGTTTGTATCGTGCGCAGCGTACTGTAGCGCACTCGTGGTGCGCCATGTGCCGGCGGCGGCAGCGCCTGCAGTCTGACCCGCCGGAACTCGGTTTGGTCCACCGTATCGACATCGTGCGAGACCACGCCGAGACCGACGTAGAACGGCGCCTTCAGATGCAGTGCGATCGATGCGCCCACGGGATGCAGCGGCTCGCCACTCGCCGACAGATACAGCGTGAATGCGTCGCCGCGCTTCTCGATGCGCAGCATCTGCGGGGCATCGATGTTGAGTTCGATATCTTCAGTATTTGCGCCGCGCTCACGCCGATATTGCAGCGCGACCATGCCCGAGCCGTGCACGACTGCATCGGCATAGATACCGCCGCTGTCGAGGCTCTGCCGAAACATCAGTATGCCCTTGCGATGCGGATCGGGCTCGTGGTGGTAGGTGACCGGTGGGAAATGGATCTCGGCCGTCAGCGCGACATCGCCCGCCATCTTCTTCCACAGGAAGTGAAACTGATCGACGTGGTACCAGGTATTGGCGCCGCCGCCCGTGAGCGTGTAGGTATCGCTCGAGGCAGCGTACCGGGCGCTACCGCGCGGCGTCATGAGACCAATGTCGGATTGCGCCGCGAACACGCCGAGCTCGGCGCTGTTCTGGGTCGCACGCGCCCCCGCGGCCGCACATAGTGTGAGCGCAAGCGCGCTCAGCATCTCGATGGATCTGTTGGTTGGAATCGTAATCATGTGAGCGCTCCCAGGAGGCGTCCGGATCTTAGCGCAACTGGGGTTCGGTGCCCCGCGCTCGCTACGACCGATCCACATCAACTCTTCAGCGCTGCAAAGCAGCAGCCAGCTTTGGGCCTTTCGCGCGCGTCGGGCGCAATCGACTCGGCCCGCGCCATGCTGGCAGCGGTGTGCCTTGAACGAGATGCGGTCTACCACCGTGAGGGCGCCGCACTGTTCGCGGTCGGCAAGAGTCAGCTCCTCCGCACGTGAGGTAGGCCAGCGCCTGCTGGTTGAATCTTCTTCTGATGCGCGGCAGCACGCCAAGCAGGCTTCACAGGCGCGGCGCCGGACGCACGCGAAGACTTCCAATTCCTGGACCGCGGTGGACTGTGCCGCTACTGGCGCCGCGGCGTCGGCGGTCATCTCGAGCCGCTCGGCCCCGAGTGCCAGCAGCGCGCTCGTGAAATACCGGGCCCGCGCCCTTGAGATCACAACACCTGTTATACAGACGTGGCGTGCATATGGACCCGGATCGCTACAATCAGGCTCCTATCATAGAGACCTCGCCTTGAAGTACTGGCCGCTGATCTGGTCCGCGTTGGCACGGAAACCGGCAGAAGGCTTGCTGACCGTGCTTGCGGTGGCGGCCGGCTTCACGCTGCTGTCGCTGATGATCAGCATGAATCTGACCGCGCGAGACATCGTGGCTCACTCGCGGATGGATCGGCTGTTCGTGGATCCCCTGTTCAATGGTGACTCGGGTCCCGGTGGACTGCCACTGGCGATAGGTGAACAGATCGCGCAGATGGACGGCGTGCGCAGCGTGGCCGGCAGCCGCTGGCTGGGTGGCTACCATGTGGACCCGCATGCTGGTGTGGGCATACGCACGGTCACCAGCGCCATGCGCACGGTGTGGTCGGACGGACCCATACTGCCCGCGCAGTGGGACCAGTTGTTCGCCACGCCCGCGGGCATATTCCCCAGCGTCAAGGCCGCCACCAAGTGGGGCCTCAAGACAGGCGATGTATTCACCGTCATCACGCAACCCGGCAGTCGCGCTGACGGCGGCACGACCTGGGAATTTCACGTACTGGGTATCGTGCCGGATGACCCGAACTGGTCCGGAACCAATGGCTTCATCGTCGGCAATTCGCAGTACATCGAAAACACTGCGCCCCTCGAACAGCGCGGCCTGGGTTATTCCTACTACGTGACCTTGAAGGACGCCGCCGGGGCCACCGCCATCGGCGACCAGATCGACAAGCGGTACTTCAACTCGGCTACGGCAACCCAGGCGATTTCCGAAAGGCTGAACGCGCAGATCCAGGCCAACATCGGCTTCAATACGGAGTCGATGACGCTGTGCATAGGCGGTGCCGGATTCCTCATGGTGCTGTTCTTGACCTCCAACGCCATTGCACGGTCGGTCCGTGAGCGTGTACCGGAATTTGCGGTATTGAAAACCGTGGGGTTCCGTGCCGCTCAGCTCTTGGCCCTGGTATTCATCGAGACGGTGATTCCCTGCGTGCTGGGCGCCGTGCTCGGTACGGGATTGGCGATGCTGCTGGGCCGGTGGTCAGCACACCTGCTGCCGCAATACCTGACGCGGATGCTCACCACGTCGCTCGCGACACTGCCAGTCCTGGCGCTCGCGGTCACGCTCGCGGTGCTGCTGGCCTTCGCCAGCAGCGCGATGCCGATGCTGCGGCTCAGGCGACTGAGCGTCGCCGACGCGCTGGCGGGCCGTTGAATGGCCGTCATCCGCCAATACCTGCTGCTGCTGAAGCTCGGCCTGTCCACACTGCCGCAGCGCCGGGCGGCCGCGCTCACCATCCTAATCGCCACGGCCTGTGTGGTCGGGGTGCTGCTGTCGATGCTATCGGCCACCGCGGGAGTCGTTGACGCCTTCCGCACGGCCACCGACCCCCACATCGCCGTCGTGCTGCCCAACAAGGATCTGTTCGATTCCAACAACGATCTTCCCCGCGATGTCATCGGTACCATTCTCAATGCACCGGGTTTCGCACACGGCCCCGACGGCAAGGTGCTCGGCGACGCCGAGCTGCTGTTCTTCACGCCTCCGGTCCATCCCATCGCAAGCGGCGGGTATCTGCGGATCCGTGGCATGGGTGGGCGCGGGGCCGCCATCCGGCCCGGCTTCAGAATCACCTCCGGACGCATGTTCCAGTCCGGTCGTCAGGAACTGATCGTCGGCGCCGGCACGCAGCGTGCGTTCGGCCTCAACATCGGCGACAACGTCCGGTTCCGGGAGGGGACCTGGCCCATCGTCGGAGTGTTCGCGGCCGATGGCGTCAATACCAATGAGCTCATGGGCGATGTCGACACGCTCGCGGCCGTGATGCACCGCTCGGGGTACGGCAGTGTCCAGGCGCGGCTCGAGACTCCAGCGAAACTCGGCGAATTCCGCCAATGGCTGGTCACGAACCCCGCGCTCGCGGTCACGGCGGAAACGCAACAGAGTTACTTTGACCGCATCGTAGCCGGACAATCCGAGTATTTCACGACGATGGCGTACCTGACGGGCGCAATCCTGGCGGTCGGCGCGCTGTTCGGCCTGGTGAACATCTTCTACGGCATCGTCGCCGCGCGGGTCCGGGAAGTGGCGACTCTGCGCGCGATCGGCTATGGCGCTTTGCCGGTCGCGGCATCCGTAGTGTTCGAAGCGCTGCTGCTGTCGCTGCTCGGCGCGCTGCTCGGAACTGCTGTTGCGTGGCTGCTGTTCGGCGGCCGCGAATTCATGATGGACCAGAACATCTACCGGCTGCTCATCACGCCGCGCCTCGTTGCCATGGGCATCGGTTGGGCACTGGGACTGGCACTGACCGGGAGTCTGCTGCCGGCCATCCGCGCCGCCCGCCTGCAGGTCACCCACGCGCTGCGCGCAACCTAGCCCAGCAGCAGATGGCCCTTGGGCATTGCGCCGGAGATGCCTTCGCCAACGGTGAGAACGCCACACTCCCCCGGCTCCAGCCTGGCCGCGTGTCTGCGCAGCAGATTGCTGATGCTGGTGGCCGTCCACTTTGCAAAGAACACTTGTCATTTGCCGCCAAGTGTGACAAGTTTACTATGCTTATTGGGAAGTATACGGTGCATCGAAGGAGAATGCTCATGGCAAAGAATGTTCTCGTCAAAGTCGGCCGGGCTGCGGCGTGGATTTCGCCGGTGGTCATCGCGCTCGCCGTCTTCTCCGTCGTGGCGCCGTGGTTGGTGCGGCACAGTGTGGCGGCCGTCCAGGCTCTGACCATCGCATTCGGGATCTTCGTGTTGGGCTATTCCCTGTTCCTAGGACATCGGATGACGCGGGGCCTGGATGAGGTGCAGAAAGCTGCCGGGGCGTTCGCGAGCTCCAACGGCTGGGTCTGGGGAGGCTTTGCAACCATCTTGTTGCTGATGCTGCCTCCGGTCATGAACTGGCTGATCGACCTGGTGAACGCGCTGGCGATGCCCCGCACGCCGGTCGGGTCGCCGGGGATCACCAATCCGCGCGTTGCGGCGACGGTGGCGTATTTCAATCGCCGCACCGTGATAACGATGGCGTTCTTCTTTGGCGGCACCCTGGTCATGGTGATGCAGACGCTGGCGATCTTCGTGTTCTCCGTAATCTGGCAGCGGCGCATGGGAGGAACTGCAGAAAGGTCATGACGTACCGGCGGATATCACCATGAAGAACCGTATCCACGTGCTGCGCGCCGAGAAGGGCTGGAGTCAGGCGGAGCTCGCGGTGCGCGTGCGAGTCTCGCGCAATTCCATCAACGCCATCGAGAACGGCAGGTTCGATCCGTCGCTGCCGCTCGCCTTCCGCATTGCCGACGCCTTCGGACTCAGTGTCGAGGCGGTGTTCGACAAGGCGGATGCCTGTGCAGGCCCCTGATGGCCGACCGGTGCCGGTCTCTACAGGCCGCGAAGAACCCTGACGCCCAGCAGGGCGAGCAGGACCGCTGCTGCGGATAGCCATAAGACGGGTTGATCCGCCGTCCAGTTGCTGGACGACTCCAACGCCGCGGTCAGTCGTGCAACGCCTGTGGTCAGCCAGGGCGAAGCAACGATGACAACCAGCAACGCGGCAACGCGCAGGCCGATCCGCAATCTGGTTGCGCGCTGCTGCAGGCTGCGTAACTCGCTCAGGGTGGACGCGACGAACGGCTCCGCCGGAACATGCGTGTGCTCGCGCTCAAAGCGGCTCGTCAGCTGCGCGTCCAGATCGTTCGACTCATTCATGGCTCTCTCCATAGTCTGCCAGGACCTCACGAAGTCGCGCCGAACCGCGCCCAATGAGGGACTTGACGCTTCCCAGCGGCCAGCCGGTAAGCGCAGCAATCTGCGGATGCGTGAGGCCTTCGTTGTAGGCCAGCACGACGCACAGGCGCATCCGTGGTTCCAGCGTCGCCAGCGCCGCATCCAGATCCAGCTGCTCGGCAGTCGGGACGTCCTGCGCATGCAGGTCGGCAGGATCCACCTCGCCGGTTGCGACGGGCTTGCCGCGCCGGACTTCCTCGAGCCAGGTGGTGACCATGATGCGCTTGAGCCAGCCATCGAATGCCGCAGCACAGCGCAGTTGGCTCAGGCAGCGCCAGGCCGTGATGAACACCTGCTGCGCCAGGTCGTCACCGAGGCTCGACTGCCGGCACAGGTGGTACATGAACTTGCGCACGCGGCCCTGCCGGCGGCGCAGCACTTCGCCGAAGGCAGTCGCGTCACCCGCACAGGCAAGGGCGACCACGATGGAGTCCGGCGCCTTCTTCAGTTCGGCGACCGGGAGACGGCTTTCCACCTAGTGTGCCGGCGGTTCGTTCCGTGATTCGGTGGGTGGCGGTGGCAGGAAACGGGATGAGGCGAACAATCCGGCGCCAAACAGCGCGACCAAAGCGGCCAGGGCAAAACCGGTCTTCGGGTTGTCCGGCTGCGGTGGGGCGAAGGCGTGGAACGGCATCGGTAACGGCACGGTGCGGCCATTTGGGAGCACCATCGTCTGCGGCTGCTGCTGCTGCGGCGGTGGTGGCGGTGGCGGTGGCACAAAGATCTCCACGCGGATGAGGGTTGCCGCCGCAATCCCGACGGCAATGAATATGACGATGGTGCCCGTGACGCGCAGTGCGCGATATCCGTCGCCCGAGGGATTGACGCTCCAGCCGTTGGATGCCGCCGGCTTGAAGAGTTCCCTCATCTTGACTTCATCGACCACACCGGTCTTCTCCATGATCCGCCGCAGCGTTTCATGCTTCTCGGAATTCTTGCGGGAATCCGCCCAGATGCCTATCGCGACGATTGCGGCAATGAAGAGCCAGAAGCCCAGTGCGCCGGCGTCGAAACCCGTGTGCAAATCCATCTGCAGACTCCTTACGATAGCTGTCCGTCTACGTACAGGAGATGCGGCCGGGAGGCGATTGGATGCAAGCCGGCTGGAAATATTCTGGCGCCGGTTCCGCACCGCATCATGGGCTTGGCTGGCCCGCGCAATGCTGACAGCGGTGTGCCTTGAACGACATGCGGTCGACCACCGTGAGGGCGCCGCACTGTTCGCAGTTGGCAAGAGTCAGCTCCTCGGCTCCCGCCAGAGCAAACACCAGGTAGACCAGGTGCTCGAAGCTGATGCGAGGGTCGCTGACAAACTCGCGGTAGACCTCAAAGGCCTGACACAACAGCTCCCCGCGCGCGAGGTTGGCCAGTGCCTGTCCGTTGATCCTTGTGCCGATGCGCGGCAGCACGCCGAGCAGGCTGCACAAGCTGGCCAGGAGCGCGCTTTCCTCCTGATGCTTCGGCGAGCGCAGGAAGAAGGAGCTCTGCTGCGGTGACTTGCCGCGCGGCCGGGATACGGCAGAGCCGGGTCCCTTCATGTATTCACGGTACATCTTGCGGATCCGGTCGTCGGACAGTCCGGTCCAGGCCCTGATGGTCTGCGTCCTCGCTTCATGGCGGATGAACCGCAGGGCCAGATCCAGACGGGAAAGATCGCGGCTGTAGCGATCGTCGGAGATGCGCATGGCGTCATACCTGCAGTTGAGTCGTTGCCCGGGCGGCCGCGAACCGCCTTACCAGGAGGCGGCCCGCGCCGTGCTTATGTCCGATTCCGGATGCGTCCGGAACAGTTTGTGATAAAAATAGCAAAAACTGCAACCGACGACAGGGGCCCGCTGCGGGATAAATCATCGAATAGTGGGAGTAATGCGATGGACGGAGTCGAAAGGCGGAGTTGGCTTGCTAAAGCCACGCTTGAGTCTGTGCTGGAAGTCAACGAACAGGTGCTGGCACTGCTGCGCGCGCAATGCCTGGCGGGGGTAGCGCAGCAGGGCCTGCTGCGGGAGGTCGGTTCCTTGCTGGTCGGCCTGGATGCCAAGTCCCTGCGCCGCGCCGCCGGCAGCACCGTATTGCTGGTCGACGCGGGGCTGGCCGATGCCCGCCTCTGGTCCGACGCCCTCGTCGGCGCCGTCCACGATGATCGCTCGCCCGCCATCCGGCCTTTTTTCACGGTTGAGGGGGCAGTGGCTATGATGCGGCTGGTCATGACCCAGGCCTGGCACCTCGCTCGCAGCGAGCCGGCAGCGGCGCGACTGCTGCTGGGCATGTCGGCGGCCAACCTGACGGTCATCGGCGGCTGTACGCTCAGCCGGCTCACCCGGATGGCCGAAAGCCGCAGCCAATGGCTGCGACCACGCTGGGAAACCCGGCCTGGAATATGGTGCGATCTGCTGCAGGCCGCGGCCGCGGGGGAGAGCGGGGCGCTGGAGCGGATGCGCGTGCGGGGGCTGCAGCTGCTGGCTGCCGACGCCCGGCAAGGGTAAGGTGCAGCGCTGGGAGTTTTGGCCAGGCGCCTGTCGCCCCCGGGCGACGTCTGTCTGGCGCCGCACCAGACCCGGTATAACTGGAAGTCTGCGTGTTCGCTGCTGTAACGAGGAGGACCTGACCCATGGCGCTTTGGAAAGAACCTAACGCACCGACCAGTCCGACATCGCCGCCCCCACCGCTGCCATCCGGCACCCTGACACCACGGGAGACCCCCATGCCCGCGACCCCCCCCACCAACACGGACGCAATGCGCCGCCCCCAGGCCGCGCGGGCCGACCTGAAGGAATCGCTGATTGCGGCGGACCTGACCATCGAGGGCAAGATCGAAGGCTCGGGCCACGTGCGCATCGCCGGTTCCTTCAAGGGCGACGTGAATGTGCAGGGCAACCTCACCATCGAGGTGGGAGCGCGGGTCACCGGACAGGTGCGTGCCAGCACGGTCATCGTCGGCGGCGAACTGCACGGCAATATCGAGGCGGCCGCGCGGGTCGAGTTGCAGGAAACCGGCATGGTGGTCGGCGACGTCAAGGCCGGCTCATTGACCGTCGCGGCCGGCTCGCGCATGCGTGGCCAGGTCGAATTCGGCTGGGGCGAGAAGAGCGTCAGCTCTCTGGCCACTGCGAAGGTGGACGCGGCGGTTACCTGATTCGAGGAGCCGCCATTTAGATGACTTCCGGCAAGACGCGCAGCTGTCCGCACTGCAAGGCCACCATCCTTGAAAGTGCGACCGTGTGTCCTGGCTGCCAGCATCACCTTCGCTTCGACCCCGCGGCGCAGCGCATGCTGCCCGCGGCGACACCATTGCGCGTGGAAGGCACCATCCGCCATCCGCCGGATGCCGGCACCTGGGAGTACTCGATACTGCTGGCGGTGCGCAATGAGCGGGGCGAGGAAATCACCCGCCAGGTCGTGGGCGTCGGGGCGCTCGCGCCCACCGACGTGCGCTCGTTCAGTCTCACTGTTGAGCTGTTCGCCCCGCTGAACCTGGGCCGCGAGCCGCGCGCCGACTCGCGGGCAGCGCAGCCGGGCGCAGCGGGCGCACCGCCGCGGCCGAATGCGCCGGCGGTGAGCAAATCGCCGTTTCGCGATCCGCGCGATCCGCGCAGTCGACCGCCCATGTCGGGTCGCGAGCCGCTTGCCGGCGGGAAAACCGGCGGGCCGCCGCCGCTGCCGCGCGACCCGCGGCCGCCGGCACACGAGACGCATGCGCGCACCCTGCCCCCGGGGGGACAGCCTGCCCCCAAGGACCGGCCCAAGGAGTAGGGGCCGCGCCGCGGGGCGAGCGCTCAGGTGTGGTACCCTCACGCGTCCATGCACGCGCTCTCCGTTCACTCACTCACCAAAACCTACAAGAATGGCGTCCAGGCCCTCAAGGGCATTGACCTGGAAGTCGAGCAGGGCGATTTCTTCGCGCTGCTGGGACCGAACGGCGCCGGCAAGACCACTCTGATCGGCATCACGACTTCCCTGGTCACCAAGTCGGGCGGCACGGTCGAGGTGTTCGGCCATGACATCGACCGGGAACTCGAGGCGGCCAAGTCCTGCATCGGCGTCGTGCCCCAGGAACTGAACTTCAACATGTTCGAGTCGCCGCTGACCATCGTCGTCAACCAGGCGGGCTTCTACGGCATCGATCGCAAGGTCGCGCGGGTGCGCGCCGAAAAGTACCTGAAGCAGCTGCAGCTGTGGGACAAGCGCAATTCGATGGCGCGCGGCCTGTCCGGCGGAATGAAGCGCCGCCTGATGATTGCGCGCGCGCTGATGCATGAGCCGAAACTGCTCATCCTGGATGAGCCCACCGCAGGCGTGGATATCGAGATCCGCCGCTCGATGTGGGATTTCCTGCGTGAGATCAACGACAGCGGCACCACCATCATTCTCACGACCCACTACCTGGAAGAGGCCGAGACCCTGTGCCGCAACATCGCCATCATCGATGGCGGCCGGATCGCCGAGCGTGACCGCATGAGCAGCCTGCTCAGCCGCCTGAACACCGAGACCTTCGTCCTGAACCTGCGCGAGGCACTCACTGCCGCGCCGGACCTTGCCGGCTACCCGACCACGCTGGTCGACTCCCATACGCTGGAGATCGAGGTGTCCCGCGAGCAACCCCTCAACGACATCTTCCTGCGCCTGACGCAGCTCGGCATTCACGTCGTCAGCATGCGCAACAAGGTCAATCGCCTGGAAGAGATCTTCATGCGGCTGGTCGAAGGCCGTTCGCAGGCGGCGGGGGCGGGCGCCTAGATGGACGCGAAAGTGAAGACCGACCTGCCGCAACCCGTGAACCTGGCGCAGGTGAACTGGTGCGGGTTCAAGACCATCATCATCCGCGAGTACGGCCGCATCATCCGCATCTGGGGCCAGACCCTGGTGCCGCCGGCGGTGCAGACGACGCTGTACTTCACCATCTTCGGCGGCCTGATCGGCCGACGCGTCGGCCAGATGGGCGGCTTCGACTACATGCAGTTCATGGCGCCGGGCCTGATCATGCAGGCGGTGATCCAGAACTCCTACGGCAACGTGGTCGCCTCATTCTTCGGCGCGAAGTTCGGCAAGCACATCGAGGAGCTGCTGGTATCACCGTTGCCGAACTGGCTGATCGTCGCAGGCTACGTAGCCGGCGGCCTGCTGCGCGGCCTGCTGGTGGGCAGCGTGGTCACCGTGGTGGCCCTGCTGTTCGCCAGATTGCAGGTGCAGCACCTGTTCATCGTCATCGGCGCGTTCTTCTTCACCTCGATCGTGTTTTCGCTCGCCGGGTTCATCAATGCGCTGCTCGCCAAGAACTTCGACCAGGTGAACTGGATTCCGACCTTCGTGCTGACGCCGCTGACCTATTTCGGCGGAATCTTCTATTCAATCCATATCCTGCCGGCCTGGGCGCGGGCGGCATCTTATGCAAACCCGATCATGTATATGGTGAATGCCTTCCGTTTCGGGTTCTTCGGCGTCTCGGATGTGAGCGTCCCGCTCGCCTTCGGCATCACGATCGGGCTCGCGGCGATCCTGTTCACGACCGCCGTGATGATGATGAACGTGGGTCGCGGCATCCGCGACTGAGACCCAGGTCACGCCGATAGTGCGTGGCAACAAAACTTTCACGATTCAGTCATTGAACCGCCTTGCGGCATTGCGAGGCTGTGGGCCCCATGAAGGCCGGTACCTTGGGCTTGTTTGTCGCGCGCGTGGACGCAGCGGAGTTCGGCATTTGCCGGACTTTGAATGCCTTCAGCCGTCACCCGCCCGTGCGCCGCATGTTCCAGGCAGTCAGCCGCCTGGGAGACGGCGTCTTCTGGTACGCACTGTTGCTGGCGCTGCCGGCGCTTCACGGTCGTGCGGGCGTGCGCCCGGCACTGGTCATGGCGCTGACGGGCATTGCCGGCGTGGCGCTCTACAAGCTGCTCAAGCGCACCCTGGTGCGCGAGCGCCCGTTCATCACCCATAGCGGCATCTCGCTGCATGGGGCGCCGCTCGACCGCTACAGCTTCCCTTCCGGGCACACCCTGCACGCCGTGGCCTTTACCTGGCAGGCGGTGGCCCATTTCCCCGAGCTCGGCTGGCTGCTGCTGCCCTTCACCTGCCTGGTGGCGGCCTCGCGCGTCGTGCTCGGACTGCACTACCCCACCGATGTGCTGGTGGGCGCAGGCCTGGGCGCCATGCTGGCGCAGTTGGGCCTCGCCCTGGTCTGACACCGTCGGCGATCCGCGACGGCCTCAGGCGTCGGGAACGGTTCCCCAACTACGCTACACTTGCGGCTTCTTTCAGCGGCTGGCGGCTTAACGCACTCCGCGGCGGAGCTCAGGTGGGCAAGCGCGCATTGATCGTAGACGACTCGAAGTCGGCACGACTTTCTCTGGCCCGTATGCTCGAGAAACACGGTATCGAGGTGGATACCGCCGAGTCCGCGGAGCTCGCGATCGAGTATCTGGGCACCCATCGCCCCGATGCCATCTTCATGGATCACATGATGGGCGGGATGGACGGCCTGCAGGCCGTGCAGGCCATCAAGAACAACCCGCGCACCGCGACCATTCCCATCATGATGTACACCTCCCAGGAAGGGGAGCTGTACGTCGGACAGGCCCGGGCACTGGGCGCCATCGGCGTGTTACCGAAGCAGGTCAAGCTGGCCGATGTCACCAAGGTGCTCTACCAGCTGAACCTCGCGGTCGAGCGGCGCGGCGCGGAACCCGGTTCGGTGACGGTGGCTGAACCCCATGGCTTTGCCCATGCGGCGAACCACGCGGCCGATCAGGGGTTGCACACCGGTGCGCTGCGCGAGCAGCTGACCGAACTGCGACGCACTATCCTCGCCGGGTTCGACAGCCAGGGTGACCGGCTGCTGGCGGACCTGCGCACGGTGCTGCAGGAACCGCAGGCGCGCGCCGTGGCGGCGGCACGCGATGCGCATCCGGCCTGGCTTGCCTGGGCGCTGGCGGCCGTGCTGGCCGGTGCCTGCGTGGCCTTTGCCGTGCTGTTCTGGGAACAGGGTGCGCGCCTGTCGCTGGTGGAGGGGCAACTCGCGCAGCTGCAGGCGGCAGGACCTGCCGTGGCGCTTCGGCCGCATAGTTCGGCGCCTGCCCCGGGTCCGACGCCCGCCGGCGACGCGGCCCCGGCCTCCGGGGGCACGGATGCGCTGCCGGCCCCGCGTGCCACCGCCAAGCCCATCGTGCAGACGGTGCCCTACGGAGTCGAGCCCTTCAGCGGCAGCCGCCTGGATGCCCTGCGCCAGCTGTTCGACCGGCTCAATGCCCAGGGCTTTCAGGGCAATGTCGACATCAGGACCTACAGCGGCCGCTTCTGTCTGGTGGGCAATGCCAGCGAGGGCTACTCACTGGCGCCTGATGATCTGCCGTATGCGCGCTGCGATATGGTTGCCGGCGCGCATGACGATGCCGGCGCAGCGGTGATGCGCATCCCGGTGGTCATGGCGGACCTGATGGGCAGCCTGCGCGCCGCCAGCCATGACCTGATCCATGTCCAGGTCGGTGGCGGTGAGGGCGGCAACCTTGCGGCCTACCCGGCGGTGTCCGACATTCTGACTGCGGGAGAATGGAACCGCGCCGCCGGCGCCAACAACCGCATCGAGATCCGCGTGCGCTAGCCGCCGCTACTGCAAGAACGTGGAATACACCCTCGAGAAGGGCTTTCGCCCCCCCTGGTGGCTGCGCAATGCGCATGTGCAGTCCATTCTGCCGAGCCTCGCGCCGCGCCGTGCGCTGGTGCGGCGATGCTGCGCGCAGGTGCCCGCGCGCAGCCTGCCGGTGATCCTCGATTGCGGCGAGGGCGTGCGGCTGCTGGCCCTGCACACCCCGGCAACCGTGCCCAATCCGATCGGCGCCGTGGTCATGCTGCACGGCTGGGAGGGCGATGCGAACGCCATGTACATGCTGGCGCTGGCGCGCCGCCTGCTGGCGCAGGGCTTCGCGATACTGCGCCTGAATCTGCGCGATCACGGGGGCACCCAGGACTTAAATCCCGGCCTGTTCCATTCCTGCCGGCTGCCCGAGATCATCGGCGCCGTGCGCCGCGCGCAACAGCTGTTCGCCGGCCTGCCGCTGCATCTGGCGGGGTTTTCGCTGGGCGGAAATTTCCTGCTGCGGGTGGCTGCGGATGCGCCGGGCTGCGCACTGACCATCGCCAGCGTCGTGGCCATCTCGCCGGTGCTTGAGCCGCGCGCCACCATGGCCGCCATCGAATCCGGTCCCGGCATCTACCGTCGCTACTTCGTGGGCAAGTGGGGCGCCTCGCTGCGCGCCAAGCAGCGCGCCTGGCCGAAACTCTACCAGTTCGATGATCTGGCGCGGATCAGCAGTCTGCGGCAGATGACGGCGCAGCTGGTTGCCCGCCACACGGAATTCAATTCGTTGGAGGCATACCTGGATGGCTATGCCATCACGGGGCCGAGGCTGGCGGGACTCACCGTGCCGGCGACCATCATCACGGCGGCCGATGATCCCATCGTGCCGGTGGCCGATCTGCAGCGGGTTGCCGCCTCACCCGGTCTGCGCGCCCTGGTGACGCCCCGCGGCGGTCATTGCGGCTTCCTCAACGGCGTCCTGGGGGATACCTGGGCGGAGAACGCGGTGCTGCGTCATCTGACCGGGTGAGGGTCAGCGCGCCTTGGCTGCTTCGCGCTTTTCCTCGAAGTTGATGATGGGTTCGCCGCTGGTCACCGTGACCGCACCTTCGATGACGGCGCCCTTCGCAATGGCGATGCTGCGGGCCGTGACGCGACCGCGGATCACCGCCGTGGCGCGAATCTCGAGTTTTTCATCCACCCTGATGACGCCCTTGATGCTGCCGGCGATGACGGCGCTCAGCGCGTGCACTTCGCCTTCCCAGCGGGCGCCGGCTGCCACGCTCAACGGACCCTTCACATCGCCGTCGCCACGCACCTCACCGCACATGACCAGCGCGCCGGGCGCCTCGATATCGCCGGTGATGCGACTGCCGACCGCCACGTACGTGGGCACGGCGCCGATCTGATCCAGCAGCCGTCGTTTGGGTGTATCCGCCATGCCCCACCTTTGTAATCACCGTGCAGTCCCGGTCCCATGTTGCCGGACTGCAGCGGGCCACGCCGAGGGTGCCACAGACAAATGTGACGCGTGCACGGATCGCTGGTCCGGATTTGACAGCTGCAGCGCTTGACGTCGGTTCCTGACACATTACGTCACCTGCGCCGGCAAGGCCGTATGTGCAAAAGTGATGGAAAAACAAGCGGTTCGGAGATTGGCACAGGCTTTGCTTTAACAAAAGCCAAGAAGCGAACAACTCCCCCGGTGTTTGCTTTCGAACTAGCCGCGACGCGCACACAAGCGCCCGCGGCTTTTTTTTGGGCACCTGGCGCGGCGCCTCAAACCAAAGACGGCGCGCCCGAGCGGACGCGCCGTCTCGTGAACACCCCTATCCTCATTGCTGTTTTCTCTGTGGTCCTTGCGGCCTATTCACCGGACAGTTTGGTCAGGACGGCACGATTGGCGTAGGCGATCGACAGGGCGTCCTGGTGATCCAGCCGCTCCAGCAAGGATCTGGTGAATTGATCGCGGCGCGCCATCTTGATGGCTTCGTCACACGCCGCGTGCGCTTCACCAAACTTGCCCGTGGCCACGTAGGCCACGCACAGGTTGGTACTGGCGGCCACGTCATTCGCATTGAACGTCGTGGTGTGCGGTGCCAGTTGGTCGATGACGGCGGCATAGTTGCCCGCAATCAGTTGTGCGCCGTCGGCGGCGTCGATGTAACCGGACAGGGTGAGCTTGCCGGCTTCCACGTCCGCGTGGGCCGCCGAGGCGACCAGCAGCGAGGCGGCCAGCGGTACTCGGATACCTCTCAACATTTGCAGTTTCATGACAGGGCTTCCTTCTATGGCTGTTACGACGCACCCGTAAATCCGCAGGGTGCGCAAACAGGTTAGGAGCCATGCTGCACTGAAACAAACGAATAGATTTGCGGCTATGCGTGACTGCGGTTCATCGACGAGGCGGTAAGCGCGCGAACTTCGTTGATCAGCCACTGGCTCATCGCGCGCACCTCCGGCTTGGCCGCATCCTTCGGTCGGCTCGCAAGATAGTAGGTGTCGCTGGTGTGGAGGTTGAGCGGAAAGATGCGCACCAGCGACCCGGATTCGAACCACAGACTGCACAGCGCTTCGGGCACCAGCGCCACACCGACGCCGCGCTCGGCGGCGCGCACCACCGCGGACATGGTGTCCAGTTCAATGACGTTCTTGGGTTCCGGCGCCGCAAGGCCCAGCTCCTCGGCCCAGCTGTTCCAGGCGAACGGACGCGACTTGTGGACGATGAGAGCCATGTCGCGAAACACGTTGGCGCCCAGCCGCTTCACCGTGGGGGCGTGTTCGCGCGCACAGGCCGCCACCAAGGAGAGCGTGAACAGCGGCGTCACGCTGATTCCCTGCGGCAGGGTATCGGACAACAGCACAGAGATGTCGGCCGTCAGCGGATGTGCTGCCGGGCGCGGATCGCGGGTATCCACCTGAATGTCGATATCCGGCCAGGCCGAACAGAAATTGGCCATGCGCGGCACGAAGATCTCGGTGGCGAAGAACGGCGGCAACAGCATGCGCAGCGTGATGCGGTTGTTGCGCCGGGCGATGCGGGTGAGACTGCGGTCGATGGCGTCCAGGAGCGGCGCGACCTCATCCAGCAGCGTGTGACCGGCAGAGGTGAGTTCAACCGCGCGCGTCTTTCTTTCAAACAGCCGCACGCCCAGGGAGTCTTCCAGTTCCTTCATCTGGTGGCTCACGGCCGACGGGGTCAGGAACAGCTCATCGGCCGCGATCTTGAAGCTGCGGTGATGGGCCGCCACACAGAAGGCGCGCAGGTTGCGCAGATGCGGCGGCCGGGACAGTCGCATCAGCATCTGCCGCCAGCTACTGGGTGCGCAGTCATGCTACGGGAGGGTGCAAATTCGGTGCCATCGCTTGCCGGTCCCGGTTGCTGGCGGATCGCCTGCTTTGCCGGGCCCCTGACCTCAAATGGTGACCCCGGCGGCCCAGGCGCACCGCGGGGGCGCAGGAAGGATTGAAACCGGGGGGCCCATAGTCCCCATTATGGCCGGAATGGAGTTTCGCGACTATTACCAGACCCTGGGTCTGCAGCGCTCGGCCTCGGCGGATGACATCCGCAAGGCCTATCGGCGCCTGGCCAGAAAGTACCACCCCGATGTCAGCAAGGAGGCCGATGCCCTCGAGCGCTTCAAGCAGATGCAGGAGGCCTACGAGGTCCTCAAGGATCCGAAAAAGCGCAGCGCCTATGACCAGCTGGGCGCCAACTGGAAGCAGGGCGAACAGTTCCGGCCGCCGCCGGATTTCGGCGCGGGATTCGACTTCGGCCAGGCGCGGCGCGGCCGGGCGCATTCCGGCGGCTTCGGGGACGAGGCCGGCGGCACCCATGCCTTCGAGGGTGCCGAGCAGTTCAGCGACTTCTTCTCGACGCTGTTCGGCGGCGGGGAGCAGCCCTTCACGGGCGGCGGGGCCCGCCGCCGCAACGGTCGTGACCAGCATGCCGACATCGAGCTGGATCTGGAGGAGGCGCACCGGGGCGTGGTGCGTGACCTCACCTTGCAGCAGGCGCCCGCGCCCGGCAGCAGTGCGCCCGCCACGCGTACCCTGCGGGTGACGCTGCCGGCGGGCGTCACGGAAGGCCAGTCGGTGCGGCTGACCGGCCAGGGCGAACCGGCCGCGGGCAAGGGTCGCGCCGGAGATCTGTACCTGAAGGTGCATATCCGGCCACACCGCAACCTCGAACTGGAAGGTCGGGACGTGAAACTGACCCTGCCGGTGGCACCCTGGGAGGCGGCGCTCGGCGCCACCCTCACCGTGCCGACGCTGGGTGGGCCGGTGGACCTGCGAATCCCGCCGCAGTCCCAGTCAGGCAGCCGGCTGCGGCTGCGGGGCCGGGGCCTGGCGGGGGACCCCCCGGGCGATCAGTACGTCGTGCTCAAAGTGGTGCTGCCGCCCGCGGACACGCCGGCGGCGCGCGAGCTGTATGAGCGGATGCGGGCGGAACTGGCGTTCGATCCGCGCGCCAGTCTCTAGCTCGCCGGCGTCGTGACCGCGCCGCTGAGCCAGGCATGTTCCTCGGGCGTGGTGATGCGGCCCAGGACCCGGTTACGGCGCGGGAACCGCCCGAAGCGCGCGATGATGTTGTGGCTGTCCCGGGCGGTGCGCAGCGCGGAGGTTGCCAGGCGGCGCTCGGCCGCGACCGCTTCGGCCGCCAGCCGCCTGAACACGGCCACCGACTCCTGCTGCAGGGTGAGCGACTCCGTGCGCTGCAGGGGCATGCAGAAGTAGAGGCGTTCGGTCAGGGTGAGCGCGGCGTCGGCGCCCGACTGAATCCCGTTCAGGGTGGTCTGCAGTGCCATGGGATCAGAGGCGTAAGCGCGGGCCGTGCCCTGGTGAATGATGCGCGAGAACTGATCCAGCAGGATGATCAGGCTCAGGCAGCGGCGTGGACTCATCGTCCAGGCCGACAGTTCGCCAGCCGCCGCCTGGTCCAGCAGCGGACCGTAGCGCTCGCGCACCAGCTGCGCGCTGTGCCTGGCGCTTCGGTTCAGCCGACCGGGGTCCAGCCAGAAGTCACGGACCTCCTGTGCCAGCCGCTCGGTCATGCGCTTCAGGCTACTCGCACAGACTTTCCATGTAGCCCTGCGCAACCGGTGACAGCCGTTTGCGGGCCAGCTCACGGGCCTTGGGGGCATCCACGATGTACTCCAGGGGTCCGGTGACCAGAATCTGGCGAATGCGTGGATTTGCGGCCGAGGCTCGGGCCATTTTGTTGAGGACGGTGAAGCCGCGCGCAATCTTGCCGGGGGAGGCCCGGTTGGTCTCGATGACGCGGGCGAGATACTGCCCGAAACGGGAGTACAGGAAAAAATCATCATCCCCGACCAGGAAGCGTGCTTCCGCAAAAAAGTCGGGAAAGTTCTTCTCTAAATATTGAGAAACTCGTTGAAGACGGGGCCCAGGGTCGCTCGTGGTCGACGCTTTGCGGTTCTTCATCACTGTTCTCGCTACACCTCCAAAGGGTCCGGACGACCATTTCTGGGCGTCACGAGCGGTACCACACCTCGCAACGCGGCGCGAAAGTTACGGCAGTTCGTCGGGTGATGCAATAGTTTTGATTGAGAACTCTTGCGCGTTTTCGCCGCCGCGCGCGCCGCGCGGCGGCAGCGCCGGCCGCGCTCGCCGGTCCGGGCCGGCGGCAAGTGCCATAATGTCGAGCAAAACCGCCGTCACCAAGCCTTGCCGACTCAACCATTCAACCCCTGCGCCATCGTTCCGGTGTTCGACCACGAGCACGCGGTGGCGCGCGTCGTGACCGCCGTGCATGCCGCCGGCCTGCCGTGCCTGCTGGTGGATGACGGCTCAGGTCCCAGCTGCGCCGGCGAACTCATCCGGCTGGCCGCGAGCGTGCCGCGCACGCGCCTGCTGCGCCTGCCGGTGAACGCGGGCAAGGGCGCCGCCATGCTCGCCGGGTTCGTCGCGGCCTGGCAGGAGGGCTACAGCCACGCGCTGCAGGTGGACGCGGACGGGCAGCACGCCCTGGCCGATATCCGCAGCTTCATCGAGGCGGCAGCGCGGGAGCCGCAGGCGCTGATCTGCGGGCGGCCGGTCTTTGATCGCAGCATGCCGGCCATCCGCTACTACGGCCGCTACCTGACGCATGGCCTGGTGTGGCTGAATACCCTGTCCTGGTCGATTCCGGACTCCATGTGCGGCTTCCGGGTCTATCCGCTTGAGGCGGTCACCAGCCTGATGGGGCAGGAGTACATCGGCCGGCGCATGGACTTCGACGTGGAGATCATCGTTCGCCTGTACTGGCGCGCCGTGCCGATGCGCTGGCTGGCCACCGCGGTCACCTACCCGCTGGACGGGGTCTCGCACTTTCGCATGTTCCGCGACAATGCCCGCATGGTGCTGCTGCAGGTAAGGCTGTTCGGCGGCATGCTGCGGCGATTGCCGCGGTTGCTGACGCGGAGCGCCCCGTGAACCGCCCGCCGGCCACGGCCGCGCAGACGCAGGCGACCTGGGCCGCAACCCGCGAACGCGGCGCACTGTTCATGATGTGGCTGATGTTCCACGGCGTGAAGCTGCTGTCGCGCCCGCTCGCGATGCCGTTCGTGTATCTGTCGACCGCCTATTTCTACGCGTTCAGCCGCCGCGCCCGGACCGCCTCGCGCGAGTATCTGGCGCGCGTGGCCGCGGCGGCGCCGGGCTGCGGCCTGGACGGCGGGCCGATGAGCGTCTACCGGCACTTCCTGAGCTTCGCGCGGGCCATCGTCGACAAGCAGAACGCCTGGCTCGGGCGAATCGACTACAGCCAGGTCGGCATCGAGGACCACGTGCGCATGCGGCTCATGACCCAGGACCCGCGCGGCGTGCTGCTGCTTGGCTCGCATCTCGGAAATCTTGAGCTGTGCCGTGCGCTGGCGACCCTGAACCGCCGCGTGCGCCTCAATGTCCTGGTGCACACCCGCCATTCCGGCAGCTTCAACCAGGTACTGCGCATGGCGGGAGCCACGCAGGTGGAACTGATCCAGGTCACGGATCTGTCGGCGGCCACCGCGCTGATGCTGAAATCCCGCATCGACCAGGGCGAATGGGTGGTCATCGCCGCCGACCGCGTTCCGGTCCACGGCGGCCGGACGGTGGACGTGCGGCTGCTGGGCGCCGCGGCACCCCTGCCCGTCGGGCCCTACGTGCTGGCCGCGGTTCTGGAATGCCCGGTGCATCTGCTGTTCTGCCTGCGGCGCTCCGGCGGCTACCGGGTGTACTTCGAACCCTTCTGCCCGCAGGTACGCTGGCAGCGCTCGCAGCGGGATGCAATCATTGCCGACTTGGCGCAACGCTTTGCCAGCCGACTGGAGCACTATCTGCTGATGGAACCCCTGCAGTGGTTCAATTTCTATCCGTTCTGGCGCAGCGATGCGCCGGCGGATCAGAGCGGACCCTCATGACGGATACGGTCCTGGTCACCGGGTCCAGCCGCGGCATCGGCCGCGCCATCGCGCTGCGCCTGGCCAACGATGGCTACGACGTGGTGGTGCATTGCCGCTCACGGCGCGGCGAAGCCGAGCAGGTCGCCGATGGCATCCGGCACATGGGCCGGCGCGCCCGGGTGCTGCAGTTCGACGTGGGCGACCGCATCGCCTGCGCCAGCGCGCTGGCCGAGGATATCGAGACCAACGGCACCTACTATGGCGTGATTTGCAACGCCGGACACGCCCGCGACGATGCCTTTCCGGCGATGACCGGCGATACCTGGGACAGCGTGGTCCACGGCAACCTGGACGGTTTCTACAACGTCCTGCATCCGCTGGTCATGGCCATGGTGCGCCGGCGCGCGCCGGGCCGCATCGTCACCCTGTCATCGGCCTCCGGTGTCATGGGCAATCGCGGCCAGACCAACTATAGCGCCGCCAAGGCCGGCGTCATCGGCGCCACCAAGGCGCTGGCCCTGGAACTGGCCAAGCGCCAGATCACGGTCAACTGCGTGGCCCCGGGGTTCATCAACACGGACATGCTGCAGGCCCACCCTCCGCCGGAGGAGGCGATGAAGGCCGTGCCGATGCAGCGGCCCGGAACCGTGGACGAGGTGGCAGCGGTGGTGAGCTTCCTGGTCTCACCCGACGCCTCCTACATCACGCGGCAGGTGATCGACGTGAACGGCGGCCTGTACTGAAGCCCGTCCTCGTGCCGCAGCTGCTGCCGCTGATCGCCGGGTTCGAGGCCGCCGCGCCCCTGATCTGGGATCGCGACGGGAGCCTGCGCGCCGGACAGTTCCTGGGCCAGGTGCTGGCCCTGGCGCGGGCGCTGCCTGCTGAGCCGTACCTGGTCAATCTGTGTGAGCGGCGTGCGTACTTCCTGGTCGCCTGGTGCGCCGCGGCGGTACGGGGCCAGACGAATCTGCTCCCCGCCTCGCGGGCGCCGCAGGTGATCGCCGATGCCCGGGCCAGCCACGGCGACAGCCACGTGGTCGACGATGCGATGGTCGAGGGGGTGCTGGCGGGTCGGCCTGCCGCAGCCGGCGCGGCCGATATGCCGCTGATCGATGCGCACCAGGTGGTCCAGATCGCATTCACCTCCGGGTCCACCGGAACGCCCACCGCCCATGCCAAGCGCTGGGGCAGCCTGCATTTCAACACGCGCTTCAACGCGCAGCGCCTGCGCGAGTGCCTGGGCGCGAGCGCCGCCGCCGCGCGGCCGGGCATCCTCGCCACCGTGCCGCCGCAGCACATGTATGGCACGGAGACCTCCGTGCTGCTGCCGCTGCTGGCGCAGATGGCCGTGCACGCGGGTCGACCGCTGTTCCCCTCCGACGTCGCGAGCGCCTTGCGCGACTTGCCCGAACCGCGGGTGCTGGTCACCACGCCGGTGCACCTGCGGACCCTGCTGGCTGCCAGCGTGGAATTTCCGAAAGTAGCGGCCGTGCTGTCGGCTACCGCGCCGATGGATGCGCAACTGGCCCTGCAGGTGGCCGCGGGCCTGCAGGCGCCGTTGCTGGAGATGTTCGGCTCCACGGAGACCTGTGTCATCGCGACGCGCCTGACGGCCCAGGAGAGCGGCTGGCGCCTCTACCCCGGCGTCACCCTGGAGCCGGCGGCGGATCATGCCTGGGTGCGTGCGCCCTGGTTCGATCAGCCCACCCGGCTCCAGGATGTGGTGGAAGTGAGCGCCGACGGCCGCATGCTGCTGCGCGGCCGCAACGTCGACATGATCGAGATCGCGGGCAAGCGTGCCTCGCTGTCGGACCTCACCCGCCGGCTGCTGGCCATCCCGGGCGTGCGTGATGGCGTGGTGTTCCAGCCTTCGGAGGAGGAGGCCGCGGCGCAGGGCGTGGCGCGCATCCAGCGGGTGGCGGCAGCCGTGGTGGCGCCGAGCCTGAAAGCCCACGAAATCCTGCTGGCCCTCGCGCGCAGCGTGGACCCCGCATTTCTGCCGCGACCCCTGCTGCTGCTGGCCGAGCTGCCGCGCAATGAACTGGGTAAGACCTCGCGTGCGGCGCTGCTGCGACTGTTGCGCCAGGGGCCGGATTGATCGGGGCGGATTATCCCGGCCAGGCGCCTTGGCCCAGGTGCGCGGCATCGATTTCCACCAGCAGTTCGTGCCGGCAGATGTCCGCGTTCAGGACCAGCAACTGGGTGTGCGCCGGCAGATGCTCGCGCAGATAGGCGGCCACGAAGCCTGCCTGGGAGGTCTCCCGCAGATAGATCTTGAGCAAGGTTCCGCGGCCGGGCGCCAGGGCGCTGCCGCCGCCGGCCTGGCGCAGGCTCGCGAGGTTGCGCAGCACTTCGGCCAGTTGCTCCGGCAGGTCATCGGCGTGGTGCGAAGCATGGCCGAGCACGCTCGCGGTGCCGGATATCAGAATGCCGCCGCGGATGCGCATCGCCCGGGAGAAGGTGGGCGGCGCCGGGCCGTACTGGCGCGGATAGTGAAAGGCGCTCATCTGGCGTGGATTCTCCAGCGGCCGGCCAGGTTCGCTGCCGGCCAGCCAGTACACCTGCAGCAAGGCGCTGTGATCCTGGCGGCCGATCGCGGTGGCTGCGGGCCATGCCGCGCTCATCAGGCCCTGGAAGCCCGCTGCCCGGCCGCTGCAGAACAGCTTGTAACGCTGCTCATCGCCCGCACCGGCATTGATGTCCGAAAAATAGTTGTACATGCGCAGCAGATGCCGGTGCCCGCTACGCCGCGTGAAATCGCTGATGGCCGCATACGCCGCGCGCGCCGCGGCCAGCAGGCCGCCGGCCTGCTGTTCGTCGATCTGCACGCGGCCGGCCAGATAGCGGCCGCCGCAGGCAAAATGCACGGCGCCGTCGCAGCCGGACTCCACCTTGCCGTCTGCGTGCCACAACTCGGTAAGTCCCGTGCCGACCAGGGGGCGCAGATTCACCCGCACGGTCAGGCCCTGGGCCGGCTTCGGGGATGTCCTGGGCCCGGCGCCGAAGTCTATCGCGCACAGCGTCGTCGCCGGCGGCGCCTCGGCGGCGCCGAGCCGTCGGTACTCCATGCGCGGCGGTCCGTCGACCAGCGCGCTGGCTGCGATGCGGGGACGGTTCAAATCAGGTCCTCGCCTTCGAACACCACGCCGATCTGGCGCCGCCGGGTGCGCCGATTGCGCAGCGACCGGCGCCACAGACTGAGCCACGTCGACAGGTACAGCAGTTTGAACAGCTGCAGCCGCCACCACACGCCCGGACTGTCGAAGACATCCCCGGCCAGCATGGAAACCATGGCCTGCTCCACCTGCAGCAGGTCGCGCGGGTGCGCGAACAGGCGGGCCATGGCCGGCGAGGTGAAACGGAAGATGAACCAGGCCAGTTGCCGCTGCCCGCGGCGGGTGAAGCGCGCGTACCGGCGCTGCAGGGCGGCCTGGCGCCGCGGCTCCCGCAGGGCCCCGACCACGACGGCGGCGGCACGCTCCGCACTGTCCATGGCGAGGTACACGCCGGTGGAGAATATCGGATCGAGGAAGCCGAACGCATCGCCCACCATGATCCAGCGATGGCCACAGACCCGGGCGCAGGTATAGGAGTAGTTGCCGGTGGCGTGCAGATGCCCGAGGAGCGTCGCGCCCCGCATGCGCTCGCGCGCGCCCGGGATGCGTTGCAGCGTGGCCAGCAGGAATTCGGCGTTGCTGCCGTGCCGCTCCTTGAGGTATTCCGGATAGCACACCGCGCCGATGCTCATGCAGTCCCCGGGCAGCGGGATCATCCACACCCAGCCTGCGGGAAACCGGTAGACGCTGATGTTGCCGGCGTCATCGCCCGCCCGGCGCTCGACTCCCGCAAAATGGGCGAACAGGGCCGCGCTTTGATGATGCGGGTCCTTGCGCTTCAGCCGCAGCGCCGTGCCGAGCAGCGTATCGCGCCCGGTCGCGTCCACGACATAGTCGGCCTGCAGCACGGTCTGACTGCCGTCCTTGGCGCGCAGCCTGGCGCTGACGCTGTCGGCGGCAAAATCGACACCCAGCACCTCGGTGTCCTGCAGGGTTTGGGCGCCGCAGGCCGCCGCGTGGTTGAACAGCAGCAGATCGAGCTCCTCGCGCCGCACGTGCACGGCGAACCCCGTGCCCGGGTTCAGGGTCCGGTTGAAGCGGAACACCCCGTAGCCGAGCGCGTTGGGCGCCGGAAAGTCGGCCCCGAGCTTGCGCTGCCCGATGGCCAGCACCTGCTCGAGCACGCCCAGGCGCTCGAAAATAGGCATGTTCATGGGCAGCAGGGACTCGCCGATGTGGAAGCGCGGATGGCGGCCTTTTTCCACCAGCGTCACGCGCAGTCCCTGGCGCGCCAGCAGTGCCGCCGCCGTGGACCCCCCGGGACCACTGCCGACAACCAGGACATGGGCGCCATCGGGCCGCTGTGACAAGTAGGAGCACCCCTCCATGCTAGGATTTGCTAACACTACCCGCCATCCGCGGCGGGGGCCGCACATTTTATCTTGCGATTCGTCATGCCTGCCATACAGACCACCGCCGAAACCGAACTCGCCGAGCTGATCATCGCCGCCGTCAATCTCGAAGGCGTGCGGGCGGCCGACATCGATCCGGAGGCGCCGCTGTTCGGAGCGGGCCTCGGCCTGGACTCCATCGACGCCCTGGAGATCGCCCTGGAGGTCTCGCGGCGCCATGGCCTGCAGCTGCGCTCCGATGATGCGGACAACCGCCGCATATTTGCCTCGCTGCGCTCGCTCGCGGCCTATATCCAGCAGCACCGCAAGCCGTGACCGGCTGATGCAGCCGCTGGCCGTCACCGCGTATTCGGTGGTTTGTGCGACGGGCTACGGACACCGGCAGCTGCTGGACGCATTGCGCGAACGGCGCGGCGCGCTGACCCCCAACGATTTCACCGCGCAGGCGCTGCCGACCTGGATCGGCCGCGTCGCGGGCCTCGAGTCCCCGAGCCGCAATCTGCCCGCGCCGCTGGCCCCCTGGGAGTGCCGCAACAACCGCCTGGCCTGGGCCGGGCTCAACACCGATGACTTTGCCTCGCGCGTCGTCGCTGCCCGCTCGCGCTATGGCGCGCGCCGCATCGGCCTGGTGATGGGCACCTCCACGGCCGCCATCGACGCCACCGAGGCGCTGTACCAGCATCAGGCCCGCGGCGAGGACGTACCGGCGAATCTGTTCCAACCCGAGCTGCACACGCCGCATTCGCTGGGCGACTTCGTGCAGCGCGCCCTGGGTCTCGAGGGTCCGTGCTTCACTATCGCCACCGCCTGCTCATCCAGTGCCAAGGTGTTCTGCCAGGCCGAACGGCTGATGCGCCTGGGGCTGTGCGACGCGGTGGTGGTCGGTGGCGTGGACTCGCTGTGCAACAGCGTCCTGTATGGATTTGGTTCCCTGGAGCTGCTGTCGGCGCAACCCTGCCAGCCGTTCGCAGTGGAGCGTCGCGGGTTGAACCTGGGTGAGGCGGCCGCCTTCTTGCTGCTGGAGCGCGCCGGTTCGAACCTGTTGCTGCTGGGCTATGGCGAGACCAGCGATGCGCACCACATGTCGGCGCCTCATCCGGAAGGGCTGGGCGCGCGCAGCGCCATCGAGCAGGCCCTGGCGCGGGCCGGTCGCGCGCCTGGTGAGATCCAGTACATCAACCTGCATGGCACCGCGACGCCCCGGAACGATGCCGTCGAAGCGCGGGTGGTGGCGCAGATGTTTCCGGCCACGACCCGCGCCAGTTCCACCAAGGGCTGGACCGGGCATGCCCTGGGAGCCGCGGGGGGTCTCGAAGCCATCATCACCCTGCTGGCCCTTCAGACCGGACTGATGCCGGGCACGCTCAACACCACCCGGCTCGATCCAGACGCGGGTCCGCAGATCCGGCTCGAGAACTGTGCCGGAGAGGTGCGCTACGCGCTCAGCAACTCCTTCGGATTCGGCGGCAGCAACTGCGTGCTGCTGTTTGGGCGCGAGGCCGCATGAGTACTTCGCTCGAGGTCGCGGTGCGCGGTCTGGCCGTCTGGAGCTGCGCGGGCAGCGCCCGACCGCAGCCCTCGATCCTGCCGCCGAACGAGCGGCGCCGCGCCCCCGACACGGTGGCCGTGGCGCTGGAGGTGGGGCAGGCGGCCTGCGCGGCGGCCGGACGCGACCCGGCCGGGCTGCCGACGATATTTGCATCCACCTATGGGGACCTGGCGATCACCGACTACATGTGCGCGACCCTGGCGCGCGCCCCGACGACGCTCTCGCCGACCCGCTTCCACAACTCCGTGCACAACGCCGCCGCGGGCTACTGGAGCATCGCCACGGGTTGCCGGCAGTCGTACTGCGCGCTGGGCGCCGGGCAGTACACGTATGCCGCCGGTCTGTTCGCGGCCGCCGTGCAGGTGTGCGCGGATCTGACCAACGTCCTGCTCGTGGCCTACGACATCGAGGCGCCCGTGCCGCTTTCCCGGGTGGCACACAGCCGGGGGATCCTGGGAGCGGCGCTGGTCCTGGGCGTGCCGGACGCCGCGAGCAGCGGCGAGCTGCGGCTGACCATTGCCGAGACTGCAGCTGTACAGGAGTTTCCGGCTGACGGCGCCAACGCCATGGCCGCGGCCCTGCCCCTGGTCGGGGTGCTGGAGCGCAAGGGGACCGAAACCCTCACGCTGCCGCTGGGTCCGGGATCCTCGCTGCAGGTGAGCGTGCGCCACCGAACGCAGCTGTGAACTGGGGGACTCAGGCCGGGGGTTTGGAGAAGACCTCCTCCAGCATCTGCCGGGAGGCGCCCTGCGCCGTGTAGTCGAAGGTTCCCCGCGACTGGATCTCGGCTACTGCCCGCAACAGTGCGCCATAGGCAGCCCGCGCCAGGGTTCCCCCGAGGCTGATGCGCGCGACGCCCAGTTCCCGCAGGTCACTCACCGACAGCTGCATGCCCGGCAGTCCCGCCAGCACGTTCAGCGGCCGGTCGATGGCGCCGACGATTTGTCGGATGTCGTCGGCGGACTTGATGCCCGGCGCGAACAGCACGTCGGCGCCGGCCTCCTGGTAGGCCTGCAGGCGCCGGATGGTGTCGCGGATATCCGGGCGATCGTGCAGGTGGTTCTCGGCGCGCGCCGTCAGCGTGAACTTGAACCCCAGGGATCTCGCCGCCGATGCCGCGTGGCGCACGCGCTCGGCGGCGAGTTCGAGGGGATAGATCGGATTGCCGCTGTCACCCGAGGCGTCCTCGATCGAGCCGCCCACGATGCCGGTCTTGGCGGCCTGCAGGATGGTAACGGCCATGTCCTCCGGGTCGTTGCCAAAACCATTCTGCAGGTCGGCGCTGACCGGGAGCGAAGTCGCCTGGCAGACGGCCGCGAGGTGCACCATCAGGCTGCTCTTGGCGACACTCAGGTCGTTCTTGCCGATGGAAAACGCGAATCCGGCGCTGGAGGATGCAAGTGCCTTGAAACCCAGGTGCTCCAGCAGACGGGCCGAGCCCACGTCCCAGGGATTCGGAATCACGAAGCACGAACCGGGCGCGTGCAGTTTGCGAAAGATTTCCGCCTTCTCGGCCTGTGTGATCATGTTTGCACCTTCCATATCATGCGGGTCGCGCGCCGGCCCTTGGAGTCGACCCGCTCGGCGACCACGAAGCCGACTTTAAGATAGAAACCGATCGCAAAGGTGGAGGCGTTGAGATCCACGGCCTCCACCGGTGGCGTGATGGCGAGGACGAACCGGCGCGCCTGGCCCCACAGCTGCCGCGCAATCCCGAGACGAAACGAATCCGGCTCGACGAACAGCAGCGCGACCCAGGTGGGCTTGGGCATGATGATGAGGCCCAGCAACCCCTCCTCACCAAAGGTGCCGGCAGTGAATGCGGACTGCGTGATCAGGCGCTGCATGCTATCGGCACCGATCTCATTTTGTACAAACTCGTGGCCCGCCTGCGGCTCCCACTCGGGCGCCACGAAGGCCTCGAAGCCGCGGCGCACCAGGTCCGATGCGGCCTGCGTGTCCGCCGGCTTGAGTCGCCGCGTGAGCATCAACCTTCCGCCCTTTTCCTGCCGGCCCTGGAGATTCTGTGTTCGCGACTGCGGGTCATGGTCTTGATGTGTTCCACCCGCCGAAAACGCAGCGCCGACCAGTCCTCGTCCACGGCCACCATGCGCACCGGCTCGAAGCCCGCCGCGCCGAGGGCCGGCCAGCCCGAGTCGCGGTTGAACTCACAGCGATATCTTTTCGAACTGGCCTTGGGATACACCATCCACAGGATGGCATCGCCCACACAGGCTGACGCGAGCTTAGCGCTGGCCGCATTCAAATCAGCCTGGGTGATCACGAAGGCCATGGCGAAGGTCGCGGGACCCGACACGGCGCGCCTGATGGTCATGCCCTTGAGAGCGGCCAGTTCGGACTCAAAGGACCGCGGCGCGTTCAGCACGTGGATGACCGCCTGGGTGCCGAGATTCAGTTTCGTGAAGAGCGCCGACATGGGTGCCTCTGGCTAGCGGTTCAGGTTAGCGGCCGGCCGATGGCGATTCCAGCCGATCAGCAGCCAGATCACTCCCACCATCAGCATCAGGTCCGCGACATTGAAGATTCCGGTCCGCAGCGGGCCAATACCGAGATTCAGAAAATCGGTCACGGTTCCGTCAAAGCGGATTCGGTCAATCAGATTGCTGCCGCCGCCTGCGCCAACCACAGCTACCGCAATGCGTTGGGGCCACTGCAGGCGTCGCGACAGCGCCGCCCAGGCAAGCAGCGCCGCGACGATCAGGCCAACGCCGACGATGAAGCCGTCAAAGCGGACCGCTGATGACAGGGAGTCGCCAAGGCCGAGAAAGGCGCCTGGATTCTGCGAATACTGAAGTCGAAAGGTATCCCCGAGATAGGAGTGGATGCCGGTGCCGGGCAGGTACTCCCGGGCGATGCTCTTGGATAGCTGGTCGCAGGCGGTGCAGCCGACCAGCGTCAGCGCCATGACAGCGAAGCGGGCGAGGGCGGAGCGCGTTCGGCTGCGCATCACTTGCGCCTGATGATCGCCAGCCGCCCGCTCGCGAGCGTGACGCCGGCGTGAGCGGCCGCGAACCGGTACTGCCAGCTGCCACTGTCCTGCAGCAACAGCTCGGCATCGATCCGCAGCTCGCCGTCCAGGTGATCGATGCGCTGGCAGGCCAGGGTGACATCACGCAGCGACACCAGATAACCGGGCTCGGCGACAGTTCCGGCCGCGCGCGCCAGCAGGCCGCCGTGGAGGGCGGCGGCCTGGGCACCGTATTCGCACAGGTGCACGGCGCGCAGACGGCCGTGGCTGCGCAGCGGGTGATCGGTGGCGCGATGCGTGCCCGATAGCGCGACGATGCCCGATGCGTTCCAGCTGTCCACCCGGTCCAGCAGCGACATCGTGCCCTGGTGCGGGATCAGTGCGGCAATGGCGGCACGATCCACGCTCATGGCCGGCGACGGATCAGCAGTTGCGCGAGCAGGAAGTTGCTGAGCACCCCAAGCACCACCGTGACGCCGATGGAGCGCAGCACCGGCAGGGTGGAGCTGCCGAGCACGGCGAACACCACGCAGGCGGCGGTGGCGCAGATGGCGACCGCGTGCAGGGCGCGCCGATGAGCCGCGGGCTCCTGACTCGCGCGCTCGAGGAACAGCCCATAGTCCAGGCCCAGTCCCGCCGCGAGCACCAGGGCGATCAGGTGGAACAGGTTCAGCGCAACCCCGGCACCATGCAGCACGGCCAGGGTGACCAGGGTGGACAGCGCCATGGGCGTGACGACGCGCAGCATGCGCTGCAGCGACCGGCAGGTGACGGCCACCACCAGGATGAGCAGCAGCGCGGCGGCTGCGACACTGGCGAGGATGCGCTGGCGCTGGTGCGCGACCAGATCCTCGGCCGCCTGTTTCAGATCCAGCAGCTGCAGCGTTCCGCCCGAGGCCGCGGCGAGCGCCGCCAGCGTCTGCGGCTGACGTACGTCATTCAGCGTCACCAGGCCCGTCCAGCCGCCATCGCGATGCTGCAACAGCGAGCCCACGGTGAGCGCCAGGGGCGTTCCGGCGATCGTATCCACGGCCAGGGGCGGCAGGGCGCGGGCCCGGGCAACGTCGGCGAGGAAGGGCGCGAACAGGCCTGGCTTGAAGGCCATGCCGGTCAGCGCGCGATCGAGGTTGGACTGCAGGGCCGCGGCGTCGGGTAGCGCGGCCTGGCGACGCCGCTGGACGGCGGCGCTGGGCAGGTAGCGCGCGGCCTGGTCGAAGCCGCCGATCGCATGCTGCGTGGTCAGAGCCTCCAGCCGGCTGGCGAGCGTCTCCTCGCGCGCCAGCAGCGCATCGGGCGTGGGCGCCTGCAGCGCCAGCAGGTAGCGCACGTCGGGGGCACCGAGGGCCTGCTGCAGGGTTTCATACTCGCGCAACATCGATTCCGGCACGGGCGTGAGATGCCCCAGGTCGTTGTCCCACCAGGGCCCGGGAATGCCGAGCACCGCCAGCAGGCCGAGCACGGCGATCACCGGCGCCAGCCACGGCAGCCGCGGCACCCGGGCGGAAATCCTCGCCAGCAGCACTCCCAGGCGGCCTTCGCCATGGTCGCGCGCGCCCAGTGGTAGCAGGCGCGGCAGCAGGTAGCGGGTACACAGTCCGGCCGCGGCCAGTCCCACGATATTGAAGGTCGCCAGTTGCGCCAGGCCCAGCACCCCCGAAACCAGGAAGGCGAGGTAGGCTATGCACACGGCCGCCACCGCCGTGGCCAGCGTGGGCCAGACGGTCCGCGCGACATCCACCGGCCGCACCCCGGGCTGCTCATTGCTGAACAGGTAGATCGGGTAGTCCAGCGCGACGCCGGTCAGGGTGAAGCCGAAGGCGATGGTGATGCCGTGAACGCTGTCGAACAGGGCGGCCGCGGCACCCAGACCACAGATGCCCGCGGTGGCCAGCGGCAGGGCACCCAGCAGCACGCGCCGGACGCTGCCGTAGGCCAGCAGCATCAGCAGTACCATGCCGGCGGAGTCCAGCATCGCCGCCAGACGCGCGTCGGCTTCACTGCGTGCCTGCATGGTGACCGCGAAGGCGCCGGTTCCGGCGATGGTCAGCCGCATGGCGGGGCTGCCGCGCACTTCGTTGAAGTGCCGCCGCAGCGTCTCGATGGCCAGTTTCTGTCCGTTCGGATCGAACCCGGCCGTGCGCGTCTGGGCGATGAGCAATGCGGCGTCGCCCGCCTGGTTGAACCACACATCGAACTGCTGCTGGGCCTGCTGGGCCGGCTCCCAGGATTCCAGCACCTTGATCAGCTCCAGGGTCGGGTCACGAGGCAGCAACGGGGTGAGCAGAGTGGCCGCGGGCGAGGCGAGATCCTGTTCGCGCTCCTGCAGCTGCTCGCGCAGGTAGTCAGCATCCAGATGCCGGGTATCCAGCGTGCCGGAGAGCAGGTAGCGGTAGGGCAGCAGGGCGTCGGGCACCATGTCGAGCCGCTGCTCGCCATTGCTGACGAAGCCGAAGCCAGGATCGGCGCGCAGGGCGGCGCTCAATTTCTGTGAAGTGGCGGCGAGGGCTTCGGGCGGCGCGCCCTGGATGGAGACCAGCAGCAGTTTGGCCGCCGGACCCGCACTGACTTCGTCGAGCAGCAGCCGGCCCACCGGGTCGTGCGGCGTCGGCATGAACAGCCGCAGGTCGCCGCTGATGCGCAGGCTGTGATGGATGATCAGCCCAGCCCCGGCCAGCAGCGCGAGCCATAGCAGGGCCGTGATCGGGGCGGAGCCGCGAAGGCGCGGGTTCAGTGGCACACCTTTTCGAGTGCGCCGCGCTCGACGTCGGGCGCGACCGTCGCCTGCGCCGCCTCTTCCAGCAGCATGACCGTGACGCTGCCATCGGGCGCCGTGGTGGTGATGCAGCGAGCGGTGCCGGCCGCTCCGTTCACCGTGATGCGCGAGACGCGCTGGGTGACGCGGCTGTCGCGCGGGACGAGCGCCATCGACCAGTGCGCGTCGTCCCCGCTCACGGTCAGTGCGAAACCCTGTTCCAGCTGCTGGCGGTTGCCGCCCAGCAGCGCCGAGAAGCTGGACAGCAGCGTCTTCAGCTCCGGGGCGTGCTGCAGTGAGAAGGTGCGCGGCTTGCCCGTCCCGCGCACCACGCTGACCTGTTCACCGTGAATCTCGGTGTGTTCCGAATAGGGCTTCTCGATGCTGCGCGCGAGGGCGTCCGGTCCGTCATATTCCATCTGACCGGAAACGATGAGCGGACGGCTGAGCAAGGGGGAGAAATGCACTTCGACGAAGGCGGTGGTCGCGGGTGCGGGCCGCGCCAGGCGCTGCAGCAGCGCATCGACATCCGGTACCGGGCCTGCCTGCTGCGCCAGGGCGCAGGCCGCGCCCAGGCCCAGGGCGGCAAGAGCGCATCTGACCCACGCCTTCATCGGGACTCCATTTCAAAGACACCCACGGCCAGGGTCTGATCCTGGGAACTGACCTGGAAGCGCAATTGCTGCCCGTCGCGCTCCAGCGAGGCCTGCACCTGCATGCCCGGCAGCCAGGGGGCCGGGAACTTGGCCTGCCGCAGGCGCAGCGGGTGCGCCGGTTCGCCGAGCCAGTCTTCGGCCGCATCCAGCACTTCCGACAGCACCAGCACGCCGGGCACCACGGGCGCGTCCGGGAAATGGCCCGCGAACACCGGATGATCGGGTGCGATATGCAGCGCCTGCTGGTGGCGGCGGGTCGGGTGCGGGATGCTCACAGCAGAACATTAGCATTCCGGACCGGCGCTGATGCCCCGGGGCTGTGCAGGGCGGCACGAATTCGTCCCGAAAGAGGGCAAAAATCCCTAGAAAACCGGCCATTTGCCCGCCTGGAACCCAATTGCGGCCGCAATCTCGTGAAGCGCATTGACCCTGCCCGGCAGGTCAGCAATATTCGAGGCGAACAACGGGGACTTGAGGCCGGGTGGCAGCCATGGACGGGTATTCAAATGCGATCTGTCGGGCCAGCGGTTTGACGCGCCGGCCCGCCGTCGCCGTCTGTGAGAACCTGGCCGAGGGTGATATTGTTAGAGGTTCCGACCTCGCTGCGACGAGGATGTCCGTACTCAGGTCTTCCCAGGCCTGTTGCGTGAAGGGCGGAAAGCGTGAGTAAGACAGGCAGGACTGCGCCGGGGCCAGGCACCGGTGCTCAAAAGGTGTCGGCAATGAACAAGTGTGCGCCGCATATGCGGCCGGAAAAACAGGGCCTGTACGATCCGCAGTTTGAGCACGATGCCTGCGGCGTCGGCTTCGTCGTCGACATAAAGGGGCGCAAATCGCACCGGATCGTGCAGCAGGCCATCCAGGTGCTGCGCAACCTGGACCATCGCGGCGCCAGCGGCAGCGAGGCCAACACCGGCGACGGCGCCGGCGTCCTGCTGCAGATGCCGCATGCGCTTCCTCAAGGAGGCCGCCCGCAAGGCGCGCCTGACCCTGCCGGCCCCCGGGGCCTATGGCAGCGGCATCGTCTTCCTGCCGCGCAATCCCGACCCGCCGCCGACGCCTCGAGGAGCGCTTCGAGCAGATCGTGCAGTCCGAAGGCCAGAGCATCCTCGGCTGGCGCACGGTGCCGATCGACAATCGATCGCTCGGGGAGACGGCCAAGGCCAGCGAACCGTTCATGCGCCAGGTGTTCATCGGCGCGTGATCCGGCGCTGACCGACGAGGCCGTGTTCGAGCGCAAGCTGTACGTCATCCGCAAGCGCGCCTACAGCGAGATCCGCGCCTCCGACCATGGACGGCGCCGAGTACTGGTACGTGCCGAGCCTGTCGTACAAGACCATCGTCTACAAGGGCATGCTGCTGACCGGGCAGCTGGCCGAGTACTTCCCCGACCTGCAGGATCCGGCGATGGAGACGGCGCTGGCGCTGGTGCACTCGCGCTTCAGCACCAACACCTTTCCCGAGCTGGGACCGCGCGCATCCGTACCGCTACATCGCGCACAACGGCGAGATCAACACCCTGCGCGGCAACATCAACTGGATGCATGCCCGCGAGGCGCTGTTCGAGTCCGACCTGTTCGGCGACGACATGAAGAAGATCCTGCCCGATCGTCGATCCCGAACGGCAGCGACTCGGCGATGTTCGACAACGCGCTCGAGCTGCTGGTGCTGGCCGGCCGCTCGCTGCCGCACGCGATGATGATGATGATCCCGGAGCCGTGGTCCAACCACGAGACACATGGACGACGACAGCGCGGCGTTCTACGAGTACCACTCCTGCCTGATGGAGCCGTGGGACGGCCCGGCCTCGATCGCCTTCACCGACGGCCGGAAGATCGGCGCCGTGCTCGACCGCAACGGCCTGCGCCCGTCGCGCTACTACGTGACCAAGGACGACCTGGTCATCATGGCCTCCGAGGTCGGCGTGCTCGACATGCCGCCCGAGGACGTCGCTGAGCAAGGGCCGCCTGCAGCCGGGGCGCATGTTCCTCGTCGATACCGAGCAGGGCCGCATCGTCGACGACGAGGAGATCAAGCGCACAGGTCGCCAGCCGAGCGCCCCTACCGGCAGTGGCTGGACGAGCACCTGCGTGCACCTGGAGGACCTGCCGCGCGGCGCCGGAGGTGCCGGCGCCGGACCACGACACGCTGCTGCAGCGGCAGATCGCCTTCGGCTACACCTTCGAGGACCTGCGCATGCTGCTCGACGCCGATGGCCACGACGGCGTCGAGGCGGTCGGCTCGATGGGCAACGATGCGCGCGCTGGCCGTGCTCTCGAACCGGCCGCGCCTGCTCTACGACTATTTCAAGCAGCTGTTCGCCCAGGTCACCAACCCGCCGATCGACTGCATCCGCGAGGAGCTGATCACGGCCTCGGAGGTGTGGCTCGGCTCGGAGGGCAACCTGCTGAAGCCGCAGCCGGCGGACTGCCGGCGCCTGGAGCTGCACGCGCCCGATCCTCACCAACGAGGAGTTCGCCAAGCTCCGGCGGCTGCGACCTGCCGGGGCTTCAAGGTCGGCGTGCTGTCGATCCTGTTCCGCGCCACGCGCGGCGAGAAGGGCCTGGTCAAGTCGATCGAGGAGCTGCGCCTGGCGGCGCGGCGCATGATCGAGGACGAGGAGGTCAACATCCTGATCCTCAGCGACCGCGGCGTGAACCGCGAGTTCGCCGCCATGCCGGCGCTGCTGGCCGTCGCGGGCCTGCACCACTACCTGATCCGCGAGGGCCTGCGCACCCGGGTCAGCCTGGTGCTGGAGACCGGCGAGCCGCGCGAGGTGCATCACTTCGCGCTGCTGATCGGCTACGGCTGCAGCGCCATCAACCCGTACCTGGCCTTCGAGACGCTGGACGACATGATCCGCGACGAGTTCCTGCAGGACATCGATCACGCCAAGCCGCCTGCAAGAATTACATCAAGGCCGCCACCAAGGGCGTCATCAAGGTGATGTCGAAGATGGGCATCTCCGCCATCCAGAGCTACCGCGGCGCGCAGGTCTTCGAGGCCGTCGGCCTGCGCCAGGACGTCATCGACGACTACTTCACCTGGACGCCCTCGCGCATCGGCGGCATCGGCCTGGACGTCATCGCGCAGGAGGTGCTGCTGCGCCACCGCGCACGCGTTCCCGAGCGCGCGGTACCACGGCCACGCGCTGACGGCCGGCGGCCAGTACCAGTGGCGCGACGACGGCGAGAACCACCTGTTCAACCCCGAGACGATCCACCGGCTGCAGAAGGCCGTGCGCACCGGCAGCTACGCCACCTACAAGTCATACGCGCAGCTGATCAACGACCAGTCGACGCAATCTGTGCACGCTGCGCGGCCTGCTCGAGTTCAAGGCCGGGCGAGCCGATTCCGCATCGAGGAGGTCGAGCCGGTCGAGAGCCTCGTGAAGCGCTTCAAGACCGGCGCCATGTCCTACGGCTCGATCAGCAAGGAGGCGCACGAGACCCTGGCCATCGCCATGAACCGCATCGGCGGCAAGAGCAACACCGGCGAGGGCGGCGAGGACCCGGAGCGCTACCTGCCGCTGCCCAACGGCGATTCGACGCAACACCGCCATCAAGCAGGTGGCCTCGGGCCGCTTCGGCGTCACCAGCGAGTACCTGGTCAACGCACGCGAGCTGCAGATCAAGATGGCGCAGGGCGCCAAGCCCGGCGAGGGCGGCCAGCTGCCGGGCAGCAAGGTCTATCCGTGGATCGCCAAGATCCGCCACACCACGCCGGGCGTCGGCCTGATCTCGCCGCCGCCGCACCACGACATCTACTCCATCGAGGACCTGGCCGAGCTGATCCACGACCTGAAGAACGCCAACCGCGACGCGCGCATCAGCGTGAAGCTGGTGGCCGAGGTCGGCGTGGGCACGATCGCCGCCGGCGTCGCCAAGGCGCACGCCGACGTGGTGCTGATCAGCGGCTACGACGGCGGCACCGGCGCCTCGCCGCAGACCTCGATCAAGCATGCCGGGCCTGCCCTGGGAGCTGGGCCTGGCCGAGACGCACCAGACGCTGGTGCTCAACAACCTGCGCAGCCGCATCGTGGTCGAGACCGACGGCCAGCTGAAGACCGGCCGCGACGTGGTCATCGCCGCGCTGCTCGGCGCCGAGGAATTCGGCTTCGCCACCGCGCCGCTGGTGTCGCGTGGGCTGCATCATGATGCGCGTCTGCCACCTGAACACCTGCCCGGTGGGCGTCGCGACCCAGGATCCGCGGCTGCGCGAGAAGTTCGCGGGCAAGCCGGAGCACGTCGTCAACTTCATGCGCTTCATCGCGCAGGAGCTGCGCGAGATCATGGCGCAGCTGGGCTTCCGCACGCTCGAACGAGATGGTCGGCCGCGTCGACCGGCTCGAGCCGCGCAAGGCCATCGACCACTGGAAGGCGCAAGCGGCTTCGACTTCTCAGCAACATCCTCTACCAGCCGGATCGTGGGGCCGGAGATCGGCCGCTTCTGCCAGATCACCGCAGGACCACGGCCTGGACAAGTCGCTGGACGTGACCACGCTTGCTGGAGCTGTGCAAGCCGGCCATCGAGCGCGGCGAGCCGGTGCAGCGCCGAGCTGCCGATCCGCAACGTCAACCGCGTGGTCGGCACCATCATCGGCAGCGAGATCACGCGCCGCTGGGGCGCCAAGGGCCTGCCCGAGGACACCGATCCAGCATCCAGTTCAAGGGCTCGGCCGGCCAGAGCTTCGGCGCGTTCATGCCGCCGCGGCATGACCTTCCGCCTGGAGGGCGACGCCAACGACTACGTCGGCAAGGGACTCTCGGGCGGCAAGATCATCGTCTACCCGCCGGCCGGCAGCACCTTCGTGCCCGAGGAGAACATCATCATCGGCAACGTGGCGTTCTACGGCGCGACCAGCGGCGAGGCCTACATCCGCGGCATGGCCGGCGAGCGCTTCGCGTGCGCAACAGCGGCGTCAACGCCGTCGTCGAAGGCGTGGGCGACCACGGCTGCGAGTACATGACCGGCGGCCGCGTGGTCGTGCTCGGGCCCACCGGGCGCAACTTCGCCGCCGGCATGTCCGGCGGCATCGCCTACGTGCTCGACGAAGCCGGCGACTTCGCCGCAGCACGTCAACCAGCAGATGGTCGGCGCTCGACCGGCGTCGAGGATGAGGAGGACATCGCCGAGCTGCGCGACCTGATCGAGCGGCACTGGCAGCTACACCGGCAGCGGCCGCGCGCGGCGCGTGCTGGATGCCTGGGAGCAGCAGCATGCCGAAGTTCGTGAAGGTCATGCCGAAGGACTACCAGCGCGTGCTGGCCTGCATCAAGCGCGCGCACGACCAGGGCCTGACGGGCGACGAGGCCATCATGGCCGCATTCGAGGAAAACGCGCGCGACCTCGCGCGCGTGGGCGGGAATTAAGAGTTGCACCATGGGAAAGCCGACCGGTTTCATCGAGTACCTGCGCGAACTGCCCGTCGATCGCACGCCGCTCGAGCGCATGCGCGACTGGCAGGAGTTCCATCACCACATGGAGGAGAAACGGCTGCGCCAGCAGGGCGCGCGCTGCATGGACTGCGGCGTGCCCTTCTGCCATACCGGCAAGCTGATGAACGGCATGGCCTCGGGCTGCCCGGTCAACAACCTGATCCCCGAATGGAACGACCTGGTCTACCGCGGCCTGTGGCGCGAGGCGCTCGAGCGGCTGCACAAGACCAACAATTTCCCGGAGTTCACCGGCCGCGTGTGCCCGGCGCCCTGCGAAGGCTCGTGCGTGCTGGGCATCAACGACCCGCCGGTGACGATCAAGAACATCGAGAACGCCATCATCGACAAGGGCTGGGAGGAGGGCTGGGTGGTGCCCGAGTCCGCCGACGGTGCGCACCGGCAAGAAGGTCGCGGTCATCGGCTCGGGCCCGGCGGGCCTGGCGGCGGCCGCGCAGCTGAACCAGGCCGGCCACTGGTCACGGTCTTCGAGCGCGCCGACCGCCTCGGCGGCCTGCTGATGTACGGCATCCCGAACATGAAGCTCGACAAGCAGGAGGTGGTGCTGCGCCGCATCAAGCTGATGGAGGAGGAGGGCATCAAGTTCCAGCTGCAACGCCAACGTCGGCGACAATGTCGAGCCGCAGATCTCTGCGCAAGGAGTTCGACGCCATGGTGCTGTGCACCGGCGCCACGCGAGCCGCGCGACCTGCCCGTCGACGGCCGCAAGCTCGGGGGCGTGCACTTCGCGATGGACTTCCTGACGGCCAACACCAAGGCGCTGCTCAACGGCGGCGCCGGACCATGCGCCCGATCCATGCCCGGGACAAGGATGTGATCGTGATCGGCGGCGGCGACACCGGCACCGACTGCGTGGGCACCGCCATGCGCCAGGGCTGCCGCAGCGTCACGCAGATCGAAATCCTGCCCGAGCCGCCGCATGGACCGGGCCGCGGACAATCCCTGGCCGGAGTGGCCGAAGGTCTACCGCATGGACTACGGCCAGGAGGAGGCCGCCGCGCGCTTCGGCAGCGATCCGCGCGTGTATCTCACCACGGTCAAGAAATTCATCGGCGATGCCACGGGCGCGTGCGCGCAGCTGGCCACGGTGCAGATCGGTTGGGACAAGGACGCGGACGGTCGCCGTTCGTGCCGGTGGAAGTAGCCGGGCAGCGAGGAGATCCGCCCCGCGCAGCTGGTGCTGCTGGCGATGGGCTTCCTGGGGCCCGAGCAGCAGCTGCTCACGGAGCTGGGGCTGCAGACGGATGCGCGCACCAACGTCGAGGCCGAGTACGGCAAGTTCGCGACCAGCGTCGCCGGGCGTGTTCGCGGCCGGCGACTGCCGCCGCGGCCAGAGCCTGGTCGTCTGGGCGATCAACGAAGGCCGCGGCGCGGCGCGCGAGTGCGACCGCTATCTGATGGGCGCGACGGACCTGCCGTAGCGGGCCCGGGCTGTCAGCTGCGCGACCAGCAGGACCCGCCAGTCATCGCGGGCCAGTTTGCCGCCTTGCGGCAGCAGCAGCTGCGCGAGCTCGGGTTGTCGGCGCTGCCGCGCCTGGAAAGCCAGGAAGTCATTGTTGAAGCGGATCTTCGCCTCTTCGGCTTCCTCGGTATTGAAGCGTGCCCAGTACGTCCACCATTGCTTCGTCTCATGTACCGCATCATCCGTGGCGATGGCGGCGGTCGAGCACACCACCGGATTGGGCTCGCCGTCCGGGGCGCCGTGGCCCGTTCTCCACAGGCACACGAACAGCGAGCGCTCCAGGGTGTCCGCGTCGTGCGAGTCCGTGAGGCTGTAGTCAGCGGCCCGTGCGGCGGACGAGGTGCACAGTATTGCGGCGCAGGCGAGCGCGGCCGGTAACGACGCGAACGGAAAATGATGGCTCATCGCGACCCATGTTGTGGCGGGCGACATGCTGATTCAAGAGCCTGTGATTTGGTTATTGTTTGTCTAATGAGACAATATTGGAATGTTTTTGGCCTACTGCCTCAATGGTCATCCGTCGAGGCATCAACGGCGGCGATGAGACGGCAAATCAGCACGACCCTCTTCATGGCCGCTGCGGCATCGGCCTTCTGCGCATGGGTGTGCGCCAGTCCGGCAATCTCTGCCGCGGGTTTCGATCTGGGTGGCTACGTGCGCGTGATGAGCAACGGTCAGGAAAGGTTTTGCGATAAAGAAGAGCAAGGCCACTTTCTGCTCTATGTCTGTTACACGCGGCCTCAGCTGAAGGAGAAGCTGCTCGCCCGCCGTCGCGCAGCAGGCCTCAGTTCTGCTGCGGGGGAGCCCGTTTTAGTGCCCCCGACCTCCTTCTATATAGCCTCCGGCCGCCCCGGGCGTTAGCCCCGCCGGCGCGTCACTCGACGCGACTCCAGGTCTGCGTGCGAAAGAACGGTCCGATGTAGCCGCGCACTTCCAGCGTCTTGCCGTCGTCGATGGGCTTCAGTCGCACCGTGTAGATCTTGCCGTTTTCCGGATCCAGGATCTTCCCGCCTTCCCACACGCCCGCGTGTTCCTTCAGTCCCTCGATGATGGACAGACCGGTGATGGGCTTGCCGCGGCGTTCATCGCGGCATTTGTCGCAGGTCGGATTGGGGCGCGACGGATGCAACAGCTTCTCGACCCTGCCGCTCACCACGCCGCCGGATTCGACGATGCGCACCAGCGACTTCTCCTTGCCGGTGTGATCGTCAATGGTCTTCCACAGACCCACGGGAGTGGTCTGAGCCTGCACGGCGGTCGCGACGAACATCAGGAGCAGGGTCAGCGGCGCTCTCATCGGCTTCTCCTTTGCTCATTCTCGGCGATCCGCGCCTTGACGAGTTTCTTCACGAGTGTGGCGGGCAGCGGCGCCGCGGCTTGAAAACGAATGGTGCCCTTTGAGGTATCGAAGCGCTTGAGTTCATCCTGGTACTGCGCCAGCAAGGTGCCGCTCATGACGTACAGCGCGCAATGCCGCGCGGTTGCGCCGAATCCGACCAGCATCCGGGCCTGGCGAAACGCCGGTACCTGGTAGCTGATCACTTCCGTGGCCCGCGGGGCGGCACTGCGAATCGTCTTTCTGAGTTTCGCCAGCGCCGTGCGCGCCGGTTCCGGCACCCTTGCCAGGTACTCGTCGATATTCTTGGGTGGGCGCATGGACGAGTGCATCCTAGCGCACGCCGCCGGGTGGGCAAAAAAAACCCCGCTCAAGGCGGGGTTTTAGCAGGGCAGGTCCTCACCGACCGGGTCAATCGTTGTCAGCTCCGGCCAAGTGCGCTTCATATGCGCGCTTCGCGTCGCGTCGGCACAGGCTTCAATTCAACACGGTTTGCCGATGGAGCTAACCAACCCCCGTCTGGCAAATGCAGACTGCGTGTCAATTCACGCTACTCGCTCATGGCCCTCGCCCAATTGGCGAAGACCCTCCGTGCCTGTGTTAATCGCCCGAGTTTCTAAGTTCTGACTTTCGCAATCTGTTCTCTTCGCGCATCAACTGTGGTTAAGAATCGGTAACTCTCAATAGCCACGGCACGGTGCGAAAGCAGTAAAAAGAACTAAAACAGACTCTTATCCAAACTTTACGACACAGTCCACTTGGCAATCGTAGCGGCTTTTGGCCGCCAATGCATGTAGCAGTTGTACGACAATCGTCCTGTCGCACTTTAGCTTGAACGTAACAGGGTAACCCTGAAGCGGGCGCCGCCGCCACCGGCAAGGTTTTCGGCCTGCGCGGCACCGCCGTGGAACTCGGCGATCAGCCGCACGATGTACAGACCCAGTCCGAAGTGCGGCCGGCTGTCGCTGCCCGAGCGGGATTGCCACAGGGACTCGAACAGATGGCTGTGAGATTCGCCGGCCAGGGCCGGGCCAGGATTGTCGACTTCGATGACCGCCTGGTCGGCAGCGGTCAGCAGCCGCAATGTGATGGTGGCTTGCTCGGGGCTGAAATCCACCGCGTTGTCGATGAGCTTGTCGAGCATCTGCACGATAAGATCCGGCGCGCCGTCGAGCATCACCGGTTCGTCGGGCAGCTGCGCGGCGAACTGCCGCTGCGGAAAACCGGTGCGATAGGCGCCCACCGCGCTGTCCATCAGTGCGCGCAGGTCGAAGCGGGAGCGCTCCGCGCCCTGAATGGCTTCCTCGACCCGGCTGGCGGCGCCCATCGCGACCAGGATCGCGTTCAGGCGTTCGCTGCCCTCGCGGGCGCGGTTCAGGTAGGTGCGCGCCGCCGGCGAGACGGGTTCGGACTCCAGGTTATCCAGCGAGGAGCGCACGATGGTCAGCGGCGTGCGGATCTCGTGTGCCAGCTTGCCGGCGAGGGTGCGCAGGTAGCCGGTGTACTCATTGAGCCTGCCCAGCAGCATGGAAAAACTGCGCGCCACGTCGCCCAGCTCATCCGTGGCCGAGGTGTCCGGAAAGGTGGTCACCAGGCCCTCGCGCGTCAACGCCGTCTCGCTCGCCCGCCGCAGGCGTTGCAGTCGCCAGGCCAGCCAGGCCGCGAAGCTGAACATCAGCACCACCACCAGCGCGCTGGTGATGAGGGTGAAATCCAGCAGCTGCGTGAGCGCCTTGTCACGCAATGTGAGCGAGCGCTCGGCGGTTTCCAGGATCTGCACCGAGCCTAAGGTCTGATGCCGGTCCAGGGCCGCAATCGGCGCCTGCGCCTCCACCACCTTGCGGTCCGCGGGGCGCTCCAGCATCCGGCGGTACAGCTGCGGCAGCAGGCCGCGCTCGGTTCCGGAAACCGTGGTCACCGACAGCGCGTCGATCTGGCTGAGCACGGCTCCGTCGGCACCCAGCACCGTGAGCCGCAGGCCGGGCTGCACGAACTGGGCGAGGTAGTTGCTCAACTCGGGCGAGGAAATCAGCAGTCGGCCCTGCGGCGCCAGGGTGTCGTGATCGAGGGTGCCGAGGCTCACGGCATCGGCTCCGCGCCGCGGCCGTTCATCCACCAGCACGCCCAGGCGCGCACCCAGCATGGACAGCGGTATGCGCAGTTCCAGCCGGTAACCCCCGTTCATGGGCTGCCAGCCGCCGACGATGCGCGGCTCATCGATCGCGACCTGGCGTCCCAACTCCTGGGTCTCGATGCGTCGCGCCCGCACCGGCCCGGGTTCGGCCGCCGCGAACAGGTATTGATGCTGTGCGCCCCCGGCGTCGGTAAAGGCAACCCAGACGCGATCACCGAAATTGGCCGGATCCAGCACATCCACGCCGGGCGCATCCCACACCACGTGGGGGTCGCGCACCTCTATCAGCAGATAGGCCATGCGTTCGTGCACGCCGGCGAGCAGGGCCAGCTGATGCGGGCCGTCGGAGAAGACGCGGCGGAACGGCGAGCCGCGCGGCCACTCATCGGCGTAGCCCTCCAGGAATGGTGCAGCCAGCAGCGGCACCGCCTGCAGGTCATTGGGGCCCGGGGCGGCAACCCCTGAGTCCGCCGAGCCGCGATAGAGCAGATCCGTGCGCCCCTGGAGCGAGGCGGCGATGGTCTGTGCGATGGAGCCCAGGGATTGCTGCTGGCCATCGCGCAGCGCGGCTTCCATCTCGCGGGCGTACTCGTAGCCGGCCAGTGGCAGCACCAGCGTGGCAAGACCCAGCAGCAGCAGTTTCAGGCGCAGCGACATGCTTGGGCGCCTGTCACTCCACCCAGCGGTAGCCCATGCCGTAGACGGTCTGGATGGCGTCGAACTTCGGATCCAGGGCCTGGAACTTGCGGCGGATGCGCTTCACGTGCGAGGTGATGGTGTTGTCATCGAGCACGACGTTCGCGGCATCCATGAGCTGCTGTCGATTGCGCACATGACCGGGATGGCGTGCGAGGGCGTGCACGATCCAGAATTCCGTCAGCGACAGCAGCACCACCTTGCCTTCCCATTGGACCTGCATGCGCTCGCCGTCCACCAGCAGCGCGCCGCGCTGCACGGTCTGGCCGCTCGCCGGCGGCCTGCGCAGCGCATCGATGCGCCGGAACAGCGCGTTCACGCGCGCGATGAGATGCGGGATGCTCAGGTCCTTGGTCAGGAAATCATCGGCGCCGAGGCGCAGACCCGACACCGCATCCAGATCGCTGTCGCGCGCGGTGAGAAAGATGATGGGCAGCTCGGCGGACATGGAACGCAGCGCGCGGCACAGCTCGAAGCCGCCCTCCGGCTCATCCTCCAGCGAAATGTCTATGACCGCCAGATCCGGCAGACGCGCCGCGCACGCGGTCAGGGCCTGGCGCCGATTGCCGTAGGTTCGCACCGCATAGCCCTCGCGCGTGAAGGCGGCAGCATAATTGTCGCGGATGGCGGGTTCGTCCTCGATGATCGCGATGAGCTTCATGCATACAGCCTACTGCAACCGTGACTCGTGCGGCAGCCCCGTTGCGCTTGCCATGTTCTGCCACGATTTGCCCGCGCCGCGCCCGCATCTGCACCGCGGCACACCACCTTTGCGGCGCCCAATGACCTCAAGGTTGGCAGGGCGAAGTGCCCCGGGGGTGAGCGTCATGACCGCGCATACCGAAGTTCGTAGCTGGCTGCCGCTGGTGTTCAACTGGCTCGCGGTGATCGTGCTGCTGTCGCTGGGCGTGCTGGTGTGACGGTGCCGTACGTACGCGGATTTCAGAACGCGCTGAGGCCGGTGAGGGCGCGTCCGACGCTCAGCTGGTGAATGGTCTGCGTGCCTTCGTAGGTGACCACGCTCTCCAGATTCAGCAGGTGGCGGATCGGCGCGAACTCGGCGCTGATCCCGGCGGCGCCCAGCAGGTCGCGGCAATCCCGCGCGATGTCCAGAGCCATGCGCACATTGTTCCATTTGGCCAGCGATACCTGCGCCGGATGCAGCCTGCCGCCATCCTTGAGGCGGCCGAGCTGCAGGGCGAGCAGCTGTGCCGCGGTGATGCGACGGGCCATGTCCGCGAGACGGATCTGCACGCTCTGGGTCGCCGCCAGTGGACGGCCGAACAGCTCGCGTGATCTGACGTATTCGAGCGCCGTGCCCAGACAGTCCTGCGCGGCGCCGATGACGCCCCAGGCAATGCCGAAACGTGCCTGATTGAGGCAGGACAGGGGCGCCCGCAGCCCCTCGGCGTCCGGCAGCACGGCGGCCGCCGGGACCCGGACGTCATCGAGGTAGAGCGCGGCGGTGTCCGAGGCCCGCAGCGACATCTTGTTCTGGATCTCGGTGGCCTCGAACCCCGGCAACCGGGTATCGACCAGAAAGCCGCGCAGGCCCTGCTCGGTGTTGGCCCAGATGATGGCCAGGTCGGCGATGCTGCCGTTGGTGATCCAGATCTTCGAACCGTTCAGGATCCAGTCATCCGCGTCGCGGCGGGCGTGGGTGCGCAGGTTCGCGGGGTCCGATCCGCCATGTGCTTCGGTGAGACCGAAGCAGCCGATGACTTCACCGCGGGCCATGCGCGGCAGGTACTGCAGACGCTGGGCATTGCTGCCGAAGGCGTGGATGGCGTGCATGCACAGCGAAGACTGCACCGACACGAAGCTGCGCAGCGCGGAGTCGCCCCGTTCAAGCTCCTGGCAGATCAGGCCGTGGCAGATTGCATTGAGGCCAGCGCAGTCGTAACCGGCAATGGAGGACCCCAGCACACCCAGGTTGGCCAGTCCCGGGATCAGTTCCCGCGGGAAACGGTGCTGCTCGAAGCAGGAACGGATCCTGGGGGACACTTCGGCGGCGACGAAACGCGCCACGCTGTCCTGGATGAGGCCTTCCTCCTCGGACAGGCAGGCGCGGATGCCGAACAGGTCCAGGGGGTCCGGGATGTCGTGGCTCATGCCCTGAGCCTAGCGGCCGGACGCGCGGTTCGCCAGTTAGGTAGAATTCCGGCCCAATGAAGATCCCGGAAATCATCATCGTCGAGGTGCTGCACCAGCCCGGCAGCCTGGTGAAGGTGCTGCAGGTGATCGCCGATGAGGGCCTGGTGCTCGAGCACCTGAGTGCACTGCGGCGTGAGCAGGGGCGCACCTTGTGGGAGATCACCCTCGAGATGGACGAGGACGCCAGCCGGTCGTTGTACGAACGCATCGATCAGCTGCCGACGGCGCGTTTCGTGGGCAAGTCCGATCGGGTGTTCAACCGGCATCGGGGCGGCAAGATCCGCACCGTCTCGCGGGTGAACATCAATACTCCGCAGATTCTGCGCGACGTGTACACGCCCGGGGTGGCGCGCGTGTGCCTGGCCATCAAGGCCGACCCGCGCAAGATCCATGACTACACCGCGATCGACAATACCGTGGCCATCATCACCAACGGCACGGCCATCCTGGGGCTGGGGGATATCGGCGCGGCGGCCGGCCTGCCGGTGATGGAAGGCAAGGCGGCGCTGTTCTCGGAACTGGTGGACATCAGCGGCGTGCCCATCCTGCTCAAGACGCGGGATGCGGACAGCGTGGTCGCCTCCATCATGGCCATCGAGCAGTCCTTCGGCGCCATCCAGCTGGAGGATTTCGCGGCTCCGGAGTGTTTTGAAATCGAGGCGCGGCTGCGCGCGATGCTCGCCAAGCCGGTGCTGCACGATGACCAGCACGGCACCGCGGTGGTGACGCTGGCGGCACTGATGACGGCCACGCGCCGGCTGGGCCGCAGCCTGCGCGCCAGTACCGTGGGCCAGATCGGGTTGGGGGCCGCCGGCACCGGCATCGTGCGGCTGCTGCGTGCCTACGGCGTGGGCCGCGTGCTCGGCGCGGATCGCAATCCGGAGGCGATCGCGCGCATCCAGACCATGGGCGCGGAAGGAGCCACGCTGCAGGACATCATGGCCGGCTGCGACATCGTGATCGCCACGACGGGGGTGAAGAACCTGATTCCGCCGGCGAGCGTACGTCCGGGACAGATCATCTTCGCGCTGTCCAATCCGGAATCCGAGATCGATCCGCTGGCAGCCATGGAGCGCGGTGCCGCCTTCGCCGCCGACGGCAAGGGCATCAACAACGTCCTGGCGTTTCCGGGGCTGTTTCGCGGCGCGCTGGCGGCGCATGCGCCGCGGTTCACGGATGCCATGCTGATGGCCGCGGCGGATGCCATCTCACAGCTGGCGGGCGAGGACCTGGTGCCCAACCCGCTGGACAAACTGGTCCACGAGCAGGTCGCGGCCGCGGTCATGACCGCGGCCGGCTAGTTCACACGGCCGGCGCCGTCATCATGCCCTTGAGCTTGCCCATGGCCTGCGCTTCGATCTGACGGATGCGCTCGGCGGACACCTTGTAGCGATCGGCCAGCTCGTGCAGCGTGGACTTGCCTTCGCCGCTCCAGCGACTGATCAGGATGTCGCGGCTGCGCGCATCCAGTCGTCCCAGGGCGGACTGCAGGTTGGCGTTGGTCACGCTCTCCCACTCCTCCGCTTCGACCGCTTCGGCCGGATCCGCGGCCGGTGCGGGCAGGTAGGAGGCGGGGCTGTAGGGTGCGTCCTCATCGCCGACCTCGGGCGTCGGGTCAAACGACATGTCGCGCGCCGACAGGCGCTGCTCCATTTCGGTCACCTCGGCCGCGCTGACACCGAGATCCTTGGCCACGGCCAGGGTTTCCTCATGCGTCAGCCAGGACAGGTTCTTCTTCATGCGGCGCAGATTGAAGAACAGCTTGCGCTGCGCCTTGGTGGTGGCCACCTTGACCAGGCGCCAGTTGCGCAGCACGTACTCGTGGATCTCGGCACGCACCCAGTGCACGGCAAAGGACACCAGGCGGACATTGACCGACGGGTCGAAGCGCTTCACGGCCTTCATCAGGCCAACGTTGCCTTCCTGGATCAGATCGCCCATGGGCAGCCCGTAGCCGGTGTAGCCGCGCGCAATGTGCACCACGAAGCGCAGGTGCGAGAGCACCAGCTTGCGCGCCGCATCCAGATCGTCTTCGGCGCGATAGCGAACGGCCAGATCGTGCTCTTCCTCGCGGGACAGCACCGGGATGCGGCTGACGCGATCGATATAGGCATCGAGGCTGCCGAGCGGCCCGGCCAGGGCGAGATCCGACTGCGGAACGACCAATGCAGTTGCGGTTGTCATGCGGCTCCCTAAGGTTCGAACTTTCATTGCAATGAATTTTAGCACTCTGGGCATTGGAGTGCTAAGACCTTCCGGAGTTCAACTTTCGTCTTGCCGTTATAACTATCAAAAACAATAACTTAAACCATCTAAGCCCGCGGCTCTATGCCGCGCAGATGGCGGGCCGCGGCCAGCCAGGCTCCGAGCCAGCCCAGCCCCAGGCCGGCGCCGAACACCAGGCCGACCTGCCCCGCATCCGGGCCGCTGAGACCGAAGCGACTGCCGTACAGCTGCGCCAGGGTCGCCACCGGCGTGCGCAGGACCAGCACCGCGGCGCCCACCAGGGCCCAGGCCAGCAGCGCCCCCCACAGGCCGTAGAGCATGCCGGTGTACAGGAACGGCCGACGCACAAAGCCGGTCGACCCGCCCACCAGCCGAACCACTTCTATCTCGGTACGACGGCCCTGGATTTCAAGGCGGATGGTGTTGCCGATGACGGCCAGCACGCCGACGCCCAGGAGCGCCGCCGCAATGCCCAGGACCCGGCGCAGCAGCTCCAGGATGGCGTTGAAGCGCAGCACCCACTCGGCATCCAGCTGCACCAGGTCCACCTCCGGCCAGGCCGACAGGTAGTGTTTGAGCGCCTCCAGGTCCCCCGGGGTGCTGGCCGTGCCGGCCGGGCGCACGTGCAGGACATTCGGCAGCGGGTTCTGCCCCAGGGCCTGCAACGCCGCGCCAAATCCGGAGTACTGGCGAAACTCCTGCAGGGCGTCCGCGGCGCTGATCACCTGCACGCTCGCCACGCCGGCGCGCGCGCGCGCGCCCTGGGCCAACTGCTGTACCCGCGCCAGCGCCACTTCGGGTTTGAAATACACCGAGACATCCACGGCGCCGGTGAAGCCGCCGGTGGCACGGGTGGCATTGGACACGAACAGCCCCAGGGCCAGCGGCAGCGCCAGGGCAAGTCCGATGACCAGCACGGTGACGGCGGTGGCCAGCGGAGCGCGGGCCATGCGCCCGAGGGCGCCGAGCAGCGCCTGCGCGTGCTGAGTCAGGTAGCCGAACATTCAGCGCGTCGCCGTCATGCTGGGCAGCGGGGCATCCGCGCTACCCTGGATCTGGCCATCGTCCAGGACGATGCGCCGCTGGCCGAACTCGTGCACCACATGCAGGTCATGGGTCGCGACGATCACCGTCACCCCGACATCCTGGAAGCGCTTGAAGAGTTGCATCACTTCGAGCGCCAGATCCGGGTCCAGGTTGCCGGTGGGTTCATCGGCGATCAGCACCGAGGGTTTCGCGACCACGGCGCGCGCGATGCCGACGCGCTGCTGTTCACCCACCGAGAGTTCGTTGGGCAGCAGGCGCTCCTTGCCCAGCAGGCCCACCTGGTCGAGCGCCGCCCGCACGCGCTTGCCGATTTCCGCCTGGCTGGCGCCCGCGACCACCAGTGGCAGCGCGACGTTGTCGAACACCGGGCGATCATCGAGCAGGCGATGTTCCTGGAACACCACGCCGAGCGTGCGCCGGTAGGCGGGCAAGTGGCGCGATTTGAGCGCCGCCGAGGTTCTGCCCATTGACCACGACCGTGCCGCGCGTCGGCCTTTCCAGCATGGCGATGAGTTTCAGCACGGTGCTCTTGCCGGCGCCGGAACGGCCCGTCAGGAACACCATTTCCCCCCGATCGATGCTGAAGGTCGCAGCGCGCAGCGCCTCGCGCCCATTGGGGTAACGTTTGGTGACGCGCTCGAAGAGGATCATGCGCCGGCGGCTTCGGCACCATCCGCACCCGCATCCACGCCTTCGACGAGGGCGGCGGCGAAGGCCTCGGCATCGAATTCGCCGAAGTCGGCGGCCTGCTCACCGATGCCGATGAAGCGGATGGGCAGCTGCAGTTTGCGGGCGATGGCGAGCACGATGCCGCCCTTGGCCGTGCCATCGAGCTTGGTCAGCACCAGGCCCGTGACGCCGATGGCCTGATGAAACTGCACGGCCTGGGTGAGCGCGTTCTGGCCCTGGTTGGCATCCAGCACCAGCAGCACCTCGTGCGGCGCGCTCGGATCCAGGCGCTGCAGCACCCGGCGCACCTTCTTCAGCTCCTCCATGAGATGGGACTGGCTCTGCAGGCGGCCGGCGGTGTCGGCGATCAGGACCTCGGTGCCGCGCGAGCGGGCCGACTGCGCGGCATCAAACACCACGGCCGCCGGATCGGCCCCGGCCTGCTGCGCGACGATGCTGGCGCCGGTGCGCGTCGCCCAGATCTGCAGTTGCTCGATCGCGGCGGCGCGGAAGGTATCCCCGGCCGCGAGCATCACGCTGTGTCCCGCGGTACGCAGTCGCTGGGCGAGCTTGCCGATGCTGGTGGTCTTGCCCGAGCCATTTACGCCCACCACCAGGATCACATAGGGCCGATGCCGCGAATCGATGACCAGCGGCTGCGCGCAGGGCCGAAGTATCTGCGCCACCGCCTCGCGCAGGGCGGCGATCAGGGCCGCGACATCGGCGAGTTCCTGGCGGGCGACGCGCCGGCGCAGATCCTCCAGGATGAACTGCGTGGCCTCGACGCCCACGTCGGCGGTGAGCAGGCGGGTTTCCAGCTCTTCGAGGATTTCGGTATCGATCCTGCGGCCTCCGAACAGGGTTGCAAACCCTGCCGTCAGCCAGGAGCTGCCGCGATTGAGTTTGCCGCGCAGGCGCTGCAGGAAGCCACCGGCCTCCTCGCCGGCCGTCTTGTCGCGTCGGAAAAGCATTTCGCTATTGTATGATGAACCGGCTTGGCTAGGCGGATAAGGCGGGCGTTGGACTTGGCAGCTACGGATAAGCCCGACATGCGCTCCGGCGCCGCGCGCGTCGCCCGCGGCGACAAAGCGCGCAAGCTGCGGATCATCGGCGGGGTCTGGCGCGGCCGCACCTGGCGCTTCCCGGAAGGGCCGATCCGGCCGACACCGGACCGGGTGCGCGAGACCCTGTTCAACTGGCTGGCAAGGGATCTGGCCGGAGCGCGCTGCCTGGATCTGTTTGCGGGCAGCGGCGCGCTCGGTCTGGAAGCGCTGTCGCGCGGCGGCGCCCGCACGGTGTTCGTGGATCAGTCCGCGGCGGCGCTGCGCGAACTGCAGAAGACGGCTGCGCTGTGGGGCGGGCCGGCGGCGGGCGCGCAGTTTCACCTCATGGATGCGAACGCCTTTCTGGCCGGCAGGCCGGAACCCTTTGATGTTGTGTTCCTGGATCCGCCCTTCGCGGCCGGGTTGCTCACCCAGGTCGCCGCGCGCCTGGAAGCGGGGCAGTGGCTCGCCCCCGGGGCGCTGATCTATGCGGAGTGTCCGGCCCGCGAGGGCCTGCCGCCGCTGCCGCCCGGCTGGACGACGGCCAGGAGCGGGCGCGCCGGCGAGGTGGGGTATCATCTGCTGCGGAGAACGCCTTGAACCGACACGCCCTGTATCCCGGAACCTTTGATCCCATCACCAATGGTCACGTGGACCTGGTGCGGCGGGCGTGCGGCCTGTTTGACCGGGTAGTGGTGGCCATCGCCTCCAACGCCGGCAAGGCGCCGCTGTTCACGCAGGAAAAGCGAGTCGAGCTGGCGCGCCAGGTGCTCGCCGACATGCCGAACGTCGAAGTGCTCGCCTACTCGGAACTGACCGTGGAATTCGCGCGCCGCCAGCAGCTCTCGGTCATCATCCGCGGACTGCGCGCCGTGTCCGACTTCGAGTTCGAGTTCCAGCTGGCCAACATGAACCGGCACCTGTGCCGTGAAATCGAGACCGTGTTCCTGACACCGCAGGAACAGTTCACCTTCATTTCTTCTTCGCTGGTGCGCGAGATCGCGGTGCTGGGCGGTGACGTGCACGAGTTCGTGCATCCGCTGGTGCACGCCGAACTGAAGAAGCTGCGGCGCGCTTAACCTTCCGTACCGGTCGCTGCGCGGTGCGCCGCGCCTTCTTCTTGGCACTCTTGCGGCGCTTGCGCGGCAGCCGTGGCAGTTTCGAGGCCTGCGCGGGCGGCGGCAGCTGTCCGGCGCGATGCAGGTCCACAGCGCGCCACAGGTACCAGGCGGCGGCGCTGCGATGCGGCGCCCAGCGCTCCCCGAACATCGCCAGCACCTTGGGCGCCGGCATCTGCCGGAAGCCGTAGGCCAGGCGAAATCCGTGACGCACGCCGAAGTCATCGACCGGGAGTACATCGGGCCGGCGCAGCTGGAACATCAGCAGCATCTGCACCGTCCAGCGGCCGATGCCGCGCACCGCGGTGAGCCGCTCGATGATTTCCGCATCGCTCAAGGTGTGCAGGTGCTCGCGCGGCGGCACGACGCCGGTCACCGTCTTGGCTGCGAGGTCGCGCAGCGCGGCGATTTTCGAAAACGAGAACCCGGACGCCCGCAGCGCCGCATCCTCCAGCGCGAGCAGCGCTTCGGGCTGAGGAAAGGTTCCCTGGCCACAGGTGCTGATGAAGCGGTTGAGGATCGCCTGTGCGGCCTTGCCGTTCAGCTGCTGATGCGCGATGGCGCGGGCGAGGGTTTCGAAGGAAGAGTGTTGTTCGCGGGTTTCGATCGTGAACGGTCCGGCGGCGGCGATGAGCCGTTGCATCACCGGATCGGCCTGGCCCAGGTGCGCGATGATGGCCTCGGTCAAGTTCTCACCTCTGGCAGGTGGGACAGTAGTAGGTCGAGCGCTGTCCCTGGGTGAGGCCGCGGATCGCCGTCCCGCATTTGCGGCAGGGCTCACCTTCGCGCTCGTAGACGAACAGCTTCTGGCGGAAGTATCCCGGATTGCCATCAGGATTCACATAGTCGCGCAAGGTGGTGCCGCCGACGCGAATGGCCTGCCGCAATACCTTCTGGATCGCCTTGACCAGGCGCGCGACCTCATCGAGCTTCAGGTTGCGGCTCTGGCGACGCGGACGGATTCCGGCGTGGAACAGCGCCTCGCTGGCGTAGATGTTGCCCACGCCGGTGACCAGCCTGCCGTTCATGATCAGCTGCTTCACCGACAACCTGCGCCGGCGCGAGATCCGCCACAGGTACTGCGCGTCAAACGCCGTATCAAAGGGTTCCGGGGCAAGTTTCGCCAGTAGCGGATGCCGCTGCGGATCCCCGCTCACGTAGATGACGCTGCCGAAGCGGCGCGGATCATTGAAGCGCACCGTATGGCCGGATACCAGCGCCAGGTCGATGTGATCATGCGCATCGACGGGCAGATCGCTGGGCACGATGCGCAGGCTCCCCGACATGCCCAGGTGCCACAGCACCGTGCCATGCGTCAGACGCAGCAGCAGGTACTTGGCGCGCCGCTCGACTGCCTCGACCCGCTGCCCCGCGAGGGTCTCGGGCAGCCGTGCGTCGACGGGCCAGCGCAGGCGGTGATCGTGGATGGTCAGCCGCAGAATGGTCTGACCGGCCAGGTGCGGCTCCAGGCCGCGACGCGTGGTCTCGACTTCGGGCAGTTCAGGCATGGTCGCCAAGCGTACGCAGTCTGCGCGCCTCCAGCCATTGCCACGCCAGCAGCGGCGGCAGCCCGCACAGCACTTCGCGCAGCCGCTTGACTGCCGAGACCGACAGGGCCAGCTCGGCGCCGATTCCCAGCGTGTGCCCGAACAGCACCAGCGCCGCCTCCTGCACGCCCAGACCCGCCGGCACGATGAAGGCCAGGTGGCGCACGGCCTGGGTCAGGCCCTCGAGCATGACCGCGGCGGCGGCGCTGACCGGGTGGTCGAACAGCCGCAACGCCCACCAGATTTCGAACGCGGCGGAGATCAGCGCCACCAGTTGCAGCGCGCCGGCCAGCGCGAGCGTCCGGATCCGCCGCAGGCAGGCGCGCAGATCCGCGTCCAGGGAAGCGGCCGACTCGGCGCCGCTGAGTCCGACCAGCGGGCTTGCGAATCGCTGCAGGCGCTGAAACACCGAGCCGTAACGCAACAGCAGCAATGACCCGACCGGAATCGGCAGGCTGAGCGCGAGTACCAGCAGCACCGTGCCGTGCGTGCCGCCTGCACCCGAGCCGAGGAGAATCAGCGTTGCCAGAGCGCCGAACAGATACAGGGCGATCAGAGTGAGCAGGATCTCCACGATGACCGTGGCGCTCACGGGCGTCGCCGCCAGTCCGCGCCAGCGCATCAGGCGGATGCCCACCACGCTACCACCGACGCTGGCCACCGGCAGCAGCCGGTCAACCGCCTCGCGCACGATGGTGACCCATAGCACATAGCCGAATCCGGCGCGGGATGCGGCGTCGAACGGGCGCAGCAGCGCGCGCCAGCCGACCGCGTACAGCGCGAAGAAGATCAGCCGATAGGGAATCAGCCACAGCAGGGCGCCGCCGGCCGCAGTCCAGATGCGCAGCAGCGCCGGCACGTCGGCGTGCAGCACCAGCGCCACCAACAGCGCCAGTCCCAGCAGACCAGCGAGGTACGCCGCCAGCTTCAAGCGCGGCAGACCGTCAGGCGATGCGGCGCATGACGCCCGCCGTGTCGACGCTGAACCGGGAGCCACGCCAGGTCACGCGCCGCGAGAACAGGCTCAGGCACCAAAGTGAGCACAGCAGCAGGTCGCGGACGGGTACCAGCAGCAGGTCCTCGAGCAGCGGCCGCAGGCGATGCAGGCGCTGCACGAGGTGCAGGCCGCAGCGCGCGGCCAGCGTGATGCTGAACAGGGTCCAGGCCAGCCCATGCCAGGGTGTCCGCAGCGTCAGGACGAGCCCGAGCACTGCGAGCATCATGCTGAAGGTCAGGAAGATCATGCGGAAACTCAGGGGCCGCACGATGTGCAAAGTACGCATCCAGCGAACTTCGTGGCGCGCGAGAGCCGCGAGATCCGGCTCGTGGTGTCCGGCCTGCAGCTCGTACGGCGAGAGCATGATCCGCAGGCCTTGGGCGCGAACCAGCTGGCCGAGCTGGTAGTCATCGGCCAGGTGATCCGCCAGGGCGCTCAAGCCCCCGATGGCATCCAGCGTCGTGCGCCGCAAACACAGCGTCTGGCCCGACGCATAGTCCTGGTGTCCGAACAGCCAGGCCAGCATGACCGACGGAAAGTACCACTCGTTGACATACATGGCGCCGAGCCGCGACCAGATGCCGGCGGTGGGCGCGTCGTGCGACAGGCAGGTGACCAGTCCGATGCCCGCGTCCTGCAACGGCGCGGTCACGGTCGCCAGGTAATCCGGACCCACGCGGATGTCGCTGTCGGCGATGACCAGCAGCGGATGGCGCGCCTTGGTCAGGATGTTGATGAGGTTGCTGCTCTTGTTGTTGTGGCCGTGGCGCTGCGGATTCACGACGACGTCGATCGGCAGTTGCGGGAACTCCTGCACCAGACGGGCGACCACGGCCAGCGCCGGATCGTCCGCATCCAGGGTACCGAAGATGACCTGGAACTGCGGATAACGCTGCTGACAGAACGAGCGCAGGTGCTCGTAGAGGCCGGGCTCATCGCCGCACAGCGGCTTCAGGATGGTAACCGGCTCCTGCACCGCACCGATGCGCCGCGGGCGGGAGGCATAGCTGCGCCAGGTCAGCACGGCGGCGAGTACCACGACCGAGTACCCGGCCGCAATTGCCAGACTGGTGAAGCCGATGACCGCGACGACCGACTGAGCCAGGGTCATGATTGCCTGCGAGGCGGCGGCGCCCGTGGGTTCAGGCGCGGCTCACGCCTGGTGGGCCCGCAGGAAGCGGAAGAATTCCACGCCTTCGCGCAGGCGGCGCTTCATCATCTCCCAGCTGCCAAGCATCTCGCGCACGATCTCCCAGATCTTGCCGGGCCGGAAATAGAAGCGTTTGTAGAACACCTCCATGCTGTGGAAGATCTGTTCCTTGGACAGATGCGGATAGCTGATCGCCGCCAGCTGCACGCCGTGGTCGTTGACCAGGTTGACCGCGTCGTTCTCCTGCAGCCAGCCGTTCTCGACCGCCTGCCGATACAAGGTGGTACCGGGATAAGGCGCCGCGAGCGAGACCTGGATGGTGTGCGGATTGATTTCCTTGGCGAACCGGATGGTCTTCTCGATGGTCTCGGTGGTCTCGCCGGGAAGCCCCAGGATGAAGGTGCCGTGGATGAGGATGCCAAGCTTGCGGCAGTCCTCGGTGAAGCGTCGCGCAATGTCGGTGCGCAGTCCCTTCTTGATGTTCAGCAGGATCTGGTCATCGCCGGATTCATAGCCCACCAGCAGTAGCCGCAGGCCGTTCTCCTTCATCACCTTGAGGGTCTTGTAGGGGACGTTCGCCTTGGCGTTGCAGCTCCAGGTCATGCCCAGTTCACCCATGCCCTTGGCGATGGCCTCGACGCGCGCCAGGGCCGAGGTGTCCGTGAACGTGTCGTCGTCGAACATGACCTCCTTCACGTCCGGCATGTTCTCCTTGATCCAGCGCACTTCCGCGATGACATTCTCGGCGGAGCGCACCCGGTAGCGGTGGCCGCCGACCGTCTGCGGCCACAGGCAGAAAGTGCATTTGGAGCGGCAGCCGCGACCGGTGTAGAAGCTCACGTACGGGTGCTTGAGGTAACCGATGAAGTAATTGCGGATGGTCAGGTCGCGCTGGTAAACCGGTGCGACGAACGGCAGCTCGTCCATGTCCTCGATGGTCGCGCGCGGCAGGTTGTGCACCACGCGCCCGGTGGCGTCGCGATATGACACACCGCGGATGTCTTCGAGCGGCAGGCCGGCGGCGACGTCCCGGCAGGTGAAATCGAATTCCTCGCGACACACGAAGTCGATCGCGGTCGTGGCTTTCAGCGAGCCTTCCGGATCGACCATGGGCTTTGCGCCGATCAGGCCGATGCGAACCTGTGGATTGTCCTGCTTGAGCAATTCGGCGAAGCGCGCGTCGGTGGGGAACGAGGGCGTGCTGGTGTGCATGATCACCAGCTCGTAGCCGCGCGCGATTTCAAGGGTCTTGGCGACGGTCAGTTCGTCGGCCGGTGCGTCCACCACCCGGGAATCGGGTACCAGGGCCGCGGGCTGCGCCAGCCATGTAGGGAACCAGAAAGACTTGATCTCGCGCTTGGCCTGGTAGCGCGATCCTGCGCCACCGTCGAAGCCCTCAAAAGAGGGGGCCTGCAAAAACAGGGTCTTAAGGGCTCGGGGGGTCTGGGACTGGTCGGTCATTGGGTCTTCCGTCGGCGGTTCTGCGGTCAATGATGGCGCGGACTCGTTTCAATGGGAAGGCAGGATCTAGCATTGTACTTTACACCGTAGAGTTCAACCTTGCCCCCGGCATGTTGGCGCCGGAACCTGAAGTGTTACCCTTGCCACATCGCAGTGCAAACCAATCCCCTGGGGCCCTTAAGGATGCGCCTTCACCCGACCGGAAAGTTCGACAATCACGCCGCCGCCTACCGGCATATCCAGGTGCGTCCCCTGGCCGCGTCCATGGGCGCCGAAATCATCGGCCTGCAGGCCGCCAACGTCACCGACGCCCAGTTCGAGGAAGTCCGGCACGCGCTGTTTCGCCACAAGATGATCTATCTGCGCGGCCAGCGGCTGAGTCACGAGTCCCACGAGGCCTTCAGTCTGCGCTTCGGCCCCTTTGCCGAGGACGCCTATACCCAGGGAGTGCCCGGGCATCGCAATGTGCATCCCTTGATCAAGGAAGCCGACGATCCTTCGAAGATGGTGTTCGGCGAAGGCTGGCATACCGACTCGCCGTTCCTGCCCGAACCCCCGGCCATCACCTCGTTGCGCTCGGTGCAGATTCCGCCCTTTGGTGGCGATACCACCTGGGCCAACTCGGCGCTCGCCTACATCAATCTGAGTGATGCCTATCGGCGCATGATCGCGGATCTGAAAGTGCATTTCTCGCTGCGCGACGTGCTGCGCTCGGCGCAGGAAGCCGTGCAGGTCAGTGACAGCCCCATCGGCCAGCTCGCCGCGACCCGTGGTGCCGAGAAGCTGTCCGAAAGCCTGGTGCGCAAGATCGCCGGCAACTGCCACCCGCTGGTGCGCACCCATCCCGTCACGGGGGAGAAGGCGCTGTACGTCGATCCGTCCTACGGCATCGGCATCGAGGGCATGCATCCCGACGAGTCGGCGCCGATCCTGAAGTTCCTCACCGACCACCTCACGCAACCGGTCTTCGCCTGCCGCCTGCGCTGGGAAACCGACATGCTGGCGATGTGGGACAACCGCCTGTGCGTGCACCAGGCCTACAACGATTACCAGGGGTATCGGCGCGAGTTGTACCGCTGCACGGTGCGCGGCGAGAAGCCGGCTTGAAAATGAAAAGGCCCGGTCGTTGCCGGGCCTCATTCAATCCAAGCCCGCAATGCGAGCGCGCTTACTTGATCTTGGTCTCTTTATAGGAGACGTGCTTGCGCACCATCGGGTCGAACTTCTTCACTTCAAGCTTGTCCGGGTGCAGGCGCTTGTTCTTGGTGGTGACGTAGAAGTGACCGGTTCCGGCCGATGACAGCAGTTTGATTTTCTCGCGCATGATGAGTTCTCTAGATGACCATGCCCTGCGCGCGAAGCTCGGCAACGATAACGTCGATGCCCTTCTTCTCAATGGTGCGCAGGCCGTGAATGGACACCCGCAGCGACACCCAGCGCTTTTCGGACTCGAGCCAGAAACGCTGGCTGTGCAGGTTCGGCAGGAAGCGGCGGCGGCGCCGATTGTTCGCGTGCGAAACGCGATTGCCCGTCGTGGGGCCCTTGCCAGTGACTTCGCAGACGCGGGACATAAAATTAACCTTTCACGATCAATTGGTTACGGAATCCCGGATTACCCGGACAGACCGCTGGGGCCGAGCTTTATACCAGCCGCAAAGCCTTCCCGCAAGGCGCGGGGGCACGGTCCGCGCCGGCCGGGCCGCTGCGGAAGCCGAAGGGTATGATTTGCGCGGCAGAAAATCACCTGAGGGGCGGTCCGAATGCGTGCGGAAATATGGCGACGAGGGGTGCTGCGCCTCGCGGTGGGTCTGATCGCGGGGCTGGCCGCGATCCCGGCGGTCCGGGCGGCCGACCTGCGCGAATTCATCCACGAGACCCAGCAGTCATCCACGGCCTCGCAGCAGCTCACCCTGGTCTGGTGGATCCCGGAAGAATTCTGGGATCTGAGCCTGGCCGGCAATCCCAACGTGCCGGCGGGCACTGCCGAGGAAATCCACCAGGTCTTTCACGACTACCAGATATTTGCCCTGGTGCGCGCATCCACGGGCCTGCAGGGCCTGACCGGCGTGGCAACGAGGGCCGACCTGCTGGGCAATGCTCGCCTGGAGCTGGGCGACAAGGCGATCGCGCCCGTCGCTGCGGACAAGGTGCCGTCGGGTGTCCAGGCCATGCTCGGGGCGATGCGGCCCATGCTGGCGGCACTGCTGGGGCAACTCGGACAGAGCATCGAGCTGGTGGTCTATCCGGATGTCGCGGACGGGCACCGCTTGCTTGATCCGGTGCAATCCGGAGCCTTCCAGTTCACGCTCTATGACCAGACCTTTCACTGGCGCCTGCCGCTGGCGAGCCTGCTGCCGAAGAAGATCGATCCGCAGTCCAAGGAAGAGTTTCCGGGTAACTACAATTTCAACCCCTACACCGGCGGCAAACTCAACGGAAAGTAACAGGAGTCTGCCGGGCAGCGACCGGCGTTCATCTGAAGCTGCGCTACAGCAGGCCCCGTTCGGCGAAGGACATGCAGCGGCCGTCGCCGACAATCACATGGTCCAGCACCCGCACGTCCACCAGTGCCAGGGCATCGCGCAGGCGCTGCGTGATGAGTTCATCGGCATGGCTGGGTTCGGCCACTCCGGAAGGGTGGTTGTGCGCGAGAATCACCGCCGCAGCATTGCGCGCGAGGGCGGATTTCACGACTTCGCGCGGGTGCACGCTGGCCCCGTCGATAGTGCCCCGGAACAGCTCCTCGAATGCGATCAGCTGGTGCCTGGTATTCAGGTGCAGGCAGCAGAACACCTCGTAGGGCCGATCGCGCAGCTGCGCCAGCAGGAAGCCACGCGCCGAGTCGGGGGAGTCGAGCGCGGGACCGGTCTGCAAAGTTTCGCGGTAATGCCGCCGGGCCAGCTCCAGGGCGGCTTGCAGCAGGCAGTAGCGCGCCGGCCCCAGACCGTCCCCGGCCAGGGCCTGGTGGCGCTCGGCGCACAACAGTTCGCGCAGTGACCCGAACTGCGCCAGCAGCTGGTGTGCCAGGTCCACCGCCGTGCCGCCGCGCCGGCCGGTGCCGAGAAACACCGCCAGGAGTTCCGCATTGGACAGGCTCTGGGCCCCGTGCTCCATGAGCTTTTCACGCGGCCGTTCAGAGGGCAGCCAGTTTCTGATGGACATGCCGGCAGTGTCCGGGCGATGGTGCCGGCTGGCGAGCGTCTAATCGGGCGTAGATATCGTCATTTGCAGCCGGTCGGAACGGGCCGGATAATGCCGAACAGAGGTTTCATGCACGGCAAACATATTCTGCTCGGCGTCACCGGAGGTATCGCGGCCTACAAGAGCGCGGACCTGGTGCGTCGACTGCGCGAAGGCGGTGCCGAGGTGCAGGTGATCATGACCGACGGTGCCCGCGAGTTCGTGACGCCGATGACCTTCCAGGCGCTCTCGGGCCGGCCGGTGCGCACCGACCTGTGGGATCCGGCGGCCGAGTCCTCCATGGGACACATCGAACTCGCCCGCTGGGCCGACCTGGTGCTGATTGCCCCGGCCAGTGCCGATTTCCTGGCGCGCCTGGCCGGTGGCCGCGCCGATGACCTGCTGGCCACGACCTGTCTCGCCACCGCCGCCCCGATTGCCCTCGCGCCAGCGATGAACCACCAGATGTGGGCCAATTCGGCCACGCAGGCCAATGTGGCGCTGCTTAAGGAACGGGGCGTGCACGTCTTTGGCCCCGGCATCGGGGATCAGGCCTGCGGGGAAGTGGGCGCCGGGCGCATGCTGGAGCCGACCGAACTCGCAGCCCTCGCCGACTCGACGCTGGTGCCCAGCGGCCCCTTGAGTGGACGCCGGGTTCTGATCACCGTCGGGCCCACCCGTGAACCCATCGATCCGGTGCGCTTCATCAGCAATCGCAGCTCCGGCAAGATGGGTTTCGCGGTGGCGCTGGCCGCGCGCGAGGCGGGGGCCGAAGTGGTGATGATCTGCGGTCCTGTGGCGTTGACCACACCGGCCGGAGTCCGGCGCGTGGACGTCGAGAGCGCCGCCGACATGCTGGCGGCGGTGCAGGCCGAAGTCAGGCCCGAGGACATCTTCATTTCCACGGCCGCGGTGGCCGACTACCGGCCGGCCCAGGCGGCCGCCCAGAAGATCAAGAAGACCGAGGAAAGCCTGGCACTGCAGATGGCGCGCACCACGGACATCATCGGCACTCTGGCCGCCGGCCCCTCGCGTCCGGCGTTTGTCGTGGGCTTCGCGGCCGAAACCGACACGGTCGAGCAGAACGCCCGCTCGAAGATGCTGCGCAAGAATCTCGACATGATTGCCGCCAACGAAGTGGGGCATGACAAGGCCTTCGACTGCGCGGACAACGAACTGATCGTGCTGTGGCGATCGGGACGCAAGCTCCTGCCGCGCAATGCCAAGACCCAACTGGCGCGCGAACTCATCGAACTCATTGCCGTGGTGTACGCGGAACGTCGGGCCGATGCGGCCCGCGCCGAACTGCCGGCAGTCGTCAAGAAGGGCTGAACGGATGGATCAGGTGACCCGCAGGCACCCGTTGAAGGTGCGCATTCTCGACGCGCGCGTGGGCCAGGCATTTGCGCTGCCGGCCTATGCCACCGAGGGGTCGGCGGGAATGGACCTGCGCGCCTGCCTCGATGCTGCGCTGGTGCTGCAACCGGGTCAGGCGCAGCTGGTGCCCACGGGATTGGCCATTCACCTGGACGATCCGGGTCTTGCGGCCGTGATCCTGCCGCGCTCGGGGCTCGGCCATAAGCACGGCATCGTGCTCGGCAATCTGGTCGGCCTGATCGACTCGGACTACCAGGGGCAGCTGATGGTCTCGATGTGGAACCGCGGGCAGGCCGCCTTCACCATCGAGCCGGGGGACCGTATCGCGCAGCTGGTGGTGGTGCCGGTCGTGCAGGTGGCGCTGGAAATCGTCAATGACTTCGAGACCAGCGCCCGGGGCGCCGGCGGCTTCGGTCATTCCGGTCGCGGCTGAGCGGCCGGCGACCTGATCAGTGCACCGCCGCCTGGGCGGCGCGCAATTCCCTGTAGCGGTCGATATCCGCCTGGAACTGGGTCTGGGTCTTGGCTTCCTGTTCCTTGCTCTGGGCCAGGGCCGCCCGCTGCGTGCGGATGTCATTGATGGTGTGCACCATCTGTTCGGCCAGATCATCGGGCATGCGGTGCGCATCGGGACGGGTGCTGTAGGGCTTGAAGTTCTGGGCCCGGGCCTGCAGCGCCGTCAGTCGCTCGCTCAAGGTGGCGATATATTGTTCGGCGGCGACGCGCTGGCCCTTGACCTGCAGCAGCCGTTCGTCGCGCAGCTGTTCGATGTCCTTGACCGAGGTGTAGGTGGCCATCAGGAAGCTGTCGTGCTGCTTCTGCTGCGCCAGCTTCTCCTGCTCGGCGGCCTCGGCCGCCTGTTCGCCGGCGGACTTGGTGGCATCCTTGTGCCCGATGGGCACGCCCTCCTTGTTCAGCAGCGTGCTTTCCTTCTGCGCATATTGCGGTGGAATGCGGTCCCCGTAATGCGTCACCCCCTGATCGTCCACCCACTTGTACGCCGTGGGGCTCTCGGCCCGAGCGGCCGCACCCCAGGCGCAGGCACACAACAGGGCGACAGTTACTCTTGCGGCAGGGGGGGGTCTTGGCATGATCTTCAGCTGTTTAGGACATCCGCTTTGCGCGCATCATGTCCCTGTCGCATCCAGCGCCGCAAGTGTCAGGAGACCCCAAATTGGGCGCGATAGGCCTTTAGGGCCGCGAGCTGCTGGGCCGATACGCGGGCGCGGCCATCCGGGGGGTTCTCCAGCGCCGCCAGAAGCTCGCCAAGTGTGAGAATGCTCACACAACCGACACCGAGGGTTGCCTCAAGCTCCTGCACCGCCGATCGGTCACCCTGACCCCGCTCCTGCCGGTCCAGGGCCAGCAGTACGGCCGCGGGGCTGGCCCCCGACCGGCGGATCAGGTCGATGGCTTCGCGCTTGGCCGCGCCATCGGATATCACATCATCCACAATGACGACCCGGCCCTTCAGGGCGGTGCCGACGATGGTGCCGCCTTCGCCATGATCCTTGGCCTCCTTGCGATCGAAGGCATAGGGCACGTTGCGGCCGTGGTGGTCGGCCAGGGCAATCGCCGTAGCGGTGGCCAGGGGAATGCCCTTGTAGGCGGGCCCGAACAGCATGTCGTACTGCAGACCGGAGGCGACCAGGGCCGCCGCGTAGCAACGGCCCAGGGCGCCGGCTGCGGCGCCGTCGCTGAACAGTCCGGCATTGAAGAAATAGGGGCTCTCGCGCCCGGACTTCAGGGTGAAGCGGCCGAAGCGCAGCGCCTCGCGCGACAGGGCCAGATCTATGAATTCAAGCTGATACGCGTGCATCATTGTCACTTTTGCGGAGCGGTAGATTATTACATCGAATTCCCCAGCGCGCTGGTCGCAGGCGGCACGGGTCTATCTGCAGACCCGCATGGTGTCGATGCTGTTCCTGGGGTTTGCCAGCGGTCTGCCCTTCTACCTGGTCTATAACACGCTGTCGGCATGGCTGCGGCAGGAAGGCATCAGCCGCAGCACCATCGGCATGCTGGCCTGGGTGGGGCTGGTCTACTCCGTGCAACTACTTTGGGCGCCATTTGTTGACCGGGTGCGGCTGCCGCTGCTGCAACGCCTGCTGGGACGGCGACGCAGCTGGATGCTGCTCGCACAGCTTGGCATCGTCGGCGCACTCCTGAATCTGTCTGTCGCACACCCCGCGGCGAATCTGTCGCAGGTGGCCGTCGGCGCCCTGCTGCTCGCGTTCTGTGCGGCGACCCAGGACATCGCCATGAGCGCCTGGCGCATCGAGTCTGCCCCGAGTCAGGACCAGGGCGCCATGGCGGCGGCCTACCAGATCGGCTTTCGGGCGGCGCTGATCTGTGGCTCCGCCGGTGCGCTGGGCCTCGTGCAGTTCGTGGGCTGGCACGGCAGTTATGCCGCCATGGCGGCCCTGGGGTTGGTCGGTGTGATCACGACGCTGCTGGTGCGCGAACCACAACCCCGCGTTGCCCCCGTCGGTGAACACCAGGAACAGCGCGTGCGCGACTGGCTGGCCAGCCGGACGCATTGGCCGGCGTTCGCGCGTGCTGCCGGCGCCGAGTTTGTCGGCGCCGTCGTGTGTCCGCTGACCGACTTCATCGGGCGCTTCCCGGTCCGCGTGGCGGCGTTGCTGCTGCTGCTGATCGGCAGTTACCGCCTGACCGACTTCACCATGGGTGTCATGGCCAACCCCTTCTACATCGATCATGGCTACACCACGGGTCAAATCGCTGCGGTGGTGAAGGTTATCGGCCTGTCGCTGTCGATGATCGGCGTCCTGATCTCGGGCGTCGTGATCGCGCGCTTTGGTCTCGTGCGTGCCCTGGTTCTGGGCAGCATCATGATCATGCTTTCGAATCTCGGATTTTCCTTACTGGCAAGCACCCATGGACCGACGGTGATGGGCTTGGGGTTTGCCAATGGTCTGGATAACCTGGCGCTGGCGCTGCATGGCACGGCGCTGATCGCCTTCCTGTCGGCGCTCACCAGCTCGCGTTATACGGCGACGCAGTATGCGTTGTTTGCATCCCTGTACGCGCTGCCGGGCAAGCTGCTGGAGGGGACGTCCGGATTGGTGGTGGACAGGATCGGCTATCCGCATTTCTTCATGTACACGGCCAGCCTGAGCATCCCGAGCCTGCTGTTCATCTACCTGCTGACGCGCCCTGCGCACCGGCAGGCACTGCCGTGAGATGAGTCAGCCGATATCGAACAGGTCGATGTCGTCCAGGGACGCGGCCCGCAGATCATTGTTGTCGCCCTGCGGGCCAAAGCGCGAATGGCCCTCATCGGCCTCCACGTCGGCGGAGTCGCTCCAGTCCTCGCCCGGATCGGCGGCCTCGAGCGTGCGTTCATCGCACCAGGACTTCCAGTCCTCCATGTCCAGCTCTTCCAGGGTTCCGTCGAGGTATTGCACCTCGATGGTGCCGTCATGGTCATCCAGCGCGACCACCTCGAAGGGCGGTCCGCCGTTGAGTCGGTACCAGGCCCCGACGCCCGGAAGTTGAGTCGCCATCGTAAACTCCTCGACGAAGGTTACTTACAACAGCTGCACGCCGCAGGGGCGGCGTTGGTATGCTCGCACGCCATGCGCGGAATCATGTTGCGCCTGATTCACAGGGCTTTCAAGAATATCGCGCCGCATCGGACAAGCTCGCGCTGCAGGATGAAATCCCGCACCTTCGCATCATGATTGACCAGGTCATCAAGTTCTTCATCGTGTTCTTCGTGGTGGTGGAACCGCTGTCCATCGCGCCGGTATTCGTCAGCCTGACCAGCGGTTCCCCGCCCGAACACCAGCGCAGGATGGCCTACAAGGCAGTGTCGATCTCGGCCCTGATCCTGCTGACTTTTTCCCTGATCGGCACGCCGTTCCTGGCGGCGATGGGCATCAGCATCCAGGCGTTCCGCATTTTCGGCGGCCTGCTGCTGTTCCTGATTGCGCTGGAGATGGTCTTCGCCCGCGAGTCCGGGACCCGCACCTCCACCCCGGAGGAGGCCGAGAGCCGCCGGCGCCGGGACGTCTCGGTGTTTCCGCTGGCCTTCCCGCTGATCTCGGGTCCGGGCGCGCTGGTCACGATCCTGCTGTGGTTCGGGCCGCTGCCCATCAGCAGCCACCCGCTGCAGTTCGTGGCCATGGCCGCCTGCGTGGCGCTGGTGCTGCTGATGACGCTGGCCGTGATGCTGATCGCCGTCCCGCTGATGCGCACCATGGGGGTCACCGGCACCAACGTGGCCAATCGGCTGTTTGGGGTGATCCTCGGGGCCCTCGCCGTGCAGTTCGTGCTCGACGGGATTCGCGCGAGTTTCTAGCGCCGCCTGAACGCCAGGTCCCGCACTGCGTGGCCCAGCCGTTCGCCGCGTTGCTCGAAACGGGTCGGCTGGCGGGAATCGGGCCGCGGGACGTAACCGCCGTCGCAGACGGTGTTCTCGAGCAATGCGCAGGCGCTGAAGACTTCGAGCATCTCGAGGGCGTAGGGTTCCCAGTCGGTGGCGGCCCGCAGCACGCCGCCGCGTTTCAGGCGCGTCGCCAGCAGGGTCACGAACGCCTCATTGAGCAGCCGGCGCTTGTGGTGGCGTTTCTTGTGCCAGGGATCCGGGAACAGCACCAGCACCTCATCCAGGCAGCCTTCCGGCAATTGCCGGCCGATCACCTCGACGGCATCGTGGTTGCTGATCCGAATGTTGGCAAGGCCCAGTCGTTCGATATCCAGCAGCGCCCTGCCGACGCCGGGTCGATGCACCTCGATGCCCAGGAAGTCGTCCTGCGGCCGCTCACTCGCCATGCGGATGAGGTTCGCGCCGTTGCCGAAGCCGATCTCGACCACCCGCGGCGCTCGGCGACCGAACAATGCATCGAGGTCGCAGGGGGCATCGGCATACTCCAGGCCGAATCGCGGCCAGAGCGTCTCGAGGGCGCGCTGCTGGCCCGCCGTCATGCGTCCGGCGCGCAGCACGAAGGAGCGCACGCCGCGCGGGTGCGTCTGCGGGTTCATCGACGCGGTCGGGCCCGGGGCGCGGGTCGAGGCGCGAAGGAGGGTGTGTGCACGATGAGTTGCGCCGTCGGTCCGCAGCTCAGTTCGGCGCGCGCGTGCAGGAACAGGGGGCGCTGCGCGCTGCCGTGACCGACCGCCAGCCCGGACAGCACCGGAATGGCAAGACTTTGCGCGAAGCGCTCAAGCACCGCCGGGCCCAAATTGCTGCCGTCGACCTCGGCGCCACCGATGAAGTTGCCCAGCACGATTGCCTTGATGTTGCGCAGCACGCCGGCCTGGCGCAGCTGTTCGAGCATGCGATCGATGCGATAGCCCCGCTCGCCGATGTCTTCCAGGAACAGCACGCCGGACGCGCGCCGCTGCAGCGCGGTGCCCAGGGTGCTTTGCAGCACGGTCAGGTTGCCCCCGGTCAGTCTGGCCTGGATGCGCTGCCGGCGCCGCGCGGCGGCGTTCAGCGGCAGGAGGTCGGCAAAGATCGTCGTGGGGGCGTTGCCGAACAGCACCGCATGCAGTTCGGCGCGTTCCTCCTCGCGAATATCAACGCTGCCGAGTCGATCCAGCAATGGGCCGTGCAGCGAGGGCCAGCCCCAGAACAGGTTCAGCAGCTGATGCAGGGTGGTGGCATCGCTGTAGCCGATCAGCAGCTTCGGTCGCGAGGGGGGCTTCAGCGCCTGCAGTCGCTCGATGATGCGGATCGCGCCGTAGCCCCCCCGCACGCACCACACGGCACGCGAGTCGCGCGCGTACAGCGCCGTGCGCAGCTGCGCAAAACGCCGGGCATCGGAGTTGGCGCACAGCAGATCCTCGCCGAACAGATCCGGGGGCACGCGCGGCACCAGCCCCTGGCGCCGCAGGAACTCGATGCCGCCTGCGAGTTGCTCCGGGGTGCAGCGGAAACCCGGTGCAATGACGTCCACCACGTCGCCGCGGGCAAGTAAAGGTACCTTCTGCTGCATACCGTCGACTTCGATTGTGACCTAACGTCACGCATTCTACCCGGCCCGTTCGTCGCACGGCAGGCAGTTGGCTGCGCGACGCATGGAGTATCTATGGCAGAATCAATGCCGTGATGGCTCAGGGCATGGTCATCGGATTGCTTCTCGTCCTGGCGGCCGCCGCCGGTGCGGTGTGCGTGTGGCTGTTGCTGCGGGGATTCTCGCGCGCGGCCGGCACGGCTCCGCAAGCGAACAGCCCCGCCGTTCGGGACGCCCGACGCCCGGAGACACCCACCGGCGTGTCACCGGCCAGCTTGGCCGCTCCCGCCGCCCGCCCGGCGACGCCGGCCGCCGCGGCCGCCGCGGGTGCGGCCCTGCTTGAAACCCAGTCGCTGAGCGACTCGCAGACCTTCCACGGCATGTATGAGCTGGCCTTCGGTAAGCAGGCTCATGAGGCGCCGCCTCAGCGGGAGCTGCTCCTCATTGCGGAGAACGCGGATGCGGTCTTCGACAAATTGGCTACCGAGCCCCGGTACGTCATGCGCCGGCCGATGATGCTGCCGCAGCTGCTGCGGGCCGTGCACGACAAGAAGAGCACGCAGCACCAGCTGGCGAATATCTTTGCGCGTGATCCGGCGCTTGCCGGCAACCTGCTGAAGGTTGCCAACAGTCCCGTTTACCGGGTCAGTGAGGATCCGGTGGAGAGCCTCGATCGGGCCGTGGCGATGCTGGGCACGGACGGACTGCACTCGCTGATCGCCACGGTGCTGGTGCAGCCGGTGTTCAAACTTGCGGCGACCCATTACCCGCGCTTTCCGGAAATCGTCTGGGAGCACACCTTCCGCGCCGCCAGTGCAGCCGAGAACTACGCCGCGCAGGTCGAAAATGCGGATCCGTTCGTCGCCCAGTTGCTGGCGTTGACCATGGGACTGGGCGCGATCGTGGTCTATCGGATCGTCGCCGATCGCGCCCAGACGCTGCTCGAGGGACGGGCGCCCCATCCGGCGGTGATCATTTCGCTCATCGATTCGCAGTGCGCGGGAGTCGCCAAGCGCGTGGCGGCGAGTTGGGACCTCTCCGAGCGGGTGCTCACCGCGCTGGAGGAACAGCGGCCGCGCGATACCGCGCTGCCGAGCGAGCCGCCATCGCCTCTGGGTCGTTCACTCGCCTTCGGGCGCAAACTCGCCGCGCTGGCCGTGCTGTTTGAGCATGGCCGGATCTCGGAAGGCACGGTGCGCGCTTCGATGGCGCTGCAGGGCGCCTCGGCGGAACAGTTCGACAGCATATGGATCAAACTGATCGGTCACGACGACCGTGCCAAGGTCGCTGCCACCAGCCTGGCCTGAGCAGCTACACCCGTAAGGATCCCGAAAGGCGAAGTTAAGGATGCTTAACACTTTGTTAACCCATTGATTTTGAAACAACTTCACAAGGGAGTAGAATGTCATCGTGGGCCCGGAAGCCGCGTTTTATCTAGCATGGGGCAGTCACATCGGACCTCGAACCTGAAACGATGACGCGGCACCTTTTTTCAACCGCGACGGAGCAAACGATGAACGCCAAGGTCAGTGCGAGAGCTCGAACCAAGGCCGCTGATGTTCTGAAAGTCGTCGCCGTGGCAGCCACCCTGTGGGTGGGTACGACGGCCGCGTTTGCCGAGCCCCATGGCGGCGGCGGGGGCGCCCATTTTTCCGGTGGCCACGGCGGAGCACCCAGCGGGGGTGGCAGCCACGGCGCCGGGGGCGGACATTTCTCCGCAGCGCCGCATTCTTTTGCAGGGTCCCGTTCTTATGCAGGGCCACATAATTTTGGTCCCAGCGTGCATGCCCAGGTGCGTGCCGGCGGGGGCTATGGCTATGGTCGCGGATACGGCTATGGCCTGCGTGGCGGCATCGGCTATGGCTACCACCCGTCCTGGGGTGGGGGCTATTGGCACGGCGGTTACTGGCCGCGCGCCTACTACGGCTGGTCATACCCGCTGTACCTGGGTTTCCTGCCGGCGCTGTATGCCACCTATTGGTGGGGCGGAGTGCCCTACTACTACGTGAACAATGTGTACTACAACTGGAATCCCGCGGATAACAACTATGTCGCGGTGGATCCGCCGCCGGCCTCGAGCGCGGGCTACTCGGATGACGTGAACGCCGCGGTGGCGGCAGGTGCGGAGGCCGGCAATGCGGTGGAGGACAACACTCCGCCGGATGCCGCACCGAATGCACCGGTTGACGGGATCATCGCCTACCCCAGAAACGGCCAGAGCGATCAGCAGCAGGCGCAGGACAAGTTCGAGTGCCACAGCTGGGCGAAGGGCCAGACCGGATTTGACCCCACCAGCCAGTCCTCCTCGGGCGCCACGGCCGGGGTTCGCAGCGCCTACGGGCGTGCCATGGCTGCCTGCCTGGACGCACGCGGCTACACGGTGCGGTAGGCCCCGCAGGGTCCCCAACGCAACAGGGGCGGGTGATGCGTCGATCACCCGCCCTTTTTTTGGCGCCGATTGGCCTGCAGACCGCCGGTTCCTTTCGCTACAATTCCCCCCAACGACCCTTGCTCGCAAGCAGGGGCACGCTGCGGTACGGCGCAGCGGATACCAAAGGCAAGTGGGGAGGTCCTGTGCGTACTCAGCGTTTCACCGTTGGAAGTCTGGCTTCACTCGTGATTTGCGGTTCGGGCCTGGTGGCCAGTGCACAGGCTGCCGATACGCCACCGCCGCAGATCCCGACCTGCGAAAAGAAGATCGGCACCCTGGCGGTCACCGAACCGGAAAACAACTGGTGGACGGCCTACCAGCTCGAATCGCCCGAAGCACTCATCAAGGTGTTCGTGTCGCAGTCGAACTGCTTCACGCTGCTGGACCGGGGCAAGGGCCTTGCCGCGGCCCAAAGGGAGCGCGCCCTGTCGGCCAGTGGTGAAACTCGCGGCGGTTCGAACATCGGCAAGGGCCAGATGAAGGCCGCCGACTACGTGCTGGTGCCGGACCTGGTCACGAAGAACGGCAACTCCGGCGGCACGAACGTGGGTGGGGTGCTCGGCGGATTCATGCACGGCCTGGCCGGCGCGGTCGTCGGCGGCATCAGCCTCAAGAGCAAGACGGCCGACGTGGTGCTGACACTGACGGACGTGCGCTCCACCGAGCAGGTGGCACTGGAACAGGGGCATTCGAAGAAGACCGATCTGGGCTGGGGCGCGGGCGGCGGGGCGTTCTTTGGCGGTTTCGCGGCCGCGGGCGCCAGCAGCTATGCGAACACCGAGATCGGCCAGGTCATCACGATGGCTTACCTGGATGCCTTCACCAAGCTGGTCACGCAGATCAAGGGCATGGATCTGAATGCCAAGGCCGACAATGTGTCGCAGTCGGTGACCATGTCCAAGCCCGGCAAGATGTATTCGGCCTCGAACCTCAAGGCCAAGGTCGTGCGCGACCTGGAACCCGGCATGACGCTGTACCCGAGCGGTGACAAGGACGGGATCTGGTGGAAGGTGACCGATGAACTGGGCAATGAGGGTTGGGTGCCCTCGACGCTGTTCCAGCTCGCCAAGTAGTCGCCTCAGTCGGCGCTAGCCGACTTCGTAGAACCAGAGCGCAACGGCGTCCGGATACCGGGCGCCGCTGCACAGGAACAGGCGGCGATTCAGCCAGTCGTACCGGCCGGCCGGCGCGGTCAGCCTTGGCGTCGCACGGAAGTAGTACTCTGCCGGATCCACCGGCTCACCGGCCGCAAGGCGGCGCATCACCTCTTCGGGCCCGTGGCGCATACCGCGATTGTTGACCTGAATGATGACGCCATCCTCGGTGCGCAACAGATACTGCGCCTCGACGACCATCACGCCGTCGGGCCGCAGGTACTGCCAGTCGGCGCCGCCCGGCAATAAGGTGCCGCGCAGCTTCGGGCCCGCAAAGGTTCCGCCGGACACCGGCACCACGCGACGTGTGCCCTCCGGCACCTCGCCCACGATGATCGGCGCCTCGAGCGTCGCCCGGATTTCCAGCAGCAGGTTCAGTTCAGGCTTCATGGCCCGACATTATAGGGCCGCAGCATTGCGGCGGGCGCGGCCCCACCCGTAGAATCAGTCCCCCGCGCGGGTGTAGTTCAATGGTAGAACTGCAGCTTCCCAAGCTGCTAACGTGGGTTCGATTCCCATCACCCGCTCCACTAACCCTTCCTGCCAGGCCAGCGCACGTCAGATGGAGCTGGTGATGGGACTCGAATGTATCGCGCAACGGCATGATGACCTGCGCCGAAGGGCCGGCGTAGGTCGACTGGCACGATCACGTGTGCGAGTCGGATTTCGCCAATGGACGGACGAACTCGTCAAGCGCCCTCAGGAATCTCGCGCGGTCTCTAAAGATCGCGAGGTGTCCCGCGCCGGCGAGAGTGATGAAACGCTTGGTCGGTGCATCGATTCGGTCGAAGTAGCCCTTCGCGAGCGCGGTTACCGTTGTGATGTCCTCCGTGCCCTGAATAAGCACTACCGGCACTTCAAATCGCAGACCCAGTGATGGCAAATCGTCCTTGACCATCGCAGGCCACATCGTGCTCAGCGAGAACTGGACGGCGGGCGTTATCCCAGGCGCTATCTCGCGCGGCGCGAACAGGCCGCGCAGGGTCAGCCAGAGTCGGCTCGGGGATAGTCTGGATTCCTCCGCAGACGGCGGATCGAGCGCCTGAGCCCAGGTCAAGAGTGGGATCCACCTGCGTACATCTGAGGGATAAGGGGGAGGTCCGGCTGCTATGAGTTCCTGCTCTGCCCGCCTGTTGCCGAGTGAGTGCGCGCGGGCTAGCAGCAACGGATAGGAGGCCTGCGCAGTTTGTTGTTCATCGACGAGTTGGCCGGTGCCTGACGTAAACGGAGAAGAGCTCGGGTCGTAAATGCACCATGTGCACCCCAAGCATCGAGCCCCAGGAATGTCCGAGGAGCATGATCTTATTCATGTGCAGATGACGAGTGAGGTATTCGGCGACTTCAATGCCGTCCTCGGTAATTGAAGATATCGTCATCGTGTCTTTGACGGATGTGCCGGAACGATCGAACGTATGGCCCTCGCCGCGCTGGTCCCACATAACCATCGTGTAGTGGCGCTCCCACGCGCGGTACCAGTACGTACCACTGATGGTCGAAAATCCAGGCCCCCCATTGAGATACAACAAGACAGGATTGTTCCGGTCATCGCCGCGAATCTGCACCCATTGGTCAATCCCGCCAATCTTGATGTAATCGGCCTCATTGATCCCCCGCGCCTCATCTTTGCGCATTTCATTCCGATACGAAAGGGCACAGAATCCGGCCAGAAGAGCCGCGAACGCGGTCAATGCACCCAGCGCGATACTGGCCCGGATCACCCAGTTCATGAGTGACGCTTCGCCTCGAGAATCACGTCCCTGATTGCCCGTACGATGACTTCCGGTCTGTCGAGCTGTATCCCGTGGGAGCTTTTGAGTATGAGGCGTTGCTCGCCAGGAACGAAACGAGCTGCAATCCGTGCGTGCCCCGCGATCCATTCAGCGCGAGCCGTCTGGTCAAGGCCGCCCTGCTCGGACGCCGTCAAGACGATGGTCGGAGTTGCAATCGGCGGATGCTCGCCGGTCTCCAACTCCGCGAAATAGGAATCGAAATGCTCGATTTCAGAGAGTTGATTCCGCCAGGTCCCCGGGCGTTGCGCGATTTCAACAATGGCGTGAACCACGACGGCTGGCCGATTGGCTAGGCCGCCAGGAGGCATGCAGTCCATGGTGGCGGTCGAATATGGCGCTTTGCTTTGCGAGTTCTAGGCATTTGCGAAACTTCGGCACCCAGGGCTTGCGCCACTCATTCGGTCCAGGCTGCGAAGGGTCGACGAGCACCATGGCACCCACGTCAGTGGGATAGCGAAGGCGGTAGAGGCGGACCAAGGCACCGCCGAGCGACTGGCCGACCAGGACGTACGGCGGTCTCTCGCCGGCCGCGCCCAAGAGCGCGTGCAAATCGGACACAATGTGTTTGCCATCGCGCGGTATCGGGCCGGGATCACTAAAACCACTACCCGCGCGATCGTATGCACAGACCCGCGTGAAGCGCGCAACTTCGGGCAGCACGGTTATCCAGCTCCAACTTCCGCCCCAGTCCAGACCCGCCTCAAGAACAACGGTGGGGGAGCCGGTGCCGAGGCAGCTGATCGAAAGGTGCCGGCCATCGCCGAGCGGCACCGAGCGGCTGAGCGAGCCTGGGCCGGCACCCTCGGCAACAGGTGTGCGAAGCGGTCGAATAGTCCTTTCCTGTGCGGCGCACGCAAGTACATAGGCGCTCACCAGCCCGATGAGACAGACGCCCTTGAGGTAACTCATCTGCATCTTCCTTTGGCACCGGTTTATACCGATGGTATAATATACTACTAGTATATTATCGCTGACATGGCGAAAGTTCCCATCGCGGGGTCTGCGAAGAAAGCCAGGGCGCGGGGCCGCGCCGTGCCCGGTGCCAAGCGCGCACGCACGCGCGAAAGGCTGCTCAACTCCGCGGCCGAGCTGTTCGAGTCGAAGGGGATATTCGCCGTGAGTCTCGACGAGGTGGCCGCACGTGCCGGACTTAGCAAAGGTGCGATCTACGGGAATTTCAAGAGCAAGGACGATCTTGTGTTCGCGGTCACCGCGGAGCGAAGCAGGCGGGCCATTCCGATCATTAAGGAAGATGCGCCGCTGAGGGAGCAGCTGCGCGCGATGATCGGTAGATCCTTCGAGCGTCCTCCCAATGGACGTAGACATTTCGCCTTTCTCGCTGAGCTCGATTTATACGCGCTCACGCATGAAGATCTCGCCAGGCGGTTCATTAAGGCTGCACGCGAGATCCATGAAAAATCCGCGCAGAACGTTGCTCATCTGACGAAGGAGGGGCGACTCTCGCTGGCACCTCTCGAGTTCACTATCGTCGCGAATGCGCTTGTCCACGCACTGATCTTTCAACATGCCTGTTATCCCGACATCGTGACCGAGGAGGTTGCGATGAAGGCGCTCGATGCGCTGGTCGGTTAGGGAACCGTCTCAGGCACGCACAGGCTACCGCCTGGGCGGCGGTTCGGGCGTAGATGTGTCCGCCAGCGGAGCAGGGCTATGATCCACAGTACGAGGGACCAGGGCTGGCCGGCCTGCGCGTCTGATCAACAGCGCGAGCGACCCGCCAGTTACTTCGGCCGCATTGGCTAGCGTTGGCTGATATAGCAGCCTTATTCACATGTAAATCACACGCGGCACTCCACGTCGCTCGCAACCGTTTGATTTGCGGACAATAACCGCACGCCAGCGATATATTCGATTCCCATCACCCGCTCCAATCCGCGCAATCGCTAGCCAATGGCAGCCAAGACGACTGGCAGCCGCTGGGCATCGAGATGACCGCCCATGACGGCCGACGTTGGCCGCAAAGCGGCCGTCCCTGTAAGTTTCATCGCTTCTGCATGACTAATAGAGAAACCCCGGCCGGGAAACGGCATGCCATCCGAGTTTGACGAACTGATACGGCAACATGGCTCCCGGATTCGCCGTATAGCTCTTCGCTACGCCTCAATAGGCGCCGTCGACGATTTGATGCAAGACATCTTGGTGCGCTTATGGCGCAGCTATCCGAGTTTCAGGTCTGACGCAAGATCGAAACCTGGATCTACCGGGTCGCATTGAATGCGGCGATGACTTACGTCAAGACCTCGATCAGGGAGCGACAAGGACGAGCGGCACTCGCGGCACAGTCGTCGCGTCCCGCAGCCGCGCGGGCGGGTCCGGGCATGGCTGACGTACTCGAGAGCTTCCTTCAGATGCTCGGCGATATCGATGCTGCGACTCTGATGATGTACCTGGATGGGCTGACAGCCGACGAGATGAGCAAAGTTCTCGGCATCAGTAGTAATGCGGTCAACGTACGCGTCAATCGCCTCAAACAGAAGTTCAGTGATGCGTATGTCGACTGAACACACGGTGATCCTATGAACCTCGATGACTTGAAGGTTGAATGGAGAATGGAAATGCAACGCGCGGAACCGATCATCGATTTTCGATTCGAGAGTCTCAAAGGACAAGTAGCCGAGCTGCGTCGCGGTATTCGATTTGGAAACCTCTGGATGGTCGTCACGTTCCTCGGTGTTTCGGTGATAGAAGTATTTGCCCAGTTCGTGTCCCTCGATGGCGCTGGATGGATGTCAAAACTGGGCGCCGCGGCGTGGGTCGCCTTTACCATCTGGTTGGTTGCTGTGCTTCGCAGTTCTGTCAACGTCAACAGATCGGACGGCTGGACGTTGCGCTCCCGCATAGAGATAGAGATTGAACGAGCCCAGAAGCACCGAGACACTTGGAGGAGGGCGGTGGCCTGGTATTTGGCGCCCATGATGTTTGCCGTCGTGTTGTCGGGGCTCGGTGGTAGTCACGACAAAACGGGAAGCTATGCACCCGGTCCAATGGGGTGGGCACTGCTTGCTACGTGCGTCGCGCTGTCCGCCTTTGCGTATTGGTGGTGCCGACGAGAAATCCAGACAAAACTTGATCCATTGCTCTCCAGGCTGAAGGGGCTGCATGCCGAGCTGATCGGAGGTGAGACAGGGTCGTCGTGACGAAAGGTGCAGAACCACCGGCAGAATCGGGCGCAGCGTCGATCGGCGGAACTCTAAAGACGCATCTCTGAAGTGATCGCAACGTCGGGAGAAGCAACACTGCGGTTGTCACGGCTCAGTAAACCGGACGCAGTCAACGTCTCGACATCCTCGTGAACACATTTGTAATCGCTCCCTGGGAGCTCTGCCAATGCCTTCACAGACGGTGCCGAAGTCTCGTGGATGGCGCGCGGGAGCTCGAGGCGATTAGGAGATAGTCCGCTCAGCATTGCCGCCAGAACGGGAATGGTCAGATGCTTCTCTTGTACCTTCTTCCCGCGCCCGAGTTGGTGCCATGCATTCTCACGAATGACCGCTGACGAGTGAGATCTCAGGCGGCTTGCGGCCAGGATCGGAAGTACGCCGTCCCAACCTGACAGCCGGATACCCGTCATTCGCTTGCCGTGGCCGGATTCGCCAGGGTTTTGGCTCGCGTGCAATAATCCCAGCGAACGTCCAAGGGCAACGCTTCCGTAAAAGAAGCGAGGTGAGCGTACATCAACTGTTCTTGGGAGAGTTTCGATGGAATCGACAGGCGACAACAATCCGGCGAGCAACGACGCACTGCTACTGGACACGAGCCGGCGCCGGTTTCTTATTGGTTCAGGGCTCGTACTCGCGGCCGGTCATTCTGGCTTCGCAAGTGCCCAGCGAATGCTCGACGGACGCGCACCACTCACACGAAAGCAGTGGGACGACGTGGTCAACCGAATGGGTGGTGCGACGCTCAGTTGTGTGCGCACGCCGGAGGTGAGCGAGGGCCCTTTCTACTACGAATCTTCCAGGCAAAGGCGCTCCCTCGTCGAGGGCCATCCAGGAGTTCCATTGAGGCTCGGAATCCTGATTGCAGGCATGTCCGGTCAAAGTGCGTGCCTGCCGCTCAGCGGCGCAGTCGTCGACGTTTGGCAGACTGATGGTGCGGGCCTGTATTCAAACGTCGGCCATGATCTGCAAACGGTGGATACGACCGGACAAACCTTCTTGCGCGGCCATCAGATCACCGACGAGAGCGGCTACGTCGAATTTGATACCGTCGTGCCGGGTTGGGAACTCGTGCCCGCGCCGGAGCCGCTCAAGGTTGTCCGCCGCACAACTCACATTCACGTGAAGGTATTTCATGAGCGACAGGTTGTCACGACCCAGCTCTATCTGCCGGACCCCCTAATGGACGAACTCTATTCTGGCACGGAACCATACAAGTCCCATCGCAAGATGACCGCCCCCGGGCTTGATCGCTACTATGAACGCATCCGCAATGCCGACGATCTGAACTTCCCTGTGGACCAGGCGCGCCCAATGCAGATCGAGCGAAGTTCAAAGGGCCTATTTGCCAAGACCATCATCGGTTTTGCAGGCTCGATGGGTAACCGCGGCTTCCCGTCGCGCTGGAGATAGACAACGTGGGGCGGCCGGCTGCCGCGACACTGAAACCTTTCAAGATCCGAAGAGCGAGTCGAGCCAGTCAGTCTAACTGGCGTCGCGCTGACGAGACCGGTGCCCGGCGCAAGTGAGCCGCGCGCGAGGCTTCAATTATCCTCAGGAGCGCCTCCTGATTGCGGCCGCTCACATCTGGCAGCTTCGGGTCAGAATGGGCTTCCCCCGGTTTCTTAGGACGTTTTCGCCGACTGTCGGCTTTTCCGGGGATCCAACGCTTCCGGCCCGAACGAGACATTCGTCTTTGATTGACAGGTCTCCAGATAGCAGACATTCGCGTGACAAACGTCCCGTCGTCATGGCCATCGGACGGACGGATTGTCGGAGGAGGCTTCACTTGCCCGTCGGCTGCCAGTTCTGGATCAGCCTGATCGGCGCGGTGGAGCCGCTCTCATCGAGCAGCGTGTTGATCAGGAACCGCCCGTCGCGAGCCACGGAGTATTGGAAAGCTTGCACACTCTCGACTCCACCTCCGAAGATCTTCGTCGCAAATAACAGCACCGGCGCGCCTGGCGCGACCGTCGCGCCCGTCACAGTGATCGAGGCCGCCATCAGCCGGCCCTGCGGATCGAGGTAATACACTTCCCGACCATCGGGACTCCAGCGAGGTTGAATGCCCCCGGCGGTGGAGATCTGCCACTGCCCCCTGGCCGGGTTCGCAGCCTCGCCCGGGGGTGCGAACGGGCGGATGTAAATCTCATTGCGTCCCGACTCGTCAGACTCGAACGCCACGAATCGGCCGTCCGGCGAGAACTGCCCGCCGGCTTCGTTGAACGTCGACTTCAAGAATACCCACGGCTTCTGATTCCCTGTCATTGGTCGCACCCACAGGGCGTTCTTCGCCGACGGATCGAGGCTGATATAGAGCAAGAATCGCCCGTCCCTTGACCAGTCCATCGACGCCTTGGGCTGCGGCGAGGCCACGAGCAGCTCCTCGGTGCCCGCCCCATCCACAGTCGTCCGATAGAGCTCGAGTGATCCGCTTCGAGTAGAAGAGAACGCGACCGCGCGGCCATCCGGCGACCAGACCGGGAGGACATCGTTTGCCGGATCGAACGTCAGGCGGCTCGTGCGGGTGCCGTCGAGCAGCCACAGATCTTGGTTGCCCCGAACAGTACGGGCCACCACGGCCCTTTGCCCATCGGGAGAGACGCTTGAGTATACGAGAGTCTCGTCTGGATCGCCCAACACCCCCTGCGGCCTCCCGGCGCGATCGAACCACCGCAGTTGCCGCAGCCGCCCTGTCCCCGTGCGGTAGGCGACCAGCCCCGTTGCCGATACGGAAAGCGCACCGACTCCGTCAGCGATCGTCACCGGAAGGCCAATGAGCCTCTGCCGCGCGAGATCGAGCCGCTGCGCGACCAAACTGCCACCGTCTTCTATCCACAGCAGCCAGCCAGGGACATAGGCTCTTAAGCCTTCGGTCGAAGTGAGCCGCTGCACATCGGTCGAGTCGAGCGCGGCGAGATAAATCCCCTCCGTCTCCGGCGAGGTGCCTGTCGCGCCGAACACGAAGTGCCGGCCATCGGGGAGGAAGACCGGTTGAGCGTGCAGCAACTGTGTCGCCGCGAGCTTCGTAGCGGCTACTGCCGAGCCCCCCGCGGCCGAAATACGCGACAACGGTACCCCGAGCGACGCCGCAAACAGGATCACACCGTCTGCATTCCATGCGCCGCCCAGCCCATCGGGGGCTGCAGCGAGAGTGCGCGGCGCTCCACCTCCGAGGTCGAGGCGCTGAAGCTGGCCGCCCGCGAAAAACCCCACCGACCGGCTGTCGGGGGACCAGAAGGGATAATGCGCACCTTCTGTACCTGCCAACGGCTGCGCGCTCGACGCACTCAGAGACCGCAGCCACAAGCGTTGCGTGCCATCCTCATCGGCGGCGCGGAATACGATCTGCCGGCCATCCGGTGAGAGCGCAAACGATGCCGGATCATCGGATGCGGGGGTGACGATGTCGACGCGCGTTTCCCGCGGCGGCGCTTCGCGCAGATACCGCACCGCCGGCACGGCGAGGGACAGTGCAACGAGCACTGCGATGGCGGCGACCAACCAAGGCAAACGTCCGCGAGCAACACCGAGGACCTGCCGAACCGCGCGCGACATTGCCCCTAACACCAAAGCCCATGGGCCGCGTCTAGCCTCAGTGACCCGGGTGAGGTGGTCGGTCACGTGTAATTCCGGCGGACTCATTTTCACCGCCGGACGCGCCTGCGGCGCTCCCACCGATTCAGGCAGCTCAGGTTTCAGCTTGGGGTCCGCCTGGGCGAGCCCGTCCTGCCGGTTCACCGCTGCCACAAATCTGAACCCGCGTCCCGGCACCGTCACCACGAAGCGATGCTCGCCGGGCATCTCCCCCAGCACACGGCGGACGATAGAAATGTTCTGGTTGAGGTTGTTTTCCTCCACGACCATGTTGGGCCAGACAGCCTTCATCAAGGTCTGCTTATCGATCAAGCGGTCCGGGTTTTCGACCAAGTACAGCAGCGTTTCGAAGGCACGCCCACTCAAGAGCCGCGGTTCACCGTCCGGCCCAAACAGGAGCCTCTGCCTTGGGTCCAGTGAAAACCCGCCAAATACAAAAACTTGGCTGTCCAGCGGGGCGCTCATAACGGTCAGTCACACATTCTCATAACGACTCACGGGATGGCCAAAGCCTTCTCAAGGCCCGCCGCACAACCTACCCCCACACCACGCGAGCGGCAAACAAAGCGCTGGCGCTACCTACTCAACCACACTTGCCTGGAGATGACCAGCATGAACCCCAAGCTCAACACCACCCTGGTCGCCACCGCCCTGCTGGCCTCATTTGCACTCAATGCTCCCCTGCAGGCACAGACTCCCGGATCGACACGATACAGCCCGAAGGAAGTTGTGAACTATCACGATCTGGACCTCGCGACTTCGGCGGGTATCCACACTCTCGAAGACCGGATCCGTGGCGCAGCCCGGCGGGTGTGCGCGCATATGATCTACCGGGCGAGCGGTCTTGAAAGGGGCCAGTGTCAGCGTACGCTGCTTGAAGCCGCGATCAATCAGATCAACAGCCCGGCGCTGACCAACGTGTACTTCGGCAAGAAGCCGGCCGAGCGGACCGCATCACGGTAGTCGGCTTGCCACTGCCAAGCACGGTGGCCACGGGAAATTCACGAACACTGCCGGTGCGCGTTGGTCGGGAGAATGGGTCAAGACCGGCATCTCGGAGGAGGCTTCGCCGACAGGCCGCTTCTGGACGGTCGATTTGGCGCCTCAGCGGCCATTGAGAAGTTCAGGTACGCTAAGTCAAGCGATGGACAAGTACGAACCAGCGACATTCGAGCTGCGATTTGGCCAGTGCCGAATCGCACGGAGCCCTATTCCAGAATCCCGCAAGGCTGGGCTCACATTGGTGCTGTGCGGTGTGATTGCTGTGATGACCGCACATACAACCGCGCGTGGTGGAGAGCAATCGACTCTAATGCAGTCAGCCACGACCGCGAGCGCTCCAACGGCGGCGCCGATAGTTTCACGTCCAATCGGAACGATAGATTTCTACGGCCTGCACCAGCTTTCCGCGGACCACCTACGCGGCGTGCTCACGTTCAAGGTTGGCGATTCGATCGCCTTCGTCGAGCACTCCTCATTTTTTGAGCCATCGAAACAGAATTTGATGATGGTGCCAGGTGTGCAGAGAGTCCAGGTAAATGCCACGTGCTGTGCCGCCGACGGCAGCGTGCTCATCTATGTAGGAATCGAGGAACGTAATGCCCCTGCGATGAGCTTCCGACCCGTGCCTAGCGGCTCGGTCTTGCTTTCCCCTGAGGTTGTCCAGGCCGGTGCGGATCTTGAGCGGGTCTCAATGCAGGCGGTTATGAGCGGGCACGCGGATGAAGATGATTCACAGGGTCATAGGCACCTGCGCGATTTTCCGGCGGCAGGCCCGGCCGAGGAGCGGGCGCGGACCATTGCCCGGAATGACCTGGCACTACTGCGCCAGGTACTGCGCGAGTCCGCCGATTCAGAGCAACGGGCGGTGGCTGCAGAACTGCTGGGATATGCAGCTGATATGCAGTTGGTGGTGCCCGATCTCGCTAGTGCCATGAGTGATCCATCCGGCGACGTACGTAACAACGCAATGCGTGCCCTTGGCGTCTTCAGCAGGGCCACAAACGTCCGCCGTCCTCAGGTGCCCTATAAACCCTTCGTCGCTCTGCTAAATTCTCCCATCTGGACTGATCGGAACAAGGCGTCGTTGGCCCTTATGAGCATTACGACGAAGCGCGACCCGGCGCTGCTTCGAATGCTGCGAGCGGAGGCGCTTCCCTCGCTCGTCGAAATGGCGCGATGGAGCGATCGGGGCCACGCCTATCCAGCGTTTCGGATTTTGGGTGTCATTGCCGGGCTCTCGGACAAAGAAATAGAAAGCGACTGGATTCTCGGTGATCGCGAACGCGTCATCAGAACTGCGCTCACCCGCCAATCATAGCGTCCGATAGCAGCCAGTCGCCGCGCCCGTTTCGGACCAAGGTCACTCATTGGTGGGCTTGCACCCCCAGCGCGGTTCGGGAGCAGCTCAAGGCTTCGGATTGAGACTGGATGGGCGATTCTGTCCGACATCCGGCGACTCTGAATCGTGTTCCCGCGGAAATTCTCAGGCGCCCGGGCGTTAGCGGCGCACGGTCGTACTTCGTAAGCCCACGCTGAGCTTGACCAGATCTGGTATCACTACACTAAGGAAGACGGTACCTTACCCGCCACGAACAGGGGAGGCGGAAATATCGTTACGATTTGATGCGTGGCCCATCATCGGCGTTGCCGTGCTCATGGCGCTGGCGGCCATCTCGGCGCCCGCCCATGCCGCAGCGCCCGCCGTTTCGCGCAAGGTTTCCGCTCCCAACGTCGTCGTCAGCGCAGCGAGCTTTCGCTGTATCCGCGACATGACGCCGGTGCGGGACTTGTACGTGGACAATCTGCTGGGCAATGTCGCCGCCACGGTGGCGGTCGCGGAGTCCCCGACCGGCGGGACCTATCCGCCAGGCTCGCTGGTCCAAGTAAATTCCTCTTTGGCGTTGGTCAAGCACCAGCCGGGCTACAATCCGGAGACCAACGATTGGGAGTTCTTCGAGCTCAACGTCACCGCGACCGGCGCGACCATCCTCGGCCGCGGCTTCGCCGATCTTAACATGCGCTCTGGGGCCAACTGCTTCAGCTGTCACAAGGCAGCCAAGCAGTCCTGGGACATGGTCTGCGAGCAGACCCACGGCTGCAATTCGATCCCGCTCACGCCCACCATGCTCCGGGGCCTTCAGAATACCGACCCACGCTGCCCGAAGATCAATCTGCCGCCTGAGCAGGTTCAGGCGCTCGCCACCCTTGCGGCGCGCGGCGCGCAGTTGCAGCCGGCGGAGAAGTAGAGAGGCTACTTCTCATTCCGCCGGCGCCGCCGCTCGACCTAATGAAGAAGTCAGATTACGGGTACGAGGTCAGCTGCGTGGCCACGGCCACACGCCGGACGAAGGACGGTGCAGCGGTGGCGCTGAGCGCCGAGGCCGCGGACTCGTTGATCACATGCTCAATGCCACCCTGCGCCAGCAGCACGCCGGCGAAGATATTCCGGAACCGCACGTCGGGCAATTCAGGAGCGCGATAGGCACTGTGAATCGTGATCGGCGCCGGTGAGCGGATGAACAGGGTCACGGCGGTGAGACCGATGGCCTCGTGCAAGGTAACGTTCGGTCCGACCTGATAGAACGGGTAGCCGTTCTCGCTGCCGTTCATATAGGCCGCCTGGTCCGGTGGATCGTACGGCGCCTCGCTCTGCAGGAATATCGTGCGTCCCGCATTGCCGTTCCACTGGATCTGGGTCTGCCGGTAGTGCTCCACGAACAGGCCCAGCGCGGTCACGTGATCGCCGTTGACCACCAGACCGTGTTCGCCCGGATTCAAGTACCAGCCGACTGTTCCCTTGGTGCCATGGTCGGCGCGCCACAGCCAGGTGTGGTCGATCAGCACGTGGTCCTGGTTTATTTCGAAGCTCGTGGTGGCACGGCCCGCATAGGAGCCGCCCACTCGCACGAAGACATCGCTCAACGTCGTCGGATTGCGGCCCTGTGGATCGATCTGACTGGCGTGGCGTCGGCGGCTGTGCGGCTGGCCGACCTGCAGCAATACATCGGAGCGGATGGTGTTGGCGTCAAGAGTCAAGGTGGAGATCAGCACCCCGGCCACATCATCCACCTGGATTGACGCGGTGCCGTTGAGCGGAGTCACGGTGGCCAGTCCCATGCCCATGATGATGGTGTCAGGGCGCACGACGTGCAGGGCCCGGGTGAGCTTGTAAACCCCAGGGGTGAGGATGAGATTCTTGCCCGCCTTCAGGGCTTGGTTGAGCCTGGCAGTGCCGTCGGTGGGCCGGGCGATCAAAAAGCGGTCCATGCTCAAGGACACGCCGTCGCGAGCCGCCTTGCTTGACCGATCCGTCGCGCCACCGTGGCTGTGAGTGTTTGTTCCCCAGTGAAATCCGCTGACCTCGGTGCGGGCGTCCGGGACAAACACCTTGAAGCGTCCGTGGTCCACGTACAGGAATGGCGGCTCTCGCGAAACCGGCGTCGTCGGCAGGGTGGTGACATCCCCGGGATTGAATTCGGCCTGCGGTGCACCTAAGACGCCCGAGAACACGTAGTTGACCCAATGACCCTGCCAGCCGCCGATCTGGCTGTCATGGAAGTCGTAGTAGTACTGGCCAGGAAGGGGATTGCTGTCGCTGACCCAATTGGATCCGGCCGTGACGACACCTGCGATCCGGCTGTTTGCGATCAGATTGCCCCCGGCGACGCCGCCGGCGAGGTCCAGGTTGCCGGTGATGTCGACTCGCCGCAGTGGGCAGGCCTGGGAGGTGTTCCAGCGCAGGGTGTGCGGCGCCTCGTCGGCCTCGATAGGGTTGATACGCACGTTGGCTAGTGACCGCCAGAACGTGTCCAGAGCAACACGTCCTGCTGCTCCCACGTGCAGGTTGCCGTTGATCGCCACGTCGCCCGGATCTGCGCCCAGGCCCTGGACAGTCTCCATGAAGCCCACCGGCGCATCGATGATGCCCGCGGCGGTGGCCGGAGTATCCTGGCCGGCCGCGCTGCCGTAGGTGCCAGGCATGAACAGGACCGCATTGCGCACTTCATCAAAGCCGGTGGAGCGGGTGGCGAGACTGCGCAGACGGGCGTTGATGTCCTGCACTGACATCGAGGGATCCAGGACGGTAACATTCGGGCCGAAATCAGGGGTCGACCTGCCTTGAGCCACCTCCAGGGGCGCCACTGCAAGAGCGGCAACAATAAGTGCCCGCAGCATCGAAATGCATTTCACCGCCCGTCCTCCATTTGGTTCGTGGGTTTGCACCTGGTATCCCCCGCTCGCTGACCTGGCATCAACGAGAGGGTCCCCGCTGCATCGGCCTTCAATAATCGCACTTCACATCATTGCAGCACGAGGAGGATGTCAGCGCTACTTCCTGTGCGATTTCTCGATCGAACTGACAACCGACCAAACCACCTTGTATTCCTCGCTGCCATGACGTTCTGAATTCCGCAATGAAGTTCACGCGATGAGTCATGGGCACGCCGTCCTCGAGGCTGTCTTCATTGTATGTCGATCTGTAGATTGCCAATTCACCACTGTTTGCCACGTCTACGGTTTCCTCGATAAGGCTAAGGCTCCAGGTCGGCGCATAGTGAAATGCCTGACCCAGACCCCTTCGCTCTTCGAGAAGGCCGATCGATGCTGGCCGGCCACTCTCCATGGACACGATGTCGTCAGCATCAAAACGAGTAGCCTGGTCGAGATCATGCGCGTTGATTCCAGCGACGATTTGCGCGACTTCTTTTCTAACTGTGTCAGTTACGCGAGACCGCAGGTCTGCGGAGCCGTAGGCCTCTGTCGCAAAGAACGCGAACAAGACCAGTGCCCAAGTCGCTCGCTTCTGAAGATTTCTCATCCTGCCGGCCCCTATGGGAAGATTGCCAACTATCACAAGCAGACGGCAGCGACGGGCGATACCGGGTCACGAAGACCCTCTCAAGGCCGATGTCACTACTAGCCTGATCGTCGGACATCATTCAACTTGGCGAAGCCGCGGTCAAATGCGGCGGCCGGCTAGAGAGCAACGCGCGCCCGGCGAGTCCGACTTCTGAAGTCATGCTGCCTGCGCGGGCATTCATCGATGGGTTCAACAAGGGCGACACGAAGGCAGCGACGGCGCGGACTTCGCCGGAGGGCATGGTGATTGTCGATGACATTGCCCGTTTACCTGGACCGGCCCGAAGGCTTTTGCTACCTGGGGCAAAGCGCATGATGACTCAGACAAAGCCGCCGGCAAAACTGACGGTCACGTAGCGTACGGCAAGCCTGTTCATGTCGAGGTTAGCGTCGATCGCGCTTACGTCGTATTACCTGCGGTGTACACCTTCAAGCAAAAGGGCGCAACTCAGAAGGAGACCGCGCACATGGCACTCACGCCGCAGAGGAGCAACACCGGTTGGTTGATCACCGGCTTCACCTGGGCTGGCACCAAAGCCAAACCCGCGGAAGCCGGCGCGAAGTAGCATCCTCAATTTGCGTAGATCCACCCGAGGGGTGGATGAGCCTGCTTGCGACCCAACCTGCTCAGGTTGGCTATACCCTTCCCTCAGGCTTGATGGGTTCCGAAGCGGTCGTTGCGATCGCTCGCCCGATTGGACGAGGTAGACGCCGCGCGCACCGGTGCGCGATGCCTGCTTCCACATGTCGTAGGGCAGAGGCTTGGCCAAGCGGATGATGGCCGATGACGGCTGGGCGTCCAGAAGTGAGGGCGATTCCGCGGTGCACCACCTGAAGATTCCGCCTGGAACTCGCAGGCCACCAACGCCGCTGAACGCCACCATAAACACAATGGAAGACCCTTCTACCTAGGGCTACACTGAAGGCATGTGGGACTGAGTGCCCGTCGCACAATCTCTGCCGAACCAAGCAGTATGAATAAGACATCTACGGCAATTGCCGCGAGCGGCGCGCTGCTACTGGCATTGCCGGTGTTTGCCCACCACTCCGGGAACATGTTTGACGCGACTAAGTCCGTCACGTTGATGGGCACCGTGAGGGAATTTCAATGGTCCAATCCACACTGCTGGATTCAGCTGCTGGTGCCATCCTCGGCGCCCGGCGCGAATCCCACGACAGAGTGGAGCATCGAAATGGCGTCACCCATTCAAGTGCAGATGGGCGGCTGGAAACATGGCACGTTGCAGCCAGGGGACAAGATCACCGTCGTGGTTCACCCGATGCGTGATGGCACGCCGGGCGGAAATTTCATTTCGGCGACCGCCGCAGACGGACGAGTCTTGGGTCACCCTCCGCCGGGCGGTGCACAGTGAGCGCTCGCCGGGCTGCGTTGCTCGTAGCCCTGGTTGCTTGCCTTGCGGCAACTGCTGCATCGGCCGTTGGCAATCGCCAGCGGACATTCGCACGTCTGCCTGATTGGACCGGAATTTGGATTGCGGATGACGGCGTCATGACTCGTCTGGGCCTCAGGAATGATGTCGAAGGCGACGCGGGCCCTACCTTCAAAGACACACTCATCGCCAAACACCTCCCATATAACGCCGAGTGGGAAGCCAAATACCTGGCCGCCAGAGATGCCGCCGGCCCACCGAGCGCCAAGGAATGTGGCTTCTACTTTCCCGGCGTCATGGAGGGTCCGTGGCCGTTCGAAATGCTGGTCACGCCGGAAGAGACGGCGATCATCTTCGCCGGCAGGGAAGTGCGTCATATCTATACTGATCAGCGCAAACACCCCGAACCGGATGATATCTGGCCTACGCCGTGGGGCGACTCCATCGGCCATTGGGAAGGCCAGACACTGGTTGTCGAAACCATCTCAGTTGCGTCAAAGGGAATCGGGGCAATGTTGGTCAGCCCCAGTGTCAGATTCTTAGAGCGCCTTCACCGCGTGAGTCGGGACAAGCTGGTCGATCAGCTGACGATTGAAGATCCGGTCTCGCTGACGCATGCCTTGACCCTGACGATCCCCTATAAACGCGTGACGAGCATCGATCGCATGGTTCACGGCGACTGCATGGAAAATGACCGCAACCCAGTCGTGAATGGTGAAATTATTCTTGAGCCGGCCAAGCACTAGCGCACCGGAGCTCCGGGCCAACGCACTCTCGTGCTGCGGCGACGGCGCGTGACAGGGTTTCCAGCACCCCGACGCTGGTCGGCCAATCGATGCACCCGTCGGTAACACTCTGGCCGTAGCGCAGGGCCTGGCCGGCGACCATGTCCTGACGGCCACCGATGAGGTGGCTTTCCACCATGACGCCGGCGATGCGCCGGCTGCCCGCAGCAATCTGCGCGGCGATGTTCTCGATGACGCGCGGCTGATTCTCCGGCCTCTTGCCGCTGTTGCCGTGGCTCGCATCGACCATCAGGCGTGCCCGACAGCCGGCAGCCAGCAGCTCTTTCGCCGCGGACTCGACGTTGCCGGCATCGTAGTTTGGCATCCGGCCGCCGCGCAGGATCACATGGCAGTCGGGATTGCCCGAGGTCGATGCGATTGCGCTGCGTCCATCCTTCATCACGGCGAGGAAATGGTGGGGATGGGAAGCCGCCTGCACCGCATCGATGGCGATTCGGATATTGCCGTCCGTGCCGTTCTTGAAGCCGACCGGGCAGGAGAGGCCCGAGGCCATCTCGCGGTGCACCTGGCTTTCCGTGGTACGTGCCCCAATTGCCCCCCAGCTGACCAGGTCCGCCAGGTACTGAGGTGTGAAGATGTCGAGGAATTCGCAGCCGGCCGGCAGCCCCAGGTGGTTGATATCAATCAGCAGCCGGCGCGCCAGGCGCAGTCCCTCGTTGATGCAGAAACTGCCGTCCAGGTCCGGATCGTTGATCAATCCCTTCCAGCCGACCGTCGTACGCGGCTTCTCGAAGTACACCCGCATGATGATTTCGAGGGTGTCGGCGAAGCGCTCGCGCTGTTCGGCCAGCCGACCGGCGTATTCGCGCGCGGCGTCGACGTCATGGATCGAGCACGGACCGATCACGACTGCCAATCGATCGTCCCGCCCGTGCAGGATGCGCTGCAGGCGGGCGCGGGCCTGCAGCACGGTCTCGGTTGCCTCCGCGGTGCGCAGGCACTCGCGCAGCACGGTCTCAGGCGCGAGCAGCGGTCGCATGCTGTGAATGCGCAGATCGTCGGTTTGAAGTGTCACGGTCGGGGTCTCCTGATCAGGGGCCAGACCTGGCGGCGAAAAAAAACCGCCAGGAGGCTGGCGGTTTTTGCTGGATCGTTACGTTTGCCTGTCTGTCGTCAGGTCAAGACCAGTCCTTCCGCCGCCATTGCCGGAATAAAGTAAAACCAGAAGTAATAGCGGTTGCGAACCTGGGTCATAAGGTATTTGTAGCACGGTCGGAACGGGTTCGGCAATGGCGTGGCGCGCAATCGTGGCGTAGCGCTGCGAATCGTGGCGCCATAGCGCAAAACCGGCCTAGCGTGGTGCGCACGCGGCCAGTGCGGACAGCACCCCCGCCGAGACCATGACGCTGGTCCAGAATCGCCGCCTGCGCAGCGCGGCCAGGACGCCGCAAAGACCTGCGACGATCAGAAGAATCGAAATCGCCTCCGCCTGGGTGGCATGAACCCCAAACACCTCATACCGGGTGTTGACGCGGATCTTCTCGATCATCAGCCGCTCGAATCCCGCGAGTATCAGGTAGATGGAGAACAGAAAGCCGGCGCGATGATGGTGCGAGCGCAGCAGCCACAGCACCCAGAAGATGGCCAGCGCCATCGCGAGCTCGTAGATCGGTGTCGGGTAGACGCCGGGGGCGGCAATGACGGCGCCGGCGATATTCCCATCATAGGTCTGCGCCCAAAACCACTGAGGCAGCCAGTCCGGCTTCAGGAGCATATCGGCCCTGATTCCCCAGTCGCCGTCGCCGGAAATCTGGCAGCCCAGCCGCCCGATCCCGTAGCCGAGCATCAGTGCCGGCGCGGTGGCATCCATCATTGGAATCGCCGGAATCGACCGGCGTCTGATGACGATCACACCGGCCAGAATCCCGAAGCACAGACCGCCATAGATCGAGAATCCGACTCGCGTCAGGATCATCGCGACCGGATCGGCTAGGAAGCGATCGAGGTTATCCAGGATGTCGAACACTCTGGCGCCGACGATTCCGGCAAGAGTGGAGACCAGGACCATGTCGGTCACGTAGCGGTGAGACCGGGGCGGCAGCCTGCCGAGGGCTTCGTAACTGCTGACTGAGCGGATGGCGACGCAAGTGGCCACCGCCACGGCAGTCGCCACCATGATTCCGAACGTCGGTATCGGGACCCGCCACTGCGTCCCGAAAATGGCATTGATGACGTCAGTGACGTAGGGATAGGACATCTTCAGTTGAATGCCTGAAGCCTGAAAACAGGCGCGCCCCGCTGATCATAGCGCCAAAGATCCGTGGACGTGGGCGCCGCATCATGCTGCGGCTCATTGATTGAAGCTTGACAATTAGCGGCGCCAGAGTCATTGATGCGCCACTTCGATCAGGGGGTTCTCAATGTCACGATCTCGTTCGTCACTGTTAGCATGTCTCGCCATTCTTGCCGCCGTCGCCGGCGTTGGCTGCTCAAACCAGAGTGGGGTGACCGCGGCCCAGCCTGACACGCGCGCCGCGGACGAGGCGACGATTCGCGCCAAGGACGGTATCTACGCCGACGGCGTTGCAGCAAAGGACGCCGAAAGGATCGTCGCCCTTTATGAGGACGGCGCCGTGCTCTTTGCGCCGAAAGCACCGGCCTCCATTGGCAAGGACGCGATTCGCCAGGCCTTCGGAGGACTGCTGAAGGCGCCCGGGGTGAAGATGGCGTTCAAGACATCGAGCGTCGATGTAAGCCGTTCAGGCGATCTGGCGATGCAGCGCGCCACCTTCCAGATCGAGACGACCGACAAGGACGGCAAGCCCAGCACGGAAACAGGGCAAGCCGTCATGGTGTGGAGAAAGCAGGCCGACGGATCATGGAAGGTCATCGCCGATACGAACGCCGATGACAAGTAGCGCCGTGCCATAACGCGACGCCGGTTGCCGGAGCGGTAGCGCTGGTCGTTACTTTGCTCCCGGCACTGGTATTGTCAATGCGATGTGGTCGACGTTGCCCACGGCGCGCGTGATATGCCCCTTGCCGGTCAGGTCGTCCATCAGGACGATGCTGCCAAGTCCGAAGCGGCGCACCTCCCCGTCGCTCGCAGTCACCTCGGACATGCCCTGCACCGCAATCAGATACATGCGCCGCGGGGCCCTGTGCCAGTCCTCGACCGCGGCGCGCTTCAAATACAGGAAGGTGGCTCCGGTCGCGCCGCGCAGCGGGAGGGCGACCAGGGCTTCAGGATCCGGATTGGTACGTGAGGTGGTGCCGGCGGTCGGGTTCTCGGGCGTCGCCGCCTCGAAACTCAGCTTCTCGTCGCGGAAGTGCGAAACGCCCTTGGCATCCGACCACAGGTGGGTAAAGGAAAGCACACGGCCGGCTGCAGCGGCCGGATGGGCATCGTCGGCATGCGGCAGCAGGCCCGTGGTCCCGAGCAATACGCCGGCGGCGACCAGCCGGAGGAGAGAAGTGTTCATGGATCACCTTCCTTTACCAGAATCAATATGACGATCGTGGACCTCGGGATCCTAGGCTAATGGGTCCGCGCCTACCAGTTCAGTTCGGCCATCATGGCCGCGTACGACTCGATGCCGTCCCATAGGTTCTGCAACCGCTGGTTCTCGTTGGCCGCATGCTGACTGTTGTCATGATTGACGATCGGCAGGCCAATCACAGGCACTTTGAAGATGTCCGCAAACAGGTAGATGGGTACGCTGGCGCCCATCATCGGCAGCACCGCGACGGGTTTCCGGGCTGCCTTGGTGGCGGCGGCGATGACCGCATCGGCAGCCGGACTGGACATGTCGGAGCGAAATGCCGGATACCCTGAACTCCACTCGAGTCGCACGATGCGCGAATGCGCCAGACGCATCGCCTGATCGGGTTCGGCGGTGACGACGGTCCAACCCTTCGACTTGAGGAAGCGCTCAAGCCCCATGCGCACCGCCTGCGGCGTTTGCTCCGGAACCAGGCGGAAATCGATCGAAATCACGGCGTCAACCGGGATGGCGTTTGCGGCCGACTCCCCGACCTGGCCGGAGCGAATGCCGCGGATGTTGAGCGCCGGCCGCATGAGGCTGGCAGTCAGGCCCTCATTGCCCTCGGTCCGACCGATACCGAATTCCCGCTTCAGGGAGTCTTCAACCGGTGGCAAGCGGCTGATCGCGTCCCGTTCGGCCGCTGTCAGGGGACGGACTTCATCGGAAAATCCTGGAATCAGGATCCGGCCTTCATCATCACGCAATTGCGCAATCAGAGTCGCCGCCATCGAGGCGGGATTGGGTACCCAGTTGCCGTAGTGTCCGTCGTGCAAGGCGCGGCTCGGTCCATAGATGGTCGCCTCGAGGCTCAAACTGCCGCGCGCGCCGAAATACAGCATCTGTCGCCCGGACTGGTGTACCGGTCCGTCGCCAATCAGCCATAGATCACCGGCGCAAAGCTTCTGGTTCTGCCGGAGGATCTCGGCAAGGTGGGGAGATCCGACCTCTTCCTCGCCATCCCAGACCACCTTGATATTCACCGCGGACTTCCTGCCCGCAGCCTGCAGCGCATCGAAGGCGGCGAGGAAGGCGACGATCGATGCCTTGTCGTCGCTGGCGGCACGGCCGAAGAATCGCCACTGCGGATCGAAGGGTCCCTTGACGCTCCTCCAGTCGATGTCATGTTCGCCCGAATTCAACGGGCCGCTGCGCATCACCGGAGTGAAGGGGTCGGAACTCCATTGCGAAGGCGTCACCGGCTGACCATCGTAGTGGGCATAGAAGACCACAGTGCGCCGGGCGCCGGGGCTCGTCAGCGCGCCGAAGACGACGGGTGGGGTGCCTGGCCCGCCGGACAGCAGCCTGGCGTCGAATCCGCGTTGCTTCAGTAAGGCCTGTAGGTGGAAGGACGCCGCGCCAAGCCCCGCTGGATCAGCCGCCACGCTTCTGATGCGGGTCAACTCGTCGAGCTGGCCGACGATCTGCACCTCGTGAGCCATCCGATACCGCTCGACCTCGCCCCTGAGATCGGCTGCGGGAGCCCGCATTGAGGCGACCAGGCACATGCCTGCCAGGCCCCAGTTGAATCGAGGTCTCATGATCGGAATCCCGGCACATCGCCACGACACCAGTCATTCTCGCACGAACCCGACACCAGTCAGGCCCGGCGCGCCCGGTGCCGCGATGCAATATCATCTGCCCGGAATGATGTAGCGGCGCGGAAACCGGGCTGCCAGAGTCTTGCGTGCGGGGGGATTCCAGCGCCTACTCATGTGGCGCCCGATGAACCTTCACCTTCTGAAAGCGAACCTACGGCCAACTGAACGGGGGTGATCCGCCTATGTATCATCGAATTCGTGCCGCCTGCATTGCGATCAGCGCCAGTGTCATGCTGGCTCAGGCTGCATACGCGCAAGGCTCGCAGACGACCTCAGTGGATTTTGATCCGGCCGTGACCGCGTCAATCCAGAAGACCTACGGCGCCAAAGAGGCTGACGTGCTGCGCGCGGCGATACTCGCGGCGCTGTCCAAGGAGGAGAGCCACGCGGCGATCCCAGCGGGGCTCACGCTGAAGGTCACCGTGCGCCAGGTCATGCCCACGCATCCGACGATGAAACAGCAGCTCGATGATCCGTCCCTGAGTCCGGTGCAGACCCGGTATCTGGGAGGCGCGGACCTCGTGGGCGAACTGCGCAACTCGACGCAGCAGGTCGTCGCTACGGTCGGGTACCGCAACTTTGCGGATGTGCTGGCCAGCGGCTCGACGTCACTGGATCCCTGGGCCGACGCGCGGCGTGCGATCGACAGTTTCGCGGCGAAACTCGCGGCGACCTGGGACAAACTTCCAAAGCGCTGAGCCGGCCTCAGCCGGCGGGCCACAGCACGCGCAAAATCTGCTCCCGCAGTTGCGCCGGCAACCTGCGATCCGACAAACACGTCCATGCCATTTGGCGCAACTCTTCTTGATCTTTCCCGGGCCGTCGCAGCGCCATGAGCCTGGTGCAGTCATCCGTCGGTCGCCACGACGCGGACAATCGGTAACAGCGCGTAAGACCGTTGGTGGCGTCGGCACTTTGGATCTGTCAGGCTGGGCTGGCCGGCACCTGTATTCATTGGAAGCGACGATGCCCAGCTCGACCACCCTGTCGTCGCCGTCCGCCACTTGGCGTGTCCGATTGCTCGCGAATCCCGGCATCCGGATCGCTCTCGCGCTGCTGGCGACGATTATTCCCTTCGCGATGGTGTCCGCCGCATTCAATCGCTACGTACCGGACAAGACCCTGAAGAAGGCGGGCGCCGTACTGCTCGTCGTGATCATCGTGGTGGCATATCGGACCTATGTGCGACTCATCGAGAAGCGCGCGGCCACCGAGCTCTCCGGACCCCAGGTCGCTCGTGAAGTCGGCGCTGGTCTGCTCGTGGGGGCGTTGCTGCTGTCGTTGACGATTGGTGTACTGGCCGCCATGGGTGTTTACCAGGTCACCGGCACCAACGGTTGGCTGCCGATGATTGCCACGGTGCCTGCATTCATCCTGGCGGCGGTTCTGGAGGAAGTCCTCATCCGGGCCATCGTCTTCCGGATTCTGGAGCAGTGGCTCGGTAGCTGGATCGCTCTCGCCATTTCCGCGGCCCTGTTCGGGCTTCTGCACCTGTTCAATCCCGGGGCCACTGTGTTGAATGCCTGCGCCATCATGCTGGAGGCGGGAATCCTGCTGGCGGCGGCCTACATGGTGACCCGGCGGCTCTGGTTCTGCATCGGCATCCACTTTGCCTGGAACTTCACGCAGGGTGGCATCTTCTCAGCTGCCGTCTCCGGTGAGGCTACCAACGGTCTGCTGCGGGCGAGGCTGGTCGGCCCAGACTGGCTGAGCGGCGGCGGCTTCGGCGCCGAGGCTTCGCTGGTCGCGGTCGTGGCATGTTCTGCCGCCGGAGTTCTGATGTTGTTCGTCGCCCATCGCCGGGGGCAGGTGATTCGCGCTCCCTGGTCGCGGCGAACCGGCGCGGCGCAGGCTTCGTAGGAGGTGACCGCATGCTGAACGATGCCACCTATTTTCGTGCGCGGGAGACCGCCAGAGAGGAGGAGGTTGACGGCCTGCAGCTGGCCACCTTCAGCCGGCGCGCTGCGGGATTCGGCATCGATTTCGTCCTGATCGCATCCCTTAGGAAACTGGCCGAGTTCCTGTGGGGAAACTACGTGCCCCATCAGTGGGAACGCCACACACTGATCAATCTGACGCATGTTCTGGATGTGATCGTACTGGTCGTGTACTTCTGGCTGGCCCTGTACTTCGGGAACGGCCAGACGCTCGGCAAGCGCGCCATGCGTATCCGGGTCCTCTCGCTGACGCACGCGCACATTACGTTCTGGCAGGCATTGGAGCGATCCTTGGGCTACGGCGCCTCCTTTCTTGAGGGCGGGTTGGGGTTTGCCCAGTTCTTCATTCAACGCAACCGGCAATGTGCGCACGACCGCCTCGCCGAGACCATCGTGGTCGACGTTGGCAAGTCCGCAATCCGCCGAGTGGATCCGGTCGAGCCGAGGCGTCCGAAATCAGACCGCCCGCAAGGGCCGGATTCGACGGACCAGACGGCCATGAATCGTGACCCCGGCGAGTGACCGTCTGCGGCGATCGGGACAGATGCGAAAAGGTGGTCTATTCTCGCTGTCCGCAATCAGGGAGTCCGAACCATGACGATTCGCCTCGTGTTCTGCGCCGCCAGCATGCTGTGCGCGGCGGGCTTTGCGGCTGGCGCGTCCGCCCAGCAGAGCGTGCCGTTTGCCAACGGCGTACCCGTCGCCCCGACCGGACTTGCCGATCAGCCGCTGGGCAAGGGGCCGTTCGTCTACCGGACCGCCGAGCACCAGGATATTCGCGTGACGGTGCTGCTGCGTGACATCGAGTATCCCTATGCGCTGGCCTGGTTGCCCAGCGGGGAAATGCTGTTCACGCAGCGTCGGGGCCAGCTGCGCATCGTCCGAAACGGCGTCCTGGATCCCAAGCCCATTGAGGGCGGACCCGCGGCCGTGTTTTCCGGGCAGTCGGGCTCGATCGGAGCGGTCCACGGCTACATGAACGTCGCCCTGCATCCGCAGTTTGCCCAGAATCATCTGCTGTACCTCAGCTACACCAAGCCGCTCGACGCGAAACGCACGGCGGCCGCCGTGGCCCGCGCCCGCCTGGACGGCAATCGGTTGAGCGACGTCAAGGACGTGTTCGAGTCGAGCGACGTGCACGGCGCGCTGGCGATGACGGTAGCTCCGGACGGCATGCTGTGGCTCGCGACCGCCGGGTTCACAAACGAAGATGCACAGAACCCCAATTCGCTCGGCGGCAAGGTCCTGCGCCTGAAGGACGACGGCAGCGTACCGGCCGATAACCCGTTCGTCGGCAAGGCCGGCGCAAGACCTGAGGTCTATACTCTCGGACATCGCAGCGTCCTTGGCTTTGCCCGGCATCCCGCGACGCACGAGATGTGGATCTCCGAGATGGGACCCAATGGTGGCGATGAGATCAACGTGCTCAAGCCGGGGCGCAACTATGGCTGGCCGGTGGTAAGTCTGGGACGTACCTATCCGGGCCCGTGGCAGGCCAAGGTCAATGAGCCGACCCATGCGGGCTTTGAGCCGCCGATCATCTACTGGATGCCCTCGATCTCCGTCACCGGGCTCACCTTCTATACCGGTGATCGCCTGCCGAAATGGAAAGGTGACCTGTTCGTTGCCGGCGTACGCTATGGCGAGATTCCAGGCACCGGGCGCCTGGATCGGGTCCTGCTGAATGCAAACATGGAGGAACTGCGCCGCGAAACGCTGCTCGCGGACCTGCACCAGCGCATCCGCGACGTGAAGCAGGGGCCTGACGGCCTGCTGTATGTCGCGACCGACGAACCGCACGGTGCGATCCTGCGCATCGAGCCCGCCCCGTAAGTAGCATGTCCATGAAGGCAGCCGTGGTGATTCTGATGGCGGGCATGCTGGCGCCGGTCGCGGTCTTTGCCCAGGAGTGGACCGGGTACACCTATCCGGATCCGGGGTTCGCGATCCAGTTTCCCGCGGTGCCCGCGGTGGAATCGGGCACGGTCAAGAATTCCACCGGTGTGTCATTGCCGCTGCGGCGCTACGCCGTTCGACAGGATGGGATTTCCTACGTCCTCACCGTGGTGAACTATTCGAGCACCAACGCCGATGCGCTCACCACAATCTCCGAGACCGAAAGGTCCATTCGCGCCTCGGGCAAAGTGACCGCGGCCACCGGCGCCCGAGTGAATGGTGCGATCGGGCGCAGGTTAAGCGTTGACGGCGCCGACGGCAGTCGCTCCGCCATCGCCATCTTCTTCGTCGACCGCCATCTGTATACATTGGTCGGCCGGGCCGCCGCACCCAACGCCAATGAAAGATCGGAGGATGCAATCCGCTTCCAGCAATCGCTGCATTTCCTCACCGACGACAGCATCTTCGGCGGATTCTTCGGCGGCAACAGCAACAGCAACAGCAACAGCAACGAGCAGCAGCAGTGGCAACAGCGCCATCAGCTCCAGCAACACCGCGGGCGCCAGCAATACCATCACCACCACTGGCACCACTGGCAGCAGCATCGCCGCCACCGCCACCGCCACCGCCACCGCCGCTGGTGCGGGTCGCGTCAGAGTCATTGCCAATTCGCACGCCGACGCCGCCTGCACGGGCAGGTCGCCCGGCGATGTTGTGCAACTGGAAACTCCGGGTGGACCGGTGCCCGCTACCTGCACTCTGGTCGCCCGGCCGAACTCACCGCCCAATCCGGCTTCCGCGCCCTAACGGCGCCCCCAATCGGCCGGCCCGGCCAGGAGCGGTTGCCCGATTCGATGGGAATTGGTTGGCAGCTCAGTAGGTTAGGCCGCAAACGGGGCCGGCTTGACGCCTGGCAGCCAGGGTGCAACTTTGGCGCAAGTCCCGTGTTCTTAAGGATACGCGGCAGAGCAAGGCGGCGGTATAGATGAGTCCCATGAAGTGAAATACCTTCCCCTGATCTGGTCCGGTATCTGGCGCAAGCCCGGGCGCACGGCGCTGGTCGTGCTGCAGGTCGCCGTGGCCTTCGCGCTGTTCGGTGTTCTGCAGGGCATGAAGACGGGCGTGGAGCGGTCGATTGCCAATACCCGGGCAGACCTGCTGTTCGTCTCGCCGGCCGAATTTGGCGGAGCGCCGCTGCCGCTCTCCTATCTTGAGCGACTGCGGTCGATTCCCGGCATGAAGGATGTGTCCTTTGCCGATGGCTTCCTCGGGACCTACCAGCGACCGACCGAGCAGGTATTCGTGCTGGCCATCCCGCCCACGGACATCTGGTTGACGCTCGCGCCGGAGATCTTCCAGGTCGCGCCAAAGGACCTGGAGGCCCTCAGGAAGACCCGCAACGGCGTGCTGATCACCACCGACATCGGCAAAAAATACGGCTGGCATGTCGGCGACCGGATTCCGCTGACCTCGAACACCCTGCAGGCCGACGGATCCGGCATATGGAATTTCCAGATCGTGGGCACTGCCATTGATCATGAGCCCGGCGAGGCGGGGTTCATCGTGGCTAACTATGGTTACCTGGACGAGGCGCGCGTGCTCAACAAGGGTACGGTGCGAAACTTCTACGCGCTCATCGCGGACCCAAAGCGGGCTGCGCAGATGTCCGACGCCATCGATCACACGTTCGGCAATTCGTCCAACGAAACCAGCACAGCCTCGTTCCGCGAGAACGCACAACAGCAGATGCGATCTATCGGCGACCTCAACTTCCTCATCCGCGCCGTCACCAGCGTGGTGCTGGTGGCGCTGCTGTTCTCCATCACCACCATCATGATGCAGACCATCCGGGAGCGAACTCCGGAGTTGGCGGTGCTCAAGACTCTGGGCTTCAATGACCGCTCAGTCTTTCTGATGGTCATCGGGGAGAACCTGCTGCTGTGCATCACCGCCGCGCTGCTGGGGCTGGCATTGGCGACGGCGCTATTCCCCTACACCGCGAAATTCATTCCCGGGCTCTCCATGCCGCTGGGCGTCGTTGGGCTCGGCCTGATTGGAGCAGTCCTGGTGGCGCTGATATCCGCGGCTCCCCCGGCCTCCCGGGCCGCGAGACTTGAAGTCGTGGATGCGCTCGCCGGAAGGTAACCCCCTGATATGAATCTCGCCAAACAATTCTGGGCCCTGCTGCGCGTGAACCTCGCGGGCGTACCGGCGCGCCTCGGGTTGGTGTGCACTATCGTCATCGGGGTGGCCTGCGCGGTCGGGGTGCTGGTGTCCATGCTCGCCATGGGTGTCGGAGCGCGCCAGGAGGCGATGGGCGATGTGAGCCCGAATCGCGCAACGATCACAAGCATCGATGCTCCTTCGCCCGCACAGAGCAACGTCGCACAGGACTCCGCTTCACTGATTCGCAATCTGCCGGGCATACGACGAAATGCGCAGGGAAAGCCGATTGTCGTCTTCCAGGTCACGACGTTCGTGCAGGCCCGCAGCAAGATCGACCGCAGCCAGACCGGCTTTACGGTGATCGGAATGACGGATGGGCTCGCCGACTACCAGCCGGAGTTGCGCATCACCGCAGGGCGGATGTTCAGGTCCGGACTTCATGAACTGATCGCGAGCGACAAATGCGTGCGGCAATACACCGATTTCGGCGTCGGCGCCAGGCGCCACATGCGCGGTGGCGACTGGCTGGTCGTCGGAAATTTCGATCTCAAGAGTACCGTCTGTCTGGTTTTCGGGGATGGCGACACGATCCTGTCGGCATTCGGCCGCAGCACCTACAATCAGGCAAACGTGATGTTGCAGTCGCCCGACTCCTTTGCAAGGCTGGCTGCGGCGCTCAAGGCAAATCCGTCGCTGCACCTGAAAGTTCAGCATGAAGCGGAAATCTTCGAGCAGAACATGAGCCAGGTAAACGGCATTCTGAACTTCGTCAGCTATTTCGTCGGTTCGATCATGGCGCTCGCGGCAACCATCGGCGCGGCCAATTCACTGTACGCGATCGTCGACGGTCGCCGCCGCGAACTGGCGGTGCTGCGGGCCGTCGGGTTCAACAGCGCGCCGATCATTGCCTCGGTGGTGTCCGAGTCCATTCTGCTGGCGCTGCCCGGTGCCCTGATCGGAGCGCTCGTGGCCTGGCTGCTCTTCAATGGGCTGCTCGCGAGCCCCCTGGGAGCGAGCTTTCACATGGCCGTCACACCCTCGCTGGCGTTGCTGGGGCTGGGTTGGGCGCTTTGCATCGGCGTCATCGCCGGCCTCCTGCCGGCGCTGCGGGCCGCTCGGGTGCCCGTGACGGTTGCGCTGCGCGCGATCTGACTGGGATGTTGCGCATCGCGTTTCCCGGCCTGGGCCGAATGGGGACCGCCGCTGGCAGATTCCCGACGCCCGGGCGGTAAAGTAGGGAACTCTACGTACGTCGCCGCGGATGGGCCTTTGGTAGTCTGGAATCAAGGAACGTCCGAAGGACAACATTGTGCTGGCGATCATAGAGGTAGCTCGTCAAGGCCTGCTGCAGAAGCAGCATTGGGCCCGAAACATCGTGGCGGGCGTCATCGTCGGTGTCGTGGCGCTGCCGCTCGCCATGGCCTTTGCCATCGCCTCCGGGGCCAAGCCCGAATAGGGGCTCTATACCGCAATCGTCGCCGGCATCGGCATCGTCATCTGGGTGGGTGAGTGGCGGGACTACTTTGGTCTGCCGCCGGCCGGAGGCGCTCATTTCCATGAGCGATTGTCGCATCTGCTGCAGGCGCTGCCGCACCTGAACCCGACGACCACGGCGCTGGCCACCTTCTCGCTGCTCCCGGTCGTGTATGGTCCCAAGATTCCAGGACTGGGGCGCGTTCCGGGGCCGTTCATCGCACTGCTTGCCGCTACGGCGCTCCAGAGCTACTTTCACTTTGCGGGGGTTGCCACCCTGGGAAGCGCCTTCGGCGGAATCCCTCACGGCCTGCCGTCGTTTCACCTGCCGTCGATCAGCGCGCCGGGACTGGTCGACCTCATCGGACCGGCCTTCACCATCGCGTTGCTCGGTGCCATCGAATCGCTGCTTTCGGCGGTGGTGGCCGATGGCATGGCGGGCACCCGCCATGACTCAAACCAGGAACTGGTCGGCCAGGGATTGGCCAATCTAATCGCGCCGCTCTTTGGCGGATTTGCCGCCACCGGCGCGATTGCCAGAACGGCGACCAACATCCGCAATGGCGGAGATAGTCCGATCGCCGGCGTAATTCACGCGCTGACGCTGGTCCTGGTGCTGCTGCTCCTGGCACCGCTGGCAGCGAACGTTCCGTTGGCAGTTCTGGCCGCCATCCTCTTTACGGTTGCCTGGAACATGAGCGGCGCGCGCCATTTCATCCGGGTGGTCCGGCAGGCGCCGCGGGCCGATGTGGTCATTCTTTGCGTGACCTGCCTGCTCACCGTGTTCGCGGACCTGGTGGTGGCCGTCAATATCGGCGTCATTCTCGCCATTCTGCAGTTCCTGCGACGCATGTCCGCGAGCGTTGAGGTCAGGCAGCACAGCGCACAGGAGTTGAGCCTGGAGTTCGCGCACCAGGGAACTGCCCGGGTGCCGCCGGGAGTCCTGGTGTATTCCATCGAAGGGCCGTTCTTCTTCGCCGCAGCGGAGACCGTGGAGCGGGCTCTCATCAGTACGCACACCACGCCCAAGGTGCTGGTCATCCGGCTGCTGCGCGTACCATTCGTAGACCTTACCGGTCTGCAGCGACTTCAGGAAGTGATCCAGGTGCTGACCAGGCGCGGCGTGCGCGCAATCCTCAGTGACGCGAATGCGCGGGTCCATCGCAAACTCGACCGCGCAGGGCTGCTTGAACGACTGGGCCCCGATGGCTACTTCGCGCATCTTCCCGAAGCGCTGGCGGCCTGTCGCCAGGTTTCCTCCAAGCCGTGAGAGCCGGGGCCCGGTGGTGACCCAAACGACGATGTGAGCGCTCCCATCGCGGCTGCGATGCGCACTCACGTTGATATCTCAAGGAATTGAGAATCCATATTCTTGCAAAGATCCGGACACTGCGACTATTCTCAAGCTTAGGTCCGCAGTCGCTGATTAGAAGAATTAAGGGGGCGCCATGGTTTCTCATCGGTCGAAAACTGGTGGTTTGGGACTGAAACGACTGTTGCCGGTCTGCATGGGTGTCGCGACCCTGGTCGCGCTCGGCATTCCACGGTTCGCCGCGGCACAGGCCGCCGCCCAGGATGCGGCCAAGAAGGACGATACGCTGCAGGAAGTCGTCGTCACGGGATCGCGCGTCGCGCGCTCTACGTTCACGACGCCGAATCCGGTCACGGTGCTGGACCAGAAGGACATTCAGAACCTCAACCTCGTCAACGTGGGCGATGTGCTGGCCGAGCTGCCACAGAATTCCAACTTTTTCTCCGCGGCCAACGTCGGCCTGGGTAACTTCAACGTGGGTGCGCAGCTGGCGAACCTGCGTGGCCTGAATCCCTTCTTCGGCACCCGCACCCTGACCCTGGTCGACACGGAGCGCGTGGTGCCGCAGGCCACCGGCGGCGGCGTGGATGTCACGCTGATCCCGTCGATGCTGGTGGAGCGTACCGAGGTCGTCACGGGCGGCGCCTCCGCCGTGTACGGCTCTGACGCCGTGGCCGGCGTGGTCAACATCATCCTTGACAAGAAACTCAACGGCTTCAAGGGCCAGGCCGACTTTGGCGAAACCAAGTACGGTGACGGCGGCACCACCCATTTCTCAGTGGGTTACGGTGGCGACCTGGGAGATCGCACCCACTTCATCCTGGGTGCCGAGTACCAGGATGCGGATGCCATCGGCATCTGCTCCGACGTGCGCCCGTGGTGCAAGAGTAATACTGCGCTGGCTACGAACAACGCGTATGCCACCAACGGACAGCCGCACTACATCATCGGACCCAATGGGGCGCAGCCCTTCGTCAGCCGTACCGGTGTGCTGGTGCCTTGCTTCAATGTGGGGGTTTGCATTCCATTCGCACCGGGGCCCGCGTTCGGCGCGGTGCAGGTGAATTCCGCCGGTACGGCGGCCTCGGCCTACAATCCTGGCTCCTACGCTGACGGCGCGGGTGTCTTCGGCTTCGGTTCCGGCGCGGGAGCGACCGGGGTGGGTGCCTATGACGGCACCACGCTGCGTCCGGCCGTCAAGCGTTACACGGGGCTGGGGCGCATCGATTTCACGATCAACGACCAGCTCAGTTCCTTCCTTGAGTTGTCCTACGCGCGCAGCGAGGCCATCAATCCCGTGGCCAACGGGGCCATCGGCCCGAGTCCGTTGTTCGTCAATACACCCACTGGCGCTATCTTCATTCCCCTCGTGCCGAACTTCGTCTCCTGCCTCAACCCCTACCTGCCGGGTTCATTGCAGTGCACGCCCGCGACTTCCACCCTCGGGCCGGGTGGGCCGCCGGTGGGTTTTTCGCTGGGCTACAACATGAACGGCATCGATCCGGCTCGTAACGCCACCAACAACGATCTCGTGCGCATCACGGGTGGGCTCAAAGGAGCGATTTCCTCCACCTGGAGTTGGGATACCTACTTCGAGTACGGGGTGAACCAGAACAACCAGCACCTGTACAACAACGCGGTGAGCACCTTCCTGGGATTTGCGCTGAATGCGGTCGTGAATCCGGCCAACGGCCAGGTCGTCTGCGCCGCAACACTGCCCGGTCCCAGTTTCAATCCGGCCGCTGCCGGCTGCGTGCCGCTGAACCTGTTCGGCGCCAAGAACGCCAGCCCGGCGGCTCTGGCCTACGCCTTCCGCACTCTGCAGGAATACTCGACCCTTACCCAGGAAGTGCTGTCCGGCAATATCAGTGGCGAACTGTTCAGCGGTTTCGGCGCCGGTCCGGTCAAGTCCTCCTTTGGTCTGGAATTGCGCCGCGACAGTTCTGAGGTCTCCCATGACCTGCAGGATCAGGGGTCCTTCTATAAGAATTATTTCCTGAGCTACGGTCTGGACTACGCCGGCTTGATTTCGGTGGTCGAAGGCTATGGCGAAGTCGACGTGCCGCTGCTCAAGGATCTCCCCCTGGCCAAGTACCTGGATTTCGACGGTGCGATCCGCGAAACCCGCAACTCAAACGAGAATCGCACCACCGGTGCCGCAACGGATGGGCAAGAGGTATCGCATGACATTCCCAGCTGGAAGCTCAGCGCTATCTGGGATCTGACCGACTGGCTGCGGGTGCGCGCCACGCGCTCCCTCGACGTGCGTGCCGCAGGCTTCCGCGAACTGTACGAGTCCTACGCCGTCTCCTCCGGTGGGCCGTTCGGCTCCTTCACCAATCCTGTCACCAATCAATCTCAGATAGTGACGGCCCTGACTGGCGGCAACATCGATCTCAAGCCGGAAAAAGGCTATACCTCCACAATCGGATTCGTCATTGCACCAAAGTCGGGTCCCCTGGAGCGGTTCCAATTCTCTGCAGACTGGTACCGGATCGATCTTCATGATCCGATTACTGGTCCGCCGTTTGGCCTGGGTGTACAGAACATCGTGAGCCTTTGCGCAAAAGGCAACCAAGCGATGTGCAATCGCATCACCTTCGGCACTCCCGGCGACTTCAGCACTGTCACGACCATCAACAACACGGCCGTAAACCTGGGTGATTACGAGACGCGGGGCGTGGACTTCGAGACCAGCTACCGGCTGCCGCTGCCCGAGCTCAACAGTCATCTGAACGGCAACCTCAGCTTCCGGCTTCTGACCTCGCTCCTTTACAACATGACCATCGACACGGGACTCGGTAACCCGCCGGTCAACTACGCGGGTCAGTCGGGTCCGACCGGAGCATTTGGCGGCTTCAATACTTCACCGCGCTGGCAGTCGAATTTCTTCTCGACCTATACCAACGGTCCCTTCACCGGGACCGTGCAGCTCAGGTGGATCGGGCCTGGTGCCTTTGAGGCTGTCACTCCACTGCTTGGTTCGCCGATTGCACCGGGTGACCCGGGCTATACAACAACCAACAAGAACAGCATCAACAACAATTCGGTTGCCTCCGCCACCTACCTGAACCTGTCCGGGTCCTACGACATCGGCTCACACGTCACAGTGTTCGCATCGATCAACAATGTGCTCAACAAGGATCCACCGGTTGCACCGGGAGGCAACGGCTATCCGACCAACCCGGTGTACTTCGACACCTACGGCATGACCTGGAAGGTGGGCGTCAGGGCGAGCTTCTAGGCGCCCGACGCCAGCGGAAGTAATCGTCCATGGCGCGCAGCTGCTCCTGATTCGGGAGCGGCTGCGCGCTGGGCGTATCCTTCAATACCATCGCCTGCTGGGTCTTGACGTCGAAAACCGGCCAGGCCGGGAGGCCGACGCCGTTGGGGTCACCCGTGGTTGCGAAGTTCACCCAGTAGCGCTGCATCTGCTCCGACAGGTTCCATTCCGCCGCGGTGGGCTTCATCACCACTCCGCCCAATCCGGGCGCGGCCAGAGTATGAAACACGAATGCGATTTCGGAACCGTGATTGGCGCCCTCGGGCGACTGCGGTGTGCGGTGATCGAAGTAGTAGATGAATGCCGGGTTCTTGCCGTGCCGGGATTGCTGCGTGGCCCAGGCCCAGGTCGACCATCCGAAGGTCGTGTCGCGGAACAGCCGCTTGCCGGCGCTCGCGGCCTCCTGATCGGTGCCATGGGGATAGGCCTTGAGGATGTGATCGGCACGTGCGCCGTAGCCCTCGCGCACCTGCTTCTCGAAGGCTGCGGCCGTCATGCCGGGTCGCGCAAACAAGGCGCCTTCATCGGAGTTCGTGCCGACCAGAATCGGCGTGTCGTTGAATTTCCCGGCCGAGTACCGCAGGTACAGATCACCGGGCAGCACCTTGCCGTCGAAGTTCGGCCAGAAGCCGCCGGAGAGCGCATCGGCCGGCAGCGCTGCCTGGATCTTGTCGGCCGACAGGGCCCTCGCGCCGGCCAGATCGCTCGCGCCCAGTTTGGTAAGGAACTGATGCCCGTATTCTTCGGCCCCCTTCAGTGTGGGCACCAGGCCACCGGCTCCGGTGCCCTGCCGGGGCGGATTGAAAGCGCCGCCGCTCTCCGATATGACGCGCTGGAAGAGGCCCGCCGCGGGGGGCGAGGCAGCCAGCATGCTCACCGCTATTCCGCCCGCCGATTCGCCGAAAATGGTCACGCGCGCGGGGTCGCCGCCGAACCTGGCGATGTTCTGCTTCACCCACCGCAGGCCCGCGATCATGTCCTGCAGGCCGTAATTTCCCGAAGTGCGGCCACCCTCGAGGGTCAGGGCCGGGTCGGCCAGGAAGCCGAAGGGACCCACGCGGTAAGCGACGCTCACCAGCACCACCCCCTGCTTCGCGAACTGCGTGCCGTCGTAGGTCGGGACCCCGGTCATGCCGGCGGCAAATCCGCCGCCATAGATCCAAACCATCACGGGCCGGCGCTCCGCCGCCGACCGGGCCGCCGTCCAGACGTTCAGGTACAGGCAGTCCTCGCTTTCCCCGGAGCTTGCGCCCATGAGCGCGAGCATGCGGGCGCCCTGCATGCAGCTGGGGCCAAAGGAGTCCGCCTTGCGTACCGCCTGCCAGGCGCGCACCGACTGGGGTGCCTTCCAGCGCAGCTCCCCGATCGGGGGTGCGGCAAAAGGAATGCCCTTGAAGGCGCTGACCCCATCGGCAGTGCTGCCCTCGAGCCGGCCGCCGGTGACATTTGCGTCGTGGATCTGCGCGAAGGATGCCCGTGCGCCCAGCAGCAGCGTGGCCAAGGTGATCAGGTAGCGCCCAAGTTTCTGTTGCATGGCAGAAATTCCCCGATGGCTATGGTTCGCGCTGCATTAGACGCCTTGCTCCACCGGACCACAATCGCAGGGGTACGCCGTGGCACAATTGCCGCCCTTTCCACGACAACGCATGGGGACCCCGTGGCTACCAAGACTTTCCGATTCCGGTCCATCCTCCTGGCGCTGACGCTGCTGGGTACCACTGCCGTCCTGGCGCAAAGTTCCGCTCCCCGAGGCGGATTCAGACTGCCGCCGCTGCTGATGCAGAGCAGCGCCTTCGAGGACGGCGGCATCGTCCCGCAAAAGTACGCCGGCCGCGGCGGTGTGCAGCCGGATTTCAAGTTCTCCAATGCGCCGGATGGCACGGTGACCTACGCCATCATTCTGCATGATCTGGACGTGGCCATCGGTGGCGGCACGGACGACGTGCTGCATTGGATTGCCTGGAACATCCCGGCCGCGGCGAACGGCATTCCGGAAGGCAAGCTTCCGGAAGGCTCGGTGAACGGCAAGAACCTCATGGGCATGAACGCCTACATGGGTCCCGGCGCGCCGGCCGGCCCGCGCTATCACCACTATGTGTTCGAGCTCTACGCCCTGAATGCCAAGCTCGATCTGCCCGAGACTGCGAGCCGTGCGGAACTGCTGGCCGCTATGAAGGGCAAGACCGTCGCGAAGGCGGCGTACGTGGGCCGTTACCGCAGCGGGCCGCCGCCGAGCGCGCCTGCGACCAACTGATCGGGGTGTAGCCTGACGAGGGAATCCAGCATAAGGGGCAGGTGTGCATTGGCGCTGCTGGCGCTGACTGCGCTGAGCCCCCGGCCCCTGGTTGCCGCCGAGGTGTTCGACATCGGCCTCGCCGCCGGTGGTACGCGGATCGAGGCCACCGAGGTGCCCGCGAGCGCGAAGTCCCCCCAGACCGTCGTGCTGATCGGGGGACTTCACGGGGAAGATGGCACGTCTTCTGAAGTCCGCGCGGCCGCAGTCGAGTACCAACGGCGGCGAAATCGTCCGGTGCGGCTGCTGGCGGTGCCGCTCGCCAACCCAGAAGGCGCGACCGCGGTCTTTCCGCCGACCGGCACCGCCTACCGCGAGCACGCGGAGTCGCAGGTGCTGTGGCGGTGGTTGGGCACCCAGGCTCCGGATCTCGTGCTGATCGCCGCTGACGAGGATTTCGGACTCGCGGCTGCGCTCACCACCCAGAAAGTTGCTGACATGGGAAAGATTCCGGCGCGTCGCTGGTCCGGCAAGGTTGCCGACTGGTCGGACCCGGCCAGCGTCATCGCCAGCTCCGAGGCACACGCTGAACTGGACCAGCGCCGTGCCCGCACGCCGCGTCAGCTCGCCGAGGAACTCGCCGTTCGGTATGGCCGGGACTTCGATCAGCCCTGGTACATCGGTGCAATCGCCCTGATCGCGCGCGCGCGGCTTGGCGAGGTCGACGACGTGCGCCGGATCGTGGAACCGTATGTGGATGGCCGCAAGGACAGCCTTGCGCACCCGAGCGAGCTGGTGCTGGGCGGCCACATTGTGTTTACGGAGCTCGCGCGCCGCACTGCCGATCCACGCTATGTCGCCCTGGTGAGAAAGGTCGCCGACCTGGGATTCGACGCGTCGGGCCAGATGCTCGAAGCCATGCCCTACAACGATCAGTTCAGCGACGCGATATTCATGGGCACGGCCATCCTCGCGCAGGCCGGCGCCCTGACCGGGGAGAGCCGGTATTTCGCCATGGCAGATCGACACCTGCGCTTCATGCAGAATCTTGACCTGCGCACCGACGGGCTCTACCGGCACCAGCCTGCGACGGATGCGGCCTGGGGGCGCGGCAATGGGTTCGCCGCCCTAGGCCTGGCCCTGACCCTGTCGGAACTGCCGCGCAAGTCTCCCGGATATGCGCACGCGCTGTACAGTTACCGTCAGCTGATGGCGGCCCTTGTGCCGCGGCAGACGGGCGATGGCCTGTGGCGCAATGTCATCGACTACCCGGGTGCCTATCCGGAGTTTTCGGCCACGGCGATGATCGGCTTTGCGTTGCAACGCGGTCTGGAGCGCGGTTGGATCTCCGGCAAGGGCTACCGGGACGCCGTTGGCCGCGCCTGGCTTGCGGTGAATTCCCGCAGTTCCGCATCGGGTTCCTTCGTGGACGTCTGCGAGTCGACGGCGCGGATGACTTCACTGCAGCAATATCTGCAGCGCGCGGCGATCCTGGGCAATGATGCGCGGGGAGCGGCCATGGCCATGCTGTTCGCGACGGAACTGATGCCGCACGGTCCATGAAGTGCACGGCCGCGGATCCTGCCTAGAAAGACTGCCGGTACTCCAGCGTGACCGTCAGCGGCTGCAGCGTCGCCACCTGTGGAACTACCTGATCGTCCATCCCTCGCTGTGCGTAACCGATGTAGCCGATGTCGCCGAGATTCGGTTTGGCGTTCCCGAGGTTGCGCACATTGATCGACAGCTCACTGGCGCGCCGCTGCAAACCGAACCGCACATGCGCCAGCGCATACGACGGCCGCGTCGCGACGGCTCCGGCGCCGCCATTGAGCAGGGAAGTGCTGTCTCCCGTGTAGCTGTAGTCAGCCGCCAGGAAGCCCGCGACTTCCCCGTTGAGGGCGCGGTGATAGGCCGCACCGAGGGACACAGTCCAGGTGGGAATGCCTGTGATGCGCGTTCCCGGCAGCACGCCGGCATCCGCCAGCGCCCCGGGTTCGGTCAGCGAGCTGTGTTCGTAGCCCACGCCCAACCTGATCTCGAGCCCGGCCAGGGGGTGGCCGACCAGTTCGCCTTCGGCGCCGGATATCTGCGCGGCCTTGCCATTCAGTTCGAAATAGGCGCCGCAGGGCAGGGCGACCTGTTGCTGCAGATTGTTCCAGTCGATGTGGTAGGCCGCCAGGGTGATCAGGACACTGGGGTCCGACAGCTGCAGTTTGGTTCCCGCCTCGAATGACCACAGCGTGTCCGACTTGATCTGCGATATGGCCTCAACCGGCAGATCCGGCAAGGTGCAGAACGGGGCATAGGCCTGCGCGCCGCCTGCCCGGAAACCCTTGGATGCCGACACATAGAATTCGGCCGCATCGAGCGGGCGATAGGACAGCACATACTTGGGATCGAGGCCGCGCTCGGTGTTGCGCTGGGGATCGCTGGGTGTCGTGCCCAGATTCAGATAGCCATCGGCGGTGTAGTCCGCGTATTGCCTGAGCCAGTACTGACGAAGTCCCAGGGTAAGCGTGAGCGGCTGCAGGATCTGGTAGTACAGCTCGCCGAAGACGGACACGTCCTCCTGCCTTCCTGGATTTGATTGGGTCCACAGCAGATCGCTCGGCGCCGGCCCTGTCAGCGCATCGGTGACGGTCGCCGCCACCAGGCCGTTGGCATAGGTGGGGGGAATGGTGAAACTCGCGCGGGCATTCGAATAGAAGAAACCGACCGTGCCGCTGAGCCGATGTAGCGGTTCGAACGACAGCCGCGTCTCGCTGGTCAGCTGCCGATCGGTATGCCTGCCGATCCAGATGAAGGGCTGCGGGGGCACCCCGGCGGCCTGGTACACGGACGCGAGTACCTGCTGCGTCCCGTAGGTGGAGTCCTCCCGGTCCTGCGAGTTTCGATCAAAGAAGCTCGTCGAGGAGACGAGGGTCCAGCCCGCGCCGCGATAAGTCAGCTCCAGTGCCGAGAGCGTCCATTCGTCGGAAGCACGCGGCTGCACGTCGTACGCTCGATCGCTGATGTAGCTGGGCCGAAACTGCGGCAGCGGGGCAAAAGCCGCGGGGAATCCCTGGTAAGTCTGTCGCTCCCCCAGCAGGCGCAGCTGCATATCGAGCTGCTCAGAGGCTCGCCACAGGGCCGTGAGGCTGCCGCCGGAACTGGTATTGGCGCCCTGATCGCCCACGCGCGTGCGGGGCACCGTCAGAAACGGATCCGTCGTGGCGGCGCTGGCGGGATCGGGGTAGGTGCGGGTGAGATAGCCGGCGGCATGATCGGCGAAAGCCACCGCCCGAACCGCAAGCTCACCGGGAATCAGTACCAGATTGCCGACTGCGCTGGCGCCACCGCCGGGGTCGGGTGCACCGGAAGTCATGCCCGTCTGCGCAGAATAATCCAGTGTGTCGCGGTTGAGATTCGGCCGATTGACCACCATGCGCACATTGCCGCCGAGGGCGCTCTCGCCGTACAGCGTGCCCTGCGGGCCTTTGAGGATTTCGACGTCGTGAATGTCGAGCACGCGCGGATCAACCGAGATCGGAATCGGCGTATCGTCGATATACAGGCCCGTCGCACCCGCGGTTCCAAACAGGTTCTGGCCCGTGACACCGCGGATCGCGACTGTCCTCGCCGAAGTGAAGCCGGTGGGACCGCCGCCATAGGAAAACGCAAGGTCCGGCGTCATGGCCGCATAGTCACTGAATGACCGAATCGCGAAGTCGTCCAGCGCCTCGGCCGTGAAGGTGGTGATGGCCGCAGGTATGGCAATTTCCGGCTCGTCGCGCTTGCGGGCGCTGACGATGACCTGCGTCACGGGTTCCGGCGCAGCCTGGGTGGAATCCGCCTCCTGGGCCCGCAGTGGCGTCGTGCAACTGTGCAGCAGCCACAGTGCCATGAGCGCCCGCGCCGCTGCATTCCGCTCGCAATGTGCCATCGAACCGTGCTCTTAGCGGCCGACGCCGGACAATTCCAGGATCTCGTGGTGGGTCAGCCAGGCGGCCTCGATCTCGGCTGCGGCTTGAGGGCGGCCGTGATGGAAGCCCTGGGAGTAGTCGCAACCGAATTCGAGCAACTGGTCGGCAACGCCCTGCGATTCGACGCCCTCGGCGACGACCTTCATCCCGAAGCCGTGCGCCAGCTGAATGGCGCTGCGGACGATGCGCTGATCGGCCGAGTCGATGGTCAAGTTCATGATGAAGGTCTTATCGATCTTCAGGCGCTGGATAGGCAGCTTTTTCAAATAGGACAGCGACGTGTAGCCGGTTCCAAAATCATCGATCGACAATGCTACGCCAAGACGCCGAATCTGTTGCAGGCGCTTGAGGATGGTTTCCGGATGGCGCATCACCGCGCTCTCGGTAATCTCCAGCTCCAGCAGGGCGGCGGGCACGCCCGAATTGCTCAGGACTTCCGACAGCCGGTCGATGAAGCTGTTGTCCAGCAGGTTGTTGGCGCTGATATTGACCGACACCGAAATGTTATGGCCGGCGGCAATCCACTTCGCCATCTGCCGCGTCACGACATTGAGGATGTAGAGCGTGAAGGGGTGAATCAGTTCGGTGCTTTCGACCAGGTGCACGAACTGCGCCGGCGGAATCGAGCCGCGGGTCGGATGGGTCCAGCGCGCCAGGGCTTCCAGACCGATCAGGGCGCCGTCGGACAGGCGTATCTTGGGCTGGTAGGCGACCGTCACTTCATTCTGATGCAAGGCGTTGGCGAACTCGGATTGCAGCGCAAGCATCTCGGGCGTGAAACTGTCCATGGACTGCGAGTAGCGACTGAAGGGACGCATCTCGTGCTTGGCTTCGTACATGGCAATATCGGCGCAGCGCAGCAGCTCGCTGGCGGTCTTCGCATCCTGCGGGTACAGCGCTCCGCCCATGCTGGCCGCGAGATTGATTTCGACCGAGCGCACGCGGATCGTTTGTCCCAGGGAGGCCTGCACGCGCTCGCAAATGCGCTCCAGCGACGGGACCTCCCCGGCGCCGGCGACGATCAACGCCAGTTCATCGCCCCCGAGCCGCGCCACATGGATGTTGCCGTCCTGAAGCAACGTCTCCAGACGATTTCCGACTTCCTCGAGCACCTGGTCTCCGGCCGCATGGCCCAGGGTGTCGTTGATGTCCTTGAAGCGGTTCAGGTCGAGCAGCACGACACCGACGCACTGGTGATCGCAGATCGCCTGCTCCAGCAACTGCATGAATCCGTCCCGGTTCAGAAGTCCGGTAAGCGGGTCGTGCTTGGCGCGATATTCCTGCTCCGACGCGTAACGCTGCTGGCGACGCAGTGCCGCGTACAGTTGCCGGCCGAAGACCACGACCGCGCCGAGCCCAAGCACAAACACCACGATGGCGGGCAGGGACTGCCGCAACCAGGTGAGGTAGAGCGTCTCCACCGGTACGGTTGAGGCCACATAGAGACTCAGGGAGTCAGAGGCCGCAAAGCCCAATTCGTATAGGATACCGTCGACCGGTCCGCGGACCCGGAAATTGCCGCTCTTGTGGCCCCGGTCCATCTTCAGGATGGTTTCAGGGATGGGCGGCCCGTTGACCTGCAGCTCATCGAGGCTCTTTGAGTAGCTGAATATCCGGGTGCCATCCTTGGTGACCACGGTCACCCAGCTGTCCTTCACGAACTGCAAACTGCCGCTGCCGCCGGTCAGGCGCTGGGTCGGAACCAGCGCCAACAGCACGTCCCGGCCGCCGCCCGCATGCTCGACCGTCAACTTGACGGGAAGGTACCAGCCGGTCGCATGGGGCACCTGGATGAGCTGGTGGATGCTGATTCCCGTTGCCGTTCCGGGCACGAGGGGGCGCAGAGCTTCCGCGACTTCCGCAGAGGCCGCACGGCCCGTCCGATCGACCACCACGGTGGTGCCGTCCGCACGGGCAATGCCCAGATAGGCCACGTTGGCGTCAAAACGGATGACCTGGCCAAGAGCGGCGCTCAGATCGGCGCTGGAGCGGTGCGCCTCGTCCCCGAGTCCGTCGCTGATGCCGCGCAGATTCAGCGCGGTCTGCTCGAGAATTCCGGTGATGGAGCCTTCGAGGTCCAGCGCCAGGTCGAGCAGGCTGGTGCGCGCGGTGGTCCAGATTTGCTGGCCCCCGATCGCCACGAGGTACAGAACCGTGCCCGCGAGCAGCAGCAGGGCAACACCGAGGTAGAGCCTGGCGCGTCGGTATTGCGAGGCAATTGTGCGCGGGTCGGTGTTCCCTATGTCCTGCGTTCCACGAGCCCTCAAACAGCCTCCGTCGGCCTGAAATACGCGACTTAATCCGGATTTCAACGCTGCCACAGCGGGGATGATGGCGCAACGACACGCCTCCCGAATCGGGCAGGCGCGACTTGGGTCACAGCGCGTTGAACGCCGTGAAATCAGCCTGGACTTGGTACTGACAAGCTTGCGTTAGATGCTGTGCGCGCCCAGCTGTCGGGCGATGAATTCGGCCTGCCGCAGCGCCAGGGCGACGATGGTGAGAGTCGGGTTTGCCGAGCCGGGGGTGCTCAGCGCGCTGCCGTCCGAAATGAACAGATTGGCGATGTCATGGGTCTGGCCGTGGGCGTTCGCGACCCCGTCTTTCGGGTCCTTGCTCATGCGCGCCGTGCACATGTTGTGGGTCGCCGGGGTCTGCCGTGACTGCACCACGCGAATTGCGCCGACGGCATCATACAGCGCCTTCGATTGCCGCTGGGCATGGGCGCGCATGGCGGCATTGTTGTCGTGATCATCCACGTGGATATTGGCCACCGGCAGGCCGAACGCGTCCTTCACTTTGGAGTTCAGGGTGATGCGGTTGGTGGCGCGGGGCATGTCCTCGCCATTGATGAAGATGCCCGCCATGTTGCGGTAGTGCTCCATGAAGAAGCCAAAATCCCGGCCCCACATGGTGCTGGGCAGTCCCGCCAGCGGCAGGCTCGGCAGATCCAGTGCCGCCATCTCGAGGTGGTAGCCACCCGCGAATCCGCGCTTCGGATCATGTTTTGTCTCATCCTCGATGATGCCGGCGAGCGTCGTTCCGCGCCAGAAGTGGATGGGTTGATCGAACAGGCCCCAGACAAAGCCGCCGGTGTGGCAGGAATAATTGCGCCCGACCTGATCGCTCGAGTTCGCAAGTCCGTGTGGAAACCGCGCCGACTCGGACAGCAGCAGCAGCCGCGCCGTCTCGACTGAATTGCAGGCCACGCAGACGAGGCGGGCCTTCTGGCGCTGCTCCTTGCCTTCAGGATCCCGGTACACGACGCCGGTTGCGAGGCCATTCGCGCCGTGTTCGATGCGCGCAGCCCGGCACTGCGTGCGCAGGTCCAGGTTGCCGGTCGCCTCCGCGCGCGGAATCTCGGTGTAGAGGGTGCTCCACTTGGCGCCCGTCTTGCACCCCTGAACGCAGAAACCCTGCTGGATGCACACGCCGCGCCCGTCCGCCGGCCGGGTGTTGATGGCCATGTAGTTGGTGTGCACGCGCTGGTAGCCGATTCGCCGCGCGCCGTTGTAGATCACCTTGAAGTGATTGGAGGCCGGCAGACCCGGGACACCATTGCGCCGCGTGACCACCATGCGCTTCTCGGCGAGATCGTAGTAGTGTTCCAGTTCCGCATATTCGATCGGCCAGTCGATGAGCGAGGCACCCTTCATTTCACCGTAGGTGGTACGGGCCCGCACTTCCCACGGCCGGATCCTGGGTGTCGCGCCGGTCCAGTGCACTGTGGTGCCCCCGAGCGTCTTGCAGGTCCAGGACGGCAGTGTCGGATAGTCCTGCGCAACGCTGGTGGATCCGGAAATCGTGCGCGGCTCCAGCCAGGTCAGCTGCCCAAAGGCCACGTTCGGATCCTGCGAGAAGCTCTCCAGCGACTGGCGGGCGCCCGCTTCCAGCAGGACGACCTTGATGCCGCGCCGGGTCAGCTCATGAGCCAGGGTACCACCGCCGGCCCCCGATCCGATGATGACCACCGCCCCTGAATCATCCTGAGCAATACGAGCCACAATTCCCCCTCGCTAATCCTGCTTGCTGCGCGCGCCCTTAGGCCCCTGGCATCGGTCCGCTGTCCTGCAGCGGGACCTCGGGCAACCAACGCAAATCGTTGAAGCCGCGCAGCAGGTATCCGCCCTTGGAGAAGGCCTCGCCCTCGTAGCCGAAATAGGCGTAGGCCAGCGGCGTGGCGTAGAGGGTACCGAGGGTCTTTACCCGCAGTGTCTGGAAGAAGATGGAAGATTCGATGGCCTTCAGGGACTGCACCCGCACCGGCTCGGCGGCCGATGCGAACGCGGGACCGAGCTGCCGGATGCCGTCACGCAGGACGCGCAGGCCCTGAGCATCCTTGGCGGCGTCGGCATCGATCGACTGGATGACCAGCGCGTAGGCGGCATCATCGAGTTTGTCGTGCGGCGCTATGGTGCGCGCCACCGCCATGAGGGTCGCGCCCTCGGGGCTCGACAGCACCTTCAGATCGAGGGCCCAGGAGCGGCTCGGCACCAGCAGTGCCAGCGGGCTGCCCGCGGCAATCAGGCCGGTCAGAACGCCGGACGCACCGAGAAAATCGCGGCGTGGAATGAGAGTCTTCGCAGTCACGTTCGCTCCCGATTCAATCGCGGAACACGGGCAGCCTAGATACCACGAAATGCACGCAACGGACAGCCGGGCATGGGCCTGCGCGCGCGCTTTGCGCCAATAGGCGCAAATTGCGCCGCTATTTGCCTGGGCTAAGCGTCGTGTAGATCACCTTGCCGTCCACCACCGTGAGTACCGAGTGCAATCTGCGCAGGGCCGAGTCCGGCACCTTGCCTGCATCGAAGTAATCGTCGCTCAAAACCACCAGGTCGCCGAGCCTGCCGGGCTCAATGGAACCGATCCTGTCCTCCTCGCGCAGGAACCAACCGTTGCTGGCGGTGTAGAGCCGTAGTGCTTCTTCCCGCGTCACCGTCTGACCGGCATTCACCAGATGTCCGCCTGCGTTGATGCCGGTAACCAGGTAATAGATCATGTTCCAGGGATCGATGGTCGAGATCTGCGCCGCATCCGACCCCGCACCGACATGGACGCCGCTGTCGAGAATCATGCGCACCGGAGGTCCTGCATTGACCTCGGTGGAGTCGGACAGATATTTGTAGGGATGCACGGCGATCCCGGCTCCCAGGGCCTTGAAGCGATTCACGGTTGCGAGGTCGATCGCGGGCACGTGCGCGTCGGACCAATGCAGGTTCGCAATCGGCGTCACGGCATTCACGGCTTCAAAGGTCGATGCAGTCAGCTGGTCTTCGGCCAGGGACAGGCTGTGTTGCTGGAACGACCAGCCGTGGGCGGCGATGAACTGCAGGGCCCCGAGGTAGTTCGGCGGGGTCGACACGGGCCCGAACAGCGGCCAGCTGGTGGCGAACTCACCGACTCCCGAGATGCGCATCATGTCATCGCCAAAGCGATTGAAGGAATTGAGGACGCGCTCCCGGGCCATGGGGAAATCCGGCCCCTGATCCATGCTGAGGAAGAACACCCGCAGCCGGGTCGTCAGTCGTCCCTCGCGGTGCAGGGCCAGGAAGGGATCGTACATCCTGAAGGGGTCGCCGGACGCCAACCCATCGAACACGAAGGAATCCTTCGCATCCCGGGTTCCTGGTTCGACGAACTCGCCCATATCGACATTGGTGGTGACGCCGACGCGGGCCGAGTACGCCATGGCATCCAGAGCTCCGCGCTTCAGATCCTCCGCGGTTTGCAGGGCGGCGAGCGCATGCATGGCGGCAAGCGACGCAGGGCCAGCCGCAATCTGTCCGGTGTCGCTGACCGCCACGCCATGGGCGGCAAGATAGGTGCGGCCGAGGGTATTGGTCACGGCCGGTCCCGTGAAGGCCACGAACAGCAGCGCGGGGTGTTTGGGCAGGGCCTGATCCAGCTCCGCGAGGGCAGGCAGGCGTTTCTCGCTGAACTGTCCGGGAATCCAGCCGCCCATCGCGGTAATCCACTCACCGGCGGTCACCGCCCGGCTTCTGTCGCGCAGGGTAGCCTGGACGTCCGCGATACTCCCCGCCGACTCCAGACGGGTGTCGTGGCCGGGCCGCTCGCTCAGCAGCACGATATGGTTGTGATTGTCGATCAGCCCCGGCACCACCGTGCGGCCGTGGACATCGATGGTCTTCATGCACGGCTCGGCTGCCCCGCCGGCAGCGGCAAACAGGCCGCGGCGAATGGTCACGGAGGACACCACCGTGTCATGCGAGTCCATGGTGTGGATTCGACCGTTGACGATCCTAAGGTCACGCGATCCGCTACAAGTCTGAGCCATCGCGGACATTGAAACAGTCGCAAGAATGAGTGCCATGAACACCCGGGCGGTGATTGCCATTTGACCTGCTCCCCCAATCGAATGGACGGTCAGTCTATACGCTTAAGCGCTGATCGTGCACGCCGACGGACTTCGGCCCATACTCGGCGCCGCGCATCCACAGGGGAACACCGATGGGTTCGGCAGAAACAGAACAGCTCACACGTATGATCGCCAGCGCCGCCCTGAGCCGCGCCATCTGCACGATCGGCGAACTCGGCGTTGCCGATCACATCAAGGCGGGTACACCGGCCTCCGCCAAGACCCTGGCGCGGCTCACCGGAGCACATGAACGATCGTTGTACCGCCTGCTGCGCTTCACCGCCAGCTATGGGGTATTTCGGGAGACGAGCGATGGTGAATTCGACCACACCTCGCTGTCGGCCGTACTGGCCACCGATGCCGCAGGATCCTTCCGTCCGGCCACGCGGATGTTTCACCAGCTGTTCAAGGGATGGGACGGGCTCGACCATTCGATCAGGACCGGGGAAGCCGGAGTCGTAAAGGTGTTCGGCGAGCCGATGTTCGACTTCATCGGCCGCAATCCCGAGCTCGGTCCGCTGTTCGACGCCGGCATGACCGCCTTTCACGGGCACGAAACCCAGGCCATGCTGGATGCGTATGATTTCAGTGAGATTGGGACACTGGCTGATGTCGGCGGCGGCAATGGCCTGCTGATTACTGCGCTCCTGCGGCGCTACCCGCGGCTGCAGGGCATTCTCTTCGACCTGGGGCATGTCACCGGACGCGCCCGATCGGGGCTGGCGGCGCTCGGCCTCGAGCAGCGCTGCAAGATCGTCGAGGGAAACTTCTTCGAGGCGATACCGGCCGGCGCGGATGCCTATCTGATGCGGCACATCATTCACGACTGGACCGACGAGCAATCCGTCCAGATCCTGAGCAACTGCCGCAAGGTCATTCCGGCGCATGGCAGGGTGCTGCTGGTGGAATTCACCGTGTCCGCGGCGAATCAGGCTTCGGTGGGCAAGGATGTCGACATGATGATGCTCGCGTTTCCCGGGGGCATGGAACGCACCGCGGCGGAATACGCGGCGCTGTTCGCAAGTTCCGGCTTCCGACTGTCAAAAGTAACGCCGACCGCTTCGGCGGTCAGTGTGGTCGAGGGCAGGCCGGTCTGAGCCTTACGGACCCATGCCGAATGCGTGCCTGAGAAAGGAATCGCTCTGGCGCAGCATGTCGGCCCGCACGGTCGAATCATCGAGCTGGTGGTCGCGGTCCTCGAAGGTCACGAGTTGGCTGCTGACGCCGGCGGCCCTCAGTGCCGAGTGCATATGCCTGGATTCCTCAACGGAGACATTCCGGTCGGTCGTGCCATGGAAGAGCAGAACCGGCTGTTTGAACTTATCCACGTGCGAGATGGGCGAACCATCGTGCATGGCCGGCCCCGAGCCGATGAAGTCACTGACCAAGTAGAAGTCGGACCAGAAGCCGCGCTCGCTCTTTGCGGCGGCCAGATCGGTCACCGGCGCGATGGCGACGATCGCCTTGAAGATCGTCGGATCGATGGCAACGGATTGCAGGGCGGCATAGCCGCCGTAAGACCAGCCGACGATGCCGAGCTTGGCAGGGTCGGCGATTCCCTGGCTCACGAGCCAATGGCCGGCCGCGACAACGTCGCCGACAGCCGTCTGCCAGCCCTTGAACCCGTTCTTCTGAAACCATGAGTCTCCATAGCCGGCCGACCCGCGAAATTCAGGCTGCAGCACGACATAGCCGCGAGCGGCGTAGAACTGGGCAAGCCAGTCAAAGCCCCATTCGTCGCGTTCGCTTGGTCCGCCGTGTGGCATGACGATGGCCGGCTGCCCGTGCGGATCGTTGACACCCGGCGGCAAGGTCAGGTAGGCCGGAATCATCTGACCGTCCGTGGCGGGATAGGTGATCGGCTTGACGTGCGCGAGCGTGACGTTCTCAAGCTTGGCCCGAGTCCCGAGGAATTTGCGCAGGGCGTGCGACTTGCGGTCCAGGATGTAGTAGGCGCCGGGATCGGTGTCGCTGCCCGCGAAGATCAGCAGCTTGCTTTCATCGACGCTTGAATCGACCACGGTCATGAGCGACTGCTGCGGCAGCGCCTTGTGCAGGGCATCGAGCAGCTGCTTGATGTCGTCATCGAAGAACTCGGCGTGCGGCAGATCGGTCGAATACGCGACACCGACGACGCGGTTGCGGCGTCCGATGCGAATCAGGCGTTCCAGATCCACGTCCGGCCGCGAATACACGAGGCGCTCGTGCAGCGAGCCATCCAGGTCCATGGAGTACAGCGCGATGCGGCCGTCGACCTTCTTCCACCCGTACGCGATGTTCAGATCGTGATCGACTGCAACGGGCTCAAAGCCGGTATGGTCAACGTTGTTGTACTTACTGAGCTCGTGCCAGTCATTCGAGTCCTGCAGGCGATACAGGTAAGTTACGCTGCCCGTATTCATGCCGCCCGGCATCACGACGGCCTCACCGACGATGCGCACCGTGCCGCGTCCGTCACTGATGTAGCGAAAAGCGGAATCGCGCGGCGGGATCACATGTTTTGCGTTGAGGGTCTGGGTGTCGACGATGTCGACGCCGACGCCGTGCGAGTCGCTGCCGACGTTGGTTCCGGGATGGGACGTGGGCACGTAGACCCGGGCCATGAGGATCGAACCATCCTGATCCGGCAACCAATCGATGACCGCGGAGTCGCTGAGCGCGAATCCGCGGCCGAACGGATTCTGCGGCACGCCCAGTTGCTGGGCCTTGGACCCATCCGCATTCACCGCGAACAAGCGCGTCACCGGCAACTGTCCGGCGATATTGTTGGCGATATGGTCGTTGACCAGTCCGTAGACTGCGCAGATCAGGCGATCATTCGCCACCCAATTGCAGCCGCTCATCCGGAAGGGTTTGCCATCCGCATAAAAGGCGACCTTGGCCTTCGCTCCCGGCGCCAGACTCAGCGTGTACACGACTGAACCCTGGCCCTCGATCGGCGTGACGAACGCCACGCTCGACCCGTCCGGGGACAGGCGCAGGTTCGTGATGTCCGTGCGGGAGCCGAAGGCCGTGGCTGCATCGAATCCCTTGGGGCTGTCTGCGTGCAGCCATGGCGCCCCGGCAAGCGCAGCCAATCCGCACACGACTCCGGAATAGATGGACCTGCGCACCATGATCGTCACTCCCCAAATGCGGCGTGGACAGCCGACGCCAAAAAATGGCCCAAGATCGTTGATTGTTATGTCTTGGCGCCGAATCGTACCAGACCAAATGGAAAATCGGTTGTAACGGCAGGCGGGTGAGAGTGCGCCAGGCGCGGCGGATTGTGCACCGCAACCATGCGGTCGGATTCTCTAGTGAATCGATGATGCCGACTGCCCGAAGTTGCGCGCATGCCCGGTCAGATGGGAATCGCGAGCTACTTTGACTCGGCAAGCGCCCAGGCACAGCAGGCCAAAGCGAGCAACACCGGCAGGAATCCGGTGATCGAGACACGGTGCTCGGCAATCAGCAGCTGCAGCGCCGCCGCCAGATCGACCCGTGCACCTGACACCAGGATTGCCGAAATTGCTCCAACTGCCAAGGTCGACGGCAGTACCCATTGGCGTGTGGCACGAGAACGGGCCGGCAGCCGCGCGACCACGCGCGCAGTGAAACCCTGATCGGCAACCGGCGCCGGCCGCCCGGTACGCAGCAGTTCGTCCAGCCAGTCCTGCTCTTCAGTCATGGGCACTCCCGCCGGTGCGGCCCCAGGCCGCAAGCAATTCCCTCAATTTGATTTTGCCGCGGGCGATATGTGTCTTCACCGTGCCGACCGGAATTCCAAGCACAAAAGCCGCCTCTTCATGACTCAGATCCAGATGATAGCAATGAATCAAGGACAGCCGTTCCTCCGGCGGGAGTCTGTCCAGCGCGGCCAGCACGTCGATGTTGAGTTCGTGCCCTTCCGGCGCCGCCAGCGCCCCCGGTGTCTCGATCCCGAGACCAGCTGGCCGAGAACTCTGGTTGTTACGAGTTCGTACCTGCTGCAGGAAGATGCTGTAAGCAATCCGATGCAGCCAGGTGGAGAAGCGCGCCTCACCACGAAATTGATGAAGACTGCGCCAGGCCTTCAAGAAGGTTTCCTGCGCCAGATCGTCCGCCCAACCATGATCGCCTCCTGCCAGTCTACGCAGCTGGGCGCGCACCATGCCCTGATGGCGGCGAACAAGTTCGGCGAAGGCACTCGAGTCACGGCCGGCAAGCGTGCGCGCGACCAGCAGGGCGTCAGACCGTGGATCATGCATCGCTGTCGGGCAATTTTTCAGACCGGGTGGAAAGCCACGTCGCCAGGTATCCCAACCCGACGAACAGCGGCAGCAGACCGATTCCCCACGCATCGTGGTCCGGCAGCGTAAAGGCGAAGATGACTGCGCCGATTCCGGTAAAGGAGAGCACGAGTCCCCGGCGCAGGTCGCCGGCACCGTCCTTCTGGTGAGTATCCACCAGCAGCTCGGGAGGGATCGGGGTCCCCCTGGCGGCGAGGTCCAGCAAGGTGCGGTGCCTCAAGGCTGCCATCTCGCGACGATGTCTCAAGACGATCAGAACGATGCCTACGGGAATCAGCAGTAGCAGGATCGTCCCGAAAATCGGAATGATCATGTCAAGCCCATGGGGCGGGTGGTTAACCGGCATCGGGGGGTCCTCAAATCAGGTTTGGCGGGTGCGTCTCCCGGCAAAATCGCCTGGGGTACCGATTAGATGCAAGCGGCCGGAGGTTTGGATTCACCCCCTAGACGTTAACCTTGTAATCCAGCCCCAGCTCGTCGCCCGGCCGGCCGCGAAATCCCCAGTTGTGCTTGGGGGTCTCGGTGATGGTGATTTCGACATCCGCGGGCGAGATCTGCAGGGCAGCTTCAATCCGCTCGAATAACAGCCGAATCAGCTGCTTCTTGGTTTCAACCGACCGGCCCTCGAACATGCCGATCTCGATGATGATGTACCGCTCCGAGCGACCCTGGCCGCCGGGAATGAAGAAATCCGGGCGCTCAAGCGGAAAAAAGCGGTGGGCGCGCTTATCCACTGGAAACTTCAAGGCCTCGACCACGCAGCCATGAATGACATCCGACAGCCGCACCTGGATCGGTCTTAGGTACTCGCCGATACCGTAGATCTTGACCTGCGCCATGCTCCGTCCTCCCTCATACGGAAGACCGAAGCGTAACCGCTGTGCTCACATCCTGCCGCAGTTCCTGTAGAGCACGTAGGCTGCCAGCAGCAAGTAGGTCTTCGGCTTGCCGAAATCGATAGTGGGGAAGCTGTTGGAGGCGCCGCCCACCTGCGAGGTGAAGTCGACGAGGGTCAGGGCCTGCTGCTTCTTGAAGAACTTCTCGCCCACCAGCGGCGGCACCAGGCCGACATTGCCATCAATGAATTTCAGATCCTGTTCAGACAACAGATTGATGTCTGGAAACTCGCTTGCGGAGTTGCCGGGCTGTCTGCCGGTCATGTCGTACTGATGGCAAAGCGCACAGTGCGAATTGAAGGCAATCCTGCCTTTTTCGGCCTCGGCCTTGGTGAACGGATTGACGGAACACAGATTGCCGGCACAGGCCGCGCCGGCCATGGCTGACAACACGACTGCCAGGAACAACCTCTTCATCTTCATACTCCTGTACCGGGAGACCGATGCCGCGCCGCCCGGCGGTTGCCTCGAATCTGACTTCATCCCAAGCGGTACCCACGGTATTCTCCGGAACCGGGATTCTCACGCGAAGATTCATGATTCGCCGCTCCGATGTAACGAACGGCCGGGCGGGAATCATCAAAGGACGAAAAATGGCGCCGGATCCGCGCTTTCGGTGTTGCATTGTCAAGACCGGTGAATGCGGCGCCGGCCTGCGAAACGACTTCTTGCTCTGTTCAGGATCCCCCGCTAGCCTGCATGACATGGTGCATTGGACCTCGGCTCATATGCCCGCAACGTCTCCGACCCTCCCGTGAAGTATCTGCCGCTTCTGTGGGCGGGCCTCTGGCGCAAGCCCACCCGCACCATCCTCACGGTCCTGTCGATAGTCGTCGCGTTCATCCTTTTCGGAATACTCGCAGGCATCGACGCGGGTCTCGAGCACACCCTGAAGGCCTCAAGGCAGGATCGGCTGTTCACCGATCCGCGCTTCGGCGCTCCGATGCAGTTCGCCTACGCGCAGCGGATTGAGCGAGTTCCGGGGGTCGCGGTGGTGGCCCCGAGGCGGGTTCTCAGGGGGTATTTCCAGGATCCCAAGAATTTCACGCCGGTGCTGTGCATCGACGAACGCTTCTTCTCCCTGCGCCCGGAGATCACCGCCACCAGGGTACAGATTGCCGCTCTGCGCCGGACCCGGACCGGCGCCCTGATCTCCGCCTACTATCACAACCAGTTTGGCTGGAAGGTGGGCGACAAGATTCCGGTGCAGACCCAGACGGCCCAGACGGACGGCGACCTCGTCTGGACCTTCGATGTCGTAGGTATCGTGGATGATGCGGACTATCCGGGGCAGGCGGGCTGGTTCCTCGGCAACTACGAATACATGGACGAGGCCAGTGCCTCCGGCAAGGGTACGACCGACCGGTTTCTGGTCCGCATCGGGGACCCGGATCGAGCTGCACAGATCAGCCGCCAGATCGATGCGCTGTTCGCCAATTCCGCGGCACCCACCCGCACGACGTCCGAGAAATCCCGCTCACAGTCCGGACTGCAGTTCATCGGCGATGTGAGCCTCTTCACCCACGGCATCGTCGGCGCAGTCTTCTTCATGCTGCTGTTCGTGACCGGCAATACCATGCTGCAGTCCATGCGCGAGCGGGTGCCCGAGATCGCGGTATTGAAGACCATCGGCTATGGCGACAATGCAATCATGGCTATGGTGATCGCCGAGGCCGCGCTGCTGTGCCTCATCGCTGCCGCGGCCGGCCTGCTGCTGTCGAAGGGCGTCATTCCGCTCGCGCGCCCGTTCATCGAGGACTTCTTCGAGCTGCTGCAGACCCGCTGGCCGGACATACTGCGCGGCTTCGCCCTGGCGCTGGCCGTCGCAGTGGCCAGCAGCCTGTATCCGGCATGGCGGGTCAGGCGACTGAGTATCGTGAATGCCCTGTCAGGTCGCTAGCGCCGGATCAGGCGACCCATGAGCGCCATCCGACAGATCGTTGCGGTGACGGTGATAGGACTGCGGGCCATGCCGCAGCGCCTTGGCCCCTCGCTGGTTGTCGTCGTCGGCATGGCCTCGGTTGTGGCGGTGACGATCTCGATACTGTCCATGTCCACCGGCTTCATGCGCACGGTCGAGAATTCCGGTCGACCGGATCGCGCGCTGGTCCTGAGTCGCAACGCGCAGTTCGAAGGCGCCAGCTCGATTTCCCGCGACGACCTGCTGGCGATTGCCGATGCGCCGGGTATCAGCAGGACCAGCGAAGGCAAGCCCATCCTGTCGCCTGAAGCCCTGACCAACGTGGCCGTGACCCGGCGCAGCAATGGCCTGGATGTCTATGTGACGCTGCGCGGCATTGGGCCGCAGGGCCTGGCGTTGCGGCCGGAATTCAGACTGGTCGGCGGGCGATGGTTTCGCCCCGCCGCCCACGAGCTCGTGGTCGGCACGGCGGCACAGCGCGAATTCGCCGGCCTTGAAGTCGGCGATCGGGTTGCACTTCCGGAGGGTGATTGGACGATCACCGGCAACTTCGAGAGCGGCGGCAGCGGCAGCGAGTCGGAAATGATTGCCGACTCCGAAACCGTGCTGTCGGCAATGCGCGCCAACGCCTTCAAGAGCGTGACGGTACTGCTCACCGGCCGCGATCAATTCGACACGTTCAAGCATGCCCTCAGCGGTAATCCCCGCATCTCGGTGGATGTACTGCGCGAGACTGAATACTTTGCGACGCAGGCCAAGCAGCTGAATGGCTTTCTGGTCGTGGTGGCCTACATGGTGGGCGGCATCATGGGCCTGGGCGCACTCTTTGCCGCGGTCAACACGCTGTATTCCGCGGTCAGTACGCGCTCCAGCGAGATTGCCACGTTGCGGATATTCGGTTTTGGCGCCACGGCAATCCTCACATCGGTGCTGGCCGAGGCGCTGGTGCTGTCGCTGCTGGGGGCGGCCATCGGCGCCTGCATGGCCTGGATCGCATTCAACGGTAATCCCCATACCGCGGGGAGCCTGGTATTCCGGCTCAGCGTGACCCCGCTGCTGATCATCGAGGGCATTGCCTTGTCCTGCGTGCTGGGCCTTGCCGGCGGGCTGCTACCGGCGCTGCGCGCGGCGCGACTTCCGATCGCGGCGGCATTGCGCGCCGGCTGAAGTCCCCGCCGGGCCGCGGCGGCAGTATCATCTGCGTCTACTACGGTTGCGCAATAAAGAGGCGGATATGAAAGCGGAGCTACAGAGGGTATTCGCGGTGCTGGCCGTGCTCGCGCTCACGATGGGTGTGGCTCAGTCCATGGATCTGCAGCTGCAGGGCAAGACCGCCCTCGTGACCGGCAGCACCGGTGGAATTGGCTACGGCATCGCCAAGGTACTGCTGAGCGAGGGCGCCCAGGTCATCATCAATGGTCGAACGCAGGCGAGCGTCGACAAAGCGATTGCCTCGTTGCGGCAGGCCACCGGGAAAGTGCCGCTGGGCTTCGCCGCGGACATGAGCAAGGCGGATGACATCGCGCGGCTGGTGAAGTCCTATCCCGACGTGGATATCCTGGTGAACAATGTGGCGCGCTTCGCGTTCCACGAGTTCACGCAGTCCACGGACCAGGACTGGTATGAGACCTTCGATCTCAACGTCATGTCGGGCGTGCGCCTCTCGCGCGCCTACTTGCCCGGCATGAAGCAGCGCAACTGGGGGCGCATCATCTTCATCTCCAGCGAAAGCGCGCTGCAGATTCCGGTGGAGAGTGTTGCCTACGGCATGAGCAAGGCGGCCGAAATCGCCGTGGCGCGCGGCATCGCGGAGGGCTGTGCGAAAACCGGCGTGACGGTGAACAGCGTCCTGCCCGGCCCGACGCTGGATTCGACGACCCGCGCGCGGCGGCCCGCTTCGGCGGCCGCTCGCAGGCGCAAGTCGAGGAGCAGATGTTCAAGAACCAGCGGCCGACTTCACTGATCAAGCGCTTCGAGCGCACCGAGGAGATCGCGACGCTCGTGGCCTATGTGGCGAGCCCGCTGTCTTCCGGCACCACCGGCGCCGCATTGCGCGTCGACGGCGGCGTGGTGAAGAGCGCTTTCTGATCAGTGATGGCTTTCCTTGTCCACCAGGTAGCGGACGACGCCGATGAGATCGTCCTGGGTTGCGCAGCGAGTCCAGGTTGACCATGTACTTGCCGTTCACGACGATGCACGGCGTACCCGGAACGCGCATGGCAAGAACCTGGGAGTCCGCGGCCCGCATCTTCAAGTCCACGCTGAATGACTTTGCCGTGGACAGGAAGACATCGGATTTGACGCCGGTCAGACGCTCGTAGCATTTCGCCGCATCCTCGATCGAGGGCAGCGGATTCTTCAGGCGGTGGGTGGCCGGATCGCTGACCGCGAGTTCGCCGGTCTTCCACACGGCATCAAAGATCGCCTGATGGGTGCGCGCGGAAATTCCCAGGGCCTGCGCGGTGAAGTAGGCGCGCTGCAGCATGGTCCAGTCCTCCTCGGGATGAAAGGAGGCGGGGAGGAAGACCATCTGGGCATTCGCCGGCAGGCCGTGTTCCAGCGCGGCGATCACGGGCTGAAACTGGTTGCAGCCCGGACAGCCGTAGGAGAACACCTCCATGACCTCGACCTTCCCCGCCGCGACGCTGGTCCGCTGCGCCGGACTGATCACCTCGTAATGCGTGCCTTGGGTCCAGGTCTGCGCGGCCTGCGCCGCCGGGACCAGGATCAGGGCCAGCAGGCTCAGTATCGCCGCGCCAAAGTGCTTCATCGCAACTCCTTGAGCATCAGGGGGACAGGGAGACGGCTATCTGCGCGCCGCCGCTTCTTCCGTCGTGGGCACCGGCCTTATGTACAGCGGCAGGGGTGCCTGAGTCTCGTAAACGCCTTCCAGTCTATCGGACTCATCCTTGGTCAGATGAGTTCCCAGGGCCTTCACGGAATCATCCAGGTGGCTGACCTTGGTGGCCCCCACAATGGGCGAATTGACCCCCGGCTGCGCCAGCAGCCAGGCGACGGCCACTTCCGCGGGTCCGATGCCGCGCTTGGCGGCGACCTCCGCGACGGCATCAATCACCGCTTCATCGGCCTTGCGGTTGAAGCGGTTGCGCGCCATGGGCGAATTGGAGCGCACTGTTTGTGTCCGTCGACTGCCCGCCAGCAACCCGCCGCCGATGGGACTGTACGGGATCAACCCGACACCTTCCTCGCGGCATAGCGGGATCATCTCGCGCTCCTCCTCCCGATACAGCAGGCTGTAGTTGTTCTGCATGCTGATGAAGCGCGCGAGGCGCAGCTGGTCGGCGCGGTACAGCATTTTCGCCAGCTGGTAGGCCGCCATGGTCGAGGCGCCGATGTAGCGCACCTTGCCGAGCTTGATGAGATCGGTCAGCGCCTCCAGGGTTTCCTCAACCGGCGTGTCCTTGTCAAATCGATGGATCTGGTACAGATCGACGTAGTCCGTTCCCAGCCGCGCGAGGCTGTTGTCGATGGATTCGAAAATATGCTTGCGCGACAGCCCGCGCTGGTTGGGTCCCGGACCCATGGCCTGGAAGACCTTGGTGGCGATCACGGCATCGTCGCGTTTCACACCGCAGGCGGTCAGTGCCTTGCCGAGAATGAGTTCGCTCTCGCCGCCCGAGTACACATCCGCGGTATCGAAGAAGTTGATTCCCAGTTCCACGGCGCGCCGGACGATGGGGAAGCTGGCGGCTTCCGGCAGCATCCAGTCGGCGCCGCTGCCGAAACTCATGCACCCCAGGCAGATGCGTGAAACTCGAAGTCCGGAAGTGCCAAGTCGCATGTAGTCCATGAGCATCCTTCATCGCGGCCGGGGATTGCAGCCGCAATTCTAGCACCGCCTAGTCCAGCGTCACGATCACCTTGCCACGCGCGTGACCCGTTTCCTGATAGCGGATCGCCTCGCTGATCTGGTCGAAGGGGTATTGGCGGTCAATCGCCGGCTTCACCTTGCCCGTCTGCAGCATCGCGGCGAGGGTGGCCAGATCCGCCTGATTGATGTTGGCGATGAAGAACCCCAGTCTTTGTTTCACGAACTTTGAGGCCACCAGCGTCTTCACAAAGGCGGCGGCCGGACCCAGCCAGCGGCTCTTGCTGGTGTCGCCCGCAATGACATAGATCCCATCCGGCGTCAGGACGCGTCGGTAGGCGCTCAGCGTATGATTGCCCGAAATATCCAGGATCAGGTCGTAGTGATCGGGCCGCAAAGTGAAGTCATCATGGTTGTAGTCGAGGACGCGATCGGCGCCGAGCGAGCGGACCAGGGCTAGGCTTGCACCATTGGTCACCGCGGTCACATCGGCACCCATCGCCTTGGCAATCTGGACCGCGAAAGTGCCCACGCCGCCACCGGCGCCATTGATCAGGACCTTTTGTCCGGCCTGCAGCTGTCCCTGATCGCGCAGTCCCTGCAGCGCAGTGAAACCGGCGACCGGCACGGCCGCCGCCTGCGCAAACGTCATGTTATCCGGCTTAAGGACCAGCGCGCTCTCGGGCATCCGCAGGTACTGGGCAAACGCGCCGTGGCCGGCGCCAAAAACTGCATCGCCCGGCTTGAATCGGGTGACGAGCTTGCCCACGGCCTCCACCGTTCCCGCGAAGTCGGTTCCCAGCAAAATGTCATTCGGGGCGCCCCAGCCGCTCTCCGGACGCATGACGTAGGGTTCACCCCGCATGAGGTGCCAGTCCAACGGGTTGACGGAGGTCGCGCGCACCCGGACCAGCACGCCATGATCTGCGGGAACCGGTTTGGCAATGGTCTCGATCCCGACCACGTCCGGGGATCCATAACAACGGCGGACTGCCGCCTGCATCGGATGTGCGGGAGCGCTGGACGGCGCGGGGCCGCAGGGGGAGTTGTGGCTGATACGTACAGCCAGTGCCGCGCCGCCCAGGACCCCGAGCAGCAGTATGCCGGCACCGATCCTGGCAAAGATGCGCATCATTCCACCTGCTGCAGGATCCGCTCGACGTTCGCGAGGCTCCCTGCGAAATTGGTGAGATCGGCCCGAATGGCCAACAGGATCGCGAGATTCTCCGTCTGTGCCGCGACGGCTTTTTCCGCCAGTGCACGATACAGGGCCTCGTTTGCCAGGCGCGCTCGCGCCTGGAACAGCGCCGAGAAGTACTTCATGCCGAAGACCACCAGTATCGTTACCACCAGCGGCGACATAAAGATCAGGTATTGGGCTATCGACATTTCTCCGCCACTGCTAATCATGATTGTCTCCTGCAGTATTAGTCTGATTCGGCCGGATCAGTCAGGGACTGCGCTGCCTTGGCAATCACGGCAGGCGTCAGTTCGATACAGAATTTCGTGACCTCAAAATAATTCAGGGCCTTGCCATCGGCAGACAGCTCCAGCCGGCTGCTCACCAGACCCGCCGCCTCGAGTTTCTGCAGATGCAGATGCAGCAGCGGGCGACTGATTCCGACTTCCCGGGCCAGCCGGCTCACGTACTGCCTGCCGTTTGCGGCGAGCATGGCGATGATCCGCAGCCGATGCGCGCTGGCCAGCGCGGCCAGTGCAGCCAGTAGGCGATCTCCGGCTAGGGCCAAATGAAGTCTCCATCTGACATGTGTAAGAATATTCTGACTGGTAGGCGGAATTGTCAAGCGGTTATGCTCAGCAGGTGTCCGTCGACGCAAAACTCGCGCTGCTCGGGATCCTGGTGCTGTTGACTGTCTGGGGCGTCTATCGCGCCTGGAAGAACAAGACGGGCGCTGAGTTTGTGGCCAGCGGCCTGATTCTGCTGCTTGGCATATTCGTTCCGGTCGTCAAGCCCCCGCAGCAGACCCTGGAGGAGACCCGCGAGGAGAAGGGCAGGACCGGCGGCAAGTCGGGGGACCCGCCCGCCGATCAGTAAACTGTCATACATCAAGGTTACGCTGAGGCGGCACCATGTTTTCCCGCCTTTGCGCCATCCCGCGCGCCGCACGCGCGTCCTGCCTCATCATGACCGTGACCGTCAGCATGCTGACCGGCCGCTCGGTGCTGGCGGCGGATCTGCCCGACTGGTGCCCGCGTCCGGCGCCCGGCCATGCGGTGCCCGAACCGGAAGACCTTCGCAGCCGCGACGGTGAACTGCGCGTCGATCTGACCGTGCGCGATGTGCGGGAGCCGGATGGCTCGGTGCGCTACTGCTATGTACTGCCGGACGGTCAGATCTCGCCCACGCTCCGTGTGAAGCCGGGCGACCGGGTCATCATCGAGCTGCACAATGAACTGACGGATCTCGGGGACAGCGCTGCGGGACTGGCGAGCGCCCACCTCCACATGCACACCGGTTCGGGCCCCGCGACGGATCCCTGCAGCAGCGGCGCCATGACTTCCGTGTCGGTGAATCTGCACTTTCACGGCCTGAGCCTGCCGCCGTCGTGTCACCAGGATGAAGTACTGAAGACTTCAATCCAGCCGCACCAGTCGTTCGAATATCGTTTTCGGATTCCCGGCCGGGAGCCGGCGGGGTTGTACTGGTACCACCCGCATATTCATGGATTCAGCGCCCGGCAGGTCTCCGGGGGCCTGTCCGGGGCGCTGATCGTCGAGGGAATCGAGCGCGACAGTCCCGAGGTGCGTGGGCTGCCCGAGCGCGTGCTCGTGATCCGCGACCAGGATCTGCTCAGGCCCCAGGCGCTCGCATCCGCCAATGCCGCGCCCGCGCTGGTCGATCGCGAAGGCGACATCATGAACACGGGAACCGGCGAGGGCAAACCCGCCCGGGATCTGTCGGTGAACTTCGTGCCGGTGGCGTATCCGGACTACGTTCCGGCCACGGTCACCGTCCGCCCGGGCGAGCGGCAACTGTGGCGGGTGCTGAATGCCTCCTCGGTGACCTATCTGAGCCTGGCCGAAACCGTCCGGCGCGGCCCGAAGTTCCGGGCGGAATGGCTGGGTGTCATCGCCATCGATGGCGTGCCCCTATCGGCCGGCGGCAGCCCCAGCCACGGCATACAGTGGCGCGACAGCATTGCCTTGCCGCCGGGTGCACGGGCCGAATTCATCCTCACCGGGCCGCCGCTGGGCGTGCCGGCCGAGCTGATCACGCGCAGCGTCGACACGGGTCCGGATGGCGAAAATGATCCAGTCCGGCCGCTGCTGAGCATCTTGAGCACCCGCGACTTGCCGCAGCCGGCCTCAGTGCTGCCGCAAATCGCGATGCCGCAGCCTGCACCCTTGCGGCCCTGGCTGGGCGGCGTGACGCCGACACGGACCCGCAAGCTGTATTTTTCCGAAGACCCGCCCGATCCGGCCAACCCGAGCGCCCCGGGACATTTCTATCTGACGGTGGAGGGGCAGCAGCCGTCGGCGTTCGATCCCGCGCAGACTGAACCCAACATCATCGTCCATCAAGGAGACGTGGAGGACTGGGTCATCGAGAACCGTTCCAGCGAAGTCCATGCTTTCCATATCCACCAGCTGCACTTCCAGGTGGTGGACTGGCTGGGCATCGCGGTTCGCGAGCCGTTTGTGCGCGACACGGTCAACGTTCCCTTCTACGAGAAGACCATGCACGAGTACCCGAGCGTGCGCCTGCGCATGGACTTTCGCGATCCTGACATCATCGGCACCTTTGTCTACCACTGCCACCTGCTGGACCACGAAGACTTAGGGATGATGGGAACCATCCGGGTCGACCCGGCACCGACACATTAGCGTCATTCCCCCGTCATGCGCGATTCGTAGCCTTCAACGCCTGAGCGTGGACGTCCGTCGCGCAATTCAAGGGGATAGAACATGCAGTCTTGTCAAAGTCGTCGTCGCCGGCCTGTTGGCCGTGTCCGCTGCTGGTGCGGCCGTTGCCGCCGAGGGTCCGATCCCGAGTGGCATTCCGCATCTGGATCACGTGTTCGTGATCATGATGGAGAACCACAGCTTCGGTCAGGTCGTCGGCAACCCGGCCATGCCGTTCGTCAACGGCCAGATCAAGAACAAACAGGTCAACCTGGCGACCAACTACTACGCGGTCGGCCACCCGAGCCTGACCAACTACCTGGAGATCGTCGGCGGCTCAAACTTCGGCGTGCGCAGCGACAACTCCCCGGACTGGCACGATGCGAACTGCCAGCCCAACCTGCAGACCGGCATCCCCAATGCGGACAATCAGGGCGGCAACGCTCCGTATCCCTTCGAGAGCAACAACGTGTGCCCGATTTCCGGCGTCGGCACCGACGCGGTCACCGAGGCCGTGGACAACTGGAATGAAGTCGACCCGCCGGTATTCAACTACCTGGCGAACATCGACGGCGTGCAGAGCATTCCGGCGGCCCGCAACACCGTCGGCAAGAGCATTGCGGACCAACTGGCGCTTTGGGGCCTGAGCTGGAAGTCCTACCAGGAAAGCCTGCCGGTCAGCGGCGCAAACCTGGTCAATTCCAGCAACGGCACGGCGACCAATGCCACCACCTATGATGCGACCAAGCCGGTCTCGCCGACCAATCTGCCGCTGGATTTCTCGACCTCGAAGCCCTTCGTGGCAGAGTATCTCGCCTCGCCGCTGGTCTCCGACTATGCCGTGAAGCACAATCCCTTTGCCTACTTCCAGAGCGTGCAGGAAGGCACCATCCGCGGCAGCAGCCTGCGCAACGTCGTGGGCTTTGATGGCGCGCACGGCCTGTATGCGGATCTTGGCTCGGGCGATGTGCCGACGCTGTCCTTCATCGCGCCTAACCAGTGCAACGACCAGCACGGCCGCGGTAATGGCGACGCGTTCTGCCAGTACGATCAGGGCACGATCGCGCTGGATGGCGTGACCGATGGCACCACGGTGGGCCTGAATCCCGGCTTGTCGGAACAGGCGGATACGACCGTGAACCGCCTGGTCACGGCCATCACTTCCTCGGAGACCTGGCGGCATGGCTACAACGCCATCATCGTGGTCTGGGACGAGAACGACTACAGCGGCGTCGCCAATGCCCTGCCGCCCAAGACCGTGTTCCCGGCGCCGAACCTCAACAACGTGGTGCTGACGGTGCAGACCAACAGCCGCTTTGGTGGCGGCGTGCAGAGCAAGAACTTCTACTCCAGCTTCTCGCTGCTGAAGTCCCTGGAGGCCGGTCTGCATCTGCCGTGCCTGAACCATGCCTGCGACAGCAGCGTGAAGACCATGTCCGACCTGTTCTCCTACTGACCGATTCCTTGATGGCGGTCAGGCTCCCGTTAGGCGGAGCCTGGCCGCCGGCGCGCTACCTGACCGCCGGCGGCGTGCGTTCCTGGAAGTTCTGCTGGTGCCAGTAGGGGTAGGTGCGCGGCGTCTCGCTGGCCGCATCGAGCCGGGCCACCTGCGCGGGGCTCAGATTCCAGCCCACGGCACCCAGATTGTCGCGCAGCTGCTGCTCGTTGCGGGCGCCGATGATGACGCTCGAGACCGTCGGGCGCTGCAGCACCCAGTTCAGTGCGACCTGGGGTATCGACTTGCCGGTTTCCTGGGCGATCGCTTCCAGCGCGTCGACCACCTTGAACAGTTGTTCTTCTGGCACGGGTGGTCCCACATCGACGATGACCTGGGTATTGAGGCGGCTCAACGGCGGCCGGGGATCCCCGCGGCGAATCTTGCCGGTCAGGCGCCCCCATCCCAGGGGACTCCAGACGATGGTGCCGACGCCCTGATCCAGCGCCAGCGGCATCAGCTCCCATTCATAGTGGCGCCCGACCAGCGAGTAGTACGCCTGGTGCGCGACGTAGCGGCCCAGGCCGTAACGCTCCGAGACGGCGAGCGATTTCATCAGGTGCCAGCCGGAGAAGTTCGAGCAGCCGATGTAACGGATCTTTCCGGCGCTGATCAGGTCATCGAGCGCACGCAGGGTTTCCTCGACCGGCGTCGCCGCATCGAAGCCGTGCATCTGGTAGATATCGATGTAGTCGGTGCCGAGGCGCCGCAGGCTTGCGTCGCAGGCCTTGAGCAGATGGAAGCGCGAGGAGCCCACGTCATTCTCACCCGGACCTGAGCGAAAGGTGGCCTTGGTCGAGATCAGCACCTGTTCGCGGCGGCCGCGGATGGCGGCGCCGAGCAACTCCTCGGCGACGCCCGCCGAATAGACATCCGCGGAATCGAACAGCGTGACACCGGCCTCCAGGCAGATCGAGACCATGCGCGCGGCTTCCGCCGCGCCGGTGGTGCCGAATGCCTCGAATGCGCCGCTGCCACCGAAGGTGGCGGTGCCCAGGCTCAAGGTCGGCACCCGCAGTCCCGAGCGGCCCAACTGGCGATATTCCATCTGCTGCTCCTGCATTCGCCCTACGGGGCGCCGAGGCGCATCTTGAGCGAATTGAGCGATGCCCGCCACCAGTCGGCCACATGCTGCAGCGTGGAGTGCTCGGGAAATCCATGGCGCGCGACGTGCCGTCGCGGAATGCTGTCCCAGGCGCGATGCTCGACGCTGATCCGCGTCTGAGCGCCAATGCCCTCGAAGCGCACCTCGACTTCGGTTGACTGATCCGCCGCAAAGCTCGCCTGGCGCCAGCTGAACACGAGTCGCGCGCCGGGTTCCCAGACGCGGATGCGCCCGATCTCGAATTCCGAGCCGTCCGGCAGCCGGGTAAAAAGACGGCCGCCGGCGTGCGCCTCGAAGGCGAGGGTTCCGTCGCCCGCTGCGGTCACCGCGAACAGGCCGTTGGACTGCCACCAGGATCCGATCTGCCGTGTAAAGGCGTCGAAGGCCTGCGCCGGCTTGATCGGCACACGCAAGGCCACCAGCACTCGGGAACTCATTTGCGCGACTTCTGTACGTGGACCTTCAGCGCGCGCAACTGGCGCACCCACAGGTCCTCGGTCTGCGCCAGCCACGAGACCAGGTCATCCATGGGTTCGCGACTGAGCCGGTAGATCCTGACCCGCGAATCGAGCGGGTCGCGCTCTTCGGCCACCAGCCCGCTCTCGCGCATGGTGCGCAGGTGGCGGCTCATGGCCGGAAAGGACAGTTGCACCGCCGCGGCCAGATCTCCCGCGCGCAACGGTTGTGCGCGCAGCAGCTCGACGACCCGACGCCGGTGCGGATCGGCGAGCGCCTGCAGCGTCCGGTCCAGGTTGCCGGCCCTCACGTCAGCTTCTTGAACTTGAAGCCCGTGGCTGCCTCCATGTCATGGGGGGAAACCGCCCGCACCGGCTGCGAGAAGTTCCAGCGATGTCCGTCCAGGTCAATGGCCGCATAGGTTCGCTCGCCGTAGAACTGTTCGCGCGGCTCCGCGATGATGGTGGCGCCGGCGCTGCGGGCCTGCTGGCAATGCTCGTCGATGCCGGATTCGATGCGCACGTGGAGGCGCTGGGTGTTGGTGCCGCCGAGAGTGGCCGGAGCGCGCATCCAGTCCGCAAACTCGTTGCTGATCATGATGACGCCGTCGCCATGGGTCATTTCGGCGTGCACGATGTTGTCGCGGGAGTCGACCAGCACCTCGCTCGGATCGAAGCCGAAGGCGCGCTCCAGCCAGGCCATGGCCGCGCGGACGTCCTTGTAGGCCACCGAGGAGATGAAGGCGGGGCGGCGGGGCAGCGGTGCGGTCATGGGACACCCTCCAGTTGATTGCGTAAAGTTGAAATAGTTAACGCCAAACGCAACTAATCTGTCAAGCTGCGCCCGGCCTCCGGTGACCCGTCCGCCGTTGGTTGCGGCCGCTACGGCTGCTTGGTCATGGTGTAGCGCATGACCCGCCCGGAGAGCACCTGCGTATCGGAGACGCGCAGGGTCTTGCCATCGGCCGCCACGGTCATGTGCACGACGTTGACCAGCTTGCCCTTGTCGTAGTCCGACTCCACCACTTCCGTCGGACTGACTTTCTTCAGCTTCACCAGGGTATTCGTCGGGTCACCGGCGATGGGGTATTTCTTGCCGTCGAACTTCGCGTCGTAGCTTTGGCCATTGCCGCTCATGGTGAAGCCGTCATCGGTGATTCCGAACGTCACCACGGCGCCCGAGTCCGACACACTCACCACCTTGCTCTCCACCCAGGATCCCGACAGCGCGTGGTCGCCCGCCGCGGGCGGCACGACGTTGGTCAGAATGACCTTCACTTGCACCGGCTGCGTTCCGGAGAAGTACGAGACGTCAACGTTGGCGGTCTTGCCGTCTGCCGTTAGGGTCGTCGTGTCGGAAGACAGGGTCTTGCCCTTGAGTTTGGAGACCACCTTCACGGACGTCGGCGTGACGGTGACGGCCGCGGTGTCGAAGTCATGTCCGGACACCGGCTGATCCTTGCCGTCGGCCTTGACGGTGTACGCCGGTGTGCAGCTCGAACAGGTGTAGCTGCTGCTGTTGATGACGTATACGAAGGGCTGCTTCGAGGACTGGACGTGGTTCATGTCGACTTTCCAGGTGCCATCGAAAGCCCCGGCGGCCAGCGCCGCGCCGGGGACCAGAAGCAGGACGGCGCAGACGGATTTTGGCGATTTCATGGGCGAATCCCCCAGGCAGAAACGGTGGTTGAGGCGCTGCCAGCCTACTCCCCTCGGGCCCAGGGCCTAGATCTTGCGATGCACCACCGCGGCCGGCAGCGTGATGCAAGCCGAACCTTGGCCCTATGGATGGGGCGCCGGCCGGTTCATCCAGCGATCCGCCCAGGCGATGAAGTATTTGAAATTCGGCACATCGGTATGGCCGCCTTCGTGCTGGCGCCAGGCGAGCTGGCCGTCCAGCAGGCTGACGCCGATGTCGGGCTTGCGCGCATGCTGGTAATCATCCCCGACGCCGAGGTCCTGTGCTCCGAGCAGGCGAAAGACCTTGCCGGCGGCGACGGTGGCCATGTAGCTGCCCTGCTGATCCAGCCATAGCGCATCGCCCATGGCGGGCGCGCCATAGCTGATGAACGTCGGGCGCGGCGCGCACAGGGCGATGAGCTCGGAGGAGTCCACCGGCAGGTCCCCGGCGGTCTTTGCTCCGCCGCGCGCCGCCGCTGCGCCGTACTTCAGGAAATTTCCGGCCATCCAGTGATATTCGCCGGAACCGGTCAAAGACTCCACCGCCTCGCCGAAGTTGCGCCGATGCGGCTTGGCGCCGCCTTCCCCGGATGAGCCCACCAACACCATGGCGAAACGCGGGTCGAAGGCCATGGTGATCAATGCGGCTTTGCCGTAGCGGGAGACGCCTTCAATGCCGACGTGTGCGGCATCGATGTCAGGATCATGGCTGACATAGTCCAGTACGCGACTGGCGCCCCAGGCCCAGGCGCGCAGCGCACCCCAGTCCTCGGGCTTGCGCGATTGTCCCTTGTTGACCAGGCCGATGACGCCGCGCGTCAGGCCCGCGCCGTTGTCAGCCTGCACGGCGGTGGGATCGATCTGCGCGACTGCCCAGCCGTCGGCGACCAGTTGTGAGATGGGGTCATTGGCCGGACGTGGTGCCGGAAAGAAGGGCGGCGTGGCGATGGGCTGCCAGGCCGGATGCGCCGACAGGACGTCCGCAAGTGCCGGGTTTTCCTTGACCATGGCATCGCGCAGCGCCGCGTTCATGCGGGCCACTTCGGCGGGCGAGGGCGGCACGGGCGAGGGGAAGGGCGGGGTGCCGAGCGCAAACATGATCAGCAGCGGCATCGGTCTTGAATGGTTGACCGGCTTGATCAACATCACGGGAAAATCCACGTTGATGGCCGGATCGCCGGAATTGTCCAGATGCCCGGTCAGCAGCGTGGCGGTGACGGGAACCGATCCGACGCGTTCGTTTTCGGTGGCCTTCACAGCGAAGGTCACGGTGGGGGTGTTCGCCGGGACCCGGCCCAGCACCTCCCGCTCGAAGGCTTCGATGATCTGGGGCCGGCGCTTGCTGGTCCACTGCGCCGCCGTTTTGACCGGGCTGCCGTCATTCATGCGCAGCGGATCCGGCCAGTCGGGATAGGGATTGGCCAGCGACTCATCGTAGTTGGCATGGTCGGGTGCCATGGCATCGCCATTGGGACCCTTGCGCAACTGGGTGATGCCCAGCTGCTGCATCATCTGCGCGTGATCCGCCTCGGTCGCGCGTGCCTGGTCAGGCGGTGCCTGGGCTGCAACCGGCAGCATGCGAGACACGGACAACAGGCACAGCAGCACAGTAATCCGGCTTGTGTGACGCAACATGAATAGCCCCCCAAAAGTGCCTGACGCGCGGTGGCGGTGCACCCCGTTGGCAGGCCGCCGCCCCACCGACGCGGCGAACTGCAAAGTCCTTTGAATTATAAGGAATTCATCGACCAGGATCGCGCGCCGGGAACTGCGAACGGATCTTGCAACCCTTACGTTTCACCATGCCACTCGAAGCCGTCGCGACCAATCAGCGCGCTCGATGCGGCCGGCCCCCAGCTGCCGGCGGTGTAGCCCTTGGGCGGTTCGCCCAGCGACGCCCAGGCTTCGCGGATGGGGTCGATCCAACGCCAGGCGGCATCCAGTTCGTCGCGCCGCATGAACAGCGTGAGGTTGCCCTTGACCACGTCCATCAGCAGCCGCTCGTAGGCATCCAGGGGTCGCTCCTTGAAGGTGCCAGCCAGGTCCAGCGACAGATCCACCGGCCGCAGGCGCATGACCTCGCCGGGGAGCTTCGTCATGATGGTCAGCGTGATGCTTTCGTCCGGTTGCAGGCGGATCACCAGCCGATTCGGAACATTGATGCCATGGGCGCCCTCGAAGATGTGGTGCGGCACATCCTCAAACGTCACCACGATTTCGGCACTGCGGTCCTGCATGCGCTTGCCGGTGCGCAGATAGAAGGGAACCCCGGCCCAGCGCCAGGTGTCGATTTCCGCCTTCAGCGCGACGAAGGTCTCGGTGGTGCTGTTGGGCGGGACGCCCGGTTCCTGCAGATAGCCGGGCACGGGCTTGCCGTCGACCGCGCCGGCGCGGTACTGGCCCCGCACGGTCTTCTGCTGCACATCCACTTCGGACATGGGGCGCAGCGCGCGCAGCACCTTCAGCTTCTCATCGCGCATGGCATCCGCGTCGGCGGACGCCGGGGGCTCCATGGCGAGAATGCACAACAGCTGCAGCATGTGATTCTGGACCATGTCGCGCATGGCCCCGGTCTGGTTGTAGAACTCGCCGCGCCCCTCGGCGCCGACATGCTCGCCGACCGTGATCTGCACATGGCTGATGCGTCCGCGGCGCCACAGGGGCTCGAACAGCATGTTGCCGAAGCGCAGCGCGATCAGGTTCTGCACCGTCTCCTTGCCCAGGTAGTGATCGATGCGGTAGATCTGCCTTTCCTCGAAGATCGAACCCACCAGCTGGTTGATCTGCTCGGCCGAGGCGCGATCCTGTCCCAGGGGCTTTTCCAGCACGACGCGCGATTTCGGCGTGACGATCCTGGCGCGGCTCAGGTTCTCGCAGGTGGAGGTGAACAGATTCGGCGCCATCGACAGGAACATGACGCGCACCCGATCCTCGCCGCCCTTGAGCTTCTCGCCCAGGCGATCGAAGTCCTCGGCCACCGTGGCGTTCAGGGCCAGGTAGTCCACCAGCGCCACGAAGGCCTTCCAGGAATCGGGGGTGAATTCACCATCGGCGATATGCGGCCGGCACTTCTCTTCCACTTCCGCAAGAAAGCCGTCGCGGGTATGGTTGCTGCGCGCCACAGCGATGATGCGCGAGCCGGTGGTGATCTGCCCGGCCCGGACGCGCCGATACAGCGCCGGCAGGAGCTTGCGCATGGCAAGATCACCGGTACCGCCAAACAGGATCAGATCGAAAGGTTCAAGCTTCTGCATCGTTCTCGTGCCCGCAATTTCCAGGGTAAGCAGAATAACGCAGATATCTTTACAGGAACGATTGGTATGTGTCGATTTCGTGATACGCGTTGGTGCAACGCATGACCACAAACGGGGCGCCTCTCAATCCGCGGGTCAGGGAGGTCACGGAGCGCATCCGCGAGCGCTCCTGGGCCGAGCGCGACGACTACCTGGCACGCATGGATGCGGCCACCGAAACCGGCACGACCCGCGCGCGCCTGTCGTGTACGAATCTGGCTCATGGTTTTGCCAGTGCCGACAGCGCCGACAAGGCAGCGATCCGTGCGCTGCGCTGGCCGAATCTGGCCATCATCAATTCCTACAATGACATGCTCTCGGCGCACCAGCCGCTGGAGCGCTATCCGGTGATCCTGCGCGCCGCCGCGCGCGAGGCCGGGGCCACGGCGCAGGTGGCCGGCGGCGTACCGGCCATGTGCGACGGCATCACGCAGGGCATGCCGGGCATGGAGTTGTCGCTGTTCAGCCGCGACGTGATCGCCATGGCCACCGGCGTCTCCCTTGCCCACGGCATGTTCGATGCGACGCTGTGCCTCGGAGTGTGCGACAAGATCGTGCCGGGGCTGCTGATCGGCGCGCTGGCCTTCGGTCACCTGCCCACAATCTTCGTGCCCGGCGGCCCCATGCCCTCGGGCATCGCCAACAAGGAGAAGGCGCGCATCCGCAAGCTGTTCGCCGAAGGCAAGGTCGGACGCGATGAACTGCTGGAGTCGGAGGCCGCGAGCTACCACGCGGCGGGTACCTGCACCTTCTATGGCACGGCCAACAGCAACCAGATGCTGATGGAGGTGATGGGGCTGCATCTGCCGGGCAGCGCCTTCATCCCGCCGAACACGCCATTGCGGGATGCGTTGACGGCGCACGCCGCGCGGCGCGCCGCGCAGATCACCGCGCTCGGCAGCGACTACCGCCCGCTGGCCCGCATCGTCGATGAGCACGCCATGGTGAACGCGGTGGTGGGCCTGCTGGCGACCGGCGGCAGCACCAATCACACGCTGCACCTGATCGCGATCGCCCGCGCCGCGGGACTGATCCTGGACTGGGAGGACTTCAATCAGCTCTCGGAAGTGGTGCCGCTGCTGGCGCGCATCTATCCGAACGGGGGCGCCGACGTGAATCATTTCCATGCCGCCGGCGGCATGGGTTTCCTGGTGCGCGAGCTGCTGGACGCCGGACTCATGCATCCGGATGTGCGCACCGTGAGCGGGGAGGGTCTGCGCGCCTACGCGCAGGAACCCTGGCTCTCGCCCCAGGGGCTGGCCTGGCGCGACGCGCCGGCGGTCAGTGCCGATACCTCGGTGCTGCGTCCGGCCAGCGATCCGTTCAGTCCCGATGGAGGCCTGAAGCTGCTACGCGGCAACCTGGGGCGCGGGGTCATCAAGACATCAGCCGTGGCCGACGCGCATCGCGTGGTCGAGGCGCCGGCGCGCATCTTCAATGACCAGGAGCAGGTGCTGGCGGCATTCAAGGCAAAACAGCTGGATTGCGACGTGGTGGTCGTGGTGCGCTACCAGGGACCCCGCGCCAACGGCATGCCGGAGCTGCACAAGCTCACCCCCGCGCTGGCCTCGCTGCAGGATCGTGGTTTCGCCGTGGCGCTGGTGACCGACGGCCGCATGTCCGGCGCTTCGGGCAATGTGCCCGCGGCGATTCACCTCACGCCCGAAGCCATCCACGGCGGACCCCTCGCCCGCCTCAACGACGGGGACGTCATTCGGCTCGACAGCCATACTGGTATTCTGGAGGCGAAGGTGACCGAGGCGACGCTGCACGCCCGCGCGGCGGCGGCGCCGGACCTGACCGGCAATGACAGCGGCATGGGCCGGGAGCTGTTTCGACTGTTCAGGGCCTCCGCGGCCGGCGCGGAGCAGGGCGCGGGCGTGGCGGCATACAGGGTCGAGTGATGAAGATTCGCGATGTGCTGGCACTGGCGCCCGTCATTCCCGTACTGACGGTGGAGAAGCTGGCGCATGCGGCGCCGCTGGCCAGGGCGCTGTACGCCGGCGGCCTCAAGGTACTGGAAATCACCCTGCGCACGGATGCGGCACTGGATGTCATCGCGGCCATGCGGGCTGCCGTCCCCGAAGCCGTCGTGGGCGCGGGCACTTTGGTGCGGCCACAGGACTTCAAGCGGGCGGACGGCGCCGGTGCGCAGTTCGCGGTGACGCCGGGACTCACTCCCGAACTGGCCGATGCCGCCCGCAACGTCGGCTATCCGCTGCTGCCCGGAATCGTGACGCCCAGTGAGATCCTGCAGGCCCTGCACTTCGGCTACGACACCCTGAAATTCTTCCCGGCCCAGCAGGCGGGGGGCATACCCATGCTGCAGGCGTTCGCGGGACCCTTTACCAAGGTGGCTTTCTGCCCCACGGGGGGCATCACCCGGGAGACCGCGCCCGCCTTCCTCAAACTGCGCAATGTGCTGTGCGTGGGCGGGTCGTGGGTGGCGCCGGCGGCGCTGGTGGAAAAGGGTGATTGGGCGGGTATCGAGGCCCTGGCCCGGGACGCGGCCGGATTATCCCGCCACGGCTGAGGCCCGGGTCGCATGCCGTGACCGTTTGGTGACACTTCCGCGGCGGTGCGGTGGTGAGCTGGCGGGCATGCACAGGATCGGCATCGTGGGCGTGTCGTACCGGCACGCGAGTGCCGGTCAGGTGGCACAGTTTGCCGTCGCCAAGGATGCGCTCGCGCACCGGCTGGCTGTGCTGCGCGAGGCCCTGCAGGGCGCCGAGGTGCTCTACCTGTCCACCTGCAACCGGGTGGAAATCGTCTACGCCAGCAGCGAACCGGCCGCTGATCGTCGCGCCGAGGTGTTCCGGGCGCTGACCGGGCGCGATCCGGTGAACGGCGAGGCCGCCGCGACCCTGCGCGCCTGGACGGGTGAGGCGGCGGTGGAACATCTGCTGCTGGTGGCCTGCGGCATGGACTCGGCGCAGGCGGGCGAGCAGGAAATCTACGTGCAGCTGCGGGCTGCCTGGCAGGCGGCGCGCGAGGCGCAGGCCAGCGGTCCGTTGCTGGATCGCATTTTGAGCGAAGCCATGAACATGGCCCGCCACGCCCACCGTCTTACCACCCACGATGCGCCCTCGCTGGCGGATCTTGCCGTGGGCCGGGTGCTGCAGCATCTGAATGGGCGCACGGCTGCGGTGGGTCTGGTCGGGGTCTCGCCCATGACGCGCCGCTGTGGACTGCGGCTGCGGGATCGGGGCGTGGCCGTCACGGTCATCAACCGCTCGCCGGATGCCGCGCAGGAACTGGCCGCCGAACTGGGCGGCGCGGCGGTGTCGCTCGAGGCTTTCCAGCTCGATCCGACCGCGGTCGGTTGCGCCGCGCTGGTGTGCGCCACGGGCGCCGCCGAGCCGGTGATCGATCGCGCGGTGCTGGTGAAGCTTGCCACGGCGCGGCCGCTGCTGATGGATTTCGGCCTGCCCCCGAATGTCGATGTGAATGCCGCGCGGGTGCTCGATTTCACCCGTGTGGGCATGGATGATCTGGTGCAGACTGCGCGTGACGGCCGGGTTGAGCAGTTGCTGCGCCTGGCGCCGGTGCGTGCGGCCATCGATTCGCATCTCGCGCGCCTGCGCACTGAGCTCGCGGCGCGGGCCATCGGGCCGCAGCTCGCACGGCTGCGCGACGACTTCGAACGCATCACGGCCGGGGAAGTCGACCGCCTGATGCGCGAGGTGCTGCTGGACCTGGACGAGAGCCAGCGAGATCAGTTGTCCGGTTGGGCCCGCACTCTGGCGCATCGACTGGCGCATCTGCCGCTGTCCGGGATGCGGGCCGCTGCCGAACATGCAGGGCCTGAGGTCACGGACGCCTTTTTCTCCGGGGCCCGACTGCGCCGCAAGGCCAACGCTGGCGACAACGAGTAACCATGCACAAGAGTGAATCACATGTCAGGTCCGAGAGCCTGTACGAGCGCGCGCGACGGGTCATTCCCGGCGGCGTGAATTCGCCGGTGCGGGCATTTCGCGCCGTGGGCGGTTCGCCGCTGTTCATTGCCCGCGGCTCAGGTCAATACATCTTTGATGTCGACGGCAACCGCTACATCGATTTCGTGGGTTCCTGGGGGCCGCTGATCCTGGGGCATGCGCACGGCGAGGTGATCCAGGCCATCCACCAGGCCTGCGGTCACGGCACTACGTTCGGTGCGCCCTGCCAGGCGGAAGTGGATTTGGCAGAACGCGTGGTGGGCATGTATCCGGGACTGGAACAGGTGCGGTTCGTGTCTTCGGGCACCGAAGCCACCATGAGTGCGATCCGCCTGGCACGCGCCGCCACGGGGCGGGAGCTGATCGTGAAGTTCGCCGGCTGCTATCACGGCCACGCCGATCACCTGCTGGTGGCGGCCGGTTCCGGTCTTGCGACCTTCGGCACGGCGTCTTCCGCCGGCGTTCCGGCGAGTTTCGTGGCCGCGACCCGGGTACTGCAGCTGGACGACGAGCAGGCGCTGCGCGATCTGTTCGCCCGGGAGGGAGCCGCCATCGCCGCGGTCATCATCGAACCGGTGCCCGCCAATCATGGCCTGCTCCTGCAGCGCAAGGCCTTCCTGAACCTGTTGCGGGAAGAGACCCGGCGGCACGGGGCCCTGCTGATTTTCGACGAAGTGATCTCGGGCTTTCGCGTGGCGCGGGGCGGCGCCGCGGAGTATTACGGCATCACGCCTGACCTGGCCACCTTCGGCAAGATCATTGGCGGCGGGATGCCCGTCGGGGCCTTCGGCGCCTCGACCGCCATCATGAGCCGGCTGGCGCCGGACGGGGATACCTATCAGGCCGGCACGCTGTCGGGAAATCCGGTGGCCATGGCGGCCGGCGTCGCCACGCTGGACATTCTGGAACGCGAATCGGCCTGGGCACAGCTGGAAGCGCGCGGCGCACGGCTCGAGCAGCTGCTGGCCCCGGTGGTCGGAGCGGCGAAATTTCCGCTGCATCTGGTGCGCTTCGGGTCGCTGCTTTGGCTGTCGTTGCATGATGAGCCGACACTGCGGCGCGCCGGCACGCTCGCGCCGGCGGCAGCGGAGCGCTTCCGGAAGCTGTTCCACGCCATGCTGGCGCGCGGTATCTACATTGCGCCGTCCGCCTACGAGGTGACCTTCATCTCGCTGGCGCACTGTGACGATGATCTGCAGCGCTTCGCGGCGGCGTTGGCCGAAGCTGCCGACGTCGCGGGCGCCTGAGGACAGCATGAAACGCACCCGGCTTTTCCAGTTCACGGTGCTGCTGCTGGTCATCGTGGCGGCGGTGCAGGTGGGCTACTGGCTGTTCGACCAGCACCAGCGGGGTGCCGAGAAGACCGTGGCGCTGACGAGGCTCTACGATCAGCAAAGCGCTGCCGCGCGCGCCATGCTGGCTGCCGGGATGCCGGCAAATCAGGTGCAGACGGTGTTTCCCGATCTGTCCGTGCGGGCCGGGCAGGTGATCCTGGCGCCGAAGATCCAGTCTGCGCTGTTCAACGAGCAGCAGCAGCGGCTCACGCAGTACCTGTGGGAGGGCGGTTTCTTTCTGTTCGCGCTGTTCTCCTGCATCGGTGTGATTTTCGCGGCGCTGCGGGCCGAGACCCGCGTACTGAATGAACAGGAACAGTTCCTGGCGCTGGTTTCGCATCAGTTCAAGACGCCGCTCGCCAGTCTGCAGCTGTCGCTGGAGACCATGAACCTGCGGCAACTCGCCCCGGAGCGCTCCCGCGCGCTGATGGACCGCATGCTTTCGGATCTCACCCGCATGGAAACCATGGTCGGTCAGATCCTGGACAGTTCGCGGCTATCGCATGGTCGGGTCGAGCTGAAGCGGGAGGCGGTATTGCTGGCGCCCGCGGTCAGCCGCGTGGTCAGTCAGTACCTGGAGCGGGCCCAGACGGATCACATCAGCATCGAGTCGCAGGTGGATCCGCAACTGCAGCTGCTGGCCGACCCCATGGCCGTGGATGCGGTGGTGCGCAATGTGCTGGAAAACGCCCTGGCTGCCGTGGCGCCCGTGGGCGGTGGCAAGGTCACCCTCATCGGTCGCTCCGCCAGCGGGGAGATTGAACTTGCCGTGCGGGACAGCGGCATCGGTTTCCGCCCAGCGGACCAGGAGCAGCTGTTTCGCAAGTTCTCGCGACTGAACGCGGGCGCGGGCAGCAGCTACTACGGCACAGGCCTTGGGCTGTTCATCGTGCAGCGACTGATGCAGCTGTCCGGGGGCCGGGTCAGCGCCAGCAGCGAGGGATTGGGGCGCGGCGCCGAATTCCTGCTGCACTGGCCGGCGCAGCCATGAGCGATCCGGTCTATCAGGTGCTGGTGGTGGAGGATGATCCGCACCTCGCGGCCGGCGTGGTCGAGAATCTGCGCGCGGAAGGCTACGGCGCCGAAAGTGTCAACGACGGCCGCAAGGCCGTGGAGTGGTTCGATACCCGAAGTTGCGACCTGATCGTCCTGGACGTGATGCTGCCGGGCATGGACGGGTTTGCGGTGTGCAGCACGCTGCGCGGGCGCGGCACCAAGACGCCAGTGCTGTTCCTCACCGCCAGGGGCGACGCCGTGGACCGGATCCGCGGCCTGGAAGCCGGCGGCGATGACTATCTGGCCAAGCCGTTTCATCTGCAGGAATTCCTGTTGCGGGTGCGCGCCATCCTGCGCCGCTGGGACTGGTATCGCTCGAACGCGAACTCAAAGGGCGCGGAACGTCCTGAAGTTCGCCGGCAATGAAGTGGATTTTCGCGCTTTCAGCGGCCGTTCCTGGAACGGCGAGGTCCAGGAGCTGACGGAAAAGGAAGCGATGATCCTGAAGGTCCTGGCGGAGAAGCCCGGGGAGATCGTCTCGCGCGAGGACCTGCTGGAGAAGGTGTGGGGCTATGACGTTTTTCCCTCCACGCGCACCGTCGACAATTTCATCCTGAAACTTCGCAAGCGTTTCGAACGCGATCCCGCCAATCCCCAGCATTTCCTCACCGTGTGGGGAGTGGGTTACCGGTTCCTGTCCGGGGGTGCACCGTGAGTGCGCCGGCCTTGCGCATCGGCACGCGCTCATCGCAGCTGGCCCTATGGCAGGCCAATCGCGTGGCCGATCTGATCCGCGCGCAGCCCGGCGCGCCACCGGTGGAACTGGTGCACATCAAGACCGAGGGCGATCTGCGCACCGACATTCCCCTGTGGGCCGCCGGCGGTCGGGCATTCTTCACCCGCGAGATCGATCGGGTGCAACTGGCCGGCGAGGTCGACATCGCGGTGCATTCGCTGAAGGACCTGTCGACGCTGCTCGCGGAAGGGCTGGAGCTCGCGGCAGTGCTTGAGCGCGAAGATCCGCGCGATGCCTTGCTCACGCGCCAGGGTGCGACATTGCACGACTTGCCCAAAGGCGCACGCGTCGGCACGAGCAGCCTGCGGCGGCGCGCCTTCCTGCTGCGCGCGCGCCCGGATCTTCAGCTCCTGGAACTACGGGGCAATGTGCCCACGCGCATTGAGCGCCTGGGCCAAGGTAAATACGATGCCATCGTACTGGCCACGGCGGGACTGAAGCGCCTGGAGCTGGCCGCGCACATCGCGGCGCACCTGGAGCCTGCGGTGATGCCGCCGGCGGTGTCTCAGGGTGCCATCGGTGTCTGCGCACGCGTCGGCGATGAGTCGGCGCTGCAGTGGCTGCGATCGCTGGACCACGCCGCCACGCGCGTGGCCGTGACGGCCGAGCGCGCGCTGCTGCGGCGAATCGAGGGTGGCTGCCAGGTGCCGCTGGGCGCGCTGGCCACGCTCGCGGGCGAGCAGCTGCATTTGCATGCCAGCGTCTGCGCCTTGAATGGATCCGTTTCACTGGAAGCCCGGGATCATGCGCGAGCGGTGGATGCGGCGGCGCTCGGCGTGCGCGTGGCCGAACAGCTGCTGGCGCGTGGTGCGGGCGACATCATCGCCCAGCAGCGCACGCCCGTGAATCCGGAGCTGCCGTGAGTTGGCCGGTGGTCGTCACGCGGGATGAACCCCAGGACGGACCCTTGAGCCGCGAACTGAGCGCCCTGGGGCTTACTGTGCTCGGGTGGCCGGTGTTGAGCATTGGACCGGTCCGCGATGCCACGGCTCTCGAGCGGGCGCTGGGCCGGCTGGATCATTTCCAGTGGCTGGTGTTCGCCAGCCAGCATGCCGTCAGCGAGGTGGTGCGCCGGGTACCGGTGCCGCCCGCCTATCTGAACATCGCGGCGGTGGGTGCGCGCACCGCGCAGGCGCTCAGCAACGCCGGCTGGCCGGTCACCGCCGTGCCGCAAGAGCAGACTGCGGAAGGCCTGGTCGCCTTGCTGCGCCCGCAGCTCGGGTCCGGCGCGCAGGTGCTGTTTGCCGCCGGATCGCGCTCGCTGCCCACGCTGCGCGAGGGACTCACCGCCGCGGGCGCCGCGGTCACGCAGGTCGAGGCGTATACGACGCATGCCGGCTCGCTGGATGTGCCGGCGTGTCACGAATGGGTGCGGCGGCGCGCCGTGGGCGCGGTCACCTTCACCAGCCCCTCCGCCGTGGCGGAACTGGATCGGGCCCTGGGGCCCGACGCCTTCGAGGCGTTGCTCGATTCGGCCTCGGCGATCACTCTGGGTACGACCACGGGTCGGACCCTCGCATCACGGGGATTCGCCAGCGTACTCGCCATGCCCGCCACGCTGGTCGGCATGGCCCACACCACTCTACGAATGATTCAGACGAGAGCATGACTATGGGTTTTCCGACGGCAAGACCGCGCCGCCTGCGCAAGAGCGAGAGCTGGCGGGCGATGGTGCGCGAGACCGAACTGCACGCATCCGACTTCGTGTACCCGATGTTCATCGTGCCGGGGACCAGGGTGCGCCACCCGGTGTCCAGCATGCCGGGGGTGTCGCAGTTTTCGGTCGACGAAATCATTCTCGAGGCACGCAAGGTCGCCGACAGCGGCGTGCGCGCCGTCATCCTGTTCAGCGCACCGGACCAGAAGGATGCGCAGGCCTCCGCCTTCCTGGATCCCCAGGGGCTGGTGCCGCGCGCGGTGGCGGGCATCAAGTCCGCCTGTCCGCAGCTGCTGGTCTGGACCGATGTCTGCCTGTGCAGCGCCACCGACCACGGGCATTGCGGCCATGTGCTGGCCAACGGGGTCATCGACAATGACTCCTCCATCGCCACCCTCGCCAAGGTGGCGGTGAATCACGCTCGCGCCGGCGCCGACGCAGTGGCGCCCAGCGACATGATGGACGGCCGCGTCGCGGCAATCCGGCGACTGCTGGATGACAATGGCTTCGCGGACACGCCGGTGGTGTCCTACGCCGCCAAATATGCCTCGGCCTTCTATGGGCCGTTCCGCGAGGCGGCGGATTCGGCGCCCGCCTTCGGGGACCGGCGCTCCTACCAGATGGATCCGGCGAATGTGCGCGAGGCGCTGCGCGAGGTGCTGCTGGACGTGGAGGAGGGTGCCGACATGGTGATGGTCAAACCCGCAGGTCCCTATCTGGATGTGATCCGCAGGGTGCGCGAGGCGGTGAATATTCCGGTGGTGGCCTACCAGGTATCGGGTGAGTACAGCCTGCTCAAAGCCGCCGCCGAACGCGGCTGGATCGATGAGCGGGCTGCGGCGCTTGAAACCCTGGTGGGCATCAAGCGTGCGGGAGCGGATCTGATCCTGTCCTACTTCGCACCGCAAATTTCGGAGTGGCTGCGATGAGCGCGCCGCCATCGCCCGCCGCAGAAGAATCGGTATTCATCCGGGCCTGCCGCCGCCAGCAGGTGCCGCACACCCCGGTATGGGTGATGCGCCAGGCCGGCCGTTATCTGCCCGAGTACCGCGAGCTGCGCTCCCGGGTGGACTTCGTCACCCTGACACGCAGCGCGGAGCTTGCCGCCGAAGTCACGCTGCAGCCGGTGCGCCGCTTCCCGCTGGATGCGGCGATCCTGTTCAGCGACATCATGACTCCGCTGCAGGGCATGGGCATACCGCTTACCTTCGAGCCCGGCCCGGTGGTGGCCACGCCCATCCGCAGCCTCGCCCAGGTGCAGGCACTGCCGGCGCTGCATCCGGAGAGCGATGTGCCCTTCGTGCTGGATGCGGTGCGGCTGGTGCGCGCCAATGCGCCGCGCGGCGTGCCGCTGATCGGGTTCGCCGGTGCGCCGTTCACGCTGCTTTGCTACCTGGTCAGCGGCAAGCCCTCCAAGGAGTTCGGCATAGCCCGCAGCTTCCTGTACAACCAGCCTGCGGCCGCGACGCTGCTCATCGACACGCTTGCCGATGCCATGGCCGCCTATCTTGCCGCCCAGGCCCGCGCCGGCGCACAGGCGCTGATGCTGTTCGAGTCCTGGGCGGGCCTGCTAGCGCCGCCGCAGTTCCGTCAGTTTGCGCTGCGGGGCGCGAAGCGGACCCTGGCTGCGCTGCGATCCCTGGGAGTCCCGTTGATCTATTACGCCAACCAGGGTTCGGCGCTGATGGAGGAAGTACGCGCGCTGGATGTGGATGTCATCGGCGTCGACTGGCGCTCGCCCCTGGGCACCGTGCGACGCACGCTGGGGCCCGACAAGGCGGTGCAGGGAAATCTCGATCCTGCTGCACTGTTCGCGGAACCCGAGGAGCTGCAGCGCCAGATAGACATCGTGCTCAGCGAGGCGGGTCCGGGTCCGGGCCATATCTTCAACCTCGGCCATGGCATCTGGCCGGATACAAATCCGGATGCCGTCGCGCGCCTCATTGATCATGTGCACGCGCGCACGGAGCGCAGCGGACGGGGAACGCCATGACGGCAAGCGCCACGGCGGGCACGGACCTGGGCGCCGATGGCTTCGCCCCCACGGCGGGTGCGTATTTCCGCGACCTGCAGGCGCGCATCTGCGCACGCTTCGAGTCCTTCGAGGACAGCGCGCGCTTTTCGGTGAGGCCCTGGAGCAAGCCGGAGGGACATCGCCTGCAGGGCGGCGGCATCAGCCGCCTGATGCGCGGCGGCGTGTTCGAGAAAGTGGGTGTGAATTTCAGCCACGTCTGGGGCACCTTTCCGCCGCAGTTTCGGGCGCAGGTGGCGGGCGCCGAGGAATCCGAGGGTCGCTTCACGGCCTGCGGTATCTCGCTCGTGGCCCACATGGTCAATCCCTATGTGCCGGCGGTGCACATGAACGTGCGGTACCTGTGCACCAGTCGCGCCTGGTTTGGGGGCGGCTCGGACCTGACGCCGACGTTTGCCTTCGACGAGGACACGGCGGACTTTCACGCGGCACTGCGCGGCGCCTGCGACGGCTATCGGCCGGATGCCTACGCCGAATACAAGGCCTGGTGCGACAGGTATTTCTTCCTGCCGCATCGGCAGGAGCCGCGCGGCGTCGGCGGGATTTTTTTCGACGAGCTGGCCAGCGGTGACCTGCAGCGCGACTTCGCTTTCGTGCGTGCGGTGGGCGAGGCGTTTCTTGACGTCTATCCGGCGCTGGTGGAGCGACGCTTCCGCACGCCCTACGATGAGGCGGCTCGCGAGAAGCTGTTCCTGAAGCGCGGCCGCTATGTGGAGTTCAACCTGGTCTATGACCGTGGCACCAAGTTTGGATTCGGCACGGATGCGGATCCGGAAGCGTATCTGATGAGTCTGCCGCCGATCGTGAAATGGTAGCGGGCGAGCGGCGGCGCGTCCTCGTCGTCGACGATCACCCCATCGTCCGTCATGGACTGCGGCAGATGATCGATGCGGAGCCGGACCTGATGGTCTGCGGCGAAGCGCAGAGCGATCGTGAAGCGCGCCTGGCGATTCGGGAACTTGCCCCGGACGTGATGATCGTCGATGTCTCCCTCGCCCAGGGCGATGGGCTGGACCTGGTGCGCGAAGTGCATGCCCAACGGCCCGATCTGCCCATGCTGGTGTTGTCGATGCATGATGAGATCATCTACGCCGAGCGCCTGCTCGCCGCCGGGGCCCGCGGTTACATCATGAAGGAGGCCGCGTACGAACAGCTGCTGGTCGCATTGCGCCGGGTGCTGGCAGGCGGCGTTTATCTGAGCGAGGCGATGGCGGCGCGGCTCGGCCTCAATCGCGAGGAGCGTCCGGCGGCGGCAGCCGCCGCCGACCCCATCGCGCGCCTGAGCAATCGTGAACTGCAGGTCCTGAGCCTGATCGGCCGGGGGCTGTCCTCGCGCGAGGCTGCCGAGTCGCTGAGCGTCAGCGTGAAGACCGTCGAATCACACCGCCAGAGCCTCAAGCGCAAGCTGAATCTGGCGACCAACGCGCAGCTGCTGCAGTACTCCCTGCAGTGGTACGCCAGCCGTCCCGCCTAGGGCGCGCGGTGTTGAGCCTCAGCTGCCCTGGATCTTGGTGACGGTGGCGCTGGTGGTCCGATCCGCCGGGCGGTCGGTGAGCCAATCCGGATCCGGCAGCTCCACGAAGGCCTCGCGCAGCGCGGCACTCCAGCGCGAACGGATGCCGCGGAAGTAGACATTGTCGGCATCGATGCTCATGTGCCGCGCGACGACGAACTGATCGCGGCGCACGATGACCAGGTCCAGCGGCAGACCCACCGACAGGTTCGACTGGATGGTGGAGTCCATCGACACCAGCGCGCACTTGGTGGCCTCGTTGAGGCTGCTGCTGCGGCGAATCACGCGGTCGATGATGGGCTTGCCGTACTTGGATTCCCCGATCTGGAAGTAGGTGGTCTCGGGCAACGCCTCGATGAAGTTTCCGGCCGAATAGATGCTGAACAGGCGCGGCACCTCGCCGCGGATCTGTCCGCCCAGGATCATGCTGGCGTTGAATTCGACCCCGAATTCCTTGAGCGATTCGGAGTCGCGGCGATGCACCTCGCGCAGGGCCTCGCCCACGCAGCGCGCGGCTTCGAACATGTTGGTGCAGGACTGCAGGTCCAGGGTGGGCTTGATCGTGCTGTTCTCGTGCTCGCGCAGCAGCGTGACTACGGCCTGGGTAATAGCGAGGTTGCCGGCGACCTGCAACACCATGACGCGGTCGCCCGGGCGCTGGAACACGGCGGTCTTCCTGAAACTGTTGATCTGGTCGACGCCGGCGCTGGTCCGGGAGTCCGCCAGGAAAACCAGTCCGGTGTCGAGCAGCATGCCGACGCAGTAGGTCATTGGTCGCGTATCCTCAAGGTTTCGATCGACTCACCGGGGCGGTGCGAGCGCACCGGCGCCGCATCCAGATAGTCGCGCCCCACGGCGAGCCGGCAATGGCGTGATCGTGCCGGTTCGACCCGGTCCACGTCCAGTGCAATCCATCCATCCTGTGCGCCACTCCAGATATCCACCCAGGCGATGCGGTCGGCGCGCTCTTCATCGATATAACGGTAGCCGCTGACAAAGCGCGCCGGCACGCCGGTGGCGCGGCAGCAGGCCAGAAACGTATGAGCAATGTCTTCGGAAGCGGCGTTCTCGGGGTGCAGCTGCCGGACCCCCCGACCCAGCTGCGTGATCCACTCCCAGTTCGCCCCGTTCTGGGCCCGGCTCGCCGCCGCGAGGGCCGCCAGTTCGGGGGTGGGCCGCGTCAGCGTGGTGGACGCCAGGTAGGCCAGGGGCGAAAGCGGACCCTCGTGGGGCAGGGGCTGTTCGGACCAGGTGATTTCGACCTGTCCGGTGACGACCACCTCGATGAACCGATGGGATTCCTCCAGCGTCAGCAGATGGGTGATGTTGCCGTGCGCATCCACCTGCTCGGCGCGGCGGCCCGGCGCGTGAATGGTCCAGTTCAACGTGCGCTGGGAAATATCGCGCCGCGGGGTCAGGCGCAGCGCTTGAGCGCTGTAGGCGTAGGCGTGCGGGTAGCGCAGTTCGCAGGTGTGCTGGATGCGCAGCCGGTTCATTCGGCCCCCAGGGGAACCAGGAAGTCCGCGGCGATGCGCTGCCCCAGGTCGCGCAGGCGCAGCTGGAAGCGATCCAGCAGCACCGTGATGCCATCGGCTGCCAGTTCGTCGAACAGGCCGTAGTGGAATTGGGCATGCAGTTCGCCCGCGCGTCGCAGGGTCTCACCGGAGCGGCCATTGGCGACGGTCTTCAGGTCCCGCTGCAGCTCGGCCAGGCAGCGGTGGACGGCCTGGGGAACATCGTCGCGCATCAGCAGCAACTCGGTCACCTGCTTGGGGGTCACCTGGGCGCGACAGATGCGTCGGTAGGTCTCAAACGCCGACATTGCGCGCAGCAGTACCGCCCATTCGCTGGCCTCCTCGTTCAGGCGTTCGCCCTCGCCGCCCGGGTCGCGCCAGCGCGCCTCGAGCATCCGGGTCGTGTTGTCGGCACGTTCCAGGTAGGTGCCGATGCGCGTGAAGCACAGCGCTTCGTCGCGCTGCATGGTGCCGATGGTGACGCCGCGCGCCAGGTGCGAGCGGTACTTCACCCATTCCAGGAACTCACGGCGCGCGGCTTCCGGAACCTCCGCGCTGAAATTCCGGGATTCCAGGTAGGTGGCGTTCACCGTCTCCCAGAGTTCCGAGGTGAGAGTGCCGCGCACGGCGCGCGCGTTCTCGCGCGCGGCGCGGATGCAGGAGACGATGCTGCCGGGATTGCCGGTGTCAAAGGCCAGGAAATCGAAGGCCGCGCGGGCGGTCACCGCGTCGTGGTCCTCGTTGTAGGCATCCTGCATGCCGAGGGATACCAGCGTGGCGGTCCAGCCCTGCAACACTGCCTCCGGCGGTCGCGGCAGCAGGCTCAAGCGCGAGTGGGCATCGAGCATGCGGGCCGTGCTCTCGGCGCGTTCCTGGTAGCGCGACATCCAGTAGAGGTGATCGGCGGTGCGGCTGAGCATGTCAGGCTCCCTGGCCGGCCAGGACCCAGGTGTCCTTGGTGCCGCCGCCCTGGCTGGAGTTGACGATCAGGGAGCCCTCGCGCAGCGCCACGCGGGTGAGACCGCCGGGAACGATGGTGATGTCCTTGCCCGAGAGCACGAAGGGGCGCAGGTCGATGTGCCGCGGGCCCACGCCGGCGGCGCCAAAGGTGGGCGAGGTGGACAGCGCCAGGGTCGGCTGCGCGATGTAGCGTTCGGGGTGGGCCTTGATGCGGCCGCGGAAATCCTCGATCTCGGCCCTTGTGGCGGCGGGCCCGATGAGCATGCCGTAGCCGCCCGCGCCGTGGACCTCCTTGACGACCAGCTTCGGCAGGTTGGCGAGGGCGTAGTCCAGATGATCGGGATTGCGCAGCACGAAGGTATCGACGTTCTGGATGATGGCTTCCTCACCCAGATAGAACTTCACCATGTCGGGCACGTAGGGGTAGATGGATTTGTCATCGGCGATGCCGGTGCCGATGGCATTGCAGATGGTGACGTGCCCGGCGCGGTAGGCCGTGAGGAGGCCGGGTACACCCAGCATGGAATCCTCCCGGAACGCCAGCGGATCCAGGAAATCGTCGTCGACCCGACGGTAGATCACGTCGACGCGCTGCGGGCCGCGGGTGGTGCGCATGTACAGCATGTCATCGCGCACGAACAGATCCTGGCCTTCGACCAGCTCCACGCCCATCTGCTGGGCGAGGAAGGCGTGTTCGAAATAGGCACTGTTGAAGGCGCCCGGGGTGAGCACCACCACGGTGGGATCGGAGATCGCATTCTGCGCGACACTGCGCAGGTTGCCGAGCAGCACATCCGGATAGTGACCCACGGGCTCGATGGACTGTTGCGCGAACAGCTCCGGGAACAGCCGCATCATCATGCGGCGATTCTCGATCATGTAGGAGACGCCGGATGGCACGCGCAGATTGTCCTCGAGCACCCGGTACGACCCATCGTGCGACCGCACGACATCGACTCCGGCGATGTGGGCATAGATGCCGCCCGGCACATCGATGCCCTGCATTTCGGGACGGTACTGCGCATTGCACAGAATGTGCTCGGCCGGTACCACGCCGGCCTTGAGGATGTTCTGCTCGTGATAGATGTCGTGAATGAAGGCATTGAGGGTGCGCACCCGCTGCTTCAGTCCCGCCTCCAGGGTGCGCCACTCATCCTGGGGAATGATGCGCGGAATGATGTCGAAGGGGATCAGACGCTCGGTGTCGCCACCCTCTCCATAGACCGCGAAGGTGATCCCGACGCGATGGAAGATCGCATCCGCCTCGGTGCGTTTTGCGGCCAGAACTTCCGGCGGCTGCGCTGCGAACCAGGTCTGGTAGGGTCGGCAATGGGGGCGGGGGGCGTGGCTCGCGTCCAGCATCTCGTCATAGGGTCTGGCGGGCGCGGAGTCCGCCGAAGAGGGTGCAAACCTGGGATTGGGCATGGCGCTAAGATAGCGCATGCGCCCTTACCGCGGTCCCCGCTGCCTTAAGATAGGGCAGGGGCATGGGGCAATGAACGGAAATAGTGCGTAACACAGTGACTCCGGCTGAGCAGTTTTCAACATCCGTGATCGCCTGGCATGCCGACCATGGCCGCCATGACCTGCCCTGGCAGCAGGACCGCACCCCCTACCGGGTCTGGGTGTCCGAAATCATGCTGCAGCAGACCCAGGTTGCCACGGTCATCGGCTACTTCGAGCGTTTCATGGAGCGCTTTCCGGATCCTCGGGCGCTGGCGGGAGCTACCGTGGACGAAGTGCTGCATCTGTGGACCGGTCTGGGCTACTACGCGCGCGGCCGCAATCTGCACCGGGCCGCGATCCGCATCTGCGACGAGTTCGGCGGCGAATTCCCGACCCGCTTCGAGCAGGTGGAAAGTCTGTCCGGCATAGGCCGTTCCACGGCCGGGGCCATCCTGGCCTTGAGTCAGGGTCAGCGCTTCGCCATCCTGGACGGCAATGTGCGGCGAGTCTTGAGTCGCTGGTTCGGCATTGACGGGGATCCGGCGCAGAGTGCCACGACAAACCTGCTGTGGAGCCGGGCCGAGGCCTGCACTCCGCAGGATCAGGTCGACATCTACACCCAGGCCATCATGGATCTGGGTGCCACCGTGTGTACCCGCAGCAAGCCGTCCTGTTTGCGGTGCCCGGTGTCGGCAGACTGCGTCGCGAGGCAGACCGGTCGGCAGCATGAATTGCCGGGACGCAAGCGAACGCGCCGCGTGAGACCCGCGCGCCACACCCACATGCTGGTGGCGCGGCGTCCCGACGGCAGCGTGTTGCTGCGCCAGCGGCCGCCGGCGGGCATCTGGGGCGGGCTATGGGCGGCGCCCGTTTTCGAGAGCGCGGGCGAGGCCCGGGGATACGCCAATGAGCACCTGGGTGCAGAGCCGCTCGAGCTGCCCGCCATCCGGCATGCCTTTACCCATTTTGACCTCACCATCACGCCTTGGCTGGTACGCTGCCATGGTCAGTCCGACCCGGGATGGCCCGCCGTTCGGGATTCGCCTGACAGCCTTTGGTACGACGCGCGCAAGCCCGCCAGCATCGGATTGCCCGCACCCATGAAGAGCCTGCTGGAACGCATCGACAAGGAAGAGTAGATGGCCCGATTGGTTCAGTGCGTATACCTGAAGCGCGAGGCCCCGGGCCTGGATCGTGCACCCTATCCCGGACCCCTGGGCCAGCGCATTTTCGAGGGTGTCTCCAAGGAAGCCTGGGCGAAATGGCTGTCCCATCAGACCATGCTGATGAATGAGTACCGCCTGACGCCCGTGGACCCCAAGGCCCGCAAGTTCCTGGAAGCGGAAATGGAGAAGTTCTTCTTTGGCGCCGGATCCAGCAGGCCGGAAGGCTACAAGCCCCCGGAGGCCAGCTGACGGGCGCAAGAATCAATGACTTACGACCGATGCACGCTTGACGCGCCGCCCGCCGGGCCGGTTTAATACGCGCCCTCCTAAGCAGTCGGCCAGGTAGCTCAGTTGGTAGAGCAGCGGATTGAAAATCCGCGTGTCGGTGGTTCGATTCCGCCCCTGGCCACCACTTACGATCTTGTTTATGCCGGTTACTTAGGATCGACTGAAGGCATTGCCCATGCGCGCGGTTGGATTCAGTCGTGGCGTGTTCGTTATCGCTTTAGCCAGCGTCGCGATATTGAGCCTCAGTTACGGGGACTTTGTGCCAAGAGGGCAGCCCTTTCCCGCCTGGATTCCCTGGCGGGAAACCTGGATCTACGGATCCGCGCTAATCATCCTGGTCGCTAGTGCCGGTCTTTGCTTCTCGCGCACGGCTTTGCCGAGCGCGTTGACGATCTGTGCGTATCAGACGGTCTGGGCCGTGATGTGTGCACTCCCGGTTCTTGCCACGCCGCTCAGTATTGGCGCTTGGTATGGCTTCTGCGAGGCTTTGACGCCACTGGTGGGTGCCTGGATTCTCTACGCCATGGTGCGATGGCAGTCGCGAGGAGCGCAGCTGCCCATCGCCAGCGAGCGCACCGTACGCGCGGCACAAATTGTGTTCGGCCTCACCTGCGTCTTCTACGGGTGGTCCCACTTTGCCTACGCCGACTATACCGCCAGCATGGTGCCGGCCTGGCTACCGGGTCGGTTTGGATTCGCCTACTTCACCGGGCTCGGTCACCTTGCCGCCGGAGTTGGCATCATAGTTGGGATTCTTCCCCGTCTAGCGGCCACCCTCGAAGCCATCATGATGACCTTGTTTGGTCTTCTGGTCTGGCTGCCGAGCTTTTTCGCGCACCCCAGGCCCGGCTGGGCGACGCCGCCCCAAAATCAATGGTCGGAACTTGTCGTGAACGTGATGTTGGCCGCCACCGCGTGGATGGTCGCAACGTCTTTGCGAAACCGTCCCTGGGGCTTCAGCCGCTCCCCGCCCTAGGCCGTTTCGACTACCCGTGTCGGTCGCGATGCGACTCGGCCGAAATTACCGGTTCCCGACGGGTGTCGCGCACGGCCGATAGTTTTCGGGTCGCGGGCGCTCTCCACCTTCGGTGCCATATCAGACTCAGCAGTCCGGCCAGGACGAGCTCAATCGCGAGCGACACCACAAGACCCACGCTTACGCCATATAGAATGGCGTCCGGACTGAGTGGAACCGTATACGAGTACGCAGCGCTGGTTTCCTTAAGAATGTCGCGATTCGGATTCACGGCAACGTGGATGAGCTTTGAGATGGATGACCCGCTCATGGCATCCAGTTCGGCGCCAAGAGTTTTGATTCGCGCAAAGAGCGCACCGATGGTCTTCGCCTCGCCCTTGAAGACTACGTCCGGACTCGCCAAATGGTGTGCAATCAGCGCCGCGACATCGCCGTTGAAATATTGGTCCGCGGCCTGCTGGAAGCCTGCGAAATTGTGCTTCGCCTCGATGTAATGCGCGCTAACGCGTTTGGCGTACTGATCGACAAACCCCGGAGCCTGCACACCAAGCAGCAAACCGACGGTAAAGATGACCAGCCGCAAATAGCCTCTCAGCATTTGTGCCATCCTTTGAGGCCATACAACGCGCGCCTCGCACCCGATCATACTCTGGCACATCTGCATACTGTGCGAACTGGAGCACTATTAGGCGGTTCGCGGGAATTCCGTGTCGTCGGCCCTCGTTCACCGCGCGCGGTGTACACCAGGAATATTGCACCTGGGAGGTGAAACGGAAGCCCGAGCCTTGAATCAAGGCCGCAAAACAGGCTCGTTCCAGAACATTAATGCTGCAAGGGTCCATGATGTCGCCCCCCGGGTTGTCATTCTCGACCGTCTTCAATCGCGACGCGAGCGACCCGTTCGTTTCACAACTGTAGGGCCCAGCGCAGAGAATCCGACGAACGACTCAGCGAAAAGAACGGCCATCCATCGACATCAACCTGCGGATTGTGTCGAAATTATTCAGCCGGCGTGGCAGCGCCGGTGACGCCGCTGCGCGTGAATTCGAATCGCAGCAGCCACTGGCGGGTGCCTTGCTCTGCTTCTGGAGCGAATCGCCACTTCCGGGCCGCTTCCCGGGCACGGCGGGCGAAATACGCGCTTGGCCCGGTGCTCTTCAGGATCTCCTGGATGACCGTGCCCGAGTGATCGACGACCACCAGCACCGCGATCCTGATATGGCCGCTGATGGTATTAAGTGCCCGGCGCGGAACCGTGGGCATCTGTGCATGGACTATTGATGGCGCGTTCGCATTCTGCGAAGTGATCTGTTGCACGGCGGCAGTGGGCGGTGAAGGGTTCGGGGCCTTCACGGCGGTCGGGGGCTGGGAGCTCGGGTCAGTGCGAAAAACGCGCAAGTCCGCCCAAACAGCCGCGAGTAGTACGAGGAATACGATCGCCACCACGGCGGGCATCAGCCCGCGCTGTCTGGGCGACTCCTCTGGTGCCGCGAGCGGTGGCGGTTCGCGCAGGATTACCTGCGGAACGGGTGCCATGGGTGCGCGTCCCTGCTGGACTTCCAGGTCCGTGGCCAGTGGGCGGGCGGCGGGGTTGTAACTCAGACAGCGCTGCACGAAGTCCACGAATTCCGCAGGAATGTTGGTCGGCAGGCAGGCCGTCTGCGATGGCTCATCGCGCCACGGGAGGCGCTGCGTCAGCGCTTCGACCAGCGTCATGCCCAGACCCCAGATGTCGCCGGCCGAAGAGAATGCGGCGTGGTCGGCTTCCGGGGGATCGTACAAAGAAGGCTCGCCGATGCCGGTCCGCGGTGCGCCGGCGGGGCAGATGCTATCGCTGGCCAGTTTCAGCTGATCGTTGACGACCAGAACGTTTGCCGGCTTCAACTGACCCTGCACCAGCCGCTTGCGGTGTAGGAAAGTCAGGGCCTCCAGGGTGGGAGGGAGCATTTCCCGAACTTCCTCGGGAGTCAGGGCCCGCTGGCTCAGGACTTCAGCGAGGGTCTGTTCCGCATATTCCATGACGACGAACAGGAACTGGCGGCCGCTGAGCTGGCATAGGCCTGCGTCGAAAAGCAGAATCAGGTGGGGATGGACGAGCCCGGTGGTCAACCGCCAGTGCGAGAGCTGCGCTAGAGTCACCCGCTCAATCGGGATGATCTTCAGGGCCGCGTTGGACGCGACCGGGCCCTGGCGTTGGGTCAGGAAAACCGCGCTGCGCTCAGAGCCGTGCAACAGGCGCTGCAGGGGATAGGCCCCGTTAATGATCGCGCCTTGCCACCCGGACCAGATCGGGGCAACTGCCGTCTCTAGGGTTGTCTGCACACTCATGGGGGCGCGACCTACGGAGCTGGACTTTGGGCCGTGGGACGGATCAGGCGGGGTTCGTCGAATTCCAGATGATTGACGTAAGGCGCCACCGGGTGAGTGACCATGGCGGTCTCGGGATAGGTCTGAAGCAGCCCGGCGGCCTCGGATACGCTCGACTGCAGCCACCTGGTGTAATCCTTGCGGCGCAGGATCGCGGGCATCTGGTGTGTCCGGCGGTCGATTTCCGCCACCAGCGGATTGGACGGCACGGTCAAAAGCGCGCAGCTCTCGACGACATCGTCCTCGTCGGTCACCGAACGCTCCCAAAGTACCGCAACGCCAAACACGACGCGATTGGCCAGACGCACGTAATGGGGCTGGCGGTGTCCGGCCCGAGTGCGCTGCCAGAAGTAGAAGCCCGTGAGCGGCAGGATTCCGCGCTGTCCGAAGATCCAGGCGGTACGGAATTCCTCCGAAGTCTGAAGCCCATCGCCCCGCAGGTGCGCGTACTCGAGGCGCGCGAGGTCACCCTTTGCGGATGCCGGCACCAGCCCCCATCGCATCATCACGCCCTCCGATTCGCTCCCGTGTATTCGAGCTACGGGAACGCGTTGGGAGACGGCAACATTGAATCTTGCAGAAAACCGCCACCAAGGGCGGGCCACGCAGAGCTCACGCTCCGCGTCCGCCTGATCCGGAATCACCAATCTCTCGCTCATCAAGAGCCAGCGTACGACTGAAAAGTGCAAGGGGGGAATGTCCGCCCTCGGCGACAGTTCATCTCTACCTTTAGCTATAGCTGTGCTTAGGTGCCCACGACATAATGGGTAATGCGTCCGCCTTCGAAGTCCCGCTGCCGTCGGGCGCAGACCGTAACGAGTTCCTATCTGTGCTGCGTGCTGCGGCCGAATTGCAGGGAATGCATGTTGATAGCGCGGACGGCGAAGAGCTAGAAAGAGAGGCGAAAGGCGGTCAGGCTTTCAAACAGACTATGAATGCAGCTGTTTGGCGTGGATCGAATGACGAGGAGGCAATCGCGCGTCCGCAATGGGTCAACTCGACCACTTGGGCCGAGTCTGGCTGATGTTTTTGAGAGGCGAAGATCTCGAAATGGCTGCCAGATTTCGGGAGCGAGCCATGCAAGAAATCATGCCCCACTGGCCGGATACTCTGAATCTTCCAATCATGCCGACCGGAGCAATCCCTCTTGCCAGGGATCTTGTTAGGACACCCACTGGCTATGTAGTGAAACCGTCCGAAGAGCATGAATATGAAATGGCTGGCACGGAGACGCGCAGCCGCATTGAACCCTCTTCGACCACAAAGGTGCCATTGGCTACCGGCAGTTTCAGGTCAACTCCGGGCCTCCTGTGTCAAGGGCCAATCTTTCCTGAAGCAGCCGGTCGCATAACTTAGCCTTAATGCGAGGCATCCCAAATGTGGGCTCGTTGAGCAGCGGGTTCGCAAAACGGAAAGTCGGATCTAGCGCCAAGGTGGACTTGTACTACGCGGTCTATCGTCTAGGGAGATTGCGAGTTCGATCAGATTTTGCGTATGTTTGGTGAAGATCGCGAGTTTATGCGGGAGAATAGCGGGCTCAGCTTGCGACGGTTGGGCTTGAAAATCCGCGTGTCGGTGGTTCGATTCCGCCCCTGGCCACCATTAGATCAGACCAACGACATTCGAGGACTCCGGCCTTTTCGCGTGGCTGCATCTTGGCAGTACAATTGGGGCGTGCTCACCAATGCGCCCGCTTTCAGGGGGCACCGCGCGAGAACTAAATTTGGTCACGCCACCCCATGGATACCTGGACAAGGCCCCCACCCCTCCATCGTGGGCCTCAGTTCCGTGCGGCTGCGTGCGCTGCGTCAGTCGCCCTTCCAGCGCACCCGCAAATCCTGGCCACGCCGGAGTGTGGATCCGGCTCCGCGAACCACGATGGCATTCTGGCCAAAGATGACGCCATGCAGTTTGGCGTCGAACCGATAACTCTGCAGCGTTCGCAGGGGCGGCTGGCGCGTCTAGCCAGCCGGCGATTCTTCGTTGTTGAAGACAGAGCCGCAACATACACTGGGGCCATGTCGTTTCGATGAAGTCGGAGGTGAAGTGCAACATTTTCGAAGCTTTTGGGCGACTCTGTCATTGGCCGCAGTTCTGTGTAGCTGCAGCCCCCAGGCAATTCAACAACACGTGAGTGGCTCGCTGGACGTCAATAGCACCAGCGTGGTGACCGGCGCGATCCCGGACAGGTCCGGCTGCAAGGGGTCCGGCGTCTCGCCGCAGATCTCCTGGAGCAATCCGCCGCCTGGCACAAATAGCTTCGCATTGATCATGGATGACAAGGACGCGCCCGTCGGGCGTATTCGTCGGCACTATTACGCACATTGGCTGGTATTCGACATGCCTGCCGACAAGCGCAATCTGACTGAGGGCCTGCAGAGGCAATCTCTGCCGGATGGCAGCCAGCAGGGGCAGAATGACGCGCGTGAGTTCGGCTATTCGGGGCCCTGCCCACAGGCCGGATCGACCCACCACTACGCCATTACCGTTTATGCGCTCGATACAAAGCTGGGGCTTCCCGTGGCCACTACCGCACGACAGCTGCTCACGGCTATCGATGGTCATATATTGGCGCGGGGTCAGGTGCTTGGAACATACACCAACTGACAGCGCTAAAGACAGCTCGCAGCAGGCCAAACGAAGCAAACGCGCGAGGGACGGCAATTGACTGCCTCGCGTCCCGGCCGTGTCGGTTCCGGCCTTCAGTTACCGTCGGGAAGGATTGGTCGAGGGCCGCAGGGCCTTACGCTTGCCGCAGGCCTTCGATGATGGGTCGGCGTGCGGCGGAGATGGCCGGGAACAAGCCGCCGATCAGCGCCAGCAGCAGGGCGTAGGCGGTACCGGTGACGATCAGCGCCGGCGTGACACTGAAGGCGAAGCTCACCTGCGTGAAGCTCTGGTAATTGATCGTCGAAGTCTGCAGGCCATCGAAGGCGAAGTAGGCGACCACCGCGCCGAAGATTCCGCCGATGAGCCCCAGCAACAGCGCCTCAACCACCACCGAAACGGCCACCGGCAGTCCGCCGAAGCCCAGGGCGCGCAACGTCGCGATTTCAGTGCCCCGGGTCGCGACGGCCGAGTACATGGTATTGAGAGCGCCGAACACGGCACCGACACCCATCAGCAGGCCGAGCACCGATCCAGCGCCCCGAATCACGGTCGACAGAAGTACGGACTGCGCGGCGTAGAATTCGCGCTCGGTGAGTACGTTGACCGTCAGGCGCGGGTCGGTCTTCAGCTGGCCTTTGAATGCCGCAAAGCTTGATGCGCTGGCGAGCAGTGCGCGCACGGTCTGAAAGGTGTCGCCGCGCGAGTACGCCCCCTGCAGCACCCGCGCGTCGGTCCAGATCTCCGACTCCGATACGCTGCCCCCGTCGGTGAATTCGCCGACCACGTGCCACTCGTTGTTGCCCCAGGTCACGGAGCTGCCCACCGCAAGGCCAGTCAGGGTCTGGGCGGCGCTGTGACCCACGATGACCTCGTACCTTCCGGTCGTGAACATTCGTCCCGCCACCAGCTTGAAATGCGCGCGCGTCAGAGGACCGGCTGCCTCAATGCCGCGGAACGGCGCATTCGCCGCAGTTCCAGTGGTGCGCTTGGGCTGGTCCACCGTCGTGTAGAGCTCCGCGGAGACGATGGGACCGTGGGCATCGCGGGCGATCCCTGGTGCCTGTTCGATGATCTGCACCTGCTCAAGGGAGAAGCTGCTGGTCAGTTCGGCGCTCGAGCTGCCACGAAGCACGATGGCGACGCGATCGGAACCTGAGAGCTCCAGGGTGCGCCGGAATCCCTCGCTGATGGACAGCAGGGCGACCAGGATCAGCACTACCCCGGCGATGCCGATGACCGACACCAGCGAAGGCTTCACGCGCAGCGGCAGTGCGCGCAGGTTCAAGGCGGTGACGACGATGATCTGTCTTATGGTCTTCATGCAGATCGGGCGCGGCTAGCGCCCCGCCAGTCCGTCCACAATGCGCAGCCGGGCAGCTCGCAGCGCCGGCAGGGCACCGGCCACGACTCCGAGTAGGATCATCAGCACTACCGCCAGGACCAGAGCCTGCGGTGTGAGCAGAAATGCGGTCAGGTAGTTGCTGAGCGTACGTCCCAGGCGACCCACGGCAAGCACGGCGCCTGCGATTCCGGTCAGGCCACCCAGCACGGTGAGCAGCAGCGACTCGCCTATCACCAGCGCAACAACCGCGGAGTCGGTGTAACCGAGCGTCTTCAGCACCGCCACTTCACCGGTGCGCTCGCGGACCGACTGGGCCATGGTGTTGGCGCTCACCAGCAGCATGGTGAAGAAGACCGCAATCCCGATGGCGGTGACGATGGCGCCGATGTCACCCGTCTGCTTGGCAAAGCCCTGCACGAAGGCCTTCTCGCTACCGGTCTTGGTCTCGGCCGAGGAATTGGTGAACAGCGCATCGATGGCGGCAGCGACTCGTGCCGACTGCGTGGGATCGCTGATCCGTACGATGTACCAGCCGGCCGTGCCCTTGCCGATGGTGCGCGCCTCATCGAAGTAGTCGTAATTGAAGAAGACGCTGCTCACGTCTCCGGAAGGGTCCTTGTTGTCGTAGATGCCATCGACCGTGAACTCCCAGGTGTAGTTGCCGTCACCATGGGGATAGACGTCCGAGCGCAGCGGAATGCGGTCACCGACCTTCCACCCGTAGCTGTCGGCGAGCGCCCTGCCGACGATCGCGCCGGCGCGATCGTGCAGCCAGCGCTGCTTCTGGGCGGGCGGCAGCAGGAACTCCGGATACATGGCCAGGTAGCTCTCGGGGGGCACCGGGTAGGTGATGATGACGCCGCGCTCGTTCTGGTAGTGGCCTCCGAACCAGGTCGAGTGCGTCACTATGCTGATCCCGGGGACGGAGGCGATGCGCTGCAGGTAGCTGATGGGCAGCGGCTGCACGATCGACACCTTGGCCATGGTGACCAGCCGGTCGATCCCGGCGAGATTGCCGTTCGCCTCGAAACCGTTCTTGACGGCGGCCAGCAGACCATAAAGCAGAAAGGCGACCGCAATCGAGAGCAGCGTAAAGATCGTCCGCGGCGTCCGGCGGCGCAGGTTGGCGAGCAGCAGAGGTAGAAATCGGAACATCGAGGGCTTTTAGTCTAGACAGAATGCGGAGGCGAGGCCAGCATGATGCCCCTAGGACCTGGAGATCTCATGCTGAGCCGAATCACCACCGCCCTCATTGTCGCCCTAACGCTGGTTGTACCCGCCTTTGCGATCCAACCCTTCCCCTCCGGTTTCCGTGCCGAGGCGGTCAGCACCAATGGCACGACTTTGCACGTGCGGATCGGCGGCACGGGCCCTGCCGTAGTCATGCTGCATGGCTTTGGCGACACGGGTGACATGTGGGCGCCGGCAGCCGCCGTGCTGGCCAGGACGCACATGGTGATCGTCCCGGACCTGCGCGGCATGGGCCTGTCGGCACATCCGGACTCCGGCTACGCCAAGGTGAATCAGGCCGTCGACATCGCGGGAGTCCTGGACGCCCTGAAGATCCAGCAGGCGGACCTGGTTACCCACGACATCGGAAACATGGTGGGCTATGCGCTGGCGGCCAAGTATCCGTCGCGCATCAGCAAATGGGTCGTGATCGATGCGCCGCTTCCGGGAATTGCCAATTGGGAAGAAATCAAGCAAAGCCCGCTGCTGTGGCACTTCAACTTCCGGGGACCGGACGAAGAACGGCTGGTGGCCGGGCGTGAGCGCATCTACCTGGACAGATTCTACAATGAGCTGTCCGCCGACCCGAAGAAGATAGACGAGGCGACGCGCCGGCACTATGCCGGCCTTTATGCGCGGCCGCACGCCATGCACGACGCCTTTGAGCAGTTTGGCGCCTTCAATCAGGACGCGATCGACAACAAGGCCCTGCTCGCCAAAGGCGGCAAGCTCACGATGCCGGTACTCGCCCTGGGGGGCGACAAGTCCTTCGGCGCCGCGCAGGCGGACACCCTGCGCGCCGTGGCCACGAACGTCACGATGGGAATCGTTCCGGACTCCGGCCACTGGATCATGGATGAGAACCCCAAGGCCACCACGACGTTCATCGTGAATTTTCTTTCGAAATAGGATGAGCCTCGTGGGGCGAACGCTTCGGATGCGACATAGATGCCCGCATTGGTAGAGTAACGGTGACCGAGTCCCCGGCGGTACCCGCACCCGGCCCTCCCACGATCCCCTTGCCGCGCACCGACGCACCGGGGAACGCGGTCGCGCCTGCCACTGCCATGAAGATCATCGCGGTCACGAACATCAAGGGCGGAGTGGGCAAGACGACCACGGCCGTCAACCTGTCCTATCTTTGTGCCGCCAGCGGTCGCGCGACACTGCTGTGGGACCTTGATCCGCAGGGCGCCGCGACTTACACCCTGAAGGGCGAGGCGCGCGAACATGTCTCGCCGAAAAAACTCCTGGCCGGCAAACGCGATCTTCCGGAACTGGTCTTCCCAACGGCGTATCCGCGGCTGGATCTGCTGCCGGCGGACTTCTCGTATCGGAATTTCGATGTTCACCTGAGCTCGCGCAAGCGGCCGACGGAACGCCTGTTGAAGATGAGCCGATCGCTGCGGGCGGTCTATTCGACGCTGTTTCTGGACTGCGCCCCCGGGATTTCGCTGCTTTCGGAGAATGTGCTGCGGGCGGCGGATGTGGTGATAGTTCCGCTGGTTCCGACACCCCTGTCGGTGCGCATGCTGACGCAGCTGCGGGATTTCATCACCCGTGAAGGATGGACGGACCTTGTCGTGCTGCCGTTCTTCTCGATGGTGGATCGCCGCAGGTCGCTGCACAAGGAGATCATCGCCGCCACCCGCGCCGAGTTTCCCAACATGCTCGCCACCGAAGTGCCGTACTGGAGCGAGATCGAACGCATGACCCAGCGCCGCGCGCCGATTCCTGCATTTGCGCCGGCCAGCGCGGCGGCGGTGATCTATCAGTCGCTGTGGGATGAAGTAGCCGAGCGGATGGGGCCAAGCCGCCAGTGACCCCGCGCTTCGACCTGAGCGGGGGACTACTCGAAATACGCAACCGCCCGGATTTCGATACTGGACCGCGGGACGACATCCAAGGGGCAGGTGGGATCATCGAACGCGGTATGTGCCACGTGGTGCGGCCGGGCTGGATCCCCTTCGTTGGTCACGAAAATCAACGCTTCCTCGGGGGTCATGTCCCGGTAGTAATGCCAGCGGTGGGCGGGATTGAAGCGCAGCACGAAACTTTCGGCGGTGCGTTCGGGCACTCCTGCAAAGTCGAATACGGCGATCGCCGGTATCAAATCACCAGGCGTTAGCGAGCGGGCGTCGCACACGGCGAGCGGAATGTCCTGCGGCGGCGGCGTGAGCACCCGCCAGACGTTGTAGTGCGCGAAGCGCCGGAAGCGCCAGTCCCGGTCGTCCAGAGTCTCGAAAACCTGGTCTGCAAGCGCCTTGCCACGCGCATTACCATAGTCGATATGCACGAAGCGGGCAGGCCGGGAGTTCTTCAGCAGCCCGGACTTCGCCGAGCGCTCGCTGAACCTTACGAAGGGAGTCGCCGCTATGGCCACTGCGCGGGCGCCGGTTACGGCGCGGATCAGGTCGCGGATTTCCGTGAAGTAGACGCGTTCCAGCTCGGTGGCATCCAGATAGTCGCGCACCTGGGAGGTGTGTCGGACCAGCTGGAAGCCTTCCCGATCGAGGTTCGGTCGATCAGGGTCGCCGCGGGTTTCCCGGATCTCGACCATCCGCGGATCGAACCGGTGCACGTTCCGCGACGCATCCATGGCGTGGTAGCGGGGCGGCTCGTCCATGGGGCCCGTGTAGTTGAGCAGGGCGCTGACCGACGTTGAGTGCTGGCTCACGCGGCCAAATATAGTCTTTTGGCACGCCCGGGTGTTACGGTAGGGAAATGGATGCAGTGAATCCTGCGCAGACCGGTTATCCGCCCCGTGCGGTCGCCTGGTACACGGTGTTCGTTCTGATGCTGTGCTACACGCTGTCCTACGCGGACCGCCAGATCCTCGCCTTTCTAGTGGGGCCCCTGAAGCACGATCTGCACATTTCCGACACCCAGGTCGGGTTGCTGCAGGGCGTCGCATTCGCCCTCCTGTACACGCTCTTCGGACTTCCCATGGGGGCGGTGGCGGATCGGTTCAGTCGTCGCAACCTCATCGCGATCGGAGTCATCCTCTGGAGCATCGCCACGTCGCTGTGCAGCGTGGCGCGAAGCTTCGTGTCCTTGGGCGCCGCCCGCATGGGTGTGGGTATCGGTGAGGCGGCGCTCAGCCCCTGCGCGTTCTCCATGATCACGGACTCGTTTCCCAAGGAGCGCCTGGGCAGCGCCATGAGTGTCTACACCATGGGTATTCAGCTCGGCTCGGGGCTTGCGCTGGTCATCGGCGGCCTGGTGGCGCAGGCCGTGAGCCACATGGCGCCCATCGCCATACCGATTGCCGGCTTCATCCCTGCCTGGCGGGTCACCTTTCTGATCGTTGGCGCGCCGGGCCTGATCGTGGCCCTGGTGCTATTGACCGTACGCGAACCGGCGCGCCGCGCCCTGCTGGTGAATGCGCAGGGCCTCGCCGAGCCCTTTGGGCTCGGCGAGGTGTTTGCACAAATCCGCCTGCGCTGGCGTGCGTTGGCGGGAATCACCGCGATGATCAGTTGTCAGGCCACCTGCAATTATGCGCTGCTGGCCTGGGGACCCTCGTTCTTCGACCGCATGCACCATTGGCCCAAGGACAGGACCGGCCTGGTGCTTGGGCTTACGACGCTGGGATGCGGCTGCGCCGGACTATTTGCCGGGGGATGGCTTTCCGACCGCTGGCATGGCCGCGGAATCATGGATGCGCCGGTGCGCGTCGGACTGATAAGTTTGGGCGGCCTGCTGCTCACGCTGGCGCCGGCGATGCTGCTGAGCGATGCGGGCTGGACCGTGGCCCTGCTGGTCCCGGCCGTGTTCTTCATCGGCTTGCCCATCGGTTGTGGATATGCGGCGGTGCAAGTGATATTTCCGAATCAGGCGCGCGGCCGCGTGTCCGCCATCGTCATCTTTGCTGTGGCGCTATCCAGTCTCGCGGTGGGAGCCTCGCTGCCCGGATTCCTGGATGACCATCTGTTTCACGATGAACTGCGGATCGGAGCTTCGATCTCCCTGACGGTGGCGCTCGCCTCCCTGACAGGGATACTCGCGGGCATCGCCACCCTGTCGCCCTATCGAGCCGCCTACCGGATGGTGGTCTCGCGGTAGGCCGGCTGTAGCGCGAAGGAGCGCTGCTTTGCTACTGGTTGTTCACCAGCATGCCCGTGGTATCGACCGTCTTCACGCCGGTGACGCGTAACGCCGCCTGCTTGGCCTGGTCCACGACATCCTGGCTGGGCGCGGATCCGGCGAGGGCCACGTAACCGTTGGTCGTCGTGACATTTACGGTGCTCGTGGGCGCAGCCGTCGCGATCTGCGTCCTCACGTCGGCCGATATCCTGCTGTCCGAAGGGGCGGCGTCGGCGGTCGCGGGAGCGGGAGCCGCCGCGGCCGGATCCGGGGTCACGGCGGCTTCGGTGGCTACCGGAGCGGTGGGGGCAGCCGGCGGGCTCGCGGCGTTGCTCGCTACCGAGCTGGTGTCGGCGTCAGGGACGCTGTTCTCGGCTCGTGAACGCGCGGTCTGGCGGTCTACGGGAATCCTACGCCTGGCGGGCCTGGCGCTCTCGGAAGGTGTTGCCGATTCGGTCGGCGTCACGCTTGCCGTCGCAGGCGCCGCGGCCGGAGCACCGGCGGCTGGCGCCGTGGCGGCCGGGGCCGGAACCGTCGGCGCCTGAACCGTCGCGACTGGCGCGGCGCTCGTTGCATCCGGGGCGGCTGAGCTCGGTGGCGGCGCGACCGGGGGCGCAATCGGCGCCTGAGCGATGCGAGTATCGTGGGCACCGCGCACGGCGAATACATAAAACCCGGTGCCGAAGACAGCGGCCAGGGCAACGCCGATCACGATTCTGCTGGTATTTGTCGAGCCAGTTGCGTCTGAATTCATGGTGGCACTCGTCCGTTGAGAGATGACGGGCTTGTTTTACCTCCCGTGGCTCCCGGAGCCTGTCAGTCTTGTGGATTTCCGCGCTTCCATTGGGCCTACAGGCACCGCCCGGCCAACGGGTACCATTTTGATTCCGATGCGAAAATCCGCGCAGTGACGGCGTAGACCTACACCGATTGCCCCTGGCGTTCCCGACTACGAGTCGTCTTCCTGGTCTCGATGCCGCGGCGCCACCTGGCGGGCGTCGTGCCGAATTCACGACCAAAGGCGCGAATCAGTGCTGCATCGGAGCGGTAGCCTGCCTCCAGGGCAATGCTGAGTACCGTGCGGTTCGTATCGCGCAGCAGGCGCGCGGCCAGCTGCATGCGCCAATGAGTCAGATACTCAAGTGGTGCGATGCCCACGATCCTCTGGAAGCGTTGCGCGAAGGCCGATCGGGACAGGCCGGCGTGTGCCGCGAGCGAATCGACGCGCCAGTGCGCCGCAGGGTCGGCGTGCATGTGCGCGATGGCCGGGCCCAGATGACGATCCTGCAGCGCCACCAGCAGCCCCCGGCTCGACTTCGGCAAGGTGGCCAGATACTGCCGCAGCGATTCGACGAACAGCAGCTCCGACAGTCTCGCAAGGTGAGCGTCACTGCCGATGGCGGAGGCGCTCGTCTGGATCAGAGCGTACTCCAGCGAGGAACTCATCCAGGTGGCCACCGGACCGTTGCCGATATCCACGAGCATCATGCGCGGCAATGACTCGAGCAATGGATTCCAGCGCCGCCGCTCGCAGGCCAGGAAGCCGCATATCAACTGCGTGTTGGCCCCATTTCCGCCCAGCGTCAGGGCCAGCGGGCCCTTCAGGTTCGAAGGCAGGTGGTCCTTGATGGGAACCGGTTCAGCGTCCGCGCTGTGCGCCAGCACGTGCGCGTCTCCGCATGGAAACAGCAGCACCGTACCGCGCGTGGCCTCGACCATCCGTTCGCCGCGAATTCCAGCCCAGCAGCTGCCGCGAGTGACCAGGTGATACGGAATGACATGTTCGAAATCATGTCCGAATGCGGCGCACGTGGCGCGTCCGGTCATCGTTTCGATGGCAAACGGCGCCCGCAGATCAGCCCGCAGAAATGCGCTTCCCGTGAGTCGTACGGCCGACAATAGCTGGGTGACAACGTCCATTTCGATTTCCGGCTTCGCGATCAATTCCGCCGTCGCTGCGGTCAATCCGTGGGGGCGGGAGCGGCGGATAGTATCAGACACCTGCGATGCACCTGGCCGCGCGGGCCGATGGATTCTGACAACCAAATTCAAGGAGACGGCAAATGCCATTGATAAACGTGCGATTGATCGAAGGGGTATTCACCGCCCAGCAGAAGAAGACCATCGTCGAACGCCTGACAGAGACGATGGTCGAGATCGAAGGCGAGAGCCTGCGGCCCGTCACCTGGGTCGTCATCGAAGAAGTGAAAAGCGGGGACTGGGCCATTGGCGGCAAGGCGCTGACTACCCAGGACGTGAAACTGATTGCGACGGGCCGCGCAGCCTGAAGTGATCGGTGGATGGGCGGGCCGAAGAGGCCCGCCCACCGCAAATGGGCCGCCTAGGGCCGCTGGGCGATCAGGCGGACCATGCGGTTCGAAGTGGCGCTCTCGGTCACTTCAAAGCCGCAATGCGCGAGGGCATTACGCACCCACAGCGGATCAAGCCGCAGTTTTTGGTAGCTGCTGACGCTCAGGCGCCATTGGGTGCCGTCAAGTTCATGAATGATGTCGTGAACCGTGACACTCTGGCGGGCGTACTCCAGGAAGCAGGTCAGAGTGCGATCGGCGCTGCTGCGCACGGGAATGAAGCGGTTCTCTGCCAATAACTCCTTTGAATAGTCACGAAACGTACAGGCGAACTGGCCGCCGGAGGAGAGCGCTGCAGCGACTTCGGCAAAGAGCGCCGTGACATCTGCCGGAGCCGGCAGATGCGTCAGCGTGTCGCCCATGCAAAGGATGAGGTCCGCCGCGTCATCCAGATGCGCGCGGAAATCCAACAGGTCCGCCACGACGGTGCGGATCGCCAGACCGTTCGCGTGCTCCGCGTGTTCCGCGAGCTCGCGCAGCAACGCCGCGTCGGAATCGATAGCGACCACCGAGTACCCGCGTCGTGCCAGCGCAATTGCATGCATTCCGAAGCCGGCGCCGAGGTCAACTGCCTGAGCCCTCGCGACGGGTCGCAGACCGAGCGCCTCGACATCCAGGTCTGCCTGGGCGAGGGCGGAATCGAGACCCCCGAGCATCCATGAGTAGATGCGTCCCAGGTGGGTTGCGTAGTGGTCCCGGACAGATTGGATCATCGGACTCTCCGTGGCCCCGCAGCGGCCGGTCAGGCACTCGCGTGACCGCACTTGGTGATGACGACTTCCAGATATTCAGCGGGAACGATAAGGGATTTCGGCGAGTCGATGTTGAGGCCGTCCAACAGCGCAGTGATCTCCTCGGTCAGGCGAGCCTGGCCGCGGCCATCGAGCGCGAGAAAGGCCTTGTGCGTTGGACCATAGTACTGCCGGAAGGTCGAAATCCAGTGGGCAGCGGAGCGGTACCGGAAGTTGAATGTCCGGCGTTGGTAGCTGACATGGGAAGCCCCGGCGCAGAACAGATCGGCGATATTCGCCGCGGAACCCCAGAGCATCGGGGATTGCACCCCGGGCGGCGGCGGCACGTTGCTGGCGACCAGACGGAATAGCTGGCCGATGAACCCCTCGGCAGTCCAGTTCGCCAGCCCTATGCGGCCCCCCGCCCGCACCACACGCAGCAGTTCCCGCGCCGCCTTGTCGTGATCAGGCGTGAACATCACGCCGAATGTGGAGAGCGCCACATCGAAGCTGTTGTCGGGGAAGGGCAGCGCTTCCGCATCGGCTGTCTGGAACTGCACGTCCAGCCCATCGGCCTTTGCCCGTTGCGATCCCTTTTCGAGCAGGTGCGGCACGTAGTCCGTGGAAACTACCCGTGCGAACCGGCGGGCTGCCGCCAACGTCGCATTTCCATTGCCGGCGGCGACATCCAGAACGTGGTCGCCGGCCCGCACGTTGGCGGCCTCCGCCAACAGCTCGCCGACGATCTGCAGGGTGGTGCCGATGACCGCGAAGTCCCCGCTGGCCCACGTGGCCTGCTGGCGTTGCTTCATGGCACCGAAGTCGCCGCGGCGTTCCGCCTCATGCAACGGCGTCAAAGGCAGGGTATTTTGGAAGTTCGGCTCAGCGCTCATGTCTGTTCTCCGGTTACGGGGGGCGATGTGGAAATCGCCGATGTGGTGAAATGATTATCCGCAGCGGGCCGTGTCGCCGACTTACCGGCCGTCGCGGCCGGTTGATCCAACGTCCGGCATCAACCGCCAGATTGATGCTATGTTGCAGCGCGATTCGAATAACGAATGACAACAGGGGGCATGATGAACACTCTTCCCGCGACCACCGACGATCGCCTCATCTGGGACACCTGGCTGGCGATGTACCGTCTGCCGATCCTGACGGTTGCCGACGAAATCGGCACATTCGCGGCGCTGTCGGCCCGGCCGCTGACCACCGATGAACTCGCGGCCCAGCTTGCCGTCGGCGCCCGTGCCCTTGGGATACACCTCGGGCTGCTCGCCGCCATGGGCTTCGTCGAACGGCGCGATTGGCGTTGGCGCGCGACCGCGGCCACGAGGACCTGGATGCATCCGGAGGCGGAGGGTTACGCGGGACCGGTGCTGCATGGCTTCCGCCAGGCCCAGCCGCTGCATGCCCAGCTGCTCGCGACCCTGCGTCCGAACGTGCGCGCCGACAAGCACCGCTCGTCGGTGGCCGAGTGGGAGCGCGGTGAGATGTCCGCGGAACTTGCGCAGATGGTCACTGCGTTCATGAATGCGCACAGCCGCGCCGCCGCGAAGGCGGTCGCCTCCCAGTCGCTGTTCGGGGAGGTGCGCAGCATTCTGGACGTTGGCGGCGGTTCGGCCATCTTCTCCATCGAGATTGCCAAGGCGCATCCGCAGCTGCGGGCGACCGTGATGGAGATCGCGGCGGTGTGCGCGGAGGCGGAGCGCTACATCACGGCCTCGGGTCAGGCGGCGCGCGTGCGCACCGAAGCAGTCAATATGTTCACGCAGGCCTGGCCGACCGGCCACGACGCGCACTTTCTGTCGAACATCCTGCACGACTGGTCGGACGAAACCTGCCGCCTGCTGGCCAGAAAGTCGTTCGATGCCCTGCCCTCCGGCGGCCGGATCGTGCTGCATGAAATTCTGATGGACGACGACGGCTGTGGCCCGCTACCGGCCGCCGCGTTCTCGGTGCTGATGCTGCTCGGTACGCGCGGCCGCCAGTACACATTGGGGGAACTGCGCGGCTTCCTGGAGCCAACCGGCTTCATCGATGTTGAAGCCTTCACCACCGGCGGGGGCTATTACTCCCTGGTCGTCGCCCGTAAGCCCTGAGGCAGCCGATCAGATTCTGGATGGATCCACCCCTAGTGCAGTGCCAGAGTATCCCGTCGCCAGGCTACATCCTGCCAGCGGCCGAAGTCACGCAGCAGCTCCGGACTGCTGGCCTGTCTGACGGTGACGAGATCATCAAGCCGCAACTCATCGAAGCTGCGACGAAAGCGCCCGCGGTCCTTCAGCTCACGAACGACCAGCAGCCTCCTCGTGGGGGGCGCGAAGCCCGCGTACTCGATGTAGCCCTGCTCCGGATCGTTGAATCCCGGTGGCAGCACATCGGCGATCCAGGTCGGGCCCTTCTGGTGGAATATCCACAGTTCCCGCCAGCCCTCCAGGGGTTGCACGGCGAGTACCACCGCCGGCCCCTGTGCGATCAACTGCGCGGAGGCAATCCACGGCACACCGTAGGTGCAGCGTTGCACCAACGGGGCGGTACCGGCCTGGGTTCTGCGCAACGCGATGCACGTTTGGCCCGGGTCGCCCGGGGCCACAGTCAAAGCAAACGGCGCCAGCTGCAGCATCGACGCTGAGGCCGCCCAGCGGCTGGCATTCACGCGCACCACGGTGTCGGTGTATTCGGTCCGGCGATCCTCCCCCAGATCGCTGGAGCGCACGCCCAGCAGCTCGGTCAGCGCGCCCCGGCCCGCGACACTGGCCGGCTCGCCATTTCTCGCCTGCTCAAAGGCCAGCGCCGCCCAGACGGCCGCGCGCCGTGAATGCAGGAGGCTGCGCGTCAGGGGGGTCAACTCGCGCTCAGGGAATCCCCTCAGCATGGCGAGCCGTTCCAGATCAAGGGTCTTCCGAGGCCCAGGTCCCAGAGCCGGGTCGATGCAATCCGAGCGCGTGAGACTGAGCGCGGCGACCGCCCGATCCTCGGCACTGGCCTGGGGTAGGGCCAGGATGCGTCGAAACAGCTCACCGTCGTAGCAGACGTGCATGCGGCCGCCGCGCTCAAAACTTCGCATGTGGACGCCGAACTGGCTGACCACGTCCAGATGTGCGCCAACGTCCATGGCCGCCGTATCGGTCCACGATGCCGCGTCGGCCAGCCGCTCCGCCATCAGGGCGATCGCCGCGAGCGGCTCAGCGGTGAGCGCCCGGGGCGGCACGGCCCTGAGATAGGCGGCGCCGTAGCTGATCCCCAGCGCCTCCGAGCCGCGGGTTTCGCGCAGGAACCGCAGCACCGCCAGCAAGTCAGGAGCGTCACGGTCCGTAAGCCCCAGCGGCCGCACGAGGTCGCTGCGCAGGTAGCCGCCGCGCTCGCGCCGGTAGTTGTAGACCTGCAGGTAGCCGGCCCGCTCACCCCGGATTTCAAGCACGTCGCCCTGCCACAGCGTCGTCAGTTCAGTGGACCCGGACTGTGCGCCAGACCGCAGCGGTGTATGGTCCGCCACCACGATGGCCAGGGCGACGGCCAGAGTGAGCATCACGGCTGCGCTCCGTCACCCAGCAGATTGGAGCCGATGAAGCGACCCGCGGCGGGCGTCGGCGCGATGATGACCTGCACCTTGTCGGAGAGCTTGTCGGCCAGGGTCTTCTGGATCAGCAGCGGATAGTGCGTAACCAGGACACCCTCGCGTTCCATCTGGCCGGCGTTGGTCCTGCCGACCAGGTCCAGGCGATACGCTTCGGCATCGGCGAGTTTCTGTCTGGAATCCGCCTCGCCCCGTGCCTCGATGCGGCGCGCCTCTGCAGCCCCTTCGGCAGTGCGTATGCGCGCCACCTTGTCGGCCTCGGCTTCGAGCGTTCGCTGCTGGATCTGTTTCTGCTTGAACGGCAGGATGTGCTGCATGGTCTCCTCCTGCGCCTTGGCGGCGATGACCTGTTCGGCGCCCGCCGCCTCCGCCGCGGCCTGCCGGCGGACCTTCTCCGCTTCGGATTCCAGCGCGGTCTGTTTGACCTGGGCCTCCTTGAGCTGCAGCGTGTAGCGGATCTTCTCGGTCTCCAGTTCCTCGGCGAGCAGCTTCTCCATCCCGATTCGATAGTCCTGGGGCAGGTCCACCTGACCCATGCTGACGCCGCGCAGCAGCAGGCCCATCGCGGCAAGCCTGGGCGAAAGTTCAGCCGCGAGCTGACGCTGGATGTCCGACCGCTTCACCGTGAATATTTCCCGGACGGAATAGCGGGCGAACAAGGGGTAGACGATGCCCTGCACCGCCGGACGCACCAAATCCGCATTCAGATCATCCGGATAGTTCTTCGACATCTGCGCAATGCGGCCTCGGTCGATGGCCCAGCGAACGGTCAGATCCACGCCGATCGACAGCCCCTCGGTGGACTGAAAGGGAGCCGGCCCCGTGGCGCTGGCACCCTCGCTCAGCCGGTACACCTGATCGCGGGTCGGATATTGGCGCAGCTGGTGGATGCCTGGCACGGCCAGAACGGTGCCGGAGGAAAACGCCGCGACGGCGCCGTTCAGCTGATTGGTCCGCACCAGGACCTGGCCGCCGGGAATCGTTGCGAAGGGCGGATGCCGGTAGCCGGCGTAGCCCAGCGCCGCCAACATCGCCAGTGCCAGCAGTCGCCAGCGCCGGCGCAGGACGATACATCCCAGTGCGAGCGTTCCGGCCGCCAGCATTGCTACCAGTCTGCCGGTCGGCTCCACGACCACGCGCCGCAAGACCTCGAGGATTGCATCCGCCCGCCCAGACATGATCTTCACTCCCGCGGAGTTGATGTGCCGCGTTGAGTGAAAGTTTCAGTGCCGGTTATGGCATGGCGATGAGGCAATAATGGCAGCGTGTGGCAGCTGGGCGGACAATGAGGGTCTAGGGCGGAGTCGAGAGCGGATGGCCGGCTGCGCGCCAGGCCTTCATTCCGCCATCGAGCGCCACGGCGCCCTGAAACCCCATGGTGCGAAGCGTCGCGGCGGCAAGGGTTGAAATGCGCCCGAACTCGCAGCACACCAGTAGCCGCTGCGTCGGGTCCTTCAGTTCATCATTGACCCGCAGTTCCAACTGCCCGCGCGGCAGATGGCGGGCGCCGGGTATATGCCCCGACTCGAAGGCGTCGCGCTCCCGGACATCCAGCACCAGCAGTGCCCCCGGGGTAGATTCGAGACTGGTCTGCAGTTCCGCGAGCGACATGAAAGGCACGATGGCCGCGGCGTCCGCCAGCATCTGGGCCACTGTCTTGCCGCCGCTCATGTTGGTGCGCAGCGCCTCGGTGACGTGCGTGGGCATGGTGAGATTCAGGTTCTGCATCATCTCGATGAATGCGCCTCGATCCCGTTGCTGCAGCCGCGGGTTCTGCGTCATTTCCTGCGCCAGCGTGGAGTGGGTGCGTCCCTTGTACTCATGGGCCGGAAAGACCAGCAGTGCAGGGTCCTGTTTGAGAAGTGAGCCGAACAGGCTGTCGTAGAGACTGCCGGCGTCCCCGCTCGGCAGATCGGTGCGCCCCGTGGCCCCGATGAGGAGGGTGTCGCCCGTAAAAACCCGATCCTCTACGCACAGGCACATGGAGTCACGGGTGTGTCCCGGGGTATGCAGGGCCTGCAGCCGCAGGCGGCCGACGGCCAGCATTTCACCACCCTCCAGCCGCAGGTCGACAAAGGGCGCGGGGCTTGCCCGATGCATCACCACTGGGACATTGAACTCGCGCGCGAGCTGGCGTGTCGCGGAAAAATGATCGGCATGGGTGTGCGTGTCAATGAGGTAGTGGATGCGCAGACCATCCTTCGCGGCGAGTGCCTTGTAGCGATTGAGCTGGCTCAGTTCCGGATCAATCAGCACCGCGGCGCAGCTCTCCTCGCAGCCGACGAGGTAGGAGCGGCAGCCGCCCGAGGACACTGTTTCAAATATCATGGCCCGCGGCGCCTCAAGGTGTCCTGAAATTGCCGGCCACGTAGGCGGTCGGACTCACATTCGGCGGTAGGGCCAAGGGCGGATTCCTCGAGCAGACCGGTCGGTCAGGCAGCAATGATCCAGGATGTCAGCAACTGCGTGCCCGCCGGCAGAGTGGGACTCAGCGCAGCCTCCGACAGTCCGAAGCGTCCTTGGCGGGCTTCCTTGGGATGGGCGGCAAGGGCTTCGGCGATGCGCGCGGGCCACAGCCATCCGGCCAGATTCAGGTCGCGTGCGGCAAGACCGGCGGCCTCGCCGCCGCGCAGCACTCGATGTTCGGTGCGTCCCTGTCGATGAACGACGTGCTCGGCATGAAAGACCACGCGCAGGCGGCCGCAGCTTAGCGCGAGTTGTTCCAGGCAGAACAGGGCGGGGCGCGTCGTGAGCCCGGCGACGCTGACCGGGTGGTCCCGCCAGGCGGGGCCGAGATGCTCAAGCCAGACCTGGGTGAGGTCCCCGTCCGCGAGCGTGCGCACTCGGGCGCCGCGTGACGCCAGCCGCGCTCCGACACTGCGAGCCTCACGGTAGCGTTCGTCGATCAGCACCATGGGCAGCGCGCCGGGCGGACCATCCTTGTCCTGGGGCCCATCGCTACGCTGCGATGCACCAGCAATGGCCGGTAGGGCCGAGGCCGCTGCGGCCTCCAGGAATTCGCGCCGATTGATCATACAGCCCCCATTTGCCCGCCCTCCTCGGGGCGCATCCACTGGCATGTTCTTCTAGCGAGGTGCGCGACAGTCTAGCACCGCGCGGCAGTCTTGAAATCACGCCGACAGCCCCAAGACCGGGGGGTATGTCCGAATCGCCGCACGTCGTTTGCCCCCACTGCGAGACGCTCAACCGCATTCCGGCCGCGCGGCTGCGTGAGGCGCCGAAATGCGGGAAGTGCCATCTGCCTCTGTTCACCGGGCATCCGCTGGAGCTCACCGGCAAGAACTTCCGCCGGCACGTCGATCGCAACGACACGCCGGTGGTCGTGGACTTCTGGGCCTCATGGTGTGGTCCCTGTCAGGCGATGGCGCCGCAGTTCGCCCAGGCCGCCATGGAACTGGAGCCGCAGGTGCGGCTGGCAAAACTCGACACCGATGCGGCCCAGACCATTGCCAGCGAATTCGGCATCCGCAGTATCCCCACCTTGATCCTCTTCAAATCGGGCCGCGAAGTGGCGCGTCAGACCGGCTCGATGGGCAAGGCGGATATCATCCGCTGGGTGCGCTCACACGTTTAGCGGCCCGAACGCCGCGTCTCGCCGGATCTGTCTTGCCTGATCAATCGGCAAGCACCGCAAAGGCCCGCACCGGAAAGGTCCCGAAGCCCCTGACCTTCGGCGGAACGGCAAAGAAGCTGGCGCCTTGCTGGGGAACCGATTCCAGGCCGCGCAAATGCTCGACAATCGGAATGTCTGCGCCCAGCAGGGTCGAGTGCACGGGCCTTTCTCCTGCATCGGTGCAGTCGATGTTGTGGGAATCGATACCAACCAATACCACGCCGGCGTCCTTCAGCCATTGCGCCAGTCTTCCCGTGAGATACGGAAACCCTTCGAAGTACGCATCCGTTCTCCAGTGCCGGTCCCAGCCTGTGTGAATCAGCACGGCCTTGCCGCGCACTTCAGATTCCGAAAACGGCACACGATCGATTCCCCGTGAGGACTGTGGCTCCACATGTGCCACCAGCAGATCCAGGCCCGCGAGTGAGCTCAATGGCAGCTGCGACAGGTCCTTGCCGTTCTCATACCGGTGAAACGGGCTATCCAGGTAGGTCCCGGTGTTGCCCACCATCTCAATCCGGCCAATTTGAAACTCGGTGTTGGCCGTGTAGATCTTCCTGGAGGCTTCGCGACTGAGATAGTCACAGACCATCGGTGCCGGAAGTCCCTTGTAGGTAATCATCCCGCTCTCGAGGGTATGGCTGAGATCTATGAGTTTCGTCACGGTCGGTTCTGCGCTCGCGAGGCTTCCGGGCTGCGGCAGCGCGATGCCAGAAGGCCCGTCGCGAGCGCCAAATCCACCTCGGCAATCAGCAGGCCCTCCACGCCATAGGGCTGATGGCATTGCACGGTCCCGTCGGGCCGGACCACGGCCGAAGTCGTTCCGGATCCTTCGCTCGCGCAGTTCACCGAGGCGAAGTAGCAGGTATTCTCAGCCGCCCGGCACAGCATGGCTTTCTCATGGAAGGTATTCGCGGGATCCGCGAATACGGTGGGACGATAGCTGCCGGGCTCGGCGACGTGCGCGTGCGGATGAAACACGATCTGGGCACCGCGCCTGGCGGCCCAGCGGACCGTTTCGGGATAGCGCCAGCCCTCGTGGCATATCACTACACCGAAGGTGAGCGGTCCGACCTTGAATATCCGCCGGCCTTCGCCCGCGACGTAGGTGGACCCTTCGGACGGATCCATCTGCTCCTTGTCCTGCCACCCCTGCACGCTGCCGTCTGCATTGAGCACCAGGGCGCTGATCAGCAGGCCCCGTGCCGTCACCCGTTCGGTGCCGAGCACCACCGCGATGCCCGCGTTCCGGGCGGAGGCGGCAACGCTCGCCCAGGCGCCCTCGAGAAAGACCTGATCGGGTGCCGGCTGGGCCTTGCCGGGCCACCGGTAGCCCGGCACGAAGCACTCCGGGAAGCAGATGAGCTGAGCGCCGCGGCGGCCTGCTTCTGCAATCGCGCTGGCCGCGATCCGAACCGAGTCGGCCGCAGTGGCTGGTATGCGGACGTTCCCGAGCGCGATCCGGACGGATCCCTGGTTCATGAGCGACCCGCCGATCCCGCAATGCGCAGCATTGCCGCCAAGCTCTTCTCCACATCCGCCTCGGTCGTCGCCCAGGACGAGACACTGATTCGCATCGCGACCTGATCCTGCCAGACCGTGCCCCCGCACCAGCAGGTACCGTCCTCCTGGATTCGCTTCATCACCGTGCGGGTGCGCTGCGCATCGCCGAACGATACCAGAACCTGGTTGAGCACGACGTCGTTGAGTACCCGGTACCCGGCCGCCTGCAGTCCATCGGCAAAGCGTCGTGCGTACCGGCAGGTGCGCTCCACCAGATCTGCCAGCCCCCCACGACCGAGCTGGCGCATCGCGGCCCAGACTTCGATTCCGCGCGCGCGCCGCGAGAATTCAGGCGTGTACTGGTAGGGAATGCGGTCCTCGTCCTGCGCGAGATAGGCCGCACCGATCGACATCGCCGCGCGCAGGGCGGAGGCATCCCGCGCGAAAACCAGGCCGCTGTCATAGGGCACATTGAGCCACTTGTGGGCGTCGGTGGCCCAGGAGTCGGCATTTTCGATTCCGCGCGCCAGATGCGCCAGCGCCGGGGAGGCCGCCGCCCACATACCGAAGGCGCCATCGACGTGCACCCACGCGCCGCGGGCGTGGGCGCGCTCGCAGATCTCGGCAACCGGATCGAATGCGCCGGTGTTGACGTTGCCGGCCTGGACGCAAACGATGGTTCGTTCATCGACCTTCGGGAATGCGTCCGCGCGCATGCGTCCCTGCGCATCAACGGGTACGCGCACGACCCGTTCGCGTCCGAATCCGACCAGGGACAGCGCCTTCTGCACGCTTGCATGCACTTCCTCACCGATGACGACGGTGAGTGAAGGCGCTCCAAACAGCCCCTGCGCCTCCACATCCCAGCCGGCACGGGCCAGCAGTGCATGGCGCGCAGCCGCGAGTCCGGAGAAGTTGGCGGCAGTGGCGCAGGTGACGAATCCGCCCGCGCATTGCGCCGGCAGATGAAATACCTCGCGAAGCCAGCGCAGCGCGACCGTCTCGAGGGCGGCGTTGACCGGCCCTGTGACTACCAGACCCGCGTTCTGATCCCACGCCGTGGCCAACAGGTTTGCGGCCACGGTCACCGGCAGCGACCCGCCGATCACGAATCCGAAGAATCTTCCACCGGCGGAAGCCATGGTGGCGGGCGAGCCGATCTCGTCCAGTTCCTCAAGGACCGCTGCTGCGGTTGAGCTGCGTTCAGGAAACGGCTGCTCGAATCTGGCCAGCGCAGCCAAGGCCTGCGGCGTGGGCGCCACGGCGCGGGAATCCAACGACTCCAGATAGCGGCCGGCGCGTTGCGCGGCCTCATCCAATAGGGCGCTCATGTGCTGCATTATAGCCCCATGGGACCCGGACTCTAGGCGCGAACCATCAACGGCGCGGGGAGGCGCGCCTGCAACCCAGTCAGGGCTCTCTAGGTGCCACGGATTCCCAGCGCCGGCTGAGTGCGCGAAATGACCAGCGCCGGCAACAGTCCGCCGGCCACACCGATCAGCAAGGCGCATATAAGACCCGCCGTCAGGACGCGTAACGACACATCGAATGTGAACGCGTACTGCGTGCTGCCAAGAAAATTGCTATTGGCGTGCACGCCCCGCAGCGCCAGCGCCGCAATCGCGATACCGGCCAGCCCGCCAACGATCGCCAGGAGAATCGACTCGATGACCAGTGACTGGACCACCGGGGCACTTCGAAACCCGATGGCGCGCAGGGTGGACAAGTCTTTGGCCCGCGCCGTAACTGTGCCGTACATCGTATTCAGGGAGACGAATACCGCACCCCAAATCATGATGAGCAATACGGGAACACCGAATACTCTCATGACATCGGTCAGGTCGCGTACGGTCCGGTCATAGTATTCGGACTCGCTTTGGACGCGGTCATCGGTGAGCGGGTTCCCATTCAAGAAGCGTTGCATGGCGATGCGGTCCGCGTCGACAGCGATGCGCATCCGGATACTGTTAATCACGCCATCCTGGTGCGCCATGGCCTGAAGGTCGCCGAGCCCGGTCCAAACCTCGGACTCCGATGCGCTGCCACCGGCTTCGAAGACGCCCACGATGTGCCAATCCGAGTTGACGAGCCGGATGGTGGATCCGAGAGTCAAGCCGGAAAACTGATCCTCGGCGGCTTTGCCGACGATGACTTCGCCCCGCCCTTCCTGGAACATGCGTCCCTGCACGAGCGTGAATCCTCTACGAAATGCACGGGCGTCCGGGGTCACGCCGCGCATTTCGATGTCGACAAAGTCGCCATTGCGGGGCCGCTTTGCGCGGACCGAGCGCATCAGTTCCGGGGATACCGGACTTCCCGAGACCTGGGTCTTGCCGTAGGCGGTGATGAGTTCGACCGCCGACCTGTCCAGCGTGCTGCCGTTCTCCAGGCGCGCATCATGCCTGAGAATGAGCACCGAACTCGGGTAGGTGCCCGCCACCATCAGTCGCTCAAAGGTCTCGGATACGGCCAGAATGGCGACCAGTACCAGCACCACACAGGCAACGGCGGTACAGGCGATGAGCGCACTGACCCAGCGCCTGGGCAGCATGCGCAGATTCAGCGCCGTGGCGGTGATTACCTGCGCAGTCATTGGGGACTGTGTCGCAAGGCGTCCGGAATCCGCATGCGCTGCAGCCGCAGCACCGGCAGCAGGGCTATCAGAAAACCAAACGCAAGCATGAGCACTATGCCCAGGCCCATCTGCGCGCGCGCGAGATGCAGATCACGCAGCTGTTCGGACGTGCTCAGGGTATGAACGATGAACCACGCGATGCCAAGTCCAAGGGATCCCGCGCCCACGCTGAGCAGCACGGCCTCCTCGCCGACCAGACGAAGTATGCGCGCAGAGGTATAACCGAGCGCCTCGAGGGTGCCGAATTCGCGTGCTCGCGCCAGTATGCTTTCAGCATAGCTGGATCCGATTGCGAACAGCATCAGGACCAGCACGATGGCTATGATGACGTGCGCCACGAACGCGATGTTTCCCACTCGTGCGTAGTACTTCTTGCCGAGGCTGTCCTCGTTGCCGGTATTGGTCTCGCTTCCGGAGTTTACGAACAGGTCGTCAATGGTTCGCGAAACCACCAGTGGATCAAATCCCGGCTTGGAGAGCGTCGCGAGGTACTGCACGGAACCCTTGTCATTCAGTCGGCTTTCGTCGAAGTATTCGTAGTGGAAGAAAAGCTGTCGGACCCGTTCGGCCTCGTCCCGGTAGTGAAATATTCCCCTGACATTGAACTCCCAGGTCGTGGATCCGTCCGCCCGTGGGGGATTGGGCGCGATGATCGTGATCCGGTCGCCGACCTTCCAACCGAATTCCTCGGCGACGCTGACGTTCACCATGGCGCCGCGCCGATCCTGGCGCCAGGCTTCCAGCTGGTCGGGGTCGAAGACGAATCGATTGCTGGCGTGATGGATGGCGATGAAGCTGTCGATGTCGATGGCGGCTTGCTGGAAGGTATGTTTGGGATCCTGGTAGTAACCCCGCAGTGAATAGGCGTATGTGACGCCGTCGCTCATGACCCCCGGCAGGCGCCGGATCTTGTCCGCCTGACTCGCCGTCAGATGCGCCTGGCCTTTTGCGAGGATGAACAGGCGGTTGTCGTCCGAGAAGCGCGCGACGCCATCGAAGTAGGCGCCCAGTGCACACAGCACTCCGTAAAGCGTGAATGCGCTGGCAATGGATACGATCGTTATCGCAGCTCCGGTCCGGCTGCGGAAGATGTTCACCAGGACAAGGTAGAGGCTGCTCATTGGCCTTCTTGCGAGTCAGTCCTCGATAGTACCGAGGTTGGGCCGCTGAGGCACCGCTGCTGATCACCACGCAGGGATCGATGATGCGTCGCACAACCGATTTGGTCCGAGTCGGTGCGTGGCACGTGTTCAGTATGCAGCGCGCCTATGAGCCGAGTAGCGGTGGTGACTCGAGCGACTTCAGAAACATCAGCCGCTGCAACACGAACTCCCGGTCCGTCCGGAGTCGTCGCAGCGACACCAGGGCCTCCTCGAGGTGCTTGCCGCCGCCGTTCGCGTGATAGATGAGGCGCTTGTTGGCGGTTGATTGCGGTGAAATCAGATTCAGGAAGATGTTCCTGCGCGACTCGGAGTACCGATCCAGGACGGTGGCATCGGCGCCATTGGCAATGACGGCGGCGAGCGCCGGGTACAGGGCGAAGCAGTCGAACAGCCCGGACGTAAGGCCCAGCCCGCCGGTGGGATTGGTGACGTGCGCGGCATCTCCCACCAGGATCACCCGACCGACCCGGTAGCGCGGCGCCGAGCGTTGATGCATGCGGTATGGCGTGACGCGCTCGATTTGGTAGTCCGCATTGGGCACGATCGCGGCATAGACATCGCGCAGCCGATCCATGATGAGTTCCTCGGGCAGCGCCGCGCTCTCCATGTAGGTGCAGCGCCACAGCCCCTCATTGTCGATCTTCGCGATCACGGCGCCGTAGACATCGTCGATCAGAAAGGTCGCCCGGGCGTAGTGGTAGCGTTCGAAATCGAAATAGAGATTGGTGGCGACGAATCGCTCCGGCCAGGTCAGACCATCGAAGTCCAGGGACAGCTGGCGGCGAACGGTACTGCCGGCACCATCGGCACCGATGACCCACCTGGAGTGCATCTGCTCTTCGCCCTGTGGCGTCTCCACGCCCAGCGTGACGCCGTCGGAGTCCTGCGTAAGCGCCGTCAGACGGGTATTGAAGCGTACGTTGGTATTGGGAATGGCGGACAGCCGGCGCAGGGCGATCTCGGCCAGGCGATGCTGGCCCAGATGCAGGTTGTAGGGGAATCGAGTTCTCCCGTTCAGTACATCCAGACTGAAATCAATGCGCTCCCCGGTCTTGTGGACCAGGTAGGTGTAGTCCTGCTTCGCAAAGCCGGTTCTTTCCACCTCCTCGCGTATGCCAAGAGTTTCCAGGCCTTCGACCACGCTCCAGTGATAGACCGCCGCACGGGGCGAGTCGACGATCTTTGGCTCGGACTCGATGACCGTCACGCGAATTCCCGCCTGCGCCAGGCCGAGGGCGGTGATAAAGCCGGTCGGGCCTCCGCCCACAATGATCACGTCATCCAATGACCGGCTCCTTCGAAACCAGCGCCCGGGCAAGATTGCCGCCGCCAGCTTGCCACTCCTGACGCACGGCCGCATAGTCCGGGTCGTGACGCGCAAGGATGAACCGCAGGAATACAGCTCGCCGGTATGCTATGCCGCGGACTTCGAGGCGGCGCCCGCGACCTGGAGCGAGATCAGGGCCTGGCGCAAGGCCAGTCGCGAGACGATAGTCGCGCGGCGCATGGCCCGTGACCCGGCGGAGCGCCAGCGGCTGAGCGAGCCGGTGATCGCGTATCTTGAGTCGGCCATCGATGTCGCGCGCTACCCGGTACTTGGCGTGTACTGGCCTATACGCGGCGAGATCGACTTAAGGCAGTTCGCGCATCGGCACGTCGAGGCCGGCGGCACCGTCGGTCTGCCGGTGGTGATCCAGGACGCGGCGCCCGTGGAGTTCTGGCGCTGGCGCCCCGGCGTGGCGTTGAAACGCGGACACTGGAACATCCCGGTTCCCCCGGAACGGGATGTTGTGCAGCCCGATATTCTGGTGGTGCCGCTGGTCGGATTCGACCGCGCGCGTTACCGGCTGGGCTACGGCGGGGGCTTTTATGACCGGACCCTGGCGGCCTTGCGACCGCGTCCGCGCACCATCGGCATCGCCTTCGCGGATGCCGAGCTGCCGACCATCCATCCCCAGCCCCACGATATTCCGATGGACGTGATCGTGACGGAACGCGGGGCGATTCCCGGCCGCTGAGCGTCAGTACAGACCGTCCATCATGTCCAGGGGCAGGGCGCCCGGCAACAGGACGGCATCGTGAAACCTGCGGATGTCGAACTGCGCGCCCCGGGTGCGCTGCGCGCGCTCGCGCACCTCCAGAAACTTGAGCTTGCCGAGCATGTAGCTGCAGGCTTGGCCCGGCCAGGCGCAGTAACGCTCCACCTCCGTGACTCCCGTGGCGACGGGGTCACCCAGGACGTCGCTGTAGTACTGGATGCCGCGCTCGCGGCTCCATTTCATCCGGTGCAGCCCGGTATCCACCACCACCCGGACGCAGCGAAGCAGCGATTCGTGCAGTTGCCCGATATGTCCGATAGGATCGGAGTCGAACTCACCCATTTCGGCGGCCAGTTGCTCTGCGTAGAGCGCCCAGCCTTCGATGTAGGCACCGAAAAAGGCCACTTTGCGGATCAGGGGCAGGCCGGCCTCCTGCTGGATGGAGCCCTGCAGATGATGTCCGGGAATGCTTTCATGGTAGGTGAGCGTCGGCAGGAACCACTTGGGAAGTTCCCGGGTGTCCCGCAGATTGATCCAGTAGATGCCCGGCCGTTTGCCATCCAGTGAAGGGGAGTTGTAGTAGCCCTGCGAGGAGCTGTCTTCCTTTTCCTTCGGCACCCGCCGGATCTGCACGGTCGCCTTCGGCAGCACGCCGAAGTAGCGCGGAAGTTTTGCCCAGACGCTTTGTACCCGCCGGTTGAGGTCGGCGAGCAGCGCAACTTTGCCGCCCTCGCTGTTCGGATACAGATAGGCGGGGTTCCGATACATGGCCCGGGCACGCTCGGCCACGCTCCCCTGTGTCATTCCCTGGCTTCGCATCAGCTGATCAATGCGGGCGGTATGCTCCTTGACGAGTTCCAGCCCCTGGCGGTGGATGTCGGCGGGATTGCGGTCGGTGGTCGCGGCGTTGATCAGGGACGCCGCGTAGTAGTCATCTCCCTTGGGCAGCCTCCAGACGCCGGCCTCGTGGGTGGCGCTCTTGTGCATCTCGCGCAGCAGTGCGATCTGCCGATCAAGGGCCGGATAGACCTGGTCCCTGACCCGCTGTGCCGCCTGTCGTGTGTAGTCGCCGGGGATGTTCCGCTCGCGGGTCCGGCGCGCGAGGGACTCGGTCAACGAGGAGTTCTCCGGCGCCGGCATCCGCAGCTGCTGCATCTGGCGCAGCGCCTTGGCCAGGACGAAGTCCGGGGGCACGACGCCCAGGCCCATATCATGGCGCGCGACCTCCACTTCCTGGTCCATGGCAGTGGCGAAGCCGCTGAGTCGGGCCAGGTATGCGTCCGCATCGGCCCGCGTGGTGATCGTATGTTCACTGTCCAGGAAGGCCGGTATGGACTGATAGCTGCCGGTGAGGTGACTGAGGATGTAGGGGGCTCCGGCTGCGCCCGGACCGTAGGCGAATGCCCGGTTGGCTGCGACGCCGGTGCGCAGGCCATAGAGGATCACGGCGTAGCTGACGGCGTCCGCGGCGCTCAGCGAGCGTCGATCGAAGGCCTGGAGACGAGCAAGTTGGCTGGCTGTGAGTGCCTTCTGCTTCGCAATACCGACCTCGGAAGCGTCGTCGACTTCACTTTTTTGCCGCGCACGCGCTCCAGTATCCAGCCCCAGCGAGGTGCACGTCAGGGCAGACAGATCCAGGTTCTCCTTCATGAACTGATCGAAGAGCGAGCCCAGTGCCTTGGAGGAGGCGGCGGATGAGCCCTGGGCCCACGCGCCGGGGACCTGCCACGCGACCGCCACGGCGATGGAACCGATCATCATGGAACGACGCTGCATCAGGATTGCCACGACAGCCGCTATTGGGCGGGTGGCCGTTCAGCGGTATTGACGGTTGGCACCGGCAGTTTCTCCAGTGTACGAGCGATATCCACGATCCTGCGCACATTGTCGCCACGGTCCACGATGATGATGGCATTTCTCTCGGTCAGCGCGCTGATCTGACCGTTTGCCGGGATCAACGGGCGCAGTATCGTCACCAGTTGGATGGCGCTGATTCCTTTCAGGGGCAGGATCGTGGTCACCCCCTCGTCGTCCAATGCCTTGATGTTGTCCGGAGACATCATCGGAAACGCGTCAAATCGGAGGTTGGCATCCGGAACGATTTCCAGGACCCCGTCCTTCGCGAAGACCGCGAAGCTGATGATCCGCAGCAGCGCCAGCAGGCGCGGATAGGTCACATCCTGATGTTCCAGATTTCCGAGCTCGACCATCTGCGGAAGCCGCGGATCCCACAGAAAATGCTTGTGTTCCCGGGCCCCGACTTCGCGTATCAGTGCCCGCAGGTCCACGTCGCGCAAGCTGCGCGGCGGCGACTCACTGACCGACACCGAGGAAGTGGAGGAGTCGGCAGCGCTGCTCATCAGCGGCAACACAGAACAACAAGCGGCCAGCATCGTGACTGATATCAACGACGTGCATTTCATGTGGTGCTCCTTGCCAGGTAGTCAGCCGGTACCCTCGATCACCGTCCCGTCCGGCGTACGGAATTCATTGGGCTTCTCATCATTGATGGGGTGTCTGGCGGCGAGGGCTTCATCGACTTCAATGCCCCAGCCCGGCTTCTCGTTGATCCAGGCGTAGCCGTCCTTGATCTGCACCCGCCCCTGGAAGATGTCCTGCACGATCGGCGGATAGTCGAAGTGCTCGTGTATGCCGAAGTTCTCGTGGGTGAGATCCAGCGTCAAATTGGTCATGTGACCAACCGGAGAGTTCGGCGCGCCGTGCCAGGCGAAACGGACCTCGAAATTCTCGCAGAAGCTGGCGATCTTGCGCGCCGCGGTGAAGCCGCCGATATGCGAGACATGATGGCGGATATAGTCGATCTGCCGTGCCTGCACCAGCGGCTGCCACTCATGCGGATTGTTCCACAGCTCACCGATGGCCATGGGCGTCGCACATTGCTGGCGCACCACCGCGTAGTGACCGGCTTCTTCCGGTGAGAACAGGTCCTCGCAGAAGAACAATCGGAACTGCTCCAGGTCCTTGGCGAACTGCACGCCACGGATCGGATCCACGATGGAATGCGCGTCGAGCGCGAGCCCGATGTTGGCGGGTATTTCCTTGCGGAATACCGTAAAGGCGTCCAGGATCTTGCGGATTTCCTTGTCGCGATCGAACGCGATGGCACCATCGTCGAAGGTCGGCTTGCCGTACAGATTGTTGGTCGCCCCATCGCGGCCGAACATGGCCACCAGCAGGTACCGGCAGCCGGTCTGCATCGCCTTCTGTGCGTTTTCAACCAGCTGCCTGCCCGGGTCCTGAGCGCCCATGTTGACGTGCAGATAGATGTCGGCCGCCTCCCGGCATTTGCCGCCCACCAGCTGGTACACCGGCATGCCGGCCTGACGACCCTTGATGTCCCACAACGCATCGCACACGCCACCGATCGCGCAGTTCAGCACCGCGTCGTTCTTGTAGTAGGAACTCATGTAACAGATCTGCCAGAGCTGCTCGATGCGATCGACGCTGCGGCCGACGACGATGGGTTTCAGGTACTGCTCCACCGCGGCGGCCACCAGCCTGGCGCGACCCCCAGGGAAGGTGTTGGTGGCGCAGCCGTAGCCGTACAGGCCCGCCTGGTCGGTTTCGACCTTCACCACGGTGGAGTCATTGACGCCGCCGCCGCCGATCTGGATGACCTTCACATCCCGGATACGCGGCGCGGGCATCCCCCGCGTCGCGCGATCCGCGGCGCCCTGCGCCTGCTGCTCCTTCGGCGAGGGTTCGGCCACCGCGGTCGCTTGCATAAGCCCGGCCAATGCCGCGCCGCCGCCCAGCATGGCCATTTTCAATAGCGCACGACGGTTGTTATGTGCTCATGGCTGCTCCTCGGGAGTCTACTTGGCGTTCGGATCTTTCTTCACGTCGTGGTCCATGAACTCCAGCCAGAAGCCCTGCGGATCAGGTACGAACATGGATCTGACGGTGGGGCTTATGAAGGTGGCATCGTTCGCCTTGCTCAGGGTATGTGCCTTCATCGCATGGACCCGCGTCAGGATGGGGTCGGTGTCCTTGACCATGAACAGGAAGTGCGCAGTGCCCGGATCCTGGATGAAGCCACGCTTGAACTTGCGGTTATGGTCCTGGTATTCGATGAGTTCGATGACCGCGGGCGAGCCGGGCACCATCGCCTGCGCCATCCGGAACTGACCCTGGGTGTCGGTGAGGTCCGCATCCGCCTTGTCACCCAGCAGCGTCGGGCTCTCCCAGAACTTCAGTTCCGGCCCCGCGAGCTGCTGATAGAACAGGCAGGAGGCCTCGAGGTTATCGACGACTATGGCCACGCGCGCGCCCAGTACCTTGGAATCCGCCGGTGCGGTGCTGGCGGGCGCCGGCGTCACCTGCAGCAGTTGCACGGGGTAACCATCCGTGTCGCGCACCATAACCGCGCGGACGCTGCCCGCGAGGCCGGGCCAGCCGGACAGGGCCACGGGCTCTGCGCCGGTGCTGATGACCGGCGTGTGTTCTGACTTGAGCAACGCCAGGGTTTTGTCCAGGTCGCGAACGATGATCTTCAGATACGAAGCACCGGGATCGCGCAGGGCGGGATGGTAGGGGCGGGATTTGACGCCCTTGATCTCGATGGCCTCGATGGTCATCTTGGGTGCGTCGGCGCTGGCGCCCGTGCCCGGAATCGGCAGCAGCGCCACGCGACTGGTGGATTTGTAGACATCATCGTCTTCACCGAGCTCCGCGAAAACCTGCAGGCCACGGACCAGGGTGAACGGTCGGGGTGCGGTGCGGGCGCCGATGAGATCCAGTCCGATGAGGTCCGCGTAGAAATGGATGAGAGGTTGCGTGTCACCGATCTCTCGCCCCAGATGACCCGCGCGCAGAACGTCTCCGGTCGCCGGCACCATCGCCGTGGGCGGCGCGTCCAGCGTGGCGCAGGCAGCCTGTGCCTGCGTCGCGGCAAGACTCAAGGTCATTGCCATCGCCACGAAGGCTGCTACGGTGCTCTTTGCCAGTTGCGACATGTCCCTCTCCTTGAAATCCGGCGCTTCCGCTATCGCACGCCGAACGCCAGCAGCACGTTGCCGGGCGCTTCCGATACCACGCTGTACCCCGATCCCAAGAACAGCATGCCGCCGGCCACCGTGGGGCCGGTAGAAACGATGGCGCCACCGTGTGCCGGCACACCGTTCACGGTCTTGAATTCGGTGGCGGTCTGGAACTTCCACAGCGTGTGACCGTCGTCCGTAGACAGGGCCCAGAGGCTGCCGTCGGTTCCCGCCGTGAACAGCACGCCGGGTATGACCGTCACGGCGGCGCTGTAGGCGACTTTCGGGTCAGTGGCCATGTTCAGGGGCACGCACCATTTGTTCTTGCCATCGGCCAGGCTTACGGCGGCGATGCCGGTGCCACTGCAGGGGACGTACGCGAACTGATCATCCATCGCGGCGCCCCACTGGGGTCCGCGATTGCGCGCGGCGGCTCCCGTGGCGGCCTGCGGGGCAGCGTTCGTGGGGTCATGATCGTCGCGCCAGACCACCTCGCCCTTGCGGTCCGCATCCAGCGCCAGCACATCGCCGGGTTTCATGGCGAAAACAATCAGCGTCCGGGCATCGGGCAGATGCGCGAGCATGGGCGACATGGGTACGTCCCAGTCGGGCCCCAGTGTCTTGGGACAGTTCTCGGTCCTGCCGGCGCCGGCGCAGCCGACAATGAAGGCATCGCCTGCATAGATCTGATGAGTCCAGAGCCTCTTACCGGTGTTCAGGTCCAGGGCCAGAATGGCATCGGAGGTCGCCGGCGCGGGGTAGGTGGAGGCATCGCCCGTACCGACGTAGACGGCATGATGGACCGGGTCGATGGTGGGCGTATTCCAGATCGGCACGCCGGCGGGCGCCCATTGCTGCACGCCCTTGGAGTTCTTGTGCGTGGGCCGCGGTCGCTGCGCGATGGTATAGGTCTTCCAAATCCGCCTGCCGGTGTTGGCATCCAGTGCGCTGACGCTGCCTACGGCCGTGCAGCAGGCGTAATCGAGGACCCGCGCCTGAAAGCCTTCGGACGCCGAGACGGGTACATAGAGCTTGCCCTTGTACAGCGCGGGTGCCGCGGTCACCCGCGTCGAGTAGTGCTTCTCCACCTGGGTCTTCCAGATGCCGGCGCCGGTCTGCGCGTCGATGGCGTAGGCGTTGGCCTTCAGATCGCCGAAATACACGGCATAGCGGGTCTTGCCGGAAATCCGGATGGGTCCGACGGTCATCGCGGTGCGGACCCCGCCGTCGGTACGATAGGACCAGTACACGCAGCCCGTGGCCGCATCCAGCGAATACACGTAACCGATATCGGAGCCGACGAACACGCGGCCCCCCACGACGGCGGCCTGGCCGAACGCGGACGTACCACCAGGGAAGCCGAACGCCCATTTGAGCTTCAGATTGGGAACCGTCGCAGCGGTTAGGCCGGCGGCTGCCGCGGACTGGAAACGATGGTTGGCCGTGCCGTTGCCCCAGCCATTCCAGGCCTGGTGAGCCAGGTCATGCAGCGGCGGACTGGCAGCGCAGCGGTTCGGCATGTTCGCCGCGGCACCGGCTTTGTCGGATCCCAGGAACTGTCCGGCCAGTGATTCGGCGACGCGGCGGCGGTCCGGGTCATTGAGGGTGTCCCCGACCTGTTTCATGAGCCCGCTGGTCAGCGCCGTATAGATGCGCTCGGGCGACATGGTGCGCAGGGTGGCGGGTGAGGGGGCGCGCTCGATCGCAGGATTGCCGTGGCAGGACACACAGTGCTGCTGGAACACCGCGAAACCCAGTTCAGTGCCGCGCCGTTCCGGAGCGCTGCTTTCGGCCGCCCTGGACGCATGCATGACAAGGGTGCCAACCAATAGGAAGGCCAGTGCATTGCCGTACCTGCCCACGCCACTATTCGTCACGCTCGTTCCCCCTCGCGATGGTTGCATGCGCTTCCTGCAATACTACGGCAGTTGAAACGTCAAAGGTGCGTTGCCTTCGCATCGCGTCGGTGCTTGAATGGCCGCCGAAAAAAGGGGAATGGGATGATGATTCGGCAACGACGGATTGCGCGGAAGCTACTGGCCTTCGGCATAGCCGCAGCGGTGCTGGTTCAGGCGCCCACCCGCGCGCAGCGGCCCCCCAGGGTCGATCCGGCATCCCTGGCGACCTTCACGCCCGATCAGGCGGCGGCGGGCAGGACGCTGTACGCGGCGCAATGCGGCAATTGTCATGGCAAGAACCTCAGCGGCAGCGAATTCGCGACGCCGCTGAATGGCACGGCCTTCAGTCTCAACTGGGGCGGCAAGACCGTGGCCGAGCTGTTCACGTTCATCCGCACCCGGATGCCGCCGACCGCGATGGGAAGCCTCACCCCGCAGGCGACCGCGGACCTGCTCGCCTATCTGCTGCAGGTGAATGGTGCGAAATCCGCCGAGGGTTCACTGGCCACGGACGCCACGCAGCTCGCCGCGCTACACATTCCACGCAATCCGATCGCCAAGTCCTCGCCGATGATGCCCCTGTCACCGCTGTCCCCGCCGGTGCCGAAGGTGTTCGTGCCCAATCCGCTGGACCGGTACACATCCGTCAGCGAGGCCATGCTGCGCAATCCGGCCCCGGGCGACTGGCTGCTGTGGCGGCGCACCTATGATGATCAGGGCTTCAGCCCGCTCACTCGGATTACTCGCCAGAATGTGGAACAGCTGCGCGTCTCCTGGGCATGGACGCTGCCCACCGGGCGCAACGAGACCACGCCGCTGGAGCATGACGGCGTGCTGTTCGTCGCCAGCTGGGGCGACAACATCCAGGCCATCGATGCCGTCAGCGGCGATCTGCTGTGGCAGTACTCGCGCGTCATGCCCGCGGATGCCCGATTTTCGGTGCGTCGCAATATCGCTATTTTCGGCGACAAATTGTTCGCGCCGACCTCGGATGATCATCTGGTCGCATTGGATGTGAGAACGGGCACGGTGGTCTGGGATACCCCGGTGGCGGATTACCATCTGGGCTGGCAGACCACCGGCGGCCCGATTGTGGCAAGGGGCAAGGTGCTGCTGGGCATCGTCGGTCAATCGCCCGGGGGCGGCGCCATCGTCGCAGTGGATGCGCGCACGGGCAAGGAAGTCTGGCGCTTTCACACCATTGCGCGGCCGGGCGAGCCCGGCGGCGACAGCTGGAACGGCTTGCCGTTGGAGAAGCGCAGTGGCGCCTCGGTGTGGACTGCCGGCAGCTACGACCCGAAGTTGAACCTGGCGTACTTTGGCGTGGGCCAGACCTATGACACCGGACCGCTGCTGCACTCCATCAACAAGCCGGGTATCACCAGCGACAGCCTCTACACCGATTCGACGCTGGCCCTGGATCCTGATACGGGCAAGCTCGCCTGGCACTTCCAGCATGTGCACAACGATCAATGGGACCTGGACTGGGCCTTTGAACAGCAGGTGATCGATCTGCCCATCAATGGGGTGACGCGTAAACTCATCGTGACCTCCGGCAAGATGGGCATCATCGAGGGGATGGATGCGGCCACGGGTCAGTACCTGTTCTCCAAGGACCTTGGCATCCAGAACGTCATCAGCGCCATTGACCCGAAAACGGGAGAGAAGAGCATCAATCCGGATGTGGTGGTGGGCGATGGCAAACCCCACACCATCTGCCCGCACCCGGGCGGCGGCCGCAATTGGAATGCGACCGCCTACAATCCGCTCACCAAGGTGCTCTACAACACGGTGGTCGAGTCCTGCATGGACCTGCTGCCCGTGGGGCCCGGAGAACGCGGCAACCTGTCTTCGGGCTATAACTGGAGCATCCGACCACGGCCCGACACCGACGGAAAGTACGGCCGCGTCGAAGCGCTGAATCTTGCCACCCGGGAAGTGCTGTGGACGAATCGGCAGCGCGCGCCGGGAACCACCTGCCTGCTGGCGACCGCCGGCGGCGTCGTATTCTCAGGATCGTTGGATCGGTTTCTGCGCGCCTACGATGACACCACAGGGAAACAGCTGTGGCAGGTGCGCATGAATGATGTGCCCAGCTCCTGTCCGATTTCCTACAGCGTCAAGGGTCGGCAGTACATCGCAGTCGTCGTCGGCAACGGTGGCATCGAGAGCCAGACCTTCCCGACCATCGTCCCGGAGATCCAGAATCCCCAGGAGCATGCCTCATCGATCTGGGTGTTCGAACTGCCGCGGCGCTTGCATTAGACGGTGACCACGACCTTGCCGATCTGCTGATTGGATTCCATGAAGGCATGCGCCTCCACGATCTGATCCAGCGCGAAAGTGCGGGCGATGACAGGCTTCAGATGTCCGGAAGCCAGTCCCGCCAGAATGACGTCCTTCACCCGCGCATACCGTTCGGGCTTGTTGGCGATGGCGGAGAAGACCCAGCCGCGGATGCTCAGTCCCTTCAGGGCCACCGGCCAGTGCGGGTAGGGCGTGGGCTGCTCACTCAAGCCGCCGTAGATGAACAGGATGCCCTCGTCGGCCAGGCAATTGCACAGCTTCTCCACGAACGGACCGCCCACGGGATCAAAGGCCGTCCGCGCGCCCTTGCCGGCGGTGATGCGCATCACCTCGGCCACGACATCGGCTTCCACCGTGGCCACCACATGCTTCGCGCCCTGTTCACGTAGCGCTGCGGCCTTGGTGCTATGGCGGGTGAGGGCGATCGGCACGGCGCCGGCCCAGTTGGCCAGCTGAATGGCCGCAAGTCCCACGCTGCTGGAAGCCGCAGGAATGAGCACGTAATCGCCGATCCCCACCTTGGCGACCTCGATGATGGCGTACGCCGTGAGGTAGGCCATCCAGATGGAGCAGGCCTGCACCGGCGTGAGTGCCGCGGGCGCGGCCACCACGCTGCGTGCCGGCACGATGGCGGATTCGGCGTACACGCCGTACTCGCCCAGCCGGTAGGTTGGCACCACGCAGACCCGATCTCCGACCGCGTGGCCCTGCACACCCGTACCCAGCGCCTCGACGATGCCGCAGGCCTCGTAGCCCATCAGCGACGGCAACTTGGGCGGGACGAGATACTTTCCGGATCGGTACACGGCCTCCGATCGATTCAGTCCGATGGTCAGCACGCGAATGCGGATTTCGCCCGGCCCGGGATCGCCGACCGGCAGGTCCTCCAGGCGCAGTACTTCGGGACCACCGGTCTGATGTATGCGAACCGTCTTGCTCATGGGGACCTCCTGACTCTAAGCATATCCTGCCGGGGCGGTTTACCATGCACTCTCATTTGCAAGGGGGCGAAAGCAATGGCACACGGCGGTTTCTCGAAGGCGCGCCTCGCGCGGCTTCACCAGGTGATGGCGTCCCACGTTGAGCGGGGTACGGTTGCGGGCCTGGTCACGCTGCTCAGCCGCCGCGGCGAGACCGTCGTCGACACCATCGGCTGCCAGGACCTGGTTCGACGGGATGCCATGCGTCGCGACACGATCTTCCGGATTGCCTCCATGACCAAGCCGATCGCCGCCGTTGCCGCGATGATCCTGGTGGAGGAGTGTCGTGTCAGCCTCGATGAGCCGCTGGATCCGATGCTGCCGGAGCTGGCGAATCGCCGGGTGCTCAAGCGCATCGACGGGCCCCTGGATGAGACCGAACCGGCGAATCGGCCGCTCACGCTGCGTGACCTGCTGAGCTTCCGGATGGGCATGGGCATGATCCTGGGACCCGCGGGCGCCTTCCCCATCCAGCAGGCCATGGACGCGAACATCCTCATGAGCCTGAATCCCGCCCCCCCGCACTCACCCGATGAGTGGCTGCGGCGGCTGGGGACCCTCCCCCTGATGTGTCAGCCCGGCGGACGCTGGATGTACCACACCGGCTCGGATGTACTGGGAGTCCTGGTCGCACGCGTGGCAGGACAGCCTTTCGAGACCTTCCTGAAGGAACGGATCTTCGATCCGCTGGGGATGCGCGATACGGGGTTTTTCGTGCCCGCCGCCAAACTCGGCCGGTTCGCGAGCTGCTATGCCGTCAACGCCGGCAGCGGCGCGCTGGAGCTCTTCGATGATGGTCAGGACAGCAACTGGAGCCGTCCGCCGGCGTTTCCGGCAGGCGGCGCCGGGCTGGTCTCGACCATTGATGACTACTGCGCCTTTGGCCGCATGATGCTCAATTTGGGCAAGCTCGGCGGCGAGCGTATCCTGGCGCGCCCGACGGTCGAGCTGATGCTGACCGATCAGATCACCGCCGCGCAGAAGGCCATGTCGCCGTTTTCTCCCGGATTCTGGGAGGGCCGGGGCTGGGGACTGGGCCTGTCGATGATTACCGAGCGGGTGAACACGGCGCAGGGTCCCGGGCAATTCGGCTGGTCGGGCGCCTACGGATCCGACTGGATTTCGGACCGCGTCGAGGACCTGGTCGCGGTGCTGATGATCCAGCGCTACAACCTGGGCCCCGGAAAGATCCATGAGGACTTCCGCACTCTGGTCTACCAGAGCCTCGACGACTGAGCCGATCTCAAATGATCTCGAGGTTGCGTTCGGCGTCCTCCTGGATGTCCAGGGGTCCTTCCGGATGCGCGCGCCGATCCATGCCGTGCCCGATCAGGGCAATCGCGCGCATGGCGGACTCATCCGCCCGCACGGCCCAGCTGCCGGGGGCAGCCCGCGTCACGCCGTAGACCGCCGTGTTGGGTGTGGGGAACCCCAGCTGGAAGCGGCGGAACAGGGTCATGCCGACATGATCCACCTGGTCGAAGCCCCAGATCTGCCAGAACAACATCGCCATCCACATGCCATGACCGAAAATGACCGTGCCATCGGCAAGCGCCGGCAGAAACTGCGCGCGCACCCGGGCGACGCGGTCGTGGAACTCACGAAACGTCTCCGCACCGGGTCCGGTGCGCAGGTTGGGACTGGATTCCAGCCAGTAGCGCGCGACCACGGCTTCACGCTCGGCGCTGGGGGCCCCGCGCATCTGCAGCGTGTCGACGGTCTCGAATTCGCGCAGGTCATCGTGAGTGGCCGGCGACTGACCCAATCGCACGCAGTACGGCGCGGCGGTGTCCAGCGCGCGCTTGAACGGGGATGACCAGATTGCAGCAGCCGTCCGCGGAAGCAGGTCCGCGACGGCCCGCGCCTGCAGTTCGCCAAGCCCCGTCAGGGGCACCAGCGGATTCTCCAGGGTTATGCCGCCCGCATTGGCCTGGCTCTGACCGTGGCGGATCAGGTAGATAGTTGGATTTGACATGCGGATATCTTAATGCACGGCAGTCCGTTTCAACCCTGTTGATGCGGGGCACGCGTCACGATCCGATATTGACTTCAATCCTTCGCCCGATTCAGAAGGGATCTCGCCTTCGCGGCATCTATCAGTGCCATGAGCTTCGAATTGCGCTCGTAGACAGCCAGGGCGTCCGCCGCGACCTCCGCGAGTTTGGCCGGTCCCGTTTCGATGATGCCGAGCAGCCATTCGAACGCCTCATCCGAGCGATGCAGTGCGGCAGCACGGATCAGCGTTCCGCGCACCGGGAGAGTCACCATCTCTTCCCAGGCGTCGCGGAGCAGTTTGAGGGCTCCGGGTTGCCGCGATTCGCCCAGGGCGAGGGCTGCGTATTCCACCAGGGCATCGTCTTTCACGCGCAGAAAACCTGCTACGAAGGGCAGGCAGTACTCCGGTGCAATCGCCAGCAGCGCGCCAAAGCATTCGCCAATGACTTGCGGTTCCGCATCGCCGACTTGCACCTTCAGTCGCAGGACGGCTTCAGCCTCAAAGGGATTGGCGCAGCAGAGGGCGCGCGCCGCGCCACAGCGGACCTCGACTTCCGGATCGTTCAGCAATCCCGTCAGCTCCGCGACGGCGCGCAGGTGGCCGGAAGCCGCGAGGCCCATGGCGCAACTGCTGCGCACATCGGTGGCCGTATCGGCGTGCCCGCCCCACACCGGTTCCAGCTGTCGGTACTGAATACCGGCCTGATAGAAGGAAACGTCCCGGCACTCGAGCGTCACCAGGGCGCGGGCTATGGAGTTCTTGGCCTTGCAGCGCGGATCGCGCTTGATCGGATCCTGCAGCAGGCGCGCGAAGGCGCCCTGCAGATCCGGAATCAGTTCGTGCAACTGTCGCTCTGCGCTCAGTGTGGCGGCCCGGCTCACCACCAGGAAGTGGCGCTCCCCGAGCGCCTGCCTGAGTACGGTGATCTGTTCGGCGCGTGGTGCCACCGGACCCAGTGCATTGAGGGTCTCCAACGCGGCTTGCGCCTTGGCGTCGGCACTCTGGCGCGCGCCGGGTGTCATGCATCTATTTTTCGCTGTCGAGATGCGCCAGGGCGGCGGCCGGATAGCGTCCGCCCGCGGCGGCGTCGGCCGGCACCGCCTCGGTGAGTGCCGCCAGCTGTTCGGCCGTGAGTTCCAGGGACAATGCCCCCAGCGCCTCGTTCAGGCGGTCCCGCCGGCGGGCGCCGATGAGGGGCACGATGTCCTCGCCTTGGGCGGCCACCCAGGCGATGGCCACCTGCGCGACGCTGGCGCCGATGGTGCCGGCCACCGCCCGCAGGTCTTCCACCAGTGCGAGGTTGGTGGCCAGGTTCTCGCCCTGGAAGCGCGGGCTGAACGCGCGGAAATCCCGGCCGGTGGTCGTGCTGTCCTTCGACCAGTGACCGCTGATGAGTCCACGGGACAGCACGCCATAGGCCGTAATGTCGATGCCGAGTTCGCGGCAGGTGGGCAGGATCTGCGCCTCGATGCCGCGGGAGATGAGTGAATACTCGATCTGCAGATCGACGATGGGGTGCACTGCGGCCGCCCGACGCAACGTGGCGGCGCCGACTTCGGACAATCCCACATGCCGCACGTAGCCGGCCTTGATGAGATCGGCGATGGCGCCGACGGTCTCTTCGATGGGGACTTCCGGATCCAGCCGCGCGGGACGGTAGATGTCGATGTAGTCCGTGCCCAGCCGCTGCAGCGAGTAGGTCAGGAAATTGCGCACCGCCGCCGGGCGGCTGTCATAGCCCACCCAGGCGCCATCCGGCCCGCGCAGTGCGCCGAACTTGACGCTGATCTGCAATTTGTCGCGCGGTTGCCCGACGAGCGCGTCGCGGATCAGCAGCTCGTTGTGGCCCATGCCGTAGAAATCGCCGGTGTCGAGCAGCGTCATGCCCGCCGCGATCGCGGCGTGAATCGTGGCGATGCTCTCGGCGCGGTCACTGGGCCCGTACATGCCCGACATGCCCATGCAGCCAAGCCCGAGCGCCGATACCACGGGCCCCGTGGCGCCCAGCCGCCGAGTCAACATGCCTCAGGTCAGCGCTTTGCCGAATATCACCAGCAGCCGTGACCAGGCCTTCTCCGCCAGATCATGGTTGTACGCGGCCGTGTCCGGCGGGCACCAGCCGTGCTGCGCCCCCTTGTAGACCTCGACTTCATGCGGCAACCCGGCGGCCTCGAAGGCGGCATTGAGAGTGTCCTTCGCCTTCGGATCAGACTTGTCGTCGTTGTCCGCGATGGCGATCAGCGCGCTGGCCTTGATCTTCGGTATCAGCAGGTGCGGGCTGTCCGGCGACGCGGTGGCGAGGGCCGCACCGTGGAAGCTGCCGATGGCCCCGATCCGATCGGGGAACTGCGCCGCCGTGCGGAACACGAAGGGACCGCCCATGCAGTAACCGGTGGTGCCCATCTTGCGCTTCTTGTCCACCGAGGCCTGCTTGTCCAGCCAGGGCACGAAGGTTCCCGCATCGGTGGCCGCCGTCGCGGGGGTCAGGGACTGCATCTGACCCACCAGCTTGGTGCGCGTCGCGGGGTCGTTGAAATCCGGATGATCCGGCGCGGTCGGGGCCTTCTGGATGCGATAGAAGGGATTGATCACCAGCACCGCGTAGCCCGATTCGGCCAGCCGCGTGGCCATCTGCTTGAACGCGGGGCGCAGGCCGAAGATGTCCGGCCAGATGAGCACCGCGGGATGCTTGCCCTTGGCCGGGTGCACGAAGTACGCATCGCAGGTGCCATCGGGGGTCTTGATCTCGACATCGGCGCCCGTGGTCTCGGCCGCATAGGCGCCCGCCGGCACCAGCGATACGAGACCCGCACCCACCGAGAGCGCGCCGAATTGCCGTCGCGACAGCGTCGCGGCCCGCCGCTGGTACAGCACAATGTCATCAAAGGTATCGTTGTCGCACATGCTTGGAGCTCCTGTGACCGCAGCGTTGGGACCGGGGGCGCCAGTCTGGCGTTGCGTTGGCAACCGCGCAAGTCATACAGTCGGTAAATCAACGGGGGGCTCATCGCTGTGCATATAAAACGGTTCGCGCCGCTGCTGAGCGGCGCACTGCTGCAGTGCGCTTTGGTTCATGCGGCAGGTCCTGCCGCCGTCGATGCCGCACGCCTCGGCAAAGCTGCTTCAGAGCCCGGTCAATGGTTGACCGTCGGCCGCACTGCGGACGAACAGCGCTTTTCGCCGCTGAAACAGATCAACACCGAGAACGTGAGCCAGCTGTCCCTGGCCTGGTACCTGGACTTCGACAGCAATCGCGGTCAGGAGGCGACGCCGCTGGCCATCGATGGCGTACTGTATTTCTCCACCGCCTGGAGCAAGGTCAAGGCAGTGGAAGCGCGCAGCGGCAGGCTGCTGTGGGCCTGGGATCCCAAGGTGCCCGGTGAGTTTGCCGGGCGCGGCTGCTGTGACCTGGTCAATCGCGGTGTGGCGGCCTGGAAGGGCCGCATCTACGTTTCCACCTATGACGGCCGCCTGGTGGCGCTGGACGCGAAGACCGGAGCGGTGATCTGGAGCGTGCTGTCCCTGGATCATGACAAGCCGGTGACCAGCACCGGTGCCCCGCGCATCGCCAATGGCAAGGTCATCATCGGCAATGCCGGCTCCGAGTTCGGGGTGCGCGGCTATATCTCCGCCTTTGACGCGCAGACGGGCAAGCAGCTGTGGCGCTTCTACACGGTACCCGGCAATCCGGCCGACGGCGAACAGGCACCGTACCTGAAGGCGGCGGCCGGCACCTGGAACGGGGACTTCTGGAAGTGGGGCGGCGGCGGCACGGTGTGGGACGGCATGGTGTATGACGCGCGCCTGAACCTGCTGTTCATCGGCACGGGCAATGGCTCGCCCTGGAACCGGCAGTATCGCGGCGACGGCGGCGGCGACAACCTGTATATCGCCTCGATCATCGCCGTGAATGCCGATACCGGCCAATACGTCTGGCACTATCAGGAAACTCCCGGCGATGAGTGGGACTACGATGCCACCTCGCCGCTGATGCTGGCGGACCTGAAGATCGACGGGCGTCCGCGCCGCGTGGTGATGCAGGCCTCGAAGAACGGCATGTACTACGTGCTGGAGGCGAAGACCGGCAAGGTGTTGGCGGCGAAGAATTTCGTCCACGTGACCTGGAATGAAGGCATTGACCCGGTCACGGCCCGGCCGCTGATGACCGAGGTCGACCGCTACGAAATCACGCGCAAGATCGCGATCGTCCAGCCCGGCGGTCAGGGAGCGCACGCCTGGCATCCGTTCTCCTACAATCCGCAGACCGGGCTGGTGTATTTCTCGGTCATCGAAACCAGCGGGCTGATGAAGGCTGCGGATACCTTCAACGGCAAGCCCATGTCATCGATCACGGGCCTGGCCACCGGCATATCCCCGTCGACTTACGATGAGCAGCACTCCACTGCGCCGCGCACCGCGACTTCGCAGCTGATCGCCTGGGACCCCATCAACGGGCGCGAGGTCTGGCGCACGCCGCCGCATGGCAATATCGGTGGCGGTACGCTCTCGACCGCCGGCGGCCTGGTGTTCCAGGGCACCAACAAGGGCCAGTTCATCGCCTATCGGGCCGACAACGGCCAGCCGCTGTGGAGCTTCGAGGCCCAGACCGGCGTGGTGGCGGCAGCCTCGGCCTTCGAGGTGGACGGCCAGGAGTATGTCGCGGTGGAGGCCGGCTATGGTCTCGTGCCCTTCGGCATGAGCAACCAGTCGCGCCTGCTGGTGTTCAAGTTGAATGGCGGCGCGAGCCTGCCGCCGGCGCCGCCTCCGCCACCTCCCCTGGTGCTGAACCCGCCGCCATCGACGGCATCCAGGGAGGTCATCGCGGCCGGCCAGCAGGCCTTCGCGGATCACTGCGCCATGTGCCACGAAACGGCCTACGCCAATCGCGGCGCGTTCCCGGATCTGCGCTACTCCGCGGCGATCAACACTGCGCAGGTCATGCGCGCCATCGTGATCGATGGGGCCATGCAGGAGGGGGGCATGGCCTCCTTCAAGGGCAAGGTCAATCCCGAGGAGCTCGAGACCATCCGCGCCTACCTGATCGATCGCGCGAATCAGGCCAAGGCGGCGGTGGCCGCGGGCTCGACCCGGCCGTAAACAGCATGGCCGCGGAAGCCGAGGACTACGATGCGCTGCGTTGCTACACCCTGGCGCATGCCGATCCGGCGTTCATTCATCAGCACGTGGTCGATGCGTTCGCCGCGCAGCATGCCGATGAGGCAACCAAGCCGATCGCGCTGACCTTTGCGCTGGTGGGCCTGTATCTGTGCGTGGAGCGGCATTTTTCCGGCAGGCAGGTCCAGCGCGTGCACATGGACCTCGCGCGCCGCAAGCAGCCCTGGCCGAAGTTCGCGCTTCCCACCGGCCGCGGAGACATCGGTGTCGCCCAGGTCATGACAGCGCCCGAAGGACCGGCGCGCGATGCGGCCATCCATGCCTGGTGTGCCAGCGTGTGGGGCACATTCGATCACGCCCGTCAGACTGTGATCGATTTGCTCGGACGGCACGGAAACGTCGCCTGACGCGCCAGAAATCGCCACTCGCAGACACCGGGTGACGGCGTCTTACGTCAGCTACCGCTGCATCTTCATCAGCTGCTCCATGCTCGGCATGACGCTGTTGCTCAGGTTGTTCATGATCACGATGGAGCCGAACACCACCAGAAAGACGATGAAGATGCCGAACCCCAGGGCCAGCACCGTGTTCTCGCCTTCCTCGGTGGCATTGACGTGCATGAAGAACACCAGGTGCACGCCCATCTGGGCGATGGCCAGCACCGCCAGCAGTATCGGCAGGCCGGGACCCCACACGACATGGGTAAGCGCGGCGCCGAACGAGGCCAGGGTGAGGACAATGGCCAGCGCCAGCCCGCTCAGGTAGCTTTGCGCATTGGTACTGCCGTCATCCTCGATCTGCAGGTCCGGATCGCTGTGGGTGCCGTGATGCACGCTGTCTTGGTCAGACATGGACGTTGCTTCCCAGGTAGACGATGGTGAACACCCCGATCCACACCAGGTCGAGGGCGTGCCAGAAGAGACTGAAACAGAACAGGCGCCGCACCACGGTGGTCCGCAAGCCCAGTGTCGCGACCTGGGCCACCATCACCAGCAGCCACAGCAGTCCTGAACTGACATGGCAGCCGTGCGTGCCGACCAGCGTGAAGAAGGCCGACAGAAACGCGCTGTGCGTCGGGCCGAAGCCGCGGCCGACCAGATCGGTGAACTCGGACACTTCGAGGCCGATGAACGCAGCCCCCAGCACCCAGGTCACGAGCGCCCACAGATAGAACTTCTGCAGCTGGCGGCGCTCGGCCGCAATCAGCATCAGGCCGCAGGTGAAGCTGGATGCCAGCAGGCAGCAGGTCTCGATGAAGACGTTCTTCAGGTCGAAGATATCGTGTCCCGACGGGCCTCCGGCGGTGGCTTTCGACAGCACCGCGTAGGTGGCGAACAGCGAGGCGAAGATGACGATATCGCTGAGCAGGAACAGCCAGAAACCGAAGCTGATCATCGACCAGGTGGATGCGGGCCCCCGCTCCGAGAGCGCAATGGGATTGCCGTGGGCATCGAGGACCACGGCTGCGGCGGCCCCGCTCATCGCTGCGCTCCGAGGCTGGGATGACGGCGGTCGAAATCTTCGAGTTGCGCGGCACTGATGTACTGGTCCCGATCCGTGTCCCAGGCCTGGCGCAGCAGCACGCCGACGCAGGCGATGATCCCCAGGATGACCAGCCACCAGATGTGCCAGATCAGGCTGAACCCCAGGACCACGGCAAAGAAGGCGCTGATGAAACCGGTGGCGCTGCGCTTGGGCATGTGGATGGTTTCGTAGTGCGGCTGGTGCACGGCCTCATAGCGGCTCTCGGCGACCTTGTGCAGCTCCTTGTTCCGGGTCTTCACGTCCCAGAAAGCATCGATGCCGTGCACATGGGGTTCCACCGCGTAGTTCCACGCTGGCGGCGGCGAGGCAGTGCCCCACTCCAGCGTGCGGCCGTTCCAGGGATCGCCGGTGAGATCGCGTCGCCGCTCGCGCGTGTGGATGCTCCAGGCCAACTGCACCAGCGTCAGGCCGATGCCGGCGAAGATCAGCAGCGCACCGCCCAGGGCCACGATCATGTAGGGCTGCCAGGACGGATCCGCATAGTGCTGCATGCGCCGCGTGGCGCCCATCAGGCCCAGCGCGTACAGCGGCATGAAGGCGAGATAGAAACCGATGGACCAGCACCAGAAGACGGCCTTGCCCAAGGTCTCATCGAGCGTGAAGCCGAAGGCCTTGGGGAACCAGTAGGTGTAGCCCGCCATGACCCCGAACACCACGCCGCCGATGATGACATTGTGGAAGTGCGCGATCAGGAACAGGCTGTTGTGCAACACGAAGTCCGCCGGCGGGATGGCCAGCAGCACGCCGGTCAGTCCACCGAGGATGAAGGTGACCATGAACCCCAGGGCCCAGTAGACCGGCACCGTGAAGCGGATCGAGCCGCCGTACATGGTGAACAGCCAGTTGAAGACCTTCACGCCGGTGGGCACGGCGATGACCATGGTCATCACGCCGAAGAAGGCATTCACATCGGCGCTGGCGCCCATCGTGAAGAAGTGGTGCAGCCAGACCATGAATGACAGCACGCAGATCGCCATGGTCGCCACCACCATCGAGTGGTAGCCGAACAGGGGTTTGCTGGAGAAGGTCGCGATGACCTCGGAGAAGATCCCGAAGGCGGGCAGGATCAGGATGTAGACCTCCGGGTGGCCCCAGGCCCAGATCAGGTTGATGTACATGACCGGGTTGCCGCCCAGGTCGTTGGTGAAGAAGTGAAACCCGGCGTAGCGGTCCAGCAGCAGCAGCGCGAAGGTCGCCGTGAGGATGGGGAAGGCCGCGACGATGAGCAGATTGGAGGCCAGAGCCGTCCAGCAGAACACCGGCATGCGCATGTAGCCCATCCCAGGCGCCCGCATCTTGAGAATAGTCGTCGTGAAGTTGATGCCGGCGAGCAGGGTGCCGAGGCCCGAGATCTGCAGGCTCCACAGGTAGTAGTCGACGCCGACTCCGGGGGAGTAGGCGAGCTCCGACAGGGGCGGGTAGGCCAGCCAGCCGGTCTTCGCGAACTCGCCGACCATCAGCGACAGATTCACCAGCAGCACGCCCGAGGCGGTCAACCAGAAGCTCACCGAGTTGAGCACCGGGAAGGCCACGTCGCGCACGCCCAGCTGCAGCGGCACCGCAAAGTTCATCAGCCCGATGACGAAGGGCATGGCCACGAAGAAGATCATGATGGTGCCATGCGCGGAGAAGATCTGGTTGTAGTGTTCCGGCGGCAGAAAGCCCGCCGCTCCGCCCTGCGCCAGGGCCAGCTGCGCACGCATCATGAGCGCATCGGCAAAGCCGCGCAGCAGCATCACCAGGCCCAGGACCACGTACATCACGCCGATGCGCTTGTGATCGGTGCTGGTGATCCATTCATTCCACAGGTACGGCCACCAGCCCTTGATGGTGATCAGCGCCAGGACCGCGAGGATTCCAAGGATGATGACGATCGAGGTCACCAGCGGAATCGGCTGGTTGAAGGGGATCGCGGCCCAGGTCAGTTTGCCCAGCATTATTGGAACTCAGTCAGCTGTTTCGGTGTGTTCGATCTGCTGCGCGGTCGGTGCGGCACCCGGATGCGCGAGAATGGCATCGAACATTCCCGCGGGCACGGTGCCGAACGTGTGTTGCGGATCATGCGCGCTGGGATGCATCAGCGTTTCGTAAGCGCCGGCATCGAGCGTACCGCCCTCGGTGCGCGTACTGTCCAGCCACGACTCGAAGTCCTGGCGCGAGAGTGCGGCCACGTCAAAGGTCATGTCGGAGAAGCCCTCGCCGCTGAACTGGGCAGACAGTCCGTGGTAGACGCCAGGATCATCCACCAAAAGGTTCAGCCGCGTGGCCATGCCGGCCATGGTGTAGACCTGACTGCCCAGCTGCGGAATGAAAAAACTGTTCATGACGCTGGCCGAGGTCATGTGGAAGCGCACCGGTGTGCCGACCGGGAGCACCAGCTTGTTGACGCTGGCGACGCCGGCATCCGGATAGATGAACAGCCACTTCCAGTCGAGCGAGACCACGTCGACGTCCAGCGGCGCGATGCTTGACTCGATGGGCCGGGGCGGATCCAGATCGTGTGAACTGAGCCAGGCGATGCCGCCCAGGAACAGGATCACCAGCGCCGGGATGGACCAGACGACGAACTCGATGCGGCCGGAATAGGCCCAGTCCAGGTGGCGCGTGGCCTTGGGATTGCCGGCCCGAAACCACCAGGCAATAGCCAGCGTTGCGATCATCACCGGTATCACGATCGCGAGCATGATCACGGTCGAATCGATCAGGATGAGTTTTTCCTGCCGTCCGATCGGGCCGTGCGGATCCATCAGGGCGGCGCTGCAGCCGGTCAGGCCCACTCCCAGCAAGGCGCTGCCGGGAATGCGCACCAGGCGACGCGCAGTGCGCGCAAATGACACACGGCTCAAAGATGCATTCTCGTTAGATCTACTGCGGTTCACGCGCCGGGGTGCGCGTGCCGCGGGGGTACCGCTAGAGTACGAGTTTCAGGGCTAAATCGCCAGCTATGCCGAGCTGCAGCAGGCATCCGTTTTGCGCATGACAGGTATGCGAAATGCGCGGAAGGTCCGCCTGCGGCGGGGCCGTTGCGGGGCAATTCCGTGACGCAATGCACGCTCTCGGGCACCCGCTGCGCAATCGCACCGCCAAGACGCGGTTTCCGGTGTCGGGAATTCGCGAATGTTCCGCGCCCCGGCGCGGCGTTTCCCCGCCATCAGTGACCCCGGTCTCGGCACCGTTTGGCACCGTCTTTTAGACTTTGCGGACAATGTCCAAGGGCGATCCGGTAACTCCATGGCGCGGCGACGGCGGGCCCGCAGCCCACTGGCCGCATGCTGCCCGTTTCCTGGCCGCCGCCGCATCGCTCCTGCTGGTCTTGCTCATGCTGCATGTGGCTCCCGCGTGTGCGCAGGAGTTCAGCTTCGGCCGCTACACCCAGGCGTCGGGTCTGCGCAATCTGGGCATCGAGCAGCTGCTGATGGATCGCAACGGCGACCTGTGGCTGGCGACGGACGGCGGCGTCTACCGCTACGACGGGACCTCCTTCACCCAGTACGACAAGTCACGCGGCATTCCTGCCGATGCCACCATGGCCATCGCCGCGAGTCCCTCGGGGCGGATCTTCACGCGCATCGATGCGGGAATCTATTCCGGCGACGCACAGCATTTCGAGCCGCTGGTGGCGGCTGACGGTCCGGTGGTCGGCGATGAGTACACGCCGCTCGTGGCGAGCGCCGACGACCATGTGCTGTATCTGAAGGATCACCTCCTCCTGCAGGCCCAGCGTACCGGCGGGCCTGGCTCACTGTGGCAGACGCGGCCATTGTTCAGCGCCGCGCGTATCGCCGAGCATCCGGAACTTGCGCAGATCCAGGGCATCAGCGATTTGGGAGCCGCCGGACTTTGGTTCGGTTGCGATCAGCGCCTGTGCTCGCTGGTGCGCGACAAGCTCACCGTCTATGGCAGCGATGCCGGCGTGCCCGCGTCGCAGTACGGGGCGCTGCTGCTGGATCACCAGGGCAATATCTGGGCCCGCAGCCTGGACCACGTGGTGCGGCGTCTTCCGGGCGCGAACCACTTCGAGGTCGTCGATCCCCCGCACGTGGCACTCGCCAACCGCGTCCACCATCTGACCTTGACGCTCGACCCGCTGGGCCAGGTTGGCACGCGCACCAGCCGCGGCCTCGCATTCTGGGTTGGCACGAGCTGGCGGGAATTTGGGCCACAGAATGGCCTGCCGGATCAGCCGATCACGGCGGCGCTCACCGATCCGGACGGCAATTTCTGGATGGCGGTCAATGGCATTGGTCTGTATCGGTGGCATGGCTACGCCAACATCGGATCCTGGGTGAAGAACCAGGGCCTGGATGCGGAGTCGGTCTGGAACATTGCCCGCGACGGCCGGCATCGCCTGATCCTCGGCACTGATCTGGGCTGCCGCATGCTGGATGAGACGACGCACCTGGTGGTGGGTTGTCCGTACCAGGGCATGCCGGAACTGGAAACCAATGCCAGCGCCGTGGATCCGAGCGGCGGCTTTTGGATGTCGTACCAGACTGCGCAGTTGTGGCGGGTTGCGCCCGGCAGCACCCGTGCGGCGCGCGTCACCACCGTGCCGGAACATTTCGACGTGGCCGCGATGCTGTTCGACCACTCCGGAACCGGCTGGATCGCGGCCCTGGACTATGGCCTGGCGAAGATCGACAGCAAGACGCTTCAGGTCACGCGCCTGGTCGTGCCGGGCAATCCGCGCGTCGACGATGTGACCCAGGCCGTCGATGGCACCATCTGGGTGGGCACGACCAACGGGCTGTATCGCGTCGCCGGTGATCACTTCGTCAAGGTTCCGACCAGCGTCGATGGCCGCGAGATCGGCATTCAGACCGTCACGGCCAACAAGGACGGCTCGCTGTGGGGTACGCGCACCGGGGAAAAGATCCTGCACCTGACACCCGCGCCGCATCCGCTGGCCGAATGGCAGGACCCGGAAACCCTGAACGGCTCCTCAGTGTATTCGCTGCGGGCGGATTCGCGCGGCTGGATCTGGGCCAATACGGGTGAGGGTCTCGGCGTCTATGATGGCAAGGTCTGGCGCCGGATGGAAACCCAGGACGGCCTGGTCTGGGCTGACACCGAACAATTCGCCCTGTACCCGGATGATGATGGGTCGATCTGGGTCGGAACGGGTCAAGGCATTACCCACATCAAGGATCCGGTTCGTTGGGTGCAGATGGTTTCGCGGCCGTTGAAACTGGATTTCGCGAAAGCCCAGCTCGGCGAGCAAAGCCTGCTTGCTGCTGACAGCCCCGCGGTCAAATGGCGCGACAACGCCGCGCTGGACGTCTCCTTCAGGTCGCACAGCTTCGATCGCTCACCCACGACTGAGCTGCGCTACCGTTTGCTGGGGCTTTCAACGGAGTGGTACTCGTCGCGCTCCTCGGCCATTCATATTCCGGCGCTCGCTCCCGGCCACTACCAGCTGCAGGCCATGTCGGTCGATACGCCGCATGCGCGCCGCTCGGCCATGATCAGCTTGAGTTTCGACGTGACCCCGCCATGGTGGGAAACCAATGCGTTCCGGGCCCTCGCGGCGATGCTGCTTGCCGCGGTGCTGGTGGCGCTGTGGCGCTGGCAGACACTGCGCATGCAGCGGCGCCAGCTGGCGCTCGAACAGGAGCATCGTGAGCGCGAAGCACTGCTGGAACGCGCGACGCGCGATGCCCTGACGGGGTTGTGGAACAGAGCGACCATTCTCGAGTTCCTCACGGGCGAAATGGAACTCTTCCGCAAGAACGGCGCGTCTTTGGCGGTGGCGGTCATCGACGTGGATTTCTTCAAGCGCATCAACGACAGCTTCGGCCATGCCGGGGGCGACGAAGTACTCAAGGAGCTGGCGCAGCGCCTGCGCACGATGCTGCGGCCGCGCGATTCGCTGGGGCGCTATGGCGGCGAGGAACTGCTGGTGGTGATGCCAGGACTCTCGCGCGAGGATCGCGGCAACCTGATGGATGAATTGCGCGCCCATGTGTGCTCGCAGCCCTTTGTGGTCAGCACGGCCGAGCTGCATGTCACGGTGAGCATCGGCGTGGCCTGGATGAACTCCACGCATGAGACGCCGGATGACCTGATCCGGCGGGCCGATGCGGCCCTGTATGAGGCCAAGGCGGCGGGCCGCAACCGCGTGGTGTGCAATGCCGCCAATCGCGACGGCTCGATGCTGGAGGTCACGGGCTCGCGCCGCTATCTGCAGGAATTCATAGAGCGCGTGAAACGCGAATCCAGCAAGCGCGGCACCGAGACCGATATCAAGTAACGCCTCAGTTGGCGATGTAGTAGAAGAACTCGACCTCGCGCTGGTCAGCGGATTCCTTCGCGGTCACCACGAAGGTGGTGTTGTTCATCCACTCGTACTTGCCCTTCAGGTCCGTCTCGATATACGCGATGGCCCGGTAGTAGCCGTCGGTGCGGCGGTAGCCCACATGCTCCATGTAGATCCACTCGCCGTTGTCGCACTTGAGCATGAAGTGGGCGTCCACGTCCCGGACCTTGTCGGCGCGAATCGTGTCGTACTGGCCGCCGCTGTCCGGGTAGACCGTTGCGGTGATGCGCTCGCCCGTCACCTCGCCGCTGACGATGTCCTGGTAGCGGAAGGTGCCGCGCGGGGTGTGAGATTCCTGCGGGGGGTCGTAGTGGGCGGTGAGCTTGAAGGCGTAATCCAGGTGGATCTTGCCGAGAATCCGGGTGTCGGTCTTGGGTACCACGAAGTCGCGCATGGTCGTCTCCTTACAGCACTTCGTAATAGTTGAAGACAGTGTGGTCGGGATTGGCCTGTCGCTGGGAGCTGGCGACGAACACTGTGTGATTCATCCAGTCGTGCGGCCCGATCGGCGCGGTGAAATGGGGCGTGGCTCGGAAGCGCGTCCACACTCCAGCCTGGCTGGCGGGCGGCGCGGGCGGTGGTTCCAGTGGCTTGCCGGGCTCGTACGGGGCGGCGAAACGCCGCATGGTGCCGCGGTTGTGGATGAAGATCAGGGCGCCATCGGCGGCCTGCAGCATATAGTAGGTTGTAAAGGTGGTCTTGTAATAGTCGGCCCCGCTGTGCGGCAGCACCCGGCCCTGCAACCGCGGCCCCCAGATGTCACCGCCGCCCACTGAGGTGTAGCCGCGACCCGCCGGGGAGTCCATGGTGTTGATCATCACGCGGTCGGCGAAGAACACCCGGGCCGAGAAGGCCCAGCGCAGTCCGGCCTTCGCAATGCCGGGGTCCGGCCCGTCGAACCACTGCGGCGGCAGGGGATCATTGTTGCTGCCCGGGGCCGAAGACTGTTCGGCGCCGGCGCTCGCCGCCAGAGTCAGGCCGCCGAGTGCGACCGCGCCGGCCGCTCCGCCCAGAAACCGGCGCCGGCTGATGGACTCGTCCTCGACGCCGGGTCCCTGAAAAGATGAAGACATGTGATTCCCCCTTTCGCAGAATTCTCAAAGCGCTGGATAATCAGTGTATCCCTTCGCACCGCCGGCATAGAAACCCGGTATGTCCGGCTCGTTCAGCGCAGCGCCCAGTTGCAGGCGCCGCGGCAGATCCGGATTGGCGATGAACAGCCTGCCGAAGGCCACGGCGTCGGCCTCGCCGGCGGCCAGCAGCTGCGCGGCGGATTCGAAGCTGAAACGCTCGTTGGCGATATAGACGCCGCGGAAGGCCGCCTTCAGGGCCGGTCCCAGGCGCCCCGGTCCGGTATGTTCACGCACGCACAGGAAGGCCAGCCGGCGCGCCCCAAGTTCCCGCGCCACATGGCCGAACAGGGCCGCAGGATCCGAGTCACCCATGCTGTGGGCGTCCCCCCGCGGCGCCAGGTGCATGCCGACGCGGCCGGCTCCCCACACTGAAATCACGGCATCGGCCACTTCAAGCATCAGTCGGGCGCGGTTGGCGATGCTGCCCCCGTACTCATCGGTGCGTTGGTTGGACCGATCCTGCAGGAACTGATCCAGCAGGTAGCCGTTGGCGCCGTGGATCTCGACGCCGTCGAATCCGGCGGCCAGGGCATTGCGCGCGCCCTGGCGGTACTCCTCGATGATCCCGGGAATCTGCGCCAGTTCCAGCGCCCGCGGCACCACGAAGGGCCGTTCGGGGCGCAGCAGACTGACGTTGCCCTCCGGAGCCAGCGCGCTGGGCGCCACCGGCAGCCTGCGGTCGAGGAAGTGGGGGTGTGAGATGCGACCGACATGCCACAGCTGCAGCAGGATCCGCCCGCCCGCCTCGTGCACGGCGCGGGTAACCAGCCGCCAGCCGGCCACCTGTTCTTCGGACCAGATGCCCGGGGTGTCCGCGTAGCCCACGCCCATTGCCGACACCGAGGTGGCCTCGCTCAGGATCAGCCCGGCGCCGGCCCGCTGTTGGTAGTACTGCGCCATCAGTTCGTTCGGCACCCGCGAGGCTGCGGCGCGGCTGCGGGTCAGCGGTGCCATGAGGATGCGATTGGGCAGGCTCAGATCCCCGACCTGCAGCGGGTCAAACAGCGATGGCATGCGCAGCTAGTGCCGATAGGTAAAGGTCAGGCCGTAGGTGCGCGGCCGGAAGGTAAATTCGCGCAGCAGCCGGCTGTCGCCAGTGCCCGGGTCGATGGACCAGTTGTAATTGATCGGCACGTGGGTGTCCGCGACATTGTCGATGAAAGGCTCGATGGTGAAATCACCGAAGTCCATGCCGGCGCGCACGCTGATGAAGGTGGTGGACGGCAGGGTGAAGTTCGCCGGATCGAATTGCGCCGTAGCCGGATCCTGGGTCGGCGGCAGCCACTTGTTGTGCGCTTCGTACTCGTAGTCCACGCGCGCGAACGAAGTATGCCCGCCGAGGTGGAAGTGGTATTCGAGGCCCACCGAGACCGTGAGTGGCGGGTTCGAGGGGTTGCTGTCGCCGGAGATCGAACCCAGGATGCCGTCGCCGGAGACGGCGATCGGCGCGGGCAGATTGCCGTTGGCATCCGGTACGGCGGTCGAGAATGCGGAATCCTTGGTGTAACGGGCGTCGGTGTAGCCGGTGGAAATGTCCGCCGTCAGCGAATCCGTGGCCGCCCACTCGATCTGCAGGTCTGCGCCCTTCGCGGTTGCCTCGCCGAGATTCGTGATGAAGGTGATCTGGCAGATCGGCGGCAGCACCGTCTGCTGAATGTTGTGCCACTTGATGTAGTAGACGCTGGCGGCAACGCGCAACCGGCCGCCGAGGTTGTCCTTGGTGCCGACTTCGAAGCTGTCCACCGTGTCGGAGTTATAGGTCGTCGGCGCCGTCGGGATGCCGAAATTCGCGAGATCCTGGGCGCAGGCCGCCGGCGGCAGGGGATTGTTGCCGCCGCCCGGGCGGAAACCCTTGGCGTAGGTGGCATAGACCATGTCGGCCGGCGTGATCTGGTAGGCGAGATTCACCTTCGGAGTGAAGGAGTTCTCGGCCTTGCTCGAACTTTCCGAGATATTGGTGTTGAACAGCTGCGGCCCGCCGGTGACCGAGTTGAACGAGAATTTGGTATGCGATTCGCGCAATCCCACCGTGGCCTTCAGGGCATCGGTGATGGCGTAGGTCGCCTCGCCGTACCAGGCCACCTGGGTGTCCTTGGCATGGGTGGAGAGGAAATAGGAATCGGTGGGATAGGCCGGATCGTAGCTCAGCGGATTGCCGTTCTCGTCAGTGAATACGTCGGTGTAGGCAAGTCCCGCGACACCCTGCCAGAACTGCTCCAGCATGGGGTCATGCAGCTGTTCCAGGTAGGTCTGACGGTTCTCGCTGAAGAACAGTCCCGTGGTCCACACCAGGCGCGCGTTGGGGTCGCTGGACACCAGGCGCACCTCCTGCACGAAATTCTCCTGGCCGTTGTCGACCGAATTGGGCGAGCGGTAGTTGGCGATGCCCGCCGGAAAGTGCAGGCCATTGCCGTCCAGCAGTGGGAAGTTCGCGTAAGCGCTGGGATCCAGCAGGGTCTGATAGAACCCGACGTCATACAAAGTGCCGTCGTAACCGGTCTGTTCCTGGCGGTGGTAAAAGGAAGTATTGGAGATAAGGTGAAAGGCGTCGAAGGTGCCTTCGATCTTCAGCGCCGGCAGATAGAACTTGTCGGGTTGCGAACGCGGGCTGGGGTCGCCATTGAGGAAGTTGTGGCTGGCCGGATCCGAATAGATGGGCCAGTACGCCGAGTCATCGTGCAGGTCGTGCTTCTGGAAATAGATGCTGGGGGTGATGGCCCAGGTGTCATTGGGCGCCCACAATGCCGCCAGGCGCAGCAGGTAGCTTTGGGCGCGATTGGCGTTGCGATCGATCACCGTCTTGTGCGGATCAGGTGCGGTGGGATCCACCGAGTCGACCCAGCCGCCGTCCTTGCGGTACCAGACTGTGACCCGGGCGCCAAGCTTGCCATCGATCAGCGGACCGCCGGCGGCGGCGCCGAGTTCGTAGCTGGGCGCGCCGCCCAGGGTATACGACACTTCGCTGCGCGCCACGACGCTGTCGGTGGTGAGGCTGGGCTGGGTGGTTATGTAGCGCACGGTGCCGCCCTCGGATCCGGCGCCGAACAGCGTGCCCTGTGGGCCACGCAGCACTTCGACGCGGGCAATATCGAACGCCTTCGGCAGCGCCTCGTCCGGACTGAACGCGAGCGAACGCATCTGAATGGGCGTGTCATCGATGTAGATGCCCGTCGTTCCCGACCCGCCCGAAGAGGAGATGCCACGAATGGAGATCTTGTCGGTGCCGGCGGTGTCGACGGTGATGCCGGGTGTGAAGCGGGCGATGTCCCCGATGTCCTTGATGCCGCGCGCCTGCATGTCATCCGCGGACAGCGCGGTGATGCTGATGGGGACTTTGCTCAAGGACTGTTCACGGCGCGTCGCCGTGACCACGACTTCCTGCAGTGCGCCGGTGTCGGCCGTATCGGCCGGGGCGTCCACGGCAGCGCCGGGGGCCGCGTCGGTGGCGAATGCCGCCGCGGGCATGCAGCAGGCAGCCAGGAGGGCGGACCGGATCGCGACTCGAAGCTTGCTTGAACGGCCGTCTGATGCCTGCATGGGAATCTCCTTCGACTAAAAACCGAACCAGGACCCGAGCAAGACCGGTGCCATGCGCCTATTGCGCCATTAAGGCAGATTTCGGGCACCGGCAAAAGGCAAGGCCGGCTCACCTGCTCGCAATATGGTGCAGAGCGCGCATCCGGCTAGTAACCCCGCACCTGGTCAACCACGTTGAGCATCGGCGCGCCGAGCGCGTAGCGACGCATGTTCTCGCGGGCCACCACCCAGCGGCCTTCGCCCGGCAGATCCGACCGGGAGGAAATATGGGGCGTGATGAGCACGCGCGGCGCGCGCCACAGCGGACTGTCGGGCGGCAATGGCTCCGGGTCCGCGACATCCAGTCCCGCGCCGGCCAGACGCTTCGCGACGAGCGCCTGGGTGAGATCGCTCATGACCATGGTGCCGCCGCGGGAGATGTTGACGAAGATCGCGGTCGGCTTCAGCAGGGCGAAGAACCTGGCATCGAACAGGCCCCGCGTGTCGGGTGTCAGCGGCACGCAACTGATCACGACATCCGCGCTTTGCGCCAGAGTCCCGAGTTCCGAGGGCGGGCCGATATGGCTGACGAAGGCTGGTCCCTTGCGGTCCCCGTCGCGGGTGGCGACCACCTTCATGCCCAGCGCCTGCCCACGCCTGGCCACTTCAGTGCCGATGCCACCCAGCCCGACCACCAGCAGCGTCTTGCCGTCCAGGGTCTGCATGGGCGTCGTGGCCCCGTGAGCGACATTCCATTGCGCCAGGGCGGTGTCGGCCGCAAACACATCCAGCCCATGCGCCAAGCCCAGCGTCAGGGCAATCGCGTGTTCGGCGATGACGGCCGAATCGACCGCCCGCATGTTCGTCAGCAGCAGGCCGCGCTCGCGCAGTCCCGGCACGGCCAGGCAGTTCTCGACCCCGGCGGCCAGGGATTCAATCCAGCGCAGATCGCGCGCCGCCGCCAGCAACCGCGGTGCGCAGATTTCGGGATTGAAGCCCACGAGCACATCGGCGCCCGGCGCCGCGGCGATCGCCTCGCTCATGTCGTGCGCGGCGATCACCTGCGTGTGCGGCGCAGCGGCGGCAAATTGCGCCTGACGCACGACCCAGTCCTGTCGGCCGAATGCCAGCAGCAGCACTTTTTTCGGCTCGCGCCAGTCGTGTCGTTGCTGTACCGGCGCAGGTGCCGCAATCAGACCCAGCGAATTGATCAGATCCTGGGTCGAGTCGGCCAGGGTAGGCGTACCCGGCAAGGCTAGTACGGCCAACGCGGCCGTGCTGACGAGGATGCGCCTCAGCACACGGACGCTCACAGTTCGTATCCGGATTCCGGCTGCAGCACGGTACGCCCGTCGCCCTGCCGGGCCTTCAGGTGCAGCCCCTGCTCCATGGCGCTCAGGAAGGCGGCCTCATCGCCGATGTGAAACACCCCGTTGACGTGCCGGGAGCCGAGCGCCGGATCGCTGAGCACGAGCGGCTTGTGGGTGTAGCGGTTGTATTCGGCGAGTGCGGCGTCCAGCGAGATGTCGTTGAACACCATCCGCTGGGTCCGCCAGCCCTGGATGCGATTGACTTCGGCGGGCCGCAGATCCGACACGGTGCCGACCGCGTCGTACCCGATGCCGCTGCCGGCCGTCACGGCCACCGCGGGCGTCGATGCAGCCGCCCCGCCGCCGCCCACAGTCACCGTGCCTTCCAGCACGGACACCGCGGCGCCGCCCCGGGTGATCTCCACGTCGAATTGCGTGCCCACGGCAGTGGTGACTCCCTGCAGTGCAAGCACGGCGAAGGGGCGGTTGGGGTCGTGGCTGACGCTGAACAGCGCCTCGCCCCGGACCAGCTCGATCTGCCGACGATGGCTGGAGAGTCTGACGCGCAGCAGGCTGTCGGTATTGAGCACGACGCTCGAGCCATCGGCGAGCGCCACGGTGCGCTGTTCGCCCACCGCCGTGCTGTATTCCGTGGTCACGGGCCGGCCGATGAACAGCCACGCAAAAGTGCCCACCGCCAACAGCGAGGCGGCCAGACCCACTTGCCGGATGGGTACCCGCCATCGCGGCCTCGCGGCGGCTGCGGCGGGGCCGCGCTGCGCCACCAGTGAGTCGGTTTCCGCCAGCAGCGCCGCTAGCCTCGGGCTGTCGCGCAGCTCACCGGACAGCTCCCAGGCCAGTTCGCAGTTCTCGTATGCCTTGCGGTTGCGATCGTCCCCGATCCACAGCAGCCAGGCTCGCTCGCTGTCCGGATCGCTCTGCGCAGAGCGCGTCCGGGCAAACCAGTCGGAGGCCTTGATATCACCCGATGGCGCGTTCATGTGGCCTCCGACACGGCGGAACTCAAGCGCTCGATTGCTTCGGCCATCTTGCGGGCAACGGTGCGGGCGCTGAGGCTCATGACCTCGGCGATCTGCGGGTAGGTGAGGTCACGGAACCGGTGCAGCAGGAACACCGTGCGGGTGTCCTGCGGCAGATCCGCGATCGCGCGCTCGAGCAGCTCGCGCGCCTGCTCACCGGCCAGCTGCTCATCCGGCCCCAGATGCTCCTCGGGGATCTCCTGATCTTCGATCGGGACGTGCAGCGCCGCGCGATGGGTGGCGCGCCGGCGATGGTGATCGCGCGCCAGATTGGTCGCCGTCTGAAACAGAAACGACCGCGCCATGGCATCTACCCGGACCATCTCACCGTGTCGCAGCAGCCGGTAGTAGCTTTCCTGGACCAGCTCCGCCGCGTCATCCGGTGGCACCAGCCGCGTCAGGTAGCGCTGCAGGGAGACACGGTGCCGGTTGAACAGCAGTGTCACGTAGGCCCGGTGCGACGGATCGGCGCATAGCGGCTCCGCAGCCTCATGCTCACCCAGGTCCAGGGGATAGGGTACCTGGGCCACGCTGGCGCTTGCCTGGGTCGTTTCGTGCTTCATTCAAATCCGCGAAATCGCCGCAGCGGACCGGCTGCAGGTGTCATGATTTTACGAGAAAGCTCAGCGCTGCGCCTCACCTCCGAACCGGTAGGAGACTCCGAGCCGGAAATCCACCGGATCCAGGTGGATACTGCGGGGATTGCCGGCCACCCCGGGACGCACCTGCGTCCAGCCGACCGCGCCATCGAGCAGCCAGTGGGGACTCAACCTCACCGCCAGGCCCGCCTCGGCGGCGGGCCCCACGGTGACCCGGTCCAGGCCCGTGACACCCTTCGGATCGGACAGCGTCGTGACACCAAAGCCGGCCGAAACGTAGGCCCGCAAGCGACTCTCCGGTGCAAAGTAATACCTGAGTTTCAGCGCGGAAGACTGCAGGCGGGCACGCGCGCCATACGCCGGCACGCCGGTGATTCCCGGCACCTCGAAGGAGTGGTCGCGTGGCGACGTCACGGCGAGCGAGGCGGCAAAGTGATCGGTGATGAAATACTCGCCCGTCAGGGCGGCTGATGCGCCGCCCGAGGAGGTGCCGCCATCCTGGGCATAGTCGCCGGCCAGGCCCACCGCCCAGGGGCCCTCGCCGGCGTGGGCCGTCAGCACGGGCGGCGGCGCGGGCGCTGCCGCCGGCGGCGGTGGGGATGCCGGTTCAGCAGGCTCGGGCGCCGCGACTACCGCCGCGCGGGGCTTGATCACGTACACACCGTTCGCGCCCCGTGTGACCTGCAGATTACTGCGGCCCAGCAAGACCCGCAGAGCCTGCCTTGGCGTCAAAGAGCCCTTGACGGCCGGCGCCAGCAGGCGGGCAATGGGACCCGGGTCGACGAAAACCTGTGCATCGGCCTGCACCGCCCAGCGGTTCAGCGCCGCCGCCATCGGCTGTGCCGGAATGTCGAAGTCCACCGTGGCCTCGCGCGTGCCCGCCGGCACCCCGGCGGCCGGCGTCTGGGCCGCGGCGGAGCCGACGGCTGCAACACACCACCAACCCAGGGCTATTGCCGGGCAAAGGTGTCGCATTGATTGAGGTCGCCCGAATCGACGCCGCGCTTGAACCAGGTGAGCCGCTGCGCGCTGGTGCCATGCGTGAAGGATTCCGGCACCACCGTGCCGCGCGCTTTCTTCTGCAAAGTGTCGTCGCCGATCTGCTGGGCGGCATTGAGCGCAGTCTCGATATCGCCGCTCTCCAGTCGCCAGCCCCGTTCCTGCTGCGCACGGCGGGCCCACACTCCGGCAAAGCAATCGGCTTGCAGCTCGATTTTCACGCTCAAGGCGTTGGACTCGGCGTCGCTGGCATGCGCCCGCGCCGCGTCGATCTTGCCCAGAATCCCGAGCAGATTCTGCACATGATGGCCGACTTCATGGCCGATCACGTAGGCATGGGCAAACTGGCCCGGCGCATCCAGCTGCCGGGTCATCAGATCGAAGAATCCCAGGTCCAGGTACACGATGCGGTCATTGGGACAGTAGAACGGCCCTGCGGCGGCCTGACCCTGCCCACAGGCCGTGGGATAGCTGTCGCGGTAGAGGATCAGTTTGGGATTCTCGTAGCTGCGGCCCAGCTGCTGGAAGGCATCGGTCCATACCACTTCGGTGCTGCGCAGGATCTGGGAGACGAATCTCTCCTGCGGATCCTCGGCGCCGCTCCCCGTGTCTCTGCCCGAGCTCTGGTCGGTCCCCTGATCCACGGTCTGCGGCGCGGCCTGTTGCACGGGTGCGCCGCTGAGCAGCCCGAGAATCTGCAGCGGATTGATCCCGAAGACCCAGCCGCCGATCAGCGCGATCGCGATCGTGCCCAGGCCGATGCCATGAACGGGGCGGAACTGGAAGCCGCCGCCACCGGAGGTGCCGCGCATGTCCTCGACATTGCGGCTCTCTTCCTGGTCTCGCATGTCCATGGGATCGCCTCCGTCTCGTTCAGACTTCGATCTTCGAGAAGCGCCAGGCTCCCAGGATGGTCAGTGCGGCACCGAAGCACAGCAGCACCAGTGCGTCCACCGAGGCACCAAAGTGCGTGCGGCCGATGAGCGCGGCCCGCATGCCGTCGACCCCATAGGTCATCGGATCGATGTGGGTGAGCGCGACCAGTGCCTTCGGCAGGTTGTCCAGCGGGTATAGCGCCCCGGAAAGGAAGAACAGCGGCAGCACCAGGAAGTTCATCACCATCTGGAAGCCCTGCATGTCCTTGAGGGTCGAACCGATGGCCGTGCCGGCCGCGGCGAACACGATTGCGGTGAGCGCGAGAAACCCAAAACCCACCGGAATCTGCGCCAGGCTCACGGGCCGGAAACCCGCGATCACGCACACGATCGCAACCAGAGTCCCCTGCAACATGGCGGTCGTCGCCGAACCGCAGGTCCGGCCCAGCATGATCTGGATGCGCGACACCGGTGCCACCAGCGTCTCCTTGAGGAAGCCGAACTGGCGATCCCAGAGCAGCCCGATGCCGGAGAACATCGACGAGAACAGCACCGTCATCGCAATGACCCCTGGGGCCATGAACTGCAGGTAGTTGCCGTTGCCGGACATGCGGAACACCGGCCCCAAGCCGAACCCGAGCACCAGCAGGTACAGCAGCGGCTGCGCCAGGGAGGCAATGATCTGGGCCCGCGAGCGCGAGTAACGCTTCACCTCGCGAAGCCACAGGATGTAGATGGCACTCATCGGCGCCTCCACATCGCAGCCGCCTGCCGCATCCGGTCGGCGGAACCTGCCGTTTCATCGCGGATGGCGGTGCCGGTGAGTTTGAGGAAGGCGGCCTCCAGGGTTTCGGTTGCCGTCTGCGCCTTCAGCTCCTGGGACGAGCCGATCGCGACGATCTTGCCGTGGTCTATGACCGCGATGCGCGTCGCCACCCGATCGGCCTCATCCATGTAGTGGGTGGTGAGGAAGACCGTGACACCTTCGGTCTTGTTCAGGTGCTGCACGTGCGACCACAATTGATTGCGGCTTTGCGGATCCAGGCCCAGCGTGGGTTCGTCCAGAAACAGGATGCGCGGCGTGTGCAGCAGCCCGCGCGCGATCTCCAGGCGGCGGCGCATGCCGCCGGAGAAAGTCTTCACCGCGCTATCGCGTCGATCCCACAGCTCGAAGGCGCGCAGCAGGGCCTCGGTGCGCTCGCGGCGGATGCGGCGCGGCACGTGATAGAGCACGCCATGCAGGTCCATGTTCTCGGCGGCGGTGAGATCCTGATCGAGGCTGGGATCCTGGAATACTATGCCGAACCTGCGGCGCACCTCGTTCTGGTGGCGCGCCGGATCCATGCCGTCCATCTCGATGCTGCCGCTGGTGGGGGCGAGCAGGGTCGTGAGCATGCGGATGGTGGTGGTCTTGCCCGCGCCATTGGGGCCCAGGAACGCAAAGATCTCGCCCGCGGCCACTTCAAACGAGACGTCATCGACGGCCTTGAAGTCGCCGAAGGTGCGCGTCAGGTTCTGCACCTTGATCATGGTTGCTCCGTACGGTCAGTGCGTAATCCGCGTGCCCAGCAGCGCCAGGAACTGGCGCATCCAGGCCGGGTGCGCCGGCCACGCCGGCGCCGTCACCAGGTTGCCGTCGGTGACGGCCTGGTCGATGGGGATTTCTGCATAGTCGGCACCGGCGAGGCGCACCTCGGGCGCGCAGGCGGGGTAGGCGGATACCCTGCGGCCGCGAATCACATCGGCGGCCGCCAGGATCTGGGCCCCATGGCACACGGCCGCAATCGGCTTGTTCGCCTTGGCGAAGTGCTGCACGGCCCTGATCACGCGCGCGTCCAGGCGCAGGTATTCGGGCGCCCTGCCGCCGGCGATCACCAGGGCGTCGTAGTCGGCAGGAACCGCGCCATCGAAGCTGGCATTGAGCGTGAAGCGGTGTCCGGGCTTCTCGGAGTAGGTCTGGGCGCCTTCGAAGTCGTGGATGGCCGTCAGCACGTAGTCGCCCGCGGCCTTTCCCGGGCACATGGCGTCCACCCTGTGGCCGGCCATCACCAGAATCTGGTAAGGCACCATGGTTTCGTAGTCCTCGGCGTAGTCGCCGGTGAGCAGCATGATTTTCTTTGGCATGGCGGCGAGGCGGCTCCAGGAATCAAGGTCGGGGGGACGCCGGATGCGGTGCGGCGCGCCGGTAAGTATCGCAGTTTCGGCCATGTGACTCCATGCGCACCGGCCGCCCCACCGCGGACAGGACGGCCGGTTCGTGCCGCCGGCGCACGGCGTATACTGCCGCCCCGCCGGCAACTCGCCGCAATCGTCCGGAAGTACCGATGATGCGTAAGTCACGTATGGGGATGGCAGGACTGTTGGTGTTCAACCTCGCCGCGCTGGGGCTGGCACAGGCCCAGAGCCCGGCCGTGAAGGCGCAGGGGCAGGCGGTGTTTCAACGGCTGTGCGCGGCCTGTCACCTGAGTCTGGTGCCGGTGGCCGGCAAGCCTCCGGCGACCTCGGATGCCAAGGCAGTGCCCGTCGAGCTGCTGCATCGGTATCCGCCCGAGGCCATCCTCACGGCCCTGACCACCGGCAAGATGCAGGCGCAGGGATCGACCCTGACGGACGCGGACCGCAAGGCGGTGGCGCAGTTCGTGGCCGGCCGGCCCTTTGGCCCGGTGCAGCTGGTCGCGGTGACGGCCGGCACCCTGTGCGAGAAGCAGGTGCCGATGGGGGATCCCGCCAAGACTTCGGGCTGGAGCGGCTGGGGCAACAGCCTGGAGAACACCCGCTTTCAGGGCCAGGCGGCGGGCGGCCTGACCGCTGCCGATCTGCCGCACCTGAAACTCAAGTGGGCGTTTGGTTATGCGAACGTGGCCGCCGCCCGCACCCAGCCAGCGGTGGCCGGCGGCCGGCTGTTCGTCGCCAGTGACAATGGCGCCGTGTATGCCCTGGATCCGGCGACCGGCTGCACCTACTGGATGTTCAAGGCCACGGCCGGGGTGCCCACCGCGCTGTCCGTCGCGCCCTACCAGGACGCCAGCGGCGCGGCCGGCAATGTGGTGCTGTTCGGTGACCGGCAGGCCAACGCCTACGCGGTGGATGCGCAGACGGGCAAGCAGGTCTGGGTCACGAAACTCGACACCCATCCGTCCGCGGCCGTCACCGGTGCGCCGGCGCCTTATCTGGGACGCGTATACGTCCCGATCCAGGGCGTGGGCGAGGAGGGACAGGGCATTCATGCGAAGGACGGCTGTTGCACGCTGCGTGGCAGCGTGACGGCGCTCGACATCAACACCGGCAAGGTGCTGTGGAAGACCTACACTGTCGAAGAGCCGAAACCGCGCGGCAAGTCGGCGACCGGAATGTCGATGTTCGGTCCGTCGGGCGTGGGCATCTGGTCCTCGCCGACCGTCGATGCGAAGCGCAAGCTGATCTACGTGGCCACCGGCAATGCCTACACGGACCCCCCGCAGCACACCAGCGATGCGGTGCTGGCGCTGGACATGGCCACGGGCGCCATTAAATGGGTGAGTCAGGTGCTGCCCAATGATGTGTGGGCCATGGGCTGCGCGGCGACCAACAATCCCAATACGGGCTGTCCCGCCACGCTGGGACCGGACTATGATTTCTCGGCTTCTCCGGCAATGGCACACCTGAAAGGACGTGACCTTTTGGTGTTGCCGCAGAAATCAGGCATGGCCTATGCCATGGATCCGGACCAGGAAGGCAAGGTCGTGTGGCAATACCGCGTGGGCAAGGGCAGTGGCCTGGGCGGAATGTGGGGCGGTGCCATCGCGGGCGACAAGGTGTTCATCGGCACCGCGGACCTGCTCACGGAAACTCCCGGCGGCGTGCACGCCCTGAATCTGAAGGACGGCACATTGGCCTGGGCCGCGCCGCGCCCCAAGGCGCTATGCGCGGGACAGTTGGGGTGCAGCACCGGCCAGGGCGCCGCGGTGACCGCCATTCCGGGCGCGGTGCTCAGCGGTGCCATGGACGGGGGCCTGCGCGCCTATGCCGCCAGGACCGGTAAGGTGATCTGGCTGTTCAATACCGATCGTGACTTCAAGACGGTGAACGGCGTGCAGGCCCATGGGGGCAGCATGGACGGGCCGGGCCCCGCGGTAGCGGGGGGAATGCTGTTCGTCAATTCCGGAAATGGCGGCTTTGTCGGCCTGCCGGGCAACGTGCTGCTCGCCTTCGGACTGGAATAGAGGGCTGGTAAAAAGATGAAGGGGCGGCAATGCCGCCCCTTCCTGCATCGCTCACTCGAGCTTCGCGGATTCAGCCCAGCTGCACCGGCACGAAGATTCTCGTGTCGCCGTGCTGGATCAGCAGTGCCACCGTTCCGTCATGCTTCGCGACCATGCTCTGCAGCTGGCTGGCATCGCTGACCGCGACGCCGTCCACCGCGAGCACCACGTCGCCGGGCTCAATCCCGGCACGGGCCGCGGCGCCCTGGGCGCGCTCGACCAGCAGGCCGGAGGCAATTCCGCTCTGACTGCGCTCATCGGCGGTCAATGGTCTGACCCGCAGCCCGAGGCTGGCGCCGCTGGTCGCCGCGGTGCGCACCAATTCAGCCTTGCCGGGCACGCCGCCCAGCTTCGCGGTCAGATCCAGGGTCCTGCCATCGCGCCAGATCTTCAGGTCCACGGCATCGCCCGGTGAGGCCATTGCGACCGCACCCGACAGCTGACCTGCATCCAGCAGTCTGGACTTGTTGTACTCCAGGATCACATCGCCCGCCTTGATGCCGGCGCGCTCCGCGGCGCTGCCCGCATCGACCTTGGCGACCAAAGCGCCCGCGGGCGTGTCCAGATGGAAGGACTTGGCCAGCGCCTGATCGATCGGCTGGATATGGATGCCGAGTCGCGCATGTTCCACCTTGCCGTTCTTCTGGATTTCCTCCTGGATATGGGTGGCCACCTCGATTGGAATGGCGAATGACACGCCCTGGAAGCCGCCCGTGTTGCTGTAGATCTGCGAATTTATGCCTACGACATTGCCGTATCCATCGAACAGCGGGCCTCCGGAGTTGCCCGGGTTCACCGCCACGTCGGTCTGGATGAACGGCACCGGTTCATCGGGCCGCAGCGAGCGGCCCTTGGCGCTGACGATTCCCGCGGTCGCGGTCTCTTCCAGGCCATAGGGCGAACCGATTGCCAGCACATAGTCACCCACCTGCAGGGTGGTCGAGGCGGCCGAGTGCACGGTGGGAAGATCCTTGGCATCGATCTTGAGCACGGCTACATCGGTCGCGGCATCCTGGCCCAGAACCTTGGCCTTGTACTCGCGATGATCGGACAGGGTGACGGTGACCTGGCTGGCACCATGCACCACGTGGGCGTTGGTCAGGATCACGCCATTCGGGCTGACGATGAAGCCCGATCCGAGCGCACGCACCGGTGCCTGCTCCTGCTGGCCGGGGTTGGGAATCTGGCCGAAGAAGCGGAAGAACGGATTGTCGCCGAAGGGATTGCCGCGGCGGTTGAATCCGGGAGCAACGCCGTTGCCCGGGCTTTGGTCCTGATCATCCTCATCGGTGTCGTCGGCCACTTCCCGGGCCTTGGACTCGGTGGTGATGCCGACCACCGCGGCGCGGTTCGCGGCCACGATGGCACGGTAGTTCGGGGCGCCGATGAAGGGGATGGGTGCGGCTTTGCCCGCGGCTGCAATGGCAGCCGGCGTGGCCGGATCGTTGCTGCCGACGACTCCGGCGGCGGACAGACCGGCGACCGTGGCCAAGGCCACCACGGTGGCAATCGAGGCAATGACTGCGGGATTCCTGGAGTTCACATGGCTCTCCTCGCGCCTGGGTGGCGCTCATGAGTCGCAAGCATGCGCCGCCCGCCTTAAGCGAAACTTAAGGGGCCGAAAAGCTCACCGAAACTCGTAGACCCCGCGGCACGACCTCGCCCAGCTCCACCTGCGCCTCATATCGGTCGGCGATGGCCTTCACGATGGCCAGACCCAGACCGGTGCCTCCTTCCGAGGCCCCCGGGGCCCGGTAGAAACGCGCGAAGGCCCGGGGCCGGTCGGCCGGCGCGATACCGGGTCCCTGGTCGGCCACCTCCAGTACCGGCTGCCCATTGGGGTTGCGAAACACCCGTACCGCCACCGTCGAGCCTTCAGGGGAGTAGCGCACGGCATTGTCGATGAGATTGCGCACCAGTATCCGCAGCGCTTCGGCATCCGCCCTGACGGTGAGCTCGATCGGCATGTCGAGCTCGACGCCGATGCCGCGCTGCTGCGCCAGGGGCTGCACATCATGAGCGGCATTGCGCACGGCAATTCCCAGCGCCGTCGCGGTTGCATCTGCCGGCTGGCCCTCGGGTTCCTGGCGCGCCAGCGTCAGCAGCTGGCTGACCAGGTGCGTCGCGCGCTCGATCGCGCCGCGCAGCCGCAGGGTGGCGAGTTCGCGTTCCGGTGCATCCCGCGCGCGCTCCAGCAATTGCAGCTGCAGCGACAGGGCGGTGAGCGGCGATCGCAGTTCGTGCGCGGCATCCGCCACGAAGGCCCGCTGGCTGGCGAAAGCCGCAGAGAGTCGGTCGAGCAGGCGGTTGAGCTCCTCGACCAGGGGAGAGACTTCAGCGGGCAGGTCGGCGGCGGCCAGGGGCGAGAGGCTATGTGCGTCGCGGTGTTCGATCTGGGTGGTGATGGTCCGCAGCGGGCGCATGGCACGGGCGACGATCCAGGCAGCCGCGGCGGCCATCAGGGCCAGCAACAGCAGCAGCGGCGCAAGCACGCGCAAGGCCGCCTCGCGGGCCAGCCTTTCCCGCACGCTCCAGGGCTGGGCCACCTGGATGACGCTGGTCTCATTGGCCAGGGCGTAGACGCGCCAGCGTTCGTTCTGCACGGTCAGATCCGAGTAGCCGAGGATGGCCTTGTTCAGGAAGGGCAATCCCGGTGAATAGATGCGCGTGCCGAATATGTCCCAGATCTGGATGACGAAGTCCGAATTCTCCGGATGGGCCGGCAGTTCGTAACCGGACATGTACGAGGCCTGATCGCCCAGCGACAGCGCCATCTGGCGCAGTTGATAGTCGAACAGGTCCGAGGTCTCACTCAGCACCCGCCGATAGGTTATGGAGCCGACGATCAGCGACATCACCGCCACCAGCGCCAGCAGGCCAACCAGCAGTCTTGCGCGGATCGAGCGCATCATCGCGGCACGAAATAGCCGGCGCCGCGCCGGGTGCGGATGGCATCGCTGCCAAGCTTGCGGCGCAATGCGTGCACGTAGACCTCGATGGCATTGCTTTCGATCGCGTCGCCGAAGCCGTAGAGGCGATCCTCCAGCTGCGAGCGCGACAGGACCGTGCCGGGCCTGAGCAGCAGGGCCTCCAGCACCGCGAACTCCCGCGCGGAGAGCGTCACCGGCTCTCCCGCCTTGCGCACTTCGCGGGTCGCCGGATTCAGGCTCAGATCGCCGTGCTCGATGAGCGGATCGCCGCGTCCGGCGCTGCGGCGCAGGGCCACGCGCATGCGCGCGGCCAACTCGTCCAGATCGAAGGGCTTCACGAGGTAGTCGTCGGCGCCGCCGTCCAGCCCCGCGACCCGGCTGCGAATATCGTCGCGCGCCGTGATGATGATGACCGGAGTCGCATTGCCGCGTTCGCGCATCTGTCGCAGCACCGTCAGGCCATCCTTGCGCGGCAGGCCCAGATCGAGCAGCACGATATCGAAGCGCGCATGCGCGAGCACCCCCAGAGCCGCGGCGCCGTCGGCCACCCAGTCGGTGACATGACCGTCCTGCTCGAGCGCGGTCTGCACGGCCTCGGCAATCATCCGGTCATCTTCCACGAGCAGTACGCGCATGCGCGTACTTTAGCAAAGTCGCTGCCGCGGACGATCAGGCCCGCGTATTGACCAGATTGCCGACCGCGTTCACGCCCGACAGATCCGTGGCGAAATTCGTGAGGAAGCCCGACAACGACGCATTGCCGTTGCCGCCCATGGTGCTGACCAGATTCTGGAAACTTGCTTTCAGCGAGGCGACCGCAGCGCTGCCGGGGGTGCTTGCAGAGGAGTCCGTACCGACCTCAGCGATGAGGTTCTGCAGCGCGGCCGCCATATGGCCCGCAGGTCCGTCGTGACCGTGACGGTTGTGAACCGCCGACGCTGCGGCCCCTGAGCCCGCGCCTGCGCCGGTCGCGCGCTGCGACTGCAGGGCCGACACCAGGTTCTGGATGAAGGATTGCATGGCCTGCTGCGGAGTCTGCGTCCTGGAGGTAGCGGCGGCATCCGTGGCGGTCGCGGCCGTACCGGCGGCGGAGCTTGCCGCCGAAGTGGAGGTCAGCGCGCCGGATTGCGTCAGCGCCTGCATCAATGCATCGAACAGACCGCCGGTCGGTGGCGACTGCGACGGAGCCTGCGCAGCGACCGGCGCGATCGGGGAGGTGGAGCCGGTGGATGTGACGCCGCCGGTGCTGCCGATCATGCCGAGTGGATACTGCTGCGCCAGGTTGCCGAGGATGCTGCCGATATTCATGAAGTCTCCGAAGACCGCGAAGGTGCGGACCACAGTAGGCGCAACTCGAGGACCACAATGCGCATCGCTTGGCATTTCATGGAAGTTAATCAGCAGTATTGCAAGCAAGTGTCAGCAAGGGCTGCAGGCGCCCGGGCGATCGACCCCAGCGGCAATTGCGCGCCGGCAAACGGCAAAATCTTGCCGCATCGGTTAGATTGGGCGTAAAGCGATGGAGGCTATCTTGCGACGAGATGCTGGTGGCAGGTTCGCGCGGGGCCTCGGCCTGTGCGCATTGGTTCTTTGGGCCGCAACCACCCCGGCACAGGCCGCGTGGCCCGCCCTGACGCAGCTCGAGCGCTCGGGCGCGCAGGTCAGCGCCGTGGCCATTGACCTGGACGACGAGCGCGCCCTGGAGGGGCTGCATGCCGACACGCCGCTGACTCCCGCGTCGCTGACCAAACTGGTGACCGCCGCGGCGGCGCTCGGCCAGTGGCCGGCCGACAAGGTCTTTCACACCCGAGTGCTGAGCACCGGCACCCTGGTCGATGGGGAACTTCGCGGCGATCTTCTGCTGCTGGGTGCGGGCGATCCTTCCTTGGATGATCAGGCCTTCTGGAGCCTGGCGGTACAGCTGCGCGGCGCCGGGATCACGCGTGTGACCGGGCGACTGGTGGTGATTCCGGCGCCCTTCGGCGTGGTGGCCTGTGAGACCCAGGACCGCTGCGATGCCATGCAGCACAGCGACAAGTCCTACAACGCGCCGCTGGGCGCGATCGGCGTCGACTTCGGCAATTGGTGTGTGCAGGTGCGCCCAGGCGCCCCGGGCGCAGCGGCTTTGCTGCAGGGCTGCGGTGTGGCGCAACTGCCGATTGCGGTGGACGGCACGATCCGCACCGTCGCCGCCGGCGCCCGGCAGAGTTTCTGGATCGAGCGGCTGACCGACGCGAAGGGTGATCATCTGCGGGCCGGTGGGGACATTCCGGCCGGCGCTGCCCAGCAGCTCTACCGCGCGATGTCTGATCCGGTGCGCGGCTCGGGGCTGCTGCTTCGGGAAATGCTGCGCGAACTGGGCGTGCAGGTCGCGGGCGAAGTCCTCATCGGGCAGGACGTACCGCCGGGCGCGCAGCAGCTGGCCGACATTCAGGGTCTGCCGCTAGGGGAGCAGCTGGGCCGCATGCTGCGCTACTCCAACAACTACATTGCCGATGTCCTGACCCTGGATCTGGCGGCGGAGGTCTCGGGAAGATCGCCGGCGCAGCTGGCGACTGCCGCTACCGGACTGGCGGATTTCGTGGCGAAGCTGGGACTACCCGCGCCCGTGCTGCGCAGTGGCAGCGGGCTTACGCCGGAGAATCTGCTCTCGGCGCAGGATCTGGTCACGGTGCTGGCGCATGCCTATCGGGACACGCGGCGCTTCCCCGCCTACTACGGGGGATTGGTGGTGCCGCGCGATGCGCCCTTCGGCTTCCTGCGCGAAGGCAGTGATGCGTGGCTCGACCGGGTCGCCTTGAAGACCGGCACCATGGACGTACCGCACTCGGTGCTGGGCGTCGCGGGCTACCTGCGAAAACGCCATGGCGGCTGGATCGCCTTCGCCGCGATCGTCAATGGCGCGCAGCGGCCGCACGTGCCGCTGCGCGAGGCGCTGCAGGCCGTGCGCAGCGATGTCGAGGCGTTGCTCACCCGGTACTAGGCCGCGACGCTCATCGCTCCGCGCGCCGTGGCCCGGTTCACCGCCGACAGCACCGCCAGCAGCGAGGCCGTGATGATGTTGTTGTGGATGCCCACGCCGAACAGGGTCACCCGCGAGTGCGTCGTGATTTCCACATAGGCAACCGCCTGCGCGCCGCTGCCGGCGGCGCGCGAATGCTCCGAATAGGAGAGCACGTCGAACGGCAGCGCCAGGGCGTTCACGATGGCGTCGATTGGCCCGGAGCCCGTGCCCACCAGGGTGGTCGGGCTGCCGTTGCGGTCCACGTGCAGGGTGATGCGCTCGCGGTCGGCACCATCGGCCGTTGCCGCCAGCTGGTGCGAGCGGTAGACGAACGGCGCACTGGTGCGCAGGTACTCGGCGCTGAATAGCGCCGCGATCTCATCGCTGGTCAGCTCCTTGCCGGTGGTGTCCGCCGCGGCCTGGACCACCTGGCTGAATTCGATCTGCAGTCGCCGGGGCAGCACGAACTGGTGGTCGCGTTCCAGCAGGTAGGCGACGCCGCCTTTGCCGGACTGGCTGTTGACCCGAATGATGGAATCATAGGTGCGCCCGAGATCGTGCGGATCCACGGGCAGGTAGGGAACGTCCCAGATCGCGCCCGGCTGCAGGGCCGCGAAGCCCTTCTTGATCGCGTCCTGATGCGAGCCGGAGAAAGCCGTGAACACCAGGTCCCCCACGTAGGGATGGCGCGGATGGATGGGCAGCTGGTTGCAGTCCTCCGCACAGCGCGCCACCTCATTGATGTTGGAGAAGTTCAGGCCCGGATTCACTCCCTGGGTGTAAAGGTTCAGCGCCAGCGTCACGACGTCCACATTGCCGGTGCGCTCACCGTTGCCGAACAGCGTGCCCTCGATCCGGTCCGCTCCGGCCATCACCGCGAGCTCGGCGGCCGCGACGGCCGTGCCGCGGTCATTGTGCGGATGGACGCTGATGATGACGCTGTCACGGTGCGCCACATGGCGGCCGAACCATTCGATCTGGTCGGCATAGATGTTCGGCGTGGCCATCTCCACCGTGGCCGGCAGATTCAGGATCGCCTTGCGCTGCGGGGTGGGTTCCCACACCCGGGTGACCGCATCGCAGACCTCCACCGCATAGTCGAGCTCGGTGCCGGTGAAGCTCTCGGGGCTGTACTGGAACACCCACTCGGTGCCGCGGCGACGCTCGGCTTCACGGCGCACGCATTCGGCGCCGCGCACGGCGATGTCCTTGATCCCGGCGCGATCCAGATTGAAGACCACGCGCCGCTGGGTGGTGGAGGTGGAGTTGTAGACGTGCACGATCACCCGCCGCGCCCCTTCGAGCGACTGATAGGTACGGGCAATGATTTCGGGGCGCGCCTGGGTCAGGACCTGGATGGTCACATTCTCGGGGATCAGGTTGCCCTCGATCAGCTCGCGGACGAAGTCGAAATCGGTCTGCGAAGCGGCCGGGAAGCCCACCTCGATTTCCTTGAAGCCCAGCTTCACCAGCTGCTCGAACATGCGGTGCTTGCGCGCCGGGTTCATCGGCTCGATGAGCGCCTGGTTGCCGTCCCGCAGGTCGACGCTGCACCAGATGGGCGCGCGGTCGATGACGTGGTTGGGCCAGGTCCGGTCGGACAGGCCGATCGGGGCGAAGGGAATGTATTTGTCGGACGGAGTCTTCAACATGGGAATCTTCCGGTGGCGGATCCGGGGGGTTGCTTTGGTTCCCGTCTTGATGGCGCCGACGGGTAGCGCGAATGAATATGGCGCCTAGCGGCGCAGGAGCAGGAGCGCAAGCAGCCCGGACGCCGGGGCGTCGGCTGACAGGCCTGGAGGGGTGCGAATGCTGGTCATAACCCGGTAACCCTAGCACCGGATTCGCTGCGAAAACAAGAGGCTTGCCGCGTTTCGGCGCCAAGGTGGTATCTTTGCGCCCCGGCAATCTCCAGGGGGTATCCGCCATCATGACAACTGTGAAAAGACTCGCTGCGCTGCTGCTGCTGGCCGCGCTCATTCCCGGGGCGGCCCTGGCCGCATTCAGCAAGGACGGCTCCACGGTGCTGATCACCGGGTCCAACCATGGGCTGGGCCTGGAGCTGGCCCGCCAGTACGCGGTCCTGGGCTGGAATGTCATTGCCACGGCCCGTCGGCCCCCCGGGGACCCGGGCCTGAAGGCGCTGGAGGCGATCCGCGCGGTGCACCCGAATCTGGTCATCGAGCAGCTGGATGTGACCGACTCGGCCATGATCAAGGCGCTGGCCGCCAAGTACAAATCCCAGCCCATCGATGTGCTGGTGAACAATGCGGCGGCGGTGGAGCCGACCTTTGCCGCCGACATGGCGGAGGTGTCCAAGCCGTACGACAAGATCGATTTTGACGCCGCGCGGCACGACTTCGACGTGAACACGCTGGGCCCGATGCGGGTCGTGCAGGCATTCGCCCCCAATGTGATCGCCTCCAGGGGCAAGCGCATGGCCACCATCACTTCCTTCGTCGGCTCCTTCGGTCGGGCGATGCCCGGCGCCATCGGCATGAACTACGGCGCCAGCAAGGCGGCGCTCAACAAGTACATGTCGCTGCTGGCGGTGGCCCTGAAGCCTCAGGGAGTGCTGGTGGGGCTGTTCCAGCCGGAGTTCGTCGCGACCAAGGACGACACCAAGGCCATGCAGGGAGCCTCGCCCGTCGAGCCGGAAGTGGCCAAGCTGATCAAGACCATCGCCGACATGTCGCCCGCGACGGACGGCAAGATCGTCAACTTCTCGACCGGCAAGGTCGACCCGTACTGAAGTCGGATCAGACCCGGCCGGGACGCAGCGGCGGTGCGACCGCGCCCGTGCCCGGGGTCTGCATCTGGGCCAGGGCCTGCTCGGCGCCGTAGACCGCATCCAGGTAGGCGGCGCGGATCAGGTGGGGCGCGATATCGCGGTAGCGCGCATGGATCCAGGTGGCCGATTCATAGGCCCGGGCGCAGGCCAGGGCCGCGCCCGCATCGCCTTCGCCCGCCACCAGCGCGCTCTCAACCGCAGGCGCCAGCGGCAGTTCATCGACGATCTTGGCCATGGGCATGCCCATCAGCACGTCCAGCATCGAGAACAGGCCCGTGATGAAGTACGGCGCCGCCGGATTCTGGCCGGCCAGGCGCGCCAGCCGTTCGCACATGTGGGCGCGCGCCATGGCCGTCACGAACAGGCTGGGCGGGCGGTTTTCGAGCTGCTGCAGCGCGGCCAGCGAGCAAAGCTGGCGCAGGTTGTCCATGCCCAGCAACACCAGCGCCTGGCGGATCGAATCGACCTTCTGCGGCAGGCTGTAGTAGCTGGAGTTGATGCAGCGCAGGACCCGGTATGACATCGACAGGTCCTGCGAAATCAGCAGCTCGACCTCGCGCATGGTGCAGTCCGGATTCTGCACGGTGGCGAGCAGCCGCAGTGTGGCGAAGCCGTTGCGGGGTGCGCGCTGCGAATGAAACTGCTGCGGGCGCTGCAGGAAGTCGCCCTGGAAGCCATCGAAGCCCAGCTGGCTGGCGTGCTCGAACTGTTCAATGGTTGCCACCGACTTGGCGATCAACTTCAGTCCGCGGCGAATGAGTTCGGGGGCCAGCTGCGCCAGCTGCTCGGGCGTGAAGTTCGGCAGCGGCACCTTGACGATGTCGACCAGTTCCAGCAGCGCGGGACTCGTGCCCTGCGGTGAATAGTCATCCAGCGCGACATGGTGACCGCGAGCCCGCAGCGCGCGGATGCCGCGCAGCACGCTCTCGTCCGCGCGCAGATCGCCCGGTATCTGGATGATGACGCGCTCCGGATGCAGCGACAGCGGCTCGGCCGCCGCCAGCAGTTCGCGCGGATAGTGGATATAGACGGACAGGCTGCCGGCAAGGCGGTCCAGTCCGATGTCCAGCGCCGCATCCGCCAGCATCCTCAGGGCATCTTCCTTGGGTCCGTTGGCCGGCTGGGGCGCATCGGATGCGGAGTCGGCGTATTGCAGTTCGTAGGCCACGACCGTCATGGAGGTGCCGTAGATGGGCTGCCGGGCCACGAGGGCGACGGAACCGACGACCGGGGTCGCGGCGGCAACGGCGTTGATGTTCTGCGTGATGTTGGTAGCCGGCATGGTGTCCCTCCCGATATGGCAAAGACTAGCCGCATCCGCCAGCGCCGCGCCGCGCACCGACGCACAGCTTTGACAGGTCTTGCTATGTCAAATGCCATGGATACGAAGTTGGGATTACACTGGCGCGCCCGAATCCGTGACGTCCCGCACACAAATTGCCGCAAGGAATGCTCATGCCAGCAGCTGCACCGGATGCGACCTCTGCGCCCATGTTCTCCCGGGGTTATCGGGCGTGGCTATTGTTCATGCTGGTGCTGATCAGCGCCCTGAATCTGGCGGACCGCCAGGGCCTGGCGGCATCCTCCCAGGCGCTGAAAGTGGACCTGAAATTCTCGGATTCCCTGATGGGCCTGCTGCAGGGATTCCCCTTTGCGGTCTTCTACACCCTGATGGGCCTGCCGCTGGCGCGCCTGGCGGAGCATCGCAGCCGCACCCGCATCATCGCGGCCTGCGTGGGCCTGTTCGGCGTGATGGCCACGCTGTGCAGCACTGCCCAGGGCTTCGGGCGGCTGCTCCTGTGCCGCATCGGCGTCGGGATCGGCGATGGCGGCTTCGGGCCGCCGGTGGCGTCGCTGGTCGGCGATCACTACCCCATGTCGCGGCGCGCCTCGGCCATGGCCGTCATCTGGCTGGGCGCTCCCCTCGGGGTGGTCATCGGATCCGTGATGGGTGGCTGGCTGGCCCAGCACTACGGCTGGCGCAGCACCTTCATCGTGATCGGACTTACCGGGGTGCTGGTGTCGGTGCTGGTGCTGTTCACCCTGCGCGAGCCGCCGCGCGGGGCGTTCGATGCCGGGCAGTCCTCACAGGGTCCGCCGCCGTCCGTGCTCAGTGCCGCCCGCTTCCTGTTCGCGAAGCCGGCGATGCGCCAGACCATGATTGCAGGCGCACTGGCCGGCATGTCCATGAATGGCATCGGCCAGTTCCTCAACCCCTTCCTGGCGCGCAATTTTCTGCTGGGTCCTGCCGAAGTGGGCCGGCTGCTGGGACTGATCGCGGGAGTCTCCATGGCTTCCGGCTTGCTGCTCGGCGGCTTCGGGGTCGACTGGGCCGGTCGCTTCGACCGACGCTGGGCGGTGTGGGGTCCGGCGCTGGGACTGCTGCTGGCCGCGCCGCTGTTCATTCTCGGGCTTACCCGCGGCAGCCTGACGAGCACGGTGATCATCCTGATCTTGGCCCATGTGTCGATGTTCGTCTTTTATTCGCCCACGCTGGCCATCGCGCAGAACATGGTGGGCGCCAACATGCGTGCGTCCTCGGCCTTCGTGATGTCGGGCCTGGTTCTGGGCCTGGCCGGAATCGGCTTAGGGCCCACCCTGGTCGGCTACCTGAGCGATCGCTTTGCCAGCCATGCCCTCGCGGGCTATCTCGACAGTTGTCCCGGCGGCCGCGCCGCCCATGGAGCGCTGCCGGCGCTGGCGGATGCCTGTCGCAATGCCAGCGCCACGGGCATCCGCCAGGCCCTGATGGTCATGGCGCTGCTTTGCGTGTGGTCGGCGCTGCACTACGTACTGGCCTCGCGCAGACTGCGGCAGGACCTGGACACCCACTATTCGGGCGGCTGATCCGTCCGCGCGGGCGTGCGCTCGAGGCGGGCCGTGGGCAGCCCGTGGCTGCGGCGCTGGCGACGCAGCGCGAATGCGCGCGTGAACAGCACCAGCGAGGCCCAGGCGAGGAACAGCGCCACCGGCACGGCGGCTACCCATGGCCACATCACGACGCACGCCGCGAGCAAGGCGGCAGCGAGGGCCACGAACGCCACGATCTTGGCTTCGGTCGTGGCCAGCACCCGCTGCTCCGTGAGCGCCGCCCCGACGGTGCGTCCCAGCCGCAATGCGCCGGCTGCCGCGCGTCCGGCGCTGCCACCGCGATCACCTCTGCCGGCCGCGGCGGCCAGCCGGTCTTCACGCCGCCGTCGCGCGCCATGGCCGATCAGGCCGCTCGCCACGGCCTTGAGCCGCCGACGGTTGCGACGCAGGACGATTTCCGTGGATCCGGCCATATCCGTCTCGAACATCTGCTCCATCTGCGCCGGAAAGGTCTCGTCCTCGACCAGCACATCCAGCTCATAGTTGCCCACCCAGCTGGCGATATTGAGGTTGCTGGAACCCACGCGGGCCCAGCGGCCGTCGGCGACCGCGGTCTTGGCATGCAGCATGGAGCCCTTCCACTCGAACACGCGCACGCCGGCTTCGAGCAACGGGCGGTAGCCGGCCTGGGACAGCGGCCGCAAGATCGAAATGTCGGAGGCGCCCGGCACCAGCAGCCGCACGTCGACGCCGTCCAGCGCGGCCGCGCGCAGCGCCTGGATGTAGGGCGGAATGCCCGCGAAATAGGCATCCGTGATCCACAGTGTGCGGCGTGCGGCAGCGGCGATCAGATGATCCAGGCGCAGCACGGCCAGGGTGCCCGGTGCCGTGGCGACCACGCGCAGCGCCACATCGCCGGCCACGGCGGCAGGCGCGGCGGGGCTGAAGGGCCCCAGCGCCTGCGGCGCCGGCGTAGCGGCTGAATCCGTCACCGGCTCACTGGCCTGCCAGCTCTCCGCGAAGGCGCTCTCCATGCCGGCCAGGGCCGGGCCCTGAATCTCAAGTCCCGTGTCGCGCCAGGGTGCGATACCCCGGGCAGGATCACCGCGCCAGTTGCGGCCCACGCACAGGCCGGTGACGAAACCGATCTCACCGTCCACCGCGAGCAGTTTGCGGTGATCGCGCTGCAGCCAGAGTAAGGGATGGGCGGCGCGCGGTGGATTGAAGCAGCGCACCTGCACGCCCGCGGCGATCAACGGCCGCCAGAACTGCTTCGAGGCCTTGCCCAGGCACCCCAGCCAGTCATAGATGAGACGTACCTGCACGCCGCAGCGTGCCCTTTCGATCAGTGCGGCGCTGAACTGCGCACCCACCTCATCCTCGTAGAAGATGAAGTTCTCGAAGCAGATATACCGCTGTGCGCCGTTGATGGCGCGCAGCCACTGCGGGTAGTTCTCGGCCCCATCCCGCAGCAGCCGCACGCTGTTGCCGGCGACCAGCGAGGCGCCGGCCGCGCGCGTGAAGGCCTGGTCGAGAAGATCAGGTCCGTGCGGCCGGTCCATTCATCCAACTCATGCGGCGACCGTACTGCCGCCCGCCGCGGCAAGCCGCGCCTTGCGGGTCGCCGCGACCTTCACCGGCGCCGTTTCCACCAGGAACAGCGTCAGCACCGTGGCGATCACCCCCAGTCCCGAGGCGATCCACATCGTGACGGCCAGGTTGTGGTAATGATCGGCGGCGCGCCCGGACAGCCAGGGCACCAGGCCGCCGCCGATCAGCTCGCCCAGTCCCATCACCAGTCCCAGCGTGGTCGCCACGTAGCGCGACGGAATGGTTTCCGAGGGGATGGTGGCCATGAACAGCGGAAACGTACCACTGGCGGACCAGCCGAGGAACACCAGCGCGGCGAGCATCCACGACGATCCCTGGTAGTACAGGGCCGCGAGCGGATAGAAGATGCCGATCAGGGTGAAGGTGAACATGATGGGCTTGCGGCCGAACCGGTCCGACAGACCCGGCACGATGAAGGCGAACACCGCTGCGGAAATGCCCAGGGCGCCGACCAGCCAGGAGGTCTCGCTGTGCGACAGATGCCGCAGGGTGCCGTAGATGGTGGGCAGGAAGGTCCAGCCGAGGATCATCCAGGGCACCATGGTGACGCTGAGCAGAATGCAGATCCACATGTTGCGATAGCCCATCGCCTGCACCAGCGTCGCGGCGGCACTGGTGGGCCGCGCGACGGCGGCGGGCTCGCCCGGCGACACGGCGGCTACCGCCACTTGCGCATCCTTGGCGGGTTCGCGCACGTACAGCCAGACCAGCGCCGCGCAGATCAGGCCCGGTACCGCGGCGACGAAGAAGGCGCCGCGCCAGCTGAAGTAGTCGGCCAGCGCCGTGAGGATCACCGGACCCAGGAATGAACCAATCAGATTGCTGCCGAGGTTTTGCATCACACCCATGTTGAAGCCGCGGCGGTTTTCGTCGGACTCCAGCACCACCAGCGACTGGGCGATGGGCAGGATGGGGCCTTCCGCCAGCCCCATCAGCATGCGCGAAGCCAGCAACACGCCGAAGGAGGGCGCCAGGCCCGACATGACCGAGCACACCGAGAAGATCACCACGGTGATGATCAGGATGGACTTGCGACGACTCATCGCATCCGACAGCGTGCCGATCGCAAAGCCCGATATGGCCCAGCAGATGGACAGTCCCGAGGAGAGGCCGCCGATCTGCTCGGCGCTGATATGCAGCGAGTTCATGATGAACGGCGCCAGGTTGCCCATGGCGTTGCGGTCGAAGAACACGAAGCCGAACATCAGCGTCAGCACGCCGATCATCCGGATCTCGTAGGCAGCCTTCGGTGTCATGAATTTCCCCTCAGGAGAATTATTATTCAAAGTGCGGGTTTGACCAGATCGCCGGGCAGCCACCAGCCGTGGATGCCCTGATTGAGTTTGAAAGGCAGCTTCACGGTGGCGACCGCACCTTCTTCCATGTGCTGCGTGTCCACCACCACCAGGTTGGAGCGGCCTTCCAGCAGGGCGTTGGCCACGCCGACCAGGTACCCATCCCCCTCGGGCGCGCTGGCGGAGCGCGGCACGAAGCAGCATTCCTGCAGACTGCTGGCATCGCCCACGAAGAACGTCGAGGTGCTGCGGGTCTGCAGGTCGAACTTCGTATAGCAGTTCACCGGCCGGGTGGGCGCATTGGCCAGCCGCTCGTCCACCGGCCTTGAAACGTCGATGGTGGGCATGAAGCCATAGCGGTAGGGCAGGGTGTGGAAGCGGTCGTCCTGCCGCGGCAGGATCCCGATCTCACGCGGAAACAGGATCTCCATGTCGTAGGACTCGATGTGCCGCTTCGACAGGTCCACCGACAGCCGCGTCACATGTCCCTCGGCGGCCTTGCGATCCCAGGGCGAGCCGTCGGTGTTGGGAAGGAACGGAAACTGGTTCTTCAGTCCCATGTCCATGTCGATGAAGATGCGCTCGCCATCCGAGAAGGCGCCCATCACATGCGTGGCGCAGCGCTCCGGTCCTTTGAACCAGCGCAGGTCCTTGCCGTCCCCGCCACGGCGCATCACCCCCAGCCAGGTCGGCAGGTTCGGATTCCACGCAAAATGCACGCCGCCCCGCCGCATCTGCTCCACGTCGGTGGCCATGGGAATGACCAGGAAGGCGATGTGGGTCTGGGTGACCGCGAAATCATGCAGCATGCCCACGTAGGGCACCTTGATCCAGGCTTCCCAGGTGATCCGGCCGCTGCGGTCGATGGCGTACACCGCGACATCATCGCTGGCTTCGCCGCGGGCCTCGTAGCCGTAGGCCAGCATCTCGCCGCTGTGCGGATCGAACTTCGGATGCGCGGTGAAGGTCAGGCTTTTGAGCTTGCCGCCGAAGGTGTGATAGTCATCCAGCGTGGCGAGCGACACCGGATCCAGGGTGACGGGCGGGCTGTCTTCCTTGAGCGCCAGCAGCGAGCCGGCGTGGTACACCACGTGGGTGTTGGCGGTGCCGCGGCTCAGGCCCCTGACCGCCTCATCATCGGTGGAGGGATTGCGGTACATGCCGAACAGCGCCTTGCGTGCCTGCGCCTGCGCCTTGAAGCGCTGCGTGCGCACGTAGCGGGTCTTCAGGTCCACATGGCCGTCGGCGATGTGGAACATGGTGACATTGCCTTCACCGTCAAAAGGAATGTTGTTGGCGAACTTCGGCGGATACTGGAAGTCCGGACCCACGCGGTAGAAAGCGCCGTTGATGGCGGTCGGGATCTCGCCTTCCACTTCGCAGTCGCGTATGTCCACCTCGCCACGGAACGGCGCCGCGAAGCCGCCGAACATCGGGTTCTTGCCGAAACTGACTGCCATGACGGGGGTGGCTTCCTCGGAGTGAAGACTTCAGGCGCGGGCGACGTCCACCAGGATCTTGGTGCCTTCCTGGCGGTGCAGGCGCTCGAATCCCTGATCGATGAGACGCGCGAAGGGAATGGTCTCGACCCAGCCCTCCTGGGGATAGGCGCCCGCCGCCATTTCGGCGATCACCGCCGGAAACGCATTGCACGACAGGGCGACACCGGTGACCCGGGCTTCGGACATCAGGATATCCATGGCGCCCAGGGTGAGCGGACGGGTATGGATGGCGACCACCACGACGTTGCCGTCCACCCGCGTGCCGCGAAAGGCGGCATCGAAGGCCGCCGGCACTCCCGCGGCATCCACCGAGGCATGCGCGCCGCGGCCGCCGGTCAGATCCCGGACCGCCGCGACCACGTCGGTCTCGCGCGGATCCAGTACATCCCTGACCCCCAGGCCGCGCAGCACGGCGCGGCGGGTGGGTGATGGATCCGAGACGATCACGTTCACGCCGCGGCGTCGCAAGGTGAAGTAGACGCCGATGCCGATGGGCCCGCCGCCGTGGATGACCGCGGTCTGTCCGGCCTCGAGCCGGCAGCGCTCGGCGGTGCGCCAGGCAATGGCCATGGGCTCCACCAGCGCGCCCTGCATGCCGGTCATGCCGCGCGGCAGCTTGTGTGCCATCGAACGCTTCACAACGGAGTACTGCGCCAGTCCGCCGCTGTCGCGGTTGTAGCCGTGGAAGGCCAGCAGGCCGCAGTGGTTGTATTGACCGCTCTCGCAGTACAGGCAATGGCCGCAGGTCTGCACCGGCTCCACCGCCACGCGGTCGCCGACGGCGAGATCCTCGACGCCGGCGCCCACTTCGACCACATCGCCTGCCAGTTCGTGGCCCATGATCACCGGATTGACCTGGCCGGTCAGCGGATGCGGTTCGTGGCTGCGGGTGGTGATCGGCCCGTCGTAGTATTCGTGCAGGTCGCTGCCGCAGATGCCGTTGTAGAGCACGCGCAGCTTGACCTCACCGGGCTTGGGTGAGGGCTCTGGAACCTCTTCCAGGCGCAGATCCTGGTTTCCGTAATAAACAGCCGCGCGCATAGCGGCGCTATGCTATCACCCCGGCATCTGGGTGCCGAAACTCAGGTCCTTTTCTGACAGCAGCCGGATCGGCACCCGCGGCACCTTCCAGGTCTCATCCGCATATTCGCGGATGGTCCGGTCCGAGGAGAAGCTGTCGGAGCGGGCCACGTTCAGCACCGACATTTCCCCCCAGTGCCGGCTGTCGGCGTAGGCCTGGTCGACCAGACGCTGGCAGTCCGCGTAGGACTGGAAATCGGCCAGCACCAGGTAGGGATCCCAGCCCAGCAGGCCATCGATCAGCGGCTTGAAGATCTGCGTGTCGCCGCGGGAGAAGAACCCGTCCTTCACCAGGTCGATGACACAGCGCAGTTCCTCGTTGGTGTTGTAGAAATCTGCGGGGTGGTAGCCCCGGGCCTTGATGGCGTAGACATCCGGCGCCGACAGCCCGAAGGAGAAGAAGTTCTCGGCGCCCACCTGCTCGCGGATCTCGATGTTCGCGCCGTCCTGCGTGCCGATGGTCAGCGCGCCGTTCATGCAGAACTTCATGTTGCCGGTGCCCGAGGCCTCCTTGCCGGCGGTGGAGATCTGTTCGGACAGGTCCGCGGCGGGGTAGATGTGCTGGCCGGTCTTGACGCTGAAATTGGGCCAGTAGACCACCTTGATGCGGCCCTTCACCGCCGGATCCTTGTTGACGATGTCGCCGACCGAGGTGATGAGCTTGATAATGAGCTTGGCGATGTAGTAGCCCGGCGCGGCCTTGCCGCCGAAAATGAAGGTGCGCGGCTGCATGTCATGGCCCGGATCGGAGCGCAGCCGATGATACAGCGCGATCACGTGCAGGATGTTCAGGTGCTGGCGTTTGTATTCGTGGATGCGCTTGACCTGCACGTCGAACAGGGAGTTCGGATCCACCGAGATACCGGTGCGGCTGCGGATGGCCTTGGCCAGCGCTGACTTGTTGGCGTGCTTGATCTTCTGCCAGCGCTCGAGGAACGAGGCGTCCTGGGCGAAAGGTTCGAGCCTGCGCAGTATGGTCAGGTCCCGGACCCAGTCATCGCCGATCACTTCGCTGACCAGCTGGGTGAGCCCCGGGTTCGACAGCGCGATCCAGCGGCGCGGCGTGACGCCATTGGTCTTGTTGGAGAACTTCTCCGGCCACATGGCGTAGAAGTCCTTCAGCACGTCGGTCTTGAGAAGTTCCGAATGCAGCGCGGCCACGCCGTTGATCGCATGGCTGCCGACGCAGGCCAGGTGCGCCATGCGCACGAAGCGCTCGCCGCTCTCATCGATCAGCGACATGGTGCTGACCCGATGGTCATCGCCGAAGAAGCGGATGCGCACTTCGTCCAGGAAGCGGGCATTGATCTCGAAGATGATTTCCATGTGGCGCGGCAGGATGCGGCGGAACAGCGACAGCGGCCAGCGCTCCAGCGCCTCCGGCAGCAGGGTGTGATTGGTATAGGCGAAGGTCTTGCGGGTGATCGCCCAGGCGCTGTCCCAGTCCATCGCGTTTTCATCGATCAGCAGCCGCATGAGCTCGCCGACCGCGATCGCCGGGTGCGTGTCGTTCAGCTGCGCGGTGAATTTCTCATGCAGGCGTTCGCGCGGGATGCCCTGCGTCTTGAGGATGCGCAGCATGTCCTGCAGCGAGCAGCAGACGAAGAAGAACTGCTGCTCGAGGCGCAGTTCCTTGCCCTGCACCGCCTCGTCATTGGGATAGAGGACCTTGGTGAGGTTCTCCGAGGAGACCTTCTGGTTCACGGCGCCATAGTAGTCGCCGCGGTTGAAGGTCGAGAAATCGAAGGACTCGGTGGCCTCGGCGCGCCATAGGCGCAGCGTGTTCGCGGTATTGACGTGATAGCCCAGGATGGGAGTGTCGTAGGGCACGCCGACGACGGTGCGTTGCGGGACCCAGCGGGTGCGCACGCGTTCGTGCTCGTCGCTGTAGTGTTCGGTGCAGCCGCCGAGTTTGACCTCCACCGCCCATTCCGGCCGGGCGATTTCCCAGGCATTGCCGAAGCGCAGCCACTTGTCGGTCTTCTCGACCTGCCAGCCGTCGACGATTTCCTGCTGGAAGATGCCGAACTCATAGCGGATGCCGTAGCCGATGGTCGGGATCTCCAGCGTGGCGAGGGAGTCCAGGAAGCAGGCGGCCAGGCGCCCCAGACCCCCGTTGCCCAGGCCTGGCTCATCCTCACACTCGAGCAGTTCCTCGTAATCCAGGCCCAGCTCCGTCAGGGCCTCGCGCGCAACCTGCTCGAGACCCAAGTTCAGGACATTGTTGCCCAGATGCGGACCCATCAGGAACTCGGCGGAGAAGTAGGCCACGGTGCGCGAGCCATGCTTGGTGTAGGCCTCGGCGGTGCTGATCCAGCGGTGCAGCATCTGGTCGCGGACGGTCAGCGCGAGGGCCAGGTAGTAATCGTGGCGGGTGGCCAGGGTCGGAATCTTGCCCTGCACATAGAAGAGGTTGCTGTAGAAGGCGTGCTTCAGGGACTCCTTGTTAAGGGGCACGCCGTCCAGGGGGGAAGTGGCGTCCACCGGACGGTACTCGGTGCGGACGGGAAGGCCAGGTGAGTTCATCGTCTTGGGACGCCTTAATCGATTATCCGGTTACCGATAATATGCAAGTTTTGAACCGCACCTGAGCATACTTGCCGGCTTGCCATGAATACCCCGACTGCATCACAGCTGCCGCAGGGCGGACTGCCCGCGCGGCGCGTGGACGCGGCAGGCCGCGCCCACGTGGACCTGCGGGCGGTGCTGGCGCTGGCGCTGCCGCTGGTGGCCAACAGCGCCGTGCAGACGCTCCTGAACCTCACTGACCTGTGGTTCATCGGCCATATCTCCACCACCGCCCTGGCGGCGGTCGGGGCGGTGAACTGGCTGGTCCTGGCCGTGGTGCTGCTGCTCGGGGGCACCGGTATGGCGGTGCAGACCTGTGTCGCCCAGTGCTTCGGCGCCGGTCGCCGGCACCGCGCCGCGCAGGCCGCCTGGACGGGTCTGTGGGGGATATTGTGCGTTGCACCCCTGTTCCTGGCCGTCGCGTTTTCCAGCCATTACATCCTGGCGCCCTTCGGCATCGCCCCTGACATCGAGAGTACCGCGGCGCACTTCTGGCTGCCGCGGGTGGCCGGGGCCCCCCTGGGCGTGGCGGTGTGGGGATTGCTGGGCTTCTTCAACGGCATCAGCCACCCGCGCACCACGGTGCTGATCACCGTCATCGTCACGCTCGCGAATGTGGTCCTGAACCGCCTGTTCATCTTCGAGCTGGGGATGGGAGTGGCCGGCTCCGCCTGGGCGTCGACCTGCGCGCAGGCCATCGGCCTGGGCAGCACGCTGTGCATCTTCCTCTCGGCCCGTTACCGGCGCGAGTACCGCACCCACCTGATGTGGCGCCCGCGCTGGGCGGTGCTGAAGACCCAGCTGCGGATCGGCCTGCCGATGGGGCTGACCGGCGCCTCGGACCTGATCGGCATCTCCCTGTTCCAACTGATGCAGGTGCGCTTGGGCGCCATCGACGGTGCGGCAACCCAGCTGGTGATGGCCTTCACCGCCATTTCCTACATGCCCGGCGTCGGCGTGGCGCAGGCGGGCACCACGCTGGTGGGGCAGTCCATCGGCGCCGGCGACCGGGACTGGGCGATGCGGGTGGGTTCCCGGGTCATCCTCATGGCGGCCGTCCTCATGGGCGGAATCGGGGTGCTGCTGGCGCTCACCGGTCCTTGGGTATTGCCGCTGCTGCTGAGCGCGCGCGACCCGGCCAGAGCGGCCGTGGTGGTGCAGGCCGCGCTGTTCCTGTGGTTCGCGGCGGCCTATCAGGTCTTCGATGGGCTGAATATCGCCAGCGGCTTCTGTCTGCGCGGTGCCGGGGATACGCTGGTGCCGGCGGCGCTGGTGCTGCTGCTGTCGTGGTTCCTGTTCGTGCCGCTGGCGCACAGCCTGACCTTCGCCCAGGGAGGCGGCTTCCTGCATTTCCTGCCGCAGTTCGGCTACGGCGCCCGCGGCGGCTGGGCCGCGGTCGTGATCTACACGCTGCTGCTGGGTTCGGCGCTGTATGGCCGCTGGCGCGCGGGCGTGTGGAAGCGGATCAAGCTCTAGGGCTAGCGGGCCTTGGCCAGCCCCATCCATTTTTCCAGGGGCTCGACCCGATTGCGGCTCACCGACAGACGCGCCCCGCAGCGCAGCTGCACGGCGTAGTCGCCGCCCGCCTCGCGCAGCAGGGTCTCGATCTGGTCGAGCTTCACGATCACCGAACGATGGATGCGGAAGAAATGCGCCGGATCCAGGCGCTCCTCCAGCGTCTGCATGCGCTCGCGGATGATGTAGGTGCGATCCCCGACGTGGATTTCGGCATACGGACCGCTGGCCGCGATGTACTCGATGGTCGCGACCGGCACGACCCGCACCTGGCCGCGCATTTCCACCGCGATGCGTTCCAGATACCCGGTGGCCACCGAGTCCGACAGCGAGGCGGGCACTGCGGCCGGCGCGCCGGGGCCGGGGCCGGGCAGTGATGCGCTGGAATTGAGCACCGTGCGCAGCTGTTCGGACAGCTTGCCGAGTTCCGTGAGGCCGATCATCTTGCGGGCGCGCCGGAAGGCCTGCTCGAAGCGCTCGTCGTCGAAGGGCTTCACCAGGTAGTCGACCGCGGCAACGTCGAAGGCATCCAGTGCGTAGCGATCGTAGGCCGTCACGAAGATGGTGGGCGGCATGTTCTCCGGTCCCACATCGCGCACCACCTCGAGCCCGGTCCGCCGGGGCATCTGCACATCCAGGAACACCAGGCCCGGCTTCAGCGTGCGGATGGCCTCGATCGCCGCATCGCCGTTGTCCGCGAAGCCCACGATTTCCACCCCTTCCTCGTGACGCAGCAAATCCTCCAGGCGCTGACGCCCGAGGGCTTCGTCATCGACGATGAGTACGCGCAGGTTTGGACCCGACATCGAAGCTCTTCAGGCGGTCGCGGCCACTGCCGAGGTGCGCAGGTCATTCTGCGTGTGATAGGGCAGCGAGACTTCGGCCACCAGGCCGCCGCTGGCGGCGTGCATGAGGGTGAGGCTCTGGTCAGGGCCGTACAGTGCGGCGAGTCGCGCCCGGGTGTTGCGCAGGCCTAGGCTGTTGGGCGAGGGCGGATTCTCGAGGCTCACTTCCGGACCGTTGTCGCGCACGCTGATGATCACCCGCTCGCCCTCGCGCTTCGCGGTGACCTCGATGCGCCCGCCGCTGCTCAACTTGCTGATGCCATGCTTGATGGCGTTCTCGACCAGCGGCTGCAGGATCAGATTCGGCACCAGCGCGTCGCGCACATCGTCGTCCGCGTGCATGTCCACATGCAGGTGGCCCTGGAAGCGGATCTGGATCACGTCCAGATAGCGCTCGGTGAAGGTGAACTCCCGCTGCAGCGGCACCTCCGGCTCGTCGGCCTCGTCCAGGGAGGTGCGCAGCAGTTCGCTCAGGCGCGCGATCATGCGCCGCACGCCGCGCGGATCACGTTCCACCAGCGCGGAAACCGCATGCAGGGTGTTGAACAGGAAGTGGGGATTCAGCTGCATGCGCAGCGCCGACAGCCGGGCATCGGCCAGCTGGGCCTGCAGCTGCGCTGCCTGGGCCTGCAGGCGCACGGCCTCCTCGCGGCGCACCTGGTAGCGCCAGAAGTAGTTGCGCGCGAAGCCCGCGGCTAGCACCGCCACGAAGACGATGAATTCGTTCATGAACCACAGTCGCCGCAGGCGCGCCATGGCCGCCATTTCCGCCGACACCGGCGTTGGGGAATAGAACAGGTGCTGGCGCACGAAGCTGGTGGCCAGGTCGATGAAGATCGCCAGCACCAGGCCGATCACCACGAACATGACCCGCGTGGGCCAGTTGGTGCGATCGATGGCGAAGCGGCTGGCGAACCAGATGATGACGGGGGTCACCGCGCACCACATCAGGGAGTTGGCGAAGTACACCATCTCCGAGGCGAAGGGCACCCGGGGCTGCCAGGGGCCGGTGCGCGGCTCGATCAGGTTGTTGGCCGAGGTGAGGATGGCGATCAGCAGCCAGAACCCCAGGATCAGCAGCAGCTCGGTGCGGCTCAGGGACTGGTAGTCCGTCCCGTCGGCCCGTCCCGTGGCCTGCACGTCCGTCTCGGCCTCCGGCGTGGGGCGGGGCAGGGCGACCGGGGCGGCGGCGGTGAGGCTGGTGGAGTTCACCCGCCCAAGGATAGGCCGTTGCGGGAGCCGGGAAAAGCCAGGCGTCTTGAGCCGCACGGGCCGGCGCATGAATGGCCCGCAAAGCGGGACCAGTGGCGGTTAGTTGGTCGGGGGCATGCTCAGCTGCAGGGTCTGCCGGAAGAAGGCCGGATCCCGGGTGCTGCGCTCATAGGTCCGGGTCACTTTCATGGCCTTGTTGCGGCCCTCGCTGGAGACCTCGATCTTGACCAGCAGCTGCCGGCCGTCGCCGGACAGGGTGTAGGTCTCCTGCACCCTGGGGCCGATCTGGGGGTTCTGGTAGACCACGAACTTGCGCCCCGACCAGCCGGAAACCTGGTCGGCCACGCCGCTGGTCACGGACACCACGCTCTTTTCACCGGGCGTGAAACTGCGCGACGTGGCTGCATTGTCGATGCTCACCGCCGAATCGGACTGCTGGATCTTCAGCCATTGGCCGCCGGCCAGGACATTGGTCTGGAAATCGATGGGAGGGCGGTAGGCGTAGTACTCGTTGTCGGAGTCGTAGCCGCGAAACATGGCCCCCCGGCCGCCATTGGAGATATCGATGGGCGGCAGATCCGTCGTCGGGTCGTTGATGACTTCGGGCGCCGGTTGGCCATCGGCGGGTCCCTTGCCCGCGCCCGGACCGCGGCGTGGCTTGGGCTGCAGCGAAGCCAGGACCATGTCCGCGTCGGAGCTTAAGGCCGGGTTCAGTTCCCAGACTCCGGCGATGCTGTAGTTGGCGGGCGCCGACTCATGGACGCTGGGGGTCATCGTGCAACCGACCAGGCTGGCCAGGGTCAAACAACCATAGAAGGTGGCGAGACGGGGCCGGAAGGTATGCATCATCGAAGTGTCAGAGTGCCAATCGAGGCAAAAGTTTCAATGGCTTGGCGGCAGATGCCTTTCTTTGCAGGTGATTCTAGCGCAATCGGGCCGCGCGACTGTTGCACTTTGGTGCGCGGCGCAGCCCGCGCGCACGATCGCGATGCAAAAGATTCCCTGTCAGGAGCCTGTCAGGGCCAAGGCCGCTGTCTGGCTCAAGGATGGGAGCGGGCCCGAATGCTGCATAGATGAATACGGGTACATGACCTGCACAGACCATGAGGCCGGTCACGCTACTTAACACGCGGCGGACTTACCTTAAGACGAGGTCGCGGCCATAGAGGCCGCAGTCGAGATGCTCAATTTGCGCTCAGCGCCGGAGGGATGGCTGATGAGTACGCGAGAGGATCCGATCAAGTCCCAGGGCTTCCTGGAGTCCCTGAGTTCCTTCAGCAAGCTGCATCGCTCGCAGCGATGGGACGGCAGCTTCGGCGAATACCTGACCGATGTCGTGGCCGCGAATCCCGCCGCGGCCTCGCGCAGCAGCCACCAATACATCTGGGACATGCTGCGCTGGCATGGCCAGGGCCAGGAACCCGGCGGCGACAGCCTCAAGGCGCGCGCCCTGTTCCGCCGCGAACTGTTCGGCATCGATGAACCGCTGTCACGCGTGGTCGACTACTTCAAGGCCGCGGCCGCGGGTTCCGACGTTGGTCGGCGCCTGCTGCTGCTGCTGGGGCCGCCCTCGGGCGGCAAGTCCACGCTGGCAATCCTGATGAAGCGCGGACTGGAGGAATACAGCCGCACCGATGCGGGCGCGCTGTATGGCATCAAGGGCTCGCCGCTGCGCGAGAATCCGCTGAACCTGGTGCCCGCGAGCCTGCGCGCCGAGTTCCGCGAACGCTATGGCGTGGAAATCCAGGGTGAGCTGTCGCCGTGGGCCCGCGAATACGTGGAGCGGGAATTCGAGGGCGACTTCGTGCGCGTGCCGGTGGAGCGCATCTTCATCTCGGAAGCCGCGCGCACCGGCATCGGCACTTACGCACCGCATGACCCCACGACCGCGGACATCGCCGATCTGGTGGGCTCGGTGGATCTGGCCAAGGTCGCGCAGATCGGCGACGAAGGCGATCCGCGCGCCTGGTCCTGGTCGGGCGCCGTGTATGCCGCCAGCCGCGGCATGCTGGAGATGATCGAGATCCTCAAGGTGAAGCGCGAGTTCCTGTACCTGCTGCTGACCATGACCCAGGAGAAGAACGTCAAGGTGTCGCGCTTCCCGCTCATTCACCTGGATGAGACGATTCTGGCGCACACCAATCTCGCCGAGTTCCACAAGTTCCTGCAGGAGAAGGAGAACGAGGCGCTGCTGGACCGCATGGTCATCATCAAGGTGCCGTACTCCCTCTCCTACCAGGACGAGGCGCGCATCTACAAGAAGCTGGTGGTCGGCGCCCCGGCGTTCCGCGACGTTCACCTGGATCCGCACGTGCTGGATCTGGCCTCCGTGTTCGCGATCCTGACGCGCCTGTCAAAGCCCGAGCGGGAAGGCCTGGACCTGGCGAAGAAGCTGCGGCTGTATTCCGGCGAGGCGGTCGAGGGCGTGCCGGAGTCGGAGGCGGCCCGGATGCGGGCCGAGAACACCGACGAGGGCCTGACCGGCGTGAGCCCAAGGTTCGTGATCAACGCGCTGTCCAATGCCATCACCCGCGGCAATACCCACAGTCTCACCAGCATGGAGCTGCTGCTGGCGCTGAAGGATTCGATCGACTCCGATGCGCGCATGGAAGCCAAGCACAAGAAGGCCTGGATCGATCACCTGGTGACCGCGCGCAAGGAGTTCTATAACCGCTGGGTGAAGGAGGACGTGCATCGGGCGATGTTCGCCTCCTTCGAGGCCGAGGCGCAGCAGCTGCTGGAGAAGTATCTGGATGAGGTGGAGGCCTCGCTGGATCACCGGCAGGTCACCGATCCGATCACCGGCGAGACGCGCCCCGCCGATGAGCGCTTCCTGCGCCAGGTCGAGGAGAAGATCAAGGTCTCCGACTCCGGCAAGCTCTCCTTCCGCCAGGAAGTCGTGCGCAAGGCCATGGTCGCCTTCAAGGCCGGCGAGAAGTTCCAGCTCGCCAGTCACGCGCGCATGCGTGAGGCCATCGAGCAGTATCTGTTCGAGGAGCGCCGCGACGTGCTGCGGCTGGTGACTTCCACGGCCCGGCCGGACGATGAGGCCCGGCAGAAGATCTCGGTGGTCCAGGAACGGCTCATCAAGGAGTATGGATACGACGAGCACAGCGCCAAGGAAGCCTTGAGCTACGTCACGACCCTGCTCGCACAGGAGTAACGGCCAAGCACAGGACGGGAGCGCATGACTGCGAACAGCGATGATGCCAGTGCCTTGGGCCTCGCCAGGTGGTACGACCTGTTCTCGCGCGGCGCCCGGGACTGGCTGCGGCACGATGAGAAGGTGCGCGAGGCGGTCCGCGAGAACCTGCCGAAGATCATCGCCGGCGGGGACGTGATCAACGACTCGGCGCGCACCGTGCGGGTGCCCGTGAGGATGCTCGAGCACTATCACTTCCGCCTGCGCAGTTCCGACGAATCCCAGGGCGTCGGTCAGGGAGAGGCGAAGGCCGGCGATGTGCTGGTGGATGCGGCGCCCGACCAGGGAGCGGACAAAGGCGAGGGCGGCCGGGGCGATGGCGGCATCCAGCTGCTGCTGGAGATCAAGATCGACGACATCGTCGACTGGCTGTGGGAAGAAATGCAGCTGCCGAACCTCAAGGCCCGGGTGGGCCCTTCCGACGACAGCGACTGGGTGCGTGAGGGCTGGGATCGGCGCGGGGCGCGCTCGCGCCTGGATCGGCGCCGCTCGGTCAAGGAGCTGGTGAAGCGCCAGGGCTTGGGGGGTCCTAAGACTTTCACCGACGAGGATCTGCGCTTCCGGCAGCTGGCGCGTCGCCGCCAGCCGGCCGTGCACGCCGTGGTGTTCTTCATGATGGATGTTTCCGGGAGCATGTCGGAACGCGACCGCAAGCTCGCCAAGGTGTTCTTCTTCTGGGTGGTGCAGGGATTGCGGCGCGAATACCGTTCGCTGGAAACCGTGTTCGTCGCCCATACCACCGAAGCGTGGGAATTTCCGGAAGGCGAGTTTTTCCAGGTGACCGGCACCGGCGGTACGGTCGCCTCCACGGGATTGAACAAGGTGCGCGAGATCATCGATGCGCGCTTCAGCCCCGCACGCCACAACATCTACCTGTTCTACGCCTCCGACGGGGACAACAGCATCGGCGATCACGAGCCGGCGCAGGAGGCGCTCAGCGACATCTCGAGCAAGGCCTGTTTCTCGGGTTATGTCGAGGTCGCCTCCGGGCTGTCGCGGCAGCTGGCCACCGAGACCGGGCGCCTGTTCGGCGATGCGGCCGCGGACGGCCAGCCGGTGGCGAGCTTCGTCATCGATGACTTCGACGCCGTATGGAGCGCCGTGCGGCATTTCTTCAGCGCCGAGATCAAGGCCGGCGGATGAGCGACCCGCACCTCAGTCCCGGCGGTGACTGGCGCAGCTACGTGCAGCGCATGGAGGAACTCGCCACCCGCCTGGGGCTTGATTTCCATCCGGTGGAGTTCGAGGCCGTTCCCGACGCCTTCATGATGGAGATTGCGGTCTACGGCCTGCCCGTGCGCATGCCGCACTGGTCATTTGGCGTGCGCTACATCTACCAGCTGATCCAGCGCAACATGGGGCATTCGCGGCTGTTCGAAGTGGTGTTCCCGGGCAATCCCGGGCACGCCTACCTGTCGAACGGCAACGGCCTGGCGGAGAACGTGCTGGTGACCGCGCACGTGCTGGGGCACGCCGACTTCTCGCGCAACAACCTGCTGTTCCGGCGCTGTCAGGAGCAGGTCAGCGAACACATCGTCGAGCACGCCGCCAGCCACGCCCGGCAGATCAGCCAGGCCATCCAGCAGCACGGGGCGCAGCGGGTGGAGGCGGCGCTGGATGCGGCGCTCGCCCTGGAACAGCATATCGACATCGACCAGCGGCTGCGGCGCGAGCGCTTCCCCGAATTCCTGCCGGATGCCAAGGCACTGGTGGACGATGACTTCCGGCGCCGCTTCGCCTCGCTTGACCCGGTGGCGGCCCGGGGCGCCTTCGAGACCCGCAAGCGCGCCGCCGTGCCGCCGCATCCGGAGCGGGACCTGCTGTGGTTCATCGCCCACTACGCCCCCGAAATGGAGAGCTGGGAGCGCGACATCTTCCTGGCGGTGCGCGAGGAGTCGTTCTATTTCTATCCGGTGTTCGCCACCCAGATCATGAACGAGGGCTGGGCCTCCTACTGGCACGCCCGGCTGCTGCGCGAAGCGGACTTCGTGCCCCCGGGGGCGTACGTGGAGGCCATCAAATGCCATTCGGACGTGGTGCGCCCGATGGCGGCCGACCAGCAGGTGGCCCTCGCGGTGAACCCCTATCACCTGGGATTCTCGCTGTGGGAGAAGATCATCGAAGCGCAGGGTCTGGAGGCGGCCCGGCGCATCATGCAGCAGGATGACGACTTCGGCTTCGTGCGCAATCACTTGAGCCGCGAAATCGCCGAGGAGCTGGGCCTGTTCCGCTTCGCGGCCCGCAGCGATGGCCAGGTGCGGGTGCTGGAGCGCGACCTGCATGGCCTGCACGAGGCGCTGCTCGCGCCCAAGTACAATTTCGGCGCCCCGAACATCGCGGTTGCGCAGCTGCGCAATGACGGCTCCCTGGAACTGGAGCATGACCACCTGACCGACGGTCGGGGCATCGACGTGGAGCGCGGCCGCAAGGTGCTCGAATACATCCAGCGGGTCTGGCGCCGGCCGGTCACGCTGCGCACCGTGGACCAGGGCGGTGCCGCCCTGGTGCTGTCCTCGCAGTAGCCGTCGCGCTGGGCTTGCGGCAGGACGCACCTAAAAAAAAGCCCCGCACGAAGCGGGGCTTTAATTCGACCTCTCCCAAAGGGATTTAGAAGATGACGTACTTCACGTTGACGTAGAAGTTGCGCATCAGGGGATCTACGACCAGCTGGTTGTACCCGGCCGCGAAGTTGTCCTGCGATGCGTTGGTGAACGGCGGATTCTTGTCGAGCAGGTTCTTGATGCCGAACAGCACGGTCAGCTTCTCGATCGGCTTGTAGCTCACGTAGGTGTCGACGGTCGAGTAGGTGCCCACCTCACGCTGCTTGCCGTTGCCATCGCGGAACTGGTCGATGTACCGCGAGTACAGCCGCTGACTGATACCGGCGCCCAACATGCTGTTCGGGCTCGTCCAGTCGACCCGCAGATTGTGCTGCCAGCGGTACGCCGGCGCCAAGTGATTGAACCAGCCCACCAGGTTGCGGGGCGGCCCGCCGGTGTACTGCTCATCCCGGAACTGCGTGGTCGCCGTGCCTTCCAGGTCTTCGCGGAAGGTTCCGACCGAGGTGTGCTGCAGGTACTGGACGCTGATGTCGATACCATCGGTCGTGATGCGCCCCGTATTTTGGAAGTTCTTCAGAATGTATCCGCAGGTGGGCAGTGTGTACGAAGGATACGCAGGCCGAGGACTCTTGGATCGGTCGGCGTGAGGCCGTTGCTGCCGAACACGTAGGAGCTTGCGAAGGTGGTGGGATCACTGTAGATCGCCGAGGTCGGAATGGTCGCAATCGTGTTCTTCAGCAGTATCCGGTAGTAGTCCAGCGTGATGCCCAGATCCTGGATCGGCGAGACGATGACGCCTAAATCGAAGTTCTGCGAGGTCTCTGGCGTCAGGTTCGGATTTCCGCCGTACAACCCCAGTCCCTGCGAGTTGCAGGTATGTTGTCGTAAATGGCGGAACGGGGGTGGCCCCGCAGTCCGGGTTGCCCTGTCCAATGGTGCCGGCGCTAGAGGCGGCCAGGAAGTTCGGCGAGTACAGGTCATACAGAGTGGGCGCGCGGAAGCCGGTGGAGGCGGACCCTCTCACGGTCAGGTAACTGGTCGGCTGGTAGCGCACCTTCAGCTTGCCGTTGTTGGTCCTGCCGAAATCGCTGTAGCGGTCCTCGCGATCCGAAATATCCAGCTCGAGAGTCTTTGAGATCGGCACGTCCAGTTCGGCGAAAATCGCCTGACTCTGACGGCTGCCTTCGACGGCACTGTCCGTCAGACCGGTCGCGGCGCTGGTGAGGTCGTTGTAGGGCGTGGTCGCGTACTGAAAGCGCTCGCCTCCGACATCAATGCCGAGTGCGAAGCTCGCCGGAGCGCCGGCATTGAAGGCATCGCCCAGCTCATGGGTGGCATGGGCGTCGATGCTCCAGCGCTTGTCCTCGCCGATTCGCGTAGACACCGTTGATGTACGACTGGTTGATCAACGCCTGTCCGGCCGCGCTTTGCGGACCGAAGGGATTGATCAGGTCGCTCAGGACGCCGCCCGGGGCCTGCACGTCCTCATTCGGATAGCCCCCGGTATTGCGATTGTCGTTCTTGTTCTGGCTGTAGTTCAGTTCCGTCGTGTAGTCCCAGCCGCTGTTGGTGCCGGAGAACGTCAACACGAATCTCTGCTCGGTGTTGATGTTGCCGTTGTAGCGGTTGTTGGCGGGATCGGACCAGATCGCATAGATCGGGTCGGCCAGATCCGGCGCCGCGTTGCCGCAGTTGGCTGCGCCGCCGACGCAGGTCAGTTGATTGGCCGCCGGGAAGTAGGGGCTCGCCGGGTCCATCTGGTAGAAATAGAACATCGGGCCGGAATAGCCAGTCACGGTGGAACGGGCGTACAGGTACTGCAGCTCCAGCTGGTTATTGCCCGGCAGCGACTTGGTGAAGGTCACCATGCCGGAAGCCTCGCTGGACTGCGGCAGCAGGTCCGTCGCCGCGGAGTACCGGTAGGCGCAGTCGCCGTTATCCGTGGTCAGCAGCGGATTGCCCGAGCAGGTCGGAAAACCATACTGGTACAGGTTGCCGTTGTTATCCAGGATGGAACCGGGCCAGGTTCCCGGATCGTTGGTATTGGTCACGCCCCGCGCCGGATCGTATCCGGATGCCGAGAACGAGCGCTGCGTGGCGCGCAGCTCCTGCTGCTTGGTGTAGCTGGCCGTGACCAGCAGGTTATAGCCGTCGTTCGCCAGGTCCCCGTGTCCGAAGGTGAAGTCCGCTTCACCGGAGGCGCCGCCGGGTTTCTGCGGGTGGTCGAAATTGGCCTGGACGGTGGCGCCCTGGTAATTCTTCTTGGTGATGAAGTTGACCACGCCCGAGATGGCGTCCGAACCGTACAGCGCCGAGGCGCCTTCCCGCAGCACCTCCACCTTGTCGATGGCCGAGAACGGAATGCCGCTCAGGTCGACCGCATTGCCGGTGAAGGCATTGGGGGCCAGACGCTGGCCATCGAGGAGCACCAGGGTGCGGCCGTTGCCCAGGCCGCGCAGGTCGACGTAGGTACCGCCACCGGAGAACGTTCCTACCGCCGAGGAGATGTTGACCGACGGGGTGTTGGAGGTCAGCGTGTTCAACGCCTGCTCCACATTCACGATGCCCTGGTCCTTGAGGATGTCCGCCTTGATGACGGTGACAGCCTCCGCGGTCTCCGCGTTGCTGCGCTTGATCATCGAACCGGTGACGATCACTTCCTGGATCTGATCATCGGCAGGGCTGGCCGGGGCCTGCTGCGCCTGGGCCGCCGCAGTGGCGGTGGCGAGCGCAGCGAGAACGGCTACGTGAACGGAATTGCGGATCAGATTTTGCGAACGATTCGAACCCTGTTTATTGCTCTTTGTTGCTGACATGTCGGAAATCTCCGGTATGCCGCTTCCCTGCACTCATCGGCGCATCTACAGATAATCATGAATACAACCGAAATAGAGTGCGGTGCACTGCATACGATCCAAGTTGATACCCAAGCAGGCGCGTAGCGCTGCTCCCTTCTGTGGCGCCAGCATAAGCTGTAAAACCTGCGCAACACAATGTTGTGTTGTTTTGGGGCAACATTTTAATGAACTGCACCACAGCAGAGCGTGGCTTTTGAATCCCGCTGGCGCTAGGTCGGAGGGTCATCGGCGGGCAGGAAATCAGCGCATTGGTCCGCGCACGGCGGCTGCCGTGCGTTTTCTACAACATGGCCGCGGGACCCGCCTGGCGAGCAGCTTATCCGGACTAGGGAGCCGGCTTCCACCGGGCGAGGTCCCCGACCTTGATGTGCAGCCGGTCGCTGATGCCGCCCTGCAGTTCGATCACCGCATTCACCACCACCTCGGAACTGATGGTGGTGTCGTCGTGCGGGATGGCGTGAGCGATCTTGACCACGCGGCCGGTCTCGCTCACGAACAGCATGTCCAGCGGAATGTAGGTATTGCGCATCCACATGCTCCACACGCGCGGCTGCGGGCCGCTGAACACCATGCCCCGATCGGCCGGCAGTTCGCGCACGAACATCAGCCCCTGCTCATCCCGGTGCGGGGTATTGGCCAGCCAGACTGAGAACTGATGGGTGCCCCCGCCACCGGTGATCGTGAGCGTGGTCTGCGGAAAAGCCGAAAGATCCTCGAGCTGCTCACCGGGCGTCTGGGAGCGGCCGGTGCCACTGAAGAGCGCCAGCGCGCCACAGGCGGCGAAGGCCAGAATCAGCCAGGAACGGGTCTGCGGATGCGTTTTCATGCGCTTGAAGATGACTCCCTAGAACTCGATTCGGCCCGCGAAATCGAAACGGCTGACCAGGATGCGGCTCTCGCCCCCGGGGGCACTGGCCGGCGCCACGCAGAACCCATGGCCTTCAATGCGCCAGGCCCGCGTGCCGGCGCTGTCCGCCAATGGGCGCTGCGAGAGCTGGTCCATCGTGCACTTGTCATCGCCGCGGGTCGCGAACAGCCGCCCGCCGTCCAGCAACACGGTCAGATTGGTCGGCAGCTCGCGCCCCGGGGCGCCTTCGCGCGCCGAGCGCACGCCAAAGACCAGGCGCAAGACCCTGCCGCCGGGGCCGGGTCCCGCGAAGCTCATGCGCAGTCCGCTGCCATCGGGGCGCGGCTCGCCGCGGCACTCCAGCTGGGCGTTCTTCCAGTCCAGGTCCACATTCAAGGCGCCGCGGATGCGGGCGCGCACGAATCCGGTGCCGTCGCCGAGGCAGCGGCCGCGACCCGGGATGCGGGCGGCAAACTCCTCCGCGGACGCCGCGCTGCCCGGGGCACTGGCGGCCGGATGCGTCGGCATCCGGATGACCGACTGCGAGGGCGCTGCCTGGGCAGAGGTTGCCGGCAGCACGGCGATCATCCACAGCACGGCCGCCGCGGCCATCATTGCTTTCATCCGGATAGTTTACCGTGACCCAGTCGAGGCCCATAAGGCTTTGCCACCGATACAATTTCGACAACATCGCCTATGGACAAGCGCGGTATGAACCCCGAAAGTAACCGCACGTCCGCAATGACGACTTTTAAGAGCGGCCCACCATGCAGAGACAGCCTGCGCGCGCTTCCTACGGACGATTCGTCAGCCGCCTCACCAGCGGCACGCTGGCGATCGTCATGGCGGGCGGCCGGGGCGAACGACTGAAGGGGCTCACCATCAATCGCTGCAAGCCGGCGACGCCGTTCGGCGGCAAGTTCCGCATCATCGATTTCGTGCTTTCCAACTGCGTGAACTCGGGTATCCGCCAGATCTCGATCCTGACGCAGTACAAGCAGCAGCCGCTGATCCAGCACGTGCAGCAGGGCTGGAGCTACCTGCGCGGCGAGTTCGGCGAGTTCGTGGAGATCATTCCGGCGCAGCAGCAGATCGGCGAGATGTGGTACCGGGGCACGGCCGATGCGCTCTACCAGAATCTGGACCTGATCCGCGCCCACCGGCCGAAGCATGTGCTGGTGCTGGCCGGCGATCACATCTACAAGATGGACTACGGCCCGATGATTGCCTACCACGTCGAGAAGGGCGCGGACATCACGGTCGGGGTGGTGCAGCTGCCCGCCCAGGAATCCAAGAGCTTCGGCGTGCTCACCGCGACGGAGTGGAACCGCGTGACCAAGTTCGCGGAGAAGCCGGCGGTGCCGGACACGCTGCCCGGGCGTCCGGATTCCATCCTGGCCTCTATGGGCATCTATGTCTTCAACACCAGCCTGCTCGAGAAGCTCCTGACCGAGGATGCGCAGGAGGCCGGATCCGCCCATGATTTCGGCAAGAACATCATTCCCCAGGCCATCGGCAACCGCCAGGTATTCGCCTATCCCTTCCAGGACGTGAAGACCCGCGCGCAAAGCTACTGGCGGGACGTAGGCACGGTGGACGCCTACTACGATGCGAACATCGAGCTGGTGCACGTCAAGCCGGAACTGAACATCTACGACCGGGAGTGGCCGATCTGGACCTACCAGGAACACCAGCCGCCGGCCAAGTTCATCCTCGATGAGGACTCGCGGCGCGGCATGGCGGTGAACTCCATGGTGTCCGGCGGAGTGATCATCTCCGGCTCCCAGGTACGCAACTCGCTGGTGTTCTCCGACGTGCGCATCGACGAGCGCTCCTATGTCGATAGCGCAGTCATCCTGCCGCATGTGGATGTCGGCCGGGGCTGCACCATCAAGCGCTCCATCATCGACGAGGGATGCCAGATCCCCGACGGCATGAGCATCGGTTCGGACCTGGCGCTGGATGCGCAGCGTTTCCATGTCACGGAGAACGGCGTGGTGCTGGTGACGGCCGACATGCTGCGGCGACTGAGCTCGCCCTAAGGGTCTGCAAAGGCCCGCGCGCCGCATGCAGTCCACCGCCCGTCTCCCCGTCGTGCTGCTGTGGCACATGCATCAGCCGCAGTATCGCGATGCGCTCACCGGCCAGTATGTCCTGCCGTGGACCTACCTGCACGGCATCAAGGACTACACGGACATGGCCGCGCACCTGGAGCAGAACCCGGCCGCGCGCGCCGTGGTGAATTTCTCGCCGGTGCTGCTGGAGCAGCTGGATGAAGTGGCGGGCCGGGTGCGCCGGCACCTGGCCGAAGGCACGGCACTGCCGGACTCGGTGCTGGCCCTGCTGGGACCGGATCCGCTGCCGCAGGATCCGCAGGCACGCCTAAGCCTGCTCAAGGCCTGCCTGCGCGCGCAGCGCAAGAACATCGTGGAACGTTTCGCGCCGTTCCAGGCGCTGGTGGACTTCGCCCAGCAATGCGCCTCGCCCGAACGGATCGGCTGGGCATCGGATGTGTTGCTGCACGATCTGGCCATCTGGTATCACCTCGCCTGGCTGGGCGAGACGGTGCGCCGTAGCGATGCGCGGGTCGCGGCGCTGTCCAGCCAGTCATCCGGATTCACGGCGGGGCAGCGCCGGCAGCTGCTGGAGCTGATCGGCGAACTGCTGACCGGCATCATTCCGCGCTATCGGCGGCTGCAGGAGGCCGGACAGTGCGAATTGTCCGTGACGCCCTATTCGCACCCGATCCTGCCGCTGCTGTTCGACTTCGGGGCGGCGCGCCAGAGCATCCCAGAGGCCGTTCTGCCGCGGCATCCCGACTACCCCGGTGGGGCGGCCCGCGCGCAGTGGCAGGTAGCCGAGTCGATCCGCTGCTACCAGCGCTACTTCGGCGTGCGGCCGCGGGGCTGCTGGCCGGCGGAAGGGGCGATCAGCGAGCCCACGCTGCGCCTGCTGGACGCGCAGGGATTCGAGTGGGCCGCCTCGGGGGCCACAGTGCTGCATGGCTCGCTGGCGTTGAGCGGCCGCAATCCCGATGCCACGGAGTCCTTCAACCGCCCCTACCAACTGCCGGGCGGCAAACTGAACTGCTTCTTTCGTGAAGAGCGTCTCTCGGACCTCATCGGTTTCACCTACTCGAGCTGGCGCGGCGATGATGCCGCCAGCAACCTGGTGCATGAACTGGTCGAGATGGCGCAGGCGCTGAACCAGGGCCAGGACCGCACCCACGCGGTGCTGATTGCGCTGGATGGCGAGAACGCGTGGGAGTACTACCCCTACAACGGCTACTGGTTCCTGCAGGCACTGTACGCCGGCCTCGCGGCCGCTCCGCAGCTGGAACCGATGACGCTGTCGCAGTGCCTGGAACGCGGCATACAGCCGGTGCCGCTGCCGCAGGTGAGGGCGGGCAGCTGGGTACAAGGGACGCTTGCCACCTGGATGGGCGATGCCGCCAAGAATCTGGGCTGGGACCTGCTGTGCGATGCGAAGCAGGCCGTCGATGAGGAACTTGCCGGGGGCGGCCTGGACACGGCCGCGCAGGCCGCCATCCTGCGGCAGCTGGCGTTGTGTGAGAGTTCGGACTGGTTCTGGTGGTTTGGCGACTATAATCCGGCCGAGGCGGTCAGCCAGTTCGATGAGCTGTATCGCCGGCAGTTGGGATGCTTGTACCAGCTGCTGGGCCGCGCCGTACCGGAGGCGATTTCACGGCCGATTTCGGCGGGTTCGGGCGACATGGAGAATGGCGGCGTCATGCGCCGCGCTTAAAGTTCAAGTGACTCAATCCGGAATCGATGGCACCGCACAGCCCGCCAACCTGCGCCGCCGGGCCCGCTACAGTTTCTTCGGCGCGCGCCTGAACCAGCTGCTGGGACGCAAGGCGCAGGCCCGGCGCCTGTGTCGGCGCGCGCTCAGCTTCTGCGACTACACCAAGGCCTATCGGCTGCTCTCGGAGCTGGACCTGCCGGGCGAGCATTACTTCAAGGTCCTGGCGCGGGTGCATGCACAGGTGCGGCCGGCAACCTATCTGGAAGTGGGTGTTTCGCGCGGCGAATCCCTGCAGCTCGCCGCACCCGGGACGCTCGCGCTGGGCATCGACCCGGAGCCGCATCTGGCCTTCCCGCTCGGGCCCAAGCAGAGGGTGTATGCGCAGACCAGCGATGAATTCTTCGCGCGCCCCGACGTGCCGGAGCTGCTGGGCGGCAGGCCGCTCGACATGGCCTTCATCGACGGCATGCACCACTTCGAATACGCCCTGCGGGATTTCGTCAACATCGAACCGCTGTGCCGGCCGGACTCGCTGGTCTTCATTCATGACTGCTATCCGATCGACGCGCGCAGCGCGGCGCGCGATCAGACCACCGGCTTCTGGAGCGGGGATATCTGGCGCGTCATCGTGCTGCTGAAGAAGTATCGCCCGGACCTGAGGATCCACACCCTCGGCACTCCGCCCACCGGACTGGGCCTGATCACGCGCCTGGACCCGACTTCCACGGTGCTGCGCGCGCAGCTGCCGCGGCTGATCGAGGCGGGCATGGCGTTGGATTTTTCATCCATCGCCCAGGATCGCCCCGCGGCGCTGAATCTGGTCCGTTACGATTGGCCGCAGGTGCGCCAGTTGCTGGACGCGCGTTAGCGCATGGCAAGTCCGGCCACCAATCCCGTACTGGCGCGCCGTCGTTCCGGCGTGCTGTTGCATGTGAGCTCGCTGACCGCCGGCCTGGGCCGGGGCGGGCGTGCCTTCATCGACTGGCTGGCCGATGGTGGCTTCAGCGTCTGGCAGATATTGCCCCTGGGGCCCACCGGTACCGACGGTTCACCGTATTGGGTTCGGTCTGATTCGGCCGGCAACGCCGCGCTCATCGATCCGGATGAACCGGCACCGGTGAATTCGAATGAATTCCAGGCCTTCCAGGAAGCTTCCAGGGACTGGCTGGATGATTACGCGGCCTTCGAGGTCTTGAGCGCGCTGCATGCCGGCAACCCGTGGTGGACCTGGCCGGCGCCGTTTCGCGACCGCCAGCCGGCGGCGATGCAGCGGCTGCAGGGTGAGCAGGCCGGGCCGCTGCGGATCATCCGCGAGCAGCAGTTCGCCTTCGCCTGGCAGTGGGGCCGGCTGCACGAGTACGCCCGCGCGCGCGGCGTGTACCTGTTCGGCGATGTGCCGTTCTACGTCGCGCCCGATTCGGCGGAATGCTGGGCCAACCGGGACCAGTTCCTGCTCGATGCCGCAGGTCAGCCCACCGCCGTCGCGGGCGTGCCGCCGGACTATTTTTCCGAGCTCGGCCAGCTGTGGGGAAATCCGCTGTACGCCTGGGACGTGATGCGCCAGGACGGCTTTCGCTTCTGGCGCACCCGCATCCGGCGGCAGCTGCGGCGGGTGGACCTGCTGCGCATCGATCATTTTCGTGCGCTCGCCGCGCACTGGGCGGTGCCGGCCGGGCTTCCGGATGCGCGCGGCGGCAGCTGGCAGCCCTCGCACGGCCGCGAGCTGCTGCAATTGCTCAAGAGCGAAATGGGTGACCTGCCGGTGGTGGCCGAGGACCTGGGCGTGATCACCTGGGATGTCGAGGCGTTGCGCCGGGATTTCGGCCTGGCCGGCATGCGCGTCATGCAGTTCGGCTTTGACGGCGCCGGCGACAACGTGCACCTGCCGCACATGTATGAAAAGGTGAGCGTCGTCTACACCGGCACCCATGACAATGACACCACGGTGGGCTGGTACACGAGCCTCGATGCGGAAACCCAGCGACGGGTCGATTACTTCCTGCGCGCCGGCCCGGGGCAGATGCCGCAGGCGATGATCCACGCGTTGCTCGGCAGCGTCGCGCAGCTGGCGGTGGTGCCCATGCAGGATCTGCTGGCGCTGGGTTCCGAGGCGCGCCTGAATACCCCGGGCACGGTCCGCGGCAACTGGTCCTGGCGCCTGCCCGACGGCTGCCTGACGCCGCAGCTCGCACGCGGTTTCGCGCTGCTCAACCGGGTGTTCGGTCGTGCCTAGACGCAGCAGCCCGCCGCTCATGCTCGCGTGGGTCGTGGCGCTGGCCTGCGCCCTGGGCGGCTGCTCGGTGCTGTGGACGCGCTGGCAGGCCCCGACTCTGGCGGTCGTGAACCTCCAGCTCGGCCGCAGCGATCTGTGGCAACAGCATCTGCAGGTGCGCATGAGCGTGCACAACCCGAATGACCGGGAGCTGCCCGTGCAGGGGTTGAACTACACCCTGGAGGTGAACGGTGAGGAGGTCGCGCACGGCGAGTCCGGCGCCAGCTTCATCGTGCCGGCGCGCGGCGATGCCGAGTTCGACATGAACGTCACGGCCAATGCCGCCACCGTGCTGCTGCACCTGTTCACCCAGGGCAGTGCGGCCGCCGTGCAGTACCGGATCCACGGCAAGGTCCGGCTATCGTCGGGCCTGGTACGCTCGATACTCTTCGATCAGCACGGTGAACAGTCGCTGCGCTAGGCGCGCCCGCTCTCCAGCATGCGCGCGAACAGCGCCACGTATTGACCGCCCTGACGTTCCCAGGAGAAGTCCTGCGCCATGCCGTTGCGCATCAGGCGCTCCCAGTGGTTCGGCTGGGCATACAGGTCGAGCGCCGTTTCCACGGCGGTCGCGAGCGCCGCGGCGCTGAAGGGTTCGAAGACCACGCCGGTGCCGCTGCCCGTGGCCGGATCATAGCGTTGCACGGAGTCGGCCAGCCCGCCGGTGCGCCGGACGATGGGCACCGTGCCATAGCGCAGGCTGTACATCTGGTTCAATCCGCACGGCTCGTACTGGCTGGGCATGAGGAACAGATCGCTGGCCGCCTCGATCCAGTGGGCCAGCGCCTCGCTGTAGCCCTGGTGGAACATCACCCGCCCGGGCCAGCTGTGCGCCAGCTCGCGCAGGGCCTGCTCGTAGCGCGGCTCACCGGCGCCCAAGGCCACGAACACCAGGTCGCGCTGCGCCAGCAGCTGCGGCATTGCTGCGAGTATCAGCTCGATGCCCTTCTGGGTGGCCAGCCGCGTGACGACCCCGGCGAGCGCGGTGCCGGGTCCGGCGCGCAGGCCCAGCCGCTGCAGGAACTGGTGCTTCAGTTGCGCTTTCACCGGCAGTTGCGTGGCGTCGTAATGACTGCTCAGCTGCGGATCGTGGCGCGGATCCCATTCATCGTAGTCCACGCCGTTGAGGATTCCGACCAGCGCCGCGGCGCGATCCCGCAGCACGCCCTCCAGCCCCATGCCGTATTCGGGCGTGCGGATTTCGGCGGCATAGGTGGGGCTGACGGTGGTGATGGCATCCGCGTACATGCAGCCATGCTTGAGCGCGTTGATGCGGCCGGCACGCAGATCGTCCTGATGCAGCAGGTAGGTATTGTCGCCGAGGCCCAGGTCCGCGACCGCGGCGGCGGGAAACTCACCCTGGTAGCCGATGTTGTGGATGGTCAGCACCGTGCGGGTATCGGCGAACAGCCGGTCCCAGCTGTACAGCGCGCGCAGCAGCAGGGGCCCGAAGCCGGCGTGCCAGTCATGGCAGTGCAGGATCTGCGGACTGAACCCCAGGTGCTGGCAGCACTCGATGGCGATGCGGGTCAGCGCCAGGAAGCGCAGGTGCTCGTCCGGCGCCGCGGAATAGAGGGCATCGCGCGCGTACAGCGGCGGACAGTCGATGAGGTGGACCTGCGCCTGCGAGCCCGGCAGCACCGCGGTGAACACCGAATAGGGGTACTGCCGGCCGCCGATGCTCAGGGCGAGTCCGCTCAGGCGCGGCGCCGGCGTCAGGGCGAAGCGGCCGCGATCAACCGCGGAGTACAGCGGCATGAAGAGGCGAATGTCGTGGCCATTACGGTGCAGGTACTTGGTCAGCGCCGCTGCGACATCGGCGAGTCCGCCGGTCTTGGCGAAGGGAGCGACTTCGGAGGCGATGGCACAGATTCTGACCATATCGACTAGGATACCGTTTGCATTGCGTTGTTTAGTGACGGGAGCCGTAGTTCTTGCGACGCCAGTGGCTGATAGGACTGATCCTGCTGGGCATCTTCGCGCTCTCGGCCGCGATCGGCACGATTGTGGCCAGCTGGCCGCATTGCTGCCGCTTGTAGGGCGCGCCCGGTAATCCCTACAGCCACTCTTGCAGCAGTCGGGGCAGCATCTGGCGCCAGCTGGAAAATCCGAAGGCGAAGTCCGGCCCCCACACATCCATGCGCGCGCCGATACCGCGTTTGCGCAGCAGCTGCGCCACGGCTGCGGAAGCCGCCGGCTCCTCGTAGTCGCCCGCCCCGCAGGCCAGCGCGACCGATCGATGCTGCAGGCTTGCCCGTTGCGCCCCGTCGGCCAGCTGCTCCAGCCACTGCAGGGGCGAAAAGTGCGCGGGTGCCTCCTGCGGTGCGACCCAGGGCAGCAGGTCATAAGTCCCAGACAGGCCGATGGCGCCGCGAAACAGCTGCGAGGATCGCAGCAGCCCCTTGAGTGCGCTGGCCGCACCGTACGCGCAGCCACAGGCCAGCAGCTCGAGGCCGTCGCTGTGGCAGTCGCGCCGGATGTGCGGTCCTAAGCCGGTGCCGACCCAGTCGTCAAAGGCCAGTTGCGCCTCGATGCGTGCCGCGACCGTGGCGGTGCCGGCCAGCAGCAGCCGCATGGCGGTGCCATCCACCGCGTAGACTTTGATGCGGCCGGCATCCAGCAGCGGCGCGAGCGCCTGCAGCAGGCCCGAGCGTTCCGGCTCCAAGCTGTCGGCGCCAGCGCTGGCGAACAGCACCAGGGGCAGGCCGTAATGGCCCCAGCAGGTCACGCCGACCTGCGCGGGAAGTGGCGCGACGCTGAAGGACCAGGCGTTTTTCGGCATCATTTTCCGGGCGGCTGGAGGCTTGTTGCCATGCAATATCCGGGGGCTTGCGGCGGGGCTGTCAATCGGGGGTGTGGGATATTAACCCATTATAAAACAATGAGTTAGTGCCATGCGAGAGACTGCCGGCTATGCCGCGCTGGTACAATGAAGGCCATTCCCGCCTCCTTCGCCGGTATCCATCATGTCAGCGCCACCGTACAAGCAGCTTGAACAGGAGTTCAAGCGCCTTCATGCCTTCCGCGGCGCCATTTCACTCTTGAACTGGGACGCGTCGGTGATGATGCCGCGGGGCAGCGCCGCGCTGCGCGGCGAACAGCTGGCGGCTCTGCAGACCGAATACCACACGCTGCTGACGGCGCCGAAGATCACCCGCCTGCTGGACCGCGCCCACGCCAATACCCAGACCCTGGATGACTGGCAGGTCGCGAACCTGCGCGAGATGCGCCGCCAGCGCGATCACGCCATCGCGACGCCGGCGAACCTGGTGTCCCGCCTGGCCCACGCCACGGCCCAGGCTGAAGCGCATTGGCTGCAGGCGCGCGCCGAGGGGCGCTTCGAGATCTTCGCCCCGCACCTGGAAGAGGTGGTCATGCTGGTGCGCGACAAGGCGGCGCTGCTCGGACAGGCGCTGAATCTGTCGCCCTACGACGCGCTGATCGATGAGTTCAGCCCGGGCATCGCCAGCCAGGACATCGATGCGGTCTTCAAGACCATTTCGCGGCGCCTGCCGTCGCTGATCCGCGAGGTGATCGCCACCCAGGAGGCGCGTCCGCCGCTGCCCCTGGAAGGCAAATTCACCCCGGGCCGCCAGCGGGCGCTGGTCATGGATCTGATGAAGGCCATGGGGTTCGACTTTGCGCGCGGCCGGCTGGATGAGAGTGAGCACCCCTTCACCGAAGGCGTGCCGGGCGACATGCGCCTGACCACGCGCTATGACCAGGCCGACGTTTTCACGGGGCTGCTTAGCGCCATGCATGAGACCGGCCATGCCATGTACCACATGGGCTTGCCGGAGCAGTGGCGCGATCAGCCGGTGGGCCGCGACCGCGGCATGGTGGCCCAGGAAAGCCAGTCGCTGCTGCTGGAACGGCAGGTGTGCCGCAGCCGTGCCTTCGCGCAGTACCTCAGTCCGCAGCTGATCCGGCACTTCGGCGTCTCGGGACCGGAGTGGGACCCGGAAAACCTTTACGCGCATCTGACCCGGGTGCGCCGCGGCGCGATCCGCGTGGATGCCGACGAGCTGACCTATCCGCTGCATGTGCTGGTTCGCTACGAGCTGGAGAAGCGCCTGCTGTCCGGTGAGCTGGCGGTACGGGACCTGCCCAATGCGTGGAACACCGAGATGGAGCAGCGCCTGGGGTTCCGCCCCGAGAACGATCGGGACGGCTGCCTGCAGGACATTCACTGGGCCGTGGGTTCCTTCGGCTACTTCCCATCCTATGCGCTGGGCGCGGTCATCGCCGTGCAGCTGATCGAGAGTCTGCGCAATGACGTGCACGAGCTGGATGAACAGATTGCCAGGGGCGACTTCAGCGGACTGTTCGGCTGGCTGCGCAGCCACGTGCACTCGCACGGCGCGCGCCTGACTCTGCAGGACCTGCTGCGGGAAGCCACCGGCAAGACCCTGTCGGCGGCGCCGTTCATGCGCTACCTCGAGGGCAAGTACCTCGAATCGGCGACCAGCAGCAGCGCTGCGGCGTGACCCTGTCGCGTACCGCGCAACGCCTGCAGTCGCACCTGCGCGCCCAGGTGGGCAAGGCGATCGCCGACTTTCGCATGATCGGCCCGGGCGACCGCGTCATGGTGTGCCTGTCGGGCGGCAAGGACTCCTACACGCTGCTGGATATCCTGCTGTCGCTGCAGCGCAGTGCGCCGGTGGACTTCAGCCTCGTGGCCGTGAACCTGGATCAGAAGCAGCCGGGTTTTCCGGCAAGCGTGCTGCCGGACTACCTGGCGCGCCTCGGCGTGCCGTTTCACATCATCGAGCAGGACACCTATAGTGTCGTCAAAAGGGTAGTGCCGGAGGGCAAGACGCTGTGTGGACTGTGCTCGCGGCTGCGGCGCGGCGCCCTGTATCGCTACGCGGCCGAGAACGGCGTCACCCGCATCGCCCTCGGCCATCATCGGGACGACATCCTGGAGACCTTCTTCCTCAATCTCTTCTTCGGCGGTCGCCTCAAGGCCATGGCGCCGAAGCTGCTGTCGGATGATGCCCGGCACATCGTGATCCGGCCGCTGGCCTATGTGAGTGCGGGAGAGATCAGCCGCTACGCGACGGCGCGGGAGTTTCCGATCATCCCCTGCACGCTGTGCGGCTCGCAGCAGAACCTGCAGCGCCTGCAGGTCAGGCGGCTGCTTGGCGGCTGGGAGCGCGAGTTCCCGGGCCGGGTGGCCAACATCTTTGCGGCACTGCGTAACGTGGCGCCCAGCCACCTGGCCGATACCCGGCTGCATGACTTCGGCGGCCTGGACGCGCTGCAGCGCAGCGAGGGCTCAGGTTCGGAAGCGCCCCAGGACCTGCTGTCCCTGGACCGGATCGAGCCCATGAGCCTGGAAGAAGAGGACGCCTTGAGTGCCGCGACGCTCGCGCAGGAGGCGCTGTCGTGAGCCTGATCAGCATCGCGGCCCGGCCGCCGCTGCCCAACAGCTACTGGCTCAGGCCCGGCAAGCTCCTGGGCGGGGAGTATCCGGGCGGGGAATCCGCTGAGGAGACCCTGCGGCGGCTGCGCGCGCTCATGGATGCGGGCGTGGATTGCTTCGTCAACCTGACGCGGCCGGGGGAACTGTCGGCCTACAGCACGCTGCTGCCCGACGGCGCCCGCTACTTCCACCTGCCGATTCTGGACCACGGCCTGCCGGTCGACCGCAGCTACATGCGGCAGATCCAGTTCGCCTTGGGCGACGCGGTGGCTGCGGGCCACTGCGTCTATGTGCACTGCCGTATGGGTATCGGCCGCACCGGCACCGTGCTGGGCTGTTACCTGGTGGAGCAGGGGTTCAACGGGCAGGCCGCCCTGGATGAGCTGAACCGGGCGTGGCAGCAATGCGGCCGCGCCAGCCGCTGGCCGTCCATCCCGGAGACCCCGGAGCAGCGCCAGTATGTCGCCACCTGGGAGCCGAAGCGCAGCGCCGAATGATAGGCTTGGGGCATGCCGTCGAAACCCCCCACCCGCAAACCGGCCGCGCCGCGGCGTGCGCGGGCGTGGGTGCGCCTGAGCGACGAGGAACTGCTCAAGGTCCGGCTCTGTGACCTGAACCTGACCGTCGAGAACTCGCGGGTTGCCCGCCCGATGCGCCGGCTGTATGCGGAGCTCGAAGGCCGCGGCATCGAATTCAAACCGCACGCCTGGCTGGCCGAGGAATGGTTCTCGCCGGACGGCGTACCCGGCATAGCCGTACCCTTCTACCTGGCGCATCCGCGACTGGAGCGGCTCGAGCGGCGCATGATGCACCAGGTGGAGGGCGGCAACACCCGCTGGCTGATGCGGATCCTGCGTCACGAGGCCGGCCATGCGCTCGACAATGCCTACCGGCTGCGCCGCCGGGCGCGCTGGCGGGACACCTTCGGGCCCGCATCGCTGCCGTACCCGGAGCGCTACCGGGCGCGGCCGGGCAGCCGCCGTTACGTGCATCACCTGGGTGAGTGGTATGCCCAGGCCCATCCCACCGAGGATTTCGCCGAGACCTTCGCGGTGTGGCTGAAGCCGAATTCAAACTGGCGGCGCGCCTATGCGCAGTGGCCGGCGTTCCAGAAGCTGTGCCGCGTCGATGAACTCATGAGCAGCGTGCGCGAGCGCACGGCGCCGGTGCGCAATCGCCGCCGCATCGAATCCATCGCCACCGACACCCGGACGCTGGCCGAAGTCTATCGCGACAAGCTCGCGCGCCGCGGCAGCGACCGGCGTGGCATGATCGAGGAGCTGGTGCTGAAGATCTTCCGTGCCCAGCCCGCGCCGCGCGGCGCGATGCGCGCCAGCACCCTGATCCGCTCCATGAAGACGCAGCTGGTGACCTCGGTGTCGCGGGAACTCAAGATCGAGCGCTATAGTATCTACCAGCTGCTGCGAATGACCATGGAACGGTGCGACGCTTTGAAACTTCACGTGCGCGGCAATCGCCGCGATGCCGGGCGGCATGTCCGCTGGATGCTGATCCGACTCGCGAGGCTGTACGCCCAGGGTGAGACGCCACACTTCCCGCTATGAAAAGACAACGTGTGCTCGTCGTCCTGCACTCGAGTCTGGTGCCTCCCGACACATTGGAGGGACGCACCGAGAAGGAGATTGCCGAGTGGCGCACCGAGTATGACGTGATCTCGACCCTCAAGGCGCGCGGCCATGAGGTGTTAAGCGTCGGAGTGCTCGACAGTCTCACGGAACTGCGCACCTCGATCGCCGACTGGAAACCCAACGTGGTCTTCAACCTCCTGGAGGAGTTCGACGGTATCGGCACCTACGACCAGCATGTCGTGGCGTTCCTGGAGCTGCTGCGCCAGCCCTACACGGGGTGCAATCCGCGCGGGCTGCTGCTGTCGCGCGACAAGCCGCTGTGCAAGCAGCTGCTGTCCTACCACCGCATTCCGACGCCGCAGTTCGCCGTCTTCAATCGCGGTGCGCGGGTGCATGTCCCGCGCCGGCTGCGCTTCCCGCTGTTCGTGAAGTCCACCATCGAGGATGCATCCTTGGGGATTGCCCAGGCCTCGGTGGTCGAGGATGCCGCAAAGTTGAAGGAGCGCATCGAATTCGTCCACGAGCAGGTCGGATCCGATGCGCTGGTGGAGGAATACATCGCCGGCCGCGAGCTGTACGTGGGCGTGATGGGCAACGAGCGCCTGCAGCGCCTGCCAGTGTGGGAGATGGTCTTCGGCACCATGCCCGACACCTCGGCGGCCATCGCGACGCGCAAGGTGAAGTGGGATCGCAACTACCAGCAGCGCTACGGCATCACCACCCATGCCGCCAAGGAGCTGCCACCGGCGGTGGAGGCGAGGCTGGACAAGCTGTCGCGGCGCATCTATCGGGCGCTGGGCCTGTCCGGATATGCGCGCATGGATTTCCGGGTGACCCCCGCGGGCGAGGTCTACGTGCTGGAAGCCAACGCCAATCCGAACCTGACCGCGACCGAGGATTTCGCGGAGAGCGCGCGGGCGGCGGGACGGGATTACGCGGAACTGCTGGAGCGCCTGATGACATTGGGGCTGACCTATCGCGCACAATGGCGCGCCACCTATGGCTAGCCGTCCAATTCAAGGAACCTTCAAGCACACCATGGTCCCCAATCAATTGATGAATACGCTACCGAGGCTCGCCGTCGCGGCGCTGGTGGTGACCCTGGGCGGCTGCGCCACTCCGCAGAGCAGCAAGTCCGATGCGCTGCTGACCCAGATCGAGGGCTGGCTGCCGGGCCACTATGACAACCGGGCGCAGGTTGCCACCGACCGCAAGCACGGCGGTCTGGTGCATCCGGCCGTGAACGCGGTGATCGTGCGGGTCGATTCGCTCACGGTGGGCCTCAAGGTGTACTACCTGGAGGAGACCGAGGCGGACAATCCCGGGCAGCCCACCGGGCAATACATCCTGTCCTTCGAGGTCATCAAGGACCGGATCGTCGAGGCGGTCTGGGCGCTGGCTGAGCCCAAGCGCTGGCACAACGGCGCCGAACAGCCCGAGCTGTTCTCGGCGCTGCAGCCGCCGGACCTGAAACTGCTCACGGGGTGCTCGCTGGAGTGGAAGAAGGCCGACGAGGGCTTCACGGCGAGCAACGATCCGAAGCTGTGCCATTCGACGCCGGCCTCGGTGCCGGCGGCGGTCAGCGCGCACTGGCGCATCGAGCTGAAAGCCGATGAGCTGGACATCAGCGACCAGGCCTACGACAGCGACGGCGACCTGGTCTACGGCACCGCGACCGACTCGTTCATCCGCCTGCGCAAACGCAGCAACAGCAAGCTGTAGCCGATGTCCGTAATGGGACCGGCCTCACGGACCTGACCGCCCGCCGTATGTGAAATTGGCCGCGCATCGCCGCGAAAGTGTTCGTATTGAGGGGGCTCTCATACGAGGACCGGTATGTCGGACCCATGCGAAGCCGCGCACGTTTTGCCCGTCAGCAGCCTGACGGAGTATTTCCGCGACAGCCTGCATTCGGCGCTGTCCCGGCAGCAGCTGGCCGTGGGCGATCACACCCAGCACTACGTGGTCAACGTCCTCACCCTGTTCGCCCGTTCCGAGGCCCTGTTCGAATCCACGGCGGAAGGCCTGTCGCTGAAGCCTTTGGCGGTGATGCTGTCCGAGGCGCTGGAGGCGCCGACCCTGGTCGAGCGCCAGCGGGGCCTGCAGCGGCTGGGGGATGTGTCGCTGTTCATCGCGGGCTTCTTTGCCCGCAGCTTCGCGGCAAAACTGGTCGATATCGATTACCACATCAGCCTGGGGGCCCAGGCCTATTCGACGCTGGCGGCCAGCGATCGCAGCCGGCGGGGCAGCGTGCTGGCGCGGGTGTTCGCGGAGCTGGCCGGGAAGTTCCAGCCGCTGGTGGATGCGCTGAACGACATCAGCGAGAGCTCCTGCAGCCGCTCGAATGCCGATGCCCTGCGACTGTATGAACTGTGGATTCGGACCGGCAGCCGCAGGTCCTGGCGATTGCTGCGGGAGCTGGGCGTGTTGCCGGCGCCGACCGGGCAGCTGGCGCACTGAGCCTTCAGTCGTCGTCGTCGTCACCGCGCTGCTTGCGCGCTTCGATTTCGCGCATCTGCTTGATCCACTCCGAGAGCTTGCGCAGATCGCGTTGTGCGGGACGCTTGTCCGGGGTCGCCTTGGCATTGCCGGGCGAGACGGTCTCGTAGGGGTTGTAGCCGCCGCTCGCGCGCTTCACGCCCCGGGGCAGCGTGCCCTCGATGGACAGCGGCACCCGTTCGTAGTTGGGCGGCGCGTCCACCCATTCCACGCTCGCCGAGTCCCGGTCATCGCGCACGATCCGGCCGATGCGCCGCCTCTCGGCCGTGTCGGAGGTGGCGTCGCGCGGGCTGTCGGGCAGGCGGGGGTCCTTTTTGCCGTTCACGATATTAAGTCAAATCCAAGGCAGCATCCCTCACGGGGAAGATTACCGAGGGCAATGCACCATCGCTGCGCGACCGGTCACGGAACGGCTAGGAGAGGGCCTGGCCCAATCGGTGAGCGGCCCGCAGCAGCCCGATGCTGGTCTTGGCATCGACCAGTTCCCCCGACAGGGCCATGTCGCAGGCCCGCCGGAAGCTCACCCAGTGCACCTCCAGCACCTCGCTGTCTTCGAGCTGGGAACGCGCCGCCGACAGCCCCTGCGCCAGGAACAGGTGGATCACCTCGCCGAAGACGCCCGGCGAGCTGAACATCGACCCGAGGCTCGCCCAGTCGGTGGCCACCACACCGGCCTCCTCGGTCAGTTCGCGGCGCGCGGTGGTCTGCGGGGCTTCCGCGGGTTCGAGTTTTCCGGCCGGCAGTTCCCAGATCCAGCCCCCCGCGACATACCGGTACTGACGCAGCAGGCAGACCTGCTGCAGATCATTGAGAGCCACGATGGCCGCCCCGCCCGGATGGTGCACCACCTCCAGCGCCGCCTGGCGTCCATTGGGCAGGATGACCTCATCCACCGTCACGCTGATGACGCGACCCTGGTAGTGCCGGGTACTGTTGCGAGTTGTCATTGCAGCTAGGATATCCGAATGCCTATACCGGGCCTCTTTCTGGTCACCGGTCTGCCGGCCACCGGCAAGACGACACTGGCGCGGACGCTGGCGCGCGCGCTTGGCGTGCCGCTGCTGTCCAAGGACCTGATCAAGGAGCCGCTGCTGGACACCCTGGGAGCCCCCGATCGCGCCGCTTCCAGGCGCCTGAGCGATGCCAGTTTCCGGGTGCAGTTTGCGCTCGCGGACGAGTACCTGGCGCACGGCCGCGCCTGGTGCTCGAAGGCAATTTCCGGCCCGGGCAGCACGAGGCCGCATTGCTCGCGCTGCTGGCCCGCCATGGACTCGCGCAGTGCACCCAGGTGCTGTGCCGAGTGCCGGAGGCGCTGCGGCAGCAGCGTCTCACGGACCGCGCCACGCAGGCTGCGCGTCATCCCGGACATCAGGATGCGGCATGGGTGGCGCACTCGGACCCCAGCGGCGATGCCTTCCTGGATGTTGCCGGGCCGCGGTTCATCCATCCCGGCACCGGCGATGACCGAGAAGCCGGTTGTGCACTGATTCATAGCCTGACAAACCGCCACCTCGTATAGTCGTGCGGCATGGCGACACCCGCTTACCTGGCCGCTTTGAATACCGCGCAGCGCAAGGCTGCGACCTTCGGGGAGACCCGGGGCGCGGAGCAGAGCGTCACTTTCATCGGCAAAGTCGGTGAGAAGGTCGGCGAGAAGGGGGTTGATGCGGGTCCGCTGCTGATCATCGCCGGCGCGGGCACCGGCAAGACCAATACCCTGGCCCATCGCGTGGCGCATCTGGCCATGCACGGCGTCGACCCGGCGCGCATCCTGATGCTGACCTTCACCCGCCGCGCCGCCCAGGAAATGCGCCGCCGCGCCCGCGACATCGTCAAGCAGGCCCTGAACGAACCGCTGGGCGGATTGAATCAGGTGCTGGCGCAGCGCCTGAGCTGGTCGGGCACCTTCCATTCCATGGCGAACCGGCTGCTGCGCCACTACGCGCGGCACCTGAAGCTCGATCCCCAGTTCACCGTGATCGATCGGGGCGACAGCGCCGATCTCATGGATGCGATCCGCCAGGAGCTGGGATTTGACGGCAAGGAGCAGCGCTTTCCGCGGCGCGATACCTGCCTTGCGATCTATTCGCACCGGGTCAATACGCAGAAGAGCCTGCGCGAATCCCTCGACGAGCAGTATCCCTGGTGCGCGCAGTGGGAAGATGAGCTGACGCGGCTGTATCGGGCCTATGTGCAGCGCAAGCAGACCTACGGCATCCTCGACTACGATGACCTGCTGCTGTACTGGCACATCATGATGGGCGACCCGAAGCTGGCGACGCATGTCAGCGGCCATTTCGACCACGTGCTGGTGGACGAGTACCAGGACACCAATGCACTGCAGGCCCAGATCCTGCGGGCGCTGCGTCCGGACGGCCGCGGGCTCACGGTGGTCGGCGATGATGCGCAGGCCATTTATTCGTTCCGCGCCGCCAGCGTCGAGAACATCCTTACCTTTCCGGAGCAGTTCGAGCCGCGCGCCGAGATCATCACGCTGGCGCAGAACTACCGCTCCACCCAGCAGGTGCTCGACGGCGCCAACGCCCTGATGGCTGATGCGCCGCGACAGTTCCGCAAGCACCTGCTGGCCGCGCGCGGCGGCGGCCAGCGTCCGCGGCTGGTCACCGTGGATGATCTGGCCACGCAGGCCGAGTCGATCTGCAGTGAAGTGCTGCGCCGGCGCGAAGCGAGCGTCCCGCTGCGGCGCCAGGCGGTGCTGTTTCGCAGCGGCAGCCACAGCGACCTGCTGGAAATCGAACTGGCGCGGCGGCAGATACCGTTCGTCAAATACGGCGGCCTGCGCTTCCTGGAGGCCGCGCACGTGAAGGACCTGCTGGCGGTGCTGCGCTGGGCGGACAATCCGCGCAATCACATGGCCGCCTTCCGCGCCCTGCAGCTGCTTCCGGGGATGGGGCCGGCGAATGCCCAGCGCGCCATCGCCCACGTGGAGTCCCAGCAGCACGCCCCCGGTGCACTGGCAGGCTTCGCCGCACCGCATGTTGAAAGCGTCGACATCGAGAGGCTCTCGGACCTGCTGCAGACGCTGATGGATCCGCAGCGCGAATGGCCGGGCCAGGTGCGCCTGGTGCGCGAGTGGTACAAGCCGCACCTGGAAAGGATCTACGAAAGCGTGCACACGCGGGTCGGGGACCTCGACCAGTTGGAGCTGCTGTCGGGTCAGTTCACCTCGCGTGAGCGGTTCATCACCGAGCTCACCCTGGACCCCCCGGATGCGACCAGCGACCTGGCCGGCAAACCCAACCTCGATGAGGACTTCCTGGTGCTCTCGACCATCCACTCGGCCAAGGGGATGGAATGGGATACGGTCTATGTGATGAACGTGGTCGACGGCAGCTTCCCGTCCGAGTTCGCGACCCGCAAGCCCGAGCTGATCGAGGAGGAGCGGCGGCTGCTGTACGTGGCCATGACCCGGGCGCGCAATGAACTGATGCTGTACAGCCCGCTGAAGTTCCAGATCACCAGTCAGCCCAAGTCATCCGATGGCCACGTGTACGGTGGCCGCAGCCGCTTCCTGACCGAGAAGGTGCTGAAGGCCTTCGAGGCCGTCGTGGTACACGGCGCCAACAGCGACGAAGTGGCCCTGGGCGATGCGGGACCTGCCGCGCTGGACGTGAACGCCAGGCTCAAGGAAATGTGGTAGCAGCAGCCTTGAGGTCTGTGCCCAGGGCACAGGCCTTGAGGCTGCCTTCAGGTTCACCCGACCCGAGCTCAGCGGCGGAACGGCCCGCCACCCTGGCGCGGCCGCTGCGGGCGCTCCTGGGCTTCATTGATACGCAGCGGGCGTCCGCCCAGCTGCTGGCCGTTCAGCTCCTGAATCGCGGTCTGCGCATCGGCTGGCGCCATGTCGACGAAACCGAAGCCCCGCGGCTTGCCGGTCTCGCGATCATTGATGAGCTTGACTGCTTCCACGGCCCCGTGACGTTCAAAGAGGGCTCGAAGGTCCTGTTCCGTGGCATTGAAGGGCAGATTGCCCACGTAGATCGTCGTCATCCGGTTCTCTCACACACCAGGATCGAAAAAGATGCTACTCCCGGCGTTTGGGGGAAGCAATCGCGCGACCCATGCACCAGCATGGAGCCGCGGAATCAGCTGCCGGGCGCTTCCAGATAGGCGTAACCGTTGAGTTCGCCTTCGTAGAACCGCTTCACCTGCTGGCTCTCGGCCAGGGTCATGCGTCCATCGCGTACCGCCCGCTCGCAATCGCGCGACAGGGCCGGGTAGAGCTCCGCCACGTCGTACTCCATGTACTCGAGCACCTTGTTGGCGGTGTCGCCCTTGACGACTTCCTCGATCCACCAGCCGCCCTCCTCGAGCAGGCGGATATGCACCACGTGGGTGTCGCCGAACAGGTTGTGCAGATCGCCCAGGGTTTCCTGGTAGGCCCCGACCAGGAAGGCGGCCAGGTAGTACTCCTCGTCGGGCTTCAGCTCGTGCAGCTCCAGGGTGCGTTTGATTTCCCGGTGGCTGACGAAGCGATCGATCTTGCCGTCGGAATCGCAGGTGATGTCGGCGAGCACGCCGGTACGGGTGGGCTGCTCGTTGAGCCGGTGGATGGGCATGATCGGAAACAGCTGATCGATGGCCCAGCTGTCGGGCAGTGACTGGAAGACCGAGAAATTGCAGAAGTAGATGTCCGAGAGAATCGACTCCAGGTCCGCCAGTTCCTCCGGGCTCTCATCCAGGCGCCGGCAAACGTCGCGGATGCGCGCGCAGGTGGCCCAGTAGAGCCGCTCGGCGAGGGCCCGGAACTCCAGTGAGAGCAGTCCCAGATTGAACATCTGCAGGACCTGCTCGCGGGCGGTCTGCGCGTCGTGGTAGCACTCCACCAGTCGCCGTTCGTTGATGGCGCGGTAGGCCACGAACAGATCCTGCACCGGCTGCGGCAGTTCATCCTCGCCCGGGTAGTCGTCGGATTCGCGCCCCGTGACGCGGAAGCGGTCGAGCGCCGAGGAGCCCACCGTGTTGAAGATCAGCACGCTGTGATACGCCGCGATGGCGCGGCCGGATTCGCTGATGATCATCGGGTGGGGGATGTCGCGCGCATTGCAGATGCTCGCGATCCGGTAGACCACATCGCTCGCGTATTCATTGAGCGTGTAGTTCATGGACGAGGCGAAGTTGGTGCCGCTGCCGTCGTAATCGACGCCGAGGCCCCCGCCGACATCGATGTACTGCAGGCCCGCGCCCATGAGGCGCAGCTCCGCGTAGACATGCGCCAGCTCGGTGATCGATTCCTTGACGCGGCGGATGTCCTGCAGCTGGCTGCCCGGGTGACAGTGCACCAACTGCAGGCAGTCGAGCATGTCGCGGTCCTTGAGCACCTTGAACAGGTCCAGGATCTCCGTGACGAACAGTCCGAACTTGGACTTCGCGCCGTTGCTGTCGCGCCAGCGACCCGAACCTTCACTGGACAGTTTCACCCGCACGCCCAGGCGCGGGCGCACCTGGTAGGTGTCGCCGAGCTTCAGCAGCACGTCGAGTTCCTCGAAGTTCTCGATGACCGGAATGATGCTGCGGCCAAGCTTGGTCGCGAGCACGACCGCCTCCAGGTAACTGTGGTCCTTGAAGCCGTTGCAGATGATGAGCCGGTCCGGCGCGCTCTCCGTCATGGCCATCACCGCCAGCAGTTCCGGCTTCGAACCCACCTCGAGCCCAAAGCCGAATTCGCGCCCGTACCGGTAGACCTCCTCCACGACGAGCCGCTGCTGGTTCACCTTGATGGGGTAGACGGCCGCGTATTTGTTGCCGTAGTCGTTCTCGGTGATGGCCTGGGCGAAAGCGGCGTGCAGATTGCGCAGCCGGTTGGCGAGGATGTCCGAGAGGCGCACCACCACCGGGGCGGTGAGGTCGCGGGCCTTGAGGCCTTCAACCACCTCGAACAGGTCGATGGTCTGGCCGCCCGGCAGGGTATCCGGGCGCACGATGACGTGGCCGGCGTCGTTGATGGAGAAGTAGCCCTTGCCCCACGCATTCACGTGGTAGAGGTCCAGCGAGTCCTCCGTGGTCCACGTCTGGCCAGGACCTTTTTGGTTAGTTCCGTGCATCGATCCCGCGGACCATACCAAAAAAGCGGGACAACCGGATGACGCTTGCGGTCACGACGGACCCGTTGCGACCCCGCGGGCCGGATCACGGATCCACTCGCTCCAGGAACCGGCGTACAGCCGGGCTCCGGGCAGCCCCGCCAATTCCATCGCCAGCAGGTTGTGACAGGCGGTGACCCCCGATCCGCACATGGCGACCACCTGCGTCGGTGGCGTCGTGCCCAGCGCCGCGCGCCACAGCGCCGCCAGCTCGCCCCGGGGCCGAAGATGACCCGCGGCGCCAAGATTCAACGCGAATGGCTGATTGCGCGCACCCGGCACGTGGCCGGCAATCGGATCGATGCTCTCGTTCTGGCCGGCGAAGCGATCGGCGGCGCGCGCATCCAGCAACAGGATGCGCCCGGCTTCCAGGTCGCGCTGCACCTCGGCAGTCGTGATCGCCTGCACCAGCGCCGGGCGCGGGACGAATTGCCGCGGCGAGCGCGCTGCGATGGTGGTTTCCAGGGGCAGGCCGGCCGCACTCCAGGCGGCCAGGCCGCCATTCAAGACGGAAACCCGCGCATGACCCAGCCAGCGCAGCAGCCACCACAGCCGCGCCGCAATCATCGACTTGTCCTGGTCATAGGCGACGACATGGGTCGTCGCATCCACGCCGGCCGCCCCCAGGAATTGCGCAAGCCGGGACGGACTGGGCAGTGGATGCCGTCCGGACTGCGGCGTCACCGGGCCCGACAGATCCTCATCCAGGTGGGCAAAGAGCGCGCCGGGAATATGCGCAGCGGCAAACTGCGCCCGGCCCCATTCCGGATGAGCCAGATCGTGCCGGCAATCCACGACCACCACCGCCGCGCCGCCGCGCGCGAGTGCGGCGGCCAGATCAGCGGCTTCGATCAGGTGCGGTGGCAGTTCCAAAGCTGGTGTTCCGATGCGGTGTTGCGCCCGAGTTGCCGGTACAATCGCCCCGACAGCCTTGCGAATCAAGTATATGGCGATTGAAGTCTACTGGGGCAGCGGCAGCCCGTATTCCTGGCGCGTGTTGCTCGCGCTCGAGTACAAGCGGCTGCCCTACACCGGTCACCTGCTGCAGTTCTCGCGGCAGGAACACAAGTCGCCGCAGATCTTAGGCCTGAACTTCCGGGGCCGCGTTCCGATCCTGAAGGACGGGGACTACGTGGTCTTTGAGTCGCTGGCGGTGCTGTACTACCTGGACCTGAAGTACCCGGATCCGCCGATCTTCGGCCAGACTCCGGAAGAAGCCGGCGTGATCATGCGGGTGATCTGCGAATACCAGGCGTACGTCGAGGAGCACCTGATGAAGATCGTGCGGGCGGTGTTCGAGGGCCACGCCCAGGAGCATATCGATGCCCTGGCGGACTCCATGCATGTAGTGGCGAATGAGGCCCGCTCCATCGAGGCGCGGCTGTCGCGCTCGAACTGGGTGGTGGGCAACAGCTTCTCCGCCGCCGACATCGTGATATTCCCGGCGCTGCAGCTGCTGCTGCGCGCTTTGGACAAACCGGCGGCCCGCGCGCTGTCCTCCCGCTTCCTGCCCCTGGCAGCCAACTATCCGGCATTGGAGCGCTGGATCGGCCGCGTCGCGGCGCTGCCGGGGTATGAGCGCACTTTTCCCCCTCACTGGCGGTAATCATGACAAAACATCCGGTACATATCGATTTTCCCGGCCGAATCGTCCTCGTGGGCTTCGGCAGCATTGGCCAGGGAGTCTTGCCGCTGATCTTGCGGCACATCGGTATCTCACCGGATCGCATCAGCATCGTGACGGCCGACGAGGCCGGCGGGGCGGAGGCCGAGCATTTCGGCGTCAAGCGCATCAATGAGGCCCTCACCCGCGACAACTACCGGCGCATCCTGGCGCCCCTGGTCGGCCGCGGCGATTTCCTGCTGAATGTCTCGGTCAACGTCTCCAGCGTCGCGCTGATCCGGTTCTGCTGGGAGAAGGGCGCGATGTACCTGGACACCTGCGTCGAGCCCTGGGCAGGGGGCTACACGGACCCCACCCTGAGTGCGGCGCGCCGCACCAATTACGCGTTGCGCGAGGAGGCGCTGGCGCTGCGCGCCGGCAACCAGCGTGCGCCGACCGCGGTGGTCACCCACGGAGCAAATCCGGGGATGGTGTCGCACCTGGTCAAGCAGGGAATGCTGAACATCGCCGCCGACACCGGCGTCGACGCCGGCAATCCGTCTTCGAAGGAGGACTGGGCGCAGCTCGCGAGCCTGCTGGGCATCCGCGTCATCCACATCGCCGAGCGCGATACCCAGGTTTCCTCGAAACCGAAGCAGCTGGGTGAGTTCGTGAACACCTGGTCGGTGGACGGGTTCGTCAGCGAGGGTGCGCAGCCGGCCGAGCTGGGCTGGGGCACGCACGAGCGCAACTTCCCCCGCGACGGCAAGCGCCACGATTTCGGCAACGGCGCGGCGATCTACCTGACGCAGCCCGGCGCCGCCACCCGCGTGCGCACCTGGACCCCCCTGGCGGGCCATTTCCATGGCTTCTGCATCACCCATTCGGAGGCGATCTCGATTTCGGATTACCTGACGGTGCGCGACGGCGGCAATGTCGTCTATCGACCCACCGCGCACTACGCCTATCATCCCTGCGATGCGGCGATCGCCTCGGTGCACGAATTCGCGGGCCGCAATTTCGTGGTCCAGGACAGGAAGCGCATCATCTGTGAGGACGTGGTGAGCGGCCGCGACGAGCTGGGCGTGCTGCTGGCCGGACACAAGAAGAATGCCTACTGGTATGGCTCGCGGCTGAGCATCGAGGAGGCCCGGGCGCTGGCGCCGTACAACAACGCCACCAGCCTGCAGGTCACCTCGGCATGTCTGTCCGGCATGGTGTGGGCCATGGAGAACCCGAACTGCGGACTGGTCGAGCCGGACGAAATCGATTTCCGGCGCAACATCGAAATCAGCCAGCCCTACTGGGGCAAGGTGGTCGGGGCCTACACCGACTGGACGCCGCTGACCGAGCGCGAGCGGCTGTTTCCCGAAGACATCGACAAGAGCGATCCTTGGCAGTTCAAGAACGTGCGGGTCATCTGGTAGCGTTCGGGTAGTCCACGGCGACGATCGTGACGGTGGCGCTGCCGGAAGGCAGCACCACCGCAACCTGCGCATCCAGTGCCTTACCCAGCAGCGCCCGCCCCAGCGGTGAATCCATGCTGATATAGCCGCGCGCCGCGTCAGTCTCATCCGGACCCACGATGCGGTAGCGCACTTGCGCGTCATCCTCGCGCTCGAGCGTCACCCAGGCGCCGAAGAACACCCGCTGCAGATCCGCGGGCGGCTGGTCCACGACCGTCATGCCCTCCAGGCGCTGCCGCAGGAAGCGCACCCGCCGGTCGATTTCGCGCAGGCGACGCTTGCCGTAGGTGTATTCGGCATTCTCGGAGCGGTCCCCCTGCGCGGCGGCTTCCTGCACGGCCTGGGTCACGCGCGGCCGCTCGCTGCGCCACAATTCGTCAAGCTCCGCGCGCAGCCGCGCGCACCCTTCCGGTGTGATGAATTGTGAGCCGGGCGTCTGCGGTGCTCGGTAGCGGCCCATCAGCGTGGATCTTCCGCGTTATGTCGGATCAAACAGGCGACCGGAACCTTTGGATCTGTGGATCGTTTCACGGCGCCTTTGCCGGGTTGAACATAGATTCTGATCCATGGCCGCAAAGTACTACACCCACTTCGTCACTGCAGACCAGGCCGCCCTGGCAATGGAATCCGCCACGGAGTCCAGCGAGTGGAGCGGTGTGGTGGAGCTGCGCCATCCGCTGGAGCAGGCCGCGGGAACCCGCGAATTGCGCTCTTTGCTCGCGCAGAGTTTTGCGCTCACGAGCGAGGACATCCGCATTCTGCACTGGGCCCGACTGCACTGAACACCTGAAATCCCCTAGCGGACTTCCTTCCCTTCATCGAAAGTCCGCCTTCTGACGCCCCGGGCTTTTGCCCGGGGCATTTTTTTTGGTGTGCGGCGCGGTGGTGTCATAATCGATCGATCATGACATCCCAACTGTCTCCGATTCGCGTCACATTCATCCTCCTGTGCCTCGCGCCGTTGGCCGCCTGTTCGCTGGTCGGCGGCCCCTGGGCGGCCCACAAACCGTCGCCGGCAGCCGCGGTCGTGGCGCCCGCACCCCCGCCGCCGCTGCCCGCGCCGCAGGAAAGCTCCCGCTTCGAACTCGCCGATTCGGCGCAGAACATCATCGGCAGCCTGCAACAGACCACCGTCGGCAAGGATGACACGCTTACCGATATTGCCCGCCGTTTCAACCTGGGCTACGAGGAACTGCTGCGCGCCAATCCAGGGGTGGATCCGTGGCTGCCGGGAGTCGGTCGCGCCATCGTGCTGCCCACCCGCTTCATCCTGCCGGATGCGCCGCACGATGGTGTGGTGATCAACATCGCCGCCATGCGCCTGTACTATTTTCCGCCGCACAAGGCCGGCGAGCCGCAGATCGTCTTCACCCATCCCATCGGCATCGGCAAGGTGGGCTGGGCCACTCCGGAGGGCACCACGAAGATCGTGCGGCGGCAGAAGGACCCGACCTGGCATCCGCCGATATCGGTGATCAAGGAGCACAAGGAAAACGGCGATGACCTGCCGGCGGTCGTCGGGCCCGGTCCCGACAATCCCCTCGGCAACCGCGCCTTCTACCTGACCTGGCCGGGCTATCTGATTCACGGCACCAACAAGCCCGCCGGCGTGGGACTGCGGTCCAGCCATGGCTGCATCCGGCTGTTTCCGGAAGACATCGGCGAGCTGTTCGACAAGGTTGCGATCGGCACGCAGGTGCACGTGGTGAACCAGCCCTATGTGTTCGGCTGGGACAACGGCCAGCTGGCCATGCAGTCCTACGGGTCCCTCGAGGATGACCGCCGCGACTGGAAGAAGGCCCAGGCGGCGCTGCTGGCGCGAACGCTCGGCAAGTCGGTGCAGAAGGAACTGAAGAATCACGGTCAGAGCGTGGACTGGGAGCTGGTGATGCAGCTGGCGCATGCGCCGCGCGGACTTATCGTGCCGGTGACGCTGACGGATGTCAGCGTGGACAAGGTGCTGGCGAGCGCCACCAAGGTTGCCAACGAGCTGCCCGCGGGCGCCTCGTGGGACGGCAAGTCGGATCTGCCGGTCGACGAGAAGACCTTCAATCAGATCATGGGCGACTCGGATCCGCAGGATCACCTGGTCCCGGCCCCGGTCGCGCACAAGACCGGAGGGTGACCCGGCCGGGCGGCGCCGAAACCTGCTAGAGTGCCGCCGGTCACTTGAGGTGCGGGTGGCCGTGCGCGGAGTTTCCGAAGCAGAGTCAAGAATCCTACCGGGGCCCGGGCGTGCCATCGAGCGCGTTCCCGCCGGCGTCACAGCCTTCGTCGGTCGCACACTCAAAGGTCCGGTTGCCCAGCCCGTCGGCGTGCGCAGCTTCGCGGCCTTCCAGCAGGTCTTCGGCGGCCTGTGGCAACCATCGCCGCTGTCCTATGCCGTCGAGCAGTTTTTTGAAAACGGCGGCCGCGAAGCGCTCATCGTGCGCGCGGTCAACGGCGCGCGCGCCGCCACTGTCACCCTGCCCGCGGCCGCCGATGCGCTGCGGCTGATCGCCGTCAATCCCGGTTCGCGCGAATACCTGCGTGCCGCCGTGGACTACGACGGCGTCAGCGCGCCGGATCGGTTCAATCTCATCGTGCAGCGGCTCGCGGTGGCCGGTTCCGAGCAGGTTCGCGAACAGGAGATCCTGCGTAATCTGTCCATCGAACCGGGCAGCGCGCGCTTCGTCGCCGATGTGCTGCAGTCCTCGGCTTTGGCGCGGGCGGCCGGCCGGGTGCCGGGGATGCGCCCGGAACTCACCGGCGTGAGCCTCTCGGGCGCGGCGGTGGGCTATGTGAGCGCCAATGCCGATGGCGATGACGGCGGACCCTTGAGCGACTACGACATCATCGGCTCCGCGCCGCGGCGCACCGGGATCTTTGCGCTGACCCCGGACGCCGAGTTCGATCTGCTGTACATCCCGCCGCTGACGCGCGAGCAGGACCTGGGGATGAGCACGCTGCTGGTGGCGGCCCGCTTCTGCCGCGAACGGCGCGTCCTGCAGATCGTCGACCCCCCGCAGGGCTGGTCGGGGCCACAGCTGGCGCTGGAGGGTCTGGCCGCCTGGCCGTTTCGCAGCGACAACGCCGCCATGTTTTACCCGCGGCTGCTCGCCTTCGACCGGCTGCGCAACCGCATGGAGCAGTTCCCGCCGGGGGCCGCGGCGGCGGGCATGCTGGCGCGCAGCTACAGCACCGGAGGACGCTGGCTGCGGGCGCCGGAGGCGGACGCGACGCTGCGACCGATGCTGCGGCCGGCCGTGGCCGTGGGTCCGGAGCACAGCGAGCGGCTCGCGCAGGCGGGGGTCAACACCCTGGAGCCGCTGCGGCCGGGTCCGCTGCGGCGGCCACACAGCTGCACGCTCGCTGCCGGAGTCTCGGCCTCCGCCGAGGGACGCTACCTGGCGGCGCGGCGCCTGGTGCTGCAGCTGGCCAACAGCATCGAGCGCGGCACGCGCTGGGTGTTGACCGCCCCGAACAGCGCGCTCACCTGGGAGCGGGCGGGGCGCCAGATCGAGGAGTTCCTCGAGCAGCTGCGCGTGGAGGGGGCGTTCGCGCACGGTGAATTCCAGGACTGCTGCCAGGTGGTCTGGGATGAACGCGTGAATCGTGCGAGCACCATCGCCACGGGCGCCGTCAATCTGCTGTTCGGCTACGCCCTGCAGCAGCCCGGCGTCCTGCAGTACTGGCTGGTGACGCATCATCCTGCCGGCAGCCGGGTCCGTCCGGTGAGCATCAACCGACAGGCGGCCTCGCCGCAACGTGTCGATTGGGAAATCGAGACCGCGATCCTCAACGCCTGACGGCGGTATAAGATACGAGCCCGTGACCACCCGGTATGTAGTCTTTTCGCATGGACAGGAAGGCGGCCCCTGGGGTCGCAAGATCACCGTGCTCGCCGATACCGCGCGTGCCGAAGGCTACCAGCCGGAATCTGTCGACTACCGCGGCATCGAATCGCCGCAGGGGCGACTCGCGCATCTGATGGAGTTCTGCAAGGACCTCGAGGGCGAACTGGTGCTGGTGGGCTCCAGCCTCGGGGCCTACGTGTCGGTGGCCGCCGCCTCGCTGCTGCATGCCCGCGGCGTTTTTCTCATGGCCCCGGCAATCTACGCGCCGGCGCTGCCGGCGCTGCGCAAGGGAGTGCTGGACTGCCCCACCATGGTGGTGCATGGCTGGCAGGACGATGTCGTGTCCTGGGAAGACAGCGCCCGTTTCGCGCGCGACTACGGGGCATCCCTGCACCTGCTGCACGATGGCCACCGGCTGCACCGGCAAATCGAGATGATCCGCTACCTGTTCGAGTACTTCCTGATCTCACTGGACATGCCGGCTTCGGGCGACTAGGCCATGGCATGGTTGCTGCGACGAATCCTGACGCTGTGGGTGCGCTTCACCACGCTGCCCGCGGATGCTGCGACCCGTCTGCTGGGCCGTGGCCGTCCGGTCTGCTACGTCATGGAGCATCGCAGCCTCACGGATTTCGCGGTGCTGCAGAGCGCCTGCGTGAAACTGAAGCTGCCGCGGCCGCGCAAGCGGCTGCTCTCCCAGGGCGCCGACATCCGCTCCTCCTTCTACCTGGATCCGCGCCGCGGACTGGGCGCTGAACCCCTGGATCGGCGGCCGCCGCCCACGCTGGCGAAACTGGTGGACCTGTTGCGGGCCGATCCGGCGCTGGACGTGGATCTGGTGCCGGCGGCCGTGTTCTGGGGACGGGCGCCGCAGCGCGAGGCCTCCTTCTTCCGGCTGCTGCTGGTGGATGACTGGGTCATCACCGGCAGCGTGCGCCGGTTCTTCCAGGTGATTTTCAACGGCCGCAACACTCTGCTGGAGCTCGACGAACCGGTGTCGCTGCGCAGCCTCCTGGGCGGGGACGCCCCCACCGTGGTGCAGTGCCGGCGGGTCGCGCGCGCCTTGCGCGTGCGCTACGCCCGCCAGCGCGCCGCGCGCATCGGACCCGATCTGTCGCACCGCCGGACCATCGTCGGCCGTATTCTGCGCACCCGCGCGGTACGCGCCGCGGTGGCGCAGGAAGTGCGGGAAAAGAAAATCACCCGGCGCCAGGGGCTGATCCGGGCGCGCAAGCTTGCCTATGAAATCGCGGCCAACTATTCCCCGGCCTTCGTGCGCTTCCTCGAACGGGTCTTCAGCTGGCTGTGGACCCGCATTTACGATGGCGTGGACTTCGGCAATGCCGATGCGCTGGCCAAGGTTGCGGATGGCCATGAAATCATCTATGTGCCCTGCCATCGCAGCCACATGGACTACCTGCTGCTGTCATACGTGATCTACCGCAACGGCTATGCCATTCCGCATATCGCCGCCGGCTTGAATCTCAACATGCCGCTGGTCGGCCGCTACCTGCGCAAGGGCGGCGCCTTCTTCATCCGCCGTAGCCTGCGCGGCAATGCGCTGTACATGATCGTGTTCATGAGCTACCTGGCGGCCATCATGGCCCGGGGCCACTCCATCGAATACTTCATCGAGGGCGGCCGCAGCCGCACCGGGCGGCTGCTGCAGCCCAAGACCGGCATGCTGACCATGACCCTGCGCGGCTTCCTGCGCGCACCCGTGCGTCCCATCGTGTTCCTGCCGGTGTACTTCGCCTACGAGCGAATCATGGAAGCCGATACCTACATCGGGGAGCTCTCCGGGAAACCGAAGGAGAAGGAGAGTTTCTTCGGGCTGCTGCGCACGCTGCCGCGGCTGAAGGAAAAGTTCGGCAAGGTGCACGTCAACATCGGGGAGCCCATCCACCTGGATGCGCTGCTGGACCGGCATGACAGCCAGTGGCGTACGCGGCTCACGGCGGAAGAAGGTCGCCTGCCGTGGCTGAATGGTGCCGTCGGGGATCTGGCCGCGCAGGTGATGCGCAACATCAATGCGGCCGCGGCCGTCACCCCGATCGGACTGCTGGGCGTGGCGCTGCTCGCCTCGCCGCGCCGCACCCTGGTGGAGGCGGATCTGCTGCGCCAGCTGAACCTGCTCAAGGCCCTGCTCGCCGACTGTCCGTATAGCGTGCACGTGACCGTGACGGCGCTTTCGGCGCAGCAGATCGTGGCCTATGGCGAGGAAATGCGGGTCATCACGCGCCGCGCCCATCCTCTGGGGGACCTGGTGCAGATGACCGATCAGGCCGCGGTGCTGGCCGCCTACTACCGCAACAACATCGTGCACCTGTTCGCGCTGCCGTCGCTGATCGCCTGCGCCTTTGCCGGCAACGCCGCGATGAGCCATGCCGACATCCTGCGGCTCACCGGCCGCATCTATCCGTACATCGCTGCCGAACTGTTCCTGATCTGGCCCGAGGAGCAGGTGCCGGCGGCGCTGGATGCGATGCTGGCGACCCTCGCGGCCCAGGGGCTGCTGGAGCGCAATGCGGGCGGGGACTGGTGCCGATCGGCGCCGACTTCGCCGCAGGCGATGCAGCTGTCGTTGCTGCAGCAGTCCACCATCCAGACCATCGAGCGTTACTACCTGGCCATTTCCCTGCTGCTGCAGGCCGGCAGCGGCCAGATCAGCCAGTCGCAGCTGGAGGAGCGCTGTCACCTGATGGCCCAGCGCATGTCGCTGCTCTACGGCTTCAATTCTCCGGAGTTTTTCGATCGGGCGCTGTTCGAGAACTTCATCGACCTGCTGCGCAAGCGCCGCGTGATCCGTGCCTCGGGCAGCGGCAAGCTCGAATTCGACGAGGTCCTGATGCACGTGGCGGCCGACGCGCAAGTGGTGCTGAATGAGGAACTGCGCCACAGTATCCTCCAGGTGACGCATTCGTAACGAGGGAGCCATGCCGGATCGCCGTTTCACGCCGCTGCTCGCACTGGCTGCTGTGTTGCTGGCCTGCGGTCCCGCGCGCCACGCGCGGGCCGATCAGCCAAGCGATGATCGGGACCGTGCCGCGGCCGCGCATACACGGGAGCGCAACGTCTCGCGCAGCCGCGGCGGCGCCGCCAGCTCCGAGAGCGCCCCGGCGGCCGCGCCGCCGCAGGATCCCCAGCTGATCTGCGACCGCGCCTGCCTGCAGGCAGTGGCGGACGGCTACCTGAAGGCGCTCGTGGCCCATGATCCGAAGCTGCTGGTCGCTGGATGAGCATGTCCGGTTCACGGAAGACGGCCAGGAGCTGCAGCTCGGGGACGGCTTCTGGAACACCGCCAGCGGGGTCGGGGCCGCGCAGCAGTTCTATCCGGATCCGCTGACCCAGCAGATCACCTTCGTGGGCACCATGCGGGAGTTCGACAGCCTGGTGCTGATGGCCATGCGCCTGAAGGTGCATGACCGGCGCATCAGTGAGGTGGAGACGCTGTTCTACCGCAAGGGCGCGGGGCCGGACTGGAGCGACGCGGGCGTTGATGCCACCAACTCACGCGGCACCGCCGATTCTGCCTGGCTGGTGCCGGTGGCGCAGGCGCAGCGCGCAAATCGCGAGCAGCTCACGGCCATCGCGAACAGCTGGCTGAACGCCCTCGGGCACTACGACGCCAAGGCATCGCTGCCGGTCGCGGAGGACTGCGTGCGCTTCGAGAACGGGGCACGCGTCAGCGGCAATCCGCGGCTGCTGATCGGTGACGCTCATTTCAACCTGGCCGCGATGGGCTGCCGAGAGCAGCTGCAGAGCGGCTACTTCGCAGCGATTTCCCGCGTCCACCACCGCCGGGTGGTGGCGGTCGATCCGGACCTGGGCACCGTCGTGCTGTGGGTCAACCTGGATCGGGCGGGCGCCCGGGCCCTGCATCTGGCCGACGGCCACACGCTGGCGGGGCGCGCCCTGGGCCAGCCGCAGAGCACCGAGGCCGTCGTGGTACTGCGGATCGAAGCCGGAGCGGTGCGCCGCATACAAATGCTGACCCTGAACGTGCCCTACCACATGAGTCCGGGGTGGGAAGAGGGCGGCCCGCCGTAGCGGGCGCGGCGCCAAGGGTCATTCGTCGCCGCGAACCCGGCCGCGCAGCACTTTGCGGCGCTGCTGGTGGGCCTTGCCCACCAGCCGCCGTTCCTTCGATGCCTTCGTCGGCCGAGTCGCCTTGCGCGGTCGTGGCGGCTCCAGGGCCTCCAGGATGAGCTGCCGCAGCCGTTCCATGGCATCGGCGCGGTTGCGCTCCTGCGAACGGTGCGCGCGTGCCACGAACAGCAGCGTGCCATCGTCATTCAGCCGGTGTCCGGCGCGCGCCCGCAGGCGCTGCTTGACGGCGTCATTCAGGGCCAGCGTGTTGCGCAGGTCGAAGCGCAACTGCACCGCGGTCGCCACTTTGTTCACGTTCTGGCCGCCCGGCCCGGGCGAACGAATGGCGCTGACGGTCAGGTCCGCATCCGGCACGGTCAGCAGGTCACATACGACGAGTGGCATATGGGCGCAGCAGTCTACAGGTCCCGCCTCGGCGGATCGTCCAGGAAGTCTGCACCTCGCCCCCCGCCGGCCGCGGCCGGTCCGCGCGAGGCGGGCAGGATCCGCAGTTCGCGCTGTGCCACCGGCATGCGGATGTTGCGGCCGCGGAACACTCGCCAGATCGCGCGGTTCACGTCCGAGCGCACATTGTTCACCCCGTTCATCGGATCGGCGATCCAGAAGCGCACTTCCAGGCGCATGCCATAGTCCTCGAAGGCTATCAGGCGCGAGACCGGTGCCGGCTCGCGCAGGATGCGGGGTTGATTCCCGACCGCTTCCAGCAGGGCCTGCAGCGCCTCTTCCGGGTCATCGTCATAGCTGATCATTACGGGCAGGCGCAGGCGCACGTGCTGGTCAGAGTAGCTCCAGTTGATGACCGAATTGGTGATCAGATTCTGGTTCGGCACCAGCGTCTCGACGCCATCGCGGTCGCGCACCACCACATAGCGGCCGCGCAGCTCCTGCACCCAGCCGAAATTCTCGGTGCTGGTGCCGGTATGCCCAGTGAAGCTGATGACATCGCCGGGCTTGATCGACTTGTCGATCAGCAGCACGAAGCCGCTGACGAAGTTGCCGGCGATGGTCTGCAGGCCGAACCCCAAGCCGATGCCGATGCCGCCGGTCAGCACGTTCAACGTCGTGACATCGACGCCGGCGGCGTTGATGCCGAGCAGCACGCCGATGCCCAACAGTACGAAGTAAGTGAATTTCGAGATGCCGATGCGCGTGGACAGGGCCACTGAACCCAGCCGCATCAGGCGCCGTTCCACGGTGCGGGCCACGAAGGTGGTCACGAACACGAATACGGTGACGACGACGATGCCCTTGACCAGCTCCCAGAGGGTGAACATGTTGTGGCCCGGGATCAGGTGCACATGTTCCAGGGTGGCCTGGATCTTCTCCAGCCAGCCGACCAGTTCAAGGGCGATGACCAGCCACACCGCGAAGGCGATGCGGCCCTCCCAGGCGTCGAACCAGGTTTCCCGCCCCAGCATCAGGCGCATGCCATAGGTACCCAGCCGCACCAGCGCCAGGGCCAGGCTCAGTTGCAGCGCCACGTACAGCAGGTCGGCGCGGGCGCCGAATGCAGCCAGCAGCAGGTGCAGCCCGACCAGCGCCAGGACGCCGATGAACATCGGTGCCGCCAGCACCGCGCCCTCAAGGCTCGCGCCCAGCCAGGTGCCGCTGTCGATGCGTCCGGAACGCTGGATCCAGATGCGGGCTAGGCGCCCGCCGGCCACCGCGAGCGCGGCGGCCGCGGCGATCGAGATCAGTTCCATCAGCACCTGGGGCGAGGCCAGCTGTGCGAAGAAAACCCGGATTCCGCTGCTGGCACTGTCCATGGCTTGGGGTGGCCTGCGTTCCTTAGGCGTTCAGATCCGGGATGAGCTGGCTCTCAAGGATGGTGATCTGGTCCTTGAGCATGAGTTTGCGCTTCTTGAGCCGCTTCAGTTGCAGCTCATCGATGTGCATGTCCAGCGACAAGCGGCTGATCACATCGTCAAGATCGCGGTGCGCGATCCGCAGGGCGCGCAGCTTCTCGATGTTGCGGAACAGTTCCCGGTCGACGTTGTCTTCGTTATCCGCCATAGCCGGTCGAATTGTGCGGGCCGCGTGCTGTTGCGCGACTATCGATAGGCCTAGCTTAACGGACGCGCCCCGCGGACGCCATTGGCGCTATGCTTTGCATTCAAATGAATCGTTCAGAGCTTCCTGACTGGTCCGCCATCGATACGGTGCTGCTGGATATGGACGGCACGCTGCTGGATCTGTCATTCGACAACCGGTTCTGGCGGCACACCATTCCGGCCGCCTGGGCCGCGGCCCGCGGCCTGAGCCTGGAGGAGGCGCGCGCACATCTCACCCCGCGGTTCCGCGCGCGGGAAGGTACCCTGGACTGGTACTGCGTGGAGTTCTGGAGCCGCGAGCTTGAGCTGGATGTCGCCGCCCTCAAGCGCGAATCGATGCACGAGGTGCGCTGGCTGGCCGGCGTGCCGGAGTTCTTAGGGGCCCTGCGCCGCAATGGCAAACGACTGGTGCTGTTCACCAACGCCCATCCGCACTCGCTGGCCATCAAGGATGAAAGCACCGGGGTTTCGCGCTATCTGGATGCGATGTTCAGCTCGCATACCTTCGAGTGGCCCAAGGAGGATGCACGCTTCTGGGAGAGCGTGCGGCGGACCGAGCCGTTCGACCCGCAGCGCACGCTGTTCGTGGATGACAGCCCGGCGGTGCTCGCGGCGGCGCGCGCGGCGGGCGTGCGCTGGGTGATCGGCGTGCGCCATCCGGACTCGCAGGGCACTGTTCGCGACCACGGCCCGTGGCCGGCGGTGGACCGGATCACGGATCTGGGCGGACCCGACCCTTAAGGATCAGCGTCCTCCGGGACGGCGCCGCGGGCCGCCGCCGCCGCTGGGACGACGGCGCGCCGGCGGGCGCCCCCCGGGGCCACCGCGGCGGCCGCCATGGTTGCCCGAGCTTTGGTGGTGTGAACCGGGCGCCAGCTGGACGGCGGCGATCAGTTCCTGGGGCACGGGCGAGTAGGGGACCTTGTGGCCGATGTAGGCCTCGATCTCCGGCAGCGACACCGCGAATTCCTCGCAGGCGAAGCTGATGGCATCACCCTCGGCGCCGGCGCGGGCCGTGCGACCGATGCGATGCACGTAGTCCGGCGCGTCCTGCGGCAGGTCGAAATTGAAGACGTGGCTGACATCCGGAATGTGCAGTCCGCGGGAGGCCACATCGGTGGCGATCAGCACCGCCAGGTCGCCATTGTGGAAATCGCGCAGGAATCGCAGGCGTTTGGGCTGCGGCACATCGCCGGAAATCGCCTGGGCGTTGAAGCCATTGGCGTTCAGCACTGCCTCGAGCCGCTCGGCCATGCGCTTGGTATTGACGAATATCATGGTGCGCCGGGCATCGGCCTGGCGCAGCAGCGCGATCAGCAGCGGCAGCTTCTCCTCCATCGAGGGGTAGTACATCATCTGCCGCACCCGATCGACGGTCATCTTGTCCGGCTCGATGCGCACCAGCTCGGGATTGTTCATATGCTCGTAGGCGAGCTCCAGGACGCGCTGCGAAAGGGTCGCCGAGAACAGCATCGAGAGGCGCCGGTCGGGCGGCGGCAGGCGGCGCATCAGGAAACGGATGTCGGCGATGAAGCCCAAGTCGAACATTCGATCGGCCTCGTCCAGTACCAGCACCTGCGCGTGGCGCAGGTCGAACACATGTTGCTTGAAATAGTCGATCAGGCGCCCGGGCGTGCCGATCAGAACGTCGATTCCGCCCTCGAGCTGGCGGCGCTGCTTTTCGTAGTCGGTGCCGCCATAGACCACGGCGGTGCGCAGGCCGGTGTGCTTGCCGAGGATCAGCGCGTCATGGTGGATCTGGACGGCCAGCTCCCGCGTCGGGGCCACGACCAGTGCGCGGACAGACGTCGGGGTTCGACCCGCCGGCGCCGGTCGGGTGAGCAGCAGGTTGTACAGCGCGATCAGGAACGCGGCGGTCTTGCCGGTGCCGGTCTGGGCCTGGCCGGCCACGTCCCGACCTGTGAGCGCTACCGGGAGCGTCTGGGACTGGATGGGCGTGCCGTGGGTAAATCCGGCCTCGTGAATGCCGGCAAGAAGCGTGGGGTCCAGCCCCAGGGTGTCAAATTGGGTGGAAGTGGGAGGCTGATCACTCATTGTGTGCGGGAACCATGGGGTTGCGGGAAGGGGCCTTGAAAATGGCGTTGGGAAGCGCTACAAAGGTACTCAAGACAGGGGTTCTATTGCGACTGGGCGAAAAGTAGCCCGGAACGCGGCCAAAAGGAGCCCCACCTGCCATCAACTTTTTCTTTCCCATATAGATCACAGTGTAACCGTTTAACGGGTGTATCTGGCACGGCTTTCGCCGCAGCCCCCCTGTTTTTCACAGGCCCAAGCCTCAAATTCTTTTCCCTAAACCCGAATCTTTTAGTTCTCCCATGGAGGATGAACCGCGTGAGTAGTCCGCACATTGTGCACACCACTGATGCCACTTTCAGCCAGGACGTTCTCAAATCCGACAAGCCCGTGCTGCTGGATTTCTGGGCCGAATGGTGTGGCCCCTGCAAGATGATCGCCCCGATTCTCGATGAGATCGCCGGTGAGTATCAGGACCGCCTGAAGATCGCCAAGATCGACATCGACGCCAATCCGCAGACGCCGCGCACCTTCGGCATCCGCGGCATTCCGACGCTGATTCTCTTCAAGAACGGCTCGGTCGAGGCCCAGAAGGTCGGCGCCGTGTCCAAATCACAGCTGTCGGCATTCCTGGAATCGAATCTGGGCGTCAACAGCAAAGCCAGTCAATCCTCATGAGAGGCTATCTGGGCAATCAGGGGCGCAATCGGCCCAACAAGGGTCCGCGCCACGGCAACGGCAATCGTGACGGCAATCGCGATAACGGCAACAACAATCGCGACGGCAACCGCGACGGCAACCGCGCCAACGGACGGCAGGATGATCCGCTGGAAATGGAGGCCTTCGACGGCGGCGAGGACGGGGAGGTCATCAGTGCAGCGGAGCTGACCCAGTCGCGTCACTCCATGAACCTCACGGAGCTGAAGTCCAAGCCGATCACCGACCTGGTGAAGCTGGCCGAGTCGATGGGCCTGGAGAACATGGCCCGCTCGCGCAAGCAGGACATCATCTTCTCGATCCTCAAGGCCCACGCGCGCAACGGCGAGAATATCTACGGCGACGGCGTGCTGGAGATCCTGCAGGATGGCTTCGGCTTCCTGCGCTCATCCGACAGCTCGTATCTTGCGGGACCTGACGACATCTACGTAAGTCCCAGCCAGATCCGCCGTTTCAACCTGCGCACCGGTGACACCATCTCCGGGCTCATCCGTCCGCCGAAGGACGGCGAGCGCTATTTCGCGCTGCTGAAGGTCGGCGAGATCAATTTCGATTCTCCCGACAGCTCGCGCAACAAGGTGCTGTTCGAGAATCTCACACCGCTGCATCCGACGCGGCGGCTGAAGCTGGAGCGCGGAAACGGGTCCACGGAGGACCTGACGGCGCGCATGATCGACCTGGTGGCGCCCATCGGCAGAGGCCAGCGCGGCCTGATCGTCTCGCCGCCGAAAGCCGGCAAGACCATGCTGCTGCAGAACATCGCCACCGCCATCACCAACAACCAGCCCGAGGTGTACCTGATCGTGCTGCTCATCGACGAGCGGCCGGAAGAGGTCACCGAGATGCAGCGCACGGTGAAGGGCGAGGTGGTCTCCAGCACCTTCGACGAGCCGGCGGCGCGTCACGTTCAGGTGGCCGAGATGGTCATCGAGAAGGCCAAGCGCCTGGTGGAGCACAAGAAGGATGTGGTCATCCTGCTCGACTCGATCACGCGTCTGGCGCGCGCCTACAACACCGTGGTGCCGTCCTCCGGCAAGGTGCTCACCGGCGGCGTGGACGCCAATGCCCTGCAGCGCCCGAAGCGCTTCTTCGGTGCGGCCCGCAACATCGAAGAGGGCGGCAGTCTCACCATCCTGGCCACCGCGCTGATCGACACCGGGTCCAAGATGGACGACGTGATCTACGAGGAATTCAAGGGCACCGGCAACAGCGAAATCCACCTGGATCGCCGCATCGCCGAAAAGCGGGTGTTCCCCGCGGTGAACATCAACCGTTCCGGCACGCGCAAGGAAGAGCTCATCACCGACCATGGCGAGCTCGCCAAGATCTGGATCCTGCGCAAGCTCCTGCATCCGATGGACGAACTGGCATCGGTGGAGTTCCTGCTGGACAAGATGAAGGACACCAAGTCCAACGCGGAGTTCTTCGAGGCGATGAAGCGCTGAAGCCATGCGCGCCGCGGGCCCTGCACGTTATGTACAGGCGTCCGCGGCACCGTCGCCACGCTGCGACTCTGGCGCGGGGCGCTGGCATGTTGGATGATGCCGCGGGCCTTTAACTAAGGTAGCGACCCCGTAAACCATGAGTCAATCGCCACAGCGCACCCTGGCATGCATCCTGTCCTTCATCGCTGTGGCCGCGTTGCAACCCGCGCACGCGGCTGACGATTTCTTCCGCAACGCCGTGGAGACTCCCAGTCCCATCACCGATCACTTCGAGTTCCAGGTGAGCCTGCTGCACGCTTCGGTCAATACCGACCTGCGCCTGGACCCACCGGGGCAGCCGCTCGGGGGCACCGCACTGTCCGGAACCACGGACCTGGGCTTTCGCCCGTCCGAGAACGACGGCCTGCTCGGCCTGATGTTCCGGCTGCGCGATCGCAATCGCATCCGGGCCGACGCGCTGGAACTGGACCAGACGGGCACCGCCACCTTGAGCCGTCCCATCGTGTTCGGCAGCCAGGTCTTCAGGACTGCCGATGTGACGACCTCGACGCTGCAATGGCGCACCATGGGCCTCACCTGGACCTACGCCTTCATCCAGAATGACCGCATCGAGCTGGCGGCGGGACTGGGCGTGCACTACATGGATCTGGACGTGCGCGGCACGGTGCCCGCGCGCTTTGCCTCCTACGAGGCGTCCACCGCCGGGGCGCTGCCGACACCGGCGCTGGAGGCCGCATGGCGGATCACCCGCAGGTTTTCATTCACCGCCCGCGGCCAGTATCTGCATGCGGCGCACAACGGCACCTCCGGCGCACTGACTGATTTTCATGCCGACCTGCAGTTTCGCGCGGTGCCCAACTTCGCCATTGGCGCGGGCTACTCGATGCTGCGCCTGAAACTCGATTCGGTGTCGGACTCCGCTCCGGGCAGGCTGGGCATCCGGCTGCGCGGGCCGGAGCTGTTCGTGCGGGTGAGCTTCTAGCTCTCCCGGGCTACCGCCCGGTAGCCGATGTCATGGCGATACTGCATCCCTGACCAGTCGATGACCTGCGCCAGCGCGTAGGCCTGGCGCTGCGCCGCGCGTACCGAATCACCCAGCCCCACCGTGCATAACACGCGGCCGCCGTTGGTGAGCGTGGCGGGTGCGGCTGCACCGGCGGCGGCCAGGGTTGCGGCATGGAACACCTTGCCGGGCAGTCGGGAGGCGGCCTCGAGCCCGTTGATCACATCGCCCTTGCGTACCGTCTCCGGGTAGCCGGCGGCCGCGAGTACCACGCCCAGGGCGGCGCGCGAGTCCCACTGCGCCTGGACGCGGTCCAGCCGGCCTGCCAGCGCGGCCGCGCACAGATCCGTCAGCGCGGAACGCAGGCGCGCCAGCACCGGTTGGGTCTCGGGGTCGCCGAAGCGACAGTTGTACTCCAGCACATTGGGCGTGCCGTCGGCGGCGATCATCAGGCCCGCGTACAGGAAGCCCGTATAGGGCGTGCCGTCGGCGTGCAGGCCGCGGATGGTGGGGTGGATGACCTCGCGCATGATCCGCTCATGCAGCGCCGCAGTGACGATGGGCGCGGGCGAATAGGCGCCCATGCCGCCGGTGTTCGGACCCTGGTCCCCGTCGCGCAGCCGCTTGTGGTCCTGGGAGGTGGCCAGCGGCAGCACATGGGTGCCATCGGCCATGACGATGAAGCTGACCTCCTCCCCTTCCAGGAAGTCCTCGATGACCACCTCATCGCCGGCGGCGCCGAACTGACCGGCGAACATGTCGGTCGCGGCGCGGATGGCCTCATCGTGCGTGGCGGCGATTACGACCCCCTTGCCGGCGGCCAGGCCGCTGGCCTTGACCACGATCGGCGTGGGCCTGGAGCGCACATAGGACGGATCGAAGCTGGCACGGGTGAAGCTGCGGTAGCCGGCGGTGGGAATGCGGTGGCGCTGCAGGAACTGTTTGCAGAAGGTCTTCGAGCCCTCCAGACGCGCGCCCAGGCGCGTGGGCCCGAAGCACTTCAGGCCGGCTGCCGCAAAGGCGTCCACGACGCCCAGCACCAGCGGACCTTCCGGCCCGACGATGGTCAGATCGACTTTTTCGGACCTCGCCAGCGCCACCAGTCCGTCGAGGTCTTCCGGATCGAGGGCGACGTTGCGCACACGCGGCTCGGCGGCGGTGCCGGCGTTGCCGGGTGCGACCAGCACCTCGCTGACCCCCGGCTCCGCGGCGCACTTCCAGGCCAGGGCATGCTCACGGCCACCGCCGCCAATGATCAGGACCTTCATCGCGGCTCCTCAGTGCCGGAAATGACGCATGCCGGTGAACACCATGGCGAGATCGAATTCATCGGCGGCCGCGATGACTTCCGCATCGCGACGGGAGCCGCCCGGCTGGATGACCGCCCGCACGCCCAGGCGCGCCGCGGCTTCGAGACCGTCGCGAAACGGGAAGTAGGCATCCGAAGCCAGCACCGAACCTGCAACCTCGAGCTTTTCGTCCGCCGCCTTCAGCGCCGCGATCCGGGTCGAATACACGCGGCTCATCTGGCCTGCGCCCACGCCCACCGTGGCGCCGCCGCGCGCCAGGACGATGGCATTGGACTTCACGAACCGGCAGACCCGCCAGGCGAAGTTCAGGTCCTTCAGTTCCTGCGCGCTCGGCGCGCGCCGGGTGACCACCGTGAGACCGGCTGCGCTGATGTTCGCGGTATCGCGGGTCTGGACCAGCAGGCCGCAGGCGATGCTGCGCAACTCGACCTCACCATCGGCAGCCTCGCTCGCCGCGTGGGCCGCGCGCGCCACTGCCAGCACGCGGATGTCCGGCCTCTGCGCCAGGATCGGCAGCGCCTCGGCGGCTACGGCCGGCGCGGCAATCACTTCGGCGAACTGGCGGCCGACGATGCTGCGTGCCGTGGCGGCGTCCAGTTCCTGGTTGCAGGCGATGATGCCGCCAAACGCCGAAGTCGGGTCGGTCCGGTAGGCCGCCTCGTAGGCACCGGACAAAGTGGCGGCCCGGGCAGACTCCGCAGGGATTGGCGTGCTTGACGATCACGCACGCGGCCTGCGCGAACTGGCGGACGCACTCGATGGCGGTATCGGCATCGGCGATATTGTTGAAGGACAGTTCCTTGCCCTGCAGCATGCGGGCGGCCGGCGATGCCCGCGGCAGCCGGCCCCGGCCGGACGGTAGAAGGCCGCCTGCTGGTGGGGGTTCTCGCCGTAGCGCAGATCCTGGACTTTCTCGAACACCAGCGGCAGCGTCGGCGGAAAGGTCGGACGGCTGCAGCGCCCGCTGCTGCATCAGCCACTGCGACACCATGGTGTCGTACGGGCCGTGTGCGCATAGGCGCCGGCCGCCAGCGCCGCACGCAGTTCGAAGGTGGTGGCGCCGTCGTGCGCGTCAAGTTCGCTCGAGTACGCGCGGATAGTCCGCCGGATCGACCACCACCGTCACGAATTCATGGTTCTTGGCGGCGCCGCGCAGCATCGCGGGTCCGCCGATGTCGATGTTCTCGATGCCCTCCTGGTAGCTGCACTGCGGCCTGGCGACGGCGCTGGCGAAGGGATAGAGGTTGACGACGAGCAGATCGATGGGCAGCGATCTGCTGCCCGGCCATGGCCGCATCATCGATGCCGCGCCGGCCGAGCAGTCCGCCGTGGATCTTCGGGTGCAGGGTCTTCAGGCGCCCGTCCATCAGTTCCGGAAAGCCGGTGTAGTCGGCGACCTCGCGGACCGGCAGTCCCGCCTCGCGCAGCAGCCGCGCCGTGCCCCCGGTGGACAGGATTTCGACGCCGCGTGCGGCCAGGGCGCGGGCCAGTTCGATGACACCGGCCTTGTCGGACACGGAAATCAGCGCCCGTCGAACAGGTTGGAGCATGAAACGTCGAACTCCCGCCGCCTTCAAGCCGCAAGGCAGCGTGGCAGGTTGATCAGCCGGCGATGCCGTGCAGGCGCAGCTTCTTGCGCAGCGTGCCGCGGTTGATACCGAGAATATCGGCCGCCCGCACCTGGTTGCCCTCGGTGTAGTCGAGCACCGCCTTCAGCAGCGGCTCCTCGACCTCGCGCAGCACCAGGTCGTACAGATGCGCCGGTCGATGGCCGTTCAAGCTGGCGAAGTAGTCGATGAGAGCCCGTTCCGTATGGGTGCGCAGGGGGAGGTCCTTGCCGTTGGACCTTGCCGCGCTGGCAATGCGCGTCCGACCATTCTTCCTGACTACCATGTGCGCTCCCCGACCGCGTCCCACTGCTGACAGCGGCCCGACTCGCCTCGGGCCCAGCCGTCAAAGTGATTCTCAGCCAGCCCGAACTGTTCGACCGTGTTCCCTGCCGCCAGCAATGCCCGCCGGACACTCTCCGGGACGGAAAGTCGGTCGCAGTACCAGCTTATATGTTTGCGTGCGATCCGGACTCCCGATGCTTCGCCGTAGAAGCCGTACAGAGAATCCAGATGCTCAAGAATAATATCACGCAGCTGCTACGGCGCCAGTGCATCAGGCGGCTTCTCGCCGGCGAGCAGGGCATTGACATCGCGAAAAATCCACGGTGCGCCATGACTCGCGCGACCGATCATTACTCCGTCTGCACCGGTATGCGCAAGTACCGCGTGCGCCTTCTGCGCTGAATCAATATCACCGTTGGCGAACACCGCAATTCGCACCCGGGATTTTATTTCGCGGATGGTGTCGTACTCGGCATCGCCCTCGTAGCGATCCGCGCGCGTGCGTCCGTGCACGGCAAGCGACTGAATGCCGTGGCTTTCTGCCAGCTGTGCAATTCGCACGCCATTCATGGTCTCGCGGTCCCAGCCGGTGCGAATCTTGAGCGTTACGGGCACGCGTGACGGCACGCACCACCGCCGCCAGGATGGCGGCGACCAGCGGCTCGTCGCGCAACAGCGCCGAACCGCAGGAGCGGCCGCACACTTTCTTGGCCGGACAACCCATGTTGATGTCGATGATCTGCGCACCCCTGTCGACATTGAGGCGCGCGGCGTCGGCGATCACCTGCGGTTCGGCTCCGGCCAGCTGCACGACCCGTGGCTCGGGTTCGCCGCTGTGATCCAGCCGATGCCTTGACTTGGCGGTGTGCCACAGGCTGGTGTCGCTGGTCAGCATTTCCGAAGCCGCCAGTCCGGCGCCGAGTCTGCGGGCCAGGATTCGAAACGGGCGATCGGTGACGCCCGCCATGGGTGCCAGCACCGCGCGCGCGGGCAGCTCCAGGGACCAATCTGCAGCGGCGGGCGCATCAGTGACGGCCGGGATCGTTGGCGCAGGTCACGGCGCGGGCCTGGCCGGCCATGCAGGCGTCGATCTCGAAGCCGGTGGCCGCCTGTCCGGGATCCTGGAAGGCTACCTGCACGTCCACGCGCTGGCCCGGCGCCATGAGGCTCACCTGGGGTGCACCGCGCCCCAGGTACTCGGCAGGTTTGAGGTCGCGCGCCGCGACCCGGTTGCCAAAGTGGTCCTGCATGACCACCCGCAGCAGCGGCAGCGGCTGCACCCGCGTGGCGTGATTGCTGATGCTCGCCCGCACCACCAGCCCGCCCGCCGGTGCACCGTCCGTGGTGGCTCCCAGCTGCCGGATCTCATAGCGCGCAATGTCCCAGCGCGCCGCCAGCGGCCGCCCCAGGCTTTGGTAGAGCGCCGTGATCGGGCCGATGCAGCAGCGCATTTTCCGCGAGCTGGCGCGCGATAGTGATGCAGTACCTGGACGGCCAGGCACAGCGTCAAGATTCCGGCGGTGCCCTGCAGTACCCAGCGCGGCTGGCGCCGCGCCACGCGCCGCGGCGCCAGCAGGGATTCGGCCGCTGCGGGGTGTTCGGCGACCGTGACGGCATCGGTGAGGTCGATGGCAAATTCGCGAGTGACGTCAGTGGCAGGCGCCGAAGGGATGGCGATTTCTGCCGGCGCGGGACTCGGGGCCGGCGCCGACCAGTCGGCGCTGAACTCAATCTCTTCCTCTTGCACCGCCGGCGGCGTGACGGCCACGGCGGCGGGGGCGACCGCGGCGGGCGCGATGGCGGCAGGCGCGGCTGCGGCGGCTACGGGACGCGCGGCGACGGCCTGCTGCGGGGCCGCGGCCGGGATCGGTGGGGGCGGCGCTTCGGCCGCGACCGGCTCGTCGGCCGCGGCCGGTGCCGACGGCGCCTGGGGCGCGATCAGCTCTTCCGGCTCGGGCTCCGCGTCCGCAGCCATGGCCGCGGCGAGTTCGGGATCCTCGACGCTGAGGATGATGGATTCGATAGGTGCCCGTGCCCTCAGCGGCGGACGCCTCGATGAACACTTCGTTGATATTGGTCGATGCCGGATTGAATTCCAGCGAGGTATCCGTCGATGCGAGCGCCTCCGCGCCGCCCGGCTGTGCCGCCATCGGCGAAGCCGGCGGTTCTGGCAGCGTCAGTGCCTGGAGGCTTTGCGTGTCGGTCGGGGGCGCCTGTTCCGCCAGGCGGGCCGGATCATCGGCCAGGGCCGCGAGCGCATTGAACACGTTGTGGCAGCGCCCGCAGCGCACATAGCCCTGCGCCGCCCGCAGGTCAGTCGCCGTGACGGTAAGGCGCAGGTTGCATTTGGAGCAGACGGTGAACATACCGGCTATCGGTCCTGGGCGGTCGGTACGGGCCCGCTACGCGCGGCGCACGGCATGCAATGCAACCCAACCATCGCGCACCGCAATCGCAGTGGTATCAAACCACGCGTCGTAGGCCGCTGTCACCTCCGCCTCCTGATGCTGCATGAGTCCCGACAGGACCACATCGCCCCCGGGCCGCACCAGCGCGGCGAACGCCGGCGCCAGCTCGCACAGCGGTCCGGAAAGGATGTTCGCCAACAGCACGTCCACCGCGCTCGGCAGTGCGGCCGTTGCCGCACAGATGACCGTTGCCTCGGCGACCCCATTGGCCTGCGCATTCTCGGCGGTGGCCAGCAGCGCCTGGGGGTCGATGTCGTGGCACCAGGCGCGCGCGGCGCCGAGCTTGAGGGCGGCGATCGCGAGAATCCCGGAGCCGCAGCCGAAATCGATGACGCGGGCGCCGGCCGGTGCGTGCGCATCGAGCCAGGACAGGCACATCGCGGTGGTCGCGTGGGTGCCGGTGCCGAAGGCCAGGCCCGGATCCAGCAGCACGACGACGGCCGACGGATCGCTCACCACCTCGTGGCGCGGACACACCCAGAGGCGCGTGCCGAAGCGCATCGCATGGAAGTCCTTGAGCCACTCGCGTTCCCACAGCCGATCCTGGACGAGGCGTGACTGGATGCTCTCCGGCGCCACGTCCAGGCGCTGCGCCAGCGAATCGACGACGGCGCGGGCGTCGGTACCGTCGGCAAACAGGGCCTGCATGCGCGTGGCGGGCCATAGGCGCACTTCACCGGGCGCGGGCTCCAGCACCGCATCATCGCGGCTGTCGGTCAGCGTCACGGACAGCGCGCCGAACTCGAAGCGGCCGCCTCGGCCACATCGGGCGCCAGCCCCTGAAGCTGCAGCGTCAATTCCAGAAACGGCATGGCGTGCCGTTCAGCGCAGTCCCAGGCGCCTCTCCAGGTAGTGGATGTCCTGGCCGCCGGCGCCGAAGGCCTGGTGATTGAAGATTTCCTGATGCAGGGCGATGTTGGTCTTGATGCCCTCGATGACCATTTCGCCCAGCGCGTTCTTCATGCGCGCAATGGCGGCCTCGCGCGTCTCGGCATGGGTGATCACCTTGCCGATCAGCGAGTCGTAGTTGGGCGGCACGTTGTAGCCGGAATAGACATGGCTGTCGATGCGCACGCCGGGGCCGCCGGGCGGGTGCCAGAGGCGGATCGGCCCCGGCGAGGGCATGAAGGTCTTGGCATCCTCGGCGTTGATGCGGCACTCGATGGCGTGACCGCGGAACTGGACGTCGCCTTGGGTGTAGGGCAGCTTCTCGCCGGCGGCGATCAGCAGCTGCGCCTTCACCAGGTCGATGCCGGTGATCGCCTCGGTCACCGGGTGCTCCACCTGGATGCGGGTGTTCATTTCGATGAAGTAGAACTCGCCGTCCTGGTAAAGGAACTCCAGCGTGCCGGCGCTGCGGTAGCCCACCGAACGCACCGCATCGATGCAGCGCTCGCCCATGATCTTGCGCTGGCGGGCGGTAATTCCCGGCGCGGGCGCCTCCTCGATGACCTTCTGGTGGCGCCGCTGCATGGAACAGTCGCGCTCGCCCAGGTGAATGACGTTGCCCTGGCCATCGGCCAGCACCTGGAACTCGATGTGCCGCGGCCGCTCCAGGAATTTCTCCATGTAGACGCTGTCGTTGTTGAACGCCGCCAGTGCCTCGGCCTTGGTGATGTTGATGGCGTTCAGGAGCGAGGCCTCGGTGTGCACCACCCGCATGCCGCGGCCGCCGCCGCCGCCGGAGGCCTTGATGATCACCGGGTAGCCGATGTCGCGGGCGATGCGCAGGTTCTCGTCGGCCTCCGGGCCCAACGGACCATCGGAGCCGGGCACGCAGGGCACCCCGTAGCCCTTCATCACCCGAATGGCGGAGACCTTGTCGCCCATCAGGCGGATGGTCTCGGCCTTAGGCCCCACGAAAATGAAGCCGCTGTTCTCGACCCGCTCGGCGAAATCGGCGTTTTCGGACAGGAAGCCGTAGCCCGGATGGATGGCGCCGGCGTCGGTCACCTCGGCGGCGCTGATGATCGCGGGCATGTTCAGGTAGCTCAGCTGCGAGGCGGGCGGCCCGATGCACACGCTCTCATCGGCCAGCAGCACGTGCTTGAGGCTGTAGTCGGCCGTGGAGTGCACGGCTACGGTCTTGATGCCCAGTTCCTTGCAGGCGCGCAGGATGCGCAGCGCGATTTCGCCGCGGTTGGCGATGACGAGTTTTTCGAGCATGGCTTATTCGATGACGAACAGGGGCTGGCCGAATTCAACCGGATCGCCGTTCTGCGCCATGATGGAGGTGACCCTGCCGCTCTTGTCCGCTTCGATCTGGTTCATCATCTTCATGGCCTCGATGATGCAGAGCACCTGGCCGACCTTGACCTCATCGCCGATGTCGACGAAGGCCTTGGCGCCCGGTGTGGCCGCCGCATAGAAAGTGCCCACCATGGGAGCGGTCACGACGTGTTCGTTGGCGCGCGGCTTGGCGGGGGCTTCGACGGCGGCAGCGGCGGCGGGCGCGGCGGCAGGGGCCGCGACCATCAGTGGCGCGGGAGCGTGCGCGGCAACGGTTCCGGTGGGCATACGGCTGATGCGGACGGACTCCTCGCCCTCCTTGATTTCGATTTCCGCGATTCCGGATTCCTCCAGAAGCTCAATCAGCTTTTTGACCTTGCGAATATCCATGCCGGGCGTGCTCCCCTGAAAATATCTGGTGTTCTGTTTGCGCGTTCTAGGCGTGGCCGGCCGGCTTGCCGGCCAGCAGCCGCGCGACGGCCCGCACCGCGAGCTCATAGCCGAAGGCCCCGAGCCCCACGATGGAGCCGACCGCGATGTCCGAAAAATAGGATTCGCGGCGGAAGGCCTCGCGGGCGTGGACGTTGCTCAGGTGAACTTCCAGGAACGGCAGTCGCACCGCAGCAATCGCATCACGCAGTGCAACACTGGTGTGCGTGAAGGCGCCGGGGTTGAGAATCAGGAAATCAGTGGCGTCACGACCCGCCTGGTGGATCCGCCCGATCAGCTCATGCTCGGCGTTGCTCTGGAAGGCGGTGAGTTCATGGCCGCACTCCCGGGCGACGGCGGCGGCGCGGGTCTCGATGTCAGTGAGCGTGTCGGCCCCATAGATATCCGGCTCCCGGGTGCCCAGGAGGTTCAGGTTCGGGCCATTGACCAGGAGAATTCGCGCCATAAAGCGCGGCGAATTTACCCTAAGTTGCAGGCGTTTGGGTACCTTTGCCGGTAAATTTGCCTCAGATCACGACTTTCCGCCGGCGTTGGCGGAGGTGCCCGAGAGCTGTTGCGCCCGAGCAATGGCGAGGCTGCGCAGGCCGGCGGAAACAGCGCTGCGGGCATCACCCAGCCCGAGCTTGCCGGCATCGACCGCCGTCACTTGCCCGAGGATCAGGCGGGCTTCATCGGCGTGCAGTTCGCCGAGTTTCACGGTGATGATGTCGCCGCGGGCGTCCGCGAACACCGTGAAGGGGAACGCGGTGTCCATGCCGAAGGCAGTCACGGCCGCCAGGCCGTCCTTTTCGCCCATGAGCTGCGGGTAGGTGATGCCGCGCGCCGCGGCGTACGGCAGCACGTCCTTCCGGAAGTCCACCGCGACGCCCACGATCTGCACGCTGTCGCCGCGCTGCTGGTGCAGGGCCTGCAGCAGCGGGATTTCGCGTCGGCAGGGCTCACACCAGGTGGCCCAGAAATTCAGCACCAGCGGGTGACCGCGATATTCGGCCAGATGGTGCACGGTGCCGTTGCTGTCCGGCAACGCCACCGTGTCCGGGAGCATCAGCGGGGCCACCCCGCGGGTGCTGGTGGTCTGCGTCGGCGCCGAGGAAGGCGCGGAACCCTGCGGTGCGCTCAAGGTCGGTGGGGTGCTCTGGCGTACCGGCAGCGGGTGGTCGTGGAACACCATGTGGTACATCAGGAAACCGGCCGGTCCCGCGCCGGCGACCAGCACGATGCCCAGAATGATGCGCCCCGTCTGCGTCATGAGCGCGCCGCCGCGCCGCCGGCCACTGCCTTGGCGCTCAAAGCCGCGAATTCCGGCGCCTTCATGAAGCCGACCACGCGAAAGGGTGCCCGTTCCCGGCCATCCAGCGCCGTAGAAGGCAATGGTGGGGGGGCCGACGATTCCGAATCGTTTCATCAAGGCTTGGTCATCCGTGTCATTGGCCGTGACGTTGGCGCGCAGCAGCACCACATCCTTGAGTGTCGCCTGAACGGCCGGATCCGTGAAGGTGTACTTCTCCATTTCCTTGCAGGAGACGCACCAGTCCGCATAGAAGTCGAGCATCACGGCCTGGCCCCTGCCCTGGGCCTGCGTGACCTCCCGATCCAGGTCGCCGGAAGATTTGATGGTGCGGAAGGCCAGTTCGGCGTGCTTGGCCGACAATGCCGGCAGCGGCGCCAGCGGATCCGTGCCGCCCAGCCGGGAACCCGCGATCAGCACCAGGGCGTAGGCACCGGCCGCCACCGCGACGGTGCGCACCAGCAGGGGCAGCTGACGAATATTGCGTGCGCCGCGCCACAGTATCCCGGCAGCGACCGCGGCGGGCACTGCCCACAGCAGCAGCACCAGTCCCGGCGGCGTGATCCTGGCCAGCATCCAGGCGGCGACGCCGAGCATCATGGCGCCGAACAGCTGCTTGATGGTGTCCATCCATGCGCCCGCCTTGGGCAGCAGCTTGCCCTGGGAGGCGCCGACGATCAGCAGCGGCGCACCCATGCCAAGGCTCAGGGAAAACAGTGCGATGGCGCCGCGCACGATGTTGCCGCTCTGGCCGATCACGACGAAGGTGGCGACCAGCGGCGGTGCCACGCAGGTGGTCACGATCAGCGCCGAGAGGGCGCCCATGATCACCACGCCGCCGAAGCTGCCGGCCGTCTGACGGTTGCTCACCGCGCTCAGGCGCGTCTGGATGGCCGCCGGCATCTGGATGGTGAACAGCCCCAGCATCGACAGCGCGAGTACCACGAACAGCGCCGAAAACAGCACGATGATCCAGGCCTGCTGGAACATGGCCTGCACATGACTGCCGGCCGCCGCCACGGCGATGCCTGCCAGTGTGTAGGTAAAGGCCATGCCCAGCACATAGCTCAGCGACAGCAGGAAGGCCCGCATGGTCGTCACGTTGGCGCCGTGTCCGGCGATGATGCCCGAGAGAATGGGCACCATCGGCAGTACGCACGGCGTCAGGGCGAGCAGCAGCCCCGAACCGAAGAACGAGGCAATCACCAGCAGCAGATTGCCGTTGCGGATGAAGTTGGCCTTCTGGTCCTGCTCGGACACGAAGGCGCCATCGCCCCCGTTGCCCGCCGCCGCGCCGCCCGTGCCGGCCGGTGCCGCCGCATTGCTACCGGCGCCGCCGGCGCCGGTCGGCGGCAGGGAGACCGACAGTGTCTTGGTGATCGGCGCGTAGCACAGCCCGGCGTGCGCGCAGCCCTGGTAGGTCACCGCCACCGCCACATCCAGTTTGCCCGCACCCCCGGGCCGGGCCACCGGCAGGGTGGCGTGGATGCTGCGGTGGTAGATCTGCTGCGCGCCGAAGTACTCGTCGCTGTGATCCTCACCCTGGGGCAGGCCGAGGGCACCCAGCTGCACCGGGCTGTCGGTCTTCACGTGAATGCGGTTGCGATACAGGTAGTAGCCGTCGGCGATCTGCCAGTCGAGGGCGATGCTGTCGGGACCCGCGACGCTCGCCCCCACCTGAAAGGCCTGGTCGGGGTTCAGGAATTTCGGTTGATCGGTGGCCGCGCTCGCGCCGCCGCCCGCGGCGGCGGCAGGCGGCAGGCTGACCAGCAGGGTCTTGGTGATCGGCGGATAGCACAGCCCGATTTCGGCGCAACCCTGGTAGGTCACGTCCACGGGCACGCTGACCTCACCGCTGCCGCTCGGACGCATGACCGGCAGGGTGGCGCTGACCGCGTGGTGATAGATCTGCTGCTCGCCGAAGTATTCGTCGCTGTGGCGCTCGCCCTCGGGCAGCGCCAGCGCGCCCACCGCCACCGCGCCGGTCGCCTTCACCTTGAAGTGGCTGCGATACAGGTAGCAGCCTTGCGCGATCTGCCAGTCGAGGCGAATGCTGTCCGGTCCCGCGGCGCCGGCCGTCAGCTGGAAGGCCTGGTCGGCGAGAAAAGGCTGATGGGCGCAGTCATGGGTGGAATTGAGTACCGCCGACATTGCACCCGGGCTGAGCGCCCCGCCTTGCGCCGAGCCGTGCGTGACTGCGGCGGCGGCGGAATTCTGGGCCTGGGCCGCGGCGAGGGGCAGCAGGGCGAGAACGGGCAGCAGCAGCGCTGCGATGCGCAGGACGCGGTGCGAGTGGCGGACTGTCATGGTGAGTGCACGCTCGGTGAAGGTTTATCGGCGGTGACGTCAGCGGTGGCGGCGGCAAGCCAGCTCAGGTAGGGGCCGGAACCCAGCACCACCGGAACGGCGATAATCTCTGGTATTTCATACGGATGTAGTGCCCTGAGCCGCATTTCCAAAGCCTCGTAGCGGGCCCGGGTGGTCTTGATCACCAGCAGCCGTTCGGACTGCTCGCAAACCCGCCCTTCCCAGCGATAGACGGACATTCCCGCGCCCAACTGATGGACACAGGCCGCCAGGCCTTCGTCGACCAAAATCCTAGCAATATCAAGCGCCACCGGTTCCCCAGGGCAGCTGGTCAGCACCAGGAGGGCGGCCGGATCCGGGACGGGCGGCAAGTTCATTGAGAATACCTTTGAGGGGACCGCCGGAGACCGAAAATCCTTTCCCGACTTGAATTCTGACAGCGCGCCCCTATCATTAGCAGCCGTCAGGGTAGAGTGCTAACAGCTACCCGGCTCAATTTTATCCCATTTAAGTCAAATAGCTTCTCAAGGAGCGATATCCATGAAGATCCGTCCTCTTCATGACCGCGTCATCGTGAAACGTCTGGAAGAAGAACGTCTTTCTCCCGGCGGCATCGTGATCCCTGATTCTGCGGCCGAAAAGCCGGTTCAGGGAAAGATCATGGCGGTCGGCAAAGGCAAGATTCTCGAAGACGGGACCGTCCGTCCGCTGGACGTCAAGGTCGGCGACAGGATCCTGTTCGGCAAGTACAGCGGAACAGAGGTCAAGATCGACGGCGATGAACTGGTGGTCATGCGTGAAGAAGACGTCATGGCCATTTTCGAAGCCAAGTAAGGATCAAAGATCATGGCAGCTAAAGAAGTTCGCTTCAGCGATGACTCACGTCAACGCATGTTCAGGGGTGTCAACATCCTTGCCAACGCCGTCAAGGCGACACTCGGCCCGAAGGGCCGCAACGCAGTGCTCGAAAAGAGCTTTGGCGCACCCACCGTCACCAAGGACGGCGTTTCGGTCGCCAAGGAAATCGAACTGAAGGACAAGTTCGAGAACATGGGCGCGCAGATGGTGAAGGAAGTCGCGTCCAACACTTCCGATGAGGCCGGCGACGGCACCACCACCGCGACCGTGCTGGCCCAGGCCATCATCCGCGAGGGTCTGAAGGCGGTTTCCTCGGGTCGCAACCCGATGGACATCAAGCGGGGCATCGACAAGGCGGTCATCGTGGCCGTTGAAGAGCTGCGCAAGCTCTCCAAGCCCTGCAAGGATCAGAAGGCGATTGCCCAGGTCGGCACGATCTCGGCGAACTCCGACGAATCCATCGGCAAGACCATCGCGGATGCGATGGAGAAGGTCGGCAAGGAAGGCGTCATCACCGTTGAAGAGGGCTCGGGCCTCGACAACGAGCTGGACGTGGTCGAGGGCATGCAGTTCGATCGCGGCTACCTCTCGCCCTACTTCATCAACACTCAGGCCAATCAGACTGCGGAGCTGGAAAAGCCCTACATTCTGCTGGTCGACAAGAAGATCTCGAACATCCGCGAAATGCTGCCGCTGCTGGAAGGCGTGGCCAAGGCCGGCCGTCCGCTGCTGGTGGTTGCCGAGGACGTCGAGGGCGAGGCCCTGGCGACGCTGGTGGTCAACAACATCCGCGGCATCCTCAAGGTCGTGGCAGTGAAGGCTCCGGGCTTCGGCGATCGCCGCAAGGCGATGCTGCAGGACATCGCGGTCCTGACCGGCGGTACGGTGATTTCTGATGAAGTGGGCCTGGCGCTCGAAAAGGCCACCCTGAACGACCTGGGCGAGGCCAAGCGCCTGGTGGTCGAGAAGGAAAACACCACCATCATCGACGGCGCCGGCAAGGCCTCCGAGATCAAGGGCCGCGTGGAATCGATCCGGCAGCAGATCGAGGAAGCCACCTCCGATTACGACAAGGAGAAGCTGCAGGAGCGCGTAGCCAAGCTCTCCGGCGGTGTCGCCGTCATCAAGGTCGGTGCCTCCACCGAAATCGAGATGAAGGAGAAGAAGGCCCGCGTCGAGGACGCCCTGCACGCAACCCGTGCGGCCGTCGAGGAAGGCGTGGTGCCCGGCGGCGGTGTCGCCCTGGTGCGTGCGCAGAAGGCGCTGCTGAACCTGGAAGGCGTCAACGAGGATCAGACCATCGGTATCCGCATTCTGGCCCGCTCGATCGAGGAGCCGCTGCGGCAGATCGTGGAAAACGCCGGCGAAGATGCCGCCGTGATCCTGAACCGTGTGAAGGAAGGCAAGGGCAGCTTTGGCTACAACGCTGCGACCGGTGTGTTCGGCGACATGATTGAAGCCGGCATCCTGGACCCGACCAAGGTCACCCGTCTGGCGCTGCAGAACTCGGCCTCGGTGGCGGGCCTGCTGCTGACCACCGAAGTGATGATCGCCGAGGCCCCGAAGGATGACGACCATGCCCACGGCATGCCCCCGGGCGGCATGGGTGGTATGGGCGGCATGGACATGTAAATGTCTTAATGAGACTTGGCATGCGGAAGCCGTAATATATGCACCGTATGCTGATCGAATGGAGGGGTCGCAGGCGCAAGCCTGCGACCCGTCCGTGAAAGACGCGGATCAAGACCCCCCAATTCCGCGCAATATTCAAACCCCGCTTCGGCGGGGTTTTTTTTGACCGCGAATCGCCCGCGGCTTATTGTGCGCGCCGCATGAACACACCGAAGCTGATCAGCCTGCCGCAGTCGGCTTCGCTGCGCGTGCAGCGCTCGGTACCGCTGGTGGCCGAAGCCAGCAGCTTCGTGGTCGAGGCCTGCGAGCGCGATCCTGCCCTGCTGGCCTCGCTGATCGACAGCGGAGATCTGGAGGCGGCCTTGCCCGCCGATGCGGTCGGATTCCTGGCGGCGCGCGCTCCGGTCTGGCCGCCCGGGGAGGCACCGGAGGAAGCGGCCCTGATGGCGGCGCTGCGTCGCTGGCGCACCCGTGAAATGGTGCGCCTGGCCTGGCGGGATCTGGCCGGGTTCGCGGCCATCGGCGAGACGCTGCTGGAACAGTCGGCCTTCGCCGAATGCGCGATCCGCCAGGCCTACCAGCAGGCGCGGCGGATCCTCGAGGCACGCCATGGCGTGGCGCGCTCGGCGGCCGGTGTCGCGCAGGAACTCATCGTCGTCGGCATGGGCAAGTTGGGGGGAGGCGAGCTGAATTTCTCCTCCGACATCGACCTGGTGTTCCTGTTTCCCGAACACGGTGAGAGCGACGGCCCGCGCCCGCTCGCCAATGAGGATTTCTTCACGCGCCTGGGGCAGCTGCTGATCCGGCTGCTCGAGACCCGCACGCCGCAAGGCTACCTGTTCCGGGTGGACATGCGACTGCGGCCGTTCGGCGACAGCGGCGCGCTGGTGGCCAGCTTCGGTGCCTTCGAGGACTACCTGCAGGGGCAGGGCCGCGATTGGGAACGCTACGCGTGGGTCAAGGCGCGACCCATGACGGGACACGCCGAATACGCGCGCATCTACGACAGCGCCGTGCGGCCCTTCGTCTACCGGCGTTACCTGGACTACGGCGTGTTCGAAAGCCTGCGTGACATGAAGGCGATGATCGAGCGCGAGGTGGAACGGCGCGACCTGCGAGGCAACGTGAAGCTCGGCCCCGGCGGCATTCGCGAAATCGAGTTTCTGGCGCAATCGCTGCAGCTGATTCGCGGGGGTCGGGAGCCGTGGCTGCGCACTCCCTCGCTGCTGAAGGTGCTGCCGCTGCTGGACCGCAACCGGCTGCTCGCCGCCGGGCGCCGCGGCGCAGTTGCGGGCGGCCTACGAGTTCCTGCGGCTGATCGAGAACCGGCTGCAGGAACGCGCCGATGAACAGACCCATACGCTGCCCGAGGATCCGCGCCTGCAGGCGAGCCTCGCCCGGGCGATGGGCCTCAGCGACTGGCAGGCGCTGCTGAGCCGGCTCGATGCGCATCGCGCCTGCGTCAGCCGGCATTTTCAGGCGGTGGTGTTCGGCGCGGCGGCGCCGGCCGCGGCGGGGGAGGTTTCGATCGATCTTGAGTCCCCGAATGCGGCGCCGGATGAGGGGGCGCTCACCGCCACGCTGTCGCACCTGGGATGGACGGGCGAGCCGCAGCGGGCAGTGCAGCGGCTGTCGCAGCTGCGGGGTGCGGGCTTCGTGCACCGCCTGGACAGCGCGGGCCGCCGGCGACTGCAGGCACTGCTGCCCCAGCTGCTGGCACTCATCGCCCGGGTCGCCGAGCCCGATGCCACGCTCGAGCGGGTCATTTCGATCATTGAAGCCATCGGCAAGCGCTCGGCGTACTACGCCCTGCTCAATGAGCGCGCCGATGCGCGCGCCCGGCTGGTGCAGGTCTGCGGCTACGGGGAATTCCTGGCACGACAGATCGCGGCCAATCCGCTGCTGCTCGATGAACTCATCGACGAGCGGCTCTTCGAGGCCCTGCCCGGACGCGAACAGCTGCGGCAGGAACTGGACCTGCAGGTCGATCCGCTGCAGGAGGAGGATCCGCAGGTGCAGGTCGAGGCGTTGCGGCACTTCCAGCAGGCCGCGGTGTTTCGGGTCGCCGTGGCGGATCTTTCCGGACGACTGCCGCTGATGCAGGTCAGCGACCGGCTCACGGAGATTGCCGAGCTCATCATCCAGCGGGTCATCGACCTGTCGCTGCGGCAGATCGGCGCGCAGTGGGGAGTGCCGATGTGCGGCGACGGCGCCGCCCGGCGCCCGGTGGCGATCTGCGTCATCGGCTACGGCAAGCTGGGCGGGTGGGAACTGGGCTACGGTTCGGATCTGGACGTGGTCTTCCTGCACGACTCCGAGGGCGATCGGCAGGAGACCGAGGCGGCCGGCGAGAATGGCCGCAGCATCGACAACCAGGTGTTCTTCGTGCGCCTGGCGCAGCGCATCCTGCATCTGCTCACCATGCACTCGGCGGCCGGCAGGCTCTATGAAGTGGATGTCCGGCTGCGCCCCAGCGGCAAAGGCGGCCTGCTGGTGACCAGCCTCGCCGCGTTCGCCGAATACCAGCAGCGTGAGGCCTGGACCTGGGAGCATCAGGCGCTGCTGCACGCGCGCGCCGTGGCGGGCGAGCCGGCGCTGCGCGCGCGCTTCGAAACCGTGCGCGTCGAGGTGCTGCGCCATCATGTCAAACGCGATGGCCTGCGGGCCGAGGTGCGCCGGATGCGCGAACGCATGCGCCGCGAACTCTCGCGCAGCGCACCCGGCCAGTTCGACATCAAGCAGGATGCGGGCGGGGTCGCCGATATCGAATTCCTCGCGCAGTACTGGGCGCTGGCCTGGGCGCTGCGCTATCCGCCGCTGGTCATGTTCTCGGACACCATCCGCCAGTTGGAATCGGTGGCCTCGGCCAATCTGGTGCCGCAGGCCACCGTGGACGTGCTGACCGCGGCCTATCGGGCCTATCGGGAGCGTACCCACCGCATGTCGCTCGAAGGTGGTGCGAACGTGGTCCCGGAGGAACAGTTCGCAGCGCAGCGGGCCGCGGTGAGTGCGATCTGGCAGTCGGCCATGGTGGACTGAAGGCACCACGGATCGCGTATAATCGGCGCGCCATGCCAGCCACGACGAAAGCGCTGATCCAGCCGAATGCGCAGAACCAGTACGAGGTCTCCTCGAGCGATCTGCCGCTTTCCTGTCCGATGCCGGAAATGTACCTGTGGAATTCCCATCCGCGGGTGTATCTCGCCATCGAATCCACCGGTTGGGCCAAGTGCCCGTACTGCGGCGCCGAGTACACGCTCAAGGGTTGAGCGGCTCCGGCTAGCGGTAGGGCTGGTAGGATTTTTCCTCGACGATGCGCGAGCCCAGCGCGATGTTCACGCGCTTCTTGAGCGCCGCGCGTTCGTCGTTGCGGTGGTACACGGCGCGCGCCAGCTCGATGAACTCCTGATCGAAGCTGCGGGCCGCCTCCTTTTCGCGGATCCGGTCCTCGATGTCCCAGAGCTGCTCGTTGACGGCCTGCAGCGCCTGCTCGTCCGCGACCACCTGCCGCGTGGCCGCCCCGAGGGTTGCCCAGGTGCGCTCCAGCAGTTCGAGTTCGAGCCGCACGTTCGCCACCTTCGCGGCATCGCTCATGCGCCGGTTCTTGATTCTCAAGATGGTGATCTTGTCGAGCAGCTCGCCGGGCGAGACGGGTACCTGCAGTTCTGTCATGGCCTAGGATCCTACCAAGGCGTCGAGTCGCGCGGTGACCTGCGGCACCTCGATCAGGTCCATGACGCCGGGAACCTCGATCTTCGTGGTCCAGGGCAGGGCCTCGGCCGGGCGGCCCTTGAAGCGCGCGGCGGCCGCGGGATAGGCATTCACGCACCAGTTGCGCGCCAGGTAGGGACCGGTCCGCTCCGGGTTGGTGGCTGCGTACAGGCCGATCACGGGGGTGCCGACCATGGTGGCCATGTGCACCGGCCCGGAATCCGGGCTCAGCAGCACCGTCGCCCGCTTGAGCAGGGCCAGCAACTGGGGCAGGGAGTCCGCGCCGATGCGGTTGGCGATGCGGCTGCGGACATGGCGCAGGATCGCCGCGCCCATCTGCCGCTCGACCTCGCTGGGAGCGCCACACAGCAGCACCTGCATGCCGTGCGCCCGCACGGCGTGATCCGCCACCGCGGCGTAGCGTTCCGCGCTCCAGTTGCGCAGCGTGTGGCTGGAGCAGGGGCTGATGATGAGCGTGCGGGTGCCATCCGGGATCAGCTGCACGGCCGCGGCCACCGCTGCTTCGGGTACCGGGACGTCCCAGCGCAGCAGGCGCTCGTGCACTCCGAGCGCGGCGGCGAAGCCGAAGAAGCTGTCCTGGACGTGCTCGCGGCTGTGCGCGGCGATTCGGCGGTTGGTGAACAACCACTGCAGCTCCCGCGCGCGGGGCCGGTCGAATCCGAGTTTGACGCGCGCCCGTATCTGCCGGGCGATGAGGCTGGCCCGCAATGCCAGCTGCATGTGCAGCAGCACATCGAAACGCTGCGCCGCAAGCTGCGTGCGCAGCTGCCGGCTTGCGCTGCGGTCGCGCTTGTCGACGGTGATAAACTCCACGCCGGGCAAAGCGCTCATCAGCCTGGCTTCGAGTGATCCGATCACCCAGGTGAATCGGGCCGCGGGCCAGGCGTGCTGCAGGGTGCGCAGCACGGGCACGACATGGCAGGTATCACCAATGGCCGAGAGTCTTAGTATGCAGATGTTCTGCGGCGTCGAGATGGGACTCGGCATGGAGCGCGTGTGACTGGAAAGTGGCCGCTGGGGTCCGAGGTCCGGCGCAAGGTGCTTGCCGGCGGCGCCATGCTATATGACGCTTCCCGCGCGGGCAATTTGTCCGCCGAGGTGTTCGATCCCATGCTGCTGGCGCGGCGCGGCCAGATCGCCGGTGAAGCGCACGGGCGCGGCACGGCCTGGTTCCTGGCGGTGGACAGCCAGTCGTGGGTGCTGCGGCACTACCGGCGCGGCGGCCTGGTCAGCGGCCTGTCGCGCGATCGGTACTGGTGGCGGGGCGAGGAGCGCACCCGACCGTTCGCCGAGTGGCAGCTCACCTACCACCTGCATCGCGCGGGACTGCCGGTGCCCGCGCCCATCGCGGCGCGCTACAGCAAGCAGGGCTTCGGCTACCGCGGCGATCTCATCACCGAGCGTCTGCTGGATGTCTGGTCGCTGGCCCAGGCCCTGCAGGCCGCGCCCCTGTCGGTGCTGATCTGGATCGCGATCGGGCGCTGCCTGCGGCGCTTCCATGACCTGCGCGTGTGCCACGCGGACCTGAATGCGCACAATATCCTCATCGGCCAGCATGATCCGCAGCAGGAGCGCATCTATCTGATCGATTTCGACCGCGGGAGCCTGCGCAAACCCGGCCTGTGGCAGGACGCGAATCTCGTGCGGCTGCGCCGCTCCCTGGAGAAGATCACCTGGGGACTGCCCGCCGAGCGCTTCACGGAGGACGACTGGCACGGCCTGCTCGACGGCTATCAGCAGCAGCCGGCGCCGCCGCCGGGTCCGGCACCGGCGCCGGCGTAAGGTTTGCAAACCGCGTGTTCCTCAGAATCTGCGCCTACCTGCTCGCACCGCTGTACCTGGCTGCCCTGGTGTGGCGCGGCCGGCGCGAGCCCGGCATCTGGCGTGGTTTTGGCGCGCGCTTCGGGTTGGGGCCGCCGCTGCCGGCACCGGTGTGGCTGCACGCCGCCTCCGTCGGCGAGGTGCAGGCGGCGGCAGTGCTGGTGGCGGCATTGCGCGAGCGCGATGCCGATCTGCCCCTGCTCGTGACCACGACCACCGCGGCGGGTCTCGCCCGCGCCCGGACGCTGTTTGCCGCATCGGGAATCAGCGTGCGCTACGCCCCGCTGGATCTGCCCGGTTCGGTGCGCCGATTCATGCAGCGGGTGCGGCCGCGTCTGGCCATCATCCTGGAAACGGAAATCTGGCCCAATCTGCTGCATGCCTGCGCAGCCGCCAACGTGCCGGTGGTGCTGGCCAGCGCGCGCATGTCGGCGACCTCGGCACGGCGTTATCGGTGGCTGGGGGCGGCATTGCGCGAGGGGCTGGCGAGCGTCGCGCAGGTGGCCGCCCAGACCGCGGCCGATGCGCGGCGCTTCGCAGATCTTGGTGTGCCCGCTGAGCGCATCGCGGTCACCGGCAATCTCAAGGCGGACTTGAGTTTGCCGCCGAGCGTGCCGGCAAACGGCCAGCGATTGCGCACGCAGCTGGGCCTGCACCGGCCGGTCTGGGTCGCGGGCAGCACGCATGAGGTCGAGGAACAGCAGGTGCTGGAGGCGCATCGGGCGGTGTGTCAGCGGCATCCGACGGCGCTGCTGGTGCTCGTGCCGCGACATCCCCGGCGCTTTGCCGCGGTCGGCGAATGGCTGCAGCGCGAGCGGGTCAGCTTCGTACGCCAGTCGCGCGGCGAGGCCGTGACCTCGGGCACCCGGGTGCTGCTGGTCGATGCGATGGGCCAACTGCTGGATTTCTATGCCGCCGCCGACCTGGCCTTCGTGGGCGGCAGCCTGGTGCGCGTGGGCGGACACAATCTGCTGGAGCCCGCCGCGCTGGCACGCGCGGTACTCACCGGTCCGCATCATGCCAATGCCCGCGAAGTGCTCGAGGCGCTGCAGGCGGCCGATGCGGTGCGGGTCGTCGGCGATGCGGCCGCGCTGGGTCGCGCGGTGTCCGAACTGCTGGTGGATGCGCACGCGCGTCAGCGCCTGGGGGCCCAGGCGCTCGGGGTGGTGGCGGCCGGTCGCGGCGCCTGCGCGCGCGTCATGGCGCTGCTGGCGCCGCTGCTGCAGCCGGCGACCGGCGGCGCGCGCCAGTCCTGAACTACCGCTGTGCCGGAGGCGGGCCCGGAGAGACGGAGCTGTCCTGGGGCGCGGTCAGCGAGCGGTCCAGGTCCACCAGGGTCGAGCGGTCCAGCGTCCCGGCGGCCAGCCGCAGGGCGATGACCGCCAGCAGATAGTCGTAGCGTGACTGCGCATAGGTCGTCTGCGCCTGAACCAGGTTTTGCCGTCCCTGCAGCACTTCAACTGCGGTGCGGGTGCCAACGTCATAGCCGGCGGTGGTGGCATCCAGGGCAGCCTGGGCGGAGGCCAGACCCTGGCGCAGGGCGTTGACCTGCGCAATCTTGCTGACCATGGCATTGTAGGAATCGCGCGCGAGATGTTCAGTCTGGCGCGAGACCTGCTGCATATTGTCCTTGGCCGCAATCCAGTTGTACTGCGCCTGGCGCACTTCCGACTGGGTGAGCCCGCCGCTGAAGATGGGCACGGTGACCTGCAGCCCAACCTGGTTCTGGTATCCGGAGAAGGGGAAACGCACGCTGGTCGGCGGACCGCCGATCGCGGAATTCTGGTTGAGGGTTTCGTGCTGCACGCCGCGCGAGGCGGTGATGCCCACGGTGGGGAAGTGGCCGGAGCGGCTGATCTCCACCGAATCGCGCGCCACATCGGCGGCCAGGCGGCTGGAGAGCAGCGACAGGTTCTGGTCCATGCTCAGCTGCACCCAGTGCTCCGGATCGGCCGGCTGCGGCGGGTTCAGGGCCATGTCCTCGCCGGGTTTGGCGAGCGAGGGATAGTCCTGGTTGGTGATCTCGCGCAGCGCCTGCTGCATGCTCGCGAGCTGCCGCTTGGCTTCGATCACGGCGGCGGCATCCTGGTCGTGCGCGGCCTGCGCTTCCTTCACGTCGGTGATCGGTATCAGGCCCACGTCGTAGCGCTTGTTGGCCTGCTCGAGCTGCTGGGTGACCGCGGTGAGCGCCGCCTGCTGGGCGTCGAGGGTGTCCTGCGCCGACAGCACGTGGAAGTAGGCGACCGCCACGCGCTGGATCAGATCCTCCTGCGCCGCCTTGTACTGCGCTTCCGCCTGCGCGACCTGCTTGTGCGAGCGGCTCAGGGATTTCCAGTTCGCCCAGGAGAACACACTCTGCTGCAGCTGCACGTTGTACTGCCGTTCGTCGGCGTAGCCGGAATTTTCGAAGGGCAGGGACAGTGGGCTGCCGTTGGGGCCGGGAAAGGTCTCCACGGTCTGCTGGTCGGTCTTGCTGCGCGAAACCCCGAGCGTGCCGCTCACGGTTGGCAGCAAGGCGGCGAGAGCCTGCGGCGAGGCCTCACGCTGGGCCATCCGCGTGGCATCGGCTGAGGCGATCTGTGGATCCGACAGCACGGCATCGTCGAAGACCTGCACCAGGTCCCGGGCCTGCGCCACACCTGTCAGGGCCAGTGCGGCCCAGGCAGCGACGAATGCGTGCTTCATAACTATCCTTTGGTTTTCAGCGTATTACGCTGAACGTCTTTGGTGTTGTACTTCACTATATCAGGTACCGGGACCTTTCAACAAGCACCTGCGCCTCCGGCCTTTTTCGGACCCCTGGGGCGGCCGCAGGTTCAGTACGTGCCGATGCCGGGGTCGATGTCGCACGCCCAGGCATGAATGCCGCCGGTGAGGTTGGCCAGCTTCTCAAAGCCGTTGTGCGCCAGGAACTGCGCGACCTTCAGGCTGCGCACGCCGCCATGACACATGACCACGATCTGCCGGTCGCGCGGCAGTTCCGCCAGTCGCTGCGGCACCTGCGCCATCGGAATATCCACCGTGCCGGGCAGTCGCGCCGCTTCCTGCTCCCAGTTCTCCCGCACGTCCAGCACCAGCGGCGGCTGCGCGGATTCCAGCAGCACCTTCAGGGCTGCCGGTGCGATTTCCACGATTGCCTGCGAGCCTGCCATGGGCGTGTCCTCAGAAACTGAAGGCCGGAGCGTGCCGCGCATTGATCAGCGGATCGATGCAGGTCTCAAACAGCACGGTACGTTCCCACTCCTTGTCCCCCAACCGGCGCAGCAGCCGGGCTTCCTGCACTGGGGGCTCACCGACGATCACGAACATGCGGCCGCCCTGGGTGAGCAGGGTGCGGAAGCGCTCATCCGGCAGGGGCATGGCGCAGGTCAGCACCACGACTTCATACAATCCACCCAGGGGGCTGCCGGCCGCGCGGGCCGCCGCCGAGGCCACTTCATCGGAGGCGGCATCGGCCGTGATCACTTCGGCATTGCGGATGCCGGCGGCGCGCAGGTTGGCGCGCGCGCTCTCGGCCAGGTCCGGATACAGCTCGACGCTGCGCACGCTGGCTGCATTGACGGCAAGGCAGGCGGTCATGAAGCCGCTGCCCGTACCCACTTCCAGCACCCGCTCGGTGCCTTGCAGTTCCAGGGCCTGGAGGATCTTGCCGACCAGGCTGGGACGCAGCATGTGCTGGCCGTGCGGCAGGGGAATCTCGGTGTCGGCAAACGCCAGGTATTTGACATTGGCGGGCACGAACAGCTCGCGCGGTACTTTGCGCAAGGTGGCGAGGACGCGCTCATCCAGCACATCCAGCGCACGCACCTGCTGCTCGATCATTTGTTCCCGGGCGAGTTCGGTCTGCATTGTCGATCTACTCCATTGGGCCATTATGTTATCCGACCCGCGCTGTGCCGCTGCAAGTTACGGCTTTTCCTCCCCCCTGCCAAGCGCGTGGCAAAGAGCACGGATATGGTGAATGCCCACGGCGTCGGCGTATTCCTGCGTTATGCTGAGGCGAAGGAATAGAGGGACGCGGGCGCGAGAAAACCAACTCACCGCGCCAGGTCCCAAAAGCTTAAGGGAATCATGACCATCGTCGGTCTTTCGTGCGTGCTTCTGGGCTTGATCGCAGCCCTGCTGGCGGTGTTGTACCTGCTGCAGCGTCGGGCGCTTGCCGCTGTTGACGCTGTATCACAGCAGGTGCAGCGAATCGCGATCGGCGGGCGCATGAGCGGTCGGGTTGAGGTTCCCACCGACGGCGCGGAAGTCTCGCTGCTGGCGACCGCGATCAATCATCTGCTGACGCGCGCCTCGTCCGTTCCGGAACGCACCCGCGGCACGCCTAAGCTGTTCGCCGAGCTGGGCGATCGCATTCACGAGGCGGTGCTGATTCACCGCGACACCATCCTGCATGCCAACCGGCAGTTCGCCAGCCTGATGGGCGTGGAACGCGAGGCGCTGGTCGGTCGTCGCCTGGGCGATCTGGTGCCCGCGGAATATGCCGAGCTGGTCAATGAGAACGTCGCGCGTCGCCTGGCCGGAGAGCCCGCCGCCGAGCGCTACGAGATCGAAATGGAAGGCCTCAACGGTCAGGTGACCCGTCTGGAAATCACCTCCGCCGTCATCGACTACGACGGCGGGCCGGCGCTGCTGGTGACCGGCGTGGAAATCATCCCGACGCAGACGGTGCAGACGCTGCGCGCCATGACGCCCGAAGAGGAGCTGCAGGCGCGCCGGGATTCACGCCGCGCCCGCGCGCTGGAGTCATTGAGCGATGCGATCGTCACCACCGATGAAGCCGGCGTCATCGAGTTCATGAACTCCGCCGCGGCAACCCTGACCGGCACCAACGCCGATTTCGCCGTCGGCAAGGCGCTGTCGGACATCGTCGAGCTGGTCGACGACGAAGACGCAACGGCGGCGGCGCGCGGCACGGGCTCGCATGCGGCGGCCCCCGCGGGCGAGTTCGCACCCGTCAGTCGCCGTGCACTGCTGCTCTCCCACCGCAGTGGCGCCGAGAGCGCGGTCGAGGTATCCACCACCCCGATTCGATCCGATGCGCTCGAGATCACCGGCAGCGTGCTGCTGATGCGGGATGTGACCGAGCAGCGCGGCATCACCCGCCAGATGTCCTATCAGGCCACGCACGACGCCTTGACCGGACTCATCAATCGCGGCGAGTTCGAGCGCCGCCTGGCCGAGGCCAATGACAGCGCGCACCGCGGCGAGGGCCACCATGTGCTGTGCTATCTGGACCTGGACCGATTCAAGATCGTCAACGATACCAGCGGCCACCTGGCCGGCGACAGCATGCTGCGCGAGGTGGCCAAGCTGCTGCGCGATGCGGTCCGCGACAGCGACTTCGTCGGCCGGCTGGGCGGCGATGAATTCGGCATGCTGCTGGTGGGGTGCCCGCTCGAGAAGGCGCGGCAGATTGCCGATGACGTGTGTCGCTCGGTCGGTGAATACCGCTTCATCTGGAAGGACAAGCTGTTCAACATCGGCGTGTCGGTCGGCCTGGTCGAGATTTCGCGCGAGAGCGGTACCACCGAGGATCTGCTGTCGGCCGCCGATGCCGCCTGCTACGTCGCCAAGAAGGAGGGCGCCGGGCGCGTTTCGGTGTACTCGGCGCGCGACGAGGCGCGGGCGCGCCAGACCGGGGAAATCCAGTGGCTGCAGCGGCTGCAGTCGGCATTGAAGGAAAACCGCTTCCAGCTGTATCAGCAGACGATCGTGCCGGCCTATGCGGATGACGGCACCGGCCCGCGCATGGAAGTGCTGGTGCGGATGACCGATGAACAGGGCAACCAGGTGCTGCCCGCGGAGTTCATGCGCGCGGCGGAACGCCACAAGCTGATGCGGCTGGTGGATCGCTGGGTGGTGCAGACCACGTTCACCGCGGTGGGTCGCGGTGTCATCGTACTCACCGACCGCCACACCATCGCGATCAACATATCCGCGCAGACGCTCGGTGATCCGCAGTTCCTGGAGTTCGTGGTGGAGTGCCTGGATCGCACCGGTGCGCTGCCCACCCAGATCTGCTTCGAGATCAGCGAGGCCGCGGTCATCGCCAACCTGGAGCACGCGCGGCGTTTCGTCGGCGTCCTGCACGGCATGGGCTGCCAGTTCGCAATCGACGATTTCGGATCCGGCGTCGCCTCGTTCTCGAACCTGAAGAACCTGCCGCTGGACTATCTGAAGATCGACGGCTCACTGACCCAGAACCTGGCGCGCGACAGCGTCAACCAGGCGATGGTCACCGCCATGATAAAACTGGCACGGTCCTTGAAGTTCAAGGTCATCGCCGAGCAGGTCGAGGAAGCCTCCGCCGCGGACATCGTGCGGCGCATCGGTGTCGACTTCCTGCAGGGGTATGCAATCGGCAGACCCAAACCGCTGCAGATCGCCGCCTGAGGGCCTTTTGCTGCGCTGCTTCATCCGCGCAGCCGCAATCCGACGATTGGTTACACTCCCGCCCACTCCAACCGTTGCGGGGGCCCGCCGGGGGGAGTATAAAAAACCGGCACATTACGGTGGTGTAATGCGCGTCCTAAAGCACCAGGGGTCGAAACGCTTATGCAGCTCGCCCGACTTTGGCGTCAGCACAAGGATGCCGGTTGTCCTTCCGAGCTGGTTGGCGTGGAGATCGCGGGCACCGAGGCACGGGCGCTGGACGAGGAAATCAGCTCCTGCGTGTGCGCCCTGCTGAGCCATACACTGATCGTGGATGAACGCATCGAGCGACGCCTGGTCGAGGTGCGGGCCGATCTCACGCAGCGGCAGATGAAGGCCGAGCCGCCGGTGGCGCAATACTGCGCGCGGCTGAATGCGATGGTGAGCGCCGTCCTGACCCGCGACAAGGTCGGGCATTCCTGAAACTCAAGAAAAAAGGGGCGGCCGTCGCCGGCCGCCCCTGATCGATCGCGCCGCTCGGCCGCGTCGCCTTACTTACAGCAACGGCACCAGCAGCAGCGCCACGATGTTGATGATCTTGATCAGCGGATTGATCGCCGGACCCGCGGTGTCCTTGTAGGGATCACCCACCGTATCGCCGGTGACCGCGGCCTTGTGGGCCTCCGAGCCCTTGCCGCCGAAGTTGCCTTCCTCGATGTACTTCTTGGCATTGTCCCAGGCGCCGCCGCCGGTGCACATCGAGATGGCGACGAACAGGCCCGTGACGATGGTGCCGATGAGCAGCCCGCCCAGGGCGCGGGTGCCGGCGCCGTGGCCCATGGCAAGGTTCATCAGCACCACCAGGATGACGGGCACCAGGATCGGCAGCAGCGACGGAATGATCATTTCCTTGATCGCCGCCTTGGTCAGCAGGTCTACGGCGCGGGAGTAGTCCGGCTTCGCCGTGCCCTCCATGATGCCGCTGATGGTGCGGAACTGGCGGCGCACTTCCTCGACCACGGATCCGGCCGCGCGACCGACCGCCTCCATGGCCATGGCGCCGAACAGGAACGGAACCATGCCGCCGATAAATAAGCCGATGATGACGGCCGGATCCGACAGCGAGAATTCGGCCGGCTTGCCGGCGGCCTGCAGGTTGTGGGTGTAGTCGGCGAACAGCACCAGTGCGGCCAGGCCCGCGGAGCCGATGGCGTAACCCTTGGTGACGGCCTTGGTGGTGTTGCCCACGGCATCCAGCGGATCGGTGATGTCACGCACCGCCTTGGGCAGGCCGGCCATCTCGGCGATGCCGCCGGCGTTGTCGGTGATGGGGCCGTAGGCGTCGAGCGCCACGATCATGCCGGTCATGGACAGCATGGCGGTGGCCGCGATGGCGATGCCATACAGTCCGGAGAAAGAATACGCGGCCCAGATGGCCACGCACACCGCGAGCACCGGCAGCGCGGTCGACTTCATGGACACGCCAAGACCGGCGATGATGTTGGTGGCATGGCCTGTCTGGGAGGCCGCCGCCACTTTGCGAACTGGGCTGTACTCGGTCGCGGTGTAGTACTCGGTGATGACGATCAGCGCAGCCGTCAGCGCCAGACCGACGATGGTGCAGGCGAACAGGGCGCTGGCCATTTCCGGCATCAGCGATTTGGTGATGAAGTAGAACGCGACGCCCGACAGCAGCGCGGAGACCGCCACGCCCTTGTACAGCGCGTTCATGATCTTGCCGCCGGTCACGCGCACGAAGAACGTTCCGATGATCGAGGCGACGATGGAGGCGGCGCCCAGGGCCAGCGGATAAACCGGGCCGTTGGCGCCCGCATTCTGCATGGTCAGCCCGCCGAGCAGCATCGTGGCAACAATGGTGACGGCGTAGGTCTCAAACAGGTCCGCCGCCATGCCGGCGCAGTCACCGACATTGTCACCGACGTTATCGGCGATGACCGCGGGGTTGCGCGGATCATCCTCGGGGATGCCGGCTTCAACCTTGCCCACCAGGTCCGCGCCCACGTCGGCGCCCTTGGTGAAGATACCGCCGCCAAGGCGCGCGAAGATCGAGATCAGCGAGCCGCCGAACGCCAGCCCAACCAGCGAGTGCAGCGCCAGTGCCTGCCCCACGCGCGGCAGCAGTGCGGCGTAGTAGCCTGCGACGCCCAGCAGTGCCAGGCCCACCACCAGCATGCCGGTGATGGCGCCGCCGCGGAACGCCACGGACAGTGCGGCATTGAGGCCCTGGGTGGCCGCCTGGGCAGTGCGCACATTGGCGCGCACCGAGATATTCATGCCGATGTAGCCGGTGGCGCCGGAGAGGATGGCGCCGATGGCGAAGCCGCCGGCCGTCCACCAGTCCAGTGCGAAGCCAAGCACCAGCAGTAGCAGCACGCCGACAATCATGATCATCGAATACTGGCGATTGAGGTAGGCACGCGCGCCGATCTGGATCGCCGTGGCGATCTCCTGCATGCGTTCATTGCCGGCAGGCAACTTCAGGATCGAAATCACCGACACTACGCCGTACAGCACAGCCAGTACTCCGGCTGCGATCGCTACCCACAACCAACTCGCGGCATCCATCGGCAATCCCCCAGAACGTCAAATTTCTGAACTTATGTTGTAAGGCCTGGGCGCCAGTCCCAGGCAGCCGAAAACTTATATCACACAGCCATGCTTGCGGGCGCGCCCGGGTCAGACTTTGAAGTCGGTTTTGAGCTTGCGGCGCACCGCTGCGCCCTTGATCCGCACATAGTCCGGCAGGCCGTCCCGGTAGGGCGGATAGGCTTCGCCGGCCACCAGCGGCGCCAGGTACCTGCGGCAGGCGGCGGTGATCCCGAAGCCGTCCGGGGTGATGAACTCGCGCGGCAGCTTCTTCTCCTTGTTGGCCACTTCCGCCAATGGCACATGTCCGATGACCCATTTGTAAGGCTTGGAGGACTTGCGCACGATCGTGGGCATCACGGCATTATGTCCCGCAACCGCCAGTTCCACGGCGGCCTTGCCGCAGGCATAGGCCTGCTCAACGTCCACCTTCGAGGCGATGTGCCGGGCGGAACGCTGCAGGTAGTCGGCCACGGCCCAGTGATATTTGTAGCCGTGGGCTTCCCGAACCATGTTCGCGACCACCGGGGCGACGCCGCCCAGCTGGGCGTGTCCGAAGGCATCGCGGGTGCCTGCCTCGGCCAGGAACCGGCCATCCGCGAAGGCCGCGCCCTCCGAAACCACGATGACGCAGTAGCCGGCAGAATCCACGCTGGATTTGACCTTGGCCAGGAAGGCTGCCTGGTCGAAGGGGATTTCCGGGAACAGGATGATGTGCGGCGGCTCGCCCGCCTTGCGGCCCGCGAGTCCGCCGGCCGCGGCAATCCAGCCGGCGTGCCGGCCCATGACCTCCAGCACGAACACCTTGGTGGAGGTGCGCGCCATCGAGGCCACGTCCATCGCCGCCTCGAGCGTCGAGACCGCAATGTACTTGGCGACCGATCCGAAGCCCGGACAGCAATCGGTGTGCGGCAGATCGTTGTCGACGGTCTTGGGCACACCGACACAGACGATCGGATAATGCATGGCGGCGGAGAGTTGCGACACCTTCAGTGCCGTATCCATGGAGTCATTGCCGCCGTTGTAGAAGAAGTAGCCGATGTCGTGGGCGCGGAACACTTCGATGAGGCGCTCATACTCGGCGCGGTTCTGTTCCAGGCTCTTCAATTTGAAGCGGGCCGAACCGAAGGCGCCGGACGGGCTGTGTTTGAGGCCGCGGATGATCTCGCGGCTCTCCTTGCTCACGTCGATCAAATCCTCGGTCAGCGCGCCGATGATGCCGTGGCGCCCCGCATATACCTTGCCGATGTGTCGCGGGTGCTTCAGGGCCGTTTCGATCACGCCGCAGGCCGAGGCATTGATGACCGCCGTGACCCCTCCGGATTGAGCATAAAAGGCATTGCGTTTCACGCTCGATCTGCTCAGGTTTCGCGTCATTTGAAAGTCGCCGCCAGCGCCGAAAATGGGGCCTCGCAGAATAGCCAAAAACTCAATCACAGTCTGCTTTTCGGCGGGCGAATTGACCGGATCGCGCATGGCCGGTAACGTTGCCCACCACTCAATGACTTCGAAGATCGGCCCAAAGGCCGACCAGGGGCCGAATTCCTATGCGAATCGTACTGTTGGGACCGCCGGGCTCGGGCAAAGGCACGCAATCGCAGCGCCTCATTCACAGCCACGGCATCCCCCAGATTTCCACCGGAGACCTGCTGCGCGCGGCGGTGGCCGCGCAGACCAAGTTGGGGCTCGCCGCAAAGTCCGTGATGGATGCCGGCAAGCTGGTCGACGACCAGATCGTGCTGGGCATGATCCAGGAACGCCTCGCCCTGCCGGATGCGGCCAAAGGCTTCATCCTCGATGGCTTTCCGCGCAACCTCTCCCAGGCGGCGGCGCTCGAGGATCTGCTGAAGCGCCTGGGCCAGCCGCTTGACGTCGTGGTGCTGATGCAGGTCGACAATGACGAGCTGGTGCGCCGCATCGGCGGGCGCCGCACCTGTCGGAACTGTGGCCGGGTGTTCAATGTGTTCACCTCGCCACCGTCGCCGGGCGAGGCCTGTCCGAAAACCGGCGCGGAGCACGACCTGTTCCAGCGCCCCGACGACAACGAAGCCACCGTCGCCGATCGCCTCAAGGTGTACGACGAGAAGACCAGTCCGCTGGCCAAGTTCTATGCGGACCGCGGGCTGCTGCGCCGAATCGACGCCGAAGGCGATCTGGATGCGGTGACCGCGCGGCTCGAGGCGGTGCTGAGTGCCGTCGTGAACAAGCCTGCTGGCAAGCCCGCCGTGAAGCGCGCGGCAAGAAAATCACCGGCTCGCAAGGCGCCGGCCAGGAAGGCTGCCGTCAAGGCGACCCGCAAGCAGCCGGTGCGCAAGGCATCGAAGAAGGCGGCCAAGAAGCCGCCCAGGAAGGTCGCCCGAAAGTCAGCGAAGGCGGTGGCGAAGCGGGTTGCCGGGAGGAAGCCGACGCGCCGCAAGCGGGCCGCCGCCAAGCCGCAACGTCACCGCTGAAAGTCGCGAGCGCCGCTTCAGGTGCGGCGCGTCAGCTGGGCGACGGCGCTGATGAGTTCTTCCGCATCGGCGGGCGTGGTCAGGTGCATCTGGAATCCGGCATCGTGGGCGCGCACTGCGTCCTCGGGGCGCGAGAATTCAGTGAGGGCGATCGCCGGCAGCTCCTGGGCGCTGAGCTTGGCGCGCACTGCCCGGATCAGGTCATAGCCGCTGCGTCCCGCCATGTTCAGGTCCGCAACCAGCACGTCGGCATGAAAGGTGCGTAGCGCCGCCAATGCCGAGTCCGCGCTGATGGCCGTCGCCACCAGCGCCCGGGCGGTGCTCAGATTCTGGCGCGAACGCTCGAGCATCTCCTTGTCATCGTCGACCAGCAGCACGCGCAGTCCATGCAGGTCGGCGTTATCCATGACCACCACATCGGCCACCGGTTCATGCGGCGCCAGGCGCGGCAGCAGGGCGCAGAACGTCGCGCCCTGACCTTCGCCGGCGCTACGCACGGACACCCGCCCGCCATGCAGCTCGATCACCTGTTTGACGATCACCAGCCCGAGGCCCAGTCCCGGCGGGCCGCGTCGCGGACTTTCATTGCGGCCGAAGCGGTCGAACACCAGATTCAGCGCGCTGGGGCTCAGGCCGATACCGCTGTCGGACACATTCACTTCCCAGTTGCCCTGGGCACGCGTCAGGGTGGTGGTGATGACGCCGCCGCGAGGCGTGAACTTCACCGCGTTGTTCAGCAGATTCCAGATCACCTGCTGCAGCCTTTGCCGATCACCGAAGACCAGGCAGGCCTGCGCGGGCAGTTTCTTCGCCAGCCTGACGCCCTTGGCGTCGGCCGCCGCCTGCATGGTCTCGAGCGCGGCCTCCACGATCTGCGCCAGATCCGTCTCCTCCGGGTCCAGGCGCAACCGGCCGCTGAGCAGGCCGCTCATGTCGATGAGATCATCGACCAGCTGGGCGAGAATGCGCACGTTGCGGTCGATGGTCTGACCGCCGCGCTGCACGTCTTCGGGCGCCAGGCGTCCGGATTCGAGCAGACGCGACCAACCGAGCACCGCGTGCAGCGGCGCGCGCAGCTCGTGCCCGAGCGTCGAGAGGAACTCATCCTTGAGACGGCTGACGCGCTCGGCTTCCGCGCGCAATGCCCGCTCCTCGGCCAGTCGCTCGCGCAGCTCCTCGGATTCCTGTGCGACGTTAGCGTCCATACCGGGCAATCATAGCGCCGCCAGCAGTCGCTCACCGATGACTTCGCGGCGCCAACCGGACATAACGGCGCCATCCTGGCGGCCGTCCGCCAGCTGCTCCAGATCGCGTCGGGTGGCCAGGATTTCCGGCGGCAGCTTCAATTCTGTGGCCACGGCCTGGTGCACGGTGGACAACTTCTTCAGCAGCGCGGTCTTCTGCGGATCCGGCGCACCGCGGGAATTCACGCGCGCCAGCGTCTGGGGCATGCGGACCGCCTCGATCAGGCCCAGGATCTCGGCGCCATTGTGCTTGATGAAGCCCGGCTGCATGTCGGCCAGCGCGGCCAGTTCCTCGAGGCTGCGCGGCACCCTGACCACGATGTCCCGCAGCACCGCGTCATCCAGGATCCACCCCCTGGGCCGATTGCGCTCATCGGCACGCCGTTCGCGCCAGGCCGCCAGCATCTGGGCGAGACGCGCGCGGTCCGGATCGAGGCCCTTGAGGGAGCGCACCCGCAGCCAGGCCGCTTCCGGGTCCACCGCATAGTCGCCGGGATTGCGCAGCCCCGCCAGTTCCTGCTCCAGCCAGGGCAGGCGGCCGAGCTGCGTCAGCTCCTGCAGCAGGTGATCTCGTACCGGCAGCAGGTAGCGTACGTCATCCAGCGCGTAGTCCAATTGTTCAGGCGACAGTGGTCGGCGCGACCAGTCGGCACGCGTGTGGGCTTTGGAGAGTTCCCGCCCGGTCACGCGCCGGACCAGTTCGGCGTAGCCGATCTGTGCCGGCATGCCGACCAGCGCGGCGGCGATCTGCGTATCGAATACCGGGGTGACGAATCCCGCCGTGGGCAGCAGCACCTCGATGTCCTGGCGACACGCATGCAGCACCTTGATGGTGGGGCCGCTGAATACGGCGTGCAACGCCGACAGGTCGGGCACGGCCAGCGGGTCCACGCACAGGGCACCGTGCGCGTCGGCGATCTGCACCAGGCACAGTTCCGCCCGATAGGTTCGCTCGCGCATGAACTCCGTATCCAGCGCGATCGCCGGGGCCTGCGCCAAGCGCTGGGCGAGCCCTTCCAGACCCTCGCGGTTGCTGATCATCATCGTGAATTGATCCGGATTTTCTCTGTTAATCTTCGCAGTATGCGCGTTCATATTCTGGGAATCTGCGGGACCTTCATGGGCGGCATCGCCGCCATCGCCAAGGCCGCCGGTCACGAGGTGACCGGTTCTGACCGCAACGTCTATCCGCCCATGAGCACCCAGCTGCGCGCCTTGGGGATAGACCTCGTGGAAGGGTTCGCAGCCGAGCAGCTGGATCATGCGCCCGATGTCGTCGTCGTGGGCAATGTCATGACGCGGGGCGTGCCGGTGGTCGAGGCGCTGCTGGATCGCGGCCTGCCCTATGCCTCGGGCCCCGAGTGGCTGGCGCGGGAAGTCCTCAAGGACCGCTGGGTGATCGCGGTCGCCGGCACCCACGGCAAGACCACGACCACGTCACTGGTCGCCTGGATACTCGAGTACGCGGGTCTGGCGCCGGGTTTTCTCATCGGCGGCGTGCCCGCCAATTTCAACAGCAGCGCGCGCCTCGGCGCCGCGCCCTTCTTCGTCATCGAGGCGGATGAGTACGACACGGCTTTCTTCGACAAGCGCGCGAAGTTCGTGCATTACCATCCGCGCACCCTGGTGCTCAACAACCTGGAATTCGACCACGCCGACATCTATCCGGACGTGGCGGCGATCGAGCGCCAGTTTCACCATCTGGTGCGCACCGTGCCGGGCTCCGGACGCATCATCTGGAATGCCGGTGATGCCCGTCTGCAGCGCACGCTGGCCATGGGCTGCTGGACGCCGCTGCAGGGATTCTCGGGTGCCCCGGGGGTCGCCGCGCACTGGCAGGCCGGTGGCGCGGCAACCGCTGATTTTTCGCGTTTCGAGGTGCTCGAGTCCGGCGGCTCCCGCGGCACGGTCGAATGGGATCTCATGGGCGCGCACAACATGGAAAATGCCCTGGCGGCGATCGCCGCCGCGCATCACGCGGGCGTGCCGGTGGACACGGCGATCGAAGCCCTGCGCAGCTTCAAGGGCATCGCGCGGCGCATGCAGCTACGCGGCGAGGTCCACGGCATCCGGGTCTATGACGATTTCGCGCACCATCCCACCGCGATCGCCACCACCGTGGACGGGCTGCGGCGCCGCGTCGGCAAGGACCGCATTCTGGCCGTGCTCGAGCTGCGCTCCAACACCATGCGCATGGGTGTTCACAAGGACCTGATCGCACCCGCGCTGGCCGGGGCGGATGAGGTCTTCATCTTCACGCCGCCTGACCTGGGCTGGAATGCCGCGCCCCTGATCAGCGAGCTGGGCGCGCGCGGTCATGCCGTACCGGGCATCGACGATCTGGCGGCTGCGGTGAGCGGCCGCGCGCGCGCCGCGGACAACATACTGGTGATGAGCAACGGCGGCTTTGGCGGCCTGCACGAGAAACTGCTGGCGGCCCTGCGCCAGCGCTTTGCCGATGTCCCCGGCCGCCGCGGTTCCTGAGACCGCGGCAGCCGAGCTGCCGCTGTTTCCCCTGCACACCGTGCTGCTGCCCGGCGGTCCGCTGCAGCTGCAGGTGTTTGAGCCGCGATACCTGGACATGGTCGGCCGCTGCATGCGCACCGGCAGCCCGTTTGGGGTGGTGCGCATCCTGGCCGGTTCCGAGGCGGGTACCGCCAGCGACCTCGCGACGACCGGCACCAGCGCCCGCATCATCGATTTCCACACCCTCTCGAACGGCCTGCTGGGTCTGCTGTGTCTGGGGGAGCGGGTGTTTCGGCTCCACTCGCGCCAGGTGCGAGCCGATGGCCTGGTGGTGGGGCAGGTGAGCTGGCGGCCGCCGAGCGCGAGCGTCGCGCTGGCGCCGCAGCACGCCAGATTGGTGACCGCATTGCGCGAAGTGCTGCCGCAATTGCCCGAGGCCTATGCGCACATTCCGCGCAATTTCGAGGATGCCGAGTGGGTGGGCTACCGGCTGCTGGAACTGCTGCCGCTCAGCCCCGAGCAGCGCCAGGAAAGCCTCGAGAACCATGATCCGCTGCAACGCCTGGAATGGCTGGCGCCGCTGCTGGCTACGGGCCGTTGACCCGTCGCCGGTAGAATCGATCCAGGCCAAATCCCACCAGTACCGTCCAGGCGCACACCAGCCAGCCCACCACGCCGTCAAACTGACTGAGCAGGCCGTGCAGTGAATGGGCCGGGTCCGCCACCGATGAGTCGCGCACGAATGTGATCACCCACACCCAGCCGGCGTGCAGTCCCAGGCTTGCCGCGATATTGCCGGTGCGCATCCGTACCGTCGCCAGCACCACCCCAACGGCGAACAGGCAGACATAGGCATCGGCCACGTCCAGGGGGCGCGCAAAGGCGGCGAAGGAACCGGCCAGCATGTCGATGCCGCTGTGCCACCGGACCTGATCCGGCGCGATGTGATACTTGCTGACGAAGTGCGTCAGCGCATAGATGAGCGAGGTGAGTATGGTCGCGGTCAGTGCGCCGGACTGGCGGCTGATACCGGTCCACATGGCGCCGCGCAGAAAGGTTTCCTCGACCAGGGCGACGGCGATGCCGCGCAGCAATCCCTCACCGGCGAGCTTGGCGAGGCTCGCGGCGCTCAAGGCCACGCCGGGACGCAGCAGCCGCAGGTGCAGCGCCAGCATGACCGCGACGATGAACCCCATGAGCAGCACACCGATTCCAAACGCAAGGCTCGCCTCTCGGAGGAACTGGCGGGGCGGCAATCCGAACCCGAGACTGCCGCGGTCGGCCAGCCTCAGTCGCCTGGCCATGAGGAAGAATCCGATGGCGAGCGTGACCATGCCGAGACGATCGGCCACGCGGTGGAATGGAAACCCGAATGCTGGTGCCAGGAGCTGCCACACCGGATAGGTGAGGCCCGCCATCACGGCAAGGGCTAGCACAATCAGTCCCAGGAACCAGGCGAAGGCGCGCATTTGTGGACAATACCACCAGATTTGCGGCTGTCCTGCCGCTTCAATTCAGCTGAGCATGATCCGCAACGTCAAACCGCCAATGGGTTGCCATGGAACTTACCGCCGCGAAGGCCACCTTGAAGTGCCTGGTCGAGGGGGTCGATCCGGTCACGGGCTACCCGATCCCGAAATCCATGGTGCTGCACCACGCTACGGTGATCCGCGCGCTGTTATGCGCGGTGGCGGTCCTGGACGCCGATGAGGCGCGGGCGCGGCGCCGCGCCCGTCTGCCCCTGAACACCGGCCGGCCGTGGCGCCAGGCTGACGATGCACGGGTGCTCGCGGCCTTTCACGACGGCGAACCACTGCTGCAGATCGCCGCCGCGCACCACCGCAGCCTTGCCAGCGTCGAATCGCGCCTCGAGCGCCTGGGTGCGCTGGCCCCGGAAAAGCGCCTGACGCGCAACCGCTATGTGACCCCGGAGGCGCGGCGGATGATCGGCCGCAGCTAGCAGGCCGTTGAAGAAGGGGCTGATAGCGCGATCATGATTGCGTCGAGCGGCATTTTCTCGACTCGCGAGCATGGCGCAGCGCCGCTTGCGTGTGGGTTTGCCCTGCTTGCTCCGGTGTTCGACTCAGTGAGCTTCATATCGCGTCTCGGCAGCCTATCCGGGTGCCAGCGCGGCCGGCCCAAGCAGGTTGGAGACCCTCAGCAGGGTGTAGACCCGCACCGTCAGTGTCGTGAGGAAGGCGACCTTGGGCTTACCGTAGACTTTCATCTTGCGCAATGCTCGGCCGTCCTTGCTCCAGCCAAAGCACTCCTCGATCCGCTTACGCACCCGCTGACTGGACAGGTACCCCGCATGCCGGGTCGTGCGCGCATCGATCGCCGAACCGCGGGTGCCGCTGATGTTCATGGCCACCTGCGGCGTCACTTTGCGCTCCCGGCACTCGGCCACGAACTCGGCTGTGTCGTAGGCCTTGTCGGCCGCCACCGTGCGCTGCCTTCGCGAGGGGTGCCGGTCCAGCAGCTTCAAGGCCGCATCCCGCTCTGCATAGCCGTCTGCTTCGGTCACCTCCACGTCCACGATCAGTCCGTGCCGGTGATCCATCAGAGTGTGACCCATGTAATAAAGCTTGGCCGCGTGCCCGTTACCTTTACGGAACAGCTTCGCCTCCGGGTCCTTCGGCGACACATGCGTCTCGTTGCTGCGCCGCTCCCCGTGCCAGTTTACCGTCGGGTTGCGGCCCGGGCCGGGCGGCTCATCCTTCCCATCTCGTCGCCGCATGCTCTTCACCGCCGCCCACGACTCGATCAGCGTCCCATCCACGCTGAAGTGCTCGTTGGACAGCAGTCGCGCATCGCGCGCCTTGCGTACGATCCGCCGCATCAGCTTGCGCGCCACCTTCGCCTCGATCAGTCGGTCCCGGTTCTTGGTGAAGGTGGAGTGGTCCCAGATCAGCTCATCGATCGACAGTCCCACGAACCAGCGAAACAGCAGGTTGTAGTCCAGCTGCTCGCACAGCAGTCGCTCCGAGCGGATCGAGTACAGGATCTGCAGCGTCGAGGCTCGCACCAGCCGCTCCGGCGGGATCGAGGGGCGCCCTTCAGTGGCATAGACCCGCTCGAAGTCCCGGCTCATCCCGGCCAGCGCCTCATCCAACAGTGCCTTGATGCCTCGCAGCGGGTGACCTGGCGGCACTCGCGACTCCAGCGACACATAGCTGAACATCCCGCTTTGCTGAATATCCGTCCCGCGCATCGTGCCTACGTCGTTCGCTCCCTTGAGCTAACTGTGCACGAATGCGGGACTTTTTCAACGGCCTGCTAGGCGCGCGGCCGGGCGCGGCCGGCGTGCTGGTATCCTCTACCGGCATGAGAGTGCTTCTGATTCCGGTGTCCGGGCCACACGGCTTGGGCGAATACGCCCGCACACTCGCCATCGCGCGCGCCGTGCAGGGCCGCTGGCCGGCTGCGCAGCTGCATTTCGTGTTGAGCGCGCGGGCCCCGTATGCCGGACAGTGCCCCTATCCGGCCACGCTCCTGCCCGGATCCGCCACGCTGCATTCCGGCAAGGTCATCGAGCTGCTGCAGTCATTCAAGCCCGACATCGTGATCTTCGACAATGCCGGGCGCACAGCGCAGATCCGCGCGGCGCAGGCCGGCGGAGCCCGCGTGATCTACATCAGTTCGCGGCGTCGCCAGCGCGCGCGGGCCTTTCGCCTTCGCTGGATGCGGCGCCTGAGCGAGCACTGGATCGCTTATCCGAGTTTCATCGCCGGTGAACTGGGCTGGCGGGAAAGACTGAAGCTGCGGCTGCTGGGGCGGCCGCGGGTGCGCTTCCTCGACACCATCGTGCCCGAGGCCGCGGTGAGTCCGGCCGCCCAGCTGGCGGGACTGGCGGACTTCATTCTGGTCGTGCCCGGAGGCGGCTCGGCGCACCCGGGCGCCCGCAGCGCCCCGCGGATCATCGCCGCGGCGGCCGAGAGTCTCGCCGGCGCCGGATTGCCCACGGTGCTGGTGGGCGTGGCCGAGGGCGGCAGCGCGGCGGCGCTGTGGCGCCTGCCGCTGCTGCCGCAGCCGCAGCTGGTGGACCTGATGCGGCGGGCCCGCATCGTCGTCAGCAATGGCGGCGATACCCTGCTGCAGGCCCTGGCCTGTGGCTGCGCCTGCGTGGCGGTGCCCATCGCCCATGACCAGGCGGCGCGCATTGCGCGCTGCCGGCAGCTGCGCCTGATCGAGGATGCGCCGCTGGATGCCGGCGCCATCGCTGCGGCGGTAGTGAAGTTGCAGGCGGACCCGGCCGCGCGCCAGGGGCTCATCACGCGCGGCCGCGCCGCCGGCATCCAGGATGCCACCCCGCGGCTGCTGGATTGGCTCGCGGCGCTCGCAGCCGGGAAGCAGCCGTGAGTCGTGTCGTATTCCTGGATACCGTCAGCCCACTTGCCTATGACACGCGCTCCTTCGGTGAACGGGCGGTGCAGGGCACCGAAGCCAGCGTGATGCGCATCGCCGATGCGCTGGGCGCCTGGGTGATGCAGCACAATCGCAGCAATCCCTGGGAGCGCTACCTCCCGGTGCAGCGCCTCGATGCGGTCGAGCAGGTCGTGGTCATCCGGGACTCGCGCGCGCTGGCGCAGGCCCGGCAACTTTTCCCGCAGGCAAGGCTGCATCTGTGGCTGCACGACAAGCTGCGACCCGGATCCAAACGCGGCCGACGGCTGCGGCACGACGCGCCGCTGCTGCGCGCGGCGCAGGTCTCGCTGATCTGTGTGTCGGACACGCACCGGCGCGACGTGGTGAATACCTTGCGCTGGGCCGGCATCGAGGGGCTGCCGGTTTGCACCCGCTACAATCCGCTGGATGAGGCGCTGCGACCCGACGGCAGCGCGGTGGACGAGCGGCAGCTGGTGTTCTTCTCCTCGCCGAACAAGGGGCTGGCGTTTGCCCTGGATGCATTCGGCGCGCTGCGGCGGTCGATGCCGGACCTTGAGCTGGTGGTGGGCAATCCCGGCTATCGCGCCGCGGCGCTGACCGCGCAGCCGGGCGTCAGATTCCTGGGGCCACAACCCCAGGCGGTGATGCACGGCGAAGTGCGTCGTTCGCTGTGCACCTTTCATCCGAATTTCCGGATTCCGGAGACCTTCGGGCTGGTATATGCGGAGTCGCATGCGCTGGGCACGCCGGTATTGACCCATGATTTCGGCGCCGCCGCCGAAATCGTCGGCGATCCGCGGCAGCTGCTGCCGGTCAGGAGGTCCTATCGCTGTTATGAAGCGCTGGTCGGCGGCCTCGCGCCGCGCTGGCGGGCGCTGCCCGCGCGCCTGGCCGGCGGTCTGGGGCTCTTCGATGCCTACCTTGAACGGCTGCGTGAATGGCGCGGCGGCGCACGCCCGGTGGTCGGTCCCGATCCGCGTTTTGCCTTGGGCACCATCAGCGCTCAGTGGCGCGAGCTGCTCGGCGCCTGAGCGCTTCGCGCCGCGTCCGCCGCGAGCACCGGTGTGGCCGTGATGCCGGCAGAGCGCAGCAGATCCAGCAGACCGCCCTTGCCGACGACGTGCAGCGCACCGACCACGATCAGCACATTGTGGTCCGCGCCCAGATAGCCCCGGATCTGCGGCAGCCAGCGCCGATTGCGCTCAGCAACCAGCACCCGGTAGAGCTCCGGGAACTGCTGGTAGGCGTCCGTGAGTTGTGCCGCAAGCTCGGTGGTGTTGCCGCTGCGCCAGGCGCCGAGCATCTGGTCGGTCTCGGTGCGGGTGTCCTTCAGGTCCTGCAGCGTCAGTTCCAGAAAGCGCGCCTGGTCTTCCGCGGACAGGTGTTCCAGCTGTCCCAGCTCCTCATCGAGCGTTTCGAGTCCGGCCGTTGCACGCCCGTCGCGGCGCGCCCAGGCGAGCAGCTGCTCCTCGACCCCGGACTGCGGGTCATAGCCCAGCTGCAGATACATCAGATCGGTGAGCGTCAGGGCCACGACCCAGGGACGCAGGACCGCCAGCTGCTCGAGGGGCAGGGGCAGACCGAGGGATTCGGCCTGGGCCGCCACCCGGGCGAAGCGCTCGGGGCCCAGCGCCTGGGTCATCGACTGGCCTTGCGGATAGCGACCGTGTTCCAGCATCCACGCGGAAATGTTGCCGGTATCGAGTTTCGCCAGGTCCATCTCCATGACCAGCTGGGTGGAATCCTCGTAGGCACGCGCGAAACCGGCCGGCAGCGTACTCTCCCCGGGCTTGAGCAGATGGACCGACTCAGCCAGGTACACCGTGTTGTGCGCGCCATGCAGGGCCCACACCGGGCTTTGCGCCCGGGCCGTCAGGCTGCCGAGGAGGCAGAGTGCGAGGAGCCACCTGCGCATGCGTCCACCCAGTGAAGGTCCGTGATGAGGCTGCCGTCGGCCTTCAGTTCGAGGGTGCGGAAGGCCGGCGGCTGCGAGTCGATGGCGAAGTCATGCGAATGCGGCAGGAACTGTGCACAGGTGGATGGCGTCGCCAGCAGCCGTACGCCGCGGCGCAAGCCATCGAACGGCTGATGCACATGCCCCCAGAGGATGCCGCGCACGTTGCGGTGCGCATCGATGATGGACCAGAACTGCGCGGCGTTATCCAGGCCGATCCGGTCCAGCCAGTCGCTGGACATGGCTACCGGATGATGATGCAGGCACACCAGCGCCGGGCCGTCGGCGCTGGCGAGCGCGCGCTCCAGAAGCTGCAGCTGCGCCATCGCCAGATGCCCGCCGTCCTGACCCAGAACGCTGGTATCCAGCAGCACCAGGCGCCAGCCGCGCAGATCAAGCATGCCGCGGGTGACGAAGGGCGGCGAAGCCAGCGCGCCCGCCAGCGCTCCCGCGTCGTCGTGATTGCCGGGAATGCAGCACACCGGCACACCCAGGGAAGCGAATTCGTGGCGAAAAAGGGCATAGCCGCCCGGATCGTCATGCACGATATCCCCGGTGACCAGGATGGCATCGGGCGCACCGCCCGTGTCCCGGCACTGGGCCAAGGCCTGCGCCAGGGTGCGTCGCAGGCTCGCCAGGGGCTGAATGCCGCGCAGCACGGCCGCTTCATCTGCGGACAGATGCAGGTCGGTGAGGTGCAGCAGGCGAAGTGGCATCATGGCGGAGTGATTCGCGAGGATTGCGTGCCAGGGCATCGTAGCAGAGGCGGTATTTCGAGCCGGTGAACTGCGTCATCCCTGCGGGCGATATGTTTGATTGCCGCCCCTGCCGTATCTGGGGGAGAATGCAGCCCCTGCCCCGCTAACACGCTGATTAGTAAAGAGGACTATTTGACATGGCGATCAAGGTCGGCATCAACGGCTATGGCCGCATCGGACGTAACGTACTGCGCGCGCTGTATGAATCCCGACGCACCGGCGAAATCCAGATCGTGGCCATTAACGATCTGGGGGATGCGAATACCAATGCGCACCTGACCCGTTACGACACCGCTCACGGCAAGTTCCCCGGTACGGTCACCGTGGATGGCGATTCGATGGTGGTGAACGGGGACCGCATCAAGGTGCTGGCCGAGCGCAATCCGGCGAATCTGCCTTGGGGAACCCTCGGGGTCGACACGGTCCTCGAATGCACCGGGCTGTTCACCAGCAAGGCCAAGGCCGGGCAGCACATCGCCGGCGGCGCCCGGCGCGTGGTGATCTCCGCGCCCGGCGACAAGGATGTCGACGCCACGGTGGTGTACGGCGTCAACCACGGCGTGCTCAAGGCCAGCCACACCGTCATTTCCAACGCGTCGTGCACCACCAATTGCCTGGCCCCGGTCGCCAAGGTGCTCCACAGCCACATCGGTCTGGTTTCCGGCGTGATGACCACCATCCACGCCTACACCAATGACCAGGTGCTGACCGACGTCTATCACAGCGACCTGCGCCGGGCGCGCTCGGCGACCATGTCGCAGATTCCGACCAAGACCGGCGCCGCCGCCGCCGTCGGCCTGGTGCTGCCGGAATTGAACGGCAAGCTCGATGGCTTCGCGGTGCGCGTGCCCACCATCAACGTGTCGCTGGTGGACTTGAGTTTCATCGCCGCGCGCGCCACCACGGTCGGGGAAATCAACGGCCTGATGAAGGCGGCCGCCGCCGGCGGCGAGCTCAAGGGCGTGCTGGCCTACAACGAGGCGCCGCTGGTCTCGGTGGATTTCAATCACGACGCGCATTCCTCCACCTTCGATGCCACGCTCACCAAGGTCGTGGGCGGCACGCTCGTGAAGGTGTGCGCCTGGTACGACAATGAGTGGGGCTTCTCCAACCGCATGCTCGATACCACGGTCGCCTGGTCGAAAGCCGTTTGATGAAGGTTCGTCGCATGACGGATCTGGCGCTGGCCGGCAAGCGCGTGCTGATCCGTGAAGACCTGAACGTGCCGGTGGCCGACGGCGTGGTGACCAGCGACGCGCGCATCCGCGCGGCGCTGCCCACTTTGCGCCTGGCCATGGAGGCCGGCGCGAAAGTGTTCGTGATGTCGCACTTGGGTCGCCCCGAGGAGGGGGTCTATGACGAGCAGTTCTCGCTCGCCCCGGTGGCGCGACGGCTCACGGAACTGCTGGGCAAACCGGTTGAACTGCGCAAGGACTGGCTTGCCGGTCTCGACTGCCCGCCGGGGCAGATGGTCCTGTGCGAGAACGTGCGCTTCAACAAAGGCGAGAAGAAGGACAAGGAGGAACTGGCGCGCGCCATGGCGGCGCTGTGCGATGTCTTCGTGATGGACGCGTTCGGCACCGCCCATCGGGCCGAGGCCAGCACCCACGGCGTCGCGCGCTTCGCGCCCATCGCCTGCGCCGGTCCTTTGCTGGTCGGTGAGCTCGAGGCGCTGGAGAAGGCGCTGGAGAAGCCCGCCAGGCCCCTGGTCGCCATCGTGGCCGGGTCCAAGGTTTCCACCAAGCTCACGGTGCTGGAGTCGCTGCTGGGCAAGGTCGATCAGCTGATCGTCGGGGGTGGCATCGCCAATACCTTCCTGGCGGCCACCGGGGTTGCGGTCGGCAAGTCGCTGCACGAGGCGAGCATGCTCGACACCGCGCGCCGGCTCCTGGCGCAGGCCAAGGCGCGCGGCGCGGCCATCCCGCTGCCCACCGATGTGGTCGTCGCGACGGAATTCGCCGCGACCGCGAAGGCACAGGTGCGCCCCGTCGGTGAGGTGCGCCCGGATGAACTCATTCTGGATATCGGACCGCAGACCGCGCGCCACCTCGCGCAACTGCTGCAGGGCGCCGGCACCATCCTGTGGAATGGGCCCGTGGGCGTCTTCGAATTCGACCAGTTCGGCGAAGGCACGCGGACCTTGGCGCGGGCGATCGCAGCCAGCAAGGCCTTTTCCCTGGCCGGGGGCGGCGATACGCTCGCGGCCATCGAGAAGTATGATGTGGAGCAGGGAATCTCATATATCTCCACCGGCGGCGGCGCCTTCCTCGAGTTCGTCGAAGGCAAGACCCTGCCGGCGGTGGCCATACTGGAAGAGCGTTCGTGAAAGGCGCTAAAGGCCCGCAGGGCCCACAAGGATCCGTGGACGCAGCCAGAAAGCTTAAACGCACCAAAATCGTCGCCACCGCAGGACCTGCGACCGATGATCCGAAACTCCTGATCGAAATGATGCGCGCGGGCCTGAGCGTGGTGCGCCTCAATGCCTCGCACGGCACCCGCACGGACTTGAAGCGCCGCCTGGATCTGGTGCGCGCCGCGGCCGCCCAGGCCCAGGAGTGCGTCGGTCTGCTGCTGGACCTGTCGGGTCCGAAGATCCGCATCGAAGGATTCGCCAATGGGCCCATCCAGCTGCAGGAGGGCGCGGCCTTCGCGCTCGACACGGCCCTGGACCCCAAGGGCGGGGACGTCACGGTCGTGGGCACGGCCTATAAGAACCTGCCGCACGATCTGGTCAGCGGCGATGTGCTGCTGCTGTCGGACGGCCAGATCGTGCTGGACGTGATCAGCGTCGAGGGCACCCGCATCCATACCCGGGTCAAGGTGGGTGGTCCGCTGTCGGATCGCAAGGGCCTGAACCGCCAGGGCGGGGGAATTTCCGCGCCGGCGCTGTCCGAGAAGGACCGCGACGACATCCGCTTTGCGGCCGAGGAGAAGCTGGACTACGTGGCTGTGTCCTTCGCCCGCGATGCGGCCGACATCAAGCTCGCCCGGCGGCTGGTGCGCGAGGCCGGCGGGGATGCGCGCATCGTCGCGAAGATCGAACGCCACGAGGCCATCACCAACCTGGACAGCATCATCGAAGCCTCGGATGTCGTCATGGTGGCCCGCGGCGATCTGGGCGTGGAGATGGGCTATGCCGAGGTGACCAGTCTGCAGAAGACCATCATCCACCGCTCCCGCGCCCTGAATCGCGTGGTGATCACGGCCACGCAGATGATGGAATCGATGATCCAGAATCCGGTGCCGACCCGCGCCGAAGTCTCGGACGTGGCCAATGCCGTGATGGACGGCACGGATGCCGTCATGCTGTCGGCCGAAACGGCGACCGGCAAGTACCCGCTGAAGGCGGTGGAGGCCATGGCGGATGTGATCCGCGGCGCCGAGAAGTATCAGTTCGGCCACGCCCGGCCGCGCCAGCGCGACGACGGCAGCATTTTCCTGGGCACCGAGGAAGCCATCGCCATGGCGGTGATGTACACCGCCAATCACATGGACGTGAAGGCCATCGTGGCGCTGACCGAGACGGGCGCCACGACACTGTGGATGTCGCGGCTGCGCTCCGACATTCCGATCTATGCGTTCTCGCGCAACGAGGCCACGGGCAGGCGCGTGACCATGTACCGCGGGGTCTTTCCCGTGATGTTCGACGTGGTGGGCTGCAACACCGCCGAGGCACTGTACAACGCGATCTTCGCGCGCCTGCTGGAACTGGAGCTGGTGCACCAAGGAGACCTGGTGATCGTGACCAAGGGTGAGCTTTCCGGCGTGCAGGGCGGCACCAACTCCATGCAGATCCTCAAGGTTCATCTCACCTGATGCGCGCCCGGCCAGTCGTCGGGCTGGTCCTGACCGGGGGCGGTGCGCGCGCCGCCTACCAGGTGGGCGTGCTGCAGGCACTCGCCGAACTGCTGCCGCGCAACCGCAATCCCTTTCCGGTCATCGCCGGTACCTCCGCCGGCGCGGTGTCCGCCAGCGTCCTGGCCTCCCAGGCCTATCACTGGCGCGCGGCCGTCGCGGGGCTCGCCGAAGTCTGGTCCAATTTCCGCGTTGCGCAGGTGTTCAAGGTCGACACCGCCCACATGCTGCTGGCGGGCGCCCGCTGGGTCGCGGCGCTGGTATCCGGCGGCGTCGTGGCCAGCACCCCGCATTCGCTGCTGGACAATTCACCGCTGCGCGAACTGCTCACCTCGCGGATCGACTGGTCGGGCATCCGCACCAGCATCGAGCGCGGCCACCTGCGGGGGCTTGCCCTGAGCAGCACCTGCTATCAGAACGGCCAGTCGATCGCATTCTTTGACGGCGCCGCGAAGATCAACAATTGGATGCGCAGCCAGCGCGCCGGACGACGCGAGTCCCTCACCCTGGATCACCTCATGGCGAGCGCCGCGATCCCCATGCTGTTTCCGCCGGTCAGGCTCGGCGACACCTTCTTCGGCGACGGTTCCATGCGGCAGCTGCATCCCTTGAGTCCCGCCATTCACCTGGGTGCGGATCGGCTGTTGATCATCGGCGTCCGGGCCCGCGAGGCCGGTGTTTCAGCGGAGCGGGGCGTGGAGCCGCTGCCCTCGCCGGGGCAGATCTTCGGCTTCATGCTGGACACCCTGTTTTCCGACCAGGTGTATGCGGACGTCGAGCAGACGGATCGCTTCAACCAGCTGGTCAACCACCTGCCCGAAGGGGCGGAACTGCACACCCGGGTGCTCAAGCACGTGGACACGCTGATGCTGGTGCCGAGCGTCGATCCGCGGGTGATCGCGGCCCGCCACGTGCGGGAAATGCCGCGGGGCTTGCGCACGCTGCTGCACGTGATCGGGGCCAAGGACGCCGCCGGCAGCCAGCTGGCAAGCTACCTGATGTTCGAGGCCTGCTTTACCCGGGAGCTGATCTCCTTAGGGTACGCGGACGCCATGCAGGCGCGCGACACCATCATGGATTTCATGAACGGGGCGCCGGTCATGCGGACGGCAATCGCCTCATAGCGCGCCGGCCTCGCGTAAGATAGCGTCCGGACGAATCGCCTAGGAATCCCATGCAACACGCGCTTCCCGTTACCCGCGCGGGTGACTTTTCGGCCTGGTATCAGGCGGTAGTCGATCAGGCGGATCTGGCCGAGGAGTCGGGCGTGCGCGGCTGCATGATCATCCGCCCCTGGGGCTACGGCGTGTGGCAGCGGATGCAGGAGCTGCTGGACAAACGCTTCCGGGAGACCGGACACGAGAACTGCTACTTCCCGCTGTTCATCCCCTTGAGCTACATCGCCAAGGAGGCCGAACACGTGGAGGGTTTCGCCAAGGAAATGGCGGTGGTGACGCATCATCGCCTGAAGATGATCGATGGGGTGCTGCAGCCGGACCCGGAAGCCAAGCTCGAAGAACCCTTGGTCGTGCGGCCGACGTCCGAGACGGTGATCGGCGCGGCCTTCCATCGCTGGGTGCGCTCGCACCGGGATCTGCCGCTGCTGCTGAACCAGTGGGCCAATGTCGTGCGCTGGGAGATGCGGCCGCGCCTGTTCCTGCGCACCGCCGAATTCCTCTGGCAGGAGGGGCACACGGCGCATGCGACCGCCGAGGATGCGCGCGCGGAGACCGCGCGGATGCTGGAGGTGTACCGCGAATTCGCGGAAGACGCCCTGGCGATGCCGGTGGTCGCGGGCGAGAAGCCCGCGCACGAGCGCTTCCCGGGCGCGGACAATACCTACTCCATCGAAGCCATGATGCAGGATGGCAAGGCGCTGCAGGCCGGCACGGCGCACTACCTGGGCACCAATTTCGCCGAGGCGCAGAGCATCCGCTATCAGACCGAGGCGGGCGATCTGGCCTTCGCCCACACCACCAGCTGGGGGGTCTCCACCCGCCTGGTGGGCGGCGTGGTGATGATCCATGGCGATGATGACGGTCTGCGCCTGCCGCCGATCGTGGCGCCCCGCCAGGTGGTGCTCATTCCGATGCTGCGCGACAAGCCCGAGGATGCCGGGGTGCTGGCGTTCTGCGAGGCCCTCGCGGCGCAATTGAACGCGTGCCAAGCCTTCGGCGAACCGGTGCGCGCCCTGGTGGACCGCAAGTCCGGCCGCGCCATCGACAAACGCTGGACCTGGATCAAGCGCGGGGTGCCGGTGATCTGCGACATCGGCGCGCGCGATGTCGCCTCCGGCAATGTCACCTACATCCGGCGCGATCAGCTGCGCAACGGCGAGAAGATCCAGTCGCAGGCCCTGGCGCTCCCGGATTTCGTGGCGCAGATCGGTACGCTGCTGGCCGGCATCCACACCGCCCTGCACGAGTCGGCCCGCCAGCGGCTGCTGAGCAACATCCGCACCGACATCACCACCTTCGAGGCGCTGGCCGCCTATTTCAGATCCGGGGATGGCAAATCCGGCGACGAGGACTTCCGCGGCTGGGCCAGGGTGGCCTGGGCGCGACCGGAGGGCGAGGCGCTGGCGCGCGTCGAGCAGCAGCTGAAGAGCCTCAAGATCACGGTGCGCAACGCACCGCTGGAGCAGGAGCCGATCGCGGATCGGCGCTGCGTGTTCAGCGGGGAGCCCGCCCGGGAGTTCGTGCTGGTTGGCCGGTCCTACTGACCGCTGGCCAGCCCGTTGTGACGGGCGATGGCCTGCGGAAAGCGCGCGGTGAAGCGCGTGAGCAGCTGTTCGACGATGTAGACCGAGCGATGGCGGCCGCCGGTACAGCCAATCGCGACCGTCAGATAGCCGCGGCTGGTGGCCTGGTATTCGGCGATCCGCCGGGAGAGGAATCCCTCGATGTCATCGATGAGGCGCTGCACGGAGTCGTGAGCCTGCAGGAACTCGATCACCGCCGCATCGCGCCCCGTCAGGTGCCGCAGGGTGGGGTCCCAGTAGGGATTGGGCAGCGTGCGCGCATCGAAGACGAAGTCGGCATCCCCCGGTATGCCGCGCTTGAAGCCGAATGACTCGAAGGTGATGGTGAGCGGGCCGTCGGCCTCGTGACCCACCGTCCGGTGCACCAGATGCCGCAGATCGTGCAGCCCCAGGCGCGAAGTATCGATGATGCGGTCGGCGGCGTTGGCGATGGGCTCGAGCAGCTCGCGTTCCAGCGCGATGGCCTCCGGCAGGCCGCGCTGGTCGGAGCTCAAGGGGTGCTTGCGCCGCGTCTCGGCGTAGCGGCGCAGCAGTTCCTCATCGCTCGCCAGCAGGTAGACGATCTCGCAGTGAATGCCGCTGCGCTTCAGTTCCGCAACCAGTCCGGGAACCGTGGCCACTTCCTGCGGGGTGTTGCGCGCATCCAGGCCGATGGCGGTGCGCTGATAGCTGGCCTCGGCGCTGCGCACCGTGTGGGAGATGAACGGCTTGAGCAGCGCCGCCGGCATGTTGTCGATGCAGTAGTACCCGAGGTCCTCGAGCATGTGCAGGGCAATGCTCTTGCCCGCGCCGGACAGGCCGCTGATGACGATGATGCGCACGCCTACGACACTAGCGTTGGCGGATCAGCGGCGCAAGTGCGCCCGGGCTCCTCCCGGGCGCAGCGAATTTCCCTACAAACGGGCCTCGCGACCCTCGCTGGCGCGATGATCGCCGCGCTTTTCCTTGTGCTTGGTTACCAGCCGGTCGAGCTTGTCGCTTAAGGCGTCGATCGCGGCGTACATGTTGGGATCCGACGCATCGGCGTGGATGTCGCAGCCGCTCACGTGCAGCGTGGCTTCCGCCTTCTGATCCAGTTTCTCCACCGTCAGGACGCAATGGACATCGATCACCTGATCGAAATGGCGCACGATCCGCACCAGCTTCTTCTCCACGTAGTTATGCAACGCAGTCGTGACTTCTATGTGGTGACCTTTGACGTTTAGCCTCATTGGACGTCTCCTTCTTTTGCTGACGTGTCTACATTATCTGGAGCCTGTGCGGCGCCGCTCGTTGGACGGCGCGATGCCCATGCCCTCACGGTACTTGGCCACCGTGCGTCGGGCCACCGGAATTCCCGTAGCCGAGAGCAGTTCCGCAATTTTTCCATCGCTCAGGGGATTGTCGGCCGATTCGTCCTTGACCAGCTTGCGGATCTTGGCGCGAATGGCCGTGGAGGAGGTGCCGGAGCCATCCGCACCCTCGACCTGGCTGGAGAAGAAGTAGCGCAGTTCGTAGACCCCGCGCGGGGTGTGCATGTACTTGCCCGAGGTCACCCGCGAGATGGTGGACTCGTGCATGTCCACGGCCTCGGCGATGTCCTTGAGGATCATGGGCCGCATGTGCTCATCGCCCTCCTCCAGGAAGGCGGTCTGGCGCTCGACGATGGAGCGCGACACCTTGATGAGGGTTTCGCTGCGGATCTCCAGGCTCTTGAGCAGCCAGCGCGCCTCCTGCAGCTGCGCCCGCATGCTGGCGTGGCTGGCGCTGCGGCCGATCAGGCTGGCGTAACCGTGGTTGAGGCGCACTCTTGGCAGGGTAGCCGCATTGATCTCGACCGACCAGCCGCCATGGTCCGTGCGGCGCACAAATACATCCGGTACGACATATTCTGCCGAACCCCCGCTGATGGTGGCACCGGGGCGGGGGTGGCAGGCCCGCACCAGGACCAGGGCGCACGCGATCTCCTCCTCGGTGGCCTTAAGCTCGCGCCTCAGCAGGGACATTTCCCGGCCCGCCACCAGCTCCAGGTGGCTGCGGGCGATGCTGATCGCGCTCGCTAGTCCCGGGGTTTGCGCGTCCAGCTGCCGCAGCTGCAGTTCGATGCATTCCCCGACGGAGCGGGCGGCTATGCCCGGCGGGTCCAGCTGCTGCACCCGCTGCAGCACCGCCTCGATCTCCTCCACGTCGGCCTGGATCTCGGGCCTGAGAGTGTTGGCGATTTCCTCCAGCGGTTCCACCAGGTAGCCGTCATCGTTGATGGCGTCGACGATGGCGCTGGCTATCCCCAGCGAGCGGGCCGGCAGGTGCACCATTTCCAGCTGCCACAGCAGGTGTTCGTGCACCGTCTGCCCCGAGGCGTCGGCGAATTCCTGCTGCCGGTCATCATCCTCGCCGTTCCAGGAGTTGTCGGCCGGGCCGACGCTCTGCTCGCCCCAGTGGTCATCGACCACCTCCACCTGCGGCTCCTGGTCGGCGGCGGCGGCCTGCGTCACCTCGGGCTCGGGCACGGGAGTCTCGACCGCCTCGAAGCCGCTGGTGGCGTCGGTGTCATCGACCGGCTCGAGCATGACATTGCTCTCGAGCAGTTCCCGGATGTGGGCCTGCAGCTCGAGGGCCGGCATCTGGAGCAGTCGGATGGCCTGCTGCAACTGCGGCGTCATGGTCAGTTGCTGACCCATTCGCAGTTGCAGGGTGGGTTTCAGCATGTTTCTTGCACTATGGGCACTGGACCCTTTGTAAGGTCTTGAAAATAGGGCAGTTATATAACCGACAGGCGGCGCTATAACTGGAACGATTGCCCTAAGTACACCTCACGGACTTGAGGGTTTGCAAGGATTTCTTCCGCAGTCCCGGAAGCGATCACAGTTCCCTGGTTGACGATATAGGCCCGGGCCACGATTCCGAGGGTTTCGCGCACATTGTGATCGGTGATCAGCACCCCGATGCCGCGGGTGGTGAGGTCGCGGATGATGCGCTGGATGTCCAATACCGAAATGGGGTCGACGCCGGCAAAGGGCTCGTCCAGCAGGATGAAGCGTGGGTTGGCGGCCAGCGCACGCGCGATCTCCACCCGCCGCCGCTCGCCACCCGAGAGCGACAGCCCCAGGCTGTGGCGCACATGGCCGATGCGGAAGTCCTCCAGCAGCTCCTCGAGCCGCTCCTCGCGGGCTTCCTGCCTCAGGTCCGCGCGGGTCTCGAGGATGGCCATGACGTTGTTCTCGACCGAGAGCTTGCGGAACACCGAAGGCTCCTGCGGCAGGTACCCCAGTCCCGCCCGGGAGCGCCGGTGCATGGGCGCGAAGGTCAGATCCTCCTCTCCCAAGGTGATGCGGCCGGCGTCGCAGGGCACGAGCCCCACGATCATGTAGAAAGCGGTGGTCTTGCCGGCGCCGTTCGGTCCCAGCAGACCCACGATCTCCCCGGCTCTGACCTCCAGCGACAGGTCCTGCACCACCTTGCGGGAACGGTAGCTCTTGGCCAGATGGGTGGCGCTCAGCACGGTCTCAGTCACGGTTTTCCCAGTAGCGCATTACAGTCGTGATTGGCCCTGGTCGCCGCTCCCGGTTCGCCCTTCGGATCGAACGTCATTTCCACCCGGGCTCCCGGGGCCGCGTTGCTGTTGGCCTCGATGCGCCGCTCGCGCATGTTGTAGGTGATGAGGGAGCCGCGCATGTCCTGATTGTGCTCGTCGCTCAGGCAGGCATCGCCGCTGAGTCTGATCGTGGCCGCGGCGACGTCGTAGCTGATGGAAGCGGCGTGGCCCTTCACCAGCTTGCCGGAAGCCGCGCGGGTCTGCTCGAACTGCGCCGGCGTCCCGGTCACCGTGGCGCTGGCGAGGGCCCCATCCGTGATTTCCACGCTCGCACGGTCGGCGTGCAGCTCACCCTGGCGCTGCGCCCGGATCTGCACGTTGCCCGTGAACTCCCAATGCGAATTCCTGGAATCCTCCCCGGCGGCCGTCGCCACGGCATCATCGGCCGCCACGCTCATCTCGCCCTGGGAGATCTTCACCTCACCGTGCAGGTGCATCACCCGACTCTTGTAATCCACGTCCGATGATCGGGCCGCCCAGTTGACCGGATCCTTGCCCACGCCCCCCACGTAGGTGCCGCTGGCGCCGGTGAGCAGCGCCATGGCCGCGCCCGCCGCCACAGCGAGCGCCAGTCGCCGCCCGGGCTCGCGCCCGGCGCACGCCTCAGGGAACAAAGTGGCCATGGACATCTGCTTCCAGCCTGAAACGGTGGTCCTTGATATCGACTTCGAGGCCGCGCGCATTCATCACGTACCCTGCCCAGTTGAGCGTGACGGGTGAGCGGGTCCGGATCATTTCCTTGCCGGTGTCCACATGCAAGCGCTCGGTGAGGATGTGGGCAGGCTGGGTGGCGCCGGCCAAGGTGCCGGACACATCGACGGCGCCGGTGAGGTCGATCAGCGCGGCATCCTGCTGGGAGCTTGCCTGGTCCGAGCGCGCCTGCCACTGGCCGCCGGAGCTGTCGCGAAACGTCATGTGCACGGTCGTGAGATTGATGACGTCACTGCCGGGATCCTGCTGCACGCGCTGCGCCTGCAGGGTGTAGCGGGCCAGGCCGTCCGCGCCGGTCTCCACCACCAGGGCATCCGTCGCCGAGTAGCCCTGATCGGGACCGGCCGGATGATTGGCCTGGGCCGTGACGGGCCTGGGTCCCGACAGCAGCGTCAGCCATATGGCCACGCCGGCGAGCGCCAGACCGAACAGAATGAGCAGGCGGTAGATCAAGATCCTGATCCGCGGCGGCCCGGATGGGCCTTGAGCAGCCGGTCGCACACCTCGCGCACCGCGCCGCAGCCGCCGGACAGCCGGGTCACGTGGTGGGCGGCGGCGCGCGCACTGGGGTGGGCGTCGGCCACCGCGAAGGCCAGTCCGACTTCCCTGAGCAATGCCACGTCCGGCGCATCATCGCCGATGTACGCGCACTGCGCCGCGGTGACCTTCAGCTTCGCGGCCAGCTGCCGAAAGTCCCGCAGCTTGTCGGCGCTGCCCTGGACCACGTGGCGGATCCCGAGATCCCGGCAGCGGCGCGTGACGGCCGCGGAGCGGCGGCCGGAAATGATGGCGATCGCGACGCCGGCGCGGGCCAGGGCCTTCAGTCCCAGTCCGTCCTTGATGTTGAAGCACTGCAGCTGCTCGCCGCTCGTGGCGTAATACACGCGGCCATCGGTGAGCACCCCGTCCACATCCAGGATCAGCAGTCGAATGGCGGCCGCGGTCGATTTCCCACGTGGCAGAAAGCTCTCCTACATCACGCCTGCGCGCAGCAGGTCGTGGGCATTGAAGGCGCCGAGCAACCGTCCGTTCTCGAGCACCGGCAGCACCGCGATGCGGTGCTGGTCCATCATGTGTACGGCCTGGGCCGCCAGCTCCTGCGGACCGATGCTGCGGTACCTGACGGTCATTACGTCCTGCATGCGCATGGCGTGGATATCCACCCCCCGATCCAGCAACCGGCGCAGGTCGCCGTCGGTGAAGATTCCCAGCACCGCATCCTGTGCGTCCACGACCAGCGTCATGCCTAGGCCCTTGCGGGACATCTCCTGCAGGCCCTGCGCCATGCTCGTCGTGGGCGCGCAGCGCGGCAGGTCATCCCCGCGGCGCATGATGTCCTCCACCCGCAGGAACAGCCGCCGACCGAGCGCCCCGCCGGGATGGGAGCGGGCGAAATCCGTGGCGGTGAAGCCGCGCGCCTCGAGCAGCGTGACCGCCAGGGCATCGCCCATGGCGAGCATGGCGGTGGTGCTGGCGGTGGGGGCCAGATTTAGCGGACAGGCCTCCTCCGGCACGGTCACGTCCAGGGCCACCGTGGCATTGCGGGCCAGAGTCGAGCTGAGGTTGCCGGTGAGGGTGATCAGCGGAATACCCAGGCGCTTCAGGTGCGGCAGCAGGAACACCAGTTCCGGGCTCTCCCCGGAATTGGACAGCGCGAGCACCACATCGCCCGGCGTGATCATCCCCAGGTCCCCGTGGCTGGCCTCGGCCGCGTGCAGGAAGAACCCGGGAGTCCCCGTGCTGGCCAGGGTGGCGGCGATCTTCCTGCCCACATGCCCCGACTTGCCGATGCCGGTGACGATGACCCGGCCGGCGCAGCTCAGGCACAGCCGGCAGGCTGCCACGAAGGGCGGCCCCAGGCGCGCGCCGAGGGACTCCACCGCCCGCGCCTCGATCGCCAGCGCGCGCCGCGCGGCGCTCAGCAGGTCGGCATCTTCGACGGATCGGGCGGCAGTGGCGACAGTCATGCGTTTGGGTTCCCCGCCGCAAGAATACCCCGAACCAGGGCGCGGCTGCCGCTCGGCTTAAGGCCCAGGGGCGGCCATTTGCTACCATGGGGTCGCATGAAGCCTGAAGAAATCGCCGAACTGATCCGCGCCGGCCTGCCCGGCGCGCAGGTCCTGGTCCAATCCCCGGACAATACCCATTTTTCGGCCAGAATCGTCGCGCAGGCTTTCGCCGGCAAGCGCGGCATTGCCCGTCACCAGCTGGTCTACGCCACGCTGGGGGAGCTGGTGGGCCGCGAGATCCATGCGCTCTCGATCGAAGCGTTCACTCCGGATGAGTGGGCGACTCGCGGCGCCAGCTAAGGCTTTCAGAAAATGGACAAATTACAGATCACGGGCGGCGTGCCGCTCGAGGGCGAAGTGCGCATCTCCGGCGCCAAGAACGCGACGTTGCCCATCCTGGCCGCCGGCCTGCTGGCATCGGAGCCGGTGACCATCTGCAACGTGCCGCACCTGAAGGATGTGACCACGACCATCGAACTGCTGGGCCGGATGGGCGTGAGCGTGACCATCGCCGAAGGACTGCGCATCGAGGTGGATGCCTCGACCCTGAGTGAATGCTTCGCGCCTTACGACCTGGTGAAGACCATGCGCGCGTCCATCCTGGTGCTGGGCCCGCTGGTGGCCCGCTTCGGGCGCGCCGATGTCTCCCTGCCCGGCGGCTGCGCCATCGGCGCGCGGCCCGTGAACATCCACGTGGCGGGTCTGCAGGCCATGGGCGCCGACATCCAGATCGAGGGCGGCTATATCCGCGCACGCGCCACCCGCCTGCGGGGCGCGCGGCTGGTGCTCGATGCGGTCACGGTGACCGGCACCGAGAACCTGATGATGGCAGCCACCCTCGCCGACGGCGAGACGGTGCTGGAAAACGCGGCGCGCGAACCGGAGGTGGTGGATCTGGCCAACTTCCTGATCAGCATGGGCGCGAAGATCCACGGTGCGGGCACCGACAAGATCGTCATCCACGGCGTGCAAAAGCTGCACGGCACCACCTACGAAGTGCTGCCGGACCGCATCGAGAGCGGCACCTACCTGGTGGCGGGGGCCATCACCCGCGGCCATGTGCGCATCAAGAACACGCGCCCCGATCATCTGGATGCGGTCACCGCAAAACTGCGCGAGGCCGGCGCCAGCGTCGATATCGGCGACAACTGGATCGAAGTGGACATGCGCGGCCGGCGGCCGCGCGCCGTCGACGTGCGCACCGCTCCCTACCCCGCATTCCCCACCGACATGCAGGCGCAGTTCGCGGCGCTCAACACCGTGGCGGTGGGCGTCGGCACCATCATCGAGACCATTTTCGAAAACCGCTTCATGCACATGCTGGAGATGCGGCGGCTGGGGGCCGAAATCCGCCTCGAGGGCAACACCGCCATCATCCGCGGCGTCGAGCGCCTGACCGCAGCGCCGGTGATGGCCACGGATCTGCGCGCCTCGGCCAGCCTGGTGCTGGCCGGCCTGGTCGCCGAGGGCCGCACCGAAATCGAACGCATCTACCACATCGATCGGGGCTACGAGACCATCGAGGAGAAGCTCGCGGGCATCGGCGCGCAGATCCGTCGCGTCCCCAACTAAAGCTTCCTGCGAGGAGTCCACATGCAGCTGGGAATGATCGGTCTGGGGCGCATGGGCGCCAACATGGTGAAGCGGCTGTTGCGCGGTGGACATGAAATCGTCGGCTACGCGACCGAGCCGGCGGCGGTCAGGGCCGCGGCGGCCGACGGCGCCAAGGGCGTCAATACGCTCAACGATCTGGTCGGCGCGCTGGCCGCGCCGCGCGCCATCTGGCTGATGGTGCCGGCCAGTGCGGTCGATGGCGTCATTGCCCAAATTGCGCCGCTGCTCAGTCCCGGCGACATCCTCATCGATGGCGGCAATTCCCATTACCACGACGATATCCGGCGCGCCGAAACGCTCGCCGCAGCGAAGATCCACTATGTGGATGTGGGTACCAGCGGCGGCGTGCTGGGTCTGGAGCGCGGCTATTGCCAGATGATCGGCGGTGAACCGGACATCGTGGCGCACCTGGAGCCGATCTTCGCTACCCTGGCACCCGCTGGCGCTGTGCCCTCGGACGCGGAGCGCGCAGCTCACGGCACGGCACGCCAAGGCTATCTGCATTGCGGCGGCAATGGCGGCGGCCACTTCGTGAAGATGGTCCATAACGGCATCGAGTACGGCCTGATGGCGGCCTATGCCGAAGGCTTCAACATTCTCAAGCACGCCAACATCGGTTTGGGGCACCAGGGTGGCGAGGACGCCGAAACCGCGCCGCTGGCCCAGCCGCGTCTGTTCCAGTATTCATTCAACGTCGCGCAGGTCGCCGAAGTGTGGCGGCGTGGCAGCATCATCACCTCGCAGTTGCTGGACCTTACCGCCGAGGCGCTGGCGCGCGATCCCACCTTGGCGGGATTTGCGGGACGCGTATCCGATTCCGGCGAGGGCCGCTGGACCGTCGAGGCGGCGATCGAGGAGGGCGTGCCGGCGCATGTGCTGACCGCCGCGCTGTATGCGCGCTTCGAATCGCGCGGGCGCGCGGAGTTTGCGGACAAGGTGCTGTCGGCCATGCGCTTGGGCTTTGGCGGCCACGTCGAGACCAAGGGCTGAGCATGGGCACCGTCACCGGCGAGGCGGCCGATGCACTGGTGCTGTTCGGGGCCACCGGCGATCTGTGCCATCGGAAGATCTTTCCGTCGCTGTACCAGCTGGTGCGCCGGGGGCGCCTGACCATACCGGTGATCGGCGTCGCCAAGGCGGGCTGGAAACGCGAGCAGCTCATCGAGCGGCTGCGCGACAGCCTGAAGAACTTCGTGAAGGATGCGGAACCTGCGGTGGTCGAACGCTTCGTGGCGCTCGTCCAGTATGTGGACGGGGACTACGGCGCGCTGTCGACCTTCCAGCAGCTGCGCAAGCTCCTGGACACCGCGCAGCATCCGCTGCACTACCTGGCCATTCCGCCCAGCATGTTCCCCGTCGTGATCACGCAGCTGGCCGCCGCCGATTGCGACAAGGGCGCGCGGGTGGTGGTCGAGAAGCCCTTCGGCCGGGATCTGGCCAGCGCCCACGCATTGAACCAGACGCTGCACCGGATTTTCGAGGAAAGCGCGATCTTCCGCATCGACCATTACCTGGGCAAGGAGCCGGTGCAGAACCTGCTGTACTTTCGCTTTGCGAACTCCTTTCTCGAACCCATCTGGAACCGCAACTATGTGGCCAGCGTGCAGATCACCATGGCCGAGAATATCGGGGTGGCGGGGCGCGGCAAGTTCTATGACGAGGCCGGCGCGCTGCGCGATGTGGTGCAGAATCACCTGCTGCAGATCGTGGGCTTCCTCGCCATGGAGCCCCCGGTGAACAGCAGCGGCAACGCCATGCGCGATGAAAAGGTGAAGGTGTTCCGGGCGATGCGACCCCTGCAGCCCCAGGATCTGGTGCGCGGCCAGTTCACAGGGTATCGGGATGAGGCGGGCGTGGCGCCGGGTTCCAATGTCGAGACCTTCGCGGCTTTGCGGCTGGCCATCGATTCCTGGCGCTGGAGCGGGGTGCCGTTCTATCTGCGGGCCGGCAAGTGCCTGCCGGTCGAGGCCACCGAGGTGGTCGTGGAACTGCGGGACCCGCCGGCACGCGTCTTCGGCGACAGCAGACCCTGTCAGCCCAACTACCTCAGGTTTCGGGTCGGGCCGGATGTGGCCATCGCCCTGGGCGCGCATGTCAAACAGCCGGGCGAGGGCATGGCGGGCCGTGAAGTGGAGCTGTTCGTGGACCAGAAGGCCGCCGAGGAGATGGAGCCTTACGAGCGGCTGATCGGGGATGCCATCATTGGCGATGCGACGCTGTTCGCGCGCGAGGATGAAGTCGAGGCGGCCTGGGCCGCGGTCGATCCGGTGCTGGGGGACATTGCGCCCGTCTATCCTTATGCACCCGGCACCTGGGGTCCGGCCGAAGCCTTCCATATCGTGGCGGGCGAGTGCGGCTGGCATGATCCGGGCGCGACGGCGGCCGGCTGGACGCGCTGGCCTATGCGGGGCTAGCGGCAGCGTCCGCCCACACTTCCACGGACCGGCAGCCGCGCACCGCACCCCAGGCGATGAGATCCGTGCGGCGCTGCAGGAGTCCCTGCAGCGAGTCGCGCTTGTCGGCGCCGGCGACTACGAAGATCAGCTGTGCCACGCGTTCCAGTACCGTGGGCGTGACGCTGACGGCGTCGCGCCCATCCGGTCGATGCACGCTGATGGCCAGCCTGCCCTTGGCGCGCTCCAGGTCGGCGGCCGAAAACAGTGAGGCCGTGTGTCCGTCCGCCCCCAGACCCAGCAATCCCAGCGTGATCCGGTGGCCGCCGGTGAGCACCTGGACCAGGCGTCGCTCGCTGTCCAGGGTTGCCTCGGCCAGGGTGAGTTCGCTGCGGATGCGCAGCACCTGCGCCGCGGCGAGCCCCATGGAAGTGAACAGCGGGCGGCTCTGGTGAAAGTTGCTCTGATCCGAATCCGAGGGCACGTAGCGATCGTCGGAGAACAGCACCGTGAGCCCCGGGGCCGGCGTCAGTCCTTTGGTCGCGAGTGCAAGGTAGGCCGGAATCGGGGTGCTGCCGCCGGACAGCATGACCGCCGGGCGGTCGGTGTCGGTCCCGGTCAGCACCTGGGCGAGGCGCTCCTCCACGGCCGACTGCAGCTGCGCCCGATCGGCGAAGCGCCGCAGGAGCAGCTGGGCTTCGCGATGCGGCGCGCGTGTTTGCGATGCCATCCTCTGCTCCTTTATCAAAGGTTCCGCGGACGTTGTCGCACGCTGATGCTGGCCTGAAAGCTCGAACGGCCGCGAAGGCCCGCGACTTTGATGGTGGCGCCCGGCTGAGTGCTGGCGATGCGCGCCAGGATGTCCTGCGAACTGGTCACGCCGCGGCCGTCGAATCCCGTGAGGATGTCGCCGGGGCGCAGCCCCGCCTCCAGCGCCGGGCCCTGGTACAGATCCACGACCACGACCCCGCCATGTGCCAGCCCGACGCTGGCCGCCTGCTCGTCGGAGAAATCCTCCGGAATGATGCCGATCCAGCCGCGCATCACCTTGCCGCTGGCGATCAGGTCGTGGATCACGCCGCGGACCATGTTCACCGGAATGGCGAAGCCGATGCCCTCCGCGCCGCTGGTCTTGGCCACGATGGCCGTGTTGATGCCCACCAGCTCACCGCGGGTGTTGATCAGGGCGCCACCCGAATTGCCGGGATTGATGGCGGCATCGGTCTGGATGAAATTTTCGAATGTCGCCAGTCCCAGCTGGCCGCGGGCGGTCGCGCTGACGATGCCGTGCGTGACGGTCTGCGACAGCCCCAGGGGATTGCCGATCGCCAGCACCACGTCCCCGACCTGCAGGCGGTCGGAGTGGCCGAAGGGCATCACCGGCAAGCGGGCGAGGCTGATTTTCAGCAGCGCAAGGTCCGAGTCCGGATCCCGGCCCACCACCCGGGCCACGGCCACGCGCCGGTCCGCCAGCTGCACCCACACCTGGTCGGCGTTTTCGATCACGTGGTTGTTGGTGGCGATGTGCCCCTCGGTATCCACGATGACGCCGGATCCCAGGCTGCGCTCGGTGCGGTTGCGATAGCGCGGCGCCGGATCGCCGAAGAATGCCCCGAAGCCGCTGGGCTGCACCCGCTCGGTCACGGTCCTGGAGGTGTAGATATTGACGACCGCGGGGGCCGCGCGCTGCACCGCGTCCGCATACGACCAGGCATCCCGACCGGGGAAGAGGATTGCGGGCGGCTGGCCATCGGATCCCTGGGCCGCACCGGAATCGCGCGCGCCGCCCGGCCCGGGAGCACCGGATTTTTCCACCGGGGCGGGGGCGGGGTCCGGCCTGCCGGTCGCCGCAGGGTCGGCCCTGCCGGTGAGCGCGACCGGGGGCGGACTTGGCGCCACCCCGACCAGCTGGGGCCGCCAGGCAACGATGATGAACGCCAGGGCCAGGCCGCTGACCACCGACGCCGCGACAAACATGAATACCCGACCGATCCGGCTCATTCCTGCCTCGTGAGTTGGCGATGAAAGTCCCCCTGACGTGACCGAAGGCGGGACTTTGTTGTGTGTATAATGCGCCGCCCCCCTGAGCAACGGAAACTAAGGGTCCGCGCCTTTGTAAGGCGGCAGCGTTGTTCTTGCGGGAAGATAATATTAGGAGCGGCCCGATGCCCCAAAGGGAAGTCGAGAGCACAGGCCAGAGTGCAGACCAGAGCAAGGGTCTGAAGGCGTGGCTCTACAAGCGTTTGCCGGTCAAGGAGTTCATCGAGACTCAGGCCACCGGCTACTACGCGCCGAAGAATTTCAACATCTGGTACTTCTTTGGCTTCATCGCCATGGTCGTGCTGGTGATGCAGCTGCTGACGGGCATCTTCCTGACGATGTTCTACAAGCCGGGCGAGGCCACCTCGTTCGATTCAGTCGAATTCATCATGCGCGAGGTCGATTACGGGTGGCTGATCCGCTACCTGCACTCCACCGGCGCCTCCGCGTTCTTCCTGGTCGTGTACCTGCACATGTATCGGGCGATCATGTACGGGTCATACCGTGCGCCGCGTGAACTGCTGTGGCTGTTCGGCATGCTGGTGTACCTGGCGCTGATGGCCGAGGCCTTCATGGGCTACGTGCTGCCCTGGGGCAACATGTCCTACTGGGCGGCCAACGTGATCGTGAACATCTTCGGCACCGTCCCGGTAATCGGGCCGACGCTGGTGGAGTGGATCCGCGGCGACTACGGCATCGCCGATTCCACCCTGAACCGCTTCTTTGCCCTGCACGTGGTGGCGGTGCCGCTGGCGCTGCTGCTGCTGGTGGTGCTGCACCTGGTGGCCCTGCGCCGCACCGGCTCGAACAATCCGGACGGCATCGAAATCAAGGCCAAGCTGGGGCCCGACGGGCATCCGGTGGACGGCATTCCCTTCCATCCCTACTACTCCGTGAAGGACTCCTTCGGGATTTCGGTCTTCCTGGTGATCTTCGCGACGCGTGGTGTTCTTTGCCCCGACCCTCGGCGGCTATTTCCTGGAGCACGCGAACTTCGAGCCGGCGGACATCTTCTCGACGCCCAATCCCATCACGCCCTCGTGGTACTTCACGCCCTACTACGCCATCCTGCGTGCCATCCCGGACCAGCGCCTGGGCGCGCTGCTGATGGCACTGTCGCTGGTGTGCTTCCTGCTGCTGCCCTGGCTGGATCGCTCGCCCGTGAAATCGATCCGCTACAAGGGGGCATGGTCCAGGGCGTTCCTGGCGTTGTTCACCGTGTCATTCCTGGGGCTCATGTATCTGGGCCTGCAGGAGCCGGCGGGGATCTACATCACCCTGGGACGGCTCGCCACCGGGGGATACTTTGCCTTTTTCATCCTGATGCCGTTCTACACCAGGTTCGAACGGGTCAAGCCGGTGCCCGATCGCGTGAGGTTCCAGGCCCATGCTTAAGGTGAACAGCGTGAGACAGGGTCTGCTGTGGGTTGCGGTGGCGGCGCTGCTGGGCGCCGCGAATCTCGCCGTGGGCGCCGATGATGCATCGGCCCCGCAGGCTTCCGCTCCTGCCGCGGCGCCGGGCAGCGTCCAGGCCGCCATGGCCATGGCGGCCCAGGTGGCGCAGCAGCAGGCGTCGGACAAGAAGGCCAAGGAAGAAGAGGAGCGGCTCAAGGGCTTCGGCGCCGACTGGGAATCCTGGTCGGCGGACAACTCGGTGGGCGATGTCGCCTCACTGCAGCGCGGCGTGCGCGACTTCGCGGGCTACTGTCGCGGCTGCCATGCCCTCAAGTACGTGCGCTACTCACGCATGGCGGCCGATCTGCAGATCAGCCCCGAGCAGCTGCAGAAGTACCTGCTGCCGGCTGGCGCCAAGGCCAGTGACTATGTCTCGACGCCCATGCCGGCGGCCGATGCGCTGAACTGGTTCGGCAAGGTGCCGCCGGATCTGTCGCTGATGGCGCGCGCGCGCGGTGCGGACTATCTGTACCGCCTGTGGACGACCTACTACGTGGATCCTTCGCGGGTCACCGGCGCCAACAATCTGCAGCTTCCCGGCATCGCCATGCCGCATGTGCTGTCGACCCTGGAAGGCCCCAAGGCCGCCGTGTTCCGCAAGGAAGACGGCCAGCAGGTGTTCGATCATTTCGTGCAGCTTGCCCCGGGCAGCATGTCGCGCGAGGAGTACCAGGCGACGGTCCGGGATCTGGTGAATTTCCTGGACTATGCGGGCGAGCCCACCCAGGTTCAGCGCCGCTCCCTGGGCGTCAAGGTGTTATTGTTCCTGCTGGCCTTCACGGCGCTGACCTACCTGCTGAAACGCGAGTACTGGAAGAACATCCACTGACGCTCACCCCGGGACATGGGGATTCGGAGTAAGCCCTTTGTCGAGCCGACGGTCCATCATGACCCTGTTTTCCGCTCCCAATGATCTTTGGAGTCACCGGACTCGCATTGTGCTGGCGGAAAAGGGCATCGGCATCGACATCATCAGCGTCGAGCCGGGCCGCCTGCCCGAGGACCTGCTGGACCTCAATCCCTATCACAGCCTGCCGACCCTGGTGGATCGCGACCTGGTGCTGTACGACTCGCGTGTGATCATGGAGTACCTGGATGAGCGCTTCCCCCACCCGCCGCTGATGCCGGTGGATCCGGTGGCGCGCGCGCAGTTTCGCCTCGCCCTGCATCGCGTCGAGCGCGATTGGTACCCGCTGGTACAGCAGATCGAAGCGGAGCCCGACCGCAAGGCCTCGCAGAAGGTTCGCAAGACCCTGCGCGACACCATCCTGCAGAGCGAGGAACTGTTCAAGGTCAGGCCGTTCTTCCTCTCCGACGAATTCTCGATGGTCGATGCCACCATCGCCCCGGTGCTGTGGCGGCTGCCGCACTTCGAAGTCGAGCTGAACTCCGCCGCGATCGTCAAATACGCCAATCACGTGTTTTCCCGACCGGCGTTTCGCGACAGTCTCTCGGACACGGAGCAGGAAATGCGGCTGTCGTGAGCGAGTCGTCGCTGCCTCCCAAGCGGCCCTATCTGCTGCGGGCCATGCACCAGTGGATGACCGACGGGGGCCAGACGCCCCACGTGATCGTCGATGTCGACCGGCATGCCGTCGATGTGCCGCGCGCCTTCGTGAAGGAAGGCAAGATCGTTCTCAACATCAGCTACGAGGCCACCGAGCGCCTGAACATCGGCAACGACTGGCTGGAACTGGATACGCGCTTTGGCGGCGCCATCCACCACGTGCGTGCCCCCATCGGGGCGGTGCTGGGCATCTACGCGCGCGAGACCGGCGAGGGCATGGTGTTCTCCGAGGCTGATCTGGGGCCGCAGCCGCCGCCCTCACCACCCAAGCCGCCGACGGCCGAAGAAGGCCGGCCGCGGCCGCAGCTGAAGGTCGTCAAGTAGGGCTAGGCTTGGAAGGCGTGACGGAACCAGTCCACCTGCGGCGCCGCGGACTGGGCGCCGCCCACGATCAGCACATCGAATCTCACCGGCAGCGCCGCGTAGTCGCGATGCTGCTGCAGCAGCTGGGCGGCCGCACGGATGATGCGTCGTTGTTTGGCCCGGCCGACGCTGGCCGCGGCGCCGCCGAATGCGGCCGTGCTGCGCGTGCGCACTTCGGCGATCACCAGCACCCCCTGATCGAGGGCCACCAGGTCGATTTCGCCCAGGCGCCGCCGGTAGTTGCGTTCCAGGATGGTCAGTCCGCGGCCCTGCAGATACTCCAGGGCCAGCTGTTCGGCGCGTGCGCCGAGGACTTGGGCCGCGGTCACGGGCGCTTCAGTTCAGCTGCCGCGGCTCGCCGTTGCGGATCTGTGCCCACGTGAGGTCGCGCAGCACGTGGCCGTCGGCGGCAATGGTGAGGTGGCCGGTGAGCCCGTCCACGCCAAGGCTGGTGGGGTTGCCGCCCTGGGCGGGCAAGGCACGCAGTGCCGTGGCCAGTCTTGCGGCATCGAATCCGAAGGCGAACAGGATGCTGCGGCGGGGGCCCCCGGTCGGCCAGGCGGCATTGGTGGCCTCGCGCACGCTGTCCACCAGCGCGCCGCCCAGCAGCCAGGGCGCATCCGGAAAGATCAGGCCGTCCAGATCCTGGTTGGCGCTGGGGTTCGGTTCGAAGGCGTCGGCGGTCGCATAGGTGGGAACGTCGCCGGCGAAGTAGAACTTCAGCTGCGGACGCAGCAGCCGCTCCGCCTGGGCCTGTCCGGGCGAGAAAATGAAGGCCACGTCCCCGCGCCGGCGCGCCTGGAACGTGAGCTTGGTCCCCAGCACCGATTCGAGGCGCTTGTTGCGCGCCTCGCTTTCGTTGATGCGCAGCACCTGGCTGATGGCCGCGGCGTAATCGGTGCTGCCGGCATCGTAGCTGGCGGCATCCAGCAGCTGTCCTCCCGCGGCGTTCAGCTCCTGGGTGAAGGCGGCGAGCACGCGCTGTCCCCACTCCCCGCTGGGCACCAGCGCGACGCCGGCGCGATTGCCGTCGGCCACCACGCGTCTTGCGACCTGGCGGGCTTCATCCTCCGGTGAGAGTGCGTACTGGTACAGGGCGTTGCCCGCGGGCGGTGCGCCCGTGAGGGCGTTCAGGATCATCAGCGGCGGCCGCGGACCGGTGTAGCCGGCCGCAGCCATGGCTTCGGTGCGGGTCAGGGGCCCGACGATGAAGCCGGCGCCATCCCCGGTGGCCTGGCTCAATGCCGCTGCGACGCTCATCTGGGAGGTGTCATAGATGTGCAGGTCCGGCCGCCCCGGCGCGGGCTGTGAGTAGTAACCGGTCAGGAAACCATCGCGCACGGCGAGGGCGGCGGCGCTCTGCGGGCCCGTGAGGGGCAGCAGCAGCGCGATCTGCGCACCTCCCGTGAGCGGCGCGAAGGTCGTGGCGCCACGGGCCGCCGGCGCGCCCGGGGCCGGGACGGTCTGATGGGTGATCGGGCCGGGCGTCAATACCCCCGGCGGGGCCTGATCCGGCCCGGACTGCACGTTCGCGCAGCTGGCCAGCTGCAGGCCCAGCGTTGCCGTCAGGGTCGCAAGTCCCAGGTGCAGGGAACGTCGGGAGTCGGCCATTGGGGTGCGGTGCCTTACACTGAGCGGGTCAAACACTGTGCAGGATTATAGTGGCGAATCCACCCGGCCGGCTTGAAGTCGTGGCTACCCCCATCGGCAACATGGGGGACTTGAGCGATCGCGCGCGCGAGACCTTGGGTCACGCGGACCTGATCGCGGCCGAGGACACGCGTCGGACGCTGGGGTTGCTGCAGCAGCTGGGACTCGCCAAGCCGCTGCTGTCGCTGCATGCTCACAATGAGTCGCAGCGCCTGCCGGAGATCCTCGCCCGGCTGGCGGACGGCGCGCGGGTGGCGTTGGTCAGCGATGCAGGCACGCCGCTGCTCAGCGACCCGGGATTCGAGCTGGTGCGGGCCGCGGTAGCGCAGGGCATTGCCGTGGGAGTGGTGCCGGGACCCTGTGCCATCACCGCCGCCCTGGCGCTGGCGGGACTGCCCGTGGAGCGGTTCTGTTTCGAGGGTTTCCTGCCGGCGACGGCGCGCGAACGGCGCGCCCGGCTGGCGTCGCTGGCGACCGAGACGCGCACCATGGTGTTCTTCGAGGCCCCGCATCGCATCGCCGCCAGCCTGGTTGATTTGTCAACCCAGTTTGGCCCGCAGCGTCCGGCCGTCATCGCCCGGGAGCTCACCAAGCTGCATGAAACCGTGTATCGCGGCACGCTGGAGGCGCTGTGCGGGATGGCCGGCGCCGATCCGAATCTGCAGCGCGGCGAGATCACCTTGGTGGTGCAGGGCGCCGCGCCGGCCGCCGGCGGCGCCGACCTGGGACTGATGCGGCGCGCCCTGGAGCTGCTGCTGCCGGAGCTGCCGCCGGGCAAGGCGGCGGCCATCGCCGCGCAGCTGGCCGGCGGGCGGCGCTCCGACGCCTATGAGCTGGCGCTGCAGTTGAGCCGCGACCGATAACTCCGTATGGTGGTCCTCGAAGTCGGCCGGGTAATCGCTGCGTCCCATCGGTTGGGGCGTGGAGGAAAGTCCGGGCTCCCGCGGATAACGTGCCAGGTAACGCCTGGGGGGCGTGAGCCCACGGAAAGTGCAACAGAGAACAGACCGCCTAAGTCACCGCCCGGCAACGGGTGGTGGCCGGTAAGGGTGAAACGGTGCGGTAAGAGCGCACCGCGTCGGTGGCAACACTCGACGGCTAGGTAAACCCCACGTGGAGCAAGGCCAAATAGGGAAGCCGCTGCCGGCCGCAATGCCGGCAGCAACGTCGATCCGTGCGCGCTTCCGGGTAGGCTGCAAGAGGCCCCTGGTGACAGGGGTCCATAGAGGAATGATTACCCTCGACAGAACCCGGCTTACAGGCCGACTTCTTTCTTTTACAGGGGTCCCGCTAGTGACCTACTGTATAAGCTTTCGGCAGCAAGCTTCTGATAGATAAGAAGACTGCCGCCGCAAACGTCGTCCCGGCGGAGTAATTTCGCCATAAGTCGTTGTGACAACGACAAATTTTTCCTCTCATGTCAATTGACATATTGGTTCGCGGATTCCTATAGTGCCCGCAGGTGGGGAAAAGTGGGGAGAAGTGGGTTTCTCACCACCCAAGGGCGTCAGGGTCTCATGTTCCGCGGTGCAGCAAAAGTCACTCTCGACGTGAAGGGGCGGATGGTTCTGCCCACGCGCGTGCGGGATCGGCTTGCCCAGCTCGGGGAGCGGCAGCTGGTCGCCACCGTCGATCGGGACCAGTGCGTGCTGATCTACCCCTTGAGCGACTGGCAGAAGGTGCAGGACGAACTGATGAACCTGCCCAACCTCAACTCCGAGGCCCGCTGGCTGCAGCGGCTGATGGTGGGCTACGCAACCGATCTGGACCTGGACGCGCACGGGCGCGTGCTGATTCCCGGGGAATTGCGCGAGTTCACCGGCCTGCAGCGCGACGCGATGCTGTTCGGCCAGGGCAACCACCTTGAGTTATGGGACGAAGTCGCCTGGAAGCAGGCGTCCATGGCTTCGATCGTCCCGGCACTGCGTACGGCAGCGCCGGCGGCCGGACTGAATGAATTGAAGCTCTCGGCGGGACTGCCTGAAGTTCCGCCAGAACAAAAGTGATCGGACTCATCGACGAGCACGCTGCGGTGCTCGTCGATGAAGTGCACGCGGCATTGGCTCTCGGGGCGGGTGGGTACTATGTCGATGCAACGTTCGGGCGCGGCGGCCACACGGCACGCATTCTCGAGACCTTGGGTGGAGAAGGCCGCGTGCTCGCGCTCGACCGCGACCCGCAGGCCATCGCGGCCGGCCGCCAGCGCTTCGCCAACGACCTGCGCCTCACGCTCGAGCACGCGCCGTTTTCGGACCTCGCGGTACTTGTGCCGGCGCATGCGCAGGGACGGCAATGCGCCGGCGTGCTCTTTGACCTTGGCGTATCGTCCCCGCAGCTCGATGCGGCCGAGCGAGGCTTCAGCTTCAGGGCCGACGGTCCGCTCGATATGCGCATGGACCCGACACGTGGTGAGCCGGTTGCTGCATGGCTCGCCCGGGCGGGCGTCGACGAGATGCGCGAGGTGATCGCAACCCTGGGCGAGGAACGCTTCGCGCGCCGCGTGGCGCAGGCCATCGCGTTCGAACGCGAACGTGCGCCCATCACGCGCACCGCGCAGCTGGCCGAACTGGTCGCCCGCGCCGTGCGCACCCGCGAGCCCGGCAAGAATCCGGCGACCCGGACCTTCCAGGCGCTGCGCATGTTCATCAATGACGAACTCGGCCAGCTCGAGGCCGGCCTCAACGCCGCCTTCGAGGTGCTGGCACCCGGCGGACGTCTGGCGGTCATCAGCTTCCATTCCCTGGAGGACCGGGCGGTCAAGCAGTTCATGGCGCGCCACTCCAGCGTCGATCCGGCGCTGGCGCGCCTGCCCGTCATTCCGGCCTCCGCGCAGCCGCGCATGCGGCTCATCGGCCGCAAGCTTCGCCCCACCGCCGCGGAAGTGGCACGCAATCCCCGCGCGCGCAGCGCCTTGCTGCGGGTTGCCGAGAAACTTTCGTGAAGCCGTCGCGCGTCGCGGTGTACTGGCTGGCACTGCCGCTGCTGTGGACCGCGGCGCTGGGCTCGGCCGCCGGCGCGGTGTGGTGCAAGCACCGCACCCGGGAGCTGTTCATGCAGCTGCAGCAGCTGTCCGAACAGCGCGACAACCTGGACATCGAATGGGGCCAGTTGCAGCTCGAGCAAAGCGCCTGGTCACAGCACGCCTTCGTCGAAAACGTGGCGAGCAATCGCCTGCACATGGCCACCCCTCCTGCGCAGGAGATCAAGATCGTCGCGCCATGAAACCCAGGAATCCACGTGACCGGAGCGCAGGGTCGTTTCGCTGGCGGGTCTGGCTGGTGCTAGGCCTGCTGGTGACGGCAGGCCTGGGGCTGCTCGCCCAGGCGGCCCACCTGCAGCTGTACCGGCACGACTTCTACGCGTCGGAGGGCAATGAGCGCTTCTCGCGCGTGGCGACCATCACCGCGCATCGCGGCATGATCACCGATCGCAACGGTGAGCCGCTGGCCATCAGCACCCCGGTGGATTCGGTGTGGGTGAATCCGCAGGAACTGGCGCCGGCGTCCGACCAGATCCCGCGCCTGGCCCAGGCCCTGAAGCTCGACCGCCAGGATCTCACCCGCCGGGTCACCAGCAACGAGGACCGGCAGTTCCTCTACCTGGTGCGGCATCTGCCGCCGGCGGAGGCGCAGAAGGTCCGCGACCTGGGCATTCCCGGCGTGTACCTGAAGCGCGAGTACCGCCGCTACTACCCGTCCGGGGAGGTGACCGGGCAGATGCTCGGCTTCACCAATATCGACGATGCCGGCCAGGAAGGCCTGGAGCTGGCGTTTGATCACTGGCTGGCCGGGACCGACGGCGCCAAGCGGGTCATCCAGGACGGCTTCCAGCGGGTGGTGCAGAACGTCGACAGCATCCGTGAAGCCAGTCCCGGACACGATCTGACCCTGTCGATCGACCTGCGCATCCAGTATCTGGCCTATCGGGAGCTGAAGGCCGCGGTGCGCGAGCAACGCGCCAAGGCCGGCACCATGGTCGTACTCGACGTGCGCACCGGCGAAGTGCTGGCGATGGTCAATCAGCCGGGCTTCAATCCCAATGATCGCGACCAGGCCGATCCGGCTGATTTCCGTAATCGCGCGGCGACCGACATCCTCGAGGCCGGCTCGACCATCAAGCCCTTCTTCGTGGCCGCCGGCATCGAATCGGGTCGCTATGACGACCACAGCATCATCGATACCTCTCCGGGCGAAATCAAAGTCGGCGCAAAGATGTTTGCAGACGAACATCCACTGGGGCGGATCGATCTGGCGACCATTCTTGCCAAGAGCTCGAACGTCGGCATGACTCACCTTGCGCTGTCGCTGCCGCCGGAGCTCATCTGGACGACGCTCTCGAAGCTCGGGCTGGGTCAGGTCACGGCCAGCGGTTTTCCCGGTGAATCCGCCGGTCTGTTCAGCAACTATTCGCACTGGCGCCCGATCGGCATCGCGACCATGTCGCATGGCTACGGCCTGTCGGTGACGCCGTTGCAGCTGGCGCAGGGCTATGCCGCCATCGGCGCCCTGGGACTGCGCCGCCCCGTGTCGTTCCTGCCCGTGAGCAGCGCGCCGGGCGGGGATCGGGTCTTGAGTGATCGCACCTGCCGGGAACTCGTGACCATGCTCGAAGCGGTGGTGGCCGCCGAGGGCACCGGTACCAAGGCCGCCATCTATGGCTATCGCGTGGCCGGCAAGACCGGAACTGCCTGGAAGGCCACCGACGGGTCCTACTCCACCAATCTGTATATGTCGGTGTTTGCCGGTGTCGCGCCGGCAACCGATCCGCACCTGGCCGCCGTCGTGGTGATCGACACGCCCAGTGCCGGCCTGCACCGCGGCGGTGATGTGGCAGCACCGGTATTCTCGGCCGTCATCGGTCCGGCACTGCGTCTGCTGGGCGTGGCACCGGACACCACCGCGGGCGTGCCCGCGGATGAGGCGCCGGTCCCGCTGCCTCCTCGCCCCCATCCGGGGGTGCGCACGGTGGCCCGCCGATGATGGACGCGGGCGAATCGACTTTTCGGGGCGGTGCTCGCGCCCTGCAGCACCTGCTGTCGGGCATCGTCGCGGCGCCGGATGACGTCATGGTCACCGATGTGACCCTCGACAGTCGTGAAGTCAGGCCCGGCGCGCTGTTCCTCGCCTGCCGCGGCCATGGCAAGGGCGCCGCGCGGCACGGCATTGAATTCGCGGCGCAGGCAACCGAGCGCGGCGCGCGCGCCGTCATCTACGAAACCCCGCGCGAGGGCGAGACCCGCGCGCTGCAAGCCGCGGCCCGGTTGCTGCAGCGGATGCGCCAGCGCGCCGGCCAGGACGAAGAGCAGTTCGTGGTGGCGGTGCCGGACCTGAGCGTTCACCTGGGCACCATCGCCGACCGCTTCTTCGGACAGCCTTCCGAGGCCCTGCACGTGGTGGGCGTCACCGGCACCAACGGCAAGACCACCTGCGCCTGGCTGATCGCGCAGGCCTTGTCGCTGTGCGGTCGGCCCGCCGCCTACATCGGCACCCTGGGTTACGGCACTCCCGGCGCCTTGCGTCCGGTCACGCACACCACGGCCGATGTGGTCAGTGTGCACCGGCAGCTGGCACTGCTGCGCACCACGGGTGCCCGCGCCGTGGCGATGGAAGTGTCGTCGCATGCGCTGGACCAGGGACGGGTCGACGAGGTGCGCTTCGAGACCGCCGCCTTCACCAATCTGACCCAGGATCACCTGGACTATCACGGCACGCTTGATGCCTACGGGCAGGCGAAGGCGCGGCTGTTCGCGCGCGCGAGCCTCAAGTCCCGGGTCATCAATGTGGATGATGCCTTCGGGCGGGATCTGGCCGGTTCCAGTTCCGATCCCGGCCAGCTGGTCATCACCGGCCTCACTGCCAAAGCAGGCGCCGCACAGTTCGTGACGGCCACGCAGGTGCGGGCCTTGAGCGATGGCTTCGAGATCAAGCTCAATTCCTCCTGGGGCGAGGCGCAGCTGCGCGTGGCGCTGCTGGGTGAATTCAACGTGGAGAATGTGCTGACCACACTGGCCGTGCTGCTGGCCGCGCAGCTGCCGCTGGAGCAGGCCGTGGCCGCCCTGGAGCGCTGCGTGCCGGCGCCCGGACGCATGCAGCGGGTGGCGACCGCGACTGCGGCTGTGCGGCCTACGGTGATAGTCGACTACGCACACACACCCGACGCGCTGCACAAGGCGCTGGCCGCGGCACGCGCGCACTGTCGCGGCCGACTGCACGTGGTCTTCGGCTGCGGCGGCGACCGGGATGCGCTCAAGCGCCCTCTCATGGGAGGCATTGCGGCGGCGGCGGCCGATTCGGTCACCGTCACCGATGACAATCCGCGCTGCGAGGACCCGGCGAAGATCGTGCAGGACATTCTGGCCGGCATCCCGGGCGGCACCCGCGGCGTCCAGGTCGAACCGGATCGCGCCACCGCCATCCGCACCGCCGTCCGGGGCGCGGGGCCGCAGGATCTGGTGCTGATCGCGGGCAAGGGTCACGAGGACTACCAGATCTACGGCACCACCCGTCGCGCATTCAGCGACGAGCAGGTCGCGCGCGACGCCCTGGAGTCGCGGTCATGAAGGCCACGCTCTCGGCCTTCGCGCAAAGCTGCGACGGTCGGCTGCTGGGCGCCGACGCCGCTTTCAGCGGCGTCTCGACCGACTCGCGAACGGTCAATCATGGCGAGCTGTTCGTCGCGCTGTCCGGTCCGCGCTTCAACGGCGAGGACTACGTGGCCGCCGCGGCGGCGCGCGGCGCCGCCGGCGCCGTGGTCCGGCAGCAGCAGGCGGCTGCGGTAAGCCAGATCCTGGTCGATGACACCCTGGCAGCGCTCGCCCGCGGCGCCCAGGCGTGGCGCGAGGGTTTCCGCATTCCGGTGGTCGGCGTCGCCGGCAGCAACGGCAAGACCACCGTCAAGGAGCTGATCTCCAGCATTCTGTCGCTGGCCGGGCCTTGCCTGAGCACCCGCGGCAATCTCAACAATCACATCGGCGTGCCCCTCACGCTGTTGCGGATCGGCGCCGATCATCGCTTCGCGGTGGTGGAGATGGGCGCGGACAAGGCCGGCGAGGTGGCGGCGCTGGTGCGCATCGGCAGGCCCACGGTGGGCATCATCACCAATGCGGGCGCCGAGCATCTGCAGGGATTCGGCTCGCTGGAAGGCGTCGCCCGCGCCGAAGGCGAGATGGTCGCGGGCCTCGCCGCCGATGCCACCGCGGTCATCAACCACGATGATCCCTTCGCGCTGCTGTGGAAGTCCATGACTCGCGCCCGGGTGTCGACCTTCGGCCTCGAGCCGGGCGCGGACTTCACCGCCGCCGCCATCCGCACGACCATCGATGAGACCGGCTTCGTCACCCACTTCACGCTGCATGCGCCCCAGGGCAGCGTGCCGGTGCAGCTGCACCTGGCGGGCCGGCACAACCTGGTCAATGCCCTGGGCGCGGCCGCCGCGGCCAGCGCCGTGGGCATTGGACTGACCGACATCGGGCGCGGCCTGGGCAACATGCGCCCCGTTGCCGGGCGGCTGCAGTTCAAGCGGGCCGCCGCCGGCGCGTGGATCATCGACGATTCCTACAACGCCAACCCCAGTTCGGTGCAGGCCGGCATCGAAGTGCTGGCGCAGCTCACGGGCCGTCGCTGGCTGGTATTCGCGGACATGGGGGAACTGGGCGACTACGCCGAGGAGAGCCATCGGCAGGTCGGCGTCTGGGCCAAGGCCGCCGGCATCGAGCGGCTGTTCGCCACCGGTGTGCTGGCGAAGCTGGCGGTGGCGAGCTTCGGCGCGGGCGCCCGCTGGTTTGCCGACACCACCGCACTTGCCGGCGCGCTGAACGCGCAGCTCGCCGAGGTCGCTCCCGGATTCTCCGCAGGCGAGGTGCGCATGCTGATCAAGGGATCGCGCTTCAACCGCCTGGAACAGGTCGTGGCGGCGCTCGTCGGAAAAGGAGCCTGAAGCGTGCTGTATCTGCTCACCCAGCATCTGACCTCCCTGTACTCCGGTTTCAACGTGTTCTCCTACCTGACGTTGCGCGCCATCCTGGCCTGCATGTCCTCGCTGGTGTTCTGTCTGCTGATCGGGCCCTCCATGATCGCGCACTTGTCGCGCTACCAGATCGGCCAGGTGGTGCGCGACGATGGTCCGAAGTCGCACCTTCCCAAGGCCGGCACACCCACCATGGGCGGGGCGCTGATCCTGGTGGCGGTGCTGTTCGGCACGCTGATGTGGGCCAATGTCCGCGACCGGTTCGTGTGGACCGTGCTCGGCGTCACCTTCGCCTTCGGGCTGATCGGCTTCTACGATGACTACCTGAAGCTCGTGGTGCGCAATTCCCGCGGCCTGATCCCGCGCTGGAAATATCTGTGGCAGTCGGTCGCGGGCCTGTGCGCGGCCGCGGTGCTGTACTACACCGCCCAGTCGCCCGCCGAGACGACGCTGTTCCTGCCCTTCGTCAAGCGCTTTGCCGAGCCGCTCTCGGCCGTATCGTTCATTGCGCTGGGCTACCTGATGATCGTGGGCATGAGCAACGCGGTGAATCTCACCGATGGGCTCGACGGCCTCGCCATCATGCCGGCCGTCATGGTCAGCGCGGCGCTGGGAGTGTTCGCCTACGCCAGCGGCAACGCCAAGTTTGCCGAGTACCTGGCGATCCCCGCCGTGCCGCGGGCCGGGGAAGTACTGGTGTTCTGTGCGGCCCTGAGCGGCGCGGGGCTGGGGTTCCTGTGGTTCAACACCTATCCAGCCCAGGTCTTCATGGGTGACGTCGGCGCGCTGGCGATCGGCGGCGCGCTGGGCGTCGTGGCCGTCATCGTGCGCCAGGAGCTGGTGGCGCTGATCATGGGCGGTGTGTTCGTACTGGAGACCGCCTCGGTGATCCTGCAGGTGGCCTCATTCAAGCTGACCGGCAAGCGGATCTTCCGCATGGCGCCCATCCATCACCATTTCGAGCTGAAGGGCTGGGCGGAGCCCAAGGTGATCGTGCGCTTCTGGATTCTCTCCCTGCTGCTGGTGCTGCTGGGCCTGGCAACGCTGAAGGTGCGATGAACCAGGCCCATCACAAACCGACCGTCGCGGTGATCGTGGGACTGGGGGTCACGGGCCTGTCGTGCGCGCGTTATCTGTTGGCGCAGGGCTGGCAGGTCAGCGTGACCGACAGCCGCGAGGATCCGCCCGGGCGGGCGGCGCTGGCGCAACTCGCGCCGCATCTCACGGTGCGCTTCGGCGGCCTGGACGTGAGCCTGCTGGAGCGCGCCAGCTGCGTGCTGGCCTCCCCCGGCGTGGCTCTGTCGGATCCCTTCTTCGTGGAGGCGCGCCGGCGCGGCATCAGCGTCGTGGGCGACATTGAAATCTTCGCCGCCGGGGTCGACGCGCCGGTCGTGGGAATCACCGGCACCAACGGCAAGAGCACCGTGACCACGCTGGTGGCCCGCATGGCCGAGCGCGCCGGCCTGCAGGTTCGGGTGGGCGGCAACCTGGGCGAGCCTGCGCTGGACCTGCTGGCGGCCGCGCGGGCGGATACCCGGCCCACCGATCTGTATGTGCTGGAACTTTCCAGCTACCAGCTGGAGACGACTGCCTCGCTGGAACTGCGCGCCGCGACGGTGCTCAACGTGACGCCGGATCACATGGACCGCTATGCCGGGCTGGCCGACTACGCGGCCGCCAAGGCCCGCATCTTCGCGCACTGCGACACGGCGGTGATCAATCTGGACGACCCGCTGGTGGCAGCGATGGCGCAAGAGGCGCCGCGCGTCGTGGGCTTCTCGCTGCGCGATGCGCCGGGTGCGGACTACACCATCGGCAAGCGCGCGGCCGGCAAGCCGTGGCTGCTGCGTCGCGGAGAACCGCTGCTGGCGCTGGAGGCCATGCGCCTGAAGGGTCTGCACAATGCGGCGAATGCGCTGGCCGCGCTGGCCCTCGGCGAGGCCATCGGGCTGCCGCTTGCCGCCATGCTCGATGAGCTCGGCAGCTTCCCGGGCCTGCCGCACCGCTCGCAGTGGGTGGCCGATGTGCGCGGCGTCAGCTACGTGGACGACTCCAAGGGCACGAATGTGGGCGCGACCCTGGCGGCGGTCGCGGGACTTGCCGGGCCGCTGATCGTGATCGCCGGCGGCGACGGCAAGGCGCAGGACTTCGCGCCGCTGCGCGATGCATTCCGCGGCAAGGTGCGCTGCGTGGTGCTCATCGGTCGCGACGCGCCCGCCATCGAACAGGCGCTGCACAACGTCTGCCCCATCAAGCGCAGCGCCAGCATGCCCGAGGCGGTGCGCGCGGCGGCCGAGGTGGCCCGGCCCGGCGATACCGTACTGCTGTCACCGGCCTGCGCGAGCCTGGACATGTTCCGCAACTACGCACACCGCGGCGATGTCTTCAGCAGCGCGGTCAGGGAGCTGGCGGCATGAATGCCGTGGCACCGCTCGCCTTCGCGCGCTCCGGGCACCGCAAGGGCGGCCTGCGCATCGACATCGTGATGGTGGCACTGCTGGCCGCCACGGTCCTGTTCGGCCTGATCATGGTCACCTCGGCGTCGATCTCCGTGGCCAGCCAGGAATCCGCGGCCAACAGCTTTGCGTACCTGGAGAAGCAGCTGGTCTTCCTCGGCGTCGGCATCGGCGCCGGCGCCATCCTCTTCTGCCTGCGATCGGAGCAACTGGAGCGCCTGTCGGTGCCGCTGCTGTTCCTGGGGCTGGCTCTGCTGCTGTTCGTCGCCATCCCCGGCATCGGCCATCGCAGTCACGGCAGCCGGCGCTGGCTGCAGCTGGGGGGATTTGCATTCCAGGTGTCGGAACTGGCGCGGCTGCTGATCATCATCTACGTGGCGAGCTATGCCGTGCGCAAGGAAGAGGAGTTGCGCGGCACCTTGAGCGGACTGGTCAAGCCGTTGGGCGTGCTGCTGTTTGCCGGCGTGCTGCTGCTGGCCGAGCCGGACATGGGAGCTGCCACGGTGCTGTTCGCCACTGGCTTCATCCTGCTGTTCCTCGCGGGCGGCCGCCTGCGCTGGATGACGCTGCTGGTGCTGTGCGCCGGCGCGCTGTTCATCGTGGTGGCGGAATCCTCGGGCTACCGGCGGGCGCGCATCACCGCCTTCCTGCATCCCTTCGATGATCCCTTTCACTCGGGCTTCCAGCTGGTGCAGTCGCTGATCGCGGTCGGCCGCGGGCAGCTGTTCGGGGTCGGGCTGGGCGAGAGCGTCCAGAAGCTCTTCTACCTGCCCGAGGCCCACAGCGACTTCATATTCGCGGTGCTCGCCGAGGAGCTGGGCCTGGCCGGCGTGCTGCTTACCTTAAGCCTGTTTCTGGCACTGGCCTGGCGCAGCCTGCACACCGCGCGCCTGGCACATGAGGTGGGCATGAAGTTCGGCGCCTACCTGGCGGCCGGTTTCGGCGTGTGGATCGGCGTGCAGGCGCTCATCAACATCGGCGTGAACATGGGCGTGCTGCCCACCAAGGGACTGACGCTGCCGTTGATGAGCTACGGCGGCTCGAGCCTGGTGGTGGCGCTGATGTGGGCGGCCATCGTACTGCGCGTGCATCACGAGGCGACCCAGCCCTCGCGCAGCGCCCCGGCGCGTGCGCGGGAGGACGAATGAGAACGCGCCCGGTCCTGATCATGGCGGGCGGCACCGGCGGACACGTCTATCCGGCCCTGGCGCTGGCGCGGCTGCTGCGCCGCCGGGCCCAGCCGGTGGTGTGGCTGGGCACCCGCAAGGGACTGGAGGCGCGCGTCATTCCGGCCGAGCAGATTCCCATCGAGTGGCTGTCGGTCGGCGGACTGCGCGGCAAGGGCATCGCTACGCTGCTGCTGGCGCCGTTTCGCCTCGCTGTCGCGCTGTGGCAGGCGCTGCGGGTGATGCGCCGCCACCGTCCCCTCGCGGTCGTGGGTCTGGGCGGCTTCGTGACCGGACCGGGCGGCATCGCCGCCTGGCTCACGCGCCGGCCGCTCATCATTCATGAACAGAATGCCGTCGCCGGCTTCACCAACCGTTGTCTGGCGCATTTCGCCGATGAAGTGCTGGAAGCGTTTCCCGACAGTTTCAGCCGCGAGGTGCGGGCGCGCACCATCGGCAACCCGGTGCGCGAGGATATCGCGGCGGCCGCGACGCCGCAGGTGCGCTTCGCCGGCCGTCACGGGGCGCTCAACGTGCTGGTGTTCGGCGGCAGCCAGGGCGCCGTGCGCCTGAACACTGTGGTGCCGCTGGCGCTGGCGCAGCTGGGTCCCGAGCGCCATTCGCTCAACGTGCGCCACCAGGCCGGCGCCCGCTGGCAGGAAGCGGCGGCGCAGAACTATGCCCGCAGCGGTGTGCGCGCCGAAGTGACCGCATTCATCGAGGACATGGCCGAGGCCTACGGCTGGGCCGATCTGGTGATCTGTCGTTCCGGTGCCCTCACGGTGTGTGAACTCGCGGCCGTGGGCGTGGCCTCCATCCTGGTGCCGTTTCCGGCCGCGGTGGATGATCACCAGACGGTCAATGCGCGCTACCTGGTGGACCAGGGCGCCGCATTGCTGATCGCGGACCGGGATCTGACGCCGCAGCGCCTGGCCGAGACGCTGCAGAAGCTGTGCACCGATAGGGCACGGCTGCTGGAAATGGCCATCCGCGCCCGCGAGCTGGCCCAGCCGCGCGCGGCGCAGGATCTGGCCGAGACCTGCCTGCGCTACACGGCGGGTGCGGCATGATTCTGGATCGCGCCGACCGCATGCGCCGCATTCACACCATCCACCTGATCGGCATCGGTGGCAGCGGCATGAGCGGCATCGCCGAAGTGCTCATCAACCTGGGCTATCGGGTGCAGGGATCGGATCTCAAGGCAAATGCGGTCACCCAGCGCCTGGTGCAGCTGGGAGCCAGGATCGCGATCGGCCATGCGGACAAGAACATAGACGGCGCCGATGTCGTGGTCATCTCCAGCGCCGTGCCGGCGCAGAACCCGGAAGTGGTGGCGGCGCTCGCCGCCCGGATCCCGGTCGTGCAGCGCGCCGAGATGCTGGGCGAGCTGATGCGGTTCCGCTACTCGATTGCGGTGGCCGGCACCCACGGCAAGACGACGACCACCAGTCTGGTCGCCAGTATTCTGGCGGAGGGCGGCGCGGATCCCACCTTCGTGATCGGTGGCCGCCTCAAGAGCGCCGACAGCAATGCGCGGCTGGGTTCGGGCCGCTATCTGGTGGCCGAGGCGGATGAGAGCGACGCCAGCTTCACGCACCTGCAGCCGCTGATCGCCATCGTCACCAACATCGACAATGACCACCTCGGCACGCACGACGGGGATTTCGAGCGGCTCAAATCAAGCTTCGTGGAATTCCTGCACAACCTGCCGTTCTACGGGCTGGCCATTCTGTGCCTGGATGATGCGACGCTGGCCGCCGTCATGCCGCGCATCAGCCGGCCGGTCATGACCTACGGCCTGGCCGCTGCGGCCGACGTGCGCGCGGTCAACCTGCGGCGCAACGGGCTGCAGACGCAGTTCGACGTGCTGCGTTCCGGTACCGCGGCCCGCTCCGGGGGCGGTGCCGCACTCACCGTCACCTTGAACCTGCCGGGCACCCACAACGTCAGCAACGCGCTGGCGGCGATCGCCGTGGCCACCGAGCTCGGCATCGAAGATGCCGCGATCGCGCGCGCCCTGGCCGCCTTCCAGGGCATCGACCGGCGTCTGCAGCACGTGGGCGAGGTGCGGCTGCCGGGCGGTGTGGTCACGATCGTGGATGACTACGGTCATCACCCGACGGAGATCGCGGCGACCCTGGAGGCCGTGCGTCAGGGCTATCCGGGACGGCGGCTGGTGCTGGCCTTCCAGCCGCATCGCTATACCCGCACCCGCGACCTCATCGATGACTTCGGCCGGGTGCTCTCGCAGGCCGATGTGCTGTTGGTGACCGAGGTGTACTCGGCCGGCGAGGCGCCCATCAACGGTGCCGACGGCCGGGCCATCTGCCGTGCGGTGCGCTCGCGCGCGCAAGTCGAGCCGGTGTTCGTCGAGAACGTGGAAGGCCTGGGAGCGGCCCTGCAGGGCATGATCCAGGGCGGGGATGTGGTGGTCACCATGGGCGCCGGCAACATCAACGCCGTCTCGCATGGCCTGCCGGCGCTGCTCGCGCAGCAGGTGCGCCCATGATGCCGGTCGCCGCACAGTTCGGCGAGCGCGTGCGGCGCGATGAACCCATGAGCCGGCACACCTCCTGGCATGTCGGGGGTGCGGCCGAAATCTTCTTCACCCCAAAGGATCGGGACGACCTGCAGGCATTCCTGGGCACCGTGCCGGAGGGCACGCCCATTCACTTCATCGGTCTGGGCAGCAATCTGCTGGTGCGCGACGGCGGCATTCGCGGCGTGGTCGTGGCCACGCAGGAAGCGCTGCTGCGGCTCGAACGCGTCGATGCGACCACCGTGTACGGCGAAGCCGGCGTGCCCTGCGCGCGCATCGCGCGCCAGTGCATCCAGTGGCAGTTGGGCGGCGCGGAATTCTTCGCCGGCATACCCGGCACCCTGGGCGGCGCGCTCGCCATGAACGCGGGCGCCTTCGGCGGGGAGACCTGGAACTGCGTGGTGTCGGTCGAAACCCTCGATCGCGCACGGCCGCCAGCACACGCGCGTTCCCGGGGAATACTCGGTGAGCTACCGGCACGTCACGGCCAGCCACCCCGAGGAGTGGTTCGCCGCCGCGCACATGCGCTTCGCGCACAATGCCGACATCGATGATACCCAGCTGCGTGAGCTGCTGGCGCGACGCCGGCAGTCCCAGCCCATCGGTGAATGGAGCTGTGGTTCGGTATTCAAGAACCCGCCCGGCGATCACGCCGCGCGGCTCATCGAAACCGCGGGCCTGAAGGGCGCGCGCGTCGGGGACGCGTCGGTGTCACTCAAACACGCAAATTTCATCATCAATCACGGTGCGGCAACCGCGCGCGACCTGGAGCAGCTGGTGCTGCAGGTGCAGTCGCGGGTTCTGGCGGCGCATGGCATTGCCCTGCAGCCGGAAGTGCGCATCGTCGGGGAAGCGCTCTGATGCGTATCAGGCAGGATAAGTCGGCGGCGCGCAGCGCGCACAGCCCGAAGGAGTTCGGCCGGGTCGCCGTGGTCTACGGCGGCACCTCCACCGAACGGGAGGTCTCGCTGAAGACCGGGGCCGCGGTGCTCGCCGCCCTTAAGCGCCGGGGCGTGGACGCGCATGGCTTCGATCCGCGCGACCAGCTGCTGCCGGAGCTGCTGGCGAGCAGGACCGAGCGGGTGTGGATCGCGCTGCATGGTCCCGGTGGTGAGGACGGGACCCTGCAGGGCGCACTGGAGTGCCTGGGTCTGCCGTACACCGGGAGCGGCGTGATGGGCTCGGCGATCGGCATGGACAAGCTGCGCACCAAGCGCCTGGCCCAGGCCATCGGCATTCCCACCAGCGACTATGTGGAACTGACCGGCGAGCAGGACCTGGACGGCGCGCTCGCGCGTCTGAAGCTGCCGCTGATCGTGAAGCCCGCGACCCAGGGGTCCAGCGTGGGCATGACCAAGGTTGAACGGGCCGAGGATCTTGCGCCCGCCTACCGGGTCGCGGCCGCCGTCGATCACAGTGTGCTGGCGGAGGCGTGGATCACCGGCGCCGAGTACACCGTGTCGATTCTCAATGACCGGGCCTTGCCCTCGATCCGCATCCAGCCGGCCAAGACCTTCTATGACTATGAGGCGAAGTATCTGCGCAATGACACGCAGTACTTCGTGCCGTCGGGTCTGTCGAAGCCGGCCGAGGACCATCTGGCGGCCCTGGGTCTGGCGGCATTCGCCGCCGTTGGCGCGGAGGGCTGGGGACGGGCGGACTTCATGATGGATGGCACCGGGCGCCCGCAGCTGCTGGAAGTGAACACGGTACCCGGCATGACCGATCACAGCCTGGTGCCCATGGCGGCCAAGGCCGCGGGTATCGACTTCGACGAGCTGGTGTGGCGCATCCTGGAAACCAGCTTCACCCGCGTGCCGCTGCAGGGGTCGGGCTAGATGTTCGACCTGCGTCCAAAGAATCGCCGCCGCCGTGCCAGCCAGCCCTCGCGCTGGTCGCTGCCGGCCATGCCGTGGGCCACCCTGGGCCGCTGGGCCTTGGGCGTCGGCGCCGTCGCGGCCATCCTGATGCTCACCACCTGGGCATTGAACCAGCCCATCACCACCGTGTCCGTGGCGGGACGCTTCGAGCGCGTCGCGCCGCTGGATGTGGAGCGCGCCGTCAAGGAGAGCGCCGCGGGCAAGGGCCTGGTGAGCGTGGACCTCGCCCGGGTGCACGCGGCGGTGCGGCTGCTGCCCTGGGTGGACACGGTCAGCGTGCAGCGCGACTGGCCGCGGGGCCTGAGCGTCACCATCGGCGAGCAGGTCGCGGCCGCGCGCTGGGGCGACAACGGTCTGCTCAACATCCGCGGCGACCTGTTCGCGCACGACGCCACGCACATTCCGCTGGAACTGCCGCGCCTGTCGGGACCGGACGGCTCCCAGACCGGGGTGGTGCAGCGCTACCTGGCCATGCGCGACCGGCTGCAGGAGCTGGGCATGCGCATCACGGCGCTGCGCCTGGATGCGCGCGGGGCCTGGCAGCTGGATCTGGACAACGGCGTGACCGTACGGCTGGGTCGGGCGCAGCTCGACGAACGATTCAATACCTTCGTGGCGACGGCGGCCAGGATCGTGGCGCAGCGCGCCACGGATATCGCCTATGTCGACATGCGCTACGCCAATGGATTCGCCATCGGCTGGCGCAGCGCCGGGACGGGGAATGCAAAGAACGGGGGCGATTCTCGCAATGTCTAAACGTATGGACCGCAGTCTGATCGTCGGCCTGGATATCGGCACCTCGAAGGTGGTGGCGCTGGTGGGTGAAGTCACCGCGGACGGCAATATCGAGGTGATCGGAGTCGGCTCGCAGCCCTCGCGCGGCCTGAAGAAGGGCGTCGTCGTCAACATCGAATCCACGGTGCAGTCCATCCAGCGCGCCGTGGAGGAAGCCGAGCTCATGGCGGGGTGCCAGATTCACTCCGTCTACGCCGGCATCGCCGGCAGTCACGTGCGCAGCTTGAACTCACACGGCGTCGTGGCCATCCGTGACCGGGAAGTCTCGCACGCCGACGTGGAGCACGTGATCGACGCCGCACGCGCCGTGGCCATTCCCGCGGACCAGAAGATCCTGCATGTGCTGCCGCAGGACTACGTGATCGACGGCCAGGAAGGCATCCGCGACCCCATCGGTATGTCCGGAGTGCGACTGGAAGCCAAGGTGCATATCGTTACCGGGGCAGAGAGCGCGGCCCAGAACATCGAGAAGTGCATCCAGCGCTGCGGCCTCGAAGTCGATGACATCGTGCTCGAGCAGCTGGCTTCCAGCTTCGCGGTACTCACCGAGGACGAACGTGAATTGGGCGTATGCCTGGTGGACATCGGCGGCGGCACCACCGACCTGGCGGTGTTCACCGGCGGCGCCATCCGTCACACCGCCGTGATTCCCATCGCCGGCGACCAGGTCACCAACGACATCGCGGTCTCGATGCGCACACCCACGCAGTACGCCGAGGACATCAAGGTGCGCTACGCCTGCGCACTCTCGCAGCTCGCCAATCCGGACGAGAGCATCGAGGTGCCGAGCGTGGGCGAGCGTCCCTCGCGACGCCTGGCCCGCCAGACGCTCGCCGAGATCGTCGAGCCGCGCTACGAGGAGCTGTTCGGCCTGGTGCGCGATGAACTGCGCCGCAGCGGCTTCGAGGAGACCATCGCGGCCGGCATCGTGCTCACCGGCGGCAGCGCCCGCATGGAGGGCACCATCGAACTGGCGGAAGAGGTCTTCCACATGCCGGTGCGCCTCGGCCTGCCGCAGCATGTGACCGGCCTCGCCGAGGCGGTGCGCAGCCCGATCTATTCCACGGGAGTGGGGCTGCTGCTCTACGCCCGCGACAACACGGTCACCCGGGGAAGACGCCCGGGTGGCAAGACCGTCATCAACCGCATGAAGTCCTGGTTTCAGGGCAATTTCTGATTTTCTCTTATTTGAACTGACCGCTACGGGGATCAAGGAGCCAGCAATGTTTGAACTGATGGATGCATATAGCCAGAGTGCCGTGATCAAGGTGATCGGCGTGGGCGGCGGCGGCGGCAACGCAGTCGCCCACATGGTCACCACGGGCATCGATGGTGTGGACTTCATGTGCGTCAACACGGACGCGCAGGCCTTGAAGCACTCCAAGGTGAAGACCGCACTGCAGATCGGCTGCAATATCACCAAGGGACTGGGCGCCGGGGCCGACCCGGAAGTGGGCCGTCAGGCCGCGATGGAGGATCGCGACCGCATCGTGGAACTGGTGGAGGGTTGCGACATGCTGTTCATCACCGCCGGCATGGGCGGTGGCACCGGCACGGGCGCAGCTCCGGTGGTGGCGCAGGTGGCCAAGGAACTGGGCATTCTCACCGTCGCCGTGGTGACCCGTCCGTTCGAGATGGAAGGCGGCAAGCGCTCGCTGGTGGCCGAGCACGGCCTGGCGGAGCTGGCCAAGTACTGCGACTCGCTGATCACCATTCCCAATCAGAAGCTGCTGACGGTGCTGGGTGCGCAGACCACGCTGCTGGATGCCTTCAAGTCCGCCAACCAGGTGCTGCAGGGCGCCGTGCAGGGCATCGCGGAACTGATCACGCGTCCGGGCCTCATCAACGTGGACTTTGCGGACGTGCGCACGGTGATGGCCGAGACCGGCATGGCGATGATGGGCTCCGGGGTTGCCAGCGGCGAAGGGCGGGCCCGCGCGGCCGCCGAGGCCGCGGTGTCCTCGCCGCTGCTGGAGGACATCAACCTCTCGGGCGCGCACGGCATCCTGGTGAACGTCACGGCGGGCATGGACCTGTCGATCGGCGAGTTCCAGGAAGTCGGTAACATCGTGAAACAGTTCGCCTCGGAGGATGCGACCGTGGTGGTCGGCACCGTCATCGATCCGGAACTGACCGATGTGGTGCGGGTCACGGTGGTGGCGACCGGCCTGGGTCGGACCGCGGCCACGGCACGCGTGCCGACGGGCCAGGCGCTGACGGGCATGATGGCCCGCGAGGCCGCCCGCGAAGCCCACGGTCAGGCGCCGCCGATGCGGATGGTGTCGCGGACCAAGCCGGCCGCGAACCCCAACTATGCGGATCTGGACAAGCCCACGTACCAGCGTCAGCGTGCGGTCGGCGACGGCCTGCGGCCGGATACCGATTCCGAGGATTTGCTGGATATTCCGGCATTTCTGCGACGTCAGGCCGATTGATGGGGCAACGTTCGGCACCTCACGTGTGATACGTTAGGGGTGCCGGATGAGGACCTTCGGACCCGTGGCTACGGGTCCGGTGGGTGCGCCTCCTGAGGTTCCGGGCATGTTGGGAAGCTAATGGTCGGACAACGCACACTGAAGAACACCATCCGCGCCTCGGGCGTGGGACTGCATACCGGCAAGAAGGTCCTGATGACGCTGCGGCCCGCCGCGCCGGACACCGGGATCCTGTTTCGCCGCTCGGATCTGGGCGAGTTCGCAACCGTGGTCGCCCACGCGGAAAATGTCGGCGACACGCAGTTGGGCACCACGCTGGTCAGCGGCGCGGCCCGGGTCTCCACCGTCGAGCATTTGCTGTCCGCCTTTGCGGGCCTCGGCATCGACAATGCGGTGGTCGAGGTCAGCGCGCCGGAAGTGCCCATCATGGACGGCAGCGCCAGCCACTTCGTGTTCCTGCTGCAGTCGGCCGGCATCGAGGAACAGCTGACGCCGAAGCGCTTCATTCGCATCACCGAGGCGCTCAAGGTCAGCGACGGCGACAAGTGGGCCATGTTCGAACCCTTCGAGGGCTTTAAGGTCAATTTCGAAATCGAGTTCAATCACCCGATATTCAAGCGGCATTCGCAACGCGCGTCGATGGATTTCTCGACGACGTCATTTCTGAAGGAAATCAGCCGGGCGCGCACCTTCGGCTTCATGCGTGATCTGGAGATGATGCGGGCGCGCAACTTGGCGCTCGGCGGCAATCTCGACAACGCCATCGTGCTGGACGACGTGCGGGTGTTGAACGAGGACGGACTGCGTTATGAAGACGAGTTCGTGAAGCACAAGATCCTGGATGCGATCGGCGACCTGTACCTGCTGGGGCATAGCCTCATCGGCGAGTTCAGCGGCTACAAGTCCGGACACGCGCTGAACAACAAGCTGCTGCGCGCGCTGCTGCAGGCCAAGTCCTCCTGGGAGGAGGTCACCTTCGAACGCCACGCGGATGCGCCGATTTCGTACGTCGAAGCCCCGGCCCTGGCGCACGCCTCCTCGGTGTACTGAAGGCCTTAGGGCTTCGCCGCGCCGCGCGGTACCACGCGGATCCGCACGTCGACGATTTCTTCCTGTTGCCTGGACAGTGCCTCGAGCAGCTGCGCCGTGGCGTAGCGCAGCCTTACCCCCCAAACGGCGGACTCCGCGAATACGACCAGCGCACCGGCCTGCTCCGTGACGCCCGTCACATGAGCGGCCAGTTCCCCGGGAAGCTCGCGCTGCACCCATTGCAGCCAATCGCGCTGCCGCAACGCCTCGCGCTGCAACCCCGCCAGGACCGGCGTGGAGCGTTTCAGGAGGTCTTTAACAGAATCCAGGGAATTGCGTGACTGGGGTCCCCGGGCATGCGATATCCGTGAACCGCGACCCGAATTCATCTTGTCAGGATAGGGCTTCTTCTGCATATTCAATGGTGGGCAGGCAGGACGTGAATGCGCAAGGCTAGCTGGCGTGAACATCATAGTTTTTTCCGGGCGGCGCGGCGGCGGTCGCTCCAGATATTTCGACCTCGCGCATCCGCTCACGCTGGGGACGTGCGCATTGATCGTGCTGGGGACCCTGGGCGGCGCCTTCGCCATCGGCATGCAGCTGGGCGCCCACACCGGCGGCGCCGCCACGGAGCCTAGCGGCTGGAGCCGGATCCTCGCCGAGCAGAAATCCGAAATCGCCGAAATGCGCGCGCGGGTCCAGGACCGCGTGAATGCCATCGCCGGGCGCTTAGGTCAGCTGGACGCGCACATCATCCGCATCGATGCGCTGGGCAAGCGCCTCACCACCATGACCAAGGTCGATGGGCGACAGTTTAATTTCGACGATGAGCCCGCGGCCGCGGCAGTCCAGGCCGGCGCCGCCCAGGCCAGCAGCCAGATTCCGGATCTGAACCTGCAGTTATCGCAGCTGGAACAACGGGTTGACCTGCGCGATGCGCAGCTGTCGGCGCTGGAAAACGTCATCGTGGGCCGCAAGATCACTGATGCGGTGCGCCCGGAAGGCAAGCCGGTCGGCGAAGGCGCGATCTCCTCCTACTTCGGGGAGCGCAGCGATCCGTTCACGGGCGAAGAGGGCTTCCACAAGGGGCTGGATTTCGCAGGCGCCGCCGGTGAGCCCGTGGTGGCGGTCGCCGCCGGCGTGGTCACCTGGGCGGGCGAGCGCAGCGGCTACGGCACCCTGATTGAAATCAATCATGGCAATGGCTTTGTGACCCGCTATGCGCACAACCAGGCGGCGCTGGTGGCGGTCGGACAGACCGTCAGCCGTGGCGAGCAAATCGCCCGGATGGGCTCGACCGGCCATTCCACCGGCCCGCACGTGCACTTCGAAGTGCTGCACAACGGCGCCCAGATCGACCCGCTGGTGTTCGTGAAACGCCTGCCGCAGGCCTAAAGGCCCTCCCGGGCGCAAAAATCGCCCCTCACGCACTTGCGTCCCGTTTGGGGCGCCCCAAGTACACCGCAGCGGGTCGGATTACCGGCAACGGTGGCTATTGCGTACAATACGCCGCTTCGCCGCGCCCGGATGCGTCATAAGTGTTTGGTGCGGCTCAAAATTTTCATCAGGATGTCCCGTGCTGAAACTGCTCACGCGTGTCTTTGGCAGCCGCAACGACCGGCTGCTGCGCACTTTCCAGGTGTTGGTCCGGCAGACCAATGCATTCGAGAGCGCGATCCAGGCCCTGAGCGATGCCCAACTGGCGGCCAAAACGGCAGAGTTCCGCGAGCGCCTCAAGCAGGGCGCGACGCTCGATGACCTGTTGCCCGAGGCATTCGCGGTAGTGCGCGAGGCGGCGCGCCGCACCTTGCAGATGCGCCACTTCGACGCGCAGCTGCTCGGCGGCATCACCCTGCACCAGGGCAAGATTTCGGAAATGCGTACCGGTGAGGGCAAGACCCTCATGGCGACGCTCTCGGCCTACCTGAACGCCCTGCCGGCCGAGGGCGTGCACATCGTGACGGTGAACGAATACCTCGCCGCCCGCGATGCCGACTGGATGCGCCCGGTATACGGCTTCCTGGGGCTCACCGTGGGCGTGATCCGCAACTCGCAGGACTCCCAGGAGAAGCGCGAGGCCTACGCCTGCGACATCACCTACGGCACCAACAACGAATTCGGCTTCGATTACCTGCGCGACAATCTGGCGTTCCGGCTCGAGGACCGCGTGCAGCGCGGCCTCGTTTACGCGGTGGTCGATGAAGTCGACTCCATCCTCATCGATGAGGCGCGCACGCCGCTGATCATTTCCGGACCCGCGGATGAGAGCACCGAGCTGTACCTCGCCATCAATGCGCTGGTGCCGAAACTCTCGCGCCAGAAGGCGGAGGACGGGCCGGGTGACTTCTCCGTGGATGAGAAGCAGAAGCAGGTGCACATCACCGAGGCCGGCCATGAGCGGGTCGAGGAGCTGATGTCGCAGGCGGGACTCTTGCGCGAAGGCGAGAGCCTGTACGACCCGGCCAACATCCGCCTGATGCACCACCTCAATGCGGCGTTGCGGGCGCATGCGCTGTACAAGCGCGATGTGGAATACATCGTGCGGGGCGGTGAGGTCATCATCGTCGATGAGTTCACGGGCCGCACCATGCAGGGCCGGCGCTGGTCGGACGGCCTGCACCAGGCCGTGGAGGCCAAGGAGGGCGTGCGGGTCCGCGAGGAGAACCAGACGGTCGCCTCGATCACCTTCCAGAACTACTTCCGCCTGTATCGCAAGCTCGCGGGCATGACCGGCACGGCCGACACCGAGGCCCCGGAATTCCTGCAGATCTATGGGCTGGAAGTGGTGGTGATCCCGACCCACAAACCGATGATCCGCAAGGACATGCCGGACTTCGTGTACCTGACGCAGAAGGACAAGTTCGAGGCCATCATCGAGGACATCCAGGATTGCGTGAAGCGCGGGCAGCCGACGCTGGTCGGCACCACCTCGATCGAAACTTCCGAGTTCCTCGCCGGGTTGCTGCAGAAGTCCGACATTCCCCATCAGGTGCTGAACGCCAAGCAGCACGAGCGCGAGGCGCACGTCGTCGAGCAGGCGGGCATTCCGGGCAAGGTCACCATTGCCACCAACATGGCCGGGCGCGGTACCGACATCGTGCTCGGCGGCAATCTGAACGCGGAGCTGGCCGCGCTGCCCGCGGAAGCCGATACGCTGACCCGCGAGTCATTGCGCCGCGCATGGCAGGAGCGCCACGATGCCGCACTGGCCGCCGGCGGCCTGCACATCATCGGCACCGAGCGCCATGAGTCACGGCGCATCGACAATCAGCTGCGCGGCCGATCGGGGCGCCAGGGAGACCCGGGCTCGAGCCGCTTCTTCCTCTCGATGGAAGACAATCTGATGCGCATCTTCGGCGATCCGATGCGCACCAAGCGGCTGCTGCAGATGGCCGGCATGAAGGAAGGCGAGGTCATCGAGAGCGGCATGCTCACGCGCCAGATCGAGAAGGCGCAGCGCAAGGTCGAGTCGCACAACTTCGACATCAGAAAGCAGCTGCTGCTGTTCGATGACGTCGCCAATGACCAGCGCAAGGTGGTCTACCAGCAGCGCACCGAGATCATGGGCACCGAGGATCTGTCCGCGGCGATCGCCGGCATCCGCGAGGAGGCCCTGGGCACGCTGATCGATCAGTTCATGCCCAAGTCGGCGGCGCCGCAGGAGTGGGATATGGCGGGTCTCGCCCAGGCCGTGGCCCGGGACTTCGGCGCCACCGTGGATCCGGCCGCGTGGCTGGCCGCGGAGCCGGAGCTCGAAGAGGCACAGCTGCGGCAGCGCCTGGTGGATGCGGTCGCCGTCTCCTATGAGGCCAAGGTCGCGCGCACCGGCGGCCCCATCATGCGACACGTGGAAAAGGACGTGATGCTGCGGACGCTGGATCAGCATTGGCGCGACCACCTCGCCGCAATGGACTATCTGCGCCAGGGCATCCACCTGCGCGGCTATGCCCAGAAGGACTATCGTTTCGAATACAAGCGCGAGGCCTTCGAGCTGTTCGCGGCCATGCTGGATCGGGTGAAGTTCGACACCGTCTCGGTGGTGTCGAAGATTGAAATCCGCACCCAGGAGGAAGTGGATCGCGAGGAGGAGCAGCGGCGCATCCGCCTGATGCAGGCCCTGCAGACCCAGCACGCCGAGGCGCAGTCGGCGTTGCTCGCGGCCCAGCCCAGCGAGGCGCCGCCCGATGCGTCGGGCGCCGGGCTGCCCGGCGGCATGGGCGCCCTGGCCGGCGGCCTGGCCCCGGAATTTGCGGGCGCGGGCGCCGAAACCGGCGCCACCTTCATCCGCCAGGATCGCAAGGTGGGCCGCAACGAACCTTGTCCGTGCGGTTCGGGCAAGAAGTTCAAGCATTGCCACGGCGCCCTGTCCGGCGCCGAGTAGTGAGCGGTCCGGCTGCCGTGCTGGTCGTGGCCGCAGCGCTGTGCGATGCGCGCGGCCGGGTCCTGATCGCGCGGCGTCCGGCGGACAAGCACATGGCCGGTCGCTGGGAGTTTCCGGGCGGCAAGGTGGGTCCTGCGGAAACCGAGCCGCAGGCCCTGATCCGCGAGCTGCACGAGGAACTGGGCGTGCTGGTGCGCGACCCGCGCTTCTGCCTGCGCCTGACGCACGCCTATCCGGACCGGACGGTGGAGCTGTCCTGCTGGATCGTGGCGGACTTTCGCGGCGAGCCGCGCGGCCTCGACGGCCAGCAGCTCAAATGGGTGCCGGCGGCGGCCCTCGCCGGTGAAGACATTCTCGAGGCCGACCTGCCCTTCATCGAAGCGCTGCAGCGGCTGATACAATCCCCCCACACCGACCTGACACCGAGTGATCCCAATGCCTGCGCAACCTGAACTGCCGGAAATCAAACTTGACGCCTCGAGCCTCTACCGCGAGGAGATGTTCACCGACCGGCGTGCCGGAACACTGCGGCGGCTGACGCCCGTCACGGTGGACGGCTCCGTGGATACCACCCGCGCCGTGCTGTTCTCGGGCCAGACCCAGCTGCTGACCCCGGGCGGCGTGCTGCCGCTGGGATTCGACATCGAGGCGGCGACGCTGCAGGAGGCCCTGGACCGCTTTCCCGAAGCCGTCAAAATTGCGCTGGATGAGGCCATCGAGGAAGCGCGTGAAATGCGCCGCGAGGCGGCCTCGCGCATCGTGGTGCCGGACGCCGGCGGCATGGGCGCGGGACCCGTGGGTGGCGGGAAGATCAAGTTCCCCTAAGAGGGGAGCTTCACTCGGGCGCCTCTTCAGGCGGCTGCGGTTCGTTCGGCGACTCGGAGCCCGGAATTGCGTGCTTTTCGGTCAACCACGCGCCGAGGTCAATGACCCGGCAGCGATCCGAGCAGAACGGACGGAAGGCAGACTGATCCGACCACTCGATGCTGCGGCCGCAGGTCGGGCACTTGACGGTGGCTGGCATACGCCTCAGGCGCAGATGGTCAGCGTGAAGGGCACGTCCTCTTCGATCGGCGCGGGGCGGGCGTTCAGGCCGTTCCATTTCAGGAAACGCACATTGCAGCGATGCTGGCCGCCGCCGCTGATTTCCGGGAACAGACCCTCATCGGCCGGCAGCGCGATGCGCAGCAGCTGGGCCGGGGCATCGCGATCGAAACCGATCATGAACACGCCGCCCTTGGCGATCTCGCGGCGGCTGCGGCCGGCCTGACGCGTCAGCCACAGCAGTTCGGCGATGGCATCGCACAGCGGCCGCAGCAGGCCCAGCCATTGGCCGAAGGCCTGCATGCGCGCCTCGGCGGGCTGGCTCAGCCAGCAGAAGTACTCGGGCAGGTCGAACTCGCAGGTGCCACCGGGAATGGCGCTGCGCAGCTTGATGGAATTCAGGAACTCCGAGTCGCGGATGGGCTGCAGGAAGGCGGATCCGGCCTCCAGCAGGTCGGCGCGCAGGCGGCCGAGATTGGCGATGATGGTCTTCAGGCGCGCGCCGTCCACCCCGGGGCGTGACTGGAACTCATTCAGGTGCGAGAGGTGACGTTCCAGCTCCTTGAGCGCATCCGAGCGCATGTCGCTGCGGGTCGTGATGGACAGGATGTCGAGCAGACCGGACATCGCCGCCCGGGCGCTGGCCGCAGTCGCAATCTCGCTCTGGTACAGGGCCTGGTTGTACAGGAAGTCCAGGCGCATGAAGGTCCGCATGCGCTCATTCAGCGGCTGCTCGAAGACAATGGCCCCGGCCGCCGGATCATCCACCGGCTGTACCGCCTGCTGTTGACTTGAGGTCATCCCGCTATTGTGCTTGACGCAGGGTCTCGCGCGCCAGAGTGCCGTAGCGGACATGAAGGGCTGCCACCTGATCCCGCAGCCGCGCCAGGTCCCCATCATTGACGATGACGTCATCGGCCGCCGCCAGGCGCGCCACCCGGGTCGCCTGGGCAGCGAGCACCGCCCGCGCCTGGGCCAGCGTCACGCCGTCGCGCACCTGCACCCGCCGCAGCTGCAGCTCATCGCTGCAATCCACCAGCAGTACCCGATCGACGCTGGATTTGAGGTTGTGTTCGACCAGCAGCGGAATGGCCAGTATCTGGTAGACGCCTCCCGCCGCATCCGAGCGCCGACGCAGCTCCGCCATGATGGCTGGATGCAGCAGCGCCTCCAGCGCCGCGCGCTCTGCTGGGTTCGCGAATATCCGCTCACGCAGCGCACGCCGGTCCAGTTCCCCGTTCGGTCCCAGCAGGTGGGCGCCGAACCGGGCCACCAGGGCCGACAGCAGCGGCGTGCCCGGGGCCACCAGGTCCCGGGATATCTGGTCCGTGTCGATGACCGGCGCGCCCAGGGCCGCGAACAGGCCGGCGACGGTGGATTTGCCGCTGGCGATGCCGCCGGTCAGGCCGATTTTCAGCGGGCGATTCAACTGTGCAGGCCAAACAGTCCCAGGTAACCCTCGAGCAGTTCGCGACCCCACATCAGCATGATCCACCCGGAGGCGCAGAGGAATGGCCCGAAGGCGATGGGGACGCCGCGCCCCTTGCCCTGCAAGCCCAGGATCACGATGCCGACGACGGCGCCCACGGCCGCGGCGCCCAGCACGGTCGGCAGCAGCAGGCGCCAGCCCAGGAACGCGCCGATGGCGGCCAGCAGCTTGAAGTCCCCGTAGCCCATGCCCTCCTTGCCGGTGAGCAGCCTGAAGAGGTGATAGATGGCCCACAGGCTTAAGTATCCGGCCATCGCACCGATGACGCTGTCGTGCAGGGTCACGGGCAGGGCGGCCTGGCCTTGCGACAGGAAGGCGCTGGTCGCGATTCCCAGCCACACCAGCGGCAGGGTCAGGCTGTCCGGCAGCAGCTGCGTGTCGACGTCGATGAAGGTCAGCGCGACCAGAAACCAGGTCAGAACCAGCGCCGCCAAGGCCGGCGCACCGTAGCCGAACTTCCAGGCAACCAGGCCCGAGAGCAGGCCGGTCAGGGCTTCGATGAGCGGATAGCGCAGGCTGATCGGCGCACCGCAGCGGGCGCAGCGCCCGCGCAGGAACAGATAGCTGAACACCGGGATGTTCTGCAGCGCCGTGATCGGCGCCTGGCACTTCGGGCAGGTCGAGCGCGGCACGATGAGATTGAAGCGCGGTGCCGCGGATGGCGGCGGTGGCGGTGGCGGTGGCTGGCCGCGGGCGCCGGCGCAAGCTCCGCGCACTGCGCGCGCCACTCGCGCTCGAGCATGACGGGGACCCGATAGATGACGACGTTCAGGAAGCTGCCGACCAGCAGGCCCAGCACCACCACGGCGATGATGTAGAAGGTCGGGGAGGCCGCCAGGGCGTCGAGCAGCACCATGGGTGATCAGACTCGAGCAGCGCCGATCACACCACCGCGCCGAGCTTGAAGATGGGCAGGTACATGGCGATCACGAGGCTGCCGACCAGCACGCCCAGGATGGCCATGATCAAAGGCTCCAGAAGACTCGACATCGCATCCACCGCGTTGTCGACCTCGGACTCGTAGAAGGTGGCGACCTTGCCGGCCATGGTGTCCAGCGAACCTGATTCCTCGCCGACCGCGATCATCTGCACCACCATGTTCGGGAAGCGGCCGGTGTTTTCCATGGCGCGCTGCAGGCGCTGGCCGGTGGCGACTTCCTCGCGCATCTTCATGACGGCGGTTTCGTACACGATGTTGCCGCAGGCGCCGGCCACGGACTCCAGGGCCTCCACCAGCGGCACGCCGGCGGAGAACATGGTGGCCAGGGTGCGCGCATAGCGGGCGATGGCCGACTTGTTGAGGATGGGGCCGATGATCGGGAACTTCAGCATCGCGCGATCCAGGAATTCCTGCATCTTGCGCGAGCGTTTCTTGAAGTAAATGAAGGCGTAGAGATGGCGCCGCCCAGCACCAGCCGATGAAAATGCCCTGGGCCTGAATGAAGCGCGACAGGTTGATGACCATCTGGGTGAAGGCGGGCAGGTCCGCGCCGAATCCCTTGAACAGGCTTTCGAACTGCGGGATCACGAAGATCAGCAGGATGACCGTGACGATGACCGCGACGACCAGCACCGCGGTGGGATAGAACAGGGCCTTCTTGACCTTGCTCTTCAGGGCCTCGGTCTTTTCCTTGTAGGTGGCGATCTTGTCCAAGAGGCTTTCCAGGGCACCGGCATGCTCACCGGCCTCCACCAGATTGGTCGTCAGCTTGTCGAAGTACAGCGGCCGCTTGGCCAGCGCCTCGTGCAGGGCCGAACCTGCCTCGATGTCGCTCTTGATGCCGAGAATGAGCTTCTGCGCCGCGGGCTTGTCATGACCGCCGCCGACGATTTCCAGGCCCTGCACCAGCGGGATGCCGGCGGCCAGCATGGTGGCGAGCTGGCGCATGAAAACCGCGATGTCCTGGGGCTTGACCTTGCCGCCGGCCTTCAGCGCACTGGACTGCTTGCGGATGCGTGAGGCGGCGATGCCCTGGCGCCGCAGGTCGGCGCGCAGCGCGGCCTCATCGGGGGCGACGCTGCGCCCCTTGACCTTGTTGCCCTTCTTGTCGCGACCTTCCCAGGTGAAGGGAACGTCGCGCCGAATGCCTTTGACTGTCTGGGTGGTTGCTGCCTGGGCCATGCGTTAATACCTGCAAGTCATTCGATGGTGACGCTGTTGATCTCTTCCAGACTGGTCACACCGCTCTTGACCTTCTCGAGCCCCGAGCGGCGCAGATCCCAGAAACCTTCCTTGGCGGACTGATCGGAAATGTCCACGGCGCTGCCGCCGGCCAGAATCAGGCGCGCGATGGCATCCGTAACCGGCATGACCTGGTAGATACCCACGCGGCCCTTGTAGCCGTCGGTGCAATTGGCGCAGCCCTTGGGGGCGAAGATGCGCATGCCGGCCTCGATGTCGGCGGGCTGGAAGCCTTCCTTGACCAGTGCCTCACGTGGCACGTCCATGGGAACTTTGCAGTTCGAGCACAGCTTGCGCGCCAGTCGCTGCGCGATGATCAGGCTCACCGACGTCGCGATGGCATAGGGCTTCACGCCCATGTCGATCAGGCGCGTCAGGGTCTGCGGTGCATCGTTGGTGTGCAGTGTCGAGAGCACCAGATGCCCGGTCTGGGCGGCCTTGATGGCGATTTCCGCCGTCTCGAGGTCACGGATTTCGCCGACCATGATGACATCGGGGTCCTGGCGCAGGAAGGCGCGCATGGCTGCCGCGAAGGTCAGTCCCACCTTGGGATTGACGTTGACCTGGTTGACGCCCGGCAGATTGATTTCGGACGGGTCCTCGGCGGTGGAAATATTCGTGTCTTCACGATTGAGGATATTCAGGCCCGTATACAGCGAGACGGTCTTGCCGCTGCCGGTCGGGCCGGTCACCAGAATCATGCCCTGGGGTTTGGCCAGGTACTTGACGTACAGCTCTTTCTGCTTCGGCTCGTAGCCCAGCGCGTCGATGCCCAGCTGCGCCTGGGAGGGATCCAGGATACGCATCACGATCTTTTCGCCGTACAGCGTCGGGCAGGAGCTGACGCGGAAATCGATGGCGCGGTTCTTGGAGAGGCGCATCTTGATGCGACCGTCCTGCGGCACGCGCCGTTCGGCGATGTCGAGTCGCGACATGACCTTCAGGCGCGCGGCGAGCTTGCCGGCCAGCTGCACCGGCGGCTGCGCGATTTCCTTCAGCACGCCGTCCATGCGGAAGCGCACGCGGTAGGTTTTCTCGTAGGGTTCGAAATGGATGTCCGAGGCGCCGCGGCGAATGGCATCCAGCATCAGCTTATTGACGAAGCGCACGATGGGCGCGTCTTCGACATCATCGCGGGTGACCTTGTCGTCCGTGACCTCGTCCCCGCCGGTGACCTCGAGCGAGTCGAGGTCCATGCCCTCTTCCTCGCTGAAGGCGGGCATCTGGTTGTCCGCCTGCTCCACGGCCTTGTCGACGGCCTTCTGCAGTTTGTCGTCTTCGACGACCACTGCCTCGACGCCCATGCCGGTCTGGAACTTGATCTCATCGATGGCATGCAGGTTGGTGGGATCCGCCACCGCCAGGAACAGCCGCTTGCCGCGCCGGAAGACCGGCAGCACCCGGTGCTTGGTCAGCAGTTTTTCGCTGACCAGCCGGATGATCTCGGGATCGACGTTGGCGGCATCCAGATCGAACAGCGGCACGCCGAACTCGCTGGACGCGGCGATCGCGATGTCGCGGGCATTGGCTGCGCCGGTCTTCACCAGCTGGGTGACGATGCTGCTGCCATCCTTGGTGGCGTTCAGCGCCTCCATCATGGCCGCCTCTTCGACAACACCATCCTGGACCAGACGCTGGGGCAATCCGCCGAGCGCCGACCGGGGGGTGCTGGAAGCTAAGGAGGCGTTCTCATTCATGGACTTACGCTAATCAACCTTGGGGACCGAAGGGCAGCGAATCCTAGTGTATCGGACGCGGGACGCTAGGCAATTGTCAAATCTACCGGTGATGTTCGCACACCTGTGCGCGGCTTCACGTGATTGGCCTCCCAAAAGAAGAAGCCCCTCCAGGGGAGGGGCTTCTTGAGGCTTTCGCCTTAGGACAGATTGCCGTATCGAGGTGACCCGGTGCGGCAGGTCTGGGGCAGGTACTTGTCCAGGACGTTCGTCGTCGGGACCGTGGCCGCCGTCGTGCCGGAGCTCGGTGCCGGTCGTCATGGCGCCAGCGGGAGCCGCGTGGTTGCCGCAGATCCAGACCACGTCATTGTTGGCGCTCAGGCACGGGGTCAGGCCCAGTGTCTTAGCCCAGCACGTTGCCGTTGGCCTGGCGCCGTAGGTAATCGGTGATGCCGCCGTTGCCGACGTCGACGCCCGTCACATACTTGCCGGAGGGCTGCGCTGGAAATGCCGCGCGGCCGGTCAGTGTCGCGGCAGGCCAGCTTCCGGTATTGGCAAAGTACTCGGCGACGCCGGTTTCAACGGCGCTGGCCAGGTTCAGGCCTTCCGTGACCTGCGAGCGGACCGTGTAGTCCTGGTAGGCGGGAATCGCGATGGCCGCGAGGATGCCGATGATCGCGACGACGATCATCAATTCGATAAGGGTAAAACCCTTCTGAGTAGCCTTCATTGTCTATGCACTCCTGGAGATTGTGAGAATTTGCTCGCGGCGCCTGAAGCCGCCGTCGTGAGAAGGAAGAGCAAGGCGTCGTGCCAGTGGGGCCGACATGATCTTAACTGATTGAAAATTATAAATTTTTCGACGGATCTGGCCGTTCCGTTTTACTTAGCGCCGTCACTAGGAAACGACGCAATGTGCACGGGCCCGTCAGAAAGTGACGCACTGCGTCAGTGGGTGCCGCCCCCATGTAGATGCCAAGGCACAGTCAGCGTTGGTGGCTGGCCGACTCGTGGTACTCCTCTTCCACGTTAACGGCCCACAGCGCCGATTTATCAGCTTTGCCGCTGACTATGCAGTCCACTGCTTCCCTGGCCGCCAGCATCGAGTGATCCTGATTGTTGTAGCGGTGCATGCCATTGCGCCCGACGGGATACAGATTGCTGAAGCCGTCCAGCCAGTTCCGTACCTGGCCGATCTCTTTATAGGCGCCGAAGTAGGCGGGATAGGCCTTCGGTACCCGCACCACCGTCCCGTCGAGGACATCCTCCGGGGCAATCAGGCCGATCTTGGCGAGCTCGCCGGCGGCAAAGCTCAGAAAGGCGCCGTCGGCCATAGTCCACAGTTCATCGCCCTCGGCGCAGAAGTACTCCAGCCCCAGCCAGATGGTGGCAGGGTCTGCGACCAGCGCCGGACTCCAGTTGTTGAATACCTGCAGGCGCCCGAGCTTCACATCCGGTTCCTGGATGTAGATCCAGTTGTCCGGGGGCATGCCATTGCCGGATCTGTCGGTGCTGCCGCGCATGCGGCGCACCAAAAGACCTGCGGTCATGAAATCCCGATAGGGCAGCTGCGAGGCGATCCGCAGCACCTGAGGATCCTGCGGTTGCAGCAGTCCTGCCAGCTCCTTGACGGGCATGGTCGAGATCAACTGGTCGCAGGCCACGAGTCGTACCGCCCCGGTGTTCGTGTCGCGCACTTCCACGGCGGTGATGCGCTGGCCCTCGCGCTGCAGTCCGACCACGCGGTGCCGCAAGTGGACCTCGCCGCCCGCGCCGATCACGCGCGCGGCCACGTGCTCCCACATCTGCCCGGGACCCAGCTTCGGATACAGGAAGCGTTCGACCAGGCTGGTCTCGGTGGATTTCTGCGCGGTGTCGCGCCCCCGGAAGGGTTTGCTCAAGGCATGCGCAATCGCCTTGCTGATGGACAGGCCCTTGATGCGTTGCGCGCCCCATTCGGCCGATATCTGTGCGCAGGGAACTCCCCAGACCTTCTCCGTGTAGTCCTTGAAGAAGGTGCGGTACAGGGTGTCGCCGAAGCGGTTGACCAGGAAATCCTCCAGCGTGAGCTCCGGGCGCCGCGGGTTCAGGCGTGCCGCGAGGTAGCTGGCCCCGATGGCCGCCGTGTAAGGGGCGCCCAGATTGGCCAGGGTGGCCATGTTCAGTTTCAGCGGATAATCGAAGAAGCGGCGTCGGTAGAAGATGCGCGACAGCCGGCTGCGCACCAGCAGCACCTCATCGCTGTGCGGCCCGGCCAGGGCGCCGGGCGTGAAATCCCGCGACTGTCCCTGGTAGGCCAGCCGCAGCGCCGCCGCATCGTTGCCGACGTCCTGATCGGTGGCCATCACCGGCAACATGGACTGCCACCAGTTCATGACCCAGTCGGATTTCGAAAAGAACCGGTGACCGCCCAGGTCCATGCGGTTGCCGCGGTAGTTGATGGTCCGGGAGATGCCGCCGACCTGCTCGCCCATCTCGAACACCACGGGCCTTACATCTGAGCTGCGCTGCAGTTCGTAGGCCGCGGTCAGGCCCGCGGGACCGGCGCCGACGATGATTGCCGTGCGTGTCATGTGAGCGCCGCCGCGTGGCGGAACAGCAGCTGCCTGCGCAGCGCAAAATTGGTCACGAAGGTGCAACCTGCCGCCAGAAGCTTCGCGACAAGCAGGGCCATACCGAGCTGGCTCACCGCCACGAACAGCACCAGCGCATTGACGGCCAGTCCCACCAGACCGAGTGCCACGAAGCCGGCGAATTCAAGCTTGCGGCTGTGCAGGCGATGGGAAGAGAACACAAATTGCACGGACAGCGCATAGGCGACGCTCGCGCCGGCTACGAACGAGCAAGTGCCAGCCAGCAGGTACTGCCAGCCCGCAAAGCGAGTGAGCAGCAGCAACAGGCCGGCATCGGCGGCCAGCGCCACGGCGGAGGCGGCCGCGTACTTTGCCGCATCACTGAACAGCTTGAAAATTGGATGCGGCAGAGCACTCAATGCTGAACTTTACCGCAGCGATACAGGTAGAGGAATTCCTTCGGCTTGTCGGGATCCGGCGCCACCGGCGGAACGGCCGAGGGGCCCAGATCAGTCCAGCTTGCGTAGAACGTGACGCCAGGCGGTTGGCACGGACCGGTGGCGGCCGATTGTCCATCCCTGGCTGGTGGCGCCAGTGCGTAGTGGCGATCAGTGGTCAAGGTCCTGCCTAGCATGGGCAAAATGGGTGTGACCGCCGTCTCGCGGCTGGTGCTGAGCATCGTGACATCGCGCGAAAATACCATACCGGCCATTTGGTAGAGCGACCAATAGCTGGCACGCTGAAGTTCGAACCACTCGGCCGGCGGCGGATCCGGCCAAAGGACTTCGGCGCTCTCCGGAATCATGGCGCGCCACGATGCGAAGGCCTGTACCCGATCCTGCGGATACTTCTGGTGCGTCCAGGTCAGCACTCCGTAGAACAGTACCGACAGCACCAAGGCGGCGCCCAGTCCGGCCAGCAACACCGCGCTGCGCCGCGTGGCGCGTTTATCGCGACAAAAACCAGCACCAGCACCGCGGCGGGCAATAGTCCCGCCATAATCCAGGGCCTGCGCCTCGCCGATTCGGACCAGGTATGGCCGATGTCCGCTGCGGATGGCGTCCAGCTGGGGCAGCAGGTCGGGAAGGTCGCGAGCGAGCACGTAAAGGCACAGCGCCAACAGCGCCATGCCAGCCGCCAGTATGATTTTCGTCTGCCAGAGACTCGAGTATTCGCAACGAGCCCACTGCGGCCACGCAGGCCAGCAGCGCCGGCAACGCCGCGATTTGATCGGCGCGGATCAGCAAGGGCGCCCAGCAAGCACAGCACTGCGGCGCGCCCAAGATCACCAGCGCGCCAGCAATCAATCGCGATCGTGGGCAGCAGAAGCATCGACAGAACGCCCAGCAACCAAAGCCAGCGCCACGTTTGAAGTTGGGCGGCGAGCACGACATGCAGTCCGTCGCTCTCGACAATGGAAAACGCCAGTCCCAGCACAACGGCGATCAGCGCCGCGATACAAAGTCGGCGCACCGGTTCACTGCGAGTGAAGGCAATGCCCACCACCAGTACGGCGGCATGGACTTCAGTCGTCACCCATTCCGTCAGGCGCCAATTCGTCGGAAACAGGTATGCGAGCCGCTCCTGCAGAATGCTGAGCCAAGCCTGATCGAAGTGCTTGAAGGGGCCGATTCCAGAGACGGAGAGGCCGACCAGGCACACCGCCACGATGGCGGTGGCGATTCCCGCCAGGCGCGGTCGGGCCATGGCCGGGACCAGAATGATCCAGGTTGTCACGCCGGCGGCCGCGATGATGGGATGCAGCAGCATTGCAGCCAGCATGCAAATGGCCGCCAGCACCTGCCGCGAACACAATGCCGCGGCCAGGCCGGCAAGCGCAAAAGCTTCAGCCAATTGACGCGGCGTCAGAAACGCCTCGACGGACGCGAACACACTATTGGACCCGTACCACGAGGGCAGCACCACCAGCAATCCGACGGCCAGCAACGCCAGCCCCGGGGCCATCAGGCGGCGCGCCAGCAGCCACGACGCGAAGAAAAATGCGACATGGGTGAGGAGCGTCAAGATTGCCGCTGCCTGTTCCAAACCGAAAGCGCTGATGGCCGCGGCAAACAGCGGACTGAAGACGGTAAAACTGTCCTGCGTGCCATAGCGCACGAACATGTCGTGACCCAGCGCAGCGGGGTGCAGGCGCGCCAGCGCCAGGACGGCGTAGAGCACCGAATCGTGCTCCAGTCCGCGGTAGGGATGAATGAGCATCCAGAAGGCCACGATCAGGCAGGCGAGCCCCGCGAGACCGATGCGCTGGGTCGTGATTGAGTTTTGCAAGGGGCTACCTTTGGCTGTCGACACTGCCAATTACCTGCGGGACTTTACCGTCCCGGGGTTTGGCTGCGGGGATTTTTCCGACCACACCCAGCCGTAGTGGTCGGCAAATACCTGGTGCATGGCTGGATAATAGCGAGCCATCATCTCCCGATCCGCGGCTGCGCCATGGGTGAACATGCGAATTTCGTTCCCCCGCAACCAGGGATCATTTTGAATAAGATCCGCCCCATAGAAGGTTAGTGTGGGATCGAAAATTACTACGCGGCGCTCCGTACCTATGTAGTGCGGGATCTGGTTTAAGTCTTGGGCCATGAAGCGCTGCATGCTCCAGGCCCTGATACCGATTCCGAAGGTCAGCGTCAGGACAGCACACGCCACCAGGTAGGATTTAGTGTCCGTATCCTCGAAAGTTCGGTCTGGGGGACTCGCCGGTTCAGCTGGCGTTGCGGCTGTGCCGGTCGGGCGGAATAGCGCCGCGGTCGCCAGGAGCGGGATGGCCATCCAGGCAGAATGGAAGTAACGAGACCCCCAGCCGTGGCCCTGGTCTGCCGGAAAAAACACATACCCCATCAAAGTGGTCAGCGCCGAGGCGGCTAGCAACATGCACGGGGCACTGCGACGCCACCGCACCGCGGCGCAGACGGCAAGAATCAACAGACCTGGTACGTCCCAAACCCAGGTCTTTGCCACGCCGATGAAGCGCCCCAACAGCACGATGGGAGTCGGTGGCGCAAAGATTGATAGCGTGGACTGGAAGGACTCCAGCGTGCCGGCAGGGGTGCCTGCATTGGCAGCTGCATTGCGCAGGTGGTGGATCAATTCAAACCAGCCAACACCGATGACCAGGGACAGGGGGAGATAGCCCAGGCACATCAGTGCGAGCAGCCGAATTCCGCCGCGGCGGGTGCCAATCCAGATCAGCCACGGCACAGCAAATAGCGTGTGCGGCACCGGGTTGTGCAGACATAGTGCAATTGAGCCCACGAAGCCGGCGGCCAGGGCGCGGCGCGGAGTGGGGCGAACCAGTAGCAGCGCATACAATGAATTGGCGAGCAGATGGGCGGGCATCGAGTAGTACGAAATGCCTATGCCAAAGAAGATCGGCGAGCAGACGGTCAGGAGCACAGCGAGGCCGGCGGCCTCAGTCTCGGCGAATATATTCATCGCCAGGCGATGGATGATCAGCACGGTGAGGGCCGACAGGATCGGGTTGCACGCCCAGGGAATACCCAGTGCGGTAAACGGCGCCAGAATCAGGGCATGCCCTGGCCAGTAGGACGACGCCACCTGTCCCGTGTCAGCGGAGATTGTCAGGAAGAAGTCCTGAAAGCCCGGAGGTATCAGCCAATCCTTCTGCGCCAGCGGAAACTCACCGGTGAGGTGGCCAGCCGCAAACACCTGGCTTTGGAAGTAGGCGGCATATTCGTCCATCGATAGCGGATGATCGTGATACACGAATAGCGCGCCCGCGGACAGCGCTGCGGCCGATATTGCTGCAATCAACAAGGGATGTTCACCCGCCATGCGCAGCACGCCGCGAGCGGGAACGCGCGACGCGACGAACACGGCTGCGCCCAGGATCAGCAGCTCGCAAACCGTGGAGCCATAATCTTCGAATGCGAACAGTACATAGAAGATAGCCGTCATGCCCGGCAGTACTCCGCCCTGGCGCAACTGGTGCATCCAGATCAGGATTGCGGCGGTCAGGATCGCGCCCAATAGAAACAGTATGCGTGGGCCGGGTGAGCGCACTACGGGCGAATCAGTCAGCACGGGTTTCCTCGACTCCGGTTGCGGAATCACGTTCCAAGGGCGTAATACTACTCATTATGTTCGATCCGACGAAGAGGTAGGCGTGATGTATTGCACGTCCGCTCCGCGGGTTGTTACCGGCGGCTGTGACCGGGTTCACGGCTACCTGTCGGGACGACCGACCGCTCAATGACTACGAGTCCAGACGCCTGGGTATACGGCGACTTCGCACCGGATCCGGCCAGCCGCGATCTGCCTGGACTGAAGGCCCGTTGGCTGATCGAGCAACTGCCGGCGGCCAAATCGCCGGAGGTACTCGATTACGGCGCTGGCGAGGGTAAGCACATGCGCCTGGTTCGCAAAGTCAAACCCCGGGCGCGACTTGTCGGGGCCGACATTCGTGCGCGTCACTCGGCGGTTGATTTCTAGTTCCGTAAAGCGGCGCCGGGATGCGCCTCTGCCGTATGCGGCCGGCACGATTGATCCTTAGGTAAACCGCGACCCGCAAGAGTATTTCGGGAACATTGGACAATCTCGTGACGAGATTCATCAGGTTCTGCACCGCGGCGAAGCACGCATCCCAACCGGGGCCACCAGGGCCGCATTTCCAACATGAGAAGGTCTAAAGAGCAGGTTGTTTCGCCCGGCCTTCCGATAGGTAGAACAGGCGTTTCAGTTCGCGTCGTCCGCGCGTCACGGTATCGAGCACCAAGCCGCACACCAGGCTCAGTGCAGCCAGGATCGCCAATCCGGTGGCGAGCATCGCGGTCGGCAGCCTCGGAACGAGGCCGGTCGAAAAATAGGTCTGCACGACAGGCCAAGCCAGGCCGATCGCTGCCAGGCTTAACAAGATGAAGATGACAGAGAAAAACTGTAGTGGGCGCTCCTCTTTCATCAAATGGACAATGAGTCTGAGAATCCTCATCCCGTCGTGCAGTGTTCGCAGCTTGCTAGATGACCCTTGTGGCCGCTCGCGGTAGGGCCCCGGAATCTCTGCTATGGGTACGCGCATTTCCAGAGCATGCACCGTCAGTTCGGTCTCGATTTCAAATCCGGAGGAGAGCGCCGGGAATGACTTTACAAAACGACGCGACATCGCCCGATATCCGGACAGAATGTCGCCAATGCGATTGCCGAATATCCAGGCCACCAGACCCGTCAGCAGCCGATTTCCCAACGCATGTCCCGGGCGGAACGCCGTTTCTGTGACCGGCAGGCGGGCGCAATTGACCATGTCGAGCCCCTGCGTGACGATCAGATCTACCAGTTGAGGTGCGCTGTCTGAGTCGTAGGTGCCGTCACCATCGACCAACAGGAAAACATCGGCCTCGATGTCCGAAAACATCCGGCGAACGACGTTTCCTTTGCCCTGCAATGGTTCATGTCGCACGCAGGCTCCAGCTTCCCGAGCTAGCCGGGCGGTATCGTCCGACGAATTGTTGTCGTAGACGTAGATACTGGCCCCGGGCAGGCGCTCACTGAAATCCGCCACCACCCGGGCAATCGTCGCCGCCTCGTTGTGGCAGGGTATAAGCACAGCGATGGATGGCCTCCTGGGTACAGTGGGCGCCGGATCGCTGGAATTGCCGCAGTTCATATTTGTGGACCGTAACCGATGGAACAGTAAAGCACCAGTGCAGTGACCAGTGGCATCTCAAACCGATCGATACCAGCGGCACAAGGCGTGGGTAGCGACTTGGAGCCCGTCGTGGGCCATATGCTAAAGTGCAGCGCAATCTGCCCGTCGATCTACCTCGAAGATGAGTCACATTGAAAATCGCTTCCTGGACGGCGAGTACCTGGCCACGAACGCCCCCGGGGGTGACGAAGACATCGTCAGCACGGCCGGATTGCAGTCCGATTTTCCCGATTTTGTGCACCTTGACGGCTCCATTGAGGCAGTTGAGGTGTTTGCATCGGCACCGCAGCACGAAGCCGCGCACCGGGCAAACCTCAGCCACCGTTGCGGGAGCCGGCTGAGGGATCTGCCGAGGAGTTCAGGTAACCACCTATTCAGACGGCCGGTGCCCTCAGTCGTGCCGCCTATCCACTGATCCGATGCCTCGAGCGCTACTTGTCTCCCATCAATATCCGCCCCACATCGGGGGGCTCGAACTCGTCGTCCAAAAGCAGGCAGAGGGCATGGCGCAGCACGGCTACCAGGTCGTCATTCTCACGTCCAGGTACGGGCGGGTTCCCGATTCGGACCGAGGGGGCCCAGGGATTAATGTCGTCGGTGTCCCGTGTTCTCATTTTCTGGAAAAGGTTTTCAACATTCCGTTCCCGCTCTTTTCGTTCAGTTTGATCTGGCGAGCCTGGAGTCTGGTCCGAACCGCGGACGTGGTGCACATTCACGATGTGTTTTATCTCAGTTCCTGGGTGGCTGGTGCCTTCGCTGCCCTGCTGGGCAAGCCAGTGTTGGTAACCCAGCATGTGGCGATGGTTGATCATTCCAGCAGGCTGATCATGCTGGTTCAGCGATTGGTATACGCCACTTTTGGGCGGTGGCTGTTCTCCGGCGCGCGCAAGGTCGTGGTGTACAATCAGAATGTGCAGTCGTTCCTGCAGTCGATGGGCGTGGCGCCGGGGAAAATATTGTTACTGTCCAACGGCATTGACACCCTGGCATTTCGGCCTGCTGCGCAACAGGAGCGTGTGGAAATTCGGAAGTGCTTCGGGCTTCCTCAAGAACGCTTACTGGTGCTGTTCGTCGGCAGGCTGGTCGAAAAGAAGGGATATCGTGTTCTGCTCTCCGCGCGAGATCCGGCCTACGAAATTGTGTTCATAGGCCCCGGGCCGATTCCGAAGGATGGACATTTCGATGATGTGCACTGGATGGGCCCCATGGATCAGGAACAGACAGCACAGATGTTCCGTGCCTGTGACGTGTTTGCGTTTCCGGCAGTTGGGGAGATATTTACGCTCGTCATGCAGGAGGCCATGGCCTCGGGCCTGCCCGTTGTGACAACCGACGATTCGGCCTATGACGGAAGCCTGGTATCGCACTGCGTCACCGTATGTCGTCGTGATGCCGAATCGTTTCGTGCCGCGATCACCAAAACTTTGAGCGATCCGGAAGCGCTGCGCCGCCTGAGCGCAGAGTCACGTGACGTGGCGGTTCGGGGTTTTGATTGGCGTAGGAATTTCCCGGCGCTTGAAGCGGTGTATTCGGAAATCCTAAGAGATCTGTCCCGATCAGACCATTCGTCGGTGTAGTCGTTGTCGGGTGGCGTGCGTACAGCAAGCTCACTGAGGTTATCGCTTTGTACGACTTTAAGAGGCAAGTCAGGAAGGCGTTTCATCGACTTGGTTTCGATTTGCGCTATTTCAAGGATTCGGAAGAGGGCATCCTCGCGAATATAATCGCTTGGCTGCGTCCGGTTGCCGTGCTTGATGTCGGGGCAAACATTGGAGGATACGGCCGAATGCTGAGGGGGATCGGCTATACGGGTCCGATCGTCTCATTCGAGCCGCTTAGTTCCGCGCACCGAAAACTTACCGTCGCGGCGGCGGGTGATAGTAACTGGATCGTGGCACCGCGCGCGGCGCTGGGTAGCGCCAAGGGCTCAATTCAGATAAATGTTTCCGGCAACTCCGTCAGCAGCAGCGTGCTGCCGATGAAGGAGGCGCATCTCGCGGCTGCTCCGGAGTCCCGCTATGTCGCAACGGAGAATGTTGCGCTCGAGAGGTTGGACGAACTGTTGCCATCGGTTTTCAAAGGCGTGGGTGCCCTCATCCTGAAGATGGATACCCAAGGCTATGAAGAGCAAGTTCTGAAAGGGGCTGAGGAAATTCTTTCCAGGGTGGTCGCGATACAGATGGAGATCTCCCTTATCCCCTTGTATCAGGACGCGCCAACACTTGTTCACATTGTGACCGCAATGAGGGCCCTCGGTTTTCATCTGTTCCAGATAGTGCCGGGATTCCGGGATGTCACGACGGGGCAGCTGCTGCAGCTGGATGGCATATTCGTTAGGCAGCTGCCGTCGGCGACATAATGCCGCCGCAGCCGTTTGTCTCCGTCGTGACCGTCTCGCTCAATGCGGCACACACCATCGCAGACACCATCGCTTCAGTGTCGATGCAGAAGACGGCATTTGCCTTGGAGCATATTTGTGTCGATGGGGGGTCCGCGGATGAAACTCGGGCGCTGATAGATGCGTGGGCGAAGCGCTCCACCCATATTGTCCCGATTTATGAGCCGGATACCGGCATCTATGATGCCATGAACAAAGGGCTACGCGCTGCTAGAGGCGAGTACGTTCTGTTTCTTAATGCGGATGATTTTCTCGTTGCGCCGGACAGCATAGCCAACGCGATGGCGGGACTGCTGCCCGATGGCCCGACCAATCCGGGCCTCATTGTCGGTAACGTCACCGTGGGCACTCCGGGAGTTTGGGGGCTGTGGCGGCATCTGCGCGCGCCTCGACTGCTCGGGCATGTGCGGGGATGGGGGCTATTCCCCTTGCATCAGGCGCAATTCACCAAACGCAGCCTGCTGAACGCGGTAGGGGGGTTCAGTGCGGAACTGCGATGCGCCGCGGACATTAGCCAATACTATGAACTGGAGCGCAGATTCCGACCAGCAATCCGCAGCCTTCGCTGCGATGTTTCGTTCATGCGTGCAGGCGGCAGGTCAAATCGGGATTTTGGCGCAAAGTACCGCGGGACGCGTGAACTATATGGATGGCTTTTGGAAACGCATCCGCATCCGCGTGCGCTAGTGATGGTCGCCGTGAAATCGGCGCAAACCCTGCTGGGGGTGCGCATCGGACGCTGTCCGCACCGGCGATGGTTCGCGGAACAGAATGCGAAGTAGCGGAATCTCGTTTCGATCCGTGCAGTTCCCGTTCGGACGCGCCACGCGCAACGGCGTTGGCGGCCAGGGCTTGAACGGCCCCTGCGCTGAGGGGGAGAGTGGCGCGCCCAGAGCGAAGCGCATGTACTTTCGTCTTGGTAAGCATAGATGCGTTTGAATATGCGCGGTTCGATTGTCGAGAATTTCATCATTGGCATGCTGCTTGTGCTGGATCGGCTGTGCATGCTGATTCCGAGGACGCAAAGGAATCTCGCGGTAGTCGTGCGACTTGACGCCATTGGCGACTATTTCCTCTGGCTGCGCACGGGAGCGGTCGATGTGTCCGTTTATGCGAAGGCCGCAGCGGGGAAAGTGGCGCTGCTGACGAGTCCCGCCGTGGCGCCATTTGCCCGGGAAACAGGTCTTTGGGACGAGGTGCTGGAGCTAAGTGAGTATCGCTTCGGCTTCGATCCGCTATATCGGTTGCGGATGATGAGCCGGATACGGCGCTTGGGAGGACGGCTGTTGATTCAGGCGCGCGCCTCGCGGGCACTGTGGATGGAAGATGCCATTGCGCGAGCCAGTGGCATTTCCGGCAGCATAGGATCCAGTGGGACCTTACTGCGCGCGACTGAATTGCAGCGACAGCGAGGCAACCGCCATTACGCGCGCCTGATTTCGGTGGACCCGGATCTGCATACGCATGAGTCGCTCCGCAATGCGCAATTCACCGAGGGTCTGACGGGGCACATGCCCACGCCGTTTCGATTCGAGACGCCCGACCGCCGATTGCAGGGGGGGCACATCTTGGTTGCGCTCGGCGCCGGGGACCGCGGCCGGGTCTGGCCCATTGAAAAACTGGCTCGTGCCTTGGCCCACATTGACGCGGTCCATCCGGGCGTCGCCATAATAGTGGCCGGGACCACGGTTGATTCTGCCGATGTGCAGCAATTGAAGGCGCTGTCCGATGTGCCGTTCCAGAGTCAAGTGGGAGGCACAAGTCTGAAGAAGTTTGTCGAACTTGTGGCTACGAGTCGACTTGTACTTTGCAACGAGAGCGCGGCGTACCACATCGCCATGACCTACCAAAGAGACATCGTCTGCCTGTTGGGGGGCGGGCACTTTGGAACCTTTGTGCCATACCCCGAAGTGTTTCCGGGTGAGATGACGCGTTGTAACCGGGCCGCTGACGTGGCAATTCCGATGGATTGCTTCGGCTGCAACTGGCGATGCATCTATCCACGATCCGAGTCGGGAACCTATCGATGTATCGACCAGCTACCGGTCGAATCTGTCACCGCCGCCGTGGATTCGCTCCTGACGGCCAAACGCCTTGATTGAGTCAAAGAATCTTGGATAGCGGATCCCGACGGACCAGAAGGCTGTTGCTCGCGGCGAGTTCGACTGCTGTCACCAAGGGCATTCCCGTGCTGGTAAACATTCTTTGTGTGCCGATCGTCATTCGACACCTCGGCGCGGAAGGCTTCGGCATCTGGGTGACCATCACCACGACCCTGACCATGTTGCTGGTTCTGGACCTGGGAGTGGCGAATTCGCTGACGAATTTGATCGCGGAGGCCAATGCACATGGCGACCGGGAGCACGCAAGCCGGTACATGACGACGGCTCTGGGTCTCACGACGGGCCTCTCGGTTGCGTTCGCGTTAGTGGCGTGGTTCGGCTGGCCCTTTATCCATTGGGACCGAATCTTCAGTATCACGAATCGCGCGAATGTGTCGGAAGTATCCGCCGCAGTCGGGGTGGCTTTGGCGATCTTTCTGCTGGACCTTCCGGCCCGGCTTGCCGCGAAAGTCCTGGGTGGCTACCAGGAGCTGGCGATTGCCAATGTATTCAGCGTGGCCGGAAACCTCGGAAGCCTGGCCGCGATCGCCGCGTTGGTGTACGCAAGAGCGCGATTGGCTACGCTGGTCGCCGGCACTTCCGCGCCGATTGTCGCGGCGGATATCGTCTGTTCGCTGTGGCTGGTGTGGCGGCACAAACCGTGGCTGCGGCCGCGGGCCGCCCATCTGAGCCGCCAGGCAATCGGTCGGATCCTCAATCAGGGCAGCAGCCTGTTTATCCTGCAGGTTTCGGGGCTGCTGGTTTTTGATACCGACAATGTGATTATTGCGCACTACCTTGGGCCCGCTGACGTGGCGCCGTACAGCACCGCCTGGCGCTTGGCGAGTGGCGCCACTTTTGTGCATTCGTTGATCTTTCCGGCGTTGTGGCCCGCTTTCAGTGACGCCTTCGTGCGTGGTGAAATCGGCTGGATACGCAGGACGTTCTGGAGGGTATTCGGAGTTTCAATGTTGACGGCGGTGGTCTATGCCGCCCTGCTGGCCTTCATCGGGCGGTGGGCAATTAGAGTGTGGGCGACGAGTGCGGCGGTTCCCGGGGAAGCACTGCTGCTGTTGATGTGTGTTTGGGTGTTGATCAGCACCTACATGAATAATACAGTCACCGTGCTGCTCGCCAAAGGGGACATCAGGCTGCTGGCCTGGCTGGCTCTAATGGTCGGCCTACTGAATATCGCCGTGTCCATTACCCTGGTTCAGCGCATCGGCGCGGTGGGCGTGATTCTCGGAACGATCGTATCCTATGTATCCGTAGTGATCTTGCCTCAGAGCGTGCTGGCCTGGCGCACTCTGTATGGAAACGTGCCGCGACCGGGTGTCGCGCCCTAGAGTTGTTTCGGAAGTCATTTCCTCGTCGGGGCGCTTAGGGCAACGAGTCGGTCGCTGGTCTGGCCGTCAGTTGTGGCAAAGACATCAAAATACTTGATGGGCCCGCCGCTCAACGTGATGGCCTCGAGGTCGCGCAGCAATGGCGTTTCGAGCGCGTCGGTCGAGCGGAAGATTTCGCCATGATTGGTGAAAAAGACATAGTGACGGTATCCTAGTTGCACCAGGCGCTCAAATGCCGCTGCCGAGTTTTCGCCAAACCCCGCGAGCAGCTTCGGAAACCATTCGAAGTACAAGGCGGGATGATATTTTTCGAGCATCGCGGTACCAGACCTAAGCACAGCGAAATCATAGCCTTCAGTGTCGACCTTGATCATATCAAGGCCGCCATGCAGTTCGGCATAAGGTGCGACGACGGTATCAAGTCGCACCACGTGAGCGGCAGACGAAGCGGCGCTGGGCGGAGCGGCCAGTCGAGTGGATGGATTCGACCGATGACTGTCCTCTAGCCAGGCAGTTGAGCCCTCGTCCTCGCCAATCAGGCACCTTTCGACGGTCACGCGGCGATTATCGTGAAGATTGGCTTCACACAGTTCGGCGAGCTCCTGATCGGCCTCAATGCACAGGTATTGGCCGATGTCGCCGCATTGCTCCGCGATTATGGCGACGGTCTCACCGATATTCGCACCTACGTCTACGACCACCAGGCGTGGCTGCGAACGATTACGCTCCGCGAGCGCCTGGGCCGAGTGTGCGAGCGGACGATTGTAACAGGGGAACAACTCCTGGATCGGTACAAGCGGATGCTCGATGGGCATGATGAGGTCATGGCCATACAGATGCGCCTTCACAAGCTTGCCTGCACCGATCCACTTCGCGATCGTGACCCCAATCATGCCGGCTGCCATGGCAGGTCGGCGAAACGGTGGGTTCAAGGCGCCAAGGTAGTGCAGCAGGCGGTTGGCTAGCGAGAAGCACAATTGCGCCAGCGCAGAGTGCGTGCGATTCATTTTGTCGTGACCTGCCTTTCGCCAGAACTATCGTGAACGGCGAATGACGGCACTTCCGGATTTGTCGGGCAGCACGACCGGAAACTCGCCCGATGCGGCGCAGAATTCATCTACGGCGCGTTTCGCACCTGGCCAGTGTGGATTCGCATAGTCATGCAGAAGCAGCAGGCCACCGGGTGGCATACGCGGATAGAAAAACTCGATCCCGGCTTTCATCGGTTGATACAGGTCGCAATCCACACTTACGACTGCATATTTCCTGACTTCGTGCTCAGGTCGGACGGTGTCGGGGAAGCGCCCGGCGGCAATTCGACACACATCCCAGCCCGGCCCTATCACCTCCCGCAATCTGGCCATGGAGGTATTGCCGAAGTCCTGCTGTGTGGACGGATCCACCTTGGATATATCCCTTGAATCGAAGCCTTCGAAGGTGTCAAAGAGATACAGTGAGCGTTGCGCGGCAGCAGCAAAGTGCGCAAGTACCGCCGCGGAGTTTCCTCGCCAGACGCCAAGTTCGGCAAAGTCTCCCTCAATGCCATCCGCCAGAACCTGCTTGATGTTCAGGATGAATGCCCAAAGCCTGGCCGTGTCACCTGCATTATTCAGTCGATTGTGGCGCGAGAATCTTGCAAACAGTTGGCGAAATTCGTCGTGCTGTTCAAAGAGCGCGTACGAGTCCGGCATGTATGCCCAGAAGACATTGGCGAATCGAGCGAAGCCAGCTCCAAACGTCGAAACCGCCCACGGTGAGAATCGCAGCAGTTCACTACGCAGCCGACGGCGACGTTCGGGAGCGGGTACTCTAAGCCATGCGGCTATACGGTCCCGAATTTGACTTGACATGACGGGGAGGATGTCCTGCAACGAAAGGGGACCGTACCCCATCTCATGCGAAATCACCAGTGTGTGAACCCGCGCGCATGCAAGGCGGGCCATGTGCGTCGCGCGCTCACGTGGCGTGCTGCGATCACTACTCTATCCCGAGCTTCTTGATCCGATAGCGCAGCGCCCGGAACGTCATACCCAGAAGCTTCGCAGCGGCGGTCTTGTTGTAGCGGGTCTGCTCCAGTGCCTTGATGATGGCAGCGCGCTCGATGTCCTCGAGCTGTTCGCCCAACGCATGCTGCGGGCCCGTCCCGTCAGCCTCTGCCAGGCCTGCGGGGGCGACCAAGCCGTTGACGGCCGGGTGGGTGATGTCGGCCGAATGGCCGGCGAGCGTGCCGGGGGCCGCGGCGGGTATGGCCGGCCGCACCTTGACGTGCTCGCGCGTGATCACCCCCGAGGTCGTCAGGGTCAGGGCGCGTTCGATGATGTTCTCAAGCTCGCGGACATTGCCGGGGAAGTCATAGGCCTTCAGGGCCTCCATGGCGTCCGCGCTGATCGCCGGCGGATCGATCTTCATGCGCCGCGCCATGCGCTCGAGGATGGTCGCCGCCAGATCCGGGATGTCCTCGCGCCGTTCGCGTAAGGCCGGCACCCGCAGTTCGATGACATTGATGCGGTAGAACAGATCCTCGCGGAAGCGTCCGGTCGCAACCAGTTCCGAAAGATTGCGGTGGGTCGCCGACAGGATGCGCACGTCGACGCGCTCCTCGCGCGACTCGCCCACCGGGCGCACGGTCTTCTCCTGCACCACCCGCAGCAGCTTCACCTGCATGTGCAGGGGAAGGTCTGCGACCTCGTCCAGGAACAGGGTGCCGCCCTCGGCGCTTTGCACCAGGCCCTTCTTGTCCGCGACCGCGCCCGTGAAGCTGCCGCGCTTGTGCCCGAACAGCTCGCTTTCCATCAGCTCGGTGGGTATCGCGCCGCAATTGACCGGCACGAACGGCGCCTCGGCGCGCGCGCCGCTTTGATGGATGAGCCGCGCCACCAGCTCCTTGCCGGTGCCCGATTCGCCGTAGATGTACACCGGGGCCTGGCTGCGCGCGACCCGGCCGATCATCTCGCGCAGCTGCTGCATGCTGGGCGAGTTGCCCAAGAGGCCGGGACCCCGGCGGGTGGTGTTGTCGCCCAGGGATCCTAAGCGGATGGCGGTGCCCACGAGTTTGCGCAGCACGCCCAGGTCCAGCGGCTTGGAAACGAAATCGAATGCGCCGAGCTTCAGCGCGCGCACCGCGGATTCGACATTGCCGTGCGCGGTGATGACCGCCACCGGCGTGGTCGCGCAGTTGGCCTGGATCCATGCGACCAGGTCGAGGCCGTCGCCATCCGGCAGGCGCATGTCCGTCAGGCATAGATCGAAATGCTGTGCCGCCAGCAGGCGCCGCGCGCCGGCCAGATCGGCCGCGGTGCGGGTCTCCAGGTTCATCCGGCCCAGCGTCAGACTGACCAGTTCCAGCAGATCCGGCTCGTCATCGATGATCAGAACTACGGGTTTCGGCATATTTCCTATCGTACCGCCCAGCGACTCGGATCCGCGAACACCAGCCGGAAGATACTCCCCCCCGTCGCGCGCGGTTCATACAGCAGCGTGGCGCCGCTGGTCTGCGCCAGTTCGCGCGCCAGGAACAGTCCCAGACCCGAGCCCTGGTGTTCGCCGCTGAAGAAGGGCTCGAAGATCCGCTCGGCATCCTGCGGCGCGACCCCCGGACCTCGGTCCGCGACTTCCAGGAACGGACGGGCCGCCGGCTTCAGCCGTCCGTAGCGGATTTCGATGACATCGCGGGCGCGGTCGCGCAGACCGTACTTGACGGCGTTGTCACACAGGTTCCACACCACCTGGCGCAACTGGCTGGGATCGGCGCTGACCTCCAGCAGGCGGGGCGCCGGCATCTCGCCGGTCGCGCGCGCGTCGCGGATGGCCAGCGCCGGAAATGAACCGGTGAGGGAGGGGGAGCTGGTCTCGATGTCGACGCTGACCAGCCGGTCGGGGGGCCATTGCATGGTCTCGCAGAACTCGTCGCGGAATTCCTCGATCCAGCCGGCGAGCTCGATGGTCTCCACCTGGGTGCTCTCGCGGCGCGAGAGCTGCAGGACATTGTTGATGATGTCGCTGACGCGTTCGGCGTTCTTGCTGATGATGTCCGTGAGCCGGTGGTCCTCGGGCGCAAGATTCGGGGACTCGCCCAGCAGCTGGCCGGCATGACTCATGGCGCCGACCGGATTGCGGATCTCATGGGCGATGCTGGCGCTCAGGCGTCCCAGGGCGGCGAGTTTCAGCTGCTGCGCCTTCTCGGCGATCAGGCTCATGTCCTCCAGGAACACCAGCACCGCCGCGGGCTGGGAGTTGCCCAGTGCCGCAAAGTGCGGCCGCAGCATCCGCGCGCCATCGGCGCTGACCAGCGTGTCGTTGGTGGAATTCACCCCGTCGGTGCGCTGGCGCCAGGTTTCCAGCAGGTACAGCAGCCTCGGGGAGGCCTCGCCCAGCAGCGCGCCCGGATAGGCCTGGCCGGTGCCCAGCAGGCCCGCCGCCGATTCATTGATCAGGCGAATCTGGTCCTCGATGTCCACCACCAGGATGCTCTCGCGCAGGTGCTGCACGATGTAGTGGGACAGCTGCTCGAGGTTGGCCAGATCGATTTCCTGGCGGCGCACCAGCGCCTCGCTCTGGCGCAGGCGGTCCGCGATCGGCCACACCGACAGGCCGATGACGAACAGCACCACGCCCAAAATGCCGGCGGTGGTGTAGTCCGTGGCGGGCGCGTAGCCGACCAGCGTGGCCACGATCTGCTGCGTCAGCAGCCCCAGGGTGGCGATGGCGGGCACCAGGAAGGCGTCCTTGGTGCGCCCCAACAGGGCCATGGCGCCCACGGGGAGCACCAGCAGTATACCTAAGCCACTGCCCGCGCCCCCGCAGGTGTAGAGAATGAGGGAGATGGCCACCGTGTCGACCGTGGCGTTGACCAGGGCCAGGATGCGCAGGCTGGGCCGTGGTACGCGGCGCGCCAGGATCAGCAGTACCCCGGCCACCAGGTAGGCGTAGCAGGCCACCTGGAACAGCGCCGGTTCCAGCGGCCTGGCCAGCACCCCGGGACTGGCAAGTCCCTGCAGGATCAGCAAAACCGGCGGCAGCAGCAGCCGGTAGAGATTGGTCAGTCCGATGACCCGCCAGGCCAGGTCGCTGGGTGTGGGCGTCGGGCCTGCGTCGGCGTCCGGCATCAGCCGCGCTCCGGAACGGTGTGCGTGTCGCAACCCATGCTCATGCGCGGGCGCGACTGTAGCATCTTTGGCAGAATGTGAAGTTTCTCCATCCCTTAAAGGTCCACCCCCAGCATGAACTTGCACGAGTATCAGGCGAAGGACGTCTTTCGCAGCTTTGGCATTCCGGTGCCGGCCGGACGCGTCGCCGCCAGTCCCGAGGAGGCCGTCGCGGCCGCTCAGTCATTGGGTGGCCCCATCTGGGTCGTCAAGGCGCAGGTCCATGCCGGCGGACGCGGCAAGGCCGGCGGCGTCAAGGTGGTACGTGACCTGGAGGCGGTGCGCGCAGCCGCCGCCGGCATGCTGGGCACCCGCCTGGTTACCCCGCAGACCGGCGCCGAAGGCCTGCCCGTCGACAAGGTCTACGTCGAGACCGGCTCGCAAATCGCCCGCGAGGTCTACCTGTCGCTCACCCTGAACCGGGACAAGGGACGCATCGCGCTGATCGCCTCGGTCGCCGGCGGCATGGACATCGAGGAAGTCGCGGCCCACACCCCCGAGAAGATCGTGTCGGTGAGCGTGCACCCGGCCACCGGCCTGCAGCCCTACCAGTGCCGCAAGCTGGCCTTCGCCTTGGGCTTCGAGGGCCAGCAGCTCGGCGCCTTCCAGAAGATCGCCACCGCGCTGTTCGCGCTGTACCTGGAGCGCGATGCCAGCCTGGTGGAGATCAATCCGCTGATCGTCACCCAGAGCGGCGAACTGCTGGCCCTGGATGCCAAGATCAACATCGATGACAACGCGCTGTTCCGGCAGCCGGCGCTGGCCGCGGCGCGGGATACCGCGCAGGAAGATCCCATGGAGCGGCGCGCCGCCGAGCACGACCTGAACTACGTGTCCCTCGACGGCAATATCGCCTGCATGGTGAACGGCGCGGGACTGGCGATGGCGACCATGGACCTGATCAAGCTGCATGGCGGCAAGCCCGCCAATTTCCTGGACGTGGGAGGCGGGGCCACCAGCGAGCGGGTCACGGCGGCCTTCCAGCTGATTCTCTCCAACCCCAACGTGCAGGCCATCCTGGTCAATATCTTCGGCGGCATCGTGCGCTGCGACCTGATCGCCGAGGGCGTCATCAACGCGGTCAAGCATGTGGGCGTGAAGGTGCCGGTGGTGGTGCGCCTGGAGGGCACCAATGCGACGCAGGCGCGCGCCATGCTGGCCAAGAGCGGACTTACCATCACACCCGCCGGGGATCTGACCGATGCGGCCCGCAAGGCGGTGTCGCTGGCAAAGAAAGGCTGAAAGCAAGATGAGCATCCTTATCGACAAGAACACCCGCGTGATCTGCCAGGGCTTCACGGGCAAGCAGGGCACCTTCCATTCCGAGCAGTGCCTCGCCTATGGCACCAAGCTCGTCGGCGGCACTACCCCGGGACGCGGCGGCACCACGCATCTGGGCCAGCCGGTGTTCAACACGGTGGATGAGGCGGTGCGCGCCACCGGCGCCACGGTCAGCATGATCTATGTGCCGGCGCCGTTCGCGGCCGACGCCATTCTGGAAGCCGCCGATGCGGGCGTGGAGCTGGTGGTGTGCATCACCGAGGGCATTCCGGTGAATGACATGGTACGCGTCAAGGCCGGTCTTGCCGGCACCGCGACCCGTCTGGTGGGCCCGAACTGCCCCGGCGTCATCACGCCCGATGAGTGCAAGATCGGCATCATGCCGGGCTTCATCCACAAGAAGGGCGCGGTCGGCATCGTCTCGCGCTCCGGCACGCTGACCTACGAGGCGGTGTTCCAGACCACGCACGAGGGCCTGGGACAAAGCACCTGCGTCGGTATCGGCGGTGATCCGGTCCGCGGCATGAATTTCGTCGACGTGCTGGAGCTGTTCGAACGCGATCCGCGCACCGAAGGCATCATCATGGTGGGCGAGATCGGCGGCAGCGACGAGGAGGCCGGCGCGCAGTTCATCCGCCGCTTCGTCACCAAGCCGGTGGTGGCCTACATCGCGGGCGTGACCGCCCCTGCCGGCAAGCGCATGGGCCATGCCGGCGCCATCGTCGCCGGCGGCAAGGGCACCGCGGCCGACAAGTTCGAGGCGCTGGAGGCGGCCGGAGTACGCACCGTGAAATCCCCGGCGCAGCTGGGCTCGGCGATGGCGGAAATGCTGAAGAGCCGTCCGCGCAGAACCAAGCCCACCGGCGGACTGCCGCCGGTGCTGGCCCGCGGCACGCAGCGCCTGAGCGCAGCGCAGGAGGCGGCCAAGCCGAAAGCCAAATCCAAAGCCAAGGCAAAGACCAAGGCAAAATCCAAGGCAAAATCCAAGCCGGACTCCCGCCAAAACCAAGCGGCGCGCGACAGCGCGCAAGCCCGCCCGGGCCCGCAAGGCCCGCCGGCGCTGAGCATCATGTGTCATGAGCACTGAGCCGCGGCTGCGCATCGGCCTCGCGCAGCTGAATTTCCTGGTCGGCGACGCCCAGGGCAACGCGACCCGGGTCATCGAGGCGGTGGCCCGTGCCGGCCGCGGCCTGAAGCCCGACCTGCTGGTGTTTCCGGAGCTGACCCTGTCGGGCTACCCGCCCGAGGACCTGCTGTTTCACGGCGGCTTCCGCCAGGCCATCGACCGGGCGCTGGCCACGGTGCGCGATGCGGTGCGCGGCATGGGCGTCATCGTCGGCTACCCGGAGTACGTCGGCCGGGACATCTACAATTCCGCGGCATTGCTGTGCGACGGGGTGCTGGTCGCCAACCATCGCAAGAGCGAGCTGCCCAACTACAAGGTGTTCGACGAGAAGCGCTACTTCCGCGCCGGCAGCGAGCCCACCGTATTCGAGCATCGCGGCTTTCGCATCGGCCTGCTGGTGTGCGAGGACATCTGGGAGTGCGGCGCCGCGGCCCAGGCGCGTGATGCCGGCGCCGAGCTGCTGATCGTCATCAATGCCTCGCCCTTCGAAGTGCACAAGCAGACCGAGCGCGAGACGGTGACGCGCGCCCGGATTGCGGAAGTGAAGCTGCCGGTGGCCTACGTGAACATGCTGGGGGGCCAGGACGAACTGGTGTTCGACGGCAATTCATTCGTCATGGATGCCGCCGGCAAAGTGGTCATGCGGGCGCCCGGATTCGAGGAAGGCACCTACGCGATCGAATTCGTGCGCGCGAACGGACGCGTCGTGCCGGTCGCCGGCAGCGTGGCGCCGGAGCTATCGGATGTCGCCACCGTGTATCAGGCGCTGGTCATGGGCGTGCGCGACTATGTGACCAAGCATGGCTTTCCGGGCGTCGTCATGGGTCTCTCGGGAGGCGTGGATTCGGCCCTGACGCTCGCCATCGCGGCCGAGGCGCTGGGGCCGGAACGCATTCATGCCGTGATGATGCCCTCGCGCTACACGGCGCAGATGAGTCTCGATGATGCGCAATCCCAGGCCGCGCGCATGGGCGTGCACTACAGCGTGATTCCGATCGAGGGCATGTTCGCGGCCACGCTCGCGGCGCTTGCGGGGGAATTCGCGGACCGTCAGCCGGACACCACTGAGGAGAACATCCAGTCCCGCTGCCGCATGCTGCTGCTCATGGGCATCTCCAACAAGACCGGACGCATGCTGCTGACCACGGGCAACAAGAGCGAAATGGCGGTGGGCTATGCCACCCTCTACGGGGACATGGCCGGCGGCTTCGCGCCCATCAAGGACTGCAGCAAGCTGCTGGTGTACCGGCTCGCGGCCTACTGCAACCGCAATGGCGAAGTCATTCCGCAGCGGGTGATCGATCGTGAGCCTTCGGCGGAGCTGCGTCCGGACCAGAAGGACTCCGATTCGCTGCCGCCCTACGAAGTGCTGGACGCCATCCTCGAGGCCTTCATCGAGGAGGATCTGTCGGTGGATCAGATCCAGGCGCGCGGCTTCGACCGCGCGACCATCGGCCGGGTGCTGGATCTGGTCAAACGCAACGAGTACAAGCGCCGCCAGGCCCCGCCCGGGGTGCGCGTCAGCCGGCGCGCCTTCGGCCGCGACTGGCGCTATCCGATTACCAACGGCTATCGGCGCTGAACCTGCGCCTCAGGCTTCAGCGCCAGATCTGCCACCAGTGACGGTCCTTCTCGGCGCTTAGGTTCGGCGTGTTGCCGCTGAAGTTCTCGGCATACACCTTCTGCGCCTGCGTCGCCTTCTCGGTGAGCCCGAGGCGCTGGTCGGCGGCGATCAGGATCTTCAGGGCCTCCTGGGTCTGGGGTGCACCGTCGAACTGCTGGATGGCCTCGGCCGCGCGCTCCGAGGCGCCGACATAGGCGCCGCGCGCCATGTAGTAGCGCGCCACGTGCACGTCGTACTCGGCCAGGCGATTACGCAGATAGACCATGCGCTGCAGGGCATCGTGGGCGTACGCACTCTTCGGGTGCTGCACGACGACGTGCCGGAAGGCGTCGAAGGCCTTGCGCGCCGTCACCGGCGGACGCTTGGTCAGGTCGGCGCGGAAGCCGCGCTCGAGCAGGTTCGGCATGCGCTCGAAATCCACCAGCCCCTTGACGTAGTAGGCGTAGTCGATGCGCGGGTTGATGGGGTTCTCGCGGATGAAGGTGTCGGCCGCATCGGTGGCCGCCTCGCTTTCCCCGTCCTTGTAATAGCAGTAGATCAGGTCCAGGTGCGCCTGGCGCGCCTGCTCGGTGAACGGGAAGCGGGCCGTGAGACCCTCCAGCAGCTTGATCGCGCTCTTGTAGTCCCCGCTCTCCATGCGATCGTGCGCCACCTTGTAGATGGCCGCGGGATTGGAATTCAGCAACTTGCGCTCGCGACTGGACTCACACCCGGTCAGCAGGACCGAAGTGATGCACAATGCGAGGATCAGGCCACGGGCCAGGCCGTTAGCAGACATGTTGTAAAGGGCCCCCTAAAGTTGCTGGAAGACGCGCTGGCAGTAGCCCGCCAGTATAGCCATTTCACGATTAGCACTAGGACTGTTGCTTGACCGTCGAGTTCCGTACCCACGAGATCGCCATCCCGGAAGGGATGGTGGGCCTGCGCCTGGACCAGGCCCTGGCGCGCCTGCTGCCGCAGTACTCGCGCCAGCGCCTGCAGGGCTGGATCGAGGCCGGCGCCGTGCAGCTCAACGGCGCCGTGCCGCGCTCCCGGGACAGGATCCTGGGCGGCGAGCAGGTGCGCATTAGCGCCAGAATCGAGGCCGAAACCGCGGTCGCCGCGGAAAGCCTGCCGGTGCAAGTGGTGTACGAGGATGAGGCGCTGCGCATCATCAACAAGGCAGCGGGCGTAGTCGTGCACCCCGGCGCGGGCAATCCCACCAGCACCTTGCAGAATGCCCTGCTGGGGCTGGACCCGAAGCTGGCGCTGGTGCCCCGGGCGGGGCTGATTCACCGGCTGGACAAGGACACCAGCGGGCTGATGGTGGTGGCCCGGACCGTCGAAGCCCACCATGCCCTGGTGGCAGCCCTGGCCGCCCGCGAAATCGAGCGCCGCTACGTGGCGGTGTGCATTGGGGTCCTCACGGGCGGTCGCACCGTGGATGAGCCCATCGGCCGGCACCGCACCGCCCGCACCAAGATGGCCGTGCGCCCCGATGGCCGCGAGGCCGTGACGCATGTGCGCATCATGGAGCGCTTCCGGGCCCATACCCAGGTGCTGGCCCAGCTGGCGACCGGGCGAACCCACCAGATCCGGGTGCACCTGGCCCATATCGGCCATGCGGTGGTCGGGGATCCGGTGTACGGCACGCGCCGCCGCTATCCGGCCGGCGCCTCCGAAGCGCTGCGCAGCACCCTCGATGGCTTCCGCCGCCAGGCCCTGCATGCCGCGGAACTGGGCCTGGCGCACCCCTTCACCGGCAAGGCGCTGTCCTTCAAGGCGGCCATACCGGCGGACATGCAGGGGCTGATCGCCGCGCTGGCCGCAGACCAGCGCGAGGCAGCCCACGCCGGTACGGCCTCCCATGCCCGGCACCCGCGCTAGCCCGCTGGACCCGGGGCCGCAGTGCCTGCGGCCCGAGTGGCCGGCGCCGGGAAACATCCGGGCCCTGTTCACTCTTCGCGGCGGCGGCGTCAGCAAGGGACCCTTCGCTTCCTTGAATGTCGGCAGCCACGTGCAGGATGACCCGGCGGCCGTGGCTGAAAACCGGCGGCGCATCCGCGCGGGCTTCGAGCTGCCCGCGGAACCGGCCTGGCTGTCGCAGGTGCACGGCAATCGGGTCGTGCGGCTGGGAGCGGCCGCCGTGGCGGATCCGGCCGACGGCGTCGTCACCCGCGAAGTCGGCCAGGTGGCCGTGATCCAGGTCGCCGACTGCCTGCCGGTGCTGTTCGCGGCCCGCGACGGATCGGTCGTGGGCGCCGCCCATGCGGGCTGGCGCGGCCTGGCCGCCGGAGTGCTGGAGAACACCGTGGCGGCCACGGATGTGCCGCCGGCGCAGCTGCTCGCCTGGATCGGACCCGGGATCGGCTTCGGGCATTTCGAGGTGGGGCCGGAGGTCCGCGAGGCGCTGCTGGCGGCCACCCCGGCGAGCGCGGCGGCGCAGGCGCCGGCGGCCTTTGCGGTCAACCCCCGGGGGCGCTGGCAGTGCGATCTGGCCCTGCTGGCACGCCAGCGGCTGGAGGTTTTGGGCCTCACGGGCATCCACGGGGGCGGCTGGTGTACGTTTGCCGACCCCGAGCGCTACTTTTCGCACCGCCGGGACGGACAATCGGGGCGCATGGCAGCCTTGATCTGGCGGGTCTAGACCCCACACAAGCCCTTGAGACGGCTTAAGGATTCGAGGGAGTGGTCATGCGGATGGACAAACTGACGGGCAAGTTCCAGGCGGCGCTGGCAGATGCGCAGTCCCTGGCGTTGGGCCGTGATCAGCAGCTGATCGAGCCGGCGCATGTGCTGCTGGCCCTGCTGGAGCAGCAGGGCGGGACGGTGCGCCCGCTGCTGCTGAAGGCCGGCGCCAATCTCACCACGCTGCGCAATGACCTGACGAAGCTGGTGGAGCAGCTGCCCACCGTGCAGGGCTCCGCCGGGGACGTGCACATCTCCAATGATCTGCAGCGACTGCTGAACGTCACCGACAAACTCGCCCAGCAGCGCCAGGACCAGTTCATCGCCAGCGAGCTGTTCGTGCTGGCCGCCTTCGAGGACCGCGGCAACCTGGCGCGCCTGCTCAAGGACGCGGGCCTCACCAAGGCCGCCGTCGAGAAGGCGATTGCCGACGTGCGCGGCGGCGAGAAGGTCAATGACGCCAACGCCGAGGAACAGCGCGGCGCGCTCGAGAAGTACACCGTGGACCTCACCGCCCGGGCCGAGTCGGGCAAGCTCGATCCGGTCATCGGTCGGGATGATGAGATCCGCCGCACCATCCAGGTCCTGCAGCGGCGCACCAAGAACAATCCGGTGCTGATCGGCGAGCCGGGCGTGGGCAAGACCGCCATCGCCGAAGGCCTCGCGCAGCGCATCGTCAACGGCGAAGTACCGGAAGGGTTGCGCAACCGGCGCATTCTGGCGCTCGACATGGGCGCGCTGATCGCCGGCGCCAAGTTCCGCGGTGAGTTCGAGGAGCGCCTCAAGGGCGTGCTCAACGACCTCGCCAAGCAGGAAGGGCAGGTCATCCTGTTCATCGATGAACTGCACACCGTGGTGGGCGCGGGCCGCGCCGAAGGCTCCATGGATGCGGGCAACATGTTGAAGCCCGCGCTCGCCCGCGGCGAGCTGCACTGCATCGGCGCCACCACGCTGGATGAGTACCGCAAGTACATCGAAAAGGACGCCGCGCTGGAACGGCGCTTCCAGCGCGTGATGGTGAATGAGCCCTCGGTGGAGGACACCATCGCAATCCTGCGCGGCCTGCAGCAGCGCTATGAAGTGCATCACCGCGTGGACATCACCGATCCTGCCATCGTCGCGGCCGCGACCCTCTCGCATCGCTACATCGCCGACCGGCAGCTGCCCGACAAGGCCATCGACCTGATCGATGAGGCGGCCGCGCGCATCCGCATGGAGATCGACTCCAAGCCCGAGGTGCTCGATCGCCTGGAGCGGCGCCTGATCCAGCTGAAGATCGAGCGCGAGGCCCTGAAGAAGGAAACCGACGAGGCCTCCCGCAAACGCCTGCGCACCCTCGATGAGACGGTGGAAGCGCTGTCGCGCGAATATGCGGACATGGAAGAGGTGTGGAAGTCCGAGAAGGCGTCCCTGCAGGGGGCCGCGCAGATTCGCGAGGAAATGGAGCACCTGCGGCTGGAGCTGGAGGCGGCCCGGCGCGCCGGCGATCTGGGGAAGATGGCGGAACTGCAGTACGGGCGCCTGCCCGAACTGGAGAAGCGCCTGGCCCAGGCGGTCGCGGCCGAAAATCAGGACACCCAGCTGGTGCGCAACAAGGTCACCGAGGAGGAGATCGCGGAAGTGGTCTCCAAGTGGACCGGCATTCCGGTGAGCAAGATGCTCGAGGGCGAGAAGGAAAAGCTGCTGCGCATGGAAAGCGAGCTCGACAAGCGGGTCGTGGGCCAGGACGATGCGGTGCGCATTGTCTCCGATGCCATCCGGCGCTCGCGCGCGGGGTTGTCGGATCCGCGCCGACCGAACGGCTCCTTCCTGTTCCTGGGACCCACGGGAGTCGGCAAGACCGAACTGTGCAAGGCGCTGGCCGATTTCCTGTTCGACACCGAGGAGGCCATGATCCGGATCGACATGTCCGAGTTCATGGAGAAGCACTCGGTGGCGCGCCTGATCGGCGCACCCCCGGGCTACGTGGGTTACGAGGAGGGCGGCTACCTGACCGAGGCGGTGCGGCGTCGTCCCTACGCGGTGATCCTGCTGGATGAGGTCGAAAAGGCCCATCCGGATGTATTCAATGTGCTGCTGCAGGTGCTGGACGACGGCCGGCTGACCGACGGGCAGGGCCGCACGGTGGATTTCCGCAATACCGTCATCATCATGACTTCCAACCTCGGGTCGCAGGTCATCCAGGAATTCGCCGGCGAGAAGAACTACTCGCGCATGCGCGCGGCGGTGATGGAGATCGTGCAGCAGTCGTTCCGTCCGGAGTTCATCAACCGGATCGACGACATCGTGGTGTTCCATCCCCTGGGCACCGAGCAGATCCGCAAGATCGTCGACATCCAGCTGCTCTACCTGCGCAAGCGGCTGCAGGAACGCAATCTGGAGATCGTGCTGGAGGACAGCGCCCGCGACCTGCTCGCCGAGGCCGGGTTCGACCCGGTCTACGGGGCGCGCCCGCTGAAGCGGGCGATCCAGCAGCAGATCGAGAATCCGCTGGCGCAGCACATCCTGCGCGGCGACTTCACCCCCGGGGACACCATCCGGGCCGCCGTCCGGGACGGCCGGCTGACCTTCAGCCGGTCGGTCGAACGGGCGGCGTAGGCTGTATACTTCGAAACCCTTTGAAAACTGCCTCGAAGTGACGATTCCATGCCGTTCTACGAATACGAGTGCGCCAGCTGCAAGTTCTACACGGAACTGATGCAGAAGATCAGTGATGCGCCACTGAAGAAGTGCCCGTCCTGCGGCAAGAGCACCATGAAGAAGCTGATCTCGGCACCCGTGTTCCGCCTGAAGGGCGGCGGCTGGTACGAGACGGATTTCAAGGGCGACAAGGAAAACAAGCGCAATCTGGCCGGCGATGCCAACGAGGGCTCGGACGCCAAGCCCGCCGCCAGCGCTGCCCCGGCGGATGCCAAGGCCGGTGACGCCAGGCCCGCCGACAAGAAGGCGGAGGCCAAGCCGGCCGAAAAAGCCGCGCCGGCCGCGAAGCCGGCCCGGGGCAGCCCGAAGCGCTCCGCCCGGGCGCAGGCGCGCAAGCCCGCGCCGAAGCCCAAAGCCAAGGCCGGCAAACGTCGTGGCCGATGAGCCGCGAGTCGTAAAGCCGGCCAAGCGCCCCGTGAGTCTGCGCCGGCTGCTGGTGGCAGGCGTCTTGGTTTGGCTGCCCATCATCGCCACCATCTGGGTGGCCGGCTTCTTCGTCACGCTGATGGACCGCACGCTGGTGCTGCTGCCGGCCAGATACCAGCCCACGACGCTGCTGGGCTTTCATCTGCCGGGCCTGGGCGTGCTGTTCGCCTTCGTGGTGGTGCTGCTGACCGGCCTGCTGGTCACCAACCTCATCGGTCGCCAGCTGGTCGGCTACTTCGAGGACCTGATGCAGCGCATTCCGCTGGTGCGGTCGGTCTACGGCGGCGTGCGCAGTTTCACCGAAAGCGTGCTGTCCTCGAGCAATTCCTTCCGCCAGGTCGTGGCGGTGGAATATCCGCGCCCCGGGATCTGGAGCATCGGCTTCGTGACCGCCGAGGACGTGGCCGAGGTGAGCGGCCGCACCGGCCAGAAGCTGACCTGCGTGTTCGTGTCCACGGCGCCCAATCCCACTTCCGGTTTCATCATCCTGGTGCCCAAGCAGCAGCTGATCGCGCTGGAAATGTCGGTGGATGCGGCCATGAAGATGATCGTCACCTGCGGCGTGGTACTGCCCGAACCGCCGGTTGCTCATTTGCCGCCTCGTCCGTAACATCCGCCGCCCTATGCGCACTCATTACTGCGGAAATGTCGACGAAAAGCTCACCTCGCAGGAGGTGACCGTCGCCGGCTGGGTCCATCGTCGCCGCGATCACGGCGGGGTGATTTTCGTCGACCTGCGGGACCGGGAGGGCCTGCTGCAGGTGGTGTTCGACCCGGACCTGAAGGCCGTGTTCGCCGATGCCGAACGCCTGCGCAGCGAGTTCGTCATCCAGGTGAAGGGCAAGGTGCGCTCGCGCCCGGCCGGCACCGTCAATGCGAACCTGAAGTCCGGCCAGGTCGAACTGCTGGCGCGGGAGCTGACCGTGCTGAACCGGTCCGAACCGCTGCCCTTCCAGCTGGACGAGCACGTCAGCGAGGAAGTGCGCCTGAAGTATCGCTACCTCGACCTGCGACGCGAGGTCATGACGCGACGCCTGCGCCAGCGGCATCACATCACCCGCGCGATGCGCAGCTACCTGGACGGCAACGGCTACATCGATCTGGAGACCCCGGTGCTGGGCAAGTCCACGCCGGAAGGCGCCCGGGACTACCTGGTGCCCAGCCGCACCCATGCCGGCAAGTTCTTCGCGTTGCCGCAGTCGCCGCAGATATTCAAGCAGCTGCTGATGGTGGCGGGCTTCGACCGTTACTACCAGATCGTGCGCTGCTTCCGTGACGAGGACCTGCGCGCGGACCGCCAGCCTGAATTCACGCAGCTGGATATCGAGACCTCCTTCCTCACCCAGGAAGACATCATGGTGTCGATGGAGGGGCTGCTGCGGCATCTGTTCAGCGAGGTGATGCAGGTGTCGCTGCCGGATCCGATTCCGCGCATGAGCTATGCGGAAGCGATGCGGCGTTACGCTTCCGACAAACCGGACCTGCGCATCCGGCTGGAACTGGTGGACGTGGCGGATCTGGTCAAGGACTGCAGTTTCAAGGTGTTCGCGGGGCCCGCGAACGACGCGGCGGGGCGCGTGGCCGCGTTGCGGGTGCCGGGGGGAGGCGCGCTCTCGCGCAAGGAGATCGATGACTACACCGCCTTCGTGGCGCGCTACGGCGCCAAGGGCCTGGCGTACGTGAAGGTCAACGAAGTGGCCAAGGGTCGCGATGGCCTGCAGTCACCCATCATCAAGTTCCTGAGCGATGCGGCGGTCACCGGCATCCTGGCGCGCACCGGCGCGGCCGACAACGACCTGATTTTCTTTGGCGCCGATTCCGCCAAGGTGGTCAATGATTCCATCGGCGCCCTGCGCATCAAGGTCGGCCAGGACCTGAAGCTGCTCGAACCTGGCTGGCGGCCGCTGTGGGTGGTGGACTTCCCCATGTTTGAATGGGACCCGGAGGCCAAGCGCTGGGTGGCCGTGCACCACCCGTTCACTTCGCCGCTGAACGAAGATCCGGTCGCGCTTGCCGCCAATCCCGGCGCGGCGCTGGCCAAGGCCTACGACATCGTGCTCAACGGCTCGGAGATCGGCGGCGGCTCGGTGCGTATCCATCGCCAGGAGCTGCAGTCGGCCGTCTTTGAATTGCTGGGCATCGGTGCCGATGCGGCGCAGCAGAAGTTCGGCTTCCTGCTGGATGCGCTGAAGTTCGGCGCGCCCCCGCATGGCGGCATCGCCTTCGGGCTGGATCGGCTGGCCATGCTGATGGCCGGCGCCGACAGCATCCGCGACGTGATCGCCTTCCCCAAGACCCAGACGGCGGCCGACCAGATGACCGATGCGCCTTCCGAGGTCAGCGAGCAGCAGCTGCGCGAACTGCATATCCGGGTGCGTACCCCGCCGCCGAGCGCCTAAAAGCCGTCAGTTCTTCAGCAGCGCGCGCAGCCGGTACAGCGCTTCCAGGGCGGCCTTCGGCGAGAGTTCATCGGGGTTCACGGCCTCCACCACCGCCAGCAGTGCGCGCGCGGTCTCGATTTCCGGGCGGAGCGTGGGTTCCGGCCGGGCCAGCAGCTGCAGTTCACCCTGCGGACTCACCGGACGGTCCCGGTCGCGCTGGTTCTCCAGACCCGTCAGATAGTGTCGCGCCTGCGCGATGACTTCGCGCGGCACGCCGGCCAGCTGCGCGACCTGCAGCCCATAGCTGCGATCCGCGGGACCTTCCTTGACGGCGTGCAGGAAGATGATGCCGTCGGCGTGTTCGGTGGCATCCAGGTGCACGTTCACGCAGGCCTCCAGTTCCGCCGCCAGGGTGGTGAGTTCGAAGTAGTGCGTCGCGAACAGCGTCATGGCCCGGGTGCGCGTGGCGATGTGGCGGGCGATCGCCCAGGCCAGTGACAGGCCGTCGAAGGTGCTGGTGCCCCGACCGATCTCATCCATCAGGATCAGGCTGCGCGGCGTGGCGTTGTTGAGGATATTGGCCGCCTCGGTCATCTCGACCATGAAGGTCGAGCGGCCGCCGGCCAGATCGTCGGCGGCGCCGATGCGCGTGAAGATCCTGTCCAGCGGGCCGATCACGCACCGGTCGGCCGGAACGAAGCTGCCCATGTGGGCGAGGATGGCGATCAGCGCGGTCTGACGCATGTAGGTGGACTTGCCGCCCATGTTCGGACCGGTGATGACCAGCATGCGGCGGCGCTCGTCCAGGTCCAGGTCATTGGGCACGAAGGTGCCGCCGACCAGGAATTTCTCCACCACCGGATGGCGGCCGGCCTCGATATGCAGTCGCGGCTGCGTCACCAGCTGCGGCTGGATCCACTGCAGCGAGCAGGCGCGCTCGGCCAGCGCTCCCAGGGCATCCAGCTGCGCCACCGCGGCCGCGGTGGCCTGCAGGGCGCCCAACTGTTCGATCAGCTGCGTCAGCAGCGCCTCGTACAGCTCGCGTTCGCGCACCTGCGCCCGGTCCCTGGCGCGAAAGCACCTTGTCCTCGAAGCTCTTGAGTTCCGCGGTGATGAAGCGCTCGGCGGATTTCACGGTCTGGCGTCGCACGTAGTCCGTGGGTACGCGCTCGGCGTCCTTGCGGGAGACTTCGATGAAGAAGCCCTGCACCCGGTTGAATCCCAGCTTCAGCCCGGCAATGCCGGCGCGTTCGCGCTCGCGCTGTTCAAGCTCCAGCAGGAAGGCATCGGTGTGCGTGGCGATATGCCGCAGCTCATCCAGCTGCGCGTCGTAGCCGGCGGCGATCACATCGCCCTCGCGCAGCAGGGCCGGGGGCTCCGCTGCGATGGCCTGCGTGAGCAGCGCCTGCACCTGCGGATGCTCGCCCGTACCGGCCAGCAGAGCCTCGAGCAGGGGCGCGTCGGCCGCGGGACCTGCGGCCGCGGTGCGCAGCGCCGGCAGCCGGGCGAGGGCGTTGCGCAACTGCGCCAGATCCCGGGGCCGTGCCGAGCGCAGGGCGACGCGCGCGAGAATGCGTTCCACATCGCCGATGCCTTCCAGCGGTTCGCGCAGCGCCTCGAAGCGGCGCCGGTCTATCAGCGCGGCGAGGGCCTGGTAGCGCTGGCGCAGCAGCCCCTGATCGGTGAGCGTGCGGTTCAGCCAGCGGCGCAACTGCCGCGAGCCCATGGCCGTAACGCACCGATCGATGAGCGCGAACAGCGTGGCCTCGGGGTTCCCGGAGAGGCTGGAGTCCAGTTCCAGATTGCGCCGCGTTGCCGCATCCAGCAGCAACGCCTCGCCGCGCTGCTCGACGTTCAGGGTGCGGATATGCGGTACCGCGGCCTTCTGCGTGTCGCCCACATACTGCAGCAGTGCCCCTGCGGCACTCACCGCCAGCGAATCGGCACGCAGGCCGAAGCCCTGCAGATCGAGCGTGCCCAGCTGCCGGTTGAGCGCCCGCGCGCAGGTCTCGGTTTCAAAATGCCAGGGCGGCCGGGTGCGCAGCGCCGTACCCGATCGCTGCAGCGAATCCTGCGCCAGGTTCTCGCTGATCAGCAGTTCCGCGGGGCGCAGCCTTTCCAGTTCGGCCAGCAGCGCCTGGGTGCCCGAGGCCTCGAGCAGCGTGAAGCGTCCCGCGGCCAGATCCAGCCAGGCGAGGCCGAAGTTCTCGCCCTCGCGGGCCACCGCGGCCAGCAGGGTCTCGCGTCGGTCATCCAGCAGCGCCGCATCCGTGACGGTGCCGGGCGTGATGACCCGGACCACCTGGCGCTCCACCGGGCCCTTGGAGGTCGCCGGGTCGCCCATCTGCTCGCAGACCGCCACGCTTTCGCCCTTGCGCACCAGCCGGGCGAGATACCCGTCGGCGCTGTGCGCGGGCACCCCCGCCATCGGGATGGGCGCGCCGGCCGATTGGCCCCGTGCGGTCAGGGTGATGTCGAGCAGCGCCGCGGCGCGGCGCGCGTCCTCGAAGAACAGTTCGTAGAAGTCGCCCATGCGGTAGAAGAGCAGCACGTCGGGATACTGGGCCTTGAGGCGCAGGTACTGCTGCATGACCGGGGTGTGCGCGGAGATGTCCATCGGTTACAGCTGCCGTCTGGCGTCCATGCGGTCGTGGAGCACCCGGATGATCGCGATGCCGTAGGTTTCAATTCGGAAATAGATCATGTGTCGTCCGACGCTGCGGCGGCGATAGCCCGCCCGGATGTGGTCGCAGCCGCAGCAGCTTGCGGAGGTTCCGCCAGTTCCTGAAACGCTGCTGTCAGGGTGTCGAGATAGCGTTCGGCCTGTGCAGTGCTGCACTGCTCGCGCGAGTAAAGCCAGATGTCCTCAAGGTCGTGCTCGGCTGCCGCAGAGAGCTGGTATTCAGCCATGTTTGCGACGCAGCTTGCGCTTGAACGCCGCCGGGTCAAAGCGTCTTGGCTTGCCGCTGTTTTCGCCTTCGATCAGCGCATTGCGGATGGCGTCGATCTCGGCCCCGCGCTCCTGTTCCTTGCGAATGAGATCACGAATGTATTCGCTGTCGTTGGTGTAGTGGCCACCATCCACCTGTGCCTTGATCCAGCTGTCCTGCTGGTCGGTCAAGGTGATGGTTTTGCGTACGGTGGTCATGCTTGGGCTCCTCCGGTCGCACCAATAGTATGATAATATCATACTCGCTTGATCGGCGCGCTGCAGGTCAGGCGGGGGGCGCGCCGCGGCTGTTTCCAACCCAATCCGCCAGGGGCTTGGGCCCGGCTTTACGGGCGCATGCGGCCGAAGCCCTTGAAGCGCTCGAGGCGCACTGTCGGTGTTGTCGGGGCGGGCCGGATGCGGGAATCAGGCCTGGCGGCCTTCAGGAAATGAAATAATTAACTAAATCAATAATCTACGTTCCAATTCGACTCACCGGCGCCCGCGGCGCCGCAGAGGCCCCAATTATGGAATTTCGGGCTGATCTGTTGTGCCGGCAACTCTTCGGCCGTGCGGTGCGGATTTCGAGTCCGGCAGGGTGCGATTGGTGACGCAGTTGCGCAGTTCGTGACTCTTGGCTGCACGTCAAAAATACCCAGATATACTAGCGGTTAGCTCGGCCTCGTCCGCTTTTCGCCCGCGGTCTGCTGTGGAGTTTTCGAGTGTTTTCAAAGCGCATTCAGGTATCTGCCGCCCTCACCGCCTGTGGCCTGTTCGCGGGCGCCGCGCTCGCCGCCACGGCGCCGGCTGACGGCAGCCACGGCAACTGGAAGACCATCCAGTCGTACTGCTACGACTGCCACAACACCGATGACTGGGCGGGCGGCGTGGCGTTCGACACCATGTCCGCGGACGGCATTCCCCAGGATGCCAAGATCTGGGAACAGGCGGTGCGCAAGCTGCGCGGCGGCATGATGCCCCCGCCGGGTCACAAGCGTCCCGACAACGCCGCCATCAAGAACCTGGTCTCGTATCTGGAAACCACCCTGGATGATGCGGGCACCGCCCGCACGGATCCGGGCCGCGTGCCGCTGCGGCGCCTGAACCGTCGCGAATACGCCAATTCCGTGCACGACCTGATCGGCCTGGATGTCGATGGGGCCGCCTGGCTGCCGCAGGATCCGTTGAAGGACGGCTTCGACACCGATGCGCAACTGCTGCAGGTGACGCCGAATTTCCTGGACCAGTCGGTCACCGCGGCGCGCGCGCTGGCCCTGCAGGCCGTGGGTGACCCCAAGGCCGCGCCGATCGATACCACCTACGGCAACATCGCCAACATGATCATTTCGCTGAATCCGCGCCCCGGGGTGGGAACGGGCAATCAGGAGAAGTATCAGGACGGCATGCCGTTCGGCACCCGCGGCGGCATGGTGGCCGAGCACTGGTTCGCGGCCGACGGGGAGTATTCGCTGACCATCGGCGACATGGCCATGGCGCGCGAAGTGCCGAAGCTGGAGTTCGAGAACACCGTCATCATCCTGCTCGACGGCAAGGAGATCCATCGCCTCAATGTCGGCGGCGAGAAGGACTACAAGGACGTCGACCAGAACCTGGACGCGGGCGTCTTCCACATCAACAGCCGCCTGCGCGATATCCGCTTCCACGCCACCGCCGGGCAGCACAAGGTGGCGGTGACTTTTCTGCGCCGCAGCTATGCCGAGAGCGATGAGCGCATCCGGCCCAATACCCTGGACGGCGGCCAGCAGCGCGTGAATGCCGTGCACGCCATGCAGATCAAGGGCCCCATCAAGGTCACCGGCATGAGTGACACGCCCAGCCGCAAGCTGGTGTTCATCTGCATGCCGGCCAGCGCCGCCGAGGAGGCGCCCTGCGCCCAGAAGATCATCGCCAACCTGGCGCAGCATGCCTTCCGGCGCCCGGTGACCGATGAGGATCTGCAGCCGCTGCTCGCCTTCTACCAGAAGGGCCGCGAGGCGGGCACTTTCGAGACCGGCGTACGCGATGCGCTCGCCGCCATCCTCGCCAGCCCGAATTTCCTGTATCGCGCGGAACAGGCTGGCGACACGGTGCGCACGCTCAATGACTTCGAGCTCGCCTCGCGCATGTCCTACTTCATGTGGAGCAGCCTGCCCGACCAGCAGCTGCTGGACCTGGCCGCCAAGAATGAGCTCTCCAAGCCACAGGTGCTGCAGGCCCAGGTGCACCGCATGCTGGCCGATCCGCGCGCGCTCTCCATCACCAATGACTTCGTGTTCCAGTGGCTGAACATCGCCAAGATGGACACCATCTCGCCGCAGCAGGCCCAGTTCAGCTATGCCGCCGGCCAGTACGATCCGCGTCCGCTGTTCAAGAAGGAGCTGACGCTGTTCGTCGACAGCATCCTGCGCTCGGACCGCAGCGTGGTGGATCTGCTGACCGCCGACCATACCTACGTCAATGAACAGCTGGCCCTGCTCTACGGCATGCAGGACATCAAGGGCGGCGAGTTCCGCCGCATCACCCTGAAGGATCCGAAGCGCTTCGGCCTGCTGGGCAAGGGTGCGGTGCTGATGACGACGGCCAACCCGGACCGCACCGCCCCGGTGCTGCGCGGCGCCTGGATCATGGAGCGCATCCTCGGCACCCCGCAGGCCAATCCGCCGAAAAACGTGCCCATCCTGATCGCCACCGTGGCCGGCAAGCCCACCACCGTGCGCGAGCGCACCGAGGTTCATCGCCGCAATCCGCCGTGCGCGGGCTGCCACGCCGTGATGGATCCGCTGGGCTTTGCGCTGGAGAATTTCGACACCGTCGGCCAGTTCCGCACCATCGATCCGCAGTCGCACACCCTCATCGACACGGCCGCGACCATGCCGGACGGCACGCGCATGGCAGGTCCCGAGGATCTGCATCGGGTGCTTGCCGCGCGCGGTCCGCAGCTGGTCCAGTCGATCACCGAGAAGCTGATGACCTACGCGGTGGGTCGGCCGATGGAGTTCGGCGACATGCCGAGCGTGCGCGCCATCGTGCGGGAAGCTGCGACGCACAACTATCGGTTCGAGTCCATCGTCCTGGGGGTGGTGCAGAGTGACGCGTTCCGCAAACGCGCACCCGCCGCCCCGCTGCCTGCGACACTGACGACGCAGGCATCCAATTTGAGTTCCGCACATTAAGGCCGGAGGCATATCGCCATGTTCGTGACCAAGAAGCATCTGTCGCGCCGTACCGTCCTCAAGGGCGCCGGCGCAGCAATTGCGCTGCCCTTGCTGGATGCGATGATTCCGGCGCGCACGGCGTGGGCCGGCACTGCCGCGGCCATCAAGCCGCGACTGGGATATGTGTATTTTCCGCACGGCGCGGTGCAGAAGTTCTGGACCCCGGAGGGCACCGGCAAGGATTTCAAGTTCTCGCCGATCTTGAAGCCCTTCGAGGGCATGCGCGACTACGTCACCGTGGTGACCAACCTGCGCAACAAGCCCGGCGAGAGCACCGATCCGCACGGCATCATCGAGGCCACCTGGCTCACCTGCACGGTGCCGAACTCCCCCGGTCAGACCGGCAACGCCGGCATTTCCATCGACCAGGTCGCCGCACGGCAGATCGGCCAGGAGACCCCGCTGCCCTCCTTGGAGTTGTGCGGTGAACCCGGCGGCTCCTGCAACTTCCGTGGCCCGGGGCAGGGACTGCCGCTGGAAGGCAACCCGCGCCATGTGTTCACGACCATGTTCGGGCCCGGCGATTCCAACGCCGAGCGCAAGGGCCTGCTGGCCTCCACCGGGAGCCTGCTCGACTACGTCCAGGACGCCAGCAAATCCCTAAGCCGCAAGCTCGATGGTTCCGACCGTGCGCTGGTGAGCGACTATCTGGAATCGGTGCGCGAGGTGGAAAAGCGCGTGCAGAAGCTGACCGCCAAGGCCGATTCGCTCGGCAATCTGCCCAACGCGCCGCTGGGCGCGCCGGATGATTTCGGCGAGCTGCTGGATATCCAGTTCGAGATGATCGCGCTGGCCTGGCAGACCGGCCAGACGCGCGTCGCGACCATGCGCATGGTGAAGGAAGCCAGCATGCGCACCTATCCGCAGGTGAACGTCGATGAGGCCTTCCACCCGCTCTCGCATCACGGCGAGGATCCGGAGAAGCACGCGCGCCTGGTGCGCATCCAGGCCTACCACGCGGATCGGGTCAACCGCTTCGCCAAGCGCCTGGCCACCATCAAGGAAGGCGACGGCAACGTGCTGGACAATTCCATCATTCTGTTCGGCAGCAACATGGCCAACAGCGATCTGCACAACAACAACCCGCTGCCGCAGCTGCTGCTGGGACGGGGCGGCGGCATCAAGGGCGGCCAGCACCTGGCCATGCCCAAGGACACGCCGCACGCCAACATCCTGCTGACCATGGTTCAGCGCGCCGGGGTCAACCTCGAGAAATTCGGGGATTCCTCGGGTCCTCTGGCCGACGTCTGACATGCGCCGGGGGGGCATGCAGATCGCGGCCTTTGCGGCAGCCGCCATCTTGAGCGGATCGGCGGTGCTGGCCGCCGAGGCGAGCGCGCGGCCCGACGGCAGCACGCCGCTGCAATGGGCGGTTTTCAACGGCAACACGGCTGAGGCCAAGCGCCTGCTGAAGGCGGGTGCCAACGTCAAGGCCGTCAACGACTATGGCGTCACTGCCATGCAGCTGGCCGCGGATGCCTCCAACACCGAACTGATCGAACTGCTGCTGAAGGCCGGGGCCGATGCCAATTCACCCAATCCGGACGGGGAAACCGCGCTGCACCTGGCGGCCCGCGCGGGCAACCTCGAGGCGGCGAAAATGCTGCTGCGGGCCGGCGCGCAGGTCGATGCTCGCGAGCGCTTCGGTGCCCAGACCCCGCTGATGTGGGCCGCGGCGCGGCGCCATCCGGAACTTGTGGAACTGCTGCTGTCCCGGGGTGCCGAGGCCAATGCCCGCTCGGCGATCCGTGATTATCAACGCGTGGCGACTGCCGAAAGTCGCGCCAAGCAGCTGGACCGAGGGGGACTGACGCCGCTGATGTATGCGGCCCGCGAGAACTGCGGCGCCTGCGTCGAGGTGCTGCTGAAGCACAAGGTCGATGTCGATCAGCCCGACCCCTCGGGCATGTCGCCGCTGGTGATCGCGATGCTGAACGGCAACTGGGATATCGCCAAGCGTCTGATCGAGGCCGGCGCTGACGTGAACGCCTGGGACATCTTCGGCCAGGCCCCGCTGCATGTGGCCATCAGCAATATCAACAGCCGCGGCAGCGGTAATCCCCTCGACATGGACCGGCCAAACAAGGCCACGGGGCGTGACGTGGTGCAGCTGCTGGTGGAGCACGGCGCAGATCCCAACCAGCAGACCTATTTCCGTCCCGCAGGCCGCGGCTTCGGCGGCATCAGCACCGGACGCGGCACCACGCCGTTTCTGGTGGCCTGCGCCGGCGGCAACCTTGACGTCGTCAAGCTGCTGCTCGCCCATGGCGCCAATCCCAAGCTCGCCACGGCCGACGGCCAGGGGCCGATCATCCTGGCGGTGGGCTCGCGCAATGGCGGCACCGGCAATCCGGGTGCGGCACGCGCCGACATTCCGCCGCCGACGGCCGCGCCCGGCGCGGGTCCCGGCGCTGAGATTCCCCCGGCGGTGCGCGGCGGCGGGCGCGGGCGGGCGGGCGCCGAGGCCGGCGCCCCGGCCGCTGCAGCCGTGGCCGGCCCTACCGACCACCCGAACGCGCTCAGCCCGACCGTGGAGCTGATCAAGGTGCTGGCGCAAGCCGGCGCCGACGTGAACCTCATGTCCAAGCGTCACTTCCTGCAGCGCACGCGCGGCGGTTCGGCGCTGCACTACGCGGTCCGGGGCGGCAACAAGGACGTGATAGCAGGGCTGATCAAGTTGGGGATAGACGTGAACGCCAAGGACGAGGACGGCCTGACCGCGCTCGACTACGCCATGGGTCGCGGCTTCGTGCCCTTCCTGCAGATGCCCAGCCGGCCGCGCAAGGACCTGGCGGACCTGCTGCGCGGCGCCGGCGCCAACGTGGAACTTGCGAAGACGCCGGACTGGGCGCCCCAGAGCCCTCCGATTGGTACGGTGGTCTATGACGCCGTGATCTGGCCGGTCGACCCAGTAGGACCCTAAATGTCTATTTCCCGCCGTTTGTTCCTGCGCGAGGCAGCGCAGGCCCTTTCTGCTGCCTCGCTCCTGGGTGCCATGCCGGCGCTGGGCGTCGCCAAAGACAAGGATGAGAAGAGCGTCAGTCCCCAGGACATCAGCGTCAAGGACGTGGGCGGACTGGCCGTGTTCGCCGGCGCCGGCTGCAACGTCGTGGGTCTGGCGGGCGCGGATGGCGCGCTGCTCATCGACGGGGGCCTGGCGGTGAATTCCGCGGTGCTGCTGAAGGCGGTGACCGACACTCTGAAGGCGCGGCGGGTGCAGACGCTGATCAATACCCACTGGCATCCCGAGCAGACCGGATCCAACGAGGCGGTGGGCAAGGCCGGGGGCACGCTGATATCCCATGAGGTCACGCGCCTGGCCCTGCGCCGCAAGGAGCGTTCAGCGCTCTACGAGGGCTACTACGGACCGTTGCCCCCCAAGGCCATCCCGACCCAGACCACCTACAACACCGGATCCGTGACCTTCGCCGGCGAAGAGGTGAACTACCGTTATCTGCCGGCTGCGCATACCAACGGGGACCTGTTCGTGCACTTCCCGAAGCGCAATGTGATCGTCGCCGGCGGTCCGGTGTCGGCGCAACGCTGGCCGGTGATGGATTACCTGAACGGGGCCTTCATGCACGGCTTCGTGCGCTCCTACGAAATCCTTGCCGAGGTGGCGAAGCCCGACACCATCATCATTCCGGCCAACGGACCGACGCTGACCGGCGCCGACATCGTCAAGCAGAAGGACATGTACTGGGCGCTGTTCAAACAGTTCTTCATCGATTTCAACAAGGGTTTCGGGCCGTACGACATCGTCGATGCCCACCCGCTCAAGGACTACGAGGCGCAGTACGGGGATCCGGCGCAGTTCCTGGAATACGCCTACCGCAGCCTGCAGCTGGCGACCATTCCCTTCTAGCATGGTCACCGGTCCCTCGGACCTTGCCCTGCTGCGCCTGGCCCGCCGCGTCGGAGCCGCCCTGGCGGCGCGCGACTGGCGGGTGGCAACGGCCGAATCCTGCACCGCCGGCTGGGTCGCCAAGGCGCTCACCGATGTGTCCGGCAGTTCGCGCTGGGTGGAGGGCGGCTACGTGGTGTATTCAAACGCCGCCAAGATGCGCGCACTGAAGGTGCCGGCGGCGACCCTGCGCCGTCATGGCGCGGTCAGTGAGGCCACGGTGCTCGCCATGGCGAAAGGCGCCGTGCGCGCCTCGGGCGCGCATCTCGCCGTCGCCGTCAGCGGCATCGCCGGTCCCGACGGCGGCACGACTGAAAAGCCCGTCGGTCTGGTCTGGTTCGCCATCGCCGAGCGCTACCGGGGCCTTCGGGCCAGCGCGACGCTCAAGCGCTTCCGCGGTGATCGCGAGGCCATCCGCCGACAATCCGTGGCCGTCGCCTTGGGCTTGCTGCTGCACCGGGCCTCCTGAGCGAGGCGCTGCGTCGCGTCAGATCGCCGTATACAGTACTGGCGATTTGCAGACACTGTGTAGAGCGGAAAATCTTCGCGCAAAAAGCTTCGATTGCCGCGCTTATGTGGCTACCGATGCGCGAATGATGTGAGATAATTCGCGCTTCGAAATTCACTCGGACGGCGCACCCATGGATGACAATCGCAAGAAGGCACTCTCCGCCGCTCTCGTTCAAATCGAGAAGCAGTTTGGCAAGGGCTCGGTCATGCGCCTGGGCGATGCGCCGGCGATCTGGGACGTGGAAGCGGTGTCCACCGGTTCCCTGGGGCTGGACCTGGCGCTGGGCATCGGCGGCCTGCCGCGCGGCCGGGTGGTGGAAGTGTTCGGGCCCGAATCCTCCGGCAAGACCACGCTCACCTTGAGCGTCGTCGCGGAAGTGCAGCGCGCCGGCGGCACGGCCGCATTCGTGGATGCGGAGCATGCACTGGATCCGTCCTATGCCGAGAAGCTCGGCGTCAACATCGGCGACCTGCTGGTGTCGCAGCCCGACACGGGCGAGCAGGCGCTGGAAATCACCGACATGCTGGTGCGTTCGGGAGCCGTGGACCTGGTGGTCATCGACTCGGTCGCGGCCCTGACTCCGAAGGCCGAAATCGAGGGCGAGATGGGCGAGCTGCAGGTGGGCCTGCACGCCCGCCTGATGTCACAGGCGCTGCGCAAGCTCACGGGCAACATCAAGCGCTCGAACACCATGGTGATTTTCATCAACCAGATCCGCATGAAGATCGGGGTGATGTTCGGCAGCCCCGAGACCACCACCGGCGGCAACGCCCTGAAGTTCTACGCCTCGGTGCGACTGGACATCCGCCGCATCGGCGCCATCAAGAACGGCGAGGAAGTGGTGGGCAACATGACCCGGGTCAAGGTGGTCAAGAACAAGGTTTCCCCGCCCTTCCGCGAGGCTGAATTCGAGATCATGTACGGCGTGGGCATCTCCCGCGAGGGCGAGATCATCGAGCTGGGCAGCCAGCAGGGCATCATCGACAAGGCCGGCGCCTGGTACAGCTACAAGGGCGAGCGCATCGGCCAGGGCAAGGACAATGTCCGCGTCTTCCTGCAGCAGCATCCGGAAATCTCGCGCGAGATCGAGGATCAGATCCGCGTGAAGCTGCTGCCGGCCAAGCAGGGTAGCCGCGCGAACCTGGTTGACCAGGCCAACACGGCCTGATCCGCCGGCCACCTCTGACAGACAGCGCGCCGGTATGAGACGCCGCCTCAAGGCGGGTTCGGCCGGCGCAGACTCCCCCCCCGACCCCCACAGGGCGCTGCTGGCGGCCACGGCGCTGCTCGCCCGACGCGACTTCGCCACCGGCGAGCTGGCGGGCCGGCTGCGGGAGGACGGCTACCCCGCCGATGCCGTGGCGGCCGTCATCGCCGAGCTCACCGCGGGCAGGATGCTGGATGATGCGCGCTTCGCCAGCCAGTTCGTGGCCTACCGGACGCAGCGCGGGCAGGGGCCGCGACGCATCGCCCAGGAACTGACCCAGCGCGGCATCGGCGCCTCCCAGATCGAGGAGGCGCTGGCGGCCGAGCCTGACTGGGGCGCCCGGGCCCGCGAGGTCCGGATCCGGCGTTTCGGTCCCACCCCGCCCGAATCCTGGGCCGAGAAGGCCAGGCAGGGACGTTTTTTGCAGTACCGGGGCTTTTCATCGGATCATATCCGGTCGGCCCTGGGCCCAGATTTTGAGTCGGAAGATCCACCTTGAGTACCTCGCCTCCCACCCGCGTCAACGAGATCCGCAGCGCCTTCCTGGAATTCTTCAAGGATCGAGGCCACACCGTGGTGGCCTCCAGTTCCCTGGTGCCGGGCAACGATCCCACCCTGCTGTTCACCACCGCCGGCATGGTGCAGTTCAAGGATGTGTTCCTAGGCCAGGACCACCGCGACTACGTGCGCGCCTGCAGCAGTCAGCGCTGCGTGCGCGCCGGCGGCAAGCACAATGATCTGGAGAACGTCGGCTATACCACCCGGCATCTGACCTTCTTCGAGATGCTCGGCAACTTCTCCTTCGGGGACTACTTCAAGCGCGATGCCATCCGCTTCGCCTGGGATTTCCTCACGGGCGTGATGCAGCTGCCGCCTGAACGGCTGTGGGTGACGGTCTACAAGACCGACGATGAGGCGGCCGATATCTGGCACAAGGAAATCGGCATGCCGCTCGAGCGCATCGTGCGCCTGGGCGAGGATTCCAACTTCTGGTCGATGGGGGACACCGGCCCCCGCGGCCCGTCCAGTGAGATCTTCTTCGACCACGGTCCGCAAGTCGCGGGTGGACCACCGGGCTCGCCCGATGAGGATGGCGATCGCTACGTGGAGGTCTGGAACCTGGTCTTCATGCAGTTCGACCGCTCCGCCGACGGCACGATGACGCCGCTGCCCAAGCCCTCGGTGGATACCGGGATGGGACTGGAACGCATTTCGGCGGTCATGCAGAAGATACATTCGGTGTTCGATGTGGACCTGCTCGCCACTCTGGTGCGCGCGGCCGCAGCCCTGGCGGGAACCAAGGACCTGAGCAGCGGCTCGCTGCGCGTGATCGCGGATCACATCCGCTCCTGCAGCTTCCTGATCGTGGACGGGGTCGTGCCGTCCAATGAAGGCCGCGGCTACGTCCTGCGCCGTATCATCCGCCGCGCCATCCGCCACGGTTACCAGCTGGGCATCCGCGAGCCCTTCTTCCACAAGCTGGTCGCGGTACTGGATACGCAGATGGGCAGCGCCTATCCGGAACTGACGGCGCGTCGTCCCCAGGTGGAGCGACTGCTGGCACAGGAGGAGGCGCGCTTTGCCGAAACCCTGAGTACGGGCATGGCGCTGCTGGAGGCGGCCATGAAGAGCCTGTCCGGCACCGTGATCGACGGCGCCACGGTATTCAAGTTGTACGACACCTATGGTTTTCCGGTGGACCTCACCGCCGACATCGCGCGTGAACACCACCTGAGCATCGACCAGGCGGGCTTCGAGGCGGCCATGGACGCGCAGCGCGAACGCGCCCGTGCCGCCAGCCGTTTCGGCGTCGAGCTGCGCTCCGGCACCAAGGTGGACTCGCAGACTCTATTCCGCGGCTATGACAGCCTGGCCGGCGAAAGCCTGGTGGTGGCGCTGCTCAAGGACGGTGCCGCCGTCGAGGCCTTGCAGGCCGGGGAGGCCGGCGAGGTGTTTCTGGAAGCCACGCCTTTCTATGCGGAGTCCGGCGGCCAGGTCGGCGATGCGGGCGAGCTGGCGGGGCCCGGCATTCGCTTTGTCGTCACCGATACCCTGAAGCGCGGCAAGGCCTTTGCGCATCTGGGGCGGGTGGTCGAGGGCCGTATACGCTTAGGTGACCGACTGGGCGCCCAGGTGGATGCGCCGCGCCGCGCGGCGACGGTGCTGAATCACTCGGCGACGCACCTGCTGCACGCGGCGCTGCGCCAGGTGCTGGGCCCGCACGTACAACAGAAAGGCTCGCTGGTCGCGCCCGATCGGCTGCGGTTCGATTTCGCGCATTTGCAGGCCGTGACGCCCCAGGAACTCGCGCGCATCGAGCGGCTGGTGAATGCCCAGATCAGGGCCAACGCACCGGCGCAGACCGCCATCATGGAATACGACCAGGCGGTGGCATCCGGCGCCATGGCGCTGTTCGGCGAGAAGTACGATAAGGACGTGCGCGTACTGCGCATCGGCGAGTTCTCCGTGGAGCTGTGCGGCGGCACGCATGTGGGCCGGGCCGGTGACATCGGCCTGTTCAAGATCACCAGCGAGAGTGGCGTGGCCTCGGGCGTGCGGCGCATCGAGGCGCTCACGGGTGAGGCCGCCATCGACTACATGGAGCGGCATGAGTTGCTGCTGCGGGAGGTCGCCGGCCAGTTGCGTGGCTCGCCCGAGGAGATGCCCGAGAAGCTGCGCGACGTCCTCGAGCGGGTGCGGCTGATGGAGCGCGAGGTCCGTTCGCTCAAGGACAAACTGGCCTCAGGTTCGGGTGTGGATCTGGCCGCCGGGGCCGTCACCATCCAGGGCGTGAAGATCGTCGCTGCGCAGGTCGATGGCGCCGATTCGGGCGCGCTGCGCAATGCCGTGGATCAGTTGAAGAGCCGACTGGGCTCCGCGGTAATCGTCCTGGCTTCGGTGGATGCACAGGGCAAGGTGCTGCTGGTCGCCGGCGTCACCGCCGATCAGACCGCGCGCGTGAAGGCCGGCGAACTGGTCGGACGGGTGGCCGCCCAGGTCGGTGGCAAGGGGGGCGGCCGGGCCGACTTTGCGCAGGCAGGCGGTTCCGATGCTACGGCACTGCCGCAGGCCCTCGCCGGCGTTGAAGCATGGGTTCGCCAGCGCCTGGGTGGTTGACGCGCGGGTTGTTTCGAATCGTTGCAGCAGCCCGACGCTATCTACACCTGAAGCTGAGCATGGGTCGGGCCAGGCCGGCCAGAATCGTACAAGGTTCATCAGTCCGGGAGCACATCACTTCACTGGGAAAGGTCGGCGATGAGGGCTACCATGCGGCCACTAACCGATACATGGCGGGCATCGCCGCGCGAGGAATGCCCGGGGTGTTGCGATGGTCTCTCGGCAGGCAGGAGAAGGTGCCGCAGATGCCGCAATCACGGCGGACCTGCAGGGCACCGTCTTGTCATGGAACTGCCACGCGGAATCTCTGTTCGGCTATTCGGCTGCCGAAGCCATCGGACGATCACTCAAGGATCTGCTCCTGCCGGGCGAGCGCGACCTCGAGCCCCTCGATGACCAGGCCTGCGTCTATGAAGCCCTGAGGCGCCGCAAGGACGGGGGGCTGCTCTACGTCAATGTTTTACGCAGTGCCGTTCGCCGCGACCTGAGCGGTGCTGGTCAAGTGCTCTACTCCAAACGAGACGTCACGCATCTTAAGGTGGCGCGCGACGCCAATCTGGTCGAGACCCGCTTCGGCGCGCTGCTTGAATCGACCCCCGACGCAACGCTGATCGTGAATGCAATGGGCCGCATCGTGCTGGCCAATACCCAGGCCGCCCGTGCATTTGCCTATGATCCGCGCGAGCTCATCGGTGAACCCGTAGAAGTACTGCTGCCGGAGCGCTTCCGCAGCACCCACGTAGGGCATCGCTCGCTGTTTTCGCAGCAGCCGCGCACCCGCACGATGGGACAGGGCCTGGAGCTGTTCGGACGGCGGCGGGATGGATACGAGTTTCCGGTGGAGATAAGCCTGTCGCCGCTGCCGACGGATGAGGGCATGATGGTGATGAGCGCGGTGCGCGACATCACCGATCGCAAAAAAGCCGAGCAGAAATTTCGGGGTCTGCTCGAGTCGGCTCCCGATGCCATGGTGATAGCGGGGCGTGACGGCCGCATCGCGCTCGTGAACTCGCAGCTGGAACGCCTGTTTGGCTACTCGCGCGAGCAGCTGCTGGGTCATCCGGTAGACATCCTGGTGCCGCAGCGCTACCGGGGCCATCATGCGCAGCATCGTGCTGCCTTCTTCATGCAGCCGCGCGCCCGCTCGATGGGCGCGGGCCTGGAACTATACGGCCAGCGCTGCGACGGCAGCGAATTCCCGGTGGAAATCAGCCTCAGCCCGCTGGACACCGAAGAAGGGCTGTTCGTCTCTGCGGCGATACGCGACGCCACGGAGCGGCGGCGACTTGAGCAGACCCTGCAGGAGGCCAGCCGCCTCAAGAGTGAATTCCTGGCGACCATGTCGCACGAACTGCGTACGCCGTTGAACGGCATCATTGGCTTTTCGGAATTTCTTATTGACGAGAAAGCCGGTGCGTTGAACGCACGGCAGAAGGAGTTCCTGACCGACGTACTTGCCAGTGGCAGGCACCTGCTGCGGCTTATCAACGACGTGCTGGACCTTTCCAAGATCGAAGCCGGAAAGATGGAGATCGTCCGGGAGAGTTTCGATCTGGGCGCGGCCGTCGAGGAAGTCTGTGCCGTGGTCTCGCCGATCGCCAGGACCAAGACGATATCGCTGGCTCATCATGTGAGCAACGCCGTTGCACGCGTGAGTCTGGACCGTCACCGCTTCATCCAGATTCTCTACAACATGCTGTCGAACGCAATCAAGTTCACACCGGCCGGCGGCAAGGTCAGTCTGAGTCTGGAGCGCGAAGGCGAAGCCCTGCGCTTGCAGGTCCGGGACAGCGGCATCGGAATCCGCGCCGAGGATCTGCCCAAGCTGTTTCACGAGTTCCAGCAGCTTGAGTCGGGGACCGGGCGCCGCCACGACGGCACCGGTCTAGGACTGGCGCTCACCAAGCGACTCGCCGAACTGCATGGCGGGTCGGTCAGAGCCGAAAGCCAAGTGGGCAGCGGCAGTGTCTTTACCGTGACGCTGCCGCTTGCGCTCCCACCAGAGTGACGGCCATGGGCATCACGATCCTGGCCATCGATGATAATCCGGTGAATCTGAAACTGGCCGCGGAGGTACTGCTGGCCGCCGGACACACGGTGATTCGAGCGGAGGACGCCGAGCAGGCCCTGAGCCTGCTCGAGACGCAAATGCCGGATCTGATATTGACGGACATCTCCTTGCCGCGAATGGACGGCATTGAGCTGACTCGCCGGCTCAAGAGCGATCCGCGGTATCGACACCTTCCGGTGGTGGCTCTGACTGCCTCTGCCATGAAGGGCGACGAGGCGCGGGTTCTGGATGCAGGTTGCGATGCCTACATCGCCAAGCCCCTCGACACGCGCTTGCTGGCGGATCAGATTTTGCGCGTCATGGCCGCACGTACGCCGGCACAGGCTTCCCGATGAACGCGGGCGCGCAGATCCTCGTGGTCGACGACAATGCCACCAATCGCAAACTCGTCTCGACTCTGCTGACCTACGAAGGCTACCAGGTGACGGAAGCGGCCGACGGCGTGGAGGCGCTCGTGATGGCCAAGGCCGGCGGTTTGCGTCTGGTCATTTCCGACATTCTCATGCCGTCGATGGACGGCTACGAATTCGTTCGGCAGTTGCGGACCGATCCGGCGACGGCGGATCTGCTCGTGATCTTCTATACCGCTAATTATCATGAGCGCGAAGCCAGCTCCCTCGCCCGGCAGTGCGGCGTGGCTCGCGTACTCGTCAAGCCTTGTCCCGCACCGATGTTCCTCAAGGCCATTGCCGACACGCTGACGGGTGTCGGGATCAAACCGCTGCCCGCGCCGCCCGATGCTGCATTTGACGCCGAGCACCTGCGCCTCCTGACCGACAAGCTGTCGCAGAAGGCCGATGCGCTGCGGGTGGCGAACAGCCGACTGTCCGTCCTGACCGCGATCAATCTGCAAATGGCATCGGAACGGGACCCCAAGCGCCTGCTGACCCAGGTATGCGTGAACGCGCGCGAACTGCTCGGCGGCCGGTTCGCGGTGCTGGCGGTAGCCGACAAGTACGCCGCCGGGAGAAGGGAAGTCTGCATCAGCGGCCTCGCGGCGCAGCTGGCGCAGGAGGTGAAGGACCCTCGGGACGACCCCGGGGTTCTGGGCCGCGTCTTCGCGGAGAATCAGGTCGTGAGATTGGCGAATGCCGGTGATGTGCCACTGGACCTGGGTTTGCCGCCGGAGTTTCCGGCGGTGCGGACCGCCATCGGTGTGCCGGTGTGCTCACTGACCCGCACCTACGGTTGGCTGTGCGTGGGCGAGAAGCTGGGGGCCCATGCCTTCAACACCGAGGATGAGCGGCTGCTCACCGTCATCGGGGCGCAACTCGGTCGCATCTATGAGAATGGCAGTCTTTACATGGAGGTGCAGAATCAGGCGACGCAGCTGATGGTCGAAGCGGAGGAGCGGGGACGCGCGGCTGCCCAGCTGCGCGCCAGCGAGGAGTTGTTCCGGCAGCTCGCAGAAAACATCCAGGATGTCTTTTTTGTGTGTTCGCCGGATCTGACGCAGGTTTCCTACATCAGCCCCGGTTTTGAGCGGGTATGGGGTCGCAAGGTTGACGCGGCCTTCCTCGCTGAAAGCAACTGGCTGGCGTCGGTGCACCCGGAGGACCGGGAGCGCATCGCCACGGAATTTCGGGAAATCGTGCCGGCCTTCCCGGCGCACGGCGAATTGGAATTTCGCATTTTGCATCCAGATGGCGCATTGCGCTGGGTGTTCACCAGGATCTTTCCGATACTTGATAACAATGGGGTGGTTCGTGCGGTCGGCGTGACTACGGATATCACTGCGCGCAAGCAGGCGGAAATCCGCATCGTCCGGCTCAACCGCACCTATGCGGTTCTCAGCGGCATCAATTCCCTGATTGTGCGCTCCACCGATCGCGATGCGCTGCTGCGCGACGCCTGTCGGCTCGCCGTCGAGCAGGGCGGCTTTCGGGTGGCCTGGTGCGGCCTGGTCGATGCGCAATCCGCCGAAATGCTTCCGGCCGCCTACGCAGGTGATGCCGGGGACATGGCCGCCGCCGTCCGTGTCGGGCTCGATGATCAAACGGTTCAACGCAGCATGGTCGCGGAGGTCGTCAAGACGCAGGTGCCGGCGTACTGCAATGATCTGTTGAACGACGACGCCCGTTCCCTTTACCGCGACGAATTACTGCAACGCGGCTATCGCTCGATGGTCGCGTTGCCGCTGGTCGTCGCCGGTCAGTCCGCCGGCTGCTTTGTTCTGGTCTCTGAGGCCGTCGACTATTTTGATGCCGAGGAGATGCTGCTGCTGGTGGAGCTGGCGCAGGACATCTCGTTTGCGCTGGACCATATTGGCAAGTCCGAGCAGTTAAGATATCTGGCGTCATACGATCCCATGACGGGCCTGGCCAACCGCGGGGAGTTCGAGCAACGCATCGGGCAATACCTGAGCATAGCGGCGCACACGCAGGCGCATTTTGCCGTCGTGATTGCCGATCCCGAGCGTTTCGAAGTGCTGAACAACACCTTGGGTCGCGCCGGCGGAGACGAACTGCTGCGCAAGGCGGCCAGCCGCTTCAGCGCTGCGGCCGGGGGAAGTGACGTGGTGGCGCGTGTCGGCTCTGACAAGTTCGCCGTGATCATTCCGGGATCCTCCGAGGGCTTCAATGCCTCCCGGCAGGTGGAGGAGTTTTGGCGGAGGTGGCTTTCGGCACCGTTCAGCATCGGCGGACAGTCCGTCGAACTGACCGCCAAGGCCGGCGTCGCGATCTTTCCAGCAGATGGCGACGCCGCGGCCACCCTTCTGGCCAATGCCGAAGCCGCGCTGCGCGAGGCCAAGGAAAGCGGCAAGTCCTTTGGCTTCTATACGCCGCATTTGAGCGAACGGTTCGTGGAGCGCCTGGCCCTGGAGAAGAGTCTGCGCAGGGCTCTGGAGAACGAGGAGTTCGTGCTGCATTACCAGCCAAAAGTCGACCTCGTACAGCGCCGGGTCAAGGGAGTGGAAGCACTCATTCGCTGGCACCGTCCTGACCACGGCCTGGTTCCACCTGCAGCGTTCATCCCACTGCTGGAAGAAAATGGCATGATTGTCGAGGTGGGCGCCTGGGCCCTGCAACAGGCCACTTTTGATCGCATTCGCTGGCTCGAGCAGGGCCTCGCTGCGCCGCGCATTGCGGTCAATGTCTCCACGGTTCAACTGCGACGAGACGACTTCGTGCGCAGTGTCAGTAGGATAGTGCGCATGGCCGGCGATCAGGCTGGCGTGGATATCGAGGTCACCGAGACCCTGCTGCTGTCGGATGTGGCCGAGAACCTGGTCAAGCTCGGAGCGATTCGCGATCTGGGAGTGGGAATCGCCTTGGATGACTTCGGGACCGGCTATTCCTCATTGGGGTACCTGGCGAAGCTACCGGTCGAGACCTTGAAGATTGATCGTTCCTTTGTGGCATCCATGCTTGATGATCCGGGTGCCATGACACTGGTTTCGACAATTATCTCGCTGGCGCGTTCCTTGAAGCTGGAAACGGTGGCCGAGGGCGTGGAATTGGAAGAGCAGGCAAAGATCCTGCGCCTGATCGGTTGCGATCAGATTCAGGGATATCTGATCAGCAAGCCCTTGCCATTCGATGAGATGACTGAGTTCCTCACCAGGCCCTGAACTCGATCGCCGGTCGGCCGTTGATTGCCATGGCAAGGGTATCAGTCCGGCTCTTCTGACGGCAGATTCAGGGTTTCTCCGATTGTTTCGGTTCCGCCACGCTATAGATTCGCTGATGCGGAGTGCGTGCCGAACAAGGAGGTGTGGCGATGTTGATTCTGACGCGACGGATCGGCGAGACAGTCATGATCGGTGATGAAGTCACCGTCACGGTTCTGGGTATCAAGGGCAATCAGGTGCGTATGGGAATCAACGCGCCACGCACGGTGGCGGTGCATCGCGAAGAGATCTTCGAGCGCATCAAGCATGACGCGCCGGACGGCGGGTTTGCCCAGACTCCGGATCCCAAGGTGGCGACCGAGCGCCCCCATGGCTGCGTGTAGATAGGTCCGGAACCGCTCGCCTTTACCTGCGTTCCCCTCGCCAGTATCATGACGCCCTGTCCCCGCCAGGGGACGACGCCAACCTACAACTCAATGATCTGGTTGGTATTTTCCGCAAGCGGAGAGATGGCCGAGTGGTCGAAGGCGCACCCCTGCTAAGGGTGTAAGGGTCAAAAGCCCTTCGAGGGTTCGAATCCCTCTCTCTCCGCCAGACTCTTCATTGCCGATGCCCTTGAGGGATCGCATGAGCCAGGCAAGTATCTTCGCGCCCTTCTTCAGCATGATTGCGCTGACTTTGCTGGTGTGGGTCTACATGTATGCGCGCCGCATTCCCTTCATCCTGCGCAGCAAGCTCACCGCTCAACAGCTCACTGCGGTCGAATTCGCGCGCCTGTCGCCGCCCGCCGTAGCGAATCCGTCGGACAACCTCAAGAATCTGTTTGAACTGCCGACCGTCTTCTACGCGCTGACGCTGTGCCTGTACGTCACCCATCGGGTGGATGCGACCTACATCTGGGCGGCCTGGCTGTTCGTCGGTTTTCGGATCGCGCACAGCGCCGTGCACTGCACCTTCAATTTCGTGCCCTTGCGGTTCTGGCTATACGCCGCGGCGGCGCTTGCCTTGTGGTTCATGGCCGTCAGGGCCGCGATCGAGTTGCTTCGCTAGCGGCGGCCGTAGGGATTGCCCGTCGGATATGGGTCCGGCATTGCGATCGAGCCCGTCTCCAGCAGGGACTTGAGGTTCGAGAGCACCTTCGGCCAGCCGCCGGACACCGCCTCGATGAGATTCGAGGGTTCGCGCTCGATGCTGTGAGTGACGCACAGTCTCACCGCCGCACCGAATGGCTCCAGGTCCATTTTGCATAGCGACTCGCCTTCGGCCTTCAGCGCCGGTCTGTTCTGATGCAGCCAGCGAATCACCAATCGGCGTGGTGGCTCGACCTCGATGATCTCCCCGGAGTCGAAGATCTGACCCTCGCCCGACACCATCTTCCAGGTTGATCCCGTGGTCCACTGACATTCGCAGCGCATGCCGAACCAGTACTGCTCGATGAACCGCGCATCGGTTAGTGCCGACCACAGTTTTTCCGGCGTGGTGCGGATGTAGGTCACGTAGACGAAGCTCGATTTGGCCATGGGTTTGCTCCAGGCGGAATTTTAGGGTCTGCGAGGGCCTTGCGGCGCGGTTTTTCACTCCCTCAATGGCTGCAGCGCGCCTCTGCCGCGAGCGCGCGAAGTCACCTGAAAAATCTCTTGAGTCAATCAGTTACAGCTGGCGCGACAACCCTTCGGGAGGCCAGCCGCGGCGGGCGGCGAGGTCCACCCTTATGTCCGCTAGCGCACGGAAGGAAGCCAGGCCTTTCTGTAGTCTTTTTCTGACACGCGGCCGCTCCGGAGTCCCACATGCAGCAGACCAACCACACGGCCCAGCCTGCACCGCGCCAGGAGCTGCCGCCGGTGACTGCCAACTTCGGCATCAGCGACCCGCGGCTGATCGCCGGGCAGCGCGAGATTCTCATCGTCGAGCCCTACAGCAGCCAAAGCCAGGCGCGGCTGCTCACCAAGATCGAGGATCTCGTCAGCGCGGACCGCCGCAAGGATGAGTCCATGGCCGTGCTGCTGCACGAGCTGCGCAGCCCCCTGGCCTCGATCCAGAACGCGGTCGCCGTGCTGCGCATTCGCAGCAAGGATGACACCGCGCAGCAGCGTATGCACGAACTCATCGAGCGACAGGTGCGGCAGATTGCGCTGTTGACCGCGAGTCTGTGCCAGGCGGCCGGGCCCCGTCTGGAGAATCTGCTACCGCAATTGCGCCGGATCGACCTGTGCCTGGTACTGCGACGGGCCGCCGAAACCGTCGATGCGGAATTCGCGGACCGACAGCATCAGTTGCGCGTCGTGCTGCCCGAAACGAGTACCTGGGTATTCGGGGATGCCGGCCGGCTGGAGCAGGTGTTCGTCAACCTGCTGGCCAATGCTTCGAAATACTCCGACGCGGGCGGGAAGATTTCCATGTCGATGCAGGTGTGCGACGGGTGCGCGGTGGTCCAGGTCAGCGACCCTGGAATCGGCATCGCCGCCGAATCCTTGCCCTACATCTTCGACCTGTTCGTGCGTGCGGACGCTTCGGCAGTGCGGACACGGTCGGGGCAGGGCATTGGCCTGGCGCTGGTGCGATCCATTCTTGACTCACACCACGGCACGGTCTCGGCCGCGAGTGCCGGAGTCGGATTGGGGGCCGAGTTCACCGTGCGGCTGAAACTCGAGTCTTGACTCCGCCGCTACGCGTCGCGTTCATCGGCAATTCACTCCCGCGTCGCTGCGGCATTGCCACGTTCACGACCGATTTGCAGCTGGCCGTCGCCGCCTCGCCGGCGGCTCCCGAAACCGTCATCGTCGCCATGAATGACGAGGGGCATGACTACGTCTATCCCCCTTCCGTGGGTTGGCAGATCCGCGACCAGAAGATCGAGGACTACCAGTCGGCATCCCGATTCCTCAATGCCGGACAATTCAACGTCGTGTCGCTGCAGCATGAATTCGGGATATTCGGCGGTGAAGCCGGCAGCCATATCCTGACCTTGCTGGCGGATCTCGCCATGCCGATCGTCACCACGCTCCATACCGTACTCGCCGCCCCGAGTGCGATTCAGCGCCGGGTGCTGGTTGATATCGTTGCGGTCTCGACCACCGTGGTCGTCATGGCGGAAAAGGCCCGCGAACTGCTGCAGACCGTCTATGCCGTGCCGCCGGATAAGATCCAGGTCATTGCGCACGGCATACCGGACTGCGCCTTCGTTGATTCGAGCGCATCGAAACTGGCGCGCGGCTTCGGTGGTCACGCGGTGATCCTGACCTTCGGCCTCATCTCGCCGAACAAGGGCATCGAGATCATGATCGATGCGATGCCGGAAATCCTCCGCAGTCGCCCCGATGCCGTCTACGTCGTGCTCGGGGCCACCCACCCGAATCTGGTGCGACGCGAGGGCGAGGCCTATCGCACGCGCCTGCGGGAGCGCACGCGGCAGCTGGGCATCGAGGAACAGGTGGTCTTTCTGGACCAGTTCGTGGATCAGGCCACCCTGGTGAACTTCATATCGATGTGCGACGTGTACGTCACGCCCTATCTGAACGAGGCGCAGATGACCTCGGGCACGCTGGCGTACAGTTTCGGGGTCGGCAAGGCGGTCGTCTCGACTCCCTACTGGCATGCGCGGGAACTGCTGGCCGACGGCCGTGGAATCCTCGTGCCATTCGGCGATTCGCTCGCCACCGGCGAGGCCATCGCGGCATTGCTGACCGATGACGGGCGCCGGCAGCGCCTGTGCCGCGAGGCCTATGCCTACAGCCGCTCGATGACCTGGCCGCGCACCGCCGAGCGCTATCTGGGCGAATATGCGCGGGCGGTCGAACGGCAGAAGCGGGATGCGCGCCGTGCGAGTGTGCCCGCATCGCCCGACGGCAATCGGCTCGTCCCCGACATGTGTCTGACGCACTTCCTGTCGATGTGTGACGACGTGGGGCTGTTCCAGCACGCGGTCCGTTCGGTGCCGGACCGCTCCCATGGTTACTGTGTCGATGACAACGCCCGTGCGCTGCTGCTCGCCTGCGCCCTGAATGCGCCCGGTGAGCAGCGCCTGCCCGAGGTACTGACCGCGCGGTTCGCGGCCTTCATCCAGCACGCCTGGAACCCGCACACGCGACGCTTCCGCAATTTCATGGGGTTCGATCGTCGCTGGCTCGAGGACAGCGGCTCCGAGGATAGCCACGGGCGCACGCTGTGGGCCCTGGGGGAGTGCGCGCGCAGTGATGCCCGAAAGTCCCGGCGGGAGTGGGCGACGGCCCTGTTCGCCGCGGCCGCGCCGACGGTCGAGAGCTTTTCAGTCCCCGCGCGCCTGGGCGTTTACCCTGCTGGGCCTGGAGGCATTTCGCGTCGCCGACTCGGTGGATGCGACCACTGTGCAGCTGCAGCACCTCCTGGCCGACAGACTGGTGGCGCTGCTGGCGGCGATCGAAACGCCGGACTGGGTGTGGTTCGAGGAGGGCCTTGCGTACGATAACGCACGCCTGTGCCAGGCCCTGATCGCCACCGGCACGTCCACGGGGCGCCAAGGCTATGTCACGGCGGGTATCCGCTCCCTGCGCTGGCTCATGGCGATGCAGACGACACCGGGGGGCGCTTTTCGGCCCGTGGGTTCGCAGAGTTTCGGCGAGCAGCGCCAGCGACCGCGTCACTTCGACCAGCAGCCGCTGGAGGCCGCCGCGACGATTGCGGCCTGTCTGGCGGCCTGGCGGGCGGGAGGCGATCCGAGCTGGCGCGCGCATGCCGTTCGGGCATTCGGCTGGTTCCTGGGCGGCAACGATCTTTCGACCTCGCTGGTCGACCTGGAAACCGGGAGCTGCTGCGACGGCCTGCATCCCGGCCGGGTCAATGAGAACCGGGGAGGCGAGTCGGTGGTCTCCTATCTGCTGGGTCTGGCGCAGATCCGCGCGCTGGATCGAAACGTGATCCAGTTGCGCGATTCGGGTACGCCGCCGGGCGTTATGGGCAACAATCCCTCCGAGCTGCGGCAACGACTGAGGCACCTTGACACAGAACACGTTCTTTAACCGACAGGCATTTCATCTGCGCCCCGATTCGGCGCGCGTCGTGGTACGTCCCTTCAAGCCGGCCACCGAGCCGCGCGACTTCAATACCACCGACCGGACCCGCGCGAACCACATTGTCGATCGGGTGCTGGCATTGGATCCGGCGACGGTCGGCGCACAGCTGGCGGACGTGCTGGAGAACTTCCGCGGCCGGCACCGCAACCTGCTGGAGATCTTCGAGGCGCGCGCCGACGAAATGGGCGTGGTGTTCTCCTCCCATCCCTCCTTTTCCCAGGACCAGCGCCGGCTCGTCGGGGCCTACTTCGTGCACGAGTACTCCTTCGAAGCTGCGGCACTGTTCAACCCGAGCATCGTGAGCCACCCGGACCAGACCGGCGCGCCGATCGGTGGTCGCCGCTTCATTCTGAGCCTGCGCGCCGTCGGCGAAGGGCATGTCTCATCGCTGACCTTCCGGTCGGGCACGATTTGCGCCGACGGCAGCGTCAGCGTCGATCCGCCGGCGCGCCTGGCCGCCATTCCGCGGTTGCGCACGCCGCTGGCTCCGGACGCGGACCGGGCAGAGCTGACCTTCAGGCCGGAGGAGGATTTGAGCGAGCGGGTGATTTTCCCCGTGCTGCCCTCGCAGTCGAACGGCATCGAGGACGCACGCTTCGTCGAGTTCGACGAAGCGGGGGTAAGGACCTATTACGCGACCTATACCGCCTACACGGGCCGCGCCATCCGCTCGGAGCTGCTCGCGACCCGCGATTTCGTGAGCTTTCGGATGTCACCCTTGAGCGGCAGCGCCACGTCGAACAAGGGCATGGCGCTTTTTCCGCGCAAGATCGACGGCCAATACGCCATGATCGCGCGCCAGGACAACGAGAATCTCTATCTCATCTATTCGAACGATCTGTACACCTGGAACGGCGGCGAAGTCGTCCTGAAACCGCGGTTTCCCTGGGAGTTCGTGCAGATCGGCAATTGCGGATCGCCCATCGAGCTGGACGAAGGGTGGCTGCTGTTGACCCATGGCGTGGGGCCCGTGCGCCGCTATTCCATCGGCGCCGTACTGCTCGACAAGGCGGATCCTTCCAAGGTCCTGGCTCGTTCCAGCGAGCCGCTGGTGCGGCCGGAAGCCTCTGAACGCGAGGGTTACGTTCCCAACGTGGTCTACACCTGCGGCGGGATGCGCTTCAACGAGCGGGTGATCCTGCCCTATGCCGTCTCCGACACCTTTTCGACGGTTGCAACCATGAAGATCTCGGCACTGCTGGGCAGTCTGCACAGCTGCTGATCAGCCGTCTTCGATCGGCGCGAGCTTGCCGAGCACTCGTGTGTAGTCCTTCTTGAGCGTCGCGTAGCAACTGCAGGCGACCGCTTCCAGGCCGCTGCCATCGATCACCGTGAGCACGCCGCGGCTATAGCGAATGAGATTGCGCTTCTGCAGCGCAAGTGCGGCGCCGGTGATGCCGGCGCGGCGCACGCCCAGCATGTAGGACAGGAATGCGTGCGTGATGTGGAATTCGTTGCCGTGGGCGCGGTCGCGCGTCATCAGCAGCCAGCGTGCCAGCCGCGCCTCCACCAGATGAAATCGCGTACAGGCTGCGTTCTGCGCAAGTTGGGTGAGTGTGACGTACAGATAGCGGTTCAGGAGCGAGTGCAATGGCGGGCTGCGCTTGATTTCGTTGAGAAATGCGGACGCCTCCATTCGCAGCGCTGCGCCGGCGCCTTGCACCAGCGCAAGCGTGGGCGCGGCGCCGATCCCCAGCATGATGGAGATTCCCAGCATGCCTTCATTGCCCACGAGGCCAACCTCAAGTCCCGGGTGACCATCCAGCGGCAGGATCACGGAGATGAAACTACGCGTGGGAAAGTACACATGTCGCATGCGCAGTCCCGGCTTGCACAGTATCTCTTCGGATCGCAGGTCGACCGGCTCGAGGCGTGCGATCAGCCGGCCGCGCAGCGGCGCCGACAGTCCCGCAAGCAGCTGATTTCCCGTGGTAGATTGCGCCGCAATTGGCATTCCGTGGTTCCCGCGCCTCGATGGCAACAGGGCACCATGCGGGATCGTCCTACGCACATCTGTGCGTTGGCCCACGCAGGCTTCGGGCATTGGCCTGCTCAGGCCCTGGCGATCAGGGGACTGGCTCAGTCCTTGTGAGCGGGGTACGCCGGCAATGGCTGGGATGGAAGCGGGTGTGCGGCCGGCCCAGGGACGACGCCGGGCTGGATCGCGGCAGTGTCGTGCGCGGCGAAGAACCGCGAACCCAGCAGAACGATCACCGAGGTGATCAGGAGGATGGTACCGAGGCGATTTGCGGTGTAAGGCGCGGCAACGGGGGCGGCGCTGCCGGTCGGCGCCGGAACCGCCGCAGAGGCCGGCTTTGGCAGCAGGGCAAGCAGGCGCGGCACCGTCGCCTCGGTTATCGAACGCCGCAATCGCGGATCCAGCAGCGAGTCGAGCGAGAATGACAGCCGTCGGGCCGCACCCTCCGCGGGCATGGCGGCCAGGTCCTGCGCTTCCTGCCATGGATCCAGATTCAGCCGCGCGAACAGCGAAACCACGCTCAATGCCAGCCCGTTTTCATCTTCGCCGAGTGCGGTAAAGAGAAACGGGTCGAACTCGCGTCCGAGCGGGGACTTGACGTCCACGGACTTCATGTCGATCTCCATGCCTCAACCTTCAGGCGAAGCCTTGAGGACATTCCTTGCGCGGCGGCGCATTGTCGGTGCGGTGCCCCACTTTAGGGTCCCACTCGCGGCAGCAGCCGATCGCTCTCCTTCTTCACCACGGCATAACACTCGCAGCACAGCTGCTCCAGCTTCGGGCGGTCCAGAACCGTGATGCGTCCCCGCGCGTAGCGAATGACGCCGAGCTTGTCCAGTTTGCCGGCCGCTTCGGTCACACCTTCGCGACGCACGCCCAGCATGTTGGCTATGAGCTCCTGGGTCATCACCAGCTTGTTGGTGCTCAGACGGTCCAGCGAGAGCAGCAGCCAGCGGCACAGCTGCTGATCCACCGAGTGGTGGCGATTGCAGACCGCCGTCTGCGCCATCTGCGTGATCAGCGACTGGGTGTAACGCAGCAGCAGCAGCTGCGCATCACCATTGCGGTGAAACTCGTCCTTGAGCTGCTGTCCGATCAGGCGATAGGCGAAGCCGGCACTTTGGACGATGGCCCGGCTGGGCGTCGTTTCACCGCCCATGAAGAGCGCAATGCCGATCAAGCCTTCGTTGCCGACCACCGAAATCTCCGCGGAGGCTCCGTCCGCGAGAACGTACAACAGCGACACGATGGAATCGGTCGGAAAGTAGACGTAGCGCAGCACATCGCCTGATTCATACAGGACCTTGCCCAGCGGCATGGCCACCAGCTGCAGTTGCGGAAACACCCGTGCCTGCTCAGCCGGGGAGAGCGCCGCGAGCAGGTGATTCTGCCGCGGATTGTGGACGGGATCTGGCATGGAGGAGGTGTCGGGCGGACCGAGAGTGGGGACGAGAATGAGGATCGGGCGCGAGTCAGTATAGACCGTAAATCAGTCCTGCGTACGCTAGCGCACACAGTCTCTTTATTCGGGCTTTCCAGGTGTCCCAGGCGCGCGGGGACCGGAGCTATGTGCCCTTACGCACCGACGAGTGCGCCATCGTTCGATGGCGCCGCCGGCAGAGTCGTCGGGTCGATGTCATCATCAGCGATCCGGTAGCCGCGTCGCGCTAATGCCGGTTGGCGGCGTGGGATCGAACACGCCTTTGTGATGGAAGTAGATGATGCCCGCGGCGCTGCGCATGGCGCGCGTCGCGAGCAGCAGATTGAACGCAGTGTCGCTCTGGAAGCGGTCGAACAGAAAGCGCAGCGCGCTTTTCAGGCGAAATGACGGATAGCTGCGCGCGAAGGATGCCGAAGGATCCTCGGTCTTGCCGCGCAGGAAGTCGGCGACGCCGTTTCCCGCGGCCAGCCCGTGCTTGAGCGCGGTGTGGATGCCGCCGGCCGTCACCGGCGAGACCATTCCGGCCGCGTCGCCGACCAGCAGCACGCGGGAGGCCGCGACCGGTGACACCACGCCCCCGCAGGGAATCAGGCCCGCGCGAACGCCGCTGGGCGTCAGGTCGCGCAGGTCGATCACGGGCGCGATCTTCTCGAGAAAGGCCGCCATTGCCTCGTCTGGCTTCCACGTCGCGCGCCCCTGGCGCCGAGCGAGCCCCGCCTGCACGCCGTGCACGCCCTCGAGCACCCAGCCGATGTAGCCCGGGGCGATGCGACGGTCGATGAAACAGTGCAGCCTGTCCGGATCGCCGATGTCCTGGTGCGCATACTCATATTCGACGCCGGCCAGGAAGCGGCTGCTGCTGCCCAGTGCCAGGGCGCGGGCCACGCGCGAGTGCGGACCGTCGGCACCGATCAGGAAACGCGTCGTACCGTGCGCGCCCAGATCAAAGCCGCTCTGCAGGCGCCCTGCATCCTTGAATACCGAGCCCAGTGCGATGTGTGCGCCTGCGGCTTCAGCCTGGCCGGCAAGCCAGCGCATGACGGCCGGAGTATCGGTGGCGAGAAAGTAGTAGCCCGGGGCGTCCAGGTCGACGCAGGTGAGGTTCGGCGCATACAGCCGCACACCCGGAATGCGGCGTACCAGCGTGGCCGGCAGGCAGTCCAGCAGCGCGATCTGGTCAATCGCATCCTTGACGATGATTCCGGTGGTGTGCAGCTTCTCGCCGACGTCCCGTTTCTTCTCGAGCACGACGGTGTGGAGGCCGCTGCGCGCGAGCGCGTAGGCGCTGGCGAGTCCGGCGAAGCTCGCGCCGACGACGACGCAGTCGCACTTCGGAAGGCTCATCGAGATCGACCTGGGGTCCTAGTAGGCCATGGTGCCGCGGAACTTTTCGTGGCTGATGGCTTCGTAACGCTTGGCCAGCTCGCCGTACTCCCGGTCCAGTTTCAGAAGCTCCGGGTCCGAATTGACCACCTTGCGGTAGTTCTTCTTGAATTCCTCCCGCAGCCTCGCGACCACCATGGAGACCGGCGGTGCGGGATAGCCGCCCAAATGCATTTGATGCGCGGCATCCTGGGCCTTGTCCTCATAGGCGCTACGGACGAACAGGGGCAGGCAGCGGCGATACACGATGCGGCTACCCGCCGCGGCATCCGTGGTGCAGACGATGTCGTATTGGTGGTGCGGATTGAGCTTGTTGTAATCGGCGTAGATGTGCTCCTGGAGCTTAACCAGCCGCAATCGCAGCTCGCTCAGAGCTTCACGGTGCCCGCTGACGGTGACGCTTTCCGTGGCTTCCGATGGCGCCGGCGTCTCCGGCACGGATGCGGCCAGCGCCTGCCTGAGGCAGAAGAGGGTCATCAGCGCGATGGTGGATCTGCTCATTTAAGGCTCCTCGTGCGCCGCCGCCTCCTGAGCCTATTTCGCAGCGGGCGCCGGAATGGCGGCATGCAGCAGCCGCTGCTGGAACAGCCAATGGCCGTTGCGTCGCACCAGGATATCGTCATACGAGACCAGGAAAATGATTTCCGCGCCGTGGGTCTGCAGATTGGGAATGACGTATCCGCCCTTGCTCTGGGCTGTGGCGCGATCGCCGTCAACCTCGATCGACGGATTGAAGTACAGATGGAAGGCCGGTTCGGGCAGGTGCGAGGGATTGCTGGTGATGGTCTTTTGAAGCTGCGCCTGGATCGCGGCCCTTCCCCGTGTCGGCTCGCCCGGGCCGCCGCCATAGGTCGCGTCTTCGGTGAACAGCTGCCCGAAGGCGGCGAAGTCACGGCGATCCAGCGTTGCACCATAGGCCGTGAACAGTTCCTCGATTTCCTGGCGAGCCTCCAGGCGCTGCAGCCGGGCGGCATCCGAGTCGGTGGTTCCGGACAGCGCGGGAGCGGGCGCCGATGGCGCTTCGCCCTTGATTTCCCGCGGATCCTGGAACGGTATTTCCATCATCACCACTCGCCGCAGGAACTTCCAGTGGCCATTCTCGCGAATCAGGACATCGTCGTAGTGCCCGCCCATGGCCGGTGTGGGCTTGTCTTCCTTGTTGCGCACCATATAGACGATGCGCGACCAGGCCGTCGCCTGATCGCCGTTGACGTGGATCACGATATTGGTCAGCAGGTGGAAGCCCTTGACGCTGCGCGGATCGAAGGGGGCCGTGCCGATGTATTTGTTCATCATCGCCAGAATCGCCGCGGGCCCTTTGGCGCGCCCGAAGCCCCCGATCCACTCCCCCTCGCGGGCAAAGAGGTTCGAGTAGCCCACCAGATCGTGGGTATCGAGCAAATGACCGTATTCGACGACCAGCTGCGCAATCTCCTGCCGGTCCCGGTTCTCCCGCACCTGTGCCTTCAGGGCGTCGAAGTCGGCCTGGGTCGGTGTCGCGGCTGCTGCTGCGCCGGTCGCGAGCATCAGCAGCACCAAGGTCGCCGCGTGCTTGCGCGCGAGCCGGTTCAATCCCGCAACTGATGCAGTCATTCTCGCCGTCTCCTTGAGAGGGGAATCATCGTTCCTGCCACACACTGCGCATGTCAAAGGGGCTGCGCAGCCCGAAGGGCACGCGCGGTCCCAGCACAACCTCGACCTTGCTGATCTGCCCGTGCACGATCCGGAACATTTCGACCTGTTCGATGGTGAACGGCACGAGCTCGGAAGGTTCCGCGTGCAGGGTGGTGCCGTTGCGCAAATGGATCTGCGGCGTGTCGCCCGGAACATTGGGGGTGAACAAACCGACCACCAGCCCGAAGTCGCGGTCGACCGCCCAGATGCGGCGCGGATACACGCGGTTGCCATTGTTGAAGCGGCCCGAGTTCATCTGGCCGAAGCAGCTGCGGTCCTCGAGATTGCCGCCGCTGTCGGGGGCGCCCGGGGCGGGTGAGTCGCCGCGGCTGGTCTTCTCGCCATTGTCATAGCGCTCGCAGTCGACCGCATAGGGGGCGAGATGCCCGTCGCCGTGTTCCATGGCGTCCCAGTTGGAGCGCGCGATGCCGATCAGCTGGTCCCGATCCAGCCGCTCGGGGGGCGGGATGAGCTGCGCGAAGTCCGGACGCGGTCCGGCGACCTTGGCGGCCCCGGTCAATGCCGAGCGTCCGACGAGAGTCTCCACCTCGGTGATCCGGCCCGCGACGACCTTGAGCCGCGCCGCCAGCATGACGGCCGCGCCGTTCTCCAGAACGATGCCGATCCACACTCCGTTGCCGGTGTCCGTGTCGGCCGCGTAGATGTTGAAATCTCGCCGGCCCGTCACCGTCCGCCACAGGCCCTGCTTGCCGAACTTGAGCGGCACCAGATTCTCGGTGAACCTGACGGACCTTGCGGTGGGCAGCGTCCCGGGCGCGTGCGCCACCAGCGCGGCGGCGTATTGCTCGGCGAGGCCGACCAGACAGTGTCGGTCGCAGGCTGGGGATTGAGCCCGGCCGGATGCGCAGGTCAGCGCGGCAGCCAGCGCCGCGGCGAACAGCAAGGCAAATCGGCGTGTCATGGTCTGGCTTCCAGCTCCCGCAGGCCTGCAAGTGCGCATGAATTTAGCGCCCCAGCGGCAGCCGCCGGGCCGGCAGCAGCGCCACCACGGCGCCGGCGGCCGCGATGAGCAAGGCCTGGGGAATGCCCACGCGCGTCGCAATCTGCCCCCACAGCACGCTGCCCAGGGCGAGGCTGCCATAGAACACGGAAGTGTACAGCCCCATGCCCCGCGCCCGGACCCAGTCGGGCAGCGAGAGTTGCGCCGCGACATTGAGCGAGGAGAGCGAGGCGATCCACGAGGCGCCGGCCAGCGCCGCGGCGATCAGGCCGAGCGCTGCGGCGTGCAGGCAGGCAAATGCCGTCATGGCCAGCGCGGTTCCCACCGTGCCCAGCATGACCAACCGGTCCAACCCCCAGCGCGCCCGATACTTCGGGCAGCACCATGGCACCGGCGACGGCACCGGCGCCGATGCAGGTGACCAGAACGCCGAACAGGTTGGCGCCGCCATGCAGCTGCGTGCGGGCAACCAGGGGCAGCACGCCCAGTAGGCGCTGCTGAAGCCGAAGAACAGCACCGAGCGCCACAGGGTGTTGCGCAGGCCCGTGTTCTGCGGCACATGACTCAGGCCGGTGCGCATCGCGGCGACAAAGGCTTCCCTGGGAGAACCCTGAGCTTGCGGCGGCGCCCGCCACCACCACAGCGCCCCGACGACGGCCAGGAAGCTCAACGAATTGATCAGGAACGGCCAGGCGAGGCCAAGACTGACGATGACCAGGCCGCCGATCGCGGGCCCGATGGCGCGACTGATATTGATGCCGACCGCGTGCAGCGCCACCGCCTGCTGCAGCTGCTCGCGCGGCACCAACCGCGGAATGATGGCTTGCCAGGTGGGCGACATGATGGCGGTGCCCGTGCCCAGCGCAAACGTCACCGCGAGCAGTGTCCGCGCTCCCGCCCACCCGCCCAGCACCAGCACACCGAGCAGCGCCGCGACCAGCAGCATGGCGACCTGGACGACGATCAGCAGCTTGCGCCTATCCATGGCATCGGCCAGGGTGCCGGCCGGAAGCGCCAGCAGGCACACCGGCAGCGTGGTCGCCGCGGGGACCAGTGCGACGATCGCCGGCGATCGGATCCAGCGTCGTCATGAGCCAGCCGGCGGCCAGATCGTGCATCCAGCTGCCGGAATTGGACACCACCGAGGCGCTCCACAGCAGCGCAAAATCCAGGTGCCGCAGGGGGCTCCAGGGGCCGTGCTGCGGTTCAATCATCCACGCGCCCAGTGGCCCCCGGTCAGGCGGCGCGCGATGTCCGCTACGTGCATGCCCTGGAAGCGCGCGATGTCCAGCTCGTGGGCGCTGGGTTGGCGGGTGCCGTCACCGCGGGTCAGCGTCGAGGCGCCGTAGGGACTGCCGCCTTCGATGCTGTTCATATCCAGCAGCTTCTGCTGTGAATAGGGCACGCCGACGACGACCATCCCATGATGCAGCAGCGTGGTGTGAAAGCCGGTGATGGTGGTCTCGACGCCGCCATGCTGGCTGGCCGCGCTGGTGAAGACGCTGCCGACCTTGCCGATCAGGCCGCCGTTCATCCACAGGGGGCCGGTCTGGTCGAGGAAGTTGCGCATCTGGGCGCACATGTTGCCGAAGCGGGTCGGCGTTCCGAAAATGATGGCATCGGCCTCGGCGAGCTTGGCCGGCACGGCATAGGGAACGTGCCGCGAAGGCGGCGCGCGTCTCGCGGGCGCCGCTCAGCAGCAGCACGTCATCGGGCACCAGCTCCGGAACCTGCAGCAGGGCGACTTCCGTGCCTTCGATGGCACGCGCGCCTGCGGCCACTGCCTCGGCCATTTTGTGGATGTGGCCGTACATGCTGTAGAAGACAACCTGGATCTTGGTGATCACGTCGATCCTTTGCACAAGACGGTGCTCAACACGCGGGTCAGGACCTGCGCTGCGTCCGCTGAATGGCGTTTCTGGCGCCAGGCCACATAGCCATCCGGTCGCACCAGCACGGCCCCGGAAGCTTCGATGCCGTACGCCTGCGGAAACGGTGCGCTGAAGAGGGTCGAGAGGCGCAGGCGGTGCGGCGCCAGATCGGTCAGCGGTAGCGCTGAACCGGGTTGCCCGACCACATGCACGGCAAGCACGACGCCGGCCTCGCCGCCGGCCTTGTCGGCCGCAGCCGTCCAGGGCGCGCCGTCGTGGCCGCAAATCAGCACAAAACCCCGGCCATACAGGTCAAGCGTCGAAATCAGTTCGCCGCCGCGCCGCAGGTCGACATGGGGCGCCCGGGTTCCCGGCAGGGCCGTCGAGCGGCGCGGATCGATGTCCGGGGCGCCGTCGTCCGCGACATCGGGATCGGCAATGACCGCCCGCGACCGATAGCGATTGAACTCGACATGCATGTCGGGAATGGCCCGCTGCATGCCTTCGGTACCGAGGTCGGGATCGGAGCGCGTCACGTAGCGGTTGTAGGCCTGCTCGATGGCCTGCATGCCCGCAGGCTGGCGTTCCTGGTCATAGGTATCCAGCAGGCCCGGGCCGGCCGTGCCCCGCAACACACTGGCCAGTTTCCAGGCCAGGTTGTGCGCATCCTGAATGCCGGTGTTGCCGCCGAAGCCGCCGGTGGGCGTCATGTGATGGGCGGCATCGCCGCCCAGGAAGATTCGTCCGTCGCGCATGGTGGTCACGGCCCGGCAAACGGCGGTCCACTTGGCGACATCCTGAATATCGACGCTCAGGTCCGGCTCGCCCACCGCATCGCGGATCAGCTGCTGCGCCTTTTCCTTGGTGATGTCGTCGGCGACCCGCCGCGCCGCCGGTAAGTGGATGTCGCCCGCCGTGAACACCACGAAGAACCCGCCAAGTCCCGTCTTCTCCAGCCGGAAGAAGCCGCGGACCTGCGGATTGTTGACATAGATGACCCCGAGATTGCGGCCGCGCAGCGCGCGCGAACAGTCGGCGCGGAAATAGATGGTGACGCTGTGGGACATGACCGGATGTCCCTGCATCGGGATGCCGAGGGATTCGCGAATGGGACTGCGGTTGCCGTCGCAGGCCACGAGGTAGGAGGCCCGGATCCGGGTTTCCACACCGGTGTCGATATTGCGTACGCGGGCGTTCACGCCCTGCGGGTCCTGCTCGAAAGCCACACATTCGGTGCCGTACCGGAACTGTGAGCCCAGCTCCACCGCGCGCTGATGCAGCAGCGGCTCGAGCACCTGTTGCGGCATGAACAGGCGGCGCGCGGGGGAAACATCCTCAATGCCCTGGTTGATGTCGGGCATGTAGTTGGCGATCTCACGACCGGCGAGCGACTCGACGGCATTCAGGCCGCCGTTGGGATCGTAGAGCGCATGGGCCGCTCGCGTGACGCGCTCCTCGATGCCGGCGATGCGCAGCAGTTCGAGGGTGCGCAACTGGAAGTAGCCGGCGCGCGGATGGATGGCGGTCTGGCGATGCTTTTCCACGGACAGGCAGGGGATGCCGTGCAGTCCCAGAAACATCGAGGTGCTCAAACCAACGAGGCTGCCGCCCACGACGAGCACCGGAACGGTCGTCTCCGCAGTCATTGGCTGATTCCCCCTGCCGCGCATCCTAGCACCACAATGGGGCAGGAGCCCCTCGCGGGGCGAGCTACAGCGGCAGGTTCGGCGGCAGGGGGATGAACTCCGTCTCCCCCGGGACGGCCCCGAAGCGCTGCGCACGCCAGTCATCCGCGGCGCGCTGCAGGCGTGCCCGGTTCGATGCCACGAAGTTCCAGAGCAGGAATCGCGGACCATCGAGCGGTGCGCCGCCGATGACCACGACTCGGCAATCCTCGCTGGCTTCGAGCCGGCAGCCCTGTCCGTCCTCGAGAACACCCAGGGTCCGCAGGGCCAGCGGCGCGCCATCGATCGAGACGTCGCCGTCCAAGGGGTACAGCGCCAGTTCAGGCGCCAGCGCCGGCAGTACGAAAGGAGCGTGGGCCTTCAGGCGCAGGATCAGAAATATCGTGGGCGAGGAGGCCTTCACGGGCGAGCGCCGGCCGAAGGCCTCACCGACCAGAAGACGCACTTCGGCATCCTGGGCCATGAAGGGCGCGAGCTGCTCGGCGGGGGTGTGCGCAAAGCTGGGGTCGCTGTCCTCGAGGGCCTGGGGCAGCCCCACCCACAGCTGCAGTCCATGCACGCGGTGCGGCACGGTCTGCAGATCCGGCGGCGTGCGCTCCGAATGCACGATGCCGCGACCGGCGCTCATCCAGTTGATGGCGCCGGGTTCGATGCGTTGCACGGATCCCAAGCTGTCCCGATGCAGCAATGCGCCTTCAAACAGATAGCTGACGGTGGCCAAGCCGATATGCGGATGCGGCCGCACGTCGGTCTTCATGCCCGGCTCGAAATCAAGCGGGCCGAAATGATCGAGGAACACGAACGGGCCGACGCTTCGCCGCACGAGGGCGGGAAGCAGGCGGCTGACCTTGAGGCCGCCGCCCAGATCCTTCTCGTGGCCGGCGAGCTTCAGCAGCATGGTTGGTCAGGCTTTGATGTCGATCAGGGTGCCCAGCGTAGCATCGGCGGTGGACATCATGCGGGCGGAGGCCGCCACCAGCAGCTTCTGCTGCAGCGAATCGACCAGCGCTCCGGTCAGCGAGTCGGTGCCCGTGGGTGAGGCCAGTGAGTCCGCCACGGTCTGCTCATCTCGAGCCAGGCCATTCGTACCGCGACGGATTCCCAGCTGCGCGCTCTGCAGCGCATCCGGGATATCGGCCAGCGAGGAAATCGAACTCATGCGGCTCATCGTAGCGCAGCCCGGACGCCGGACCGCACGGTGAGCGCCCGGGTCGCCTGATCTGAGCGGTGGTTCACATCGTGGCGGCCGTATTATTGTTAAAGAACAATATCTTACGCGGGTTTGAACCGGCCCAGAGCCTGCGCGGCAAATAGCAGGCATTTGCGAGGCGAATCTGCCTTTGACTGCGACAGGTAGTAAACTGCGCCGCGGGTGCGCCAGCCGTGGGCGAGGCCCCCGGATCGATCCTAAGTGGCCGCCGATAGGCGCAATTGTGCACTGCAGCGGCCTGGAGTTCTGATGGCGAATGTCCAAAAGGTAAACACGAAGGCGCTGGGGCCTGTGGTGTCGCGCGTGCAAACCGATGCGGTCCTGGGCATCTGTGCGCAACTGAAGGACATCGCCGCGCCGCTGATTCCCATTCTTCATGCGGTTCAGGAGAAGATCGGCTTCGTGCCGCCCGATGCCGTGCCGCTGATTGCGCGCGAACTGAATCTGTCCATCGCCGAGGTTCACGGCGTGGTGAGCTTCTATCACTATTTCCGCCAGGATGCCGGCGGCCGCCATGTCGTGCATCTGTGCCGGGCCGAAGCCTGCCAGGCCGTGGGTGCCGCGCAGCTCGAAGCGCACGCGAAGCGGTCCTTAGGGCGTCGATTTTCATGGTACGACCCGCGACGGCGCCATTCGCCTGGAGCCCGTGTACTGCCTCGGCAACTGCTCGCTGGGCCCGTCGATCATGATCGACCATGAATTGCATGGTCGCGTGTCGCCACAGCGCTTTGACGAATTGATGAACGGCGCCCGTGCGGCCGCCACAGGCAAGCCGTGAAGACCCGTATCTATGTGCCGCGCGATGCCGCCGCCCGCAGCGTGGGAGCGGACGCGACCGCCGCGGCCATCCTTGCCGAGGCCCAGAGCCGTGGTCTCGACATCGAGCTCATCCGCAATGGCTCCCGAGGCCTGCTGTGGCTCGAGCCGCTGGTCGAGGTGGCAACTGCGGCGGGACGCCTCGCTTACGGCCCGGTGACGACGGCGGATGTCAAAGGCCTGTTCGATGCAGGATTCCTCAAGCGGCGCATCCCACCCGTTGAGTCTTGGGCCAACCGAGGAAATCGCTTACCTGAAGAACCAGGAGCGCCTGACCTTCGCGCGCGTGGGTGTCACGGATCCGCGCAGTCTCGGGGACTATCTCCAGCACGGCGGCTACCGGGGCCTGAAGGCGGCGCTGGACATGGATCCGGCGGCCATCGTCGCGGCGGTCACCACCTCCGGTCTGCGCGGCCGCGGCGGCGCCGCGTTCCCGGCCGGCATCAAGTGGAAGACGGTGCTGGGCGTGAGCGCCACCCAGAAATATGTCGTCTGCAATGCCGATGAGGGCGACTCGGGCACCTTTTCAGACCGGATGGTGATGGAAGGTGACCCCTTCGTCCTGATCGAGGGCATGACCATCGCGGGCATCGCGACCGGCGCCACGCGCGGCTACATCTACCTGCGCTGGGAATACCCGGATGCGCACGCCGCGCTGCAAGCGGCCATCGCGACGGCATACGCCCAGCACTATCTGGGCGAGAACATTCTCGGCACGCCTAAGCGCTTCGACCTGGAAGTGCGCCTCGGCGCCGGCGCCTACATCTGTGGCGAGGAGACCTCGCTGCTGGAGTCGCTGGAGAGCAAGCGCGGGCAGGTGCGTTTCAAGCCGCCGCTGCCGGCGATCCAGGGACTGTTCGGCAAGCCGACGGTGATCAACAACGTGATCACCCTGGCCTCCGTGCCCATCATTCTGGACAAGGGCGCCGACTATTATCAGCACTTCGGCATGGGCCGCTCCCGTGGCACCCTGCCGATACAGCTCGCCGGCAACATCAAGCACGGCGGGCTGATCGAGAAGGCCTTCGGCATCACCCTGCGGGAGCTGCTGTATGACTACGGCGGCGGCACCTTAAGCGGGCGGCCGATCCGTGCGGTGCAGGTCGGTGGGCCACTGGGCGCATATCTGCCGGAATCCCAGTTCGACACCAGGCTCGACTACGAGGCCTTCACCGAAATCAAGGGAATGCTCGGGCACGGCGGCATCGTCGTGTTCGACGATACGGTCGACATGGCAGCGCAAGCGCGCTACGCCATGGAATTCTGTGCCATCGAGTCCTGCGGCAAGTGCACGCCCTGCCGGATCGGCTCCACGCGCGGCATGGAAGTGATCGACCGCCTCATCGCCGGGAACAATTCCGCGAAGCAGGAAGCGATTCTGCGCGATCTGTGCGAAACCATGACTTACGGATCACTGTGTGCGCTCGGCGGCCTCACCCCCTACCCGGTGCTGTCCGCCATCAATCATTTTCCCGAAGACTTTGTCAGCTCGGCGCGCGAGCGCGTCCCAGCCTAAAGGGCATCGCCATGCAATCCATCGTCGAACACGATCTCGGTACCCCGGAGCGCAGCAGCGCCAAGAGCGTCACGCTCACCATCGACGGCTGCGAAGTGACCGTGCCCGAGGGCACCTCGGTCATGCGGGCCGCGGCGCTGTGCGATGTGAAGGTGCCGAAGCTGTGCGCCACCGATCAGCTCGAGGCATTCGGCTCCTGCCGCCTGTGCCTGGTGCAGATCGAGGGCATGAAGGGCTTGCCGGCCTCCTGCACCACGCCGGTGGCGCAGGGCATGAAAGTCACCACCCAGAACCCGCAGCTCGCCGATATCCGCCGCGGCGTGATGGAACTGTATATCTCCGACCACCCGCTGGACTGCCTGACCTGCCCGGCCAACGGCCACTGCGAGCTGCAGGACATGGCGGGCGTCGTGGGCCTGCGCGAGGTGCGCTATGGCTACGAGGGCGAAAATCACCTGGTGGCCGAGAAGGACACCAGCAATCCCTATTTCACCTTCGATGCCAGCAAGTGCATCGTCTGCTCGCGCTGCGTGCGGGCCTGCGACGAGCAGCAGGGCACCCTGGCGCTGACGATCCAGGGCCGTGGCTTCGATTCCAAGGTCGCGGCGAGCCAGAACGTCTCCTTCATGGATTCCGAGTGCGTCTCCTGCGGCGCCTGCGTGCAGGCCTGCCCCACGGCGACGCTCTCCGAAAACACCCTGATTGAGATGGGACAGGCGGAACACAGCGTCATCACCACCTGTGCGTACTGCGGGGTGGGGTGCTCGTTCCGCGCGGAGATGAAGGGCGAGGAAGTGGTGCGCATGGTCCCCAACAAGGACGGGCATGCGAACCATGGCCATTCCTGCGTCAAGGGGCGTTTTGCGATCGGCTATGCCACGCACAAGGACCGGATCCTGAAGCCCATGATCCGCGCCAAGATCTCGGATCCGTGGCGCGAGGTCTCCTGGGAGGAGGCCATCAGCCATGCGGCCTCGGAATTGAAGCGCATCCAGGCCAAGTATGGCGTCAACTCGATCGGCGGCATCACCTCCTCACGCTGCTCGAATGAGGAAACCTACCTGGTGCAGAAACTGATCCGCGCGGGATTCGGCAACAACAACGTGGACACCTGCGCGCGTGTGTGTCACTCCCCGACCGGCTATGGATTGAAGAACACGCTGGGCGAGTCGGCCGGAACGCAGAATTTCGATTCGGTCATGAAGGCCGACGTCATCCTCGTGATCGGCGCGAACCCCACCGACGGCCATCCGGTATTCGCATCGCAGATGAAGCGCCGCCTGCGTCAGGGAGCCCGGCTCATCGTCGCGGATCCGCGTCGAATCGATCTGGTGCGCACTCCGCATATTGCCGCCGACCATCATCTGAAACTGCGGCCCGGCACCAACGTGGCCCTGATCAATGCCCTGGCGCACGTCATCGTGAAGGAAGGCCTGGTCAAGGAGGACTTCGTGCGCGCGCGCTGCGAGCTGCCGTCCTTCGAGAAGTGGCGCAACTTCGTCGCGCTGGAAAAGAATTCCCCGGAAGCCATGCAGGACATCACCGGCGTGCCGGCCTCCGAAGTGCGGGCTGCCGCGCGCCTGTATGCGACGGGCGGCAATGGCGCCATCTACTACGGCCTCGGCGTGACCGAGCACAGCCAGGGTTCGACCATGGTCATGGGGATTGCGAATCTCGCCATGGCGACCGGCAACGTGGGGCGTGAAGGCGTGGGCGTCAATCCGCTGCGCGGCCAGAACAACGTGCAGGGCTCCTGCGACATGGGCTCATTCCCGCATGAATTCCCGGGCTACCGGCACGTGTCCGACGATACCGTGCGGCACCTGTTCGAAGGCGCCTGGGGCGTGCCGTTGCAGAATGAACCCGGACTGCGCATCCCGAACATGTTCGAGGCGGCGCTCGACGGCGAGTTCAAGGGCCTGTACATCGAAGGCGAGGACATCGCCCAGTCGGATCCGAACACGCAGCATGTCACCGCGGCGCTCACTTCGATGGAATGCATCATCGTACAGGACCTGTTCCTAAACGAGTCGGCGAAGTTCGCGCATGTGTTCTTCCCCGGTTCCTCCTTCCTGGAGAAGGACGGCACCTTCACCAACGCCGAGCGGCGCATTTCCCGGGTCCGCAAGGTCATGAAGCCGAAGTCGGGCTACGCGGACTGGGAAATCACCCAGCTGCTGTCCAATGCGGTCGGCTACCCGATGAACTACACCCATCCGTCGCAAATCATGGACGAGATTGCGCGCCTGACGCCCACATTCACCGGCGTGAGCTATGCCCGCATCGATGAGCTGGGCAGCATCCAGTGGCCCTGCAACGCGGCGCACCCGGACGGCACGCCGACCATGCATATCGGCGAATTCGTCCGCGGCAAGGGCAAGTTCCTGGTGACCGAATATGTGCCCACGGCCGAGAAGGTCAACGCGCGTTATCCGCTGATCCTGACCACGGGACGCATTCTGAGTCAGTACAACGTGGGCGCGCAGACGCGGCGCACCGAGAACAATCGCTGGCATGATGAGGATCGGCTGGAGATCCATCCGCACGATGCCGAGGAACGCGGCATCAGCGACGGTGATTGGGTCGGGATTGCCAGCCGTGCCGGCGACACGGTGCTGCGCGCGCAGATCACGGAACGCGTGCAGCCGGGGGTCGTCTACACCACATTTCACTTCCCCGAATCCGGCGCCAACGTGATCACCACCGACAATTCAGACTGGGCGACGAATTGTCCGGAGTACAAGGTCACCGCGGTGCAGGCCACGCGGGTCAACCACCCCTCGGAGTGGCAGAAGCGATTCCGGGAGTTCACGGCGACTCAGGAATCGTTACTGCACAGCGCGCTGGTCAAGTAGGCTACGGAAGATGAGTGGCCACACGCCCAGCGAAGCCGAGCACCTGGTGAAGATGGCCAATGACATCGGCAACTTCTTCCGTGCCGAGCCCGAGCGCGAGGACGCCATCGCCGGCATCGCCAAACACATCGCCAGCTTCTGGACCAAGAGCATGCGCCGCAAGATCGCCGCGCATGGTGATGAGGGGCTCGATGAGTTGCCGCGAGAGGCGCTCAGGCGCCTCGCGGCGCAATCCCAGGCCGTGACGGGCTCGCCGCCTACCGCCGCCGAGGGCTAGTGCTGCGCCGAAAAGGTGCGGGAATAGTTGACAGCCGCGGCCCCATCCCGTTGAATCCGCACCAATAATGTGCAACCCAAGGCGTTGCACAATAATGGCGCTGCGGGGGATGGATGGCGAACTCAATTTCGGGTGCGGACACGGCCTGGCTGCTGACCGCCACGGCGCTGGTCTTGTTCATGACCTTGCCCGGCGTCGTACTCTTTTATGGTGGTCTGGTCCGGGGCAAGAACGTGCTCTCGATCGCCATCCAGTGTTTCGCGATCACCGCCCTGGTATCGGTGCTGTGGCTGGCCTGCGGCTATTCGCTGGTCTATGGCGATGGTGGTTCGGCCCAGGCGGCCATCGGCGGCCTGGATAACACCTGGTTGCATGCCGTCACCCGCGCCAGCCTCCGGGGCACGGTGCCCGAGACCGTGTTCGCGATGTTCCAGCTCACCTTTGCGATCATCACGCCGGTGCTCATCGTCGGCGCTTTCGCCGAGCGCATGCGTTTCTCGGTCGTACTGTGGTTCTCCTGCGCCTGGTTGCTGCTGGTCTACGTGCCCGTGGCCCATTGGGTCTGGGGTGGAGGCTGGCTGCAGCGCCTGGGGTTGATGGACTTCGCCGGCGGCACCGTGGTGCACGTCAATGCGGGCGCGGCGGCGCTGGTCTGCGCGCTGGTGTTGGGGGGGCGCCGCGGTTTCCCGGGGCAATCCATGGCGCCGCACAACCTGCCGCTGACCGCGGCCGGCGCCGGCATGCTGTGGGTGGGCTGGTACGGCTTCAACGCCGGCAGCGCGCTGGCGGCAAATGGCGCGGCGGGCATGGCCCTGCTCACCACGCACATGGGGGCGGCCTGTGGGGCGCTGGCCTGGATGGCACTGGAATGGCTGCACTACGGCAAGCCCTCCACCTTGGGCATTCTGACCGGCATGGTGGCCGGATTGGGCACCATCACCCCGGCCTCGGGCTTCGTCTCGCCGCTGGGCGCGGTCTGCATCGGCACCCTGGCGGGCACCATCTGCTACGGCGCGACCCAGATGTTGAAGCGCAAGCTGCACATCGACGACACGCTCGACGTATCGCCCGTGCACGGCGTCGGCGGAGTCATCGGCACCTTGCTGACCGGGGTGTTCGCCGCGCGCAGCCTGGGCGGCAGCGGCTACGCGGTACCGCAGAGCATGGGTACGCAAGTGGCGGTGCAGGCGCTGGGCATCGTGGTGGTCGGGCTGTGGTGCGCGCTGGTCACCTGGGTGTTGCTGAAGCTGCTGGATGCCACCCTCGGCCTGCGCGTGAGCGATGATCAGGAATCCGAAGGCCTGGATGTGGCCTCACATGGAGAGCGCGGCTACAGCATGTAGCGTTTCGACCTACAGACCCTGCGGCACCAGCCCTACAGCGCCAAGCGCCCGCCGGTGGCAGCATGAACCTCCGATACTGCCAACAATGGGGTTCATGCTGAGGGGCGAAGTACACCAGATCGCCGCCGCCGTGGTCGGCGCGCTGCTGACGGTTGGACTGGCACAGGCTGCCGATCACGAAACCGACCAGGGGCATGAGCGCGCGCCGGCGCCCCACGCGGCCATGCAGGGGCCCGCACCTCGTGCTGCGCAAGCCGAGCCGCATCGCGGCCCGTCCGGATACGCGCGCGTGAGCGAGCCGAAAGGCTGGAACTCCCGGCCTACCACCGTCGATCGCGGGGCCTATCAGCACAATTTCCGGGCAGCGCGCAGCTACCACGTCGGCGCCTACCACCGGCCGTCCGGCTGGGCGATGCACACCTGGGCCTATGGCGAAATCCTGCCGCGGGCATATTGGACCTCGCAGTACAACCTTGCGGACTACTGGCTGTTCGCGCTGGAAGTGCCCCCGGGCGGGTACGAATGGGTGCGCGACGGCTCCGATGCGCTGCTGGTCAACGTCGAGTCGGGACAGATCCTGCAGGTCGAGTACGGCGTCTTCGCCTAGCCGGCGGCGCTCATGGCCTGGTGGACCGCATCGAGCATCGACCAGAGCCTTTCCAGCTTGAAGCGTAGTATTTCCAGCGCCCGGGTCTGCGCCTCCCGGGTCCGGAAATGTTCCACCGTCAGGCGCAGCGCGCACTGCACGTCGCGTGCAGCCGGCGCGGTTCTGGAACGGAAATACTCCAGTCCCGCGGTCTCGATCCAGGGATAGTGCTGGTTCCAGTTGGCCAGCCGTTCGCCCTGCATCGAGGGCGAAAACAATTCGGTGAGGGTTGCACACACGGCTTCCTGCCAGGGCTGCCGTCGGGCGAACTCGATATACGAGTTCACGCCGGCCTGCACCTGCGGCAATACGTGTTCCATCGACCACATTTCGTCGGCCGCAAGACCAACGGCTTGTCCGAGGCGGATCCACGCGTCCAGCGCTCCGGGATCGGTCCCGTGTCCGTCCGCGTCCAGCAGCCGCAGCACCCACTTGCGGCGAAAGTCCGGGTCGTCGCAGTTGGCAAGAATGGCCGCATCCGTGAGCGGCAGACTGACCTCGTAGCAGAATCGCGTGGCCACCCAGGTGCGCAGCTGCGCGGGCGACGCGCGTCCTGACGTCAGCAGGACATTCAATGGGTGGTAGATTTGATACGCGTGGCCGCAGGCGCGCAATTGTCGTTCAAACTCGGCGGCGTCCAGGGGCGTCGAGTCGGGGTCCGGTTCAATCACGGCATGATTCTGTTCAACTGGTCAGGTGGTAAATGGTGTCGCCAGGCGTGAGGCAGCCGGGAAGCTTGGCAGTCCCGCAATGGCGGGTGGCTACTAGTTTTCATGAATCCGGTCTCATGATTTTCATTAATTCGATTTCCGCCGTGGCAGACTGCCGCCTGCCACCGATGCTTCCCAACAGGGTGCTGCCTTGAGCCTGCGGCTGCAGATCAACCTCATCATTGCGGTCATGATGACCCTGTTCATCGGCACCCTGGTGTACCAGCAGATCGAGGACACCCGCAGCAGCGTGCGCGAAGAGACCGAAGGCGCGAACCGTGTCGCCATCCAGCTGCTGACCGCCGTTTCCGGCGTGTACGAGGAATCGGGGGTGCGCGGCATGATGAGCTTTCTGCATCAGCTGGGCCGGATTCGGGCCAACGACGTGTCGCTCTATGATTCGTCCGGCCGGCTCATCTATTCCTCGCCGCAGTCGCTCTACAAGGCAGGGCGCGCGGCGCCCGCCTGGTACAGCGCACTGGTGGCGCCGCTGGCGGGACCTGCGCAAATCAGCATCGACGGCGGACGCCTTCTCATCCAGGCGAACTCGTCGCGGGCCGTGCTGGATGGGTGGGATAGTCTGATGCAGCTGCTGTGGGTGGGCGCGATCGCGCTCGCCGTCATCAATCTTGCGGTGTTCTGGTTCGCCGGACGCATCCTCAGGCCCCTGCAGATCGTGGTGGAAGGTCTCAAGCGCATGGAGGCCGGGGATTACGGGGCCCGACTACCCGAGCTGGGCGGTCGTGAAGGCCGCCTGATGAGCGCGACCTTCAATCGCACCGCCCAGGCGGTGGCGGACAGCGTGGCTGACCGGCGCGCCGCCGCGGAGGCGCAGGACCGCTTGCGCGAAAACCGCGAACTCACGCAGATGATCCAAAGCCATATCGAAGAAGAACGGCGGCTCATCGCCCGCGAGCTGCATGATGAGCTCGGCCAGTCCATCACCGCGATCCGCAGCTTCGGCCTGATCATCCAGCAGCAGGCGCGCCCCGAGGATGAGCGGGTGGCGGAGGCCGCACGGCTGCTCGTCGACACGGCAGGGCAGATGTACCAGGCGGTGCACGAAATGATTCCGCGCTTGAGGCCCTTCGCACTGGACTCCTTCGGTCTGGGCGATGCGGTCGCGGACCTGGTGGCCGCCTGGCGTGCGCGCCACACCGGCGTGCCAATCGTGCTGCAGCTGGCCGATCCCCTGCCGCAGCTTGGCGCCACGCAGTCCCTGTGCGCCTATCGTATTCTGCAGGAGGCTCTGACCAATGCCTTCCGCCACGCGGCGGCCAGGCAGGTCACGGTATCGGTGGGGACCGAGGCCGATGAGCTGGTGGTGCGGGTCAGCGATGACGGGATCGGGCTGGATCCGGGCTGGGAACACAGTGGACACTACGGCGTGCGCGGCATGCGCGAGCGTGCGGTCGCCTCAGGAGGCAGTTTGCAGCTGATTTCAGGTCCGCATCAGGGCACTCAGGTCGTGGCCCGACTGCCGCTGACCGTGCAGCCATGAGTCGCACGACGGTGATGCTGGTCGATGACCATGCCGTGGTGCGCGTGGGTTTCCGCCTGCTGCTGCAAGCGGCGCAGGACCTGCTGGTGGTCGGGGAGGCCGAAAGCGGGGAGCAAGCCATATCGCTGTATGCGGATGCCAGGCCCGATATCGTCGTCATGGATCTGGCCATGGCGGGCGCCGGAGGCATCGAAGCCATCAAACGCATCGTCGCCCGCGATGAAGGGGCACGAATCCTGGCGCTCTCGGCGCATGAGGACTTAAGTCACCCGAAGCGCGCCCTGAAGGCCGGCGCGCTGGGATATCTTTCCAAGCGGACGGCGCCGGAAACCCTGATCGAGGCCGTTCGCATCGTGGCCGCCGGGGGCATGTACATCGATGCGGCCATCGCCCGGCACATGGCCGCGCAGGATCTTTCCGGCAGCAACAGTCCGATCGAGCAGCTCTCGGAGCGCGAATTCCAGGTCTTCGTGCAATTGGCGCATGGGGTATCGGTTAACCGGATTGCAGAAATGCTGCACCTGAGCCCGAGTACCGTGGGCACGCACCTCTACAACATCAAGCAGAAACTGGCGGTCGGCAATCAGGCTGAGCTGACCCTCATAGCCGTGCAAAACGGCCTGATCAAGGTCTAGACGAGTCTCGCCAGTACCTCATCGAGCGTCTCGGCCTTTTCGATGACCAGCACTGCAACAGCTTCGATGTCATTGAGGTCAACCACGGGAATTCCGGCATCCGGCAGCCGCCGATCGCTGGCGACGGCCACGATGTGCGGGTCCTCCCGGTACAGCGCCGCGTTGCCGGCGGCTTCCCGGAAGACCTCCAGTTTGGGATGCCGCTCGGCCTTGAAGCCTTCGACCAGCATCAGGTCGCAGGGTGATACCCGCCGCAGCAGCTGGGCCAAGGTCGGCTCCGGCTCCTCGGCCAGCTCGTGCATCTGCGCCCAACGCCGCGCGGAGCAGATGATGACTTCGCCGGCGCCGGCCGCACGGTGTTCGTAGGAGTCCTTGCCGGGTTGGTCCACGTCGAAGTTGTGATGGGCGTGCTTGAGGGTCGCGACGCGCAGGCCCCGAGCGACCAGTAGCGGAATGAGCCTGACGATCAGCGTCGTCTTGCCCGATCCGCTCCAGCCGGCAATGCCCAAAACGCGCGCGCGACTCGTAGTCATTTGCGCCCCTACCAGCGATACAGGTCCGCGACGAACCCTTCCGGGTGCGGTTCGGCGCTGGGTGGCAGTTCCACGAAACCATCAGTGCTGGTCAGTGCCAGGAAATCCCCGGGCCCGTTGGTTCGCCGCGGCACGGCGCGTGGACCCGCGGAATCGTACTGCAGGGCGACGGGCAGGAAGTAGGCGAAACTCGCGCGCGCCAGGGATACCGGCGCAGCCAGCGCAATGCGCTCGGTTTGGGTTCGGTGCGCGCCCATCGCCGCGAACGCTGCGGGGATGACGTAGCGGATCAGGCAAGTGAGCGTGGCAATCGGGTTTCCGGGCAGGCCGAACACCGCGCATCCGGCCTCGTGGACGCCGAACCACATGGGCTTGCCGGGGCGTTGCGCGACCTGGGCGAAGACCTCGCGCACACCCAGGTTCTTGAGTACCTGTGGCACGTAGTCGAACTTCCCCTTGGACACCCCGCCGCTCAGTATCAGTACATCGCGGCTACGCAGATGCAGCTGCAGCCGCTCATGCAACCGGGCCTCATCGTCGCCCAGGTGATCGTTCTGCACATCTTCAAAGTGCCGCGCGCGCAGCGCCGTCAGGATCGAATAGGCGTTTGAGCGGCGGATCTGGAAGTCGGCGATCGGCCGCCCCGGCTCGACCAGTTCATCGCCGGTGGACACGATCATGAAGCGCGGCTGCGCGCTCACCCGCACGCTGGCCAGTCCTGCCGAGGCCGCGACCGCTATCTGCGGCGGGCCCAGCCGCACGCCGGCCTTCAACATGACGACGCCCGCCCGGCCATCCTCACCGCGGCGCTGGATGTTGCGGAACCGCGCGCCCTTGGCGCCATCCTTGAGCCGCGCCACGCCGTCGGCTTCCGAATACTCCTCCTGGGGAATGACGCAGTCGGCGCCGTCGGGCAGGACTGCGCCGGTCATCACGTCGACCGCCGCATCCGGGCCCTGCAACCGCAGCGGTGGCGAACCTGCGCCCTGGATCGCCTGGATGGCAAAACGGCGGTTGCCGCGCGCCAGCGAGCGACTGTCGATTGCGATTCCGTCCATGCACACCCGATCGAACGGTGGATTGTCCCGTTCCGGGAAGATGTCCTCGCGCAGGATCTGCCCCGGGCATTGCGCCAGCGGGCGCGATTCGACGCCGAGCCGCAGCAGCTGGGCGTCAATGGCGGCCTGGGCCAGGTGTGTGGACAGGGGCGTAGGTGCTCGCTTCGTCGCCTCGATTTTGGCGTCGGAAAATGGGCCGCTGGTTGAGATTCATTGTAACGAATGCGACCCGCGGGCGCAGGCCCGCGCGGGGGGTAATCTGGGTACACTGAAACCATGACCGGCGGCCAACCCAAAGCGACGCTCACCCGCAATCAGACCCTGTGGGAAACCTTGGGTCCGGGGCTCATCACGGGCGCCGCGGATGACGATCCCAGCGGCATCGCCACTTACTCGCAGGTGGGTGCGTCATTCGGCTACTCGATGCTCTGGACGGCGCTTTTCACCTGGCCGCTGATGGTCGGCATCCAGGTGGTCTGCGCGCGCATCGGCCGGGTCTCCGGCAGCGGCATCGCAGCCAACATGCGCGCCTACAGCAGGCCCGGGCTGCTCTATGGCGCGGTCGGATTGCTGCTGGTCGCCAACACCATCAACATTGCCGCCGATGTCGGTGCGATGGGCGCGGCGCTGAAGCTGCTGATCGGCGGTCCGGCGCAACTGTATGCCGTATTGTTCGGAGTGGTGTCACTGCTGCTGCAGGTGTTCGTTCCCTTTCCGCGCTACTCGCCGTTCCTCAAGGTGCTCACCCTCGCGCTGTTTGCGTACGTTGCCACGGTATTCATCGTCCGGGTGCCCTGGAGCCAGGTGCTCTACCAGACGCTGGTCCCCGCCGTCAGCTTCGATGTGCACTATGTCGTCGCCACCGTCGCCGTGTTCGGCACCACCATCAGCCCCTACCTTTTTTTCTGGCAGGCCTCGCAGGAGGTGGAGGAGCAGCGCGCCACACCGGCGGAACAACCCCTCAAGGTCGCGCCCGAACAGGCGGTGCGCAACCTGCGGCGTATCAAGATCGACACCTACGTCGGCATGGCCTTTTCCAATCTGATTTCGTTCTTCATCATTCTGACGGCAGCGGTGACCTTGCATGCGCACGGGCTGACTCATGTCGATACATCGGCGCAGGCGGCTGAAGCGCTGCGTCCGCTGGCCGGCCCGTTTGCCTTCTTTCTGTTTGCCGCCGGCATCGTCGGCACCGGACTGCTGGCGGTGCCGGTGCTGGCCGGATCCGCGGCCTACGCCGTGGCGGAAGCCTTCGACTGGCGCATCGGCCTGGGCCGGCGAGTCAGACAGGCCCGCGGCTTCTACGGCATCCTGACGGTCGCCAGCCTCCTGGGCGTAGCGCTGAACTTCACGCCGGTGGATCCGATCAAGGCGCTGTTCTGGAGTGCGGTCATCAACGGCGTCATCGCCGTGCCGATCATGGTCATCGTCATGCTGCTGTCGGCCAGCAGGGAAGTGATGGGCGATTTCGTCGTCCGGGGCGCGCTGCGCTGGTTGGGCTGGGCCGCTACGGCAGTCATGGGAATCGCGGTGCTGGTGATGATCGCGACGTGGGGCCGCTGAGGGCAGCGCCACCGCGCGCTGTATTGAACGGTATATACCGAAGCATGCCCACCGGTGTTTTGTTGCAGCGGCCGTCGTTCATATGCTCAAATCTGCGGCCACGCTGAGCCATGGCGTTGAGGGGATCGTCAGATGAAACGCTCGCGCATAATCATTGGTGTCGTCGTGCTCGTGATCCTGGTGATCATGGCGCGGATCATGATCGTCCCCGGCCCCATGGCGTTTGCCACCGGACAACGGGTACCGCTGGCGCAGTACCAGAGCAATCCCACCGGAGTCCCGGCGGACCTCACGGCGAGCGATCCGCTGGCACATGGCCGCTACCTGGTCCAGGCCGCCGACTGCGAGGCCTGCCATACCGCCGAGGGCGGCAAGCCGTTTGCCGGCGGCCGGCCGTTCCAGACGGCCTTCGGAACCATCTATTCGCCGAATATCACCCCCGATGCCAAGACCGGCATCGGCGAGTGGAGCGATGCGGACTTCCTGACCGCGGTGCATGAAGGCCGCGATCGCAGTGGCCAGCACCTGTATCCGGCCTTTCCATACGCTGCCTACACGTATCTGACCGACCAGGACGTGAAGGACATCAAGGCCTACATATTCAGCGTGCCGCCCGTGAGCAATGTCGCTCCCGCCAATACGCTGCGTTTCCCCTACAACCAGCGCGGCCTGATGGCGATCTGGGCCATGCTCTACAACCCCGACAAGCGCTTTGAGCCGGTTGCGGATCGCTCGCCGACCTGGAACCGCGGCGCCTATCTGGTCGAATCCCTGGGGCACTGCGGCGATTGCCACACCCCGCGCACGCTGCTGCAGGCGCTGGACAACCGCAACAAATTCGCCGGCGGCATGGCCGAAGGCTGGCGCGCCTACAACCTGAGCAGCGACTCGGCCTCCGGCATCGGCACCTGGACCAAGGATGAGATGCTGCAGTATCTGTCGACCGGACACTCGATGAACCGCGGTTCGGCCTTCGGGCCCATGGCGCAGGCCGTGCACCTGAGCTTCCAGAATCTGACGGCCTCGGATCTGGGTGCGATTGCCGAGTACGTGCGCAGCGTTCCGGCGGTCTCGAGCCCGGATCTGCCGGCGCCGAAGCTGGCGCGCTCTTCCGCAGTGCCGGGCGAAGGCGAGGCGACGGATGACAAGCTGGCGGCCGGACGCCATCTGTTCGCCGGCACCTGCAGCGGCTGTCATTCCTGGACCGGCGTCAGTGATTTCATTCCCTATGCATCCCTGACGGGGACCCGCGCGGTCAATGATCCGAGTGCGACCAATGTGGCTATGGCGGTGCTGCGCGGCGCCAGTCCGCTACCGGCTGCCGGCGCCATCGCGACCATGCCCGCGTTTGCAGCGACCCTGACGGATGACCAGATTGCCGCGGTCTCCAACTATGTCATCGCCCGGTTCGGCGCCCAGCCGTCCTCGATCACGGCTGAGGAAGTCGGGAAGCTGCGCAGCAACCTGTAGGCCCGCCGGGGCCCATCTGCCTGCATCCGGGCGCCGGGGGCGTCCGTATATAGGGGATGAGAAACCAAAGCGCGGCCGTTCTGCCCGGACTTTTCCTGGCCCTGATGGGCCTGGCTGGCTGCCAGACCCGCACCTATCCGCCGCTGCAGCGGGCGCAGTCCGTGGACATCCCGCGCTTCATGGGACCCTGGTACGTCATTGGCTGTATTCCCAGTCTTATCGAGCGCCACGAATACGATGCCGTTGAATCCTACTCCCTGGACCCGCAAGGTCGGATCCACACGGTCTTCACCTATCGGGATGGCAGTTTCGAAGCTCCGATCAGACGCATGACTCCGGTGGGCTTCGTGACCCCGGGCACCCGGGGCACGGTCTGGGGCATGCGCTTCATCTGGCCGATCAAGGCCGACTATCGGGTAATGTTCGTGAAGCCGGACTATAGTCAAACGGTCATCGGGCGCGAGAAGCGCGACTACGCTTGGATCATGGCGCGATCACCGACAATGCCGGATTCTGACTATCAGGCCTTGAGCGCGCTGCTGAGCAGCCAGGGCTACGACATCCATCTGCTGCGCAAGGTGCCGCAGCGGCCGGCTCCGGTGCCCGGCCCCAAGAACCATGACTGAGGGCGGCACTTCGCTGGAAGACCTGCTGGCCCAGGTTGCCTTAGGGAACCGGGCGGCTTTCGAGGCGCTGTACCGGGGCACTTCGAATCGGCTGTTCGGCATCTGCCTGCGTGTGCTGGCCCAGCGCTCCGAGGCCGAGGATGCCCTGCAGGAGGTCTATACGGCCGTGTGGCGCAAGGCCGCGCAATTCGATCCCGCGAAAGCCAGCGCGACGGCGTGGCTGGCGATGATCGCGCGCAACAAGGCCATCGACCGGCTGCGTGCCCAGCCCAGCCAGCAGCAACACGGCAGTCTCGACCTCGCCGATGCGCTCGAGGACCCCGGGACCTCGCCGGTCGCAGGCAGTGCAGACCGCCGCCGATCGTGCGCAGCTGGAGCAATGCCTGCAGCGCCTCGAGCCGCAGACGCCGTCGCTCATCCGGGCCGCCTTCTTCGACGGACTGACCTACGAGGAACTGGCGGCGCAGATCGAGGCCCCACTGGGTTCCATCAAGAGCTGGATCCGCCGTGGCCTGCTGCAACTACGGGAGTGCCTGGACCCGTGAACAGCCCAATGCTGCCACCCGAGCCAAACGGGCCCGGGGCGGACGATCCGCCATCAGACGATGTGCTGGCGGGCGAATTCGTGCTGGGCGTGCTGGATGCCGCGCAGCATCGCCAATTGCAGGCGCGCGTGGAATCGGATCCGCGTTTTCGCACAGCGGGTCGAGGAATGGGAGCGGCGTTTCGCGCCGCTGCTGACCGACATCGCACCGGTGGCGCCTCCGGCCCATGTCTGGCCGGCATATGCCGGCGACTGGGATGGGCGCAAGCGGAGTCGCGGCGGTCCGGCTTCTGGCGAGCCTGGGATTCTGGCGTGCGGCGCACCGTGATCTCGACAGCTGGTCGCCGTCGCCGCCGTCATCGTGACCTGTGGAACGCTCCGCGCCTAACGCACCGCCGCCGGTGGCCTCCCAGCAGGCGGAGCCCGCGGCCAAGCCGGTCACCCCCTTGTCGCACGATGACGGTACACCGGGCTGGCTGGCCTCGGTGGATGCCGTTCGGGGCACGGTGCTCATGGTTCCCGTGCCCAGTGCACCGGACCCCCAGGGACGGGTGCCGGAGCTGTGGCTGATTCCGGCCGGCAAGGCGCCCCGTCTCCCTGGGCGCCGTTTCGATCACAGCTCGCACACCGTCGCGGTACCCGCAAGGCGTCCGGGCGGCCCTGGTGGCAGGCTCGGTGCTGGCGATCACGCTGGAGCCGGCCGACGGGTGTCCCGCATGCGGCCCCGAGCGGTGCCGTCATCGCCAAGGGCACGATTCAGGCGGTGGCCTCCTAGGCGAGGGCGGGCCACCGCTGCATCCGGATCCCTGCGCGATCCGTATTTCCGTATGGAGACCCCTCCGCGGAGATACCCAGTGGCCCGGTTCGATCGCCCAAGGCTCGCGCTGGCCTCGGTGGCACGCTGGTTTGACTCAAGTACCGAACGCGACCCGGTTGCCGGCGACCGCATCGACTGGCTGCGCACGCTGCCGTTCATCGCCGTGCACCTGGCCTGCCTGGCGGTGATCTGGGTGGGCGTGTCGCGCCTGGCGCTGGAGGTCGCCGGCGGACTGTATGTGGTGCGCATGTTTGCGATCACCGGGTTCTACCACCGCTACTTCGCGCATCGCACCTTCCGGACTTCCCGTGCGGTGCAATTCATCTTTGCCTGCATCGGCGCATCCAGCGTGCAGCGCGGTCCGCTGTGGTGGGCCGCGCATCACCGCAACCACCACATCAACGCCGATACGCCGGCGGATCCGCATTCGCCGCAGCTACAGGGATTTGTCTGGAGTCACATGGGCTGGTTCCTGACCTCCAACGGCTTTCGCACCGACTGGAAACGCATTCCCGATTTGGCGCGGTATCCGGAACTGCGCTGGCTCGATCGCTTCGACGTGCTGGTGCCGGTGCGTACTGGCCACCGGCCTGTTTCTCGGTCGCGCGGGCGTCCGGCGGAATTGCTGGTCTGGGGGTTCTTCATTTCCACCGTGGTGCTGTTTCACGCCACCGTGACCATCAATTCCCTGGCCCATCGGTTCGGCAGCCGGCGCTTCGAGACCCGCGATGACAGCCGCAACAACCTCTGGCTGGCACTGCTCACCTTCGGCGAGGGCTGGCACAACAATCACCACTTCTGCCCGGGCTCGGTTCGCCAGGGATTTCGCTGGTGGGAAGTGGATCTCACCTACTACGGGCTGCGGCTGCTTCAGCTTCTTGGCTTGGTGCATGCGCTCAAGCCCGTACCCAGCCACGTCATGCTCAAGGCGCGCGCGCTGATGCGTATCGCGGTCATCGGTTCGGGCATCTCCGGACTCGCTTCGGCCTGGTTGCTCGCGCGGCAACACGAGGTCACGCTGTTCGAGGCCAACGACTATCTGGGCGGCCACACGCACACCCACCGTATCGAGGTGGCAGGACAACCGCTCGCGGTCGATACCGGCTTCATCGTCTTCAACGAGCAGCACTACCCGCTGCTCACCCGGCTGTTCGCCGAATTGGGCGTCGCCTCCCAGCCAACGACCATGAGCTTCTCCGTCCACAGTGCCGCCAGCGGCCTGGAGTACAGCGCGACCAGTCTCGACACGCTGTTCTGCCAGCGCCGCAATCTGCTGTCACGGCGCTTCTGGGGGATGCTGCGTGACCTGCGGCGCTTTTATCGCGAGTCACCCGCGCTGCTGGCGGGTGCGGGCCCGGGTCCCACGCTGGGCGAGTATCTGGCCGCGCATGACTACGGCGCGGCCTTCCGCGATGAGCACCTGGTGCCGATGGCCGCGGCGCTGTGGTCGGCGCCGGCCAGCCGAATCCTGCAGTTCCCGGCGCAGTATCTGGTGCGCTTCATGGCCAATCACCAGATGCTGCAGCTGCGCGGCCGCGCGCCCTGGCGGGTGGTCTGCGGCGGCTCTGCGAGTTACGTCGCCGCCCTGCGGGCGCGCTGGCACGTGACCGAGCGGCTGAACTGCCCGGTGCGTTCAGTCCGGCGCGAGGCCGGTGGCGTTCACGTCGCGAGCCGCGCCGGAACCGAGCGCTTCGATCAGGTGGTGCTCGCCTGTCATAGCGATGAGTGCCTGAGGCTGCTCGCGGACCCCAGCGCTCAGGAGCGCGAGGTATTGGGCGCCATGACCTATCAGGACAATGAAGTCGTCCTGCATACGGATGCAGCGCTCATGCCGCCGAACCGCAAAGCCTGGGCCGCCTGGAACGCCTTCATTCCGGAACGTCCGCAAGATGCCTGCACGGTCAGCTACTGCATGAACCTGCTGCAGGGGCTCGCGACCCCAAAGCCGCTCATCGTCACCCTCAATCGCACGGCCGCCATCGATCCGGCCCGGGTGCTGCGGCGCATGCACTACCGCCATCCTGTCTACACCCGGCAATCGGTCGCGGCGCAGGCCCGGCGCCAAGAGATTCAAGGCGTGCGCGGCACGTGGTTCGCCGGGGCCTACTGGGGCTGGGGATTTCATGAAGACGGATTGCGTAGCGCCGTGCAGGTTCATGCCGCCCTGACCGGCCGGGTGCTGGGGGCTGCGGCATGAGCGCGCCCCTGGCCAGCGCCGTCTATGAGGGCATCGTGCGCCATCGGCGCCACGGGCCACGCCCGCACGCATTCCAGTACCGGGTGGCACAGCTGTTCCTGGATCTTGACGAGCTGGATCAGGTGTTCGCGGGTCGCTGGTTCTGGTCCCTGAACCGCGCGCAACCTGGCGGAGTTCCGGCGCAGTGATTTCCTGGGGCCCCGCAACATGCCGCTGGCGGATGCGGTGCGTGATTGCGTGGCCCGGGCGACGGGCGAACGTCCGGCCGGCCCGATCAGGCTGCTCACGCATCTGCGCTACGGTGGCCACAGCTTCAATCCGGTCAGTTTCTATTACTGCTATGGCGCGGATGGGCTCAGCCTCGACTGCATCGTCGCCGAGATCACCAATACGCCCTGGCATGAGCGGCACGCCTACGTGCTCGCAGCGTCCGGTGCACAGCCACGCGGGCCGGCACTGCAGTGGTCGTTCGACAAGGCCTTTCACGTTTCGCCCTTCATCCCGATGGACCGCACCTATCAATGGCAGCTGTCGAAGCCGGACCGCACGCTGGGCGTCCGGATGGGCGTGATGCGCGCCGGTGAGCTGGAATTCGATGCGTCGCTGATGCTGCGCCGGCGCACGCTGGATGGCGCGGCGCTCGCCCGGGTGCTGCTGCGCTTTCCCCTGATGACGACCCAGGTGGTCGCGGCGATCTACTGGAATGCCCTGCGCCTGTGGCTGAAGGGCACGCCGGTGTACGCCCATCCCAGCACTGCTTCGAGGATGAACAGAACATGAGTGACGGAATCTCGGCCGTGGTGCCCCGTGCCGGGGGCTTCAGCGCCTTCGATCGGTTGCTTCGCCGGCGTGTGCTGCAGCAGCTGTCAGGGCTGGCGTCCGGCAGAATCGTGCTGGAGGACGAGTGCGGTCGCGTCGAACTCGGCCCCCACGCCGATCATCCGACGGTGCGGGTCTGGGTCACGCATTCCGACTTCTATCAGGCGGTGGCGGCCGGCGGCAGCGTGGGCGCAGGTGAGGCCTACATGTCCGGACATTGGCACTGCGATGATCTGGTCGCGCTGGTGCGCATTCTGGTGCGCAACCGCGAGGTGCTGGACGGCATGGAAAGCGGCTGGGCAAGGCTGGGTGGCTGGCTGCTGCGCGGCTGGCACGCCCTGCGGCGCAATAGCGAAGCCGGCAGCCGCCGTAATATCGCCGCGCACTACGATCTGGGCAATGAGTTCTTCTCGCTGTTCCTGTCGGCCGACCAGATGTATTCCTCGGCATACTGGCAGCAGGGCGAGGACACCCTGGAGAGGGCCTCGCAGCGCAAGCTGCAAAGGGTCTGCGAGAAACTGCGGCTGGCGCCGCAGGATCACCTCATCGAAATCGGTTCCGGCTGGGGCGCGCTGGCGGTATTCGCGGCCGTCCACTATGGCTGCCGGGTCACGACGACCACCATCTCGCGCGAGCAGTACGTCGGCGCGCTGGAACGGGTGAACCGTGCCGGCGTGCAGGACAGGGTCACGGTGCTGCTCGAGGACTACCGCAATCTGAGCGGGGTCTACGACAAGCTAGTGTCCATCGAAATGATCGAAGCCGTCGGCGCGCATTACCTGGACAGCTATCTTTCGCAGGTCGGCCGACTGCTGAAGCCCGATGGTCTGGCGCTGATCCAGGCGATCACCATCGAGGACCACCGCTACCGGCAGGCGCTGCGGTCGGTGGATTTCATCAAGCGCCATGTGTTCCCCGGAAGCTTCATTCCGTCCATCCAGGCGATGCTCGCCGCCAAGACCCGCACCGGTGACCTGGCGCTGCTGGCGCTGGAGGATTTTGGACATTCCTACGCGCGTACCCTGCAGGCCTGGCGTGAGCGCTTCCGTTCGCGCTTGAGTGAGGTACGCACGCTGGGCTTCGATGACCGGTTCATCCGCATGTGGGACTACTATCTTGCCTACTGCGAAGGCGGCTTTCGCGAGCGCTCGATCGGCGTGGCGCACCTGCTGCTGGCGAAGCCCGGGTTTCGGCCGTGATGGCCTGGCGACTGTTGCTGCTGATCTGGCTGGCCGCAGCGGGCATGATGACGCTGGGCTGGCTGTGGCAGTGGCGGCGCGACAATGCCGGCATCGTCGATGTGCTGTGGTCACTCGGGCTGGCGATCAGCGCCGTACTCAACGGCCTCTATGGCAGCGGCGCCGGAGCACCGCGCCTGCTGGTGGCGCTGTTCGGTGGGGTCTGGGCAGCGCGCCTCGCCGGACATCTTTGGCTGCGGGTGCGAAGTGAGCCCGAGGACGGTCGTTACCGCTCGCTGCGCGAGCGCTGGGGTGGCAAGCAGCTGAAGTGGTTCGGACTGTTCCAGTTCCAGGCGCTGTTGATTCCGTTGTTCTCCATCGCCTTCGCCGCCGCGGCGGCGAATCCTTCACCGCACCTGGCGGGCCTCGCGTTGGCATTGATCCTCTGGAACATCAGCGTGCTGGGGGAATCCCTGGCCGATCATCAGCTCGCAAGGTTTCGCGCCGACCCCGCGAATCGTGGCAGGACCTGCCGCGAGGGGCTGTGGCGGTATTCGCGTCATCCCAACTACTTCTTCGAGTGGCTGCACTGGTTCAGTTACCTGGCCTTGAGCATCGGCGGGCCGACGCTCGGGTATGCATGCCTGGGCCCGTTGCTGATGTACGGTTTCCTGCGCTGGATCAGTGGAGTGCCCCACACCGAGGCGCAGGCGCTGCGGTCGCGTGGTGAGGATTACCGTGACTATCAGCGCACCACCTCGATGCTGATTCCCTGGCCCGTGAAAAGTATGAGGACACGCCCATGAGCATCACCCGCTCCATTCACTCTGCTGCGACATCCGAGCTGCCGCGCGAGCGCTTCGCGCCCGGGTTGCTGGGGCTCGCCGAGCGGGGGCTCATTCCGGATGTCCTGCTGCGCTCCGGCATCCGCCGGCTGTGTGCCGAGCGTCTCGAGGAGGAACGTGCTGGCGGGGCTGCCGCGCAGTCCGAGCGTTTTCAGCGACGCCTGAGCGAGCTGCGAGCGGCCAACGTCGCTGTGCATACGGACATCGCGAACCAGCAGCACTACGAACTGCCACCGGAATTCTTCAGGTATTGCCTCGGGCCGCGCCTGAAGTATTCCAGCGCCTACTACCCGACCGGCACGGAGTCCCTGGCCGAGGCCGAGGAGGCCATGCTGGCGCTGTATGGCGAGCGCGCCGAGCTGGCCGATGGACAGGACATTCTGGAGCTCGGCTGTGGCTGGGGATCGCTGACGCTGTGGATGGCGCAGCGCTATCCGAATGCCCGGATCTGCGCGGTATCGAACTCGACCCTGCAGCGTGAGCACATCGAATCGCGCTGTCGCGCACTCGGGCTGGCCAACGTCAGCGTGGTGACGCGCGACGTTAATCGCCTCGAGCTGCCGGCGGCGGCCTTTGATCGTTGTGTGTCCATCGAGATGTTCGAACACATGCGCAACTACGACACGCTGCTGGCCCGCATCGCCTGCTGGCTGCGTCCCCAGGGCATGCTGTTCGTGCACATCTTCGCCCATCGGACCTTGATGTATCCCTTCGAGACCGAGGGTGATGACAACTGGATGGGACGGCACTTCTTCACCGGCGGCCTGATGCCGGCGGTTGACACCCTGGGATGGTTCCAGCGGGACCTGCAGGTGGCAAATCAGTGGCAGCTGGACGGTACCCACTACCAGCGCACCGCCAACCACTGGCTTCAGAACCAGGACCATCATCGCGAAGAGATCATGACTGTATTGCGCCGGTTCTACGGTGAGCGGCAGGCGCGCCTGTGGTTTCAGCGCTGGCGGATGTTCTGGATGGCCTGCGCCGAAACCTTCGGCTACGCGCGGGGACAGGAGTGGGTGGTGGCGCACTATCTGCTGACGCAGCGCGACTAGCGCCGACCAGGATTTCCGGATTGCCTTGACAAGCCACGCTCCGGGCGGATATCTGTGGCGTCCGTTACGGACTGGCCTGATCACCGGGGGGAATCATGAACAGGAATCCAATCACAGGGCGCCGCGGTCCCGCCGCCAGAAGTATCGTACCCGCACTGACGCTGGCATTGTCCGCGGCGCTGCTCCTGCCTTCAGCACCGGTCCGGTCACAAACCGCTGCCGCGGCGCCCACCAGCTGTACGCCGCAGGGTGATCTGCACTTCGTCTGCAACCTGATCAGTGTCGAGGATTTCCTGCCCGTGGATGGCGGACGCTGGCTGGTGGGCGGCTCGTACGTCGAGAAGTCGGTGGGCCTGTACCTGATCGACACGCGCGCGAAGAGCGCCAAACCGGTGTCGCTGTCGCTGGCCGCGCAGCCGGATCCGCTGTATGCAGGGTGTCCGGCGCCGGATCTGACGAAACTGCAGACCCATGGGCTGGATGTGAAGCAGACCAAGGGCCAGATCACGGTGTATGTCATCAATCACGGCGGCCGGGAGTCGGTGGAGATCTTCCGCCTGCATCCGGCCACCGATACGGCCGAATGGATTGGTTGTGCCCTGCCACCGGAGGGCGTGACCAGCAATTCGATTTCCGCCATGGCCCATGGCGAGTTCATCCTGACCAAGTTCGTGGACAGCCGCGACAAGCAGGGCTTCCAGCACATTCTTGCCGGACAGGTGACCGGCGCGGTCTATCGCTTCACGCCAGGAAAAGGGTTCGCCGAAGTTCCGGGAACCCAGCTCTCCGGTGACAATGGCCTGCTGGCCTCCGCGGATGGTCGCTGGCTGTATGTGAATGCCTATGGCAGCCGCGAGATCTACCGCCTGCCGATGTCGGGTAAAGGGGAGCGTTCCGTCGCCAAAGTGGACTTCTGTCCCGACAACCTGCGCTGGGCCCCGGATGGTTCCATCTTCGTCACCGGACAGTTCATCAGTCCGCAGACCTTGAACGGGCTGCATGGCTGGGCGACGGTGCGGCTGGATCCGAAGGCCATGACCACGACGCCGGTGGTGAAGGAAGCGGGCCTGAAGGTGTTCGACGATGCCACCAGCGCGGTGCAAGTCGGCAAGACGCTGTGGTTCGGGACATTCCGGGGTGACCGGATGGCCTACCTGACGCTGCCCAGCCCTTGAGGCGCGCATCCGTGTCTACCCGGCGGCAGAAGACTGCATCTGGCCTGGCCGCCGTGCTGGTGCTGTGCCTGGGCGCGCTGCCGCTGCGCGCCGCGCCCGCGCCCTGCGATCGGGCCTGTCTGAAGGGTTTCATCGATCTGTATGTGGATGCACTGGCGCACCACGATCCCTCCCGCCTGCCCGTCGCGGCCAAGGTGCGCTTCACCGAGAATGGCGCCCAGGTGCCGCTGGGGGAGGCGCTCTGGGTCACCTTCAGCAAGCCCCTGGAGTATCGACATTACTTTGCGGATCCACAGTCGGGGCAGGTGGCGGCCTTCATCACCCTGATGGAGAACGACTATCCGGATTACATGATGCTGCGCCTGCGAGTGCAGGATCGGAAGATTTCCGAAATCGAGACCATCATCAGCCGCAACAATCCGCGGATCCTGACCATGCCGCCTTTCGATCCGATGTGGGAGGAGACCGAGCCTGCGGGTCGGCGGCTCACCCGCGCGCAACTGATCAAGGGCGCGGTCGGTTATCTGACCGCCGTGGCCATGGCCGATGGGAGCCTCGCGCCGTTCTCCGATGATTGTTCACGCACCGAAGTGGGTCTGGTGTCCGCGGTGGGCAAGGGCCGCAAGCCGCCGGCGGGGGATCCACCGTCGGCGACCGGCGATCAGTTCCAGGATGCCATCCGCGCCACCCTGGGCCTGAGTTGCGCCGACCAGCTGAACACCCGGGTGTACAGCTTCATCACCGGCTTCGACTACGCACGCATGCCGCTGGTGGATGTCGAGCGCCAGGTCGTGTTCGGAATTTTCGTTTTCCGCCGCCGCGGCAATATTCCAGGGGCGACCTACCAGGGCAAGTTCTATCACTTTCCCTTTGGCATGCGCATGCCAGACGAAAACCTGGCCGGAGAGGCCTGGAAGTTCCGCGACGGCAAGATCACGCGTGTGGAGTCCACCTTCCTCGGCAACAATGTCTATCGGGCCGGCACCGGCTGGCCTGGTGGCAGAGCAGGCCTGTCGCGGCCCATCGATCGGTAGTCGCACGACCGGTCAATACGCGCCGCGCCGCGTGTCCCGAGCGCTATCGCACTGCGGCAGCGCGCTGCATTCGCCGGAATTGGTGTGACCAGGCTGCGAACGTCGTGGCTCCCATGATAGCGTTACCCGCTGGGAAGGGCGCCCACCGCGAGAAAATACGCCGCTTCCGGTGACTCGGCTAGTCATACAGGGGGATGCATGTATCAGAAACCAACCGCGCCGCGAACCATCGGCGGCGTACTCGATGACACCCTTCAGCTATACGTGGCGGCGCTGCCCCGCACCTGGCTGCCGTCCCTGCTGGTGAGCGTGATCACGGTCGCAGTCAGCTACTTCTTTGTCTCCTCGATTCCGCTGTCGGCTTCCCCGACCTCCGCTGCCGAATTGATGACTCGCTATCAGGCCATGATTCGCGCCTTCGGCGTCCTCTATATTCCGGTGTTCATACTCTCCCTGGTGTTCTATGGAATGATGACGGCGATCGTCGCAGCGGTGGCACGCGGCGCGTCCCCGACTTTCGGTGACGCCCTGAAACTCGGGGTGCGGCGGGCGCCGGCGCTGTTCGTGGCTTCGCTGGTTTTCGGCATCAGCATCGCGATTGGATTCATCCTGCTGCTGATTCCCGGCTGCTATGTTTGGAATCGCCTGCAGCTGTTCATGGTGCCGGTCGTGGCCGAGTCCAAGGGCCCCTTTGAGTCATTAGGCGTGAGTTGGCGCCTGGTGGGCGGCAACTGGTGGCGCACTGCGACGGTGGTGTTCGTCATGTTCGTCATCCTGATCGTGCTGCAGATGTGTCTGGGCGCACTCGGCTGCCGCATTCACCGCGGTGAGTTCAGGCGGTGCGGGTGGTACTCCCGCCGCTGCAGCCCTGCGCCTCTCCCTGGTTTCGATGCTGCTCGGCGGAGTGATCCGCGTGTTCACCATGCCGCTGATCTTTTCGGCATTCGTCGCGCTCTACCAGGACTTGCTGCTGCGCAAGGGAGGCGGCGATCTCGAGGCTCGCCTCGGAGCGCTACCAAAAGCTTGAGTCAGCGCACGGCATTGGCGGGGAAGATCCTGCTCGCAGCGGCGGTGCTGCTCTGGAGCGCAGCACGGGCCCAGAGTCTTGCGCCGGCGGCGACCATGGCTGCCGCAAGATCCGCCTTGCAGAACTGCGTCGATCGCGATAACAACTGGCAACCCGGCCTCGCCTCGATGGAGCAGCACTGCCCGGACCTGTCCGCCGTACTGCAGGCGGCCGGGATCCGGCCGCTGATCATCGAAAGTTCGCGCAAGCGATTTCAGGACGAATCGCTGCATCTGCTGGCGAAGCAGATTCATCCGGCGGCAGGCCCCGCGCCCGCGGTGTCGGCGCTGGGCCCCGTTCTTCGCGAATTGCATGCAACGCCCGAACCTCCCAGGTCGTGGTGGCGCCGGGTGGTGGACTGGCTGGCCGAGCACTTGAGTACCAAGCCGCAACCTGACAGCTCCAATGGCTGGCTGGAGGACATCCTGCGGCGGTTGCCGCGACTGCAGTGGTTGTGGACCGGCATCATCTGGAGCACGCTCATTGCATTGCCCGTTCTTGTCGTGGTCGTCGTGGTGCGCGAGGTTCGCGCCTTGGGCAAGCGATCGATCGACGAATCCGGCGGGATGGCGGAAACGACTGCCGCCGCACGCGCGCAGTCGCGGCTGGCATTGCTGCGGCAGGCGCCCATCGGGCAGCGCCCGGCACAGCTGTTTGCCATGCTGATTTCGCGGCTGGTGGCGGCCGGACGACTGCCCCCGGACCGCAGTCTGACGCATCGTGAGGTGGCAAGGCGCGCGTTGCTGGACGATGCGGAACAGCGTCGCCTGATCGAATCCCTTGCGCGGCTTTCCGAGCGTCAATTGTATTCCGGCGCCGCCGGCGCCCCGGTGGGCGTCGAGGATCTGCTGGCCCGCGGTGAGGACCTGTACATCACCGGCTGGGGCCGCTCCATGGTGTCGTGAGATGAAGGAAAGACTGGTCACGCTGGGCCTGGCGACCTGCGCGCTGGCGCTGTTCTGGATCCTGCTGTTCCCCAAGCCGCAGAGCTTGGCGCGGATGCCGCATCCATTGACCTCAGGATCGGATGGCGAGGGGTATGCGGCGATGTACCGCTGGTTGTCTGCCACGGGGATACGGCCTGTGGATCTGCATCAGCGCTTCGGACAGTTGAGCGAGGCATCCACCAGCGGCAAGCCCACCGGCAACCTGCTGATCATTACCCTGCCATTCGAGGTCGCGCCGCATCCCGAAGAGCTGACGGCACTTGCTGAGTGGGTCGGTCGCGGCAATACCCTGCTGGTGCTCGCGGGTCTGGACGATACCCCGCTGTGGAGCGCGCTCGCGGATGACTTCCTGCCGCAGCTGCAGAAACTGACCACCATCAAGTTCATCGCCAGGCAGGAACCGGATGTCAATCCCGTTTCAAAAGTGAAGCAGGGATTGCGCGAGACCCTCACGCCGGCCCAACGCGCCGTGGAACTGAAGCCCAGTGGCAGTTTCCCGGTCCTCGAGGGTGTCCGGCGCCTCGCGGCCCAGTCCCCGTTGCCGTCGACGCAGTGGCAGGCCGAAGCCATGGACGTCTCGCCGGTGCTGGAATTGGCGCGTCGCGCCGACAGCGCGGACCCTGCGCTGTGGCTGAAGTCATCGGGGCGCGGCACTCTCATCGTCAGCGGCTATGCCAGCCTGTTCAACAACGACCAGATCGGCAAGGCGGACAATGCCCGGCTGCTGTCCAACGTCGTCGCCTGGTCATTGCAACCCGGCGGCAGGGTGATCATTGACGATGCCCATCAGGGCGCCATGAATGAATTCGATGCGGCGAAGTTCTTCGCCGATTCGCGCCTGCATGACACGCTGCTGTGGTTGCTGCTGCTGTGGCTGGCGTGGGTCGTGGCGGCGCAGCCGCTGCGGGCAGCGGCGCACAACGGCGCCAGCCTGGATGAAAGTGCCATGCTGCGGGTCACCGCGGGATTCTTTGCCAGCGTCCTGCGGCCGGTGGCTGCTGCGCAGTGGCTGATGGACGAATTCTTTGACCGGCTGCGCCGGCGACACGGCCTGCTGCACAGCGCCGGTCCGCCCTGGGAGTGGCTGTCGGCCCGTGCCGGTGTCGGCAGCACGGTTCTCGATGAGCTGCGCGATATGCATGCCAGCACCCAGGCCGGCCGTCGCGTCAGCCTTACGCGGCTACAGCGGATTCTTTCGCGGATTTCAGGACAAACCTCATGACCAATGCATTGCAGGATCTGGAAGGCACACTTCAACAGCGCATCGGTGAAGTGGTGCTGGGCCTCAGCCCCGCCGTGCGTGCGTTGTGCATCGCCGTGGTGGCACGGGGCCATGTGCTGGTGCAGGGGGTGCCCGGACTGGGCAAGACCCTGCTCAGCAAGTCCCTGGCCGGGGCGCTGGGCGGCAAATTCCAGAGAATCCAGGGCACCTCGGACCTGATGCCCACGGACATCACCGGCACGCATCTGTTTGATGCGGCCAGAAACGCCTTCGTCTTCCGACCCGGCCCGATGTTTGCGGATGTCGTGCTTTTCGATGAGGTCAACCGTGCCGGACCGCGCACCCAGTCCGCACTGCTCGAGGCCATGGAGGAGCGGCAGATTACGGTGGATCGGGAACAGTTCGCGCTGCCGGCGGATTTTCTGGTCATCGCCACCCAGAATCCGCGCGAGTTCGAGGGCACCTATCCGTTGCCCGAGTCACAATTGGATCGTTTCATGCTCCGGCTGGATCTGAGCTATCCGGCACCTGAAGACGAAACGCAGGTACTCACGCGCTACACCGGCGTGGCGGCGGAGCCCGCGCGGGCGGTCAGCAGTCCGGTGGCACAGGGCCAGGTGCAGGCGGCGCGCGCCGCGGCCGAGCAGGTACACATCTCCCCGGAGCTATGCGCCTATGTACTGGCCATCGCCAAGGCGTCGCGCGAACATGCGCAGCTGTCTTTGGGACTGTCCACGCGTGGCGCGCTGGCGCTGCTGCGCGCCGCGCGCATCGTCGCGGGTATCGAGGGGGCGGAGTTCGTCGCCGCCGATGACGTGAAGGCCGCGGCGCCCCTGGTATTGCCGCACCGCCTGATGCTGACGGGTGATGCGCTGCTGGCCGATGTCACCGAAGCTGACGTCGTGGCCCGCATCCTGGAGCAGGTGCCGGCACCGCGATGAACCTGCGGCAGAATGGCCTGGTGCTGCTGCTGGCTACCGCGCTGCTGGGCATCGCGGCCCAGTGGGCCGACAGGCCGGCCCTGGCCAATCTGTGGGCGGCGCCCCTGGGTCTGCTGCTGCTGGGGTTGGCATATGAACGATGGCTTTGCGCACGCGCCGCATTGAGCCTGGCCATCCATTCCCCCTCGCCCTGGCACCTGGCGCAGGCTGCCGACTTGCATTGCCGGATCCGCCACGCTTTGAGGCGCAGCATCACGGTGATGCTCGCGCCCAGCCTGCCCGCCGGCATTGACGGCTCGACGCAGATCCTCACGATGCAGGTGCCGGCCGATGAGGGGATCACCATCGGGCTGCCGGCCGTCTCGCAACGTCTGGGACAGATACGCTGGCCCGCCCAGCGCGCCCGCATCGCCGGACCCCTGGGACTGGCTTGGTGGTCGCTCAAACTTCGAAGCGAGGAACCCTCGAGCATCGTCCCGGCCATGCTCAGCCTGCAGGAAAGCGCCATGGGTGCGGCGCTGGCGGGGTCCCGGATCAGTCACATCATCGGGCCGGGCGCGCAGGTCGAACAGCTGCGGGACTATCGGCCCGGCGATCCGCTGCGCGTCATCGACTGGCGGGCGACCGCCCGGCGCGCGCAGCTGGTGAGCCGGGACTTCGCCGAAGACCAGCATCTGGACGTGATTGTGGCGATCGATGTGGGACGCAGCAGCCGCATCCAGTGCGGCGAGCTCGACCGTCTGGGGCATTACGTGAATGCCACGGCGAGACTGGCCCAGCATGCGGTGGCCCAGGATGACCGTATCGGCCTGGTGGTGTTCGGCGATCAGCCGCTGGCGGTGATGCCGCCAACGCGGGGTCACCTGGGCGTCATGCGTGTGCGCTCACTGCTCACCAACATCCAGGCCCAGACCACGGACTCCAACGTGATCCATGCCGTCTCGCAGATTCTGAAACGGGTGCATCAACGCAGCCTCGTGGTGCTGATGACCGACATCGACGACGCCAGCTCCGAAGGGCAGCTGGTGGCCGCCTTGCGCCTGCTTCAGCCGCGGCATCTGCCGTTCGTCGTGTCCTTGAGTCAGCTGAATCCCGGCGAAATCGCGGACCGCGCGCCGCGGGACTGGCTGGATCCGTGGCTGTCGCTGGCGGCCTCGCACGCCCTGACTCAACGCGAGCGCGGAATTCGTGCCTTGCGGGCAACCGGGGCGCAGGTCGTGCTGGCCACACCGGCCGATTTCGAGCGCACGCTGTTTGAACAGTACGGCCAGTTCAGGCAGCGACGGCGGATCTGAAGAACCGGCCGGAAAGCACGCCGAACATCAGGGCCAGGTTCGCCAGGCCGACGGTGAGCCGCACGGGCCAGCCGATGGCCAGATCCGGGGACACGAAGCCCTCGATCAGTCCACAGACGACCAGCAGGGGAATCAGCGCGGCAAAGAGCCTGGCGATCTTCGCGGTGCACTGCTGCAGCGAATCACGGCGGCTGGCCAGTTGCGGCCGGATCAGTGCTTCACCCAGGGCGACGCCCGCAGCGCCCCCCAGGCAGATCATCGACAGCTCTACCGTGCCATGCGCAAAAATGAACTTCAGCAGATCGCCGTCCAGGCCATGAATGCGCGTGAAGGCGAAGACGCCGCCCAGCATCAGTCCATTGTTGGCGATGACGTAGAAAGTGCCGAGGCCATAGAAGATGCCGGCAGCACAGGCAAAAATCGTCACCGCGATATTGTTGGTGAATATTCGCACCGACAGGATGGAAGAGGGTGTGACATTGAGAATGCCGTTCGTCCACAGTTCCCCATGCTCGACGTGCCGGATCATGGCGGGGCTGGCGACCAGGTCAACCAGGGTCGGCCAGGTATGCACCAGCCACCAGCCGGCGCCGGTACTCAGCGCGAACAGCAGCCACACCCCGATGAGATGGGGCCGCAGCTCCCGCACCGTCGCGGGAATCTCCACGGCATACAGATGCCGCAACGAGGCCTTCGTATGCCGCGGCTCGCGATTCACAATCGCATGCAGCGAGGCATAGAGGGTTTCCAGCGCTGCGGTGATGGGGCTGCCGGGAAGCGCCTTGCGCGCGCTCGCCACATCCCGCGCCAGGCCACGGTAACCCTCGAGCGCGGCCAGGGCATCCTGGCGGGAGAGGCGGCCGCGCCGCCAGGTCAGCAGGGAGTCCCCCAACCTTCGCCAGACCGACGAACGCTGCACCAGCCAGGAAGGGGTCTTGGGCGCCGTGGTCACGCGGGTTTGCCGGAAAGGGCGCCACGCAGGCGCTGTTTCAGGATTTCATCGCCCGCAACATCGCTGTTCCCCTGCGACGGGGTAGAGCCGAGGGCGCCGGCAATGCGCGACAGCAGCTCCAGGGCGAGTTTGCGCCGCACCGGTGATTGCAGATCATTCCAGCGCAGCAGCAGGTCGTTGGCCAACGCCAGGGTGCCGGCATCCAGCGTGGGGTTCAACGACAGCGTTCCGAGCTGCGCCAGCGCCTTGGATTCCTCGTCGCCGTCGTGAACCAGCAGCGTGCCGGCCGCGAGATCGCCGAGCCGTACCCGCTGGCGCGTGAAGAGCGTCGTGCCAAGCCCCACGCCGTAAAACACAGGCAGGCTGTCGATGAGCCGAAATGCATTGCGAATCAGCAGTGCGAGCACCGAGGGAGTGCCGCCCTGCCGGTTGACGATGCGTACGCCGGCCATCCGCTTGCCCGGAGTTCGCCCCCGCATGGCCAGCTCCAGCAGCGGGTGGTAGAGAAAGTAGATGGCCACCGCCGGCACGACCGCCAGGGCGACGATGGCCGCCGGCGTTCTTACCTTCAGATACGCCGCGCCGGTCTCCAGGAAGGCAGCCACGAGGTACCAGGCGAGGGCCCCCAGGAATCGGATGTGCCAATCGATGATGAAGGCATAGGAGCGGCTGCCCGGGCCGGCGATGGCCAGTTCGACATCGACCCCCGTGGCGCTGGTGACGGTCAGCAAGTCGGCGCTCATGTCCTGAACCTTGCCCCGCTAGGGAAGGAATTCGGCGCCGGGCGGTTTACCGTCGATCCACAGCGGTGAGGGATCCCAGTGCTCGGCAATCTTGCCCTGCTCGTTGATGCGGAACATGTCGAACCAAGTCGTGGCATAGATGTGGTTCGGATCGTTGGTGTCGCGCATTCTGCGGATGGTGCTGACGGTGACGAAGGGGCCGTCGGCGGTGATGTTGATGACGTGCATCTTGATCCGCGACTGGATGGGCAGCGGCGGCCCTTTCTTGCTGAACAGCTCCACGAAGGCCGCGCGTCCGGAGGGCACATTGGGGTTGTGCTGGATGTAGCCCTCGTCCATGTACTGCGGCGCCTGGTCCAAATGGCCGCCCTCGTAGACGATGCGCCAGAAGTCGAACACGAATTTCTTGTTTCGCGCCAACTGCGGATCCTTGTCCTTCAGCATCGACAGCTGATCGAGATTCTCGGTGGGAGCCTCGGCGCGGATGAGGCCGGCCGGGGCCGTCAGGATCAGCGTCCCCAGCAGGGCGGACAGGATGCGCGTGGTGTTCACTGAGTACTCCAGCCGGCTCGAGGCGCCTGGGCGGATTCTACCGCCTGGGGCGTCAATCCAGTACTGTCCTCAGGCGCTGGTAGCCGCTGCGGGACATGGGCAGATGGCTGCCATTGCTCAGGAACACCTGCCAGCTGTCCTTGGCGTAGGGTTCGATGCGCGCGATGCGCTCCACATTCAGCAGGAAGGAGCGGTGGATGCGCACGAATCGGTGGGGATCCAACTGCGCTTCCAGCTGGGCCAGGGTCTGCTGCTTGCGATATCGCTTGTCCCCGGCCGCGATGACCAGGTAATCGTCCTGGGCCTCGATGAAGTCCACGGATTGGGTTCCCAGGACGTGCACCCGCGTGCCCTCGCGAATCACCACCCGCTCCAGCCACTGTCCGGGGGGACGGGCGGCGACGGCTACCTGGGCGGAGAGCGCGGCGCGGTCGGGGGGTGGATCGCGCAATCGCTCCCGAGCGCGCTGCAGCGCCTGCTGCAGCCGCACAGGTTCCACGGGTTTGAGCAGGTAGTCGACGGCATGGATCTGGAAGGCCTGCACCGCGAACTCATCATGTGCGGTGACGAATATCACGGCCGGCGCCCGGGCGCCCAGCAGTTCCATGACCTCAAAGCCCGAGAGCTTCGGCATCTGCACGTCCAGCAGCATGAGGTCACAGGGCAGCTCTTCGGCCAGCTTCACGGCATCGAAGCCATTGGTCGCCTCGCCGGCGATTTCCACGTCCGTTTCCAGGGCGAGTTGTTCGGCCAGATAGGCGCGGGCCAGGGCTTCGTCATCAACGATCAGGATGCGCACGAGGTGCCTCCATCGGCGAGGCCGGCAGGGTCAGCAGTACCCGGAAAGTCGAGGGTTCATTCTGCACGTCCATGCGCGCACGCGTCCCGTACATGGACTCCACGCGGCCGCGCACATTGGCCAGCCCCAGCCCCGTGCTGCGCGAGGTGGGGCGCTCGGCGTCACAGCTGTTTGCCACCACGATATCGAGCAGATTGCCGCGCACACTCGCGCTGATCCTGATCTCCCCGCCGTCGAGCAGATGCGCAATGCCATGGTGCACCGCGTTTTCCACCAACGGCTGCAGCAGCAGCGCGGGGACTCGCAGGCTCATCGCTTCCTCGGTCACGTCCACGACGCGTCGCAGCCGATCGCCAAAGCGCACCTCCTCGATGGCCAGGAAGGTCTCGATCAAAGTCAGCTCGTCGGCCAGCGCAATGGTCTGCTGGGCGCTGAACTTGAGGCTCTTGCGGAAGAAGTCCGCCATCAGCAGGCACATGCGCCGGGCCGCCGCGGCATCCGAGCCGATCAGGGCCGCCACGGAATTGAGACTGTTGAACAGGAAGTGCGGGTCCAGCTGACGGCGCAGAAAGCTCATTTCCGCCTCGCGGGCGAAGGCGCGCAGCTCCAGTGCCCGCCGTTCCGCGTCCCGCGAGCGCTCCCCGGCGGCCTCAGAATACAGCCCCAGGATTGCAATCACGACGCCCACAAATCCGGCGAAGACCAGCAGCGGCATCAGGGTGCCAGGGTCCGCGGTCGGGGTGAGCCCAAAGCCCTTCAGCACCCGCATCCACAATGTCGCGGCGCCCAGCCACAGCGACAGCAGTACGAAACTGGTCCCCAGCCAGGTACCGGCCATGCGCCAGGGTGGCACTTCCCCCGGGGTCATGCCCCGCACCAGGTACCAGCACGGCAGGCATTGCAGGCCCATCAGCACCGCAAGCGGCATGACGAACAGTTCCCCCCACTGCAGTGACGCCTCATTGGTCACGGCGATGATTCCGGCCAGCAGCGCCCCGAACGTGACCCACAGGAGCAGGTACGCGAGCAGTCGGCCGCGGGAACTTAAGATCGGGTGCATCAGTCCTTGATCTCAACGCCGCCCATCACGGCCAGGCCCTGGATGATCAGATGCTTGGTAGCAGGCAGCGTCGACGGACGACGCTTGTCGGAGCAGCCGCCCATCAGCGACATCACCTTCACCGTGACATCCCACTCGCGCGGCACGAAGATCTCCGCTCCGCCCATCAGAGTGAACACGTCGATGACCGCGGTATCTCCCGCCATGGGCGCATTGGATAAATCCAGCTTTACGCCACCCATTACCGCTGTGAGGTCCGCCCCTTGGAACGGCACGGTGGGCCGCAGGTCGGAACCGGAGAATACGGCGAAGGAGCGCACGTAGGTGTCACCCGCGCCCTCCGGGGCGGGGCGGTTGAAGGCCCGCCACACGACCGAACCTCCGGCGAGCACCAGCATCAAGGGGCCGAGCACGGCCCAGAAGTGGATCTTGATCCACTGCTGCTGAGTCGCGAAGCCCCAGGCGCCCACGAACATCAGCACCAGCCCCAGCAGCACCTGGTCGTGACGCCGACGCAGCAGCATCGCCGCACCCAGGATGAAAATGACAACCGGACCGAAGTTGCGGAACACGTAGTGCGAATCGATCAGGCCCAGGTTTCCGCCCAGCAAGACGGCGCCGGCAAGAATGATCAGGACGCCGATGATGGCTACGCCCAGGGCGCGCGAGCGGGCATCGGCGGGATTGGTGGGTTCGGTGTGGTACATACGGCCTCCTTACGGCTTGCGGGCGACGTTACCCGCCCCCTCTGGGGCCTTCTACAGCCTACCGGCCAATTGCCGCCCGGCACCGGTGAATCCGGCAATTTCAGGCCCTGAGCCGCGTTGCCGACAGCCCGTCGAGTTGTGGTAGCATCCCGCCCCCGCAGCGGCAGGTGGCGCTGGCTCAAGCTGAGTCCCGAGGGCCCGGAACCGAGTCCGAAGCCACTCAGATCCCATGTAACATATTGATTATGTTGGGGACTTGAAGCCAGGTCCCAAGGTGACCGCGGCGACCTGCATTACGCGCCCGTAGCTCAGTTGGATAGAGCGCATGGCTACGAACCATGAGGTCGGGAGTTCGAATCTCTCCGGGCGCGCCAGTTACGACAATGTCTATACCGGTTACTTCGGTAACGGCTAATACCGGAGACATGGGTGACACTGGTTAGTCTTCACCGCCCGGGAACCGGAGCCTCCCAAGCCCCAGCCTTGACGGTACTGCATCGATGCCAAAACCGAAAAGCCGTTCCCGCGGCACACAATTTGACGAGACTTCCTTCGTAGCCAAACGCAGCGCAGCCGTGCCCCACGAATTTGTTCTGGACGCCATTGCTTCGCTGGGGCCCGCCACACGGCGGATGTTTGGCTGTCTTGCGGTCTACGTCGAGGAGAAGATCGTTCTCATCCTGCGCGACCGGAAGGACTTCCCGGCCGACAACGGCGTCTGGCTGGCGACGACGGCGCCGCATCACGAGAGCCTGCAGCGGCTGTTTCCGTCCATGCGCTCGATCCAGTTGTTCGAGACGGCTGTGACCCATTGGCAGGTGCTGCCCGCCGATGCGCCGGATTTCGAGCACGCCGCGCTTGGCGCCTGTGCACTGATCATTGCGGGTGATTCTAGAATCGGCAAGGTGCCAAAGCGGCGTCCGATTTCCCGGTTGTCCGCAAAGGCGTCCAAGACCCCGCGCTCAAGTAAGAATTCGAGCGCATCCCGCAAGAAATAGATCGTCCGTATTCAAGGCTGGATCGTGCCGGCTCAAAACGGCAGTGGCGCGAGATCCGGTTCCACCCACGCCCGCCGGGCCGTTACCGAAAACAGCAGCGGCCTGGACCAGTACTTGAATATCCAATCCGAACGTCCGACCGCAGTTGCAAGTAACTCACCGAGAATCTCCTGCAAGGACGCATCTGGCCGGCTCAGAAGCCAGGCGTGCGCGACACGCAAGGACGCAAGGGTAATGGTTTCGTGATATCCGTCGGTATCGGTGTTCGCAACGCCGGTGGCTTCGTTGTAGGCCATGATCAGCGGCGGCATCTCCTGCATGGCGTGCAATCCCCTGCGCTTGAGCAGCCACAGCGCAGCTGCAAAGTGCGCCGCATGTGTCCAGGCGGTCTTGGGCAGCGAGCGATCCAGCAATCCTCGGGCGATCAAGTCGATCTGTTCGTCGGTGAGAGAAACTGTCATGGAGCAGCCAGGCCAAAGACACGCCGATAACCCGCCGGCATCGGACATATTTTGTGGTATCCGTCAGGCGGAATCCACCGGCCGAACCGGGCGGGCGACGTTCAAAGAAGGGTCAGCGCTGCGACGCACTTCGCTCAAGACCGACTCAAGCAACGGCAGCACCTTCGGCAGGCGCCGTGCGTGAATGACCGCCGCCCAGAACGGCTCGCACTTCTTCCACCCAATGGCGTAGGCAAGATGCTTGGCCCGATGCTTCCAGGCCTCGTGCCTAAACGCGCCCCGAAAAATGTTCCGGAACTCGTAGAACCGCCGATAGGCCCGCCAGTATCCGCACTCCAGTTCGGATACCGTCAAATGCTTCGGGGAGTAGACGGCGTGACGGGTATCGTACTGCGCCCAGTCCTGATGCAGGATGCGTCGCTCGGCCGACAGTTTTGCGTGCAGAGCCGTGCCGGGATAGGGGGTCAGAATGTGGAAGGTCGCCGTAGTGAGTCCCTGGCCCACTGCCCAGTCCACCGTGCGGTCGAACACCCCGGGATCATCCTCGTCGAGTCCAAAGACAAAGCTGCCATTGATCATGACGCCGAGGTCGTGCAGACGCTGGATCGCCTGCCCGTAGTCCCGGTGCAGGTTCTGGCGCTTGTTGGCGGCCACCAGGTTGGCCTCCGACAGGCTCTCGAACCCGACGAATAGACTGCGCAGACCGGCCCGGGCGGCTTCGACGACCAGGTTGCCGCGCAGTATCGAGTCGACCGTGGCGGCGCCCTGCCAGATGCGGCCCATGCCGCGCATTCCTTGAAACAGTTCGCTGGCGAATCGCCGATGGCCCAGCACGTGATCGTCCAGGAAATACAGATGACGGCCCGGCAAGCGCTCGATTTCCGCAAGAGCGTCGTCGACAGTCTGGGTATAGAAGCCCCGGCCGCCGGCAAAGAACGCGTCCTTGTAGCAGAAGTCGCAGTGATGAGGGCAGCCCCGGGTGACGACGATGGAATTCGGCACCAGGTAGCGGGAACGTTTGATCAGATCGCGCCGAATGGGCGGCACGCCGACCAGCGTGCGCTGCGACGAAGTGTAGCGAGGACGGGGCACGCCGCCTCGGTAGTCGGCCAGGAATTCGGGGCAGGTGTCCTCGGCGGGCCCTAGAAAGATCGAATCGGCGTGGCGAGCCGCCTCGTCCGGCAGCGAAGTGACGTGCAGTCCGCCGAGCGCCACGTAGCTGCCGCGCGCGCGATAGCGATCGGCCAGGGCATAGGCCCGGCAGGCGTTGGTGATATAGACCTGGATGAAGACCAGGTCAGGGGTATCGTCGTCCGGTAGTGCTTCGACGTGTTCGTCGAATAACTGCAGCTCATCATCCTCGCCAAAGTATGCCGCGAGCGTCGCCAGGCCCAGCGGCGGAAACAGCGAGTACTTGATCGGCCGCCAGAATGGGCTGGTCGCCTCCGTCAGGGCCGGCAGAATGAGCGTTGCACGCAGCCGACGCCTTGGCATGGAGAAACCATACCACAGAGTACTTTGCGCAGCAAAGTGATTACCCCTGCCAGTACGGCTGCTGCATGCTGCTGCTGAGCAGGAATCGGGGTTGCCGGCCCAGGTGCGCCGCCGGCACTGCGTGCAGCAGCAGGGAGTGCATCAGGATCAGATCACCCGCCGCCGCGGTGTTTTCCACGACCTGCAGCGGGATTCCGTCGATCTCTTCAACCCGCTGGTGAAAGCGGCTGATGCGCGCGCCACGCTCGCCGTCGGCGCACAGGTCACGCAGATAGGGGTGTCGTTGCAGGGACTTGCGCAGCTGCGCGCTGCGTAGACCCGGCGCGGGAGGATGCTCCGCAAACCATTTGTGCACCAGGCGATGCGACCCGCTGAGAATGTTCGTTCCGCCACACTGCTTGCCGACGTCGGTGAGCATGGCGTGAATCAATATGCCGCACGGCGGCGTGAGCCGACCGGTGTAATCTCCGTCCATGTGCCAGCCGGTGCTGGGAATGCCCCAGCTGCCGCCGGTCGGGAAATGCAGGAAGAAGGCCCCCCAGTTCCTGGGCAATGGCAGCGACTGGCCTTCGAGCACCTCCGCGATGGCGCCGATCGTGCGGTCGCTGCCGACGGCGCGAAAGACGGGGTCGCCTTTCAGGTGCTGCAGGTGCTCGGGCCGAATCTTGATCCAGGACGACGGATCATCCCGAAGGATCCCGGTCTGCTCGAGCGCGCTCCAGATGACTTGGCACATCGAGGCGGCCGCATCGGCGCCGAAGGCGCCCGGAAGGCGGATCCAGCCGTGGGCGCGGAAGTGTTCCAATTCCGATTGAAGCAAAACAGCCATTCGCAGCCCGATGCGGTCCGACATGCAACTCGTTGCATGATATCTCGCAGGCTGTGAATACGATGCCGGTGGGTGCGCCGGTAAGCGGGCGGACCGAACCTTGATCGCGGTGCATCAAAACGGCGGGTACCTGATTCGAGCACCGATTTGTTGAGTGCTACACTTCGGCTGCGGCGATTTCCGAACATCCATAATTTGCACGCCGCCAATTTCCGGGGGGAATTCGAGCCATGGAAAATCGATTTGCGAATCCTGCGCCGCTTGGCCTGATCGGCTTTGCATCCACGACATGGCTACTGAGCCTGGTAAACGCCGGGATCTTCCCCTCGCAGGGCATGCCGCTGGTGCTCGGCATGGCACTGGCATTCGGCGGCGGCGCCCAGGTCCTGGCAGGTCTGTTGTCCTACATTCGCGGCAACACCTTTGCGACCGTGGCATTCATCAGCTATGGATCCTTCTGGCTGTCGTTTGTCGCCTACGTCCACGAATTCGGTGGTGGGGCGCCTCCGGCATTCGTCGGCTGGTACCTGCTGGTGTGGGGTGTTTTCACCTTCTACATGTGGATCGCGTCCTTCCGGCACAACACGGCCTTGCAGCTGGTATTCCTGACGCTGTGGATTACGTTCTTCATTCTCGCGGCCGGTGATCTGTTCGGCTCGGCCATGCTGCACCAGACCGGCGGATACACGGGACTGCTGTGCGCGGCGCTTGCGGCGTACCTTTCGGCGGCCGAGATCATCAACGCGGACTATGGCCGTACGGTCTTGCCGATTGGCGCGAGGCTGCCGGCGAAGTAACGGCGAAGCTTCGCTCGAAAACCAAAGGAGCACTCATGAGCACGAAGAACACTTATCTCGCAGTTTACCTGGGCAGCAAGACCAGCCCGCAGCGCACGGCCTGGGATGCGCTGTCGGAGGCGGAGCGCAAGTCGAGGCAGGAGAAGGGAATGGCTGCCTGGGGGGCCTGGATGCAGAAGAATCAGGCGGCCATCACGACCGTGGGTGGACCCTTGGGCAAGACCAAGAAGGTCGGGCCGCGCGGCGTCGAAGACACGACCAATTCCCTGGCTGCGTTCACGATCGTGCAGGCCGAATCCCATGAGGCCGCGGCAAAGCTGTTCGAAAACCACCCGCATTTCGCGATCTTCCCGGGCGATGCGGTTGAAATCATGCCGGTGATGGCCATTCCCGGCGCATAGCCAAATCGCTAGACTAGGCCTTCCGTAAAACCTAAAGAGTCGGCGCCGCCGTTGCTTTTCGAAAGCGACGGTCAGGCGGCCAGCGCTGCCAACAATTTCTTCGGGGGGACAGTAATGAACACGAACAGGCTCATAGCGTGGCTCGGCGCCGCGGCGCTGGCGCTGATGGTGGGGACGGCCCAGGCTGCGAACACCGTGTTGGACCGCGCCGCGTTGCTGAAGCTGGCAGACAGCTATCTTGCCGCACTGCTCGCGCATGACCCTGGCAAGGTGCCGCTCGCCGCCGATGCGAAGACGGTCGAGAACGTCACCCGCATCAAGGCCGGGGAGGGTCTGTGGAAGACGGCCGGATCCGCGCCGACCGACTTCAAGATCGTGGTGGCGGACCCGGTGCTGCAGGAGGTGGGCGCCCTGGTGGTGATGCAGAATGACGGCAAAGCCTCGCAGGTCGGTATCCGGCTCAAGGTCGTCAATGGCAAGATAGTCGAGGCCGAGCACCTGGTGGTCGCGATGCGTGATCCAAACAGTCCCACCCTGCAGAAGCCGCGTCCGGCCATCCCCCTGGAAATCCCCGACGAGTATGCGGACTCGCACGGTCGGATGATCCATATCGCGAAGTCCTACTACGACGCTCTGGACAACAATAACGGCCACCTGGCGCCATTCGCGCCGGACTGCGAACGCCATGAAAACGGCTTTCGCACGGCGCCCAACGGTGGACCCTCGCTGGTCACGACGTTTCCCGGTGGCGGCCCGCCGCGCAAGCCCGGCCTGATGGGCATGCAGGACTGTACGTCGCAGATAGATTCCGGAGCGTTCCAGTACATCACCACGATCGAAGATCGCCGCGTGGAGGTCGCCGACACGGTGACGGGGCTGGCGATCGGTTTCTCGCATTTCCATCATCCGATGACCCAGAAGAAGTTTGCGATTACCGGCAATCCGGATCGGACCGAATCCGACATGACCAACCAGAAGCCCTTTGACATGCCGGCCATGCATATCTTCAAGATCTGGGGCGGACAGATTCATGAGATCGAGGCGATCGGGGTGAGCCTGCCCTACAACTCGCCTACCGGCTGGGAGTAGATCCGGACCGTCCACGCAGGGGCGGATTCGGCGGCCGTCTTAAGTTATTGATTAAAAAGTAAACAATTGCATCGGAGGGTGTGACCTGCCCGCACGACCCGGCCAGCTCCGGGTGGTATAAGACCCCGCCATGGACTGCCCAAAGTGCGGCCACTCGCAGGCGAACACGGTCAAATGTGAATCGTGCGGGGTCTATTTCGCCAAGCTCCCGCAACCGGGAACGACCACCACGCGCACCTTGACCGAGCCGCCGGCGCCCCGGGGTTTCAGCATCGGCGTGTTGCTGCTGGCGGTCGTGGCCACCGGCAGCATCGTCTATCTTCTGACGCGAGGTGGCCACGGGCCGCCAGCCGCGGCGGCAGCCTCCGCGCCCACTGCCGTGCCCGCCGGGCTCGCATCGGCAGCGGCGCTCTCAACCCAGGCCGGGCAGTCGGCGACTGCGGCCATCAATGCAGTCGAGGCAGCGCGCCGGGCCACGGTTTTCATCCGCACGGACTGGGGCCTGGGCTCCGGCTTCATCATCGATGCGGATTGCCACGCGGTCACCAACCGGCACGTCGTGGAGACCGACGGCGCCAGAGTCGTGGCCAACGTGGATCACAATCCGGAAGTACAGCAGGACATCGCGCTCACCCAGCAGCGTCTCCAGAACGCCATTCTCGCCGCCCAACTGCGCCGCCGCGCGCTCGCCAGCCAACCGGGCAACAATCTTGAAGTCATGCAGCTGGATGAACGCATTCGCCAGATGCAACAGATGCTGGTGAACTTGCCGCAGCGCGTGGACGCCGACATCACCAGGCGCGTCAACGACGCCGACCACAGCGGCTTCTCGGTGACATTGCTGGACGGGACCCGCTACGAAGGGCTGCACGCACGTCTATCCGAGAGCGCGGATCTGGCGGTGTTCCAGCTGCCGGCGAACAACTGCCCGTTCATCGCCACGGAGCGCAACGCCGCGTTGCGAATCGGCCAGCGGGTCTACACCATCGGCAATCCATCGGGGCTGGGCTATACGGTGACTAGCGGCGTGGTGTCGGGCCTGCGCGACATGGAGGGCAAGCGCTACGTGCAGACCGATGCGCCAATCAATCCCGGCAATAGCGGTGGGCCGCTGATTACCGAGGAGGGGCGCGTAATCGGCATCAATTCCCTGGTGATGCGCGGCGTGCAGGGTATCGGCTTTGCGATCCCCATCGATATCGTGTTCAGGGAGTTCCCGGAGATGGCACCCCTGTAGCAATGGCGCGCGCTGTCAGCGCACCTTTCGCACTTCCCGGGACCGGTTGTCCTGGATGAACGTGAATCCGGCCACGCGCCCATGGTCGTCAAACGTCGCGACCAGCTCCCCTGGCGAGTCGCGCACGAAGAAATGCGTTGCCGAGTCGGCCAGCAACTCCAGTTGCGGGTCTTGCGGAGAATCCGCTCTGCCGGCATAGAGCCGTCCATCGCGCACGGTGAGTGAGAATATCTCTCCGCCCAGATCGTAGTCGCCGGCGTAGCGCTGCAGTAGTGGAGCAGGCAGATTCACCGCAGTCCGGACCGCCGGCTCGGCGGTCCGCTGGGCAGCGCCGGTTGCGTAGTATGACAGCCATGCGCCGCTTAGGATGAGGGCGGCGCCCAAGAACAGCGTGCCGCGGGACAGCTTCATGCGGGAGATCTGCCCGACAGGGCGCGATCCGGGCGACATTGCAGCCAGTCGATACGCGCCCAGCGGCTGCGGGCAACGTAGCGCAGCGCCAGTGCCGTGAGGCCCAGCGCCGCCTCCATCAGGATGACGACCGGCAGGCTCGCCGAATTGCGCGCCGCCAGCACCGCGACGGCCATCAAGGCCAACATGATGCCAACGGCCAGCACGGACTCTGACCAGCGCAGCCGTCGGGTGAGCATCAGACCAAGGTAGGTACTGAGCAGGGTCCCCAATATGAGCAAGGGCAGTCCCATCACCAGCAGCGTCACCGGCAGGCTCGCATAGCTGCCGATGGCGACCATCAGTATCAGCAGAATGCCCAGCACATAGTTGTTGTGCCGCCAGAAGGAGCGCTCGACCTGCACGAACAACTGTGATGGGGACCAATCGCCCCGCAACCACAGCGCGCGACTGCGTTCTGCCGCCTGTCCCGCGATGGCGCCCGCGACGGTGCTGAAGATCGTCAGGTAGAACAGCCATACGGCAGCGGAATAGAAACCGATTCGTGCAGCCAGCAGCACAGGTAGCAGCTGCCCGATGCCCAGCAGCCAGGGATTGGCGGTGCCGAGCAGCAGGTCGATCTCGCGCCCCCGCGTGCGCGTGGACTGGCTGGTGGGGAATCGGATGCGTCCGCGCAGTGGCAGGCGAGCGGCCACGGACCGCAGCCATGGCCAGAGCAGGAACAGGGCGCTGAAGGCCAGCAGAGTACCGATACTGACGGTCATGTCCCAGGCGACGAGCTCGTCGGGCTCCACGATGTGCCTGGTCGGCGCAAGCAACAGCAGCGCAATGACGATGAGGCCCTGCAGGTAACCCAATGTATTGCGCTTGCTGGTGATGAACCAAAGCGCCACGTAGATCCAGAAGGTCAGCATGATCGTCGAACTGTAGGTGATCCAGAATGTCTGGATGATTCCCCGGTGCGCGCGGGCAATCTGCGCCGCCGTGGCGTGCGGCGAAAGAGGCGCTGCGGCCATGAGTCCATAGACCGCCATCACGGGTGCGGGAGTGGCCACTATCAGCAGCGTGACCAGGGCGCTTGCCAGCAGCTTGATGCGAAAACCCGGAAGAGTTCCGGACATATGGCTGCGCGCCATGCGTCCGAACATCAGCGGCATCATCGAACTGCCGATACAGAGCGAGGCAATTCCAGCCACGGCGAAGGCGCCCAGAATCCAGGACTGCGCCACGGACACCAGCAGCACGAAGGAGACGACAATCACCGTGCCGCCGACCACCGAGAGGATCTTCTGGGCGGCAGTGCAGCAGAAGTTCGTGTAGATGAGCCGCAGCACCGCCTTCATCGGTGCAGCTCCAGGAAGATCTCCTCCAGCGCCAGTGATTCGACCCGCACCGTGCAGTCCAGCTGCTGCTGCAGGGCCTGCTGCGCCTGGTCGGTCCAGTCGCGGACGATCGCCAGGGCGCCGGCGTCAAGTCGACGCCATGACAGCAGGCCCGGGATCTGTGCCGGCTGCGACAGGCCGGCGGCGCCGCTCAGATGCAGGCGCACGATGGATTCCTTCAGGGTATCCAAATCCCCCTGCCAGTTGAGCCGGCCTTCCTTGAGTATCCAGATCCGGTTCGCCAGCCGCTCGATATCGGAGACGATGTGGGAGGAGAAAATCACGGCGCGCCGCTCGTCGGTGGCCAGTTTCACCAGCTGCTCCAGGAACTGACGGCGCGCGAGCGGATCGAGGCTGGCCACCGGTTCGTCCAGCACCAACAGATCAGCCCGCTGGCCGAAAGCCAGCAGGATCGAGAGCTTCTGTCGCTCGCCCACCGACATTGTCTTGATGCGCGCGGCGGTGTTGATGCTCCACGCAGCACACAGTTCGCTCACCAGATCCTCATCCCAATGCGGGTAGAAGGAGGCGATGAGACTGATCTGGTCGCAGACCTGCAGCCCATCCAGGAGCTCGTCCTGCTGCGGAACAAATCCGACACGCTTCTTGACGGCCCCGGGCATGCGGCGGCTGGGGTGTCCGAAGACGTTGATCTCGCCGGCCGTGGGCGGCGTAAATCCCAGCATGAGCTCCAGCAGGGTGGTCTTGCCGGCGCCATTCTTGCCCAGCACGCCGATGACATCGCCGGGCATGACATCGAAGGACAGGTCACGCAGCACGTGCTTGTCGCCGAAGGCCTTGCTCAGGTGCTCGGCGTGTATCGTCGGACTATTCATCGGATTCCTCCCATTTGCGGTGCAGCGCCTTGGCGAGCTCCGTTTGCGTGATCTGCAGCTGGCGGGCCGCCAGCACCACCTGGTCGAGCAGCGGTTCAACCTGCTGCAGCCGCTTGGCGACCTGCGGGCGCGCCGCCGACTGATTGGCGACGGTCATGGGCTTGCCGCGATGGCGCTCGAGCAGGCCTTCGGCCTCCAGCAGGCTGTAGGCCTTGGAGATCGTCATCGGATTGATCGCGTGCAACAGTGCCAGATCCCGGATTGACGGCAGCGCGGTGCCGGGCGGAAGCTGGCCGCTGGAGACCATGCGGCGCACCTGGTCCAGCAGCTGCCGGTACAGGGGGACGCCGGATTGTGGATTCAATATGAACACCGGGACCTCGAGTGCATGAGTGCATTAATACTATAATGCACTAGGCGGTGAGGCAACCGTGAGATGGGTCACGAGTTCGCGCAACTTTTGGACGGCTGCGGTGTTCTGTTCGTGGGAAGGCCTTGCAGATCGAACTTAATGCTGAAGGATCAAGGAGATATCACATGATGCGGCGAGTGACGGTCGAGCCGGTGTTTGTGGCCCTGCTGGTGAGCCTGGTGCTGCTGGTCGGATCACGCGAGGCTGCCGCAAAGGGCTGTATCAAGGGTGCCGCAGTGGGTGCGGTGGCGGGGCATGTCGCCGGCCACCACGCGGTGCTGGGCGCCGTGGCCGGGTGCGCCGTCGGGCATCACGTCGCCAAGAAGAAGCAGCAGCTACGGCAGCAGCAGTCCACGACGCCCCCGCTGCCCACGCCGTCGCCGGGTTCAGGCGCCCAGCCCACCTAGCGTCTTAGGTCTCAGGCGCCAAAGCGAAGTCACTTCCGCGGCGCGCGCCCAGTGCAGCGGGTCGCTGCGATCCGTGGCCCTGGGGTGCCGCGCGGCGATGTCCTCCCGGCCCACCACCTGCAGTTGCGCGGTCTCGAACAGGGCGAGCAACTGCTCCCGTGACCTCAAGCCCAGATGCTCCGCGAGGTCTGAAAGAATCAGCCACCCTTCGCCCTGCGGCTCAAGATGCCCGGGCAGCGCATTCAGGAATGCCTGCAGCATCCGGCTATCGGGGTCGTAGATCCCGTGTTCCATGGGCGAGCTGGGTCGCGCCGGAATCCACGGCGGATTGCATACCGCCAGCGCGGCGCGACCCTCGGGGAACAGATCGGCCGCACGCACCTCGACCTGGTCGGAAAGTCCGAGCCGTTCGATGTTCTCGCGCGCGCAGGTCAAGGCCCTGGGATCAAGATCCGTGCCGATCACTCGCCCGAAGCCGCGTCGCGCCAGCAGCGCCGCCAGCACGCCCGTTCCGGTTCCGATATCGAAGGCCGCGCTCGAGGAGGCATCGCAGTCCGGCAGCGGTGCTGTGGCGACCAGGTCCACGTATTCGCCGCGAATGGGTGCGAAGACGCCATAGTGAGGGTGGATTCGTCCACCGAGGGACCTCACTTCAAGCCCTTTCGTGCGCCACTGATGCGCGCCGATGAGTCCCAGCAGTCCCCGCAGCGACATGACCGAAACGCCCTCGGCCGGACCGCAAGCTTCGATGCAGGCCGCGTGGACGTCAGGCGCGCGGCGGGCCTGGACGCGGTAGGTCTGGTCCAGGACCACCAGAATCGCGCCCAGCGTGCGCGCTCGCTGCGCGCGGGCCTGCCGGTAAAGATGGAAGGCCTGCGAAGGGGCCGCAGGCGTCGCAGCAGCGGCGCTCGATCCCTTGTGTCGCGAGCGGCGGTCGGCACGGTTGCCCAATGCCGTCAGCAACTGCCGGGCGTTGTGGTAGTCGCCCTGCCACAGCATCGCCGTGCCCTGGCAGGCCAGGCCGTAGGCCTCGTCGGCGCTGATCCGGTCGTCGGCGAGCACCACGCGGCCCGGCGGCGGCAGCCCGCTTTCCGAGCGCCACAGGGCCTCATGGGCCGCATCGCCTTGGGTCCAGTGAATGACGGGCTGGGTGCTCAATGGTGTCTGCTGTTGACCGCGTGGCCCAGCATGACATCGCCGGAGCCGCCGCGCGAACGGATCTGGCGGGCAGGCGGATGCGCCGCCGTCAGTGCAGGTAGACGACGAGGCTGCTGGAGTAGTTGCGCCAGGCGATCGGAATGACGATCGGGCGCGCGCCTGCGGGCAGATCCAGGGTCTGCTTGCGTCCGACGCTGACGCTCGGCACCGAGATGTTGAACTGATGGCCGAAATCGCGCCGCGCGTTGCCGGAGAAGGTGTTGGCGATCTCGCCCACCAGATCACACAGGTTCTCGTGGCACATGTCCGTTTCCTGCATGCGCATGAGCATCACGCACAGCATGCTCTTGGGTGCCGTGAAGGCGACAAAGCCCTGGTACTTGCCGCTGATCTTGATCGCGCCGGTGAAGTCGGACAACTCCGGGATCTTGTCGATGGCCAGAAACGGGGTGCCGCACACCGCGGACTGCTGCACGGTGGTCGTGAAATAGTTCAGCACGCTGTCGAGGAACACGCCGACTTCAGCTTCCGTGCTCATGACTGATCTTCTTTGGAATTGATGAGCATCTGCAGCGCGTCGTTCAGCTGCCGGTCGGTGAAGGGTTTACACAGGAAGCCCCTTGCACCCCGCTCCAGTGCCTCGATGGCCGTCAACTTGTCCGCCAGTGCGGAAACGACCAGGATCAGCAGATTCGGGTCGCGTTCGATGAGCTTGGCGACGCATTCGGATCCGTCCATCTCGGGCATGGTCAGATCCATCGTGATCAGTGTCGGCCGCAGCACCGCGTGCATTTCCAGCGCCTCCCGGCCGTTGCGGGCGGCGCCCACGAACTCGACCGCCAGATCCTGGGCGCGCTCGATCCGGCGCCGGATGACGTTTGAGTCGTCGACGACCATGAGCCGATGCACCATTGCTGCTTCCATTTGCCTGGCCCTCATGCCACCGACGAGCGCATCTCATCAACCGCCGGCTTCGGCAGGCGCATGATGAACCGGGTGTAGACGCCCGGCTTGGTCGCGATCGACAGCCGGCCTTCGCATTCGCGCAGCGACTCGCTGACCATGTTGAGGCCAACGCCGCGCCCCGCGTGGACGCTGACGGAGTCCGCGGTGGAGAATCCCGGCTCGAGGATGAGTTTGAACACCGACTCGGGCTTCATGGTCGCGGCCTGGTCCGGACGTATCAATCCGGAAGTCAGGGCGCGATCGAGGATCTCCTCATAGTTCAGGCCGCGCCCATCGTCTTCGACGCGCAAAACGTAGTGTTCCGGTTCATCACCCGCGAAGGAGACCTTGATGGTCGCCGTGGCAGGTTTGGCGCTGCTGAGGCGCTCGGCGCTTTCCTCGACGCCGTGCACGATGGCATTGCGGATCATCTGCACGCAGATATCGCGAACCCGAACCGCATAGGGGGCAGGGACCATCTCCAGGCCGGTCGTCAGCAGCTGCACGGAGCGTTTGCAGTCCGAGGCCACCGTCTCAGTCAGCGTCTTCAGCAGGTTCGGCAGCAGGCTCGGAGGCCGTAGTCCCGCCTCCAGGGTGCTGATGACATCCGTGTCGACGCCGATATTGTTGTCATCCTGGGGAGCCGAGCGAGGCTCTGGCGCCCGGAACTGGGAAACCCGGTTCTTCAGGTCGATGAGCTGCGTCCGGTAGTCCATCAGCTCGCCGAGCTTGACCACGATCGGCACGAATTCGTTGCCGCTCAGATCGTCGCGCTGTCGCAGGGCGGCCAACAGGTCCTCGATGGCGTGGACGTGCCGGCCGAAGGTGCCGAGTCCCAGCGCCATGGCCTCGCCCTTGAGCGCGTGCATTTCCCTGAACACGCCATCCACCTTGGTCCGCAGGGTCTGCGCATCCTTGCCGGGGCTTCCCAGCATGGCATTGGCCTTGCGCACGCCGATGTCGGCGGAGTTGATGAAGGCGTCGAGCTGGGCGGGATCGACCTTCAGAAGATCCAGCAGGGCGGTCGCCTGCGCGTCGCTGTCGGCCTTGACGTGGGCGACCTCCCGCTGCAGCAGTACCCGGTCGGTGACATCCGAGACCACGCCGAAGATGAATGCCTGTGACTGCGCCTTGTCGCGTGCCCGTCGGAATGAGAATGACAGGTAACGCACTTCCTTGCCGCGGCCCTTGTTGAAGACCACTTCGATCTGGCTCAGGGGATTGACCGACTCGATCAGATCCTCATGCACCTTGTCCTTCCACAGCAGCCCCAGGTACTTGGTGGCCGCATGCAGCGTCTTCTGGTCGACGATGGGTTCCAGCAGATCCTCCAGCGTGCCGCCCGCAGGTGACTCAAGGCGCAGCAGCGTGGTCAGGGAAGCCGAATGCGTGCCGCCGATCCGGCCCTTGCGGTCGACCAGAAACAGACCTTCGCGCACCGTTCCCAGAATGTTCGAGATCTGCTGTTCGGCCTGCAGGGCGCGCAGCGCGCCACGGCGGGCCGCCCAGGCGAAGTAGAGCATCAGTGCCAACAGCGCCGCCGCCAGGCCCGTGCCACCGATCAGGTTTTCGCGCAGCTGTTCGCCATCGGCCGTGACCGACTGGCGCAGCAGCGAGGAGACGTCCGTCAGTTCCTGGGTGAGCTGGCGGGCGCTTTGCGCCTGGTCACGCAGCAGCGTGTCCACGGCGTGCTTGAGCTGGGTTCCCTGCGCCGTGTAGGCCGATCCCGCGGCGGTGTCGACATACAGGTCCTCGGGGCTGAACGTACCGATATGCCGCAGGGCCGCATCCAGCCTGTCCCACTGGGCGTGCACCGGCGCCATCTTCTGGGCGATGTTGGTGTCGTAGGTCAGCCCGGCGGTGGCGATGGCGCTGCGCAACGCCGCGAAGGTGCTGTTGCCGCGGTCCCGATCAGCCGCGAGCGACCTCATGGTCTCCCCGACGTAGGTCCGGTTCTCCAGACCCCGCTGCAGCAACGACAGCTGCGCGTGGGCCACCTGCGGCTCGCCCGACAGTTCCGAGGCGCGCTGCAGGGCGGTTGAGGTGGCCTGCAGGGTCCGGGCCGACTGCATGCCGTAAAGCAGCAGCGCGGTCAGGGCCGCGGCGGACGCCGAGGCCGTGATCAACGGCCAAATGGACACCTGGGACCAGACAGACTGCTTGGCCATACGCCATTCTCCGTAGGCTCAAGAGCCCTTGAAATTAATCTTCACCCGCGCGCGCTGCGCCTTGGACGGATCGGCCAGATCCGTGGTGAAGAACTTTGCACGCTTCACGGCCATGAGAGCTTCGAAGTCGAACATCTTCGCAGGCGAGGACTCGACCACCGTGGGCGAACCCGGCGTACCGTCCGGATTTAGCATGAACTCCACGACCACATAGCCCGTCCGGTTCAGCGCCAGGGCCACTTCCGGATAGTTCACCTGCAGCGGCTTGGTCGGCTTCGGCGACAGGACCTGTGTCGGGGAGGAGGGCGAGGTGCCCGGCGCTGCGGCGTTGGCCGCCGGCTCTGGCGCCCGGGCGGTGCTCGGCGCCGGGGCGGCGCCGTCGGCCAGGGAGAAGTTGATCTTGATGCGCGCGCGCTGCGCCTTCTTAGGATCGGCAAGGTCCGTGGTCGCGAAAGTCGCGCGCCGGACCGCGGCCAGCGCCGCATTGTCGAAGGTGCCGCGCGGCGAGGACTCCACGACCGTACCGGCCGAGGCGCTGCCGTTCGGATTCAGCGTGAATTCGACAATGGCGTAGCCGTGGATGTTTTCCGCGAGCGCCGAGGGCGGAAAGTCCACCTGGAAGTTGCGGGTGGGCTTGGGCGAGAGGATCGCCGCGGCCGCAGCGGCCGCCTTGGCGTCCGCAGCGCTGGCGCTGGCGCGGGCGGCCTTTGCCGCAGCGCTGGCGGCATCGGCGGCGCGCTTGGCCGCAACGGCCGTATCCAGGGCGCTGCGCGTCTCGGCGAGATCGGTCTTGGTGCCGAAATCCTGGGCCGCGGTGAGCAGCTGCTGGGCGCCATCAAGATCCTGGCGGCCAATGGACGCCTGCGCCTTGCGCAACAATGCGACCAGCAGGTCATGCTGGGCGGCGGCGGTCTGGGGGCTGTTGCGATTCAGCTCGCGCATGGCCAGCAGGTGGGCCCGCGCATTGTTGGCCTCGGGTTCGAGCAGGGAGCCTGCGGCGATTGCGGTGCGGACCTGGTCCGCATCGGCGGCCAGCTCCGCATCGAGCTTGCGGGCCTCCAGCTCCTTGCGCAATTCCGGCGCGGGTGAACGCTCGCCGTTGAGCGCGATCAGCTGGTCGATCAACTGGTGAGCCGCGGGGAAGTTGCCGGCGTTCATCGCGCTGCGGGTCTGGGCAACGAGCTGCTTGACCCGGGCGGTGGCAACCGCAGCCTCCAGGGAGCGCAGCTCCTCGGGGGCAAAGTCGGCGTGCTGCAGGATGGCCAGCAGTCGCGAGGCCGTATCGGCATCACCGGCGGCGAGCGCATTCTGCACCCGCTGGCGGGCCACGGTCTGCAGACGGCGTACGCCATCCAGCGCTTCCTCATTCTTGGGCTGCTGCACCAGCACGGCACCGTACAATTCCAGGGCCGACGTGCCCTGCAGCGGCGCGTCCGCCTTGGGCAGCTGAGCGGCAGGATCGCGGAAGGCGACCCGCGCCATCGACAGCAGATCCTCGACACTGGCGGGGGCCGCCGCAGCGGCCTGCTGGCGGGCATTCTTTGGGTTCGTCGCCCGCCCGCCATGCACTTCTTGCGCAGGCGCCGTCTTATCGTCAGTGGCGGCTGTCGCGGCCGGAGCCGGACTGCGGTGCGAGTGGCTGATCCACAGACCCACCCCTGCGGCGAGCGCGATGGCCGCGGCGCCGACCGCCCACAACATCGGGACCCGGGGTTTGCCAGCGCCCGACTTCGGCGCGTGGTGCTCGCTGCTCGCCAGGCGTTGCATCGCCTTGGCCAGCGCGGCCGCGAATGTCGCTACGCCGATGTCGCCGCGTGCGATGAGGGCACAGGCGGCGCCGCGCGAGAGGACATCACGCCAATTGTTGCGGTCCTCGTCCGCGCACAGCACGATCCAGGGCTGCGAGCCGAACTGCGACTCCAGCTGTGCGAAGGAGTTGCGGCCGGCGCCCTGGCTGCTCGCGTCGTAGACGCCTATCCAGTTGTTCGTGACCGGCAGATTGGCGATCTCGCCGACCGTGTCCGCGCTGAAGGTCCGAAACTGATCCCCGAGCGCGGGACCTACCTCGATGAGCAGTTCATCGCCGGCGCCGACGATGACGATCTCGGTACGCCGTTTGCTGGCCTGCGACGGCACCGCCGCAGGGGCTTCGGACACGCGGGCACTTGCATTGTTGCTGGCTGTCATCGGATCCACTCTGGCGTTGCGGTTGGCACCGCCTCCCAACGAGGCGATCACATTCACCATGCTTTTTCCCAGAGATGGGGGTTAACAAACTGCGCGTGTGTTCACGATCAGCGAGGTTTGTCACAGCTGTGCGCCAACATTGATCACGGACGTGCGCCAGTTCACACGGGCCCGGGAAAATATCCGCTGCAAAGCACAAATTCGGCGGAAATATTGTTAAGTCGCGCATTCGACTGCACCCGCCCGCCGCACGGGCAGTGATCGCGGGTTGGACGTAGACTTGGCGCAGACTACGGGGGATGGCCATGCCGCTGGTTCTGGCGCTGATTGTCATTGCCATTGTGATCATTTCGGGTGTTCGAATCGCCCAGGAATATCAGCGTGGAGTCGTCTTTCGATTGGGGCGCTACCGCGGACTGCGCGGTCCGGGCCTGTATTTCATCATTCCCTTCGGTATTGAGCGTGCGGTCACCATCGACATCCGCACCCGCACCGTCTCGGCTGAACAGCAGGAAACCATCACGCGCGATAGCGTGACCATCAAGGTCAATGGCGTGCTGTGGTATCGGATCGAAGACGCCGCAAAGGCGGTGATCTCGGTGGCCGATGCGCCGGCGGCGGTCTACCAGCTGGCTCTCACGGGATTGCGCAACATCATCGGCCAGCATGATCTTGACGAGGTGCTCCAGGAGCGAAACAAGATCAATGATTTGCTGCGGGAAAGCATCGTCAGTTCATCCACCCGCTGGGGCCTTGAGGTCGAGCGCTTCGAAATGAAGGACGTGGAACTGCCGGTAGCCATGCAGCAGGTCATGGCGATGCAGGCCGAAGCCATACGGGAAAAGCGCGCCCGCATCATCAAGGCGGAGGCGGAACTCGAGGCGTCGGTCAAATTGTCCGCGGCCGCGGCGCAGATGGCTGGCAACCCCGTCGCCCTGGAACTGCGGCGGATGCAGATGGTCGCGGAGGTGGGCGCCGAGAACAACAGCACCACGGTGCTGATGATTCCTTCTGAGTTCGTGACCCTGTCAAACAGCGTCCGGGACTATCTGCAGGCCCGCACGGCCGCGGAGCGGCCCCCGCAGGGATAGGGTCACTGCGAATCGGTCTGCGCGCTTCCCCCGAGCGGTTCGGCCGGGGGTTGATCCACCCGCGCGCGAGTGCGGCTGGTCTTCCACTTGCCGACGATTCGGGAGATTGGAATCTCGATCCCCACGATCTGGCTGATCTTCTGGGCGATGAAATCCCCGGGCGCATCGGCCGGCAGCCACGGGTGCGCCTGGCCGGTTTCGTGCGTGGCCGTGAGCCGGGTGACATGGTCCAGCAACCAGGCAGGCTCCTGGATCACCACGGGCATCCCGTGGGCGTGCACGACGGTGTAGATCCAGGTGGGCAGCGTCCAGCCGGGGCCCTGTGGACTCGGATACCGGGAAGGACTGACATAGGCGTCCGGGCCTTGAAAGACCACCACCGACTCGACGGTCGGTGAGAGGCACTGCCAGACCTTGTTGGCACGCGCTACATGAGCCCGCAGCGTGCCGTGCCCGCCGACTGAAGGGTCCAGCAGGAACGGCACGTGGTTGACGACAATCTCGCCTGCGTCTTGCACGATCCAGGTGCCCAGTGGATGCGAGCGGATCAGGGCGTGAAGCACCGACAGATCCGACTCCTCATGCTGCTTGAGCAGATACATGCCGCACTCCAGATGAGTCTACGGCGGCGCGGCGGCGCCGCCCAACCAGGCCTTGCCGCGCGCGTACAGCGCCTCAACCTGCTCGCCCTTCAGGCCTGGCATGTCGCGCTTCACCTCGTAGCCGATACGCGTCTGCAGGTAAGCCAGATGCCGGTAGCCTTCGGGGAATCGCGCGAGCAGGGCGGGGTCCAACGAGAGTCTGGCCGCCGGATCCACCGGGTCCATGCGGTCCTTTTCATAGATGGGCTGCCGCAGCACCAGACCCCATCTGCCCTGGCGTCGCTCGAGGAAGTCGTAGAAGCGGCCCGTGCACACCACATCCACGAGCACCCCCTCGACCGCGGCGCGCTGGCTGATGGTCATCTTGGTCTGCGCAACGGCCCGATCGCCCATGATGTCGATGGCCGAGCCGCCCAGGAAATGCAGAATGCTCACGCCCCTGGCCCAGCCCCGCTGACTGGCCGTGATGAAGCCCTCCACATCCGCCTGGCACCAGGTGGCCATCATGCGGCCGTCGTCGTGCCAGACGGTGCGAAAGCGCTCCCAGTCCCCGGCGTCCCGGTACAGGGCCCATTTTTCCACCAGTTCGCGCACCAGCAGACGATCTTCGAGGTTGGCCGACGGCATGGCGGTAATCTCACATGCGGCCACGGTCAATTCAAGCCTCGCGGCCGTTCCTGCCGCGCCGGCCGCAATCCGTGACACGCCGGCGGCGACTGGTGGGATTCTCCTTGCGATAAATTCATACGTATGTTTTAAATGCGGCCGATGAAGGGAGCGGCAAAGAAGCACCATTCGGCGAGCACGGTCCAGCGGCTGCTGGATACGGCCGAGCGCCTGTTCGGCGAGCACGGCTACAACGGCGTGGGCCTGCGGGCGCTGGCCGAGGCCGCGCGGGTGAATCTGGCCGCGACCACCTACCACTTCGGCTCCAAGAAGACCCTGTACGTGGAGACCTTTCTGCGCCGCTTCCGCGTCGTCAATGCGCAGCGCCTGCAGCTGCTGGGCGCGGTGGAGCGCGAGGCGCAGGGACAGCCGCTCACCGTCGAGCGCATCGTGGACTGCATGATGCGGCCTTCGGTGGAGGAAGGCCTGAGCCATCCGGCCTTCAACAAGATGGTGGCGCGCACGCTGCTGGCCCCGCCGAAGTTCCTGCATGCGCACCTGAAGGCCGAGTTCGAGCCCAACCTGAAGGTGTTCATTGCGGCCCTGCAGCGGGCGCTGCCCGCGGTTCCGGCCGACTTGCTGAATCTGCGGCTGGCGCTGGCCATGGGGGCGACACTGATGTTCGGCGTGCAGATGAGCGCCATCAAGATCAAGCGCGATCCGCTGCGCGAAGCGGCATTCTTGAAGGAACTGGTGCGCTTCACGGCCAGTGGCCTTTCCAGCCCGCCCGCGACCCAGGGCAACGAACTGGCCCGGTTGCGGCCGCCGGCACATCGAAAAAGGATGGCATGATAGCTAGGTTCAAAGTGGCCTGCCTCGCGGCAGCGGCGTGCCTGGTCGGCTGCACCATGATTCCGGCGTACCGGCAGCCCGCCTTGCCGGTGCCGGATCAATTCCCCGGAGCCGGCGCAGCTACCGCCTCGGGCGCCGCAGCGCAAAGTTCCGCGGCGGCCGAAATCGCCGCCCATGAGGTATTCCGCGACGAGCGCCTGAACCGCCTGGTGGAGCTGGCGCTGGCGAACAACCGCGATCTGCGCACCGCCGTGCTGAACGTGCAGCAGACCGAGGCGCAGTACCGCATTTCCCGTTCCGCATTGCTGCCCACGGTGCAGGGCAGCGCGGGCGCGACCCGCTCGCACAGCTCCTTCACCGAGAACCTGCCCGGCCAGCCGCCGGTCAGCCTGGGAAGCACCTCCAACAGCTTTTCCGCCAATGTCGGGGTCACCGCCTACGAGCTGGATCTGTTCGGCCACGTGCGCAGCCAGAACGCCCAGGCCCTGGAGCAGTACTTCCAGAGCCAGGAGGCTCGGCGCGCCGCGCAGGTATCGCTGGTGGGTCAGGTGGCGACGCAGTATCTGTCGCTGCGCGAGACCGAAGAACTGCTCGCGCTCACCCAGAGCACGCTGGCGGCGGTGCAGTCCTCCTACGATCTGAACAAAGCCCTGTTTGATGCCGGCTCCAGCAGCGAGCTGGACCTGCGGCAATCGGAAGGCCAGGTCGAATCCGCGCGCATCAGTGTCGAGACCTACCAGCGCCAGCTGCAGCAGGCGCGCGATGCACTGCAGCTGCTGCTGGGCGCGCCCATTCCCGCGGATCTGCCGCCCGCCCGGCCGTTCTCCGATGCGGAAATGATCGCCGAGGTGCCGGCCGGCCTGCCCTCCGACCTGATCGCCCGGCGCCCGGACATCCTGCAGGCCGAGCACGCCCTGAAGGCGGCCAACGCCAATATCGGTGCGGCGCGCGCGGCCTTCTTTCCCTCCATCTCGCTCACCGGCTCGGTGGGTGTCAGCAGCACGCAGTTGTCGTCCCTGTTCAAGGCCGGCAGCGGGGTGTGGAGTTTCGGCCCGCAGATTTCCCTGCCGCTGTTCACCGGCGGCCACAACCTCGCGCAGCTTGATGTGGCCAAGGTGTCGCAACGCCTGGAAGTGGCGGCTTACGAGAAGGCCATCCAGAGCGCCTTTCGCGAAGTCGCCGATGCCCTGGTCGGGGTCGACAGCTACGCGCGGCAGATCACTCTGGAACAGGCCCTCATCGAAACCCAGCAGCGGCGCCTGGAACTGGCGACGCTGCGCTACCGCCAGGGCGAGGACACCTACCTGAATGAGCTGGCGGCCCAGCAGGACCTCTACAGCGCGCAGCAGGGTCTGCTGCAGGCGCAGTTCAACCGACTCTCGAGCAAGGTTTCCCTGTACCAGGCCCTGGGTGGCGGCTGGAAATGAACACGATCGGACACATACACATGAAACATACCAACCGACATATCTGCCGTCGCGCGCTGCTGCCGGGGTTGCTGGCGCTGCTGGCCCTGGCGGGGTGCAACCGCGCGGCCAACAAGGCTCCGGCCTATGAGTACGAGAGCGTGTCGCGCGGCAACATCCTGCAGCATGTCACGGCCAGCGGTTCATTGAGCGCGGTGGTCAGCGTGGACGTCGGCAGTCAGGTATCGGGCAAGGTCACCCACCTTTACGTGGACTTCAACTCCCCGGTGCACAAGGGCCAGCTGGTGGCCGAGATCGACCCCACGGTTTACGAGGCACAGCTGCAGCAGGCGCAGGGTGATCTGGCCAGTGCCAGGGCGGAAGTCGATTCTCAAGCGCCAGAATCTGGAGCGCAAGAAGGTGCTGGTGCCTCTGAAGGCGGCCTCGCAGCTGGACCTGGATCAGGCCACCGCGGAAGTGGCCCAGGCCGAAGCGGCGGTCACCATCAAGGAGGCGGCGCTGCACAGCGCCACGGCGAACCTGGGGTACTGCAAGATCACGGCGCCCGTGGATGGCATCGTGATTGCGCGCAAGGTGGACGAGGGGCAGACCGTCATCGCCGCGATGAGCACCCCGGTGCTGTTCACGGTGGCCCAGGACATCACCAAGATGAACATCACGGCCGATATCTCCGAGGCCGACATCGGGCAGGTGAAGACCGGGCAGCCCGTGGAGTTCGGCGTCGATGCCTTTCCCAATGAGGTATTCCACGGCAAGGTGTCGCAGGTGCGCAAGTCGCCCACCACCACCCAGAACGTGGTCACCTACCAGACCATCATCGCGGTCAACAATCCGGAGCAGAAGCTGTTCCCGGGCATGACGGCGGATGTCTCGATTCTGGTGCAGGAGCGTAACAACGTGCTGCAGGTCGCCAATGCGGCCCTGCGTTACTCGCCGCCGGAGAAGGCGACCTTCACCACCAAGCCTCCGAAGAAGCTCGAGCGGGCACAGCAGCTGGCCTACGTGCTGCAGTCCGACAACTCCTCGCTGGCGCCGAAGATCGTGCATACCGGCGCGACCGACGGGGTGACGACGGAGATCCTGGATGGCCTGGCCGCGGGTGATCACGTCGTCACCGCGACGGCCGCCGCCGGCACTACGGTGAGCGTGCAGTTCGGCCGTCCTCCCGGCGGCGGCCCGCCGCCGCAGATGTAGGGCGAGCCGCAAACCTCATGTCAGTCACAGCGCAATCTCTTGCAGATTCGGGGACGCAGCCGGCCGGCGAGCACGTCATCGCGCTGCGCGACATCACCAAGGTGTACGTCACCGGCGAAGTGGAAGTCAGGGCCGTTGCCGGAGTCAGCCTCGACATTCGCCGCGGCGAGTTCGTGGCCATCATGGGCGCGAGCGGCTCGGGCAAGTCCACCATGATGAATATCCTCGGATGCCTGGACCGGCCGACGGCCGGCAGCTACCTGCTGGACGACGTGGACGTCGCCGTGCTGAATCGCAAACAGCTGGCGCAGCTGCGCAATCGCAAGATCGGTTTCGTGTTCCAGAGCTTCAACCTGCTGGCGCGCACCACCGCCATGGAGAACGTCGAACTGCCGCTGTTCTACAGCGAACCGGCGGTGTCCCTGCGTGACCGTCATCGCCGTGCCCGCGAGGCGCTGGAGAAGGTGGGGCTGGGCGCGCGGCTGCATCATCGGCCCAGCCAGCTCTCCGGTGGCCAGCAGCAGCGCATCGCCATCGCCCGGGCGCTGGTGAACAGCCCGGATCTGCTGCTGGCCGATGAGCCCACCGGGCAACCTCGATACCCGCACCAGCATCGAGATCATGGGTCTGTTCCAGGCGCTGAACGATTCCGGCATCACCGTCATCATGGTGACCCACGAACTCGACATCGCCGCCTACTGCAAGCGCTTCGTGATCATGCGCGACGGCCGGGTGCTCGAGGACCGGGTCAACGCCACGCCTAATCGCGCCGAAGTGCTGCGCGCGCGGCTGGATCAGGAAGAGCGCGCGGCGCAGATCGGCGAACAGCAGGACAGGCCGTGATGTACTCAGTGGCTGCGCGGTACCCTGCTGCGGGCGGCACTCACGTCGCTGACGGCGCTGCGTGCCCTGCGGCGCAACAAGCTGCGCTCCAGCCTGACGGCGCTTGGGCATCATCATCGGCGTGTTCGCCGTGGTGGCCATGGTGGCGCTCGGCAACGGCACCCGCGCCACGATTCGAGTCGCAGGTCGCGGGCCTCGGCCAGAACATGCTGATGGTGTTCGCGGGCAGCCGGCGCTCCGGCGGCGTCAACAGCGGCATGGGCAGTGCCAGCGCCATCACGCTGGAGGACGCAGAAGCGCTGCGCCGCGAGATTCCTGACGTGGTGGCTTCAAGTCCCGAAGTCACGACGACCGCCCAGGCCATCGCCAACGGCCGCAACTGGTCGACGACCATTGCCGGGGAGGCGCCCGAGTACCTGGTGATCCGCGACTGGGCGGTGGCATCCGGCTCCATGTTCACCGATCGCGAGGTGCGCAGCGCCGCCAAGGTGGCCGTGCTGGGGGACAAGACGGCCCATGAATTGTTCGGGGTGCTGGACCCGGTCGGCCAGACGGTACGCGTCGGCAACATGCCCTTCGTGATCATCGGCGTGCTGGCCAGCAAGGGCGCCGGCGTCGGCGGCCAGAACCAGGACGATCGGGTCGTGATTCCCTACACCACGGCGATGAAACGCATCACGGGCGACAAATATCTGCGCTCGGTGTATCTGGAGATCGGTGAGGCCGAACGCATCCCGATCGCCCAGGATCAGATCACCCGTCTGCTGCGCCAGCGGCATCGGCTGTTAGCCGAGAACCCCGATGACTTCAATATCTTCAACCAGCAGGAGATCGCCGACACGGTCAATACGGTGACCTCGACCCTGACCCTGCTGCTGGGCGCCATCGCGGGGCTGTCGCTGGTGGTCGGGGGCATCGGCATCATGAACATCATGCTGGTCAGCGTGACCGAGCGCACCCGGGAGATCGGCATCCGGATCGCCGTGGGCGCCCAACCCGGGGACATCCGCATCCAGTTCCTGATCGAGGCCATCACCTTGAGTCTGCTCGGCGGCCTGGTCGGGGTCCTGATGGGCATCGGCGTGACCCGGCTGATTGCGGCCGCTACGACCTTCAAGCCCATCGTCACCATGGGCTCCGTCCTGCTGGCCTTCTCGGTGAGCTTCTGCATCGGCGTTTTCTTCGGCTTCTATCCGGCCCGCCGCGCCTCGCTGATGGATCCGATTGATGCACTTCGTTACGAGTGACAGGCGTTGTCAAAGCAACGCCTCAATCTGGGGCAACTCCCTGGGCTTTATGGCAAGGTTGTCGTTCCAGCCAGGATTGAATCCCCTTCTCGAAGAGCGCTTCGCGCCGCTTGCGGTATGCCAGAATCTGCCGGCACCTGACCGGCAACGGTCGTGCACTGCTTCAACAAAGAGGGGACGATCATGAAACTGCACACGTTTGTTCTGCTGGCGGCCGCGATGGCCGCGCCCAGTGTCTTTGCCCAGGCGCCCCCGGCGCCTTCACCGGAAGTCCAGGCGGCCCGCGACGCGGTGGTGAAGAGCTGCGCCAACGAATCCGCGTGCACGGGCAAGACGGGACGGGAAATGTTCCAGTGCCTGCGCGCCAACACCGACAAGTTGAGCGCGCCGTGCAAGGACGCCCTCTCGAAGCTGCCGCCGCCGCGCGCACCGGCGCCGCCTGCGCAGTAGGCCCGTCGCTCAGGATTTGGTTTGGTAGTTTGGTTCTGAGTGGGACACCGGCACCCGTCCCGGGTGCCGGTGCACCGCCACACCGATGTGGCTATTTGAATAGCTTCAGGGCGTTGAGAGCCGTCTCGTAGACACCCCAGGCCAGCGGCACGCCCACCAGGATCCAGGCCAGCAGCACGGCCACCGGCGAAGTGGCAGCGCCGTTGACGACGGCGGCGGCTGCCGCCGGTGCGACACTGGGGGTCGCCCGCGCATCGTCCGGTTTCATGTGAAAGCGCGCCGCAACGGCCGTCACGCACAGATTGCAGATCAGACCCACCACCAGCAGTCCCGCCAGGATGTACATGGTGGTGTTGTAGGCCTGTGCCTTGGGGACCCCGCGGTCGATCTGGAACTGGCGGATGTAGTTGACCAGCACCGGGCCCAGCACGCCGGCCACTGACCAGGCGGTGAGCAGCATGCCGTGAATGGCGCCCACATACCGGGTCCCGAAGATGTCGCGCAGATAGGCGGGAATGGTGGCGAAACCGCCGCCATACATGCTGAGGATGACGGCGAAACAGGCGACGAACAGCGGCACGCTGCCGAGGGCGCCGGTCTGCGGCACCAGGCTGTACAGCACCAGACCCAGCAGGAAGAAGCAGAAATAGGTGTTGCGCCGCCCGATCAGGTCCGAGGTCGAGGCCCAGAAGAAGCGGCCCGCCATGTTGAAGAGGCTGAGGAGCCCCACGAACCCTGCCGCGGCCACGACCGTCACACGACCCGGAAAGATTTCCTGACTCATCGCCGAGGCCTGGCCCAATACCCCAATGCCCGCGCTCACATTCATGCACAGCACGCCCCACAGCAGCCAGAACTGCGGGGTCTTCAGCGCATCATAGACGTAGACGTCATGAGTGCTGACCAGTTTGCGGGGCGCCGCGGCGGCAGCCGCGGGTTTGAAATCCGGTCCCGGCACGCGCACCAGCGCCGCGCCCAGCAGCATGAACAGGAAGTACCCCGCACCCAGCACCAGGAAGGTCTCCGCAATCCCCACATGCACCGGGGTCGAGAACTTCTGCATCAGCCAGACCGACAGGGGGGAGGCGATCATGGCGCCGCCGCCGAAGCCCATGATGGCCATGCCGGTGGCCATGCCCGGGCGATCCGGGAACCACTTGATCAGGGTGGATACCGGGGAGATGTAGCCAAGCCCCAGGCCCGTTCCGCCCAGCACCCCGTAGCCCAGGAACACCAGCCACAGCTGGTGCAGGCTCACGCCGATGGCCGAGACGACGAATCCAAGTCCAAAACACAGGGCTGCCGTGAACATGGCGCGCCGCGGCCCAGCTTCCTCGACCCAGCGCCCGAACAGCGCGGCGGAGGCACCCAGGAACACGATGGCCAGCGAGAATATCCACCCCACATCGGTGAGCTTCCAGTCATCCGGTGCGGACTTGGCAATGCCGATCAGTTTGGTCAATGGCAGGTTGAAGACGCTGAACGCGTAGGCCTGACCGATACAAAGATGGATGCACAGCGCCGCGGGCGGCACCAGCCAGCGATTGAAACCGGGACCCGCGACGGTCCGGGATCGGGACAGAATACTCATTGTCTATTATCCCCCTTGCGGAACCGGCGCCATGCTACACCGGGGCGGGGCGCGGCGTCCTGCGCGCTCAGGAGATACCGTTGAGCTATCAACTACGGGGCGGTCGTGCCTCTCAAAATGCGGCGTCGAAGCATATTTCACCCTTGACGCCGACCTGGTAGGCCGAGACGCGACGCTCGAAGAAGTTGGTCAGCTCCTGCACGTCCTGCAGTTCCATGAACGAGAACGGATTGCGGGCGTAGTAGCGGGCCGGCAGCCCCAGCATGGCGAGGCGCTGGTCCGCCACGTACTCCAGGTACTGGCGCATCTCAACCCGGGTCATGCCCACCACGCCACCGGCCAGCACGTCCTCGGCAAACTCGCATTCGCATTCGACCGCCTCCTCGATCATCTGCAGCACCTGGCGCGCCCACTCGGCGTCGAACAATCCGGGCTCCTCGGCGCGTACGGTCTTGATGACCTCGAACGCAAAGCCCATGTGGGCGCTCTCGTCGCGGAACACCCAGGTGGTGCCGGCCGCGAGCCCGGGCAGCAGCCCCCTGGAGCGCAGGAAGTACACGTAGGCGAAGGCGCCGAAGAAGAACAGGCCTTCGATGCAGGCGGCAAAGCAGGTCAGATTGAGCAGGAAACGCCGCTTGTCGTCGGCATTGCCGATGCGGGGCAAGGACGCCACTTCGTCGATCCAGCGCTGGCAGAACAGCGCCTTGCGGCGTATCGAGGGAATATTTTCGATGGCCGCGAAGGCCTGCGCGCGCCGCTGCGGATCATTCACGTAGTTGTCCAGCAGGGTCAGGTAGAACTGCACGTGCAGCGCTTCCTCGAACAGCTGGCGCGACAGGTACATGCGCGCCTCGGGCGCATTGATGTGCCGGTAGAGGCTGATGACCAGGTTGTTCGAGACGATCGAATCGCCGGTGGCAAAGAAGGCGACCAGGCGCTCGATCAGATGCCGCTCGGCCGGCGTCATGCGCGTACGCAGGTGCCCCAGGTCGATCTGGAAGTCGACCTCCTCGACGCTCCAGGTGTTCTTGATGGCGCCGCGGTACATCTCATAGAAACGCGGATAGCGCATGGGACGCAGGGTGAGGTCAAAGCCCGGATCCAGCAGGCACTGCGGCGCGCTCATTGGCATGCCTGGCAACTTTCCGGATTCTCCAGGGAACAGGCGATGACCTGCGCTTCGCTCACGGCAGCGCCGGCGCGCACCGTGGTCTTGGCGATCTGCGTGGCCGGGCGGGAACGCAGGTAGTAAGTGGTCTTAAGGCCCCGTTTCCAGGCGTACATGTACATCGAGGAGAGGCGACCGATCTCCGGATTTTCCATGAACAGGTTCAGGGACTGGCTCTGGTCGATGTAGGCGCCGCGATCGGCCGCCAGGTCGATCAGGCAGCGCATGGGCAGTTCCCAGGCCGTGCGATAGATGTCCCGCAGTTCCCGCGGAAGGTCCTCCAGTCCCTGGATGGAGCCGTCGGCGAGCTTGATCGCATTGCGCATCTCCTCGGTCCACAGGCCCAGCTGCTTCAATTCCGCCACCAGGTAGCGATTGACCTGCAGGAAGTCCCCGGACAGGGTCTCGCGCTTGAAGAGATTCGAGATCTGCGGCTCGATGCACTCGCAGCAGCCGGCGATCGAGGCGATGGTTGCCGTGGGCGCGATGGCGATGAGCAGGCTGTTGCGCAGTCCGTGGGCGGCGATATCGGCGCGCAGCAAGTCCCAGGGAAGATCGCTGCCCGGCACGACATCCCAGGCGTCCGGCTGCAGTTCGCCGCGCGCGGCACGCGTCAGCGGGAAGGCCTCGTGCGGGCCGTGTTCGCGCGCCAGCTGCATGGAGGCGTGCAGGGCATGGAAGTAGATGGTGCGTGAAATGCGCGTCGAGAGCTCGCGGGCGGCCTCGCTGTCGAAAGGCAGGCGCAGCCGGAAGAACACGTCCTGCAGGCCCATCAGACCCAGGCCTACCGGCCGCCAGCGCATATTCGACGCGCGCGTCGTGCCGATGGGATAGAAGTTCAGGTCGATGACGCGGTCCAGCTGGCGCACGGCGATCTCCACCGTGTGGGCAAGCTTCTCGAAATCAAAGCCCGTGTTCCCCAGGTGGTGGGCGAGGTTGATGGAGCCCAGGTTGCACACCGCGGTTTCCCCCGCGCTGGTGACTTCGAGGATTTCCGTGCACAGATTCGACAGGTGCACGGTATGGCCGGGCAGCGCGGTCTGGTTGCAGGCGCGGTTCGACTTGTCCTTGAAGGTCATCCAGCCATTGCCGGTCTGCGCCAGGGTGCGCATCATCCGGCCGTACAGCTCCCGTGCGCGCACCGTCTTCTTGGCCAGTCCCTGCGCCTCGGCCTGTACGTACGCGCCGTCAAAGGCCGGCCCGAACAGGTCCGGCAGTTCCGGCACCGTGCTGGGATCGAACAGCGACCACTGTCCGTCCTCTTCGACCCGGCGCATGAACAGATCCGGTATCCAGTTGGCCAGGTTCAGGTGATGGGTGCGCCGGGCGTCATCGCCGGTGTTGTCGCGCAGTTCCAGAAAGGACTCGATGTCGGCATGCCAGGGTTCCAGGTAGGCGCAGGCCGCGCCCTTGCGCTTGCCGCCCTGATTGACGGCCGCCACCGAGGAGTCGAGGGTCTTCAGCCACGGCACGATGCCGTTGGAAAGCCCGTTGGTGGCGCGGATCAGCGAGCCTTCCGACCGCACACGATGCCAGGCGATGCCGATGCCGCCGGAGAACTTCGACAGCAGTGCCACGTCCTTGTAGCGATCGTAGATGGATTCCAGCGAGTCCTCGGGTGAGTCCAGGAGGAAGCAACTGGACAGCTGTTCGTGGCGCGTGCCGGCATTGAACAGCGTCGGGGAACTCGGAATGTAGTCCAGGCCCGAACAGAGCTGGTAGAGCTCGATGGCCTCGTGCACGGCCGGAGCGAGCGCCACCGCGATTCGCATCCAGAAGTACTGCGGGTTCTCAAGCACGCTGCGGCGAGTCGGATGGCGCAACAGGTAGCGGTCATAGAGAGTCCTCAGGCCGAAATACTCGAGCCGGTGGGTATGGGTCGCATCGATGGCCGCGTTGAGCTTGCGGGCGTTGGCCTCCACGAACGCCAGCACGCGCTCGTTGATCAGGCCCAAGTCAAATCCCAGGCGGATGGACTGCGAGAAGGAATGCACGCCCAGGCCCTGCACCTCCTTGTCGACGAAGGCGGACAGCAGGCGTGCGGCCAGCCGTGAATATTCGGGTTCCTCGAAGATGAACGAGGCGGAGGTGCGGATGGACAGCTCGTCCAGTTCGCGCGTGGTGGCTCCGTCGTACAGTCCCGCGATGGTCTTGAGCGCCACCCGCATCGGATCGATGTCGTGCAGCCCTTCACAGCAGCGCGTCACGGCGCGCACGATCTTGTTCACGTCCACGGGCTCGCGGCTGCCATTGCGCTTGGTGACGCCCATGGGATTGCGCGCCGCGTTGGGCGCGGTCAGGCGGAAGCTCGCCTGGGAGCGCTCGGCGCCGCTATCCACGGTTTCGGTAGTTTCCAAAGACATCGCATCTCCCCCCAAAGGACGTGTGCGGGGGGAATGAGGGAATGCGGGGTCGCGGACGCGAAGTCCGTACCCGATTCCGGCAGCTCCTCCCACGAGAGCCTTGAGCCATACCGCGTCACCGCGGTCACAACGGCAGGTCTTCGGGCTCTCGGGCAGGCTCACTCCGACTAGGGAGTTTGCGATCTACTGGACGCCGCTTCCCGGGGCTCAAGAGCCCTAGTGCGATGGCGCCGGTCGTTCCCGAATACCGCTGCGGGGCAGCTCCGGAATGGGCTCATCGCCGCACCGGATTCCCTCTTAGGCCTACCCCTTGGGGTAAGCACCGCTGTTGACCACAAGATATTGTGGTCGGGGGCCGGATGTCAACGGGCGCGGATGAATAGTCCGATGGTCAGGGCGATACCGATCAGCACGATGGCGACCCGCAGCACGCGTTCGTTGAGCCGATTGAGCAGCAGACCGCCCAGGATGCCCCCGGTAATGGCGCCGGCGCTGGCAATGCCGGCCTGCAGCCAGCGCACTTCGGGCGAAAAGATGAAAATCAGCACGGCCGAGGCGTTCATGACTCCGGCCAGGGCATTCTTGGTCGCCCCGGCATTGCGCATCACCAGACCTGCGGCGGTCAGGGCGGCCAGCATCAGGAACCCGATGCCCCCGCCGAAGTAGCCGCCGTAGATGGAGATGCCGAACTGCGCCGCCATGGCACCGTACCGGGACAGGTGCGCACTGTTGGGTCGCCTGGGCGCAAAGCTGCCCCAGCCGAAGATCAGGGTGGCAAACAGCACCAGCCAGGGCACCAGATGCGCGAAGAAGCTGGAGGGCGTCACCAGCAGCAGCACCGCGCCCAGGGCGCCGCCGGTGAAACTCGTGATCACCAGCGCGCGAAACGACAGGCCGGCGGCGCCGGTGACCAGGCTGCGACCGGTCAGCGCGGTCGCGATCTGCGCCGGAAACAGGGCGATGGTCGAGGTGATGTTGGCGGCGCGGGCATCCATGCCCGTGAACATCAGCGCCGGCAGCGTGACGAAGGATCCGCCGCCCGCGAGCGCATTCTGGATGCCCGCCCACAGCGCCGCCGCAAACAGCAGCGCCAAGGCCAGGTGGGGGGGCATCTCAGGCCGGGTCGGCGACGCTATGGATCACATAGCCGCCCGACTTGTCATCCCGCTCCAGCGTGATGAGACGGCGTGCGGCGGCTTCCTCCAGAAGCTTGTTGAATGAGCGGAAGCCGTAATAGCTTTCGTTGAAGCCCGGTTTGCGGCGCTTGAGCGCCTGTTTGACCATCGAGCCCCAGATCTTCTCGTCCTCGCCGCGTTCGGCGATCAGTGCATCGATGGTGGCCAGGACCAGATCAAAGGCATCGTGCTCGCGTTCATGCTCGCGATCCTCTTCCTTGTGATTGGGCGTCTCCGCGGCGCTGGCGGCCGCTGCGGCGGCCGGCGCCGCCGCGGCCTTGCGCCGACCGGTGCGCCGCGGCTTCTGCTCGCGCACCAGATCATCGTAAAGAATGAACTCATCGCAGCTCGCCATCAGCAGATCCGAGGTCGAATTCTTGACGCCCAGGCCGATCACATCCTTGTTGTTTTCCCGCAGTTTGCTGACCAACGGCGAGAAGTCCGAGTCTCCGCTGATGATGACGAAGGTCTCCACATGCGGCTTGGTGTAGCACAGGTCCAGTGCATCCACGACCATGCGGATGTCGGCGGAATTCTTGCCGGACTGCTTGACGTGCGGAATCTCGATGAGCTCGAAACCGGCCTGGTGCATGCCGGCCTTGAATTCCTTGTACCGATCCCAGTCGCAGTAGGCCTTCTTGACGACGATCGAGCCCTTCAGCAGCAGCCGTTCCAGCACCCGGTTGATGTCGAACTGCGCAAAGCGCGCATCGCGCACGCCGAGCGCGATGTTCTCGAAATCGCAGAACAACGCGAGGTTGGTGGTGTCCGCGGCGGTCGTCATGCCGTGAGCGGCGTCGGTGGCAGGGCCTCGAGGATGTGCAGGCGCTTGGGCGTCGGCACGCAGAAGATGTCGATGGGAGAACTGCGTCCCCGCAGGGTCATGGCTGGCAGCTCCACCGCATTGATGTCCAGGCCGCGCGCGTCCAGCGATCGTTTGAGCGTGCTCGAGAGCACCATTTCCCCGGCGCGGGCGCGCTGGCACAGGCGCGAGGCGACGTTCACGGCATCGCCGATGATGGTGTAGTTCATGTACATGGCGGAGCCGACATTGCCGGCCACGACATCGCCTTCATTGATGCCGATTCCGAGTCCGGTCTCGATGTTCAGGCGCAGCCGCCAGCCTTCGGCCAGCAGCGCGAAGCGATCGAGCATTTCCTGTCCCGCGCGCACCGCGCGCTGGGCGCTGTCGGTCTGCTCGAAGGGCACGCCGAAACCCACCATGAGGCAGTCGCCGGCCATGTGGAATACCGTGCCCTCGTGCTGGAAGGTGATCTCCGTCAGCAGCGAGAAGTACTCGTTCAGCAGCGGCACCACTTCATGCGGGCTCAGGCGCTCGGAAATACCGGTGAAGCCGCGCAAGTCGGCGAACATGATCACCGCGCGGGTGCGAATGTCGGCCGCGGTGAGCATGCTGTCGCGTAGCCGCGAGCTGTCCAGGATGCGGTCGGCAAGCTGCGGGGAGACGTAGCGGCGGAAGGTGGCCTGCAGCTCCTCGCCGCGCCTTGCTTCGGTATTGCGCGCGGCGGCGGCGATCTTGCGACGCCGCGAGCCGGCCCGCGCGAGCGCCTCCAGCCGCGCCAGCAGCACCGTGTCGCCGGCCGCGGCCGTCACGAAGTCATCGGCGCCGGCAGCGTAGGCGGCCATCTGCAGGTCCGACTTGAGGCTGACCACGACGATGGGCAGCATCATGGTCGCGGGGTGATCCTTCAATGCCCGGCAGGTCTCCAGGCCCGAAAGATCCGTACTGTCGGCGTCCAGCAGAATCAGGTCCGGAGCGACCTGATCGATGCAGGCCATGATGTCGGCATGCAGCGGGCAGGAGTCCAGATGGAAGCGATGGGCCACCGAGTCGTGCTCCAGAATGGGCCTGAGCGCCGCGCAACTGCCTGCGGCGAGGACCTGGAACTGCTCTTTTATCACCCCCATCCCCTTCTATTCTAAACCATTTACCGTCAAAAGCTCGACGTCGCGCTAACATCGCACTTTGCCTTCAACATCGAGCGACATAACCATGGCCAGATCCAATCGCAAGGCGGCTCCGGGGGTGGTCAAGGTCTCACGCGAGCAGGCCGAAGAGGCCGTGCGGACCCTGTTGCGCTGGGCCGGGGATGACCCCAGGCGCGAGGGCCTCATCGACACGCCCAAGCGGGTGGTCAATGCCTACCGCGACTGGTTTTCCGGCTACGCGGTGGATCCGCGCGAGTACATGCGGCGCACCTTCGAGGAGGTCGAGGGCTACGACGAGATGGTGGTCTTACGCGATATCGCCTTCGAGAGCTACTGCGAACACCACATGGCGCCCATCATCGGACGCGCGCACGTGGGCTATCTGCCGTCCAACAAGGTGGTCGGCATCAGCAAGCTGGCGCGGGTGGTGGACGGCTACGCCAGGCGCTTTCAGGTGCAGGAAAAACTCACCGCGCAGATCGCGGCCTGCATCGATGAGGTACTCAAGCCGCGTGGCGTCGGTGTGGTCATCGATTCGGAGCACCAGTGCATGACCACCCGCGGAGTGCACAAGCGCGGCGTATCGATGGTGACCAGCCGCATGGTCGGCATATTCCGCAGCGACGCGCGCACCCGCGCGGAGTTCCTGCAGTTCATCGACATCCGCGGCTCGCGGACTATCTAGCCTTCACCTTCGACAGCGACAGCGCATTGATGCAGTAGCGCAGCCCGCTGGGCGGCGGTCCGTCCTGGAAGACATGCCCCAGGTGGCAGTCGCAGACATTGCAGGTCACCTCGACGCGCACCCGGCCGAAGCTCGCGTCCTGGTGATAGGCCACGACGTTGGGGGCCACCGGCTGGGTGAAGGACGGCCAGCCGGTGCCGCTCTGGAACTTCTCGGCGCTGTCGAACAGCAGGGTGCCGCAACCCACGCAGTTGTACTGACCTGGCTCGAACAGGTTGCACATCTCGGAGCTGTTCGGCGCCTCGGTGCCCTTCTCGCGAGCCACATGGAAGGTCTGCGGATCGAGCAGGGTGCGCCACTCGCTTTCCGGCTTCTCGAGACGTCGCGGGGGAGCGGGATTGCCGCGCTTGACGATCGCGAGTACGTCGTTCCAGCGCAGCAGATTCGGGGTCGCGTTCATGGTGAACTCCTTGCGATCTTGGGCGGACGGGTACAGATCCACAGTGCCGCGGGCAGGGCGGTGAAATCGGCCAGCAGCGCCAGCACGAAGGCAGCGGAGGATACCGTGCCGAACTGGCGCATCGGCGGCAACGGCGAGAACGCCAGGGCCAGGAAGCCTGCGGCATTGATCAGGGTGGCGAACAGGATGGGCTTGCCGGCGACCAGGAAGGCATGGCGCAGGGCCGCCAGCGTCGAACCGCCGTCGCGCCCCTCCTGGTAGTGGTAGAAGAAGTGCACCTGGTCATTCTCGGTGGCGCCCAGCACGGTCGAGCCGATGAGGATGGTGGCGATGTTGAGCGCAATGCCCGCCCCGCGCATCACCAGGAAGGCCGCCAGGATGGCGAACAGCGAGGGGATCATCGCCATCAGCCGCGCCAGCGGGCTGCGGAACACCAGCAGAAAGGCGCAGAAGATGACGCTGGCGGTCAGCAGGAAGCTTTCCATCAGGGTCGGCACCAGCTGCAGGGTGATCTGGTCGGACAGGACGCTCTCGCCCACCACCCGCGCCGTCACCGAGGCCAGGGCGGGCTGCCGGCGCTGCTCGGCAGCCCAGCTTTGCTCGATGTAGCGGCGCATGACGCCGATGTCGCCGAAGGCGCGGTCGCGGCCGCGAACGCTCAGGCGCACGTCGCCCAACGTATTGATATCCACGAAGCCCCGGGTCCCCGGGGTGGTGAGCAGGATCTGCTCCAGCTGCGCGGCGAGCGCCTCCCAGTCCCGCGGGTCCGTGGGCAGCTGATCCTGGCCGGACTGCACATACCGCGCCCAGCGCAGCAGCGAGGTCGGCCCATCCACGGCGGTGATGCGCGGGTCGGTCTCCAGTGTCCTGACCAGCTGATCCACGGCGTGCAGGAACTGCGGATCGAGGGCCGCTGCGTGCGGCACCTTCAGCCACAGCTGATACACCCCCAGGCCGTTCTGCGCCTCGAAATAGCGTGTGTCCCGTGCCGCCGTCACGCGTGGATCGATGTAGGTCAGCGTATCGGTCTGCAGCGCCAGCGGCCGGATATGCCCGGGAATGCCCACCAGGGCAATGAAGCCTGCGACCATGCCGGCCACGGCGGCGGCCACCAGCGGCCAGCGCAGGGTTCGGGTGAGCGGCAGCCAGCGCTCCACGAAGGCCGGGTACCAGCGCCCGGCGGCGACGACCTCGCCCTGGGTGGGCGTGCGCAGCAGCTGCTGGAGCGCCGGAAAAAGCGTGAAACTTGCCACCCAGGCCACCACCAACCCCGCCGCGGTCCACAGTCCCATCTCGCGCACCGGGCGGATGTTGGACACGGCGAGCGCCGCGAAGCCCACGGCGGTGGCGAAGATCGACGCCGTGCAGGGCAGGAACTTGTTCGCCAGGATCCGCGCATGGTGTGCGGCCAGGTCATCGGCGCCGGTGCGCTCGATGAAGCGCGAGTGGATGTAGACCAGGGTTGCGGTTGCCGTGACCAGCACGGTCAGCGGCACCAGCGAGGAGACGATGGTGTGCGTCCAGCCGGTGAGCGCCGCCAGACCGATGGCGATGGCCACCACCAGGCCCAGCGTAATGATGATGGCCAGCAGCGCCCGCCAGGAGCGATACAGCAGGAAGATCAGCGCAATCAGAAATACGCCGAACAGCGGCATGGAGCGCTGCGTGGCCGTCTGGGTCTCGCGCTCCAGCCAGGCATCCAGCCAGGGCGAACCCACGCGACGGATCCGGTCGAAGGCTCCGCCCTGACTGCGCAACAGCGGCGCAGCCGCGGCATCGATGGCGGCGAGCATGCGATCGCGATCGGCGGACGAGCGCACATGCAGCTCCAGCGCGATGCCCAGGAAGTGCGGTCCCAGCAGCCCCGCGCGGGTGAACAGGCGGGTGCCGGTGGCGAAGGCGCGCACGCGCTCGACTTCGCCGGAGCCCAGGGCCGTCCCGGGATGCGCACCACGATAGATGGTCAGCAGACTTTGCGGTTCCACCCCGGGGATTTTCGCCAGGTGCTGCTCGAGCTGATCCGCGCCCTGCAGCGCGGCCGCCTGCAGTGGCACGGCGGTCTCCAGCATCAACAGGGCCTGCACGCCTTCGGGGAACAGCTTCTCGAAGGCGACGGTGGCCTTGGCATCCGGATCATCGGCCACCGACAGACTGCCGATGGCATGGTCATCCGGAATCCGGGTGGCGCCGTAGATGCCCAGCCCGCCCAGCACCAGGAACACGGCCAGGATCAGCCCCCGCGCCGCCAGCACGCGGCTGAAGCAGCGGACCGCGAAGGGCGACGCTGACACGCTCATGGCGTAGATTCCGGCGCGGCCGGCGGGGTGTGGGCGGGGCACTTCATGCGCCGGAATGATAGCCTAGTCACATGAGTCCACTGCTTGCAGCTGCGGCATCCTTGCTGGTGTTCTGCGCCCCCGGGTATCCGGGCACCAGCGGCGACGCGCAACCGCTGGTCGATGAATTTGCCGCCACGTTGGCCGCAGCCGCGGGCGGACCCGCCGGCGCGCTAAGTGCGATCTATGACGCCAGCGAGCCGAGCGATCTTACGCGGCTCGCGGCCCCCGAGGCGGGCCTGGCGTTCGTGCCGTACCCGTTTTTCGTGCAGCACGGCGCGCAGCTGCATCTGGCGCCGCTGGTTCAGGCCGACGTGCAGCCCGCGGGTGTGCAGCAGCGCTGGACGCTGGTGCTGCCGAAGGGTCGTGCGCCCCCGCCGCAGGGCCTGGCGGGGCTCACCCTGATCAGCACTGCAGGCTACGCGCCGGATTTTGTGCGCGCAGTCCTGCACAATGTCGGGGCGTTGCCGTCATCGACCCGCATCACTGCCACCGGGCAGGTGCTCTCGGCGCTGCGCCGCGCGGCCAATGGTGACCCGGTCGCGGTACTGCTGGACCAGGAGCAGGCCGGGGCCCTGGCCTCCCTGCCGTTTGCGGCAAACCTGCAGACCGCCGGTGTTTCCGCGGCCGTGCCGGTGGCGCTGATCGTGGTGGTCGATGGCCGCATTCCCAAGGCGCGCGCGCAGCAACTGCAGCAGGCCCTGCTGCATCTGTCCGGCACGCCCGCGGGCGCCGCCACCTTGAACCGGTTGCGCCTCAATGGATTCGTGCTGCCCAGGTTGCCCGCGGCTCCCGGATCATGAACCGCGGCACGCGCGCGGCCGCCGTGCTGGTGGTGTTGATTCTGGGCGGCTGCACCCTGACGCCCCCGGCGGCGCCGCCATTGAGCGCTGCAGGCGCGCTTTCCGCCTCTCAACTCATCGCCGCCGTGCGTGCCGCCACGGACCGCATCGATCACTCGAAGGATCCAGCTGAACGCTCAATGTTGCTGGCGACGGCAACCGCGAATGCCCAGCAGTGCGTTGCGGGTGCGCCCGAGAATGCTGGCTGCCACTACGCCTGGGCGCAGGTGCTGGGTCTGACGGCGCGCGAGCGGCCGTTGCAGGCGGTCTCGCTGCTCAAGCAGATGCTGGCCAGCCTCAAACGGGCCGAGGAGTTGCAACCCGCCCTGGATCATGCCGGACCCGCGCGGCTGACGGCGACCGTGCTGCTGCGGGCCCCGGGCTGGCCGCTGGGGCCTGGGGATGCCGATGCCGCGGTACTCGCCGCGCAGCGCGCCGTGGATCGCGATCCGGCCTATCCGCCGAACCTGATCACGCTGGCGCAGGCGCAGGCAAAAACCGACGCGAGCGCCCGGGCGCGTGAAACCTATGAAAGCGCGCGACCTGCGGTGGCGGCGTGGCCGGGCGCAACGTCCGATGCGGCCAGCGATGCCGCTCAGTGGCGGCAGCAGATCGAGCAGGGGCTGCGCGAGTTGCCTTAGATCAGGCGACGCTTTCCGCGCTGCGCGAGGCGCGCTTGCGTTCGTTGGCGTCCAGGAAGCGCTTGCGGATGCGGATGGATTCCGGGGTCACCTCGACCAGCTCGTCCTCGTCGATGAACTCCACCGCGTACTCCAGCGTCATCTGGATGGGCGGCGTCAGCAATATGGCATCGTCCTTGCCGGCCGCGCGGACGTTGGTGAGCTTCTTGGTCTTGATGGGATTGACGACCAGGTCGTTCTCGCGGCTGTGGATGCCGATGATCATGCCTGGGTACAGCTTCTCACCCGGGTGCACGAACATGCGGCCGCGCTCCTGCAGATTGAACAGGGAGTAGGCCACGGCCTCACCCATCTCGTTGCTGATGAGCACGCCATTGTGGCGTTCCGGAATGTCGCCCTTCATCGGCGCGTAGCCGTCGAAAATGTGGCTCATGAGGCCATTGCCGCGGGTCAGGGTCATGAACTCGCCCTGGAAGCCGATCAGGCCGCGGGCCGGCACCCGGTATTCCAGGCGCACCCGGCCCATGTCATCGATGATCATGTCGGTGAGATCGGCCTTGCGTACCCCTAAGGCCTCCATCACCGCACCCTGGTGCTCGGCATCGATGTCGATGGTCAGGGCCTCGTACGGTTCGTGCTGCACGCCATCGACCAGGCGGGTCAGCACCTGCGGTTTGCCCACGGCGAGCTCATAGCCCTCGCGGCGCATGTTCTCGATCAGGATGGTCAGATGCAGTTCGCCGCGACCTGAGACGCGGAAGATATCCGGTTCGGCCGTGTCCTCCACCCGCAACGCCACGTTGCTCTGCAGTTCGCGGTACAGCCGCTCGCGGATCTGGCGGCTGGTCACGTACTTGCCTTCGCGCCCGGCCAGCGGCGAGGTATTGACCTGGAAATTCATCTGCAGCGTGGGTTCATCGACGCTGATCGGCGGCAGGCCTTCGGCCATTTCGCGATCGCAGATGGTGAGGCCGATGTTCACCTCATCGATACCGGTGACGGCGACGATGTCACCGGCGATGGCTTCGGCCACGGCCTGGCGCTGCAGTCCCTGGAAGGTCAGCACCTGCACGATCTTGGCCTCGCCGCGATTCTCATCACCATTGCGCAGAGCGACGACCTGGCCGCTGCGGATGGTGCCGCGGCGCACGCGGCCGATGCCGATGCGGCCGACGTAGGAGTTGTAGTCCAGCGTGGAAATCTGCAGCTGCAGGGGGGCGCTCGGATCGCTCGGCGGCGCCGGCACGTACTGCAGCACCGCTTCGAACAGCGCGGTCATGTCCTGGCGCTGCTCGGTGCGGTCGAGGCTCGCCCAGCCCTGCAGCGCCGAGGCATAGACCACCGGAAAATCCAGCTGCGCGTCGGTGGCGCCCAGGCGGTCGAACAGTTCGAAGGTCTTGTCGACCACCCAGCCGGGGCGGGCCCCGGGGCGGTCGATCTTGTTGACCACCACGATGGCCTTGTGACCCAGGCCGAGGGCCTTGCGGGTGACGAACCGCGTCTGCGGCATCGGGCCCTCGACGGCGTCCACCAGCAGCAGCACGCCATCCACCATGGACAGCACGCGCTCCACCTCGCCGCCGAAGTCGGCGTGTCCGGGCGTGTCGACGATGTTGATCCGGGTGCCGCCGTACTCGATGGCGCAGTTCTTGGCGAGGATGGTGATGCCCCGCTCGCGCTCGATGTCATTGGAATCCATGACCCGCTCGCCCACCTTCTCATGTGCTTCGAAGGTTCCGGACTGCTTGAGCAGGCAGTCCACCAGCGTGGTCTTGCCATGGTCGACGTGCGCGATGATGGCGATGTTGCGGATAGGGCGGTTCATGAGCATGTACGCGGTCTCGAAAGGGCCGCGAAGATTACCAGAAGAAGGCGACAACCCATAGAAAACAAGCGGCTACGGCCCAAAAACGGCTTCAGGGGCGCCAGCGGCCCCCAATTCTGAGGGTGGAGGTGGCATAACGCACCTCCACGAAGAACACCAGCAGGGAGGCGGTGAGCGTGAGCATGGCGGCACTGAAGATCACCGCGATCAGCAGGGTCATGTTGTCGGCCAGCAGGGCGGCGGTGAACAGCAGGATCACGGTCATCGTTACCAGCACACCGGAAATGGTGCCCAGGGCGATGGCGTAGTTGATGTAGCGGGCGCGTTGCGCCAGCACGCCCAGGGCCTCATGCAGGTCGACGTGGGGATCGGCGTTCAGCCGGTCCTCCAGGATGCGGGCGCGATCGACAATGCGCGCCAGGCGGTTGGTGTACAGGGTCAATGTGACGCCCACGCCGGAGAGCAGGAATACCGGCGCCACGGCGAGTTGGATGATGTGAGCGACATCGACGTTCAGGGCGGCTGTCAGGGGCATGCCTTCATTTTGCCAGACTCACGCGCCTTTTGGCCGACGACCAGCAGCGCGACGCCCAGCAGCACATAGCTCCACGATGGCAGCGGCCCGTCCGAATCATGGCCGGCGGGCATGGTCCCCTGAGTGGTGGCCTGCAGCCACGCTGCGAAGCGTGGGTCGGCGGCGACGATACCGCCGCCAAATTCCCCGAATATGTAGGTCACGGGCTGGTTCGCCTGCGCCGTGGCCGCGAAGGTGTTGATCCCCAGGACCTGCAGGCTTGCGCCCACCGCGACAAACGCCGGTCCGCCGGAATCGCCATAGGCAACCATGGTTTCGAGGGCGTTGCCGAGCGTGGGGCCGCCGAGCGGACCGTTGCCGCTCGGGCCATCGAAGTCGTATTCGAAGAAGCTGCTGACCTTACCGCTGCTGTCCACCGCGGGGGCGAGCACATCCAGGGCATTGCGCCCGGTGCGCTTGACCGACGTGCCGGGGCCGACGCTGACGCCGGCAGTGCCGTTCCCGGAAGCGCCGTAGCCGGCGAGTACCAGCACCAGCCCGGTGCGCAGCGGCCCGCGATACAGGTCATAGATCGGGACATTGGCGGGTACCGGCGTGGCCAGCTGCAGGATGGCCAGGTCGTCGTAGGGGAAGTTGAACGTGGGGTAGGTCGTGGCGGAGCTGACGGCGCTGGTCCAGGGGCTGGGACCGGGGTTCAGCGTCACCTGCATGGCCGAGGCGTTGCCCGCGGCGGCCACATGGCCGGCGGTGAGGATGTATTGCGGGGCAATGACGACCCCCGAGTAGGTTGTCCCGTTGATGCTGATGGCCGCCACCCCCGCGAAGGGCGAGCCGGCGACATTGGCGTCGACGCGTGCGGCGGCCGAATCCGGCGCCGCGCCCGCCATCAGGGCTGCGGCCGGCATGGCGGGCAGCAGCGCCAGAAGCGCGGCCCAGGCGACGTGTTTGAGAAGGGTACCCATGACGAGTCAGCCTAAGGGTGTACCTGAGCGCCATTTCCCCCACATGACGGTACGATGATGGCTGGCTGTCATGCCGCTCAGGAGATCCTTGGCCAAGAATCGAACCACGCAGGCCGCCGCCGGAACGGTGGATTCCACCTTGTCGGGCTTCTTCGGCGTCTTCCGCTACAGCCGGCAGGCCCTCGCCCTGGTGCTCAGCACCAGCCGCACGCTGACCCTGGCGCTGGCCGTGCTCACCATCATCGCCGGCACGGTGCCGGCCGGGATCGCCTGGGTGGGATCACAGCTGGTCGACGCCGTCGTGACGGTGATCCGCGTGGGCAATGGCGATGCGCAGCGCGTGCTGCACTTCGTCGTGCTGGAAGGCGTGCTGGTGGCGACCATGGCCGCCGCGCAGCGCGGCCTGTCGCTGTGCCAGTCATTGTTGCGCGCGCAGCTGGGCCAGCGCGTGAACGTGATGATCCTCGAGAAGGCGCTGACCCTGGAACTCGCGCACTTCGAGGACTCCGAGTTCTACGACAAGCTCACGCGCGCACGCCGCGAGGCATCCAGCCGGCCGCTGAGCCTGGTCATGCGCACCTTTGGCCTGGTGCAGAACGCCATTTCGCTGGTGAGCTTCGGCACACTGCTGTTTCGCTTTTCGCCCTGGGCGGTGGCCGTGCTGCTGCTGTCGGGCCTGCCCGCCTTCATCGCTGAGGCGCGCTTTTCCGGGGATGCCTTCCGGCTGTTTCGCTGGCGTTCGCCGGAAACCCGCATGCAGCTGTACCTGGAGTCGGTGCTGGGCCGCGAGGAGCATGCCAAGGAGGTGCGACTGTTCGGCTTAGGCGCCCGACTGCTGGAGCGCTATCGCAAGATCTTCACGACGCTGTATCGCGAGGACCGTGCACTCACCATCCGGCGCGATGTCTGGGGCTTCTTCCTCGGCCTGATCGGTACCGGCGCGCTGTACCTGGCGTATGCCTGGATCGCGCTCGCCACCGTCCACGGCATCATCACCTTGGGCAGGATGACCATGTACCTGATGCTGTTCCGACAGGGGCAGTCGGCGGTGTCGGCAGCCCTGTCCTCGGTGGGCGGCATGTACGAGGACAATCTCTACCTCTCGACCCTGTATGAGTACCTGGACACGCCGGTTGCGCAGGCGCCCGGGACGCTGACCGCGGGCCCGAACCCCGAAGACGGCATCCGCTTCGAGAACGTCAGCTTCGTGTATCCCGGGGCGAGCGAGCCGGCGCTGGCCGATGTGACGCTGCACCTGCGGCCCGGCCACAGCCTGGCGCTGGTCGGTGAGAACGGCTCCGGCAAGACCACCCTCATCAAGTTGCTGACGCGTCTGTATCGGCCCACCTCGGGACGGGTGCTGCTGGACGGCCTGGACCTGGAACTGTGGGAGCAGAGCCGTCTGCGCGAGCGCATCGGAGTGATCTTCCAGGACTTTGCCCGCTACCAGATGCTGGTCGGAGAAAACGTCGGCGCCGGCGATGAACCCTTCTTCCTGGACGAGGCGCGCTGGCGCGAGGCCGGCGAGAAGGGCCAGGCGGATGATTTCATCCGGACGCTGCCTGCCGGTTACCACACGCAGTTGGGCAAATGGTTCAAGGATGGCCGCGAGCTGTCCGGTGGACAGTGGCAGAAGATCGCCCTGTCGCGCGCCTTCATGCGGATCCGGGCCGATGTGCTGGTGCTGGATGAACCCACCGCGGCGATGGACGCGCGCGCCGAAGCCATGGTGTTCGAACGCTTTCGCCAGCTGGGGCGCGACCGGATGACCATCCTGATCTCGCATCGCTTCTCGACGGTGCGCATGGCCGATGAGATCGCGGTACTGGAGAACGGCCGCATCATCGAAAGCGGCAGCCACGAGCAGCTGATGCAGCGTGCGGGGCACTATGCCGCGCTGTTCGCGCTGCAGGCGCGCGGCTATCGGTGACGCTTGCCCGGCGCGCGGCTGGCGGCGACTTCCATGAGCAGTATGATCGAGCGGGCGGGCAGCGCCCGCGTGGCCCCGCCGGCGAACTGTTCGCAATTGCGGGCAGCGCCCAGTTCGGTATCCAGCTCCACTCGCCAGCGGCGCGTGGCGGGCAGGGCCGGCAGCACGAAGTCCATGGTGTCGTGATGCGCGTTGAACAGCAGCGTGAAGTTCTCATCGCGCACCGGGTTGCCGCGCTGATCGGTGCGATGGACGGCGGCGCCCGACAGATGCACGCTCAGGCAGCGGGCGTAGCCCTGCTGCCAGTCGAACTCGGTCATCTCGGTGCCGGCCGGCGTGTACCAGGTGATGTCCTTGAAGGTCTCGCCCTCCACCGGCTTGCCGGTCAGGAAATGGCGCCGCGAGAAGATGGCGTGACTGCGGCGGAAGGCGATCACGCGCTCGACGAAGCCTAAGAACGCACGCTGTGTCGGATCCAGCTCCCACTCCAGCCAGGAGATCTCATTGTCCTGGCAGTAGGGGTTGTTGTTGCCGCCCTGGGTGCGGCCGATCTCATCGCCGGCGAGCAGCATGGGCACGCCCTGGGACAGCAGCAGCGTCGCGATCAGATTGCGCTTCTGGCGCTCGCGCAGCGCGTTGATCTGCGGGTCATCGGTCGGGCCTTCCACGCCCCAGTTCCACGAGCGGTTGTTGTCGCTGCCGTCGCGGTTGTGCTCGCCGTTGGCCTCGTTGTGCTTGGAATTGTAGGAGACCAGGTCGGTGAGCGTGAAGCCGTCATGCGCGGTCACGAAGTTGATGCTGGCGTGGGGCTTGCGACCGCTGGCCTCGTACAGATCCGCCGAGCCGGTGAAGCGCTGGGCGAACTCGCCGATCAGGCCGCCATCGCCTTTCCAGTAGGCGCGCACGCTGTCGCGGTACTTGTCGTTCCACTCATTCCAGCCGGGCGGAAAATTGCCCACCTGGTAGCCGCCTTCGCCGACATCCCAGGGCTCCGCGATCAGCTTGACCTGCGAGAGCACCGGATCTTGCGAGATGGTATCGAAGAAGGAGCCGAGGCGATCGACCTCGAACAGCTCGCGGGCGAGGGCCGAGGCGAGATCGAAACGGAATCCGTCCACGTGCATGTCCTGCACCCAGTAGCGCAGCGAGTCCATGATCAGCTGCAGCACCCGCGGATGCTGCAGGTTGAGAGTGTTGCCGGTGCCCGTGAAATCCATGTACTGGCGGGGGTTGCCGGGCAGCAGCCGGTAATAGGCGGCATTGTCGATGCCGCGGAAGCTCAAGGTGGGGCCGCGTTCGTTGCCCTCGGCGGTGTGGTTGTAGACCACGTCCAGGATCACCTCGATGCCCGCGGCATGCAGCGTCTTCACCATGTTCTTGAATTCTTCCACCTGGCCGGTGGCGCTGTAGCGCATCTCGGGCGCCAGGAAGCCGATGGTGTTGTAGCCCCAGTAGTTGCGCAGTCCCTGCTGCACCAGATGCCGGTCATCCAGGAAGGCATGCACCGGCATCAGTTCCAGCGCCGTGACCCCCAGACGCCGCAGGTGATCGATGACGGGGGCGGTGGCCAGCCCTGCGTAAGTGCCGCGCAGTGCGGCGGGCACTTGCGGATGGCGCATGGTCATGCCGCGCACGTGGGCCTCGTAGATGACCGTGTCATGCCAGGGCGTGCGCGGCGCGCGGTCATCCCCCCAGCTGAAGGCCGGGTCGATGACACGGCATTTGGGCGTGCCCGGCGCGCTGTCCTGCTTGCTGAAGGACAGATCAAGCTTCTGGTCTGCCGGGTCGAAGCCGAAGTGCGCGTCGCTCCAGCGCATGGGTCCGGACAGCAGCCGCGCATAGGGCTCGATCAGCAGCTTGTGGGGGTTGAAGCGGTGGCCCCGCTCAGGATCGTAGGGCCCGTGGCAGCGGTAGCCATACAGCAGCCCCGGGCGCGCTTCGGGCAGATAGCAGTGCCAGATATGGTCGCTGTGTTCCTGCAGCGGGATGCGGCGCACTTCGTGCCGTCCGGTGGCATCGAACAGGCACAGTTCCACCTTGGTCGCATGCTCGGAGAACAGCGAGAAGTTGACCCCCTCACCGTCCCAGTTGGCGCCGCGCGGATAGGGGCTGCCCGGCCAGACCGCCGTCATTGCGGCGACAGGAACAGCACGCCCAGGGGTGGCAGGGTGAGGGTGAGGGAGTGCGGCCGCCCGTGGGTGCTTGAGTCGTCCGCCAGCACCTCGCCCAGATTGCCCTGGCCGCTGCCGCCGTAGTCGGCGGAATCGCTGTTCAGACATTCGCGCCAGGGGCCGCCGCGCGGCACGCCCACCCGGTAGTGGCTGCGCAGTACCGGTGTGAAATTGCAGATCACCAGCACCACGGTGCCGTGGGTGCGATCGCGGCGCAGGAAGGACAGCACGCTGGAATCGGCGTCATTGCAGTCCACCCACTCGAAGCCTTCCTGGCGGAAGTCCTGTTCGAACAGCGCGGGGGTCTCGCGGTAGTAGCGGTTCAGGTCCCGCACCCAGCGCTGCGCGCCGGCGTGCAGGGGAAACTGCAGCACATGCCATTCCAGGCTGCCATCGTGCTGCCATTCGCGCTTCTGGCCGAACTCGCAGCCCATGAAGATGAGCTTCTTGCCGGGATGTCCCCACATGTAGCCGAACAGCAGCCGCAGGTTGGCGAACTGCTGCCACTCATCGCCGGGCATCTTGCCGATCAGGGAGCCCTTGCCGTGCACCACCTCGTCGTGCGAGAGCGCCAGCACGAAGTTCTCGGTGAACGCGTACCAGATCGAGAAGGTGATCTGGTTGAAATGATGGCGGCGGAACAGCGGATCGGTCTGGAAGAACTTCAGCGTGTCGTGCATCCAGCCCATGTTCCACTTCAGTCCAAACCCTAGGCCCCCCAGGTACACGGGTCGCGAGACCTGCGGCCAGGCGGTGGACTCCTCGGCGATGGTCTGGGTGCCGGGATGGTCGCGGTAGATCGCCTCGTTAAGGGATTTCAGGAAATCCCGGGCCGCGAGGTTCTCGTGGCCGCCGAATTCATTCGGGTATCCATTCCCCGGCCTTGCGGCCGTAGTCCAGATACAGCATGGACGCCACGGCATCGACCCGCAGTGCATCCGCACGGTAGGTCTTCAGCCAGTAAAGCGCATTGCTGCCCAGGAAGTTGCGCACTTCGGCGCGACCGTAGTTGAAGATCGAGCTGTTCCACTCCGGATGGAAGCCCTGGCGCGGATCGGCGTGCTCGTACAGGTGCGTGCCGTCAAAGAACGCCAGGCCATGCTGGTCGGTCGGAAAGTGCGACGGCACCCAGTCGAGGATCACACCGATGCCCATCTTGTGCAGATGCTCGATCAGGTACATGAAGTCCTGCGGCGTGCCATAGCGCGAGGAAGGCGCGAAGTACCCGGTGATCTGATAGCCCCAGGAACCGAAGAACGGATGCTCCATGACGGGCATCAGTTCCACGTGCGTGAATCCCATGTCCACGACATAGTCGGCCAGCTGGTGGGCGACTTCGCGGTAGTTGAGCGAGCGGTTGCCATCCGCGGGCACTCGCCGCCAGGAGCCCAGGTGCACCTCGTAGATCGACCACGGTGCATCCAGGGCGTTGACCCGCGCGCAGTTGCGCTGCCACTCGAAGTCGTTCCATTGGTAGTCGTTGTCCCACACCACCGCGCCGGTGCGTGGCGGTTCCTCGCACAGGAAGGCGTAGGGATCGCTCTTTTCGACCGTGTAGCCGGCATGACGCGAGCGCACCAGGTATTTGTAGACCATGCCCCGGGTCACCGCCGGGATGAAGATTTCCCAGATCCCGGACTCATCCGCGCGCGCGCTCATCGGGTGGCTGTCGTGGTTCCAGCCGTTGAAGTCGCCGATCACATTCACGCCGGCGGCATTCGGCGCCCAGACCGCGAAGCGGGTGCCCTGGACACCCTGCACCACCTGCGGATGCGCGCCCAGCTTGTCGTAGGCGCGAAAAAACGTCCCTTCCCGGAAGTGATAGATGTCAGTGCCGGTCAGATCCGTCATGATGTCAATTCATCCATCGCCAGTTCCATTATTGCCCACTAATCGTACACTCTTAGGTCATGACCGATAGCACCGATACTGGGCAGACCGTGGCGCCGCGTGCACTGGTGTCGATCATCATCGGCCATCGCGGCGCCAGCGGGTACGTCCCGGAGCACACCCTGGCCTCCTACTTCCTGGCCATTCAGCAGGGCGCGGACTTCATCGAACCGGATCTGGTCAGCACCCGCGACGGCGTGCTGGTGGCGCGCCATGAGAATGAGATCGGCACCACCACCGATGTCGCGGCGCACCCGGAGTTTGCCGACCGGCGCACGACCAAGCTCATCGATGGGGTCAGCGTCAGCGGCTGGTTCACGGAAGACTTCACGCTGGCGGAACTGAAGGGCCTGCGGGCCCGCGAGCGGATCCCCGAGCTGCGCCCCGCCAACGCACGGTTCGACGGCCAGTTCGAAATCCCGACAATCGATGAAATCCTGGATCTGGTGCATGGCTGCGATGTGGCCCGCGCGCACTCCGCACGGGCGCGTCACGAGCCCTCGCCGCGGCGCATCGGCGTTTATCCGGAGACCAAGCACCCCAGTTATTTCGCCGGCCTGGGTCTGGCGCTCGAGGCGCCGCTGCTGGCGGCATTGAGCCGCCATGGCTATTCGGATGCCGATGCGCCGATCTTCATCCAGTCATTCGAAGTGACGAATCTGCAGCTGCTGCGCTCGCAGACCGCAATTGCGCTGGTGCAGCTGGTGGCAGCCAGCGGTGCGCCGTTTGACTGGGTGGCCGCGGGCGACTCGCGCAACTATGCCGGCATGGTCACGCGCCGGGGCCTTGCGCAGGTGGCGAGCTATGCGGATGCGGTAGGCGTGGAGAAGACCCTGGTGATTCCCCGCACCGCGCAAGGAAGGCTGGGGTCGCCGACGGCGCTGGTGGATGACGCACACTCCGAGGGGCTGCTGGTGCACGCCTGGACCTTCCGTGCCGAGAATCATTTCCTGCCGGTGCCGCAGCGTGCGGGCGAGGATCCGGCGGCCTTGGGTGATCTGGCGGCGGAACTGACGCCCTACCTGAAGGCGGGCCTGGATGGCGTCTTCATCGATCAGCCGGTTCTGGGCGTGCGCACGCGTGATGCGCTGCTGTGGAGCGACCCGCCGGACTAGGGACGACGGCGCGACTTGGCGCCGACGAACACCAGCGAGCCATCCATCGCCAGCGTGCCGCCCTCGAAATCCGCCGGCTGCTGCAGCAGGGCGCGCGCCTTGGCGGCAGCCGCTTCGGCGGCCTGCGGCGCCAGCTGCATTTCCACGGGCGATGCCAGCAGGAAGCCCTGCACGGTGATGGGTTCGCACTGACCCAGCAGGGTCAGCTGGCCGGGGCGCTCGACGCCCTCGGCCACCACCTCGAGGCCCAGTCCATGGCACAGGGCGATCACGGAGCGGGCGATGGCGGCCGAGCGCGGGCTGCGGTCAATGTCCTCGATCAGGGTCCGATCGAGCTTCACGCGATTGATGGGCAGCTGCGCCAGCGAGGCCAGCGAGGAATACCCGGTGCCAAAGTCATCCAGCGCCACCGCGACGCCCACGTTGCGCAGGCGTTGCAGGGCAACCAGCGTCGCAGGTCCGGTCTGGATCACCGTTTCGGTGATTTCCACCTCCAACGCGTCCCCCGGCAGGCCGGTTACCGACAGCGCCTCGATGACATGGTCCACGAAGCTGCCGTCCAGCAGCTGCATCGCCGAGACGTTGATGGCGACGCAGGCCTGGGTCCAGCCCATGGCGCGCCAGGCCTTCACCGTGGAAGTGGCCGAGCGCAGGGCCCAGGTGGTGAGCTCGCGCATCAGGCCGGTGGATTCGGCGATGTCGATGAACTCCCCGGCACTGGCGATGCGGCCGTCGGACTTGCGCCAGCGTAACAGCGCCTCGACGCCGACCGACTGCAGGGTGTGCAGCGCCACCTGCGGCTGGTACATCAGCAGCAGATCTCCGGCCTCGACCGCGCGGCGCAGCGCCTGCTCGAGCCGGAAGCGATGCGCAGCCACATCGTAAAGCTCCGGCGTGTACAGCGCATAGCGGTTGCGGCCGAGGTCCTTGGCGTGGAACAGCGCCACGTCCGCGGTGCGCAGCAGCGCATCGGCATCGCGCGCATGGTCCGGATAGATGGTGGCACCGACGCTGGCGCTGGTGGACAGCTGCCGGCCGTCCACCGCCAGCGGCTTCTGCAGGGCATCGATGACCTTCGCGGCCTGCTCGCACACATGATCGGCGCTCAAGGCGTCCTCGATCAGCACCGTGAACTCATCCCCGCCGAGTCGCGCGATGAAGGCCTGCGGGCCCAGCGCCTCCTGCAGCCGCAGGCCCACCATCTGCAGCACCCGGTCGCCGAAGCGGTGTCCCAGCGTGTCGTTGACGGACTTGAAATTGTCGAGATCCACGAACAGCAGCGCGAAGCGCCGCTGGGTCTGCGCCGCCGCGGCCAGCGCGGCCGACAGGCGCGCCGCCAGATGCCGGCGGTTGGGCAGTTCGGTCAGCGGATCATGGTGGGCAAGGTGATGCAGGGCGCGGGTGCGGTCCTCGACATGCTGCTCCAGCACGGCCTGCTGGGCCCGCAGGCCGCCTTCGGCGGCGCTGATCTTGGCGGCCATGGTGTTGAAGGCATCGGCGAGTTCGGCGATTTCCGCCGAGCCGCCGGTGTGGCGCCGTGACGTCGCGCTCACCGGCCGCGAGGCGACGGGTGGCGATCGTGAGCCGCTTGACCGGCACGCGAAATGCGCAGCGCCAGCAGCAAGGAGACCAGCAGCACCACCACCTCGACGGTGATGACCGTGGTGACCAGCGCATGCTGCGCATTGTTCGCGGCCTGCGCGGCGCGCTGCGCCGCGGCTCCCAGCGCATTGCGCGCCGGCGCCTGCAGCTTCTCCTGCGCGTCGCTGATCAACTGCGCGCCGACGCGCAGGAAATCGTGGCGATCGCGTCCGGTGCTGGCATCGAAGCGGTTGACCTCATTGCGCAGCCGTATCGAATTGCGCAGGTCCTCGCGAATGATCTCCATCCAGGCAACCCCGGGGGAGCGGATGAGTTCGGCGTTGTTGCGGTCCAGCGCCGCCTTGAAATCCTGTTCGGCGCGCGCCGCGTCCTCGCCCAGGTCCGCGACGCTGCGCAGTGCCGCCGCGGCCTGCCCAGTTCGACCAGGGATTTGCGCGCCAGAACTTCCGTGTCGTCGATGCGGTTGCCGCTGGCGCCGGCCTTGGCGATGCGCCGGCCTTCGGCCTCCAGCAGCTGGTGGCGCTCGCTCAGCCATTGCTGGCGCTGCCCGGACTTGGCGGCCAGCGAACGGCCCGCGACCATGTGCGCGAGCAGCTGCTGCTGCAGTTTCAGCTGCTCGGGGCCGTGCGGATCCAGCGTCGCTTCGGTGGGGCTGCGCTGGTACCAGCCATCGATTGCCTGCTGCAGTTCGTTGCTGGCCGTCTGCAGGTCGGCCGCCGCGGATCGCTTGGCCTCGGCCGAGCTGCCTTCCGGCCCGAGCGCTTCCTCGACCTGCCGGTCAAAAGCCGCCAGCTTCTCGATGATGGTGGCGGCACGGCGGGTCTGCGGCTCATAGCGCAGCTGCAGGGAACTCACGGCCTGTACGGCGTTGTGGGTGATGCGGTTGGTGACCACCTGCCCGGCGAGCACCACGACACCCATCGATGGCCATGCCGAGGACCAGATGGGCGCCGACGCCCAGCCGCCAGCGGCGCGCGCGCGCGACCGCCCCGGGAGCCGTTTCAGTAGCCGAGGGCGAGCGCACTGTTGGTCTTCCGCAGCATGCGACATAAGCCTGTAACCGATGATTACAGCGGCTATGCCAGAGTGGCCATGCTGCCTAGAAACGCGCCGCAGATCCGAGGCGGCCATCGCAAAAGCCGCGGGCGGTGGCGGCCCGGGAAATCCGGCGTTTGCCGGTTCCCCGCGTCAGTTGCTTTATACTGCCCCGATGACGGAACTTGCGGATACTTTTGACTCGGCCTTTGCCAAGGCGGTGGACCTCGGCAACCGCCTGGCAGACAAGGATAAGGACGCGGATCTCTGGGACATTGCCGACGGTCTGTTGGCGGGTGCGCTGCAATACTGGCTGTATTCCCGGCAGCCCTGCGGGGATCCGCGCTGCCAGGATTGCATGCCCATCAGCACGGCCGAGGGCCGCATGGCCGAGTTGAAGCGTCTGGTGGATCAGCTGGCGGCCGAGAGCGAGTACTTCCATACCCCCACGGACGCCAACGCCGGGCGCGCATGACGGCGCAGGAGCCTGCCGCCTCGGTCGCGATCATCGGCGCCGGCCCCTGCGGCCTGTTCCAGGTATTCGAGCTGGGTCTGCTCGGGATCCAGGCACATGTTTTCGATTCCCTGAAAGTGGTCGGCGGGCAGTGTGCCGAGCTGTATCCCGACAAACCCATCTATGACATTCCGGCGCTGCCGGTCTGTGGCGCGCAGGAGCTCGTGGATCGGCTGATGCAGCAGATCCGGCCTTTCAATCCGCAGTTTCATCTGGGCGAGGAGGTCTCGACCCTCAGCCTCACCGGCGCCGGCCAGTTCACCGTGGGCACCGCGGCCGGCACCGAGTTGACCGTCGGCGCGGTGGTCATCGCCGCCGGGCTCGGCGCCTTCCAGCCGCGGCGGCTTGGCGTTGAGGGCGCCGAGACCTTCGAAGGCAACCAGATCCAGTACCGTGTGCGCGATGCCCAGCAGCTGGCGGGCCGGCGCCTGGTGATTTTCGGCGGCGGTGATTCGGCACTCGATTGGGCCGTGGCCCTGGCGCCCGCGGCACGCGGCCTGACGCTGGTGCATCGGCGCGAACAGTTCCGCGGCGCGCCCGCCACGGTTGCCCGCATGCGGGAACTTCAGGCGGCAGGCTCGATCCAACACATTGAAGGAACTGCCGAGTCCCTGCTTGCCGATGGCAAGGCGCTGCGCGGCGTGCGTATCAAGGGTAACAACGGTGCCTTCCACGAGGTGCATGCCGACCAGCTGCTGGTGTTCTTCGGCCTGCATCCGAAGCTCGGTCCCATTGCCGAGTGGGGACTGGCCCTGGAACGCAAGGCCCTGGCCGTCGACACGGAGAAGTTTCAGACCAGTGTGCCCGGCATCTTCGCGGTGGGTGACATCAATACCTACCCCGGCAAGAAGAAGCTCATCCTGTCCGGATTCCACGAGGCTGCGCTGGCTTCCTTCGCCATCCAGCACCACCTGTTTCCGCAGAAGAAGCAGTTTCTGCAGTACACGACCACCAGCCCCATCATGCACAAGCGCCTGGGCGTCCCGGATATCTGATAGCGCTAACCGCTCTGGCGCTTGCTGCAACGGTTCGCAACAGCGTGCGATTGGCAGGCGGCTGATGCAAAATACCGCTCCCGCTTGCTTCCACCCTAATCAACGCACTGTTCCCGCTTTAAGGAGTTTCCGATGATCCGTAGACACTGTGTTCTGGCCACGCTGGCGATTGCCGCCGTGTCCCTGGCGGGAGGCACTCACGCCGCGTTTGCCGCCGACAAGGTCTGCAAGCTGGAAATCGCCGGGAACGACGCCATGCAGTACGACAAGAAGGAACTGGTCGTGGCGGCCGACTGCACCGAGGTCGAGCTCACCCTGACTCATACGGGCAAGCTGCCCGCGGCCGCCATGGGCCACAACTGGGTGCTGGTAAAGAGCGCGGATGTGACCACCGTGGCCAATGCCGGCATGTCCGCCGGGCTCGCCAACAACTATTTGACGCCGGGCGATGCGCACGTCATCGCCTCCACCAAGATTGTCGGCGGGGGCCAGAGCGCCAGCGTGACCTTTCCCACCGCCAAGCTCACGAAGGGCGGCGACTACACCTTCATGTGCACCTTTCCGGGTCACTACGTGATCATGAAGGGCGCCTTCAAGTTCGGCTGAGGGGCGCGGGGGCGGCCGGTCGAGAAGGCCAATCATGGACCAGCGCATCGCCGATCTGCTGGGGCTGCTGGAGCTCGAAACCCTCGAGGTCAACCTGTTTCGCGGTGAAAGCCGCGACATCGGCAGTCCGCAGGTATTCGGGGGCCAGGTGCTGGGGCAGGCGCTCAACGCCGCCTCGCGCACCGTGACCGACCGCATGGTGCATTCCCTGCACGCCTACTTTCTGCGCCGCGGGGATTTCAAGGCGCCAATCATCTATCAGGTGGATCGCAGCCGCGACGGCCACAGTTTCTCCAATCGGCGCGTCGTCGCGATCCAGCATGGCGAGCAGATCTTCAACATGACCTGTTCCTTCCAGGCCGCAGAATCCGGACTGGAACACCAGCTGCAAATGCCGGATGTGCCGGCCCCGGAAGGATTGCCCGACACCTCGCGGGTCGCGCCGGAACTGCTGGAACGCTTGCCTGAGCGGGTCCGGCGGCTGCTGGAGACCTCCCGCCCATTCGAATTCCGCGCGGTGCGCGCGCCGCAGTCGGGACGCGCTTCCGGCCAGGGTCCCGCGCGTCAGGTATGGTTCCGCGCCGTGGCCGCGGTGCCTGACAATCAGACCCTGCAGCGCTGCCTGCTGGCCTATGTCTCGGATTTCAACCTGCTGGAAACGGCGACCCTGCCGCATGGCATTTCGCACTTGAGCGGCAAGGCGCAGGTGGCGAGCATCGATCACGCCATGTGGTTCCATCGTCCGCTGCGGGTGGACGAGTGGCTGCTGTACGATGTGGAAAGCCCCAGTGCTTCCGGCGCCCGCGGCTTTGCCCGGGCCAATGTGTTTGCGCGCGATGGCACGCTGGTCGCCAGCACCGCCCAGGAGGGTCTGGTGCGCGTGGTGAGTCGCCCCCCGTGAGCCGGCGCTGCGCCGTGCTGGCATTGGGCCTGTGCACCGGCGCGCTGTTCGCCGCGGAGCCCACGCCGAAGCCGGCAGCGGAATCGGCGCCGGAGATCATCGACCTGGTGCAACGCTGGTCCGGCCTCCACGACTCTGCCGTACAGATCATTCTGGATGACCATTCGCCCGAGGCGGCGGCCGCAGAAGTGACGCGGTTACGCACCGTGGTCGAACCGGTGGATCTGCCGTGGCTGGGGCCGACGGTGCTGTACCTGGAGGAGACCCTGCACGATGTGCCGGGGGCGCCGCGCCGCCAGGTGCTGCTGCGGCTGTCGGTGGATTCGCAGCTGCGCCCGCAGCGCATTCGCGTGCGGCAGTACACCTTCAAGGATCCCGCATCCTGGCGCGGCCTGTTCGCCGATCCGCAGGCCCAGCAGGGGCTGCGGCGCACCGACATCGAGACGCTGGCCGGCTGTGATCTGCTCCTGACCCGGGACGGCGAACAGTTCCACGGCGGCACCCTGGGGCGAGCCTGCGTCTCCCCGCCGGCGGATCCCCAGCGCTACGTGGACTACGCCCTGCAGCTGGGCGAGGGCGAGTACTGGTTCCGCATCCGCCAGTTTCGTTTCGAAGACGACGCGCTGGTGCAGGAAAGCGCCGGCTACGACTGGCCGGCGCTGCACCTGGCACAGTTGTATACCTGCCGCATCCGCTGGGCGGCGTCCTCAGCGCCGACGGAGCTTGCGCCGCTGCTGAGCGTGGCGGTGGCCGATCACGGCGGCCGCGCGCAATTCGCGCTCCCGGACGGCCGCTCGGTGCGACTGATCCTGCACAGTGACGACTGGCCCTTCGACGCCGGCAATCAGGCGCTGATACTGATCCTGCAGGAGCTGGGGCCCGGCGGCGCCACGGTCCGCGCCTGGAGTCCACAGGCGACCCGGCAGATCAGCGCCGCCCTGAAACTCATGGACGCGCGCTGCGGCCCTGTTGCGCCGCCAGCGAATCTATCGCCAGCAGCAAGGCGGTATTGAAGCGCCGGACGTCATCGAGCATTGGAAATCCGTCGTCCCCGTTCAAGGTGATGACCCGCGGCAGCGGCTGGACATGCCGCAGACGCGCCGCATCCAGCGCCCCGCCCAGATCCGAATCCAGCACCACGATGGGCGCCTTCACCGCCGGCAGGATGGCCGCGTAGTCGAGACGGTTCAGGTCCGCGAGCGCGGCGAGGGCGCGCTGCGGCTGTGTCCGGGTCATCAGGTCCACCACGCTGCGCACCACGGTCGGATCGGCTTGGGGATGAAACAGCGTGCTGGTCACGAAACTGCGCATCGCGCCCGCGAAGTCGGTGCGGAAGGGCTGCAGATACTGCTCCAGCTGCGAGGCCAGGAGCGGGGGTTGGCCGAGGGAGCGGAAGGTCTCGACCCCGATGATGCCGTGCAGTCGCGCGCCGATCAGGGGCGCGGCCTCCAGGGCCACGGGACCGCCCAGTCCGTGACCGACGAGGATGACCTGGGTATCCGGGAGCCCCGCGACCACGGCCGCGACATCGTGCGCGAAATTCGGCAGCGACCAGCTCTCGCGATTGGCGCCCGAAGCCCCCTGGCCTGCCAGATCCAGGGTCACGACATGGTGGCGGGCGGCCAGGGCGCCGAGCTGCGCCCGCCAGATGCTCGAATCAGCCGCCCAGCCATGCACCAGCACCACGGCGGGTTCCCCCTGTCCCAGGCTGCGCCAGGCGATGCTCACGCCATCGGCGGAAGTTGCGAACCGGGGGGCCGAGGATTGCGCGCCGCCTGCATCCGGAGCGCTCCTCACGGGTGCGCTGGCGCGCGGGGCTGAGTTCGCGCCGGGCTCGGGCGAGCCGCAGGCCGCCAGCGCGCCCAGGGCGGCGCACAGCGGGGCTAGCCACAGGCGGTTCAATGGCCGGATCTCACGGCGTCTGCAGGACCTTGCCGGGATTCATGATGCCGTTGGGATCGAATGCCCGTTTGATCCTGCGCATCAGGTCCAGTTCCACGGGCGAGGCATAGCGGGCGAGTTCCGCGACCTTCAGTTGTCCGATGCCGTGCTCGGCACTGAAGCTGCCGCCGAACTGCTGCACCAGATCATGGATGGCCCGTTTGACCTCCTCGGCCCGCCCGAGAAACGCCGCCGCGGACACCTGCGGGTTCTGGTTGAGATTGAAGTGCAGGTTGCCATCCCCGACATGGCCGTACGCAATCAGCCGCCCCTCGGGCACCCGGCGACCGATCCACTCGGCGGCCTGCTGCACGAATTGCGGCAGGGCGCCGACCGGTACCGAAATGTCATGTTTGAGGCTTTCCCCATCCAGGCGCTGGGCGCGGGGGATGTTCTCGCGCAGGAACCAGAAGCTGTCCGCCTCGCGGCCGTTCTGCGCAATGGTCGCATCCTGGACCAGACCGGCGGCGAGTGCCTCGGCCAGGGCCTCCTCCAGCACCGTATCGAGGGCTTCATCGGCTCCGGTTGAGGTCAGCTCGCACAGCACGTACCACTCGCGATCCGGCAGAGGGTCCACCGATTGCAGATGCCGCACCGTCAGGTCCACCGCCAGGCGCGGAATCAGCTCGAAGGAGCTGACGCGATCGCCGCTGTGATGGCGCAGGCGACTCAGCAGCTCCACCGCGGCCTGCACGCTGGCCACCGCGACGAACGCGGTTGCAGTGCTGCGGATGGCGGGAAACAGCTTCAGGGTCGCGGCGGTGATCACGCCCAGCGTGCCTTCTGCTCCCAGGAACAAGGATTTCACGTCGTAGCCGGTGTTGTCCTTGCGCAGGCCGGTGAGGCTGTTGAGGATCCGGCCGTCAGCCAGAACCACCTCCAGCCCCAGCACCAGGTCGCGCATCATGCCGTAGCGCAGAACGCTGGTACCGCCGGCATTGGTGGAAAGATTGCCGCCGATCTGGCAGCTGCCTTCGGACCCTAAGCTCAAGGGGAAGTGGCGCTGCGCGTCGGCCGCCGCCTGCTGCACCTGGCTGAGCAGGCAACCGGCCTCGCAGGTCAGGGAATAGTTGAGCGCATCGAGCTGGCGGATGCGGTTCAGCCGGCTCAAGGCCAGGATGACCTGGGTACCGGAACCATCGGGTGTCGCGCCCCCGCAATAGCCGGTGTTGCCGCCCTGGGGCACGACGCCGATGCGGTGGCTGTTGCAGAAGGCCAGCGCGGCCGCGACCTGCTCGGGGCTGCGCGGCAGGATCAGGGCCGCGGCCTTGCCGCGATACAGGCCGCGGTGGTCGACGAGCAGCGGGGCCATTTCCCCCGCATCGGTGCGGACGCAGTCAGCCCCGAGGAGGCTGGTGAGTTGGGCGACCGCAGACTGGCTAGAGGCCGGCTGGGTCACTCGTCCTCGTCTTCGTCCTCATCCTGGTCTTCATCCTCGTCGTCTTCGTCGTCCCAGTCCTCATCGTCCTCGTCTTCCTCGTCCTCCTCATCGTCCTCGCTGTCGTCGGACCAGCCCTCCGGCGCCGTGGTCTTCTCCAGATCCATCTCGTGCCAGGTCTCGATGTCGACTTCCTCGATATCCCCGTCTTCATATTCGATTTCGACGAGTTCCGAGTCCTCATCCACCGACAGCACGCGGAATGACTCCTCTTCCTCGATGTTTTCGTACCACTGTCCGGCAGTCGGTTCGTAATCTCTGCTCACCGCTTTGATCCTCGAGGGCGCTACTGTTAAAGGCGGGCGCCAGTTTAAGGGGGGATTGTTGCGGGTGGCAATGTCGCCAGGGGCGAGATTCGCCCGCCCGGCGCCGATACCGTATAGTTTTTACCATGAGCGCTACCGGTGAGAATCCCCCATCGCCGCTGATCGCCGCCCGGCGCATCGTCGTGAAGGTGGGCTCGGCCCTGCTGGTCGACCAGGAATCCGGCCAGCTGCGCCGCGCCTGGCTGACGGGCGTGGTCGAGGATCTGTTGCGCCTGCGCGCGCGCGGGCAACAGGTCATCCTGGTGTCCTCCGGAGCCATCGCCCTCGGCAGGCGTGAACTGGGGCTCGCCCCGGGGCCGCTGCGGCTGGATGAGAGCCAGGCCGCTGCGGCGGTGGGGCAGATCCGCCTGGCCCACGCCTACAAGGAACTGCTCGGGGAGCATGGCGTGACCGTGGCGCAGGTGCTGCTGACCCTGGAGGACAGCGAGCAGCGGCAGCGCTACCTGAATGCGCGCGCGACGCTGGAATCGCTGCTGGCGCTGGGGGCGCTGCCGGTCATCAATGAGAACGACACGGTGGCCACGGCCGAGATCCGTTATGGGGACAATGACCGGCTGGGCGCGCGGGTCGCGCAGATGGCCGGCGCCGACTGCCTGGTGCTGCTCTCGGATGTGGAGGGGCTGTTCACCGCCGATCCCAACCGCAACCCGGATGCCCGCTTCATCAGCGAAGTGCGGGCGGTCACGCCGGAGATCGAGGCGATGGCCGGCCGTTCGGCTTCCGCGGTGGGGTCCGGCGGCATGACCACCAAGCTCATTGCCGCCAAGATCGCGGTAGCCGCCGGTTGCCACATGTGCATCGCGGACGGACACCATCCGCACCCGGTGCGCCGGCTGGAGGAGGGCGGACGCTGCACCTGGTTCGTGCCCACCGAGACGCCGGTCGCGGCGCGCAAGCAATGGATCGCGGGGACCCTGCGGCCCGCGGGCGCGCTGAGCATCGATGCGGGTGCACTGAAAGCCCTGAATGCCGGCAAGAGCCTGCTGCCAGCCGGAGTCGTGCGGCTGGCCGGGCGCTTCGACCAGGGCGACACGGTCAGCATCCTGGCCTCCGACGGCACCGAGGTGGCCCGCGGCATCAGCGCCTATGCGGACGCGGACGTGGCCCGCATCATGGGGCGCAAGTCCGCGGAAATCGAAGGCATCCTGGGCTACCGCAGCGGCGATGTACTGGTGCACCGCGATGATCTGGTGATTCTGCGCAAGGACTGGCAGGTACGCACCGCGCAGGAGGCCTCATGAATGCCGTCCCCGACCTGACCGGGCTGATGCGCCAGATGGGGCAGGCGGCGCTGGCTGCCTCCGATCTGCTCAGTCTGGCGAGTACGGCCATCAAGAATCAGGCACTGAAGGAGGCCGCCGCCGCCATCCGCGCCCACCGCGCCGACATCCTCGCGGCGAACGCCCAGGACCTGGCGCGGGCGCGCGAGCGCCAGTTGAGCGGCGCGCTGCTGGATCGACTGGAGCTGAACGACAAACGCGTCGAGGGTATGGCCAGCGGACTGGAGGACATCGCCGCGCTGGAGGATCCCATCGGCACCGTGGCGGCGCACTGGACGCGGCCCAACGGGCTGGATATTTCACGCGTGCGGGTGCCGCTCGGCGTCATCGGCATCATCTACGAAAGCCGTCCCAACGTCACCGCGGACGCCGGCGCGCTGTGCCTGAAGTCGGGCAATGCCGTGATCCTGCGCGGCGGCTCGGAGAGCGAGCGCTCCAATCGGGCCATTCATGCCTGCCTGGTCGCAGGTCTGCAAGCGGCCGGACTGCCCGCGGCCTGCATCCAGCTGGTGCCGACCACCGATCGCGCGGCGGTCGGTGAAATGCTGTCCGGGATGACCGACTACATCGATGTCATCGTGCCGCGCGGCGGCAAGAGCCTGGTGGCGCGAGTGCAGAAGGAGGCGCGCGTGCCGGTGATCGGTCACCTGGAAGGCAACTGCCATGTGTACGTGGATCAGGATGCCGACCTGGCGATGGCGCGCAGCATCGTGCTGAACGCCAAGCTGCGGCGCACCGGCATCTGCGGCGCCGCCGAGACCTTGCTGGTCGACCGCGCCTGCGTGGCGACACATCTGGCGCCCCTCATCCAGGATCTGCTCGGCGCCGGCTGCGAAGTGCGCGGTGATGCCACCGTGCAGGGCGTGGATGCGCGCGTGCGCGCCGCGACTGAGGAGGATTGGTACACCGAGTACCTGGATTCCATCATCGCGGTGCGGGTGGTAAAGGGTGTGGACGAGGCCATCGCCCATATCGCCCGCTACGGCTCGGCCCATACCGATGCCATCGTGACGGCCAACGCCGCCACCGCCGCAACGGTTCCTGCAGCAGGTGGACAGCGCCATCGTGCTGCATAACGCCTCCACGCAATTCGCCGATGGCGGTGAGTTCGGTATGGGCGCGGAGATCGGCATTTCCACCGATCGCTTCCATGCCCGGGGCCCCGTGGGCGTGGAGCAGCTGACCAGCTACAAGTACGTGGTACGCGGCAGCGGGCAGCTGCGCCCGTAGCGCGCGTCTAGGCCGGCTGCGGCTGGGCCAGCAGGCCCGCGCAGGCCGCCGGCCAGTGAGACCACCTGGGTGAAGCCGCGCTCACGCAGGGTTGGACGCTGCCGCCAGGCTGCGCCGTCCGCTGGCGCACACCAGCAGATAGCTGACCGTTGCTGGCGAGGCGCCGCATCGGCGCGCAGCAGCTGCTGCATGCGGCATGCAGGCGGATGCCGGTGCCCGGCAAGGGCTCCTCGGCCACTTCGGCCGGTTCACGGATGTCGATCACGGTATAGCCCGCGGCCTGCGCCGCAGCCAGCGATTCGAAGTCGCACCTGCAGCGCGGTGCCCTCGGGCTGCGCCGCGGCGGGGATGCGGGCACAGCGGCCGGAGGCGCAGGCGGCATCGCGCGGCGCGCCTTCATGCGCGAAATGCTGCAGGGTCAGCAGGTCCATCACCAGCAGCTCATCGCCCAGCTGGCCCGGCAGACCCAGCAGGATCTTCAGGGCTTCCAGCGCCTGCAGGCTGCCGAATACGCCGGGCACCGGACCCAGCACGCCGGCCTCGGCGCAGTTGCCGACCAGGCCATCGCGCGTGGCCTCCGGCCAGATGCAGCGCAGGCAGGCGCCGTGCGGAGTCCGGACGGATCACCTGCAGTTGGCCTTCGTACTGGTAGATGCTGGAGAGAATGGCCGGCTTGCGCGCGCTGACGCAGGCATCATTGATCAGGAACTTGGTGCCGAAGTTGTCGGTGCAGTCGATTACCAGATCCCAGGCGCCGATCAGTTCGGCCGCATTGGCGGCGGTCAGGCGCAGCGCCGTAGATCTGCACATCCACGTCCGGATTGAGCGCGCGCAGGCGCTCGGCCGCCAGTTGCGCCTTGGGCCTGCCGACGGCATCGAAACTGTACAGCGGCTGCCGATGCAGGTTCGAGGCTTCCAGCCGGTCGCCATCGACAATGCCGATCCGGCCGATGCCGGCGCCGGCCAGGTAGCTGAGCACCGGTACGCCCAGGCCGCCGGCCCCGACCACCAGGACGCGCGCGGCACGCAGCTTCGCCTGGCCCTCCGCGCCGACTTCCTTCAGCGCCTGCTGGCGCGAGTAGTCGGCGGCAGGCGCGCACGGGTCGCGTGGCGTGCATGGTCATGGACGTGGTCATGATCATGGTCATGGTCATGGTCAGGCACGTGCACGGCCGCGCAGCGCTCGCAGTTCACCCAGCCGGAGTCGCCCGTTGACGTAGTGCTCCTTCTTCCAGATCGGGACACGATGTTTGACCTCATCGATGATGTAGCGGCAGGCCAGAAAGGCTTCCTGGCGATGGCGCGCGCTCACGCCCACCCACACCGCCATCTCGCCGAGCTGCAGATCGCCGACTCGATGCACGCAGGCGGCGTTTTCGACGCCGAAGCGCTCGACGGCCTCGGCGAGGATGCGTTCGCCTTCCTTGGCGGCCAGCAGCTCGAAGGCCTCGTACTCCAGGTGGCGCACCTGCGGCCTTCGTTGTGATCGCGCACCCAGCCTTCAAATGAGGCATAGCCCCCGCAGGCCGGATCCGTGACCGCGCTGACGCTCGGCCGCGGGGTCGAGCGGCGTCTTGGCGAAGCTGAAGGATTTCATGAGCGAGTGCTGCCTGCGTCAGCCGCCGGCGACGGGTGGAATGAACACCACGGCATCACCCTCGGCCAGCGGCTGGGACCAGTCGCTGAATTCGGCGTTGATCGCGACCCGCAGGCTCTCGGCGCCGAGTGAGAACGGATGACGGCGCTGCAGCTCGGCATACAGGTCGCGCGGCGTGCGCGCGGCGGTGGCCACGGTTTCTTCGCTGCGTCCGGCCTGTTCGCGCAGGATCGCGTAGTACTGCACTTTGATCTGCATTTCATCCGATCCTTGGCGGCCGAGAAGCGTGTCGCGGGCCGCGCCGTACTCCTCGGGCGTATTGATGTTCGTCCAGCGCGCGCGGCTCGGGCTGCGTCAGCAGCAGGGCATCGGACTGGATCAGGAACTTGCGCGGACAGTTCCTGCCGGTGTCGAGGTAGGCACGCAGGGCGGCGGCGGCGTGCGGCTCGTAGATGGCGCACAGCGGTTCCGGGAGTCCCTCATGGCGCCCGCCCTGATTGGAACGAAAGGCGGTGGCGACTGCGCGCCGGATCGCGATGCCGCGATCAGGAACTGCAGTACCCGCGCCTCCAGAAAGGGCAGATCACAGGCCAGCACCAGCCAGGCCGCATCGGGCTGCAGCGCCTGGGCGGCGGCGATCCCGGCGATGGGACCCAGGCCGTCGCACGCATCGAGCACCTGGGGGTAGCGCGCGCGGGCGGGATCCGAGCGCTGGTCGGCACGCACGGATACGAAGGCCTGCTGCACGCAGGACCCCAGCAGGTCCATGGCGCGGTCGAGCTGATTTCGTCCCTGGTAGCTCAAGGCGGCCTTGTCACGCTGCATGCGCGTGCTTCGGCCTCCGGCCAGCACCAGGCCGTAGAGGGGGGGAGCCATGGGGGGATTTTACGGCCGGGAGGCCCGTCGGGTCGAACCGCGGCTGAAATCGCGCTTTCCGCCGGATTTCGCCAGCAGCCGGATGCCCGCGATTTCGATGTCGTGCGAGAGGGCCTTGCACATGTCATAGACCGTGAGGGCGGCAACCGTGGCCCCCGTCAAGGCCTCCATTTCCACGCCGGTGCGGCCCTGGACGGCGACGGTGCATACGATCCGCAGCCCGCCGGGGGCCGGGCTCACCTCCAGTTTGCAGTTGTCCAGCGAGAGCGGGTGGCAGAACGGGATCAACTCGGAGGTGCGCTTGGCGGCCATCACCCCGGCAATGATCGCGGTATCGAAGACCGGACCTTTCTTGGTGCGATGACCGCTCCTGCGCAGCGCCAGCAGCACCGCGCGCGGCAGGCGGATGCGCGCCTCCGCGCTCGCCTCCCGGCGGGTGAGCGCCTTGTCGCCGACATCCACCATGGTTGGTTGATTGCGCGCCGTCAGATGCGTGAGTCCCGATGCCATGGTCAGCCGCCGATGTAGTACATCTCAACCTTGGTGTGATCGCCCGTGGCCTGGCGCAGGTTGGCGCGCAGTTCGCTGTAGCGGTCCTGGCGCCCGGACCAGACCTGCCCGATGAGTTTGGAGAGCTCATCATCCGTGGCGCCGGCGCGCAGCGGATCGCGCAGCGTGACGCCCTGCGCCGCGAACAGGCAGGTGTACAGTGCGCCATCCGAGGACAGGCGCGCCCGCGAGCAGTCGCCGCAGAAGGCCTGGGTAACCGAGGAAATGAAGCCCACTTCGCCGGCCCCGTCCGCAAAGGCATAGCGGCGCGCGACTTCACCGCGGTAGTTGCGCTCCAATGGCGCAATGGGCCAGCGTGCGCTGATCAGCGCGACCAGTTCCCTGGACGGCACGACCCGCTCGGGCTCCCAGTGATTGCGGTTGCCGACATCCATGTATTCGATGAAGCGCACGATGACGCCGGTGCCGCGAAAACGTTCCACCAGATCAAGCACCGTGTGATCGTTGACGCCGCGCTGGACCACGGCATTGACCTTGATCGGCAGCAGGTCCGCGCGCCGCGCCGCCTCGATGCCCGCGAGCACTTCCTCGACGCCGCCGAAGCCGCCGCTCATGCGGGCGAAGACTTCCGGGTCCAGGCTGTCGAGGCTGACGGTGATGCGATTGAGGCCCGCGGCCTTCAGCTCCGCCGCGTGGCGCTCCAGCAGGATGCCGTTGGTGGTCAGGGCGACATCCTCGACGCCCGCGATGCCGGTGAGATCCCCGACCAGGTCGGCGAGATTCGCGCGCAGCAACGGTTCTCCGCCGGTCAGCCGCAACTTGCGCACGCCCTGGGCGACGAACAGCCGCGCCAGGCGCAGGATTTCCTCGAACGACAGGCGCTGCGAGGATTTCAGGAAGCGGTAGCTTTCATGGAACTGCTCGCGCGGCATGCAGTACGGGCAGCGGAAGTTGCAGCGGTCCATGACCGAAATGCGCAGGTCCCGCAGCGGCCGCTCCAGGCGGTCGCGCGGACGCGGCGAATTCATCGGCACGACGACTTCGTGGGTGGCCATCGGGACTACCAGCGGAACAGGCGCGTCACGAAACCCTTGGGGTAGGTGTTCGGTCCGGCGGGAAGTTCCACGAAGCCATCGGTTCCGGCCAGCGAGGTGAAGTCCCCGGAGGTGTTGGTGGGGCGCGGCTGCGCCCAGTCCCGACCCCAGTCATCGACCTCGGTGCGCACCGGCATGAACTGCACGAATTTCGAAGTCACGGTCACCGGCGCAGCCAGCGGAAATCCTGCGGATCACCGGATTCGTCTCGCCCATGGCGGCCAGCAGCCCCGGAATGACGTAGCGGCTGAGGCACACCTGGGTGGAGACGGGATTGCCGGGCAGCGCGAACACGGCCGGCCCGGACTGCGCCACGCCGAACCACAGCGGCTTGCCGGGCCGCTGCGCGACCTTGTGGAACACGGTGCGCACGCCCAGCTCATTGAGCAGGGTCGGCACCAGGTCGAAGCGCCCCATCGACACTCCGCCGCTGAGGATGATCACATCGTGAGTATTCAGGTGCAGTTTCAGGCGGGCGCGCATCTCATCGCGGTCATCGCGCACGTGGTCATCCGCGACGCGCTGGAAGCCGTGCCGGCGCAAGGCCGCGATGATGCCGTAGACATTCGAGCGCCGCACCTGGTAGGGCAGCACCGGCTCGCCCGGTTCAACAAGTTCATTGCCCGTCGAGAGGACCGCCAGCATGGGCTGGGCGCTGACGCGCACTCGCGCCATGCCCGCACCGGCCGCCATCGCCACATCCGGCGGGCTCATGCGCGTGCCGGCTTCCAGCAGCAGGGCGCCCTGGCGCGAGTCGCTGCCGCGGCGGTGCACATGGTCCCAGGGGGCAATGATCGCTCCGTCCTTGAGGCGGGCGACGCCCGCGCTGACGGAGATTTCCTCGACGGGAACCACCGCATCGCAACCCGCCGGCAGCATGGCGCCGGTCATGGCCTCGATGCAGCCGGTGCTTTCAGCCAGGGTCAATGGGGCATCGCCGGCGGCCTGCACGGCCTCGATGCGGAAGGTACGTCGTCCGTCGCGGACCGCGGCGCTGTCCAAGGCGATGCCATCCATGGCGACCCGATCAAACGGGGGCTGATCGCGCTCGCCATAGATGTTCTCGCGCAATACGGCGCCGGCACATTGCACCAGCGGCAGCGACTCGATCGGCAGGCAGCTGAGGTTCTCGCTGATCAGTCGATCGGCCTGTGCCGGGACCAGGAGTCCCGGCACGGTTGAGTCGGTCTGCGCGGGTGCCGGCGTGTTCACCTTCTGGGTGCCGTGCCTTGCTGCGGCCCTGGGGCCGCGTTAGTTCGCGTGCGCGGCCTTGAAGGCCTTGATCTGATCGTTGAAGCGGGTGGTCACCGTCTGCGCCTCATCCACGGCGGCATCGTTCTTCTGCTGCAGGACCTTGTCCAGTTCCGTCTTCTGCGATTCCTTCTTGTCCGCCGCGAGGGCCGGATCGATCTTGGCGACCGCCGCATCGTGGTCGCTCTTCAGGCAATCGGTGTACTTGGCCACGAGGTCGTTGTAGGCGCGCATGGTCTTCATGCCGGCCAGCATCTCTTCCTTGGTCGCCTTCGTGCCGTCGGGAATTCTTTCCGGCGCCTTCGGGTAAATGCAGCTGGCCGAAGCCTGCGCCGCGACAACCAGAGCGGCAAAAGCCAGCGAAGAGGCCAGCACGGTGGAACGGAACTTCATACGGAAACCCCCCTGAATTGTAAGAAACTCTCGCCACGGCGCGCCTGGTGTGGGGCGCCCGGGGGTCCATATTAAGCGATTTTCGCGCGAACCCGAGCGCCGATGTCCGGGTCCGCAGCCTAGGCGCAGGTTATGGCCCCTGGCGGTCCACAATGGGGCACGGCCTTTGCCAAGGCTTTCGGCGGGGGTGCCGCCGGCCGGCCCGGGCGGCGCCCGCCGGGCGCAGGCTGCGGCGGCGGGTAGGGCAAGGAACGGCCCCGTGTTTACCCATACGGATTGGAATTCGGTAGCCTATGTCACCTCCGGCGGCCGTCCGGAGCCAAAGCGCCCGTAGCTCAGTTGGATAGAGCATCAGGCTTCGAACCTGAGGGTCGGGAGTTCGAATCTCTCCGGGCGCGCCATTGATTTCATATGTCTGGTCCGCGGCAGCGCGCCGTCTGTTAACTCGCGGACTGTGACGTGCTGCCGGACAGATCCGCCCGGCGCGGGTGATATGCAAGCTCCATAGGACGAGTCTTCTTGCGGCAGGCCCATGCCACGGCACATTTTGTTGGTCGGTGATGACGCGCGGCGGCTACAGGCCCAGGCCGCGCTGCCCCGTGCCCATCATTGGGTCACGGGCTTCGCCGGCAATGGTGCGCACGCCATGCTGGAACTGGAACGCCAGCCCCAGGATGTGGTGGTCGCCGACGTGGAGGCCCTCACGGCGGACGGCGAAGCCCTGCTGATTGCCGTCAGCGAGCGTTGGCCCTGGACGTCGCGGATCGCGATTTCCGGCAGCCTCGATTGCACGAACCAGCCCTATCAGGTGCCGTTTCCGGCGGCCCACCAGTACATCAACCGGGAATGCGCGGCGGACGAATTCCACGAGGCCGTCGAACGCTGCCTGCGGCTGCAGGACTTCCTCTCGCACCCGGGCCTGCGCCAGCTCATCGGCGGCATCCGCCAGCTGCCCTCGCGGCCGCGCACCTTCGCCCGTCTGCAGGTGATGATGGCGCACAAGAACGTCACGCCGAAGAAGATCTGCGCGGTCATCGAGGCGGATGCCGCGATCACCGCCAAGGTGCTGCAGCTGGCCAACTGCGCGCTGTTTCATGACCAGGATCGCGTCCGCAGCATCGAGCAGGCGCTGATCCGGCTGGGCTTCTCGGGCGTGCGCAATCTGGTGATGTGTTCCGAGGTGCTGGCCGGCTGGAGCGGGGCGCGCGGCAGCGACGTGAACCTAGATTCCATGCAGGCGCATGTGCAGCGCGTGGCCCGGGTCACCGCCGCCCTGACGTCCGGGACGCCCTGCAACGACGAGGCGGTGCTGGCCGCCTTCCTGCACGACATCGGCTACTGGGTGCTGGTGCAGGAGCGTCCGGAGGAACTGGATCGGGCCGCGGCCATGGCGCTGGCCGAGGACATCCCGATGCACGAGGCGGAACGGCGCGTGCTGGGCACTTCACATGCGGAGATCGGCGCCTATCTGCTGGGATTGTGGGGAATGCCGAACACGCTGGTCGAAGCGATCGCCCATCACCACACTCCGGAACGCGCCGATGTCCGGCGGTTCAACTCCCTCTCGGCGCTCGCCGTTGCCCTGGCACTGTCCGGGACGGACGACTCCGACGCCTTCGCCAGTCCGCCGCGGCGCAATGGCGTGGTGGGACAGGATTTCTACGAACAGCTCGAAGGCTGTCCGTTTGACTGGATCGACGCCGAAAAGCTGGCGATGGCGTGCCTGGCCGAGGCGGATTAGTTCAGCACGAACCGGATCCGATACGGATAACAGGAACTCACGGGCCGGCCATCATCGGTGCTGGGTCGATAGTGCCCGGAGCCGGCCCTGGCCAGATTCAAGGCGCCATCGTCGATGCGGCGACTGCCTGATGAAAGGGCGAGCGTCGGTTGGGAAGTGAGGCGGCCTGCGGTATCCACGCACACCTGCACGGTCGCGGCTCCCGTTTCCGCAATGCGCCGCGAAATGGCCGGATAGTAGTCATCGGTGTCCGGAAAGCCAGGGCCGGGGCCGCCGATAACGCGATGCGGCGTCGAGGGAGCAACTCGCGGCTCATCACCCCGGATGCCGTCAACGCGGTCCGGCGTGCGGGCGGGGTCGACCGGGGGGAAGTCGATGTTCGGGGTCCCCACTACCGGAGGTTCCCAAGTGGTGATGAATTTGATCTTGTGGTCGGTGGCCGCGGCAGCCGGTGGCGGCTGCGGTCTGGCGGGGTCCGAAAACGAAGCTTGAATGACCCGCGGCAGCGAAGCGGCAACCTGCTGGGCACGTCCTGAGGCAAGCGCATAGATCAGCAGCACGTGCAGTGCTGCAATTGTCAGAAAGATGAGGGTACGGCGCGAGAGCTGCGGCAAGCTGTGCGGCAGATCGGCCCAGCTGGGGCCAGGGCCGGCTCACCGAGCCGGCGGTCGCCAGTTGCGGCACGCGAAAATCACGGCTGATGACGGCCGTCGCCCAGCAGCATCCCAGCGCCAGACTCAGGCGCGAGAGCGGCGCCGACCGCGATTGAAGATCGGCCAGCCATTCCTCTTCGAGTCGGTCGGCGAGCGCCGCCGGGGCCTTGCCGGCGGCGTGCTCGATCAGTCGTTGTGCCGGGTCACCCAGGTAGTTGCGCGTTTTCATGCGGTAACTCCTCGACCAAAGCTTGCGAAGACCTCGCTGGCGCGGGCCAGGCCGCCCGGGGTCAGCCGATACAGACGGCGGCGCGGGCGTCCCACCTGTGCCGGATTCACGGCCTCCCAGCGACTGACGAACCAGCCCGCCGCCTCCAGGCGCAGCAGAATTGGGTACAAGGTGCCCGAAGCCAACTGTGCGCGCTTCTGCACATCCGCACCCGCGAGTTCGTCGACAGGGTTGTCGAGAAACGCCTCCAGCACCCGCAGGGTCTGCAGCGACATACGAACATCTTTATCCGCCCTACCCATGATCGTAAGTCTACATAGGGTCCGTTGAGAAAGCAACAGCGCGCCATGTGGGTGTGACGCGGTTCCGCTTTTTCGGGTCATCCGCTTGCCCGCCGCTGCGTTGCTGGTAATACCGGTATGGAAGGAGAGCGCCATTGAAGGGATTTTCGCTGCCGCAAATCGCCTGGGCCCTGATTCTGGCGTGTGCGCTGCCCGCGAGCGACTGCTGGGCGGACCCGGTGTCAGCCGTGCAGTTGCTGCGGGTCAGCGGCTGCGGCGGCATGGCGCCGGCCTCACTGCCCCTGCAGCGCAGCGGGCTGCTGGACCGCGCCGCGGGCCTGTGGGCGGGGGGCGGATCACCGGGCGCTGCGGCTGCGGCCAGCGGCTATCGCGCACAGCTGGCCGTGGGCCTGCGCCTGCGGGGTCCCGACGATTCGATTCTGCAGTCCATGCGCGGCACACGCTGCCAGGCGCTGCGGCAGCCGGCGCTGCGTGACCTGGGGGTCTTTCATCAGGGCGCGGAAACCTGGCTGGTCCTGGCATCCCCCGAGCGCGCCGGCAGGGAAACTTCCGCATCCGCCGCGCGGGTGCTGCAGCTGGTCAACGAAGTTCGTGCCGCCGGCAGCCGCTGTGGCGCGCAGTCATACGGACCCGCGGCACCGCTGCAGGCATCCCGAACTCTCGACGGCATTGCCGCCCGGCACGCGATGGACATGGCGAGCCACGACTATTTTGAACACGTCGATCTGCACGGCAACACACCGGCGGACCGGGTGCGCGCCGCGGGCTATCGGGAAAAACTGGTCGGGGAGAACATTGCCTATGGCCCGACCTCTGCCGAGGAAGTTGTGGAGGGTTGGATGCACAGTACCGGCCACTGCGAAAACATCATGGACCCGAGATTCATCGAAATGGGGTTGGCGGCGGCGCGCGGCGAGGGTTCGCGTCACGGCCTGTACTGGGATCAGGTGCTGGCGGAACCGCTCAGGTAGCGATCAGAACGTGTACTTCAGGCGCAATTCGCCTGATCCCTGTGAGCCCTGCGCGGGCCGCGGCTGGTCGCTCGAGTAGCGTAGCGCGGCATCCACGGTGAAATGCTCCAGCAGCGGAAAGCTGGCGCGAACTTCGCCGATGTCCACGGGTACCGCGGCCGAACTCACGTAGCTGATGCTGCTGTACACCGCAGTACCGGGCGGTGGCGCGACATCGATATCGGCATGGTGATAGCTGAGCGTCCAGCGTGACATTGTGGGCACCCAGCCAGCTGGCCTGCAGTGTCGCGAGTTTTGAATCGGTATCCAGGCTGAAGCCCAGCGCACGGTCCCGATAGCGCATGCCGCCTGGGTACTTGTAGTCGTTGTAGGCGAATCCGTAGAAATAAGTCTCCGAAGCTGAAGATGTGCAGAGGTCGGGATGCTGTCGGTGAATTCCGCCGTGATGCGCACGCGCGTCTGTCCGACAGGCACCCACCCGGTAAAGCCGAACAGATGGCTGGTCCCGGAGTGGTAGAACGGATTGGAGTCCTCGTTCATCACCTGCATGTAAACCGACACATCAACGGCGCCAAGCTTGCGGCTGTACTTGATGTCGAAATCGCCCTGGTCGTTGGTCTTGCTGGGATGTGACGCGCTGTTACTCAGGTTGAAGTAGTTGAGCGGGTTGCAGGGGTGGCCGCGGCCACATGACTCGTCCATGCGTTCCAGGCCGATATCCAGGCCCGGGTGCCGGGTTGAAGTTGAAGCGCAGGCCATCCACCAGCGTGTGATTGGGAAGCCCGTCCCCATCCAGCACGCCGACAAAGAACTCGGCCTGCCACGGGCCCATCCAGGACAGCCACTTGGACTTGAACGGACTGGTATCAATGCGCGAGATTCCAATCTGCGGAATCGGTCGCGCGTTGTTCGACATGGACAGCGCGGAGATCCAGCCCGGGCCCCACCAGTGCGTCATGTAACCCGCATAGACTGCCGTGCCATTGAGCTGCTTGGCGATGTAGGTGCCATCGAGCATTACCGTCTGCGTGTCGAAGTGATCGTGCGACTGCATTCCCGCCGACAGCTGGATGAAAGTCGACTCACCGTTCCAGGACAGCGTGCCCTGGGTCTGCACGTTCTGGCGGCCCAGCGCATCGAAGCCGCGCACGATTTCGGGCGCGTTGCTGGCATCGAAGTAGGCTGAGAGGCTCGAGGTGTCCTGGGCCATCTGGCCCGCGGCCTGGTGACGGATGCGCTCGGCGGCTTCGACGACCGCGGGGGGTTGGCCCATCAGCGAGCCGCTGACCGCGAGCCGGTCGAGAATGCGCGTCCAGGGCAGCGGCCACTGGGTCGTGAGATTGTCGATCACGCCGGCCATTGCCAGGGTCTCGATATCGGTACGCAGCTGCGCATCGCCCACTTCAGCCCAGGGCGCGGCGCGGGCGTTCGTGAGCCCCAGGACCAGGACTCCCATGGCGAGCGTGCGCAGCACGGCGCGCGCGGCATCAACAGGCAAATTCATGGGGGTTACTTTATCCCAGCAAGTGACTTTGTGCTCAGCCGTAGCGGAACAGCGCCTTGAAGCCATAGTCCATGTGGTGCTGGATATGGCAGTGGAACAGCGATGGTCCGGGCTGGTCGGCGGTCAGGTCCACGATCACCCGACCGTACATGGGCACAATGACCGTATCCTTGAATATGCCGCCGGTGGGTTTGCCGTTCACATCGATCAGCTCGAAATTGTGACGGTGCAGATGCACCGGGTGAGCGTCATCGGTGCGATTGCGGAACACCAGGCGATAGCGATGCCCCTGCTGCAGCACCAACTCGCGCTCATGCGGATAGGCCTTGCCGTTGACCGTGAACAGATTGAAGGGGCGGGCGCCGCCGGGAATCTTGTCGAACACCATCTCGATGGTCTGCTCCGGCGGCCGGGTGCCGGAGGGTCCACCGAACAGCGTGTAGTCCCAGTAGACCCCGGGCTGCGCCACCCACTGCGGCGGCCGGTGCTGCCCGGCGTATTCGATCACCACGCCCAGGCCGCTCTGGCGGGTGGCATCGTCGATGGCACCCAGTATCCACACACCCGGCTGATTCATTTCCACTACGGCGTCGATGCGCTCGCCCGGACCCAGGGTGAGTACCTTCACGGAGCGCGGATTGGGCACCGCGTTGCCATCCAGAGCCAGCACCTGGAACTCATGTCCGGGCAGGGCGATGGTGCGATTCTCCACCGCGCTGGCGTTGAGCAGGTGCATCAGCACGCGGCTGCCGGGGCGGACGCGGATGGGCTCGCCCGGCCCGCAGCGCCTTGTCATTGATGGAATAGAACTGGCTGACCACTTCCAGCCCGTTGGGCCGGGTATCCAGCTTCGCGGGCTTCTCGGGCTGCGGTCCCGGCGCATCCTGATCATCCATGTCGACGAACTGGTCGGTATAGAAATGTTCCCAGTCGCGCAGCGCCAGGAAGACCTCCTGGTCGTAGGCCCCGGGATCGCGCCCCGAATCGATCAGGACGAAGCCGTACTGGCCGGTGTAGGAGCCGCGGTGCAGATCACCCATGGCCATGGCATGGGAGTGGTACCAGCGGGTGCCGGCCGGCCGAGGCGTGAAGCGATAGCGGCGGCGGGCGCCGGGAGGGATGACCGGCGTGCCTTCCTCCTCGGCCCCGTCGAGCTGCGAGGGCAGGAACAGGCCATGCCAATGCACCAGTTCCGGGGCATCCGTGTCGTTGATGACATCCACCGTGACCGGACGGCCCTCGCGCATGCGCAGCACCGGTCCCGGGGAGCTGCCGTTGTAGCCGGTGGTGCTGACGAAATGGCTGGGCGCAATCTCCACGGCCACCGGAGCGATGCGCAGGGTGAAATCCGGCGGGGGGGCATTCGGGCCCGGATCCATGGCCCCCATGTCCATGGCCGGCCCACCGCCGGCCTGGGCCCAAAGCTCACCGGCGCCGGCCTGGCCCAGCGTCGCTGCAGCCAGTGTCACGAAGTCGCGGCGTCTCATAGGCGGTGCGAGGCAGTTGTCAGGTCAAAATGGTGGCATGCCATGACCGTGGCGACAAGCGGCTTGTGACCGGCGGGCGCAGGTCGAAGCGCACCGCGACGGAAGCCAAGTCGCTACACTGGTGCCGCAGGCTCAAACCGAGGGCAGCGGCGATGCGAAGTCCGGGATCCTGGCGGCGGATGGTGCTCGTCACAACCGTGTTGTGCGGGTGGTCGTGGATGGAGCACGCGCAATCGCAGCAGGACGTGCAGACCCCGGGCGGTTCCGAGAAGGCCGAGTTCTACTGGTCGCGACTGCGCTATACCTCCGCGGATGAGTACAGCGGCGCCGGCCGGCGCGGTTTTGGATTCGGCTACAGCTTTGCGGGATGGTCGCGCGACTACCCGAAGGCCGATCGGCAGTTTCTCGAGGCGCTCAAGCGCCTGACGCGCATCCAGATGCGCTCCTATGAGCAGGTGGTGGATCTGGACAGCGACGATATCTACAACTACCCCTGGGTGTACGCAGTTCAGGTGGCCAACTGGACCTTCACGGAAGCGGAGGCCAAGCGCCTGCGCGAATATCTGCTCAAGGGCGGGTTCCTGATGGTGGACGATTTCCACGGCACCGATGACTGGGAACGGTTCATGACCGGCATGCGCCAGGTGCTGCCCGATCGACCCGTGGAGGATCTGCCCGACAATGATGAGATCTTCCACGTGCTGTACGACATGTCCGATCGCATGCAGATTCCGGGCGAGCAGTACGTGAACACCGGCCGGACCTATGAGAAGGACGGCTACGTGCCCAAGTGGCGCGCCATCCGCGACGAGAAAGGCCGGATCATCGTGGCGATCTGCCACAACATGCATCTGGGGGATGCCTGGGAATGGGCGGACATGCCGGAGTATCCGGAAGCCTTCTCCTCCATGGCCTTTCGGGTGGGCATCAATTACATCGTCTACGGCATGACGCATTGACGCGCGATGGTCGAATGGCTGTTCAAATATCCGCCGACGGTGTTCCTGCACGGACAGCTGGTGCTGCGCAGCGCCTGGCCGCGCTGGCCGCTGGCGCTGGCCGTGCTCGTCGTCGGAGTGGCACTCGCCTGGGTCATGCGCGGGCGTCGCGCATCCGATACCAGTCTCGCGCCGCGCTGGCGCCTGCCGCTGATATGGCTGGCGCAGTGGAGCATGGCGACGCTGGTCCTGCTGCTGTTGTGGCGACCGGCGATCGCCGTGAGCGAACTGGTGCCCCAGGCCAATGTCATCGCCGTGCTGGTCGATGACTCCCGCAGCATGGCCATCGCGGATCAGGGCGTCACGCGCCTGCAGCAGGCTTCCCAAGCCCTGAAGGGCAGCTGGCTCGCAAGCCTCGGCCGCACCTTCCAGACCCGGCTGTACCGGTTTGATACCGGACTGGTGCGGCTGCCGGGACCCGAGGCCGCACTCACCGCCACCGGTCCCGCCACGCATATCAATGAGGTGCTGGACCAGTTCGCCAGCGACACCGCCAGCGTGCCGGTGGGCGCCGTCGTGCTGCTCTCCGATGGGGGCGACAACAGCGGGCGCATCGAGCGCAGCACCCTCGAGGTTCTGCGCCAGCGACGCATACCCGTGCACACGGTCGGCTTCGGATCCGAGCAGGTGCCCAAGGATGTTGAAATCGAAAGCGTGGCGCTGACGCAGCGCGCGCTGGCCCATTCACGCGTCACCGCCGGCATCGAGATCGCGCAGTCCGGGTTCGCCGGCCGCCACACCAGCGTGAGCGTCAGGGATGGCGAGAAGTTGCTGGCGACGCGCGAGCTGTCCCTCGGCGCCGATGGCGCGGTCGTCAGCACGGACCTCACCTTCGATCTACCCGATGCGGGTCCGCGGCTGCTGCGCTTTCAGGTAGCGCCCGTGCCGGGCGAGGCCAACGCGCACAACAACGAGCTGACCCGGCTGGTGAATGTCGAGGCGGGGCCGCGCCGCATTCTGTATGTGGAAGGCGAGCCGCGCTGGGAATACAAGTTCATCCGGCGCGCGCAAGAGGACGATGCGGCCGTACAGATGGTTTCCATGCTGCGCACGACTGAGAACAAGATCTACCGCCAGGGGGTCAAGGACGCCCTGGAACTGGCGCAGGGATTCCCGACCGATCCCCAGGAGCTGTTCGGCTTCGACGGCCTCATCATCGGCTCGGTGGACGCCGGGTATTTTCCGGCCGGCCAGCAGGCGCTGATGCGCGAGTTCGTCAATCGCCGCGGCGGCGGCCTGCTGTTCTTGGGCGGACGCCAGGCGCTGGCCGATGGGGTGTGGAGCGGTTCGCAGCTGAATGATCTGTTGCCGGTGGTGCTGCCCACGGTTACCGGCACCTTTCATCGCGAGCCGGCCCAGGTCAGCCTGACCAGCGCCGGTGCCGACAGCGCGATCACGCGCCTGCTGGATGATCGCGCGGCGAATCTCACGGCGTGGAGCAAGTTGCCGTACCTGATGGATTTCCAGGATCCGGGCACGGTCAAGCCGGGCGCTACGGAACTGGCGCGGATGCAGGCCGGCGGGCGCACCCTGCCGTTGCTGGTCACGCAGAACTACGGGCGCGGACGCACCGCAGTGCTCGCCACCGGCGGCACCTGGCGCTGGCAGATGAGTCTGCCCCTGGGGGATCCCACTCACGCGGTGTTCTGGCACCAGCTGCTGCACTGGCTGGTGTCCGACACTCGCGGTCAGCTGAATGCGCAGGTCTCGGCCGGTATCCTGCAGGATGACGGCCACGTGCAGTTGCTGGCCGACGTGCGCGACCGCAACTACCTGCCGGCCACGGATGCGGTGGTGAACGCGCATGTCATCGGACCCGAGCGCCTGCAGGCGGATCTGTCGCTGCGAGCGGTGCCCGGACTTCCCGGACGCTATCGCAGCGAGTGGGCGGCGCCCGCGGTCGGCACCTACGTGGCGGACATCAGCGCCACTCAGGGGGCCGTCGCCGCCGGCCGCGACACCATCGCCTTCCAGCGCCAGGACGGCGTGGCCGAGAACTTCCACACCGGCCAGAATGTCGCGCTGCTGAAGTCACTGGCCGCGCAGACCGGCGGCCGTTACTGGTCAGCGACGGATCTGGACGCGCTCGCGCGCGCCATACCCTTTGCCAACGCCGGCGTCTCGGTACAGAAATTCCAGGACCTGTGGAACATGCCGGCCGTGTTCCTGGCCCTGATCCTGTTGCGCATGACCGAATGGCTGCTGCGCCGTCGCTGGGGAGTGGTATGAGCCGGGCGGCCCGACGGCTGGTGCGGTGTGTGGCGATCGGCGCTCTGGCCTGCACCGGGCTGGCGCGTGCCGACACCTACTATCTGAACGTGGCAGGCCTCGGCGGCGAGGCCGATTATGAGCAGCGCTTTGCGGCCCTGGCAGCGGATCTGGATCGCATCACCAAGAACGGCGGCGCGAGCTCCCATGTCACCACGCTCTCGGGAGCTGCGGCAACCCGTGATCACCTGCAGCAGGCGCTGCGGGACATCGCCGCAGCGGCACGCGCCGATGATGTGCTGGTCATCACGCTGGTGGGCCACGGATCCTTCGATGGCACGCAGTACAAGTTCAACCTGCCGGGACCTGATGTGTCGGCCGAACAGCTGGCGCAGTGGTGCGATCAGATCGCCGCGACCCGCCAGCTGATCATCAATACCACCAGCGCCAGCGGCGGTGCGGTGCGGGTGCTGCAGCGTCACGATCGGGTGATCGTGGCTGCGACCAAGGCGGGCACCGAAAAGAATGCGACCGTGTTCGCGCGTTACTGGGTCGAGGCGCTGCAGGATCCGGGTGCCGATGTCGACAAGAACCAGATCATCACCGCGCTGGAGGCCTTCCAGTACGCCAGCCGCAAGACCGCCGCCTTCTATGAGACCGAGAAACGTCTGGCCACCGAACATGCGGTGTTCGAGGAAGGCGGCAAGGCGGCGCCGGTGCGCGAAGCGGCGGCGGACGGTGAGGCCGGTCGCATGCTGGCCTCGTTCGCGCTGGTGCGACTGGGCGGCGATGCGCAGTCGGCCACCGACCCTGCAAGGGTCGCGCTCCTGAAGCAGAAGGAGCAGCTGGAGCAGCGGATCGATTTGATCAAGTTCCAGCGCGCCGCGATGTCTCCGGAGGAATATCGCAGCCTCCTTACTCAGGCGCTGGTGGCGTTGGCCAAAGTGCAGCAGGAGCTGGACAAGTGACGCGCGCTGCGCGGGACTGTGCCGGGCGCTTTACGCTGCTGGCGTGCCTGACGATGAGTGCGCTGGTTACCACCCCGACGCGCGCGGCCACGCCGCCGGCCGCCGTGCGTCAGTGCCTGCAGCTGCGCCATCGTGGCCAGGAGCCGGCCGCCCAGCAATGCTTTACGGCCCTCGCGCGCGCCGCCTCGCCCTATCTGCGGGCCGAGGGTGCCTGGGGACTGGCGGACTACGACACCGCCAACAATGAATTTCGTGCGGCCGTCCGCCAGGCCGACGGCACCGCGCTGTATCGCACGCGTTGGGGCGAACTGCTGCACTTGCGATTCAACAATGTCGATGCGGCAGGCCTGTTCAATGAAGCGCTGCAGCGCGACCCCAAGGATGCGCAGGCCATGCTGGGGCTCGCCCGGGTCAGTGCCGACGGCTTCGACAACGAGGCGGTCAGCTGGGCGAACAAGGCTCTGGCCGCCGATCCGATGTTGGCGGCCGCACACGAGCTGCTGGCAGATCTGGCCCTGCAGGACAGCCAGCCGGAGCTGGCCGTGAAGGAGGCCGATACGGCACTGGGCCTTGCGCCGCAGTCGCTGGATGCGCTGGCGATTCGCGCCACCGTCGAGTTGCTGGCGGACCGCTCCGCGGACGAATGGTGGGCGCGGCTGCACGCGATCAATGCTGTCTACGGCGAAGGCTTTGCCATCGCCGCCGGCCATCTGATCCTGAACCGCCGCTACCAGGACGGCATCGCCCTGTACCGCAAGGCGCTGGAGCTTTCGCCGCAGCTATGGTCGGCCCGCTCGCAGCTGGGCATCAACCTCATGCGCCAGGGCGAGGCCGAGGAGGCCCGCCAGCAGCTCACGCAGTGCTACCAGAACGGCTATCGCAATGACGCCACGGTCAACAGCCTGCGGCTGCTGGACACGCTGAAGGATTTCACGACCCTCACGGATGCCACCACCATCCTGAAGTTCAGCCCCAAGGAATCCGATCTTCTGTATCCGTACTTCCACGAGGTACTCGCCCAGGCGATCGGCGACTACCAGACCAAGTACCGCATGAAGCTCGAGGGCCCGGTGCAGGTGGAGGTCTACCCCGATCACGAAGACTTCGCCGTGCGCACCTTGGGGATGCCGGGCCTGGGCGCGCTGGGCGTGACCTTCGGGCAGGTCATCGCCATGGACAGTCCGTCGGGGCGCAGGCCCGGGGAGTTCCACTGGGCGAGCACGCTGCGCCACGAGATGAGCCATGTGTTCATCCTCAAGGCCACGCGTCATCGCGTACCCCGCTGGTTTACCGAAGGCCTGGCGGTGCATGAGGAGACCGAAGCCTCACCAGAGTGGGGCGACTCCATCACGCCCGACATCATCGTCGCGCTGCGCGACCACAAGCTGCTGCCTGTCTCGCAGCTGGATCGCGGCTTCATCCACCCCGAATACGCCACCCAGGTGCTGGTCTCATATTTCGAGGCGGGACGGATGTGCGACTTCATCCAGCAGCAGTTCGGGGCGCAGAAGCTGCTGGACCTGGTCCAGCAGTTCGCCATTCCGCACAGCACTCCGGAGGCCATCCGGACGGTACTGGGAATGTCCCCCGAGGCCTTCGACCGGCAGTTCCAGGATTGGCTGTACCAGGAGACCGCGGCGCTGGTGGCCGGATTCGATGGCTGGCACCGGCAGCTCGAAGCGCTGGTCGCCGCCGCGCGCGCCGGGCACCACGAGCAGGTGCTGGCCAACGCCGAAAGCGTGATCGCGCTGTATCCGGACTATGTCTATGAGGGCAACGCCTACCAGCTGCTGGCCGAGGCGGCGCTTGCCTCAGGCAAGGCGCAGCTTGCGGCCGGCGCGCTCGCACGCTATGTGCAGCACCGGGGGCGGGAGCCGGCGGCGCTGGAACAACTGGCGAAGCTGCAGCAGGACGCCGGTGACTCCGCCGCAGCCATCGCAACCCTGATGAAAATCAATATGATCGACCCGGTGTTCGATACCGACTCGCACCGCCGCTTAGGGGACCTGTTGATGCAGACGCGGGACTTCGGCGCGGCGCGGCGCGAGTTCGGCGCCGTGCTGGCCCTGCATCCGCTGGACAAGGCCCAGGCCAACTACGATCTGGCGCGCGCCTGTCACGGCGCCGCGGAGGCAACGTGCGCGATGAATGCCGTGCTGGCCGCGCTCGAAGTCGCGCCCGACTTCAAGCCCGCGCAGAAGCTGCTGCTGGAACTTACCGCTCAATAACCTGCAAAGAGAATACGCATGACGCAAACCGACATGTCGAGCCTGGACGCCGCGGCCTTAAGCGCACGCGTGGAGCGGTTCAAGGCGGTACGCGCGCAGATCCTGGCGCAGGTCGGCCAGGTGATCGTCGGCCAGGATGAGGTGCTGGACCAGATCCTGACGGCGCTGCTGGTGGGCGGGCACTGTCTGATCACGGGCCTGCCCGGCACCGCCAAGACCCTCATGGTGCGCACCATCGCCCAGACCCTGGGGCTGGCCTTCAGCCGCATCCAGTTCACGCCCGACCTGATGCCGGCGGACATCACCGGCACGGACATCATCGAGGAGGACCAGGCGACGGGTCGGCGGCGCTGGACCTTCGCGCCCGGGCCCCTGTTCGGCAATGTGTTGCTGGCGGATGAAATCAACCGCACGCCGCCGAAGACACAGTCCGCGCTGCTGGAGGCCATGCAGGAACACTCCTGCACCGTGCGCGGCGTCGTCCACCCATTACCGGCCCCGTTCTTCGTGCTCGCGACCCAGAACCCCATCGAGCTTGAAGGAACCTATCCGCTTCCCGAAGCGCAGCTGGACCGGTTCCTGTTCAACACGGTGCTGGATTACCTCGGGCTGGAGGATGAAATGCGGGTCATCACCCGAACCACCAGCACCCAATCGGTCAACGTCGCCACCGTCACGTCGGCCGCGGAGCTGCTGGAGTTCCAGCAACTCATCCGCATGGTGCCGGTGAGCGAGGAGGTGACGCGCCACGTGGTCAGGGTGGTGCGCGCCACGCGCTTCAAGTCCGAAGAGGCTCCGGAAATCATCCGCCGCTATGTGAACTATGGCGCGAGCGTGCGCGCCGCGCAGTTCATCGTGCTGGCCGCCAAGGCGCGCGCGCTCAGCCGCGGCCGCTACCACGTGGACTTCGAGGATATCGATGCCTACGTGCTGCCGGTGCTGCGACACCGGATCCTGCTGAACTTCCATGCGCAGTCCGACCGGATCGAGGCCGATGAAATCCTGCGCCAGATGCTCGCGACGATGCCGCGGACGTAGGAGGATCCTGGTGCAGAACCTGCTCGATCCCGCCGTTCTCAACGCCATCTCCGGCCTCGACCTGGTGGCGGCGACCGTGGTCGATGGGTTCGTGGCCGGCCTGCACCGATCCGCGGATTTCGGGTTCAGCCAGGAATTCGCCGAATACCGGGCCTACGCACCCGGGGATGACCTGCGCCACGTGGACTGGAATGTGTACGCCCGCTCCGACCGCGCCTATATCAAGCGCTTCCAGGGCGAGACCAACAGCCAGTTGATGCTGCTGGTGGATGCCAGCAGTTCCATGGGCTTTGCCTCGCACGCGGTGTCGAAGCTCGCCTACGTGCGCTTCATTGCCGCCGCGCTGGCGTACCTGGCGACGCGCCGGCAACGGGATGCGACGGGGCTGGTGGTCTTCGGCGACACGGTGCGCGATTTCGTGCCGCCGGCCTCGCGCCAGGGGCATCTGCAGCGGGTGCTGGCGGCACTGGTCGCGGCGCAGCCGCTGGCGAACACTTCCTATGCGGCGCCCCTGACGCATCTGCAGGCCTTCCTGCGGCGCCGTGGCATGGTGGTGGTGATGTCGGACTTTTATGCGCCGCCGGCCGATATCGTGCGCGCCGTGACGCCGCTGCGCATCCACGGCAATGAAGTCGTGCTGTTTCAGGTCCTGGATCCGCAGGAGCTGCGGCCCACAGTTGATGGATCCTCGATGCTCATCGACCTGGAGACCGGCGCGGCGCTGGAGGTATCGGAAGACTATGTGCGGGGCCGCTACCGTGAGCGCATCGAGGCGCATGTCGCGGACCTGCGCCGCGAGGCGCGCCGGGCGGGTATCGGCTACCACCTTCTCGAGACCGATCAACCGCTGGACCAGGCATTGCTGCAGTACCTGCAGCTGCGCACGGGGCGGGACTGATGGGCTGGCTGGCACCCGGATTCCTGCTTGGGGCACTGACCATTGCCGTGCCGGTGTGGCTGCACCTGCTGAAGCGCAATGCAAGTCAGCCCAGGCCGTTCAGCTCGCTGATGCTGTTTGAACCGCAGCAGCGCAGCACCACCCGCCGCCGTCGCATCGATCACTGGCTGCTGCTGCTGCTGCGGGTCGCGGTGCTGCTGCTGCTGGCCACCGCGTTTGCCGAGCCGTACGTGCGGGGCCATCTGCCCGGCGCCACGCCCGAGAAGCTGCTGGTGCTGGCGGTGGATGATTCCTTCAGCATGCGCGCCGGCACTCGCCTGGCCGATGCGCGTCGCGCGGCGCTGGCGGTGGTGGCCTTGAAGGCGCGGGATACCCAGGCGCAGGTGGTGGCGCTGGGCGCGCGCGCCGACGTATTGACCGAACAGGTTCAGGATGCCGCGGTGCTCGAAGCGGCCATCCGCGGCATCACGGCCACGGACGCGCGCGGCAGCCTGGTGCTGCTGGCGAGTCTGGCGCGGACGCTGAGCGCAGGCACCCACATGCCCATCGAGCTGCACCTGTTCAGTGACCTGCAGGCCACCGGGCTGCCGCCTGACCTGAACGAACTGCGCCTGCCGCCGCGAGTCAGCCTGGTGCTGCATCCGGTCGGCGCCGCCCTGACGCCGAACTGGACCGTGGAAAGCGTCGCGGCTCCGGCGCAGGTCTGGGACCCGACCAAGACGCGGATCGTGGCGACCGTGGCCGGTTTTGCCACGCCTGCGGCCACGCGCACCGTCAGCCTGTGGATCAATGGTCGCTCCGCCGGTCAGCAGAGCCTCAAGGTGCCGGCCTCCGGCCGCGCCTCGGTGGTGTTTGCGGGGCCGGATATTCCGTATGGGCTGGTGCGTGCGAGCGTACAGATCGATGGCAGCGATGCGCTGGCCGCCGATGATCGCTATGACTTCGTGATTCAGCGCAGCGAACGCGTGCATGGCTTGTTCGTACACCAGGGATCCGATGCATCGACCGGACTGTACTTCCGCTCGGCGCTGGAATCGGCGGCGGATGCGGCCGTGGTCCTGGATGAGGTCACCGCGGACCAGCTGCGCAGCCGCGATCTCTCGCCCTACGCCTTCCTGGTGCTATCCGATGTCGCGGGTCTGGCGCCCGCGGTGGAGGCGCGGGTCAGTGCCTGGGTCAAGGCCGGTGGACGGGTCTTGATCAGCGCGGGCACCGCGGCCGCGCAACAGCGCCGCATCCCGGTATTTGACGCGCCGGTGACGGGCGCCCACGACTTCACGCGCGATGACAGCCGCTTCGCTGCCATTGCCGCCGTCGATGAGGCCTATGCGCCGGCCGGTGCCCTGTCGGGGTGGCAGGGCATCAAGATCTTCTACGTGACGCGCGTGGATGCCCCGCAGGCACAGGTCGGGTTGCGCCTGGCGGACCAGACGCCGCTGCTCATGGAGAAGCCACTGGGCAAGGGCCGCGTGGTGTTGTTCGCCGCCGGCTTCGATCGCCTGACCACCGATCTGCCGCTGCATCCGCAGTTCGTGGCCTTCGTCGATCGGCTGGCCAGCTACCTGAGCGGCCGCGGCGCGCGCCTGAGTGCGCTGAGCGTGGGGGATTCGGTGGACCTGCGGCCGGATCCCGCGCTGCGCGCCAGTGCGGACGTGCTGGCGCCCGATGGCCGCCATCCGCTGGATCTGCGCCAGGCCGAACAGGTGCGTGCCTGGTCGCTGCCGGCGGCGGGCTTTTACGCGCTGACTCTGGCCGACTCCCGCCATGACCTGGTCGCCGCCAACATCTCGCGACTGGAGTCGGATCTCGCGCCGGCTAGTCCTGACAAGCTCAAGCTGTGGCAGGCCACCAGCGCAGACCAGTCGGCCGCCCATTCGCAGCCAATGAGCGGCGTGACCGAGGCGCCGGGTGCGCGCGGCGAGGAATCCGTGCACAACCTCTGGTGGTACGCTATGTGCCTGCTGCTCGTGGCAGTGGTCACCGAGTCCCTGGTGGCCAGCCGCTATCTGAATACGCTGCGGGAAGCCTCATGAACGCCAGCGAGGAACTGCGTGAATACGTGGCGCGACTGCATGCGCGCCTGCGCCTCGGTGCGCTCGCTCGCGGTGGCGCGCTGCTCGGCGGCCTGGCACTGGGCCTCACCCCGCTGCTGGTCATGTTCGCCAATCGCTATGCGTTCTCGGCGGCCAGCGTGCGTGGCTCGCGCCTGGCCTTGCTGCTGGCGCTGGCCGCGGCGGCCGTGCTGGGACTGGCCGTTCCCCTGTGGCGGCTGAATCGCCGGCGCGTCATCCGCCGCGCCGAAATCAGGTTTCCCGCAGTTCGAGGAGCGCCTGCGAACCTTCGCGCAACGAGAGGCGCAGCCGCGACCTGACGGGGCCGGGGCCTTCGGCGAACTGCTGGCGCGGGACACCTTGCGCGTGGCAGCCACCGCGCGTCCCGCATCCTTGGTCTCCACGACGCTGCTGGGCGCGCTGGCGGGCGGCGGTGTGGTGTGCGTTCTGGCGCTGCTGTGGTTGATCCGCTCGGGCCCGGGCTACCTGGGTTATGGCGCAGCGCTGCTGTGGTCGGCGCCACGCGGCGGCCCGCTGTATGAACTGCACATCGCTCCCGGTGACACCACGCTGCGACGGCACACCGATCTGCTGGTGACCGCAGGACTGGTCGGCCTGAACACCCAGGACGTACGCCTGCACGTGCGCATCGGCAACGCCGCCTGGCAGCAGGTGCCCATGCAGCCACAGCCGCAGTCGGGGGATTTCCGCTACCTGCTGTCGGCGCTGCCGGATCATGCCGAGTACTACGTCGAGGCGGGTCCCTTGCAGTCGGCGCATTTCAATGCCCAGGTGGCCGACATCCCGCAGGTACGGCAGATCCGTGTGACCTATCACTATCCGGCCTGGACGCAGTTGCCGGATCGAATCGAGGAACATGGCGGTGATCTGCGCGCCGTTCAGGGCACCCATGCGGAGCTGTCGATTCTCACCGACCAGCCGCTGGTCCACGGTTTGCTGATGCTGGATGACGGCCAGCAGCTACCGCTGGCGGCGCAGACCGGCAATACCTATCGCGTCACGGTGCCGCTGGACAAGGATGGCGCCTATCACCTGACGACGCTCGACAGCCGCCATTCGACGCGGATCACGGAGGACTACTTCATCGAGGCCGGCGCCGCCAACGCGCCACAAGTGGCGATCGTCAAACCCGGCGGCGACTATCGCGCCAGTCCGATCGAGGAAGTCAGCATCAATGTTCAGGCGGCGGATGATTTCGGACTGCGCGAGTTCTCATTGCATTATTCGGTGAACGGCGGTCCCGACCAGCAGATCAATCTGCTGCCGCACCCGGGCATCCGTGACGCGCGCGGTGGCGCGGTCATCAGCCTTGAGTCCATGAAGCTGGTGCCCGGGGACCTGGTCAGCGTCTATGCCCAGGCCGCCGATGCCCGCGCCCAGTCACGTTCGCAGATGGTCTTCCTCCAGGCCGATCCCTACGAGCGGGAGTTCTCCCAATCCCAGCAGGCCGGCGGCGGTGGCGGGGGCGGGGGCGCCAATGACCAGATGGACATTTCGCGCCGTGAAAAGGAGATCATCGCCGGCACCTGGGCACAGGTCGATGGGCGATCGTCCGCCGCGCGCCAGGCCGAACAGGCGAAGTTTCTCTCCGATGTGCAGAACACGCTGCGAGGCCAGGCGATGTCGCTGACCGGTCGACTGCAGATGCGCGACCTCACCCAGGCGAATGAACAGTTCAGCGGCTTTCAGAAGGAGATGGACGCGGCTGCCGAAGCCATGACGCCGGCCGCCACGCGGCTGGCACAGTCCCAGTGGCGCGATGCGCTGCCGGACGAGCAGAAGGCCCTGCAGCATCTGCTGCGTGCCGAGGCCACCTTCCGCCAGATCCAGGTTGCCTTCGGCAGCGCGGGAGGCGGTGGGGGCGGCAGCATGGGGCGCGATCTGGCGAGCCTGTCGGATCTGGAGCTGGATACCCAGAAGAACAATTACGAAACCGCACAATCCGCCTCGCCATCGCAGCAGCGTGACGAACAGATCGATGCCGCGCTGCGCAAGCTCGATGAGCTGGCGCGCAAGCAGGAGGAGCTGGCGCAGGAACACCCCGCAGGTGCCGATGCCGCCAGTGAGCGCTGGCAGCAGGAGATGCTGCGCCGGCAGGCCGAAGAGCTGCAAAAGCAGCTGCAGCAGCTGGCGCAGAATGAGCAGTCCGGATCTCAATCAGCGGCACAGCCGGGATCGAAATCGGGCGCGCAGCCGGGTCAATCGAGTCGCTCTGGCCAGTCAGGGCAATCAGGCCAGTCAGCGACCATTCGCGAGGCCATGAACAGATTGCGTGAGGCGCAGGATTCGATGCGCCGCGCCGTGGACCAGCGTGATGCGGCCGGCGCCCGTCGCGCTGCGGATGATCTGCGCAACGCCATGGCCGCGCTCGGTGGTCTGCAGCGCAATGAATCCTCGGGTCATCTCGATGAGCTGGGTCGCAAGGCCGACCAGCTGGCTGCGCGTGCCCGGCAGCAACAGGAGCAGTTGAAGGACATGATCGGCCACCCCAATGGTGTGGGGCGCAACGGCCGGCCGCTGCCCAGTCCGGAAAGCATGATCAATGCCCGCCAGCAGCTGGCCGATGACGTCGGGCGTCTGGAACAGTCCTTGCGGGACGCGGAACGGGCCGCACTCCGGGGCAATCGCGACGCGGCCACCCGGTTGCGTGACTCACTGGGAAGTCTGGATGAAGCAGATGTGCAGACGCGGCTGCAGCGCAGTGCCGATCTCATGCGCCGCGGCTACAACCCCGCAGGCGATCCATCCGAAGGCGACATTCCCGATGCGCTGGCGCGGCTCGGCGATTCGGTGCGCCAGGCAGCTGGTGCGTCCGGGGATGGCTCCGGTACCGATGAGGCCTTAAGCGCCGTACAGCGCTTCCGCTCACGACTGGCGCAGCTCGATAGCGCCGGCAATCCGCGTCAGGCGCAAGGCCAGGGCCAGGGAAAGGGTGAAGGTTCCGACCCCGGCCGGGGCAACGGGGCGGTGCGCAGCGGCGGCGTCACGGCCGGCGGGGGTGGCACGGGCGGCTACATCGACGGTGGCTGGAACAGCGGCAACAACCAGTATGGCGCGCGGGGCGCCGCGCCGCGCAATGCCGGCCCGACGCCTGCGGATCGCGAGAAGAATTTCGATCAGGGTCTGGCCGAACTGCAAAGCGTGAGGCGTGCGGTGGCCGACGATCCGGCGGCCAAGAAACAGGTCGATGAGCTGATCCGGTCCATGCAGCAGCTGGATCCTCGCCGCTTTCCGGGCAATCCGCAGGTGGTGGACCAGCTGTTCGCCGAAGTCCGCAGCGGGCTGGATCGCCTCGAACTGCAGTTGGGCCATGACCCGGAAGCGGATCATCGCAACGTCGTGCGCAATGCTGAATCATTGCCGGTGCCCGAGGGCTATCAGGATGCCGTGGCAGAGTATTATCGCCGCCTCAGCAAGGGGCAGTGAGGAGCGCTGGCGAATGCAAGCATGGAAGACTTTAACCGCAACAGTGATGACCGCACGGTGATAGTCGATGCGAACACGGCGCGCCACACATCGACCTGGATGGTGGTGATGCACAGCAACGTGAACATCCACATCGGCGCCATTGGCCGCTATGCCGACACCCTGAAGAAGATCGACGGCAAGTGGTCCATCACGAATCGCACGCGTACCGAATAAGCGGCCGCGGATGATCCATTTCTACGACTTCAAGGCCGTGTCGCGCGCCTTGCTGCTGCCGCCCATGGGCTTGCTGCTGCTGGCGGTGCTGGGCGCCATCCTGCTGGGGCTTCGGTATCGGCGCAGTGGCTGGGCCTGTCTGGTTGCCGGGTTGTCCCTGATCTGGCTGCTGTCGGTGCCGGTCGTGGCCGATGGCCTGACCGCCCTGGTGGCGACCTACCCCGCGTTTGATCCGGTGAAACCCACGAGTGCCCAGGCCATCGTGATCCTGGGCGGCGGCGGCGGCCGCAGTATCGCGCCGGAGTACGGCGGGCAGCCCGCCGCAGAGCTGGAACTGCTGGAGCGGCTCAACTATGGAGCGTGGTTGGCGCGCCTTACGCATCTGCCCATCCTGGTCACCAGTGATCCGGACAATGCGCAGCTGATGGCCGTGTCACTGACCCGCGATTTCCAGGCACCGCCGCGTTGGGTGGAGTCGAATTCCCATGACACCTTCGAGAATGCGCGCAATACCGCGGCACTGCTGCGGGCGCAGCACGTGAACTCGATTCTGCTGGTGACCAGCGCTGTGCACATGGTGCGCGCGGCGCGCGAGTTTTCCGCAACCGGCCTGATCGTGACCGCGGCGCCCGCCCAGATGCCGGCCCAACGGGAATACTGGCCGTATCGATATCTGCCGAATCCGGAAGGCATGCAGCGATCCAACCGGGCGGTCTACGAGCTGCTCGGCGAGCGGGTACGCGAACTGTTCGTCATCCTGCACCTGCGCCGGCAGCAGGCCGGCTGAGCTACCCGAACCGAAAGCCCGAGATCCGCCATCCCATCATCACGTCATTGAAGGTGCGCGTGCCCCGGTCCTCGCCGGCGGCGCCCGCGGCGACCATCAGGGGCAGCAGGTGTTCCTCGCGCGGATGGGCGTAGCGTGCGGCCGGCGCCTGCGACCAGTTGCTCAGGTCCGCATTGCGGGCCCGCACATCCGGCTGGCATACCGCCTGCCCCAGCCAGTCATCAAACAGCTGCGATCCGGGTATGAGCGTGTTGTCCATGGACCTAACGCGCAGGTTGTGAAAGCTCATGCCGCTGCCGACGATCAGCACCCCCTGGTCACGCAGCGGCGCGAGCGCCGCACCGAGCGTGAGATGTTCCGCCGCGGACAGGCCCTGCTTGAGGGACAGCTGCACCATGGGCATGGTGGCTTCCGGGTACACCAGCAGAAAGGGGACAAACACGCCGTGATCAAGGCCGCGCTGGCGCTCCTCGCCTGAGGCAATGCCGGCGGATGCCAGCAGTGAGCGCACGTCGCTGGCCAGCTGCGGATCCCCGGGTGCCGGATACTTGAGCTGGTAGGTGCTGTCCGGGAAGCCGTAGTAGTCGAACAGCAGCGGCGGGAGCGGCTGCACATTCACCGCGACGGGATCGGCTTCCCAGTGGCCGGAAATCACCAGCACCGCGCGCGGCGCCTGCGGCAGTGTCTGCGGCAGGGCGCGCAACCAGCCGGCGAGACTGGTCCAGGGATTGGGTGAGGGGCCCGGCCAGTCCATGAAGAAGCAGGGACCGCCGCCGTGCGGGATGTAGAAGGTCGGCAGTCTCGATACAGTGCTCATCGGGATCCCGTTGGTTGGACAATAATCAGCCGGCCGAGCCAATTCAGCCGCACCGAGCAGGCCGCGATACCGGATAATGCCCCGAATCCGGATTCCTGTCAGGCGAGGTCGTGGCGTGCGAGCGGCGAGTTGGTCAGCGTGGCCGTTACTTGGCGTGTTGCTGTTGCCGGCGATCGGCTTCGCTGCGCCGGCGACCGACATCCAGCAGCTCATCACCCGCGCCGAACAGGAAGTCTTCACGGATCCGGAGGCGCTGAATCGCGACGCGCGTCTGGCGCTCGCGGCGCTGCAGAGCAGGCCCGACGCGGATCTTGAGATCCGCACGCGGCTGCTGCTGTGTGAATACAATTCCGAGCGGGATCTGAGCGCTGCCGAGGACCATGCCCAGCGCGCGCTCGCCCTGCTGCCGCAGTCGCATGATCCCTCCCTGCGTGCCGGAATGCTGACCTGCCAGGGCGAGACCCGGGAATCCGCCGGGGACAATTCCCAGGCGCTGCAGCTGTTCAGCCAGGCCGTGGATGTGGCCGGTGGCGCCGGCAATGACGAGAAGCTGGCCGCGGCGCTCTACTCGCGAGGCTTCCTGCTGGGCATCCAGGGCCAGTACGCCACCGGCCTCGTGGACCTGCGTCGCTCCCAGGTCCTGTACGACCGACTGGGCCGGCAGTATGACGCGCTGTCCTGTCGCGACAGCATCGCGACGCTCTACAGCCGCATGGGGGACAACGCCGAGGCCGCGCATCTGTATGCCGAGGTGCTGCGCATGCAGAAGCAGGCTGGCATGGTGCGCGAACAGGCGGTCACGCTGCACAACCTGGCGCGCGCCTACGAGGACTCGCGCCAGTGGGACCTGGCGCAACCCACCTTCGCGCAGGCATTGGAGCTGGCGCAGCGCATCAGGTATCCGCGGGTCGAGGCTTACGCATTGCGCGGCCTTGCGGCCGTGAAGGTCGCGCGCAACGATGCGGCCGGCGCGCTTGATGATCTCGCCCGCGCCACCTCCCTGCAGGGCGGAACTCCCGATGCGCGGCTTGCGGCACAGATCAATCTCGAGAAGGGCCGCGCGTTGCATCTTGCCGGGCGTCTCACCGAAAGCCAGGCGGCGCTGCAGCAGGCGCGCGCCGTCTTCAAGTCCGCCGACTCGGCGGCGGAGCTGGGCAACACCGACGGCGACCTGGCCGTCGTGCAGGCCGCCATGGGCGAATGGCGGGCGGCGTATCTGACCCGGGCCGAAGCAGCGCAGCTGCAGGAGCAGCTGCTGTCGCATCAGCTGGATCAGCGTTTCGCGATCCTCAAGATTCAATATGACACTGCGGCCCGGGAGCAGGAGAACCGCGCACTGGTGCGGCAGAATGCCGCAGCCGGCAGCGCCCTGGCGCAGTCGCATCGTGTCCGGCAGCTGCAGGGCGTGGTGATTGCCATGGGCGTCGCCCTCGGGGTGGTGCTCGTATGGTTGGTGCTCCTGAATCGAGGCCGGGCGCAGCGCATGGGAAGCCTGGCGATGACGGACGAGCTGACCCAGGCGCCCAACCGTCGCTCGGTGTTGGCGATTCTGGCGAAGTTGCTTAGCCGGCCGGAGGCGGCGCCCTGCGCCATCCTCATCATGGACATCGACTTCTTCAAGCGCATCAACGACCAGCACGGGCACGCGGCGGGTGATGAAGTGCTGAAGCTGGTGGCCGCAGCGGTGCGCAGCACCGTGACCCCGCCGGCCTCCTTCGGGCGGCTGGGAGGCGAGGAGTTCCTCATCGTCCTGCCGGATGCGGACCTGGCCGCGGCGCGCCGCTATGCCGAAGAACTGCGCCAGACCGTCGCGGCAATCAAGACCCGCAGCGCCATTCCCGGTCATGCGGGTGTGACCACCAGCGTCGGACTGACGGTGTCGATTGCCGGCGCGGACGACCCCGGAAGCATGCTGGCGCGTGCCGATACGGCGCTGTACGCGGCCAAGCGCTCAGGGCGCAACTGCGTGCGGGTCGAGCCCGCACCGGATGAACAGCCGGACCTGCCCGGACCCGGGCGACTGGAAGAGACCGCGGTGCTGGAGAGCCCGGTGGATCCGGGCGGTTCCGGTCACTGAAAGCTGCGGGTGCTGGCCACCGCCCGTGACCAGCGCTCAAGTCGCGCGGCCGCCTCGTCGCGGCTCATGCGCGGCAGATATGACGCACCTGCCTGCCAGAGTGCGCCCATGTCCGCCAGCGACCACAGTCCGACACCGATTCCCGCCAGGCTCGCCGCGCCCAGCGCGGTGCTCTCGGCAGTTTGCGCACACACCACCGGCGCACCCAGCAGGTCGGCCTGAAACTGCATGAGCAGGGCATTGCGGCTGCCGCCGCCATCGACGCGCAATTCCTGCAGCGCGCGGCCTGAGTCCGCCTGCATGGCCCGCAACACGTCGGAGCTCTGGAACGCAATGGCTTCGAGCGTGGCGCGTGCGATGTGCGCGGCCGTCGTGCCGCGGGTGAGTCCGAGCAGGGCGCCGCGGGCCTGCGGGTCCCAATAGGGCGCCCCTAAGCCGGTGAAAGCCGGCACGAAGCACACCCCGGCGCTGTCCGGAACCCCTCGCGCCAGGGTTTCGACTGCGGCGGAGTCCGCGATCAGGCCCAGCCCGTCGCGCAGCCACTGCACGGCCGCGCCGCCGACGAACACACTGCCCTCCAGCGCGTACTGCGGCGCTGCTGACCCCAGTCGCCAGGCCACCGTGGCGAGCAGATGCTGCTTGGACTCAAGGGCCGCGGTGCCGGTGTTCATGAGCAGAAAGCAGCCGGTGCCGTAGGTGTTCTTGGCCATCCCGGGGCTCAGGCAGGCCTGTCCAAACAGCGCGGCCTGCTGATCTCCGGCAATGCCGGTGATCGGCACCACGCTGCCGTCGACTTCGACGTCCAGTGGCTCATCGGCCGGCGCGAACGAGCAGGGCAGTACCCGCGGCAGGCAGGCGCGCGGCACATCGAACAGCTGCAGCAGCTCATCGTCCCAGGCCCCGGTGTGGATATTGAACAGCAGCGTGCGGCTGGCATTGCTGATGTCGGTGACGTGCGCCCTGCCGCCGCTCAAGTTCCAGATCAACCAGCTGTCGATGGTGCCGAAGGCCAGTTCGCCGCGCGCGGCGCGCTGGCGGGCTCCGGGCACATGGTCCAGCAGCCAGGCAAGCTTGGTGGCGGAGAAGTAGCTGTCGGGCCGCAGTCCGGTGCGTGAACTGATCAGCGGCCCGTGGCCGTCGGCCAGCAGCGCCGCACAGCGCTCGGCCGTACGTCTGTCCTGCCAGACGATGGCGGGGCCGATGGGCGCGCCGCTGCGCCGATCCCAGACCACGGTGGTCTCGCGCTGATTGGTGATGCCGATCGCCGCCAGATCACGGCCGCCGAGGCCCGCCTGCCGCAGCGCTTCGGTGATGGTCGCAGCCTGCGTGGACCAGATCTGCGACGGATCATGCTCGACCCAGCCGGAGCGCGGAAAGGATTGGGGATGTTCGCGCTGTCCGAGGCCCACGATCCGGCGCTGCCGGTCGAACACCATGGCACGTGAGCTGGTTGTGCCCTGGTCGAGCGCCAGCACATGGCTCTTGGTGCTCATGCTCCGGGGTGGCTCCGGCGGGCGACGAACTGACCGGATACGCCCAGGCCGCGATCCTGCAACCAGGCATCCAGCCGTGCTTCGCTGTCGGGCGGCAGATGCAGCCCGAGCTTGCTGCGCCGCCAGAGAATGTCACGCGCACTGCGTGCCCACTCATGGCCGCACAGATAATCGATCTCGCGCTCATACAGTCCCGGCAGCACCTCCTCGCCCATCATCGCCGGATTGCGCGCCGCGCCGATCAGCGTGGCGATGCGCGTTCCGTATGCGCGGGCGTAGCGCTCACGCACCGGCACGGGCAGCCAGGGGAAGCGCCGCGCGAGCGAGCGCAGGAATACGGCGAGACTTGCGCCGGGCAGGTCGCCGCCCGGTAGCACAGCCTGCCGGGTCCAGGCCGGCGCGTCGACTTTGAGCACCTTGCACAGGGTGTCGACGGCCTCCTCGGCGAGTCGGCGGAAGGTCGTGATCTTGCCGCCGAAGACGTTGAGAATGGGCGCGCCCTGCACGTCAAACTCCAGCGCATAGTCCCGAGTGACCTTGGCCGCGTCCGCCGATTCGTCCTCGAGCAGCGGGCGCACGCCGGCATAGGCGTAGGCCACATCGGTGGCCCGGATCTGCCGGGTGAAGTAGCGGTTCACCGTCGCGCATAGGTATTCGACTTCCGCGGCACTGATGGCCACATCCTGCGGCTGGCCGTGATACTCGACGTCGGTGGTGCCGATCAGCGTGAAGTCATGTTCATAGGGGATGGCAAAGACGATGCGGCGATCGACGTTCTGGAAGATGTAGGCGAACCGATGGCGGAAGATCTGCGGCACGATGATGTGGCTGCCCTTGATCAGCCGCACGGTGCGATGGGTGCTCACCGTTGTGCGTTCACGCAGGAAGTTCGCCACCCAGGGTCCGGCCGCATTCACCAGGGCGCGCGCATACACCGTCGCCGTGCCCGCGCCGCCGGCCGTGGCAGCCAGCTGCACGCGCCATTCTTCGGCCCGACGCTCGGCGTGCTCGCAGCGCACGCGGGTCAGCACCGTGGCGCCATGGTCGGCGGCATCGCGGGCGTTGAGGGCGACCAGCCGGGCATCGTCCGCCCAGGCATCCGAGTAGATGAAGCCGCGGCGGAATCGCGCGTCGAGGCCCGATCCGGCCGGATGGTGGTGCAGGTCGATGGCCCGGGAGGCAGCCAGCCGCTTGCGCGAAGCCAGGTGGTCATACAGGAACAGCCCGGCACGGATTTCATACATCGGCCGCAGGTGCGCGTCGTGGGGCATGACGAAACGCAGCGGCCTGATGAGATGCGGCGCGCTCGCCAGCAGTACCTCGCGCTCCTGCAGCGCCTTGCGCACCAGCCTGAAATGCCACTGCTCCAGGTAGCGCAGGCCGCCGTGGATGAGCTTGGTGCTGGCCGAAGAGGTGTGCGCGGCGAGGTCGTCCTGTTCACACAAAATGACCGAGAGTCCGCGCCCCGCGGCGTCGCGCGCGATACCACAACCATTGATGCCGCCACCCACCACGAGCAGGTCACAGGACTTATCCGCGCCGGGAATAGTCAGCATAAGCAGCATCTTGCCACGTGCGCCTGTTCGGTCCAATGTGCGCGCCGTGAAAGCCTATCTGGAAGTCCGACTGCAACGTGTCGAGGTGGCCCGCGGCGAGCGCACGGTACTGCGCGATATCGACTGGCACATCCGTCCGGGCGAGCGCTGGGTGCTGGTCGGCGCCAACGGAGCCGGCAAGACCCAGCTGCTGAAACTGATCGCGGGTGCCGTCTGGCCGGTCCCGCAACGGCGACCGCTGCGTCGCTATCGCTGGGGCCGCCAGGTGCGCACCACGCCGTACGAGGCTCAGGATGAGATCGCCTATGTGGGCCCCGAGCGCCAGGATCGATACGAACGCTATGGCTGGAACCACACGGTCGAACGGGTCATCGGCACGGGGATCCACCGCACGGATATTCCACTGCATGAGCTGACCGATGCGCATCGCGCCACGATCGCGGCGCTGGCCGGGCGCCTGGACATCACGCACCTGTTGCCGCGGCGCTTCCTGACCCTGTCCTACGGTGAGCGGCGGCTGGTGCTGCTGGCGCGCGCCGTGGCCACCAGGCCCCGGCTGTTGCTCATGGATGAGCTTCTCAATGGTCTGGATGGCGCGCGACACGCGAATGCCCTGGCGTTCCTCGCCGCCACCCGACGTTCGCGGTTGCCGTGGATACTGTCCGTGCACCGCCCGCAGGACGTACCGGCGAGCGCCACCCATGCCCTGATCCTCGAGGCCGGACGCATCGCCTATCGGGGCGCCCTGTCACGGGCGCCGCTTGCCGAATGGTTTGCCCGGGCGACCGGCTCCGCCGGGGCTGCGGCGAGGAGTCTGGCCGCGGCCGCCCGCGGGTCCTCGCGCGCGCGGCGCCAAGACGGCAGGGCCCGAATACTGGTGCGCCTGACATCCGCCGATGTCTATCTGGACGAGCAGCGCGTGCTCAGCGGCATCACTCTGTGTGTCCGCCGCGGCGAGTGCTGGGTGGTGCACGGTGCCAACGGCTCGGGCAAGTCGACCTTGATTCGCACGCTGTACGGTGATCATGGAGTGGCTGCGGGGGGGCGGATCGAGCGCGCGGGCATCGTTCCCGGCGTGCCGCTGGAGAGCTTCAAGCGCAAGGTGGGGCTGGTGGCCCCGCACCTGCAGACCGATCATCCGCGCCACCTCACCGTCGCGGAGGTGGTGCAGTCCGGGCTGCATGCCAGCATCGGTCTGGCGGCCGCGCCCAGCGCCGCGGACCGCGCGGCGGCGCGAGCCGCGCTCGCCTTCTTCCGCATGGAGCGCTTTGCGCCGCGGCCCGTCGAGGAGCTGTCATACGGCCAGCTGCGGCGCGTGCTGTTCGCCCGGGCCTGGGCGGCCCATCCGCCGCTGTTGCTGCTGGATGAACCTTATTCCGGAGTGGATGCGCCGACCCGTCACGCATTGATGGGCCATCTGGAGCAGCTCATCGCCGGCGGCACCACGGTGGTCATCGCGACCCACAACCGCGAGGAATGGCCGGCCGCAGCCACGCATGAGCTGGCATTGTCCAAGGGTAGCCCGGTATGGTGTGGGCCTATCCGATGACAGCCCCCGATTCAAACACCGCGTCCGGCCGGGCGCCTTCGCTCAACGCATTGTTCGTGGTGTCGATGATCGACGTCCTGGGCTTTGGCGTGCTGATTCCGCTGGTGCCCTACATGGCTCACCGGTACGGCGCGGGACCCAGCCTTACCACCGCCATCCTCGGCAGCTATTCGCTGTGCCAGCTGCTCGCCGCGCCCATCTGGGGACGCCTGAGCGATCGCTTCGGCCGGCGGCCGATACTGATGAGCAGCCTGATCGGGGCTTGCCTGTCGTACGGGATACTGGCGCTGGCGGACAGCCTGTGGATGCTGCTTGCCGCGCGCATGCTTGCCGGCTTCATGGCGGGCAATCTCGCCGCCGCCTTTGCCTATGCTTCCGATGTGAGCACGCCGGCGACGCGCGCCCGCTCCATGGGCATGGTGGGCGCGGCCATCGGCATCGGCTTCATGCTGGGGATTCCCCTGGGTGGAATCCTGGCCGGCGATCACGTGCAGAATGCGAATTTCGTCCGGCCCGCGGCTGCCTCGGCGTTCCTGAGCCTCGTGGCCCTGGGGCTGGTGAAGTTCCGGCTGCCGGAAAGCCGCATGCGGCCGACCCGCACGGTCCGAGCGTCGCAGGATCCCCGGCGCGAAGGTCCCTTCGCGCTGCTGCGCCAGCGACCGCGGCTGATGCTCATTGCGTCGGCCGCTTTGCTGGTGACCACCGCGCAGGGAATTCTCGAATCGGTGTTCGCGCTGTGGGCCCTGAACCGCTTCGGCGCGGGGCCCCGCACCGTGGCCTATGCCATGTTCGGCGCTGCCATCGTGGCCGTCGTCATGCAGGGCGGCCTGGTGCGCATACTCGCGCCGCGGCTCGGGGAGCGGCGCCTGGCGCAGGTCGGCATCGGCTTCTACGTTGCCGGCCTGCTGTTCGTGGGCCTCGACGGCAGCAGCCTGCTGGCCGCCGCCCTGGGGCTGATGTTCTGCGGCGCCGGCATGGGCGCGTTCAGTCCCAGTGCCTCGGCACTGGCTTCGCACCAGGCGCAGGACGGCGACAGCGGCGCGGTGCTGGGTGTCTACCAGTCGGCGACCAGCCTGGCGCGCGTGATCGGACCGTTCGTCTCGGGGCCGGTCTACGCCTTGTGGGGCGCGAACTCGCCGTTTCTGGTGGCGGCCTGCATCACCGCGCCGGCGGCCTGGCTGATCTGGCGATTGCCTCGCCGTGCGTGACAGTCGCTGCGAACCGCTTACAGGGTGATTTGGGTTTCGAAAATCGCCGTGGCCTGACCCACGATCCACACTCCCGTGACCGCCTCTTGCTGGTAGTCCAGCTCCACTTCCACCCGTCCCGGGCGATTGACGTGATGGCCCTGGGCGCCGGCGAATTTCAGCTGCGCGCCGGCGGCGCCGAGCAGCCCATGGCGGGCCAGATAGACTCCGAGCATGCCGTGCGCGTTGCCGCTCACCGGATCCTCGGCAATGCCCAGCGCCGGGCAGAACATGCGCGACTCGGTGAGCACGTCAGGTAGTTCCGGGGCCAGCGTGAAGACGAAGAAGCCCTGGGCGCCCAGCTGCGCCGACAGTGTCGTGAGCCGCGAGACATCCGGTTTCAACTGCCGCAGCTGTTCCGGGCCGCGCACGCCCACCATCAGGCGGGTGCCGCCGGCCCCCATGACCTTCACCGGACAATGCGGGTCGAGGTCGGCGGAAGCCAGCGCCAGCGCGTCCATGACGGCCAGGCGTTCGCGGTCGTTGATCTCCCGGCCCAGCGGCGGGGCGCTTTGGCGGATGGCGATGCGACGCTGCACGTCGGCGCCACGGATCTCGACTTCAACCACGCCGGCGCGGGACTTCTGGCGCAGGCGCCGCGTGCCGCCGCCGGCGGCGGAAAGCACGTAGTGCGCGGCGATGCTGGCGTGCCCCACGAAAGCCGCCTCGGTACGCGGCGTGAAGAACCTGACACGCAGATCGTGGTCGGGCCCGTCGGCCTTGAGGACGAAGGCGGTGTCGGCATTGTTGAGCTCGCGCGCGATGGCCAGCATTTCCGCATCGGTCAGCGCGTCGGCGTCCAGAACGACGCCGGCCGGATTGCCGGTGAATTTGACGCGGGTGAAGGCATCGATCTGATGGACCTGAATGTGGCGCGCCATATCTGCTCATTATATGCCTTGAGGCCGCATCGGGCTTGCAAACAGCGGCGCAGTCACTAACATACGCAGCCTAGAACCTTGGGGTGGCTTTTTCCCGACGGCCTTGCTGGCCGGGAGTCGAAAGCCTGAGACGCAGGATGGTCCTGCGAACCCGTTGAACCTGATCCGGGTAATGCCGGCGTAGGGAGCAGGTGTGACTACTCGCGCTATTTCCGCATTCGTGTCGTTTTGCCTGTGCGCATTGCCGGGCGTCGTGCCGGCCTTTGCCGAAGACGTCGCTGACACAACCGGCAACACTTTGCGGGAAGTGCTCGTCACGGCGACGCGGTTCCGGGCCGAACCCCTGCAGAGCGTCCCGGCGAGTATTTCGCTGCTTGATTCGGCAACGCTGCAGGGCGCGGGGCTGCAGCATTTCGAGGATGTGATCGGCCTGGTGCCCAATCTCAACTGGTCCGGTGACACCAACCGGCCGCGATATTTCCAGATTCGAGGCATCGGCGAGCTCGACCAGTACCAGGGCGCCCCGAACCCTTCAGTCGGCTTCCTGATCGATGACATCGACTTCAGCGGCATCGGAACGGTGGGCACGCTGTTTGACATGGACCACGTTGAAGTACTGCGTGGACCCCAGGGCACGCGCTACGGCGCCAATGCGCTGGGCGGGCTGATTGCCATGCAAAGTGCCGCGCCGTCCGACCAATTCGGCGCACGTGTGGAATTGAGCGGCGGCGACTATGACACCCGGTCCTTCGGTGCGATGGTCACCGGACCGGTGGCGGCCCTGGATTCGGCCTTTCGGATTGCGGTGCAGCAGTATTCCAGCGATGGTTTCTATCGCAACCAGTACCTGGGGCGCGACGCCACCGACGGCGAGAATGAGCTGACCGTACGCGCCCGCTGGCGCTACCAGCCGACGCAGGATCTGCGCGTTGACCTGACGGTGTTCGATGTCCGCATCAATGACGGCTACGATGCCTGGGACATCAACAACAATCGCACCACGCAGTCCGACCAGCCCGGACAGGATCGGCAGGACTCGGCGGCCGGCTCGCTCAGGATTGCCTATGGGGCCCTCGGTCCCACCACGCTCACCGTCATCGGCACCTTCGCAAACTCCCATATCCGGTATTCATTTGATTCGGACTTCGGCAATCCGGTGTTGTGGGCGCCGATCCTCTACCAGTATTCAGACTCGCAGGTGCGCGAGCGGCGCACGCACAGCCTGGAGGTGCGGCTCGCGAACACCGCGGCGGCGAACGTGAACTGGGTGGTGGGTGTCTATCAGCTTGACCTGTCGGAGAGCCTGGCCGATACGGCGCCGGGACTGTATCTGGATCCGAACGATCCGAATCCCAACGATGCCGTGAACGTTGTCGCGGTGACGGACAGCCATTTTCACTCCACCAACACATCGGTGTTTGGAGCCCTGGACGGCGCGCTCGGGGATCGCTGGCACTGGAGCGCGGGGGCGCGGGTCGAGCGGCGCAGCGCCGACTACCACGATGCCACCCTGAGCCTGGCGCCGGTCAATCACCTGTGGGGCGGCAATGCCGCCCTCGAATTCCTGGCGGCGCCGGATCAGCACCTGTATGTCAGTCTGGGGCGCGGGTACAAGGCGGGCGGCTTCAACCTGGGACCTGGCCTGCCGCCGAACCAGCTGCAGTTCCAGCCGGAATCCGATGTGAATCTCGAGGCAGGATACAAGGCCGAAGCTCTTGGCCATCGCCTGCGGATCGATGCGGATGTCTTCTACACGCGGCGCAGCGGACTGCAGCTGCAGACCGGTGAGCAGCTGCAGCCGGGTGATCCCACGAGTTTCGTGCTCTATAACGTCAATGCGCCCAGCGGTCGCAACTACGGCCTCGAGTCGGAACTCTCCTGGACACCGGTGGACCGGTTCGAACTGGGCGCCTCGCTGGGTGCGCTCAATTCGCAGTTCCATGGCCTGACCCTCGATGGGGCGGCGCTGCCGGACCGCGCCCTGCCGCATGCGCCCAGCTGGCAGGGGTCGGTGTCGGGAACCATGCATGGGCCCTGGGGCCTGTTCGTTCGAGCCGACCTGACCGGACGCGGCAGCTTCTACTACGATCTGCCGGCGCTCGACCCGTATTCCAGCCACGCCTACGTGCTGCTGAACCTCAAGGCCGGCCTTGATCGCGATCACTGGAGCGCCGAGGTCTGGGTCCGCAACCTCACCGACCGCAACTACGCGGTGCGCGGCTTCTACTTCGCCGATGTGCCGCCGGACTTTCCCAATCAGCAGTTCATCCAGCTGGGGGCGCCGCGGCAGTTGGGCGCGACCGTGTCTTACTCATTTGAATAGGCACAAGGGCAAAACCATGGACATCGCCGTTGAACTGAGCCTGTATCCGCTGGAGCGGGATCTGATTCCGAAGATCAAGGACTTCATCGATCGGTTGAACAGCGCCAGCGGGGTGCGCGTGATCACCAACAGCCTGAGCACGCAGGTGGTCGGGCCATTCGACCTGGTATTCGCGGCGCTGGCGCGCGAAATCAAGACCACCTTCGAATCGGTCGACAAGTCCGTCGTGGTCATGAAGGTCATCGGGCCCCTGACTGATGCGGGCCTGATCCGATGATGGATGGCATCGTCGCCGCGCTGCGGGCGATGTCCATGGCCGAAGTGATCGCCGTGATCCTCGGCGTGGCGTACCTGGTGCTGGCCGTGCGGCGCAGTCGCTGGTGCTGGGTGGCCGGCGGCGTCAGTTCCGCCATCGTCATCTGGTTGTCGGCGCACCAGGGGCTGCCCATGCAGGCCGCACTGAACGTCTACTACGTCATCGTCTCGGTGTACGGCTACTGGCGCTGGACCGATGCGGACATTCCGCGCCCGGCCGTGACGCTGCTGCCGCTGCGCTGGCATGTCATCGGCACGGTGGGCGTGGTGCTGGTCAGCGTGCTCACCGCGCAATTCCTGGTACGCGAGACCCGGGCCGCATGGCCCTATCTGGATTCCCTCACCACCTGGGGGAGTCTGTTCACGACCTGGCTGGTGGCGCGCGTCAAGCTTGAGAACTGGGCGTACTGGTTCGTGATCGACGCCGTGGAGGCATTCCTGTTCTTCGAGCAGAAGCTGTACCTGCTGGGCCTCATGACGGCCGCGACGCTGGTGGTCATCATCGTCGGGCATCGATCCTGGTGGCGCACCTGGCGGGAGCAGGGCCGCGTCGCTGCGCTGGTCGCCGCGTGAATCTGCCGGACACGGCAGCGTGGCGTGAGGCACTGGCGCAGGTGCCCGGCGCCGAATCGATCGGCGAGTGCGACGTGCGGGCTCTGCCCGGAGGTACGATCAACGCCACCTTTCGGGTCCGGACCCGGCAGGGCGACTTCGTGGTGCGGCTGCATGAGCCCCACAGCGCGGCCCTGGGCGTGGACCGGCGACGCGAGGTGGTGCTGCAGGCGGCCGCCGCGGATGCCGGACTCGCGCCCCGGGTCCTGGCGGCCGATCCTCTGGGACGCTACCTGGTCAGCGAGTTCCTCGACGGCGCCGTCTGGCGGGCGGCCGACATGGACGATGAATCCAGGCTTGCGGCCCTGGCGCAGACCTTGCGGCAGCTGCAAGCCGTGCCGGCCCCCGCGGTGCCGGCGCTGGATCTGGGGGTGCTCCTGGCCGCTCACGTGGCGCAGATCGCGGCGCTGGTTCCTGATGAGGCCCGCGAACTTGCGACGCCATTGGCGCGGGCACGCCGGATTCTCGCCGCACAGGCGCAGGCGGCGCGTCCGGCCTGCATCGTCCACGGCGATCTGACTCATACGAATATGATCGATCTGCAGCGGCCACGGCTGATCGACTGGGAATATGCCACGGTGGGGGATCCGCTGATGGATCTGGCCTGTCTGCTGGCCTACTACCCGAAGATTGCGCCCCGGGGGACGGCATTGCTGCGGCAATGCGGACTGGGGGGAGCGCGAGTCCTAAGGCGCTGCAGGACCTGACCTGGGTCTACAGCCTGCTGTCGGATCTGTGGCGCCGCCGCCTGGCGCTTGCCCGCCGCCACCTGCCACCGGCACACTAGCCGCTTTACCAACCCAAGCGAGCCCGGAGCGGATTCATGCCCTTGTTGAGAGTGATTGATCGGAACGGAGTTGAACATCAGGTCGAGGCAAAGACTGGCCTGAAGGTGATGGAGACGCTGCGCGACCTCGAATATGGTGTGGCGGCGATCTGCGGCGGCATGTGTTCGTGCGCGACCTGTCATGTCTATGTGGATCCGGAGTGGGCCGCGAAGCTGCCGGCGGCGATGTCCGATGAGCGCGAGCTGCTGGCCGACCTGGCGCACCGCGAACCGCAGTCGCGCCTGTCCTGCCAGATTGAATTCACCGAGGCGCTGGCCGGCCTGCGGGTGACGGTCGCGCCGGACGAATGAACTGGCTGCTCACATTGCTGTTCGTCGCCGGGGCGGCCGCCCTGGGGCGGATCTACTACACCCTTCGCAAGGTGAACCAGAAGACCGAAAAGGATTGGGACGCGCGCCTCATCGAGCGCCTGCGTGCCGCAGGATCCGATCCGTTCCAGCCGCACGAGGTGGATTTCTTCATGGCCATGCCTTCGGAAGCCGCCGGCCACTCCGCCGCGGCGACACTGGAATCCGAAGGCTACCGGGTGGATGTGAAGCCGGCACCGGATAATCCGGGCGATCACCCCTTCAGCCTGCACGCCACCAAGGCGCTGCGCCTGTCAGTGCCCGGGATGCGTGAGTTGACGGCCAGGTTCCAGGAGCTGGCGGCGCAGCACGGTGGTCATTACGACGGCTGGTCCGCCGCCGTGGTACCGAAGCAGGCGCAGCCCCACTAGCGCTTTTCAGTCTGGCGCCGTACCGCCTCGGCGGCGGCCGCAATGGCCGCCGGATCGCCCAGGTAGCGGCTGGAAAGCGGCGCCAGCCTGGCATCCAGGTCGTACAGCAGCGGCACACCGGTCGGGATATTCAGCTCGACGATGTCCGCCTCGGAACGGTTGTCCAGCATCTTCACCATGGCCCGCAGGCTGTTGCCGTGCGCCACCACCAGCACATTGCGACCCGCAAGCAGCTGCGGCGCGATGCGCGATTCCCAGAACGGCAGCACGCGCCCCAGGGTGTCCTTGAGGGACTCGGTGGCCGGTAGCAGGGCCGGGTCAACGTCGCGGTAGCGCGGATCGTGGCACGGATGGCGCGGATCATCCAGCGCCAGGGCCGGCGGTGGAGTGTCGTAGCTGCGTCGCCAGATCTTCACCTGCGCCTCGCCATGCTTCTCGACCGTCTGGGCTTTGTTGAGGCCCTGCAGCGCGCCATAGTGGCGCTCGTTGAGCCGCCAGCTGCGCTCCACCGGCACCCACATGCGATCGGTCTCATCGAGGATGAACCAGAGAGTGCGGATGGCACGCTTCAAAACGGAAGTGAAGGCGAGATCGATGTCGAGATTCTCGGCCAGGATCTGCTGGCCGGCGCTGCGCGCCTCCGCGCGCCCCGCTTCCGACAGATCCACGTCGTACCAGCCCGTGAACAGGTTCTCGACATTCCAGATACTCTGGCCGTGGCGGACCAGGATGAGCTTTCCAGCCAAAATCGAGCCTCCGGCGCAAGTTGCGGAATTCAGTTTACTCTACCGCAGCGGCGCAGCTGCGTTAAGCCGATTAGGCAGTCAGGCGCCGCAGGGCTTCCGCGCCGACCGAGAGACTGGCGAAATCCGCGCTGCCCGCGGCGCGCATATCCGCCAGCATGCGTTCCCACTGCGCCAGATCCCGGGCATTGGCGCCGATCCAGGCATCAGTCCGGGCCATGGGGCCGCCGCGGCCGGGCCGGGCGAGGGCCTTTTGGGTGAGCAGACGCTGCGAGTGATACAGGCTGTCACGCAGGCCGGCGCGGGCCACGGCCTGCCAGGTGCCATCGATCTGCAGCGCCTGCACCTGCGCGTGGATCCAGTCCACGCCCAGCCGCGCGCCGAGTGCAAAGTACGCCTTGGCCGCCTCGCCGATCGCCAATTTGCCGGCCGCCGCCAGTTGCACCAGGTCCAGGGCACTGTCGTGCGCATCCAGCAGCGCCAGGCGCGTTGCCAGCGGATGCGGCACCCCGGCCTCCGCATACTGGACAAGCACGGCCTCGTAGCCGCTGCGCCATTGCCCCTTGAGCGCGCCGGCGAGCTGCGCCGTGAGCTGGCGAACCGGCGCGCGCAACTCGCGCACCGCGGCGTCGATGGACAGGGTGGACCGCTGCGCCAGCAGCCAGTAGGTGGCATGCCGCAGCAACCGGCCGATTTCGTACAGCATGCGGTACTGCATGGGCGCGGGAATGCGGTTGTCGAGCGCCTCGATCTGCGACCATAGCTCGCGCGTTTCGAACACCTCGCGCGCCGCGGTATAGGCGCGCGCCACCCGCGCCGGGGGCGCCCCGGTTTCTTCCTGCGCACGGATCACGAACGTCGGGCCCATCCGGTTCACGAGGCTGTTGGTGGTTGCCGTGGCGATGATTTCGCGCCGTAGCCGATGCCGGCCGATGGCCCGCGCGAACCGGCTGCGCACTGCCTGCGGGAAGTAGCGCTCCAGCTCCTGGGACAGATAGGGATCTTCCGGCACGTCCGATTTCACCAGATGATGGCTGAGCCAGATCTTGCTGTAGGACAGCAGCACGGCCAGTTCCGGCCGCGTCAGGCCCTGGGACTGCTTGTGCCGCATCCTCAGTGCTTCGTCATCCGGCAGGAACTCGATGCTGCGGTTCAGATCCCCGCCGTGTTCCAGCTGCCGGATCAGGTGCTGATGCTCGGGCAGCCGCGCGACCGCCTGGACCTCCAGGGTGCTTAATGCCTGGCTTTGCAGGTAGTTGTTGCGCAGGACGAGGGCTGCAACATCGCCGGTCATGCGGGTCAGCAGCCGGTCGCGATCCTTGATCCGCAGCGAGCCGGCGAGCACCCGCGGATTGAGCAGGATCTTCAGGTTCACTTCGACATCCGAGGTATTGACCCCCGCGGAGTTGTCGATGAAGTCGGTATTCAGCCGACCGCCCTTCAGCGCGTATTCAACCCGGCCCAATTGCGACAGCCCGAGGTTGCCGCCTTCGCCCACCACCGCCGCGCGCAGCTCGGCGCCGTTGATGCGCAGCGCATCGTTGGCGCGATCGCCGATCTGCGCGTGGCTTTCACCGCTCGCCTTCACGTAGGTGCCGATGCCGCCGTTCCAGAGCAGATCCACCGGCATCGACAGTATGGCGTGGATGACCTCCACCGGCGTGGCGCTGGGGCCCGGCAGCCCCAGCAGTTCACGCGCCTGCGTGGACAGGGCGATGGCCTTCGCCGCGCGCGGGAAGACACCGCCGCCTCGGGAAAGCAATTTCTTCGAGTAATCGTCCCAGGAGGAGCGGGCGAGGCCGAACAGGCGCGCGCGCTCGGCAAAACTCGTGGACGCATCCGGATTCGGATCCAGAAAGATATGACGGTGATCGAAAGCGGCCACCAGGCGAATATGTCGCGACAGCAGCATGCCGTTGCCGAAGACATCGCCGGACATGTCGCCGATGCCGCACACCGTGAAGTCCTCGGTCTGGACATCGCGGCCAAGCTCGCGGAAATGCCGCTTCACCGACTCCCAGGCGCCCCTGGCCGTGATGCCCATCTTCTTGTGGTCGTAGCCGGCGGAACCACCGGAGGCAAAGGCATCGCCCAGCCAGAACGAGTATTCGGCCGACACGGCGTTGGCGATATCCGAGAAGCTGGCGGTTCCCTTGTCGGCTGCGACCACCAGGTAGGGATCGTCCGGGTCGCGTCGCGCTACCTGCGGCGGGGGCACGATGCGGTCACTGACGATATTGTCCGTGAGATCCAGCAGCCCGCGCATGAAGGTCTGGTAGCAGCGTATGCCTTCGCGCTGGCGCTCCTCGGAAGTCGTGCCGCGCGGCTGCCGGACGACAAAACCACCCTTGGCGCCCATGGGCACGATGACGGTGTTCTTGACGTTCTGCGCCTTCATCAGTCCGAGCACCTCGGTGCGGAAGTCCTCGCGCCGATCCGACCAGCGGATGCCGCCGCGCGCCACCTGGGCCATGCGCAGGTGGACCGCCTCGACCTCCGGGCTGTAGACGAAGACTTCGAACATCGGGCGCGGCAGCGGCAGCTCGGGTATCGCCTGCGAGTCGAGCTTGAATGACAGGTAGGGCCGATGGCCCGCCTCGCGCAGCTGCCAGAAGTTGGTGCGCACCATGGCGCGAATTACGTGCAGGAAGGCACGCAGGATGCGGTCAGCGTCCAGGCTGCTCACCGCTTCCAGCGCGCGCGTGATGCGCTGCTCCAGCCCTTCGGTCCGGGCACGCGCGGCCGTGGACTTGGCCGGATTCAGCCGTCGATCGAACAGCCGGAATAGATCGAGCGCAATGCCGGGATGGCCCTGCAGCACCCGCTCCATGTAGCTTTGGCTGAAGGGCAGGCCGGTTTGCAGCAGATAGCGACCGCAGGCACGCAGCACCATGACTTCGCGCACCGCCAGTCCGGTCAACGGCACCAGGCGATTGAAGCCGTCATTTTCGGTGGCGCCGGTCCATACGCTGTCGATCGCGGTGCCCAGTCGTTCACCGAGTCGCCCGATGTCCAGCGCCATGGCATATTCCAGCTCGAAGTCCTGGATCTGCACGCGAGTTCCGTCGGGCCAGCGGATCTCATAGGGGTGTTCCGCGATGACCCGCAGGCCGAAGTTCTCCATCACCGGCACCACATCGGATATGGAGGCCGCGGCGCCGCGGCGGTAGAAAGTGAGGTGCAGCTGCGTCGCCGACTCGCCGCGGCCGCGATGCAGCCGCAGCCGCATGGCGTCAGGTTCAGTGCCCAGTGCGGCCATTTCCGCGATGTCGGCCAGCGCGGCGCCGGGAGTGACCCGCTCGCTGTAGGCGGCCGGAAACACCCAGGCGAATCGGGACCATATTGTCAGCGCCGCGCCCTCGTCCATGGTGGCGGTCAGCGCCTCGCGCAGGCCCGCCTGCCAGGTGCAGGCCGCACGCGCCAGTGCCCGCTCGATCTTTGCCAGGTCGACGCGCGCCGGGGCGTCGGCGCCTAAGCGCACCACCACGTGCAGACGCGCCAGCGCCGATTCCGAGACTTCAACCTGGGTTTCCACAGACAGCCCGCGCAGGGCGCCGCGCAGCACGGCCTCGATGCGCGCACCCACGCGCGAGTCGTATCGATCGCGCGGCAGGTAGATCAGGCAGGAGTAGAAGCGTCCGAAGGGATCACGGCGGGCGAACAGGCGCACCTGCGAGCGTTCGTACAGATTGACGATGCCGCGGACGCTGCGGATCAACTCGGCAGTGCCGGCCTGGAACAGTTCATCGCGCGGATAGGTCTCAAGCACGTGCGCGAGCGCCTTGGCATCGTGGCTGCCCGGCGCGGCGTCGAAGGCACCCATGATCGCGCTGATCTTGTGCTTCAGCAGCGGGATGGCGCGCGGACTGCTTTCGTATGCGGAGGACGTCCACAGTCCCAGAAAGCGATGTTCGCCCGTGACCCGGCCGCGCGCATCGAAGGTGCGCACGCCCACGTAGTCCAGATAGCTGCCGCGATGCACGGTGGCGCGTGAGTTGGCCTTGGTGACCAGCACCGCCCGGGCCGAGCGCGCCTCGCGACGCAGGGCGCCGGTGAGGCTGGTCGGCGTGGGGCTGCCCACGCCGGGGCGCGAGGCGCGCAGAATCCCCAAGCCGGTACGGGATTGCGGCAGCAGCAGATCCTGGCGGGCGCCCCGCCGCAGCTGATAGCGGCGATAGCCCAGGAAGGTGAAATGGCCGGCCACCATCCAGTCCAGCAGCGCGCGGGCTTCACCGGCATCCGCCTCACGCGGCACTCCTTGCGCCTGCAGATCGCGCGCAGCGGTACGCGCCTGCTGCAGCATGAGCTGCCAGTCGGCCACGGCCACCCGCACGTCGGCCAGCGTCGCCGTCAGCGTGCTGGTGAGCAGCTGCAGGCGCTGCGAATCGATTTGCCGGTCGACTTCGAACAGTTGCCAGGACTCGCGCCGCGCGCCCCGCGCGTCGCCGAAGGCGACGCTGCGTCCGGCGCGATCGCGCCGCACGTCAAACAGCGGATGGATGATCAGGTGCACGCCGATGCCGAGCCGGTTGAAGGCCAGCAGCAGCGAATCGACCAGGAAGGGCATGTCGTCGGTGACGACCGCGACCAGCGTATGCGGGCCGCCCTTGACCTCGCCGTCCAGCACGGCAACCAGGGGCCGGCCCGGCAGGCGCCGCGCGCCGGCCTGTCGATGCGCCAGCGCAACGCGTGCCAGGTACTCCGGCTGGCGTGCCAGCAGGTCCTCCTGCGCGCAGCCGAGGAAATACTGCTTCAGGAACCGCGCGCGGTCGGCGCTGCCGGACTTGTCCTGCGGTGCGCGCGCGGCGTGGATCACCCGCTCGATGAAGCGAATGCGGGCCGCGGGAATCTCGGCTGACATGGCCCGCAGTATACGCTCCGGCGATGCGAATGAATCAGGGCCGATGCGGCTGCGAGAGGTACTCGGGAGTCTGCATTTCGGTAAGGCGACTGAGCACGCGCTGGAATTCAAACTGCAGTCGCTCGCCCTGGTAAAGCTGCAGCAGCGGCACCGCCGCGGTGATGACCAGATTCACGCGACGGTCATACAGTTCGTCCACCAGCGCGATGAAGCGCCGGGCGGCGTCTTCATCCTGCGCCGTGAGCAGCGGCACGTTCGCGACCAGCACCGTGGGCCAGCTGCGCGCCACTTCGATGTAATCCTCGGCGCTGCGCGGTCCCTCGCACAGGGCCTGAAACTCAAACCAGACGGCATGCGGATCCATTGCCGTGGTGGGAATGCTGCGGCCGGCGATCTGTATCTGACCCGGCCTGGCCACGTCGGCGTGCGTCAGTCCCTTGTACAAACCGGCCAGCCGGGCCGCGGTTTCCGGATTCGAGGTCAGAAGATAGGTTCCGGCGCGGGTCAGGCGGCGCAGGCGGTAGTCCGTGCCGCCGTCCACCACCAGCACCTGCGTGTGCTGTTCCAGCAGCTCGATGGCCGGCACGAAGCGCTGCCGCTGCAGGCCGTCGCGGTACAGCTCCCCGGGCGCCGAATTCGAGGTGGCGACCAGCGTGACGCCGCGCTCGAACAGTGCGCCCAGCAAGGTGCCCAGTATCATGGCGTCGGCGATGTCGCTGACATGGAACTCATCGAAGCACAACACCTCGACCCCGGCCGCGATGCTGTCGGCCACGCGTTCCAGGGGCGCCTGATGACCCGCGTTGTCCTTCAATCCGCCGTGCACTTCCTGCATGAAGCGATGGAAGTGCCGCCGCCGTTTCTGTGCGAAGGGCAGGCTGTCGTAGAACAGGTCCATCAGCCAGGTCTTGCCGCGGCCGACCCCGCCCCACAGGTACAGGCCGCGCTCCGGCGGGTGCGGGGCGCGCCGCAGCAGGGCGCGCACGACCTTCAGTCCCTTGCTACTGGTGCGATGGCGACGGATGAGCCGTTGCCGCAGGTCCGACAGGGCCGCAACGGCCGCCAGCTGGGCGGGATCGGACTGGTAGCCGTTGTCGCGCAGTTCGCGGCGGTACAGCTCCGGCAGGCCCTCCCATTGTTCCAGCCTCATTCGCGACACGAGATGGCTGCTACAGTGCCTGGTAGTTCGGGCCCGAACCGCCTTCCGGGGTGGTCCAGTCGATGACGCCGTACGGGTCCTTGATGTCGCAGGCCTTGCAGTGCACGCAGTTGGCCGCGTTGATCTGCAGCCGGCGACCGCCCTGGCCATCGTCCACCATCTCATACACATTGGCGGGGCAGAAGCGCAGGCAGGGATTGCCGAACTCGGTGGCGCAGCGCCCGGCGCACAGGGAGGGATCGCGAACCTTCAGGTGTGCCGGCTGCGATTCCTCATGGCTGGTGCCGGCAAAGAATACCGAGGCCAGCCGGTCACGCGGCGGCAGCGTGCGATCCACCCAGTGACGTTCCACCGGCGTTTGTTCGGCCAGCGTATGCAGCTGCTCATGGTCCGGTCGATGCCTTAGTGTCCAGGGCGAACGCCCGCCGGTCGCCGTTTCGAGCACCGCATTGGCGAGGCCCACCCAAAGCCCGTGTTTGAAGGCGGGCTTGATATTGCGGACCGCCTTGAGCTCGCGGCCGCCGGCGGACTGGCGCCAGCGGGCCTCGAACCCCGCCAGCGAGCCGGATTGCGCAAACTCCTCGGCCGCCAGTGTTCCGGAACGGATGGCCTGGTGCACGCCCTTTATCTTCGGCACGTTGACGCCGCCGGCGGTGTCGCCGATGAGGACGGCGCCCGGCATCGACAGTTGCGGTATGGATTGCCAGCCGCCCGCGGCAATGGTGCGCGCGCCGGCGCTTAGGATTTCCCCGCCCTCCAGCAAACCCCGGATGCTGGGATGGTTCTTGAACTGTTGGAACGCTTCGAAGGGCATGAAGTTCGGATCGGAGTAATCAAGTCCTGCGACGAAACCCACGTACAGGCGATCCTGGTCCAGGTGATAGATGAAGCTGCCGCCGTAGGTGGCCGTATCCAGGGGCCAGCCCATGGTGTGCTGGATCAGGCCCGGTTCCACGCGGCCCTTGGGCAGCTGCCACAGCTCCTTCATTCCAAGCCCATAGGTCTGAGGGCCGGATCTGGCATCGAGTGCAAAATGCCTGGTCAGAACCTTGGCGAGACTGCCGCGCGCGCCTTCCGCGATGAAGGTCAGCGGCGCGCGCACTTCGGGGCCGGCCGAATAGTTGGGTCCGGGCTCGCCGGTTTTCGTCAGGCCCATGTCGCCGATCTGCACTCCGGCGACCGCGCCTTGCGCGTCGAACAGCGGTGCGGCCGCCGCGAATCCCGGGAATACATCCACGCCCAGGCCTTCGGCCTGCTGGCCCAGCCAGGCCGTGAGCAACCCCAGCGATACGATCAGATTGCCGTGATTGTTCATCTGCGGCGGGGTCGGCAGGCGGATGCTGCCGGTGCGTGTCAGCAGCCGGAACTCATCGCGCCTTGCCGGTACGCAGATGCCCGGCGGGCTCTTACGCCACTCGGGCAGCAACGCATCCAGCGGTCCTGGTTCAATGACCGCGCCGGACAGGGAGTGCGCTCCCACCGCGGCGCCTTTCTCCAGCACGCAAAGGTTGATGTCGGGCTTCAGCTGTTTGAGGCGGATGGCGCAGGCCAGACCCGCGGGGCCAGCCCCGACGATGACGGCGTCGTATTCGAGAACGTCTCTGCTCATGCCGTGGATTGTAGCGGGCTTACTTCGGCTGCATGCGAATGGCGCCGTCCAGACGTATGGTCGTGCCGTTGAGCATCGGGTTGGTGATGATGCCGGCGGCCAGGGCAGCGAATTCCGCAGGTTTCCCCAGTCGCTGCGGAAACGGGATCTGCTTGCCTAAGGACTCCTGCAATTCGGGCGGCATGTTGCCGAGCATCGGTGTGTGAAAGATGCCCGGCGCAATGGCGACGCAGCGAATGCCGAACAGGGCCAGCTCGCGGGCGATCGGCAGGGTCATCGCCGCCACGGCAGCCTTGGTGGCGGTGTAGGCGGCCTGGCCGATCTGTCCTTCGAATGCGGCGACCGAAGAGGTATGGATGAGCACGCCGCGCTCCCCGTCGGGGCCGGGGGCGTTGTGCTGCATGATCACGGCCGCGGCACGGTCGCACATGAAGGTGCCGACCAGATTGATCTGGATGGTGCGGGTGAACTGCTCCACCGGCATGGGGCCGTTGCGGCCGAGAATGCGCCCCGCGGTACCGATGCCGGCGCAGTTCACGACCACATTCAGGCCGCCCATGGATTTGGCGGCGGCGCTCATGGCCGCATCGACGCTGCTTTCGGAACTCACGTCGCAGCGCTGGAAGCGGGCGGCGGCGCCGAGGGATTGCGCCGCCTTCTGGCCCTGCGCATCCTGGATGTCGAACAGCGTGCAGCGCGCACCCTCGGCAACCAGCAGTTCGGCGACCGCAAACCCCAGGCCCGAAGCCCCTCCGGTGATGACTGCACGCACTTCGTTGAGATTCATCAGGCGGCCTCCCGGTCCGGTTCCTGCAGTTTTCCCAGTATGGCATTGCGCGCCTGGCGACACAGCGCCGCCACCGCCTCCGTGCCCGTGAGAGGCGTACCCACGGGTTCCAAAATCTCGATTCGTAGCGGCCCCGGATGCGGCAGACCGCCGCGCGGGGAGAGCGCCACGCGCGATCCGTGAATGATGGCCGGCACCACCGGACAGCCGGCGCGCTGTGCGGTGGCGAAGGCGCCGAAGTGGAATTTCAGCAGCCCCGGCTCCTCGCTGAACGTGCCTTCGGGGAAAAAGAACAGCGACTCGCCGGACTCGGCGCTGCGCATCACGCGGCGGGCGTCCTTCGTGGTCTTGCCGGCCTGGCCGCGCGCCATGAACTGCGATCCGATGCGATGGAGCAGGAAACCTGCCAGCGGCACCGTGGCCATCTCACGCTTGATGACGAATCCGAAGCGCGGCGGCAGGGCCGCCGTGAAGGCCACGCCGTCCAGATAGCTGGCGTGGTTGGCCACCACCACGCAGGCGCCCGCCGGCAGGCGCTCAAGACCTTCAACTGTCAGGGGCATGCCGGCCAGGCGCAGGAAGGTGCGGGCCGTACCGCGGGCCAGCCACCGGCGTCGGCTTAGGCCCGGCAATACCATCATGCCCAGCATGGCCAGGAAACTCAGGCAGGTGAACAGCACGGCCGCGTACAGCCCGTACACAAAGTTGGCAATCCGGCGCATCTAAGACGTAAGCGTAGGAGTAATCAGGGGTTTTTGGGTGGCTTCGGCAAGGGTCTAGTTGAAAATAATCAGTGGCCCATTTGTGTGAACTGGTTCTCTTTATGTAATACCGGCTCAATAGTTGTGATAATGGTCACTCCGGCTCGGCGCCCCCCCTCCGCATAATCAGGACAGATGCCGAAAGGTCCTTGAGGCGGCTTACTGCCTCCCCAGGTCGCACACGGCAAGCATCGACGTTCCAAGTGAGGCCGACCTTGTCCAAGCACGCTACAGCTCTTGCGGCGACCGCGCCAGAACCCGCTGATCCGGCCGTCGCCCGGTTTCTGGATGCGGTGTGGATGGAACGCGGCCTGTCGGCCAACACCCTGGCGGCGTATCGCGCCGATCTGACGGCCTTGTCGCGCTGGCTGGGTGAGCGCGGCATCCAGATGTCGCGTACCACCAAGTCGGATCTGCAGGATTTCATTGCCGCCCGGGTCGAGCACGGTGCACGACCGCGCTCCACGGCGCGGCAGTTGTCGAGTTTCCGCCGCTTTTTCCGCTATCTGATGCGCGAGGCCGTCATCCGCGATGACCCGACCGCGCAGATCGCCATGCCGAAGATCGGCCGTTCGCTGCCGAAGTCCCTGACCGAAGAGGAGGTCGAGTCGCTGCTCGGCGCCCCGGCGGTCGCCGACCCGTTGGGCAACCGCGACCGGACCATGCTCGAGGTGCTCTACGCCACGGGGCTGCGCGTGTCCGAGCTGGTGAACCTGCGTTATTCGCAGGTGAACCTCAATCAGGGCGTGATCCGCATCATGGGCAAGGGCAATCGCGAGCGCCTGATTCCGCTGGGTGAAGAGGCGGTAAGGTGGCTGAACGAGTTCGCCCGCGCCGCGCGTGGCGAAATCCTGCTGGAGCGCCAGACCGATTATCTGTTCCCGACCCGCCGCGGCGATCGCATGACCCGCCAGGCGTTCTGGCACATCATCAAGCGTTATGCCCGAAAGGCTGGCGTGGACCGGGATCTGTCCCCGCATACCCTGCGCCACGCCTTCGCCACGCACCTGCTGAACCACGGCGCGGATCTGCGCGTGGTACAGATGCTGCTGGGTCACAGCGATCTTTCCACCACGCAGATCTATACCCACGTCGCCCGCGAGCGCATGAAGGAACTGCATCAGCAGCACCATCCGCGCGGCTGAGTCCGCGCGGGTCATTTCCTCAGGCCCGGGTGATATTATCGGGGCATACCGGGTGCTCCAACCCGACACAGGCCCAATGCCATGACCATCCGCGCACCAGCCCTGGTAATTCTGGCGATATTGTTCGCGGCACCCCTGCTGCCGGCCGCCGCGAGCGCAACCGCGCCGGCGCCGGCCGCCACTGCCCCGGCACCGACCGCGGCCGCAGCCGCCAGCGCCGATCCCAAGATTGCCATTGCCGCGAAGATGCAGGGCGTGAAGCCCGAGGATCTGCACGCGACACCCATCCCCGGCATCTACGAGCTGCTGCGCGGCACGGACTCCGCCTACGTCACCGCCGACGGCAAATACGCCATTCTCGGCGACCTCTATGAGACCGGCACCAACAACAACCTGACCGAGAACCGTCGCCGCGACATGCGCCTGAAAATGCTGGCGTCGATTCCGGAAGCGCAGATGGTGGTGTTCGGCCCGGAGAATGCCAAGCACACCATCACTGTGTTCACGGACATGGACTGTGCCTACTGTCGCAAGCTCCACAGCCAGATCGCCGATTACAACAAGCTGGGCATCAGGGTGCGCTACATCGCCTACCCGCGCACCGGCCCGAACACCACGTCCTGGAGCAAGGCCGAGCAGGTGTGGTGCGCCGCGGATCGCAAGACCGCGCTCACCGATGCCAAGCTGGGCAAGACGCTCAACGACAAGGTCTGCCCGGACAATCCGGTGGCCAAGGAATATGAACTGGGCCAGAAGTTCAATCTGCAGGGCACCCCAACCCTGATCCTCGGCAATGGCGAATTGGTCGGCGGCTACATGCCGCCGCCGGATCTGGCGCAGGCGCTCAAGGACGTTGATCGCTGAAGCAGGCCCCGGGCGGCCTTGCCGCCGCCGGCTAGCGCTCCAGCAGGTCGCGCTTGCCGGCCTTGCCTTCCCAGTCCTTGGCGTCGGCAGGCGCCGCCTTCTTCTCCGCCAGCACCGGCCACTTCTTGGCCAGTTCCGCATTCAGGGCCTTGAAGGACTCCTGACCCGCCGGGATCTCCTCCTCGGAGAAAATCGCCTCCACCGGGCACTCGGGCTCGCACAGGGTGCAGTCGATGCACTCATCGGGGTCGATCACCAGGAAGTTCGGTCCCTCGTGGAAGCAGTCCACGGGGCACACCTCCACGCAGTCGGTGTATTTGCACTTGATGCAGCTTTCAGTCACGACAAAGGTCATTGGCTATCCCCGACACTGATGGTTTGCACGCGTATCCGGCGCGTCCGAACCCGTTATTCTGCCACGCACCGTACCGGTGCGTGAAGCCCGGTTCACATCCGGGGGCGCCGCTCGGCGGTGGTGAAATGGTGGTCTTCGCGACCCGCGGCGCGGTCCGAAAAGTACCTCTGCAGGGCAAATTCGATGCTGGGAAAAGCGATTTCGGCCCAGGGAATACCGCTTTCCGCAAACAGCCCCACCTCGAGGCTTTCCGCTGAAATCCCGAACTCGGCCCTGGGCAGGGTGGCGCGAAAGAAGATATGCACCTGCTGGGCTTCGATGACGTGCACGACCGCCAGCAGTGACCCGATCTGAACATGGGCCTGGGCCTCCTCCAGGGACTCCCGGGCGGCGGCCTGCTGCACGGTTTCCCGGTTTTCCATGAACCCGGACGGAAACGTCCAGTAGCCCAGGCGCGGCTCGATGGCGCGGCGGCACAGCAGGATGCGTCCTTCATGCTCTGGCACGCAGCCCACGATTATCCTGGGGTTCTGGTAGTGAATGGTGCCGCAGGCGGGACACACGTACCGCGGCAGGTGATCGCCGGGCGGAATGCGCAACTCGACAGGCTGGCCGCACTGACTGCAAAAATTCATGGAGATGATATTGGCACGAGCCGCCGGGCGGCTGCACACCTGTTCCCATGACGCGATTAAGCTGCCATCTTAAGCAGACTCCACGCCAAGAGGTTACGCATGTCACTGGATATCTTCGCCATGGCGACCAAGCTGCGCGCCCTGGGCAGCGAGATCACCCCGCCGGCCATCGAAGGCACGGCCAAGGCCTATGCACCGGCGCATGAACGGGAGCCCTATCAGGGCGTACAGGTGTCGCGGGATCAGTCCTACGGCGCCGATCCGCGCCACCTGCTCGATGTGTTCGAGCCTGCCGCGAGTGGCGCGGCCCGCCCGGTGCTGCTGTTCGTGCATGGCGGTGGATTCGTCGCCGGCGACAAGCATCGGCCCGGGTCTCCCTACCAGGACAATGTCGCGCTGTGGGCGGTGCGCCACGGCATGGTGGGGGTGAACATGACCTACCGTCTGGCTCCGCAGCATCCCTGGCCGGCCGGCGCCATGGACGTGGGCGCCGCGGTGGCCTGGGTGCGCGCGCACATTGCAGCCCACGGCGGTGACCCGGGGCGCATCTACCTGATGGGCACTTCGGCGGGTGCGGCGCATGCGGGCGCCTACGCCGTCAACGCGAGATTTCACGCCGGCGATGATGCGGGAATTGCCGGCCTGGTGCTGCTCTCGGGCCTTTACGACATGGTGACGGCGCCGGGCTCGGACCTGAAGATCGCCTATTTCGGCCATGATGAAGCCAATTACGTCGCCGGCTCGACGCTGCAGGGTCTGGTGCAGACGAAGATTCCGCTGCTGCTGGTTCTGACGGAAATGGATCCGCCGGAATTCCAGCGCCAGACCCTGAGGCTGCTCAATCAGTATCTGCAGCACAATGGCCGCCTGCCGTTCTTCGTGCACCTGACCGGGCATAATCATCTGTCTTCCACCATGCATCTGAATACCAAGGACACGTACCTGGGTGAGCGCATCCAGGACTTCGTGGCGTTGCACCCGTGAACGCGGTGCTCGCGCGGCTGCAAAGTCGCGAGGAAATCCTGCACGCGCTGTACGAGGCGGCGGAACTGGAGCACAACCTGATGTGCACCTACCTGTATGCGGCATTCAGCCTCAAGGACAGCGAGGCCGAGGGTCTGCGTCCCCAGGAGGTCGACGCCGTGCGCCGCTGGCGCGGCGAACTCATCAAGGTGTCGGTGGAGGAGATGGGACACCTGACCGCGGTGTGGAACATCACCGCGGCCTTAGGCGGCTCGCCGCGCTTCGGCCGCGCCAATTTCCCGCTCGATCCCGGCAACCTCCCGGCCAGCGTGACGGTGCGCCTGTCGCCCTTCAATGCGGCGACACTCCAGCATTTCATTTACCTGGAACGGCCCGCCGGTTCCGCGGAAGCCGATGGGGAGGGCTTTGCCTACACGCGCACCTATGGGCGCGGCAATGCGCAGGCGCGCATTACGCCGATGGGCATCGACTACGCCACGGTGGGAGATTTCTATGCCGCCCTGTCGGCGGGCTTGCGTGCCCTGGTCGAGCGCGAGACCGAAGACAACGCCTTCGATGGCGATCCGGCGCTGCAGCTGTCGCCGAACGAGGTGGCCTTGCCGGCCGCCAAGCGGGTCATCTGCCTGAAGACGGCGCTCGCGGCCTTCGACGCCATCGTGGTGCAGGGGGAGGGTGCGCCGCAGGACTCCACCGATTCCCACTACCAGCGCTTCGCCGCCATCCGCGAGGAATACCAGCGACTGCGCAGTGCCAACCCGGATTTCGTCCCGGCCTTCCCGGCCGCCAACAATCCGGTACTGCGCGAGCCTCCCCGACCCGAGGGCCGGGTTTGGATCGAGGATCCGGCGGCCATCGCCGTGGTGGACCTGGCGAATGCCGCCTATGGGCTGATGGTGCGGCTGCTCGCCTATGCCTACGCCATCCGTGGTCCCCAGGCCGAGAAATCACTGGCAGTGGATCTGGCCGTCGGTCTGATGCGCGCCATCACGCCGCTGGCCGAGCGGGCTGCGCGACTGCCGGCGGGCCCCTCCAATCCGGGCTGCAATGCGGGCATGTCATTCGTCTCGCTGCGCGATGCCGCGCCGTTGCCGCCCGGGCGCGCCGCGCGCCGCGTGTTCCTCGAGCGGCTGCAGTGTTTTTCGCGCGCCGCAGACGAACTGGGCAGCCCGGATGACCCGCGCGTGCGCGCCGCCCGGGACCAGTTTGCTTATCTCTACACGCGCGCGGTGCGCGGCTTCGACCTGAGCAGGAAGCTGGCCGGCGCCCCTTCCGCTCCGGCTGCCGCCCCGGCCAGCGCCGCGGTGGATGATTCGGCGGCCGCGCGCTCGGCCGGCGCCCAGACCACCGTGGTCGATGGGGTGGAGACCGTCCGGACCCCCTCGATCGAACTGAAGTTCGAAGGCAGTCGCTGCATTCACGCGCGCTTCTGTGTGACCGGTGCGCCGAAGGTTTTTCTGGCCAATGTGAAGGGTCCGTGGATCCACCCGGAGGCGATGCCGATCGAGGCGGTCGTGGAGATCGCGCATGTGTGCCCGTCCGGGGCCATCCGCTATACGCGCCTCGACGGCGGCGCGCAGGAGCAGGCGCCGCCGGTCAACCTGGCGGCGGTGCGCGAGGGCGGCCCCTATGCCTTTCGCGCGCCCCTGGTCATCGATGGCGAGCCGCAGGGGTTTCGCGCCACGCTGTGCCGCTGTGGGGCCTCCAAGCACAAACCCTTCTGTGACGGCTCCCATCATGCGGTGGAATTCACCGCGACCGGGGAGCCTCCGACCACCCAGGCGGATCCCATTCCCGAGGTCGACGGGCCACTGGCCATCGATCCACAGCCCAACGGGCCGCTGGCGGTTCGCGGCAATCTGCAGATCATCAGCGGCACCGGTCGGGTCGTGGCCAGAACGGTCACCACCAATCTGTGCCGCTGCGGCGGCAGTGCGACCAAGCCGTTCTGCGACGGCACCCACGCCAAGATCGGTTTCCGCTCCGACCGCTAGCCTCGGCGCGCGCCCGGAACCGCCTCGGCCAGGCGCACGCCTCGGGTGGCGCGCAGTTGCTGCAAGGCACGCCGGGTCGAAACCGTGGGGCTTGTGGGAGCGACCGTGTACGCCCCCGCCGCATCAGGACCGCCCACTACCCTCAGGCGCAGGACGTGCAACAGCGCGTTCCAGTCCGTCAGGGCCATGGCGGAATCCGGCACGACGCGGATGGTGCCTGCGGCCGAGGTCGCGGGCACGGGTTCCTGGCTCAGCGTCCGGTAGGCCGCGGTCTGCTGCGGGTGCCACAGCCGGCACCCCAGGAGCAAAATGCCGGCCTGGATGAGCGCCGCCGCGAACAGTGCGCGTTGCCATCGACCGGCGCGGGAAGGCGACTCGGCAGGCGCGACATCGCGGACCGAGGCATCGATCCGATCCAGCAGGCGCCGCAACCCGACATCCGCATCCAGTGGCAGATCGGAAGGCAACGACAGGGTGAGCTGCAGACGGTCGTGCTGCCTGAACGCGATCCGGCAGGCGCCACAGCCGCCAAGGTGCGCCTGCAGCCAATCGCGCGTCTCGGGGCCGGCGCGCTGCTGCAGCACCAGCGGCATGGCCTCCCAGGCACGCATGCATTCCCTGCCGCTCACGAACGCCATGGTCATGACACGCGCACTTTGTACACGGGCGCTTCCCCCGCCAGGTCGGGCAGCACATTTCGCAGCTTCACCCGCGCGTGGAACAGGCGGGCCTTCACCGTGCCCAGCGGGCAGCGCATGATGGTCGCGACGTCCTCCAGGCTGTGACCCACGCCGTACACCAGCTCGATCACCACACGCTGGTCGGCGCTGAGCCGCTCCAGGCCCTTTGCGAGCCAGTCGCGCAGTTCGCGATCCTCATCCGGGTGAGTGACCGGCGTGCGCTCGTCGTCGGACGGCAGGCAGGCCGCGGCTGCGGCGCCGCGCTGCCGCAGCGCCTTCAATCCGCAGCGATAGGCGATACCCAGGATCCAGGTGGAGACGCGCGACTCGCCGCGGAATTGCGCCGATTTCTGCCAGACAATCCAGAAGGTGTCATTGATGACTTCATCGACGACGTCAACGCGGCGCGTCAGTCGCGACAGAAATCGGCACAGCCTGCCGTGATAGCCGTGGTACAGCGCCCCCAGGGCGGCGCGATCGCCCTTGGCCATGCGTTCCAGCAGCAGGCGGTCGGTGGCGTCGCTTTCGCTATCGGCTGGGTTCATACGCGGTGAGTAACCGCTTGGATTGGAAAGGTTTCTTCGGTCTGCGTTATTGAACCGGATCGGCCGGATGCGGTACTCACGACTTGAGTATGGAGACAGGTATGAGTGCGCGACCGGGAATGGATGCGAACCTGTGTCACGCAACGGTGGCCGGCAGTCTGGGCGGCTCCGGCACCGTACTGCCGATCCGTATGGGTCGCATCGGCGCCGCGGCGGACCCGCGCGCCTACCCGGTCGATCTTCGCGACCATCTGATCTTTCCCGGCCTGATCAACGCACACGATCATCTGCACCTGAACTCGGTGCCGCCGCTCGCGGCCCATGCGCCATTCGCCAACAGTTACGACTGGATCGCGGCCTTCCAGGCGCAGTTCGCGCAGCCGCCGGTGATCGAGGCGCTACGCGTGCCCAAGGCGTTGCGACTGCGGCATGGCGCATTGAAGAATCTGCTGGCGGGTACCACCTGCGTAGCGCACCACGATCATTGGGATCCTTTGCTTGCGGCGGCGGACTTTCCGGTCACCGTGTTACGCGACTATGGGTGGAGCTACGCACTGGGTTGGCCCGGGTATGGCCCGCCCGTCAAAGAGAGCTTTGCCGCGACGCCGGCCGCTTGGCCGTGGATGATTCATCTGGCGGAGGGCATCGATGCGACGGCACAGGCGGAGCTTGCCCGACTCGATGAGCTGGGATGCCTGGCGGCGAACACCGTGCTAATCCACGGTGTGGCCTTCAGCGAGCAGGACATCGATCGGGTGCTTGCCATCGGCGCCGCGGTGGTGTGGTGTCCCAGCAGCAACCACAACCTGCTGCGACGTTCGCTTGATCCGCGCCGCCTGCATGCGGCCGGGCGGCTCACCCTGGGCAGCGACTCACGCCTCAGCGGGGCGCGCGATCTGCTCGAGGAATTGCGAATCGTGGTCTTGCAATGCCAGTTCAGCGACTGGCAGGCGCTGCAGCTGGTGACCATGCGGGCGGCGCAGATCCTGCGGCTGCCCGGCTACGGCGCGCTGGAGCCGGGCTCGCCGGCGGACCTGGTGATCGTGGAGGACCGCGGCGGCGCAGCCGCAAGTCTCGTGGGAGTCGCGCGCAACCGCATCCGGGCCGTGGTGCGCGCCGGCATTCCGCGGATCGCCGATCCGGATTTTGCCGAATGGTTCGCCGCGGCGGGAATTGAAACCGTGCCGGTGGTGCTGGACGGCAGGCCGAAACTGCTGGCGAAGTCCCTGGCGGAGCCCGCGCTGCTGGCCCTCGAACCCGGGCTCGAGCGGGCCGAGCGCTGGAATGCACATCATCCCGTTGCCGCCGAAGCGGAATCGCGCTGATGTCGCGGCCCGCGATTCTGGCACCCGCGGCCGCCTATGCGCTCTGGGCCGCGAGCTATCCGGCGCAGGCAGACAACCCGGTCATGCGCGCGGAGCAGCGCGCGATGCTGGGCCTGATGCCGGATGATCTGCGGGGCTGCGCGGTGCTGGACGCGGGCTGCGGTACAGGGCGCTACATGCTGCAGGCGTTGCGGCGCGGCGCGACCCGGGTCAGCGGCGTGGACCTGTCGCCGCAGATGCTCAAACGGGCGGATCTTGAACTCGATGCCTACCGCGGCAGCGCCGGGATCGGACTGATGCAAGGCGACCTGACGGCCATTGCGCTGCCGGACGGCTGGGCGGATCTCACTGTTTGCGGCCTGGTGATCGGCCATCTGGATGACCTGCTGTTGTCATTGCGCGAACTGCACCGGGTGACACGGCCGGGTGGCACGCTGCTGTGCAGCGACGTGCATCCGATCGGGCATGCACTCGGCTGGGTACGCGACTTCAAGTCCGGTAGCCGCCGCTACGCCGTACGCCATACCCAGCACCTGTACAGCCATTGGCATTCGGCCTGCTCCGCGCTGGGACTGCAGATGCAGCAGGTCGTTGAACCCATGCTGGATCCGGCTGATATTCCCGTCGGCGCACGTTTCGATCCGGTGGCGCTGGAAGTACCGGTGGCCCTGGTATTCAAGTTAAAGCGCGGCGACTGAGGGCGCAGGATGAGCTCGGTGTGGCGATTGTGGAGCCGCGGGGGCGCCGCGGCAGTGCGCCGCTGGCGCCTGCGGCTGCTGCGCGCGGCCTATCGGCGCGGCAGTCAATGCCGCGAATCAATCGAGGATTCCGATCCGCAGATCGTGGCCACCGGGCAGACGCTGCGAACTGCGTTGATTGCCCTGAATGAGAAAAAGCATCGCGCCGCCGGCTACCGGATTCTAATCCTGCGTCCCTTGAGCATTACGGCCGAAATCTGGATCGGCGACCTCGCGACTTGCATGCGCCATGCGGGCATTGATTGCCAGGTGCTGCCGCCGGCGGCGCAAACCGCACAAATCACGGCCGCAATCGAATCCTTCCGGCCGAACGTGCTGATCGGCATTGAGACACCCCAAGTGCTGCAGGCACTGGACCTGGAATTCCTGCGGCAATACAAGCGCGCCAATGGATGCCTGCGCCTCTTCATTCCCCTGTGGCATGCCGCCGCGCCGCGCGCGCAGGTGCCGCCGGCGCAATTGACGCCCGCACAGGATGAACGTCATCGGGACTTGCGCCGCCGAGGCCTCAGCGTGGACGCCTATTTCTCGCTCTACGAGCCGGAATTCCACCGTCGATTCTCCTTTGATGCCCACGGTCCCGCGATCGAGCACGAGACGATTCCGTCGGGCTTCAATCCCTTCGTCGACTATCCGCGGCCGTCCGAGCGTCGCTACGACTATTTCATGGCGACCTCGATGAGCAACGAGCGCGTCGAAGTCGCCTATCGGTACCTGCGTCCCATCCTGCGACGGCATCGGGGGCTGTGGGCCGGCCCGAGGTGGGGCTTCGGCCTGCACTCGATTACTCCTGCCGAAATGCCGCTGCACTATGCCCGGACCCGCATTGCGCTCAGCCCCTTGGTGGGGTTTGTCCACCGCTACGGCGCCGAGGTCACGCATCGGGTATACGCCGCCGCAGCGTGCGGAACGTTCCAACTGACGATGCCCACGCCCATCACGCATCGGTATTTCAGCCGGGAGGAACTCGTGCAGGCGGCAACGCCCGCGCAGTACACGCAGCTGTTCGACCACTACTGTGACCGTCCGCAGGAGCGCAACCCGATCGCGCTGGCGGCGCTGCGACGCGCCTATGGTGAACATTCCTGCTTTCATCGGGTCGACAAACTCGTCGGCCACCTGGACAGCTGGCGACGCCGCGGCTTGTTCTGACGGTGCGGGCCGGTCGCCCCGGGCGTCAGTCAGCCGCAGGCGGGGAACGGACGTGCCTTGCGGGTTCTGAAGTGCTGATAGATGCCGCTGGTATGAAACAACTGGCGGCCTTGCGCGCCCGCCAGGTCGGATACCACGCGGCCGAGGAAGAAGGTGTGCGACCCGACGGCGTCGAAATCGAAGATTTCAAGTTCGCGAATTCGCAGCGCGATCGCCGGACAGGGCAGGGAGAATTCCCGGGATCGTATGGCTTTGAATGGCTGCTGGTCCCAATCGACCTTGACGTTCCGGTGCTGCGCGCCGAGCTTGTACGCCGTCGAAAAGTCGCGGGCCGGAACGTCTGACAGCGCGACGCGACGTGAAGTCCTCATCGTCGCGATGGATGGACTGGTGCTGCGCAGCGCCAATGTGAAATGCTCCGCCGATACGGGACCGATCAGGTCCATCGGAAAAAGGTTGCTGTGAACTCCGTCGTCCACCGATACGAGCACCACCGGTCGCGGGCAGATGTAGAAGATCATCTGCTGCTGCACGGCTGCGGGAGGCATGAAGAAATTGTTCGGGTCGGTATTGGCGCGCATTCGACGATTCTGCAGCCAGCGGTTCCACGGCCGGTACGGCCAGCGCAGGCAGCGCTGAGTTGCGTCCCGGATCTCGAACAGTCCAATCACTGCGCCTGAGCTGTTCCAGTTGCGCAGCTGTTTCAGCCGCAGCACGCCCACCGTTCGCCCGGACTCGAGATCCACGAATCGCAGCTCCGGCAGGCAGTCCGCTTCGATCGCGGCCAGGCGCTGCGCATCGAGGCCCACGGCCAGCGTGAAGGGCCGCAAGGCGGCCACTACGGCGTGGTGGGTCACATCGAAGTCACCGTTGGCCGTTGCCAGGCTCACCCGAACCGCATCCTGCGGTGCCTGCAACGCGACGGGCGGCCACTGCGGCAATGGTCGCAGCCACCGCGTCAGCCCCGCCGGCAGCGTCCTGGGCATGGTCAGGGCGTCCGTTCAAAGAGCAGGAACAGGAAGCGGCTGCGGACGAGTTGCAGCCATGCCGGCCGGCCCGTGCACGGCAGTGCGCAATACACACGGCTCAAGCGAAAATGGGGCGTACTCGCCATGCTGAAATGCCTGAGCAGTCGCCGGTAGTGGGGCGCCTGCGGCCCGGGCATGAACAGCTGGCCGTCGCGCCAAAGCCGCGGCGCATGGCGCCACCACCAGCGGGTGCGCATTTCGGCAAGCGAACAGCAGTTCAGGACACTGGCGAGCACCTTGCCTTGCGGGCCGCTCAGAGCCGCGAACTTGCCGAACAGTTCGTGCAGATCATCGACCAGGTTGAGCGGCGCGAAATTGGATATGACCAGGTCGGCGCGACGCTGGTCCGCAACGGGGCGCCGCAGGAAATCCCGATAGGTGCCGTCATCGAGGGTTACCTGGCCGGAGTCGATGAAGTCGCGACAGTGAGCGCTGAAGTACGCACGCATCAGCGGATCGACATCGTACGCATCAACCGTGAATCCTTGCTCGGCGAAGAATCGCACGTCGACGCCCGGGCCCGCGCCGAAGTCGAACAGCCTGGCTCCCGGCCGGGCAGTCTCGAGGACCAGCGCCCGAAAGGCCGCGCGCGTGTGGCGATCCGACTCCTGTGCTTCGATCTGCCTGACATACTCCGCTCCCGCCGGCGTGTGCTGCAGGTATCGCAGGTCCGGATGTTCCCTCGGGGCACTCATCCGGTGCGTTCCAGCTCAAGCAGATAGTGATCCGCCAGCTGCGGCAGGGGCCAGCGGGTCTCAAGACCGCGCTCCAGATCTGCCAGGGCGCCCAGCAGCTTCGGATGCCTGGCGAAGAAGCGTTCGGTGTAGGGGGGTGGCAACAGCGCGCCGATGGCAGCGACCCGCAGCGGCCGAAACCCGGGGGCGAAGACCCGTACGGTCGCGGCGACGGACGGATAGCGGATGGTGATTCCTGACCATTCGCGGCTGCGACCGAGGCGGCGGAAGGCCGCCCCAGGGCGGCCGTGCGCCAGGAACCAGAGCCACTCCCAGGGGACATGGGGCCCCATGATGCAAAGAATTGCTACGGCGCCGGGCCTGAGAAGGGCTGCCAGAGCGCTTGCCGCGCCGCTCAGGTCGGCGACGCAGTTGAGGCCGCCGAAGTTCGACAGCATGCCGTCGAAGGGTTCCGCCTCGAGCCCCGCAAGCTCCTCCCAGGCCAGAGTCTGGAACCGCACGGCCCCTCCTTCCGGCAGGCTCGCGAGCTTGCGTCGCGACACCTCGAGCATGCGTGGAGATATGTCAGTGGCCAGCACCTGCATTCCCCGGGCCGCCAGCCACTGCGCGTCCTCGCCCGTGCCGCAATTCATCTCCAGGATCCGAAATCCCGGCCGGAAGCGCGCGGCGCAGCGTGCCCAGACGGCGGCGCGCATGGCCATGCCGATGCGGCTGCGCGTGAACTGGCTGTCGTACGCCTCCGCGGCCGCGTCGAACGCATATTCACGCGCGGACAGGTCAGGCCTCCGTTTCGGCCGCGAGCGCCAGCATGGATTGGCGTGCGGCGTGCGCCGCGGCGTGCTTCAGGGCTGCGGTGGTCGGATCCTGCGCCGCGACGCGCGTGGCTTCCACTTCATTGCGCAGCCATGCGTCCGCCTGCTTGTAGTAGCCGCGCGAATGCCGGCCCTGGATACGAAAATCGCGGTCGGTTGCCGCTGCCCACTCCTTCTCCAGCACCACCGACTGCTCGGCCTGCTTGAAGAACGCGGTGTTCTTGATCGGGTACGCCACCGTCGTCAGGTAGATGTCTGGTTGGCACTCCTTCACCAGATCGACCGTCGCGGCAATGTCCTCGATCTGCTCGCCGCTGTAACCCCACATGAGGAACATGCCGACCTGGATGCCATGGCGCTTCGCGGCCTTCGCCGCCCAGGTGACCTCCTCGAGAGTGACGCCGCGTTCCATGGCGTCCAGGATGCGCTGGCTGCCGCTCTCGGACCCGATCCAGATCCGATAACAGCCCATGTCCGCGAGAGTCTCGAGTACCTCATCCTTCATCATGCGATCGGCGCGTGAGATCGTCTCGAAGGGCACGCGCAGGTTGCGGCGTTTCAGTTCCTTCGCATAGCCGTACAGCCACGGATGACTGATCGTGAACACATCGTCGGCGTACCAGACCTGGTCCGGACTCCAGGTCGCCATGATGTGTTCGAGTTCTGCGGCGCAATCGAGGAAGCTGCGCCGCCGGTGGGTATAGCCGTAGACCGCATGAGAGCACCAGTTGCAGCGGTACGGGCAGCCGCGCGCCGTGATCATGTTGACGCTGCCCATGCCGTGCTTTTCGCGCCAGACATCGACATAGCGGGCCTGATCGATTCGTTCGCGGTCCGGCCAGGGCAGCGAATCCAGGTCCGCGATCTTGGTCCGTTCGGGGTTCGTGAGCATGGTGCCGCCTTCGTCCATGAAGGTGCAGCCGGTCACGCCATGCAGGCGATGGGGTCCGCGCGCCGCCAGCGCCGGCAACAGTTCCTCCAGTGTGGTCTCGCCCTCGCCGGTGACGATCACATCGGCGCCGTGCAGCAGGTATTCACGTGGGTAGTTCGCGGACTCCGGACCACCCAGCACGATGGTCCAGCCGTGGCGCTTGGCGACCGCGATGATGTCCAGCACCGGCCGGCGGGTCATGAGATTCGTGTAGATGCCGAGTACGCCCCGTTCGGCGGCCAGGCGCTCGTACAGCTTGCTGCGCTCGGCGAAGGTGGAATCGAAGATGTCGACCGCGAAACCGGCGCGGCGCAGGTAGGCGGAGAGGTACAGCAGGCCCAGGGTGGGATACGGCCGCATGATCTGCAGCTCCTTTTCGTCCTCGAAAAGGAAATATCCATGTGTCAGGAGCAAATTGGCCATCCCCGTGGGTACCCCGCCTGGTCCGGGAGGTTCAAGCAGGGCGGGCGAGCCTACCGCAGCAGGTCCGGCTCGTAGCGGGAGGCCTCCCGGAAATCGGTCGGTCCGCGCACGCTGCGATAGGGCGCCAGCGCATCCACCTCGGTCCGGTCGTATAGCTGATCCCCGAGGATGCCGTCGTCGGCTTCCTTGCTGTGCGGATGGGGCTTGAGCTTCCCGGCCTGGAGGATCCCGCGCACCGCATCGATGGGCAGGCGCCACTCGGCGGCCAGGCGCTCGGCGGTAGGCTGGGCAAAGGACATGTAGAGATTCTCGGCGTTGGTGTGATCCTGGGTCTTTCTGAAATCGACCTTGGATCGCAGCGACTGTCGATAGGCGGCAACCATCCGCATCTGGCCGAGGATGAGATCCTTGAACTGCTGCGTGCTGTAGTAGCCGGGTACATCGGTCCTGTTGAAGATGGGCTGCTGCAGGTTGATTTCGTGGCACCACAGACACTTGCTCGGCTTGCCGGCCCTGGTCAGGCCCGGTGTGGTCGCGGTTTTCAGATTCCCGGCGAGATCGTACAGGCCGAAGTGCAATTGCCCGTTCGGCATCAACTCCAGGGTTTCGACATCCTGCTTGTGGAAGGAGCCGTCCTGCAGCGCACCAGGTCCCTCATAGGCCACGAAGGCGATGGTGCCGACATTGCCGCCGGTGCCGACCTCGATGAGACGATTGCCGCGGGCAACGCCGGATTCGACCACCGCGATCCGGCGGGTGTCGAAAGAGTGATCGGCGAGGAACCGGGCGAAGGTCGGACTGGTGTTGGTGAGCGCGTAGTAGTGATTGGCGCTGCATAGACTCAGGAGAACGAATCGGCCGATATCGATCGCACCCATGCTGCGGTATTCATCGCTGGATTTGAGAGTCTGCAGGAGCTCTTTCCAGGCCGCCTGCGAGCCGGGCTGCACTTGTGCGGCGCCCAGGTCGAGGGTCACCACGGAGCCGCGCCACCTCAGGATGTCCGCGGATGCCGGCAGCTTCGCCCCCAGGAAGGAGAGCGCCCAGTACAGTCCGGTGCTGACGTTGCTCTTCGTCTCGCCCGGATAGTTCTGGACCCAGCGCAGGTCGATGGCGAGTGCGGGATCCTGGGGAGCCGGCTGCGTGCAACCGGACAGACCGGCCACGACCAGCACCGCGAAAAATGCCGACATCCGTAGCGCCACTGACCGGATCCGCGAATATCGGGCGTTGCAATATTGCACCGGAAAATCCTACGAGTTGCGCCGCGGGATGTCCATGCGGGAAATAGCGCATGAGGCGTGAAACCATCGCCGGCGCTTCGGGAACTCACTCAATTACGGCGAGTTCCGGTCTGTGCAGTTGCGTGAGAGTGTCGTCAGTTTGCCAAGTGCCGCACCAATTGCCCCGTCTCGTGAAGCCGCTCCGGGCCACCGGACCGATATCGACGGACTTCGCGCGCTCGCCGTACTGCTGGTCATCCTGCATCACTACGGCGTGGCGGGCTTTCGCGGCGGGTTCGCCGGCGTCGATGTGTTCTTCGTCATCTCCGGCTTCCTGATCGGCGCGCACATCGACGCGGACATTCGCGCCGGTCACTTCAGCCTGGTGGCCTTCTACGAGCGACGCATCCGGCGCATCCTCCCCGCCCTGTTCGCCATGTACGCGCTGGTGCTGCTCGCGGGCACTGCGCTGCTGATTGCGCCCGACCTGCACTTCCTGACCGGGATCGGCGCCTACGTGGTCCCGCTGCTCGCCAACCTATCGCTGTATCGGCATGCGGGCCAGTATGCCGCCGAGTTTGCCGACCAGGTGGTGCTGCTGCATACCTGGTCGCTCGCGGTGGAGGAGCAGTTCTACCTGTTCTTTCCGCTGCTGATGCTGGCCATCGCGAGGCTGCCACGCTCTCGCCATGCCCCCGTGCTTTGGACCCTGGCCCTGCTGTCGTTCGCGGCCTGCATCGTCGGCGTGCGCATGGTCCCCGAGGCTGCGTTCTATCTGGCACCGTTTCGCATCTGGGAGCTGCTGGCCGGCGCACTGCTGGCGCTGGGCCGGTCTGCCGCGCCGCGCGCGGCAGCCTTGCGCTCGGCGCAGGTTTGGCTGGGACTGTTGCTCATCGCCACCGCGGATCTCTTTCTGGATGCCGGCAGACCCTACCCGGGTGAGCTGACCCTGCTGCCCTGCGTGGGTGCCGTGCTGATTCTTGAGGCGGGCTGCGATCGGCGCAGCGTCGTGGGCAGCCTGCTGGGCAACGGGCTCATGCGCCGCATCGGCCTATGGTCCTATTCACTGTACCTGGTGCACTGGCCCCTGCTGTTGCTGACGAAGTACTACGCATTTGATCCGCTGACCCTGGCCATGCGCGCTGCGCTGCTGGCGGCCACCTTCACGCTGGGGGCGCTGTCATGGCGCTACGTGGAGCAGCCCTTTCGCAGGCCCCCTGCGCTGCTCACTCGCCGCAGTCTGTTCGTCGTCGCGGCCTGCGCGGGCATCGCGCTGATCGCAGTTACCCTGGCCATACACCGCGCCAGCGATCCGCGCCGGTATGACAGCGCGCAACGGCGGGAAATTCCGGGCGATACCCCGATGCAGATCAATTGCAGGAACACCTTGCCGCAGGCGGCGCAACGACCGGCCTGCATCGTGGGGGACCCCGCGGCGCCGGTGAGTGCGCTGCTGTGGGGAGATTCACACTTGACCGCCGTGCTTCCGGGGATCAACGCGGCATTCACGCGCCACCATCAGGCCGCAATCTTTGCCGAAGGCGATGGCTGCCCGGCGCTGCTGGACGTGTATGTCCGGGCGCGCGCGCCCGGTCAGTCGGCCGTCATGCGCTCCTGGATGGACGCCGCCGGGTGGGGCCACGGTGTGAGCTGCAAGCAGCGCAACGACGCGGTACTGCAGTGGGTCATCAAGCAGCGGATTGCGATCGTGATCCTGGGCGGCCACTGGATTGCCAATACCGAGGAGCGCCTCTTGAGTGTGCTCACCGATGCCGACAGCCCCGACAACGAAGGAGCACAAAATGCTCAAGTTTTCGCGCGCGGCCTCGGTAGAACGCTGGCCGTGCTGCAGCAGGCGCAGGTGCGCGTCTTCCTGATCGACGATGCCCCGGAGAATCCCCTGAGCGTGCCCTACACGCTGGCTGCCGCACGCCGCCTGGGACTGCACCGCGAGCTCGGCATCACCCGCGCCCAGTACGATGCCCAGCAGCGCAGCGCCCTGCAGATATTCACTCAGTTCCAGCGGCAGTACGGGCTGCGCATTCTGCAGCCGCAGGATCTGCTGTGCGGCAGCGGCCACTGCGCCATCGCGCGCGATGGCGCGTCCTTCTATACCGACCGGGAGCATCTTTCCCCCGCCGGCGCAATGGCCATCGAGCCGGTATTCGAAGCCATCTTTGATCCGCAGCCTGCTGCGGGAAACTGAGCGCCCCGCGCCTATAGACCGGTCACGCGCGGATCCCAAAGACGGATGAACTTGCGCGATGCTTCCAGTTCCCACGGGCGGCCATATCGTCGCAGGGAGTAGCGCCATGAGGCCAGCGCCTGCAGCGCCGTCTTAGACCAGCGGGAGGTGCGAACATCGGTCACGGTGGGAAATCTGCAGCCGAGCACGGTGGTGAAATCCTGCACGCGCTGCCGCAGCCGCGGAGTCATCCAGGGCGTATCCGCATGGCACCAGTACTTGAGCCACTGCGGCTGCGCCCACTGCGTCGCAGTCGTGGGAAACTGCAGCGGCGCACCGCCCGCGGTGCGCAGGACGCTGGTCGCACGCTCGGTATGCGGACTGCGCGCCCCGGGCGCCGGTGGCAGCGGCGCATACATGTACAGCATGATCTCCGAACGCGGATGTGCCTTCTTGATCTGACGGATATAGGTGAAGGTCCTTTCGGTCTCGCCCTCAGGATCCTGCGGCGGTGCCAGCATGAAGGATAATTCGGGAATCACCCCGTGGCGGTGGCAGGTATCGATGGCCTCGAGGGTCTGATTGGTGCGCGTGCCCTTGCGGATGTCGTGCAGCATCCAATCGCTGGGGGACTCGGCGCCGATGTAGGCCATGCGCAACCGGCTCTTGCGCACCAGACTCCAGGCGCGTTCAGACAGGTTCACCAGCGCGTCCGAGCGCGCATAGCACCACCATGGCAACTGGAATTTCGCCAGCACCTCGAGCAATGGCAACATGTCTTCTTCGCGATCAAAGAAGTTGTGGTCGTAGACCAGCAGTGGAATCCGCATTCATCCGGGTCGTCAGGAACTTCAGATCGTGCTCCAGCCTATCGGGGGCCGGCAGGGCGGTGCGGCCCCGGAACATGGTTGCGACCCCGCAGAAGGTGCAGCGGAAACGGCATCCCAGGGCTGCCTGGTAGGCGGCCGTGCGATGTCCCAGGTAGGTGCGGCCAAGATACCGTCGCGGATCCCCCAGCCGTTCGTACGGCAGTTCCCGCGTCAGACCGGCGGGGGAGAACGGGCGATTCGGATTGTGGATGATCTGGTCCCCGGACCGCCACGAGAGCCCTGCGATGGCCTGCAACCCCGCCGTGCCGCCTTCGAAATGCGCATCGAGCAGTTCGCACAGGGTGACTTCGCCCTGGCCGCGGACGGCGTAGTCGACGTAAGGCTCACGCAGGCCGGCGTCGGCGCAGATGGTCGGGAAATAGCCGCCCCAGATGATGGGCAGGCAGGGGAAGCGCGCGCGCACTGCCTGGGAGAGCGCAATCGCCGTGACCAGCTGCGGTCCCCCCATGACGCTGACGGCGACGGCATCGATCGATTCGCTGGCCAGTCGCTGCAGCACCGTGGATACGAAATCGCGGTCGACGTTGCCATCAATGATGCTGGAGCGGTAACGCCCATCGAGCGCCGCGGAGAGATTCAGGACGGCGAGCGGAAAACGCGCGCTGCGGCGCGAGGTGATGGTCGGATTGATCAGCAGCACGTTGCGCTGCATGGCGCCTGTCATGGGGCTTCACAGGCGGCACGCACCAGGTGCAGGGTGTCGATCCGCGGCACGGGCCGCGTGAGCCGCACGAGAATCTGGCGCCGCCGACTCAGCGAGGCCCAGCTTTGCGTGACCAGCCAGGGTTGAGCCCGCACTGAATCCAGGCGTTCGCGGGTGGTCTGCGCAGTGGGCGCGATGCGATGACGCAGATACCGGGCGGCTTCGCCTAAGGAACCGGACCATTCGATGCCTGGCAGCGACTGTATCCAAAGGCCCGAGCAGGACAGGTGCGTCAGGGTCTGGCGTGCCGAGAGCATCCGCAGCACAGGGGGGCAGGCGGACTCGAGCCGCTTCATCACCGAATCAGGGATGACAGCCGGGTAGTAGCGTGACGTCAGGCGCAGGGGCGGCAACGCCCACCACGGCACCTCGCCGGACCCGTCTTCAAACAGCGCGTTCCAGTCGCAGGGCAGCATGTGCGCGGCCAGGCGTGCGATATCGTTCAGATGCAGCAGCCGCAGCGAGCGGCTGCGGATATTGCCGGCGGTGTGCAGCAGCAGATGGCTCATCAGGGCGGCGGTCGATGGATAGGGGTTCAGGCCCGGTATAGGCCTGGCGGGGAAGATGCGCGCGCTGACATCGACGTACGACACCGGCAACGGTTCCCGGATGCAGGTATGCAATTCGATGCTGATCTGGTTGTCGCGGTGTTCGCCAAGCTCGAGGCTGGCGCGGCCGCCGGCCGGCTTGAATACGCCGTGCTTCCAGTTGTCATAGGCATGCCCGTAGCCCAGTTGCTGCAGCAGCGCGGTGGCCGATCCAACCTCCCGCTCACGAACCAGCAGGTCGATATCGGCCATGGGCCGCTCGCCGGGACGATAGATAGCCAGGGCGTGCAGCGCGGAACCCTTCAAGGCCACGATGGGCAGGCCCCCGGCGCGCGCGCCGTCGTCGAGGCGCTCCAGCAGGGCCGCAATGAGCTTGTGCCGCTGAGCCACGTGCGCGCGCTGGCTCTCCAGAAAGGACCGCCATGGCGCGTGATCCCACATCGAGCTCGCGCACAGCAGCGGCGAGACGCCATGGGCGACGGCTGCCGCCATCGCCAGGCGCCATTCCAGCGCGTTCCAGTCCGGCGTTATTCCGTCGGGACGAGGCGCTCCCAGGGCCGCCGCGAGCGCTTCGGTAGTGCGCCGCAGACCTGCGTGGATGGTCTTAAGGTGCGGCAACATAGCGCTGCGGCTCCGGGTCCCGGGTGATGGCCGGCGGCGCCGTACGGCTCGCCGTACGGTGCTGGTGCTCGCCGGCCAGCAGTGCATCCCATTTCGTCTCGAGCGCTGCGCGGGCGGCTGAACGGGCCGCCCCGTGCAGTTGCCTGAGGATGATCTGCTCATGCAGCAGATCGCGCACCCGCCGATAGAAGTCCGAATCGTAGGCGCCCCGGAACATCATGGTCAGGTCGTCGCTGTCCTGCCAATGGGTCTTCTCGCCCAGCTGCGCCTTGACCCGCTCGTAGAACTTGGTGCCAGGCAGCGGGTAGGCCACGCTCACGCCGATGTCATCGGGAGCGGCTGCTTCGATCAGCTGACGCGTCGCCAGCAGGTCCTGCAGCTCCTCGCCCAGGTACCCCAGCTGGATGAAGAATCCGACGCGAATGCCGTGGCGCCCCAGGCGCTCTCGGGCTTCGATGAGCTCGGGCACCTGCGTTCCCTTGGTCATCGCATCCAGCACCCGCTGGCTGCCGCTTTCCGCGCCGATCCAGGCCTCGGCGCAGCCGGCCGCCTTGAGCGCCGCCGCCATGCGCTCGCTGATGAGGTCGGCCCGGGTCTGGATGGTGAACGGAATCGTGCCGCCGGCCGCCTCGAGGTGCGTCGCCAGCTCCAGCACCCAATCGACATGGAAGCCGAAGATGTCATCGGCCATCCAGATGTGATCGGGCGTGAAGGACTCCTTCAGGTGCACCATCTGGGCCGCCATTTCCTGGGCGCTGATCTGCCGGTAGTGGTTGCCCCAGATCGGCTTGGCGCACCAGTTGCAGCGGAAGGGGCAGCCACGCGATGCGGCCAAATTCAGGCTGAAGTAGCCGTGACGTTCGCGCCACATCAGCCGATAGCGTTCCATGTCCACCAGGTCCCAGGCGGGGCGAAGGCCCGCGGCAGGGTCCGGGGGCTGAGCGCCGATGCGCCGCAGCCGCACTTCCTTGCCTTCGAGCCAGGCCACACCGGGGATGCCCGATGCCCAGTTCCTGGTGTCGTCACCCGGACCTGCATCCAATCTGCGGATCAATTCGGTCAGGGCAGCAATGCCCTCGCCCTGCAGCACTGCATGCGCACCGGCGAGCAGAAAGGCGCGGGGCTGGTCCGAGGCGTCCGATCCGGCCACGATCACCCGGGCGCCCCGGGCCCGTGCCTCCCCGATCATCTGGCAGGCCGCCTCACGCATGCGGGCGAGGCACATCTTGGTGAGGAAGTTGAAATTGTCTTCGTACAGAACCACCACATCCGGCCGCGCGGCCCGCAGGGACTGTCCGTAGTCCTCGACTCCGTCGGCCAGCATGGCGTCGAATAGCGAGACTTCATGCCCCATCTGGCGCAGCAGCGCCGCGGTGTGCAGGGTGGCCAGTGGCGGATAGGGTTTGCCGCGTTCCCACTGCTTGGGGTCGTAGCGCAAAAAGTAGCAATGGCCGACCTGGATCTTCAGCATGCAGGTAAGTACCTGAGGCTGACTTTCCGGTTCAGGGCAACCTTTTGCGGATCCGGCGGCACTCACCCGCATCATGGCTTTGCGTCCCCTTTTCGGCGCCGCTGATTCGGGCGCCGATTCTTTTCCTGAATGCTCCCCAGGGCATTTTTCGCTTTACAGGCAGGTACTTGGCGGGCGCTTCCGATTCGACAGCAACAGCGAGGCGCTGCTGGAGGTGGTGGGCTGCGCCTATGGCGGTCTACCCGACCACCGCTTTGCGCAGCACTCCCCGCAGCTGCAGATCGACCTGCGGCTGTCGGCGCGCGATACCCCGGCGCCGGCGGGCGAGCCCGCGCCGGCGCCGATGCAGTCGGGTGGCGGCCTGATCTGCGCAGTCATGGACGCCGCAAACTACGCCGTGGTGGCGCCGGCCCAATGCCGCGCCCTGGTCGTGGCCTCCGAAGACATGCTGCGCAGTCCCTATCACCTGCGGTATGAACTCATTGAATTCGCAGTCTTCGTGCTGGCGGCACGCGCCATGGGCCTGGTGCCGCTGCACGGCGCCTGCGTCGGGCGGCAGGGGCGCGGCGTGCTGTTGCTGGGCGACAGCGGCTCGGGCAAGTCGACACTCGCCCTGTGCAGCCTGCTGCAGGGCCTGGATTTCCTGGCCGAGGATGCGGTCTTCGTGCAGCCGGACAGCCTGCTGGCCACCGGGGTCGCCAATTACCTGCACGTGCAGGCCGATACGCTCAAATATGTCGACGATGAGGCGGCGCGCCGCTGGATTGCCCACTCACCGGTCATCCGCCGCCGCAGCGGCGTGCAGAAATTCGAAGCTGACCTGCGCACCGGTCCGGGCGCCCTGGCGGCTGGGCCCTTGACCCTCGCCAGCGTGGTTTTTGTCTCCCCCCGGCTGGCCGATGATCCGGACGAACCGCTGGTTCCGGTATCCGCAGACGAACTGGCTGCGCGCCTGCGCGCCGACCAGGCCTATGCCGCCGGGTTGCCGGCCTGGTCTGCCTTCGAGCAGCAGGCCAGGAAGCTGAGCCACTTCGAGTTGCGCCGGGCAGGCCATCCGCGGACTTCCGCCGAGGCGCTGCGGCGCCTGCTGGAGTGAGGAGCTACGGCGCCGCGACGATGAGTTCCGGCCCGTTGTTCTTCGGTGAGTTCACTCGCGGGCTGACCCGCCAGGCCACCATCAGCTCGGCGGGGTAGGGCTTCAGCACCGACTGTGCCGCCTCGAGCGAGCCATTCAGCCAGGCCTCTTGCGCCTCGCGGGGCAGAATCGCCGGCATGCGATGCGGATTGTTGCCGCTGTTGTGGATGTCGTGCATCAGCGCATTGGCCGGCATGGTGATGATGGTGCAGGACTCGACCACCGTGCCATCGGCCTTGACCGAGCGGTCCCACAGGCTGGCAAACGCGAACACGGCCTGATCCGCCAGATGGATGTAGTAGGGCGCCTTGTTGCCGGCCGCATCCGTATGCCACTCATAAAAGCCGGATGCCAGCTGCAGGCAGCGTTGCCCCCGCTTCCACGGGCCGCGATAGGACGGCGATGTGGCCACCGTTTCGATGCGGGCATTGGTGGTCAGGTACTTACCCGCTTCGCCCTTGGCGAAGAAGGGAATCAGGCCCCAGCGCAGCAGGGCGCCCTCCCGGCGACCCTCGATGCTGCGTACGGTGGGCACGGGCTGCGTGGGGCAGACATTGTAGTTGCTGAAGGGCAGGATCCATCCCAGCTCGACGAGTTGCTGGAACTGCGCATCCTGCTGGTAGTGAAGCTCGTAGCGGTTGCACATGTCCGATGCGTGGTATCAGGCGAAACGCAGGCGCGCCGTGGCATCGCGCCCCTGGGCCAACCGGCTGCGCAGTTCGTCAATCGGCATGGGCTTGCCGAACAGCCACCCCTGGGCGTATTGCACGCCACGCTCACACAGGAACTGCGCCTGCGCCTCGGTCTCCACGCCCTCGGCGACCATCTTGAGGTTCAGGGATTTCGCCATTTCGATGATATGCAGGGCGACCTGGCTGGTCGGGGTGTCCAGATTCATGGTGTCGACGAAGGATTTGTCGATCTTCAGGAAATCCAGTTCAAAGCTCTCGAGAAACGCCAGGCTCGAATAGCCCGTGCCGAAGTCATCCACCGCGACGCGGATGCCGCTCGCGCGCAGGGCGCGCACGATCTTCTGCGCCGGTTCGCGCTTCAGGAAGCCGCGCTCGGTCACTTCCACGATGAGGTTTCCGGGCGCGGCGTGTGTGTCGGCGACCAGCTGACGCAGCAGCGCGATGGTGCTCTCGGCGTGCAAGTCGTCCGAGGAAAGATTGATCGCGATGTGAAAATCCGGGCGGGACTTGAACAGATCCCTGACATCGCGCGCCACCAGCTTGACCACGTGCTGGGTAATGCGCTGGATTATTCCGGCATCTTCCGCGACATGGATGAACAGGTCCGGACGCACCATCTCCCCGCCCGGGCGTCGCCAGCGGATCAGGGCTTCCGCGCCCACCCATTCGCGACTGCGCAGATCGACGATGGGCTGGTAGTGCAAGAAGAACTCCTGGCGCTTCAGCGCGGTCTTGATGACCGCGGGCATCGCCAGCTGTATGCGCGCCAGGTACAGCGTGACCAGGGCCAGCACGATGCCGGCGAGCATGCCGACGGGCAGCAGGATCTGGGTAGTCGTACGGGTCTTCGCCAGCATGTAGGAGAGCGGCAACGCTGCGACCGCGGCGTAGTAGTAGCGCGGCGAGCGCGCCACGGCGACCACGTAGCCGCGATCAATGAACGTAGACACCGTCTGGTGCGCAGGCAGCGTGCTGACGGGGGCGCCGGCCCACTGCGGATCAAAGTATCCATGTGAAGCGTAGACGTGTCCGTTGTTGGTGGCGAAGCCGGCGAGCGACACGTCCCGCTCGCCGGTCGCCGCATCCAGCGGCAGATCCTTGTTGATGATGGTGGCGAAGCCGTCGGCGTTTTCCAGCACCAGATAGGAGGTTTCCGGATCAAATGGAAACCTGACGTTGATGCGGGCCTTGATCTTCAGTGGCGTGATCCAGTCCACCGGGCCCAATGGCAGCGCACCGGCGTCGCGCCCCAGTGATGAGCATTCGAGGGTATCGCCCACTGCATGGCCGACCGCCTGCAGATAGCTGGAGGCGAGATCGAAGCGGCGCATGATCTTGAGGTTAGTGTCCGAACAGGGGTCCGGCGAGTGCGCGGCGCTGAGTGTGCTCAAGGTCCGAAGCGCCTGGTCGGAGGTGACTTCCGAGCGATGCAGCACGTCCCGGGCGTAGCCCGAGACCAGATTCATTTCCGCCTCGCGGGCCTGCTGGTCGGACAGGTGGATGGCCAGCAGGACGGGTATGGCAACGGCCAGCAGCGCGGCTGTCAGCGTAACGACGGTCGCGATCGGTTTGGACATCACGGATCGGGGCGGCACGGTGCCCACGACATTAGTCTCCGCCGGGGCATTTCGCGAGCCTAAGATCAGCCGCAGCGCAGCAGGCCGGGGATTATGGTGCCCGAGGTCGGAGTCGAACCGACACGCTTTTAAGGGCGGCGGATTTTGAGTCCGCTGCGTCTACCAATTCCGCCACTCGGGCCTTGAGGGGGGAGGGGCGACATCCTAGCGACTCGGCTATCGGCTCACAACGCCCGCCCGGTGCAACCTTTTGCCCACCTGGCGCATCTTATCCCTAGGTGACCAGATTGACTGAAATCCGGGTGGCGGAGGGGGTGCTGGCGGGCGCCCGCGCCGGCGATGCCGGCGCGCAGGCCCAGCTGTATGCGCTGCTCGCACCGGGCGTGTTTGCCCTGATCCGCCGGATTGTCGGCGTGCGCGCCGTGGCCGAGGATGTATTCCAGGACACCATGATGACCGTGTTCGAACAGCTTCATCAGTACCGTCAGGAGGCGCCGCTGGGTGCCTGGGCCAGCCGCATTGCGCTGTCGCGCAGTCTGATGTTTCTGCGCTCTCCCTGGCATCGCGCCCGCTTAAGCTTTGGCTCGAACGAGGAGGCCGAGGCGCTGCTGGATAGCGACCCGCCTGTCGGTGCCGGGGCCGGACGCCGCCGCCGTGGATGTGGCCCGGGCCCTCGCCGCCCTCACCCCGACGGCGCGCGCGGTGGTCTGGTTGTACGAGGTGGAGGGCTGGACCCACGAGGAAATCGCCGGCAGTTTTGGCCGGACGGTGAGTTTTTCCAAATCGCAGCTGGCCCGGGCCCACGAGCGGCTGCGGGCCTGGTTCGAACCTGAGGCATCCCAGACATGCGCCCCGACCTAGATCCATTGATTCTGGAGCGACTTCGCGATCTGCCCGACGAGCCGCCGCCCTATGACTTTGGCGAGTTCTCGCACCGGCGTGCCCGGCGGCGGGTGCAGCAGACCCAGCGGCCGCTGCGCCTGCTGGCGGCGGCCCTTGCAGTGCTCATCGCCGGTTGGGTGTTCAGGCATGGCTTGACGCCCCTGGTGGCGGGCGATCCGCCGGCGGCCGATGCGCCGCTGATGCCCGTTGCCGCGCCGGTTGCTTCCGCCGACCCGCACTGGCCGGTACTGCTGCCGACCGTGGATGCCGAAAACTGGCTGGATACGCATCCGCGGCAGGTGCTGGTACGGGTGCCCGCGCAGATGGCGGTGACCGAACTGGAAGATCAGATCGCCACCATGGATGACCGGTTGAACGCCGTGCGGCTGTCGCATCCGCATGCGCAGCAGCTGGCCCTGCTGCAGCGTGATCGTGCGCAGATGATCGAATCCCTGGCCCAGGTGCGCTATGCGCAGAACCTGGTGGCGGGCCTGCCGTGAATCCCAAGTCCGAAAGAATTCCAAGCTCCAAGGTGAATCCCATGTCGAAGTTTTCCGCCCTGCTACTGGCCGGTTTGCTGATCAGCGTCCAGGCACTGGCTGCCGAGGGCGCACCGTCCACGGCTGCACCAGCCGCCTCGCCCGGCGCCGAGCTGGACGCGCAGCTGCTCGCCGCCCGTCAGAAGTTGGAAGCGGCCGCGCGCGAAGTGGCGCGGCTGTCATCGCAGCTTGGGCAAACCGCGATGGCGCGCGTGCAGAGTCTGCGCACCCGCGCCGTGCTCGGCCTGCAGTTGCAGACCGAGGCCGCGCCGAAGGAGCCGGGCGCGCTCATCATCGGGGTGAGTCCCGCGGGCCCGGCGGCCGAGGCGGGTCTGGCAACCGGTGACGTCATCGTGGCCCTCAATGGTGCCCCGATCAGCGGTTCGAATCCGGCGCGCGAGGTCGTGTCCCGCATGGCCGAGGTGAAGCCCGATACCAAGGTCACCGTGAAGGTGATGCGCGATGGCAAGGCGAGGGAGTTCCAGGTCACCTCGCGCGCCAGCGTCGCGGATTACTTTCCGGGCTTCAATGGTGCAGGCCCGGTATGGCTTTCCCGGAGGCCGAATGAACCACGGCAAGAGGTGTTCGAATTCCGCGATATGGGTGGCGTCGGTGCGATCTTCGAGGGCATGGAACTGGCGGATGTCTCCCCGGCGCTGGGCCAGTACTTCGGCACCGCCAAGGGCGTGCTGGTGGTCAGGGTGCCGCATGACGGCGGATTCCTGAAGCTGCAGGACGGGGATGTGATCCTGAGCATCGACGGGCGGGTGCCCGAAAACAGCTCGCACGCCACCCGCATCCTGCGCTCCTACCAGCCCGGCGAGAAAATCCAGCTGAAGATCATGCGGCAGAAAAAGCCCCTGGATCTGGAAGGGATGCTGCCGGAACGCCAGCATTTGCGCCGGGGTCCCGGCCCGGGCGCCGGCCCCGGTGACGGCCCAGACCAGCCCCCTGCACCGGACCGCGCTCCCGTTCCGCCCGGCGCAAATATCATTCCGCCCTCACCGTACATGCTGCCCCCGCCGCAGCAGCCTCCGGTGCAGGTGGATCCGCCGCCGCTGCCGCGCGGACACATGGTGCCGCTGGCGGCCAACTGAGTTGATACCATGCGCCGGTGCTGTTATCGGACTTTGCCTTTGAGCTGCCGGCCGACCTGATCGCGCAGGCACCGCTCCCCGAACGTTCCGCGAGTCGACTGCTGGTCCTTGGGCCCCAGGGGCCGGCATGCGACCTGACCATGCGCGACTTCCCGGGCCTGCTCAACCCGCAAGACCTGCTGGTATTCAACGACACGCGCGTCATTGCCGCCCGGGTGATGGGCACCAAGCCCACCGGCGGCCGGGTCGAGATCTTCCTCGAGCGAATCCTGGCCGACGGCACGGCCCTGGTGCAGTTGCGGGCCGGCAAGCCCATTCGCCCCGGGTTGGACATCAGCACGCAAGGTGGCCTGGTCCGGATACTGGGCCAGCAGCAGGACCTGTGGCAGGTGCGCACCCCGGGGGATGCGCTGGAGTTCTTCGAGGCGCATGGCGCCGTGCCGCTGCCGCCTTACATACAGCGCGCCGCGGGCCAGGCGGATCGCGAGCGCTACCAGAGTATTTTCGCCCGCGACCCCGGTGCCGTGGCAGCGCCCACCGCCAGCCTGCATTTCGATGCCGCGCTGGTGGCGGCCCTGGACGCACGCGGCGTGCAGCGAACCTGCATCACGCTGCATGTGGGCGCCGGCACCTTCCAGCCGGTGCGCAATCCGGATCTGGAGCGGCATGTGCTGCACGAGGAACGCGTGGTGGTGCCGCCCGCGGCCTGCGCGGCGATTGCAGAAACCCGCCGGCGGGGCGGCCGGGTGATTGCGGTGGGAACCACGGTGGTGCGGGCATTGGAGGCCGGCGGCGCCGTGCCCTGGTCCGGCGACACGCGGGTCTTCATCCGCCCTGGGTTCCGATTCCAGGTCATCGACGGGCTGCTGACCAATTTCCACCTGCCCGAGTCGACGCTGCTGATGCTGGTGTGCGCGCTGGCCGGGCGGGAGCGGGTGCTCGCGGCCTATGAACACGCCGTGCAATCGCGCTACCGGTTCTTCAGCTATGGTGATGCGATGTTTGTGACCCCCCAAACGGGCGCCTGACCGGTCATGCAGCCGGTCTTTGAACTGCTTGACCCGCAACGGCGCCGCGCGCCGCGGCCGCCTGAGCCTGGCGCACGGGACGGTGGAGACCCCGGCCTTCATGCCGGTGGGGACCTACGGCACTGTCAAATCGATGACCCCGGAGGAACTCGCGGATCTGGGTACGCAGATCGTGCTGGGCAACACCTTCCACCTGATGCTCCGGCCGGGTGCGCCGATCATCGAGGCGCATGGCGGCCTGCACCGGTTCATGAACTGGCCGCGCCCGATACTCACGGACTCCGGCGGCTTCCAGGTTTTCAGTCTGGCGCAGCTGCGCAAGATCACCGAGGAGGGCGTGAAATTCCAATCGCCGCTGGACGGCAGCGAGGTGCAGCTCACGCCCGAGCGTTCGATGGACATGCAGCGGACCCTGAGGTCCGATATCGCCATGGCCTTCGATGACTGCACGCCCTATCCGGCCACCGAGGCCCAGGCGCGCGAGTCCATGGAGCGTTCGATGCGCTGGGCGGCGCGCGGCCACGCTCACTACTACCGCGATGAGCCGCCCGGGGGACTGTTCGGCATCATCCAGGGCGGCATGCACATTCCCCTGCGGCTGGCTTCGCTGGAGTCATTGACGCAGCGCCATTGGCCGGGCTTCGCGCTCGGGGGGCTGGCCGTGGGCGAGCCGGAGGCCGAGCGGCTGCGGGTGCTGGAGGAAGTGGTGCCGCACATGCCCGCGGACCGGCCGCGCTACCTCATGGGGGTGGGCTTCCCCGAGGACATCGTCGCCGCCGTGGCCCGCGGCATCGACATGTTCGACTGCGTCATCCCCACCCGCCATGCCCGCAACGGCCACCTGTTCACCCGGGAGGGGGTCATCAACATCCGCAACAGCAGCCATGCCACGGATCTGGGGCCCATCGACCCACGCTGCGGCTGCTATACCTGCGCCCACTACTCGCGCGCCTACCTGCGCCACCTGGACCGCTGCAACGAGATCCTGGGCAGCCGGCTGAACACCCTGCACAACCTGTACTTCTACCAGGAGCTGATGCGGGCCATCCGCCAGGCCCTGGAAGAGGGCACTTTTGAGGCTTTCGCGGCCCGCTACCCGGCTCCGAGGCGGGCCCGGCCGGACCCTGTGGCATAATGCCGCCCCCTCGATAGTCAGGTGCTTGCATGAATTCATTGATTCCAGCCGCGTGGGCCCAGGCCGGCGCGCGCCCCCTCGGGCGGCCAGTACACCCCCCTGCTGATGATGGCGGCGTTCGTTCGCGATTTTCTATTTCCTGCTGATCCGCCCGCAGCAGAAGAAGGCCAAGGAGCACCAGGCCATGGTCAGCAAGCTGTCGGCGGGGGATGAAGTCGTGACCTCCGGCGGCATTCTCGGCCGCATGGTCGAAGTCGGCGATGCCTTTCTCACGGTCGAAGTCGCCGATGGCGTGCGCGTGAAGGTGCAGAAGGGCCAGGTCACTTCCCTGATGCCCAAGGGCACCCTGAAGAGCGTCTTAAGAATGCTTGAGTATCCGCGCTGGAAATACCTGCTGGTCCTGGTGGTGCTGGGACTGGCGCTGATCCTCGCGCTCCCCAATGTCTTCGGCGAGGCCCCGGCGCTGCAGGTGGCACGCAAGGACCATGATCCGATGCTGGCGGCGTCCCTCGGCACCGTCGAGCAGTATCCTGAAGGACGAGCACCTGGGATACACCAGCGCCTACTTCGATGGCGGGCGCGTCACGGTGCGCTTTGCCAGCGCGGCGGATCAGTTCAAGGCGCGCGACGCGGTGAACACGAAGTTTGCCGACCAGTACATCACCGCGCTGTCATTCGCCTCGCGTGCGCCGGCGGCGCTGCGCGCGCTGGGACTGCGGCCCATGAAGCTGGGCCTGGACCTGCGGGGCGGTCTGTACCTGCTCTACCAGGTGGACACCCAGAGCGCCATTTCCCAGTTGCTGGACAGCTATGCGCAGGACCTGCGCCGGGCCCTCTCGCAGGCCAACCTGCCCTTCACCGAAGTCGCCATCGTGTCCTCGACCCCGGGTGCCGTGGACAGCCTGCGCGTGACGCTGCCCGCCGGTGCACGAGTGGATGCGACGCGGACGCGTTGCCGAAAAGGCGCTGCCGGATCTGCCCTTCAGCGTCGTGACCCTGCCCAGCGGCCCGGTGCTGCAAGGAACGCTCACCGCCAAGCAGATCCGCGATCGGCAGGACTACGCCATCGAGCAGAATCATCGTCAACCTGCGAAATCGCGTCGACCAGCTGGGCGTGGCCGAGCCCATCGTGGAGCGCACCGGCATCGACCGCATCAACGTGCAGCTGCCGGGCGTGACCAATTCCGCCGAGGTCAAGGACCTGCTCGGCAAGGTGGCGACGCTGGAGTTTCGCCTCGATGCCGCCACCGGCGACCCCTACGATGTGGCGCAGCACGGCAATGCCCCGGTGGGCACCAAGCTGTACTACGACCAGCAGCATGTGCCGTTGCTGCTGAAGCGCGAAGTCATCGCCACCGGCGATCAGATCACCAATGCGACCGCCGGCACCGACCAGGACGGACCGATCGTCAACATCAAGCTGGACTCGCGCGCCGGGGACCGGATGCTCACCATCACCCGCGCCAATCTCGGCAAGCACATGGCCGTGGTGTACACCGAGAAGCGCCAGGAAACCACCGAGGTGGACGGCAAGAAGGTGACGCGCAATATCACCGACGAGAAGGTCATCAACAACGCCGCCATCCAGGGCGTGTTCGGCAACAGTTTCCGGATCATGGGCATGACCTCCGGGGAGTCGCGGGACCTGGCGCTGCTGTTGCGGGCCGGCTCGCTGAACGTGCCGATCTATCCGGTCGATGAGCGCACCATCGGTCCCAGCCTGGGCGCGGACAACATCGATCGCGGCGTGCATGCGCTGGAAGTGGGCATGGCCGCCGTGTTCGTCTTCATGTTCATCTACTACCGGGTGTTCGGCCTGGTGGCCGATGCGGTGCTGCTGGCGAACGTCGTACTGCTGACCGCGCTGCTGTCGCTGATGGGCCAGGTGCTGTCGCTGCCGGGCATCGCCGGCATCATCCTCACCGTCGGCATCGCGGTGGATTCGAACGTGCTGATCTACGAGCGCATCCGCGAGGAGCTGCGCAACGGCGTCTCGCCGCAGGCGGCGATCCGCGCCGGCTTCGACAAGGCGTTTTCGGCCATCTGCGGACTCCAACGTCACGACCTTCATCGCCGGCCTGGTGCTGTGGGTGCTGGGTACCGGCGCCATGCGCGGCTTCGCCGTGGTGCTGGTGCTGGGCATCGTGACCTCGATGTTCACGTCGCTGATGGGCAGTCGCGCACTGATCACTCTCCTGTACGGCGGCCGGCGCAAGCTGACCCGCCTTCCCATCTAAAGCGCGGGTCGCTGCGAGGAATCAAAGTGGAATTTTTTCACAAGCCGACCAATTTCCCGTTCATGGCCACCCGCAAGGTGTGGTACGGGCTGTCCGATCCTCATGGTCGTCGGCTCCATCGCCCTGTTCCTGACGCGCGGCCTGAACCTCGCCATCGACTTCACCGGTGGCGTGAATGTCGCGGCGACCTTCCCGACCGCCGCCAACGTCGATGCGGTGCGCGCGGCCATGGGCAGGGCGGGTTATCCGGATCCGCAGGTGCAAGAACTTCGGCTCGCTCGCGCGAGGTGTCCATCCGCCTGCCGCCCCTGGGGCAGAAGCAGGACGCCCCGACCATCCGCGCGCAGTTGACGAAGGTGCTGCAGGGCGTGGATCCGGGCGTGCAGGTGCAGATCCGCCGGATGTGGTGGGTCCGCAGGTCGGCGGGGAACTGCGCCGCAGCGCCGAGTGGTCGCTGTTCTTCACGCTGGTCGGTATCTTCATCTACATCGCCCTGCGTTTTCACACCTGGCGACTGTCCCTGGGCGCCATCCTGGCGGTCATCCACGACCCGATCCTGGTGGTGGGCATCTTCGCCCTGTTGCAGACGCCCTTCGACCTGCCGGCGGTCGCCGCCATCCTGGCGGTCATCGGCTATTCGCTGAACGACACCGTGGTGGTCTTCGACCGGATCCGCGAGCGCTTCGGCGTCAACCGTCGCATGGCCTCGGCGCTGGTGCTGGATCAGTCGATCAATCAGACCCTGTCGCGAACCATCATGACCAAGGTGGTCACGGCCATCGTGGTGCTGGCGCTGCTGTTCCTGGGCGGCTCGGCCCTGCGGGGCTTCTCGGAGGCGCTGATGATCGGCATCATCGCGGGCACCTACTCGTCGATCTATATTTCCAGTGCGATCGCACTGGATTGCGGACTGGCTTCAGAGCACCTGTTTCCGACGCTGAAGAAGAGCGCCGTCGACGCAATGCCCTAAGGCGCGCAAGATGCCGATGACGGCGCTGCTGTTCGACCCACAAGCCTGGCTGGCGTTCGCAACGCTGGCGGTGCTGGAGATCGTCCTCGGGGTCGACAACATCATCTTCATCAGCATCATGGTGTCGAGGCTGCCGCCCGAGCGGCAGCGCTCGGCACGCATCACCGGGCTGGCGCTGGCGATGTGCACGCGCATCGCCCTGCTGTATTCGATCGTCTGGCTGACGCGCCTGACCCGGCCGCTCATCGAACTGGGGTCCGAGGTGCTCTCGGGCCGTGACCTGATACTGCTGGCCGGCGGCCTGTTCCTGCTCGCCAAGAGCGTCATCGAAATCCATCACGCCCTGGAGGGCGCGGCGCGCGGCAACCGGCCGCACCTGCTCGCCGGATTCGTGATGACGGTGATCCAGATCGCCCTCATCGACATCGTGTTTTCGCTGGACTCGGTGTTCGTGGCGGTGGGTCTGGCCAAGGACCTGGCCATCATGATGGCGGCCATCATTGCCGCCATCCTGGTGATGATGTGGGTGGCCGGCGCGATCGGCGATTTCGTCGACCGGCATCCGACCATCAAGATGCTGGCGCTGGCCTTCCTGATCCTGATCGGCGCCACGCTGATCGCCGAAGCGCTGCACTACGAAATGCCGAAGAAGTACCTGTACTTCGCGATGGCCTTCGCGGCGGCGCGTGGAGCTGATCAACCTGCGCATGCGGGCGCTGCTGCAGCGCAATCAGAAGCCGCGTTAGCTCAAGGGCGCCTAAGCCATTGCGCAGCCGGCTGTGCTTCGTCGCTGTAGGCGAAGTAGATAGCGACACCTATCGCGGTCCACAGTATCAACCGCGCCCAGGTGGGCCACCCCAGAAAGCCGAATCATCAGGGCGCACATGCCGATGCCGGCGAGGGCGACAGGCCAGACCCAGCGGACCCGGAACGGGCGCGCGAGGTCGGGGCGGGTTCGGCGCAGCACCAGCACGCCTGTGCACACCACGATGAAGGCGATGAGGGTGCCGATGGACACCAGTTCGCCCAGCAGTCCCACCGGCAACAGGCCGCCGCCGATGGCGGCGAAGATGCCCGTGATCAGCGGTCGCGACATGCGGCGTGCGGAAGCGCGGATGAACCTTGCCGAACATCGGCGGCAGCAGGCCGTGTCGCGCCATGGACAGGAAGATGCGCGCCTGCGCCAGCATCATGACCAGGATCACCGAGGTCAGGCCCGCCAGTGCGCCGACGATGACGAACAGGCGCAGCCAGGCCAGCTGCGGATGCGCGCCCAGGGCCACGGCGACCGGCGCGGCGTCGTTGAGCAGCGGATAGGGAATCAGCCCGGTCATGACCCCCGACATCAGGATGTACAGCACCGTGCAGATCAGGAGACTGGCGAGAATGCCGATCGGCACTGTGCGCGTTGGGTTCTTGGCTTCCTGAGCGGCGGTGGAGACGGCGTCGAATCCGATATAGGAGAAGAACACGATGCCCGATGCCCGCAGAATCCCGGACCAGCCATAGACGCCAAAGGTTCCCGTGTTCATCGGGATGAAGGGATGCCAGTTGGCGGGGTTCACGTAGAAGGCCCCGAAGCCGATCACCAGCAGCACGATCGAAACCTTGATGCACACCACGATGGTGTTCACGATGGCGGACTGGCGGATGCCGATGTAGCAGATCCAGGTCACCAGCAGCGCCACGAAGATGGCCGGCAGATTCATCCAGGCGCCGGTGGCGATGACATTCACGGATTCGGAGGATGGTGCCACCAGCGGGGAGGTGGTCAGGATCTTGGGCAGGAAATTGATATGGAAGGTATCCAGCAGGGTCACGCAGTAGCGCGACCAGCCCACCGCCACCGTGGCGCAGGCGAACATGTACTCCAGCACCAGGTTCCAGCCCACGAACCAGGCCGTGAACTCGCCCAGGGTGGCGTAGCTGTAGGCGTAGGCACTGCCGGAGACCGGCACCATGGAGGCGAATTCGGCATAGCACAGGCCGGCGAATATGCAGCCCAGGCCAGCGACGATGAAGGAGATGACCACCGCGGGTCCGGCGTGCTCGGCGGCGGCAAGTCCCGTCAGTACGAAGATGCCGGTACCGATGATGCCGCCGATGCCGAGTGCGGTAAGGGCGACGGGCCCCAGGGAGCGGTGGAGCGAGGCATGGGTGGAATCGGCCTCCAGATGGGCCACAGGAATGGTGGCGAATAGCCCCGGTTTGCTCATCAGTGACTCCCTGATTGTTTGACCGACTGTACTACAGCCGACGGGAGCTTAGGGATGATCAACCTTCGCGCAGGCCTTCGGGCAGATGCGGGGCCAGCAGCTCCACCATCGCCTCATAGACCTTGGGCGCGCCGCACAGCACGTTGCCGCCCTGCTTGTACTCACCGCCGCTCAAGGTGCCGATGCGGCCGCCGGCCTCCTGGATCAGCAGGGTGCCTGCCGCGGTGTCCCAGGGGCTTAAGCCTATTTCCCAGAAGGCGTCCAGACGGCCCGCCGCCACATAGGCCAGATCCAGCGACGCCGCGCCGGGGCGGCGGATGCCGGCGGTATTGAGAATCACCGCCCGCATCATGTTCAGATATTCCTCCAGGTACTTGGTGTTCTCCCGGTAGGGAAATCCGGTACCGATCAGCGCCCCCTCGAGCGTGCGCTGCCCGGTCACGCGCAGGCGGTGGGTGTCCACGTGGGCGCCGCCGCCGCGGGATGCCGTGAAGATCTCCTGGCGCATGGGGTCGTAGACCACGGCGTGTTCCAGCCGGCCGCGGATCTGGCAGGCGATCGAGACGGCGAATACCGGGTTCTCGTGCAGGAAATTCGTCGTACCATCCAGTGGATCGATGATCCACACTACCTCGCCGCTGCCGCTCGCGCCGCCCTCTTCGGCCAGGAAGGCATGATCGGGATGGGATTTGCGGATGGTGGCAATGATCTCCCGCTCGGCCGCATGATCGACCTCGGTGACGAAGTCATTGCGCCCCTTGGCGGTGATGGTCAGGGTGTCGGTCCGATGCAGACTGCGGACGATGATTTCGCCGGCCCGGCGGGCGGCACGAACGGCAATATTGAGAAGTGGCTGCACGGCAAATAAGCTGGCGCGGAAACCTGCGCAAAGGGGAAGGGGTGCAAGGTTAGCAGACCCTTGAGCCCTTCACCTACGCTACCGCCCTTAAGGCTATGGCAACCGATTCAACCCCCGACATCCGCATCGTGCTGGTCGAGCCCTCCCATCCGGGCAATATCGGCGCGGCGGCGCGCGCCATGATGAACATGGACCTAACCCGGCTGGTGCTGGTGCGGCCGCGGGAGTTTCCGCATCCGGAAGCCACCGCCCGTGCCGCGGGCGCCGAAGCGGTGCTGGCGGGCGCCCGCGTGGTCGGCACGTTACCTGAGGCGATTGCCGATTGCGGCTTCATCGCCGCCACCACCTCCCGGAATCGCGACCAGAATTTCCGCGTGCTGGACGTGCGGGAAGCGGTCGAGCGAGTGGTGTCTGAAGCCAGGCGCGCCCCGGTGGCGCTGCTGTTCGGCGCCGAGCGCACCGGGCTGGAAAACGAACACCTGGACGCCGCGCATGTGCTACTGCGCATTCCGGCCAGCCGTGAGTACTCTTCGCTGAATCTTGCCATGTCCGTGCAGCTGGTCTGCTATGAGATCTTCCGCGCCCGTGGCCTGCCCGGCATTGCCGGAGTTTCGGCGGACGAGGCGCAGGCGCCGCCCGCGACCCCGCCGCAGATGCAGCAGCTGTACTCACACCTGGAGCAGGTTCTGCAGGAGGTGAACTTCAAGGACCGGACCAGGACCGGCACCCATCTCATGAGCCGCATCCGGCGCTTCCTGCAGCGTGCCGAACTGGATCAGAACGAGCTGAACATCCTGCGCGGCATTCTCACCGCGATCCAGGAAAAGCGGCGCATGGCCGGCGCGGCCCACGCGCCCAAGCCGGGCCCATGAGCGACCTGGCGCGCCTGTATCTGGACAACGCCGCCACCACGCCGGTGGACCCGGCGGTCATCGCGCAAATGCGCGAATGCCTGGGCGAGGACGGCGTATTCGCCAATCCTTCGGCCACTGCCCATGAAGCCGGACGCGCCGCGGCGCAGCGGGTGGAACGGGCGCGGCTGCAGGTTGCGCAGCTCATCGGTGCGCAGCCCGAGCAGATCGTCTTTACCTCCGGGGCCACCGAGGCCGACAATCTGGCGGTGCTCGGAACGGCCCGGGCGCTGGCGCCGCAGCGCCGCCATGTGATCAGCGCGCGCACCGAACACAAGGCGGTGCTCGATGCGGTCCGGCAGCTGCGCCGCGAGGGCTTCGCGGTGACCTGGCTGCAACCGGATGCGGACGGCCGAGTCAGTGCAGGCACGGTCGCCGCGGCCCTGCGCGATGACACCGCGCTGGTATCGCTGATGCACGTCAACAATGAGACCGGCGTGATCCAGGACATCGAGGGCATCGCCGCGGTGTGCCAGGCGCGCTCGGTGCTCATTCATGTCGATGCCGCGCAGAGCGCCGGTCGATTGAGCCTGGATCTGGCGCGCCTGCCGGTGGACCTGCTGTCGCTCTCGGCGCACAAGCTCTACGGGCCGAAGGGAATCGGGGCCCTGTTCGTGCGCGCGGGGAGCAAGGCGGCGCTGACGCCGCTGATGTTCGGCGGCGGCCAGCAGTCGAGCCTGCGGCCCGGCACGCTGCCGACGCACCAGATCGTGGGATTTGGTCTGGCCTGCGAACTCGCCGGCGCCGCGCTGCAGGCCGACGGCGAGCGGATCAGGGCCTGGCGCGATCTTCTGTGGGCGCGACTTGAATCCTTAGGGGGCGTGACCATCAATGGAGAGCAGGCGCCGCGCGTGCCGCACATCCTGAACGTCTCCTTCGATGGCCTGGATGGGGAGAGTCTAATGAGTGCCCTGCCGGGACTTTCGGTATCCACCGGCGCGGCCTGCAACTCCGCACTCGGTGAGCCCTCGTACGTGCTGCGGGCGCTGGGCTGCAGCGTGCGCCGGGCCGAGAGCGCCCTGCGCTTCAGTTTCGGCCGCTTCAACACTGACGCGGACATCGAGGCGGCGGCCGAGCAGGTGGGCCGGGCGGTGCAGCGGCTGCGGGCCATAGCCCCCGGCGGCCCCGGTGAGCCCCCTGCGGAGGCGCTGGCGGTGCAGGGCGATGCGCTCAGCCCAGCGGTGCGGGAGCTCTTTTCGCACTTGAGCGGTGCCGGGGCGCTGCCCGACGGGCCGGAAAAGGTGCTGCGCGGTGAGGCCGGAGAGCAGGCCGGCGAGGTCTGGGTGCGCCTGTATTTGCGGGTGCGCGGTGACTCTGTGATCGAGGCACGTTTCCAGGCCATCGGCTGCCCGCATACTTTGGCCACGGCCAGCTGGCTGGTGAAGCAGCTGACCGGGCGCCGTCGTTCCGAAGTGCCGCCCGGCCCTCCCCAGGTCTGGGCCCGCACGCTCGGGGTGCCGGTGGAAAAGCTGGGGCGGCTGCTGCTGATCGAAGACGCCCTGAATGCTGCACTTCAGCAATGGCCGCAATGGCCGTAAGATGGGATACGCCATGACAATTTCGCTGACCGAAGCTGCCGCCGACCGGGTTAGGACCTTTCTGGCCTCCCGGGGCCGGGGCTTGGGCCTGCGACTGGGCGTGCGCAAGACCGGCTGCTCCGGCTTCGCCTATGTCGTTAATTACGCTGATGATTCCCGGCCCGACGATGTGGTGTTCGAGGATCACGGGGTGAAGGTCTTCGTCGATCCGGACAGCCTGAACCTGGTCAACGGCACGGTGGTGGACTTCGTCAAGCAGGGCCTGAACGAGGCTTTCAAGTTCAGCAACCCGAACGTCAAGGGCGAGTGCGGCTGCGGCGAAAGCTTCAGCGTTTGAAAAAGCCTTAACTTACCGCAACTTCCGCGTCCGCCGCGGGTGGCCAATCCCGGCCGTCCGAGGTAGACTGCGCGCCCCGGATGGCAGGCTGCTGTGACCGGTGGCCCCGATTTTCGGGCACTCAATTCTAACGATTTCAATGACTTGCTTCTGGCTGCAAGCCCGACCCCAAGCAGGTCAGACATTTAAGTTCAGCAGGAGATTTTCGCGAATGGCGCTCGAACGCACCCTGTCCATCGTCAAGCCCGATGGCGTGTCCCGTAACCTGATCGGCGAGGTCTATCGCCGTTTTGAAACCGCCGGGCTGCGCGTCATCGCCGCGCGCATGATGCATCTGTCGCAGCTTGAAGCCGAGGGCTTCTATGCCGTGCACCGCGCGCGTCCGTTCTTCAAGGACCTGGTCAGCTACATGACCTCCGGTCCCGTCATCGTGCAGGTCCTGGAAGGCGAGAATGCCATTGCCAGGAACCGCGAACTGATGGGCGCCACCGACCCGAAGAAGGCCGCTCCCGGCACCATCCGCGCGGATCTGGCCCTGAGCATCGAACAGAATGTCGTGCACGGATCCGATGCCGTGGAGACGGCGAACCAGGAGATCGCCTACTTCTTCGCCGGCACCCAGGTGTTCCCCCGCGCCTGATACCCATGTCAGTCCCGACGACACCCGCGCTGACCAATCTGCTGGGGCTCACCCGCCCGCAGCTGGAGGAGTACATCGCGGGCCTGGGCAGCAAGCCTTTCCGCGCCCGCCAGCTGATGAACTGGATCTACAAGCGTGGCGAGGGCCGGATCGGGGAGATGACGGATCTGGCCAAGGACTTCCGCGCGCAGCTCTCGGCGTGCGCGGAAGTACGCGTGCCGCGGATCACCGATCTGCAGGTGTCGGCGGATGGCACGCGCAAGTGGAAGCTCGAGGCGGACGCCTCCCAGGCCTTCGAGATGGTGTACATCCCGGAACCGGGTCGCGGCACCCTGTGCATCTCCTCCCAGGTCGGCTGCGCGCTGGACTGCTCGTTCTGTTCGACCGCGCAGCAGGGATTCAATCGCAACCTGACGACCGCCGAGATCATCGGCCAGGTGTGGCTGGCGGCCCGCGAGCTCAACGCCGCGGTGGGCGCGGTGCCGGACGAGGATCCGGAAGGCGAGCCGCAGCCCGAGGCCGAGGTCATCACGCCGATGAGCGGCCGCATCATCAGCAATGTCGTACTGATGGGCATGGGCGAACCGCTGGCGAATTTCCGCAACGTGGTGCCGGCGCTGTCGATACTGATGGATGACTTCGGATTCGACCTGTCGCGACGGCGGGTGACGCTGTCGACCTCGGGCCTGGTGCCGCAGATGTACAAGCTGGCCGAGGAGACCAACGTCGCACTGGCGGTCTCGCTGCATGCGCCCAACGACGCGCTGCGCAATGAGCTCGTGCCCATCAATCGCAAGCATCCCATCAGTGAACTGCTGACGGCCTGCTGGCACTACCTGGACGAGCAGAACGGCCGCAGCGTCACCTTCGAGTACGTGATGCTGGATGGGGTCAACGACTCGCCCGCCCTGGCGCGCGAGCTGGTGCGGCTGCTGCGCGGACACCCGGCCAAGCTCAATCTCATCCCTTTCAATCCCTTCCCCGGAACCCGCTACCGGCGCTCGCCCATGGCCGTCATCCAGCGCTTCCGCGATGAACTGCTGCGCGGCGGTCTGCTGGCCACCATCCGGCGCACCCGGGGCGAGGACATCGATGCGGCCTGCGGCCAGCTCGCCGGACGCGTCATCGATCGGACCACAGTTCGTCTGGGCAACAAGACCATCGGTCTCACGGTGACGTCATGAAAATTGCGCGCGGCGCGCTGCTTCCTGCGGGTTTGGCGGCCGGGGTCATGATCCTGGCCGGTTGCGTCACCACCCGGGCCCCCCATCTGACGGAAACCAATGCCGCGGCCGATGCCGCCGCGGACAACGTGCAGCTGGCCATGGCCTACATGCAGCAGGGCAACCTGCCGCGCGCCAAGGAAAAGCTCGATCGGGCCATGCAGGAGGATCCGTCCAATGCCAACCTGCACAGTGCCTACGGCCTGTTCTACGAACGCATCAATGACCAGAAGAGGGCCGAGAGCGAAATCCGCGAAGCGATGCGGCTGGCGCCCGGGGATCCCGGTCAATTGAACTTCTACGGCGTCTACCTGTGCCGCCAGCACCGGGTGGATGAAGGCGTGACCAAGATGCTGCAGGTGGCGAGCAATCCCCTGTACCGCACGCCCGAGGTCGCCTACACCAACATCGGCGTATGCCTGCTCACCGTGCATCGTGATGAGGAAGCCGAATCCGCCTTCCGGCGGGCGCTGGCCGTGCGGCCCGATTTCGCCGAGGGCGCCTACCAGCTTGCGGACACGGAACTGGTGCATGGACGCGCGCTCGAGGCGCGCGACCTGATCGAGAAGTTCCTCAAGCAGGCCAACCCGACGCCCGACCTGTTGCTGCTGGGCTGGCGGGCAAGCCTCGCCCTGGGCGACACCGCCGGCGCCGAGCACTACGCGAAGACCCTGCGGGCCGATTTCCCGACCGCCGAGCAGGTGCGTTCCCTGGGTCTGGACCCGCAGCCGCCCCAGCCCAAGCCGCACTGACCTGCGATGAGTGAGCGCGGCAATGACAGCGGTGTGCGCAAGAACGCCATCGGAGCGCGACTGCAGGCAGCGCGTGAGCGGGCCGACCTGTCGCAGGTGCAGGCCGCCGAGCTGCTGCACGTGGATCCCGCCGTGATCCAGGCGCTGGAGAACGAGAACTTCGGCGCGCTTGGCGGGGCGGTATACGTACGCGGGCACCTGCGCCACTACGCCGATCTGGTCGGGGAGTCGGCGGCGGAACTGCTGGGCCTGTACGGCGCGAGCATGCATGCGGTGCCGCCGCCGGATCTCACCCGCATGCCGCACGCCCGGCAGGCGAGCTCCTGGCGCGGCGCGCTGCTCACGACCGGCATTGCGGTGCTGATCGGCATCGGCCTGATCGGCAGCGTTCGCTGGATCTACCTGGACATGCATCCGGCTACGGTCGCGACCACGACCACGACGAGCATCGTCACTTCGGCGCCGGCGGCCCTCTCGGGACCGCCGGTCGCGGGCGACAAACCTTGAGCGGGGGACTTTCTTGACGGGCCAGATTCAACCCGTCCGCGGCATGAACGATGTGCTGCCGGCGGAGAGCGTGTTGTGGCAGCACCTGGAGAGCGTCGTGCGCGACCTGCTCGTGGCCTATGGCTATGAGGAAATCCGCGTCCCGGTCGTGGAGCATACGGATCTCTTCAAACGCGCCATCGGTGAATACACCGATGTGGTCGAAAAGGAGATGTACACCTTCACCGACCAGGGCGGCGATGGCCTGACGCTGCGGCCCGAGGCCACTGCCGGCGTGGTGCGCGCCATGATTTCCAATGGCCTGCTGCGCGGCGCCCGTCACAAGCTGTGGTGCACGGGTCCGATGTTCCGCCACGAGAAGCCGCAGAAGGGTCGTTACCGCCAGTTCTATCAGGTCGACGTCGAGGCCATCGGCTTTGCGGGCCCGGACGTGGATGCCGAACTGATCGCACTGACGGCGCGGTTGTGGCGCACCTTGGGCATCACGCGCGTGAAGCTGCAGATCAACTCGCTGGGGACCGCGGACTCGCGCCGGCTCTATCGCGAGAAACTCATCGAGTACTTCTCGGCCCACCAGCAGCGCCTGGATGAGGACAGCCGGCGGCGCCTGCAGGGCAATCCGCTGCGCATCCTGGACAGCAAGAATCCGGACCTGCAGCCGCTCATCGCCGCAGCTCCCCTGCTGACGGATTACCTCGACGCGCAGTCGCAGGCGCATTTCGCGGCGCTGCGCGCCGCGCTGGACGCCATGGGCATTGCGTACACGGTCAACCCGCGCCTGGTGCGGGGCCTCGATTACTACAGCCGCACCGTGTTTGAGTGGATTACCGATGCGCTGGGCGCCCAGGATGCGGTCTGCTCCGGGGGTCGTTACGATGGCCTGATCACGCAGCTGGGGGGGGAGGCCACGCCGGCCATCGGATTTGCCATGGGGGTGGAGCGGGTGGTCGAGCTGCTGCGGCAGCTGCCCACGCAGCCCCAGCCGGCCGCGGCCCACGTCTATGTCGTGGTGAACGGCGAGCGGGCTGCGATCGAGGGCGCCCGGATCATTGAGTCCCTGCGCGATGCGCTGCCCCATCGGCGCTTTGAATTGAACCTAGGGGGCGGCAACTTCAAGGCCCAGTTCCGCCGCGCCGACCGCAGCCGGGCCGGCCTGGCGCTGATCATCGGCGAGGATGAGCTGGCCCGGGGCGTGGTGGCCTTGAAACCTTTACGGCTCGAGGCGGGTCAGAGTGAATGCCCAATGGGGGAGCTGCCGGAACGGATCGAGGCGGCGCTGCGGGCCGCGGATATTCAGGAGTAGGGTGTGGACGAGTACCTTTCGGAAAAAGAACAATTCGACCGGCTGCTGGGTTGGCTGCGCGTCAATATCCCCTGGATCGTCATCGGGTTGGCCTGCGGCGGCCTGATCGTCTATGGATTCAAATGGTGGCAGGGCCGCGCCGAAAGAATCGGCGTCGAAGCCTCCCAGGCCTATGCGCAGGTGCTGGACGCCTTTGACCGCGGCGACCGGACCCGGGGCCTGGACCTGGTCGAGCAGCTGGGCCGCAATCACGCCGGCAGCCCCTATGTGGATCAGGCGGATCTTGCCGCCGCGCGGCTGCTGCTGGAGACCGGGCAGCCGGACCGGGCGGCCTCCTATCTCACCGTGGTCATGGAGCATTCCAAGGATGCCCAGCTGGCGCTGGTGGCGCGGCTGCGCCTGGCACGCGTTCAGGTGGCCCAAAACCATCCGGATGCGGCACTCAAGACCCTGGGCACGGCCGACCAGGGCGCCTTCGAGGGGCGCTTCGCGGAAGTGCGCGGGGATGCCTACTTTGCCAAGGGCGACAAGGCCAGCGCATTGCGCGAATATCGCGCGGCCCGCCAGGCCTTAGGGCCTGCCCAGGCGGCCAATGACCTGCTGGACCTGAAGATCAACGATCTGGCCGGTGCTGCGAGCAGCACGCCGGCGACCGCCACTCCCAAGGGGACCTGATTCATCATGCGTCGCATACTGCCGATACTGCTGCTGGCCCTGCTGGCCGCCTGCACCAAGGACAAGGACCCGGATCGTCCGAGCAAGCTGGTCGCCTTCCCTGAAACCCTGAAGATCCAGAAGGTCTGGAGTGAATCCGTGGGCGGCACCAAGGTGCCGCTGCGGCTGGGTCTGGGGCTGCAGGTCGAGGGCGAGACCGTGTACGCCGCCGGCGAGAAGGGCGAAGTCGGCGCGTTCAACCTGCAAAACGGCCATCGCGAATGGCAGGTGCGCACCAAGCTGCCGCTGGGCGGGGCCGTGGGCTTTGGCGACGGCAAGATCGTGGTCGGCTCCACCGATGGCGACGTGCTGGCGCTGGATGCCCAGACCGGCAAACAGCTGTGGACCACCAATATCGCCGCCGAGATCCTGGCGGCACCGGCCGTGACCTCGAAACTGGCGCTGGTGCGGGGTGTGGACGGGAAGCTGCACGCGCTGTCGATGGCCGATGGGCATGAGATCTGGCAGCAGCAACAGACGGTGCCGAAGCTGTCGCTGCGCGGCACGGCATCCCCCACCATTGCCGGGGATGTGGCCGTCACCGGGTTCGACAACGGGCGAGTGGTCGCCTCCTCCTTGAGCGACGGCTCCAGTGTCTGGGAAACGCAGTTGCAGATTCCCGCCGGCAAGACCGATATCGACCGCCTGGTCGATATCGATACGCCCGCGCATGTCATCGGACAACGACGTCTACGTCGTGGGATTCCAGGGCAAGGTCGCCATGATTGCGCTCGACTCCGGCCAGACCTGGTGGTCGCACGACAGCTCCAGCTATCGCGGCATCGCCGTGGACGCCGACAATGTCTATGTGTCCGCCGCCAATGGCGAAGTCATCGCCCTGAAGCGGCGCACCGGCATCGAGGTGTGGCGGCAGAAGGCCCTGGCGCACCGCCGCCTCTCCGGACCTGCGGTCGCGGACGGTGCGATCGTGGTCGCCGATTTCCAGGGGTACGTGCATTGGCTGGACCGCTCGACCGGGGCCCTGCTGGGCCGGGTGCGCGCCGGCAAGGTGCGCTACACCAACCCGCCGGTGTATGCCGATGGCCTGCTGCTGCTGTTGAATGATCGCGGCGTCATCGATGCCTTCCGCGCGACGCCGATCGCGGTGCGCGCCGCCGCCGTGCTCCCCGCTCATGGCCAGGAAGCCCGGGCCGGGGGCTAGGCTGCGTCGTGCTGCCGATCGTCGCACTGGTCGGCCGACCCAACGTCGGCAAGTCGACGCTGTTCAACACCCTGACGCGCACGCGCGATGCCATCGTGGCCGATGTGCCCGGAGTCACGCGCGATCGCCAGTACGGCTACGGCCAGTTCGGCGCGAACGCCTACGTGGTCATCGACACCGGTGGCCTGGTGGTGGAGAACCCCTCGGTCATCGAAGCCCAGATGCGCATGCAGACGGAGCGGGCGGTGGCCGAGGCCGATCGGCTGGTGTTCATCGTCGATGCGCGCGCCGGCCTGACACCGCAGGATGAGATCATCGCCCGGGAGCTGCGTCGCTCCGGCAAGCCCATCATCCTGGCCGTCAACAAGATCGAGAGCCTGGATGCGCAGGTCGCCTTAAGCGACTTCCACGCCCTGGGCCTGGGCGAGCCGCTGCCCATTGCCGCCACTCACGGCCAGGGCATCGACCGGCTCATGTCGCAGACCCTGGCCGGTTTCGAACAGTCCGTGCGCGAGGACAGCGCCGATGACGCAATCCGCATCGCGGTCATCGGCCGGCCGAACGTCGGCAAGTCCACGCTGATCAATCGCCTGCTGGGCGAGGAGCGGGTGATCGCCAGCGACGAGCCCGGAACCACGCGCGACAGCATCCTGATTCCCTTCAGGCGCGATGATCGCGATTTCGTGCTGATCGACACCGCGGGAATCCGTCGTCGCTCGAAGGTCGAGGATCACATCGAGAAGGTCAGCGTCGCCAAGACGCTGCAGGCCATCGACCACGCGCATGTCGTCGTGATGGTGCTCGATGCTCATGATGTGGTGGGTGAGCAGGACGCCAGCGTCCTGGGCATGGCGCTGCAACGCGGTCGTGCGCTGCTGATCGCGATCAACAAGTGGGACGGTATTCCCCCGGAGCAGCGCGAGGACATCCGCCGCCAGCTGGGGTTGAAGCTCGACTTCGTCCCCTACGCGCCGCTGCATTTCATTTCGGCCCGGCACGGCACCGGCGTGGGCGAGCTGGTTGAGTCGGCGGTGCGCGGCTTCGAGTCGGCGATGCGCGAGATGCCCACGCGGGTGCTCAACCGGACGCTGGAGGCGGCGCTGCAGGCGCATCAGCCGCCGGTGGTGCATGGCCGGCGAATCAAGCTGCGCTATGTGCACCAGGGTGGCCGCAATCCGCCCCGCGTCATCGTGCACGGCAACCAGTCTGAACGTGTGCCCGACGGCTACGCCCGCTACCTGGCCAACGTGTTTCGCAAGACCTTTGACCTGTACGCCACGCCGGTGGTGGTGGAATTTCGCAGCGATGCGAACCCTTTCAGTGAGCGCAAGACCGAGCACAAGGTCGGTCACCGGCCGCGCCGCAAAGGCACCGCCAGCACCGGACACATGGGCGCCAAGCTGGCCAAGATTGCGGGCCTGAAGGCCGCGCGCAAGAAGAAGGCCGCCGCCGCGCAGCCGGGCGCCAGACCAGCGCGCGCCGGCACCCGCCCGATGCGACCCACGGCATCAAGGTCCGGCGCGAAAGGCGGCGGCGCCTCCCGCAGCAGCCCGTCCCGCGGCTCGAAGCGCAGATAGGGCTTCAGGAGGGCTTCAGCGCGTCCGCACGTACTGATGCGCCGGCGGCAGGAACAGTGCCGGATCCACGAACGCCTGATTCAGCACTACCGCGAAATGCAGATGCGGCCCGGTCACCCGGCCGGTCATGCCGACCCGGCCGATCAGCTCGCCGCGGTGGATCGCCGTCGCCACGTTGCACGCCGATGACGCTCAGGTGGCAGTACACCGTGAGCAGCCCCTCGCCGTGGTCGATGATGACGGTGTTGCCGTTGAAGAAGTAGTCGCCGGTATCGACGACGGTGCCGTCCGCGGCCGCGAGAATCGGCGCGCCGGTGGGCGCTGCGATGTCCATGCCGGTATGGGGATTGCGGGCCTCGCCGTTGAACACGCGGCGCAGGCCGAAGGAACTGGAGCGAACGCCGGGCACCGGCTGCAGCAAGGCCAGGCTGTTGGGCGGCGCCGGCGAGAAGGTCGCAACTGCCGTGCGAATGCGGGTGTGCTCCTGGGCGGCGCGGCTGGCATCCTGCGGCGACAGGTCGACCTGGCCGGGCGCGACCGTCAGCTTCTGCACGGTGTAGGTCTTCGGACCGATGGTAAAGTGACGGGCCGCATCGGCCGGTACGTCCAGCGTCGCGGTGCCGATCGCGGCATCCAGAGGTATGCCCACCACGGCCAGCCACTTGCCCTGGCGGCCAATTACCATCACGCGATGCTCGCCGAAGCTCGCCCGCGGCGCGGACTCGGACGCGCCGCCAGGGTTCGCGCCCAGGGCGATGATGCGCACGCCGCCCGGCACGCTTTCGCTATGCGGCAGGTCGGTCGCGGGAGGGGCGGCCGCCAGGGCGAGGGCGCTCGTGACCCCGAGCGCTGCGCCCATCGATCCGCGCCAGGCTCGCCGCGGATTCATGAGTCGTGTCCGGAAGTTCGCCCGGTCACCCGCGCATGCACGGTTCCGTGTTGCACGCGGGCCAGGATCTCATCTCCCGTCGCCACGGTGTCGGCGTCGGTGATCAGGCGGCCATCGGCGCGCGTCAGGACCGCAAAGCCCCGTGCCAGCGTCGCCAGCGGGCTGGCTGAATTGAGCCGTTGCTGGGCAAGATCCAGGCGGTGGGCGCGGTTTTGCACGCAGCGCTTCACCGCCAGTTGCAGGCGGATGCGCAGTTCGCCGGCGCGCCCGTTGAGCGCACTCAGGCGCTGCGTGGGACTGGCGCGCAGCAGGGCGGTGAGGGCGGCTTCCAAGCGCAGGTTGCGCTGCTTCATCTGTGCCTGCAGCGCCTTGCGCATTCTTTGTTCGAGCTCGTCCAGTCGCTGCGCGCCCTGCTGCAGCCTGACTCCCGGATGCGTGCGCTGCAGGCGGTGCCGCAGGTTCTGCAACTGCAGGCCCGCAGTGCGCAGCTCGCGGCGTGCGGACTGCACCAGCCGCTCGCTGATGCGGCGCAGGGTGTTGAGCAGCTCCTGGCGATCCGGCACCACCAGTTCGGCCGCGCCCGAGGGGGTCGGCGCGCGCACGTCGGCGACGAAATCGGCGATGGTAAAGTCGATCTCATGGCCGATGCCGCTGACCACCGGTATCGCGCTGGCGCGAATGGCTCGCGCCACCCCCTCGTCGTTGAACGCCCACAGATCCTCGAGCGAGCCGCCGCCGCGCGCCAGGATGATCACGTCGCATTCGGCGCGCGCCGAGGCCATCTGCAGCGCCTGGATCAGCGCCGGCACGGCTGCCGCACCCTGCACGGGCGTCGGGTAGATCAGCACCTGCGCGGGGGGAAATCGGCGCCTGAGAATATGCAGCACGTCGCGGATCGCGGCGCCGCTGGGCGAGGTGATCACGCCGATGCGGCGTGGAAAGGCGGGCAACGGACGCTTGAGTTCGGGCGCGAACAGGCCCTCGGCGGCCAGGCGGGCCTTCAGGCGCTCGAATTCCCGTTTCAGTGCGCCAACCCCGGCCTCCTCCATGTGGTCGGCGATCATCTGATAGTCGCCACGCGGCTCGTACAGGCTGACTCGCCCGCGCACCAGTACCAGCTGCCCGGACTTCGGGGTGAACCCCAGGTTGACATTGCGCTGGCGGAACATGGCGCCGCGGATCTGCGCTTCCTTGTCCTTCAGCGTGAAGTACCAGTGCCCGGAGGCCGGCTGGCTGAAATTGGACAGTTCCGCTTCCACCCAGATCACCGCAAGGCCTTGTTCCAGCAGCAGACGCACTTCCCGGTTGAGCCGGGCGACGCTGTAGACGATCCGATCGGGGGGCTGGGACATATCCCAGTTTACCCGACCCCGGCGAGTGCGTAGAATGCGCCATGCGAATCCTCGAAGAAGCCCTGACTTTCGACAACGTCCTCCTGGTTCCAGCCCATTCGACGGTGCTGCCACGCGAGGTCGACCTTTCCACGACCCTTACCCGCAGCATCAGGCTGGGATTGCCCGTCCTGTCCGCCGCCATGGACACCGTGACCGAGGCCCGCCTCGCCATCACCATTGCCCAGGAAGGCGGCATGGGCATCATCCACAAGAACATGCCGATCGAAGCGCAGGCGCGTGAAGTCGCCCGGGTGAAGAAATTCGAGAGCGGCGTGATCCGTGATCCGATCACGGTGCCGCCCAGCATGACCATTCGCGAAGTGCTGCAGCTGACCCGCGCGCGGGGCATCTCCGGCGTGCCGGTGGTGGATGGCAGCCGGGTCGTGGGCATCGTGACCCACCGCGATCTGCGTTTCGAGGAAAAGCTGGATGCGCCCGTGGCTTCGGTCATGACGCCGCAGCAGCGCCTGATCACCGTTCGCGAGAATGCACCGAAGGAAGAAGTGCTGGGTCTGCTGCACAAGCATCGCATCGAGAAGGTGCTGGTGGTGGGCGCGGACTCGGAGCTCAAGGGCATGATCACGGTGAAGGACTTCCAGAAGGCCACCGACTATCCGCGAGCCAGCAAGGATGACACCGGGCGGCTGCGGGTCGGCGCGGCAGTGGGCACCTCCGCGGATACCCTGGAACGGGTCGCGGCATTGAGTGCCGCCGGCGTCGATGCGCTGGTGGTCGATACCAGTCACGGGCATCACCAGGGCGTCATCAACATGGTCGCGCAGATCAAGCGGCGCTGGCCGCAGATGCAGGTGATCGCCGGCAATATCGTCACTCCCGAGGCTGCCAAGGATCTGGTGGCAGCGGGTGCGGATGCCGTCAAGGTCGGTATCGGTCCGGGCTCGATCTGCACCACGCGCATCGTGGCGGGAGTCGGGGTGCCGCAGATCAGCGCCGTCTCGAATGTGGCGCGCGCGCTGGAAGGCTCGGGTGTGCCGGTGATCGCCGATGGCGGCATCCGCTTCTCGGGCGACATCGCCAAGGCTATCGCCGCGGGCGCGCATGCCGTCATGATCGGCGGCATGTTCGCGGGCACCGAGGAGTCTCCCGGTGAGGTGGAGCTGTACCAGGGCGCATCCTACAAGGCCTATCGCGGCATGGGGTCCCTGGGCGCGATGGCTGACAAGCACGGCAGCGCCGACCGCTACTTCCAGGATGCCGCCAGCGAACTTGAGAAGCTGGTGCCGGAGGGCATCGAGGGCCGCGTGGCGTACAAGGGCAGCCTGGTCTCCATCCTGCACCAGCTGGCCGGCGGCCTGCGCGCCGCCATGGGCTACACCGGCAGCGCGACCATCGAGATCATGCGCACCCGGCCCAAGTTCGTGCGCATCACCAACGCCGGCGTGCGCGAGAGCCATGTGCACGATGTGACCATTACCAAGGAAGCGCCCAACTACCGCGTTTCCTGATTTTCCTGCCATGACGACCAAAACCGCCGCGGACATCCACGCGCATCGCATTCTTATTCTCGATTTCGGGGCGCAGTACACCCAGCTGATCGCCCGCCGGGTGCGCGAGGCCGGCGTCTACTGCGAGATCCATCCCTGGGACATCTCCGATGAGGCCGTGCGCGCGTTCGCGCCCCGCGGCGTCATCCTCTCGGGCGGGCCGGAGTCCGTCATCGACTCGCAACCGCCGCGGGCGCCCGCGGCCGTCTTTGCGCTGGGGGTGCCGGTGCTGGGCATCTGCTACGGCATGCAGACCATGGCGCAGCAGCTCGGCGGGCAGGTCGTTCCCGGACTGGCGCGCGAATTCGGCTATGCGGAAGTGGCCGTGACAGCTCCCTGCCGGCTGCTGGATGGCCTGGCCGACCGGCGCGACGCCCAGGCGCGCGCGGTGCTGGACGTGTGGATGAGCCATGGGGACCGCGTCGCCGAGCTTCCCGAGGGCTTCGTGGCCACCGCGGCCACCGGCAATTCGCCGTTTGCCGCCATGAGCGATGAGCGGCGCCGATTCTACGGCGTGCAGTTCCATCCGGAGGTCACGCATACCCTGCAGGGCGCGCGCATCCTGGAGCGCTTCGTGCGGGAGATCTGCGCCTGCGATGCGTTGTGGAGCGCGGACAACATCATCGAGGACGCCGTGCAGCGCGTGCGCTCGCAGGTCGGAGACGGCAAAGTGCTGCTGGGGCTGTCCGGCGGGGTCGATTCCAGCGTGGTGGCGGCGCTGCTGCATCTGGCGATCGGTGATCGCCTGGTCTGCGTGTTCGTGGATCACGGCCTGATGCGCCTGGGGGAAGGGGACCAGGTCATGCGCACCTTTGCGCAGAACCTCGGGGTCAAGGTCATTCGCGTCAACGCCGAAGGCCGCTTCCTGGCGGCCCTCAAGGGCGTAACCGATCCGGAGGCCAAGCGCAAGATCATCGGCGGGCTGTTCGTGGAGGTGTTTGAGGAGGAATCGAACAAGCTTACGGACATCGGCTTCCTGGCCCAGGGCACCATCTATCCGGACGTCATCGAGTCCGCCGGCGCCAAGACCGGCAAGGCGCATGTCATCAAGTCGCATCACAACGTGGGCGGACTGCCGGCCCATATGCGTCTGAAGCTGGTGGAGCCGCTGCGCGAACTGTTCAAGGACGAGGTGCGACGGCTGGGCACGGAACTGGGACTGCCGCACGCCATGGTGTACCGCCATCCCTTCCCGGGTCCGGGGCTTGGGGTGCGCATCCTGGGCGAGGTGCGCAAGGAATACGCCGACCTGCTGCGGCGGGCGGATGACATCTTCATCGAAGAGCTGCAACGGCATGATCTGTACGAGCGCACCAGCCAGGCGTTCGCGGTGTTCCTGCCGGTGCGTTCGGTGGGCGTCATGGGCGACGGGCGCCGCTACGATTACGTCGTCGCGCTGCGCGCCGTGGAGACCATCGATTTCATGACGGCGCACTGGGCACGCCTGCCGTATGACTTTCTGGCCGAGGTGTCGCGCCGCATCGTCAATGAAGTGCCCGGCATTTCGCGCGTGGTGTACGACATTTCCGGGAAGCCGCCGGCGACCATCGAGTGGGAGTGACCGGGCTGCCTACAGAGTTTGCCACGGTGCGCGCATACACATAAGCAGAAGAATGGGGGCAAAACTGGCAAAAACCCTCATTGAGTCCGCGCCTGATAGCTGCAATGCAAGGTGGGCCCTGTTTGGCGCAGGAAAACCATCGTGTCTTCCTGGTTTGCTTCATGTGCGTAAAGCACGCCGGGCACAGCGTCCAAGCTGTGCAGGAGTGTGAAATCTAACCTTTGGAGTTACACACCGAGGGGTGCTGAATTAGCAGGCACACCGACCATGTCGTTCGCGGCGTCGAGGTGCATTTTCCCAACCACCAGCTTCGATAGCTCAGCAAACCCGATCGGCGGGATAGTCAGCCAAGGAACCGTGAAGATGCGTTTCGCCAGACCCTCGGCCATCCGTTCCAGCTGTTTGCGTTCGCCGGCCAGTCGCGCAGCCAGCAAGGGGTCGCGTGTGCCAGCCGCCAGAACACTCTTATTGAGTACCCAAGCATAGGGTTCGATGTTGGCGCGGCGGAGGTCGGCCTGCAACGCGGCGGCCTGCGTGACCGGGGTCACTTCCGGCAAGGTCACCAGAATGATCTTTGTGTAAGCAGGGTCCTGCAACCTCATCAAAGGGGTGACAATGCGTCCGGTACCGTGGCCTTCGAACTCCCGCATCATTTGCCTGTGGTAGGCGCCCGTCGCATCCATCAGAAGTAGTGAGTGTCCGGTGGGCGCGGTGTCCAGCACCACGAAGGCGCTGCGCCCTTCGCTGACGATGTGCGAGAAAGCGTGGAACACCGCGACTTCCTCGGTACACGGAGAGCGTAGGTCTTCCAGCAATAGCGCTTGTTCCTGCGCGTCAAGACCAGGTGATTTGGCCGCCATAATCTTGTCAACGTAGCGTTGTGTCTCAACCTTTGGGTCGATGCGGCTCACACTCAGACCCGTCACTTCACCATCCAGCGTTTGCGCAAGATGTGCTGCCGGGTCAGTGGTGCTCAGGTGCACGGTTTTGCCGCGCCGGATCAGTCCAAGTGCCAAGGCGGCGGCCACCGTCGTCTTGCCTACTCCACCCTTGCCCATCACCATGATGAGCCCATGACCGGCGGTGGCCAGTTCGTCGGCTAACGCGTCCAAGCCATGCAGGTTCCCGAGGCTGTCGACGGCTGCCGCTTCGCCTGATGCGATAGTGTCCACACCGTCAGCCAGCAGCGCACGCAAGGCGGGCAAGCCCACCGTGTCGAACGCCCGTAGCGGCACGCGGTCCTGCGGCAAGGCGCGTAGTGCCTGAGGCATATCGGCCAGCGCTTGCTGGCCCAAATCCTCAATGGCACCAGCCACCGCGTCCGTGCGATCGCTGGCGTGAAACACGCCGTTGATCGCGAGGCGCTGGTTGTTCAAGCCCAGCGTGTGCAACTCCTGCGATGTATGTGCCGCTTCCGCGATCGCGCCTTTGTCCGGCCGGGTCACGAGGATCACAGTGGTCTGGGTCGGATCGGTTAGGGCGCCGAGCGCGGTCTTAAAGCGCTCCTCCTGCATCTTTAGTCCAGAATGTGGCCCGAGGCACGAGGCTCCCCGATCGTTGTCATTCAGAAACCCACTCCATGCCTTGGGCAGACTGAGCAGGCGCAAGGTGTGTCCCGTCGGTGCCGTGTCAAAGACGATGTGATCATAGTGTTCGGCATTATTGGACAACAGGGAAGCGAACTCGTCGAAGGAGGCGATCTCCGTGGTGCAGGCCCCCGACAGTTGCTCGCGCACAGTGGCGAGTTCGGCGTCACTGGCGTCGGCGCCCATCTGCGCGAGCACACGGCGCCGATAGGACTCGGCCGCGTTATCAGGGTCGATGTTCAGCACGGAGAGACCAGGGGCGCCGGGGACCGGCGTGGGTGTGTTGCGAAGCTCGATCCCCAGCATCTCATCCAGGTTCGACGCTGCGTCGGTGCTGACCAGCAGAACCTTCTTGCCTGCGTCCGCCAGGGTCAGTGCCGCTGCAGTCGACAGCGACGTCTTTCCGACGCCGCCTTTGCCGGTGAAGAACAGATGTCGGGTCGGCTTGGTCAGAAATCCCATGTGGCCGGGCTCCAGCCATCCTTGAATTTCGTCATGCGATGTCAGGCCAGCGCTATGCACGATCTTGCCGCCTATAATTGCCGCAGGCGTCGCTTTGACACCATGCCGGTGTATCTCTTCGGGGTTCTGGACCTTGATGATTTCAACGGCAACACCTAAATCGCGGGCGACCCGTTCGATCATGCCGATCGTTTCGCGGCACTTGCTGCAACCCGATCCCAAGACTTCAATTTGCATATTTACGGCCTTACATACGATCGCCATCGGAAGCGCACTTGCTGAAAGTGCGAGCGGGCGCGGACTCACGAATATGCCGACGAACCCGGTCCATTCTACTCGTGAGTAACCCGACGAAGCATTCGAAGAGCCCATCCAATGTCTCGTCTCACGAGTGGATGTCCGCATCGGTGGCGTAGGAACACTTAGAGATTGGGTCGGCTGGCGCAAATGGTAGCGGCCGCGCGGCGCAGAGTCCTGAACGTTGCCAGTCGTTGTTCCCGTCAATTACCTGCCCGGAGTTCGTGGCAGATGCTGCCTTGCAGAGAGGCACCTATATGTCCATCTTGACATTAACTTTCCCAACGTTAATATATTTAACTCCATGGACGTTAATACTCGTAACCTGCTGTTTTCAAAGGGAGAGATCGATCGAGATGACCTGTGGCCGAAGATCGCAGAGTATCGCGATCAGCCATGCACGTTTCGTTTCAGTTTCGGGCTCGACGAACTACCGACGGACGCCGGAATCATCCTGATTCGAGGGCCACGGCAATTCGGCAAAAGTACGTGGCTCGAGCTTGAGATCAAACGAACCCTCGAGACGTATGGCGCAGGCTCGGCATACTTCCTTAACGGAGATGACGTCACTGATGCCGACGAATTGGAGATTCGGGTGGCGGAGGTGGTCTCGCTGTTTCGCGCCAATCTCGCCGTGCGGCGGTTGTTTATCGATGAGATATCCGCTGTGACCAATTGGGAGCGGGCGCTAAAGCGCCTTGCCGACCGCGGTCAACTTCGCAACGTACTCGTGATCACTACCGGTTCAAAGGCGACGGACATCCGCCGCGGCTCCGAACGACTTCCCGGCAGAAAAGGAAAGCTAGCGCGGACGGACTACCTATTCACGGGGGTATCTTTCAAGGACTTTCACGCCCAGTTCCGCATGGAGCTGGGAGACGATACTTGGAAAGCCTATCTGTTGAGCGGCGCGTCGCCGATTGCCGCGATGGAGATTCGGCAGCGCGAGCGGGTACCAGAGTACTTCTTTGAGATTATTCGTGACTGGATCATCGGCGAGATCGTTAGAAGTGGACGGTCGCGGCAGTTTCTGCTCGCATTGATGCGAACGATTTTCGCCCAGGGCGGCTCACGGACGGGATATCTGAAGCTGGCGCGCGAGTCGGGTCTCGCAAACAACACACTTGCGGCTGAGTACGTCGAACAGCTGTCAGATCTGTTGGCGGTCATTCCCTCGTATCAATGGGATGCAGACAAAGACGTGCCGCTCCAGCGTCGGCCCGCAAAGTTTCATTTCGTCAATCTGTCCGTTGCACTTTCCTTCAGCCCGAACAGAATGACGCAGATTAGTGATTTCGATGCTCTTGACTCCCAACAGCGGGCGAAGTGGATCGAATGGCTCGTCGCTCAGGAGCTGTTCCGGCGGCAATGTATCGCCGGTGTGGAAGACCCGGAGGCGATTTGGTACTGGGCATCAAAAGAGCATGAGATCGATTTTGTAGATGCCGGCAGAAACCTGTACGAAGTAAAGTCAGGTCGGTCAGGCCCGTTGGACTTCCTTTGGTTCGCGAAGTCGCTTCCGAAGCGCAGGGTGCTCGCCATTGGGAACGGTGAGTTTCAATCTGCCGTCGTCAAAGGGATTACGATCGAGCAATTCTTGCTCGCCGATGGGTTTCCACATCCTTATCCAGGGCAGGTCGACAATCCTGACATCTACAATGAATACGGGCGCTTTTTCTGAACGACGGTGTGGTTTTCGATTTCTATCTGATGGCGGTGAATCTTAGGATATGCCCGAGAGGATTCGTTCGGCATCTATCGCCGTCTATCGCCCTCAAGCGGACCTTCTTGACGGTCGAAGTGACGGTAAATCCGGCATGCCCAAAAGAGAAGTGCCTTTGTTTCAGGTGCTTATACGTGCCGGGCAACGTCACCGACACAGGCCACGCGAACACCATACGGGCCTTCGCGCTCGATTGGTCGATTAGCGCCGATTCGTCGTGGACAAAGGGTGGTGGAGCGTATGTCGGCAAACCGAATCCGGGCGCGCTGCGTCTGACGATCGCAACAGGTCCGTGGTCGAACCTTCTGATGCAGACGATTACCACCGGGAAGGAACTCGATGCGGGGCCAGTCGCCGGACCGATCGTCATCGACGCGACGTTGAATGGTCGCCCGCTGTATCGCGTCACGATGCAAGGCGTATTTCTCACCAGATACGAGAAGGCGCTCGACCCACAGAAAAGGCCGTCCGACGCCGTCGAGATGGTGTTCAAGACTGTGTCGGTCGACCACTTCTATGTCGATGGCACCGGCACGCTGCGCAGCAACAATGACACATGGGACATTCCGACGGGCTCATCCGGGCCGGCGGCACCGCCGCCTGCGCCTCCGCCGGCGACGATCCAATCGGTACCGGCGCCGGCACTTAAACGGATCAATTGATCTGCATCGACAACCAAGCGTGAATTCGCGGGGCATGCCAAGCCCGGCGCACCCTGGGAGGGTTTCGTCACCTATGTTCCCGGCAGCGGCAGGCGGCCACGAAGTTGCCCCAGGTGAGAAGCGGTTGCAGGAATCATCCTCGAGCGCATGACCTGTACGAACGCACCCGCCAGGCGTTCGTGGGCGTCATGCGCGATGGGCGCCGCTACGATTACGTCGTCGGACTGCGCGCCGTGCAGTGCGCCATCGCCGACGCCCACCACATACACCGTCTGCCCAAAGACCCGCGAGTTCGCGCGGTTCGGCCCCGACACAGCCAACAGTGCCAGCGCAATGCTGGCACGCCTGTTCAAGTGCCTGGGTCTCAGCCTTTGGCAGGGATCTTGTCCAGCTCAGCCTGGAGCTTCACCAAATTCGCGTCACTGAGTGCTTCGGGCTCGTATTGCTGGATGTCCTTGAGGGTCAACTCGCGGCCGGACGACTGAAACATTTCATTGGCATATACCGTCGGGATCATCTTCTTCAGCAGCGCATTCGCTGCCGGATCGTCCAACATCTTGCCCACGAGAGTCGTAGACACGGAATAGTGTGCCGTCGGTGCGCCGGGAGCATCCGCGGCGAGCGTTGGCACAACGATCGTCGGCACAGCGCCCGCGGCCAATCCGGCCAGAACCAGGCTTCGAATGAACTTATGCATGCGTCATTTCCTCAGGTGTCATGAACTATTCCTTACGCCCGCAAACCATCTTTGACGGCGCCATTCCCTCGCCTTCCACCCGCATGCAGATCGGGCGGTAACGCTCGCGCACGTAGTATGCGTTCTCGAAGTCCTCCTGCCGAGGATTCTCCATGCAGTCGTACTCGAACGGATGCCGTGCCGGGCTCTTCTTCCACGAACGCTTGATGGTGAAAGGCTGCGTGTAGTACTCGGGATCTTCGATCGTCGTCTCGATGTCGATGCTGGCGCCATCAGCCGCCGGCGCGAATCGCTCGACGGTGTGCAATCGCGCACTGGTGGGCTGGCCGCGAGCATCGAGCTCGGCATAGCCGTTGAATCCCAGCGTGTCGACCACCAGCGTGTTGCTTTCCCAGCGGCCGATGGAGTCACCCACGTAACCGGGCTCCAGTTTTTCGGGGTGCGAGCCGTTCAGGCGGATGCGGCGTACCATGCGCGGCATTTCGAAGAGCATCGTGACTTCGTCGCCCGATTCCAGGATTACGATCTTCTCGCGAGGCATCGTCATCGTGGATACGGCGCCTGGACGGCACGAGACCCAGGCCGTTTGCATGATCCTGCCGCTCTGCATGGCCGCCGCATTGCGGGTCACGATCTCCTGCCCCGCAGCAGCAAGGGGCGCATTGGGGACCAGGAAGCCAAATGTCTTCGGCTCCCAAATGCCCGCGAGACGCGTCGCCGTTGAAACAGGCTTCGCCGCGACTGCCGCGACCCGCGACGCGGGCGGCTTCGAGCGCGTCGCCGAGGCTCGCGCGGAAGGAACATGTTCGGCCGGTTCGCCGCGCGCCATGCGATCCGGACAGACATCGTCGGCCACTCGTGCCGCAGGGTCGCGATGAAAGGTCAGCACCGTTTCCCAGGGCTGGGTGTAGTTCTGCGGATCATCGATGGTGATGCGATCCTCGAGCCGGCTGTCCGGCAGGACGCGCAGCCGTTCCGTGAGTGTCAGGCGCTCCGAGTGCGGCAGGCCCGATGCATCCATCACCGTCGTGTCGATCAACCCGACGGTACGTATCACCAGGGAATTTCCCTCCCAGTGCCCCACCGGGAATCCCATGGTCAGCGGCAGCGGGGGATCCACCGCGCCGGCGCCCATGTCCACCGTGCGGAACCATCGATACCAGCCATGGATGAACACGATTCGATTGGCGTCCGCCCGGATCTCCAGCGGATATTGCATGGTGAGGATGCGCGGCATGCCGGGACCGGCGCACCAGGACGTGGGGTCAAACGAAGCATCGCCTCTGGCAAGGCGTTGGCGTCGTTCGGCATACAGCTTCGATGCCTCGGCGGCGAGCGGCGGGGCCTTGCCGCTGGAGGTCAGTAGGGCGCGCGGGGCAGAGTCAGGCACCCATATGCCGAGCAGCGCCTCCTGGCTTGCGGCGGATGATACTGTCCCGTCTGCCGCACCTGATGCGCCTGCCGCAAGTGCGGCAACGGCGAGCAACAGCCTCCAGTGAGATAGGCGGCGCATCGTCAGGGCCCCGCGGCTACGGATGGTGCGGAGGCAGGAGGCGGTCCGGGCGGCGCACCGGCGGGGCCCGCCCCCACCCTTGCCGCCACGCCTTCCAGCTGCTTGCCATCGGCACCGGTCAGTACACGTAATGTGCCGTACGGCTTGCCGTTGCGTGCGGGCGACAGAATCATCGTGACCGCGTCGCCCACCTTTACGCTGTCCTTGCGCCAGCCCATGTGGACATTTAGGCTCGGCGAGCCGAACTCCACGGACCACTGCACTTTCTCGCCACGCTCACCGTCCGCAATCAGCTGGATGTAGGAGTGCGGGTTGGTCCACTGCACTTCCTTGACGGTGCCCCTGATTGTCAGCTGCCGGGTGTAGTCGAATTCGGCCGTGGAGTGATGGGCGGCTGCCGCATGGGTCAAACACGCCGCGACGATCCATGGCAGCATCGACCTGATCCTTACGTCTGCACGCATGCGTATCCCCCCCCTTGCTTCCAGTCCCAACCTTAGCGCAGGAGCGTTCAAATGAAAATTCCCACCCCAAGGATTTTTTTGATGATGCTGTTGCTGGCAGCCCCGGCCGTGCTTCCTGCCGCCGATTCCCTGCGAGCCATTGCCGACCGGACGCTGATCCGTGAGCTCATGGACCGATATGGCATCGTGCATGACTCGGGCAGCCCCGAGGAGTACGCCGATCTGTTCACCGCCGATGGCGAGATTGCCGTCGCAGCCGGCGGGCCGGCGATCGTCAAGGGCCGCGAGGCGTTGATCGCGCAAGCCCGTCGCGACCACGAGCGCTTCGACATCGAGCCCGGCGCCAACGGCAAGACCACATCGATCATGCGGCATCTGATCAGCAACTCACAGATCGCCCTCATCGGCACCGACTCGGCCACCGGCACCTGTTACGTGACCACCGTGGTCAAGAAGGGGGATATCGGGCCCGCCATCCTCAGCATTTCCCGCTACACCGACCGCTATTCAAAGCAGAACGGGGAATGGCGTATCAAGCGCCGGGAAATTACCATCGAGTTCGGCAATGGCGCGCTTGGCAAGCAACTGGGTTTTGGTGGCGGGTAAGGATTGCCTCGTCGGGCAGGCCCTCGGCGATGCCATACATGAATACCGCCGAGCCCGTCGTCCGGAGCCATTGGTGAATCGTGACTGCAGGTCGATCCAGGATGCGCGTAGTCGTATTGGGCGGTGCCGGGAATTTCGGCGCGCGCATAGTGCGGGCGCTTCAGGGTGATCCTGCGATAGAGTTGATGATCGCGGGCCGGCGGCTCACATCGTCGCCCACTGCGCATGGCGTACCGGGCGCCGTGGTTGATATCGGCGCCGTAGATCTTGCGCAGCGTCTCAAGGCGCTTTCTCCCGAGCTGGTCATTCACTGTGTCGGACCGTTTCAGGGACAGGACTATCGGGTCGCCGGCGCAGTTCTTGCGGCGGGCGCGCACTACCTGGACTTGGCGGACGGGCGGCAGTTCATTGGCGATTTTGCCTCCCGGATGAATGACCAGGCCGTGAGCGCGGGAAAGGCGGCGATCTGCGGCGCGAGTACGCTGCCGGCGCTCTCCTCGGCGGTGGTCGAGGAACTGCGGATCGGGCTGTCCTCGCTGGAGTCCATTGAAGTCGTCATTGCGCCCGGGCAGCGCGCGCCTCGTGGCAGGGCAACCCTGGAGGCGGTTTTCAGTTATCTGGGGCGACCCTTTCAGGTATGGCGCTGCGGGCGCTGGGAGCGGGTGTGGGGATGGATGGATTTGCAAGTGGCGCAATTCGATGCCGGCAACCGCCTGGCTGCTGCCTGTGACGTGCCTGATCTCGAACTGTTCCCCGCATGGTACGCCGGCGTGCGCACGGTAAGCTTCCACGCCGCTCTTGAGTTCCGTGCGCAGCATCTTGCACTCCACGGCCTGGCTGCACTGCGACGAATTGGGTTGCCGCTGCCGGTGGATCGCTGGGCCATCGGCCTGAGCCGCATGGCCGGGATATTCGACGCGGCTGCGGGCGACAAGGGCGGCATGCGCGTCAGCGTCGTGGGGGCTCGAAGCGACGGGCTAGGCTGCGTGCGGCGAACTTGGCACTTGACGGTGCCCGCTATGGATGGTCCTGAGATTCCTTGCATGGCGGCGATACTGCTCGCGCGTCGATTGGCCCGAGGCGAAGTGTTTGAGTCCGGCGCCTTTCCATGCATGGGATTTTTGACGCTGGCACAGTTCGCGCCGGAATTCGTGCGCTGGCGCGTTTCGACGCGAATTGAGGAAGTGGCCGCGTGAGCGAACTGTATCTCTGGCTCAAATGGGCGCATGTGATTTCCTCCACCGTGCTGTTTGGTACGGGAGCTGGAATAGCGTTCTTTTTCGCCCGGGCGCATAAGACAGAAGATGTGCGAGTGATTGCCGCGGTGGCCCGTGCCGTCGTTGTCGCGGACGCAATCTTTACCGCGAGCGCCGTCGTATTGCAGCCGATTACGGGCCTGGCGATGGCCAGAATCGCCGGATTCCCATCTTCCCTGCCGTGGTTGCAGTGGTCGATTGCACTCTATGTGCTGATCGGTTGCTGTTGGCTGCCGGTAGTGTGGCTGCAAGTGCAAATGCGGAATCTGGCGACGCGCGCGGTGCGGGAGGAAACGGCGTTGCCCGATTTGTACTTCCAATACTATCGCTGGTGGTTTCTTCTCGGCTGGCCCGCCTTCATCGGGGTACTCATCGTCTTCTACTTTATGGTCGCGAAGCCGGCGTTATGATGGAGAAGAACTCTTGGCTGGGGACGCCAGCATAAAGTCCATGGTCGGGGTATTCTCTGCCGACGCCATGAGGTTTCGCGCCCGCGCTTACCTGGAGACAAGCTATGAAATTTGCAGGCATGTATTTTGTCGGATTCGTGATCCTGGTCGGCGGGCTGATGGCCGCGCTTTGGAAACTGGGGATCCTGGCCCGCATCGGCACCACCTGGACGCTGATCGGCCTGGCGATCCTGATTGGCCTGGGCATCATGATTGCCGTCAGCAGCAGCGGCACCAAGGAAAATATCCAGATCGACCGGAAGTAGACCTTGGCCTAGTGATTGACCCGGTTGAATCCCCCGGGTTGCAGGAACAGGGCGCGCACGCGCTCGTCGCGCAGGAACAGGCCGCCCCACACGAACAGCGCGACGTAGGCGCCAAACAGCACGTGCGTGAATAACGGGTCGTCGATGCGCACGTGGGCAGCGATCGCGCCTCCCAGATAGCCCGTCAGCAGAATCGCGCCCAGCACGGTGGTGCGAGGCCATGCGTAGAGCAGCGTGCACACCATGAGCACGGCCCCCAGATTGCGCGCGAACTGTCCGCTGCCCGGATAGCCCAGTTGTGCGGTGGTCGAGAGCACGGCCGGCAAGGCCAGCAGTTTCATCACCGCATCCATCAGCAGAAACAGCACCGCCAGTGCCGTGAGCGCGACGCCGATTCGGCGGCGGGTTCGCGCAGCCCTGGGCCGTGTCGCAAGGGCAAAAGAGTTGGCGTTCATTGGGGGTGGGCTTCCAATGCCGGGCGGCTTTAGTTCGTGTTATTGCCTCTTGTTATGCTATGCCAATCCGCGCGCCGAGTCGACGCTGCAGGGCAATGGGGAGTTTCATGGACAAACGCAGACTGGGTGAGTCAGACATTCACGTCGCGCCCTTGTGCCTGGGCGGCAATGTCTTCGGCTGGACGCTGGACGAGGCGGCGAGTTTCCGCATTCTGGACCAGTTCCTGGCGGCCGGATTCGATTTCATCGATACCGCGGATGTGTATTCGACCTGGGTGCCGGGCCACCTCGGCGGGGAGTCCGAGACCATCATCGGCAAGTGGTTCCGGCAGCGCGGCAACCGCAGCAAGGTAATCCTGGCGACCAAGGTGGGCTGGCTGATGCCCCCGGACAGCAAGGGCCTGTCGAAGGCCAACATCATGCGCGCGGTGGAGGATTCGTTGCGGCGCCTGCAGACCGACTACATCGACCTGTACCAGTCGCATGTCGACGATGCGGAAACGCCGCTGGAGGAAACGCTGGGGGCCTTCGGGGAGCTGATCCGACAGGGCAAGGTGCGCGCCATCGGCGCCTCCAACTACGGCGCGGCGCGGCTGTCGCGGGCGCTGGACCTCGCCGCAGGTGGCGGACTGCCGCGCTATGAGAGCCTGCAGCCGCTGTACAACCTCTACGACCGCGCGGACTTTGAGGCGCAACTCGGACCCCTGTGCGTGCGGCGCAAGGTCGGTGCGATCACCTATTTTTCCCTGGCCAGCGGCTTTCTTTCCGGCAAGTACCGTTCGAGCCAGGACCTTGCGGGGCGGGCGCGCGGCCCGCGCGTGGAGAAATATCTGAACGCCCGCGGCGACGCGATTCTCGGCGCTTTGGATGAGGTCGCTGCGGCCTATGCCAGCAGCCCGGCAAGTGTCGCACTGGCGTGGCTGATGGCACGTCCCGGCGTCACGGCGCCGATTGCCAGTGCCACCACGACCGAGCAGCTGCAGGCGCTGACTGCGGCTGCGTACCTCGAGCTCGATGCGTCCGCGATGCAGCGGCTGGACCTGGCCAGCCGCTGACGGCGATCGCGTAACTCGCCCGACATATCAGAGCATCTCGGTGGCCAGCGGCTTGCCGGACTCAAGGTAAGACTTGAGGTTCGAGAGGATCTTGGGCCAGCCTCCGGAGACCGCGACGATGACCTTGGAGTTCGGCTGGGCGCTGCTGTGGATAATGGTGAGCTTGACGATCTCGCCCTTGGGCTCAAGTTCAAAAGTGCAGGTCGCCGGACCCTCCGCTTTGAGTTCCGGTCGGAACTCATTGTGCCAGCGCACCACGAGCCGACGCGGCGGGTCGACCTCCAGCACCTGGCCGCTGTCGGCGACGCGCCCGTCCGTGAACAGCAGTTTCCAGGCCGCGCCCGCGGTCCAATCCGATTCCATATGCATGCCGAACCAGTACTGCCTGGCGAACTCAGGTCTGGTCAGCGCCGCCCAGAGCTTCTCGGCGGTGGTGCGGATGTAGGTCACGTAAACGAACGTGCTCTGGGGTGTTTCACTCATGATCGTCTTCCTCCAGGGATTTCTTCAGCGCTGAGAGCGCGCGCAGATGACTGCGCTGGAATTTGCTGATCCAGCGTTCGGCAATGGCGTTGATGGGTACGGGGTTGATGAAGTGCAGCTTCTCGCGGCCCCGCCGCTGCACGGCGATGAGGTTGGCGTCCTGCAGTATCGACAGATGCTTGGTGACTGCCTGGCGGGTCATGTCGAGTCCTGCGCACAGTTCATTCAGGGTTTGTCCGTTGCGGTGATGCAGACGGTCCAGCAGGCTGCGACGGCTGGCATCGGCCAGGGCCCGGAACACCTCGTCATCACTCATGCGGATATTATGCAACCAAATGGTTGCATGTCAAGAGCGGAAAAAGGGCCGTGCACGGGCACGGCCCTTACTTTCGATCAGCCGTGATGGAAGCAGTTGAGCTTGTTGCCATCCGGGTCGCGGAAGTAGGCCGCGTAGAAGCCGCCACCGCGGTCCCCCGGGGCGCCCTCATCCTTGCCTCCGAGGCTCATCGCGATCTGGTAGACGCGATCAACCTGCGCGGCATCCTTGGCGACGAGTGCCGCCATGACCCCGTTGCCGACCGTCGCGCTCTTGCCGTCAGCCGGCTTGATCAGAAAAACCATGGCGGAGTTCGGGGCTCCCCAGGCGATGAACTTCTCCGTTTCCATGGTGCGCTTGGCGCCCATTTCCTTGGCCAGTGCGTCGTAGAAGCCGGCGGCCTTGGCGAGATTATTGGTTCCGAGCGTCACATATCCGAGCATGAGCGATCCCCCTTAAGCGATAACTGGAATGAAAAACGGTAGCACCCGGATGTGACGTGGACAAGCGGCGCAGTCGCCGCCGCGTGCACCATCGCCAAGGCACTGATGCTAATGTGCGGCCATGCCGCTTCTGGATGCCGACTACATGCGTCTGTGCCTGCAGCTGGCCGCGCAGGCGCAGCAGCGCGGCGAGGTGCCGGTCGGGGCCGTGCTGGTGCAGGGCGAGCGCGTCATTGCCCAGGGCAGCAATCGACCGATTGCCGCTCACGACCCGACGGCGCACGCGGAAATCGAGGTGCTGCGCGCCGGCGGCCAGGCGCTGGGCAGCTATCGACTCACCGACACCACGCTGTTCGTGACGCTGGAACCGTGCGCCATGTGCGCGGCCGCCATCGTGCACGCGCGCGTGCGCCGGCTGGTGTTCGGCGCCTGGGATCCGCGTGCCGGCGCGGCCGGCAGCACCCTGGATATCTTCCGCTTACCCGGGATCAATCATCGCGTGGATGTATTCGGCGGCGTGCTCAGCGAGGCCTGTGGCGAGCAGCTGCAGGCGTTCTTCGCGCAGCGTCGCGGCGAGTGAACCTCAGGCGGCCGGTCGCCCCACCCAGGTGGCATCCGGATTCTCGGCGGCCGGCTGCACCTTGAGGGTGGATCCGGGCTGCCATTCGAGCAGTTTCAGAAATCCCTGGATGCGATCGACGAATTGCGCGGGTTCCGCGCCGCGGGCGAAGCCGTGCTTGAGGCGGTCCTGCCAGCTTTCATCGGCCAGCAGCGGCAGCTGTTCGCGCACGTCCTGCCAGGAGTCCGGATTCTTGCCCCGCATCTGCGCCAGCCGGCGCGCGTCCTCGACATGTCCATAGCCCACGTTGTAGGCCGCAATGGCGAGCCAGGTGCGATCGGGCTCAGGAATGTGCGTCGGAATCTTGTCGCGCACTTCCTGGAAATAGCGGGCGCCGGCGAGAATGCTCTCATGCGCATCCGAGCGATCCTCCACGCCCAGGGAATTCGCGGTATTGGAGGTGAGCATCATCATGCCCGAGGCGCCCATGGAGGATTCCGCTTCCGGATTCCACTTGGACTCCTGATAGCCGATGGCCGCCAGCAGGCGCCAGTCGACTCCGGTTTGCTGCGAGGCCTCCTCGAACCAGGCGCGATACTGCGGCAGACGTGCGCCCAGGTCATGATGGAACTGCAGTGTGTCCTCATAGGCGAGCACGCGCCGATCCTGCGCCGGCGCGGTGAGCAGCGTCTGCAGCAGACCCGACTGCCGCGAGGCATCGACGAACTGATTGACCGCCGCATACAGATCCGGATCGGTGTGCCGGACCACCCACTGCACCGGGCGGGTTTCCGGCAGGGCGAAGGCCGGCAGCACATCCGGATACAGGTGCCGCGCGTAGGCGTATTCATTGGCATCCACGACCGCGTAGTCGCCGACGCCATTCTGGATGTCCTGCAGCGGATCCACGGCGTGCGGGGAAAGCGCCGACCAGGCCAGATTCGGGAACAGCCGGACCTTCAGCCGCCGCAACATCTGTTCCTGGGGACTGCCCGACCTCACCATCAGGTTCAAGGCCTCGAAGTTCTTCTCCGCCGGACGATCCGCGCCGCGCCGATAGACGACCAATTGCGGGACCTGGTCATAGACCGCCGCGGGATCGCCCACCTGTGACCAGGCGTGATCAACCGTAAGCTGCGCCGCAGCAATATCGGCGCGTCCGGCGGCGAGCTCGGCACGCATCAGGGCAGGGCTGGCCACCGGGTAGATGTACAGGTCGAAGCCCTGCTGGCGGGCAAAGGCCTGCGCCAGGCGGAACTCCAGGCCCTCGGTACCGCGGGTGCCCTTGGTATAGGTGGTCGGACCCTCCAGCGTCACCACCCGCAGCTCACCCTTCCCGTGCACCGGGTTGATGGAGCGCGGCGGGGGCGAGTAGCTGGCCGCGACCAGCGCCGTCAGGGCGACGGCGGCCATGACGCAGCGGGTCACCTGTCTGCCCTTATAGAACCGGTAGAACGACTCCATGGTCGACAATCGACTCATGGGTACCTCACTTGAAGCCTTCAGGTTCGGCTAGAATACCTGCCGCGGCGCCTAGTGCGGGGCGCATGCGACAAAACTGCGTTGTGTTATGTGAATAACGCTGGCGTATAGCATTGATTTAAATAACAAATCTACGCAAATTTAGGCCCACGGAGAGGTGGCAGAGTGGTCGATTGTACCTGACTCGAAATCAGGCGTAGGCGCAAGCCTACCGTGGGTTCGAATCCCACCCTCTCCGCCACTTATGTGAAGATCCGGACCCGCTTGTCCCTACGGAGTGATCGATGCCCGAAGATGCCGTGACCCGGCTGCCCGCGACGCCCGCCACTGCGGCCACGGCGGTCGATCTGCGGCATGTCGGGACGCACCCGGACTTCTGGTATCCGCTGGCCTGGTCGGATGAGCTGAAGGCCGGCCGCACCCTGGGGCGCCGGTTCGCCGGCGAGCCCATCGTGCTCTACCGGGGCCAGAACGGCCAAGCTTATGCTCTAGAGGATCGCTGCGCGCATCGCCAGGTGCCCCTGCATCTGGGGGTGGTGTGCGACAACCGGCTGAAGTGTCACTACCACGGCTGGTCCTACAGCGGCACCGGCCAGTGCGTGGACGTGCCCTACCTGGGCAAGGAGCGCCTGCCCAATGGCGTGCGCAGCTATCCCGTCCACGAAGTCGACAATCTCATCTTCGTCTTCCCCGGGGACCCGGCACTGGCGGAGGGGCGCAAACCCAAGGCCCTCGGAGCCTTTGCCAACAAGGCCTACAAGACGCGCCAGCTGAATCGGGAAGTGGCCTGCCACTACACCTTCATGCACGAAAACCTCTTCGACATGAATCACCAGTTCATGCATCGCAAGCAGATGGGGTCCATCACCGCCAAATGCCTCGGGCGCGACCACGGCGAGAACTGGGCCCAGGTGGAATACAGTTTCAGCCGCGCCGGGGGCGGCAAGTCGGCGGGCGAGCGCGTCATCGTCGAGCTGACCCGCAACCGCAAGACGCAGAAGCGGGCCGACTTTTCCGATCACATGCGCATCCGCACCGACTATCCCTACCAGAGTCTGAAGGTCTGGCTGGGGCGCAACATCGATTACGACAAGGATTCGCCGGTGCTGTCCGTGTGGCTGGGTTACACGCCGCTGGATGCCGAGCAGCGCACCAATCGCACCTTCGGGTACCTGTCGGTGAAGAAGCCGCCGGTGCCGGGCCTGATCCATGTGGTGTGGCCGTTCGTCACCCACTTCACGGAGAACATCTTCCGTGAGGACAAGGAAATCGTTGAGTTCGAGCAGCGCGCCCACGATGCGCAGGGCGCGGACTGGAACAACGAGGTGTTTCCACCGATCCGGGATTTGCGCGCGGTTCTGGCGCACTGCGGCAAGCCGCAGACCTGAGTCTGCGCGCGATCAGGCCGGTTCGCGGATGCAGTAGCCGGCGCCGCGGATGGTGTGGATCAGGCTGACCTCGAAGCCGCGGTCGATCTTGGCGCGCAGCCTGCTGATATGGCTCTCCACCACATTGGTGCGCGGATCAAAGTGGCAGTCCCACACCTGCTTCAGCAGCGTTGGGCGGTCGAGCACCTGCCCGACATTGCGCGCCAGGAAGGTCAATAGGCGAAATTCCCGGGGCTGCAGCGCGAGCTGCCGGTTGCCGCGTCTCACGCAGCGCGTCATCAGATCGATTTCCACGTCTGCCACGCGCAGCAGGTTGTCGTGCTCGTGCGCCAGAAAATTCCTTAGCCTCATGCAACCCTTTGTATGCGGGCCGCATTATATGCTCAACGCACATTGATTGGGGAAGGCCCCGGCGCCAGGGGCTGCTATTTGTTGTTCTGGTACGCGGCGCTGAAGGCATCGAGGAACACGCGCGGCAGTTCGCCATCGGCGCGCGCGGCGATGCTGCGATAGAAGTCGTGGTACAGCTCCCAGTTGCGCGCGCCGCTTTCGGCGATGCCGCGGGCGCGCCGGCCGAAGCGCGATTCGAGTTCGCCGGGCTCGAGCCTGGCGACGAAATCGACGAACGCGGCGCGCAGGGCGTCGAAGGTGGCCCGGTCGTGCGCCTTGGCCCGGTCGAGCACTTCGCGCAGCCATTGCACCGCATCCAGCCTGCGGCTCTCGTGCTGGCTCAGGATCTGCACCAGCAGGTCCTCGACGCCGGCGCGGGCCAGCGAGGGACGCGGATCATCGGCGTCCGGGGTGAGGTCGATCTGCATGGGCCGCAGGGTCTCGGTGCGGGCCCGTTCCAGATCCTTCAATCCGACCAGGGTCTCGCGGATCAACTGCCCGGCCAGCTGCAGCAGGCGCACCTGCAGTTCCGGTGCGAAATGGTCGGCCGCGATGCCGGCACCCTTGCAGAAGGCCGCAATGCCGCTGTTCGCATCCGGGGGCACCGCGGGGGCTGCGGCCGTGCGCCGGTCCTGCGCACGCGATGCCGCGCGGGCCAGCCGTTCGATGCGTCGCGCGATGACCCGCCGTTCGGTGTCGCTCTCGGCGAGTGCCGCGCTCAGTTCCGGGGGCGCAGGGGTGGCAGCCGGGGTCACGGGCGTGGGCGCGCGTCGTGCCCGCACGGCGGCGGACATCGGGCCCACCGGCTGGCCGTAGGCATTCACCGCCAGCGGCTGACTGAATTCCTCGGCGTCCGTTTGCAGCAGCTCATCAAGGTCCAGCGCTTCGCCCAGATCGGTCTGGGCGGCCTGGCCGATGGCGGCAAGCACCTCCACGCTGTTGGCCGAAGTGTGGATCGCGACGCTGCTGGTGGCACCGATGGGACCAAAGGCGCCGGACCGGTCGGCGACGCCGGTCAGACCGGTGGCGGTGTCGCCCCCGGCAGCCCGGAACTCCACCATGGCGACCACCTGGTATTCGCCGAAGCGGATGATGTCGCCGTTTTGCAGAACATGGGAGCCGCGCTTGGAGACGGGTCGGTCATCGTCGTTGATATAGACACCATTGGTGCTGGTGTCCTCGAGGATGTACAGGCCATCGCGGTGGTGGATGCGCGCATGGTGTGCGGACACGTAGCGCTGCGGATCCGGCAGCACCCAGTCATTGTCCGCGGAGCGGCCGATATTGCCGCCCACGGCGTCGAATACCACGGAACTGCGGTCTCCGAGCAGCCTGCGATGGTCACTTATAATGCGAAGTTGCAGCGCCACCGGCGCCCCCGTTCGGACAAATACTCCCAGTTGGCCGCTATTGGCCGATGGGCGGACATATAATCCCGCCCCAAAGTAGCAAGTTCACCCCTTAGGACCCATGGCAGCCAGTCACATTTTCAAAGTCCTGTTCATGAATCAGGGCAAGGTTTACGAGGTTTATGCCAAAAAGGTCACCCACGGTAGCCTGTTCGGCTTCATCGAGATGGAAGACATCGTGTTCGGGGAGCGCTCCAGCGTGGTCGTGGACCCCAACGAGGAGCGGATCAAGACCGAGTTTGACGGCGTGAAACGCAGCTTTTTGCCCATGCATTCGGTGCTGCGCATCGATGAGGTCAAGAAGCAGGGAACGGCCAAGATCACGGCCCTGGAGGGTGGCAACGTCACCCCCTTTCCCATGCCCGTCTATACGGCTCCGGCGGGTGAGCCGCCATCGCGCAAATAGGCTGCCACGCTGATGCTTGAGCTTCAGGGAAGGGCCGCCCTGTCGAATTTCCGTATTGCCAAGCTGCTGGCCCGTCTGCGGGCGTTCCAGCCGCAGATCCAGGCCCTGTCGTCGCGGTTCGTCCATTTCGTCGATGTCGCGGCGCCGCTGTCAGCGGATCAGCTGGGGCTGCTCGGGAAACTGCTGACCTATGGCCCGGCCATCCCGATGCCGGCGCCCCGAACCGGACCGAACATCCAGGTGCTGCTGGTCGTGCCGCGCGCCGGCACCATCTCCCCCTGGTCCAGCAAGGCCACCGACATTGCCCAGGTCTGCGGGCTCACCCTGGTACGCCGCATCGAACGCGGCATCCGCTACGAGCTGGAGGTGTCGCAGCCACTGGAGCCGAGCGCCCTGGCGCAAGTGGCGGCGGCGCTGTTTGACCGCATGACGGAAATGGCACTCGCCGATCCGGCGCAGGCCGCGCGGTTGTTTGAACAGCATTCGCCCGCCGCGCTGCGCACCATCGCGCTTGGCGGGGGCCGCCAGGCACTCGAGGCGGCCAATGGGCAACTGGGACTGGCGCTCGCGGCCGATGAGATCACCTACCTGCTGGAGGCCTTCGGGCGACTGGGCCGCGATCCGACCGATGCGGAACTGATGATGTTCGCGCAGGCGAACTCGGAGCACTGCCGCCACAAGATCTTCAATGCGCAGTGGCACATCGACGGCGCGCCGCAGCCGAAGTCGCTGTTCGCCATGATTCGCAACACCCACGAGCGCGCGCCGCAGGGCATCTCCTCGGCCTACCGCGACAACGCGGCGGTCATGGAGGGCTCGATGGGGGAGCGCTACTTTCCGGATCCCGACGGGGTGTATCGCGGGCATCGCGAACCCATCGACATCCTGATGAAGGTCGAAACTCACAACCATCCCACGGCGATCTCGCCCTTCCCGGGCGCTTCGACCGGATCAGGAGGCGAGATCCGCGATGAAGGGGCGACCGGAGTCGGCGCCAAGCCCAAGGCGGGACTGGCCGGATTCTCCGTGTCGAACCTTTTGATCCCGGGCTTCGAACAACCCTGGGAGCAGAGCCTGGGCCGTCCCGGACGCATCGCCTCGGCCCTGGACATCATGATCGAAGGTCCGCTGGGCGCGGCGGCCTTCAACAATGAATTCGGGCGCCCGAATATCTGCGGCTACTTCCGCACCTTTGAACAGCAGGCGCCCGGCGATGGCCCGCAGCGCAGCCGCGGCTACCACAAGCCCATCATGATTGCCGGGGGCCTGGGCAATATCCGCCGCGACCATGTCGTGAAGGGCGAAGTGCCGCTGGGCGCGAAGCTGGTGGTGCTGGGGGGGCCGGCGATGCTGATCGGACTGGGCGGTGGCGCCGCCTCCTCGATGGCCAGCGGCAGCAGCAATGCCGATCTGGACTTCGCCTCGGTACAGCGCGGCAATCCTGAAATCGAACGGCGCGCGCAGGAGGTGATCGATCGGTGCTGGGCGCTCGGGGACCGCAATCCCATCGCGCTCATCCACGATGTCGGCGCCGGCGGGCTTTCCAATGCCGTGCCCGAAGCGGTGGCGCACAGTCAACGCGGCGCGCAGCTGGAACTGCGCGCCATACCCAGTGGCGATCCGGGCATGTCGCCGCTGGAGATCTGGTGCAACGAGGCGCAGGAGCGCTACGTGATCGCGCTGCATCCGGATAGCCTCGAGATTTTCAGCCGCATCGCGGCTCGCGAGCGCTGCCCGTTTGCCGTCATCGGTGAGATCAATGACAGCGGTGTCCTCAAGGTGAATGACTCGTTGCTGGGGGGCACCGCGGTGGACCTGCCCATCGAGGTGCTGCTGGGCAAGACGCCGCGCATGCAGCGGGATGCCTCCAGCAAGGTCCCTGTCGCGCAGGATTTTGATGCGACCTCGCTGGATCTGCGCACCGCCATGCTGCGCGTATTGCGCTGTCCTACCGTGGCCGACAAGACCTTCCTGATCTCGATCGGCGACCGGACGGTCGGCGGCATGATCAGCCGCGACCAGATGGTGGGGCCCTGGCAGGTTCCCGTCAGCGATGTCGCGGTCACCGTGATCGACTATCTGGGACACGCCGGCGAGGCCATGTCCATGGGCGAACGCACGCCGGTGGCGGTGCTGAATGCGCCGGCCTCCGGGCGCCTGGCGGTGACCGAGGCCATTACCAATATTCTGGCGGCCGATGTCGCCACGCTGGCGCAGGTGCGCCTGTCCGCCAACTGGATGGCGGCCTGCGGCGAAGCCGGCGAGGACGCGGCGCTGTACGCCACGGTGCGCGCGGTGGGCGAGGAGCTGTGCCCGGCGCTCGGGATCGCCATACCGGTGGGCAAGGACTCCCTGTCGATGAAGACCAACTGGCAGCAGTCCGGCGCCACGCGCAGTGTCGTGGCGCCGGTATCGCTGATCGTGTCGGCCTTCGCCACGGTGGGCGATGTACGCAAAACCCTGACGCCCGTGCTGCGCGCGGGTCCGGGGCCCTCCTCGCTGTGGCTGATTGATCTGTCCGGTGGCCGGGTGCGACTGGGCGGTTCGGTGCTGGCGCAGGTCCACGGCCAGCTGGGTGCGGAAACGCCCGACCTGGATGATCCGCAGTTGCTGCTGGCCTTCGCGCGGGTCATGCCGAAGCTGCGCGCGGCCGGCCTGCTGCAGGCCTATCACGACCGCTCCGATGGTGGACTTGTGGTCACGATGCTGGAGATGGCCTTTGCGGGCCACTGCGGCCTCACCATCGATGCGGCGGCGGCCGGTAAGACGGCGACGATTGCGCATCTGTTCGCCGAGGAACCCGGTGTGGTGGTGCAGGTTACCGATGCGCACCGCACGCAGTTCCTTGAGCTGCTCGACGAGCACGGATTGCTGGCGCATACCCGGCGTGTCGGCGCGCCGCGCACCGACATGCTGATTCACATTACCGGCGCCAGTGAGAATCTGGTGGTTCCCTGGATCGAGCTGCGGCGCGCCTGGTCGGAGACTTCCTTCCAGATGCGCCAGTTGCGGGACGATCCGCAGTGCGCGGCCGAGGAGCTGGCGACGCAGCTGGATGTGGCCGATCCGGGGCTCAGCGTGAATTTGAGTTTTGATCCCGAGAAGGACATTGCCGCGCCCTGGATCACGACGGGCGTGCGGCCGCGGGTCGCGATCCTGCGCGAGCAGGGCGTGAACAGCCAGGTGGAAACGGCCGCCGCCTGCGAGCAGGCCGGCTTCGAGCCCCATGACGTGCACATGACCGACATCCTGGCCGGTCGCCGCAGCTTGAGCGAGTTCAAGGGGCTGGTGGCCTGCGGGGGCTTCTCCTACGGCGATGTGCTGGGAGCCGGCGAGGGCTGGGCCAAGTCCATCCTGTTCAACCCCGTGGCGCGTGCGCAGTTTGCAGACTTCTTCGCCCGCTCCGACACCTTCACGCTCGGATCCTGCAATGGCTGCCAGATGCTGGCCGCATTGAAGTCGCTGATACCGGGAACCGAGCTGTGGCCGCGGTTCGTCACCAATCGCGTCGAGCAGTTCGAGGCGCGCTTCGCGCTGGTGGAAATACTCGATTCGCCCTCGGTGCTGCTCCAGGGCATGTCCGGATCGGTGCTGCCGATCGCGGTGGCGCACGGCGAGGGCCGCGCCGAATTCACATCGGCGCAGCAGCTGGCGGATTGCGAGCGCAGCGGGCTGATTGCCTATCGGTTTGTCACCAATGATCGGCACCCGGCGCAGCGTTACCCCGCAAATCCCAACGGCAGCCCTTTGGCGATCGCGGCGCTGGCCAATGCCGACGGCCGGGTGACCATCACCATGCCGCACCCGGAGCGCTCCTACCGGAACGTGCAGAATTCCTGGGTGCCGGACGGGGCGGGGGAGTGGAGCGGCTGGATGCGAATGTTCCGCAATGCGCGCCGCTTCATTTCCTAGGAACTGAAAAGAACACAAGCGCTGACCCGAGTTCTCACTCGAGAGCGACCATCATGCGCGACGCGGCCTTTTCCGGGGACTACGCTTTCTCGTCCATCAGCACGTTCCCACCATGCGACCAGCGCGCCAGCAACTGCTCCAGCTGTATCTGGTCTTCATTCGGAAACTGCTGCAGTACCTGACCCGTCGTGGCATTGGAGATCTGCGCGATGGTGTAACCCGATCCCGGATCCACCTTCAACGACAGGACCCGATCGACGCTGGCCAGATGGGCATTGATGTTTGCCAGGGCGGCCTGCACGACCTGTGGACTGGGCCGCGACGCCGAAGCTGAATCGGCCGAGACGGTCGCAGGCGAATCCACCGTGGTCTGGGGCGAAGGCGAGTGGTCCTGGGTAGAGACGTAGTCACCCGTGGAGCTCGTTGCCCCCACGGCGGCTATCGCACCCGATTCCTCATTCATATCGACGCTCCCGCTGCTGAATCGTCCTACCTCGATCAAGGCTTATCGACCGGCTTGTGCATCCTCAAGTTATGTCTAATGCACCTGCTGATGCCCACGCCTTTCGGCACTCGACAATCCAGATAACGGCAGCAAATCACCGGACTTTAGGGTGATCTGACGGGTCGCGGATTATGTCGTGTCTGGCAGCGTGGGACGCGGAGCCCTGGCCGCTTGCCGCCGGGGATAGCGGGCGATCAGGCCCCGGGCTTGCTTGCCTCCACCGTCATGCTTTCCATTTCCAGGAAGCCGGGTGGCAATCGGGACTCGTTGGCAAGGTTGCGCAGCGCAGCGTGCTCGCTCTGATTGAACGAGCAAGTGACAATTCTTTTGAAACCAGCGATCTCCAGCGCCAGAGTGAGCGTCTCAAGATCATAGATAAACTTGTGCCCCCAGGCGCGCACGAAGTTGTTGAGAAAGAATGCATTGGTGATCCGCGGCGCTTCCGGGACGAAGCTGCTTACCGACCAATTGCGATAGGACTCTTCAAATTTGCTTCGGTCGGACGAGAGTATCCGCGTCAGAAAGCCGATTGAAGGCGTGACCACTCTGATCACGCCGCCGGGCTTAAGAATGCGCAGACATTCCTTGAACATTGATTGGGCTCCCACGTAGGGAATGTGCTCGACCATGTGCTCTGTGTAAATGTAGTCGAAGCTTCCGGACGGCACCGGGAACGGTTGCGTGGCATCAAGCTGCAGTGCGTCGGTGCCCGTGGCATCGTAATCGGTCGCGAGCCACCCGGGCTTTCTGACCGCCGCGGCGCCGATTTCAAGTTTCTTAGGTCCCGGCAATTGCAGATAGTGAACCAGCAAGTCATCCATTTGCATGCTCGCTGGTGCTGCTGTCGTCGTTTGGGCTGACAACAAGTGGCGGGAAGCAGACGTAAGCATTCATGCTGGGAAACAAAGCGCCCATCGCCAGATCCACCCCATAGAACGGACCGTTGGTGCGCGGGTCGCGTACGCCGGCGATGGGTCTGATGGGAACACAGCCTCCGATGAACTTGCTGGCGCCGCGCGCGGACACGGTGTAGGCGAGTGTGCCGCAGGCGCTGAGCATGCGCACGGCGCGCGGCTGGATGTCGAGCGCCTGGAAACGCGGGAGCTGCTGCCGCAGCGTGTCCTGGTTGGCCTGAAGGAACCCGTAACTGATTCCCGGCAACAAGTCGAGCATCAGCGGGGCATCGAAATTCCACCCCCAGTAGATGATGTCCCAATCGGCCGGAAGTTCAGACAGCACCCGGAAGGCCTGCGAGTCAAAGCCGCGGTTCACGACTGCGTCGTCCTCCAGCACCGTTGCGGGGACGCCGCTCGTGGCCGCACGCTGCCAGACCAGCAGGTGAGACAGTGCGCAGCCCAGCGCCCCGGAAGTACACTCGAGGGAGGGATCCACCAGGCCCACGGAACGTCAGCTGGGCGCGATCGAGCGTGGCGCCGGGCAGTGCCGGAAAGCGCTGGATATCGCCCAGAAACCCATTGATGGCGCTAAAGCGTTTGAAGCGCTCGGGCTGGCTGTCCAGATTGATGACCAGCGTTGGCGTGCAGCGGGCCTGCCGGCGCCAGCCCGGCGCTGTCGCCTCAATGTCTGGCACTTCGATGTGATCCGCGGCGAGGCCATCTCGATGCCGGTCTACCATCAGTCGAATTCCGGTTTCAAAATTGCGCGTGAAGCGTGCAGTATCGAATAGCGGCGCGCTTAGCCGTTTGGCCGCAACTTTGTCGCGCAGGGCGGTCCGGTATTCTGCGTCCGTGCCGATGCGGGTCGCAATACGCACCATGTCTTCGGGATCCAGGCCCACCAGCTCCGGCAATTCCATGGCATTGAGCAAGCTTTCGCTGACGCGCGAAGCAAAATGTCGGCCGCGCGCGGTGATCACGGGTACTTTGGCCCACAGCGCATCGGATGTCGTCGTATGCCCGTTGCAGATCAGGGTATCAAGCATTGCATCCGCCAGTTGCAGGCGTGCGAGATGCTCAGGCGGCATGGCGAATGGCGCGAAGATCAGGCGTGCAGGATCGATCCCCGCAAGTCTCGCCTGATGCGACAGATTCTTGACCGTCGCCTCGGTTTGACGCAGCAACCACAGCACACTGTTGGGGACTTGCTGCAGGATGCGCATCCAAACTGTGAAACTGAAACGATCGATCTTGTAGGACTGGTTGAATGCCCCAAACACGATTCCGTCCTGGGGCAAGCCGTGTGCCGACCGATCGCCCGCGGCGGGTGCCGAAATTCGCTTATGGTCATTGCATTGATAGCTGTGCGGCAGACGGCAAAGCTTTTCGCTGTAGTAAGGTGCGCTGCTGTCCGGCGTCACGAAGCGATCGGTGAGTGTGTAGTCGATGTCACAGCAGGCCGCGCTGCCGGGGAAACCCAGATAGGCCGCCTGCAGCGGCGCCGGCCGGCAGGCCATGATGCCCGAGCGGCCACCGCCGGTGTAGAGCTTCAAATCCAGCAAGACATCGAGCCGGTCTGCGGCGATCCGTGCAGCCGCCTGCCCGTCGTTCAGGGTGTGGATTTCCACGTGGTGTTCGACACTGGCTAGAAAGCGCTGCCGGTATTCAGAGGTGTCCGGAGCGCTGTAATCGTACGCAAATACTTCGAATCGTTCGCGGTCGTGGTGTTCGAACAGACCGGCCATCAGATGCATGGTTGCGTGATTGCGGAAGTCGCAGGACACATAGCCCACGCGGATCCGGCCGCTTCTGGCGCGGGGTGCGCGCGGGATCTGATCCGTTCGCGGGACCATGCGTTCAACGTAGGCGCGCGTCACCCCGAGATTGCGGGCTTCGTCCGGGCACCAGGTCACGTGTGTAAGTGGGAACTCCTGGGGTGCGCCGAACTCTCCGCGGTCGTACCAGCCATTTAGCCGCTGCTGCAGCAGTTCGATCCACTCCCACTCGCAGGTGAAGCGGGCGGCGGCGATGGCGGCGCCCACCACCGTCGGATCGTTCGGTGCCAGTTGCAGGATCCTCTTGAACGCATCAGAGGACTCTTCGTGCAGATCGCTGGCATGGAGCAGCAGCGCCGCGTGCGTCAGCAATGTCGGATTGCCGCTAAGCGTAAGTTGGCGGCGGGCGAATTGAATTCCTTCGCGGTGGCGATTGCCATTGAAGAAAGTCGTAACCAGCGCATCCAGCACCAGCTCGTCGTCGGGATTGTCGGGGAGTGCCTGCAACAGGCATTCCAGCGCCTGGTCGGTGGCGCGCTCCGCGGCAAGCAGGATACCGGCGGCCAGCCAACTGCGCGCCCCGGCACCGCGCTGCGCGGCGCGCCGGTAGGCTTCAATCGCATCCACCGGATGTCCGGCAAGACGTAGCGCCTCGGCACGCAGCGACAGCAAGCCGGGATTTTCGGGCAGCTGCGCGAGCAGCTGGTCAACTTCGGGCAGTGCCGATGCGGCCCTGCCACCGTTGATCTGCTCCACCAGTGCCTCTATGCGCCCCGCCTGAATGGTCATGTTCTGCTGATGCCGGATGGTAGTAATAGCGTGCCGTGCAGTTTAACAATATGTCCTCTCGGCAAATGTCAAACAGCTCACAGTGCTATCGGCGGATGCTGATGGATCAAGGGTGGGTGCGCCGCAAAAGTGTGAGGCAACTCACACCACACGGCTGGCCTTAAGGCGGCGGGGTTCAGCGCAAGATCTGCGTCAAGGCCGCGTCCAGCTCGCTTGTCGGGATGCCGTCGATGGGCTGGCTTGCGAACTGCGCTGTAGCCATGCGGCGCGCAAAGGTCGTGGGATCAGGTCGTACCGAGATGCCACGGGAGGTCCACGGTGACCAACACCAGCCTGCGGTGCCCGCGCCGCGACTGGTCCGCGGATACTGTGCCGGGACCCAGCCCAGTTCGATGACCGGGATGCCAGCGGCTGCGGCCATGTGCATGGGCCCGGCGTCCGGTCCGACATAGAGGCTGGCCTGGGCGAGCAGGGCGCTCAGTTCATGGAGCTTCAGTTCGCCGATTGCCGCCGTGACTTTATCGGACCCAACGGCCTCAAGGATTCCTGCCGCCATCGTCTGATCCGCCGCCGCGCCCACGAGCAGGACGCGTTGCTGATGAGTCATCGTCAATTCCGCGATCAGATGTTTGAACGTGGCGAGCGCAGGCAGTTTGTACGGGAATGAGGCGCCACACCCAACGACGACGTAGCCGGTATCGAGCGCGTACCGTGTCCGAACAGTGTCGACATCGTCATGGCTGTACCAGACCACTGGTTCAACCGGCGCGGCGGCGCCCAGATGCGTCGCCACTGCCGCGGCGTAGCGGGACGCGTGCAGGTCTGCGGGCGAATCGAGCAGCTGATTATAGAACCCGTTCGGATCGTAGCCCGGATAGGGAGAGGCTTCCTGGCGGAAGCCCACGATGCTCGCTTCCGGGCTCGCGAGCGCGCGACATACCGGCGCCGCCAGGTAGTAGTCTTCCGCAAATCGCGGATTGATGACGATGTCGAATTGCTGCATTGCCCGCAACTCCCCGAGGAGCTGGGTGAAGCGATCCATCTGCTGCAGATAGTGCTCTTTGGCGGGAACCTTGATGAGCTGGCTTACGGCCGGGCAGCGCGCATAAAGTTCGGCGAGGCCCGCAGGCGTCACCAGCGAGATATGTGAGTGCGGGTACAGCGTGCGCAGTGCCGGCAACAGGCCGGCGCCGAGCACATGATCGCCGAGGTTATCGAGGCGAACGATTGCGATGCGCGGAAGATTCGGGGCGACGACGCTCATGTGGGCAGGTTACTACGCACCTTGACTTAGTTGACCACTTTGTCCTGCAGGCTGTAGCCTACTTCAACGGCGCATCGGCGCGCTCAAAAATACGGTGCGTCGTTGAAAGGAACTTGCTGGTGAAGGTACTGAGTGTCGTGATTCCTTCGCGCAGCCAATCTCAGCAAATCGGGTTCCTGCAGCGCTCGATCAGATCGGTGGCGCAGCAGCGGGCGCGGGCATCGGTGGACATCGAGGTCATCGTTGGCATGGATCCGGGCGATGAGCCCCCGCAGATCGGCCCGACCGATGTGCCCGTGCGCTTTGTGGCCGGCACCAAGCGGCTGCAGGCCGCGGCGCTGAATGCCGCCGCGGCCGAGAGTCACGGGGACTACGTTGCCTTCATCGAAGATGACGATGAATGGCGGTCCGATCATCTGTCCATCGCGCTGCAGATGCTGGAGCACGCCGGCTTTGTCTCCGGCACACAGCTGGAAGTGGACGCTTCAGGAAACGTCATCCGGATCAACGATTTTCCCACCCCGTCGGGCTGGGTCATGCCGCGCGCCACCTGGGCTGCGGTCGGGCCCTTCGATGAGAGCTATCGCTATCACCTCGACAACGATTGGTTGGGACGCCTGGGTGGGGCGGCGATCGAGCGGATTCATGTCGTGGAGTCGACGGCGCCCATCGACATGACGGCGGCCCGGGACGTGCGCCCCTGGTTGGTGAATCTCTCCATCGCCGGTGGTGGACACGTGCGATTCGGCCGGCACACGCTGCCGGTACCCCTCGTCAACCGGCTCGTGCATGGCGCGTCCGGCGTGTACGCCATCAAGAATGATCCGAGCGTGACCGCCCAGTCACGGGCGGAAATCGCCCGGCTGGAAGCGGCCTACGGGCGCATTCCCTGGTAGTGTCCCGCCGCGCGGTCGCGGCGTCAGACGGCCAGATATTGAATCTGAGTGCTCGACAGCTGGCTGACCTCCAGGCTCGTCATGCTGCTTACCTGGGTGTAAGTGAGCATCGCGAGCGTGGTGGTTGCGAGGTTGTGCACCGTCGTCGTGCTCAGATTCGCAATGTCGGTCCCGGTGACGGCCTGCACTTGGGCGGTGCTGAACTCGCCGAGCACCGTGGCAGTCAGGGCCGCGGCCTGCGTGGTGCTCAGTACGCCGATGGCGCCGGTGGCCAGCGCCTGGACGTTGGCGGTGCCGAGGTTGCCCAGCACCGTGGCGGACAGCTGCGAGCCGGCGAGCTTGGCGGCCTCGGCGGTGGTGAAGCTGGTGGAGAGGCTGTTGAGCTGCGAGCTGCTCAGGGCCTGCACCTGCGCGGTGGTCAACAAGGGCAGCTGAGTGGTGCCGAGGTTGGTGACGCTGGCGATGTCCTTGGTGGAGATGGCCTGCACCTGCGCGGTGCTGAACTCCGCGAGCACCGCGGTGGACAGCGCGGCAGCCTGGGCGGTGCCCAGACCCGTGATCGTGCTGGGGGCCAGCGCCTGGACGTTGGCGGTGCCGAGGTTGCCCAGCACCGTGGCGGACAGCTGTGAGCCGGCGAGCTTGGCGGCCTCGGCGGTGGTGAAGCTGGTGGAGAGGCTGTTGAGCTGCGAGCTGCTCAGGGCCTGCACCTGCGCGGTGGTCAACAAGGGCAGCTGAGTGGTGCCGAGGTTGGTGACGCTGGCGATGTCCTTGGTGGAGATGGCCTGCACCTGCGCGGTGCTGAACTCCGCGAGCACCGCGGTGGACAGCGCGGCAGCCTGGGCGGTGCCCAGACCCGTGATCGTGCTGGGGGCCAGCGCCTGGACGTTGGCGGTGCCGAGGTTGCCCAGCACCGTGGCGGACAGCTGTGAGCCGGCGAGCTTGGCGGCCTCGGCGGTGGTGAAGCTGGTGGAGAGGCTGTTGAGCTGCGAGCTGCTCAGGGCCTGCACCTGCGCGGTGGTCAACAAGGGCAGCTGAGTGGTGCCGAGGTTGGTGACGCTGGCGATGTCCTTGGTGGAGATGGCCTGCACCTGCGCGGTGCTGAACTCCGCGAGCACCGCGGTGGTCAGCGCGGCGGCCTGGGCGGTGCCCAGACCCGTGATCGTGCTGGGGGCCAGCGCCTGGACGTTGGCGGTGCCGAGGTTGCCCAGCACCGTGGCGGACAGCTGCGAGCCGGCGAGCTTGGCGGCCTCGGCGGTGGTGAAGCTGGTGGAGAGGCTGTTGAGCTGCGAGCTGCTCAGGGCCTGCACCTGCGCGGTGGTCAACAAGGGCAGCTGAGTGGTGCCGAGGTTGGTGACGCTGGCGATGTCCTTGGTGGAGATGGCCTGCACCTGCGCGGTGCTGAACTCCGCGAGCACCGCGGTGGACAGCGCGGCGGCCTGGGCGGTGCCCAGACCCGTGATCGTGCTGGGGGCCAGCGCCTGGACGTTGGCGGTGCCGAGGTTGCCCAGCACCGTGGCGGACAGCTGTGAGCCGGCGAGCTTGGCGGCCTCGGCGGTGGTGAAGCTGGTGGAGAGGCTGTTGAGCTGCGAGCTGCTCAGGGCCTGCACCTGCGCGGTGGTCAACAAGGGCAGCTGAGTGGTGCCGAGGTTGGTGACGCTGGCGATGTCCTTGGTGGAGATGGCCTGCACCTGCGCGGTGCTGAACTCCGCGAGCACCGCGGTGGACAGCGCGGCAGCCTGGGCGGTGCCCAGACCCGTGATCGTGCTGGGGGCCAGCGCCTGGACGTTGGCGGTGCCGAGGTTGCCCAGCACCGTGGCGGACAGCTGTGAGCCGGCGAGCTTGGCGGCCTCGGCGGTGGTGAAGCTGGTGGAGAGGCTGTTGAGCTGCGAGCTGCTCAGGGCCTGCACCTGCGCGGTGGTCAACAAGGGCAGCTGAGTGGTGCCGAGGTTGGTGACGCTGGCGATGTCCTTGGTGGAGATGGCCTGCACCTGCGCGGTGCTGAACTCCGCGAGCACCGCGGTGGTCAGCGCGGCGGCCTGGGCGGTGCCCAGACCCGTGATCGTGCTGGGGGCCAGCGCCTGGACGTTGGCGGTGCCGAGGTTGCCCAGCACCGTGGCGGACAGCTGTGAGCCGGCGAGCTTGGCGGCCTCGGCGGTGGTGAAGCTGGTGGAGAGGCTGTTGAGCTGCGAGCTGCTCAGGGCCTGCACCTGCGCGGTGGTCAACAAGGGCAGCTGAGTGGTGCCGAGGTTGGTGACGCTGGCGATGTCCTTGGTGGAGATGGCCTGCACCTGCGCGGTGCTGAACTCCGCGAGCACCGCGGTGGACAGCGCGGCGGCCTGGGCGGTGCCCAGACCCGTGATCGTGCTGGGGGCCAGCGCCTGGACGTTGGCGGTGCCGAGGTTGCCCAGCACCGTGGCGGACAGCTGTGAGCCGGCGAGCTTGGCGGCCTCGGCGGTGGTGAAGCTGGTGGAGAGGCTGTTGAGCTGCGAGCTGCTCAGGGCCTGCACCTGCGCGGTGGTCAACAAGGGCAGCTGAGTGGTGCCGAGGTTGGTGACGCTGGCGATGTCCTTGGTGGAGATGGCCTGCACCTGCGCGGTGCTGAACTCCGCGAGCACCGCGGTGGACAGCGCGGCAGCCTGGGCGGTGCCCAGACCCGTGATCGTGCTGGGGGCCAGCGCCTGGACGTTGGCGGTGCCGAGGTTGCCCAGCACCGTGGCGGACAGCTGTGAGCCGGCGAGCTTGGCGGCCTCGGCGGTGGTGAAGCTGGTGGAGAGGCTGTTGAGCTGCGAGCTGCTCAGGGCCTGCACCTGCGCGGTGGTCAACAAGGGCAGCTGAGTGGTGCCGAGGTTGGTGACGCTGGCGATGTCCTTGGTGGAGATGGCCTGCACCTGCGCGGTGCTGAACTCCGCGAGCACCGCGGTGGACAGCGCGGCAGCCTGGGCGGTGCCCAGACCCGTGATCGTGCTGGGGGCCAGCGCCTGGACGTTGGCGGTGCCGAGGTTGCCCAGCACCGTGGCGGACAGCTGTGAGCCGGCGAGCTTGGCGGCCTCGGCGGTGGTGAAGCTGGTGGAGAGGCTGTTGAGCTGCGAGCTGCTCAGGGCCTGCACCTGCGCGGTGGTCAACAAGGGCAGCTGAGTGGTGCCGAGGTTGGTGACGCTGGCGATGTCCTTGGTGGAGATGGCCTGCACCTGCGCGGTGCTGAACTCCGCGAGCACCGCGGTGGACAGCGCGGCAGCCTGGGCGGTGCCCAGACCCGTGATCGTGCTGGGGGCCAGCGCCTGGACGTTGGCGGTGCCGAGGTTGCCCAGCACCGTGGCGGACAGCTGTGAGCCGGCGAGCTTGGCGGCCTCGGCGGTGGTGAAGCTGGTGGAGAGGCTGTTGAGCTGCGAGCTGCTCAGGGCCTGCACCTGCGCGGTGGTCAACAAGGGCAGCTGAGTGGTGCCGAGGTTGGTGACGCTGGCGATGTCCTTGGTGGAGATGGCCTGCACCTGCGCGGTGCTGAACTCCGCGAGCACCGCGGTGGTCAGCGCGGCGGCCTGGGCGGTGCCCAGGCCGGCAATGGCGCTGGGGGCGATCGCTTGGATCTGCGCGGTGTTAAGCGACGACAGAACCGAGGTCGTCAGCTGCGGGGTGGCAAGATCGCCCGCCAGGGCGCCCAGCACTGCGTTTTGGAGAGCGGCGACAGCAGCCGTGCTGATGGAGACCACATCCTGCGCGGTGATGTACGGAACCTGGACTGTGGTTAAGCCGGATGCCTGGATGGTGCCCATGGCGGCAAAATCGGTCGGCTTCAGGGACGCAACTTGCGTGGTCGTCAGAGCGCTGATCTGAGCTGCTGACAGAAGAGAGACGATGGAGCTCATGATTTGCCTTTCTTGATTCGAGGCGGCCTAACCGCAATCACCGTTACGTCACATTCGAAGCCGGAACACGGGCGAAGCCCGTCTGGCTACCTCATCGGCTCAGCGCCGTGAATCCTTAGGGAAACAGGCCAAAAGGGTGACAAGGGTCACAGGCGATTGCCGTCGACGTGACATATCGCGCGGGAGGCGTGGCAACGATGAGAATCGAGCGCGGGCCTCGCCGGTCGACTTGCGGTGGACCAGGTCACGCTGCGCCCATTGCTACCGTGTCGGTGCCTGCAGGGGCGATACAGATGCTTGCACTACCGCGGAGTCGCTGGCTCCCGCGCGCACAACCGGTCCGATCGCCACCCATGCTGATCGGATCTCGCCCAGCAGGCCCAGCACTTCGGCGATCTTTGCGGCATCGCTGTTAAGGTTGCCGAGCATCAGCTGCCGGATCATGTATTCGTACAGGCCATCAAGATTCTGGGCCAGCGGACCACCCTGGGCCAGGTTGAGACTGCCGCGCAGCTCCGCAATGATGACGACGCAGCTGTGCAGAAGCTTCGACTTGCGGGCCAATTGTTTATGTTCAATGCAGCTGCGGGCTGCTACCAGGCGCTCCACGGCCGCGTCCAGCAACATCATGACCATGCCATACGGATCCGAACTCGCCACGCCGCCGTGAATGGCCACCGTGTTGTAGGCCGCGAGCTTGGACTGGCGGGAATTGGGTGTCACGTAAGCTGGTTCCGTCAAGGGTCGATACTCCAGCTAACGGCGCGCGCGGCCCGAACTTTAGAACCTGGACCTAGGCGTTCGGCCGGCCCTGCACCGACGGCAGGGTGGCAAACGACTGCGTCAGGTACGAGGAGGTGGTCTGCAGGGCGGACAGCAGGGTGTTCAGCGCCGAGTACTGCTGCGTCAGACTCGCAGTCAAGGCGTCCATTTGCGTATTCAACGCATTTGTCTGCGCGGATAGGGCGTTCTCCTGCGCAATCAAGGTCGCGCTATGGGAGGAGATTGACCCGGTCGAGGACAGCTGCTGAGTGATCTGGGAATTCAGCACCGTCGCAATTCCGGAGCTGGCGCTGAACAGCGCGCTCACCGCCGCCGGGTTTGACGACAGCGCCGCTTGCAGGGTCGTTGAGTTCAGACTCAAGGTTCCGTCGCGTTGCGTCGTGATGCCCACGCTGGCCAGCGAGTTGTAGGTGCTCGAGCCGGTGTTGACGATGCTGTACAGCGCCGCGCGGACCTGATTCTGGACGCCGGACAACAAGGGATCGCCCATCATCGGGCCGGCGGTACCGGTCGTGGAATCGAAGCCCCCGAGCGTCGTGAAGGTACCCGCCAGGGCGTTGTAGGCGCTGACGAAGGCGCTGATGTTGCCTTGTATCGTCGCAGTGTTACTTGACACGCTCAGGGTTGCAGGCGTGTCGGTCGTGACGGCACTCGCACCCGAACCGGTGGTCGTCGTGGTCAGGCCGGCCAGCGTCAAGGCGACGCCGGACAGCGCTCCGGTGACCGTGTTGCTGGCGCTGGTGTAGGCAATTCCGGAGATACTGAAGTGCGCATCCTGAGCCAGCTGCGCGGCAGTCTGCGGCATGTAGTTGGCCGTATTGCCCGAGGCGTAGGTGAGTGCCGCCAGGGCGGTGCCACTGTCGGTCTCGGCAACCTGAATGACGTTTGCCGTTCCGGTCTTCGTCGAGGTCAGCACCAGGTGCGCGCCATCCGTTCCCGTCACCACCGCCGCGGAGATACCCGGATTGCCGGCCGCGGAATTGATGGCCGTGGCGAGCCCCGACAAGGTGTTGTTGGTGCTGTCGACGCTAAGGCTGAAGCTGGCGACGCCAAGCGACAGTTGCAGTGTGCCGGTGCCGAGGGCGGCGGTGCTGCCGCCGACAAAGGCGTTGGAGACCAACTGCTCGCCCTGGGCAAGCTGGGTGACCGATACGCTGTAGGAGCCGCTGACGGCACTGCCATCCGCGCTCGCCGTGAATGCCGACGTATTGCTGCTGTTTGCGGACAGAGAATTGAAGGCGCCGGGCGAGTCCAGGCTGCTCAACGAACTTTGGAAGCTCGACAGGGCGCTCTTCAGGGTGCCCACCGAGGAGATCTCGGTCGTGACCGTCTGCGTCTGGGCGGAAATCAGCGCATCCTGGGGGGCGCGGGTCGCAGTCACCAGCTGTGAGACCAGCGAACTGACGTTGATCACCGAACCGCCGGCCGCACCGGCGCTGGAGCTACTGGCTACGGACACCGGTGGGTTCGTCACCGAATTGCTGGTGGTGTTGTTGGTGCTAACCGTGGCCATTTGCGCAATTCTCAGTCAATGACAAAAATGCACTACGGCGGGCGTCTTGCGACGCCCGCCGTGGTAGGGATCACGATCCATTCGGACCTGCCTGCATCACCGCCCTTACGGGAGCTTCTGCAGCAGCGTCAGGATGTTCTGCGGGATCGTGTTGGCCTGGGCCACCATCGCCGTACCAGCCTGCTGCAGGATCTGGGCCTTTGACAGCGCCGAGGTGGCCTGTGCGTAGTCCGTATCCTGAATCGTGCTGCGGGCGCTCGACAGGTTGGTCGAGTCGGTGTGCAAGCCCGTGATGGCGGCCTGGAAGCGGTTCTGGTAGGCGCCCAACTGCGCGCTCTCCGTGGCCAGCTGCTGCAACGCCTGGTCGACCTGAACCAGTACCTGGTTCGAGCTGTCGACCGTCTTCACGTCAGCGGTGTCGATCGTGCCGGGGTTGGCCGACGCCGCAATCACGTTGGCGCCTTCCGTCAGGCCGAATGTGGCCGCGGTTTCGCCACCGACGTTGCCGGTGCCCGTGCCCTGAGTCGCGGTTGTCGTGATGGTCACAGTCTGGCCGACGGCCGTGCTGCTCAGATCGATACCGCCACCGTTGGTGGCGCCGACCGTCGCCACGATACCCGCGGCGCCGACGGCCTGGTTGATGGCCCCGGCAACGCTCTTCAGATCTGTGGCAACGTTTCCGGTCAGCGTCACCGAGCCGGTCGTGACTGCGGCGCTGGCGGACCCGCCGGCAGGCGTTACCGTGATGCTGAAGCTCACCGCATCGCTGTTCCCGCCCGCATACGCGCCGACACCGGCGGTCGCGAGGGTGTTGAGCTGCCCCAGATTGCTGGCAGCGGCGCTGCCGATCGAGGACACGTCGATGGTCTGGCCGGCATTCGCGCCGACCTGGAACGAGGCGCCCTGGAAGGTGCCGTCGAGCAGGTTCACGCCATTGAACTGAGTCTGCGAGGCGACGCTGTTGATATCCGACTTCAGCTGCTGGAACTGCGCGTCAAGGTCGGCGCGGTCCGTGGCGCTGTTGGTCGCATTCAGCGACTGCACGGCCAGGTCACGCATCGTCTGCAGGTCGTTGACGACTTCCTGCAGGGCGCCCGAGGCCGTCTGGGCCAGCGACACGCCGTCATTGGCGTTGTGCGCGGCCTGGTTGATGCCGTTGATCTGCGAGGTCATGCCCTGCACGATCGCGTATCCGGCAGCGTCATCCGCGGCCGTATTGATGCGCAGGCCCGAAGACAACTGCTGCAAAGCGGTGGCCAGCTGGCCGCCCGAGGCGGTGAGGCTGTTCTGAGCGACAATCGAGCTCAGATTCGTATTAAGGACTAGTGCCATTGTCGTGACTCCTGATGTGTCGTTCAGGCGCCGGACACCAGTCCGTCGCTCTGTAGTCTGTCGCGGCCGCTAGACCGCTTTCCGTTCAGGTCCTGTATCGGTGAAGCCCGCAGCAACTTGAGTCCGTGGCTCGACTATCGTCGATACTGCCAAATGCGTCACAGTTCGGGGAAAGGCCACGGCGGCTCCTACTTGATGTAGTTGAACAGTGAAAGGTTGGCGATGGTGGCGTAGGACTCCTGCGCCGCCTGCAGCGCCAGCCGCTGGGTGCTCAGCTGGGTGGTTGCTGCGGCATAGTCCACGTCTCGCAGCGAACTGACCGCCGCCGTCATGGTGGTCTGCTGGGTCGCTGCGCTGGTGTTGGCCACCGTGACGGAATTGATCCGCGCGCCCACCGAGGCCTGTACCAGGCCGAAATTGCTGATGGCGCCGTCGATCTGTTCCAGCGCGGTACCCACCTGGGTCGAGATCTGCGCGGAAGTCAGGCTGGAATTGCTCAGCGTGGAGATCAGGCCGGACAGCGTGCTGAAGGCGCTGGCGGTGCCCGCCGGCGCCACGGTGAAGGTGTCGCCGGCCGCCGGCGCTCCGGTGACCGTGGTGCTGATGCCATTGAAACTAATGGCCCCGGGGCTGGAATACGTGCCGCTGGTCACGGTATTGCCGGCACCGTCGGTGACCGTGTAATCGGTCGGATCGGTGAAGGTGATGGTGTAGGTGTCGGGCACCCACTGGGCGGCATTGACCACCGTGCCGGGACTGACCGTGGCTGAGCCGGCGTTGCCCGCGCCCACGGCCGTCGTGAACGTGCCGTTGCCGCCGGGAATATTCATGAAGACGCTGGCTCCGGAATCGCCACTGGAGACGCGCTGGTTCGGGCTGATCTGTACCTGACTGACGCTGGTAGAGCCGTTGTAGGCCACGGAACTTCCCGTCTGCGCGAAGGGCACCGTGGTGCTGGCTTCGCCGGCAAACAGGTAGTTGCCGTTGGCATCGGTGCTGTTGGCGGTGCCGACGAGCTGCTGCAGCAACTGCTTCAATTGCGCGGCAATGTCCTGGCGCTGGGATGCGGTCAGTGAGGAATTGTTGGCCTGCACCGCCAGATCGCGCGCGCTTTGCATCACATTGGTGGCATCGGTGAGTGACTGCTCCTCGATGGTCAGATTGGAAGTTCAGGGCGCTGCCGTTCGCCTGGTACTGCCGCGAGGCGGAAATCTGTGCATTCAGTTGATTGACCTGGGCCATGCCCGCAGGATTGTCGGCCGCAGTCTGCAGCTTCAGGCCGCTCGCCATTTGCGACTGGGTCTGGGCGATCGCCGACTCCAGCGACTGCATCTGGTCGGAGGCGTTAGTCTGGAATCCGAGAGTTGATACTCGCATGGGGTCAGCCTATTGCCGAAATCAGGGTGCTAAACATGGTGTTGGAAGCCTGGATCAGCTGTGCGCAAGCCTGATAGGCCTGCTGAAACTTGACCATATTGGCCGCTTCCTCATCCAGGTTGACGCCCGACAAACTGCTGACCGCGGCCGCTGCCGAAGAGTTGACGGACTGCTGGGCCTGCGCATTGGCCTGGGCCTGCTGGGTCTGCGCCCCGACCTGGCTCACCAACGAATTGGCTGCACCCTTCAAGGAGAGCGTGCCGCCATTGAGCGAACTGGCATTGAGCCCATCGATCATGGCGAACAGGTTGGTGTTGTCGCCGGGATTGCCGCTGTTACTGCTGACCGTGAAGCTGTCGCCGCTGGCCGGTGTACCGCTGATGGAGGTCGTCCAGCCGTCGAGGGCGATAGCCGCCCCCGGGGTGTAGGTAAACGTGGGCCCGACGCCATTGACCTGGTACTGGTTGGGCGAGCTGAAGACCAGGCTGGTTGTGGTGAGCAGGTTCGGATCGGTCGGATCGGTCACCGTGGCCGGGGCAATGGTGCCGGAACCGGTATTGGCGGTGACGGAGGCGGTTTGCACGGCGGCCGCTGATGCGATCTGAGAAGGATTCGTCAGCAGCACTGTGAAACCGGCGGCGGCGGTGGCCGTGGGCTGCACCAGATAGCTGTCGCCGCTGTTGGCCGTGCCGCTCACCACCATGGAGAGTCCGGCGGCCGTGAAGGGGTTCCCGGCGCTGCCATCTCCGCCCATCGTGACGGTCTGCTGCGTGGTCTGATCGTACAGCTGCCAGGCGCCGCCGTTGTTGCTCAGCAGGTAGTTATCGGCCGTCAATGCCGACAGATTGGTGCGGGTCGCAGTCACCTGCGCCGTACCGGTGTTGAAGGAGGAGCCGACTCACTTGTGCCGCACCGACCGCGAACATGGGCTGTCCCTGAACCCCCGCCTGGGTGAGCCCTGAGGCCTGCTGCTGGTTGATGATGCTGGCGACGCCCACGCTGATCTGGCCAAGGGCGTTGAGCGCGGGCTGTATGACCTGGGTGCGCACGGCCAGCAGCCCGCCCAGGGATCCGCCGCTGATGGATCCGGTCACATCCACGGTGCTGCCCGAATTGGAGATTCCCACGTCGAACTGGGTGGGGTTGTACTGGTTCGGTATCGCCGAAAGGCTCTGCGCCGTGCCCGAATTGACCAGAGCCTGGCCGTTTCCGATGAACACCTGCATCGTTCCGTCACTTTGCAATGCCGTGTTGACCGAGACGTACTGGCTGAGCTGATTGACGAGCTGATCGCGCTGGTCAAGCAGACTGTTGGGAGCCCCCGAGGTCGTCGATCCGGAGATCTGGGAATTGAGGTTGGCGATGCTGCCGGCCAGGGAATTGATTTCCTGGATATTGCTGCTGATCTGACCTTCGACATTCTGATCCGCGGCCGAGAGCTGACTGGCGTAGCCCTGAACCGACTGGGCCAACGTCTGCGCGGCACTCAACACGGCGGTGCCGCTGGCGGGCAGATTCGGCGCATTGGCCAGGGTCTGCAGTGAATTGGTGAAACCCTGCAGCGGTCGCGGTCAAGCCCGTGCTGGTGTCGCTCAGGACGTTGTCTATCTGAGGCGGCCGTCGTTGCGAAGCTGTTGAAACCGGAATAGCTGCTTTGCGAAGTGCGCATCTGCCCGGCGAGCAGCTCGCTGTAGTTGCGGGTAACGCTGGTCACGTCCACGCCGTTGCCGAAGCTGCCGACGCTGGTGGTTACGCCCAGCTGCGGAGTGAAATTGGCGCGCTCGACGCTGTAGCCGGGCGTGGCGACATTCGCGACGTTATTGCTGGTGACGCTCAGCGCCTTCTGGAACGCGAGCAGGCCGGAGACGCTGTTGAAGAGTACATCAGCCATTTGCAGTCAACCCTTACAGCGTGCTCGTGGTCACAGTTGTCGGCAGATCGTCGCCGGACTTGAGGGCTGTGAGGCCACGCAAGAGTCATGGCCAGGTGGCCGGAAATGTTGTTGGCGATGGCGCTGACCTTGCGGGCATAATCCGGGTCAGTCGCATAACCTCCGCGCTGCAGGCCGGTCGCGAAGGCATGGGCATCGCTGCCGGTGTTGAGCGCGGCGGCGTAACGCGGATTGCTGCGCAGGATCGACACATAGTCCCGGAAGCTCTGCGAGGCGTCCGCATAGGAACGAAACGGCGCCATCCCGGTGGTGGTCCCCTGGCTGCTCACTTCAGTGGTCTGGGCCTGCACGCTCGGGCCCTGCCAGCCGCCCGTGGCCTTGACCCCGAACAGGTTGTTGCTGGAATGCCCGCTGCCGTCCTGCGGCAGGCTGCGGCCCCAGTTCGTTTCCAACGCAGCCTGCGCGATGAGGTTGCTGGGATCGACCCCCAGCTGCTCGCCGGCCTGCTGGGCCTGCGGCAAAAGCCCCTGGATGAAACTCTGTTGGGTGGTTGTCGAGGCCGCTGGCATCGCCAGCTTGGCCGGCTTGGCGGGACCGAGCGGCGGCGCCGGCGCCGCCGCTTTGGTCGGTGCCGGCAGTCGGCTGCGGAAACGCCCATGCGCTGCAGCTGGCGTACCAGCATGTCAGCCAGGCCCAGCCCGCGCCCCTTGGTGGACAGTTGCAAGGCGAGCTGATCGTCGTACATGCCCTGGTACATCTTCTCTTGATCGCTGCCGAAGATCGGGTCCGTGCCGGCGGCATCGCGCATGCTCTTCAACATCATGCGCGTGAACATGCTCTCGAATTGCTGCGCGACCTTGCGCACCGCGGACGGATCGTTCTTGGCGGCGGCCCGCTTCAGTGCCTGCAGCCCGGAGAAATCCGTGTAGGTGTCGGCGGCGGTGTCGGCGGCGATGGGCAACGTGGACATGCTGCGGCGCCGTCAGATCACGACCAGCTCGGCACGCAGGGCGCCGGCGGAACGAAGGGCTTCCAGGATGGCCACCAGATCGCCCGGTGCCGCGCCGACGCGATTCACCGCGCGCACGATCTCATCCAGATTCACACCGGCCTGGAACACGAACATGCGCGCATCGGCCTGCTGCACGTTGATGTCGCTGCGCGGCGTGACCGTGGCGGTGGTGCCCTTGGTAAAGGAATTCGGTTGGCTCACGTCCTGGCGTTCGGTAATCGTGACCGACAGCGAGCCATGGGCCACTGCCGCTGCAGTGACCTGCACATGGGAGCTGATTACCACCGTGCCGGTGCGCGAATTGATGATGACGCGCGCCGGCGCCTCGCCCGGTTCCACCTCGATGGCCTCCAGCGTCGCGAGGTAGCCGATGCGCTGATCCGGATTGCTGGGCGCGATCACCTTGATGGAGACTGGGTCGGTGGCCTCGGCCGTGCCGGCACCCAGAATCTTGTTGATCCCGGCGGCGACGCGCGAGGCGGTGGTGAAGTCCGGGGTGTTGAGGTTCAGGACCAGGAAGGCGTCGTGGGCGAAGGTGGTCGGCACCTCGCGCTCGACGCTGGCGCCATTGGGGATGCGGCCGCTGCTGGGCACGTTCAGGGAAATGCGCGAGCCGTCCTTGCCGTTGACGCCGAAGCCGCTGACGACCAGGCTGCCCTGGGCGAAGGCATACACTTCGCCGTCGAGTCCGCGCATCGGGGTCATCAGCAGCTGACCGCCACGCAGGCTTGCGGCATTGCCGATCGAGGCCACGGTGACATCGATGGTCTGGCCCGCCTTGGAAAAGGGCGGCAGGTCGGCCGTTACGGTCACCGCGGCCACATTCTTCAGCTGCGGATTGGAACCCGGGGGAATGGTGACACCGAACTTCGCCAGCATGTTGGCGATGCTCTGGATGGTGAAAGGCGCCTGCGTGGTCTGGTCGCCCGTTCCGTCGAGGCCGACCACGAGGCCATAGCCGAAGAGCTGGTTGGAGCGCACGCCGGACACCGTGGCGATGTCCTTGATGCGATCGGCGCGCGCCGGCGTGGCGAGGCCGCCCAGCATGATATTCAGCAGCAAGGCGGACAGCAGCGGGGCTGCGAGGCGGCAGTTGCGGATTGATTCAAACATCAGAACGGTGTCCAGGGTGAATTGAAGAAGCGCGAAAGCCAGCCCTGGGCATTCGAGTCGGCCAGGGCGCCCTTACCGCCATAGGCGATCTTCGCGTTGGCCACTTTCGAGGACGGTATGGAGTTGTCAGGCGCCAGATCGATGGGGCGGATGACGCCGGTCATGCGCACGTACTCCTCGCCCTGGTTGATGCCGATCCATTTCTCGCCCTTCACGTACAGGTTGCCGTTGGGCAGCACCTTCTGCACGGTGACAGTGACGAAGCCCTGCAGGCTGTTGCTCTGCGCGCTGTCGCCTTCGCCGGCGAATTTGGCGGCATCCGAAATGTTGTTGCTCATGATCGGCACGCCATGAACCGTCAACGCCTTGCCGAGGATGGTCATGCCGGGCAGGGTGTCCGTGGTCGCCTTGGTGGTGTTGGTGCTCGAGCTCTTCTGTGCCGCGGTCTGCTCGTTGAGCACGATCGTGACGATGTCGCCCACGTGATGGGCGATCGGATTCTCAAACAGCGCCACCTCCCGCCCGCTTTGATAGATGGCGCCGTTGGTGGGATTCGGCGCGGCTTCCGCGGCCCAGCCGAGGCCATCGTCGTCCTTCGGCGGACGCGGTGTATGGCAGGCACTTAAGGCCAGCAGGGCGGCGCAGGTCAGAAATGTGTAGAGAATTCGCATCAACATTCCGCCTTACATGTTCTGCGTGGCGAACTGCAGCATCTGATCAGTGGTTTGGACCGCCTTGGAGTTCATCTCATAGGCGCGCTGGGTCTCGATCATGTTGACCATCTCCTCCACGACGTTGACGTTGGAGGCTTCCACCGAGCCTTGGACGATCGTTCCCAGGCCCGTGAGGCCCGGTGTGCCGGTGGTGGGCGCGCCGCTCGCGCCCGACTCGACGGAAAGGTTGCCGCCGGCATTCTGCAGTCCTGCCGGGTTGATGAAGTCGGCGAGCTGCAGGCTTCCGACCTGCGTCGGCGCGCTCTGTCCCGGCAGCAGCACGCTGACCACGCCGGTGGGCGCGATGGTCACGCTCTGCGCGCCTTGAGGAATGGTGATCGCAGGCTGCACCTGGTAGCCGCTGGCATTGACCAGCTGGCCCTGGGCATTGACCTGGAAGCTGCCGTCGCGGGTGTAGGCGAGGGTGCCGTCTGGCTTGAGGATCTGGAAGAAGCCGCGGCCCTGGATGGCCACATCCAGTGCGTTGCCGGTGTTGTCGAGACTGCCCTGGGTAAAGCTCGGCTCGGTCGCCACCACGCGCACGCCCGTGCCAAGCTGCAGGCCGGACGGATACATGGTGGTATCCGATGTTGAGCCACCCACCTGAGTGACGTTCTGATACAGCAGGTCGTTGAATACCGCGCGGCTTTTCTTGAAGCCATTGGTATTGACGTTGGCGAGGTTGTTGGCCGTCACCGTCATCTGGGTCTGCTGTGCGTCGAGGCCGGTCTTAGCCGCCCAAAGTGCCGCTTCCATAGTGTTCTACCTTTATCCTTGGAGCTTGCGATCAGCTCGGTTGCAGCAGCTTCGCCGAGGCGCTGCCGGTGTCTTCGGCGGTGTGCAGGGCCTTGATCTGCAGGTCGAAATTTCGGGACAGTTCGATCATGTTGACCATCGAGCCGGCCAGGTCGACATTGCTGCCTTCCAGGACGCCCGAGGCCAGGGTCGCGGTGCCATCGGCCTCTGCGGGCTGGCCGTCGCTGGTGCGAAACAGACCATCGCTGCTGCGCGAGATCGTGTCGCTCGGCGGATTGACGAGCTTGATTCGGCCGACGTTGGAAATTGTCTGGGGCGTCTGGCCCAGCGGCACGATGGAGATGGTGCCATTGGGTCCCACGGTGGCTGAGGAGAAAGGCGGCACGCTGACCGGCCCGTTGTCGCCCAGCACCGGCAACCCGGCGGCGGTCATCAGCTGACCGTTCGGGTCCACGTGCAGGTCGCCCCCGCGCGTGTAGGCTTCGTTGCCATTGCTGTCCTGGACCGCAATGAACCCCGTGCCCTGTACCGCCACGTCGAATGGATTGCCGGTGGTGATCTGCGCTCCCGCCGAGCGGTCCCAGCCGACGGAGGAATCCGTGGCATAGACCCGCGAGGCATAGCCCGGCCCCGTTACGGCACGGCTCTGGAACGCACTCAGGTCCGCCTTGAACCCGGTGGTATTGGCGTTGGCGAGGTTGTGGCTGTTGGCCGCCTGGGCGCGCAGGGTTTCCTTCGCGCCGGACATCGCAACGTAGAGCAATTTATCCATGAACTGTGGTCTGGTCTCGTATTAGGTCAGTGCGTCAGGCGTTACTGATGGATGCCGATGACCGTCTGGCTGATCTGGTCTTCGGTCTTCATCATTTCCGAATTGGCCTGGAAGGCGCGCTGCGCGGTGATCATTGCCGACTAGCGATGTCGTGGTGTCGACGTTGGACTGCTCCAGGGAGCCGGAGGAGATCTTGCCGAAGCCGGAGCCGCCGGCAACGCCCTGCCACTGCTGATCCGGAGGCGCTGGTGGCCGCCCAACTCGCATCGCCCAGCTGCGCCAGACCCTGCGGGTTGGCGAAATTCGCCATCGCCACCTGTCCGAGGTCCACTGAGCGGCCATTGGTGTACTGGGCCTGCACGACGCCGGCATTGTCGATGCTGATGCCGCTCAGCAGGCCGGTGGTGTAGCCGTCCTGGGTGACAGCCGTGACGCCGAACTGGTTGCCGTACTGGGTCGTCTTGTTGAAATTGAAAGTCATGTTCAAGTCGGCCGCACCGGTGGCCGGCGTATAGGCAGGGAAAGTGACGATGCCGCCGGCGGGTGTCTGCAATGCGCCGCTGGAGCTGTACGTCAGGGCCTGGGGTGTGCCGACTGCGTTGCCGTCAACGTAAAGCTGAGTGTTCCAGTTATTGGCCCCGCCTTGATGAAGTACAGCGATGCGGTATGCGCCGCACCCAAGGAGTCGTACACCGTGACGGAAGTAGTGTTGTTGTAACTGTTGGCGTCGGTCGGCGTGAACAGCGGCGTCCGCCGGCACGGTTGCGCTCGCCGGCAGGTTGGCAGTCAGCGACACCGCAGTGGTCGCATTCGGCGCGCCTTCCTGCGTGGACAGCGACAGGTTGGCCAGTCCGCCGGTGTTGAAGGTACCGTTTGCCAGCGGCGGGTAGACCTGCAGCTTGGCGCCGCTCGCAGTCACCACGTCACCGACGCTGTTGACCTGGAACTGACCGTCGCGGGTGTACTCCAGCGCGCCGTTGTTGCTGGTGGTGAAGAACCCATTGCCGCTGATCGCCAGATCCAGGTTGTTACCGGTGGTCTCGATGTCGCCTTGGGAGAACTGCTGAGCGACTTCCGTGATGGAGGCTCCGTTACCCACGGCGGTGGAGCTCACGCCGGTCTGCGTGGCGGAGAACAGATCGCCGAATTCGGCGCGCGAGCCCTTGAAGCCCACGGTGCCGACGTTGGCGAGGTTGTTGGCCGTCACCGAAAGGTCCTGGTTGGCGGCGTTGAGGCCTGTGAGCGCGACATTGAATGACATGGGTGGTTATTCCTGATACGTGCTTGGGTTTGTGCGTTACAGAATGGTGACGACCGTGTTCATCGGCACTGTGCCGCTGGTCGTGTTCAGCTCCAGCTGCTGGGTGGTCGGATCGATGGTGACGCTTTGCACCTGACTCACGACCATCGGATTCACGGATTGGCTGGCGCCGTTGACGGCAGCATTGACGCTTACGGTGTACTGGCCGGCGGCGGCGGTCGTGCCGCTGCTGGTCGCGCCGTTCCACGAGAACGTGGTCATGCCGGAGCTGGCAGGCGTTACCTGAAAGGAGGTCACCGGCGTTCCGCTGGCGGTCGCGATCGACACGGTCAGACTGGTCGCGCCGGCCGGTGCATTCACCGCGCCCGTGATCGCGCCGCCCGTAGCCAGCGCGGCGCTGGTTCCGGGCGCGAGCACGGAGCGGCCCAGCAGGCTCGCACTGCTGCTGACCTGCGATGCGGTCATGACCGACTGCATGTTCTGCAGGCTCGACACCTCGCTCAATCCTTCAAGCTGCCCCAGGAACTGACTCGGATCGGTCGGTTGCATCGGATCCTGGTTCTGCAGCTGCGAGGAGATCAGCCGCAGGAAGTCGGCCTCGTTGATCTGCATGTTCGCCGGGACCACATTGCCAGCCGCAGCGGCATGCGCGGCGGTCGCTCCAGTGATCGGACTAGTACTTGTGGACATCAGGCGCCTCGTAAGAATGTGGTGGTCATGGTGCTATGGCTTATGATCACTGGCCGAGTTTCAAGGTCGCGAGCATGAGGTCCTTGGAGGTGTTCATGACTTCCACGTTGTCCTGGTAGGCGCGCGAGGCGGAAATCATGTCGGTCATCTCTTCGATGACATTCACATTGGGTGCGTAGACATTTCCCTGAGCATTGGCCAGCGGGTTGCCAGGGTCGTAGCGCATCTGCGGCGCGGCCTTGCTCTCGACGATGCCGGCGACCCGTACACTGGCCGCGCTCTGAGGGTCCAGCCCGGCGGCGCCCTGCAGCTGCTGCTGGATGGCTTGGAAGACGGGGTGCCGCGCCTTGTAGACGGTCGACGGATCACCGCTGACGCTATCGGCATTGGCAAGATTGCTGGCCACGGTGTTCAGGCGCACTGACTGGGCGCTCATGCCGGAGCCGGCGACGTCGAATATCTTGAAGGAGGACATGTTCGGATTCCTTTGGTGTCGCTGGCAGCCTTACTGGCCCGTGATCGCCGTCATCAGATTGTGCAGGCGCATGGTCAGAAAGGTGAGCGTCGCCTGGTAATGCACGGTGTTTTCAGCAAACGCCGCCTGTTCCTGCTGTGAGTCCACCGTGTTGCCATCCAGCGAGGGCGCCAGGGGTACGCGGTACTTCAGAGCGGCGCCGCCTTCGTCCGTGGCGTTCACCGGGATATCCTTGGAATCAGTCGTGGCCAGGCTCACGCCGGCCTGCGGGGTTCCCGCCGCTGCCAAAGCCGTGCGAAAGTCGATGTCGCGCGCCTTGTAGCCGGGGGTGTCGACATTGGCGAGATTGTTCGCCAGCACGTCCAAGCGCTGGGTCTGCACCTTGAGTGCGGCAGCGTGAACGCCCAGGTATGAATCCAATCCGATAGGCATGATTCTTAAGTCCGGTCCGTCAAAAAACTGTCCTGCTGGGGAAATAGCAATACGCATGCCAGCCGCGTCAAAGGCCGGAATCGGCCTGCAATGCGCGCCATTTGCGTGAGCTGCGTCACACGGGCGGCAACGACTTGCCGTCAACCACCGGCAATCGCTGGTCCGCGGCCACCTAAGGGATCCTCAATCGTGAGGCTGGCGCGGCATTTGCAAAGATCACTGCATGAAGCTCTCACCGACAGACAACCGACGATCTTTCCTGGCAGTCGCCTGGCTGCTGACCTTGGCGCTGCCGGCCGCGGGTGCCGCCACGGACCCACGCGCTGTGGAACCCGTAGCCAGTATCGAGGCGGCGGCACAGGCCTATGTCGCGTCGCTGCTGCCGCCCGGGACCACCGATGCGCAGGTCACGGTGCAGCCCATCGATCGGCGGCTGCGGCTGGCGCAGTGCGGCTCGGCGCTGCGCGCGCAGCTGCCTGCCGGCAGCAATCTGGGCGCGCGCGCCACGGTGGGCGTGAGCTGCGAGGGACCCTCGCATTGGTCAGTGTATGTGTCGGTCGTGGTGGAGAGCCGGATCGCCGTGCTGGTGCTGCGGCATGCGGTGGCGCGCGACACGCGCCTCACCGCCGATGATGTGACGCTGGAAACGCGGCGCATGGCCGGCGCGGCCACCGCCTATCTGGCATCGGTCGCAGAGCTGGCCGGGCGCACCGTGCGACGGCCGTTACCCCTTGGCACGGCCTTGACCGTTGAGATGTTCGCGGCCGATACGGTGATTCACCGCGGTCAAGAGGTCACCCTGGTGGCAGGCGGACCCTCGATGGAGATTCGGGCCATGGGGCGGGCGCTCATGGACGCCTCGGCCGGGGCCCGCGTCCAGGTCCAGAACTTGAGCTCCATGACGGTCGTGGAGGGAGTCGTGGAGTCCGCAGACGTCGTGCGGGTGGCTTTGTAAAATGCGAACCCAGTCCAACCGATTTGTGTGCGTTGCCCGATACTGCCTGGCAACCGCGAAGGAGCGTGCAGCGTGACGACGATCCACCATGGCCTGGACTTGAACGGCCCGAGCGGCCTGGGTTCAGGTTCAACGGACAAGACCCAGGTTGTGCCCGGCCAGAGCGCCCAGGCACAGACCCAGGCGCAATCCGGTGTGCTCCCTGCGCCCGCGGAGGTTGAGATCACGCCCACCGCCCAATTGCTGGCCACTCTGGCACAACAGATTGCCAGCCAGCCAGACGCCGATCAGAACCGGGTCGACGCCATCCGCCAGTCCCTGGGCAATGGGTCCTACCGGATTGATGCCAGCCGTGTGGCGGATGGCGTGCTGGCGGCACAGAGATTTGATGCCCAAGCCGCGAATCCCGCGGTGGCGGGCAATCCGGCCAAAGCCTTCACCGATACCGCGCAGCTCGGTTCCGAGCGCTCGGGCTGAGACGAATCATGGATCCGCAAACCTGCCGCGCGCATCTGCAGCGCCTCATTCAGGAGGAAACCGCCGCTTTGGGCGAGCTCGCCGTGTTGCTTGACCGGGAGTTCGCGCATATGCAGGACAATGACGTGGACGCGCTGACCGAGGCCATGCGCGAACGGCATAAATGCGTGACCCGAATCCTCAAGGTCGACACCGAGCGACGCGGCCTGTGCCGAACGCTGGGCCGGCCGCATGATCTGAAGGGGCTTGAATCCCTGCTGGCCTGGTGCGATCCGCAGGCGACCCTGGCCGGGGCCTGGGCCGCCTGCACTGCCGCGGCCACCCGGTGCCGCGGACTGAATGATCGAAATGGCGCGATGGCGGGAGCCCGTTTGCAGAATGTCCAGGCCCGCTTAGGCGTGCTCGTCGAAGGGGGCCGTGACACGGTAACTTACGGTCCGCGGGGCACCTGTTCGGTGGCCGCGGGACGCCAGGGATTGCTGCGGGAAGTCTGAAACAGGCCGGGCCGGCGGCATCGTACATAATCCGGGCCCGATCCAAAAACAACTCTAAAGTTGCGCCAGTTCCGGCCGATAACGCCTGTAACAGAGGAGCCATGTCGTGTCCGGCAAGATCAATGGTGTCAACAACAGCCCGCCCGCCGCCGCACCCAGTGCGGCCAGCCAGCGCGCGCCCGCACCTTCCAGCCAGGCGGCCGGGGGGATCGGCGACACCGACAGCGTGCAGATAACGGACACCGCGAGCCACCTGGTTTCGATCGAGCAGACCCTGAGTGAGGTTCCGGTCATCAACCCGGGACGGGTCACCCGCATCAGCAATTCGCTCGCCGACGGGACCTATAAGGTCTCGGCCGAACGCATCGCCAACAAGCTGCTGCAGTTCGATCGGCTGCTTGCCCCAAGATCCGGTCGAGTAACCGCCCGCCGCTGGTTGTTGCCGGCCCATCCCACGCGACTTGGCTTTGTCCCTTCAGGTCAGGGCGGCTTCCAGCTGTGCCAGATCGTTCTTGGATGCCTCCAGCATCTCCGCCACGGCCTTGGCGTCGAGCCCGAATCGTGCCAGGCATTTGACATCACGCAGGGTCGCCTCAAGAACCTTGGGCTGGTTGGCGTGACGCGCGATGGCCACGGCGAGCATCACCACATCCGTCAGGGTGGGGGCGCCGCGCGGTTCGCGGGTCAGGTCCTCGCTCTCGGCAATGGCGTGCACGATCTCCTCGGGCACGGCCCAGTTCTCCAGCAACGCCACCGCGACGCTCAGGTGCCAGTCGCGCTCGATGTTGCGGAAGGCCTCCGCGTCGGCGAACAGGCCGCGATGATTGCCGGCGCGCACCAGCAGGTAGAGTCGGCCGCAGCTGTGCAGCAGGCCGGCAAGCATGGCCGCATCCGGCGGCACGCGCGAGTATTTCGCCGCCACCACGTGGCAGAGGCTCGCCACCTGGCCGGTCTGGCGGGCGAGGACTTCGAGGAGTTTCTCAAGGCCCCGCAGCGCCTCGGTCTGGCCGAGGATGCGCATCGCGTGGGCGTGGGTGGTGGTGCGCACGGCATTCAGGCCGACCCGACTCACGGCCGTGCGCAGATCCGTCGCCGGTCGTGCCGTTCCCAGCAGCGCCACGGAATTGGCGAGTTTCAGCAGCCTTGCGGCCAGCACCGGGTCCGCGCCGACCACGCGTGCGACCTTCTCGGCCGAGGCGCTCTCGTCCGCGAGCACCTGGCGCACGCGCGTGACGATGGAGGGGAATCCCGGAATGTCCACGGCGCCGAGCGACAGCTCCGATGCCAACGCCTGGACGAACTGGAATGCGTCCTTGCTGGTGTCGGCGGCTATGTCTATTTCAAATTCTGACATGATCGCCCACCAGGGTTGGCGTGATCCTAGGCACCCAGTGCCTCCTGCAGTTCTTTGATCTCATCGGCCGACTCGGTAATGATGTTGCTGTAGGTGGTCACATCCAGCGACATGCGCGCGGCCGCGGCCACTCCCTGCATATTCAGTTCGATCGACTCGGGGAAATCCTGGTAGCTGACCATCAGGTGAGCCACCGTGAGCACGTCCGACAGGTCCGCCGGGCCCGTGTGGCGCCGATCCATGTCCTGGTATTCGCTCACGGCCTTGACGATATCCTCGGAAATCTCCCAATTCTCCAGCAGCGCCTTCGCGACGCTGACGTGCCAGTCACGCACGATGGTGTCGTACACCGGCCGGTCGGCGAACAGCAGCGGATGCTTGTGGGCGCGCGTGAGAATGTAGAGCTCGCCCACGCCGTGCAGCAGTCCGGCCAGCAGCGCGGTATCGGGGTTCAGCTTGGTCAGGCGGCGGGCCACCACATGCGCCATGGCGGCGACGGCCGAACAGCGCTTCCACATCGCGGCCATGGGTACCTCGAGCCCCTTGAGCTCATTGGCCTTCTTCATCTGGGCCATGGCAAAGGCGATCGCGGCGCTGCGCACCATGTTCAGGCCCATGTGCTGCACGGCCTTGCGCATGTCCTTGACCGGCGTGCCGCTGCGGTTGACCGCCGCGGAATTGGCCACCTGCAGCAGGCGCGCCGCCAGCGTCGGTTCCGAGGCCACCACGCGCACCACCAGATCGAGTTTCACATCGTCGTCGGCCAGCACCTTGCGGACCTTGATGGCGACGTCCGGAAAGCTCGGCAACTCCACCTTGCCCGAGGACAGTTCCTGGGCCAGCAGCTGCACGAACTCGAAGGCAGCCTTGTTGGAGTTTGCGGATCCGGATTGAGCGGTCGTTACAGTCATGGAGCAGTCCTTCGCCTGATTGGTGGGACGATATCAGGCCGTACGGCTCGCGCGCGTGATGTCCATCGCAGCCGCGAGAGCCACTAGTTTTGCGGCAATGGTCGACAGCGGCAGCACCAGCTGCGCGGCCCCCAGGGCCACCGCTTCGCCCGGCATGCCCCAGACCACGCTGCTGGCTTCGTCCTGGGCAATGGTCTGGCTGCCGGCGGTCTTCATCTGCAGCAGCCCCTGGGCGCCGTCGCGGCCCATGCCGGTCAGCAGCACCCCGATGGAGCGGGCGCCCGCGGCCTGTGCCACGGATTCAAACAGCACGTCCACGGACGGTCGGTGGCGATTCACCGGCGCGCCATTGTCGAGGCGGCACACGTAGCGGGTGCCGTAGCGCTGCACCCGCAGGTGACTGTCACCCGGGGCCACGAAGACATGCCCGGGCAGTATCTGCTGCCCGTCCACCGCTTCCTCCACGCGCAATGCACTTTGTTCATCCAGGCGCCGCGCAAATGCCGAACTGAAGGCCCGGGGGATGTGCTGGGTGATGACCATGCCGGGTGCATCGGCCGGCAGCCCGCACACCAGTTCCCGGATGGCCTCGGTGCCGCCGGTGGAGGCGCCGATCGCCACCACCACGTCGGTGGTATTGAGCTGCGCCGGGGTTCGCGCGGCCTGCGTCGGGCGGCCGCCGCGGCGGCACGCGCGGGCCGGGGAGCCGCGCTGGACATGTTCGCGCGCACCACGCGCGCGGCTGACTTGACCTTGGCCACGAGGTCCACGGCGTAGTCGCGCATGGTGACGCCCAGGTCGATGTGCGGTTTGGGCAGGAAGTCCACCGCCCCGAGAGCCAGCGCCTCCAGGGTCACTTCGGCGCCGCGCTCCGTCAGCGAGGACACCATGACCACAGGCATGGGCCGCAGGCGCATCAGGTTGCGCAGGAAGGTCAGTCCGTCCATGCGCGGCATTTCCACATCGAGCGTCAGCACGTCCGGATTGAGCTGGCGGATCATCTCGCGCGCCACGTGGGCGTCGCTGGCGCAGCCGACCACCTCGATGCCCGGGTCGCCGCGCAGAATCTCGGTCATGATCTGACGCGCGTAGGCCGAGTCGTCGATGATGAGGACGCGAACTCTCCCAAGGGTTGTGCCCGCGCCGGTCATTTGAATATCTCCACTTGGCCCTCGTCGGGCTCGTTGCGCAGGTGCTCCAGGTAGTACATTTCGCGGTCCGCGATGCTGCGGTTCTCGATCGGCGGCAGCCGCATGACCCGCGCGCGTCCGGTGGCCGGGAAGTAGACCAGTTTGCGCGGCTGCATGCCGCCCAGGTCCTGGGCCGACAGCCGTATCCCCTCGGTGCGCGCCCAGGAGTGGATGAAGGCGATGTTGCGCGCGCCGATGTCGATCATCGACTTGAGGATGCGACCGCCGCCGAACACTTTCAGTTCCAGTCGCTGGCGCTGGCCGCCATGGCGGGCGAGGTGATTGATCAGGGATTCCATGGCGAAGCAGCCGTAGCGGTTGACCTGGTCGAAGCCCGCGTCGGGACTTGCGCGGAAGCCTTCGCCGCGTTCCGGCAGCATGAAATGGTTCATGCCCCCGAGCCCCGTGTCCGGATCGCGGATGCAGGCGGATATGCACGAGCCCAGCACCGTCACGATGGCCTCGTCATGACGGGTCACATAGCACTCTCCGGGCAGCAGCTTCACGGTCCAGCGCGAGGTATCGCGCTCCCAGAAGCGCTGGACCTGGTCGAATCCGGGCAGTCCCTGGGGGACCCGGGATTCGGCGGGCGTCGATACGGCTGTTTCGTTGTCGATTGTCATGTCAGCGGCGCAGGTAGGTGGTGCGGCCAATGGATTCGTAGTCGTCGCTGACGCTGAGCAGGCTCTCCGAATGGCCCAGGTACAACAGGTCTCCCGGACGCTGCAAGGGCGCGATCCGGGCGAACAGGTTCCGCTGCGTGTCCTTGTCGAAGTAGATGATCGTGTTGCGGCAGAAGATCACGTCGAGCGGACCGGACATCGGCAACGGTTGCATGAGATTCAGCTGCTTGAAGGTCACCAGCCGCCGCACCTCGGGCCGAACGGCGAAGGTGCTGCCGCCGGCGTCCTTCTGTTCCGTGAAGAAGCGTCGCAGGCGCCCGTCTGACAGACCCTTGATCCGGTCGGCGGGATACTTGCCCAGGGCTGCGGTGTCCAGCACGTCCGAATCCACATCGGTCGCCAGGATGCGGACATTCCATTCCTGCACTTCCGGCAGCGCCTCCAGCAGTGCGATGGCGATCGAATACGGTTCCTCGCCGGTCGAACAGCCGGCGGACCAGATCCGCAACCGTCGCTGGCCCGTCTGCTCGCGGTGCGCCGGCAGCACCTGGTCGCGCAGATGTTCGAAATGGTGCGGCTCGCGGAAGAACAACGTCAGATTGGTGGTGATGGCATTGCACATGCGGATCTGTTCATCCGAGTCCGCGGCCACGATCTGCCGGTATTCCCTGAACGTCCGTACGCCCAGCGCCCGTAGCCTGACCGCGAGCCGGCCGTAGACCAGCTCGCGCTTCTGCAGCGTCAGGTTGATGCCGGTCAGCGATTTCACCAGCACGCGGATCGCCTCGAAATCCTGGTCGTCGAAGGAGAATTCGCGTATCCGCCCGCTGCCGTCCAGGGATCGATAGCCGCCGGAGGTCTCCGGCGGGACTGCCGGTACCTTGGGGGCTCGTGAATCCATGGTCGGCATATCGGCGCGCCTCAAGTGTGCCGCGCTTTGAAGCGACGGACCTGCTCATTGAACTGGGCGGCCACGGTGGCCAGGGTATTCAGCGCGAGGTCGCGGCTCCTTGACTGGTCATCGAAGCTGATGCGGTTGCGCTTGCTCTCGAACTCCAGGCACTTGGTGTACTCATTGACGTCATCGTTGTACTGCTTGAGGGTACGCATCGCCGCGACCATTTCCTGCTCGGTCGCGGAGCTGCCGTCCGGGATGCGGCTCGGCGGCGCGGGCAGCAGGCAATTGGCGCCTGACGCAGCCGAATAGAGCAACACCACGGCCAAGGCCGGTATCCAGGCGGTGCGCTTGGGTTTGTGCATGGCGTGGGTATCCAATTCAGTGCAGCAGTTCGGCGACCGCTTGGATCAGTCGCTGCGGGTTGAACGGTTTCACGATCCACGCGGTGGCGCCGGCCTCGCGGCCTGCGCGCTTGATTTCAGTCGTGGCCTCGGTGGTCAGCGCGATCATGGGCATCTTGGTGTAGGCCGGAAGCTGCCGCAGACTGCGGATCAGCGCGAGCCCGTCCATGACCGGCATGTTGAGGTCGGTGATCACCATGTCGAAGACCTGCGCCGCGGCGATCCGCAACGCTTCCTCGCCGTTGGCGGCCTGCGCAACCTCATGGCCGGCCTCGACCAAAGTCGCCTTGACCATCTGGCGCATTACCGGGGAATCATCTACTGCCAGAATACGGGCCATGATGGCCTCCTGTGCGTGTCCACGCCTTTGAATTCGGGGAAGCTGTACATCAGAACTCCTTCCAGTCCGTGTCGTCGTCGGCGACCTTGGTGAACCGGGAAGGCGTCGCCGCGCTCGCTGCCGTTGCCGTTGCCGTTGCCGTTGCCGCTGCCGCTCGGGCCGGGGTGGCGCGGGCGGATTTGTGTCCGGACCAGGGCCGGGTCGCAGCGCGCCGCTCGCCCGCAGCGCTCGCCGCGCGCGCGCCGGCAGCCGGCTGGGCGGCGTGGGCCTTCGGGCTGCTCAGTCCGGTGGCCGATTCGATCTGCGCCGCCGCGGCCTCTTGCAGCTGGTAGCGCTCCATCATGGCGTTCAGTTCGCCGGCTCGTTGCGCCATGGTCTGGGATGCCACGGCGGCCTGCGCCACCAGGCTGCCGTTGGTCTGGGTGAATTCGTCCATCTGCAATACGGATTGCTTGATCTGCTCGATGCCCTGGGACTGTTCCCGGGAGGCGCCCGCAATCTCCGCCACCAGTCCGGACACCGTCTTGATGGAAGCGACGATCTGTCCCAAGGTCTCGCCTGAGCGGGTCACGAGCTCCGATCCGTCATTGACCTTGCGGACCGAGTCCTGGATCAGCGCCTTGATTTCGCGGGCCGCCGTGGCCGAGCGGCCGGCGAGACTGCGCACTTCGCTGGCGACGACCGCGAAGCCGCGGCCATGCTCGCCCGCGCGGGCAGCTTCCACAGCCGCGTTCAGCGCCAGCAGATTCGTCTGGAAGGCGATTTCATCGATCACACCGATGATGTCGGCGATGCGCGCCGAGGCATCGTTGATGTCGGCCATGGCGCGTACCGCCTCGGCCACCACGCCACCGCCGTTCTCGGCCTGTTCACTCGCGGTGGCCGCCAGCGTGCTGGCACGACCGGCGCTTGCCGCGTTCTGATGTACGGTCGAAGTGATGCGCTCCACGGAGGCCGCGGTCGTCTCCAGCGAGGCGGCCTGCTGGACGGTGCGCTGGGACAGATTGACGTTGCCCTGGGAGATGCCCTCCGCACCGCCATAGACATCCCGCGCCGCGAGCTTTACGGTGGCGACGATTTCCGCGATGTTGTCGGCCAGCTGGTTGACCGACCGGGAGAGCACCTCGAAGAAGCCGCTCTTGCCCTCCATCGACAGACGCTGGGTCAGATCGCCCGCGAGCACGGCCTGCAGCATGCTCTGCATCTGGCTCTCGACCGCGATCTCCAGGGTCCGTTCGGTCCATTCCATCACCGTGCCGATGCGTTGACCGTCGCGCCCCATGACGGCGCTGAGCACGATGCGGAAGGTGCAGTCACCGAGCTTCACCTCCTGCACGTGGCTGCCGGTGATCTGCTGCACCAGGTTGTGCTGATGCGCCGGATCCGCGGCGAGGACGTCCAGGCTGGACCCGATCAGCCGCGCGGCCGCAAATCCGGGCAGCGTCCGGCTGATCTGTCCTTCGGTCCGCGCGAACATCGCGGCGCCAATTTCGTTGACGTAAATGATGGTCTGGGTGGCATCCGCCAGGATCACGCTGGTGGAGACCCGGTCCAGCGCCTGGCGGATGCGCGCGTTCTCGGCCGCGACCGCGCGTTCCGTCTCGATCTGCCGGCGCAACTTCTCCTGCATGTTGCGCAGGCCCGCCAGCACCTGGCCGGCTTCGTCCGCGCCGCCATTGGGAATGTCGTTGTCGTAGCGGCCGTTGGCGATCTCCTGGAACACCTCCACGGCGCGTCCCAGCGAGCGGCGCAGGCCGGTGGCAATGATCCAGCTGATCAGCAGCGCGGCGAACAGGGCAATGGCGGCGACGGCGATGGTTACATTGCGCTGGGTCGTCTCTGAGAATGCGCGCTGGGTCAGCGCCGCTTCCATGCGCGCATAGCTGGAGTCCGACAGCGACTGCAGCGCCTTGATGACCGGCGTGCCCGCTGCGTAGAACGTCCGCCGCACTGATGTTGATCTTTTCCGAATTGAGGATGCGGGTCTCGGCCAGGCGCCGGTAGCCGGCCAGCTGCTGTTCGGCCGTGTGCAGCACCGCTTGCATGTCCGGCTGAGCCGCCAGCTGCTGCAAGATGGCGTCCAGGTTCTGCTGGATTTCACCCAGGTAGATCTGGATTGCGGTCCGGTCGTCGCCGCCCAGGTAGCCCTTGACGGCAACGTCCATCGAATGCTGGTTCACGTTCGAGAAGGCGATGACCGCCTGGGCTACATTGCGAGTCGCGGCGATGATCAAGTCATCAGTGAAGGCATCCGGATCCAGGTCCATGTCGGAGGCCTTGGTGACGCGCGCCATCAGCGTCGTGATGTCATGGATCAGCACGTCGTGCTCGGTGAGGTTCTCCTCGGGCGTCGCGGTGCTGGCGCCGGTCTTTACCTTGTGCCACTGCAGCGTCACCGCATGCCAGGCAGCCGTGGTGCCGAAGCGTGCGCCGAACTGCGCATCCAGCGCGGTCAGCTCTTCCATCTGCTTTTCGATGTAGGTCTCGAGCCGGGCGCCTTCGGCGCGACCCGAGGTATCCCCGCTCAGCAGCGCATTGGTGACGGTACGGTGGCCGGTGACGCGGGCCAGCAGCGAGCCGGCAGCCTGCATGTAGCGGGCGCCCTCCAGCTCATTGCGGGCGGACCTCACGACCTGGTTGGATTGCGACAGGTAGAAACCCGCAACCAGCACCGCGGGCAATGCCATCGCGGCGATCAGCAGCGCGAATTTCTGACGAAGGTGCATTTGTCGTAGAAGGTTCATGATGCTTGTTGCGCTCAGGCGGCCTGGGTGGCGCCGTCGGTCACAGCCGCGGAGAATTCCTTGCCGATCAGCGTCTCGACGTCCAGCAGCACCACCATCTTCCCGGTGACCGGGACCAGTCCGCGGATGTAGGCACCGCTGCTGGTGGCGCCCAGGTCCGGCGCCGGCTTCACGTCCTGCGCGGTGATGTCGATCACATCCGAGACGCCATCCACGACCATGCCGAATTCGCGCTGACCCTTCGCGGACATCACCGACACCACGATGATCACCGTGACCGGCGTGTACTGGGCATTTGCGCTGCCGAATTTCAGCCGCAGGTCCACGACCGGAACGATTGATCCACGCAGATTCAGCACGCCCAGCACATCGGCCGGCGCCTGCGGCAGGCGCGTAACCGGGCTCCAGCCGCGAATCTCCTGAACGCAGGGGATGTCGATGCCGTAGGTGGCGTCGCCGATCGCGAACGTCAGAACCTGGATGACCGCGGATGCAGCGGTGGGTTCGGTTGACGGACTGGGCATGGGCGAATCTCCTGAAATCGCGGCTAGGCCGCTTCGCGATGCGAGGCGCTGCGGATTAGATCGGGCACGTCCAGGATCAGGGCGACCGATCCGTCGCCCAGAATCGTCGCGGCCGAGATGCCCGAGACGCGGCCGTAGTGGGTCTCCAGCGACTTGATTACCACCTGCTGCTGGCCGAGCAGATCGTCAACGAACAGACCGACGCGGCGCCCGGCGCCCTCGACCACCACGACCAGCCCGTCGTGCAGCGCGCGGGCGCGGGGGTTGAGTCCGAAGACCTGGTACAGCCGGATGATGGGCAGGTACTCGTCACGGAAGCCGAAGACCTCACGTCCCTCGGCGATGGTGCTCACCTGGCCGGGATTCAGGCGCAGGGACTCAATGGTGGACATCATCGGCAGGATGTAGGTCTGATCGCCCACCCCCACCGACAGGCCATCGACGATCGCCAGCGTCAGGGGCAGGGTGATCAGGAACTGCGAGCCCTTGCCGCGCTCGCTTTGCACCTCGATCTTGCCGCCCAGGTCCGTAACGTTGCGACGGACCACGTCCATGCCCACGCCGCGGCCCGAGATGTCGGTGGTGACTTCCGCGGTACTGAATCCCGGCAGGAAGATCAACTGCTGGATCTCCGTCTGAGTGAGCTTGTCGCTCGCCCCGACCAGTCCGGCGGCGCGCGCCTTGGCGATGATCCGATCACAGTCGAGCCCGCCGCCGTCATCGGAGACCTCGATGGCGATATTGCCGCCGCGGTGGCCGGCGTGCAGCGCCAGGGTGCCGATGGGGTTCTTGCCGGCAGCCACGCGTGCCTTGGAGTTCTCGATGCCATGGTCGATGCAGTTGCGCACCAGATGCACCAGCGGATCGCCGATCTTCTCCAGTACCGTCTTGTCCAGTTCGGTGGTCTCACCGACGATCTTCAGTTCGACCTGCTTGTCCAGTCGCTGCGCCAGATCGCGCACCATGCGCGGCAAGCGGCTGAAGACCACGCTGATCGGCAGCATGCGCACCTGCATGACGCCTTCCTGCAGCTGCCGCATATTGCGCTCCAGCTGCTGCATCCCGGAGCGCAGTGCTTCGGCGGCCGGGCCTGAGATGCCGTGGCTGATCTGGCTCAGCATGGCGTGGGTGATGACCAGCTCGCCCACGATGTTGATCAGCTCGTCGAGCTTCTCCACGCCCACCCGGATGGAGCCGGATTCCGCGGCCTGCGGGGCGGGTGCGACCGGCAGCAACTCGGCCATCGGCGCTGCCGGGGCTGCCACCGGTTGCACGGCCTGAGTCGGCGGGGCAGTCGTCGCAGGAGCGGGCGCTGCGGCGGCGGCCGTTTCAATGCGGTCCGCCGCTGCCGGTTCGGCGGCCGCGGACGTTGCGCCATCGCGGGTGGTCACCAGCAATTCGCAGTCCGCGTTCACCCATTCGAAGATCTCGCGTATCGCCGCCTCCGGCGCATCGCTGAGTAGCGCCAGCGACCAGCTGAGGTAGCAGCGACGCGCGTCCAGGTCCTGGCAGGCAGGCAGCGCATCGAGGTGGGCGGTCACGGCGAGGGAGCCCAGCACGCCCAATTCGCGGAATATGCGCACCGGGTCGGTGCCGCGTTCGAAGAAATGCGGACCCGGGCGCAGTTCGATGAGCCATTCGACGCTGGGTCGCGCACTACCGGCGCCGCCGCCCGGCGCCGCATCGGCGGCCGCGGCGGCTGGGCTGGCCGCGGGCGAGGCGGTGGCGAGCTCGCTGTCGCGCCGCACGATGGCCAGTTCGATCTCCAACTGCAGATCGGCCACGCTCTGCATCTCGATGGGCTGCTTGGCCTTTGCCGACCGCAGCATGGCGCGCAGGATGTCCACGGACTTCAGCAGCAGGTCGCAGATCCGCTGCGTCACCGTGATGCGCTTGCCGCGCAGTTCGTCCAGCAGCGTCTCCAGGCTGTGGGTGAAGGAGGCGATTTCACCGAAGCCGAAGGTGGCGCCGCCGCCCTTGATTGAATGCGCAACGCGAAAGATGGTGTTGATGGATTCCGGGTCCGGGTTGCCCGAGTCCAGCTTCAGCAGCGTCGCCTCCATGGAGTCGACCGCCTCGAAGCTCTCGTCGAAGAATGCGTCGTGAAACTGGGTGAGGTCGATGGTCATGGCGCTATACCCTGCTGGCGAGGGTGGCGGTCAGGCCCAGCAATTCGGCGGCCTCGTCCCAGGCAGGACGGTTGCCGCAGGTCAGCACATTGGTGCCGCGGGCGGCCTGATCGCGCACGAAGGCCGCGACCAGTTGCAGCGTGGCGGTGTCGAAGCGTTCCAGCTCCCGCAGGTCAAGTGTGATGTTGGTCACATCGGCGCGGATGCCGCACAGCTGCTCGCGCAGGGCATGGATCTTGCGCAACGAGCAGTCCGCGGGCAGGGCAATGACTTCTGACCGGGGCTGCGGTGCAGGAGCCTTGCTGGTGCGGCGCGCCGTTTTTCGGGCTGGTTTCATGCAGGATCCATAAGGCCACCGTCCGTGGCGCTTTTTGACATCCTGATATCGGCTGCGACCCTGCCGGCTTTAGGCAATAACCCTATGATCCTCAGGCGGCCGAGCGGACACCGGGATCGGCCGAATGCAGGCGCAGGACCAGATCCGCTTCCTGTTGGGTCACCCCACAGGTGGACATCAATTCCTGGCGGGTGGCACCACTTCGGGCCATGCGAATCGCGACGTTGTAGCTTGTGGTGCCGTTGCCCTGCGTGGTACGCGAATGCTCATCCAGCCGGGCGGCGAGGGCGGCCACGCGCTCGTCGGTGGCGCTCACCGCGCTGCCGAGCTGCTCGATCTGTTCGGCAAGCCAGGCGGCGCTGCCGAGAATGTCGCGGGACTGGGCGGTGACGGCCTGTTTGACCCGGGCCGCAAAGAACGCCGCAATGAGTATTCCAGCTACCACGATCGCGGCGCCCGTCAGGGGCACCAGCAGGTAGTCCGGTGGCGGCACGAAGACATAGCCCATGAACGCGAAGCTGGGCTGCGCGGCGATGGCCGGGTGTAGGGCGCTTTGAATCATTGCAATTCTCCTGTGACGCAGTTCACACGCGGCTCGTGTCGGATTTCCGGCGAGCTGCGGATCTGCGGATGGAAGTTGCAGGAAGCGTGCCACGCACGCGCGGCGCTAGCCGGGTTGCGGAATCGGCGCGGCCGCCGCCGGGGCGGCCGATTCCGCCGCCGCTGGCGCGGGCGCGGCCGCCGGTGCGGCACCGGGGTCAGGGTTGCCAGGAGGCAGGATGGCGATCAGCACGCGGCGATTGGCATTGCGACCCGTCAAGGTGGCATTGGACTGCACCGGGCTGTATTGCGCCCGGCCGATCACCGACAGGCGCGCAGGATTGATGCCGCTATTGGCGATGAGATGCACGACACTGGCGGCGCGCGCCGAGGATAGCTCCCAATTCGACGGAAACGCGGCGGTGTCGATGGGCTGGCTGTCGGTGTGGCCCTCGACCCGTATCGGATTCGGCAGCGAGGCCAGGCTCTGCGACAGTTTGCGGATCACGCCCACGGCGGTGGGCGAGAGGGTTGCGCTGCCGCTGGGAAAGAGGATGTCCGTGCGGATCTCCACCTCCACGGTGGTGCCATTGCGGCGCACGATCACCAGGTTCGACTTGATCAGATCCGACATCGCCGTACTGATGCCGTTGGCCACGTTGTCAAGCGCCAGGGATTCGGCCTGCGAGCGCGCGACCTCCTCGGCCTGTTTGCGCGTAACGGTCGCCGTGTCGGCAAAGATCTGGTGCGAATCGGCGGCCTCCGTCTTGGCAGCCTGAGAAGTTTCGGGGTGCGCGACCGCGATGCTGCCCGGAGCTGATCCGGGTGCGGGGCCGGGCGGCTTCTGCCCGTTGAACTCGGTGAACAGCGTGCTCGAGAGGGCGCGGTACTTGCCCTCGTTCACCGATGAGACCGCGTACAGCACCACGAAGAATGCGAACAGCAGCGTGACCAGGTCGGCATAGGGAATCGCCCAGGCCGCGTGTCGGGGCTCCTCCTCAACTGCTCGGCGACGCTTGCGTGCCATCACGGTTACGCCTGCTGCAGGAAGCCGCGCAGCTTGGTTTCGATGATGCGGGGGTTCTCACCCTGGGCGATGCACAGCATGCCCTCGATGATCATCTCCCGGACCTGGGACTGGGCGTGAATGGTCACTTTGAGCTTGGCGGCAATCGGCAGGAAAAACAGGTTCGCAAGGCCGATGCCGTACACCGTGGCGGTGAAGGCCGCGGCGATGCCGTGGCCGAGCCGGGAGGGGTCGGCGAGATTCTGCAGCACCGACATCAGGCCGAGCACGGCGCCGATGATGCCGAGCGTCGGCGCATAGATGCCCATGCCCTCGAACACCCGGGCGCCCAGGGTATCGGTGTGTTCGCGGGTGCTCAGCTCGACTTCCATGGCGCCGCGTATCGCGTCCGGCTCATTGCCGTCCACGACCAGCTGCAGCGCCTTGCGCACGAACGGATCGCGCTCGCGGCGCATCGCCGGCTCCAGCGCCAGCAGTCCCTGGCGGCGCACCGTATTGCTCCAGTCGAGCATCTTCTTCAGCAGTATTTCCGGCTGCAGCGCCGGCGGGCGCATGACCCACGGCAGTATCTTCAGTGCATGCCGCATGACCGGCATCGGCGTCTGCACGCAGATCGCGCCGACCGTGCCCAGCACGACGACCGTGAAGCCCGCCGTCGAGACCAGCGCCATCAGGCCGGCGCCCTTCAGCAAGGCTCCGGCCAGGATCGCACCCAGCGCCAGCAGCAGGCCGATGATGCTCAGAATGTCCGTAAACCACCCCGGAATGGCTGCTTAGTGGGCGGCTGCATCGGCCGCCATCGTGCTGAGAATCATGGTCAGCTTCTTCTTCAGGACATCGGCGGTGAAGGGCTTGATCACATAGCCGTTCACGCCCGCCTGGGCGGCAGCGACGATCTGGTCACGGCTGGCCTCGGCGGTCAGCATCAGCACCGGCAACTTCGCCAGTTTCTCGGTGGCGCGCACCGCCTTGAGCAGATCAAGTCCCGGCATGCCCGGCATGTTCCAGTCCGTGATCAGGAAATCGAAATCGCCGTCGCGCAGCAGCGGGAATGCCGTACTGCCGTCATCGGCCTCCGTGACGTTGCTGTAGCCAAGATCGTTGAGCACGCTCTTGACGATACGGCGCATGGTCGAGAAATCATCGACCACCAGGAATTTCATGTCGGGTTTCACCGCAACATCCTCCCGCCTACGGCGAAGCCGGCTCCTGCGAGTCCTTCCAGGCGGCGAGCCGCGCACGCAGGCGCACCAGCGCCTGGCCGTGCAGCTGACACACCCGCGACTCCGTCACCTTCAGCACCGCGCCGATCTCCTTGAGATTCAGTTCATCCGAGTAATACAACGACATCACCAGACGCTCGCGCTCCGGCAGGCCATCGATGGCCTGGATCAGGGCGCCCCGAAAGCCCTCGTCCGCGGTTTCGCGGAACGGGTCGACGGTCTCGGCAGCGGCGGCACTGGCGATGGTCAGATCATCCAGGCTCGTCAGGCGGCAGCTGGCGGCATCCTGCACGATGGCGTAGTAGTCATCGAGCGAGCAGCCCATGCGGGCAGCGACTTCCGCATCCTTGGCGTCGCGGCCGGTCTCGTGTTCGATGTCGCGTACCGCGGCCGCCGCGGCCCGCGCCTTGCGGTGCACGGAACGTGGCGCCCAGTCGAGCTTGCGCAGGGCGTCGATCATCGCGCCCCGGATCCTGATGCCCGCGAAGGTCTCGAAGCTGGCGCCGCGGTTCTCCGTGTAGTTCGCAGCCGCCTCCAGCAGCCCCAGCATCCCGGCCTGGATCAGGTCATTGACCTCCACCGAAGGCGGCAGGCGGCCGGCAAGATGGTAGGCGATGCGCTTGACCAGTTCCGCGTGGCGCGTCACCAGCTGATCCGCATCAGCCGTCCCGCGTTGCTGGGTATAGGCGCCCACAGCGCTCATTGAACCGCCTCTAGCCTTACAGGTCGAGGCTGCACCAGCCGTTCGACGAAGAATTCCAGGTTGCCGCGCGGGCTGTCCGGTATCGGCCAAGCTGTGGCTTTGGCGGCCAGCTTGCGGAAGGCCTGCGCGGAGGCGCTCGCCGGGTAGGCGTCGCTGACGGTGCGCTGGGCGCGCGTGGCGCGGCGCAGGTATTCATCCTCGGGAATCTCACCGACAAAATCCAGCACCACCTCCAGGAAGCGCGTGGTGACGCGTTCGAAGCGACGAAACAGCTCCTGGCCCGTTCCGGGGGAGCGAATCATGTTGGTCAGCACGCGGAAGCGGCTGACGCCGTGATGTCGACTCAATACCTTCACCAGCGCATAAGCATCGGTCAGGGACGCCGGCTCGTCGCAGATGGTGATCACCACCTGCTGCGCGGCTTGTGAGAACTGGGTCACACCGTGGCCCAGTCCCGCCGCCGTGTCGACGATCATCACGTCCACCTGCGTGGCCAGCGCGCTGAAGGCCTGCACCAGGCCCAGATGGGCGCCGACATCCATAGTGGCGAGATTCGCAGCTCCCGAGGCGGCGGGCACCACCTGGAAGCCCTGCGGAGCAGTAACCAGGATCTCATCCAGGGTGCGTTCTCCGTTGAGAACATGCGCCAGGGTGTAGCGCGGCGAGAGGCCGAGGAATACGTCCACGTTGGCGAGGCCCAGGTCCCCATCCAGCAGCACCACGCGCTTGTTGGCGGCAGTCAATGCCGCGGCCAGATTGACCGCGACGCTGGTCTTGCCGACGCCGCCCTTGCCGCCGGTGACCGCGATCACCTGCACGGGACGCGCGAGACTTTCCAGCTTGCAGCGATCCACAAGGTTCCCGTTACGCGAGCGCATGTGCAACGTCTCCAAAGCGGCGCTTCAACAAATCCTCATCCGCGGCGGCGCCGCTGGTCTGCGCCAGCTGTATGGCGGTCGCGACCAGTTCGTCGGTGCGCGCGGGGCGCAGATCCTCCGGAACCCGCTGACCGTCACTGACATACGCGATGGGCAGGCGCGCGCGCGCCAGCACCGACAGCATGCCACCCAGGCTCACGGCCTCATCGACCTTGGTCAGCACGCAGCTGGTGGGCTGGGCCGGCGCAAAGCGGCGCACGACCTCGTCCAGTGCGCCCGCCTGGGTGCTGGCCGCCAGCACCAGCGTGCTTTGCAGTTCGCCGCCGGCCCTGGACAGCTGCAGCAGCCGCTGCGCCAGATTGGCATCGCGCTGGCCGGCTCCGGGTGTGTCCACCAGCACCATGCGGAAGCGGTCGAGGCGTGCCAGCACGCCGGGAAGCTGTTCCAGTCCGTCGAGTGCGAACACCGGCACTCCCAGCAATTGTCCCAGTGAGCGCACCTGGTCCTGGGCGCCGATGCGCACCGAGTCGCCGGCGACCAGGGCCAGATCCCGTGAACCGTGGCGCAGGGCCCAGCGCACGGCGAGCTTTGCCAAAGCCGTTGTCTTGCCGACCCCGGTAGGACCCACCAGCGCGATCCGGGCGCCGTTCTCGAGCCATTCATCGCCGGTGACGACCAGGCGCTGGCTCAAGGATGCGCCCAGATGGCGGCGCGCCACATTGGGCTCGCACTTCAGGGGCAGGCCGGAGACGATCTCGGCCGCCAGTGCCTGTTCGATGCCGATTTCAGTCAGCTCACGCAGCATTTCAGTGTGCAGCGGAGCCCGTCGCGACAGATCCTTCCAGGCCAGCTGCGCCAGCTGGGTCTCCAGGATGCGGCGCAGTGACTTCAGCTCCGAGGTCATCCCGTCGTTGGCGGGCTCGAGCGTCGGAACCGCAAAGCTGCCCGCGGGTGAATTGGTGACCAGCGGGGCGAGCCACGCGGCGGCCACCGCGCTCGAAATGGAACTTGAGATCGTGGTATCGCCGAGGTCGGGCTCGGGCGTCGGAACTTCAGGCTCGAACATCGGCGCCATCGGCAGCGGCTCCGGAGCCACGGCGAGAGCCGGCGCCGGCGGTACGATTGAAGGCAGTGGCAGTGGCAGCGGTGCAGGCTGGGGCAGCGGCAGCACCGGCGGCGGTGGTGCCGGCGGCAGTGCCTGCTTGGCCGGAACGAAACTGTCGGACAGAGTGGGTCGGGCGGTGGAGTCCTGCACATTGTCCGCGTCGAAATCCATGGCGGCGGTGATCTCCACCCCATTGGCAGTGCGTCGGGTGGCCAGAATTACCGCATCGGCACCCAGGCTGTCGCGGACGGCACGCAGCGCGTGCCGGATATCCGGTCCAGTGTGGCGTGTGATCTTCATCTAATGTTCTCCAACTGCCTCGTGCTTGGCTTTCATCGACCGACCGCCGAAACCAGGCGGACTTTCCGGTTGTCCGGAATCTCACTCCAGGCCAGAACATGCATGTTCGGCACGCTGGCGCGAATGAAACGGGCCAGTGTCTGCCGCAGCGGCGGCGGCACCAGCAACACCGCCGGCTCGCCCATGAGCTCCTGGCGCTGCGCGCTTTCCGCCAGACGGCTCTGCAGCCGCTCGGCCAGGCTGGGTTCGAGCCCGGTCGCCGGCGAATTGGCGCTGCCGATAGAACCTTGCAGTAATCGTTCCAGATCCGGATCCAGGGTCATTACCGGCAGGTCGCCGGCCATTCCTGCGATGTCCTGCACAATCTGGCGTCCCAGGGCCACCCGTACGGCGGCCTGCAGCACCACCGGATCCTGGGAACGGGGCGCCTGTTCGGCCAGGGTCTCGACGATGGCGCGCATGTTGCGCAGCGGAACCCGTTCGGCCAGCAGCGACTGCAGTACCTTGACCAGCACCGCCATCGGCAGAACCCGCGGCACCAGGTCCTCGACCAGCTTCGGCGCGCTCTTGGCGACGTTGGCCAGCAACTGGCTGACTTCCTCGTGGCCCAGCAACTCATGGGCATGGGACTGGATGATGTGACTCAGGTGCGTTGCGATCACGGTCCCCGCATCGACCACGGTGTAGCCCATGCTCTGGGCGTGATCCCGGTCACTCGGTTCGATCCAGATCGCCTCCATGCCGAACGCCGGGTCGCGGGCCGCGATGCCCTTGACCTCGCCGAACACGCGCCCCGGGTTGATGGCCATGTCGCGCTCGGGATAGATGATGCTTTCTCCGACCGGCACGCCACCGAGGTTGATGCGGTAGGTGTTCGGCGGCAGGTCCAGGTTGTCGCGGATGTGCACGGCCGGCACCAGGAAGCCCAGTTCCTGCGAAAGCTTGCGACGTACGCCGCGGATACGGCCGAGCAGATCGCCGCTTTGGGTCTTGTTGACCAGCGGGACCAGTCGGTAGCCGACCTCCAGGCCCAGCACGTCCACGGGACGCACATCGTCCCAGGACAATTCCTTGCTTTCGGGAGCCGTCGGCGGGGCTGGCGCCGCGGCGGGCTTGGCGGCCGCACTCTCGCGGCGCTTGCGGATGGCGTAGGCGCCGCTGCCACACAGGGCGGCCATGGTCAGGAAGGCGAGGTTGGGCATCCCGGGCACCAGGCCGATGACACCGAGCAGGCCCGCGGCAACCCCGAGGGCGCGCGGCTGGCCGAACAGCTGGCGTTTCAGTTCCCCGCCCATGTCCTGCTTGCCGGACATGCGGGTGACGATGATGGCCACCGCGGTCGAGAGCAGCAGCGCGGGAATCTGGGTCACCAGGCCGTCGCCGATGGTCAGCAGCGTGTAGGTACGCGCGGCATCCGCAAATCCGAGGCCGTGACCGATGGTGCCGATCGCCAGTCCACCGAGGATATTGATGATCAGGATCATGATGCCGGCGACCGCGTCGCCGCGGACGAACTTGCTGGCACCGTCCATGGAGCCGTAGAAGTCGGCTTCCTGGCGTATCTCGGCGCGCCGCAGCCGGGCATCGTCCTGTGTGATCAGGCCGGAGTTCAGGTCCGCGTCGATGGCCATCTGCTTGCCCGGCATCGCGTCCAAGGTGAAGCGGGCGCTCACCTCGGAGATGCGGCCCGAGCCCTTGGTCACGACCACGAAGTTGATGATGGTCAGGATGACGAACACGACGACACCGACGGCGAAGTTGCCGCCGATCACGAACTCGCCGAAGGCCTGGATGACGCGGCCCGCGGCCGCCGGGCCCGAATGCCCATGCAGCAGCACGACGCGGGTTGAGGCGACATTCAGCGCCAGGCGCAACAAGGTCGCCAGCAGCAGGACCGTCGGGAAGACACCGAACTCGATCGGGCGCGACACATTGAATACCGCCATCACGATGACAATGGACAAGGCGATGTTGAAGGTGAAGAGCACATCAAGGGCGAACGGCGGCAGCGGCAGCACCACCATGGCCAGCACGGCGAGCACGCCGATGGGCACGCCCACGCCCACCCGCAGCAGGGTGCGCATGGAGGAATTGTTCACTGGTGCGGGCTCTGCCATGGCTTAGTGCCTGGTTTCCTCAATTTTCGGATCGATGACCGGACGGACCGGCCGCACGGCGCTGTAGGCGGCCGTGCGCAGCTGGATGACGTAGGTGAGCACCTGGGCAACGGCGACGTACAGGGTCGAGGGCACCTCGGCGTTCAGGTCGACGTCGCGGAACAGCACGCGCGCCAGCGGCGGCGCCTCGAATACCGGCACCTTGTGTTCGGCGGCGATCCTGCGGATGTTGGCGGCAACCTCATCGACGCCCTTGGCCACGACGATCGGCGCCCGCATGCGCTTCTCGTCGTAGCGCAGCGCCACCGAGTAGTGGGTCGGGTTGGTGATCACCACGTCCGCCTTGGGCACTTCCTGCAGCATGCGCCGGCGCGCCAGGTCCTGCTGCATGCGCCGGATGCGACCCTTCATTTCCGGGGAGCCGTCGCTCTCGCGATGCTCCTGGCGGGTCTCCTGACGCGACATGCGCAACTGCTTCAGGTATTGCCGCAACTGCAGCGGTACGTCCACCGCGGCAATGATGGCCAGCGAGATCGACAGCATCACCAGCGCCTGGCCCGACAGGCGCACCGAGTGGCCGATGGCGGAATTGAGCGGCTCGTTCCCCAGCGCCAGCAGCTCCGCGGTCTTCGAGCGCAGGAAGATGACGGCAATCACGCCCACCAGCAGGAACTTGGCGTACGCCTTGACGAGCTCCATGACACCGCGCACCGAGAACACGCGCTTCAAGCCCTCGACCGGATTCAGGCGGGTGAAATTCGGCGTCAGCGTCTGGAAGCTCATGTTCCAGCCGCCGATGGCGATCGGACTGAACAGCGCCGCCATCAGCGTGAGCCCGAGGATCGGCGCGGACACCACCAGGGCCTGCCACGCGAGGGCCACCAGATCCGGCAGCAGCCGGTTCTCGTCCAGTACCTGATCGCGCGAGAGCGTGAGCCCGGACTTCATCAGGCCGGCGAAGCCGTTCGCCATGCCGGCACCGGAAAAGCGCAGACCGAGGCCGGCGACCAGCACCACCGCCGCGGTGGTCAGATCACGGGAGCGGGGAACCTGGCCACTCTTGCGCGCCTCATCGAGGCGCTTTTGAGTAGGTTGTTCGGTACGGTCCTGGCCGTTGTCATTCTCCGCCATGGTCAGATCCGTCCACCGGACAGGGACTGCAGCACCAGGAAGGACTGGCCCAGGAGTCGTTCAAAACCGGACAGCAGCTGCGGGACGCTCACGACCAGCACCAGCAGGCCGAATATCAGGATCACCGGGAAGCCGACCGACATCAGGTTGAGCGCCGGGGCCGCGCGGCTGACCATGCCGAAGGCGAGATTCACGATCAGCAGCGCCGTGATCCCCGGCAGCGCGATGGTCAGGGCGCCGCTGAAGAGCGTTCCGCCCCAGAGCACCACCTGCCACAGACTTGCCGTGCCGAAGCCCGTGCCGCCCACCGGCAGGGTGCGAAAACCGTCCGCCAGCACCTCGATCAGCCGCAGATGACCGTCCAGGGCGAGAAAGACCAGGGTAACGAAGATGCTGTAGAGCTCGCCCAGGGCCGTGCTGCCGGTGCCGCGCACCGGATCGACGCTGAGCGCATAGGACAGGCCCATGCTGTTGGCGATCAGCTGTCCGCCCAGCGTGATGGCGTCAAATGTCAGCTGCAGGCAGAACCCCAGGGCGATGCCGATGACGACCTGCTGCGCCGTGACCACCAGGCCCTCGATGGAGAAGGGCGACAACTGCGCGGGAATCGCGATCATCGGCGCCAGGATCAGCGCGATGGCGCCGGCCAGCACGATGCGGATGCGCGCCGGCACGGCCTGGCCCGAGAATACCGGCGCCACCATCAGGCACGATCCCACGCGCACGAACGGCCACAGCACCTGTGCGAGCCAGTTCTCCAGTTGTCCGGTGGTGAGGGTGATCATCCGTAAGGCCCCTGGCGTCAGTTGACCAGGCCGGGAATGCTCGTGAAGAGCTCCCGTGTGTAGCTGACGAACACCTTGATCATCCAGGGTCCGGCGATGACCAGCGTCACCGCGATGGCGGCCAGTTTCGGAATGAACGAAAGCGTCATCTCATTGATCTGGGTCGCCGCCTGGAAGGCGCCGATCACCAGGCCCGTGACCAGCGCCGCGAGCAGCATCGGGGCCGCCAGCAGCAAGGTGATGACGAGCGCGCGTTCGGCGATACTCATGACTGTTTCAGGGGTCATGTATAGAAGCTCGAGGCAAGGGTCCCCATGACCAGGGACCAACCGTCCACCAGCACGAAGAGCATGAGTTTGAAGGGCAGGGATATCAGCACGGGTGAGACCATCATCATGCCCATCGACATCAGCACGCTCGCGACCACCAGGTCGATGATCACGAAGGGTATGAAGATCAGGAACCCGATCATGAAGGCGGTTTTCAGCTCGCTGGTGACGAAGGCCGGAACCAGCAGGCTAAGCGGCACGTCATTGGGACTTGCGAAACCCTTGCCGCCGGAGATGCGCACGAAGGTGCCGATGTCGCCCTCGCGGGTCTGGTGCAGCATGAAAGTCTTCAGCGGGCCCACCGCATTGGTCAGCGCCGTCGTCGAATCGATGGTGCCGGCCATGTAGGGCTTTACGGCCTGGTCGTTGATGCGATCGACCACCGGGGCCATCACGAACAGGGTCAGAAACAGCGACAGTCCTACCAGCACCTGGTTAGGAGGCGTCTGGCCGGCGCCGATCGCCTGGCGCAGCAGGCCGAGCACGATGATGATGCGGGTGAACGCGGTCATCATCAGCAGGATCGCGGGCAGCACGGACAGTGCCGTCATCAGCACCAGCACCTGCAGCGTCAGGGTGTAGGTCTGGCCGCCGCCAGCGCCCGCCTGGACCGTGAGGGCCGGCAGGCCCACGTCGGCGGCGCACACGTGCGGCATGGCGACGGCCACTACGGCCGCGACGGTGGGCAGCAGCCCACGGAAGATCTTGGAGTTGCGGATCACTTGCCCAGGCTCTTGCGCAGCAGCGACTTGAACGACACGCCCTCGAAGCCCGTTGGGACCGGGGGCGGTGTGGCCAGCGGTTCGGCCAGTACGTGCAGGGCGCTGATCCGGCCCGGGGCGACCCCGACCAGCAGCTGCGCGGTTCCCACCTGCAGCAGCACGGCGCGCTCCTTGGTACCCAGGCGCACTTCGGCGATCACGTTCACAGCGCCTTGGCGGCCGCTGCTGAGATTGCGCATGCGCCGCGCGAACCAGGCGCACACGAAAATGGCACCCAGCACGATGCACAGCGCCAGGGTAACCTGGCCCAGACCTGCGACCCCCGACCCGGGGACGGCCGGAGACGGGACCCGGGGCGGCGAACACATGGGCAACCGTGCCCGTCTGGGCGGCGGCGCCGGCGCTGTCGGCGGTGCTGCTCATCTACCGCAGCTTGCGGATGCGTTCGGCCGGGCTGATGACGTCAGTGAGCCGGATGCCGAATTTCTCATTCACGACGACCACCTCGCCGTGGGCGATGAGGGTGCCGTTGACGAACACGTCCAGCGGCTCGCCCGCGACGCGTTCCAGCTCGACGACCGAGCCCTGGTTGAGTTGCAAAAGATTGCGGATCGGAACGCGCGTGCGACCGACTTCCATGGACAGCGTGACTGGTACGTCCAGGATCACGTCCATGTTGATGTCGCTCTTGGCGTCCGGAGCCGAATCGTCCTGCAGAGTGCCAAACTCTGCTGTCTGTGCTTCCGCTGGCATGGGTGTTTCCTCTAGGGCTTCTTCAGAAAGGGATTGGCGGCAACGGCCGACTTCTGGCGGATCAGGCGTTCATGGATCTTCACGGCCTGCTGGCCGCGGGATACGCCGAAGTTGCCGCGAAACAGCGGCACGGTCTCGGCATTGAGAGTGATCTGGCCGTTGAAGTCGCAGGGGATCACATCGCCCGACTTCAGGTTCAGCAGCTCGGCCAGAGTGACCGAGGCCTCGCCAAGCACCGCATTGAGCTCGATCTCGGCGTCATCGACCTCGTCGCGCAGCGCGCTGGTCCAGCGCCCGTCGCCCTCGGTGGCATCGGCGCTGCCGCCCGCATCCAGCAGCTCGCGCAGGGGTTCGAGCATGGAGTAGGGCATGGTGACGTGCAGGTCGCCGCCGCCGCCGTTCAATTCGATGCGGAAGCTGGAGATCACGACGATCTCCGTCGGGTTCGCGATCTTCGCAAAGTGCGGATTGATCTCCGAGTGGACATGCTCGAATTCCAGCGCCAGCACCTTGGACCAGGCCTCCTTCAGGTTGGCGAAGGCATGCCGCAGCAGCAGCTGCACGATGCGCTGCTCGGTGGCCGTGAAATCGCGTCCTTCAACCTTGGCATGGCGACCGATGCCGCCGAACAGGTTGTCGACCGCCGTGAACACCAGCTTCGGCTCCAGCACCACCAGCGCCATGCCGCGCAGCGGATTGATGCGCACCACGTTCAAGTTCGTGGGCATGTGCAGGGTGTTCACGTAGTCGTTGAATTTCTTCATGGCCACCTGCGACACCGAGATCTCGGGGCTGCGGCGCAGCAGGTTGTAGAGCGACTGATGGAACAGCCGCGCGAAGCGCTCGTTGATCATCTCCAGCGCGGGCATGCGCCCGCGCGCCACATGCAGGTCGTTGATGAAGTCGTAGTTGCGCGCTTCGCCGGGTCCGCCGTTGGGCTCGATGTTCACGGCACCCATGTCGATACCGTTGATGAGCGCGTCAACCTCGTCCTGGTTGAGGATCTTTTCGGCGCCTTCGGGGGTCACAATGGCAATCCCTCTTGAGTGTTACTGCATCACGAAGGTCGTGAAGAGCACGGCGTCGACCAGTTCAGGCTTGCCGCCGTTGTCGGCCAGGACCTTGCGCACGGCGTCGAGGGCCGCGGCGCGCAGCCTTTCCTTGCCGGCATTGCTCGCGAGTTCCGTGGACTTCTGGTTGCTGAACAGCAGCAGCAGGTCGTTGCGGATGATGGGGTCGGCGGCCTTCAGCGCTTCAACGGTCTTCGCATCATGCGTCATGATCTGCGCGGTGACCTGCAGGAACCGCACCTGCTGGTCGCCCTCGAAATTGGCGACGAACGGCGGGTCCAGCGGGAAATACAGTGGCGGGCCGGAGGGCGGCGGCGGTGCGGTGGCCGCGGCGGTCTTCTTCGGCGCATTGTGCGCCAGCATCAGCCAGGCACCGGTGCCCCCGCAGATCAGCAGCACCGCGCCCGCGATGCCAATCAGCAGCCAGGGCTTCTTGCGGACCGGCTTGTCCGCAGCGGGCGCGGCAGCAGCTGCGCCGCCGGCGGCGGCGGCAGCGGCAGGGGCGGGCTTTGCGGTGGGGGCGGACGGTCGTGCAGCCATTCGTTGAACTTCCTGCGCATCAAGGACATGGGAATCTCTTGGTGTCAGGTAGTGCAACGCGTATGCCACACTTGGCAGAACGCGCATAAGTCCCTACGAATTAAGGGATTTGCGCGATGTCGGGAAACGTGAAACCGATCACACGCACGGCGGCGCGCCAGAATTCCGGCGCGCCGGTGGCGTGCACTACGCGTAGGTGTCGAGCAGCGACAGGCGCAGGTTTGCGACCTGCGTCACAGTCGGTGCCGCTATCGTGTCGCTTGCTGCGCGGGCGCTGCCGGGGGCCGGCGCAGCCTGGGCCTGCTGCTGCTGGGGAGGCTCGCGGAAGACTCCGGAGTCCGTAAGCGGCATGCCGGCGCCGGCAAACAGTTCCCGCAGTCGCGGCAAGGACTGTTCAAGCGCGGCCCGGGTGTCGGCATGGGTGGCGCCGAACCAAACGGTGGCCTGGCCGGCCTGCATGGTGATGTGCACCTGCACGGGACCCAAGTCGGCGGGATTCAACTGCAGTTGCGCCTGCGTGATGCCGGCCTGCGCGAGGCCCGCGGCCCGGGCGCTCACCTCATCCGCGAAGGCCGCCGAGCCGACGGCCGCATGGATGGTGAGGGTCGCGCCGCCCAGGTTGCCGTTCGTTCGGCTCAGCACGGCTGCCTGCAGCGCCGCGGCGGCCTGGTTGGCATCCGTCCCGCCGCCATCGCTGGTCGCGTGCGTCTTCGGCGCGGCGGTACCCGTGTCGTTGTCGGTATCGGTATCCTTCGTGGCCGCACCCGTCAGGCCCGAGAGCAGTTTCTGCACGCCGGCCAGCGCATTGGTATTGCCGGCCATCGCCGCCGCTGCGGCCGGCGCGTCATCGGCTGGCGCATTCTGGTTCTGCCCGACCTGAATCTGCGCCGCCGGGGGCGCGCTGGCTTCGGGCGTGGCGCTATGCGCCAGCAGGGACTCGAACGGATTGGGGGTCTGGGTCTTGGCGACCGCGAATCCAAGATCCGCCGGCGGGGCGGACGTGGCGGTGCCCGCCGGGGCAGGCGCTGCGGCGAGCGGGCTGCCTGCAGTGGTGTCGGCAGTCGCACCCACGGTGGAGTCGGCAGCAGCAACAGCGGCCGCGGCAGTCGCGGGGGCCGTGGCAGGGATTGCATCGGCAGCCGCCGGCGTGAGGGCCTGGGCAATCCAGGCCACGGCGCTGGTGGGGTCGCCGACGTTGGGCTGGACGGGCGTGGCCGGGGCGTTGGCCGCGCTCTTCGCCACCGTCGTCGCAACGGAGCCGTGGCTGGAGCTGACCGCGCCGCGCGCCAGGGCGCTCGCCATGACAGTGCCGAAGTTGTTGGTGGGCTCCGGCGCCGCATCCTGCGGATCGGTGCTCGGGCCGGTGGAGGATTTTGCAGCCCCGGCACGCGGGCGCGCGGCACGCGCGCCGCCGCGGATCTGGGCTGCCTGGGCAGTGCGCGTCTGCGAGGCAGGTCCGCCGTTGGCCGCGGGCGTATCGGAAGCCGGATCGGAGCCGGACCCGGTGGCGCCGAAGGCCTGTGATCCCTGGCCGGCGCCGGCAGTCGGATCATCGCCCCCCTGGGCCGCGGCCGGATTCGACGCAGGGGCCGGAAAGGCGCTCTTGGCCGGCAGCGAACTGCTCAGCGTCAAGGCATTGGTGCTGATAGCCACTACTCGAGTCTCCCTTTTGCCTTGCGTTGGCCGCGGTCATCGGACTCACGCTGCTCGCGCTGGTCCCGGGCCTTGGTTTCCCTGGTCGTGTGGTGTTCGACGACCTTCTCCATGATCTGCGAGCGCTGCGCCGCTCCCTGCCAATCAATCCGCTCCGAATCGCTTTCCGTCAGGGCCTTGCGCAGCAGTTCTTCCTGCTGGCGCACGGCCTCGGCGAGCTTGGCCAGAAAGGCCTGGAATTCCCGGATTCCCGCGCCGCCGATTCCGGAGGCCGCGCGCTGGTCGAATTCCCGGATGTAGCTCGCCTGATAGCCCTGCAGTTCCTTCAGCTTCGCCTCGCACTGGGCGACGCGGGTGCGGCTTTGCGCCAGCCGCCGCGCGTGCTGGCGCTGCTTCTCGTCGGTGACGCGCTGAACCAGCTGCAGTCTTTGCGTTGGGCTCATGACCGGTTACCGTCTCAGGCGCCTGCCGCCGCGGCGGGGCCGTCCGCCATGACGCTGTGCAGGCCCTCGATGCTGCCGCCGAAGTCCACCCGGGTGTGCATGTCCTGCTGCAGGAATCGCTCCAGCTTCGGCCACATGGCAATGGCGGCGTCAATGCGCGGGTCGCTGCCGCGCTGGTAGGCGCCGATGGCGATCAGGTCGCGATTCTGGTCATAGGTCGCCAGCTGCTGCCGGAAGCGGCGCGCCAGCTCCAGGTGTTCGGGCGGAATGATCTCATGCATGGCGCGGCTGACGGAGGCCTCCACATCGATCGCAGGATAGCGGCCGCTCTCGGCGATGCGGCGCGACAGCACCACATGGCCGTCGAGAATGGCGCGCGCGGCATCCACGATCGGATCGTTCTGATCGTCGCCCTCGGCCAGCACGGTGTAGAACGCGGTGATGGAGCCGCTGCCCTGCGCACCGTTGCCGGCGCGCTCGACCAGCTGCGGCAGTCGTGCGAACACGGAGGGCGGATAGCCCTTGGTGGCCGGCGCCTCGCCGATGGCCAGCCCGATCTCGCGCTGGGCCTGCGCGAAGCGCGTCAGGGAGTCCATGATCAGCAGCACGCTCTTGCCGCAGTCGCGGAAATACTCGGCCACGGCGGTGGCGAGCCAGGCGCCATGCAGGCGCATCAGCGGCGGGGTGTCCGCGGGCGCGGCCACGACCACGGCGCGGGCGCGGTCCTGGGGTCCGAGGATCCGGTCGACGAATTCCTTCACTTCGCGGCCGCGCTCACCGATCAGACCGACGACGATCACATCGGCGCTGGTGTACCGCGACATCATGCCCAGCAGCACGCTCTTGCCCACGCCGCTGCCGGCGAACAGGCCGATGCGCTGGCCGCGCCCGACGGTAAGCAGGCTGTTGATGGTGCGCACGCCCACATCCAGCGCCTGGGAGATGGGCTGGCGCCCCAGGGGGTTCATCGGCACGCCGGTCAGGCGCACGCGCTGCGCGCAATTGAGCGGACCTAAGCCATCGAGCGGCTGGGCGGCGCCATCGATAACGCGTCCGAGCAGTTCCGGACCCACCGGCACCGTGCCGGCGCGCTGACTCAGGACGACCCGCGCATTGGGCCCGAGGCCATGTGGGTCTCCAGTCGGCATCAGGTACAGACGCTCACCGGAGAAGCCGACGACCTCGGCTTCGATATTGGCGCCGTCCGAGGTGGTCACGTCACAGCTGTCGCCGATCGAGGCCTGGCAGCCGACGGCTTCCAGCGCCAGCCCCACCATGCGCGTGAGGCTGCCCTGCACCGGTGGCGCCGGCAGCTGCTCGACGTTGCGCACGCAGCGCGCCAGGGAGTCCCGCAGGCGGGTGTTGACCGATCCGGCCGGCGAGGCACTCATGATTCGGCGCCCTCGGCGGGCGTCTCGGCGGCCCGGGCGCCGGCGCGTTCCTCGCCCAGCATGCTGCCGACGATCGCGTGCACGCGACTTTCCACGCGTGCATCGATCTGTGAATTCTCGGAACGCACCAGGCAGCCGCCACGCGTCAGCGTGGGGTCCTCGACCACCGTCCAGGCGCGTTCCTGGCCCGCCGTGGCGAGCCGCTCGCAGATGGCGGCGGCATCCTCCGGATGCAGGTGCACGCGCACCTCGCGCGCCGCCGCGGGCAGCCTGCCCACGGCTTCGCGGATCAAGGCCGCGATCTGGCCTGGATCGGCCTTCAGCTCGCGGCGCGCCAGCTGCTTGCCCACCGCCAGCGCCAGCAACACCAGCTGCTGTTCGACCTCCTGGTCCAGGGCCGCGAGCGGCTGGGCCATGCGACCCAGGATCTCATCGAGGCGCGCGACGCGCGCGGCGAGGGCGTCGTTCTGGGTCTGCAGTTCGGCGCGTCCGGCCGCGACGCCTTCCTGGTAGCCGCGGTCCAGTTCCGCCTGGCGGGCCGCTTCGCTGATGCGGCTGGCCAGGGCATCGCGCGTGCGCGTGTCGCGGCGCTGGCCGACGATCGGGCCGTCGACCGCGGGCAGCGACCAGCGCTCGGCCACGGCGGCGCGCGGGCGGTTGCTGTCAGACAAACGCCTCTCCCTTGCCGCCGAGCGCGATCGTACCTTCCTCGGCCAGCTTGCGCGCCACGGCAAGGATTTCCTTCTGCGCAGCCTCCACGTAGGCCAGGCGCACCGGGCCCTTGGCCTCCAGGTCATCGCGCAGCATCTCGGCCGCGCGCTGGGACATGTTCTTGTAGATCTTCTGCTTGAGGGGCTCATCGCAGCCCTTGAGCGCCAGCAGCAGCTGGTCGCCCTGTACCTGGCGCAGGATTTCCTGCAGGCCGCGGTCATCGACGTCGATGAGATTGTCGAACACGAACACCAGGTCCTGGATGCGTGCGCCGAGCGCCGAATCCGCGCTGGTGATGTGTTCCATGACGCTCGACTCGATCGCCGGCTCGAGCGCATTGATGATGTTGGCCGCCGCCTTCTCGCCGCCGAGTTCCGAGGTGCGGCTGGAGGTGCCGGCGAAGCTCTTCTCGATGACCTCGTCCAGCTCCGAGAGCGCCGCTGGCTGCACGCCGTCCAGGGTGGCGATGCGCATCATGACGTCCGCATGCAGGTTCGCCGGCAGCAGCTTGATGACGTCGGCGGCCATGTCCGGCTCCAGATAGGCGAGGACGATGGCGATGATCTGCGGGTGTTCACCGCGGATGACTTCCGCAACGCTGCGCGAGTCCATCCACTTGAGGGTTTCCAGGCCCTTGTTGGGCAGCCCGACATTGATGCGTTCGATGACGTTGGCGGCCTTTTCCTCGCCCAGCGCGTTGGTCATGACATTGCGCAGGAATTCATCGACGCCCACGCCCACCGAGGTCTGGCGCGCCACGCCGTTGGAGAACTCCGAGAGCACGCCGCTGACTTCCTCGCGCGAGACGTTCTGCAGCTGCGCCATGGCGGCGCCGATCTTCTGCACTTCACGGGCGCCCATGTGCTTGAGCACCTGCGCGGCCTCGTGCTCGCCCAGGGTCAGCAGCAGGATCGCGGCACGCTCGGTGCCGTCGCGGTTGTCGCCCTTTGGCGGCCGCTTCCTCACTCATCGGTGGCGACCCAGTTGCGGACCACCTGCGCGACGCGCTTCGGGTCCTGGTTCACCAGGGCACGGGCGTTGGTGATCTGTTGATCGTAGGGAACGGCCGGCGCGGGAGGAGTGGCATAGCCGCCGCCACCCTCGCCGCCCTGGGCATGCTGGGGCATGCCGCCGGTGTAGGCGGGCGGCGCACCGCCGGCGGCGTTATAGGCCGGGTTATTGCCGGGGCCGTAGAGCAGTCCGCGGCTCTGTGCGGAGGGCATGAGTGCCTTGATCATCGGGCGCAGCACGGCGAGTGCCAGCACCAGCAGCGCGATCAGTCCGACGCCGAGCTTCGCCATGTCCCGGAACAGCGGGGTCTCCCACATCGGGACCTTCTCCAGCTGGGTGTCGGGAGGCGGGGCGTCGGTGCGGAACGAGGCATTGACCACATTGACGCTGTCGCCGCGGGTCTGGTCGAAGCCGACGGCATCCTTCACCAAGGTGGTGATGTGGGCCAGCTCGGGGTCGGTCAGCGGGCGGCCCTTGGCAGGCTTGCCGTCCTTGCCGATGACCGGCATGTCATCCACCACCACCGCCACCGTGAGGCGCTTCAGTTGTCCGGCGGGCTGGCGGGTGTAGGCCACGGTCCGGCCGATTTCGTAATTGCGGGTGCTCTGCGAGGACACGTTGTCCGGGGCGCTCGATGTGCTGGCGGCGGCATCGGCGCTGGCCTGGGCCGGCGCCTGGCCGGCGGCCGCAGTGGCCGCGGCCGCGGGAGCCTTGTTCGGCGGCGGCGCCTGGGCGACTCCGCTCGCGGGCGGCTGGTTGCTCAGTGCCCCGGGCACACCACCGCTTTGCGCGCCATCGCGGCTGCTGGTCTGGGACTGCTGCTCGCTGCGCACGATCTGGCTGCCGGGCTTGTAGTCCTCGGTGGCCTGTTCGGTGGTGGAGGTGTCCACCTGGGCCACCACCTGCGCCCGCACCCGACCGACACCGACGATCGGCGTGACGATCGATTCGATGCGCTGCTCGAAGTCATCCTCCATGCGCTGCACGACCTGCAGGCGCTCCTCGCGCAAGGAGGAGTCATCGCTGCCCTGGGGCGTCGTCAGCAGGTGACCCTGCTGGTCGATCACGGTGACCTGGTTGGAATGCAGGTCCGGGACGCTGGAGGCGACCAGGTTGACGATGGCCTGCACCTGTTCCTGTTCCAGGCGGCGACCCGCCTTCAGCTGCACGAAGACCGAGGCGCTGCCGTCGCGCTGGTCGCGCACGAAGGCCGACTGGCGCGGCACCGCCAGGTGCACCCGGGCGCCGTCCACGGGGCGCAGGCTCGCGATGGTATGGGCGAGCTCGGTCTCCATGGCGTGCTGGTAGCGGGCGTTTTCCACGAACTGGCTGACGCCCAGGCCCGGATCCTTGGTCATCATCGAGAAACCGTTGTCATTGTCCGGCAGACCCTGGCCGGCAAGCTTCAGGCGCGCTTCGCTCAGGCGTTCGGAGGGCACCATGATGGCGTTCGATCCGGCCTCGATCCGATAGGGGATGGTGGCCGCATCCAGTGCCTGGGTGATCTGCGCCTGGTCCTCGGTCGCCAGATTTGCATAGAGCATGCTGAAGGTGGGTCCACGCGACCAGAGCACCACGGTGACGCCCGCGGCGACCGCGGCGGCAATGCCCACCAGCAGCAGGATGGGACGCAGACCCTGCGTCCAGCGCGGATAAACCACCTCGGCAGTCGTCGCCGTACTCACAGTGAACTCCGGGAATCTTCAGTTTTGTTGGACATGATTGGCGCGCAGGTCTTCGGTTACAGCTGCATGTTCATGATGTCGGTGTAGGCGGTGATCAGCCGATTGCGCACTTCAGTCACCGCGCGAAAACTCAGGTTCGCCTTGTTGGCTTCGAGCATGACGGTAGGCAGGTCCACGCCCGGCACGCCGCGCTCGAACTTGTCGGCCAGATCATTGGCCCGAAGCTCCGTCTGGTTGACCTGCTCGAGCCCGCTGCGCATCAGGGTCGCGAAGCTGTTGCCGGCGGCGCCCGCTGCGTTGGCGCCGGAGGCCGCGGCGGCCTCATTGGTGGGACCCAGCGGCTTCAGAGCCGCGGGCTGGGCCTGCGCCGCCATGCTGCGGATCTGGGAGAGGACCTGGTCGATCGATATCTGGCTCATAACTGACTCCGCTCTCAAATCGCCGGCACTTCAATGCCCGCGGCGCGCAACCGGGCGAGCTTGTAGCGCAGCGTCCGGGGTGAAATGCCGAGCCGTTCGGCGATCTCGCGGCGGCTGCTGCTGCCATTACGCAGGGCATCGAGAATCACATTGCGCTCCACCTGGCCCAAGGAATCGGCCAGCGAACCACCGGTATCCTGCTCGCCGGGGGTGGCGCAGGCGGCGACATCGCGGATCTCATCGGCCTGGGAAATCTCGCCAAGCCGCGGCGCGGCGCGGCTTGGGGCCGGGGCAACGGGCAGGGGCGCAGTGCCCACCACCTCGGGTGCCGGTTCGAACTGAATGTGCTCCGGGCCGATGACCGGGCCATTCACCAGGATCAGCGCCCGCTGCAGCAGGTTGTCCAGCTCCCGGACATTGCCCGGCCAGGCATAGGTCAGCAGCAGCTGTGCGGCCTCGGCGCTCAGCGCCGGAATCAGCTCGCCCGGCCGCTGCCGCAATCCCAGCAGCTGCATGGCCAGCGGCAGGATGTCATCGCGCCGCTGCCGCAGCGGCAGCAGGCTCAAGGGGAACACGTTGAGCCGGTAGTACAGATCCTCGCGGAACCGGCCGGCGGCAACCTCCTCGCGCAGCCTCCGGTTGGTGGTGGCCAGCACCCGCAGCTCCAGCGCAATGGCGCTGCGGCTGCCCAGGCGTTCGACCTCGCGCTCCTGCAGCACCCGCAGCAGCTTGGCCTGCAGGCTCAGGGGCATTTCAGTGATTTCATCCAGCAGCAGGGTGCCGCCCTGCGCCTGTTCGAACTTTCCGGGGTGGGCGGTGTGCGCGCCGGTGAAGGCGCCGCGCTCGTAGCCGAACAGAATCGCCTCGAGCATGTTCTCCGGGATCGCCGCGCAGTTGACGGCGACGAACGGGCCGGCGTTGCGTGCGGAGAAGCGGTGAATGAAGCGCGCCAGCACTTCCTTGCCGGTGCCGGATTCCCCGACGATCAGCACCGTGCAATCGCTGAGCGCAACGCGCCGCGCCAGCTCCAGCAGGCGCTGCGAGGATGCGGCACTGGCTACCGGCTGCGGCTCAGGGGCGCGCCGCGCAGTGGTCAACACCGAGATTGTGGAATCCTGGACCATTCAAACCCCGAACCGGAATGCTGTTACGGGGGGAGTGGTGCAAGAGGCGTGCCCGGCGGCAAATTGCCATCAAAGCGTGAAGGCGATCACACGAAGCGGCATGAAACTGCCGCTTGCCGTCAATCTTCCGTCGCCGGATCGGTATCGGTGAGTTCGCCCGTGCCGAGCTCGGCGCTCGCCAGTCCGAGTTTGCGCAGCTTCTCGACCAGCGTCGTGCGACGCAGACCCAGCAGGCGGGCCGCGTGAGCGACGGTGCCGTGCGAGCGCTCCAGCGCCTGCTCGATCAGTCGCCGTTCAATCTGGGTCAGGTGCGCGCGCAGATCGATGCCCTGGTCGGGCAGTAGCGCGGCATCCGCGGCCGCGGCATCACGCGGCGCAAACGAGGGCCGCTCCGGCTCGGCCGGCTCGAGCAAAGCCCCGGGGCTCAGCAGCTCTGCGGTTTCCTCGCCGAAGTGAAACTCCTGCGACAAGGGCGAATGCGCGTGCTGGTCGGCGGAGGCAATCTGCGGCGGCTCGGTGACGGCGGTCCAGTCCGACGGCCGGTACTTCGCCGGCAGGTCCCCGACGTGCGCGACGCGCCCCGCGCAGATGATGGAGAGCCGCTCGATCAGGTTGCCCAGCTCGCGCACATTGCCGGTCCAGCGATACAGGGACAGCGCCGCCAGCGACAGCGGCGAGAGCTGCACGTGGCCGCGGCCTTCGGCGATGTTGTGGGCGATGAAATCCCGCACCAGCAGCGGCAGATCCTCGATGCGGCTGCGCAGCGCCGGCATCTCGATGGGGAATACATTCAGGCGGTGGAACAGGTCCTCGCGGAACGACCCCTGGAGGATAGAGTCCTCGAGGTTGCGGTGGGTGGCGGCGATGATGCGCACGTTGCAGCGCACCTGCACATGATTGCCGACCCGCTCGAATATCCGCTCCTGCAGCACGCGCAGCAGCTTCACCTGCATGGTCGGGCTCATGTCGCCGATTTCGTCGAGGAACAGCGTGCCGCCCTCGGCGATTTCGAAACGGCCCTTGCGGGTGGCCACCGCCCCGGTGAAGGCGCCTTTCTCGTGGCCGAACAGTTCCGATTCCAGCAGTTCCGCCGGAATGGCGCCGCAGTTGACTGCCACGAAGGGGCGCTGGCGGCGGGGACTCAAGTCATGGATGGCACGGGCCGCGACTTCCTTGCCGGTGCCGGATTCGCCGAGGATGAGGACGGTGGAGTCATGTTCCGCGACCTGGCGGATCAGGGAAATGACGTCGCGGATGGCAAAGGAGGTTCCGGTTGGCAGCCGCACCCGCACGCGCTCTTCGTTGCGCGGTGTCGTTTGTGGTAGGCCGCTGTCCCGGTTCATATCCGGGATCACGGCCAGTTCGGGCGCCGCCATCAGATCTCCCAATGCATCCCCTGCGTTTGCGGGCCTCAATATAAAGAACCGGCTCCCCCCGTGAGTGTTCGACGCACCCAAGCCGTGACTTCATTCACACTTGGCAGGCCTCGGAGCGTGATGTGGCGCGGGCGCTGGGCCGCAGCCTAGCGCATCCGGCAGGGGGTTGTCGTGGCATCGGCCGGGCAAGAGCCGATGAGGTCGATCAGTCGCGGCGCGGCTGGCGGATGCCGGCGACCTGGCGGCGATGATGGCGGAATATCAGCCGCTCGAGCAGATCCGCCACCGCTTCCCCGACCGGGGCAAAACGCGCCGTGACCTCACCGTCCGCGCCGACGCCGGTGAGGGTGCCCATCAGCCGCAGCGGCTCGGCCAGGAAGTCACGCAGGTGGATTTCAACGATGCCCTGGCCACCGGCGGCGGGCAGCGGCGCGGGGGCGTGCCAGACGGCCCCCTGGGCATTGAAGCGGATGGCCACCGGCGCCGGCCGCGGGCGATTGGCCACCAGCAGCTGGCCCACCAGATCCAGCAGCAGATTGATCTTGAAGTCCAGGCGCGCCAGGTCCGGGCCGGACTCATCAGGCTTGTCGGATACGCCGTGATCTTCGATGGCCGCGAGGGCCTGCAGCAGGCGCACGTTACGCTCAGTGATGCTGGCGGCGACGGCTGCATCCACCGTGCCCGCGAGGGCCGACCAGGTGACCGGGAGAACTTCCTCGTAGGCCAGTTCGTTGTAGAGAACTACTGTATCGGAACCGTCGAACATCGGTCGGGGCTCCAGTGCTGCACGGACCTGGCGGGTCCGGCGCAGTGCCGTTGGCCTGCCGCGGGCAGCGCAAACCAGGCGGCCCGCACTTCCTTCAGCAGATGCCAGATCTCGTCCAGGGGCACCCGGGAGCGGGCGCTCGCCGCGAGGCCCACCCTCCGGCCGGCGTAATCGTACAGCTCGGCGAGATTCGCCGCGAGCGGATCACCCCCCAGCACGTCCATATTGTCGCGCAGCGCCTGCAGCAACTGGCAGGTGGCCAGGATTTGCCGCGTGGCCTGCTGCCACTGACCCTCCAGCAGCGACTCGCGACCCATCTCCAGGGCGGCGATGGCCCCGTCCAGGACGGCGACCATGACATCGGCGCCTGCCTGGGCCGCATCGGCTGCGGCCTGCCGGATCTGGCGGGGGGAGGCGGGGTTCGGATACGCGGCTGGCATGACTGGCAAGAATCCGTGTGGGTGGTAACCCGTTAACGGCGCTGCCTAAAACAACTTGAGAACTGCGTTCAGCCTTCCAGCTGCGTGGCATCGCGCAGCGGCATGAGGTTCTCGGCGGTCTCATCGGCCAGGAATTTGCGCATCTGCAGGGCCTGCTGCAGGCGTCCACGACGCACATAGGCCTCGTACAGCAGGTCCTTCATGACCTCCAGGACCACGGCCGCATTGTTCGCGTCCAGCTGCGGGGGCTCCGGACGCGAATCGGCCGGAGAGCCGAAAATGATGGCCTTGAGCAGCTGGAAGGTGTCCGAGTCGATGCCCACCAGGGCGCGCACGTCATTGAGCTGGTCGAACATGCGCAGCTTGCCGGGCTCGCCCAGGTCCAGGAAGGCGGCCCGCGCCGTGCGGCGGCACATGGAGGCGAAGGCGTTGTAGGCGCCGCTGGAAAAGCACAGCAGCGACTCGCGGAACAGCTGCTCGATCTGCGCGGGCAGGTGCGTGAAGGTGAACTTTTCGCGCGGCCGTTCGATTTCGGTGAACTGCGAGGACAGTTCGATGCGGTTGCTGCGATACATGCGCACCGGGTAGCGCAGGAAGATCGGGGCGTTGCAGGCATCGCAACGGCCCACGATGCCGACGGCGCGCGGCTTGTACTGCTGCAGCTCGGCGAAATCCGGAACGGCGCTGATGGCGACGTGCGCGGTAACGTCACAATGCGGGCACTGCAACACCAGGTTGCGCTCCTGCTCGTGAATCAGCTGTCCGGTCGCATCGATATAGGCGGACATGGGTCCCGTGCGCCTGTTTGGTATGGGATCTTGGCGCATCCTTGACGTGAGCAATATTAACCCAAATTCCGAAGCGGGACAGGTGCTTGGAATTGACGCAACTGCCGCTTATGTAAGGCGGCGGGCGGCTATTTGACGAAAAGTTCCTTGAGGCCGCCGGCGATCAGGACGGAAACGTCCACCAGGATCAGCGGCAGGCCCACCCCGCCCGGGGCCACCAAGTATTTCGGCTCCCAGCTGGGATGGTACTTGGCCTTGTAGCGACGCAGGCCTTCGAAGTTATAGAAGTGCTCGCCGTGACGGAAAATGAAATTGCCGATGCGGTGCCAGGCCGGCGCCAGCGGGTGGCGCTCCAGGCCCGCGAGCGGGGCGACCCCTAAGCTGAACCAGCCAAATCCCTCCTGGCGCGCCCACAGCATCAGTTCCACGAACAGGAAGTCCATGGCGCCGGGCGGCGCATCCGGACTGAAGCGCATCAGGTCCACGGCCACCTCCTCGCGCGTGGCCGAGGGCCAGAGGTTGGCGAAGGCCACCGGTTCGCCGTCGCGACGCACCAGTGCGATCGGAAAGTTGCGCAGGTAGCGCTCGGAGAAGGAGCCCACCGAGAATCCCTTCTCGGCGGTGGCCTTGTCCTTCAGCCATGAATCCGAGATGGTGCGCAGCGCGGGCAGAATCTTCGGCACGTCGGCCGGCTGCACCACTTCAAAGGTGGCCCGATCCCGTTCGCCGCGGCGCCGTGCGGTGCGCAGCTCGGCGCGAATGCTGCCCTCCAGCGAGAAGTTCGCGAGCGGCACCCGCGCCTCCTCGCCGATCTTCATCGCGGCCAGGCCCAGGTCCACGTACAGCGGCAGGCACTCGACGCTGGACTGGTAGAACACCACGCGGCCGCCGTGCTCGTCCGAGAGTTCGCGGAAGCGCCACACCAGTTCTTCGGCCTCGCTGCGCGGTCCCACCGGATCCCCCAGCGCGATCCAGCTGCGGCCCTGCACCTGGTACATGATGAAGGAGCGGCCGCTGGCGCTGAACAGCACATGCTTGTCGCCCGTCAGCACGGCGTTGGAAAGCGTCGAGGGGGATTCGGCGAGCACCCGCTTGATGTCATCGAGCTCCGGTTTGCGGATCAGTTCCGGCACCGGGCGCGCCGGCCGCAGCAGCGTCACCAGCAGGATGCCGGCAGTCAGCACGCACACCAGCAGCGAGGCGCGCAACATCCGCGGCGCATTCGCATCGAAGGCGAAGGTCCACCACAGATCGTTGGAGTACTCGATATGGCGGTTGACCAGCAGGCCCACCCAGACGCTGGCGACGATCACCCCGACGATGCTGGCGGCCCAGGGGGGCGTGAAGCGCTGGCGGACCAAGGATGCGGTGCGGTGGAAGGAACTGCGCCCCAGCACCAGCATGCCCAGTACCACCCACAGGAAGATGGCTTCCTTGAGGATGCCGCCCTTGAGCACGGTGATCAGGCCTCCGACCAGCAGCAACCAGAAGCTGATGTGGTAGGCGGCGCGGATGCGGCGAAACAGGGCGCGCGCCAGGATCAGCAGCGCAAGTCCAATGGCGCTGCCGGCCAGGTGCGAGATTTCCACCACCGGCAGCGGCAGTATCCGGGCCAAGGAGGCGATGCCGGTGGGCACATGGCGGGTGGCGCCCGAGAACAGCAGCTCGGCGCCGGCGATGAAGGTGAGGGCGCCGACCACCGAGGGGACGACCGGTCCGATGAAGGCCGAGGCCCGGGCGCGCGCCTGCGACAGGCGCAGCCGCTGGGCACCCAGTTCCTCGGCCGCGAACAGCACGGTCGCGACCCCCAGCGGTGCCAGGTAGAACACCGCGCGATAGGCCAGCAGCGAGCCCAGCAGCGCATCGGCGGGAATCTGCGGCACGGCAATCACGACGACGGTCTCGAATACCCCGAGTCCGCCGGGCACATGACTGATGATTCCGGCGGTGACGCCGAAGGCATAGGCGCCCGCGAATGCCACGAAGTCCACCTGCGCCGCGGCGGGCAGCATCAGCCACAGCACCGCGCAGGACATGCCCAGGTCCAGCGTGCCGGCCACGATCTGAATGGCGCCGACCCCTAAGCCGGGCGGGCGCAGCAGCCAGCCGCGAAACTCCAGCCGGGCGCGGTGCGAGCCGGTCCAGACGAGGTAGGCCGCCACGGCGCCCAGCAGCACGACGCCGATCAGCAGCGGCCATTCCGCGTGACTGCGTAGCGCCGCGGAGGCCTGCTCCGGGTGCACCAGGCAGGAGATGCCCGCCAGCACCGCGAGCCCCAAGGCGGTGGTGATGCTGGTGAAGCCGGTGACGGTGGCGACGTCGATCGCGGTCAGGCGCGAGGAGGCATACAGCCGCAGTCGAAATGCGGCGCCGGTGAAGGCGGCAAAGCCGAGATTGTGGCCGAAGGCGTTGGCGATGAAGCTGGCGACCACCACCCGGCCCAGCGGCACCTTCTTGTGCAGGTAGCGCAGCGCCAGGAAGTCATACAGGCACAGTGCGAAGTAGCTGCCGGCGGTTAAGGCCAGTCCGATCAGCAGCGTGTCGGCGGGGATGCCCTCGAGGTGATCGAGGATGTCCTTGACGTGGATCTGCGCCAGTTCCCGGTGCAGCAGCCAAGCCATGACCGAGAACACCAGCAGCGCGGCCGCCGGCCCCACCCACATGCGCGAGCCGTCATCAGGAGAAGCGCCTCGCTTGGCGGATGGGTTTGCGGCCACTGCCGTCGTCCGTCAGCGTGACAGCGGCTTGTAACGGATGCGATGCGGCTGTGCGGCATCCTCCCCGCGGCGACGCCGGAAGTCCTCGGTGTATTCCTGATAGTTGCCCTCGAAGAAGATCACTTCGGAATTGCCTTCGAAGGCGAGAATATGGGTGGCGATCCGGTCCAGGAACCAGCGGTCGTGCGAGATCACCACGGCGCAGCCCGGAAAGCTCAACAGCGCATCCTCCAGCGCGCGCAACGTTTCCACGTCCAGATCGTTGGTGGGTTCATCCAGCAGCAGCACATTGCCGCCGCTCTTCAAGACCTTGGCGAGGTGCACGCGGTTGCGTTCACCGCCCGACAGCTCGCCGATCATCTGCTGCTGGGTGGTGCCGCGGAAGTTGAAGCGGCCCACGTAGCCGCGCGAGGGGGTCTCGTAATTGCCGACCTTGATGACATCGAGGCCGCCGGAGATCTCCTGCCACACGGTCTTCTTGTCATCCAGGGACTGGCGGGACTGGTCCACGTAGGCCAGCTTCACCGAAGGACCCATGCGAATTTCCCCGGCATCCGGCTGCTCGCCGCCCGTCAGCATCCGGAACAGCGTGGTCTTGCCGGCGCCGTTGGGGCCGATGATGCCGACGATGCCGCCGGCGGGCAGGTTGAAGGACAGGTTGTCGATCAGCAGCCGCTCGCCATAGGCCTTGCGCAGTCCCTTGACCTCGATGACCAGCTCGCCTAAGCGCTCGCCCGGCGGGATATAGATTTCGTTGGTCTCGTTGCGCTCCTGGAATTCGCGCGATGCCAGCTCCTCGTAGCGCTGCATGCGCGCCTTGCTCTTCGCCTGGCGCGCCTTGGGATTCTGTCGCACCCATTCGAGCTCATGCTCCAGGGTCTTGCGCAGCGAGTCGCGCTCGCGCTCTTCGATGGCCAGGCGCTTTTCCTTCTGCTCCAGCCACGAGGAGTAGTTGCCATGCCAGGGGATGCCGTGACCGCGATCCAGTTCCAGGATCCACTCGGCCACGTTGTCGAGGAAGTAGCGGTCGTGGGTGACGGCAATCACCGTGCTGGGATATTCCTCCAGATACCGCTCCAGCCAGCCGATGGACTCGGCATCCAGGTGGTTGGTGGGTTCATCCAGCAGCAGCATGTCGGGTGCCGAGAGCAGCAGCCGGCACAGCGCGATGCGGCGCTTCTCGCCGCCCGAGAGCTTGCCGACCAGGGCTTCCCAGGGCGGCAGCCGCAGGGCGTCCGCGGCGATATCGAGCTTGCGCTCCAGCTCCCAGCCGCCGGCCGCGTCGATGGCGTCCTGCAGCTTCGCCTGCTCCTCCAGCAGCGCGTTCATCTCCTCGTCCGACACCGGTTCCGCGAACCGGTCGCTGATTTCATTGAACCGCGCGACCTGGCGGAAGGCCTCGCCGACGCCTTCCATGACGACGCTGCGGACGCTCTTGTCCGGGTCCAGCTCCGGTTCCTGGGACAGGTAGCCGACGCGAATGCCGCTTTGCGGTCGGGCCTCCCCGTCGATGTTCTGGTCGATGCCCGCCATGATCTTCAGCAAGGTGGACTTGCCCGAGCCGTTCAGACCCAGGACGCCGATCTTGGCACCCGGAAAGAACGACAGGCTGATGTCGCGCAGGATGACGCGCTTGGGGGGTACCACCTTGGATACCCGGTTCATGGTGTAGATGTACTGGGCCATAGACTGTTGGCTGGCTGAAACCATGAGTTTATCGCGAACGCGCCGGCCCCGTGTGCTCGGCACCGGGCGGAAGTCATGGCATTGCCCGGGGACGTGCTAGCCTCGCCCTATGGACAACCCGGTTGCAGTGGTGATCGGCGAACGGCTGGCCCGCTACGGCTTTCCTGACGGGCATCCTTTCGGCCCTGACCGCCACGCGGCCTTCGTGCGTGAGTTTGAAGCGCGCGGATTGCAGCGCAGCGTGCAGCTGCTGGAGCCGCGCGAGGCCAGCTACGAGGAGCTGCTGGCATTCCACACCCCCCGCTACGTGGACTTCGTGCGCGAGCGATCCCAGACCGGCCAGGGGTTCCTGGACGGGGGCGACACGCCGGCCTTCCGGGGCGTCTATGAAGCGGCCGCAACGGTGGTCGGGGCCAGCATCACCGCCAGCGATGCCATCATGAGCGGCGCGGCGCGGACCGCCTTCGTGCCCATTGCGGGGCTGCATCATGCCGGCCGCGATCATGCGGCGGGCTTCTGCGTATTCAATGATTGCGGCGTGGTGATCGAGCTGCTGCGCAGCCGGCACGGCCTGCAGCGCATCGGCTATGTGGACATCGATGCCCATCACGGGGATGGGGTCTACTTCGGGTTCGAGGATGACCCCGGGGTCATCTTTGCCGATATCCACGAGGATGGCGATACGCTGTATCCGGGCACCGGCAAGGCCGCCGACACCGGGCGCGCCGCCGCCGCCGGGACCAAGCTGAATCTGCCGCTGATGGCAGGCTCCGGGGATCGGGCCTTCCAGGGCGCCTGGGCGCGGGTGCTGGAGCACCTGGAGCGATTCGAGCCGCAGTTCCTGCTGCTCCAGTGCGGTGCGGACAGCATCGACGGGGATCCCATCACGCACCTGCGCTTCAGCCCCGCCATGCATGGACGGGCCGCGCAGGACCTCGTGCAGCTGGCCGGGCGTCTGGGCCATGGCCGGGTGCTGGCGCTCGGGGGCGGCGGCTACAACCGCAGCAATCTGGGCAAGGCCTGGTCCGAAGTCGTCGCAGGCCTTGCCTGATCCGCTACGGAGCGCCCCCCGGCATGGCCTTAGGTTCGCCCGGGCCGGTACAATGCCGGGCTGCTCTGCGCTGCCGCGCCCTTTAGCCCCAAGGTACTGTGAATGTTTAAGAAGACGATGACCATTGCTGGTTTCGACCCGGAACTGGCCGCCGCGATTGCCGGGGAGCGGCAGCGCCAGGAAGACCACATCGAGCTCATTGCCTCCGAGAACTACACCAGTCCGAGGGTCCTGGAGGCCCAAGGCTCGGTACTGACCAACAAATACGCGGAAGGCTACCCGGGCAAGCGCTACTACGGGGGCTGCGAGTTCGTGGATATCGCCGAGCAGCTGGCCATCGACCGCGCCAAGCAGCTGTTCGGCGCCGCCTACGTCAACGTGCAGCCGCACTCCGGTTCCCAGGCCAATGCCGCGGTCTATCTGGCGCTGGTGCCGCCCGGCAGCACCATCATCGGCATGAGCCTGGACCATGGCGGACATCTCACCCACGGCGCCAAGGTCAACTTCTCCGGCAAGCTGTATCGCTCGGTGCAATACGGCGTGCGCGCCGAGAACGGTGAAATCGACTACGAGGAGGTGCAGCGGCTGGCCGAGAGTGAGAAGCCCGCCATGATCGTCGCCGGCTTTTCCGCCTATTCGCGCGTCATCGACTGGGCACGCTTCGCGGCGATCGCCGAAAGCGTCGGGGCGCTGTTCTTCGTCGACATGGCGCATGTGGCCGGCCTCATTGCCACCGGTCACTACCCCAATCCGCTGCCCTTCGCGGATGTCGTGACCACGACCACGCACAAGACCCTGCGCGGGCCGCGCGGCGGCCTGATCCTGGCGCGCGAGAATCCGGAAATCACCAGGAAGCTCAATTCCATGGTGTTCCCGGGCACCCAGGGCGGCCCGCTGATGCATGTCATCGCCGCCAAGGCGGTCGCCTTCCTGGAGGCGCTGCAGCCGGAGTTCAAGCAGTACCAGACCCAGGTCCTGAACAATGCGCGCGCCATGTGCGCGCGGCTGGCGCAGCGCGGTTTTGACATCGTCTCCGGGGGCACCGACAACCACCTGTTCCTGATGAGCCTGATCAACCGCGAGATCACCGGCAAGGAAGCCGATGCGGCGCTGGGCCGCGCCTTCATCACCGTCAACAAGAATGCGGTGCCCAATGATCCGCGTCCGCCCACCATCACCAGCGGCCTGCGCATCGGCACGCCGGCCTCCACCACCCGCGGTTTCAAGGAGCCGGAAATCACGCTGGTCGCGGACCTGATCGCCGATGTGCTCGATGCTAACGGCGCGCCCGCGGTCGTAGATGCCACCCGGGCGCGCGTGCTGGAGCTGTGTCGGGCCTTCCCCGTGTACGCGGCGTGATGGCTCGCGCCGGGACGCACCATGTACTGTCCCTTCTGCAACCACATCGAAACCAAGGTCATCGACTCGCGCCTGGCCGGTGAGGGTCGGCAGATCCGTCGGCGCCGCGAGTGCCTGTCCTGCGGCGAGCGCTTCACCACCTTCGAAGCCGCCGAACTCATCATGCCCATGGTGGTCAAGAGCGATCGTACCCGCGAGCCCTTCGATGAGGCCAAGCTGCGCGCCGGCATGACCAAGGCGCTGGAAAAGCGCCCGGTGGCGCTCGAGGCGGTGGAGGAGGCGGTGAGCCGCATCGGCCACAAGCTGCGCAGTCTCGGGGAGCGCGAGGTCCAGTCGCGCGCCGTCGGCGAGCTGGTCATGGACGAACTGCGGCACCTGGATGAAGTGGCCTACGTGCGTTTTGCTTCCGTCTACCGAAGCTTCCAGGACCTGGATGCCTTTCGGGATGAAATCGACCGCCTGCGCCACCGGCGCGGCCGCCGGGATGCCGTGCGGGAAACTTCCGCAGTGGACCAGTTGCCGCTGCTGACCGGCGATGCCGCACCGCCCAAGGCGCGCAAGTGAGCGACTTCGATGCCGCCGACCGGGCCTTCATGGCGCGGGCGCTGATCCTCGCCGCCAATGGACTGGCCAGCGCCCATCCGAATCCGCGCGTGGGCTGCGTGCTGGTGCGCGCGGATCAGGTGCTGGCCGAGGGTTGGCACGAGCGCGCCGGCGGCCCGCACGCCGAGGCGGCGGCCCTGGCCAACCTGCTGGCCAAGCAGCCGCAGGGCGCGCCGGCGGCCGGCATCGCCGCCGGCGCCACGGCCTATGTGACCCTGGAGCCCTGCAATCATCATGGCCGCACGCCGCCCTGCAGCGAGGCCCTGATCAGCGCCGGCGTCACCCGCGTGGTCTATGCCATCGGGGACCCGAACCCACTGGTGAAGGGCGGTGGTGCGCAGCGTCTGCGCGAGGCCGGCGTTGCGGTGCAGTCCGGATTGCTCGCGGCCGAGGCTGCCGAACTCAATGCCGGATTCATCAAGCGCATGCGCTGCGGAATCCCGCTGGTGCGCCTGAAACTGGCCATGAGCCTGGATGGCCGCACGGCCTTAAGCGACGGGCGCAGCCGGTGGATCACGGGCGAGGCCGCGCGCGCGGACGTGCAGCAGTGGCGGGCACGCAGCGGGGCGATTCTCACCGGCATTAATACGGTGCTGGCCGATGATCCGCTGCTGTCGGTGCGGCCCGCCGGCGCCAGCGTACGACAGCCACTGCGCGTCATACTCGACAGTGAACTGCGCACGCCGCCGCAGGCGCGCGTGTTCGACGCCACGGGCGCGCAGGGCGTGTGGATATTTACCGCCAGCACGGATGCGAAGCGCATGGCGGCGCTGAGCGCGCGCGGTGCGCGCATCGAGCGCTGCGCAAGCGCCGGCAAGGTCGACATTGCCCAGGTGCTGGCAATGCTGGGCAAGGCCGGCATCAACGAGGTGCTGGTGGAAGCGGGCGCAACCCTGGCCGGTGCCCTGGTCGAGCAGCGCTGCGTCGATGAGCTGCTGCTGTACGTGGCGCCGCTGGTGCTGGGGGAGCGCGCCCGCGGCCTGCTGCAGCTGCCCGAGCCGCCGACCCTGGAGCAGGCGCGACGCTTTGAAGTATTTGAAACCGTGGCCGTGGGTGCCGACCAGCGCATCCGCTTGCGCGTGGGGTAGAGCATGTTCACAGGCATCGTTCAGGACACCGGCACAGTCGCGGCATTGACCGCGCAGGGCGGGGATGTGCGCCTCGCCATCCGCGTGCGACAACTGGACCTCTCGAAGACCGCCATCGGCGACAGCATCTGCGTGCAGGGCTGCTGCGTCACCGCGGTCACGGTGAAAGGCGACGTGTTTGAAGCCGATCTGTCGCGGGAAACCCTGGGACTGACGACTCTGGGCGAGCTGGCCGTGGGCGCGCCGGTCAATCTGGAACCGGCATTGCGCGCCGGGGATGCTCTGGGGGGACACCTGGTCTCCGGGCACGTGGACGGCGTGGGCACCGTGGTCTCCCGGTCCAAGGATGCGCGCTCGATCCGTCTGCTGATCGAGGCCCCGGCCGAGCTGGCGCGCTTCATCGCCCGCAAAGGCTCCGTGGCGGTGGATGGCGTGAGCCTGACCGTCAACGAAGTGGACGGAGCACGCTTTGGCGTGAACCTTATTCCGCATACCGGGGACGTGACCACGCTGGGCAAGCTGGTTCCCGGGGCCGCCGTCAACCTGGAAATCGACCAGGTGGCGCGTTATGTGGAGCGCCTCGCGAGCTACGGTGTGACGCAGCAGCCCTAGTCCACGCCACCCACGGCTGGGGAATCGCTGGCGGGAAAGGACTCCTCGAGCGCTTCGTCGAGCAGTTCCTCAAGATGCGCGTCGGTCGTGGCTGAGGCGTGTCGCTTCATATAGGCAACGGCGTAGGCGCACACGGGATTCACGGTCCAGCCATTGGCGGCAGCCAGTTCTAGCGCACTGCGCATCAATTCCGCCGCGACTCCGCGCCCGCCGATCGGGCGCGGAACGTAGGTGTGGGTGATACTCATGACCGCGCCGTCAAGCTCGTAGTCCAACCGACCCGTCTGCCCCTCAAGCGTGGCGGACAGTCGGTGCGCGAGCCGATCGTGATGGATCTGCAGCATGGGTGGCGATTCCTTCTCATTCCACAGCGATCGCTGCCGAGCTTACAACACGCGCGCGGCATGGGAACACGCTGTCGGTGTCAGTGGCGCACAGGTGGAGCCCCTGCTCGCACCCGGGTACGATAGCCCCCTATGAGCAAGATTCTGACCCTGCCGCCGCGAGCCGGTGCGGAGCCCCCGGAGGCCCCCGCGGGCCCGGGACCTGCCGAATTCAGCAGCATTCCCACCGTCCTGGAGCAGCTGCGGGCCGGGCGCATGGTGCTGATCCTGGATGATGAGGATCGGGAGAACGAGGGCGACCTGATCATGGCCGCCGAGCATGCGACCCCCGAAACCATGGCCTTCATGATCCGCCACTCCAGCGGCATCATCTGCGTGCCCATGGCCGAGGAGCGGCTGCTTGCCCTGGAGCTGCCGCAGATGGTCGGCGCCAACAACGACAGCTACCGCACCGCCTTCACCGTCTCGGTCGACTACCGGCACGGCACCAGCACCGGCGTCTCCGCCGCCGATCGCGCCGCGACCATCACGGCGCTGGCGAACCCCGAAACCTCGGCCACCGACTTCGCGCGTCCCGGTCATATCTTTCCGCTGCGCCCCCGGCGCGGCGGCGTGCTGGTGCGCGCCGGTCACACCGAGGCGGCCGTGGACCTGTGCGTGCTGGCGGGCCTGAAGCCCGCGGGCGTGCTGTGTGAACTCATGAACGATGACGGGTCCATGGCGCGCCGTCCGCAGTGCGAGGTGTTCGCGCGCCAGAACAATCTGGCGATCGCCACCATTGCGGACCTGATCCGCTATCGGCTGCGCAATGAGCGCTCGGTGGACCGGATCGCCGATCAGCCGGTGCAGACCGAATTCGGCGAATTCCGCCTGTGCGCCTATGAGGACCGCGGCAGCCACGCGGTGCATCTGGCGCTGGCGCGCGGCCGGCTGGACGGTCCGGATGCACCGCTGGTGCGGGTGCATGTGGCCGACACGCTGCGCGATGCACTGGGGCTCTCCGGCGACGGCCGCAGCTGGACCCTGCGTCGGGCGCTGGAGCGTGTCGCCGCCGTGCCCAACGGCGTGGTGGTGATCCTTCGCGGAACCGACGCCGCCTATGATCTGGCGGCGGCGCTGCAGGCGCTGCAGCGACCCACGGGCGCGGGCGGCGCACCCAGCCCGAACGCCGGCCACGCGGCCTCGCCGGCGACGCTCAATGCCCAGGCCATGGTGCTGCGGACCTTCGGCGTGGGTGCGCAGATCCTCAAGGATCTGGGCGTGTGCCGCATGCGGGTGATGTCGCAGCCCAAGCAGATGCACGGCCTGTCGGCCTTCGGCCTGACCGTGGAATCCTACGTCGGGGCGGATTCCTGAAGTGCCGACCTCGCACACCGTGGAAGGGGAGGTCAGCGCGCGCGGCCGGCGCGTGGCCATCGCCGCCGCGCGCTTCAACGACTTCGTCGTGACCAGCCTGCTGGAGGGCGCAATGGGCGCCTGGCGTTCGCACGGCGGGGCGGCCGAAGACCTGTTGATCGCGCGCGTGCCGGGAGCCTTCGAGCTGCCGGTGGCGGTGCGCAAGCTCGCCGTCAGCGGTCGCTTCGAGGCGGTGGTGGCGCTGGGCTGCGTCATCCGCGGGGATACCCCGCATTTTGATTTCGTGGCGGGCGAGTGCGCGCGCGGACTCACCCTGGCAAGTATCGAAACGGGCGTGCCGGTGGTGTTCGGGGTGCTGACCGTCAACACCTCCGAGCAGGCCCTGGAGCGCGCCGCGATCAACGGCATGAACAAGGGCGGTGAGGCGCTGGAGACGGCGCTGGAGATGGCGAGCCTGTTCCAACGTCTCGAGCAGCGGGCCTGAAGCGCCATGGGAACACAGACAGACCGGCGGGCCACCAACGCCCGCTCGGTGGCGCGGCGCCTCGCGGTGCAGGCCATCTACCGCTGGCAGATCAATGACGGGCCCTGGCAGGACCTGTTGCTCGAGTTCGCGGATGCCGAGGACATGCCCAAGGCGGATCGGGAATATTTCCGCGAACTGATCCAGGGCGTGTGCGGCGCCAGAGCCCAGCTGGACCTCGATATCGCGCAGTGGACCGACAGGCCGGTGGCACAGCTGGATCCGGTGGAACACGCGGTGCTGCTGGTGTCCGTGTTCGAACTCACCTCGCGACCCGAGGTGCCGTTTCGGGTGGTGCTGAACGAGGCGGTGAATCTGACCCGCCGCTTCGGCGCCACGGATGGCCACAAGTACGTGAATGCCGTGCTCGATCGCGCGGCCCGCATCCTGCGCAGCCACGAACACTGAAGCGGGTCCTCCGATGCCACTGTCGGAATTCGATCTCATCAGCCGTTTCTTCAGCCACCGCGGTGCCGCGCGCGCCGATGTGGTGCTGGGCGTGGGGGATGACGGCGCGGTGCTGGAGTGTCCGCCCGGTTCCCAGCTCGTCGCTGCCATCGATTCGCTGGTGGAGGACGTGCACTTTCCCGCAGGCTCCCCGGCAGGCTCCATCGGACATCGCGCTCTGGCGGTGAACCTGTCGGATCTGGCGGCCATGGGGGCGCAGCCGGCCTGGGCGCTGCTGGCGCTCGCGCTGCCCGCCGCCGATGAGGCGTGGCTCGCGGCATTCAGCGACGCCTTCGATGCCCTGGCGCGCCGCCATGGCGTGGCGCTGGTGGGTGGGGATACCACCGGCGGCAAGCTGTGCGTGACCGTGCAGGTGCTGGGATTCGTGCCGCGCGGCGCCGCGCTCACGCGCAGCGGCGCTGCGGCCGGTGATGCCGTGTTCGTCAGCGGCACACCGGGTGATTCGGCCGCGGGTCTGATGCTGGAACAGTCCCGCCTGACGCTGGCGGATGCCGCGCAGGCGCAGTGGCTGTTGGATCGCTTCCGCTTTCCGACGCCGCGCGTGTCCTTAGGCATGGCGCTGCGGGGGCTGGCCAGCGCCTGCATCGACATTTCCGATGGCCTACTGGGGGACTGCGCGCGCCTGGCCCAGGCCAGCGGTTGCGGCGTCGAATTGGATTACGAAGCCTTGCCGCTGTCCGATGCGCTGCGCGCGGCAGTGGGCGAGGAGCATGCGCGGGACCTGGCGCTCACCGGCGGCGAAGACTACGAATTATGCTTCACGGTACCTCCCGGGAAGCTGGCGCAATTCGCCACGCGCTGCCCGGCCGCCGAATTCGGCTGGACCCGGATCGGGACCCTGACCGTAAAGCCCGGCGCCATCGTGAAACGTGGCGCGACTGTGATGCAGGTCTCGCATCTGGGGTTTGACCATTTCCGATAACTGACAAATCGGCGCCGCCCGCGCTTTGGCTGCGCTGCGGGCTTACCTGCGTGTGAGGGGTGCATCACAGCCGTCCGGCCCGCCGTTCCTTATTCTCGCGCGGCATACCGCTAATACCGCCAATACCCAGGACCGACGGTGCCCCAGATTTCACCCGCCAACCGTGCCCGTGCAACGCCCGAGAAGATCGGCAAGTACGTGATCATCAAAGAGGTGGGTCGCGGCAGCACCGGTACGGTCTACCTGTCGCACGACGCCTACTACGGGCGTGACGTCGCGATCAAGGTCTACAACATCGACGCCGGTGGGGACGAGGACCGGGCGCGCATCGCGCGCAAGATGTTCCTCTCCGAGGCGCACCTGGTCGGCATGCTGCAGCATCCGAACATCCTGCCGATCTACGATGCGGGCGAGGAAAACGGCTTCTGCTACATCGTCACCGAGCACGTGCACGGCGCGCGCACCCTGGCCGCGTACTGTCGCGCGGACAACCTGCTGCGCATCGACGATGCGGTGGAGATCATCTTCAAGTGCGCCAAGGCGCTGCACTACGCGCATTCACGCGGCGTCATCCATCGCGACGTGAAGCCCTCGAACATCATGCTCACGCAGGACAGCGACGTGCGCATCATCGACTTCGGCATCGCCCTGGTGTCCGATTCGGACATTTCCCGCATCGAGGGCATCGCCGGCAGCCCCTCCTACATGTCGCCCGAGCAGGTCCAGAGCCTGGAACTGACCAACCGCTCGGACCTGTATTCGCTGGGGGCCGTGATGTACGAGCTGCTGACCGGCTCGCGTCCCTTTCGCGCCGGCAACCTGCAGAAGCTCCTGCACCAGATCGTGTACGCGACCGCCCCGCCGATCCATACCATGCGCGCCGAGATCCCGGAGGATCTGGAGACGGTCGTGGCGATGGCGCTGCAGAAGGATCCGGCCAAGCGCTACAAGAGCGGTCTGGATTTCGCTGCCGAACTGACCCGCGTGCACCAGAAGCTGCGCGAACAGAATGCCCGCATCGACCGGCAGGAACAGTTCGGTGTCCTGAGGCGCCTGAAGTTCTTCCACGAGTTCTCGCATGCCGAGATCTGGGAAGTGCTGCGAGCGAGCCACTGGCAGACCTATTCCACCGGCGAGGAGATCGTCAAGGAAGGGGAGATGGACGATCGCTTCTATGTGATCGTCTCGGGTACCTGCACCGTGGAACGGCACGCCGTCCGCTTAGGAGCCATCGAGACCGGAGAATGCTTCGGCGAGGCCAGCTACGTGCCGGGCGCCAAGCGTACTGCGACCATCCGCGCCCTGGAGGGCGTCACGGTGCTGAAGGTCAGCTCGACCCTGCTCGAGCAGGTCTCGGCCTCCTGCCAGCTGCGCTTCAATCGCGTGTTCCTGCGCACCATGATCACCCGCCTGCAGGCCAGTGACATGGATTCCACCACCGCCACCTATCCGCGGCTGGCGCCCGGCTGAGGACCCCTAGGGCGCCGGCGCTTCCTTGTCGCGCTCGATCAGCGCGTACGCCGAATGGTTGTGGATGGACTCGAAGTTCTCCGCCGACACCTCGTAGGCGGACACCCGCTCGTCGGCATTCAGCCGCGCGGCGACATCGCGCACGATGTCCTCGACGAACTTCGGATTCTCATAGGCACGCTCGGTGACGAATTTCTCGTCGGTGCGCTTCAAGATGCCGTACAGCTCGCTGGAGGCTTCGGATTCGGCGATGCCGATCAGCTCCTCGATCCAGATGTGCTGCCGCAGCTTCGCCGTGATGGTCACATGCGAGCGCTGGTTGTGGGCGCCGTACTTGGAGATGTCGCGCGAGCACGGACACAGACTCGTCACCGGCACCACGACCCTGATCCGCATGCAGGTCTTGCCGTCGCGCCGCTCGCCCAGCAGGCTCGCCCGGTAGTCCATTACGCTGGCGACGCCCGAGACCGGCGCGCGCTTGGTGATGAAGAACGGGAAGGTCATCTCGATATGGCCGGCGTTGGCCTCCAGGCGCACCGTCATCTCCTCCAGCATGTTCTGGAAGGATTCCACCGAAATCTCACGCTCGTGCTGGTTCAGGATGCTGACGAAGCGCGACATGTGCGTGCCCTTGAAGTCATGGGGCAGGTTCACGTACATGTTGAAGGTGGCGATGGTGTGCTGCTCGCCGCTGGCCCGGTCCTTGACCCGCACCGGGTGGGTGATGTCCTTGATGCCGACGCGATTGATCGGAATGCGCCGGGTATCGGCGCGGCCCTGGACATCTTCCACGGCCGGATCGACCGCTTGTACGGTGGCTTTCGGAGTCATGATCTAGAGGGCGCCGACGGAGCGGGCGCGGGTGGCCGAATGACGCGCCCACCAGCGCTCGATGGTCGCATTCAGGGAGGCAGGATCGAGCCCTGCAAGCGCCAGGCAATCCTCGCGCGAGCCGTGCTCGATGAAGCGGTCCGGAATGCCGATATGCAGCAAGGACACCTGGATGTCGTTGGCGGCCAGCAATTCACCGATGCCGCTGCCGGCGCCGCCGGCGACCACGTTCTCCTCCAGCGTCACGACGGCGCTGTGGCGCGAGGCGATGTCGATCACCAGGTCCTCGTCCATCGGCTTGATGAAGCGCAGGTTCACCAGCGTCGCGTCCAGGCGCTCGGCGATCTTCTGCGCCGGGGCCACCATGGCGCCGACGGCGATCAGCGCCAGGCCCGAGCGGCCCTGCCGACGCACCTCGGCCCGACCGATGGGCAGGGCGCTCATCTGCTGTACCAGCGGCGTGCCCGGTCCGGCGCCACGCGGATAGCGCACGGCGGCCGGGCCCTTCACGGTGGTGGCGGTATAGAGCATCTGCCGGCATTCGTCCTCGTCGGCGGGCGCCATGATCACCAGGTTCGGAATGCAGCGCATGAAGGACAGGTCGAAGCTGCCCTGGTGGGTCGCGCCGTCGCTGCCGACCATGCCCGCCCGGTCGATGGCGAAGGTGACCGGCAGATTCTGCAAGCAAACGTCGTGGATGAGCTGGTCATAGCCGCGCTGCAGGAAGGTCGAGTAGATGGCCACCACCGGCTTCATGCCCGCGGTGGCCAGCCCCGCGGCCAGCGTCACGGCGTGCTGCTCGGCTATCGCGACGTCGTAGTACCGGGTCGGAAAGCGCTTCGAATATTCCACCAGCCCCGAGCCCTCACGCATGGCGGGCGTGATGGCGACGATTTTCGGATCGGCCGCGGCGATGTCGCACAGCCACTGCCCGAACACCTGCGAGTACGAGGGACCCTGGCTCTTCTCCTTGAATATGGTGCCGCTCAACGGGTCGAAGGGGCCCGGCCCATGCCACTTGATGGGATCGGCCTCGGCCGGCGCATAGCCCTTGCCCTTGCGCGTGACGACATGCAGGAACTGCGGCCCCTTGAGCTGCTTGACGTTCTTCAGCGTGGTGACCAGCGCTTTCAGATCGTGACCATCGACGGGGCCGATATAGTTGAATCCCATTTCCTCGAACATCGTGCCGGGCAGAACCATGCCCTTCATGTGTTCCTCGGAACGGCGCGCAAGTTCCCACACCGTGGGCATGGGGGCCAAAACTTTCTTGCCGCGGTCGCGCAGGTGCGAATAGAACCGGCCGGAGAGCACCCGGGCCAGGTAGTTGGACAGCGCGCCCACGTTCTCCGAGATCGACATCTCGTTGTCGTTGAGTACCACCAGCAGGTCATTGGGCAGGGAGCCGGCGTGGCAGAGGGCCTCGAAGGCCATGCCGGCCGTCATGGCCCCATCCCCGATGATGGCCACGGCCCGCCGCTCGCTGCCCTGGTGGGCCGCTGCAATGGCCATCCCCAGGGCGGCGCTGACTGAGGTACTCGAATGGCCCACCGAGAAGGTGTCGTACTCGCTTTCGGCGGGCGTGGGGAAGGGCGCCAGTCCCCCCCGCTGCTTGATGGTGTGCAGCCGGTCGCGCCGACCGGTCAGGACCTTGTGGGGATAGGCCTGGTGGCCCACGTCCCAGACCAGCCGGTCATCCGGGGTGTTGTACACATAGTGCAGCGCGATGGTCAGTTCGACCGTCCCCAAGCCCGCGGCGAAATGCCCGCCCCGGGTGCTGACGCTCTGGATCAGGAATTCACGCAGTTCCGCGGCGACCGCGGGCAATTGAGCGGCGGGCAGCTGGCGCAGGTCCGCGGGGGACTGGATGCGGCTCAGCAGGGGATAGGGGCCTTCAGGCTTGGGCATGGGGCTTAAGTCTACCGGGGTGGGCGGGGAAAAGGCTTGGCCGATCTAATCGGCTGCGGACAGCGCCGGGTCGGTGTTGTCCGCGAACGGTTCGGGAGCGCCGGAGGCGGCGTTATTCAACAGGATTTCCACCTTTTGCTGGGCGGCCTTCAGGGCCCCCTGACACTGGCGGGTGAGGGCGACGCCGCGCTCGAAGGACTTCAGCGCGTCATCCAGCGCCAGGTCGCCCTGTTCCAGGTGCTCAACCAGAGCCTCAAGCTCCGCCAGGGAGCGCTCGAAATCCACCGCGGTCTCGGCCATGCGATTCTCGACTGTCATGCGCTGCAACGATTGCACCTTATACAGTGACCGGGCAAGGGGTCAAAGCCGTTGACGCACCCGCCTTGGGCGCATAAAGTTAACCATATTAGACCTAGTCTAATTTATAAATCCTCAGCGATTCCCGCACCACCTCCGCAGGAGACCAGCCGTGAACCTCAAGGGCAGCAAGACCGAGACCAATCTGAAGGCCGCATTTGCCGGGGAGTCCCAGGCGAATCGCCGTTATCTGTATTTCGCATCAAAGGCGGACGTAGAAGGCTACAACGACGTGTCGGCGGTGTTCCGTTCCACGGCGGAAGGTGAAACCGGGCATGCGCATGGCCATCTGGAGTACCTGGAGGCGGTGGGGGATCCGGCCACCGGCCTGCCCATCGGCGAGACCAAGCTGAACCTGAAGGCGGCCATCGCCGGGGAAACTCACGAGTACTCGGATATGTATCCGGGAATGGCCAAGTCGGCCCGCGAAGAAGGCTTCGCCGAAATCGCGGACTGGTTCGAGACCCTCGCCAAGGCGGAACGCTCGCACGCCAATCGCTTCCAGAAGGCGCTGGACTCGATCTGACCGCAAGTTGCAGCTTGAGGAACCGGTGAAACGCCGGTTCCTCGAGTCTCGCAGGCCGCCAATGCGCGTTGAGGATACTGATGACCAATGCTCCCACGGGCGGCCGGGAAGGCAGTCTCGAGGCGCCCACCCGCCACCCCATTGACTGGCGCAATCCCGATTTCTACGAGCAGGCGGCGCTGACCCAGGAACTCGACCGCGTCTTCGATATCTGCCACGGCTGCCGGCGCTGTTTCAGCCTCTGCCAATCCTTCCCCACCCTCTTTGATGCCATCGACGCCACCACCAGCGGTGAACTGCCGGCGGTGGACAAGAAGGTCTACTGGGAGGTCGTGGACCACTGTTACCTGTGTGACATGTGCTTCATGACCAAGTGTCCCTACGTGCCGCCGCATCCCTGGGCGATTGATTTCCCGCACCTGATGCTGCGCGCCAAGGCCGTGCATGCGGAAAATGCAGGCGTCAGCCTGCGCGACCGGGTGCTGGCCTCCACGGAAAGCGTGGGCCGGATCGCCGGCATTCCGGTGGTCGCCGAAGTGGTCAACGCCGTCAATCGCTTCAGGCCCGCCCGCGCGCTGCTTGAAAAGACCTTCGGCGTCGCCCGTGATGCGCCGCTGCCCGAGTTCCATTCGAACAGCGCGCGCCGGCGCCTGGCGGCACTGAATGGTCCGCTCCCGGATCCGCCGTCAGGGCCCGCCCCGCTCTCGCGCGAGGAGCTGCGCGGCCAGGTGGCCCTGTTCACCACCTGCTATGGCAATCGCAATGAACCGGATCTCGCCCTGGATCTGGTGGCGGTGTTCAACCACAACGATATCCCGGTGCGCCTGGTGCCCCAGGAGCGCTGCTGCGGCATGCCGCGGCTGGAGCTCGGGGACCTGAAGACGGTCGCGGCCTACAAGGAGCAGAACATTCCGCAGCTGCTGGCCGTGATCGCGGCGGGCTACGACATCGTGGCGCCCATCCCCAGCTGCGTGCTGATGTTCAAGCAGGAACTGCCGCTGATGTTCCCGGATGACGAGCAGGTCCGGGCGGTGGCGGCGCGCATCTACGACCCGTTTGAATACCTGATGCTGCGGCACAAGGCGGGCCTGCTGAAGACCCAGTTCAAGACGTCCCTGGGCAAGGTCAGCTACCACGTTGCCTGCCACCTGCGCGTGCAGAACATCGGACTGAAGACCCGGGACGTGCTGCGGCTGATCCCGGATACCACCGTCGATGTGATCGAGCGCTGTTCCGGGCACGACGGCACCTACGCCGTGAAACAGGAATTCCGGGCCGCGTCCGTCAAGATCGGCACCCCGGTGGCGACGCGGGTGCAGAATGCGGCCGCGGCCCACTACAGCAGCGATTGCCCGATGGCGGGCCACCAGATCGAAAGCCTGCTGCCGGATGCATCGGCAACCGCCGGCAGCACGAGCCCTCCGGGCCCCGAGCACCCCCTGAAGCTGTTGCGGCTCGCCTACGGAATCTAGAAGGACCCGGCATGGAAAAGCTGACCGTTGAGCAACTCTTCAGCCTCGAGCAGTACGCCCGCCGCCGCAATGAGTTCCGGGCGCAGGTCATGGAACACAAGAGCCGCCGGCGCCTGCCGGTGGGGCCGAGCATGACCTGGTGCTTCGAGGATCGCCTGACCATCCAGTATCAGATCCAGGAAATGCTGCGCGCCGAGAAGGTCTTCGAGCCCGACGGCATCGTGGAGGAACTGCAGTCCTACAATCCGCTGATTCCCGACGGCCGCAACTGGAAGGCGACGCTGCTGCTGGAGTTTCCCGACAGCGAGGTGCGCCGCGAGCAGCTGATGCTGCTGCGCGGGGTCGAGGGGCGCTGCTGGGTGCGGGTGGCCGGATTCGAGAAGGTCTTCGCGATCGCCGATGAAGACCTGCCCAGAGAGAACGATGAAAAGACCTCCGCGGTGCATTTCCTGCGCTTCGAGCTCACCGCGCCCATGATCGGCGCGCTCAAGGAGGGGGCCGCACTGGCCGCGGGCGTCGATCACGAGTACTACCGCCACGCGGTCGAGCCGGTCGAGGAGCGCATTCGCGCCTCGCTGCTCGGCGACTTTTCCTGACCGTTCGGGCCCGGCCGTCCGCGTCTGGTAATATCGCGCCACCCGTGAGCCAAAGCTACACCGCCTCAGATATTGAAGTCCTCTCTGGTCTGGAGCCCGTACGCCGCCGTCCGGGCATGTACACGCACACCTCGCGCCCCAATCACCTCGCGCATGAGGTACTCGACAACAGCGTCGATGAGGCCACTTCCGGTTACTGCACCCAGATCGATGTCACGCTGTTCAAGGATGGCTCGCTGGAAGTCACCGACAACGGCCGCGGCATGCCGGTGGACATCCACCCGCAGGAGAAGATCAGCGGCGTGGAGCTGATCCTCACCCGCCTGCACGCCGGCGGTAAGTTCTCGGAAAAAGCCGCCTACAAGTTCTCCGGCGGCCTGCATGGGGTCGGTGTCTCGGTGGTCAATGCGCTGTCCAGTCACCTCGACTGCACCATCCGGCGCGGCGGCAAGGAATACCGGATCTCCTTCAAGGACGGCAAGGTGCACTCGAAGCTGGCCGTGATCGGCACGGTCGGGCAGCGCAATACCGGCACCACCGTGCGCTTCTGGCCGGATCCGAAGTTCTTCGATTCCGACAAGTTCTCGGTGCCGCAGCTGCGCCACACGCTCAAGGCCAAAGCGGTGCTGTGCGCGGGCCTGCGCATCACCTTCAGCAACGAGCTGACCGGCGAGAAGGATGAGTGGTTCTACAGCGGGGACCTGGGCGCCTACCTGCTGGAGGAACTGGAGTCCACCGAGCGCCTGCCGGCCGAACCCATCACCAACTCGCGCGAGGGCGAGGCGGATGCGGTGGGCTATGCGCTGCTGTGGGCGCCGAACATTTCCGCCGTATTCGGCGAAAGCTACGTGAATCTGATCCCCACCGCCGAAGGCGGCACGCATGTGAACGGCCTACGCTCAGGCCTGGCGCAGGCGGTGCGCGAGTTCTGCGAGTTCCGCAACCTGCTGCCGCGCGGCATCAAGCTCACGCCCGAGGACGTCTGGGACAAGTGCTGTTACGTGCTGTCCATGAAGATCCGCGAGCCGCAGTTCGCCGGACAGATGAAGGAGCGCCTGGCCTCGCGCGATGCCGCCGCCGTGGTCGAGGGCTTCGTGCGCGACTCGATGGCGCTGTGGCTGAACGGTCACGCCGACATGGGCGAGCGCATTGCGCAGTTCGCCATCGCCAACGCCCAGGAGCGGGCGCGCGCCGCGCAACGGGTGGTGCGCAAGCGCATCGCCGGCGGGCCCGCCCTGCCCGGCAAGCTCGCCGACTGCACCAGCCAGGAACCGCGTCGCTGCGAGCTGTTCCTGGTGGAGGGGGATTCGGCCGGCGGCAGCGCCAAGCAGGCGCGCGAACGCGAGTTCCAGGCCATCATGCCACTGCGCGGCAAGATCCTGAACACCTGGGAGCTGGCCTCCGGCGACATCGCCTCTTCCGAGGAAGTGCACAACATCAGCGTGGCGCTCGGTGTCGAGCCGGGCTCGGCGGACGTGTCGCAGCTGCGCTATCACAAGATCTGCATCCTGGCGGATGCGGACTCGGACGGACTGCACATCGCAACTTTGCTGTGCGCTCTGTTCCTGCGCCACTATCGGCCGCTGGTCACCGGCGGGCATATCTACGTCGCCATGCCGCCGCTGTATCGCATCGATGCGGCCAAGCAGATCTACTACGCGCTGGATGATGCCGAACGTGACCAGGTGATCGCGCGCATCGCCAAGGAGAATGCGCGCACCAAGCCGTCGGTAACGCGCTTCAAAGGTCTGGGCGAGATGAATCCCTCGCAGTTGCGCGAGACCACCATCGACCCGCGCACCCGCCGCCTGGTGCAGCTCACCATCGATGCCGGCGACAACACCGATCAGCTCATGGACATGCTGCTGGCCAAGAAGCGCGCCGGGGACCGGCGCGAGTGGCTGGAAACCAACGGCAATCTGGCCGAGGTGCAGGTGTAGGCCATGCAGGAGCAGGAACTGAATTTCGAAGGGGTGGAGCGCCAGCCGCTGCGCACCTTCACCGAGAAGGCCTACCTCGACTATTCGATGTACGTGATCCTGGATCGCGCGCTGCCCTTTCTGGGCGATGGGCTGAAGCCGGTCCAGCGCCGCATCATCTATGCCATGGGGGAACTCGGGCTCGCCGCCGCCAACCGGCACAAGAAGGCGGCGCTGACGGTGGGCGATGTGCTCGGCAAGTTCCATCCGCACGGGGACAGCGCCTGCTACGAGGCCATGGTGCTGATGGCGCAACCGTTCTCCTACCGTTATCCGATCGTGGACGGCCAGGGCAACTGGGGCTCGCAGGATGATCCGAAGTCCTTTGCGGCCATGCGCTACACCGAGGGCAAGCTGACGCGCTACGCCGAAGTGCTGCTGAGCGAGTTGTCCGACGGCACCGTCGAATGGGTTCCCAACTATGACGGCTCGCGCGAGGAGCCCTCGTTCCTGCCGGCGCGCCTGCCCAATCTGCTGCTGAACGGCACCACCGGCATCGCCGTCGGCATGGCCACGGACATTCCGCCGCACAACCTGCGGGAGGTGGCCAATGCCTGCATTCACCTGCTGGAGGAGCCGGAAGCGACCACCGCGCAGCTGATGAAGTTCGTCAAGGGTCCGGACCTGCCCACCGGAGCCGAGATCATCTCGCCGCGGGCCGACCTGAAGGAGTTCTACGAAAAGGGGTCGGCAGCTTCAAGGCGCGCGCGACCTTCGTGATCGAGGACGGCAACATCGTCGTCAATGCCTTCCCCTGGCAGGTCTCGCCCACCAAGGTCATCGAGCAGATCGCCGAGCAGATGCGGGCGAAGAAACTGCCCATGGTCGAGGACCTGCGGGATGAGTCCGACCATGAAAACGCGACCCGCCTGGTCATCGTGCCGCGCTCCAATCGCATCGACCTGGATGAGGTGATGCAGCACCTGTTCGCGACCACGGACCTTGAGCGCAGCTATCGGGTCAACCTGAACATCATCGGGCTGGACGGCCGCCCGCAGGTCATGGGACTGCGCGATGTGCTCAGCGGCTGGCTGCAGTTCCGCACCGCCACGGTCACCCGGCGCCTGCAGTTCAGGCTCGACAAGGTCAACCGCCGGCTGCACATCCTCGACGGACTGCTGATCGCGTTCCTGAATCTGGACGAGGTGATCCGCATCATCCGCCGCGAGGATGAGCCCAAGCCCGTACTGATGAAGCGCTTCAAGCTCTCCGAGGAGCAGACCGAGGAGATCCTCAACACCCGTCTGCGCCACCTCGCGAAGCTCGAGGAGATGAAGATCCGCGAGGAGCAGAAGGCGCTCGCGGACGAGCGTGCCGAGATCGAGGCGCTGCTGGCCAGCAAGGCGAAGCTGCGCAAGCTGGTGGCGGCCGAGATCCGCGCCGATGCGGACAAGCATGGCGATGAGCGGCGCACGAAGATCGTCGAGCGCGAGGCGGCCCAGGCGATCGATGAGACCACGCTGATCGCCAATGAGCCGGTCACCGTGGTGCTCTCGACCGGCGGGTTCGCTCGCTCGGCGAAGGGCCACGAGATCGATCCGCTGACCCTGTCCTACAAGGAAGGCGACTCCTTCCAGAGCGCGGCGCGCGGGCGCAGCCTGCAAAACGCGGTATTCATCGACAGCACCGGCCGCACCTACACCCTGCCGGCGCACTCCCTGCCGTCGGCGCGCGGCCAGGGCGAGCCGCTGTCCGGACGCCTCAATCCCCCCGATGGGGCGCGCTTTGCAGGGGTCATGCTGGGCGAGGCGGAGGATCTGTGGCTGCTCGCCAGCGACGCGGGCTACGGGTTCACGGCGCGCTTCAAGGATCTGGTCACCGACCGGCGCGCGGGCAAGACCGTGCTCAACGTGCCGGAGGGCGCGCTGGTGCTGCCGCCGGCCCTGGTGCCCGGGCCGGATGCGCTGGTGGCCGCCGTGAGCAACGAGGGCAAGCTGCTGGTCTTTCCGGTGGCTGACATCCCGGAGATGCCGCGGGGCAAGGGCAACAAGCTGTACGACATAAGCAGCAAGAAACGCGCGCAGCGCAGCGAGTTCCTCGCCGGCGTCACCGTGGTGCCCAAGGGCGGCGCGCTGCTGCTGTGGAGCGGCGAGCAGTGCAAGACCCTGGAGTGGGCGGACCTCAAGGATTACCGGGGTCAACGCGCGCAGCGCGGCAGCGTTCTGCGGCGGGGATGGCCGCGCAATATCGACCGGCTCGAGGCGCGGCCGCCGAGCCCTTGAGAGGCCGCTGTCGCCCCGGGGCGCCCCGTTTCGGGGCGCTGGTTTGGCAAACCTACATGAAACCAGTAGCCTAGCGGACAGTCTCCCCAAGACCGCCGCATCAGGCGACAACCGGCACAAACTGCACAGCGTTAACGATGGCCCGACAGATTCAATCCACAAATCCGGGCCATTCCGACGAGGCATATCAGGAACATGTCCTGCCCTCCGTGTCGCGCACCTTTGCGCTGACCATTCCGCAGCTGCCGCCGGACCTGAGCCGTTCGGTGACCAATGCCTACCTGCTGTGCCGGGTCGCCGACACCATCGAGGATGAGCCGCAGATCGCCCCGCCCGACACCCTGCTGTACATGGAGCGGTTTTCCGACGCCGTGGCCGGTCTCGCGGATGCCCAGGAACTGGGCAGTGAGCTCGCGCAGCGCCTGTCGCAATGGACGCTGCCGGCCGAGCGCGAGCTGATCATCAATCTGGCGCGGGTCATCCGCGTGACCCGCCAGCTGCCCCTGCGCCAGCAGGCCGCCATCCGCCGCTGCGTGGATGCCATGTGCCAGGGCATGCACCAGTTCCAGCGCACCGCCAGCGTTCGCGGCCTGGACACCGTCCAGGACCTGGACAGCTACTGTTACTACGTGGCCGGGGTGGTGGGCGAAATGCTCACCGAACTGTTCTGCAGCCATTCTCTCGACATCGAACGGCATCGCGCGGCGCTCTCGCGGCTGGCGCCGTCCTTTGCGCAGGGCCTGCAGATGACCAATATCCTCAAGGACGTTCTGGGAGGACCGCAGCCGCGGCGCCTGCTGGCTGCCGCAGGAGGTGTTCACGCGCCACGGCGTGGACCTCTCGCACCTGAGCGCGAAGCAGGGCGGGGCGGGCTTCGCCGCCGGGATGCAGGAGCTGGTGGGCCTCGCCCATGCGCACCTGCGCAATGCCCTGGAGTTCACCTTGCTGATCCCGGCGCGCGAGACCGGGATCCGGCGCTTCTGCCTGTGGGCCATCGGCCTTGCGGTGCTGACCCTGCGGCGTATCGCCGCCAACCCGGGGTTCACCCAGGGCTCGCAGGTCAAGGTATCGCGCCGGACCGTCGCGGTAACGCTCGCGTTGAGCAATGCCGCGACCCGCCGCGATGCCCTGCTGCGCTTCCTGTTCAACCGCGCCGCGGCGGGCCTGCCGCTGGCGGTGCTGGCCCCGGACTGGGAACCGCGCAAGCTGCAGCTGGCCGACGGCGATGCGGCCGAGCATGCCGCCAGCGCCTATCACCGCGCCCGGCGGGTCAACCTGCGAGCCACCCCGGATGAGGTGGGTCTGTTGCCGCAGCCCGACCGGAGCACCGTGCAGTGACCACGGGCCCCTCCACCGCGCGCGACGCGCGCACGGCGCGTGACTCCGCCCGTGCGGGTGCCACGGCCCATGTCAGCCGCCTGCCCGACGCCGACAGCGGCGAGGCGCTGGAGCGTTCCATCGCCGCCGCGCGCGATGCCCTGATCGGCCTGCAGAGCGCGCAAGGATTCTGGCTGTTCGAGCTGGAGGCCGACTGCACCATTCCGGCCGAATACATCATGATGATGCACTTCCTCGACGAGCTCGACGAGGTGCTGCAGGGGAAGCTGGCCGTGTACCTGCGCCGCCATCAGGCCGAGCACGGCGGCTGGCCGCTGTTCCTGGGGGGCGAGCTGGACTTGAGTTGCACCGTGAAGGTGTACTACGCGCTGAAGCTCGCCGGCGATGACATCGAGGCGCCGCACATGGCGCGCGCCCGGGCGGCCATCCTGGCGCGCGGCGGCGCGGCGCGCGCCAATGTGTTCACGCGTATCGCCCTGGCGCTGTTCGGACAGGTGCCGTGGCGGGCCGTGCCCTACATACCGGTCGAGATCATGCTGCTGCCGAAGTGGTTTCCGTTCCACCTCGACAAGGTCTCGTACTGGTCACGCACGGTGATGGTGCCGCTGTTCGTGCTGTGCACGAAGAAGCCGCTGGCCCGCAATCCCCAGGGCATCGAGATCCAGGAACTGTTCTGCACGCCGCCCTGGGAGGAACGCCACTACTTCGCGCGCGGCGGCTTCACCAATCGATTCTTCATGGCGCTCGATCGCATGGGCCGGGCCATCGATCCGTTGATTCCGCGCGCCATGCGCGCGCGTGCCATGGACCGGGCGCACGAGTGGGTGCTGCAGCGCCTGAACGGCGAAGGGGGCCTTGGCGCCATCTTCCCGGCGATGGTCAATGCGCTGGAAGTGCTGGTCCTGATGGGCGTGCCGCCCGAGGATCCGCGGCGCGTGACCGCCAAGCGGGCCCTGGAGAAACTGCTGGTGGTGGGGCCGACCGAGGCCTACTGCCAGCCCTGCGTGTCACCGGTGTGGGACTCGGCGCTGGCGGCGCTGGCCATGCAGGAGGCCGGCCAGCCCGAAGCGCATGCCGCGGCCGAGCGCGCCCTGGACTGGCTGGTGCCCGAGCAGCTGCTGGACGGCCCGCAGGACTGGCAGGTGCAGAGGCCCGCGGTGCGCGGCGGCGGCTGGGCCTTCCAGTTCAAGAACACCCACTACCCGGACCTGGATGACACCGCGGTGGTCGCCTGGTCCATGCACCAGGCGCGCGACCCCGAGAAATACGCGACCAACATCGCCCGGGCGTTGGACTGGCTGGTGGGCCTGCAGAGCCGCAATGGCGGTTTTGCGGCCTTCGACGCCGACAACACCCACTACGTGCTCAATGAGATTCCCTTCGCCGATCACGGCGCCTTGCTGGACCCGCCCACCAGCGATGTGACCGCGCGCGTGGTCACGGCGCTCGCGCGGGTGGGCCGTGCACAGGATCAGGCCGCACTGGCCCGCGCGCTGGCCTACCTGCGCGCCGAGCAGGAGCCGGATGGCGCCTGGTTCGGCCGCTGGGGCACCAACTACATCTATGGCACCTGGTCGGTGCTGATGGCCCTGGAGCAGGCCGGCGTACCCTACGATGATCCGGCCATGCGGCGCGCCGTGAACTGGCTGGCCTCCAAGCAGAATGCGGACGGCGGCTGGGGCGAACTGAACCACAGCTACCACGACCGGCATCTGGCCGGCGGACCCACGGCCAGCGCGCCCTTTCAGACCGCCTGGGCCTTACTGGCGCTGCTGTCGGCGGGTGAGGTGGACTCCCCGGTGGTGCGCAACGGCGTGCGCTGGCTGCAGCGCGCCCAGCAGAAGAGCGGCCTGTGGACGGATGCGCGCTTCACCGCGCCGGGCTTTCCGCGCGTCTTCTATCTCAAGTACCACGGCTACTGCGCGTACTTTCCGCTGTGGGCGCTGGCCGCCTATCGCAACCGCGCAGGGTCCAGCCGCCCGAGGTGAGCGTCACCGGGATCGTCGCGGCCCTGACGGCCGAGGCGCGAACCCTGGGGCCCGTGCCGCCGGCACGCCCCGGCGCCCCACAGATCCAGACACTTCCCAGCGGCCATCTGCTGCTCGTGAGCGGCATGGGCGCCGCGGCGGCCACGCACGCGGCCCAGGCCCTGGCGGCGGCGGGCGCGCGGGGACTTTTGAGCTTTGGATTTGCCGGGGCCCTCGATCCGGCCCTTGCGGCCGGCGCGTGGCTGCTGCCGCGCGCGGTCACCGACGGCAGCGGCATGCTGCACGGCAGCTGCGCGGCCTGGCGTGAGCGACTGGCCGCAGCGCCCGGCGCGAGCGCCGTCGATGGCACGCTGCTCAGCTGCGCGCAGCCGCTGACTACGCCGGCGAGCAAATCACAGGCCCGCGCGCGCACCGGCGCGGTCGCGGTCGACATGGAGAGCTTTGCCATCGCCCGCGTGGCGCTCGAGCAGCAGCTGCAATTCGCAGTGGCGCGCGTGGTGATCGACACCGCGGCGGATCCGCTGCCGCAGGCGCTGCTGCGCGCCGCCAACGCGCGCGGTGAAGTGAACCTTGCACGGCTGCTGAGCGGACTTGCCGCCCGACCCGCTGACGTTCTGGCGTTGCCCCGATTGGCGCGGCGCTACCGCCTCGCGCTGCGTTCGCTGCGTGCCCTGGCCGGCACCGATCTGGGACTGCCATGAAACGGGCCTTCGTCACCGGTGCCACGGGATTCGTCGGAGCCGCGGTCGCGCGCGCCCTGGTGGGCGCGGGCTGGCAACTGCGCTGTCTGGCGCGCTCAGGCTCCGACCGCCGCAATCTGTCGGGGCTGCCGCTCGAGGTGGTGACGGGGGATTTGCGCGATCCGTCCTCCTACGCGGCGGGCCTCGAGGGTTGCGAGGCGCTATTTCACGTGGCCGCCGACTATCGGCTGTGGGCGCCGAATCCGGATGATCTGTACGCGGTCAACGTCGAGGGCACGCGCGGCCTGCTCGGCGCCGCCGCGCGTGCCGGCGTGCCGAACATCGTCTACACCAGCAGCGTGGCCACGCTGCGCCTGGTGGGCGACGGTACGGTGGCCGACGAGGACTGCGTCGCCACCCTCGCGGACATGATCGGCCACTACAAGCGCTCGAAGTTCCTGGCCGAGCAGCTGGTTCAGCAATGGGCCGATGAGGGCGGCGCCAACCGCCGCGTCGTGATCGTGAATCCCTCGACGCCGATCGGCCCCTGCGATGTGAAGCCCACGCCCACCGGACAGATCGTGTTGGATGCGGCCGCCGGGCGCACGCCGGCCTTCGTGGACACCGGATTGAACATCGCGCATGTGGATGACATTGCCCAGGGGCATCTGCTGGCGCTGGCGCAGGGTCGCCACGGCGAACGCTACATCCTGGGCGGTGCGGACCTGACGCTTCAGGAAATCCTCACCCAGGTCGCCCGCATCGCCGGCCGCAGGCCGCCCCGGATCCGCTTGCCCCATGGGCTGGTGCTGCCCATCGCCTACGTGGCCGAAGCCCTGGCGCGCCTGACCGGGGGAGGCACGCGCATTACGGTCGAGGGCGTGCGCATGGCGCGCAAGCGCATGTACTTCTCCAGCGCCAAGGCGGTGCGGGAACTGGGCTACAGCTGGCGCAATCCCACGCTCGCCTTCCAGGATGCCGTACGCTGGTTTCGCGACGCCGGCTATTTCTGAAAATCCCTACAGGCTCTTGGGCAGAACCCGGTACATGAATCGGGCCAGCGCCGGCACCAGCCGTGGGCGCCGCAGCCGCGGGTCATAGTGCGACAGGCGCGCCTCGTTCTCGCGCAGGCACAGCCCCAGCAGTTTGTGCAGCGTCACATCCTCGCCCAGCTCCTGGTGGGCACTGAGGGTGAAATTCTCACCGTCATCCCCGCCCAGGGCGGCGGCCGGCTTGGCCGCGGCGCCCGGCTCCGGCGCCGGTGCGCTCAAGGTGCGCGCGGTCTTCACGCGGCTCCACAGCTGCTTGAGAATGATCCAGCCGCAGCGCAGTGAGAACGCCGGCCGGCGCCACCACGGCAGCTGGGTGCGGCGGTACTTGACCCAGTTGACGAAGAACAGGATGTGCCGCGCTTCCTCCTGCACCACCGGTTCGAACACCTCGATGAGCCGGCGCTCGAAGAAGCCTGACTCGCGCGCCAGGGCGAACAGCCCGAACGCAAAGAAGGAATCGAAGCACTCCCCGAAGCCGGCGAACAGGAAGTCATGTTCCAGGTCGTGCGGCTGGTAGCGCGGCGGCTGCGCGACCTTGATGTCGTAGTGGGTCGTCAGGGCCTGCAGCAGCCGCGCGTGGCGGCCCTCCTCGAAGCCCTGCAGCTCGATGGCCTTGCGCAAGCCCGGATCCGACTCCAGCGCGGCCGCCGCGGCTACCGTGTTGGAGGTGACATTTTCGGTGGCCACTGCCTCCTGCCAGAACGGCAGCGACACCAGGCGGGTCCTGGCATCGTCGCTCAACGGCGGCCACTGCACCTGCTCGGGAACATAGTCCACGTAGCTGTCCATGAAGAAGCGCGCCAGCAGTTCGCGATGCGCCGCTGATCCGATCTCAATTGCTGCTGCGGACATTCCCCGTACCCTTGAAAACCCAAAATGCCTGCCAATACACCAGGGCGGGGACGCCAAACAGCACCTCGCGCATGCGCTTGGCCGCGGACAGCGCGATGCTGGCGTCGTTCCCCACTCCCAGAAGATATCCAAATCCGACCAGTCCGGCCTCCTGAACACCGAGGCCGGCCGGTACCACGAATATAAAATGGCGGATGGCCTGGGTCAGACTTTCCAGTGCGATAGCGCTACCAAAGCCCACCGGATGCCCCAGCCAGCGCAATGCCAGCCAGGTCTCGGTGGCGCCGGCTGCGAAGCCCGCCAACTGCCACGCGACCGTCGTGAGCAGCGCCGCACCATGGCGCAGCAGTTCGCGCAGGCTGGCATCCAGGGCCGCGGCCTGATCAAGCAGGCCGCGCAGCTGGGCCGGCAGGTCGAGCGTGGCCTCGACGCCGCGCCGCAGGCGTTCGAATACCGCGCCGCGGTGTAACAGCAGGTACAGCGCTGCGACCAGCGGCAGGGCCAGCGCCAGTCCCAGCAGCAGGTCCGAAGCCATGGCCATCCTGCCGGTCAGGCGCAACAGCAGCAGCACGCCGGCGGCGACAAACAGCAGCTGACTGACGATGGTCAACAGCACTTCGGTGATCACGCTGGCGGCGATCGCGGCCGCATCGCCGCCATCCCGGCACAGCATGCGGATACCGACGATCTCGCCGCCGACATTGGCCACCGGCAGCAGCCGATTGACCGCCTCGCGGACGCTGGCGATGACGAACAGGCGAGCCGGCGAGGCCAGCGGTGCGCCGATCCCGGCGGCGCGCAGCAGCGTGCGCCAGCCAAAGGTATCCAGGATCAGCGGCAGGGCGTGCAGCGGCACCAGCCACAGCAGCATCCAGCCCGCCGCGGCCAGCAGGGCCAGGATGGAGCCCAGGCCCTGGCGCAGCACCAGCACGACGCACAGCGTCGTGCCCAGCAGCAACGCGATGCGCATGGCCCACTTCATCATGCGGCGCGCGGCGCCAACCCGGATCGGAAGCGCTCGATATCCCCGTAGCCACCCAGCAGGATGTCCGGGCGTGAGACGGCGCGTCTCGCCGCGGGGCTGAGCAGGGCGGCCAGCTCATCACCGTGACGATAGTCGGCCATGGAGGCGGCAACGGCCGCTCCCGAGACGGTGGCCGGATGCAGGTAGATCTCGCTCACGCCCGGCGGCATCGCCGCCAGCACCTGCAGCAGTCGGCTCTCGTCCATGGCGCCGCTGTGCCCCAGGCCATAGATCCGGTCATTGCAGGCCATGCGGGCGCGCCGCAGCCGGGCCCGCATCAGCGCCAGCCACGGTGCCAGTAGGCGAGTTGCGCTGAGCCCTGGTTCGGCCGGCACGCGCACCGCCCTGAGCCCGAAGTCGCGCCCGATCCCTAAGGCCAGCGACAGCACCGTCGGGTGCAGGTGGAAATGCTTGTGCGCATCCAGGTGATCCAGGGTGAGACCCATGCGGGCGAAGGCCGCAAACTGCGCCTGGATTTCCGCCGCCAGCTGGCGGCGCACGCGCGGCAGCGCGAAGAATCGCCAGCCGGCGCGCGCCATGTTCGGGTGAAAGCGATTGTCGCCATCGACCAGGTCCGGGATCTGCCGTCGCGGCAGCAGCGCCGCCCCATCGCACAGTGTCAGGTGCAGTCCGGTGCGCAGCGTGGGGTGGGCGCGGGCGCGCTGCGCCGCATCCTGCGCGGCCGGAGCGGCGACCATGAGACTGGCGGCGGTGAGCACGCCGTCGCGGTGCGCCGCCTCCACCGCCTCGTTGACGGCCGTAGTCAGGCCGAAATCATCAGCGGTGATGATGCACAGGCGCCGGCACGCATCCGGCACTATTCGTTCTCGAGCGGCGCTGCCAGGCGCGAGACTGAGCCATCCTGCGCCAGGTGGAAGCTGGCCTTGCCCCAGTGCACGCGCTGTCCCAGAAAGCCCCACAGCCACACGCCGAACAGCGCGCAGTCATGCAGCGGCATGGCCCACAAGCGCGTCCAGGTCGAGCGCTCGCCCGCCGGGCTCCAGTACAGATGCAGCACCAGGCGCAGCAGCGCCGTGAGCCCCAGGGCCATGAGGCCGAGGCGCTCGCCGCCGGCAAGCGCCGCGCCCAGCAGCGCCACGGGCAGCGCAAAGGTCACGAAGGCCAGGCTGTAGCCCACCGGCCGCACGGCCTTGATGGTGCGCAGCCAGCGCAGTTCGTGTCCCAGCAGATCCGCCAGGCCGCGCTCCTCCACCACCGTCTCCACCACGACCTGCGAGAGCACGGTGCGCAGCCCCAGCTCCCGGGTGAGCTCCCCTAAGCGATAGTCGTCGGCGAGCTGATTGGCAATCGCCGGCAGTCCGCCGATGGCCTCCAGCACCTGGCGGCGCATGGCGATGGTCGCGCCGAATGCGAAGGCGCGCGAACCAAACAGCGCCGCCACGAACACTCCGAGGGACGAACCAGCCGTTGATGAACTGCGCGCCCAGCTGCGACCAAAGATCCGGCAGGGGCCGTCCCACGTACGGGCAGGTCACGATACCGACCGATTCATCCAGCAGCGGCGCCACCACCTGCTGCACGTAGCCGGGCTCCACCCGGATGTCGCTGTCGACGATGATCAGGTAGTCGTGCTTGGCGATGGCCATGATGTTGATGAGGTTGCTCACCTTGCGCATTGCTGCCGTGGTGGGTGCCGTCAAGCACCAGCGCCAGATCCAGCTTCGGGAACTCATGCTGCAGCCGTCGCACCACGGCGACAGCCGGATCGGCCGCATCGCGGACGCCGAAGACGATCTGCAGCTGCGGCCATGCCTGATTGCAGAAGCTGCGCAGGCACTCGTACAGCTTGGGTTCGGCCCCACACAGGGGCTTGAGGATGGTGACGGCGGGCAGCGCCACGGCGCCCGGCCACGGCGCCGCGCGACGGGGTCGCAGCAGCGCCCCGAGCAGCGCGATCAGCGTGTACAGGGCGGCCAGAGCCGCCAGCACGAGGCCGATCCAAACAAGGCCGTGCAGGTCCGGCAGGAAGGCTGGCGTGGCTGTTTCAGGGGCGGTTATCATGCGCGGAATCGGAGGTACCTGTTGATGGATGAGGCTCGAGCGGACATGGGCACTAAGGGCGCACACTCGCCAGCCGATGCCGACACCCTCATTCTTGTGGATGAGGCCGACCGCGAAGTCGGGCACATGAGCAAGGCGCAATGCCATGATGGCCTAGGCATCTTACACCGTGCTTTCTCACTGCTCATATTCAACGCCCGAGGCGAACTGCTGCTCCAGCAGCGTTCGGCGGCCAAGCGTCTGTGGCCATTGTACTGGTCAAATAGTTGCTGCAGTCATCCTCGCCGTGCCGAGAGCATGGAGACGGCGATACACCGGCGGCTGCTCGAGGAACTGGGCGTGCGCTGCGCGCTGCAGTTCCTGTTCAAATTCCAATACCAGGCCCAGTGGGACGCCCAGGGGGCCGAAAACGAACTTTGCTCGGTCTACATGGGTCGAACCCATCACCCGGTCCAGGCGGACCCGGGGGAGATCGCGGGCCTGCGCTGGGTGAGCCCGGAACAGCTGCAGACCGAAATGGCGCGCCGCAGCCCCGGGCAGTTCACCCCCTGGTTCATTATGGAATGGGAGCGGGTCTGGAACGATCATCGCCCCGCCGTGCTCGCGACACGTTCATAATGGGCGCTTAACCCCAAGGTAACAGGCCCATAGTTCGGCCGAGGTTCAGGAGTCCGCATGGGCATACCGTTGATTCAGCAGCTGAAAGTCGCGAGCTATATTGCCGGGCGGAAGCTGCGTCGTGACCGTCACTACCCCCTGGTGCTGATGCTGGAACCGTTGTTCCAGTGCAACTTGGCCTGCGCCGGCTGCGGCAAGATCGACTATCCGAAGGAGATCCTGCAGAAGCGGGTCAGTCTGGAGGATGCCCTCAAGGCGGTCGATGAGTGCGGCGCCCCGATGGTGTCCATTCCCGGCGGTGAGCCACTTATCCACAAGGAGATGCCGCAGATCGTCGCCGGCATCGTGGCGCGCAAGAAGTTCGTGTACCTGTGTACCAATGCCATCCTGCTGGCCAAGCATATCGATGAGTACACCCCCTCGAAGTACCTGACGTTCTCGGTGCATCTGGACGGCAACCAGGAACGCCATGATGAGTCGGTGTGCCTGGAGGGCGTGTACGAGAAGGCCGTTTCGGCCATCCGCCTGGCCCGCTCCAAGGGCTTCCGCGTCACCATCAACTGCACTTTGTTCAGCGGCGAGAATCCGGATGAGGTGGCCGAGTTCTTCGACACCGCCATGGGATTGGGCATCGAAGGCATCACGGTGTCGCCGGGCTTCAGCTACGAGCATGCACCGCGCCAGGATGTGTTCCTCGGCCGCAGCGCCAGCAAGCGCCTGTTCCGCGAAGTCTTCAAACGCGGCAAGCAGGCGCCGAAACACGCCGGCAAACCCGCCAGCCCGCGGCGCTGGACCTTCAACCACTCCTCGCTGTTCCTGGATTTCCTGGCCGGCAACCAGACCTATGCCTGCACGCCCTGGAGCAATCCGACCTATAACGTGTTCGGCTGGCAGCGTCCCTGCTACCTGCTTTCGGATGAGGGCTATGCGAGCTCGTACAAATCCCTGATCGAGGACACCGAGTGGGACAAGTACGGCATCGGCAACAATCCCCGCTGCAACAACTGCATGGCCCATTGCGGCTTCGAGGGCACGGCGGTCAACGATGCCTTTCGTCATCCGCTGAAGGCGCTGCTCACCTCGCTCCGGGGGCCGAAGGTTTCCGGGCCCATGGCGCCGGATCTGGCGCTGAACCTCGATTCGGGCAGCGGCGCGCCCGCGGCTGAAGTCATGATTTCGGTGGACGCCATCAAGCGTCCGGATCGCAAGGTCGAGGGTGATCTGCTTTGACGACGCAGGGGCGCGGCGAACTCGCCGCCTTCGGCCAGCAGCTGATCGAGTGGCAGACGCGCATGGAACAGGCGCTGGCGAGTCGCCTGCCGGGTGCCGCCGAGATTCCGACCCGCCTGCACGAGGCGATGCGCTACAGCGTGCTGGGCGGCGGCAAGCGCATCCGTCCGGCGCTGGTGTTCGCCACCGGGCGCACCTTGGGGATACCGGAAAGCCAGGTCGAGGCGGCCGCCTGCGCCATCGAACTGGTGCATGTGTACTCGCTGGTCCACGATGACCTGCCGGCCATGGACGATGATGATCTGCGTCGCGGCCGGCCGACCTGCCACAAGGCCTACGATGAGGCCACCGCGGTGCTGGTCGGGGATGCGCTGCAGCCGCTCGCCTTTCACCTGCTGGCGCGCGATCCGCAATTGCCGGCCGATCCTGCCATCCGCCTGAAACTGATCGACCTGCTGGCCGAGGCCAGCGGTACGTTCGGCATGGCCGGCGGCCAGGCCATCGATCTGGCGGTGCAGGGCCAGGCCATCGACATCGCCCAGGTTGAACAGATGCATGCCCGCAAGACCGGCGCGCTGATCAAGGTCAGCGTGATGATGGCGGCGGCCTGCGCGCCGAACCTGAGCGCCGCGCACTCGCAGAGCCTGAGCCGCTTCGCGACGGCCATCGGCCTTGGCTTCCAGATCCAGGATGACCTGCTGGATGTGCTGGGGGATGTCTCCACCCTGGGCAAGGCCACCGGCGCGGACAGTGCGCGCGCCAAACCCACCTTTCCGGCCGTCATCGGGGTGGCGGCATCCCAGCAGCGCCTGCAGGCGCTGCATGCCGAGGCGCTGGCCGCGCTTGCCCCCTTCGCCGCGGCCGCCGACCCGCTGCGGCTGCTGGCGGAGTGGTTGTTGAAGCGCCAGACGTGAGCGGATCGGCGCCATGAAGTTCGGGGTCATGGATCACGTCGATGACAGCGGCCTTGCCCCGCAGGCGCATTTCGAGGCGCGGCTGCGCTTCATCGAGACCCTGGACCAGCTGGGCTTTTATTCCTACCACGTCGCCGAACACCATGGCACGCCGCTGGGGCTCGCGCCGTCGCCGAACATATTCCTCTCGGCGGTCGCGCAGCGCACCCGCCAACTGCGCTTCGGACCCATGGTCTACGTTGCCGCGCTCTACCACCCGATGCGCCTGGCCGAGGAGATCTGCATGCTCGACCAGCTGAGCGGCGGGCGGCTGCAGGTGGGCATGGGACGCGGTGCGGTGACCCTCGAGCAGGAACTCTACGACGTGGATCCGGCCACCACGGCCAGGCGTTACGAGGAAGCGCGCGACATCATCATCGCGGCGCTCACTTCGCCGGAAGTGAATTTCCAGGGCGAGCACTTCCGGGTGCGCAACTTCCCGATGGTCCTGAAGTGCCTGCAGCAGCCGCGTCCGCCGCTGTGGTACGGGCTCGGCAATCCGGAGGCCGCGGCGTGGGCCGCCTCGGTTGCGGCCAATGTCATCTCCCTGCGGCCCGCTCCCATGGCGCATGCGGCATTCGCGCGCTATCGGCAGGAATGGGCGGCGCTGGGGCGCAGTGCCGAGCCGCTGCCCTTCATGGGCGTGTGCCGACATGTGGTGGTGGCCGAGACCGAGGCGCAGGCCCTGCGATACGCCCGCGCGGCCTTTCCGCGCTGGCGTGCCTCGCTCACGGCGCTGTGGGACCGCCGCGGCACACCGCTGCCGGTGACCGTGCCGCTGCAATGGGATGAGCTGCAGGGCCACGGGATGGGCATCGCCGGCACTGCCGAGCAGGTGCGCGCCTACGTTGGCGAACAAACGGCAGCGGTGGACGGGAATTTCTTTCTTGGCCAGATGATGTTCGGCGACATGCCGCTGGAAATTGCGCAGGCCTCGGCACGGCTGTTCGCCTTCGAGGTCGCGCCAGGGCTAAAGGACGCTTAGTCGGCGGTATCCGCCACCGCCTGCCGGCTACGCAGCAGGAGCTGCTCCAGTCGTTCGATCGGCATTGGCGAGCTGTGCAGGAACCCCTGCCACAGGTCACAGCGCATGGCACCCACGGCCTGCAGCTGCGCGGCGGTTTCGATGCCTTCGGCCACGGTTGTCAGTTTGAAAGCGGAGGCCAGGCGCAACACAGTCTCCACCAGGACGACGCTGGCGGCGTCCTCCGGGAGGCCGCCAACAAAAGATCTGTCGATCTTCAGCAGATCCACGGGTAGTTTTGGCAGCAGCCCGAGCGAGGAATAGCCCGTGCCAAAGTCATCCAAGGCAATACGCACTCCGGCCGCCCGCAGTTCGTGCAATTTCTTGCTGGTGCCCGCCAGATCCTGCAGCAGCATGGTCTCGGTGAGTTCCAGGTCCAGCCCGAATCCCGTGCAGGGCTGCAGTCGTTTGCAACACTCAAGCACGTGCGCCACGAAGCTGCGCTGCCGCAGCTGCACCGCTGATACATTGACGGCGACGCGAATCGGGGCAAGTCCCAGCCGAAACCAGCGCTCGCAATCCGCAACAGCACGGTCCAGCACCCACTCGCCAACAGACAGGATCATGCCCGTCGACTCCAGCACCGCCAGAAACCGGTCTGGGGACACGATCCCGGCGGCTGGATCGTTCCAGCGCAGCAGTGCCTCGACCGCATCGATGCGTCCGGATTTCAATTCCAGCTGCGGCTGATAGTACAACTCGAATTGATGGCCGGCTATTGCGGCACTGAGCTTGTGTTCGAGTTCCAGGCGCTCAGCCATCTGACTGCGCATATCCAGCCGGTAGTGCAGGTATTTCTCGCCGGAGTCCTTGGCCTGCTTGAGGGCGGCCTCGGCTCTTTGCAGCAGGCCGCTGGCCTCGGTGCCATCACGTGGGAAGTGCGCCACACCGTAGCGGCACGACAGGTGCAGACTGCGGCCCTCAATGACGAAGGGCTCGCCGAACAGATTGGAATCAAGGACGCTGCGAGAACTGTCGTCACTGCCTGCGACCGGGAACTCCAGCAGCGCGAAGGAGCCGCTGCCGGAGTGTCCGATATGGGCATCGCTGCTGGCACAGCCGCGCAGGCGCTCGGCGAGCTGCATCAGCACCAGATCGCCGAAATGCCGTCCGTAGGTATCGTTGATGCGATTCAGGCCCTGCAGGTCGAAGGCGATCACGAGCATGTCGCTGTAGGGTCCGAAGCGTCCGCCCAGCAGACCGGCCAGGCGCTCGAGGAACAAGGGGCGCTTGGCCAGGCCCGTGAGTGGATCGAAATAGGCCAGATACTGCGCGGTGTCGGCGTGCTCTTTTGAGCGCAGCGCAAAGGACAGGCTGGACATCATGTCCTGCAGCAGAATCAGCAATTCGTCATCGGCGACCAGATTGGCGTCGCGTGTCGTCAGCACCAGCGCGGCAATCCGCCTGCCGTCGACGATAAGCGGCAGGGCAGCCATGGCTTTGTAACCCAGCGCCAGCAGCTCCCGGCGCAGGGCCACAGGTGGTTCCGTGCAGGTCAGATCGCGGTTCACGGCGATCTGACCGGTGCGCAGCGCGCGACTGGAGAGGTTGCGGTCCGGCGCGCTGTCATCGCCAATCGGCAGCGCTTGCGGCTCCGGAAAATCAGTGGCGACACCCGCCCGAAAACGCGGTACAGCTGTCTTGCCGCTGGCATCAACCACCGAAAAGACGGCGCGATCATAGCCTCCGACCTCGGTGGCCAGGCGGCAGGCCTCTTGCAGCAGGTCATCCTGGTTCTGGATTCGAAGTACCGCCGAATTGATGCCGCTTTGCATGCGCAGGATCCGCGTCAGGCGGTCGATCTGCTCGCCTTGGCGATGACGTTCCGTGATGTCGCGGGTCACACCGGTGATGTATTGGCTGCCACCATGTTCGACGTATCGCAAACTGATTTCGACCGGGAATACCCTGCCGCTCTTGGTGCGGTAGGCCCCCTCCGACACCAATGTGCCCTGATTCCTGACGTTCGCGATACGCTCCCGCCAGTTCTGGCCCGCCGCCACCATGGAGAAGTCTCCGACACTGAGCCGCAACATCTCCTCCCGGGAGTACTCGAGCTTGCTTGCGCCCGATTCGTTGACGTCCAGAATGCGGCCGGTATTGGCGTTTACGACGTAGATCATATCCTGGGTGTGCTGCAGCAGCTCGCTGAACAGCCCCATCTTCTGCTGGGCGACGTCGCGCTCCGTGCGCATGCGTAGCGTCTCGATGCCATAGGCCAGATCGTCCGCCAGCTCCCCGAGCAATTCGAGCTCACCGGCGTTGAAGGCCTCCTCGTTGGCGGAGTAGATGTTCAGGGCGCCGATGCACCCGCCGGAGGCCACCAGCGGCAGCGCGACGCAGGAGCGGTAGCCGCGTGCCTGGGCATCCTTGCGCCAGGGGCCCATCAGCGGATCCGCCTCGATGTGACGTGATACCTGGACGCTGCGGGTGCGGATCGCGCGCCCGGCAGGTCCCTGGCCCCGCGGCGTGTCGCCCCATGAAATATCGGTGCGGTCGACGTAGCCCTCATCCCGCCCTGCCACGGCAACCGGACGCACGGACTTGCCGGGATCATCCTCCGCAAACCCGACCCAGGCCAGCAGGTGGCCGCCCGTGTCCACCACGATCCGGCAGATCTCGTCCAGCAGGTGTTGCTCATCCTGGGCGCGGATCAGCAGCCGGTTGCTCCCGGTTACCAGGCGCAAATCGCGGTTCAATCTCTGCAGTGCCAGCTCTGCCTGCTTGTGCGCCGTGACGTCAACGCCGGTGGCGGCGATGTGCGTGACATTGCCGGCTGCATCCCTTAGTGGCCGGAACGTGCAATCCAGCACCGCAAGGTTGCCGCCCGCAAAGTGTGCGGTCAGGTTGCCGCGGGCATTTTCACCCTGCGCGGCCCGCAGCAGCAGCGCCGTGGCATCCAACACGTCCTGCGGCGTCAGCAGCCGCTGCGCAACGTGCTGAAAGCTGGCCCCGATGAGCTGATCGCGCGGCACCCCAAACGAGGTCACCGCGGTCTCGTTGGCTTCGACCACGGTGCCATCGGTGGACAGAACCGCCGCCAGCACGAACAGGCTGTCGAGGAATTCCCGGCGCAGCACCTCAAGACGATCGTGGGGCGCGGCTGCGGATGTGGAGGCTGCGTTCGTCAAGTGTACGGCCCTGACGCACCGTTAAGAGTAGAGGAAATTGCTTACGGGTTCAGGAACTTACGGTATACGATCTTCGGGTATTCGTCCAGAAATGCGGGGCGCGGCGCCGGCGGGCCCGTTCAACCTTTGAGCACGATCTCCTCGGGCGCGTGCACCAGGTAGCCCTGCATGTACTGCACGCCCAGCTGCCACAGCACCGCCATGGTGTTCGCGTCCTCGACGCGCTCGGCGATGGTCTCGATGTTGCGGGCCTTGGCCTGCTCCACCAGCAGCCGCACGCGCTGCTGCAGTTCCTGGTTGCTGGTGAGGCCCTGGACCAGGGCGCCATCGATCTTGACGAAGTCCAGCGGCGTGCTTTCCAGCAGCCCCTGCGGATCACGACCCGAGCCGAAACGTTCGACGGCGAAGCGGAAGCCTCGGCCGCGCAGTTCGGTGCTGAGGGTCTGCACCCGTCCCAGGTGCGTGGCCACGACATCCTCGGGGGCCTGGAAGCACAGCCGGTTCGGCTCCGAGCGGCTGGCGCGCACCTGGTTGTCGAGCCAGCCCAGGAAGGAGCCGTCCTTCAGGGTCTCGTGCGAGAGGCGCACGAACAGGCAGCCGGGCTTGCGCTGCGCGGCGAATGACAGCGACGCGCCCACCACCCAGCGATCGATGTTCTTCAGCAGATCGTTGCGCTCGGCGGCCGGCATGAACTCGCCCGGCAGCACTTCCTTGCCGTTGACATCCAGCATGCGCAGCAGCACGTCGAACATGGTGTGGTCGGCGCCGTGCAGGCTCGCGATCGGCTGCTGCACCAGCCGGAAGCGGTTTTCCATCAAGGCGGCCTTGATGTGCTTCACCCAGACCTGGTCGTAGGCCTTCACGCGCGAGTCATTGTCGGCCTTGTCGGATTGGGCAACCTGGTTGCCGCCGCGCTGCTGGGCCTTCGCACAGGCCTCCAGGGCGTCCGCAATGGCAGCATCCGCATCGGCACCGGTCTGCGCCACGATGGTGGGCGCGACGCTCAGGCCCACCGAGCAGGTGATCGTCAGAGTCTTTTCGCCGACGGCCACCACCTGGCGCGCCATGCGGGCCACCAGCTGTGCACCCCAGGCTTCAACGTCATGGTCGTTGCCGCGCTCCAGCAGCACCATCACGCTGGTGCCGCCCAGGCGGCCGATGATCTCGGATGGATGCAGGCCCTCGCGCACCTGCGCGGTGAATGCCGAGAGCACATCCTCGCTGGCGAACAGTCCCACATCCCGCTCCACGGTCGCGAACTTGTCCGGTTTGACCACGGCGAAGTAGCGCACGCCCGCGCGTACCGGCGTGACCAGGCGTTCAATGACGGCGGTGAGCAGCGGCATGCGATACAGCAGGCCGGTGGTCGGATCGCGGCGCACGGCGTCCGCCAGGTCCTCTTCCAGCTGGTTCGACTCTTCCTTGCGCGAAGCGATGATCAGCTGCACCGACGGATCGCCATCGTGCTCGCCGAGCGCCAGCACCACTTCGAAGGGCCGGTGCAGGCCGTCGGCGAAGCGGATCTGGGTGCTCAGGGGATGGTTGCTCCAGCGGCCCTGCAGGCAGGCGGACAGCGCGCCCTTGAGCGCCGCGTGCGTGCTCTGCTCGAACATGTCCATGATGGGCTGGCCGGCGATCGCGGTCAGCTCGAAGCCGAACAGGCTCAGCCAGGAGGAATTCGCATCGACCAGGATGCCTTCCTGGACCTGGGCGATGGCGTCATTGGAGTGCTGCAGCACCGAGGCCAGCTGCCGGCGTGCGTCGCGCGCGGTGCGCAGCGTGCCCTCCAGGGCGCGCTCCATGCGATGCGAACGCAGTTCGCGCGTCATCACGGCCAGCAGGCGCTCGGCATTGCCGCAGGAGACGACGTCGCGGGCGCCCTTGGCCATGGCATCGGCGATGCGCGCCTCGGTCACCGAGTCGTCCACCACCACCAGCGGCACGGCCGGCGTGAGCTGATCGCGCACGGCCACCGCGGCAACCAGGTCCTCGCCGCTGGGCTCGCACTGCAGGATCAGCTCGGGGTTCAGCTGCGTCAGCGCATCGCCCATGTCCCGCAGTGCCGGAATCCAGGTGCAGTGCGCCGCATGGCCGGCACGCCGCAGCACGCCGTTGATCACCTCGACCGGATCACGCGTGGCGGACAGGACAATCAGTGGTAGTGCGTTCTGCTCGGACACGCGCGCCAGTCTAGCACCGCAGCGGCGCCCACCCGCGTGCGACGGGTCTCACATTTTCCACGCCGGGAACTGCGGCGCGAGGGGGATTTTCGCCGGTCCGCCGGGTACTTCACGCACCAGTCGCGGCACCAGATAGCCCGAGAGGCTCGCGGCGAGTTCACCGACCAGCCGCTGCGCGCGCTCCTCCGGCACCTCGAAATGCGCCGCACCGCGCACCCGGTCCAGCACATGCAGGTAGTAGGGGACGACCCCGGCCGTGAACAGGCGCTGCGACAGATCCGCCAGCGCTGCGACCGAATCGTTGATTCCACGCAGCAGCACCGACTGATTCAGGAGCGTCACGCCGGCGGCGCGCAGCCGCGCACAGGCCTGCGCCACGTCGGCATCGATTTCGTTGGCGTGATTGGCGTGCAGGACCATGGCCACCGGCCAGGGCAGCTCGCGCAGCCATTGCAGCAGACCGGCATCGACCCGCGAGGGCAGCACCACCGGCAGCCGCGTATGCAGCCGCAGGCGCTGCAGGTGCGGGATGCCCGCGAGGCGCTGCGTCAGGGCGCGCAGCCGCGCATCCGTGAGGCTCAAGGGGTCCCCGCCGCTGAAGATCACCTCGGTCACGGACGGATCCGCCGCGATGGCCTCCAGGGCCTGGGCAAGGGCGCCGCCGCCGACCTGCTCGGCGTAGGGGAACTCGCGCCGGAAGCAGTAGCGGCAGTGGACGGCGCAGGCGCCGGTGACGATGAGCAGGGCCCGACCGCGGTATTTCTGCAGCAGCCCCGGGGCCTTCAGGGCACCTTGTTCGCCCAGCGGGTCAGCCCCGAACCCGGGCTGGGGCGACAGTTCCGCCGCCAGGGGCATGACCTGACGCAGCAGCGGGTCCAGGGGATCCCCGTGGCGCATCCGGCGCACGAAGCTTTGGGGCACCCGCAGCCCAAACAGGCCGCCGGCCTCGGCCGCCGCGGGAAACAGCCCCGGATCCAGGCCCAGGGCCAGCGCCAGGGCGTCGGGACGGGTAATGGCGCCGGCGAGCTCTTGCTGCCAGGTGGGAGAGGGGGCCGGGTGGCGGCCCAGGGTGGTTGCCGGTATCATTCGCGACCCATTTTGGGGCCGGCACCGCGAGAAGGAAATGGCCAGCTACAACACCAGTGAATTTAAGTCCGGCATGAAGATACTGCTGGACGGCGAACCTTTCTCGATTGTCGAAAACGAGATGGTCAAACCCGGCAAGGGACAGGCCTTCAACCGCGTCAAGGTGCGCAACCTCAAGACCGGGCGCACCATCGAGCGCACCTTCAAGTCCGGGGACTCCGTGGATGCGGCCGACGTGGTCGACATGGACATGCAGTACCTGTATCAGGACGGCGATTTCTGGATCTTCATGGTGCCCGAGAATTTCGAGCAGTACACCGCCGGCCGGGCGGCCGTGGGTGACAACGCCATCTGGCTCAAGGACGGCACGACCTGCATCGTGACGCTGTGGAACAACGAGCCGCTGCAGGTCACCCCGCCGTCGCATATCGAACTGAAGATCGTCGAGACCGACCCCGGCCTGCGCGGCGACACCGCCACTGGCGGCCAGAAGCCCGCGAAGCTGGAGACCGGCGCGGTGGTGCGCGTGCCGCTGTTCATCAACGAGGGTGAAGTCATCCGCGTGGATACCCGCACGGGCGAGTACATTTCGCGCGCCAAGCAGTAGGCTCAAGCCGTCTGGGTCGGAAAGGGCAGCACCTCGTTGATGTGGGCGGCGCCCGCCGCCAGCATCAGCACCCGATCGAAACCCACCGCCACCCCGGCGCACTCGGGCAGCCCCGCGGCGAGCGCCGCCAGCAGGCGCTCATCCATGCCGTGCGGCGGCAGGCCGCGCCGTTCCCGTTCGCGCAGGTCGTGAGCGAAGCGCGCGCGCTGCTCCGTGGCCGCGGCCAGTTCCTGGAATCCGTTGGCCAGTTCCAGGCCCGCCAGGTACAGCTCGAAGCGCTGCGCAGTGCGCGGATCGGCGGGATTCAGGCGGGCGAGTGCCGCCTGGGACGCCGGGTAGCCGTGGATGAACGTTAGCGCCTGCTGCCCCAGCACCGGTCCGATGATGGCGCCCATGATGAGGTCCAGCAGTTCCTCGCGTGAGGCGGCATCCCGGTACCCGAGAGCCGCGACCACCTGCAGCAGTTCGGGAATCGTGGCCGTCAGGGGATCGATGCCCAGGTGGCGCTGGAAGGCCTCCTGATAGGAGAGCTGCTCGGCGGGCCGCTGCAGCAGCGGATGCCCAGCGCACAGGGTCCGCACCAGGGCCTCCACCTCGGCCATGAGCCGCGGCAGGTCAAATCCCAGCCGGTACCACTCCACGAGGGTGAATTCCGTGTTGTGCAGGCGGCTCTGCTCCAGGCCGCGGGCCACGTGGCAGATCTGGTAGATGTCGCCGCTGCCGGCCGCGAGCAGCCGCTTCATGGCGAATTCGGGCGAAGTGTGCAGGAACAGGCCGGGACCTGCGCCCACGTCGACCGCGACGCTGTGCAGGTGCACGTCGGTGACCGCAGCGTTCACCAGCGCCGGCGTATCCACCTCCAGGACCTGGCGGGCGGCGAAGAACGCGCGCGTGCGCGCAAGCAGCGCGGCGCGCATCCGCAGGCGCTCCAGCGAGGCGCTCGGCCGCCAGTCCTCGTCCGCCGCGCTCACGGCTGCAGCTGGCCCAGCAGCTGGCCCACCCGCACCGGCATGCCGGCGGCAAGCCCCGCCAGCCAGCGCACGCGCTCGGGCGGAAACAGCAGGATCACGGTCGATCCCATGTTGAACCAACCCATCAGATCGCCCCGCGCCAGCGCCGTTCCGGTGGCGGCCGGCGGTGCCAGCTCGCGCACCGCGCGGCGCGTCGGCGGCGTGATCTCGCCGTGCCAGACCGTGCTGATGCTGCCCACGAATAAGGCTCCCACCAGCACCATCGAGAAAGCCTGCTGCGCCTCATTCCAGTGGCAGACGACCCGCTCGTTGCGCGCAAACAGGCCCTCGACCGCCGCGGCCGTGACGGCATTGACGCTGAAGAGGCGACCGGGAATATGCCGCGTGGCGGTGAGCTGCCCGGCCAGCGGCATGTGGATGCGGTGATAGTTGTAGGGCGCCAGGTACAAGGTCGCGAAGGCGCCGCCGGCGAAGCGCGCATTGTCGGCCGGGGATCCGCCCAGCAGTGCGTTCAATGTGTAGCTGCGCCCCTTGGCCTGCAGCAGGGATGGCCCGTCCAGGTAGCCGATCTGGCTGATGGTGCCGTCCACCGGCGAGGCGACGCCCAGCGGATCTTCGGGCATGGGTCGCGCGCCGTCGATGAGCTCGCGCGTGAAGAAGGCGTTGAAACTTTCATAGCGATAGGGGTCCGGCTGCCGGGCATCGGACAAGTCGGGCTGGAAGCCGCGCACAAAGGCGCCGATCAGCGCGTTCTTCACGCCCCCGGCGCGCCGTCGGGCCACGAAATGAATGAGTCGCGACAGCGCGTGCTGCGGCAGCAGGCGCTGCAGCAGGATGAAGGCGCGGGCCGCGGGAGAGCCGGGAGTCATGGCCATGATCGGGCGCCGCTCAGCCCAGGTCCCCGGCGGCGAGCCGCAGGTCCTGGGTGAGCCCCTTCACATCGTAGGGCGCCGTGAAAACGGCCACGTTGCGGCCGCGCGCGTCCATCAGAAAGATTGTCGAGGAGTGGTCCATGCTGTAGTCGCCGCCGGGCAGGTCCACCCGCATGAACACCACCCCGAAGCGCTGCGCCAGGCTCTTGAGCACCGCCGGCGTTCCGGTCAGTCCCAGAAAGTCCGGATCGAAGGCGTGAACATACTGGGCCAGCTGGCTGGGCGTGTCGCGCGCCGGGTCCACGCTGATGAAGGCCACCCGCAGTCCCGGCACCACGCCGGACTTCACCACCTGCGCCAGCTGCAGCAGCGTCAGCGGGCACACATCCGGACAGTGGGTGTAGCCGAAGTACACCAGCGTCGGTGTGCCCTTGAGGCGCGCGGCGGTAAATGGCGCGCCGTTCTGGTCGAGCAGGGAGAATTCGCCGACCTCGCGGCCCTGCGGCAGCCAGGTGCCACTTGTCAGCACCGGTGCGGAATGGTCAAGTCGGTGCGCCAGCCAGAAGCCGCCGCAGGCGGCAAGGGCCAGCACCAGGATCATCAGGACACGGGATGCGCGCATATTCATGAATAAAGTATCCCACAAGCCCAGCCATCCCCGGGTCCGACCGGTCACGGTCCGGCAGCTGATCGCGCGCGGCGCACGACGCCTCAGCCGCGCGCGGGTGTTCTTTGGCCACGGCACGGACAACGCCTGGGACGAGTCGGCGGCGTTGGTCTGGCATGCCCTGGGGCTACCCGCGCCCAGCGCCAGGATCTACGCGCGCGTGACCACCCCGCTGCAGCAGCAGCAGGCGCGGGCGCTGATCACGCGCCGCATCCGGGAGCGGCTGCCGGCGGTGTATCTGACCGGCGAGATCTGGTTCGCGGGCTTGAAGTTCAGCACCGATCCGCGGGCACTGGTGCCACGCTCGCCAATCGCCGAACTCATCGAGCGCGGCTACTCCCCCTGGATCGACCCACGCCGCATCCGGCGCGTGCTGGATGTGGGCACCGGCAGCGGCTGCATCGCCATCGCCACGGCGCGGATGCTGCCGCGCGCGCGAGTCGATGCGGTGGACATCAGCACGGCGGCGCTGGCCTTGGCGGCCGTGAACGTGCGCCGTCACCGCCTTGGGAAACGGGTGCGTCTGATTGAATCGGATTACTTCAGCGCCCTGAAGGCTGAAGCGTACGATATCATTGTCAGCAACCCGCCCTATGTCGGGGCGCGCGAGCTGCGCTCGCTGCCGGCGGAATACCGCCACGAGCCGCGCATGGCGCTGGCCGCGGGCCGGGACGGCATGGACGCGGTACGGGTGATCCTGGCAGGGGCCCGGCGGCATCTGAATCCCGGAGGCATACTCATCGTGGAAGTGGGCAATACCGAAGGCGCGGTCCGTCGTGCGTTTGCCCGTCTGCCCTTCACCTGGCTGACGTTTGAACGGGGCGGGGGCGGCGTGTTCCTGCTCACGGCTGAACAGCTCGCATCTGCAGGCAGTTAAGAAATGTCCGGCAATACCTTCGGCAGGCTCTTCACAGTCACCAGCTTCGGCGAGAGCCACGGCCCGGCCCTGGGCTGCATCGTCGATGGCTGTCCGCCGGGACTGGAACTGTCCGAGGCGGACCTGCAGTCCGATGTGGACCGGCGGCGCACCGGAACCTCAAAGTTCGTCAGCCAGCGTCACGAGGCGGATGCCGTGCGCATTCTTTCCGGGGTGTTCGAAGGACGCACCACCGGCACCCCGATCGGACTGCTGATCGAGAACACCGATGCGCGCTCGCGGGACTACGAGAAGATCAAGGATCGCTTCCGGCCCGGACACGCCGACTACACCTACCAGCAGAAGTACGGATTTCGCGACTATCGCGGCGGCGGACGCTCCTCGGCACGCGAGACGGTGATGCGGGTGGCGGCCGGGGCCATCGCCCGCAAGTACCTGGCGCAGCGCCTGGGCGCGCGCATCCACGGCTACGTCAGCCAGGTGGGCGCCCTGACGCTGGCGCCGGTGAGCCCGGCATTCGCCTATGAGAACCCCTTCTTCTGTCCGGATCCCGCGCGGGTCGCGGAACTCGAGGCGCTGCTGTGGGAGCTGCGCGGCGCCGGGGATTCGGTCGGCGCGAAGATCACCCTCATCGCCAGCGGCATTCCGCCGGGGCTGGGCGAGCCGGTGTTCGAGCGCCTGGATGCCGATATCGCCAGTGCGATGATGGGCATCAACGCCGCCAAGGCCGTGGAGATCGGGGCGGGCATCCGCAGCGCCGGCCAGAAGGGCAGCGAGCACCGCGATGAAATGACGCCGCAGGGTTTCCTGAGCAACAACGCCGGCGGCATACTCGGCGGCATCTCCTCCGGGCAGGACATCGTCACGCAAGTGACGTTCAAGCCGACCTCGAGCATCCAGGTCCCGGGGCGCACCATCAATCTGGACGGTCAGCCCGTGGAGATCACGACCACCGGGCGCCATGATCCTTGCGTGGGACTGCGGGCGGTGCCGATCGGGGAGGCCATGCTCGCCATCGTGCTGATGGATCACTACCTGCGGCATCGCGGCCAGAACATGGATGTGAAGTCGGCGACGCCGGCCATCTAGAAGATTCGACGGGAAACAAACAGCAACATGAGCGGCATTGCAGGGGATGAGGGATTCAGCGTGGCGGTGGTGGGCGCCACCGGACTGGTCGGCGAGACCATGATTACCGTGCTGGAGGAGCGCAAGTTCCCGGTCAAGCAGCTGTTCGCGCTGGCCAGCGAGCGCTCGCTGGGCAAGTCGGTGACGTTCCGCGACAAGCGCCACTCGGTCGAGAATCTCGCGGACTTCGATTTCTCCCAGGTGGACATCGCGCTGTTCTCGCCCGGTGCGGAGGTCTCGCGCGAATATGCGCCGAAGGCCGCCGCCGCCGGCTGCGTGGTCATCGACAACACTTCCGAGTTCCGCTACCTGGATGAGGTGCCGCTGGTCGTACCGGAGGTGAATCCGCAGGACATCGCGCAGTACACCAACCGCGGCATCATCGCCAATCCCAACTGCTCCACCATCCAGATGCTGGTGGTGCTCAAGCCCCTGCACGACGTGGCGGTGATCGAGCACATCAATGTCGCCACCTACCAGTCCGTGTCCGGGGCGGGCCGCGAGGCGATCGCGGAGCTGGCCACCCAGTCGGCGGCGCTCTTGAGCGGGCAGGGCCCGGTCAAGGCCGGGGTGATACCGGCGCAGATCGCCTTCAACGTCGTGCCGCAGATCGATCGCTTCGAGGACAATGGCTACACGCGCGAAGAAATGAAGATGCTGTGGGAGACCCGCAAGATCCTCGGCAGCCCCGATATCCGCGTGAACCCGACCGCGGTGCGGGTGCCGGTGTTCTTCGGCCATTCCGAGGCGGTGCACCTGACCACCCGGCACAAGCTCACCGCTGCTGCAGCGCGCAAGATCCTGGAATCGGCGCCCGGGGTGACCGTGATGGACGAGCGACGCCCCGGGGGGTACCCCACGGCAGCCGTCGAGGCAGCGAACCGCGACACAGTTTATGTGGGGCGCATTAGGGAAGATATGTCGTCAGAACGTGGGCTCAACCTGTGGATTGTCGCGGACAATGTCAGGAAGGGAGCCGCCACGAACAGCGTCCAGATCGCTGAGATTTTGGTGCGTGACTATTTATAAGTTATATTGCCGTCCGTAGTGTGGATTTGCGCAATCCTGTCCATGCTTTTGTTTTTTAGGACATTTCTCTCGGCCGGTGTGGCGCGGAGTATCGTGAATGACTGCCAAATCCCTTAAGTGGACGCTGGCGGCGTTGGTCGTTGGCTCGCCGGCCGCGATGGCGCTTGGCCTGGGTGACATCCATCTGCATTCGTCCCTTAATGCGCCGCTTGACGCCGATATCGACCTGATTGGCGCGACGCCCGAGGACCTCGCGAGCCTGCGCGCCCAGGTGGCCTCGCGCGAGACCTTCCAGAAAAACGGCCTGGAATGGCCGGCCTACCTCGCCACGGTAACCCTCAAGCCCATGCACACCAGCGATGGGCGCGACATAATCAAGGTCCACTCGGGGGCCGCAATCACCGAGCCCTTCGCCACGCTGCTGGTGGAGATCAACTGGGCGCGCGGTCACGTCGCCCACGAATACACCGTGCTGCTGGACCCCCCGGTCTATACACCCGACCAGGGTCAGGCCGCCCCTGCCGTGGCCGCCCCTGCCGTGGGCGCAGGTCCCCGGGGCGGCGCCATCGAGCGCGAGCCCGCGCCGGCGCCGGCCGCCCCCACCGCCCCCGCCGCGCCGGCACCGGCCGCGAGTGCGGCCCCGGCCAGCTCGAACCAGACCTACCAGGTGCAACGCGGCGACACGCTGTCGCGCATCGCCGCGCGCGAGGCCGGGACCACGGCGGCGCCGGATGTGCGCCGCTGGATGGTGGCGACCTACCAGGGCAACCTGGATTCGTTCGACAAGAACATCAATCTGCTGCGCGCGGGCGCGGTGCTGCGCCTGCCCGATGCGACCGCCCTGGGTGCCATCAGCGCCGGTGAAGCTGCCGCGGAAGTGCGCCGGCAGAACGCGGCCTGGCATAGCGCCGCGGCCAGCGCCGGCAGTGCCGGCGGCGCGGCCGCCGACACCGGTCGGCTGCACCTGGTGACTCCGGGCAGCGGCGGCGCGGGCGCGGCCACCAGCGGCAGCGCCGAGAGCGGGGCGCTGCAGAGCAAGGTTCAGCAATTGCAGTCGCAGCTGGCAGAATCGCAGCGTCTGCTGTCGGTGCGCAACGCCGATCTGGCGAAGCTGCAGGCACAACTGGCCGCCGCGCAAGGCGCCGCCAAGGCCGCGGCTGCCCCCGCGAGCGCGGCGCCGACGCCCGCGCCCGTGGCGGCGAATCCACCGGCCGTCGCCACAGCGGCGCCGGAGCAGCCCGCACCCGCGGCGGCGAGCGCGCCGGACCAGGGTTCGGCGCCCGCTGAGGCGCAATCTTCAGCGCCGGCCGCCGAAGAAGCCGCGGCCGCCTCGGCGCCGGTGGTCAAGCACCGGCCGCACATCATCACCACCACCCCGGTTGAATCCGGCAGCGGCGGCATCTTCGGCCTGCTGCAGCAGTACTGGCTGGCGCTCGTGGCCCTGGTCGCCGTCATCGCCGCGCTGCTCGGCTTTCGCGCCTGGCGCGCACGCCGGCAGTCCAGCTTCGATGATTCCCTGGGACATCTGAATGCCAGCGCGGACACCATCACCGGCGAGCGCGAGGGCGTCTTCGACACCCAGCCGCTGATGCCGCTGCGCGATGAGTCCATCCTGGTCGAGGAGTCGGGCACCCACGTCAAGCCGCGCTTCGATGGCGGCGTGAGCACCCGCGCGCCGCACATTTCGGCGGACCAGACCATCAGCGCGGAAACCGCGATCAACCTGGAACAGGGTGACCCGCTGGCCGAGGCGGATTTCCACATGGCCTACGGTCTGTACGACCAGGCCGCCGATCTGGTGCGCATCGCCATCCAGCGCGATCCGGCGCGTCGTGATCTGAAACTCAAACTGCTCGAGGTCTTCTTCGTCTGGGGCAACAAGGAACAGTTCCTGAGCAGCGCCCACGAGCTCGCCAACACCCGCGCCGAGGCCGCGCCGGGTGAATGGGAAAAGATCCTCATCATGGGCAAGCAGCTGGCGCCCGATGATGCCTTGTTCAGTGGCAGCGGCGCCGTCAGCGGCGCGGCCGCCGCGGGCGTGGACCTCGATCTGGAAGGCGGACAGGCCGGCGGCATCGACTTCGACGTCATCGGCTCGCCTTCCTCGGTGCAGAAGGCCGCGGATGACATCGACCTGGACATCGGTACGGCCATCGGCGAGCGCGACGCGACCGCCGAGTCCGCCGCGGCCCAGGCCACCGACAAGAACCTGGCGTTGCACAGCACCGAGGGCCCCGCGGACTCGGCCACCGGCTCGACCCAGGAGATGACCGCGGGCCGACTCGCCGCGGCGCGCTTCGGCGGCCTGAATGAAGGGCTCAATGGCGAGTCACCCACGGTCGAGCAGCCGCTGCCCGACATCAGCGCGACCGCGACCGTGCGCCAGAAGGTCGAGCAGGTGCTGCAGCAGGCCCCGCATACCGAGCACACCGCGGAACTGGCCATCGATGATCTGGGCCTGGACTTGAATTCGCTCGACACCGTGGATCAACCGGCGCTCGGGGCCGGTGCCGATGCCCCGACCATGGTGGCGGGCCTGGACGAGCGCTCCCGCCGGCTGCTGGAAACCGCCGAACAGCGCGGCCCGGCCTTCGGCGTGGACCCCTCCGAGACCCCCACCGGCTCCTGGCAGTTCGATGGGTCGGCGACCGATGCGCCGATCAGCATCGAGGGCGCCGAGCACGACATCAGCGCCACCGCCAGTCTCGCGGCGCTCTCCAGTGACGTCGATTTCAACCTGGGCGGCGGTGAGGCCACGCAGATTGCGGCACCGGCCGGAAATCACGGCCTGGATCTGGACGTGGGCACGGCCACCATTCCGGATGCCGCCTTCGCGCAGACCCAGAAACTGGGCACCGAGGATCTGGCGCTGCCGGACCTGGAGCCGGTGACCATGAGCGAGGTCGGCACCAAGCTCGATCTGGCACGGGCCTACATGGACATGGGAGATCCGGAAGGCGCGCGCAACATCCTCGAGGAGGTCGTGTCCGAGGGATCGGTGGCCCAGAAGCAGGAAGCCCAGCGCCTCATCGAGTCGCTGCCCGGCTGAGCGTCCCTTGCCACGCATTGCCGTCGCCCTGGAGTACGACGGCGCGCAGTTCGCCGGCTGGCAGACGCAGCAGGCGGGCGTCAGCAGCGTGCAGGAAGCGGCCGAGGGTGCCTTCAGCGCCGTTGCCGGCGAGACCGTGGCCCTGGTGTGCGCGGGTCGCACCGATGCCGGGGTTCACGCCGCCGGCCAGGTTGCCCACTTCGACACCACGGCGGTACGCGGCGAGCGCAGCTGGGTGCTGGGTGCCAATGCCAATCTGCCCGACACCATCAGCGTGCGCTGGGCGCGTGCGGTGCCGGCGCATTTCCACGCGCGCTACAGCGCCGAAGCGCGCACCTATCGGTATTTCGTCCTCAACCGGCTGGGCCGTTCGGCGCTGGCCGCGCGGCGCGCGACCCTGATCTACCGGCCGCTGGACGTGGAGCGCATGGCCGCCGCCGCGGCGCTGCTGGTGGGTGAACATGACTTCAGCGCCTTTCGCGCCGCCGGCTGCCAGGCGCGCTCCCCGGTGAGGCGGCTGCATGCCCTGCAGGTGCGGCGCTGCGCCGATCTGGTCGTCATCGAGGCCACCGCCAATGCCTTCGTGCATCACATGGTGCGCAACCTCGTCGGACTGCTGCTGGAGATCGGCGTAGGCAAGGCGCCCCCGAGCTGGGCGGCCGAAGTGCTGGCCTCGAAGGACCGCACCTTGAGCGCCCCGACGGCGCCGGCCGAAGGACTGTATTTCTGGAAGGTTCGCTACAGCCCGGCCTTCGGGCTGCCCGAGGAGGCGGCCGGTCCCGTATCGGCTATGATTACTGATCCGCCGCCCAGGCCAGGTTGAGAAACAGCCATGTCGTGGTTCGAAAAGATCATGCCCTCGCGCATCAAGACCGAGCGGCGCACGCGCTCGGTGCCCGAGGGGCTGTGGAGCAAGTGCCCGGCCTGCGATGCGGTGCTGTACCGCGCCGAGCTTGAGCGCAATCTGTACGTTTGCCCCAAGTGCAGCCACCACACCCGCATCGGCGCCCGCCAACGCCTCAACTGGTTCCTGGACCCGGGTGAGAATCAGGAAATCGGCGCGGGCGTGCAGCCCGAGGACATGCTGAAGTTCAAGGACAGCAAGCGCTACAAGGACCGGCTGGCGCAGGCCCAGAAGGCCACCGGGGAGAAGGATGCCCTGGTGGTGCTGGCCGGGCGCCTGCTCGGCAACCCGGTGGTGGCGAGCGCCTTTGAGTTCAATTTCCTGGGCGGGTCGATGGGCTCGGTGGTGGGCGAGCGCTTCCGGCGCGGCGTCGAGCACTGCATTGCGCATCGCACGCCCTTCGTCTGCTTCACCTCCAGCGGCGGCGCGCGCATGCAGGAGGCGCTGTTCTCGCTGCAGCAGATGGCCAAGACCAGCGCGGCGCTGGCGAAACTGGCGCAGGCGCGCCTGCCCTATGTGGCGGTGATGACCGATCCCACCATGGGCGGCGTCTCGGCGAGCCTGGCGATGCTGGGTGATCTGAACGTGGCCGAACCGCGGGCCCTGATCGGCTTCACCGGACCGCGCATCATCCAGCAGACCATGCGCGAGACCCTGCCGGAAGGCTTCCAGCGCGCCGAATTCCAGCTCGAGCACGGGGCGGTGGACATGATCGTCGATCGGCGCGACATGCGCGATCGGATCGGCAGCGTGCTCAACATGCTGATGAAGCTCCCGGCGCACGCCGCCTAGGATGGCCGCCGCGACGCGCACGCTGGCGCAGTGGCTGGCGTTGCAGGAGCAGGTGCATGCCCGCGCCATCGACTTAGGTTTGGGCCGCGTGGGCACCGTGGCCCAACGCCTCGGCGTCGCCCGCCCGAATTACCGCGTGATCACCGTCGGGGGCACCAACGGCAAGGGCTCCACGGTGGCGACGCTCGAGGCGCTGCTGCTGGCCCTCGACCTTAAGGTCGGCACGCTCACCTCCCCGCATCTGTTGCGCTACAACGAGCGCATCCACCTCCAGGGCCGCGAGGCGACCGATGCCGAGCTGGTCGATGTCTTCGAGCGCATCGAGGCGGCACGCGGTGCCACGACGCTGACCTTCTTCGAATACAACACGCTGGCCGCCTTGCTGCTGTTCGCCGACCGCCAGGTCGAGGTGGCGGTGCTGGAAGTGGGGCTGGGCGGGCGGCTGGATGCGGTGAATCTGGTGGATGCCGACGTGGCGGTGCTGTGTTCCGTCGGCTTCGATCATCGCGACTGGCTGGGCGATACCCTGGATGCCATCGGCGCGGAGAAGGCCGGGATATTCCGCGCGCAGCAGCCGGCCGTGCTGGGTACGCCGCAGATGCCGGCCAGCGTCTACCGCGCCATCGAACAACTCGGTGCACAGCCCGTCATCGCCGAGCGCGACTTCAGCTGGCAGATCGAAGCCGGCAGCGGGCCGCAGCGCTGGACCTACCAGGGACTGAACGGGCGAATCGAAGGCCTGCCGGCGCCGAACCTCGCGGGGGCCATTCAGTACCGCAATGCCGCGACCGCACTGGCCGCGGTGGAATCACTGGCGCGCCGTGTGGATGGAGCTAAGCGCTGGCCCGCGCTCGAACTGCGGCGCGTGGCCGCGGCGCTGGCGCGGGTCGAGGTGGCGGGGCGCTTCCAGATCCTGCCCGGCGCGGTGGAGTGGATCCTGGATGTCTCGCACAACGAACCGGCCGCGCAGGTGCTGAAGGCGAACCTCGCCGCCCGGCCCTGTCGGGGCCGCACCATCGCGGTATGCGGCATCCTGCAGGACAAGGACGCCGGGGAAATCGCCCGCGTGCTGGCGACCTCGGCCGACGTGTGGATCGCCTGCGCCCTCCCCGGGCCGCGCGGCGGCAGCGCCGCGCAGCTCGCCGCGCGCCTCGCCCCCGGCATCCGCGTGAGCGAACAGGCGGCCTCGGTGGCGCAAGGCTGTGAGCAGGCGCGGGTGCTGGCGAAACCGGGTGATCGGGTGCTGGTGTTCGGCAGCTTCAGCACCGTCACCGCGGCGCTGGAATGGCTTAAGCTTGCCTGAGGCGATCCTGAGGCGGAATTGGAACAGCAAGCCAAAGAGAGACTGACGGGCGGTGTGATCCTGGTGGTGCTGCTGGTGCTGCTGGTGCCGGAGCTGCTCACCGGTCCGCGCTCCGCGCCGCCGCCGACGCCGGCGCAGCCTGACCAGGCGCCGATGCGCTCCTACACCATGGATCTTGCCGAGACCCCGCATGCAGCCAGTGCTCCCGTGGCCCCCTCCACCGCGGCTCCCCCGGCCCGCGAACCGGCGCTGCCTGTGAGCAGCGAGCCGGCGCCCGGCTCGCAGCCTGAGGTGGCGGCGCCGAAAGTGGCGCCGCCCAAGCTGGCGACGCCGCCGGCGCCCGTCGCGGCGCACGCCGCCGCGGAACATGCGGCGAAAGTTGCGCCCCGCGCATTGTGGAGCGTGCAGCTGGGCACGTTCAGCGCTCGGGAAAATGCCGCACGCCTGGTTGCCGGTCTTAAGTCGCATGGCTTCAACGCGACGATCTCCGAAAGTTCCAGGAACGGCCATAAGCTGTTCCGGGTGCGGGTGGGCGCCGAACGGGACCGGGCGGCCGCCCAGAGGCTGCTGGGGCGCCTCAGGGCCGCGGGCCAGAAGGGCGGGGAAGTCGTCCCCCATTGAAATTCGTGAGGCCGCCCGCACGTTGGCAGCGGAGCTCTAGTACAATGCCCGGCGCCGCCGCTGCCCGCTCAAGGCCTTGATGCACCAGTCAGTCCACCTCAACGTCGCCGACTACCTGATTATCGCCACCGTGCTCATTTCGGGCACGGTCGGCCTCATACGAGGCTTGTTACGCGAAGTCATCGCCCTCATAACCTGGATCGTTGCCGCGTTCGTCGCCTGGCATTTCGCCGGCAGCCTCGAACCGCATCTGGGCGGCCTGCTGGCGCAGCCTCAGGTGCGGCCCTGGATCGCAAGGCTGATCCTGTTCGTCGCCGTGCTGCTGGTGGGCCATGCGATCGGCGCCATCCTCGATCACTTCGTGCGCCTGTCGCTGCTGACGGGCGTGGATCGCTTCCTGGGACTGCTGTTCGGATTGCTGCGCGGCGTGGTGATCGTGGGCGCCGCCGTGATCGTCTGTGAGACGGTGCGTTTGGACGGCGAAGCGTGGTGGCAGGAGTCGGTGCTCATGCCCTACGGGCAGGACGCTGCGGCGCTGCTGTGGTCCCTGGGTGGAAATCGTTTCAGGCATCATCAGATTACCGCGGCGATCGCGTCGCCTTAATTCTCAAGGAGGCCGGGCATGTGCGGAATAGTGGGGATCGTCGGCACCAGTCCCGTCAATCAGCGTCTGTACGATGCGCTCACGGTGCTGCAGCACCGCGGCCAGGATGCGGCCGGCATCGCCACGGCCGCCGGGGGTGCGCTCTCGATCCGCAAGGGCAGCGGCCTGGTGCGTGACGCCTTCCAGCAGCACGACATGCTGGAGCTGCGCGGCGACATGGGCGTCGGCCACGTGCGCTATCCCACCGCGGGCGCCGATGGCGCCACCGAGGCGCAGCCTTTCTATGTGAACGCGCCGTACGGCATCTGCCTGGCGCACAACGGCAACCTGACCAATGCGCTGGAACTGGCCGACGTGCTGATCCGCGAGGATCGCCGCCACCTGAACACCACCTCCGATTCCGAAGTGCTGCTGAACGTATTCGCCTCCGAGCTGCAGCGCGTCGGCACCCCCCGCGTCACGCCCGGGGACATCTTCGCGGCCTTGAACGCGCTGTACCGGCGCTGTCGCGGCGGCTATGCGGTCGTCGCCATGGTCATCGGCCACGGCATCTTAGGGTTTCGCGACCCCAACGGCATCCGCCCGCTGGTGCTGGGGCGGCGCGAGACGGCCAAGGGTCCGGAGTGGATGCTGGCCTCGGAAAGCGTGGCGCTCGACATGCTCTCCTTCCAGCTGGTGCGCGACATCGGGCCGGGCGAGGCGGTGTTCATCGACGAGCAGGGCCGGCTGCACTCCCAGCAGCTGGTGGCCAGCGTGCAGCACACGCCGTGCATTTTCGAGTACGTGTACTTCGCGCGTCCCGATTCGATCATGGACAACATCTCGGTGTATCGCGCCCGCATGCGCATGGGCGATCGGCTCGCCGAGAAGATCCTGCGCGCGCGGCCCACTCACGACATTGACGTCGTCATTCCGATCCCGGACACCAGTCGCACGGCGGCGCTGCAGCTGGCGCAGAAGCTCGGCGTCAAGTATCGCGAGGGCTTCACCAAGAATCGCTACATCGGCCGCACCTTCATCATGCCCGGGCAGGACATGCGCGAGAAATCCGTGCGTCGCAAGTTGAATGCGGTGGACATGGAGTTTCGCGGCAAGACCGTGCTGCTGGTGGATGACTCCATCGTGCGCGGCACGACCTCCGCGCAGATCGTGGAGATGGCCCGCGAGGCCGGCGCACGCAAGGTGTACTTTGCCTCCGCCGCCCCGCCGGTGCGCTTTCCGAACGTCTATGGCATAGACATGCCGGCCGCCAGCGAACTGGTGGCCAGCGGCCGCACCGATCAGGAAATCGAGAGCGTCATCGGCGCGGACTGGCTGATCTACCAGGATCTGCCGGACCTGGTCGCGGCCTGCCAGCACGACAATGCGAAGATCACCGAGTTCGATACCTCCTGCTTCTCCGGTTCCTACATCACCGGTGATGTCACGCCCGAGTACCTGCAGCGCCTGCAGAACGAGCGCTCGGATGCCGCCAAGGCGCTGCGTCGCGATCGCGGGCCGCTGCGCGTTGTCCGGTGAACCGCCCGGCCGGCGATCCGCGTCGTCAGCTCCTTCTGGAACTGTTGCGGGTGGGTCTGGCGGCCGTGGATGGCCGCCGGCGCACCGCTGAAGTCCTCACTTCCCTGATCGCCGATCCTAAGGCCCACGCCGGCTACCACGTGGTCGCGGTGGGCAAGGCCGCCTGCGCCATGGCCCTGGGGGCCCGCGATGCCTTAGGCGAGCGCATCCTGCGCATGCTGATCATCGCCAAGGACGGCCACCTGGAGCCCGCGTTGCAGGCCCAGCCCGACGTGCAGATCCTCGAGAGCGCCCATCCGCTGCCGGATGCGCGCTCGCTGCGCGCCGGCGATCGGCTGTATGAATTCGTGGCCGACCTGCCGCCGCAGGTGCTGCCCGTGTTCCTCATTTCCGGGGGCGCATCCAGTCTGGCGGAGGTGCTCATTCCCGGCGCCACGCTGGAGGATCTGCGGCAGCTCAATGCGCAAGGTCTGGCCAGCGGCGAGGATATCGCGGCCCTGAATGCGCGCCGCCGCACGCTCTCGCGCCTCAAGGGCGGTGGCCTGACGATGGCCCTCGGGGACCGCCCGGCGCTGGCGCTGTTCGTCTCGGATGTGCCCGGGGATGATCCGGCGCTGATCGGCAGCGGCATTCTGGGACCGTGCGCCGACCGGACCGATCAGGTCACCCGCCGCATCGTTGCCCGCATTGAAGATGCCGTGCAGGCCGTGGGCGCGCGCGCGGCGCAGCTGCGCACCTGGATGGATGAGGCGCGTTTTGCCGGCGATGCGGACCGGCTGGCGGTGCGGTTCATCCATGAGCTGTGTCTGAGCGGCGCCCAGGTGTGCGTCTGGGGCGGGGAGTCGGTGGTACGCCTGCCGCCGAACCCCGGCCGCGGCGGCCGCAACCAGCACCTGGCGCTGGCCGCCGCCCGCCTGATCGCCGGCCAGGAGGAGCTGCTGTTCCTGGCGGCGGGCACGGACGGCACCGACGGGCCCACGGAAGATGCGGGCGCGCTGGTGGACGGGGAGACCTGCGGCCGGGTCACGGTCGCCGGTCTTGATGTGGAGCGCAGCCTGCGGGACGCGGACTCGCACCGCGCGCTGGCGGCCGCGGGCGATCTGATCCACACCGGCCCCACCGGCACCAATGTCGGGGATCTGGTGATCGGGCTCAATCTGTCCAGTGCGCAGGCGCGCGACTGGTACCAGCGCCAGGCGGGCGCACGGACCCCCGTACGGTAGACTTCCCGCATGCGGCTCCTGGTGATCGGCGATGATGCTGCGCTGTACGCGCAGCTGCGCAGCAGCGTTTCAATCCGCTGGCTGCACTCCGAGGTTGTGCATTACAACCCGAAGCAACGCGGCCCGCTGGCGCTGGAGATCCTGGGACAGGGATTTGACGCGGTGGTGCTGGATCACGCCTGCAGCGCCCACAGCATCGATGAACTCACCCGCCTGACCGTCCGGGCCGGCTTCGCGCCGGTCATCTTTCTGGGGGACCGGTCCGGGGATGCCCTGTGCGAGGCGGCGCTGAACGCCGGGGCCTGCGCCGCGCTGGGTCGCCAGGAGGGCTCCTCGGAGGCGCTGTTCACCGCGATCAACGGCGCGGCCGCACTGCAGGCGAGCGCCCGGGCCCGGCGCCATCAATCCGGTCAGGTCGCCCAGGAGCAGCGCTTCGGCGGCGCGCGCATTCCGGGCTACCGGCGCATCCGCACCCTGGCCACCGGCCACTTCGCGGAGCTGCACGTTGCCGAAAGCGATGCCCGCGGCGAGCTGGTGGCCATCAAGGTCGCCCGCGACGTGAAGACCGATTCGCAGCTCGATCATGCGTTCCGGCGGCTGCTGCAGGAGCACGACATGGCGCAGCGCGTGGATCCGAAGTATGCCGTCAAGGTCCACGACCTGGGCATCAGCGATGAGCACGCCTACATGGTCATGGAGTACTTCGATGCCGGGGACCTGCGCCGGCGCATGCGCGTCCCGCTGCGCGCCGCCGAGGCGCTGCAGACCGCGCACTCCATTGCCCTGGGGCTGGCCGCCGTGCACGCCACAGGCGTGCTGCACCGGGACCTGAAGCCCGCCAACGTCATGCTGCGGCCCGACGGCGGCGTGGCCTTGATCGATTTCGGACTGGCGAAGGACGCGGCCCTGGAAGAGAGCATTTCGGATGCGGGCCAGATCATCGGCACGCCGCACTACATGAGTCCCGAGCAGGGACACGGCGAGGCCATCGACGTGCGCAGCGACCTGTACAGCCTGGGGGTCATCCTGTTCGAGATGCTGGCGGGGAGAAAACCCTTCGTGGCCGAGAATCCGATGGCCATCATCTACATGCACCGAAAATCGCCGGTGCCGCAGTTGCCCGGCTCCCAATCGGCCCTGCAGCCGCTGCTGCAGAAGCTGCTGGCGAAGGATCCGAACGAGCGCTTCGAGTCCGCGCAGGCCGCCGCCACGGCGATCGGCAGGGCGCTCGCCGACCTCAAGGCCGGGGAGGCACCGGCGTGAATGCACCCACGGCCGCCGCAATGCCGGATGAGATCCTGCTGGCCGCCACCCCGGAAGCGTGGGTGGATGTCGCGGTGGCGCGCTGGCAGGAGCTGCTGGTGGATCATCTGGCCTGCGAGAAGAAAGCCGCCTCGACGGCGCTGGCCCTGATCTTCGCCTATCCGGAGGATGTCGCCCTGACCCTGGCGCTCTCAGCCCTGGCGCGCGAGGAGCTGCGGCACTTCGAGCAGGTGCAGGCACTGATGCAGGAACTGGCGGTGCCCTTTGCCCGGGCCCGGCCCGGCCGCTATGCCGGTGGATTGCGCTCCCTGACCCACACCGCAGAGCCGTATCGCAAGCTTGACCTGCTGCTCACCGGCGCGCTGATCGAGGCGCGCTCGGCGGAGCGCTTCGCCCGCTTAAGCCAGCGGCTGGCGGCGCCGTTGAACCATTTCTACGGGCAGCTGCAGCGCTCGGAAGCGCGCCACTTTCAGCTGTATCTGCGTCTGGCGAGCACGGCGGCGCAGCACTCGCAGCTGGACTGGCGCGAGCGGCTCGCGGTGTTCGCGCGGCGCGAAGCGCAGCTGGCCACGCAGCCGGATGAGGAGTTCCGCTTCCACTCCGGGGCGCCCACGCCGGGCCTTCAGGGCGTCGCGTGATCGTATTCCAGGGTGTACTGGAAGTCGTAGATGCCCGAGCGGGTGATGGTTGAGATCACCGCCAGCGTGCCATCACGCTGCAGGGAGTAGCGCACCTCCGACTGCGGGCCCTTGTCGCCCACCTGGGTGCGGATCAGGAAGTCATCGCCATCCCAGCCGATGCTCCGGTTGGCGTCCCCGCGAGTCGTCGTCACCACCTGCTTCTCTCCGGCGGTGTACACATTGGTGACGTGCTTGCCGTCGGGCATGGTGATATCGACGCTGATTCCGGTGGTGCTTTGGATGATGGACAGATGCGGTGGCATCGCGAAGTGGCGTTCCGGGGTTCCGTTGCGAGGGCGGCCGGCGCCCGTGCCGCCGCCTTCGGGCATGCCGGCGCCCATGCCGCCCCCGCGCCGGCCGCGCCCGGAGCGCCCGCCGCCTTGGCCGCCGGTCGTGTCACCGGGCAGCCCGCTCAGGGCCGGGTTGGCCTGCACGGCCTCCTGCGGGAAATCACTCAGCGGCAGATCGATCTGCCATTCACCGCCCAGGTTCACATCGCGGGGCGCCCGGGTGCTCAAGGTCGTCGAGCAGCCGCCGAGCAAGACTGCTGTTCCCAGCATAAAAAGTGCTGACAGGATGCAACTCACTCGTGACAATTCATGTCTGCCTTTGGTTGGGTCGTGCGTTGGATTCATGACCTGAAGATCCGCTTCGCTGAAGATTATTTGTCGTTAACAATCTCTTACAAATTAGCCGCTGCGGCGCCGCGCCGTGGCAGGATGCCTCAAGCCATGACCGACCAACCACATATTCTGATCGTAGATGATGATCGCGAAATCCGCGCTCTGCTGGCCAAGTATCTGGAGACCAATGGTTTCCGCACCACCCCGGTAGCCGACGGCAAGGCCATGGCGCTCACCATGCAGCAGAACCACTACGATCTGATCGTACTGGACCTGATGCTTCCCGGCGATGATGGCTTGACGCTGTGCCGGGAACTGCGCCGCTACTCGCAGGTGCCCATCATCATGCTGACGGCGCGCGGCGAGGACGTGGATCGCATCGTCGGGCTGGAAGTGGGTGCCGATGACTATCTGGCCAAGCCCTTCAATCCGCGGGAGCTGCTGGTGCGCATCAAGGCGGTGCTGCGCCGGTCTGTCCAGGTGCCCCGGGATCCGGATGCCACGGCGGTGCGCTCGTTCCGCTTCGGTGGCTGGCAGTTGAACACCACAACCCGTACGCTCACCGATACGGAGGGGGGGGCGGTGCCCCTGAGCGGCGCCGAATACCGGCTGCTGACGGTTTTGTTGGGCTCGCCGAGCCGAGTTCTGTCACGATCGCAACTGGCCACCATGCTGCGCGGCCGGGAGGCCGACCCCCAGGATCGCAGCATCGATGTCCGGGTGAGCCGGCTTCGCCAGCTGCTGGGCGATGACGCGCGTGCCTCGCAGATAATAAAAACAGTCTACGGAGAGGGGTACGTTATTGGAGTCGGAGTCGAAACCGCCTGAAGCACTGCCGCGGCCACGCGGCTGGCAGCTGTCCTTCTGGCCGCGATCCCTCTTCGGTCAGCTATTCCTCGCCGTGCTCATCGGCGTGCTGGCCGCGACCCTCATTTCCACCTACCTGGTCTCCCTCGACCGCGACCGGACCCTGGTGCAGGCCTCGGTGCGCGAGTGGTCGCGGCGCGTGGTCGACATGACCGCCTCCATGCAGCTGCTGCAGCCCGGCGAGCGCATCGAGGCCAGTGCCCTGCTGCAGAGCTGGCCGCAGTACAGCCGGCCCCGGACCCGCTCGCCGCCCCCGCGGCTGCAGCCGCTGTTCCAGCCGCCGGGCCTTTCCGCGCCCGTTCCGGATTTCCGGGAGTCCCTGGAGAGGCAGCTGAGCCTGGTGTTGGGGCCGGACTACCAGGTTTCGGTTTCACCGACCACGGATCCGGGCAAGACCGCCCTGACCCTGGGGCGCCCGGGCGCCGAGGCCTTCGAGCGCGGCGGCCAGCAATATGATGTGAACGTCGTCATTCCGGGCGGCGACACGCTGCTGTTCCGGCTGGCGCAGGGCCAGCGCACCGCGCCGCTGCCGCGCTCGCTGCTGTTCAATCTGATGTTGCTGGCGCTGCTGACCGCCATCGCGGTGTATGCGGTGACCCGGGGCATCACCCGGCCGCTGTCGGCGCTGGCGCGGGCCGCCGAGGCGGTGGGGCGAGACCTGCGCCAGCCGCCGCTGGTGGAGCGCGGCTCGCGCGAAGTGCGCGATGCGGCGCGGGCGTTCAACTCCATGCAGGAGCGCATGCATCGGCACGTGGACAGCCGCACCCGGGTGCTTGCCGCCATGTCGCATGACCTGAAGACGCCGCTGACGCGACTGCGGCTGCGCATGGCCACCCTGGGTGATGCGGACCTGCAGTCCAAGGTCGAACGCGACCTCGACGAGATGGAGAGCATGGTGCACGGCTCCCTGTCCCTGCTGCGCGGCCTCAATGACGATGAGCCGGCCGAGGCCGTGGACATCAACGCCCTGCTGGCGACGTTGCAGGGCGAGTTCGCGGAGTTCGGCACCCCCTTCACGGTGCAGGGGCGGGCCGCGGCGCTGTACGCCGCCAAGCCCGTGGCGCTCAAGCGCTGCCTCACCAACCTGATATCCAATGCCTGCAAGTTCGGCGGCGGCGTGAGCGTGCAGGTGGAGGATGGTGCCGCCGTCGTCATCTGCGTCAGGGACCAGGGACCGGGCATACCGCCGGAACTTCTGGCCCATGTGTTCGAACCCTTCTACCGGATCGAGTCCTCCCGCAATCGCGACACCGGCGGCACCGGGCTGGGCCTGTGCATCGCGCGCGACATCGCGCAGGCCCACGGCGGTGCGCTCACTCTCGCGAACCTGCCGCAGGGCGGCCTGCAGGCCACCTTGACCCTGCCGCGCTCCGCGTGAAGATTTCCGCCGCACAGCTGCGAGCCGGAGTGGCCGGGGGCCTGGTGGGGGCGCTGACCAGCTGGGTCTACGAACTTCTCGTGTGGGTGCGGCTGCTGCACCTGACCAGCGCCTACGGCATTGCCGAAAACACCGCCGTCCTGAGCTTCGGCCCGGCCATCCGGCAACTGGGAATCTGGGCCTTCGTGCTGGGCGTGGGCATACATTTCCTGACGGCCGTACTGTGGGGCATTGCGTTTGCGCTGCTCTGGCCGGCGCTGCGCGCCCGGCAGGTCGAAGCCACGCTGGCAGCGCTGTTCTACGGCATCTTTGCCTGGATCATCATGCACAACGTGGTGCTGGCGCTGTTTTCCCCGGCGCCGCCCACCTACACCGTGTACAGCGTCCTGAACGGCTTCGTCGCGCATACCTTCGCGTTCAGCGTGCCGCTGGCGCTGGTCATCAAGCGTCTGCTTCAGGTCCCGCCGCCGGGCAGCGCCAGTTCCCGCAGCTCGTAGCGTCCCGCCTCGCGCACCAGATAGCTGCCCTGTTCGTACCAGGCGCCCAGCACGATGCGCTCCACGGCGCGACCTTCGAAGGTGGCGCGGTGGATCCCGGGTCGATGGGTGTGGCCGTGGATGATGCGGCTGACCCCGGTGCGCCACACCGCCTCCACGGCCGCCTGGTTCACGTCCATGACATAGGGGGCGGTTCGGGAGATGTGCGCCCGGCTGCCGCGCCGCGCCCAGTTGGCCAGCAGGTCGCGGGTGGGCACCGACAGCTTCAGGAAGCGCCGCTGCCAGGCCGGTGCGCGCACCGTGGTGCGCAGTTCCTGGTAGGGACCATCATCGACGCACAGCGCATCCCCATGCGTCAGCAGTACCGCCTCCTGCTCGAAGCTGGCCAGCACCGGATCGGGGAGCACGCGGCAGCCGGTGCGCGCGGCGAATCGCTCGCCCAGCAGGAAATCCCGATTGCCGTGCAGCAGGAAACAGGGCACGCCGCCGTCGGTCAGCTGCCGCAGGGCCTCGCAGATGCGCCCCTTGGAGGGGTCCGGATCATCATCGCCGATCCAGGCCTCGAACAGATCACCCAGGATATACAGCACGCGCGCCCGTGAGGCCTGCTCCCGCAGGAACCTCAGGAAGCCCTCGTTGGCTGCCGGGGAGCGCGCGTCCAGGTGCAGGTCGGAGACGAACAGTTCGGCCACGGGCGCGGCTCCTGCGGGGGCGTTGGCCCTTCAGTTGGGCGACAGGACCTCATTGCCGGTGGGCGCCGGCGCCAGCTGCTTGGGCGCGTCGACCTTCACGCCGCCGGGGCCGAGCAGTTCGACCTTCTCGATGACGATATGGGTGAGCGGTGCATCGGACTTGAACTTGCCTTCCGCACCGGCGGCCACGATGCCCATGTGTTCGACCACCTCCATGCCGTCGATGACGCGGCCGAACACCGCGTACCCCCAGCGAACCGGCAGCGGGTCCAGCTCCGAGTTGTCCCCCAGATTGACGTAGAACTGGCAGTTGCCGCTGTGCGGCGCCTCGGTGCGCGCCAGGCCCACGAAGCCGCGCTTGTTCTGCAGCCCGTTGCCCGACTCGTTGGGAATGGGTCCGTGGACGGGCTTGACGGTTTCATCCACCGCGAAGCCGCCACCCTGGATCAGGAAGCCCGGCACCACGCGATGCACCAGGGTCTGGGAGTACTGCCCCTCTTTGACGTACTTCAGGAACTCGGCCACCGTGATGGGCGCGCGGTCCGGATACAGCTCGATGACAAAGTCACCCATGCTGGTGGTGACGCGAACCTGCGGATTGACCGTCGGGGCGGCGGTGGCGGCCACCGCCCGGGCACCCGGGGCGCCGCCCAGCGTGACCACCAGGGCTGCAACCGCAACGGCTGAAAAGAGGCGTCTGCTTGGCATCATGTATCTTTACTACGTTTATCCGGATCGTGGAGGGGGCGATTCTAGCAATTCGACCGCCCCGATCCGGCAGTGTTTCAGGCCGCAGGCGTTTTCATCGTAAAATTTGCCACATATGACTGAAAATCTGGAGCGGGCGGCGCTGGCGCGGTCGGCCGGGGCGGCCACCGTCACGCGCTTTGCCCCCAGTCCCAGCGGCGATCTGCACCTGGGCAACGCCCGCACGGCCCTGTTCAGCTTCCTCCTGGCGCGCCACCTCGGGGGCCGCTTCGTGCTGCGCATCGAGGACACGGACGCGGCCCGCAGCAGCGAGGAGTTCTGCCGCAGCCAGCAGGAGGACCTGCTGTGGCTGGGCCTGCAGTGGGATGCGGGGCCCGGACGCGAGGATGAGCGGGGCCCTTACCGGCAGTCGCTGCGCGTCGCGCAGTACGCGCGGCACTTTGCGAGCCTGGAACAGCAGGACCGGGTCTACGAGTGCTACTGCACGGCCCTGGAGCTGGAAGTGTCGCGCAAGTCGCAGCTGGCGGCCGGCAAGCCGCCGCGCTACGCCGGCACCTGCCGGCACCTCAGCGCGCAGCAGCGCGCCGCGAAACGCGCCGCCGGGCTCGCGCCGACCCTGCGCTTCAGGGTGCCCCTGGGCGAGCGGCTGGCGTTCTTCGACTTCGTGCGCGGACCGCAGGAGTTCCTCACCGATGACATCGGCGATTTCATCGTGCGCCGCGCCGACGGCTCGGCCGCGTTCTTCTTCAGCAACGCGGTCGATGATGCCGCCATGGGCATCACCCATGTGCTGCGCGGGGATGATCATCTGACCAACTCGCCGCGGCAGATCCTGGTGCTCCAGGCGCTGCAGCTGCCCGTGCCGGTGTACGGCCATGTGGCGGTGCTGGTGGGGGCGGATGGCGCGAAGCTGTCCAAGCGCCATGGCGCGACCACCGTGCGCGAATACCGCGCGCAGGGCTACACCGCCGCCGCGCTGTGCAATCACCTGTTTCGCCTGGGACACTCCAGTCCCGAGAACGGCCTGCTGGATCTGCCCGCCATGGCGCGCCACTTCGAGCCGGTGCATCTGGGCAGGGCGCCGGCCTACTTCGATGCGGCGCAGCTGCGCATCTGGCAGAAGGAATCGATCCGGCATCTGTCCGATGCGCAGCTCGATTCGTGGCTGGCGCCGCAACTGCCGGCAGGATTGAGTGGCGAGAAGCGCCTGGCGTTCATCGAGGCGATACGCCCGAACGTGGTGCTGCCGGAGGATGTCGCGGGCTGGCGCGATATCGTCTTCGGCGCCGTCCCGACTCTGGGCGCGAGCGAGCAGGCTGCGATTGCCGCGGCCGGCGAGGGGTTCTTTGCGGCCGCCGCGCAGGCCGCCGCTGCCACACCGCAGGACTTCAAGTCGATCGCTGCGGCGACCGCCGCCGCCACCGGAGCCAAGGGCAAGGCGCTGTACCAGCCGCTGCGCATCGCCCTCACGGGCCTGACGCACGGACCGGAACTGGCGCCGCTGCTGCGCGCGATGCCGGCCGGCGCCGCGCAGGCGCGCCTGGCGCGGTTCGCGTAACCTACCGCAATGATTCGCATATTCAATTCGATGACCCGGCAGAAGGAGACCCTGTCGCCGCTGAAGCCCGGTGAAGTCAGCATGTACGTGTGCGGCGACACGGTCTATGACCTGTGCCACATGGGCCACGCACGCTCCAAGATCGCCTTCGATGTGGTGCGCCGCTACCTCACCTTCAGCGGCCTGAAGGTCACCTTCGTGCGCAACATCACCGACATCGATGACCGGATCATCAAGCGTGCGGGGGAGCGCCAGGAACCCATCGAGGCCTTCACCGAACGCTTCATCGCCTTCATGCATCGCGACTACGATGCCCTAGGCATCCTGCGGCCCGACCATGAGCCGCGGGCGACCGGACATGTGGCGGGCATGATCGACATGAGCGCGCGCCTCATCGACAAGGGCTTCGCCTACGTGGCGGGCAGCGGCGATGTGATGTTTTCGGTGCGCAAGTTCGCAGCCTACGGAGCGCTCTCGGGCGAGCGTCTGGAGGACCTTTCGGCCGGCGAGCGGGTCGCCGTGGATACCTCCAAGCGCGATCCGCTGGATTTCGTGCTGTGGAAGATGGCCAAGCCCGGTGAACCCTCCTGGCCGTCTCCCTGGGGCCCCGGGCGTCCCGGGTGGCATATCGAATGTTCGGTGATGTCCGAGGCATTGCTGGGAACGCGCTTCGATATCCATGGCGGCGGCATGGACCTGAAGTTTCCGCATCATGAGAACGAAATCGCGCAGTCCTGCGCCGCCAGCGGCGATGGCTTCGCGCGCCTGTGGATGCACAACGGCTTTCTCACCATCGACGATGAGAAGATGTCCAAGTCCTTGGGCAATGCCTTCACCATCGCGGAGGCCCTGACGCGCGTGCGGCATGCGGAGGTGATCCGCTATTTCGTCATCTCCAGCCACTACCGCGGTCCGGTCAACTACAACTTCGAGCAGCTGACCCAGGCCACCGCTTCGCTGGAACGCATCTACGGTGCGCTGCGCGACGTGGAAGCGGTGCAGCCGGCGCCCGTGTCGCGCTACACCGAGGCCTTCCGGGCGGCCATGGACGATGACTTCAACACCCCCGAGGCCGTGGCGGTGCTGCAGGCCATGACGCGCGACCTGAACGTCGCCAAGCGTGAAGGCCGGGGCCTGCTCGCCGCACAGATCGCGGCCGAACTGCGCACCCTGGCGGCGGTTCTGGGCATCGCCCAGGTGCCGGCCGAGCAGTGGGCGCGGCTGCGCACGCCGGCGGTGGAGGGCACCGAGGTGCCATCGGAAACCGCCAGCGCGAGCCCGCAGGGCCTGGACGATGCCGCCATCGAGGCCTTGATCCAAAGGCGCCTGGAGGCGCGCCGCGGCCGGAACTTTCGGGAAGCGGATCGGATCCGCGACGAGCTGGCCGGCCAGGGCGTGATCCTGGAGGACCGCCCGGACGGCCGGACGGAATGGCGGCGGGCCTGAGGGGCGTCAAATTGACGGGTGCCGGCCCCCTCCGTATCATCCCGGCCCCCGTTGCCGGGGTCGAAGAAGGTATAGTCCCGCAGGGTCCACGATTGGCAAGGTCGGGCGGGGCATGGCGCAGTCTGGTAGCGCATCTGGTTTGGGACCAGAGGGTCGCAGGTTCAAATCCTGCTGCCCCGACCATCAGGCGATCGCAGGCATGCTGTGCGCCCGTAGCTCAGCGGATAGAGCATCGGCCTTCTAAGCCGAGGGTCGCAGGTTCGATTCCTGCCGGGCGCGCCACGGCGCGAACATGCGCGGATCAAGGGTTTCGATGGTGGACGTAGCTCAGTTGGTAGAGCCCCGGGTTGTGATCCCGGCCGTCGTGGGTTCGAGTCCCATCGTCCACCCCAATTTGGCTTGCCCGCAAGCGGACAAGTTCAGCTAGAATCGCTGCCCGCCCAAAGGGGGCGACCGCACCTGCAACGGGTGCCGCACAGGAAGATTTCAGGGCCGTTAGCTCAGCTGGTAGAGCAGTTGACTCTTAATCAATTGGTCGTAGGTTCGATCCCTACACGGCCCACCATCCCACAGCGTTCCTAGGACCTCTAGCAGAGCGTCTGTCGCGTGCCAGGGCTGCGGCACGCGCTATGTCGACGGCATCGACATAGCGTTGGTCTAATGTCGAAAATAGTGATAGTTTTCGACATATGAGCTTTGACCCTTCCAAGCCCTACAACGACTTGCCGAACCTGCCGCCTGCCGTCGAAATCGAGACCAGGACGGTTCTCAAGGCATGCGTGCGGGCCAGAGCGGCACTGGCAGGACTTCGCCAGGCGACCGCGTTGATTCCGAATCCGGCCGTCTTGATCAATACCATACCGCTACTCGAAGCGCAGGCCAGTTCGGAAATCGAAAATATCGTAACCACGACCGATGCCCTGTTTCGACACGCGCAGTTGGAGTCGCTGGCTCCCGATCCGGCAACCAAGGAAGCGCTGCGTTACCGCACCGCTCTCAAGGCCGGATTCGATTCGCTGCGAAAACGTCCGCTGACGACACGTAGCGCTGAAGAAGTGTGTAGCACAATCAAGGGCGCACGGATGGCGGTACGAAAGGTACCTGGAACCAAACTCGTCAGCGATGCAAGCGGCGAAATCATCTACACCCCGCCTGAAGTCGAATCACGACTGCGGGACAAACTGGCAAATTGGGAACGGTTCGTTCATGACCAGGACGACATCGATCCGGTCGTGCGTATGGCGGTCGCACACTATCAATTCGAGGCAATCCATCCGTTTACGGACGGCAATGGCCGGACCGGCCGAATCTTGAATCTATTGATGCTCGTGGAGCAGGGCCTGCTTGATCAGCCGGTGCTGTATCTGTCGCGCTACATCATCAACAACAAAGCCGCCTACTACGATGGCCTTCTGTCAGTCACAAGGCGCGGTGAATGGGAGCCATGGATCCTGTACATGCTCCGCGCAACGCAAGAAACAGCTGAATGGACCCTCGCGAAGATCGATGCGGTCAGAAGACTCATAGAACATACTGCGGAATATGCGCGTAAGGCAGCCCCCCGCCTGTACAGCCGCGAGTTGATTGATCTGATTTTCGTGCAGCCGTATTGCCGAATCGACAACGTGGTTGCTGCTGGCATTGCCAAGCGGCAGACCGCGTCCACGTATCTACATCGGTTCGAAGAGCTGGGAATCCTGCAGCAAAAGCCAATCGGCTTGAACAAGCTGTTCCTGAACTCAAGGTTATTGAAGCTGCTCACTCAAGACCCAAACGATCACAAACCGTTTGGGTCCTGATACGCGTGCCGGCTCACTCCCCGAACGGCAGGTCCTCATGCGGCGCCCACACCCCGTGCACTTGGCCTGCGATGGGGAAGGGCAGGATGACGCGCGCCACTTCCTGCATGCGCCGGGCATCGATGACCAGCAGCTCCGAGCGCTTCTCCACCAGGTTGCTGAACACGCCCACCAGGTAGCCCTCGCCCTCGGCCGCGCCGCGGCTCCTGGGCACGAAGCAGGCCTCCTGCAGATTGCCGCCGTCGCCCACGAACAGGTGGTCGCTCTTGCCTGAGGCCAGGTCGAAGCGGCCGATGCTGTTGGTGAGCGGGAAGGAGGGCGGACCGCCCAGCTTGACGCTCGGTGGGCGGGTGAAATCGGTGTAGCCCAGGTAGCTGTAATGATATGGCTGCGTCAGGAACCGGTCGTCGGCCCGCGGCAGGCCGCCGAAGTATTGCGGAAAGGGCGCTTGCTCCTCCCAGCCCTCGCTCTTTGACCCCAGGTCCACGACCCAGCGGCGGATGGAAGACATGCCGGTCTGCGGCGTCCACGGCGCCCCCGAGCGGTTGGGAAAGAAGGGGTACGGATTCGCGTCCGACACCGTGCCATCGACAATGAGCTTGTTGCCCTCGGTCCTGGCGTTGATCGTGTGCCCCATGGCGTGCGGCGGGCCTTTGATCCAGCGCGCATCCTTCGCATCGCCGTCGCGCGGCAATACCAGCAGGTATCCGGGCAGGTTGTCGTCCCAGTACCAGTGCAGGTTCTCGGGCGAGGCCGCCAGCCATTCCTTGCTGGTGGTCAGCGGAAAATGCGGGATCACGACATGCGTGCGGGTGATCGCCATGTCATGGTTCTCGCTCACGTAGGGCGCCTTCAGGCGCACTTCGCGCTTCACCTGGCCGCTCTTGTCGATGAAATACACGAACAGGTCCGTGGAGGCCTCGCCGGTGGCCTCGAAGCCGAAGGCGATCATCTCGCCGGTGAGCGGATCGATCTTCGGATGCGCCGTGAACGTCAGGCTGGAGAGCTTGCCGCCGAAGTCGTACTCGCCCTTGGTTTCCAGCGTATGCGGATCGATTTCAAAGGGCCGCGCGTCCTCCTTGGTCGCCAGCAGGCGCCCCGCATGCACCACCGGCGTGGTGTTCGTCACGGTGCCGCTCAAGCCCCGCACCGAAGGATCGTCGCCGCCGCGGTTGCGGTAGTTGCCGAACAGCTGCCGCCCGGCCTTGCGGTTGGCCAGGTAGCGCGGCGTGTGCACGAAGCGCCCCTTGTAATCCACCTTGCCGTCGTGGAAGCGGAACATCGAGATGTACCCGTCGGCGCTGAAGGGCACCTCGTTCGGGAATTTCGGCGGGTACAACCAGTCGCCCCCTAAGCGGTAGAAGGTCCCGCGGATGTCGCGCGGGATCTCGCCCTCGACCTCGCAATCGAAGATTTCCCCTTCGAAGCGCAGGGTCGCAAAGAAGTCGCCGCCCAGATGCTTGTCGCTGAATCGCTGAACCATGTGAGTACACCGCCCCGAAATCCGATTATTGGTCGTCTGCCCCGCGGGCGACGGCGCCCGGTGGGACACCATTATCGGTCCAAGCCCGGATCGGCGCATCATCGGCCGCATAGGTACTTTCACTGAAGCCGCCGCGGCGGCGCCACGGACACCGCCAAATCAGGGACTTAATCGCTTCAGGGTCTGGGTACGCCAGCGTACGGACCGGAGCCGCGACGAGGCCTAGCCTGCGCGGCACCCTTAAGCGCTTGCGGAGTGCCTCATGAATCCTGTCGCCTCCTTCCTGGTGTTCGTGCTGGCTGCCGCAGGCCTGCTGGCCGCCTACCGGGGCAATATCTATCTTGGGATCCCGCTCTTCATCCTCGCGGCGCTGGTCGCCGCGTCGCTGAAGATGGCCAACGTCTGGCAGAAATTCGTCATCCTGCGGATGGGCAGGCTGCAAAGCGTCCGGGGAGCCGGACTGTTCGTGATCATCCCGGTGCTCGACAACGTGGTCGCGATCATCGACGAGCGCATCCAGACGACCGCCTTCAATGCCGAGCAGGCCCTCACCCGGGACACGGTGCCGGTCAATGTCGATGCCATCATCTTCTGGCATGTCCACGATGCCGAAAAGGCGGCCCTGGCCATCACCAACTACCGCGAAGCCATCGATCGGGTGGCGCAGACCTCGCTGCGGGAAATGATCGGCGCATCGATGCTGGCGGCGCTGCTCTCGGATCGCAAGGAAGCCGATGAGCAATTGAAGACCGAGATCGGCCAGAAAACCGCGCCGTGGGGCATATCGGTCACCTCGGTGGAGATTCGCGATGTCGCCATCCCCGAGGCCCTGCAGAACGCCATGTCCCGGCAGGCCCAGGCGGAGCGCGAGAAACAGGCGCGCGTGATACTCGGCTCCGCGGAAGCGGAAATCGCCGGAAAGTTCGTGGAGGCCGCGGCAGTCTACGAAGGGCACCCCTGGGCCCTGCAGCTGCGCGCCATGAACATCATCTATGAGACGACCAAGGAGCGCGGTGCGACAATATTGATGCCCAGCTCCATGGTCGACAGCCTGAATCCTTCCGCCGCGGGCCTGGCGCTGGCGCTCGCCGGCAACGAGGCGCTGGCGGACAAGGGCGGTGGGCCGATGCCGCCCGCGGCAAATGCTCCGTAGCATCCTCGGACAGCCGCGGCCCCTACGGCCGCAGGTCCGGGAAGAACAGGAACTGGGTCACAGAATCGCCGTTCCTTGATTTATCCGCGATGACCGCCGGGGCTGCGCGTGGCCTGAACAATGTAAGAGTCTCGGCAGGCCCCTCGTCGATCAATTTGGCGCGGAGCACGCGCGCAATAGACGCTATGCTCGCCGGATGAGAGCGGCGTCGAACAGGTTTGGCAGTGACAGCGTAGCGCTCGATGCCCCCGGCGGCCTCCTCAATGCCGCAGTGCACTTCCCGGTCTCGCTGTCGGTTGAAGTCGTCGACAGCATGGCGGGGATGCTTGAACTGGGCACCGACTATGAAGCGCTGAATTGCGCCGCCGACAACAAGCTGCCCTTTGCCCTGCACGACTGGCACGTGGCTTGGTGCAATCACTTTCTGCTGCGTTCGGGCGCCGTTCGCGACGAACTGCGGATCTGCATCGTGCGCGACGACATGAACCTGTGCGTCGCCATCGTGCCCCTGATCCTCACCCGGCGCTCAAGTTGGGGCGTATCGGTGTCCTCGCTGGCGCTGATCGGCGCAGACCCCGCCCTGACGGAAATCCGCGAGCCGCTCATCCGGCCCGGATACGAGGCCGCGGTGGCGCGCATCCTGCAGCGCACCCTGGCGGACATGCCCGGCTGGGACTGGGTCGAGTGGAGCGGCGGCAACGGCCGTTTCGGCAGCGCGCTGGCGGCGAATGTCGAGGTCGTCGCGCAGGAGCCGCTGCGCGATCTGATACTGGACCTGCCGCCCAGCTGGGAGCAGCTGCGCAAGGGGCTGAAGCGCAATATCCGCGAGTCCCTGCGTCACTGTTACAACTCCCTGAAGCGGCGCGGGCTGGAATTTCGTTTCGAGGTGGTGTCCGAGCCCGCCCAGGTGCAGGTGGCGGTGGAGAAATTCCTCGATCTGCACGCCCGACGCGCCGCGTACGCGACGCGCGTGTTGCACCGCAATTACTTCGCCACGCCGCGCGCGCGTGAGTTCCTGCACGAGATCTGTCAGCGCTTCGCCCAGCGGCGCACGCTGCGCATCTTCCAGCTGGTCATACACGGCGAGGTGGTGGCGACGCGCATCGCTTTCGTGGTCGGTGACAGCCTGTATTTCTACTATTCCGGTTTCGACCCGGCGTGGGCCCGCTATAGCGTCATGACCACCAATGTGGCCGAGGCCATCAAGTACGCCATTTCCCAGGGACTGCGCACCGTGAATCTCTCGCCGGGCCTGGATCAGGGGAAGCTGCGCTGGGGTCCGCGTGAACTGGTGATCGCCCGTGCCCACCAGGTCGCCCCCCGCTGGCGTTCCCGCCTGGCGCTGGCCTGCTTCCGGCGCGCGCGGCAGAGTCAGGGCATTGCGATATTGCTGAGGCCCCTGCTGCTCTCGGGGCAGCACAGCTGGGAGTAGGGTCCTTCAGCGGCGCGCGAAGCTCAGCTGCGCATGCCGACAGCTCGGGGACTGGTACACCCGCAGCCCGCGGGTGCCGCGCGGCCAGACCACCACGAACCCCAGGTGCAGGGTGGCCAGGTTCGAGTGGCTCAGGATCGAGGCCGCATTGCTGGCGCTGATGTAGCCGGCCAGTCCCTGGCCCTCGGCCACGGCCAATTTCTGGCCGGCGATCACCACGCCCTTGCGGTTCAGGCTCATGCCGCGGTAGTCGGGTGCCGTGAAGGAGTTGTAGCCGTACAGATAGCGCGGCCCGAAGCCGATCCAGATGTCATCGTAGGCCCGGGTAAGGCCCGCCGACAGCCACTGAAAATTCACCACCTCGCCGCGGTGCAGAATCACGACGCAGCGATGCCCGTCTGCGCCTGCCGCCTGCAGGAAATCGGGTGTGAGCTGGGCGCCGCAGGGCCCGCCCACCCGGCGCATCTGCTCGGCGGAGCGGATCTGCGCTTCGAACCCGGCCGGCAGCTCGGCGTTCATGGCCGCCAGCTGCTCGCGCTCACGCAGGAAGATCAGCAGGATCTGGGCGCGGGTCAGGCGCGTGAGCAGCTGATCGGCGATGAATAGGAATGTCAGGAAGGGGCCCAGTCGCCGCAGGAGCTTGACGACAGTCTTGGCTTGTCGGCGCACGGTAGCTGCCTTATCGGCGTTATTGTTCCAGGCGAGTTTACTTTAGGGTGAGCGGCCCACCCCCGTAGGTGAACTGAGTCTCATTCCATTCAATTTCAAAAAGCGGTAGCGTGACAGCGCCAGGCTTGGCATCGAGGCCGCTTGGGAGGCAGGCATTTGGACAGGCGCGTCTATCGTTGCGCAGAGTGCGAGCTGGACGTTGCCAACCGCACCTTCACCCGCGGCGGCAAGCCGTTCGCGCTCGAGCCGAAGGTGTTCGCCACCTTGAGTCAGCTGCTCAATCGTCCCGGGGAGTTGCTGACCCGCGATCAGCTGCTGGATGCGGTGTGGGGCCATCGCTATGTCACGCCCTCGACGCTGAACCGGGTGATCGTCCTGGCACGACGCGCCCTGGGTGATGATCCGGAGGCGCCCCGGTTCATCCAGACCGTGCACGGCGCCGGTTATCGGTACATCGGACCCATCGAATCCGCAGGGGCGGCCGCCGCCGAAGCCTACGTACGTTTCGGTCCGCCGATATCAGCGCGAATCCCGGCACGCCTGCAGACCCTGATCGGCCGCGAGCAGGAGTTGGGTCAGATCGAGGCGGCGCTGCGCAGCGGCGCACGCTCGCTGACCGTGCTGGGCACCGGTGGCATGGGCAAGACCCAGTGTGCGCTGGCCTATGCGCATGACTATGCGGACCGCTACCCGGATGGCGTCTGGTTCTTCGATCTCGCGCCGCTGGCGCACGCCGCCGATTGGCTGCAGGCGCTGGCGATCGCATTGTCGATTGCGCCCTCGGCCGAGTCAGTGCTGCTTGAGCAGGTCACCCAGATTCTGGCGGATCGTCGCGCGCTGCTGTTGCTCGACAACTGCGACCGCCTCTCCGGCGAGCTCGGCGCGCTGGTGGTCGAGATCCTGCGCGGCACGCGCGAACCGGTGATCCTGGCCACCTCCCAGCAGCCGCTGAATTTCGTCAGCGAGCGCCTCCTGCAGATGCCGCCGCTGGGCCTGCCCTCGATCAGACGCCCGGGAGATGATGCGGAGCTGACCCAGATCGCTGCCGCACCTGCCGTGTCCTTGCTGCTGGCCCGGATCCGCGATTCACGGGCCGGATTCAGGCTGACGCTCGAGAACGCCGCGGCGATCGTCGATGTCTGCGAGCGCCTCGACGGCATGCCGCTGGCCCTGGAGCTGGCGGCGGCGCGCTTTGCGCTGCTCTCACCGGAGCAGGTTCTGGAGCGGCTCAACCAGCGCTTCAGGTTTCTGGTCAGTGATACCGCCGGCCGCGACTATCGCCATCGCAATCTCGTGGCGCTGCTGGAGTGGGCGTTTGCACTCCTGTCGCCTGAGGAGCAGCGCCTGTTGAGTTGGCTGGGTGTGTTCGTGCAGGGCTGGACGGTTGAGGCCGTGATCAGCCTCGCGGTGCCTTATGGCACTGCTCCGGAAGTGATAGTCGATCTGCTGACCGGCCTGACCAACAAATCACTGGTCTCAATTGATCAAAGTGTGAGCCCGCCGCGCTATCGACTACTCGAGAGCGTGCGGGAATTCGCGCTGCAGCAGTTGCGTCAATCCGGCGATGAGCAGCGTGCGCGCGATGCGCACCTCACTTACATCGTGCGCCTGGCGGAGGCTGCGCACGAGGATATGGTGGGCGGCAGGATGCGAGAACGAATTGCAACACTGGTGCATGAGCACGCCAACATCGAAAGCGCCTCAGAGTATGCCGCTGGGCCCGCTGCGCGCACGCCGGAGGCACTGCAGATTGCTGGACTGCTGACGGTTTATCTGAAGGCGCATGGCGAGGCGGCCCTCGCCGGGCGACTTTGTGATCGTGCCTTGGCCGATGCGCCCGCCACGCCCTCCCGAGAACTGGCGCGCGCCTTTATGTGCCGGGGCGTCGGCCGCTGGGTGGGCCCGAAGATCGCCGCCCGCGAACCGCTGCTGGAGGCAGTGAAGATCGCGAACGAGGTGGGCGATGAGTGGGCCGCCGGCTACAGCAGCGGCCATTTGTCCTTGTGGTTGACCCACAACGGGCAATTGGCGGAGGCGCTCATCCACCTTGGCACACTTGAACGGATCGTAGAACAGGGCAACGACGCGATACTGCGCGGCCTGGCAGGCCTCGCGCGCGGCTGGATATTGCTGGCCGAAGGCTCGATCGAGAGCGCCCTGGCCGCGCTGCGCCCGGTACGAAGCCTCGGCAGCGACCGTCACCAGCATCATTTTATCGACATGTATATCGGACTGGGGCTATACCGACAGGGTGATGAGGCGGCGGCGGCGGCGCAGTGGTACGAGGCCATGCGCAAAGCGGCCCTGGTAGGCAATATCCGCGGCATCGCTGGATCCTTGGAAGGCTGCGCCTACATTGCCGCACGCCGTGGGAAGGCGCAGCAGTCTGCCCGCCTGCTCAGTGCCGCCGACCAGATCCGTGAGCGCGCCAGCTCCCCGCTGTTCAGCTTCTGGCTCCAGCACAATGAGGCGGCGCATACCGTCCTGCGCGCAGTCCTGGGGCCCGAGCAGTATGCGGCCGCAATCAGCCTCGGCGCAGGCATGCGCACTGACGATGTGGTAAACGAGGCGGCGGCGATGCTGCGGGAATTTGCCGCGGGCGTCAGCGCTTCGTAGCCTTAAGGAGCGCTGCTTTCGGCCGGCGGCGCAATGGTCAGGCTGCTGCCTTCCACCTCACTGCGGTCATTGTCGAAAGTATCGTGGATCAGCCGATCGATGCTGCTGGCGCGCTGGTAGGCCACGTGGATCACCCAGGGTCTTGCCAGCGTGTCCGGATCCTCGATGGTCAGTTCCAGCTCGATGCGATCGGGACCGCTCTTGCGCAGCCTTTCCACGTAGTGGGCCTTCTCGGTCAGCATCGGCGGCAAGAACTGCATCACGTTGGGGCGCTTCACCGCGACCGTGTCGATCACCAGGGTGTCGCCCTCCCAGTGACCCACCGAATCTCCCCAGGGCGTGGGCCACAGGTCCTGCGCGGCCGGGTGGCTGCGCCCGTCGGTATAGACGTGGCGCAGGTCGCGGTACATGTTCACGACCAGGGTCTCCTCGGGGGTGATCAGGAACTGCAGGGGCGGTGGGCCGTCCATCATCGCCGGATATCCCCAACCGGCAGCCCGGCGGGTGGCATCGGCCGCCAGCATCTTGGGCAGGCTGACCGCGATTTTCTGGGCGGTCGCTGCATTCCACGGGGCGCTGCGACCCAACAGCTGCATGTTCCAGCCCGGCCCGTTCTCGGCCGGATAACCCGAGACATCGGTATCCATGCCTTCCGCCACCCAGATGCCTTTCCAGTCCGGCAGCTGCGCGAATTTCCCGACCCGGGGGTTGGGCGGCGCGCTGTCGTGGGGCGTGCAGGCCGGCAGTCCCAGCAGCGCGATCAAGAGCAGCGGGAATCTGAGCACCATCACTTGCCCCCGAGCACGCGGCCATCCGCGGTGGTGGCCTTGAAGAGCAGCCCGCCGCGCTTGCCGTCGCGCAGCGGATGCAGGGTCACCGTGATCTTGTCACCGGGCTTGAGCGTGGAGGGTCGCCAGCCGAGGCGGTACAGATACATGGGCGCGCCCATCTCCAGGCTCCACTCCTGTGCCGGCGTGTGCTCCTGGCTGGCCAGCAGCTGGATGTAGCAGTGGGGGCTGGTCCACTGGAACTCGCGCACCGTCCCGGACAGGGTGATCTGCCGTCCCTGGTCGAACATCGCCGCGGAATGGTGCGCCAGGGCGAGGGTCGCGCTACCGGCCAGGATCATGGTCAGGGCAAATTTTGGCGCGTGTTTCATCTGGTGGCCGACGGGCCGATGAGGGCGGCATACTAGCATGAGCCGTCCAACTTCGAAGACGGCGGGGGAATGCTCAATTGAGTGCACGATTCAGCGCCAAGAATGTCGTCGTCATCGGCGGCAACAGCGGCATCGGCTTGAGCGCCGCGCGCGCCTTCGCGCAGGAAGGCGCGCGGGTCGTCATCACGGGGCGCGCGCCGAAGAGACCCTGCGACAGCGCCGCCCGGGCAGATCGGCCATGGCGCGCTCGCCATCCGTTCGGACATCGGCGACCTCGCTCAGATGCGGAACTGTTCACGCGAGCTGACGCTCGCAGCTGGGCCAGATCGATGTGCTGTTCGTCAACGCCGGCATCGGCGCATTCCAGCCCATCGAGAAGGTCACGGAGAAGGACTGGGACAATATTCACGGCATCAATCTGAAGGGCGTCTTCTTCACCGTGCAGCAGGCGCTGCCGCTGCTGCGCAAGGGCTCCTCCATCGTGCTCACCGGCTCGATCGGGGCGCTCAAGGGCATCCCGACCGGTTCCGTCTACGCCGCCAGCAAGGCAGGCCTGCGCGCGCTGGGGCGCTGTTTTGCCGCCGAACTGGTGGGCCGGGGCATTCGCGTGAACGTCGTGAGCCCGGGCCCACCGACACACCCATCATCGGCCGCACCGAAGGCTTGCCGCCGCAGGCCATTCCGGCCATTCGCGAGCAGATGATCCGCAACACGCCGATGCATCGCATGGGCACGCCCGAGGAAGTCGCCGCTGCCGTGCTGTTCCTGGCGGGGCCGAGTCCGCCTTCGTCACCGGGATCGATTTCCTGGTCGACGGTGGGCGCCGCCAGCTTTCTGAAGGAGTCAGTAATGTCCGAAGCCCAACAAACCCGGCCTTGAAGACCGGGTCGCCATCCAGGACCTCATCGCCAGGTACTGCTGGGCCCTGGACACCGGGGATGTCGAAGCCTTCGTCGCCTGCTTCACGCCCGATGCGGTGCTGATCGAGGAGGTCTTCGAGGATCCGGATGTGTGGAAGGGCCACGATGGTATGCGCGAACTGATCGAGCACTACAGCCAATTCGGCCGGATTTCCGGGCCGGCAGCACCATGTCACCCAGACCCAGGTCGAAGGCGACGTCGCAGCGCTGCCAGGCGCGCTCCTTCGCCTTCGTGACCGAGTGCCGCGGGGAGCCGCCTTACACCATCCGCTTCACCGGCTACTACGAGGACTCGGTGGTGAAGGTGGACGGGGAGTGGCTGTTCGCGAGCGCATCATTCGCCTCTGGGATGGCCCGATGCTGGCGCGGTTTCCCGGTCGCGGCGAGCGCATCGCGCGCAAGCGCCCGCCGGAGCTGGTGATCAGGAGAAAATCGAAGGGTGCCTGAGAGATGTCGCGGAACCAAGACTGGAATTCGCATTTGAAATCCGCCTGCGCTTCACCCGGGTGCAGATGATTCCCGGCATGCCCAGCGGGGCCACCCGCGGGGCGGTCTACGTGGACAGCGGGGAAATTCGCGGACCGCGCCTGAACGGCAAGGCGGTGCCCAGCAGCGGCGGCGACTACGCGCTGTTCCGCCCGGATGATGTGGTGTCCTTCGATGCCCGCTACATGCTCGAGGCCGATGACGGGGCCCTGATCCTGATGCGCAACCGCGGACACCTGTGGGGCCGGCATCCCGACACCATGCAGAAGCTGCGCGACATGGCCTTCAAGGGTGGTCCGATCGTGGACCCGTCGGAGTACTATCTGCGCTCCACGCCCTCGTTCGAAGTCGCCGCCGGCAAGCACGACTGGCTGATGCGTCACGTGTTCGTGGGCGTCGGCGAGCGCCGCACCGATGGCAACTTTGTGCGTTATTTCGTGGTGACCTGACCTTCCTGACGGAGAGCAAAGCGCATGAGCATCCTGATCACGGGCGCCTCGGGCGCGTTCGGTCGCAAGGCCGCCGAGCGCCTGCTGACCAAGGTCGAACCCTCGCAGCTGGTGCTGGTGACCCGCAACCCGCAAGGCCTCGCCGAGTTCGCCGCGCGCGGCGTGCAGATCCGATTCGGGGACTTCGACAAGCCCGAGTCGCTGCGCGAGGCCTTCGCGGGCGCCGACAAGCTGCTGCTCATCAGCACCCTGGACGTGGGCGAGCGGCGCCGGCGCCAGCACAAGACCGCCATTTCCGCGGCCATCGCCGGCGGCGTGGGCCACGTGGTCTACACCTCCAGTGTCGGCATCCATCCGCACAGCCCCGCCTTCGTGATCGAGGATCACCTGTTCACCGAAGAGGCGCTGCGGCGCAGTGGCCTGAACTTCACCTTCATGCGCGATGCGCAGTACGCGGAAGTGATCACGCACCATGATCGCGCCCGGGGCCATTGCCAGCCGGGGAGTGGCAGTCCAGCGCGGGCGATGGCTGCATGGCCTTCGTCTCGAAGCAGGACTGCGTGGAGTCCGCCGTGGCGGTGCTCACGACGCCGGGCCACGAAGGCGCGGTGTATGAGATCACCGGGCCGGAACTGCTGACCTTCGCGGACTGCGCGCGCATCGCCGCGGAAGTCACCGGCAAGCCCATCCGGTACCTGAATGTCTCCCACGAGGCCATGCAGGCGCGCTTCGATGCCGCCGGAGTTCCCCGCCGCCATGTCGAAGGCACGCTGCATCAGGCGGCCGGTGCCTGGGGGAGCGAGGAGATGATGTCCTACGAACGCGGCATCCGCGAAGGCTACTTCGCCGATGGCCTCCCACCATGTGAAGCTGCTGACGGGGCGTCACGGCGCGCACGCTGCGCCAGGTGTACGAGGCCAGCCGCGCGGCGCTGCTGGCGTAACCGCGTGACCAAGAATTCGGCAAGCTCCCGGACCGCAGAGGAACAGCGCAACCTGGATCATGTGCTGGGGCTGTTCCGGCAGGTGCTGCAGCCGCTGGATGCCGACTCAGGTCGATCGCTACATATCACCGGACTACATCCAGCACAGTCCCATGGCGGCGCCCGGCCGCGAGAGCCTCAAGGCGTTCCTGAACGTCGTGCGCGCGGCCAGTCCCAATTCCAGCCAGCGGCTGCTGCGCGCCTTCGTCGACGGCGATCATGTGATCATCCACTACCATGTCAAGAAGACTCCCGAGGACCTGCGGGTTCATGGTCATGGATATCTTCCGCCTGACCGATGGCATGGTGGTGGAGCACTGGGATTGCGTGCAGGACGTGCCGGCGCATTCGCCCGAATCCCATTTCAATGTTCTAGGAGTATCCCCATGCTTTGGATTGCCTTGGTCGTATTGCTCGCGCTGCTGGAGTTCATGGTGTTCGGCTTTCTGGTGGGCCGCGCCCGCGCGCGCTTACAAGATCCAGGCGCCGGCAACCTCCGGACACCCGGTGTTCGAGCGGGCCTTTCGGGTGCACTACAACACCCTGGAGATGATCGTGGTGTTCATCCCCGCGATCTGGCTGTTCGGCCTGTACTGAATCCCCGCTGGGGCGCCATCATCGGCGCGGTGTTCGTCGTCGGCCGCGCGCTGTATGCCGTCGGCTACATCCGCGCGCCGGAAAAGCGTGAAGTGGGCGCGCTGCTGTCCTTTGCCTCGGTGGCCGTGCTGCTGTTCGGCGCTCTGTTCGGCGTCATTCGGGCGCTGTGGACTCTCGGGGCGTGACGGCGCCCGCAGCCCGGCCAGCGCAGCGGCGGTGAGGCACTGGTTGATGCGCTGATCGCGCACGGCGTGGACACCGTCTTCGGTCTGCCCGGCGCCCAGACCTACGGTCTGTTCGATGCGCTGCATCGCGCCCAGCCCGGCGTGCGCACCATCGGCGCGCGCCACGAGCAGGCCTGCAGCTACATGGCTTTCGGGTACGCGCGCTCCACCGGTCGCCCCGCGGTGTGCACCGTGGTGCCGGGTCCGGGCATGCTCAATGCCGGCGCGGGGCTGCTCACGGCCTGGGGCTGCCAACCAGCCGGTGCTGTGCCTGACAGGCCAGGTGCCGACTGGCGTTTCTGGATCTGGGCCGCGGCCACCTGCATGAAATGGCCGATCAGCTGGGCACCGGCGGCGGGATTCACCAAGTGGGTGGCGCGGGTGGAACATCCGGCGCTGGCCCCAGGGCTGGTGGCGCGAAGCGTTCAGGCAGATGCGCCAGGGCCGGCCGGGCCCGCGGTGCTGGAGATGCCCTGGGATGTCTTCACGCAGCGGGCCGCGGTCTCGCCCGTCGCGCCCTATTGCGGGTCCGCTGGTGCCGCCACCGGATACCGAGGCTCGGCGACTCGGCGGCGCGCCTGCTCGCGGCCAGCCGCTTCCCGATGATTTTCGTCGGCGGTGGGGCGCAGGGGGCGCCGATTCCATTCTGGAGCTGGCCGAATTGCTGGATGCGCCGGTGGTCGGCTTTCGCAGCGGCCGCGGCGTCGGTCGGCGATGCGGCACGAGCTCGGACTCGAACATCGCGGCGGCCTGGCGGCTGTGGCCGAAGACGGACCTGGTGATCGGCATCGGCACGCGCCTGGAGGTGCCCGGCTGGCGCTGGCCGTGGAGTCCGGCGGGCCAGAAGACCATCCGCTGGACGTGGATCCGGTGGAGATGCGCCGCGCACCCCCGGACATCGCGCTGCTGGCCGATGCCGAAGCGGGCACGCGCGCGCTGCTGGCGGCGCTGCGCAGGCTGCCGGTGCATCGCGGCGGCCGTCGCGAGGCCATCCGTGCGGCGCGCAGCGCCGCCGAGGTCGGACATCCAGTCGATGCAGCCGCAGGTGGCCTACCTGCGCGCCATTCGCGAGGTGCTGCCGGAGGAGGGCATCGTCACCGATGAGATCTCGCAGATGGGATTCACCGCCTGGTACGCCTATCCGGTGTATCGGCCGCGCACCTTCATAACCTCCGGCTATCAGGGCACGCTGGGTTCGGGGTTCCCGACGGCGCTGGGTGTGAAGGTGGCGCATCCGGACAAGCCGGTCGTGGCCATGTGCGGCGACGGCGGCTTCATGTTCGCCGTGCAGGAACTGGCGACCGCCGTGCAGTACGGCATCGGCGTCGTGACGCTGGTGTTCAACAACAATGCCTACGGCAACGTGCGCCGCGACCAGCGCGAGCGCTTCGCGGGCCGGGTGCTGGGGTCGGATCTGCACAACCCCGACTTCCTGAAGCTGGCCGATGCCTTCGGCGTGCGCAGCCGAGCGGGTGAGCTCCCCGCAGGCGCTGCGCGCCGGCTCTGTCCCGGGCCCTGGAGTCGGGCGAGCCCTGGCTGATCGAAGTGCCGGTGCCGCGGGATTCCGAAAGCGGATCCGTGGCGCTTCCTGCAGCCCAGGCACCGGTGTGAAATACGGCATTGCCGTAGTGAGCGTCGCGCTGCTGGTCGGCCTGGGCACCTGGCTGGCGCGCGCGGTGTGGCGCGAGCATGGGCGCATGCCCGTGACGCCCTGATGCTGGATCTGGTCACCGACTGTTTCTTCGTCCTCGACCGGCAGTGGCGCTTCACCCACATCAACGATCCGGCGCTGCGCTACTTCGACATGAAGGCGCAGCAGGTGCTGGGGGAAAATCGTGGGAGGGGCTGCCCATGACCTCGGCACGCCCATCGAGGACCCTGTTCCGGCAGGTGGCGCAGAGCGGGCGAGGGCGCGCAGGCCGAGATCCTGGCGCCGGTGACTAGTCGGCCTGGCT
>CAVSEP010000007.1:0-1026735 GCA_963726995.1 uncultured Pseudomonadota bacterium
GATTTGAACCTGCGAGTAGCCATCGTCTCTGAAGCGGACTATGCAACAGGCCACGACATATGCCCTCGGTCAGTAACTTGACCCTTCTCAAACGAGCGGAGGCTGGCTGCCCTCGACCAAAGTTCCAGCCAGCCGCTGTCGCTCGGTTGTGGGGTCGGTGGCTGCTGCACGAATCGTCTAACCTCAACAGCGAGATCCGGCCGCGGAGCTCATCGAGACCGCTCGGAGTCACCAAAGGACGCGCAAGGTCAGCCCTGGCCGGAAAATTGAGTTTCCCGACGTTTTGACCGGAAACTCCAATTTCCACCTCGAGGTTTCCGGTCATTTTGATCGGAAACCCGGGCTTCCTTTTCAGGTGCGCTACCCGCAATGATATCCGCGCGGCCGTGTCAATTGTCTTTACTGATCTGCTGGGCGAATAACTTGCGGTCCGCTCGCCCGTCACCGTTCCGAGGGCATCATGCAGGACCGCGCGCTCTATTCCATCCACGAGGCCCGTAGGCTTCTGGGTGGCATCTCACGAAACACAATCTACCGCCTCCTCCGGTCGGGCGAGCTTGCCAGCGTCGTCATCGGCTGCCGGCGCTTCATTGCAGCCCATTCAATTGAGGAGTTCATCAGTTCCGCAAACACTCGCTTCTGCCCAGCAATCGACGCCGTGCGACTTCGGAATCTGCGGCAGAAGGTGGCAACACTGCCGCCGCCGACACTGGCGCAACGGCGCGCAGCGAATCGCGGACCGACCGCTATCCTGCCCTCACCCACGCATCAATCACGAAAGACCAGGGCGCCGACATGAGCGACGCATCCGCGCCCGCTGCGTGTCCGACGATCACGATCCGCGTGCCGCCGGAAGTGAAAGCCCTGTTCAGCGAGTTGGCAGCCAAACAGGGCGTGTCCGAGTCTGCGCTGGCGCTGCGCGGTGTCCGATGGCTACTCGACTGCGCCGACCGATTTCCGCCCCACCCCGTACAAGAGACAGGACCCGCGACCGATCGCATTACGATCCGACTTCGACCTGGGGATGGGCGCGGCATCGCAATTCGGGCCAGCCGTCGGGCCATGAAGCCATCGGCCTACCTGGCCGGCCTGGTGCGGGCCCACATCGCCTTGGACCCTCCCCTGGCCACCACGGAGCTCGCCGCGCTTAAACAGGCCGTAGCCATCTTGGCTGGCATCGGATCGCAGCTGGCACTCCTCAGGGCGCGGTCTGCAGGACAACTCCCGTACCCCTGCAGAGGTCCGTGCCGTGGTCGAACGGGCCCTGCGATCCGTCGAGGCCATCGAAGACCGCGTCCACGACATGGCCCTCGCCGCCCGACAAGCCTGGGAGAGCCACTATGGGTAGACATCCAGTCCGCCTTCCGCGAGAGGATCGCGGATTGCTGGAAATCGTGAGTCACGCCCGAACACCCCCTCTGCGCCGCGACCGGCTCAGCCCAGATCAGATCGCCCAGGTCGCACGGACGGTGCGCCGTACTCCTGAGGTCATGGTCAAGGTAACGGGGGGAGGCACGAGCATTCGCGCCGTCTCCGCCCATCTCGCCTACATAACCCGACACAGCGACCTGGAACTGCATTCGGACGACGGCACCGTCGCCTCGGACCGCGAGACGCAGCGGGCGCTGACCAAGCACTGGCACCTGGACTTATCCAGTCGCCAAGGTGGAAGTCGGGGCGGCTCGGACAAGCCCGGACGTGCGTACAAGCTGGTCCAGAACATTGTTCTGTCGATGCCGCACCCTACACCGCCCGAAAAGGTGCTAGCGGCAGCGAAAGTCTTCGCCCGCGAGAAGTTCGGACTGCAGCATCGATACGCGATGGCGTTACATACGGATCAGAGGCATCCGCACGTCCACCTGGTCGTCAAGGCGGAAGGCTACGACGGTCGGCGTCTCCACATCGACAAACCCATGCTACGAATCTGGCGAGAGGATTTCGCCAGGATGATGCGCGCGCAAGGAGTGGCAGCCAATGCGACACCTCGGGCACTGCGAGGCCGCAACAAGGGCCATACCCGGACGGACATTCTTCGAGCGCAGCAACGGAAGGCCTCCACTTCGGAGCTCCGTCGCATCAAAGACATCGCGAAGGAACTGCAGCAGACCGGTCGAGTGTCCGATCCCGCCCACGCGCGGCTCGTCGAGACGCGCAAGGTGCTGCTTGCGCAATGGGAGCAGGTGGCCCGAACTCTCGACGCCCAGGGCGAAATTGTGCTCGCCGGCGACGTTCGCTACTACGCGAAAAATCTCCCGCCGGTGCTGACCGATCGGGAACGTATTGCGTCCGACTTCATTGCCTTTATCAAGGAAGAGCGTGACAAGGAGCAGCGTGATAAGAAGCCAGAGCGCATTCGAGATCGCGGCAAGGAGGCCTTGACCCGCTAACTGGAGCGAATCACATCCTGCGCAATGGCCATGGCTAGGAACCTGAGCGACGCTGTGAGCTCACGTAATGCTTCAGGGCATCGTCTATGCGAGTCTGCCAGCCGGGACCCGTCGCACGAAAGTAGCGCAGCACGTCATTCGAAATGCGGACAGTGGTCTGAGTCTTGGTGGAAGTTCCCGGCGGACGACCCCGACGCACGAGCTTCTTCCCTCGATAGAGGTCCGCCTCTTCTACCCACTTCGCGGTCAGTTCCGGTGGGTCGTCTTTGTCACGCCAAATCCGGCGTGAGCCTTTTGATTTCCCGGCCATTGGCCCTCCTCATCGAAATGATTCGCCGCGCGACCCCTCGGGGAGTCCACGCAATGATCACGATCCGGTCATCCAGCATGCCCGCCGTGATAAAGCGCGGTTCTCCATACTCCCGACGATCGTCCATCCGCGTCAGGTGAGTGCCCGCGAAAACGTGTTTGGCGTGTCGGAAGTCGAGTCCTCGCTCGGCGAGGGTCTTGTCCCGTTTGGTCCGATTAAATGTGATTCTCATTTATTGTAGCTACAATTAATAGCCGATGCAAATCACTTCCCCGCAGCGCTACTGTCCTTTGGACTTCCGCGTAGCGGGACGCCGTTTTGTGTCCTTGCGGGCCGCAGTGGGCTTTTTCCCATTGGCGAGAGCCAATTTGATCCGTCGCGCCGGTTTACGCTCGCCACGGGCGATAGCACCGGCCTCCCGGATACTCTTGACGAGTTCACCAAATAATTTGCGCTTCAATGTGATTGCCTCCCCGGGGCGTGCTAACAACTGGCCCCTATCCACGTTGCAGAAGATCGATCAGAAACAGATACGCCATCCGCAGCAGTGTGCACGCCACTGCTGCCAAGAGCAGGCCCAACCATGGAAAGCCGGGCCGATGCGCCAGCACCTGGAATACCAACACGGCCAGCACCAGACATGCGCTAAGCCCCGCAAGGGCGACGCTGACAATGGGCTCAAGGAAGATCAGCACCGCAAGTACTGCCAGACGAACTGTCTGCCAGGCTACGTATGCGGACCATCCGATTACCGTCAGGGTTCCGCGCACCAGGAATTGCCGGATCCCGATTGGCGGCTCTGACGGGTCGTTTTCGGCCAGGGGCGACACCGGGGCTCTCACAATTCGCGCGATAGGGCGACCGTCTGACGGCCTGCGGCTACCGCCTCGATCCGCAGGTGGTCGAGATGGTCCGCCCACTCCTGCATCATCTTGCGGCGCTCGGCGAGTCGCTGCGCACGGTTGTAGGCGGCGCGCACCGAATTGCGCTCGGCGTGTGCCAGCTGTAACTCAATGATGTCGGGATTGAACCCAAGCTCATTGAGACTCGTCGAGGCAATCGTCCTGAATCCGTGCCAGGTCATCTGATCGCCGGTGTATCCCATCCGGCGCAGCGCCGAAGTCAGTGCCGCCTCCGACATCGGACGATCGCCCCCGCGAAGGCAGGAGAACACATAACGTTGTCGATTGGTGATCGGATCGAGTTCACGCAGCAGCTCAACGGCCTGCTGTGCCAGCGGCACGATGTGCATTTCCCGCATCTTCATCTTGTGAGCGGGGATGCGCCATTCGGCACCATTCAGGTCGAACTCAGTCCATTCGGCCTGGCGCAGTTCACCAGGCCGCACAAAGACCAACGGCGCGAACTTTAGGGCAATCTCCGTTGCGGGGTGCCCCCGGTAACTGTCGATCGCCAGCAAGTAGCTTGCCAATTTCGGCAGGTTCCGTGACCGCCGCGTGATTCTTGGTTACGACGGGAGCAAGCGCACCTCGTAGGTCGAGCGTCAGGTCCCGAGTCGCCCGGCCGGTCGCAATGGCATAACGGAAGATCTGGCCGCAGCGCTGGCGCGTGCGGTGAGCGGTCTCGTTCTTGCCGCGCTTTTCCAAGCGGCGGAACACATTCAGCAGTTCAAGGTGCGTGAGTTCGGTGATGGGGCGCTTGCCGATGAACGGGAGCAGCAGGTCATTGATGGTCCAAGTGGCCTTGACAAAGGTCTTGGGTGTAAACGCGTGGCGCTGGTGTGCAAGCCATTCAAGCGCGATCTCGCCAAATGAATTCGCCAGGGCATGCTTCTGCGCTTGCTTCTGAATCGCGGGGTCTATGCCATCAGCAAGCAACCGGCGGGCGGCATCTCGTTTGTCGCGCGCGCGCTGGAGAGTGACGTCCGGATATTTGCCGATGACGAGAAGCCGCTCGGCCGGTCCGAAGTGGTATTTGAAGCGCCACAGCTTCGCGCCGGAAGTCGACACCATCAGATAGAGCCCGCGCGAATCGTAAAGCTTGTAGGCCTTGTCGCGTGGCATTGCCTGTCGAATCTGCGATTCACTCAAGATCGGCATTGAAGGTCTCCCGGTGGGGGTATCGTGTTACGTTGAAGCCCCGAGACCCCACTGTGTACCCCAAAGCCACCCCGGGACGTGGCGGTACAAGGGAGGACGAAAAAGGACTGGTTTTTCCCGGAAAATCGAATGATTTCGGGACGATAGGAGACGTGAAGGGAGGTCGAAGGAAGGGGTACTGGCGCCCCCGGCCGGAGTTGAACCGACGACCTACCGCTTAGGAGGCGGTCGCTCTATCCACTGAGCTACGGGGGCGACGCGGGGAAGTCTACCTGTCCAAGTGCGTTTCGCGAACCCCTTTGGACCGCACTAGGGCTCAAATCCTTCGTCTCCTGAGAAACAGACTCTCCCTTGCAATGCGTGGATCTGGAGTTCCTGCGCCACGCGGATCCTGGAAGCTGAAAAATATGCCTCCCGGCTGGCAGTGAAGATAGAAGTCGCCCTGGGGCTTGCTGCAGACTGGACAGTGGTTGGCAAAAGGACCAAACGTGCGCCCGATTCTGCGTACTGGGTGGAATTTTGGCCAGCGCGCCAGCTGCAATCGCAGAGACTCATCGACTTGGGTAACGTTGGAGACGCTGAAGTCCTGCATCGGCTCGCCGTCCACGAATCCGGTCTGGCAGTACAGACAAATCACTTCGATCTCGATCTGGCAATTCCAGCACTTGATGCGGCCACTGACCACCGCGGCCTCGTCACTCAAGATCCGAAAAGCGCTGTCGATCATGGAATCTGGAATCATAGTGAGAAATCATCACGACCCAGTTCGCGCCGTAGAGTGCCAATCTGCCGCTCCACTTCGCCGGTCCGGGAGGACGCAGCCGCGGGTGATGTCGCCGCCGGTTGCAATTGCCCGCGCATTACGCGCCACTCGTCGATGGCCTGCCTGCGAATCTCCTCAGGGCCCATGCGGCTACCAGTCTGCGTCTCCGCTTCTACTGCCGGCTGTGCGGCTACTGCGCTGCGATCCTTTGCAGCCTCGCGCTGCTGCACAAACCGCGTGCGCGCGCGATCGCCCAGCACGCTGGCATCACCACGCCGCTCCATCTCCCACGCCACCCGCGGCAGCCAGGGCCTGGCGTCCGAATGCAGGATCGCCTGAGAGTCAGGAATGTGCGAAACGCGGATTTCGAGTCCGGCGTCGCGCAATGCCTCATTGGTAAGGGTTGCCCAGCGCTGCCTGATCTGAGCATGTTCCTGCATAGCGCGCGGTAGCCCGAGCTCGAATCGTTGCGTTCCCGTCAGCTCCGCGGTGGTCTTGGGCCCGAATCCGGCTACCGTGATTTCACGGGTGGTTGCCAGCAGGTGAGCATGAAAGTTTCGCGGATCGGTTCGCGGCTGGTGCAGCGCCAAGTCCACGGCGTTGTGGTAGCGGTCCGAAATTTCCTGGGCAAAGCCGCGCGCCAAATTCGTCCGCTGCTCAAGGTTGAGCTCATGCGGCAGTGCCAGTACATATTCGCGCGCCACCCGCGCATTGGCCCTCGGCTCGGAGCGCTCTACGGCATTCCACAACTGGCTGCGGTTCCTAGCCCAGTCCGGCTGCGCCGCGGCGCCGGTGAAGTGCGCGGGTAGCAGAATTTCTTTGTACTCAATATCGCGGCGATGCGAGTGATCATAGACCCGATCAGTGCGTTCATCGCGTATCCGCTCGCCCGAACGGTAGGCCGCCGCACTGGTGGAGATGCTGCCGCCCATGCCGGCGCTACGGCCGAAGGACTTCACCCCCAGGTAGTAGATGGCCACGTCGGTCAGCGCCGGATCCGCACCCTTCGCCATACAGGCGAGGATGCGACCTTCAGATAACCGGAGAGATCCGGCAGTTGTTCAATTTGCGCGGCCAGCACCGCCGGTTCGACCATCCGCTGCTCACTGGTCTGAACGGACCGGCGTTGCCCGCCCTTGAAAAGGCCGCCCGGATTCTCCCGTCCCCGGGAATGCTGTCGTCGGATGACCTCCCGATCGCCGATCAGGCGCGCCGCGTAATGAGATGTACCACCGTCCTCACTGCCCGAGCACCGCAAAATCAAGGTGTTTCCACAATTCTCTGCGATCGTCTGGGCCGCGGGCCCGTAGGTAGCGGAAAGCTGGGCAAGCGCCTGAAAGCCCAGTACGCAACGACCACCAAATTTGCGCAGCCGTGCCAGGGCATCCTTCAGGCCCTCGATGGCACCCAGGGCGTCCAGTTCATCCACCACCAGCCACAGATGCTGATCGTGCCCCTCCTCCTGGCTCAATGCCTCAAATATCGCCAGGCCCATCCAGGTGGCTATCAGTGTCCGCAGAGCTGCGATCTGCCGCGCCGTGTAGGGGATGAACAGTACACCGCGCCCTTCCCGCAACCACCGGCGCACGGAGAATGGCGGGCCAGACTGCCACTGCACAAACTCGAGCGCACGCAGCGCCGACACCGCAATCGAGCGCAGCGAGCCGAACATGCGCGCATTCTCCGGATCCAGAAATGGCTGCGCGGGCGTCCCCATCAGCAATGGTCGCAGTTCGTCGGCGCCGGCGACGGCGATCAGGCGCCACAACTCCCGGGAGTTGCAGCCACGGATGACACGACAGCGGTCCAGCAGCGCGGCCACGAAGGCCCGTGCATAGCCGCGCCATTCGGTCGCCGTGGCATCTGCGGAACTCGCGATTAACGCACCGGCCAGATGCTCCGGATCCGCCGGATCCTCCAGCTCCTCCAGGGGCTCCCACCGCGCCGATCTCGCCTCAAAGGGATTGAGCACCCGGTCGCCGCGCCACGCGTCGAAGAAGCGGGCGCAGTAGCCCCCGTCAGGGTCGGCAATGACGGCCCGGTCGCCGCGTTTCAGGGCGGCACTCAACAGCGCGCGGATTGCAGTTGATTTCCCCGTTCCGGTGGTGCCAATCAGCTTGAAATGCTTGGTCTCATCGAGTGCCGTTATCGGCACGCCGGCCAAAGTCAGGCATGTCGCAGAATCAGCCCCGAAGCGTGCGTACAACCACCGCAGCGGATCCGAATCAGCCAGTTTCGCCCCGCGAACTATGGTCTCGCGGCGCATCTCAGTATCCCTTGAGCACCATGAAGTCGGCGCTTCCCCATAGAACGGGGACTTTCGGTCGACGCGAACACACAGGCGACTTCCGGCGCCGCACTGTCGAAGTTCGACCCGACCGCCTTGCCGGGACAGCTGTGCCACCCCGGACAGCTGCTCGAGTGTCTGACGGGCCTGCAACAATTGCGCCCGCGACGGCAGCAGCATCCAACTCAACACCGCCGGCACCAGCGCACAGGCCGCGACAACGCCAAAGGACCAGCGCGCAAAGCGCACGCCAGTTGCCCGGTGCACCTGATCGAGTGTCTGGGCAGCCCGTATTCCAGCCGCCTCCGCAAGCGCCCGCTGCACGGCTTCACCCAGATCGCATCGAGGTCCCGGGCCCGGCTTCGAGCGCTGCCAGCAGCCGTGGATTTGTGATTGCTGGGCATGGACTGTCGCCAGAATCTGACGCAGATCACCCGGCACGGCGCTCCTAAGCTGGTTCAGATGTCCATAGTCCGCCTCACGCGAAACGGCTGCGTCGCGTTCCGGCGTCAGGCGGACGCGCAGCCATCCGGGCCGGGAGGCCACTTTCAGGAACCCGGTCAGATCCGGCAGCTGTTCGATCTCCGAAGGCAGGACGGCCGCTTCGACCGTGACCTGCTCGCTCGTGGTCTTCACGCCCACCAGATCGAGCGGCCGCCGCGAGCGCGACTGGGTGGTCCTGAGGATTTCGCGCTCGCCAATCAGGTTCGAGGCAAACCGAGCCGTGCCGCCGCCCTCGCTGGCCGAGGACCGCAGGATCAGGGAATTCGCCGCAGTTCTCGACGATCGTATGGGCTTCCGTTGCCGTAGGTACTCGGAGACCTGCGCAATACGATTGAAATCCGAGCACGCAGCGGCCGCCGAATTTCCGCAATCGGGCCAGAGCGTCCTTCAGACCATCGATCTGTCCCACTGCGTCCAGCTCGTCGACCACGAACCAGAGTCGCCGCTGCCCCTGCGGCTGATTCATCGTTTCGAAGATCGAAAGCCGCATCCAGGCCGAAATCTGTGAGCGCAGCGCCGCGATCTGGCCCGCCTGGTAAGGAATAAACAGACACGCCCCTGGCCTACCCCGATCTTGTCGCCACGAATCCAGTCCCGCACCGATAGATTCTGCCTGCCGTCTGCTCGGCAACGTACTCCAAGCGCCGTCACCGCCGAACTGGTCACCGAGCGAATGGAATCGAACATGCGCGATGTTGTGTTCATCCAGAAACGGTTGGGCCGCGGTTCCGGCCAGCAGAGACGCGTAATTCCCGGGCTCGGCCGAAGACCAGCAAGTCGATGCAGTTCCCCCACATCATCGACGCCGGCCTCGTGCGCCCGGCGCGTGACCGCCGTGAAGAAGGTCCGGGCATAGCCGCGCCAGCTGCGATCCGAGCCCTCGTGGTCCGGAATCAAGCGAGCGAGCCAGCTGCTCAACGTCGTAGTGGTTTTGAATCTCCCCGAACAGGTCCCACTTTCGCGACGCCGCTTCGAAGGGATTCAGGATGACGTCGCCGCGATCTGCCCGATAGAAGCGGCGCAAATAGCCGCCGTCAGGGTCGGCAATGACCGCACGGTCCCCGCGGGCCAGGCTGCGCTCAGGATTTCGGTGATCGCGGTGCTTTTGCCCGTCCCGGTGGTGCCGATGATTTTGAAATGCTTGGTCTCGTCCTGTTCCGTGATACGGGACTCCTGCCAAGGCGTGATTGCCGCACGATCGCTCCGTGGCAGCGATCTCTTGCCCAGATCCGTGCAAGCATCGTCGCGATGCTGCTCATTCTCGATGGACCACCGTGCCTCGTCGATGCTCCGATGCGGAGGAGCGGGCTGCGCCAGAACGCGACCCGCTACATAGCCAATACCGGCCGCGGCGGCGGCACGCCGACCGCCATGGAGAGCCGCTGCGCACGCCGAGCGACAATCCCCAGGGCAGCCCCAAGCTGCTCGCAGCATGGCGAGGCCCACACCGGCCGCGGCAGTCACCGGAACGGCATAAAGCGGTGCGGCCAGCAAACGCTTCCGGGAGGCACCGCTCCGGACCATGCCCACCACCATTGGCGCGGCGACGGCGGCGTAACCCAGCGCGAGGCCCGTACCGCCCTGAGCAATCGATGCCGCCGAACCTAGCATGGCGGCACGGTCGCACGCCGCGGCGCTCGGCGCACGCCGAGAATCCGCTGCGTATATTCAGCAATGTGCACGGCGGGAGAGTCTTCGGCGGCCCATACCAGATTTCCTTGATGTACCGGACGTGGCCTTCGACGCCGAACTGGATCACCACATCCACGAGCGTCGCCAGCAGCTGCCCGGATGTCCTCGCGCGACATCTCCCGCCCGGCTTCATTCTGCTTCACGAGCAACACCAGCTGCTCGAACGCCAGCTCCGCCGAGGCCGCGTGAATGCTGGTAATGGACCCGGGATGGCCTGAATTCACGTTGCGCAGGTAGTCGAATGCTTCCTCGGCGCGCAGCTCCGCCAGCAGGATGCGGTCCGGCTTCATCCGCAGGCAGGCTTCGAGCAGCTGCTTCGGCGTGACTTGGCTGCGGCCCTGTCCGCCCTTGCTGTAGAACAGGCGCACATGATTCGGATGCCGGTCGAGCACCAGCTCCTGTGCGTCTTCGATACTGATCAGTCGTTCGTGAGCGGGAATCTCCCGGATCAGGCCTTCGTCCAGGTCGTCTTCCCGGATCCAGTCGGACCGGAGACCAGGATGTTCCGCTTGCCTGCTGACGGCCACGCGCATGAATCCGACGTAGTCGCGCCGCTGCAGCAGCACCAGCAGCTGCGCCTGCAGCGGATCGACGTGATCGCCGCATGCTGGGTCCGGCCGAAGATACCCCGTTCTGCCAGTTCATCGAGCGACCAGGTCCGGGGTGCCGGTTTACGGATAGTGATCGACAACGGTCTGCGCCGAAGTCGCCGGCGGCATCACCAGCTGAATCACGCTCCCCGCCCGGCAGCGACGCGGAGAGCAGCGGCGACTGTTCGTCGATCCGTTGCTGGGTCGCATTGGCCACAAGCTTGCACAGCCGCAGGCACCACTCGAAGCTCGCGAACGCCAGTGGCACATGTCGCCAGCCCGCGGCGGACTCGACAAAGGCCTCGCCCGGGCCGATTGATGCACAACTCCGTCACCCCGTCGAACCGCCAGGATCGGGTCCAGGTCCCGCAAGGTCAGCGCGAGCGCCGATGCGCTCCGCCGGCACCGCAGGCCACCTCACTGCTGATGGAAATCCCCGGATTCCCGCAGTTGATAGACCTGCCTGAAATCCAGGTCGCGTGCGACCAGGATCTGGATTCGATCACCCTGATTCTTGGTGATGGTGGGCGCGATGCCGATGGTACCGCGCAGTGCCTCCGTCGCAACGTCGCGCGACGAGGATGAGTCGTAGATGACCGTTCCGGACCCTGCCGATCGCTGCGCGGCCTGGGCCGTGCCATCCACCAGCGAGATCAGAATGGCCGCGCCGAATCGTTGCCAGAAGTGGCGGTCGACCTCGCCGTCCAGACCCGAGCGACCCAGCGCATCCGTACCGGGCGAGGCTAGCGGCACCACGACGCCAGTCGGCGTGCGCGCCTCGGTCCAGAGAACGAACAGGCGCGCACTGCCCTGCTGAACCTGGCCACGGGTCTCGCCGACCAGTTTCGACCCGCGTTCCAGCAGCACCACCTTGCCATCGACACCGAAGGTGTCGGTCGCCGTAATGCAGGTAGTCATGCCCGGCAAGCGATGAATCGATGGCCGTCTCAAGCGTGCAGTCGATGAAGGCTCCCTTGGCCAGCAGCAGACGCTGCGTCGGCAGCTCGCTTGCCCGCGCCGTCGACAGCGACCGTGGGGGTCAGCAGTCCGCTGAGCACGGAGTCAGCGGCCATCGCGGGGCTGCGGCTCCGGACGCCTGTTCAGGAGCCCGGCCCACGTCAGGCAATGTGGGCGCACTGCCCGCAAAGGCGGGGCCGGCCAGACGCCGTTCCAATGCGACCTGACGCAGTGACGGGGCGGCAGCAGCGACTTGGCCGGCTGGTCCGGCCGGCCCAAGCGGCAGCGACACGGGCGCCAGCGGGGCCATGGTCGCCGGTGAGGAGTAGGTAGCGTCCGGCGCCGCAGGGATACCGGCGCGATGGCGGGGGTCGACGCAGAGCTCGCGGACAGCTCGCCAGGATCCCGAATCGGACCCAGGGGCGGCAGCGTAGTATCGGCGGCCACAGGCGGTGCAGAAGCTGCAGAGGCCACCCTGGCGGCACGGTGATGCGAGAGTATCCCGCCGTAATACCAGACCAGCAGTCCGATACCGAGGCCGCCACACAGCAGCATCGCCAGCACACTGCTCAGCCGTGACTGCAATGATCGGACCCTGGCCATTGAGGCCACACTGCGCTCCGCGACACCGTCCTCGGCAAGACCCGGATCGCTTGCCCCCTTTGGTCCCATCACGGCTCCCTGCCTTGATGCACGCCGTACGTCCGGAGCGATGGTCCCGGAAGGCAGCCGTTCGCCGGTTCCTGAAAATCCCTTGTTGACGATGCAGGCGGTCAGCGCGCCGCGCCGCAGGATAAGCCGCCTGCGCGATCCGGTGAATGATTACCTCTCCGGATTCGATACTGAAGTTGAGCAGCGACTCGTTGCCATCGTCATTGCTGCACGAATATCGCGGGCTGCTCTGCCCGCTGCGCCGAACAGCAGATGAGTCTGTACACCATCATCCCAGGCCGCCGCCGGACGCAGCAGATCCGTCCCACAGAACCAATAGTCAGTATTGTGACGACGGTGCTCCGGTGCCTGCTCCAGATGCTGCTCGAGATCTCGCTGCGGCAGCCACCACAGCGGCCGCCACTGCGCGGATAGCGGAATCGCACGACGTACATGGGCTGATCCGACGATCCGTCTGCATTGGCCGGCACCGGGTAGTCGAACTGGTACTGGCGCTTTGAGGTGAGAACCGTGAGATTGGTCACGACTCCCAACGCCTTCGGTTTCAGGAACAGATGACTGCCCTGCGCCACGAACGTCAGCCCTTCGATATCCCGGCCGCCAAGTCCGACGAAGGACTCCTCGGATCGAACTGCAGATCGATCTGGTAGCCCGCCCGCCCCTGCAGGACGTAGACCTGACCGGGATCGTAGTCGGCCACGCGGATACGCGAATCGGGTCCGGCGGCCGCCGGAAGCGCCTCGGCAACACGCGATTAGCTGATCCCAGGTACACGCGCCACAGAGCGCAGCCGACGTACCATCGCACAGGCCAGGCTCATTGGCCCGCCTCCTGCTCGGTATGGAAGTCCACGATCCGGAACCCCAGCGGATTCAGCGTCCGCTGGCGCGCATCCCGGGACGGCTGAACATACTGGTAGCGGATGGAGGCAATCCAGTGGCTCACCTGTTCGGCCGCATCGCCCGCAGGCTGGAGCCGCCGCAGATACCGCACTTGCGCGAGTCCCGGGCTCGCGCATCAGCTTCCTTGAGGAAGGTCACCGAAGTGACGGTGGCCTGAACCACTGTTCCATCCTTGTAGAGATTCAACGGCGATTCCGGATTGCTGCGCTTCCACTGGGCATACCAGAGCTGATTGCGCATGCCGTAGTGAAACGCCCCGCACTCCGTGTAGTCGCTCTCCGCCATGGCAAAATTAAAGCGCTGGCAGACGCTCACATAGTGGGTGAGCAGATACCGCGTCACGATCTGGGAAGGCTGCGACGCGGGCATCATATTCGGGCACCACATCGACGATGCCCGTGGCGCTGTCGACCCGGATGACGTACGGCTCGACGCGCTTCAGAGGCATCATCACCACGATGCGCGGCCGCGACCCCCAGCGCGCAAGTCCAGCCTGCGGCGGCGACCCAGCGCCAGATTCTGGCTGACTCGCGCCACTGTCGGGTACGATCCGCCTCCCAGGAGGCGCTCTCGCTGCCAGTAACCGGCCAGATCGGCACGCCGCGACTCATGGCTGCTGTTGTCCTGGGATTGATGGGCCGCAGATTCGCGTCACATCGCACTTTTGCGGCGCCGGCGATGCGGCGCAGGCCGCAAGCCCCATCAGGAGCAGCAATAGCGCGCAACGCGGGATGGATTCGACGATATTGGTCAAGCACCGGCGGCTCCTCAACGAACGATTCGCTCGGCAGTGCGCGAACGAAGCCGCCGACGCCACGACTCCAGGCCCCCATCGTGCTCAAGGAACTCCCGCCGGCCAGACTTGCGGCAATGGGCATGATCTGTCTCAGCACCAGCAGCACGATCACGGCGGCCAGCAGCATGTCCAGGGCGTCGACCGTAGCCAGCGCAGCCCCCGAGCGGCCGTCTGCGCGGCATAGGTTTGAATGAGATTCAGCAACAGAGCCCCCACGCAGCACCGTCAGAATGGTGATGAAGCCGTAGTTGGCGAGCTGCATCAGCCAGGCGTCGAACAGCCTGCGGGTGCCATCGAAGAGGCGGAAGGCAGATGAACAGCGGCCCCAGCGCCAGCAGTACCGCGAGTGCAATCTTTGACAGCGCAATCAGGAACATGGCGTAGCAGCACACCAGGCCCATGATGATCCACACCAGCACCCCGGCAATGTAGAAGCCGAAGTCACCGTTGAAGAAGCCGCCACCGCGATCCCACAGCTGACTGGCAACGGATCCGCCGGCCTGCCAGACCGCATCCAGCGTCTGACCGGCGAAGCCGGCGCCGGCCACCGCGGCGGCCAGTGCGCGGGTGCATTATAGAAGGTGTCGACGATCACGGCGTTGTACAACCACAGCTGCAGCGCGCCGCCCAGCACGATCGACCAGCAGCATGATCCGGCGCAGGCCCGCAATGAATGGCTCCTCGATCCGTCCCGGTCAGCTGCAGATAACCCCAGAACATCACGTACAGGGTGCCCAGTGTCACGATCGCCGGTTCCAGCGCCGCTGACAGCCGCGCAGTGTTGTTGCCGATGTAGCTGGTCAGCTGCCCATCCAGCCAGGCGGAAAATGTGGCAAAGAATCCCATTCGCTCACCGCGCTCAGGGTCAGGGGTGGGCTCGAAGCGCGCTGCGAACTGGCCGTGGCCGGCGATCAGCGGCCTCCCGGTCCTGCTGAGCATTGACCCATTGCTGGGCCTGGGCCGACCTGATACAAGCGACTGGAGCTTGGTCTGCTCGTTCTGCAGCATCCCGGCCTCGGCGCCGATCCGCGCCTGCAGATCAAGCACGGCCTTCTGATCCGTGGCGCCGCCGATGGCACTGATCAGCTGCTGGATGGCTGCAAAGCGGCTGCTGGAGTTGGCGAGTGCGCTACTGGTAATTCCCTGCAGCATGGCGATCGTGGATGCGCCACGCGGAGATCCGCGCCTGCTGATCCGCCGGCAGTGCCGCCAGCTGCTGCGGGGTCAGAACCGCGTTGGCCTGCGCGGCTGCCTGGATGGCCGAGGACAAGACTGGAATAACCCGGAATTCACCTGTGACAGCGCCGCGGTAAGATCCGCGATGTTGCCGGGCAGATAGTTGCGCACTGTACCGGACAGCAGGTTCTGCATACCGCGATGCCGGTAATCGCCTGGAATTCCTGCTGCGCCTGGCGCAGCTGACCGCGGGCCGTGCTCAGCGTCTGGTTCAGCGTTTGCGACCTGCTGCATCAGCTGAGCGATGGCCCCGCACATCGATGACGGCCCATTGAGCATGGGCACGGGGCGCCACGCCAACCAGCAGCAGCACGATGAAGCCGAACAGATAAGCGCGAGTGGTATTCATGTCCGCTCTCCTTCATTGCGGGTTTCCGATCGAGGCAAGACTCGGAGCGCCAGGTCGCGCCGGTGCCGCTTCCGCCATGAAGGCGGAAAGCCATGCGGCTGGATCAGATCCAGCTGCGCCATCAGCGTGTGCAGGCGCTCGACGGACTGCGCCCGACCGGAGATCACCGCGAGTTCGCCTCAAGGCCCTGCAGATCCAGCTGACACACGACACTGTGATTCCCCTGTCGCACCAGGAACTGCCGCGATCCGACGGTCAGATGTTCCTTGATGAGACGGAATTCGCGCTCCGAGAGTCCCAGCCCGTCGACATACTCGGCATGCGAGGCCTCGGGATTCGGGAAGAAGATCTTGGTCGGGCGTCTGCTCGATGAGTGTGCGGCTGATGGAGGCCGCCAGCACATCACTGACACTTTGGGTTGCCAGGCACATGGCGCCATTGAGCTTGCGCCAGGTTCTCGGCCCATCGGTCGCGAATCCTCGAAGGCCCGATCCGACAGTAGTCTCCAGAACTCATCCATCCAGCACACCAGGCGCCGACCATCGAGCATCCGGCGCACGAGATGGAACAGGTACAGCGTCAGCGGCGCGCGGATGGCCTCCTGATCCAGGAAGTCGGTGACATCAAAACCCACAAGTGTCGAGTCCGTCAGGTTACGTGCTACGCAGTCCTCGGGGTTGTCGAATACCCACGACAGCTCCCCCGCCGTAGCGCGGCACCAGCGCGAGAGCCGCGCGTGAATCCCCTCCGGATCGGTCGGATCCAGAAACTCTATGAGTCGTGATAGACAGCGTGCGGGGGCGGCGAGAGCCAGCGTTCCCCGCAACGCCTGATCCATATCCACCTCTTCCTTCACCGTCACGGCCCGCCCTGAGGCCGGCCGGGCAAGTACGCGAAGCCACTCCTTCAGAAACGCTTCACTGTTCGGGTCCGCCGCCAGCTGCAGCGGGTTGCAGCCCGTGGCAACACCATTACGCAAAGGCAAATAGCGTCCGCCCAACGCCCGCACCAAGATCTCCAACCCATGGTCCTTGTCGAAGACCACCTGAGTTGCGCCCTGGCGGGCCAGCATGGTGAGCAGAAATCCGATCAGCACGGTCTTGCCGGAGCCTGTCGGACCGCAAATCAGCGTGTGACCGGTATCCTTGCGGCTGCCCCCATCCGGATCCCTAGGGTCACTGGCATGCAGGGAAAAGTGATACGGCGACCCGGCGCTGGTGACGAACAATGCTAGGGCGTCGCCCCAATGATTCCCAGTAGCGCTACCCACGGGGTGATTGTGAAATGGCGACATTGCGCAGAAATTTCGCGAAGTGATGGGTGCTTTGCGTGGGCGCATGCCAAATGTGCCCGGCAGCTGCGCCCAATAGGCGGCCTCCAGACCCAGGTCTTCGCGGGCCACGACCATGCCCGTGTCCGCAAGGAGGCTGCGTGCCAAGGCCACATTGTCGATGAGTGCACGAAAGCGGCGCCGCAAGGCCTCCGAAGTCCCGTCCTCCGCGGCATCGGCAAATACCTGAAGGGTCAGGTGATGATCGCCCATTACGAATTCGCTGCTGGTCAATGCGTCCAGCGCAACCTTCAATTCCTGAGCCTGCGAGACCGAAAAGTCCCCGGCGTTGACCATCCGATTGTATTGACGTTGAAGCAGCCCTTGCGCGGCAGGCTTCGAAAGGAAGGCAAACGACTGGGTCAGCACGAAGGGGAACGGCGCCGATAACAGACGGTCGTACATACCCACGGTCGTTGGCGTGGGATATTCCTTGACGCCTAGGACTGCCGCTATTCGGGTTCCGGCCGGCTGCCGGTATTCGATGATTTCGTTCCCGATCAGGCATCGGGCCGTCGCCAGTACTTCCGCGAGCGGAGCCCGCGGCAAGGGTATGGGCTGTGCGTCCGCATCGAGCAGCAAGCTCAACAGCTCCAGGAGTCTGGAGTGCGGGCGCCGCCCCAGACGGTAAAGACCCAACCGCTCCGGGTCGCAGTCCCTCAAGGACGCAGCCACGGTTTTGGCCAGCTTGTCGCAGACATCGACGGCGTCCGCGGCGTCGATGTTGTCCATTTTGCGCGAGCCCGCCCGCAGTCTGGCGAGTAACCCCGGCGCCGCGCCGACCACGGGTCGGTACAGTGTCGTCAGATACAACTCGTTGACCATGAGCTTTTCGGCGCTGAGCCTTTGTCGGTATTTCGCATTCAAGGTCCCGGCGAAATCCGGCCCCGACTGCAACCCTGTCACCGCCTCTCGCCGGCGAATGACATGCGTCCACAGTGCGACATGGGGACTCGCCAAGTTCCGCCACAGCACATTCAATCGCTCATGCCAAGTGTTCAAGCTGGCGTCATCGGCCGTCTCAAAACCTATTCCGCCAAGTTTGAATGTCTGAATGTAATCCCCGGCACGGGTGCTGATGACGTGCTCCGACACATGCGCCAGGTAGGGGACATGGCGTGAGGGCTGCGCTTCGCGCCGAATCCATGCCGCTCCACTAAGCTTCATTCAGGCGTACTCCGTGCGAGCCACCACAGCCGTGTACGCGGTGGGCTCCCGCTCCCGGCGCTGACCGACCGACACATTCAAAGGGCCGTAGCTGGAGGCCCTCCAGTAGCGGCCGTTGCCGAGCAGAGTGGGCAAACGGGTACGAGCCCACAAAAGCAGCAGATCGAAGAATCGGGCGTCATGAACACAGAGCAAGGCGCTTGCGCCGTGAATCGGTAGCGCCAGCAAGAGCGCCAGCAAGTTCCGGCTGGCCAGAAACAATTCGAGCGTGAAGACCAGATTGAAGATTAGGGCTGCATAGGTCACGCCCCAGCGCATGGGCGGACGCGTCGCGCCGACGAATAGCGTGTCCACCGCCTTCATACGCCGAAGAGCGAGCGGACCCACGTGACGATCTGCGGTGCCCCGAACACGATAGCAATCCCGAGTATTGCGCACAGGCACCACGCCCAACTCATTCGATTCGCCATTGCCATGCCGCCGAGCACCATGACGAGAATGATCGCTACCGGCGTCATCCATGCCAGGATATTCGTTTGCAGTGACGTAGCGCCTGTCAGGAATGGCGATTCCTGCGCCCTACTCAGGGCCGGTACCGCCTGCAAAGTCGCCAACAGGCAACGGCAGACTAGATTCGATCGGGAGAAGGCAATCGATGTCATGATCGGCAGACTCCGTGACGGGGTGTGGGTACCATGTCACCAGAAGCCCGGATCACGGACCAGTGTACTTCGCGACGCGAACAGCCAGAAATTCACAGCGCGCCGATGGACACCTCCGCCAGGCATGCACGTCATGCCATGAGTTTCCCCACACCACTTTCTGCGGCGCAATCTCAAATTGGACGCGCGATCGGGGCTCGCCGCGCCTGGCCGCGCGGCGCCGGGAAACGCCAACGAGAACAGTGCGCCATAAATGACCATATATTGCTGTATTGCGACGCAAACCCGAGATTGGGCGGCTGGCGCGCGGAACCTATTCGTCAAGGGCGGGTCAGTACTTCCAACGCACGCCACGGGAAGCGCATGCCTCTGCGTTCATCACGCCTCGCATCACGATCCGCGGCACTGCTGTTGGTGGCCGCTGCGCATGTGCTGGTGATTTGGGCGTTCTGGCGCGCCCCGTCGCCTCAGGCCCCGGAAGTCCTGGTCTTCACCTCCACCCTGCCGTTCCCACCATCTGCCGTCCGCGACACCCCCACTGCGGAGTCGACGACTTCTGGAAACAAGACTGCTGCACGGCGTGCGCCCCCGAGGCCGGCCCGCCCGCGTGAGTCTGCGCTCCGCAACGCCGATGCAGGCCCCATCACCCTGCCCCCGGTGCCAGGTGCGAACGTGGATTGGTCCGCCCAGCTCACGCTGTTCGCCGATTCAGCGCTCCAGAATCAACAGACGGCCCGCGATCAGCGCGGCGCCCTAACCCGCCGGTTCATCGTGCCGACCGATCCGCGCAATCCGGGGGACACGGTGAACCGTGACTTTCGCTGGTACGATCAGGGCATCCATCGCATCGATACCCGCGGCCCGCTTCCGGCACTATGGCTGAGCGATCACTGTGTCCTGCTCGCGTTCATCATGCCCTTCTGCATGGTCGGCCACATCGAGATTCACGGCGACCTGCTCGACAGGCGGGCCATCGCGCGCGATGAATCAGAGGCTGCGCCCCGACTCAACGATGCGCCCTGATTAAGGTGATCTGGATTACGGCCCGTCAGTCGGTCAGGCACTGCGGGTCAAATGCGTATTCGCCACGCAGCCAACTGCACACCTCCAAGGCGCAAGGCTCCGGAGCATGGCGCTGAAACTGCGCGATCAACCTCGAGCGCGCAGAAACCTCCAGTGACGAGAGTCCCTGTATCTGCAGTAGATCGAGTGCAGCGACCAGCTCGCCGCCCAATGCCTCTGAGCAGATTGACTTCGCCGGCATTGCCACACTGCTGCGGGCACCCTCCGATCCGGCGCCGAGGAACCGTGCGGCAATGGCGGCCAGCGGGATGCGCGAGAGTGCCGGCTGGTTCATCGGATTGACCGCCAGTCCTGCGACGCGGCCAGGGCTCAGCGACCAGCCGTCGGACAGGGCATCCAGATACAGATGTGAACAGCGCGCCCGACCATCATTGGCGATGTGGTTGTCCCAGATCAGCGGCTTGCGACCCAGCCGGCTGGCGACGTCTTCGAGATGCTCATCCGGATAGCCCGTAGAGCAGACCTGCTGCCCGGTCCAGAACACGTCCACCGCGGGGTCCAGCGCCGCACCGAGGTCCTGAAGGTAGTTTTGGGGTGCGACGCCAAAGGCGATTTGCAGTATGGGATCATCCGAATAGTAGGTGGGACAGAAGAAGATTCGCCGCGCCGCGGTCCACTGCGAAATATCGGTCACGATACGCGCCTGCAGTTGCGCCAGGCCGGGAACGGCGCTGTGCATGTCATCGAACAGCACCGCGAGGATATCCACGCCGACCTGGTTCAGCTGCTCAACCTTGCACCGCAGGGCCGCTCTGGCCTGCGTCGAATAGTCGTGGTGCAGGTCATAGGGCGTCAGCCCGATGCCGAATTGCAGAGCGCACGCCCGAAAATTGGCGGACAGCCCCGCGAGTCTGGCCTGCTGCTCGTTCGCCAGCGGCACCTGCCATTGGCGGCGCAAGCTCCGGTCGGCCTTCGGGGCATAGATGTAGTAGCTGAAGCCGTGGGAGCGCAGGAAGGGCGCGTAGTTCTGGCGTGCCGCATCGTCCCAAGGCCGGCCGAAAAATCCCTCGATGACCCCGATGTCCGGCGTCATTCCCGCAGCTCACTCCCGCCCACGCTAGCCAGGTGCGCCTCGCGCAGGTCGAACTCCCGCTCGACCCGGCGGCGCGCTTCATCCTTCAGCGCCCCATTGCGATAGGTCGCATTGATGTGCTCCCGCTCCGTGGCGATCAGCTGGTACTCCACGGCATCCCGTTCGCGGGTCAAGGCCGTGTGCGCCTCATCACCGTCGCCGCGATGTTCCACGTGACGAAGACGATCGCGGTACATGCGCCGCAGGGGTTCCAGCACCTCTTCACCCAGCTTGCCCTCGGCGCCGATCTGCTCCAGCCGGGCCAAGGCCGCCTTGATGCCGGCGTGCCGCGCCTTGAATTCCTCGCGGCGGTCGCGAAAGCGCTCGCGGCGGCCGGCATTGGCCAGCCCCAGCCAGGTGATCAGTCCAGGCAGCGCCAGGCCCTGACCGACCAGGGTCACCAGGATGACCGCGAAGGTCAGGAACAGGATGAGATTGCGTCCCGGAAAGGGAGTGCCATCCTCCAGCAGTACCGGCAACGACAATGCGGCAGCCAGTGACACCACGCCGCGTATGCCCGTGAACGCCACGGTGAAGGCTCGCTGCCAGGATATCGAGTCGTCCCCGGCATCCGCATGACGGCCCAGCACCGCGAGGTAGGCCGCCGGAAAGATCCACAGGAATCGGGCCCCGATGACCACCACGCTGACGATGCCGGCGGCCAGGGCCAGCTGCGCGGTCGAATAGCCCGCAATGCCCTGGACGATGGCCCGCGCCTGCAGACCGGTGACCAGGAATACCAGGCCTTCCACGAGGTAGACCAGGAAGTCCCAGAAAAACACACCCTGCAGGCGGGTTGCGGAACTGATCAGGCGCTGGCCATTCCAGCTTACGTACAGCCCGCAGGCCACCGTGGCGAGCACACCGGAGCCACCCAGGTGTTCGGGCGGCCAGAAGGCGACGAATGGCGTGAGCAGGGACAGGGTCACTTCTATGTGGGTGTCGCGGGCCCAGTGGCGCAGATGCAGCATCAACCAGGCCACCGCAATGCCCCACAGGACCTCCCCCACGACGATCAGCGAGAACAGTGCCGAGGCATGGCCGATGGAGACACTCCCGGCGCTCACTGCCACCACTGCAAAGCGTACCAGCACCAGCGCGGTCGCGTCATTGGCGAGGCCCTCGCCCTCGAGGATGGTCAGGATGCGCCGTGGAATCTGCATGCGTCGGGCAATCGCCAGCGGCGCGATGGCATCCGGCGGCGAGACGATGGCACCCAAAGTGAACCCGACCGGCCAGGACAGCTGCAGCCACCGGTGACAGGCCGCCGCCACCAGCACCGTGGTGAATACCACGCAGCCGACGGCGAGCAGCGAAATGCCGCCCAGGTTGGCGCAAAACTCCTTCCAGCTCATCGAGAAGGCCGCCTGATAGATGAACAGCGGCAGAATGACCAGCAGTACCAGCTCCGGTGCCAGCGTCACGCCCGGTAGTTTCGGGATCAGCGCGAGCACGACCCCGGTCAGCACCAGCAATATGGAGGACGGCACCTTCAGCCGGGTGGCCAAAGCCTCCACGGCGGCGATCACGGCGAGCAGCACGACGAGCAATTGCAGCGTCTGGATCATGATGTATCGGTCGGCAAGCGATTGAGGCAGCATATCAGGCACTTGTAGCGGGGCAATCCGGCGCGGCGGCGTTGCGTCAACCCTACCCGGTGCCGTACGTTGTACCGCTGTGGGGCGGCGCGATTGCCAGGAGCATAGCTATGAGCAGGCTTAGGGTATTGATTCCGATTGCACTGGTAGGCGCCGCACTGGCGGGCTGCGCCGGAATTCCGGTCCGCACCGACCAGAACAGCCAGCTGCTGGCCACGGTGCACTGTCAGTCGGTCGCCTGGGCAGGCGGCTTCAAGGGCGCCAGCCCCTTGCGCAACACCATCGCCAATCCGCTGAACGAAGCCCGGCTGCGCGATGCCATCGCCGCCAACCTCCAGTCCGCCGGGATTCCCCTGGTGGAAAGGTCCCCTGCCGCACCGGCCGCGCCGCCGGCCGCAAGCCCCGCCGCGGACGCTCAATGCCTGATCGGCTACGGTATTGGCATGGAGCGCCAGGTCGATGCCGTCTACCCGGAGGACTGGGGCTATGGCATCGGGTACTGGGGACCGGGATGGGGCCCCGGCTGGGGCTGGGGCGCACCCTACGTCTACCACCAGAGCTTCATTACCCTGGATCTGTATGACGCGGCATCCCGCAAGCCCATGTGGCACGCCTCGGCCGAAACGAGCTTGAGCGGACTTAGCGGCGATCCGGCCAACCAGCGCATCCGCGCCGCGGTGGATGCGATCTTCCTGAAGTTTCCCCGTTAGGCCTCAGGACGGCCCGACGGTAAGGTCAATCGTGCCGACCAGCAGCTCGGCGCGATCGGCCCGCGGCCCGACCAGGATTTCAACGCAGCCGGCTTCAAAAACCGGACGCAGATCCTGACCCAGGAACTGCAGACGCTCGGCGGGCACTTCGATCGTGAGGGTGCGGCGCTCGCCGGGATCGAGCTCCTGACGCCCGAAACCGGCCAGCTGCAGCAGGGGACGGGAGACGCTGGCGACCACATCGTGCGTAAAGACGAACACGGTCTCACAGGCGGGCCGGTTGCCGTCGTTAGTCAGATCCACCTGCACCGTGACGGTGTCGCGCGCCGTGACCTGCGTGGGTGCGATGCGCAGGTTCGAATAGCGGAAGCGGCCATAGGTGAGGCCATGGCCGAAGGCGAACAGGGGCTCGTTGGGCGAGTCCAGGTACTTGCTGGTGAACTTGTCGGCCGGATTCGCAGGCCGCCCGCTGCGCCGCTCGCTGTGGAACACCGGGATCTGACCCACCGAGCGGGGCCAGGAAATGGCCGTGCGCCCGCTGGGGGAAACCTTGCCCAGCACCACATCGGCCACGGCGTGACCGGCCTCGCAGCCCGGAAACCAGGCAGCGATCAGCGCCGTCGCTGGCCTGCGTCAGCGTCTGCACCGTCAGCGGCCGTCCGGAGAACAGCACCACGGCGCAGGGTTTGCCCAGCGCCTGCGCGCGCGCCAGTACCGCGGTGGCAAGCGCCTGCTGCGCGCCCGGCAATCCCGGATGCACGCGACTGGCAGCCTCCCCGCTCATGACGGCTGCCTCGCCCAGGCACAGCAGGATGTTCTCGGCCTGATCGCACAAGGCCACCGCCGCGGCGATGCCGGTGGTGTCATCACCCTCGATGGCTACCCCCGGCGCATAGCTCAGCAGGGCACTGCGGCAATGCCGCACGCAGCCCGGCGAACACGCTCACATGGTTCTCCGCCACGCCCGCCGCCCACCAGGGCCCGCGCATTTCCGCGGCCGCATCGGCCAGCGGACCGATGACCGCCAGCGAGCGCAGAGTCGCCCTTGAATGGCAGCATGTCGTGCTCATTCTTCAGCAACACCAGCGATTGCGCCGCCACCCGACGCGCGCCAGCGCGCGCCGTCGGGCGATGACGCGCATCAGATTCCTGGGTTCGACAACGGCCGTAGGGATCATCGAACAGCCCCAGCTGCTCCTTCAGCCGCAGCACGCGCCGCACCGCTGTGTCGATCTGCTCCATGCTGACCAGACCGCGTTCCAAGGCCACCGGCAGCCCATGCCGATAGCCATCGGCCATCATGTCGATGTCGACTCCGGCCTGCAGCGCCAGGGCTGCCGCTTCGGGCAGATCGGAGGCCACGCCGTGATTGAGCAGTTCGCGAATGGCGTTGTAGTCGCTGACGATCACGCCATCGAACCCCATGCCCACCCGCAGCCAGTCGCGCAGCAGCCCGGTATGCGCCGTCATCGGAATCCCGGCCAGGTCCGTAAAGGCCGGCATGATGGTGGCAACGCCGGCGCGCACAGCGGCCGCAAAGGGCGGCAGGTGCACTTCATGCAGGGTGCGCTCGGAGATGTCCACCGAGGCGTACTCGCGGCCCGCCGTAACCGGCGCGTAGGCACAGAAATGTTTGGCGCAGGCGGCCAGCGCATCCAGCTGATGCGAGGTCTGTCACCCTGGAAGCCGCGCACTTTGGCGACGGCCATCCGTTCGGCCAGCCAGGAATCCTCGCCCGACCCTTCCACGGTGCGACCCCAGCGCGGATCGCGCGACACATCGAGCATCGGTGCAAAGGTCATCGCCAGGCCATCGGCAGCGCCTTCGATGGCGGCCTCGCGTGCCGTGGCCTCCCAGACGGCCGGATCAAAGATCCCAGCCTCGGCCAGCGGCACCGGAAACAACGAGCGATGGCCATGGATGATGTCCAGCCCGATGAGCAGCGGGATCTTCAGCCGCGACTCCTCCACCGCCAGGCGCTGCATGTCCCGCACCGGCCCCGCCCCCACCATATTGAGGAGGTTGCCGATGGCCCCGCTGCGGATGGAATCGGTGGAGTCCCCCGCAATCACCGGTCCGGTGACCGTGAACGAGGAGGCGGTCATGGTCAGCTGGCCGAGCTTCTCGACCAGCGTCATGCTGGCAATCAGGGTATCGATCCGGCTCATGAACCGTCTATTAGGATACAGGATGGCCGGACCACCGCCAAGGTCCCGACCCGACCGCCGCAGCCGGCGCGCCTTGAGTCCGGCGGCGATCGCCGCCCTGCCCGATGATGCGCTGCTCGAAGCCGTGCAGCGGCAGACCTTCCGCTTCTTCTGGGAAGGCGGGCACCCGGTCAGCGGACTTGCGGCCGACCGGCGCACGCACGCGCGCAGTGCCGGTGGATGATCTGGCGGCCATCGGCGGCACCGGCTTTGGGCTGATGTGCCTCATCGTGGCAGTGGAGCGCGGCTGGATCACGCGTGAGGCCGCCGTCGAGCGCATCCTCGCCATGCTGGATGTGCTGACCGCGCCCCGTGCTATCACGGCGCGCTCCCGCACTTTCTGAACGGCCGCACGGGCGCCACCATAGCCTTTGGACGCAAGGACGATGCCGCGGATCTGGTTGAAACTTCCTTTCTATGCATGGGCCTGTTGTGCGTGCGGCAGTACTTCGATGCCGAGCAGGCCAAGGAGGCGCAGCTGCGCGCTCGGGCCAATGGCCTGTGGGAGGAAGTGGAATGGAGCTGGTTCACGCAGGGCGGGCGCCCGCTGCTGTACTGGCACTGGAGTCCCAACAATGGCTGGGCCATGGACCATGAGATCCACGGCTGGAACGAGTGTCTGATCACCTACGTGCTGGCGGCCGCCGCACCGCGCTACCCGGTGGATCCCTTGGTGTATCACCGCGGCTTCGCCGCCGGTCGCGATTTCCTGAACGGCAAGTCCTACTACGACATCAAGCTGCCGTTGGGGATGCCCTACGGCGGTCCGCTGTTCTTCACCCACTACTCCTTCTGCGGCCTGGATCCCCACGGTCTGAAGGACGGGTATGCCGACTACTGGCAGCAGAACCTGGCGCACGCCCACATCAATCACGCGCATTGCGCCCGCAATCCGCACGGCCACGCCGGTTACAGCGCCGAGTGCTGGGGGCTCACCGCCAGCGATGACCCGGACGGCTACGCGGCGCACGATCCGGCCAACGACAATGGCACGATCTCCCCCACCGCGGCGCTCTCCAGCCTGCCCTATACGCCCCAGGAGTCGCTGGCGGCCATCCGCCATTTCCTGCGCCGCTACGGCGCCAAGGTCTGGGGACGATACGGTTTCGTGGATGCCTTCTGCGAGCAGCGCGGCTGGTATGCGGATACCTTCCTCGCCATCGATCAGGGCCCGATCATCGTCATGATCGAAAACCACCGCACCGGACTGCTGTGGCGGCTGTTCATGTCCATTCCGGAAATCCAGAATGGCCTGCGCAAACTCGGCTTCAGCAGCCCGCGACTGCGCGGTCGGCGTTGAACCCGGGTGGGGAGATCGATTGCGGCGCCAGTCTTGATGACTGGATCGAGGCCCAGTACCACCACTGCGCGCAGCAGATGCTGCGCGGCATATCCGCCACCGACATCATCAAGCATCGCCCCGGATTCGGCCAAAGCATCCAGGCGCATGTGGGCTCCGTGGTGGCCTCCCCGGTGCTCGCCTCCTACGACCCGGATCCGGACTACTTCTTCCACTGGTACCGCGATTCGGCGGTGGTGATGGATGCGCTGCGCATTCTGTATGAACGCGGCACGCTCGGCGATGAGGCGCTGCAGCTGTTCGGACAGTTCGTGCACTTCAGCCTGGATCTTGCGCAACTGGACGGGCGAACTCTGGTGGCACAGCCGCAGTGGCGCGAACGGGTCCAGCCCGATTTCGTTCAGTACCTGCGCCCGGACAGCGAGCTTTCCCTTGCACATGGGGAACGCATCCGCGGCGAAACCCGCCTCAACGCGGATGGCAGCCTGGACATCTCAAAATGGCCGCGGCCGCAGCACGATGGCATTGCCACCCGGGCCCTGACCCTGGTGCGCTGGCTGCAGCTGGCGAGCATCGAGCCGCCGCTGCGTGAGAGCGCCTCGCGGCTGCTGAAGGCGGATCTGCAGTACACGCGCCGGCACTGGCCCGAACCCTCCTATGACATCTGGGAGGAGGACCTGGGGCTGCACTACTACACGCTGTGCACGGCCGCCGCGGCGCTGGGTGATGATCCGGCCTGCGCGGCCATCTTCTCGCTGTTGGACGGCTTCTGGGATGCGGATAACGGCTACTACCGATCGCGCACCCTGCACAGCGGCGCCGTGTCGCCCAAGCAGCTGGATATCGCCGTGATCCTGGCGGCCATACATACCGATCTGCCGCGGCAGCGGCATTCGCCGCAGGATCCGCGCATCCATGCGACTCTGACCCGACTGGAGGAACTGTTCGCCGGGCAATACGCCATCAATGCCCAGCGTCCCGCCGGGTCGGGGCCGGCGATGGGTCGTTATGCGGGGGACCTCTACTACTCCGGCGGCGCCTATTACTTCTCGACGCTGGGAGCCGCACAGCTTTGCTACCTCACCGCCTGCCGGATGACTCCCGAAGCGGCACAACCGTGGCGGCAGCGCGGGGATGCCTTTCTTGAAACCGTCCGGGCCTTCACGCCACCCTCGGGAGACCTGTCCGAGCAGTTCGATCAGCGCACCGGCGCCCAGAATTCTTCCCGGAACCTGACATGGAGTTATGCGGCTTTCATCACGGCCGCGGCCGCGCGCGCCAGGGCCATGGCCGGAAACCTTACGAAATCTTGAACCGCGCCCGTGCACGCCGGCGCCGCGCCCGCGTTTAATTGCCTACCAGGCGCGCTTGGGGGCGCGTCATGTCACATCGAGGTCTGGCATGCGCAACAGTGAATTCCACGTCCGAAACCTGATTCTGGCCGCTGTCGTGGCCGCGACAGTCAGCGCCTGTGTGGTGGTTCCCGCCCGGGGCTACTACGGCGGTGGCTACTACACCGGCGTGGTGACCATTGCACCCCCTGCTCCGCAGGTCGAAGTGTATGGCGCACCCCCGGTGGCCGGTTATATGTGGCTGGGTGGCTACTGGAACTGGGTGGGCGGTCGCCACGTCTGGGTGGGCGGGCATTGGGCCGCGCCGCGCCCGGGATACCGCTGGGCGCCCCATCGCTGGGAACACCGCGGCGATGGCTGGCATATGACCGGCGGCGCCTGGGTACGGCGCTGATCCTGCCCTGAGGGCAGCGGGAGGCTCGACAGCCATCGGGCCTCCTTTAAGGAACTGCGCGTACCTAAGGCTTCGGCACCGCGCCACCCGGCGTCAGATGATCAACGGCCTGTGGCAGCACCTGCGCGAGCTTTTGCGCCAGGGTCTGCGGATCCATGCCGAACTTGGTCGCCAGTTCCTGCAATTTGCCGCTGCCCAGGGCCTGCTGCAGCTGCTCGGCGCTGATGGGCAGGTTGCTGCCGTTGCCCACCCAGGATCGGACCGTACTGCCCAGGCCCTGACTCTCCAGTTGCGCGACAATGCCCTGCACGCCGCCGTGCTGGTCGATCATATGGCCCACGACCTGGGCCATTTCCGCCCCGACCACGCCGCCCAGAACACCGTCCATGAATCCCATGAGATTCTCCTTGAGCTATGGGTAGTGATGCATTATACGGCGGATGGAGCAGGCGACGCAGACTGACCAGGAGCAGACGGACGCGAATGCCGGGGTGGTGCGCCAGGTTTTCGCCCTCACCCGCTCCACGTTTGCCGGTCCGGTCGGCAAGACCATCATCGCCCTCATGGCCGCCGCGTTCATCGTCATCGGCGGCACGGCCTATGCCCAGATCCGGCTGAACAGCTGGAACAAGCCCTTCTACGACGCCCTCTCGCGCCGCGATCTGCACGACTTCACGGTACAGCTGGGGGTGTTCTTCATGCTCGCCGGCTGGCTGACGGTGCTCAATGTCGCACAGCGCTGGATCGGCGAGACCCTGAAGCTGCGGATGCGGGAATCCCTGGCACGGGATCTGCTGACCCACTGGATGCAGCCGCGGCGCGCCTTCTGGCTCGCCAACGCCGGTGTCATGGGCGAGAACCCGGATCAGCGCATGCACGAGGATACCCGCCACCTGTGCGAGCTCACCGCCGACCTGAGCATGGCGCTGCTGCAATCCACCATCCTGCTGATTTCCTTCTCCGGTGTGCTCTGGGTGCTCTCCAGCGCCTTCGTTTTCCGGATCGGAGAGCATGACTACGCCGTGCCCGGGTTCATGCTCTGGGCCGCCATCATCTATGCACTGACCGGCTCGCTGCTGAGCTATTGGGTGGGTCGCAGCCTGATAGCGCGCAATGAATTCCGGTATGCCCGCGAGGCGGATCTTCGGGTCGCCATGGTGCGCATCAACGAACATCTGGATGACATCACCCTCGCCGGCGGCGAGGCGGACGAACTGCGCCGGGTCGAGACGCATGTGACCAATGTCCTGGCTGCGACGCGCAAGATCGTCTCCGGCCTCACCAGCATCACCTGGGTGTCGGCCGGATTCGGCTGGGTCACCAATATCGCACCCATCCTGGTGGCGGCGCCGCTGTATTTCACGGGCAAGATATCCTTCGGCGGCCTGATGATGGCAGCGGCCGCATTCACGCAGGCGCAGTCCTCGTTGCGCTGGTTCGTCGACAATTTCAGCACCATCGCTGACTGGCGCGCCACGATGCTGCGGGTCGCGAGCTTCCGCGACGCGCTGCTGCACCCGCACGCAGTCGACCTCTTTGACACCAAGATCGAGTACCCGGACGGCGCCGCCGGCGCAGTGAGTTTCGACGCTCTGGTCATCAAATCCAGCGCCGGTGAGGACGGGCTGCAGGAGCCGCATGTGCTCGTGCACGCCGGGGAGCGCCTGATCATCGAGGGGGCCCCGGGCACCAACCGCACCCAGCTGTTCCGCGCACTTGCGGGCCTTTGGCCCTGGGGTCACGGCCAGGTCAGCTGGCCCAAGGGGGAGCCGGTACTGTTCCTGCCGCGCGGCGCACCCTACTTCCCGCGGGGCACGCTGCGCGAGGTACTGGCCTATCCGCTCGAAGTCAGCGAATTCAAGCCGGAGCTGTATGAACCGGCGCTGCGGCGCCTGAAACTGCGGCGCCTGGTGCCGATGCTGGATGAAGTGCATCGCTGGGACCGGGAGCTGGGCCAGGACGAGCAGACGGCGCTGGCCTTCGCCCGCGTCGTGCTCCACGTGCCGAACTGGCTGCTGATAGACGGCACGCTCTCGGCCATTCCCGATGACCTGCTGGAGCGCATCGCCGATGCCTTCGACAGCGAGCTGCGCTACACCGGCATCATCCATATCGGACCGGTGGCACAGGCCCTGGATCACCTGTTCGGCCGGGTGGTACACCTGGTTAAACTGACGGATACCGGGCCGCCGCCGACGGTGGAAGTAAAGGCGCTGACCGTGGAGCCGCCGCATGCGAGCTAGCGGCACCCTGCGCCTGCTGCTGTTGCCGCTGCTGCTGGCGCTCTGGCAGGCACCATTGCAGGCGCAGGAATTGGAATTTCGGGCGCCGCCGAACACTAATGATCCCGGACTGGCGGCAGCCATGCAGGACCTGGCGGTCCGTGTGCTGCCGGTGTACCAGGAGGCGGACACCAGCCGGTATCTGAACAATCTGTCCGCCCTGCAGCTGGTGGCAGGCAGCGTCGATTCCGCCTGGATAACCCGCCAATCGCTGCTGGAGCGTCGCCGCGCGCAGGAAGCCGGCAAGCCCATCCGCCAGGCTGCAATCGTGGATCTGTACCTGCGCGCGCGGGCGCTGAGCGCGCAAGGACCGATACCCTTCGCGGAGGCCTACGCGCGCGCCTATCAGCAAAGCGTGCCTTCGCTGTCGGACCTCGACGCCTTCCAGCTCAATCGCTGGCTGGCGCGTCCGGTGTACCAGCTCCGGGAAGCGCTGCAGCGTGCCCTGGAACAGAACCGATCGCAGCCCAGGATCAGCACCGAGCATGCCGTTGACCTGGTCTGGGCGTTCCTCAACTTTGACGCCTATCGGCAGTTTTCGGTCGCAGCGAATGCGCTGATTCACGCCGATGACCAGCACCGCTATGAGATGGATGACCGGCTCACCATCATGACGCCGGACGGCTCGCAGCTTGCGGCACGCGTCATCCGGCCCAGATCGGGACCTGCGACCCTGCCAACACTGCTCGAGTTCACGCTGGGTGATGATCCCAACAGCGACCTGCGCGAGACCGCCGCGCACGGCTACGCAGGTGTCGTGGCCTATGTGCGCAGTCCGGCCGCCGCCCAGGTGCTGGTGTTCGAGCACGATGGCGCCGATGCCGCGGCCGTCATCGACTGGATCACCCACCAGAGCTGGAGCGATGGCCGAGTCGGCATGACGGGCATGCGCTACAGCGGATTCACAGCCTGGGCAGCGCTGCGCGAACTGCCGCCGGCGCTCAAGGCGGTCGCGACGGCCGATGCGACGGTCCCGGGCGTGGACTTTCCGATGCGCAACGGCATTGTCCGCTCGCAGGCCTATCGGTGGATTCAGGACGCCACCAACTCGGAAGTACCGGACTATGCCAGTGAAAGCGAGGATGCCTCCTGGCGCCAGCTCGAAAGACGCTGGTACACCAGTGGCGCGCCGTTTCGCGCGCTGGATCGCCTTGCCGGGCATCCGAGCCCGATCTTTCAACGCTGGCTGAGCCACCCCAGCTACGATGCGTATTGGCAGGCCATGGTGCCGTTCGGCGCCCAGTTCGCGCGCATCCGCATTCCGGTGCTCAGCATCACCGGCTACTACGCCTCCGGTGAAATCGGATCGACGTACTACTTCAACCAGCAGTTGAAGGCGAATCCCAAGGCCAATCACACGCTCATCATCGGACCGTGGACCGACGGCAGCATCGACAACGGCCCGATGCCGGAACTGCGCGGGCTGGCCGTGGACCCGGTGGCGCAGCTGGACCTGGATGACCTGCGCTACCAGTGGTTCGACCAGATCTTCCGCCGCGGGCCCTGGCCGGCCTTCATCAAGGGCCGGGTCAACGTGCAGCTGGCCGGTGCGAATGACTGGCTGCACGCCACGTCACTGGAGGCGCTTACCAATGGCAGCCTGCGCTACTTTCTGGATCCGCAAGACCGGAATCCGCCCGACGCCAAAGCCACCGGCAGGATTGCGCCACCCAGCGGCGGCCATTACCGCCTGAGCTTGCGACGCAGCGCCGGCAAACAGCCGATCACCCAACTGGTGAAGCTGGCCGATCGCAGCGATTCGGAAGTGACGCCACCGCCGGCGCTGCTCTCGAGGTCCTTGAGCGAGCGCAACGTACTGATCCTGGCCAGCGATCCGCTGACCCAGGCCGCGGACCTGGTGGGGATGCCCAAGCTGCACCTGGACATTGTGCCGAACAAATTCGATGTGGATCTGTCCGTGACACTGTTCGAACAGCTGGCCAACGGGGACTACGTGCAGCTGTTCGATCCGCCGTTTGAGTTCCGCGCAAGCTACGCGCGCGACCTGACCCATCGGCATCTGCTGCGGGCGGGAGTACAGCAGCAGTTGGATGTCACCGTGCAGCGGGTCCTGGGTCGCCGAATCCAGGCCGGCAGCCGGCTGGTGATCGCCATCGGGGTCGTCAAGCGGCCCGACCGGCAGATCAATTACGGCACCGGCGGCGATGTCAGCACCGAGTCACTGGCGGATGCCAGGGTCCCGCTGCGAATCCGCTGGGGGGCCGGGACATATTTCGACCTCCCGGTGCACCGCTAACGCGACTGTCATGCCCGAAACCCCGCAGCAGCGTACAATCCGGCCCCCTTTGCCCTGAAGCAGCCGCCCACCGTGACCGACGAACCGACCGTAGCCAGCTTCAAGGAGCTGGGGCTTCCGCCATTCCTGCTCGAAGCCCTGGCCGCCGTGGGCTATGAGTCGCCCTCGCCCATCCAGGGTGAGACCATTCCGCGCATGCTCAAGGGCGAAGATGTCCTGGGACAGGCCCAGACGGGCACCGGCAAGACCGCCGCCTTCGCGCTGCCGATTCTGGCCCGGATTGACGTGTCGCAGAACGCTCCTCAGGCCCTGGTGATGGTGCCCACGCGGGAGCTGGCCATCCAGGTCGCCGAAGCCTTCCAGAAATACGCCGTGCGCATGCCGGGCTTCCACGTGCTGCCCATCTACGGCGGGCAGAGCTATACCCCCCAGCTGAAAGGCCTGAAGCGCGGCGCCCAGGTCATCGTCGCGACCCCGGGTCGCGTCATGGACCATATGAAGCGTGGCTCGCTGGATCTGTCCACGCTGCGCTTCGTGGTGCTGGATGAAGGCGACGAGATGCTGCAGATGGGCTTCGTCGACGACATCGAATGGATCCTCACGCAGACGCCCCCGAACCGTGAGATCGCGCTCTTTTCCGCCACCATGCCGAATGCCATCCGGCGCATTGCGCAAAAACATATGCGCAATCCGGTGGAGATCACGATCCGGCAGCACACCAGCACCGCGCCGCTGATCCGCCAGCGCTACTGGCTGGTCAGCGGCCTGCACAAGCTGGATGCCCTGACCCGGATGCTGGAGGCGGAACGATTCGACGCCATGCTGGTGTTCGTGCGCACCAAGCTCGAGACCACCGAACTGGCCGAAAAACTGTGCGCCCGAGGCTTCAATGCCGCCGAGTTGAACGGCGACATTCCCCAGGCTCAGCGCGAGCGCACCATCGCGCGGCTGAAGAACCGCCAGCTGGATATCGTGGTCGCCACAGATGTGGCCGCGCGGGGCATCGACGTGGAGCGCATCTCGCACGTCGTCAACTACGACATCCCCTACGATTCGGAGACCTATACCCACCGCATCGGGCGCACCGGACGGGCCGGCCGCTCGGGCGATGCGATCCTGTTCGTGGCGCCCCGCGAGCGCAACATGCTGCGCATCATCGAGCGCCACACCCGTCAGCCGATCGAGGCGATGAACCTGCCGACGATCAAGGACGTGAACGATCAGCGCATCGCGCGATTCAAGGAACGGATCGCAACGGCGCTTCAGAACGGGGAGGCCAAGGCCTTCCAGCCGCTGCTGGAGCAGTTCGAAACCGAACAGAACGTACCTGCCATCGAAATTGCCGCGGCCCTGGCGAGCCTGATGCAGGGATCAACGCCCTTTCTGCTGGAGAATCGGCCGGAACCTGCGGCCCATGCGGCAGCCTCCGGAGAGCGGGCAATCGCGAGTTCGCCCCCCGCGAGCGGCCAGCCCGCTCGGCGCGCGATGAGCGTCCTGAGCGAGGCGCGCGCTTTGAACGCGATCGCGAACCGGCGGGCCGCGGCCGTCGCGAGCCGGCACCGCCGCTGGAAACTTTCCGCATCGAGGTTGGGACCGCGCACGGCGCACTTGCCCGGCAATATCGTCGGCGCCATTGCCAACGAGGCAGGCGTGGACGGTCGCCACATCGGTCACATCGATATCCGCGAGGATCACAGTTTCGTCGATCTGCCGGTGGGCATGCCGGATGATATCTTCCAGGAACTGCAGGCCGTGCAGATCCGCGGCAACCCACTGCGCATCAGCCGCGCCACCAAGCCGCCGCGCGAGCGCGGCAGTCGAGGCGCATGTCGCCCGCGAGGCGCCGAGCGAGCCGCGGGCGTGCGCCCGCCGCGGCCGCTTCGGCCCGGGCTCGCGCAAACCTGGCGGTCCGCGCAAGACACATCGCAAGGACACCGAGATTCTAGCGCCGCGATCCGCCCCACCAGCTGCTCCGATGCTCAAGGTCATTGCCATGGCGATGGCGCCCCAGAATCGTCACGCGCAGTGCACCCACGCCTTTGCGGGCACCCCCCACGTGCGCGGCGATGGCGCCCAGCAGCGCCAGAAATGCCAGCGAGAGTACCGCGATGGCCGCGATCCGCACGCCGGGCGCCGCCAGGGCGGCGACCAGTACGGGCAGGGTCGCGCCACAGGCAAAAGAAACGGCTGAAGCCAGCGCTGCCTGCAGCGGCCGAGCCCGACCGCGATCTGAAATGCCGAGCTCATCCAGGGCGTGAGCGGCCAGGGCGTCCTTGGCCGCAAGCTGCGTGGCCACCTGATCGGCCAATGCCGGCGTCAGTCCCCGGCCGACATAGATGGCCGCCAGTTCCGCATGCTCTCCAGCCGCATCCGTCGCCAGTTCCTGCTCTTCCTTGTTGAGGTCTGCCTCTTCCGAGTCCGCCTGCGAGCTGACTGAGACGTATTCGCCGGCCGCCATCGATGCCGCGCCGCCTACCAGGCCCGCGATCCCGGCTATGACCAGCGATTCACGACTGGCATGAGCCGCCGCTACACCCAGCAGCAGACTCGCGGTGGAAAGAATGCCATCGTTTGCGCCCAGCACCGCGGCGCGGAGCCACCCCGTTCGCCCGCTCCTGTGTCGTTCTCGACGGTGAATATGCATAACCCAGGAGTATAACAACGCCTCGCCATTGCGGCCCCGGGGGCCGCAATGGCGGCAAAACTACACATTGCATGTTGGCGACTCGCATGAGTACAATGCGCGCCCTCCTGGTGCGGGGTGGAGCAGTCTGGCAGCTCGTCGGGCTCATAACCCGAAGGTCGCAGGTTCAAATCCTGCCCCCGCTACCATTTCCGACTATTTGCGGCCGGACCTCATAGCGCGAGCAGCTCGGTTCATAGCGCACCTCTGCCCGATGATCTCATTGCCGGATCTGGGCGGCGGAAATCATTCTCTGCTGCCATTGAACCCATACGCCGGTATTTGGCTTGTGTTCTTGCCGAAGCGTGAGCGAACAACCTCGACCGACAACTACGGATAGGCACCGATAGCCGCGATATCCGTAGATTTCTGCTTTCGCTGAACTCAGCACGCATGCGCTGACGGATGACAGCTCAGACAGCCTTACACCGGTCGATCAGGGCCTAACGAACTCAACCCTCATAGTTCTTGCCTTGAACTGCCCTTGAGCCACACCGATCCGGTGAGCACCCGAATGACACTCGCATACCGCTCAGCTTGCTCGGGCACACCAGCTACTTCGAGCAGGTAAGCTGCATGTCATAGTGAGCAATCAGCTGATCCATTAATGATGTTATCAGTTGTGTCCGTTGCTCTAGCATCGCTTCCCGCGAGCCCGGATCCATCATGGCCCCGGACATCTTTGAAATCGCTGCCATTGCCTGCACCTGAGTCATCATTACCCTTAAATGTTCATCAAGTAGTCGTTGACGCTCCCCTAGGTCACTGGTCTTCTTGATAAGATCCATCTCTGCCGTCATCGCCAACTGACGCGCTTGCACGTCCTGCAACTGCTTCTGAAGTGATTGTATTCCTTGCTGACTTTGCTCGCTCGCCTGTTGGGCCTGGATCGGCTGCACTAAGACCATTGACACTATCGATGCACAGATAACCCCGGTCACTATGGATGATATGTTCTTCATGATCCTGCCCTCCTTTTAGTTGACCGCTCTCACAAACTAAACAAATCAAATCTACACAATTCAGCTTCACTCGCCATAAGTACTAGCCACCACCGCGCCGCCCTTGCCGAGGAGTGCCCAATACTGGGCGTGAGAATTGAATGGTTGGTGGTACCGGGATCCAGCCTTTCGCTGCGCTCAGCGGCAACGCCGCAATGGGCTGTTTCGGCAGCGCACAGGCCACAGCAGACCGGCGCCGGAGCCTAAGTCAGTGCAAGGGAATCTCAATAGAATCAGCAGACTTCGCAATGCCGCCCATGGTCACACTTCCACCAAGCTTACGCGCTTGCCGCTGTAGTCCTGGCAGGGGCGGAGCGAGACCGTTTGACGCACTGAAGCGGAAGGCGACACCCCTCATTCCAGTGCGCAGTCGATCGGCCGCGCGGCGTCCCTGCCGACCAGCTCGCGCCCTTGTGGCCTCGCCGGGCGCCATCATTCGCATTACAGCTCAATTCCCAACTGCACTGCCGCACTTCGCACTCGATGGTCAAGACTTAAGAAGCGCCACACCTGCAACGGCTCATCGCGCGCCGAGAATCGAATAGCGTCCAAAGTCCGGACAGGCGCCCCGGAGTCGATCAGCGGGCGCGCTCAACCACCTCGAGAACTTTGCGCAGCCCAGTCCAGTGTCATGCGCCAGCAGTCAAATGCCCACGTCGATCCGCAGCCTTGGCTGCGCGATTTCTCGTATGGGACCCGCCCGGTTTCGGTTAAATGGACCCGCCTTGTATGGGTCATTGGCGGAGCCGAGGTTTGAGAGTTCTACGCGTCCTTCTTCTTTGAGGTAAGTGTTCTGGCTTTGACGCCCCGATACGTCTTGCCCGTGATGTTGCGGAATGCACGCTGCGGACATTGAAGTTCTCGTAAAATATTCGCGCCGATGTAATGTCTGTACCGTATCGTACCGAAGTGAATGGGCGAGGAATGCGATCGTGCGCAGTTGGCGATAGATGACTAGCTTGAAAAAGAGCGAGTGCTGCGGGTAATGTTTCAGTCACGGCGTTACAGGTAACTATCAGGGAGCGCTCGGTGTTTGCAATGCAGTCTGTTGAGTTCCAGCGATCTTATTTCAAGCTTATAGCCATTGTCCTCGCGCTTGTGTTGAGCAATAGAGGCTGGGCAGTGCCAAGCTTTGCGCGACAGACGGGAATGGCCTGCGCAGCCTGCCACACCGTGTTTCCCGAGCTGACGCCATTCGGCCGCGAGTTCAAGCTGAACGGCTATGTTTTGGACAATATTGCCCAGGTCACGGGGATCGATACGTCGGGGGCTCAAACGCTGTCGCTTAATTCGATTCCTCCCGTCAGTCTGATGCTGCAGGTGTCCTACACCCACACTGGAGCGGCGCTCCCGGATAGTTCTGTATCAGGCGCGCTGGCTAAGAACGGTGAGGTGCTCTTCCCTAGCCAAGTGAGTTTTTTCTATGCAGGGAAAGTAGCCAGCGAACTGGGGGCCTTCGTTCAGCTGACCTACGACGGCGCCGCAGACCATTTCGCTATCGACAATACGGACGTTCGCTACGCCCACCACCTGTCATTCGGCGGAACAAATGAGAACGATCACGCATTGATCCTCGGCGTCACCCTGAACAACAATCCAACCGTTCAGGACGTCTGGAACACAACTCCGGCCTGGGGCTTCCCCTATTCCGGCAGCAGTGTCGCACCCGGTCCCATCGCCTCCACTCAAGTGGACGGGCGGTTGGGACAAAATGTCGCCGGACTGGGCGTATACGCGTGGCTGGACGATCATTTCTACGCCGAACTCACTGGCTATACGGCCGCGATTGTGGGCGGCGCTCATCCCCTGGACAGCACGCAGAGCAACGTGGTCCACAGCGTCTCGCCCTATTGGCGCGTGGCGTACGAGCAGCGCTGGGACCGCAACTCTTTGTCCGTCGGTGCTTACGGACTGCAGACGAAGGTCCACCCGGGAAACGGCACGCCATTGCAGGGCATTACGGATCAATTCAACGATATTGCCGCCGACGCGCAGTATCAGTTCATCGGCGAGCATCATCTGGTCACCCTTCTCGCGACCTATATCCACGAAAGCCAGACTCTCGACGCGAGTGTCGTCGATAAGTTTGCCGAGAATGAGCATAACTCCCTGAAGACCTTCAAGCTGAGCGCTGAATATAATTACCAACGCCGCATCGGTGGCTCGCTCGGTTACTTCAACACCAGTGGCACCACTGACACCCTGCTGTATCCGGTCGCGCCCATCACGGGAAGCGTCACCAGCAGCCCCAACTCCTCTGGCTATATTGCCGAGGTCAATTACCTGCCGTGGTTAAATACAAAACTCCAGCTTCAATACGTCGCGTACGAGAAGTTCAATGGTCAGAAGGCAAACTACGATGGCTCCGGGCGCAGCGCCTCTGATAACAACACTGCGTACCTGCTAGTCTGGTTGAATTTCTGAGTCAAATGCGAACCTACCCCTGGGTTGATATACAAATGAGACAGCGCGCTATCATCGCGATTGTGCTGTGCATGACGTTCTACTGTGCATCAGCCGCGCGCGCCGCGGATACCGCCGAAGATCTCACTGCTGCGCAGCAGGCATCTCTAAAGCAGACGCTCTACACCTGTGGTACCTGTCACGGAACGAATGGTCGTTCGGTCTCTCCAACGTTTCCTGATCTGGCGGGACAGTCAGCGCAGTACCTGGAATTGCAGCTGCAAGCCTTTAAGGATCAGTCGCGCGCCGACCCGGACGCCCAGGCTTACATGTGGGGTATGGCGGCACGCCTGGATGACGCGCTGATCAAGGCTCTCGCGCGGTATTTTTCCAGCCTGCCAGCCGCCGCAGGCGTGCCCGGAGACGCGGCACTCGTCGCCCAGGGAAAGCGTATCTTCACCCTGGGTATTCCGGCCAAGCAGGTTCCACCTTGTGCAACCTGTCACGGTGCACAAGGCGAAGGTAATGGCCCGTTTCCGCGCCTTGCCGGACAGCATGCCCCATACCTGCTCAAGCAGCTGCTGGTCATTCAAAGTGTTCTGCGCACCGCGCCGGTCATGCATGGTGTAATCAAGGACTTGAATAACAACCAGATGGACGCGGTCGCCACGTATCTTCAAACGCTCTGACACACACAAAACGCTAGTTCGTGGCCGAATGGGCCGCAACCCACTCAGGAGCGGGGCTTAAGTCTCAATGTGTACAGTGGCGCAATTGCCAAAACAGTACGCCGAGAGTGGCCACAACGGAGAAAGGCGTCGTAACCAGTCCACGACCGACCGATTGATTTCGGCCTGGAGTGAGTTGAATCGCGTCGTTCCGGAAAGGGTGCGTAGCGCGTCCGGGCAACACTACGCGTGGGATTAGGGCGGCGGGTCTGGCTTAGGCCACCTATCGGCGTGGACTTGAATTTGCCTGCAGCCAGATGGCGAGGTCGCGCTCACCAACGGACCCGTCGGCCACTGCGACGAGCATATTGACCTCCTCCGACTGCGATGGCTCCAGCGCCTGCCCGTTTAGAAACAAGAGCGCACGTGCAGCAAGCAACGCAGTGCGCTTGTTGCCATCATTGAACGGATGATTCTTCGCGATCCCGACGCAGAGGCCAGCGGCCAGCTCGAAGGTTGAACTCTGCGGCTCATAAGCGAGCCGATTGCGAGGCCGATCCAGCGCGCTCGCCAGCAGTCCTTGATCGCGCACTTCTGCCAATCCGCCGAATTCGTAGATAGCCTCGTCGTGGATGGCCATCGCAATGGCCCCAGTGATCCACTTCGGACTGCTCACCTCTTCGCCAGCTCATGCAGGGCGTCGCGGTGACGCCGCATGTAGTCCCGTGTCGACTCGATTGCCGTCGCGAAGTCAGGATCAAAGGGCGTCAGGCGAATGCCATCAGGCGTTCTAACGGCGAACAGGTCATCGCCCTCCGCAACGCCCAACGATTCGATCACGTCCTTCGTCAAAATGACGCCGAGCGAGTTGCCCACCTTACGTACCTTGACCACCGTTGCCATGCGCCACACTCCGAATTCATCAGGTATACGTGTTATAACATGTGTATTACGGATCGCCAAGTGACGCTTCTAGGCGGGACGCCGGATGAGCCGGAACGTCGGGTAGATGGATGGGTAGCACGCCCCCGCTACCAATCAATCGAAGCTGGCGCCAGCCTACGATGTGATTTGTGCCACCTGGATCAGCTATTCGGCCTGGAGCCGCCATCAATGTAGCCCCAGTTCCTCGCCGATGCTGTCCATCACCTTTCGCAGCTGTGTGTCGCTGACATTTCCCAACTTGGTTGCGTCCGCGGCATCAATCGTGGCGATCTTCGCTGGACGGATTACTGAAGCGACCGGGAGCCCGGCTCGGGCGAGCGCCGTGATGGATACGTCACCGGGCCATCCACGGTTTTCAGCGCTGGTGATCATCACAACCCAGATGAGGTTGTGAACTTCCTGCAGGCCAGCGGCCGACACCACAAGAGCCGGACGTGACTGTCTTGTAGAACGGTCCGTATAAGCAAACGGCACCTTGACTACGTCACCTCGACTAAAGGTCCCCATAGGCCTTTCTGTCCGCCGCTGAATTCCACTCACTGAACGCATGGAATGGGTCGTCAGCGTGGGCGCCCTGGCTGGCCTTGGTAAGGACTACCTGCTGGCCGCGGATTTCGTAGACTAGTTCGTCGCCTTCCTGCAGCTTAAGCGCCGCACGGATGGGCTGCGGGATCGTCGTTTGCGCTTTACTGGATAGCTTGCTGGTGATCATCTTAGATCCTATGGTAAGGATATTCCTTACGGTAGGGAAAGTCCTTACCGGTGTCAAGCGTCACCCCAAAATCAAACTGAGCCACTTCCCAAGACTGCGATTTCTCAACGTTTCGCATTGCCGACCGACCGCCATTTATGCTTTACCTCTTTTTTTACCTCTCATAATTCGCCCCATAATCTTCAATGGCTTGAATACGCGCTTCCTACTCATAGCCCGAAGGTCGCAGGTTCAAATCCTGCCCCTGCTATCAACCGGACCTACGGTGCCCGCGCGCGGTGTAATTCGTGTGGTGCAATTTCGCCTTCTCCACAATCGGAAAGCCGAAACCTCGCTGCATCCGCAATTGCCGACTCCGGCGCTACAGTCAACGGTAACGCAATACCAGGGAGAATCGGCGGGCGCGGCGTTTAGATGGCCTTATCCAGGGGGACTCTGGCTGAGGGACTTGTAGGTGTCTTTGTATACATTCTTGCCGTGGCAATTCTGTTTCTGATTTTTCGGGCGGTGGCGCTCTGGTACTGGAAGGTCAATGTGACGATCGAGCTGCTCCAAAGCATTGACGCCAAGTTGGATCGCTTGCCGCCGCCACACGACTTACGCGATGTGCCGCCGGGGATGACCTCCTCGCGGTAGGCCGGTGGCCTGCCGGGGTATGGGCGGGCCGTAGGCTTATTACATGATGCCGAGACGCACCAAGAGCGCCTTCAACCCCGGCAACCCGAGGATGATCAGCGGGATCAAGAGCAGGATAAGCAGATGTTTCGGTGTGAATAGGTCGGCCATAGTCACAGGGCCTCTGGCTCAATGAGTCGCCATAGTACGCCAGACGGGATCCCTTGCCGACAGTGCCCGCAGCAGCGGCAGGGCCATTTTCACCGGTGCCGGTACAACGTGTAGAGCGCCCGCGCTACTTCACCCGATGCCGGATCGTGGCCGTAGGGAATGGGCAGATCACGCCCCCGCTACCAATTTAAACTGCAGTGCTTGCCGCTTTACACGTCAATCACTTTGAGCCCAGCTTGCTCAGCCGCTTCGCGCATTCGCCCGTCGTATGTGAGGACATGCGTAGCGGAGACGGAAAGTGCAAGCGCGATATGTAATGAATCGAGCGTACGCAGCGGCGGAGACTCGATCCCGAGCAGCAAGCGCTCTGCTTCGCGGTGCACAGACGGCGTCAGGTCCAGCCGTTCGAATGAACCGGAATCGGCATCCGCCAACACCGCGTCACGGATCTCGTTCGCCTGATCAGCGCGAAGCTCTCTTTCCCGCTTTCGGCGGGCAACCGCAGAGAGCACTTCCGTGATCACGAGGTCCGAGATGATCAGGCCACGCCTGCCCTGCAGAAACACATCCAGCCGTTCGCTTTCTGCTTCGGGTACATAGAGCTTCGCGAAGGCGCTGGAATCCAAATAGATGCCGGCGCCATCTGGGGGTGCAGGCGTACCGCCAAATACCTTAGCTTCGTTCGGTGCGGCCATCGAGGACCGCGGACGACAGTGCGGCTGTCAATTGCGGCATTCCGCGCCGGAATGCGGCACGACCGGCAAACGGCTTCCCCTCAGGACGATGGGGTGGCACCAGCCGCGCCACTGGCCTGCCCCGATCGGTGATTGTGATCTCGCGACCCTTGCGAACCTCGTCGATCAACGCCGACAGGTTCTGCCGAGCTTCGCGTATGCCCGCTTCCTTCATGGGGAGATTGTGCTACATGTAGCACATCTATGCAAGTCTCTGTGCTGAATTGACTGATCAGCGTGCCCCTGTCCAGCGGTCTACCCGCGGGCCGGGCAACGGCGGCAGGCTCAGTGTTATCGGCGCAGGTACAGCGCAAATCCTGCCCCCGCTACCGCTGATCATCTTCTCACCGGGGGCTGGTCGGCCAGAATCTGAGCAGCCTGGACAGCGGCCTGCAGGTTGTCGATGTTGGGCGTAGGCGGCCTCGTCGCATTTTCAAATTCTACCGCCTGGCGAAGCTGCGACTGCTGGGCGAGCATGTGTTCGGTCCGCACCTGAGCCTCAGTGAGGCAAACCAGCCTGCTCTCGGCATGCCGGCTCATCCCCGGGTTCTGGCGGCAGTAACGCTCCTGGCCGTCCACCAATATGCGCTGATAGCCGGGGTAGTCACCGCTGGAGCTCTTCCAGAGCGACCCCTGGATCTGACGCGCCGACGGCGGGTCTGGAAGCGCGCTCAGAGTCCGGGGTGGTTGAGTGGCGCAGGCAGTCAAGACCGCTGCGACCAGAACAAAAACGAAACGGGTGATCGTTTTCATGACTCTCTCCATCGTCTGCTCAAGCGCGTTCCGAGGGTCCGCATTCATGCTAACACCGGGACGGAAAATGAATGGCCAATGATCAATTACCGGTCGTTAATGAGGGGCCGTCGCCTTGCCGATCGCCACGGAATTTGGGTCAGCTCGCCCGCTCACCACTATCAACGCGTCCAGGGCTACCGCGCCCTCGCCCTTGGGCAATACGACGAGTGGATTGATATCAATCTCGGCAATCATTGGCGCAAGAGTCATGAACTGGCCGACCGCAGCGGTCACCTGCGCCACCGCCGCCACGTCCATGGCCGCAGAGCCACGATATCCCTCAAGCAGCCGGGCGCACTTGAGCCTTGAGAGTTCCTCCAGAATGAGCTCAGGCGTGGCATCGATGGGTAAGGTCCGCACGTCCTTCAGCACTTCGATCCAGATTCCTCCCATTCCCACCAGCAGCACCGGACCCCACTGCGGATCGCGACGCGCACCCACCACAAGTTCCAGTCCCGAGCTGATCATTCTTTCGATCAGCACGCCGTCGAGTTGCAGCTCCGGCCTGGCCCGCCGGATATTCTCGTGCAGTTTTACCCAGGCGCGCCGCAACTCCTGCTCGTCGGCGATGCGCAGGATCACCCCGCCCGCATCACTCTTGTGCGCGAGGGCTGCCGCCTGAGCCTTGGCGACGACCGGGAAGCCGATTTCGCGGGCAATCGACACCGCCTGCTCTTCGCTCCGGGCGAGTCCTCCGGCCGGTACCGCCACTCCCATGTTCCGCAGCACGTCCTTGCCCAGCCATTCCGGCTGGGCACCCGCCGCCATTGCGGGCAGCGCCAGCAAAGGCGCGGCAGGCCGCTGGGCAGGCGGCCGGTGCACGCGACGCCCATAGTGCGAGAGGCGTGCGAGGGCGCGCATCGCTCGCTCCGGGGAGCGCATCACCACCGTATGGCTGCCTCTTGCAATCGTGGCCGCTGCCGCAGGAATCGGAATTCCTTCATTGTGGATGACGTAAATGGAGGGCACAGTGCTCTGTGCCGTCGCCAGGCGCACCCCTTCAGCCCAGGCCGCGGCCATCTTCGGCTCCGCATACGGCAGGGCCATCACCACGCTGCCAATGGCAGGATCCGCAAGCAAGGTCGCCATGGCGCGGCGCACCAGATCCGGCTGCCATGCGATGAGTGTTCCCAGATCCAAGGGATTGCGGGGCGGCGTGAACTCAGGAAGGTGCGGCCGCAATTCCTCCACCTGCTGCGCGGAAAGCGGTGGGATATCGACGCCCAACTCCTCGCAGTAGTCCTGCGCAATCGCGCACAGGGCCCCCGAGGCGGCAATCACACCCAGTCCTCCGGAGACCGGCTTTGGAAAGCGCAGCAGCAACTGCCCGATATCGATCAGTTCCTCCAGCGTATCGACCACACAGATGCCGGCACTTTCCGCCACCGTGCGCATGACGATGTGATCGCCCGCGAGGGCTCCGGTGTGCGATGCCGCCGCGGCCTGAGCCTTCTGGCTCTTGCCAGGATGCAGCATCGCAACGTGCTTGCCTCGGTCACGAAGAGCGTGCACGGCTCGAATCAATTCCGGGGGGTTCTTGACCTGTTCGGCATACACCAGCACGACCGCTGTGTGCGGATCGGCTGCCAGGTACTCGACGAAGTCGGCCAGGCCGATGTCCGCCTCATTGCCCGTGGTTACCATGTACGAGACGGGAACGTCCCGTCCCACGAGACTCGCGGCGAGATGAGCGCCAATACCGCCGCTTTGCGCGATCACCGCCACGGCGGGCCCGGAATCCGCCGCCAGCGGTTTGATCGGGTCAAGCTCGACCAGCATCACCACGAATGAATCGACGTAGTTGAAGAAGCCGACACAATTCGGGCCCAGCAGTGCGAGTCCCCCGTCGCGTGCGATGCGGCCTATCTCGAGTTGCTCGCGGCGGCCGGCATCGCCCATTTCCGCAAAACCGGAGGCGAAACAGACGGCACTCTTGATGCCGTGAGCCACGCACTCCGTGATCGCATCCCGGACAGCGCCCGCGCCCAATGTGATGATGGCAAGATCCAGCTCCCGAGGCAGCTGGCTCACACTCGTGAAGCATTCATAGCCGTCGATCATTCCTGCCGAGCGGCCAACGAGGTAGATGCGCCCGCTGAAGCCGTTGACAACCAGGTTCTTGAGAATCGCCCGGCTCGGGGAAACAGGGTTGGACGACATGCCAATAATGCAGATCGCCCGCGGGCGAAGAATGTGCTCGAGACGCTTTGATGGACTATCGGTGGAGCTCGCTGTGTTCATGGCGGCAGGCTACCGTACGGGGTGAACGATCGCCAGATGGATCAAACAGCGGCAAGTGGCCGATTGCGGCTGCTAGAATCCATCGCCTATGGACACCACGCTGACCCAGTCCGTACTCGCCGCCGCCGACGTTTCAGCCGTTACCCAACTGGTGCTCACGGAAAGGGAGAGCCGGGATCTGGGGCGCTGGGAGCGTCTGGCCGCCTGCTACCTGCCGGACTCCCATGTTGAGATCAGTTGGATAACCGGCACCGGAGCGCAGTTCGTTGCGGGCTCGATAGAGATGGCACGGCGCGGCGTCAAGGCGCGCCATCGCCTCGGGCCGGTTCTGGTGCGCTTGAATGGCGAACGGGCGCTCGCCACCTTGTCCGGGGTGATCGACATTCCCGGGGAGATCGGCGGCGTGGAGTTCTGCCTGTCCAGTCACGCCCGCTTCCTGTATCCGGTGCAGCGCCGTGACGGCCAATGGGGCCTGATGGGCTTCTATGGAATCTATGTGCGCGACGAAATCATCACCCGGGTCCCCGGCCAGCAATTACCCATCCACGCGCAGGAGCTCGCGAGGTATCGCCCTTCCTACCGGATGTTGTCCTGGTTGTTGACGCATCAAGGCGGCTACGTCGTCAACAACGATCTTCCGGGCATCGACCGGCCGGAAGCGGCCGAGGCGCTGGAGCAAAAGTTGCTTGCATGGGCGGGAGTCGTGGCTTAGTTTCCGACGGCGATTGCGCATGAATACGTGCACCGCTCGCCTAATGGGAGAGTTTCAAGATGTACCGAGTGCTTGCCGAGACCGGCCGCCCCGCACCCCTTCCAGCCTTGGGCCTGCTGCTTGCCGCAGGCCTCGCGGCCGCGCTGAGTCTCGCGGGCTGCAACAACCAGGCGCCCGCGCCTGCGGCGACGGCGTCTGCCCCGGCGCCGGTCGCCCAGGTTGATCTCGCGCGCCTGCAAAGCCTGGACAAGGAGCCCGGCGCCTGGCTGACGACCGGCCGCGATGCCGGCAAGACACACTATTCCCCCCTGGATCAGATCAACCGCCAGACGGCCGGCCGGCTCGGATTTGCGTGGGAGCTGAAGACCGGCACCAATCGGGGTATGGAGGCCACACCCCTGGTTGTCGACGGCGTGATGTACACCTCCGGCGTGGCGGGCCGGGTCTACGCGCTTGACGCGGCGACCGGCCGCCTGCTGTGGCAATTTGAGCCGCCGCTGAAACTGAAGAATGCCCGCGGCAGCTGCTGCGACATCGTCAATCGTGGCGTCGCGGTCTGGAAGGGCACCGTCTACGTGGGCTCATTCGAGGGCATCCTGTACGCGCTGGATGCGCGGGATGGCACGGTTCGCTGGCAGGCCGACACCATCGAGCGCGGACGGGCCTACTCGGTCACGGGTGCACCGCAGATCGCCGGCAAAGTGGTCGTGATCGGCAATGGCGGTGCTGAATTTGATTCGCGCGGCTACGTCTCGGCCTATGACCTTCAGACCGGCCGGCTCGCCTGGCGCTTCTATACCGTACCGGGCGACTCCGCCAAGCCGGCGCAGAGCAAGGCCATGGAAATGGCGGCCAAGACCTGGGACCCGCATCGCGACTTCAATGGCGGTGGCGGCGGCAACGCCTGGGACGGGATCGCCTACGACCCGAAGACGAATCTCGTCTACTTCGGGACGGGCAATGGCGCGCCGTGGAACAGCGCCCGCCGCAGCCCCTCGGGCGGCGACAATCTCTTCATTGCCTCGATCGTCGCCGTGAATGCCGACAGCGGCGAATACGTCTGGCACTACCAGGAGACGCCTGGCGAGCGCTGGGACTTCGATGCGACGCCCCCCATCATGCTTGCGACCCTCAAGATCGATGGCGCCGACCGGGACGTGCTGCTGCAGGCCTCCAAGAATGGCTTTTTCTACGTGCTCGACCGCGCCACGGGTCAAGTCCTGGCCGCGGATAAATTCGTCGATGCCAACTGGGCCAGCCGCGTCGATCTGAAGACCGGGCGTCCGGTCGAGAACCCCGACAGCGACTATACGAAGGGCAAGCCAGTGATCGTGTTCCCCTCGGGCGTGGGGGGTCACAATTTCAACCCGATGTCGCTGTCGGGAAGGACGGGTCTGGTGTACATCCCGACTGCCCACAGCGGCGAGGCGCTGCTGGCATCCCCGCCCACTCCTTACCTGCCGGAGCGGATGAACACCGGGGTGCAGATTGCTTTTGCGACCCAACTGCTCGCGCCGCCAGAATCCCTTCCCCCGGCGCTGCGGCCGGTGACGTCCCCGCGATATCTGAAGACGGTGCCCAGTCTGCAGATGCACGCTGCGCTGAAAGCCTGGAATCCGCTCACGCACAAGGTCGTCTGGGAGCACCCATACCCGAGCTTCATGGATCACGGCGGCGTGGTCTCGACCGCCGGCGGCATCGTCATTCAGGGCAGCATCGACGGCAAGCTGCGGGTATTCAACGATGAGACAGGCGCCATCATCAAGGAGATCGACACCGGCAGTCCGCTGATCGCCGCGCCCATGACCTATTCGCTGAATGGAGTGCAGTACGTCGCGATTCTTGCCGGCAGCGGCGGCGGCGGCTGGAACATCTGGATGCCCGAGAACGTTGCCGCCAAGCGCGGTAACGACAACCGGATACTCTCCTTCCGCCTCGACGGCGGTGCGACGCCCGTGCCGCCCGAGTTGGGACCCGTTGCGCCGATCCCCGAGCCGCCGGCTGCGACGGGCACGGCTGCGGATATCACCGCGGGGCGCGAGCTCTTCGGCCGCAATTGCGCCGGCTGCCATGGCAACGCCGATCGGGCCGTCGTACCCGACCTGCGCCGCTCGGGCTTTATCCGCGATGCTGCGGCCTTTGAGACGGTGGTTCGCGGCGGCGCGCTGGAGAAGCGCGGCATGCCGAGCTGGGATGACCTGCTGACTTCAGCGCAGGTCGAGCAGATCCGTTCACACCTGGTGTCGCTGGCGCAGGCCGGGTATGCCAAGCAGAAGGCGGGAGTCTCCCCCGCCCCCACGCCGGTGCTCAGGGAGGGGCACCCGTAACACTCGGTGCGGTCTCAATCGATATGAACGCGATTGAGCCGCGAGCAGGCCGGGCACTTGACCAGTATCTTCAGTTCCAGCTCGTACCAGGATCGGCCGCAGCCGCAGCGCATTCGGTACAGGCACTGCGCCGTAGCCAGGCTCAGTTCCTCCTCCTGAACCTGGATGCCGCTGGACTCCGGCGGCGACACCCGCAGGTGTGTGCGGATGGTTCGGACCTTGCTGTAGCGCGCATTGGTTTCTTTCACGACTGATCTCTCCGGGGGCCTGCTGATGCGCTTCTTATTCGGACGGCGGCTGTTCGCCGTCAGGTCGATCTCTAGTGGTTTGCACGGAAACCCCTGTTTCTTATTGTTCTGGTAAGAAATTTACGACCTTCGCTGGATTATGTCAATCGTGGGCTGGGCGACTACAGGGATCTGCCCGTGGGGTCGCCTAACCGGCAGCTTCACCGTGCCATCGATGGTGCTTTACCAGTCCTACTGGCAGACGCGGCGCAAGGGCCCGGACAACCGCTACCTGGCCGGAGGCTTCGGAAGATCCGAGGGCCGGTCACGGTATGGTGCAGATAGCCGGAATCTGCCAATGCCCGCCGGCGTCCCGAATCACCCAGTAAACCGCGTCGATATCCGCCCGCCCATCCACGCTGAACGCCACATGAACCGGATACCCATAGGACTTGCTCCATGCGGGGCCCGGCGGGGCATACAGTGCTTCGTAGCTGTTGCGCGGATGCCGAGGTGCGCCGATCTCGAGGCGCTTCCACTCGAATCGCCATTTGTTGCCGATGTCCATTTGCCGGATGCAGGCCTTGATGGCCTCTGCCGCGGGCGCCGGCGCGGGCGCCTCATCCGCGAGGACCGGTCTGTACAGACCGCTTGCTGCCGCGCAGGCCGTCAACAGCATCCACGCCTTCATGGATAGGTCTCGAGGTTCAGATAGGCCGCCTCGATGTCCACTTCCCGCAGCATGTCGAAGTAGGCCCAGTCCCGATATCTCTCGAGCAATAATGTCTTCTTGAGCTCCGCCAGGCTCCTGCCCTGCGCCATGCCCTGTGCGACGCCGTCGCGCAGATCCTCGAAGTACTGCCGGCCCTCCGTGACATCGGCCTTGGTGAAGGAAACCGTGCCATGGCCCTGGGCAAGGATGTCAAAATCCAGCCCCTCGATGATCCTGTACGACCTGATCCACTCGGCCAGCGGATGGTGGTCAAACATTCCGCAGCCGCTGGGCAGCGAACGCATTGAGGTCGTGACCAGTGCATCGGCCGGGAAATCCGTGGAAAACACCACCCGCTCCATGGGGAAATAGACGACGGTCCCGTCGTCGGCGTGGTTGAGGCCGGGGAAGATGAGCTCGATGGTGCGCCCGCCGAAAACCAGGGTCATCCGCTGCGAATAGACGATATCGGGCGGCACCACGCCTTGAGCCGCCCACCACTGCGCCGGCGTGAGGTGTCCGGAGTGGGCCTGGTCAAGGGTCTCAAAGTACCCGCGGCCCATCCCGCAGATCCCCGGATGCTCGAGGGTGGGAATGGCGATCTCCTCCGACTCGATCATGCCGTCGTGATTGCGGTCAATCATGTTGCCGGGCATATGGGGAAAGCGGCCGTCCATGTTCTTGAGGATGCGCTCCTGACCGACGATGTGCGGCTGACTGTCGGCGAAGACGCCCGCGCCGCCCACGTGATCCCAGTGACTGTGACTGTAGACGATGTAGCGCACCGCCTTGCCCGGAAACCGCATGGCAAGCTCACTCTTCAGCCAGGTGGCGAAGTCCGGACTGATGGGATCGACCAGCAGGATGCCATCCGGCGTCACGTAAATCAGGCTCCACCAGTTGCCGTTGCCCGCCCGCCAAAGATCACCCTTGATCTGCACCACGGTCCGAGGGGGTCCGGATCGCCGAACGACTGCGCCGGTCGGCGCTGAAGAAGGCGGCGCCTTGGTAACGGCAGGCAGCGCCTGCGTCGGCGCGCGCGCGGGATGCAGCAGCAACGCAATTGCGAGCAACGAACTCAAAGCTGGAACCGGTCGGATATTCAAAGCCGCATTCCTCGCCACCACCAACCGGACTCATTGTGCCAAACTGCCGTGTCGGATGTACCATCCCGATGCCCGCCTGCGGCCCCTGGGAGGCATTTCCCTATGCGCGCTCGAACTGAAGCTCGAGAACCATTGCGAGGTCGCCTCGGATGGATATGCCTGGCTCTGTCACTGGCAATGCCACTGGCGGGATCGGCGGCCGAACTGCTGGTACTGGAAAAGGGTTCCAATACCCTGGCCATCGTTGATCCCGGCACTCTGCAGGTGATCGCGCGCGTACCCTCCGGCACGGATCCCCACGAGGTGATCGCCTCCAGCGACGGAACCCGTGCGTATATCTCCAACTACGGTGGGGAAGGCAGCGCTCTGAATTTCATTTCCGTCGTGGACCTGACGACGCGCAAGCCCCTGCCGGCAATCGATCTGGGCGCATTGCACTCTGCGCATGGTCTGGACTTTCAGGGTGGCGAGCTGTATTTCACCGCGGAAACCAACAAGGTCATCGGCCGCTACGATCCGACGGCGGGAAGGATCGACTGGGTCCTGGGCACCGGCCAGGATCGGACCCATATGGTGCTGGTAGCCCCGGACCTGGAACACATCTATGCGTCCAATGTGGCCTCCGGCACCATCAGCATCATACGCACGCAGATGCGCGGTCTCGGGCCCCGCAAGGTCTGGGAAGTGACGAATGTGCCGGCCGGCCGCGGCGCGGAAGGTTTTGATCTGTCCCCGGACGGCCGACAGATCTGGGCCGCCAATGCCCAGGACGGAACCATCACCGTCATCGATGTGGGGAGCCTTAAGGCCCTGGAGACCTTTGCGGTTCCGGTGCAGAACGCGAACCGGCTCAAATTCAGTCTCGATGGCCGCCAGGTTCTGGTGACGGGACTCGGTGCGTTCGGGCCCGGGCCACGATCCGCGGGCAATAACCTCATCGTACTGGACGCGCGGACGCACCAGCTCATCAAGGCCTTGTCGTTGGGCGGAGGGTCGGCAGGTATTCTGATGGACCCGGATGGATCGCGAGCCTACGTCGCGGTCAATCAGGGCGGCAGGGTTGCCGTGATCGATCTGCACACGCTTGCGGTGCGCGGTGAAATTGCGGCCAACCAGCCCGACGGTATGGCATGGGCCCGGGCCGCATCCCCGCAAGGCAATCAGTCGCGCTAGTCGGTGGCTGCGTTCTTGCGGGACTCTTCCACGAAGCCGGGCTCCACGGCAGCCATCGCCTCCATCAGATGAACGGTCTTGTTGAACAGCGCCATCTCGCGCACTCGCCCTTCGCGGACCTTGTTCACGAAGTCGTTGTTGGCGATGTGCATGCGGCCGACGCCCACCAGATCCAGGGTTCCCCGGCGGACGCGTTCCGCCAGCAGCCTTAAGTCCCGCTCGAGCGTAAGTTCCGAAGGCTCCTCGTCGTCGAACAGGTTGGCGAACATTTCCACGTTCAGACCCACGCTGCCGCAGGTCATGACGGCTGCGTCGGTCATCGATTTGGCCCACTCGGAAATGGTGAATTCCGGATGAGCGCTCTCGGGCCACTCCGGTTTGTGAAAACGGCGCGAGGAAACATTGAAAAGGTCGACGCCCCCGGCGCGCAACAGCCGCAACATGGCTCCCAGATCCTCGGGACTCTCGGCCACCGCTGCGCCGTAGTCGACTTCCTTGAACTGCGAAAATCGATAGGAAATGAGGAACTTCGGACCGACGCTCGCGCGGATGGCGGCGACGATCTCGGCCGAATAGCGCGCACGCTCGGCGAGCGTTCGGCCGCCGTACTCATCGTCACGCTGATTCGTCTCGGCCCACAGAAACTGATCCAGCAGATACCCATGAGCCGAATGCACCTCGATGCCGTCGGCGCCGAGGGACTGCGCCTGCTGCGCGGCCCGAACGTAGGCCAGTTCCAGTTCCTGAAGGTCGTGCCGTGTCATGGCATGTCCATGCGGCCGTCCGGCCTGAATCAACCCGGAAGGACTCCATGCGGGGTAGCTGCTGAGCGGATGGCCCGGCGCCACTTTGCGCATGGCGCCCGGATGCCACAGCTGCATCAGGAAGGCCGCGCCCTGCTCGCGCACCGCGGCAATCACCGCACCCCAGGCATCCAGGGTCGCGGATTCCAGCCGACCCATGATGGGCTGCCAGTAGGCTGAGGGGTGATCCGGGGAGGTGGATTCGCTGATGATGAGTCCCACGCCCCCGGCTGCACACCGACGCATGTAATCCACCATCTTCGGGGTCGGCGCGCCGTCTTGCATGAAGCCGCGCTGCATGCCGGGCATCACGAAACGGTTGCGAAGCACCACACTGCCAACGGTCAGCGGCGTGAACAGACTCTGAAGCTCCTGGCGCACCTTTGGTGACCCTCCCGAGGCGGCCGCGTGGCCCGTGCCAGGCCCGGCTCTCACGACAAAATAATGTGTCAAACCAATTAGTTAATATATACACTTCGCGTAACAGATAGGACCCGCATTCGCGCTACATTTGCCCGGCCCCGACTGTAGTGCATTCTCACGCCATCAGGAGGCAAAACATGAACCGCAGATCCTTTTTGGCGGCTTCGGGCGGCGGCATCGCCGCACTGGGCACGGGCCGTGCGACGCCGGCGGTGCAGAGCCCTGGAAAGACCTTCCTGGTCGCGCACGGTGCCTGGTCCGCCGGCTGGGCCTGGAAGAAGATGCATCCGCTCATGACGGCTGCAGGCCATCGCCTGATCACGCCGACCTACACCGGTCTGGGTGAGCGCGAACACCTCGCCAATCCATCCATCGACCTGGAGACTCACATTCAGGACATGCTCGGTGTCATCAAGTTTGAGCAGCTCGAGCACTTCATCCTGATCGGTCACAGCTACGGCGGCATGGTCGCCACGGGCCTGGCCGACCGTGTCCCCGAGCGCGTCTCGCGGCTGATCTATCTGGATGCCTTCGTACCCCGGGACGGACAAGCGATGGTTGACCTGCTGGGCGCCGAAGCGGCAGCACCACTTCGCGCCACCGGCAAAGCCGGTGAGGACTGGCGGGTGCCGCCCAGTCCCCTCCCGCCCGACACTTCTGCGGCAGATGCGCAGTGGCTACAGGCACTGCGGCTTCCGCAACCGCTCAAGACGCTGCAGATGCCGGTCCATTTGCGTCAGGGCGATACCAGGATTCCGAGATCCTATGTGTACTACACGCGCACCGGCAAAGGCGATCCGTTCCGCCCGTTCGCTGCGCGCGCGAGGGCAGAAAACTGGGACTATCATGAGCTAGACGCGAGCCATTCCGCCCATGTCACGGCACCGGAGGCATTGATGGCACTGCTGCACTCGATCGTATCGGCCTAGCGGCGTACTATTTGCCGCAACCGCCATGGTGCAAGGGGGCTTGGGATGAAGCGGCAGTTCAGATTGGTGATTCTTGCATTCTCCGGCGCATTGGCACTCAGCGCCTGCGCCACCACCGTGCCGGGACCCGCAAGGGCGGCCGTTTCGGCGAGCCCGAGCGCGCCGGCGGCGGCCGCTCCCGCCTCGGGGAACGCCCCGAAGGTCTTCGGAAACTACGTCCGCGTGGTGCGCGGCGGGCAGACCCTGTACTGCCAGAAGGACGCCGATACGAGCACGCGAATGGTGCATGAAACCTGTCTCACGCAGGCACAGGCCGAAGCGCAGCAGGAAAATGCCCGCAATTTCATGCAAGGTGCGCAGGGCATTGCCACCACGCCGGTCGCCGGCCCGAACGCCCGGTAGCCGCGCGAGATGAGGGAGCTGGCCATGCAGTCGGCCCGCGCGCCGCTTCGCAATGCAATTGTGCTGTGCCTGCTGGCGCTGCGAAGCACCCAGCCGGCCGTCGCGCAATCGAACGCCGATCCCTGCGAGCGGCTGACTCAGACGGAAGTGAGCGCCGCGACCGGCACCACCATGGGCGCCGGTCACGCCGTGGGCGAGACCTGCAATTGGACCGGCATCCCGCGAATCATCGTCTCGCTCTGGTACCCGGGTCCGGGCATGTGGCAGGCCATCCAGCATCCCAAGGCCGCCGTGAAACAGTCGCCGGCAGCCGGCTTGGGCGATGCGGCCTTCTATGACAGCGCGGGCGGCTTCACCAGCCTGGGGGTCGTGAAAGGCAGCACCGCCTTTGTGGTGAAGGTCTACGGAATTGCGGATCAGGCCAGGCAGATGTCGATCGAGAAGGCGCTCGCCGCGAACATCCTGGCAAAGCTGTAAGCGCAATCGGCAAGGCGGGCCTGCCGACGGGTCGACCCGATCGCCGTGCTGCGCCGCGGAAAGTGCAATGAATCGCACAGTTTCGACGCCGAGCAGTGGGTTCAGGGGTGCAAAACTGCCACACTTTCAGCGCTCGAACCCGCCGCGGATATCGCCCGGCTACCAGGAGATGAAGCCATGCCGGCCCTTGTCATTGCCACTTTCCTATTCGCCGTCGCGGTGGGCTATGCCATCACCATCTACAATGGCCTGGTTCGCGTCCGCAACGGAGTCAAGCTCGCCTGGTCGAACATCGACGTCCTGCTGGTCCAGCGTCACGACGAGTTACCCAAGCTCATCGAGGTCTGCAAGGGCTACATGCAGCATGAACGGGAAACCTTGGACGCCGTGGTGCGCGCCAGGTCCAATGTCGAGGGAGCGCGAAGCACCGGCAATGTCGTCTCCGTCAGCGTGGCCGAAGGCGCGCTGCGCGCCGGATTGTCGGGGCTGTATGCCGTTGCCGAACGCTATCCGGACCTGAAGGCGAATGAGCTGTTCAAGAACCTTCAGACTCGCATCAGCGCCCTGGAAACGGCCATCGCGGACCGGCGCGAGATCTACAACGATGCCGTCAACGCCCTCAATGTCAGACTCGAGGCGTTTCCCGACGTGCTGATTGCACGCTCCTTCCGCTTCACGGCGGCGCCCATGCTGAAATTCGCGGCCGGCGAAACCGGTGACGTCGACGTGAAACTCGCCTTCGGACGCTAGCTTGGGATGGGACATCCGGGCGAAGGTTATTGGATCTTCGCCGCACTGTGCGGCGTGCTGGCGGCCGCGTCCCTCCTCGCCTGCCTGTCCCGGGTGCGCCGGGATCGCTACATCGGCGACACCCCGCTCGTCAGGATTCGCTCCGCCGCCCAGGGTTATGTGCGGGTGGAAGGCCGCGCCGAGTCACCACCGGGGGAAGCGCTGCGCTCACCGCTTACCGGCCGGACCTGCGTGTGGTGGGATTACCGGGTCGACTCCAGGCAGACCGATGAGCGCGGGAAGGTGGAGTATCGCACCATCGAGCAGGCCACCAGCGTGACCCCCTTCGTGCTGGCCGATGCCGACGGCGAGTGCCTGATCGGCCCGGTGGGCGCGGAAGTCACGGCCACCTGCGATGACCGCTGGTCCGGAATGTCCCTGCGTCCGAGCGGGCCGCCGCCCTTGCGCTCCATTCTCGACCTCGCCGGCGATGACGACTATCGGTACCGCGAGCGGCTCATCACGCCCGGCTCGCGGCTCTCGGTGCTCGGCGAACTGCGCTCGCACACCGAATTCGACGCGACCGACCAGAAGACCCGGGAAATCCTCAGCCAGTGGAAGCGCAACCAACCCGAGTTGCTCAGGCGCTTTGATCTCAATCATGACGGCCAGATCGACGCGGCTGAATGGGAAGCCGCGCGCGCCGCGGCCCACACGCAGGCCGAGGCGGCGGTGCTGCATTCACCGATTGAGCGCGTCGGTGTCGTCGGACAGACGACCCACGGCGAACCCTTCCTGATCGCCCCGCTGGACGAGGCTCAGCTGGTGCGGCGCGAAAAGCGCAATGCCCTGTTGCTGCTCATCGCCGGCATGGCGCTGATCGCACTGGCGGTCTGGGCGCTGTCGAAAGCCCCGCTACCAGCCTGACTCCATCCGAAACGGCACCGTGGTCAGGACGGCCTCGATCTGGCGGATCTTGCCCTCCTCGATCTTGAAGACTTCCGCAATGTAGAAAGTTATCGGCTGCCGGAACGTCGGGGCCACGTCCGCCGGTGCGTGATCCAGCGTCCGCGAGAACTTGGCGTGCGTGCCGTCGTGATCGAAATACCCCCAGCCGAAGGCCAGGCCCTTGGTGCGGTCCACGATCGAAAAGCGCCGCTCGCGGATATTGGTGACGATGACGGAAAAGCCGGTGTCGAATTGCGACTTGCAGTCCAGCCACTGCATCGAACCCTGCGGCGAATCCGCATTGTTGGCGGTGACCGTGCCGTTCTCGCGCCGCTGGCACGACGGCGAAAACGGCACATTGGTGCTGCTGTCCTCATCAGCCATGCCCGTGAAATAGCTGTTGCCGATGCGCGCCAGCTCCGCGCGGCCCAGGCGCTTATCCTGCGGGATGACCTCCGCCATCCGCGGATTCGGTTCCGTATTTCCCTTGGCGGCCCCTCCCGGGGGACCCGCGCCGGGACCGGCGCTGATGCTGCGATTGATCAAGGTTTCGATCTGGGAAACCTTGCGGTTCTCTTCGACCTTCAGCCGTACCGCGAACCAGTTGTTGTTGCCGTTCTCGCTGATCCGGCCCAGCAACCCCACCTGGCCCGATTCATCGTCGATGACGTTCCAGCCGGTAGGTCGGCAGAGCGGCGGCGGTCTGCCACAGGCCATCCCCCAGATTCAGCCGCACACCGTTTTCGGTGTACTTCACATTGCGCACAGTCGCCAGTTTCCCCGGGTCGTGACTGACCAGCGCCTGCAGGTAACTGCTCATGACACCGGCGAGGCACTCCCGATCGCACCCCGGCTGCGCGGCGCCTGCCCCGGTCGCGCCCCATACCAGGGCGCTCGCAAGTCCGACGGCTAATGGTCTCATGGCTCCCCCTACCTCGAATTGTGCAGCGAGGTTAGCCGTTCGGGGTGCCGCGCGCCAGCCGTGGATGCGGCCGGCCAGCGGTTGGAATCAGGCGATTTGCGCCTCGATGATCGAGGACCAGGCGCCGGCGGGAATCACCCGCGTCAGTCGCAGGCCGGCGCGCGTCAACACCGAGTCCCACTCTGCCTGCGTGCGCTCCCGTCCGGTGGCCATCACCAGCATTTCGATGTCCAGATCCTTCACGAAATCGTTGCGGGTCTCGGCACGGACGATACCTTCCACCAGCAGCACTCTTGCCGCACGGGGCGCGTTGGATTTCAGATTCGACAGAATGGCCACGGCTTCGTCGTCAGACCAGTCATGCAGTACCGTCATCATCAGGTAGGCATCGCAAGGTGGAATGGGATCCTTGAAGAAATCCCCACCCGCGTAGGTGACGCGCGGATCGGCACGCTGACGGGCCAGGTCAATGACCTGTGGCAGATCGAACAGGACCCCGCGCGAACCTGTGGCCTGATCGAGCACGCCGTGCAGCAGATGACCCAGCCCGCCGCCGATGTCGCCGATGGTCTTGAAACCTCTAAAATCGTAGGCCTCAACCACCGGGCCGACCTGAGCAAAGGACTTGCCGGCCATGGCTTCATGGAACAGGCGCGCCTGTTCCGGATGGGCCCGCAGGTGCGGAAAGAGACCGCCATCGGTCACGGTCGCAATCGCCGGGGTACCCGTTCTCAGGGTGACATCAAGCTCGCGATAGGCATCCCAGTGAACCTTCAGGCCCATCATGCGTGCCAGGGATCGGGTCGAACCGCCCGCATCCGAGCGCAGAGTCCGGGAGGCTGCATTGTGGGAGTAACGCTGCCCGTCGTACACGAACACGCCATGGTTCGCGAGGGCCCGCAGGATGCGGTTCAGCGCGGAGGATTGAACCCCGCAGGCCTTGGCCAGACTGTCCGCCGTTTCCGGCGCATCCCCCAAGTGGTCGGCGACCCCGAACTCCGCCACCAGGTGCAGGCAGCGTGAGGCCCAGTAGGCGACCGCGAGATCCTGGATGACTTGGGCCGGTGGCAGCTCCTCGCTCATCGCTCAGTCCCGACGGCGCGTGACGACAAACGCCTCATCGTTGAACCACAGACCGCCATGCTTCTGCAGCACCATTTGGGTGGCCGCCAGGTACGCCCCATTGGTCACCACGGCATCCAGCCGTTCGTCCTCGATCTGGTTGACGTAGATGGCGGCGTTCCAGGCGGCAAACAGGGTTGAGGTTCCGATCCGGTTGCCGATTTCCGAAGGCAGAGTGTGCATCTCGTAGCGGAACACCGCCTTTTCGTCGGGCAGCGCGGTCAGGTTGAATTCACGGGCCTCGCGGCCCAGATCCCGGCGAAGTGTGCTGAGCAGCTCGTGCCGATCGACCTGGAAGGGATGCTCGTCAGGCCAAAGCTGCTGGATGACCTCCAGGCCCGGATCACGGCCGCAGGACTGGATAGCCAGCAGCCGACCGCCCGGCGCGAGGCTGCGCGCCAGCGGCATAAGCACCTTCTGCACCTTGAATTCAGCGCCCATGCGCGCCCGCCAGGGCTGCGAGGCCAGCACCAGATCGTAATGCTCGAACAGCTGGCCGGGTTTGGGTATCGCCGCATCCAGCAGGAACTTGTGATCCTCGCGGTAGATCACCAGTACGGTCGGCCGCACTACCTTGGGATTTCCGGTCTTGGCGCTGGGCGTGGTTTGCCAGCCGTTCACCAGCGCAGCGCCGAGTTCCTCGATCTGCTCGGCGTACTCGTGGGCCGTCGAGCCGGTCAGGCGGACCTCCTGCCAATTCAGCGCCGCGGCCGCCTGGGCGTCACGGGGCATGAGGCGCGGCGCCTCCGCGTAGTTGAGGTTGGTGACCACGAATACCGTCGCCGGATGCTCGAACAGCCGGTCAGGGAGCTTCTCCAACCCCAGGCGCACGTCCTCGAGGCTGATTTCCTTGGCCACCACGAACAACGGGATATTCGGAAACAGGCGATGCGTGGCACGCATGACGCGCGTTATCACGGTGCCATCGCCCATGCCCGCATCGAAGATGCGCAGCGCCGGCGGTGTGGGCCGCAGCAGGCTCACTTCATGGGTCGCCCGCCGGGCAATCGCCGACTTCTCATTACAGGTCGTGACGAAGGCCAGATACTTCTGGCGATTGTCGTAGAAACGGAACGGCGGTGAGGAGTCCACGGTCATGCCTGCTCTTTGTTCCGGGCTCAGCTGCGCGTTCATGGGATCAGAAATGATACTCAACGTCGACGCCGTAGCGACGCGGCAGCGCCCGCCACAGGAACCCGCCGGTGGAGAATTCCGCATTGTAGATCTTGTTGGTCAGATTCTTCGACCACGCCGTGACCGACCACCTGTCGGACTCGAGGCCGGCGCGCAGGTCGACCAGGCTCACCGGGTTTCGCGAAGTCACGTTGTACGGATCCCAGTAGGTGCGGCCGATTTCCTGGAAGTCCACGCGCACCGTGCCGTTGAGTCCGTCGTGAATCGGCTGACGGTACTGCGCTCCGGCATTGAAGGTGTTCTTCGACACCAGCGGCGGCTGCTTGCCGATGACGCTCGGGTCCTCCATGGCGGTGATCTTGCTGCTCACGATATCGCCGACACTGGCATACAGATCCAGCCGGTCCGTCGCCTTCGCCGTCACCTCCAGCTCAAAGCCGCTGTACTTGGCATCAAGGTTGCCGAGGTTCTGCGTCGAGGTGGTGGCATCGTAGAAGAAGAAGTAGCCGTTGTGCGACTTGGTGTCGAAGTAGCTCGCATTGACGCGCACGCGGTGATCGAGGAACTCGCTCTTCACACCCCCTTCCCAGGTGTCCGCGATTTCGGCGTTGAACAGGTCGTGAACGCCCTTCTGGCCATCGGCCAGCGCCACGGCGCCGACGCCCGTCTGGTTGAACCCGCCGCTGCGGAATCCACGGCTCCACCCGCCATAGATCGTGAGATCGTCGGTGGGCTTGTAGCGAACGGTTGCCTTGGGCTGCGCCGCATCCCAGGTTTGATCGCGCACGTCGCCCGTCTTGGCCACGGTGCCGGGAGGAATGAAGGCCGTCGGGGTCAGCGTGGTGTTCGCGCGTGAGTCGCGATCGTAACGGATCGCCGCATCGAATTCCCACTGCGGGTTCAGCTCATAGTTCGCATCCGCGAATACCGCCCAGGCGTTGTTGCTCTGCGAATCAGCCAGGAACGTCACATTGTTGCCGTTCGCAAAGGGATCGGCGGGATTGACGTTCGGGGTGAAGAAGACCGCCGGCACGCCGGTGCCTCGATCCACCAGATTGCCGGTGGAAATGAACCGGTCGGTGTGCACGATGTAGAAGCCGCCGATCCATGAGAAGCCGCTGCTCTTCGGGGAAGTGAAACGCAACTCTTCGCTGATGGTCTTTTCCTCGATGAACTGACTCTGGCTTTCATCGAGGGTCCCGCCCAGTCCTGCCGGGATGCCGGCAAAGAAGTAGTTATAGGCAATGGACGTGTTTACCGGGCGGAAATCGTAGGCATCACCGGTATCGAATTCCTTGGTGTGGTTGTAGTTCGTGGTCGACGTGACGGTGCCGAAATCCTGGTTGAAGTCCAGCTTCAGCGCCGCATCCGCGATGTAGCGGTGATCCGCGCCCAGATTATTGTTCTGGATTGGACTGGTCACATCGTTCGCATTCGGCGGCGTGGTGAAACTGCTGAACACATTCGCTTCGTCGCTGCGCGGAATTACATAGTAGTAGGCCGTGGTGTTGACCTGGTTGTAGAACAGCCGCAGGTCGGCGCTGAACATTTCCGAAGGCTTGTAGAGCAGGCGCAGGCGCGCCGAGTAATCCTCGTCCGGATCGGCCTTCTTGTTCAGGTAGGTGTTCTGCAGAAAGCCATCGGTATTGTAGTAGTTGACCGAGGCGCGGTAGCGCAGCGTGCCGGCGTTGTCGATCGGGCCGCTCACGGCCAGCTGCCCCTTTTCGGACACCCCGTTGCCGATGCCGGCCCGGGCACTGCCCTCGAAATGATCGGACGGATCCGCGGTGTCGATGATGATGGCGCCGCCGATGGCATCGCGGCCATACAAGGCGCCCTGCGGCCCTTTGAGGACCTGGATCTGCTTGATGTCGACCAGTTCCTGATTGAACTCGTACGGGTTGGTCTCCAGCACTCCATCGACCAGCACCGCGACCGAGGGCTCGCTGTTGCGCGCCTGGGAGATGCCGCGAACCGTGATGAAGGCGTTGCCGACGTTCTGCACTTCGACCAGGGTCATGTTCGGGACCATCGCGATGAAGTCGCGGGGGTTCTCGATACCCGCGGCGCGAATCTCCTGCGCGGTGAATGCATCCACCGTGATCGGCACGTTCTGGAAGGACTCGCTGCGTTTTCTGGCGGTAACGACCACCTCTTCCAGCTTGGTCGAATTCTCGCCCTGATCCGCGCCGGCGGCGCCCGTCCCGGCGGGCGTGGTTTGTCCCCATGCCGAGGCCGCAATCGCTACCAGACCCGGCACGAACGCCCATACCGGATCGACCTTGCGAATCAATGCAAACATATGACCCCCTCGACGAGATTTCGGATATCGAAATCTATGTCGTTATGCGAAACCATAGTGGGCTTTATTTTGTACCAGCGTCAAGCGGTGGTGGAAGTGCCTTTTGATTAATCAAACCGCCCGCTGTGCAAGGCGCCACCGGCACCCGCGGCCGGATCGCCAAGTGTCCGCATCGATTGACCGGCGTATGACGATTGGCTGATGATGCGGGGCCAATAACATGCACCGCAGCGCCAATGCTGCGAGTGCGCAATAGAAAACGCCCGCGCCAGATCAAGGGGGAAGCATGTCTACCGAGAAGCCCTGGGATGTGTCCTACGAGTGGAAGGCCCTGCTGGCGATGAGCGTCGCCTTCGGACTCGTCGGTATCGATCGCTTCATCCTGCCGCCCCTGTTTCCGGCGATGATGAAGGACCTGGCGCTTACCTACGACCATCTCGGCAAGCTGGTCGGAATCCTCGGTGTTGCCTGGGGTCTCTCGGCGCTCGCCACCGGGTTTCTGTCCGACAATCTGGGACGGCGCGCGATTCTGGTGCCTTCGGTCGTCATCTTTTCCTTGCTCTCGGTATTCAGCGGCATGGCGACCGGGCTGGTCAGCCTGTTGTTCATTCGCGCCATCATGGGCGCCTTCGAAGGGCCCGTTGCGGCGACCGGGGTCGCGGTGGCGGTCGAGGCCTCGCATCCCAAGCGCCGGGGCATGAACAACGGCATATTCCAGTGCACGGTTTCGCTTTTTGGCAGTGGCGTGGGTCCGATTCTGGCCACGCAACTGCTGGTCATCACGACCTGGCGGCATGTCTTCTGGATCGTAGGTCTCCCGGGTTTGCTCATCGCCCTGATCCTGTGGTTCGTCATCCGCGAGCCGGCCACGCTGGCGGCACAACGCGGCACGACGGTCGTGGCGCGCGCGTCCCTATGGACGATCTTCCGGCACCGCAATATGGCCCTGGCAATGCTGACTCTGATCTGCGCAATGACCGGCATCTTCGTGTTGTCGGCGATGGTCCCGAACTACCTCGTGGACTTCGTGAAGGTTCCCAGTACGCAGATGGGTTTCGTGACCTCCGCCATCGGCTTTGGCGGGGCATTGGGTCAATTCGGGCTGCTCACGGTGTCGGACTTCATCGGCCGCAAGACCGCAACCTTGCTGTCATTCGCCGTCGCAGCGGTGTCATTGTGGTTCTTCATCCACGCCGGATCGAGTCTGCCGGTGATGTTCGGATTCCTGTTTGTCGCCGCGATGTTCAACTTCGGGGCGCTGGCCATCCTCGCAGGGCCCATTCCGGCTGAGGCGGCGCCGGTAGGCCTGGTGGCCACGGCAGCCGGGCTCGTCATCGGCGCAGGTGAAGTATTCGGTGGCGGCGCCGCGCCAATCATCGCCGGGTCCATCGCCCAGCACTCGGGCATTCAATACACGCTGTACTTCGCGCTGGGCGGCCAAGTCCTCGGGCTGCTGCTGGCCTTGTTCCTGCGCGAAACGGCACCGCGACGCACGCGCCACGCCGCGGCCGAGCACGTGTCGGTGCTGGACCGCGCCCCGAACCCGAGCTAGTGGCCGGCGGACTCCCGGGCGACCGGGAGTCCGCGGGCCCTTCCTCAGGTCCTGCCCTGCACCGAATGCAGCAGCCGCTGCTCGCGCCCGTACGGGTCATTCAGCAACGAACACTCGTTGTTGAACACCATCGTGGCGCGCCGGGTGTTGTCGTACGGCACCCAGCTTGGCAGGCCCGCATGATTCGGGTTGCCGGTGCGCGCGAAGTTCACCCAGGCCGTGCTCATCCTGTCCGCCAGCGGGTAACGATCAGCACCGGATCCGGTCATGGATTTGCAGGCATCGACGTTGTCGAACACGAAGGGAATTTCCAGCGTGTGAAAGGTGCGCAGCTTGCCGTCGCGCACCGGTGAGCGCCAGGTGAAGTAATACAGGTACACCGGCGCCTGGGTCTGCTCGGCCTTGCGCTCCGCTTCGAGCACGACGCCTGGCCGGAAGGTGGCATCGGAGGCCATGATCAAATAGAGGTCGGTGTTGGCCCGGTCGCGCCGCCCCGCCCGATAGGCCGCGATCACCTTGTCGACATCGGCGTCACTGGCCGTGCGCAGCAACTGCTTCACCTTGGTATGGAAGGTGGCGTCGTCCATCGGTTCCAGCGGTTGCCCCGGGAAGAACGTCACTTCTGTTTCGACCGTCCCGATCAGCAACGGGATGTTCCCGGACAACACCGGTGCGGTCGGATCAAAGGGGTCCACCGGCAAAGTGCGGCCATCCATGACCGGACCCCAGTTCAGCGGCGGGCCGCTGCCCTCATTGCTGGCCTTGAGCAGCTGTTCGATGGGCAGGGTTTGCAGCTGGTCAACCTGGTCAGGCTTCAGATTCAGGCGCGCCAGGTAACGCTCGGCATCCTTGGTGGCCGCATCCTTTGGGGTGCCCTTGAGGGCTGCACCACTTTGGACAATGGCGCGCTTGAAGAGTCCGTGCGCTGCGGGCATGGCCATCAGCGAGCTGACCTTCCCGCCGCCTCCGGACTGGCCGAAAATCGTCACGTTGTCGGGATCGGCCCCGAAGGTCGCGATATTGTCCCGAACCCATTCCAGCGCCGCGACGATATCCAGGTTGCCGACGTTGCTGGCCGCGGCATAGCGTTCGTTGCCCAACCCGGCCAGATACAGGTAGCCCAGTGCCCCGAGGCGATGGTTGACCGTGACCACCACCACCTCGTGCTTGTTGGCCAGGCGCGCACCGTCGTAGCAGATGAAGCCGCCGGAGCCGCTCGTGAACCCGCCGCCGTGCAGCCAGACCATGACGGGGAGCTTGCGTCCCCGGTCAAGCGTGGGCGTCCAGACGTTCAGCACCAGGCAGTTCTCACCCATCATCTCGTCGCGGTCCATGGCCTCGACTTCGACGGGCACAAAGCCGTGAAACAGGGACAGCAGCTGGGGCGAGCGCGGGCCAAGCTCCATGGCGTCGCGAATGCCGGTCCAGGGTTTCGGCTTGGCCGGCGGCTGGAACCGGGCGGCCCCGGCAGTGCTCGCGCCATAGGGGACGCCCTTGAAGGCATAGACGCCCGCCGCCTGGCTGCCGCGAATCTTGCCGGCCGTGGTCGCAACCGTGACCTGGCCGGCGGGAGCATCGTCGGCGAAAGAATGCGTAACCCGGGCCGCCAGCGCGCTGGCCGCAGCCGTACCCCCGATGAACCTGCGTCGGTCGATCATCCGCTCCCCCTTGTCATTGAATCCCAAGGTCAGTGTAGTGCATCCCGGGGCCTTTCCGTGACGTTGAGATCACAACGCCCTTGCACGGGATCCCAGGATCGGCGCCCGCAGCGCGGTGGGCCACGAGACGCGCAGCTTCCGGGCCATTGAATCTGTGATAATAGCGCTGACGGAAAGCGCGGACTACATCGTGCACCGCAACGTGGGGGAATGCATGCGCGGCATTTTCGGGAGCCGGACCGCTGCAGGGGCGTCGATTGCGCTGCTGCTGGGGCTGCTGTTCAGCGCGGGCGCTTCGGCGCAGATGGACCCCTCGGGCGAGTGGGCACCGCGCTTCGATGAGGATCGGTTCGAACGCATACCCGGACCGGAGATCGGCGACTATCTGGGCCTGCCGATCAACGATGCGGCGCGGCTGCGCGGCGACAGCTGGGATGCCGCGCTGATCGAACTGCAGGAGAACCAGTGCCGCGCCCACGGTTCGGACTATGGCTGGCGGGGTCCCTCGAACCTGAGCATCTGGAAGGAGGTCGACCAGGCCAGCCAGAAGGTCATTGCCTACCACACCCACCTGTCCGCCTATGGCGCCGAGCAGACCATCTGGATGGACGGCAGGCCCCATCCTCCGGAATACGCCCGGCATACCTGGCAGGGATTCTCGACCGGCGAGTGGGACGGCAACACCCTCGTGATCACCACCACGCACCTGAAGGAGAACTGGATCCGGCGCAACGGCATTCCGCGCAGCGACCTGGCCACTGCCCGCGTGCATATCATGAAGCACGGCAACTATCTGACCGTGGCTGTGATCGTGTATGACCCGGTCTATCTGACGGAACCGTTCATCCGCACCACCGACTTTGTCTACGCGCCACAGCAGCAGATGGCTCCCTGGCCCTGCGAACCCGTGGACGAGGTCGACCGGCCCGCCGGCGTGATCCCCCACCATCTTCCGGGGGCCAACCTGTTCCTGAATGAATTCCCGGCAAATTACGGCATCCCGGTTGCGGCGACCCGGGGCGGCGCCGAGACCATGTACCCGGAGTACATGGATAAGATGAAGACCATGATCGTCCTGCCGCGGCCTCCGAAGAAGGCGCCCACACCATGATCCGCACCCGAACGGGTATCTGCTGGGCTGTGGTGTGGCTGGCGGGAACCGGCACGGCGGCACGCAGCGCGGCACCGGTGCCGGCCAGCCCCGCACCCACTGCGCAAGTGCACGTCCTGCCGGTGCAGGGAAACATTTCCATGCTGGTCGGCGCCGGCGGGAACATCACCGTGCAGACGGGCGCCGATGGGGTGCTGCTGGTGGATACCGGCCTCGCACCCATGAGCGAGAACGTGCTGGCTGCCGTACGCGGCCTGTCGGACAAGACCATCCGCTACATCATCAACACGCATGTGCACGCGGACCACGTCGGCGGCAACGAGGTCATCTCCAAAGCCGGCCGTACCATTGCGGGAGGCAACGTGGTCGGGGACATCGGCGGCAGTGCCTCCAGTCAGGCAACCATCATGGCATTCCAGAGCGTCCTGGATCGGATGAGCACGCCGCCCGCCGGCACACCCGCGGCCCCGCAGGGTGCCTGGCCCACCGATACCTACACGACGCCGGAGCGCAAGATCTTCTTCAACAACGAGGGCGTGGAACTGATCCACGTGCCCGCCGCCCATACCGATGGGGACACCATTGTCTTTTTCCGCCGGTCCGACGTGATCAGCACGGGGGATATCTTCGTCACCAACGGCTATCCGATCGTTGACATCGACCATGGCGGCAACATCCAGGGAGTGATCGCCGGATTGAATCGAATCGTCGACATGGCGATTCCGGCCGATGAACAGGAAGGCGGTACGCTGATCATTCCCGGGCACGGGCGACTGTGCGACGTCGCCGATGTGGTCTATTACCAGGAAATGGTCATCATCATCAGGGACCGCATCCAGGACATGATCAGGAAAGGTATGAGCCTGGAGCAAGTCCTGGCCGCCAAGCCGACCCGCGACTATGACCCGCGATACGGCTCGGCCACAGGATTCTGGACCACCGACAAGTTCGTCACCGCCGTCTACAACAGTCTTCGCGCGCAACCTTGAGAGGGTGTCGTACATGAACCGCAAATATCTGGCGCTGCTGGCCCCCGTCGTCCTGCTGGGCGCCCCGGTGCACGCGCATCATTCGTTTGCCGCCACGTACTTCGTCGATCAGGAGATCACCATCGAAGGCACGCTGACGCAATTCATGTTTCGCAATCCGCATTCCTTCGTCAAGGTGAGCGCCAAGGATGCCAAGGGTCAGCCGCAGACCTGGTCGGTTGAGTGGGGCGGCGGAGCGCAGCTCACGCAGGAGCATGTGACCCGCGAGACGCTCAAGGACGGTGATCACGTCATCGTCACCGGCAATCCGGGCCGCGATCCGAACGAACATCGAATCCGCCTGCACAAGATCGTGCGCACCTCGGACGGGTGGACCTGGGAAGGAGTAATCATGTGATGCGGCTCAGATGCGCGCTGCTGTGTGCCGGCCTGGGCCTCACGGCCGCCCTGCACGCCCAGGTGGGCCCCGTCCCCACGGACGCGCGCAGCCGCGCGCCCGTCGATCTGACCGGCTACTGGGTCGCGGTGGTCACCGAGGATTGGCGCTACCGGATGATGACGCCGGACAAGGGCGACTTCACCGGCATCGCGCTGAATGCCGCCGGCCGGAATCTGATGCAGAAATGGGATCCAGCCCGCGACCAGGCCAGCGGCGAGCAGTGCCGCGCCTACGGTGCGGCGGCAATCATGCGGGCGCCGACGCGGCTGCACATCACCTGGCAGGACGGCAGCACGCTGAAGGTCGAGACCGACGCCGGCCAGCAGACACGCCTGTTCCATTTCCGCGGGTCGGCGCCTTCGGATGGGGCCCCCAGCTGGCAAGGCTATTCCGCAGCCCTTTGGGAGGGCCTGAAGGGCCGCGGCGGATTCGGCGGAGTCACTGCGAGTCTGCCCACGACCGCCGGGCTGTCCGCCGCGACGGCACCGACCCAGGACGGGTACCTGAAGGTCCTGACCACGCAGGTTCGCCCCGGGTACCTGCGCAAGAACGGCGTGCCCTACGGCGCCGGCACGACGGTGGAGGAGTATTTCGACAGTTTCCGGGAACCCAATGGTGATATCTGGCTCGTGGTGACCAGCATCGTCACGGATCCGGAATACCTGGATCAGCCCTTCATCACCAGCTCGCAGTTCAAGAAGACCGACGCGGCCCGGTGGAACCCGACGCCGTGCCGGACGCAGTGAGAGCGCTAATTCGCCTAAGGCGCCCTCCCCGATGATCCTCGACAGCGCCCTGCTGTGGCTGCACGACACCGCCTTCGGCACCCTCATCCGTGAATCGACCTGGGCCGAGCCGGTCATCGAGACCATCCACGTACTGACGCTGACGGCATTTCTGGGCTTGGTGATCCTGCTGGATCTGCGCCTGCTCGATCTGGCGCTGCGACGAACACGCGCGTGGCCACGGTTTTCAGGCAGATCGAATCCGTGGCTGTTCGCCGCCTTCGGCGTGATGCTGGTGACGGGAATTTCACTCTTTGCCGGTGATCCGGTGCTGTTCTACGGCACGATCTTCTTCAAGCTGAAGATGCTCATGCTGCTGGCGGCGGCCCTGAACGTCGTCGTGTTCAACGTCACCCTCGGGCGCACGCTCGCGCAGTGGGATCAGCTCGCAAGCACGCCTCGCGGAGCCAGAATCGCCGGCCTGCTGTCGCTGGTGCTGTGGATTTCGCGTGGTCGCCTGCGGGCGCGGCATCGCCTACGTGCTGCCGCCGCCATGACGTACCTGAACGAGCTGGCCAGCCGGGATTCTCACCTTCTGCCGCTGGTGCAATGGATCGTTCTTCGGCCATGGCATCCGCGACTCGGCTTGGCTGTTCCCGTTCGTCGAGGTATTCCACCTGCTGGCTCTGGCGCTGCTGGGTGGCACGTGATATTGATCAACCTGAGCCTGGTCGGGCGTGCGCTATCGGCAATTCCTCGACACGCGGAACTTGCCCGCGAGCTGCAGCCCTGGATGCTCGGCAGCGTCGTGGTGATGCTGCTCTCCGGTTTCCTGCTGTTCTCGACGGAAGCCGTGAAGATGTACGGCAACTGGGCCTTTCAGCTGAAGATGCTGTTCCTGGCCCTGGCCCTGCTGTTCACCCTGACGATCTACCGCCAGGTGATCGACGCGCAGCGCGCTCCCGCGGGACTGCGCGCGCTCACGGCGTTGATCTCGCTGCTGTTGTGGCTGGGTGTCGGTCTCGGAGGGCGCGCCATCGGCTACGTCACCACGGCCGCCACCGCGCTCACCGGTCCTTGAATCCAGCGCGTGATCAGCGAAGCACTGCCTTTGAATCCGATCGCGCGCTGGGAATGGGTCTTCCCGGTGGTCGAATCGGTGCACATCTGCGGTTTCACGCTGCTGGCGGGATTCGCAACCGTGATCAACCTGCGGCTGCTGGGCCTGTGCCTGCGGCGCCAGCCAATCTGCGATGTCGCAGCCAGCCTCGCACCCTGGATGTGGAGCGGACTGGTCGTACAGCTGGTGACCGGCGCCTTCCTGTTTTCGGGAGATCCCGGGGAGTACCTGCAGGTAGCCGCCTTCCGTACCAAGATGCTGCTCATCCTGATCGCCGCGCTGTATCAGTTCCTGGTGGTTCGGCGCGCCACGTCAGCGGGACGCGACCTCGCGCATGCCGGCGCGAATGGGCTCATTGCGCTGCTTTCACTGGCATTGTGGACCGGTGTGCTGCTCGCGGGAATGTGGATCGGGAATCTGTAGCGGTGGCCCCATGAGTCTCCTGCAGTGGTGTACCTGGCTGAGCGGCAGCTCCTTCAGCATCTGGCTGCGCGAGGCGCCCTACCCCTATCCGGTACTGCTGATCATCCACCTCATCACGATCGCGTTGTTTGGCGGATTGTGCATCCTGCTGAACCTGCGGGTTCTGGGGCTGGCGCTGCCGCAGGTTCCCATCACCCATGTGTTGCAGCAGTCGCGCCCCTGGAAGTGGAGCGCGCTGCTCATCCTGACGATCACCGGCCTGTTGATCGCGGCTTCCGATCCGCTCGAGTACCACGACAATCCGATGTTCTGGGCGTCGCTGGGCGTTCTGGCCGTGGCTGGACTGAATGCCTGGTATTTCCACGCCCGCACCTGCCGGAACATCGCACTGTGGGACATGGCGCAGCTGACACCGGCCGCGGCCCGCCGCTGGGCCTGGTCTTCCCTGGGCCTGTGGGTGGTGCTGATATTCATGGGCCGCGCCATCGCGTTCTTCTGAGGGTTCAGACGCGCTCCAGCAACAGCGCGATTCCCTGCCCGACGCCAATGCACATGGTACACAGCGCCAGTCGCCCGCCGCTGGCTTCCAGCTGATTGAGCGCCGTCAGGACCAGGCGCGCACCGCTCGCGCCCAACGGATGGCCGATCGCGATGGCGCCGCCATTCGGATTGACATTCTCGGAGTCATCCGCCAGTTCCAGCGTCCGCAGCACCGCAATTGCCTGGGCGGCGAACGCCTCATTGAGCTCGATCACATCGACCTGGGACAGCCGTATGCCGGTCCGCGCCAATAGCCTCTGGGTCGCCGGTGCGGGGCCCAAGCCCATGACCCGAGGCGCGACACCGGCAACCGCGCCGCCGACAATGCGCGCGCGTGGAGTCAGCCCATGGCGTCGGGCGGCCGCTTCGCTGGCGATCAGCAGGGCCGCCGCGCCATCATTGAGACTGGAAGAATTGCCGGCGGTGACGGAGCCTTCCGCGCGCACCACACCCTTGAGCCGGGCCAGGCCTTCCAGCGTCGTGTCCGAACGCGGCTGCTCATCGACCTCGACACTGACCGCCGGCTTCTTCGGCAACGCGGTGATGAAGGGGACGATCTCCCCTTTGAAGAAGCCGCGCGCCAGCGCGCTCGCGTAGCGCTGCTGGCTGCGCAATGCAAACGCATCCTGGTCAGCGCGGGAAATGGCAAACTGCGCCACCAGATTCTCGGCCGTCTGCGCCATGGATTCGACGCCAAAGCGCGCTTCGATCTGCGGATTGATGAAGCGCCAGCCGAGCGTCGTGTCCTCCAGCTTGGCGCCGCGCGCAAAGGCGCCCTCGGCCTTTCCGAGCACGAACGGGGCGCGCGACATGCTCTCCACGCCGCCCGCGATCACCAGTTCGCAGGCGCCGGTCTGGATGGCACGCGCGGCCGTGATGGCGGCATCGAGGCTGGAGCCGCACAGTCGATTCAGCGTCACGGCCGGTACGCTCTGCGGGAGTCCGGCCAGCAGTGTCGCCATCCGTGCGACATTGCGGTTGTCCTCGCCGGCCTGATTGGCGCAGCCATAGTAGACATCGTCGACACAGGACCAGTCCACGCCGGGATTGCGCTGTTGCAGGGCGCGCAGCGGTAGCGCCGCCAGATCATCGGCGCGCATCCCCGACAGCGCGCCGGCATAGCGTCCGAATGGCGTGCGCACGCCGTCGCACAGGTAGGCCGCCGGCTGCCCGGAAGCCATCAGTGCTCCTCCCGGTGGGCCGCATCGGTGCGGGCCTGCAGGTCGCGCAGCACCTGCAGTTCCTGCTGCGAGGGTGGCGCGGTGGCAGCGAGGCGCTCGGAGAAACGCAGCGGCCAGCCGCAGGCGGCACTGGCAGCCTCGCGCGTGACTCCCGGGTGCAGTGAAGTCACCATCAGCTCGCAGCTGTCCGCATCCGGCTCCAGTACGCACAGGTCGGTCATGATCCGGGTCGGCCCCCGGGTCGTAAGCCCCAGCGCCGCGCGCGCTCCCTTGCCGGTGCCGTGGCCCAAGGAAGTGATGAAGGGCAGCTCCGCCACGAAGGTTCGCCGCGACATGGACATGGTGATGAAGACCTCCTGGCAGCTGGAGGCGATCTCGGGCGCCCCGCCCCCGCCGGGCAGCCGCACCTTCGGCTGCGCGTAGCTGCCGACGACGGTGGTGTTGAGATTGGCGTAGCGGTCCATCTGCGCTCCGGAAAGAAATCCCACCGTGATCCGGCCGCCCTGTAGCCAGTAGCGGAACATCTCGGGCACGGACACCGTGGTGAGGGCGGTCTCACATAACTCACCATCGCCAATCGACAGCGGCAGCACCTGGGGCCGGGCGCCGATCGTGCCCGACTCATAGATCAGGGTGATCCCGGGAGCGTGCGTCAGCCTGGCCAGATTACAGGCCGCCGAAGGCGCGCCGATGCCGACGAAGCAGACATCGAGACTCTGCAGGGCCCGCGCGGCGACGACCGTCATCATTTCCGATGGGGTAAAGGAGCCGGCACCTGGCGTGTCCACGGCGTACCTACCCGGCGCGACCATGGGTGGCGAAGACTTCGGGACCCTGCTGCAACACATGTTCCTGAACCCAGGCCCTGAAGCGCTCACGGTCACGCGAGATCTCGTCCCACCGCGTATAGAACGAGTTCGCGCGCCGGTAATAGCCCTGTGCGTAGGACGGGTAGGCGCCCCCCGGAACGACGACAATCGCGGTGAGGGTCCACGCGGGCAGCACGACCGCATTCAGGCCAGGCGCCTCGAGTTCCTCCACGATCTCCTCCACCGTGACGATGGCGCGCCGCGCCGCAAGCACCGCCTGTTTCTGCACGCCGACGATGCCGTCGAGCAGTACATTGCCCGCCCGATCGGCACGCTGCGCGTGGATGATGGTCACGTCCGGACGAATGGCCGGAACGGCCGCCAGGATCTCGCCGGTGAAGGGACATTCGACCTGCCGGATCCGGGGGTTCACCTTCGGCAGGTCTACGCCGATGTAGCCACGGAATGCCGCAAACGGCAGGTTGGCGGCGCCGGCCTCATAGGCATTCGCCATGGCGGCATGCGAATGCTCCTCCAGCAGCAGCGGCTGGGGCCAGCCGTTCTCGACCGCATCGCGCAGCCGGTGCAGTGAGCCCACCCCCGGATTGCCGCCCCAGGAAAACACCAGGCGGTCCGCCGCCCCCATGCCGATCAGCTGATCGTAGATAAGATCCGGCGTCATCCGCACCAGCGTGAGGTGCCTGCGTCCCTGCCGCAGCACTTCATGGGCGGCCGCGAAAGGGATCAGGTGCGTGAAACCCTCCATGGCCACGCAGTCCCCGTCGTGGACATGCGCGGCTACGGCCTCGGCGAGAGAACAGAAGACCGGCACGTCACTTCAATACTTGAGCGGCTCGATCTTCTCCAGCAGCTCCTCGCGACGGTTGGCGAAGAACGGTGGAATCTGCATGGCCGTTCCCAGCTTTTCGTACGGCTCATCGACCAGGAAGCCCTGGGGCTTGGACACGGTGGCTTCGAACAACGCGCCACCGGGGGTGCGTACGTATACCGAATCGAAGTAGCCGCGATCCTTCATCTCCGAGACATCGGTGAAACCCAGGCCCTCGAGATGGAATTTCACCTTGCTCTGGGCCTCATGGTCAGCGACCTCGAACGCAACGTGGTGAGGCACGCCCTCGCCGTACGTCCAACTGCCCGCCGGTACGTTCGGTTCGATGCGAAATTCGACCATGGCGCCGCTGCCGCCATCGCCAACCTCGTAGCGCAGGTATTGGCCGTCCTTGCCCAGACGCCGCCCGTTCCAGCCGCCCTGCATGAACTCCTCGGAATTCTCCGCATCGCGCACCGATACGACGACGCCATATGTGCCCTTCAGCCCATGCTCCTGCGGCACCGCACCATTACTGTAGGGTTTGCGCGCGTCGACCTTGGCTTCGATCAGTTCGTACTCGATGCCGCAGGGATGGTGGAAAGCCACCAACCGCTCGCCAAAGCGCTCAGCGATGCGCGCGGTGAAGCCGCGACCCTGAAGGTACTTCTCCCAGAAGGCCGCGGAGCCCACGGGAATCGACAGGGCCACGGTGCAGACCTGGCCGGTACCCTTGCGCGCCTTGCGCCCGGAATGCTTCATCGGGAAGCAGGTGATCAGGCGGCTCACATCGCCCGTGTCATTGCTGTAATACAGATGCAGGATTGGCTCCTCACCGTCGTACAGGGCAGTCTTCTTGATGCTCTTGAGCCCCATCACCTTGGTGTGAAAGTCGTAGTCTTCCTGTGCGTTACCGACACTGAGTGTCAGGTGATGATGCCGCTTGATGTAGTTGTTCACGCTCATCTTTAATCCCCTCGAAAAGGCATGCTGCCGCGCTGGACGGGAGCCTACCGCGCAAGCTTCCGCGAAATGATTCTACCTCATTTGGCGCGCGGCCCGAAATGACGACGTTGACTCGGCAAGGGCCTGGAACCGCCGAAATACCCCCTCTGCGGGTGGTAGAGTGCCGGGCATGCACACTTCAAATCACGGGATCCCAACAACGCACGTCGGCAGCCTGCCGCGCAGCCAGGCCGTCACCGATGTGATCTTTGCGCGCGAGCGCGGCGACGCGCGCGATGTCGCTCAGGATGAAGCCACCATCGCCCAGGCCGTGGCCGAAGTCGTGCGCCGCCAGGTGGATCTGGGCATTGACGTGGTCAGCGACGGGGAGATGAGCAAGATCAGCTACTCCACCTACATCGCCGAGCGCCTCAGCGGATTTGCCGGTGATACACCGCGCGAGGCCGGGCAGGACCTGGTCGATTTCCCTAATCTGTTGCGCAAGCTTGCGGACCGCGGCGCCACCGCCAAATACCGGCGCCCCCGCTGCGTGGGTGAAATCAGGGTGCGCAATACCCGCCCGCTGGAGACGGACATTCGCAACCTCAAGGCGGCGGCGGCCGCGGCAGCGCCGGCGGCAACATTCATGAATGCCGCCTCTCCCGGGGTCATCGCCTTCTTCCAGCCAAATGACTACTACCGCACGCAGGATGATTACCTGGAAGCCGTCGCCGCGGCGATGCAGGCGGAATACGAAGCCATCGTACAGGCCGGGATCATCCTCCAGATTGACGCTCCGGACCTGGCGATGGGCCGGCACACCATGTACCGCGACCGCACGCTCGATGAGTTCGACACTCTGGCCGCGCGCCACATCGAGATTCTCAATCACGCTTTGCGCAATGTGCCGGCGGACCGTGTCCGGATGCACGTGTGCTGGGGCAACTACGAGGGCCCGCATCACCACGACGTGCCGATGGAGCGGCTGCTGCCCATCGTACTGAAAGCCAAGCCGCAGGGGCTGCTGTTCGAGGCCGCGAATCCGCGCCATGCCCATGAGTGGGTGGTCTTCCAGGAGGCCAGGATTCCGCAAGACAAGATATTGATCCCCGGCGTGCTCTCGACGACCACCAACTACGTCGAACATCCGCTGCTGGTAGCCGAACGGATCGAGCGCTTCGCCCGCATCGTCGGGCGCGACCGGGTGATCGCCGGCACCGACTGCGGCTTCGGCACTTTTGCAGGATTTGGTCCCGTCGAACCGGACATTGCCTACCTGAAGCTTAAATCCCTGGTGGAGGGAGCACAGATCGCTTCCCGGCGGTTGGCCGCCTGAGGAATTGGTCGCTGCGCGGTCAGTGGACGATTTCCCGTACCACCCCGTTGGCGATGTGGTCCCGCTGCGTCTTGGTCCTCTGGTCCGTCGAGTACAGTGATTTCAGGAAGGCCTGATCCCACTCGGTCAGGCCCTCGGGTGCGGCCTGCGGTGCACCCTCGAACAGCTTGAGGATGGTTTGGGCATCACCCAGGTTGGCGCCTGGCTTGATATCGGCCAGCGCCACCATGGCGAGGTAGTCGGCAAACTGGCCGCGCGAGACGCTCCGCAACTGCGTCTGATCGACCACCACGAAGACATCCGAGAAGATCCAGACCTTGCTGAGCAGAATATGGCTGGTGCGGTCCAGATCGTTGTACACCGGGAAACCCTGCAGGCCCCCGCCGAGAACCTGCGCGGCATGGGGCAATCCCTGCCTGGGGAGCGTGCCTTCCGGGGTTCTCATGCTGGTGTTGTACCAGACCTTCACCGGTCTGGGCGTGCCGATGAACTGGTCGACGACGGTCGGCGTGGCATCGCCGAAGGTGACCGCGCGCCTTTGCTGCTCCATGGCCTGCAGCAGCTGCATCGGCTGACGGGTGACGAAGATGAAGAGGTTCGCACGGCACTGCTCACCGGCGAGCCGCACTTTGGCGGCCATTGCGATCTCGGTGATGCGCCCCAGGATGAACTCGCCTTCCTGCTGCGGCAGACCCGTGATTTGCGGACAGACCGGATCCTGCCATCGCGGCAGGCCCTCGTCATTCTTCCGGACCGTGATCTGATGGACGAACTTCGAGACCCTGGGCGCCAGTTCCGCGCGCGCCGCCGTGACGGTGATCTCCGCCACCGACTCTGGTTTACCGCCAGCCGCGGGGGGCGATGCCGGGGTCTGCGCGACGGCGGCCAGCGCCTGCGTCATAGCCAGAACCACCACTGCCGATATGCAAATCCTCAACGTCCGGAACACCCTTGCGGCTCCCCGAGCTGTCGATTGATGGTGCTTTGATCGCGCCTTGACCGCAATCAAGTCGGCCTGCGCCCGGTGTCGATAACGGTCGCAGCGCCGATCTCGCCCACCGAACGCGCGCCGCAACCAACCATGGCCAGTCGCAGTTCCAGATTCAGAATGTCCAGCACCCGTTCGACGCCGTCCTGACCAAATGCCGCGAGCCCCCAGGCGTAGGGTCGCCCGATGCCCACCGCACTCGCGCCCAGCGCGAGCGCCTTGAGGGCGTCGGTGCCGCGGCGTACGCCGCCGTCAACCAGCACCGGGATGCGCCCGCCGACCCCCTGTACGACTTCCGGCAGCGATTCAAGCGTGGCGCGACCACTCTCGATCGAGCGTCCGCCGTGGTTGGAGACGATGATTCCGTCCGCGCCGTTCTGCAGCGCGAGTACCGCATCCTCGCGCGACTCGATGCCCTTGAGAACGACCTTCATCTTCGTCATGTCCTTGAGTCGCTTGACGAAGTCCCAGGTCAATGACGGCTGGGTGAGCCCCAGGCCCTGGGTATCGATGCCGCCGAACATCGGCTTGGTGCTGATCAGCGGGCGCGGATTGCCGCGCTCATCCACCGCGTGGCAGGTGCTGCAGATGCGCGTGTCATCGCGGCGCAGGCGGTTCGCGGTCTCGGTGTTGCGCCCGGCGGGAGTATCCACCGTGACCGCCACGACGGGGCAGCCGGCCGCCTCGGCCCGCCTCACCAGCTGCTTCGTGACGTCAATCCGGTTGGTGGTGTACAGCTGGAACCAGACCGGCGTGCCGCGCGCCTCATTGATCGCCTCCACCGGAAACGAGGCCTGGGTCGACATGATGTGCAGCGCATTTTTCTTCTTCGTAGCGCGAGCCACGGCAATGTCGCCTTCCGGGTTCAGCGCCCGCAGGCTTCCGATCGGCCAGCAGCCGATCGGCGATGCCGCCTTGATCCCGAACACCTGGACCGCAAGGTCAACCTGGCTCACATCGACCAGGCGCCGTGGCCGCAGTTGGTAGCGCCCATAAGCGGCCTGGTTGGCGCGCAGCGTCACGTCGCCGTCGACGCCGCTTTGCAGATAGCCCCAATGCGCCGGCGGCACCAGGCGTTGAGCGATCGCCTCCATTTCGAATACATCCAGGGCCTCGGCCGCCGAGCCGGGCAGATTCCCGTCGGCCAAGGCGCGGGTCCAGGGACCCAGCGCCGTCAACAGCGGACTTGCGGCCAGAAACTTCAGCAGCGCACGACGCTCCAGACTCATGTTCCCCCCGGTTCGGGCAGTGCGACAGCGCCCACGATACACCGGCGCCGCCTAGGGGCCGAATGCGAACCACATACCGCGGTTTATCGCGGCGGGGATCACGCTTGCATGATTTTCGCCTGCAAACGCCACGAAGCTGACTTTGTAATCCGGGCCGGCGGGGATCCGGCCCAGCCGAGCGGCCAGATCGCGCGCGCCGGCGACCATGCCGCTCCAGGTATTGGCCTTGGCCAGGTAGGAGGTCAGTTCGGCCGCCCGGTCGGCGGGAAGCGAGGCGATGAAGGCTGCCGGCGGATTCGGGCTGTCCGGCTCATCCGCCCCGACGGTGATCAGCACCCGCGGCGCGGCCTGGCGACTTTCGATGACTTTCCGAAATGACGCCTCACCGCCCAGCACCGCATCGGCATCCCACCAGATGCTGGGACTGGCGGCAATGAAGGTACGGAAGGCCTGCGGCTCGGTGAACAGCGCCCGGAGCACCGCGAGTCCGCCGATCGAGTGTCCGAAGAGCGCCGCATTGTCGGCATCGACCGGGAAGAGCCGGGCGACGCGTGGCTTGACCTCCGTTTCGATCACTTTGAGAAACGGGTCGAGACCGCCGACGTCATCGGGAGTGAGTCCGGTCCAGGCCGGGGCCCGGTGCTGTGCGGCCACCGGTAACGTGTAGTCGTGAAAGCGCAGCCGATTGTTCACGCCGCCGATATCGGCGATGCCGATGGGAGATGGGTCACCGGGCCGGCGAGTCGCATAGCGGCGCACGACCTCCATGTCATCGAACAGTCCATGGCCGATGGCGACCACCACCGGTGGATTGGGGCCACTATTGAGGGTCAGCCCGACGTCGGCCGCCGTGCCGAAACTGAAGTCGCCGTCCAGGACGTAGATGACCGGATAGCCCTTGGGCGGAGGCGCAGTCACCGGCGCGCGGATGAACAGCGTGTAGCTCTCGCCATTGATGCCCGAATCAAACTTGATCCGGTAGGACGAGGGAACCGACGCTTCGGCGCGCCAGGGCGGGCCTGCGACCTGGCCCGCGGCCCGCGACACTTGCGCCTGACCCGTCGCGGCCAGTGCGAGCATGAACAGGCTCAACGCAGTGACTTTATTCATGATCAGAGTCTCCCGTTTGCGTCTTCACAATCAATTCGGAGTTCTCCTCCGGCACATACTCCAGCAGGTCTCCCGGCTGGCAGTCCAAGAACCGGCAGATCGCCTCAAGCGTTCCGAAGCGCACCCCGCGGACCTTCCCGGACTTGAGCAGGGACAGGTTTGATTCGGTGATTCCGATCGCCTCAGCCAGGGCGTTGGATCGGACCTTGCGCTTGGCCAGCATTACGTCCAGTCGCATGACGATTGGCATCAGATGATTTCCCGTCGATCGAGATCCGCTTCGCGCCCCAATTCCATGACGTAGGCGATGACGTAGACCATGCCACCCAGCACTACGATCAAGGCAGGGTTGGAGGTACTGAAAATCGCCGCGTGGGTAATCCATGCAAACAATCTGCCCGCCACATTGGTGGCAATCGCGGCCACGACCAGCCACACGCTGAAGCGCTTCAGATGGCGGATATTGCTTTCGGCGAGGACGACGCCGCGGGAATACAGAACGAAGAGGCTGCGCAGGTGGCCAAGGGCAAGCACGTTGCAGGTTGTGCACACGGCGCCAAGCGCGGCGACACAGAAGCGCTGCTGAATGCTGAGAGTGTCGATCCGGATCTGCGCCAGGCTCTGCATGTGCAGTTGCTGTTCGGCGTCCACCAGATTGATGCCGACGCCCCCGGCGCTGAAACTCACATAGGCGGTCGAACCGAGGGGATGGGCAAGCAACAGCACCACCACGATCAGGAGGACCGTGACGACGATCGCCAGGACAAGCGCGATCGAAATCAGCATCTTGATCGGCTGGCTGACCCTGCGAATGCGCTGCAGTGCCCGAGCCTGCGGGGACAGATCGATGGCGGCTTGCATGGACAATTCCTCCTGGCCGATGTGGCAGGAAGAACAATACATCAAGTTATTATCGTTTTACAACAATTATTTTCTAGATTACCCCATTGCAAGCGGAGCGGTTCCCTAAGGCGGCACCGGAACCCGCGCAAAGCCCGGGACCCGCCCCAGTTCCGGTCGCCAGCGCAGTGACATCAACGCAAACACCGCGCCGAGCAGCGCGCCGGCGGCCACATCCAGCACCACATGCTGTTTGGTCGCCAGCGTCGAATACACGATCACCATGAACCAGGCGGCGTTGAGCACCTGCATGCGCATGGGCGCGCGCATTGCGCGCAGCACATCCGCCACTCGCGTCACCGTAAAGATCGCCACCGCCACGTGCATGGATGGACAGGCATTGCTGCTGGCGTCCACCCGACGCAGCGCCGCAAAGCCTGGAAAGCGGGTGGCTTCCGGCAATGGCGTGGGCACCTGCGTGGGCCAGAAATAGAAAATTCCGAGGCCCGTGACGCACAGGGCGCACATCCACAGACCGTAGGCCGCGAAATCCGAGCGGGTCCGCTGCAACGCCGGCCCCACGCCCACATAGACCCAGATGGACACGTAGGCCACGAGTGCTGCGGGTTGAAAGGGAATCAACAGATCAAGGCCGGTGCGCGGCATGACGGTCGGCGCGTACGCCGGATGCCGCTGCACGAACAGGTAGCCGACGAAAAAGAGGCTCGTCAGCAGGGTCGTCCAAAACGTCGTCGGCACGAATCCCGCACGAACTCGGGCGCGAAACTCCGCAACCCATGCCGATGTCTGAGCCGCCATGGCCATTGGCTGCACACCGGGCTGCACTCGAAGCTGGTCGCGCACTCTGGTAAGCACCCTACGCTGCCGCAGCCTCCATACTAACCGGTCCGGGGCGCTATTTCTGCGCCGCCACGAATTCGGTCAGCACGGCCTGGCGCTGCAGATCCGGCGGTAACAACCCCTGGGCGATGATGAAGTCGTGAAAGGCCCGCTGATTGAACTTCGGCCCGAGCGCAGCTTCGGCTTCCTGCCGAAGCGACAGCAGTCGGGTATAGCCGTAGAAATAGCTGTTGGCCTGCCCCGGCGCGCGGTAGGTGAAGCGCTCAACTTCCTCCTTGGCGAACGCATGGCTCAACATCACATCCTTCTCGAGCACCTGGTAGGCGCGCTCCGGTGTGATCGCCCCGTCTTGCAGCTCAGGATCGAGGAAGGCACGCGCCGCCCGCAGCAAGCGCAGATCGAGCGTCATCAGCTGACCTTCCACAGGCTCGTAGGGTTGCATGATGTATTCGGCATACAGGCCCCAGCCCTCGGCATTGGTGGAATTGAACGCGTACAGCGCGCGCGCCATGCTCATGCCGTGCTCGACCATCGAATCAAACTGCAGCTCATGACCCGGCCGGGCCTCATGCGCCGTCAGGGTCCAGGCCACCGCATCGGAAGTAAAGTCGTCGTAGCGGTCGACGGCGCCGCCCGTGGCCGAAGGGATGTTCAGCGGCAATACGAATTCTCCGCGTTGCCCGGTGTTGTGCAGGAATGGCGGCTGCGACATGTGCGGCGCCGGCTGCTGCGCGGTCTCGGCGGCGGTTGCCAGGCGGATGATGGCCGGCCGGCTCGGCAGCGTCACCAGCTGCTGACGTTCGGATGATCTCCTCGATCTGCTGCAGGCGATGATTGTAGAGCGGGACTATGGCCTCGCCGGTGATCTGGTTCTTCTTCAGCTGCGCGATCACTGCGCGGTAGTCTGACGAAGGATAGTGCTGCGCCGTCGCGATCTGCGCGGCGAGTGTGGCCATTTCGCCCTGGATCTGCCTGAAGGCCGCATGCGCGGTTACCGCGATCTTCGCCGGCGGAATATCGACCCCGAAGCCCTCCAGATTAAGGGCGTACTGCTCGGGAGGCAGACGGAAGTCCGTCCTGGCTCTGGGCAGAATGGTCGCGCGCACCCATTTGTCGTAGTCCTGCAACTGCCCGGCGAGACGGCCATAGTCGGTCTCCCAGCCCTCGAGTTGGTACTTCTTGAAGAGTGCGCTGATGCCCTCGAGGTAGCTTGAATTGCGGCCCAGTTCGGTCTGCAGCTCATCCCGCGACGGGTAGACCGCATCGTGCAGTGCCATCTGGACCCGCACACGCTGTTTGATCAACTCGGCAATCGGTCGATAACCGGACTCCATGCCGGCATAGCGCCGCAGCCGCACCAGCGCCGCCGAACGCCGCGGGACCGCGACCTGGTCATCCAGCAGGACCCGCAGGCCCGCGAACACTACCTCGCTGGCGTTGACGTACGGTACCAGCCGACGCAGCGCAAAGTCCTGTTGACGGAACTGCAGGTCGAAGGCCTTATGGAGGATGTCGAGATCCTCCTTGACCTTGGGGTCGGTCTCGCTCGCGCGCGCAGCATCCACGCGCCGGAGAACCTGCTGGTACTCATGTCGCGCGGCGAGCTCATCCTTCACCGTGGGATTGACGATCAGCTGGTCGTATTGCGCCAGGCCTTCCTGTGAACCGTCTTCCGGAGCGTGCCGGAACTGTACCGCGAGCAACTGCCGGGTATAGGCGTCGCTGCGCGCAATCCAGGACTTCGAATCCGGCACCGGCAGTGTCTGGCCCTGCGCGACCAGCCAGAGGCCCAGCAAAAATACCGCTAATGTATGACGCATTGTTGTTCGCCCTGAAAACAAGTTGGTGTCACCCCGACCGCGAGTCTCTGGCAGAATTCCCGCCCATGAATGCATCACACCAGAGCTCACGTGACCTGCTCGCCTCGATTGCCCGCCAGGCGATGCTGGATCGGGGCCTGCTGCCGGATTTTTCACCGCAAGCCCTGGCCCAGGCCAGTGCCCTCACGCGATCGGCGGCGGACCCAGGCGCCCGCGATCTGCGCGACGCGCAATGGGTATCCATCGACAACGACGATTCCCGCGACCTGGACCAGCTGTCGGTGGCGCAGTCTGTGACCGGCTCCACCACTCGCCTGCTGGTCGCCATTGCCGATGTGGATGCGACCGTGAAGCGCGGCTCACCGATCGATGATCATGCGCGCCAGAATACGACCTCAGTTTACACGGCCGGTCGCATATTTCCGATGCTCCCGGAGAACCTCTCCACCGACCTGACCTCCCTGGGCCTCAACGCGGAGCGCCTGGCGATCATCTTCGAAATGGTGGTCGCCGCGGATGGCAGTATCGTGAGCTCCGACATCTATCGTGGCACGGTGGTCAACAAGGCCAAGCTGGCATACAACAGCGTGGCCGCGTGGCTTGAGAACAGCGCGCCCGCACCGCCGGGGCTCGAAAGCGCCGCATTGCAGGCACAGTTGCGCCTCCAGGACCAGGTGGCCCAGGCGCTGGGGCGGGTCCGGCACACCCAGGGGGCACTGACCCTTGCGACCATTCAGACCAGCGCTGTATTTGACGGCGAGGCACTGCGGGACCTGATTCCGGACAGCACCAACCGCGCCCATGAATTGATCGAGAACATCATGGTCGCCGCCAACGGCGTGGCGGCCCGCTGGCTGCAGGGCAAGGGTTTGCCATCCATCCGCCGCGTGCTGAAGACCCCCGAGCACTGGGATCGAATCGTGGCGTTGGCGGCCGAGCACGGCGGACAACTGCCGCCGCTGCCCGATCCGGTGGCCCTGAACGCCTTCCTGACATTGAGTCGCACCAGGCAACCGGCGCAGTTTCCGGACCTGTCGCTGGCCGTGATCAAACTGCTGGGCCGCGGCGAATACGCCCTGGAGCAGCCTGGCGAGGCGGTAGCCGGACATTTCGGGCTCGCGGTGCGCGACTACATGCACTCCACCGCGCCCAACCGCCGCTTTCCCGATGTGATCACCCAGCGTCTGATCAAAGCCGCGCTGACCGGCACAGCCGTGCCCTACGCGGGCGCAGAACTGGCCAGCCTGGCGGCGCACTGCACACTCCAGGAAGACCAGGCCGCCAAAGTGGAGCGGCGCGTGGGCAAATCCGCGGCCGCACTGCTGCTGCAGTCGAGCCTGGGCCAGACATTCGATGCCATCGTCACCGGCGCGGCGGACAAGGGCACCTGGGCGCGCACCAGCGCGCCCCCGGTTGAGGGTCGCATCGTGCGTGGATTCCAGGGCCTGCAGGTCGGCCAGGCGGTGCGGGTACGGCTGCTGAGCACGGATGTGACCCGCGGCTTCATAGACTTTGCCTGCGAGCAGCGACCATGACCGGCGATCCGACTCATCCGACCCAACTCTCCTACGAGAACCGGGAATTCCTCACCAGCGACGAGGCGCGACCGCTGCGCATCCTCGCCGAATACCTCGAACCTCTGAAGAGATTCCAGCAACGCGGTGTGCACGACACCATCGTATTCTTCGGCTCCGCGCGCCTGACGGCCGACGGCCCGATGGGACGCTACTATGAGGCCGCCCGGACCCTGGCGCGCCTGATCACGCAATGGTCCAAGGCCCTGTCCTCGCATGCTCACCGCTACGTGATTTGCTCGGGTGGCGGCGGCGGCATCATGGAGGCCGCGAACCGCGGCGCCTCGGAGGCCGGCGGCCAGACCATCGGCCTGAATATCAGCCTGCCCCATGAGCAGCACGCGAATCCGTACATTACCCGCGAGCTGGCGTTCGAATTCCACTACTTCTTCATGCGCAAGCTCTGGTTCGCGCACCTGGCGCGGGCGCTGGTGGCCTTTCCGGGCGGCTTCGGCACCTTGGATGAGCTCACGGAAATCCTGACCCTGGCGCAGACGCATAAACTCGAGCGGCGAATCCCGGTCATCCTGTACGGCACGGAATACTGGAACGAGATCGTCAATTTCAAGGCCCTGGTCCGCCACGGCATGATCAGCGCCGCAGACCTCGAGCTGTTTGAATGCGTGGACACGCCGGAAGCGGCGCTGCGGACACTGCAACGCCACCTCGAACCGGAGACCTCCGGCACGACACCCTGCTTCGCCCACGCCCACCCGCAGAGCCGGTGAGGCGCGCGACTGCGCGGGACTGCGCTAAGCGCACAGCCCCGTGGCGCAGCCGCAGTTCAGCTGCCTGCGAATTGCCGGAAAATTACCGGCAATGGTCGTCGCGATCACCGCAGTTCACCCACACCCGCTCGTGGTAGTACCGATGGTGGTCGCGGTCGTAATAGCCCTCCCGGGGCCCTGCGACTACGCACCCCGCGCACAGCACGGCGAGGCTCAGCAGGATGCTGCCGAAAATGATTCGTTTGGTGTCGTTCATGGCGCGTCCTAGGTAGTCCAAAGGTCAAGATCCGAGTCTCGATGCTTCCTCCCATGGGCGCTGCAGGGCTTGGCCTTATGTCCTGCCCAGACGCCTCTACCCGGCCTGTAGGACGGTGTACGGCCCCGTAGGAGGCCATCCAGGCACTGCTGCTGCGACGCAGCGTGACTAATGTCCAAATCGCTGCCCCAAAACTGTGCCTCGGGTCCCAATCTCAATCAGTGAATCCGAACTTCGGGCGCGGTTAGCCGATACTGGAAATATGGTCGCTGTCATGACATCTGGTACTGACGCGCAAGCGTCCGTCCAGGACGATCGCGAACAGGTAGCCCTGCTGCGGGAGGACCCCGCGTTCACCGCAGTACCTGATGCTGAGCTTGAGCGCTGGGTTGGCGCGGTGCAAAGGCAGACCAATGTCGCCTGCGCGGCCCTCGCCCTGGTGGATGGCGCGCGCCAGGTCATCCGTGTGGTCGGCGAAGCCGTCAGCGCGCCCCAACCCGTAAGTGAATTGACGGCGAGCCTGTCCTTGGGCGACTACCTGCTCGGGCCCACTCCCACCTACCAGGATGGCGGCCGCGAGGCTTTCGCGCAGGTGCCGATCACCCTGGCCGGGAAGGTCATCGGCCGGCTGGGCATCGCGGACCCGCAGCGGACCACCTGGTCAGTCGAGGATCTCGCGGTGCTGGGTGATGCCGCCAAAGGCATTGCGACGGAGCTGGAACGACGCCTCGCCCGCGCGGAAGTGGTGCGCGTGCAGGAACTGGTCACTTCGCACAATCGCGTTCACGACATGATCGCCAATGGGGCGCCGCTGCGCGACGTGCTCGTGGAGGTGTGCCGGATCATCGAACGATATGACCCCTCTTTCATTCCCTCGGTCCTGCTGCGGGACGCGATTTCGAATACCCTGCACTCCGGCATCGGACCGTCCCTGCCGAAGGAGTACCTGGCCTCCGTCGATGGAGCACCGATCGGACCGAGCATCGGTACCTGCGGCCCGGCCGCCTGGTACGGCGAGCTCGCCGTGTCCGCGGACCTGAGCAAGGATCCCAAATGGGCTCCGATCCGCGCGATGGCCGAGATGGCCGGAGTCGCGCATTGCTGGTCCATGCCCATCAAGGATCCGGCCGGCGAGGTACTGGGCACGCTGGCGCTGTACGGACGTAGGCCGCGCCTGCCGCAGCCTGAACACGTGGCGCTGCTGCGCGACTGGGCGCGCGTCGCCAGTACGGCGCTGGAGCGGACCCGATCGATCGCCAGACTCAAGCATGATGCACGCCATGACAGCCTGACGGGACTGCCCAACCGCGCCGCCATCTTCGAGAAGCTCGACGCCGCCATCGAAAAGGTGCGGCCCGAGGCCCCCCTGGCCGTGTACTTCGTGGACCTCGACGGACTCAAGGCCCTGAACGATACGCTCGGGCACGATGTCGCGGACGAGATGATCCGGGAAGTCGCGCAACGCCTGCTGGGCACCGTCCGGGAAAACGACTTCGTCGGTCGGTTCGGCGGCGATGAGTTCATCGTGGTCGCCGAAAACATCATCGACTCGGTGCAGGCTGGGCAGATGGGTGAGCGGCTGCTCGGCGCGATTGCGCAACCGCTGCCCGGACTGGGCGCCAGGGTGATCACCGCGAGCATCGGCGTCGCGCTGATTCGCACCAGCGGCATCGAAGCGCGCGAGGCGATCCGCAGATCGGATTCCGCAATGTATGAGGCCAAGCGCACCGGTCGCGACCGCTGCGTGTTCTCGGAGGTCGGCGAAACCGCTCGCGCGGGCCGGCGCCTGGAACTGGCCCGGGCCCTGCACGGCGCGGAGGCGCGCGGCGAACTGCACCTGGCCTACCAGCCGGTCATTTCCCTGCCCAGCCGCAAGATCATCGGCGTTGAGGCGCTGCTGCGCTGGAACAGTCCCACGCTCGGGGAAGTGCTGCCCGGTGAGTTCATTCCGATTGCCGAGGATACGGGCAGCATTCTGCAGATCGGCGCCTGGGTTCTGTGGGAGAGCTGCAACGCCCTCGCCGCCCTGACGCAGGCCGGACACCGCCTGGAACTGGGTGTGAATGTCTCCGCCCGACAGCTCTCGCAGCCGGACTTCCCCCTGTGGGTCAGGCAGACCCTGGCGCACGCCCAGTTCAGCCCCGCCATGCTGAGCCTGGAACTGACCGAAACATCCCTGCTGCGTCCTGACAGCGTCAGCGTCGGCAATGTGCGCACCCTGGAGAAGATGGGGGTACGCGTGGCGCTGGACGATTTCGGCACCGGCTATTCGTCGCTGACCTGGCTGCGCGACCACCCCTTCGGATCGATCAAGATCGACCGCAGCTTCGTGGCCGGCATCTGCGAGCAGGACAGCAATCGGGCGATCGTGTCGGCGATCATCCGGATGGCCAAGGATGTGGGCTGCACGGTGACGGCGGAGGGTGTCGAGACTGAAGAGCAGCTTCGCATCCTGGAGTCCCTGGGGTGCGACCACGCGCAGGGCTACCTGATCGCCCACCCGGAAAGCCTCAGCGCCCTGCTCACTCGCCTCGGGCCCGACCTGCCCACCGCCACGCCGTGAGGTAGACTCTGCCGTTCATTTCACTGAACGGGAGGGGGTCATGACGCTCACCTGGATCTGCCGCCGGATCGCCCCGCTGCTTGCCCTGTGCGCAGCGATTCCGATGGGACCGGCTTACTCCCAGACTCCCGGCCCACCGCCGGCCGCGACCGGCGCGCCTGAACACGGACCCCAACGCCCGCCCCTGTTCTTTCGGGAAGAATGGAAGCAGGGACCCACGGGTGGCGAACACGCCGTCACCTCCGCGGCACTCGGCAACCCGAATCTGGAACTGACCCTCATCGTGCCGGCCGGGCAGATCATGCTGACCGGAATGGCGGGTGACGAGAACAATCCCACCCACGTCTGGCTGGGCCTGTGTACCACACCCTGCGGATTGGCCCTGCGGCACAGCCAGGACCTGGCGGACCTCACCGGTCTGGCGCGCATCCGCTGGACTACGAAGATGTCCGGGTACCACCATATCCGCCCCATCGTGAAACTGGCCGACGGCACCTGGCTGGTTGGCGACCGCGCGGACGGATCGCCGCGCGACTGGCTGATCAGCGAGATCGCCCTAGCCGATGTGCGCTGGATGAAGCTGGACATCACGCGGGCCGTCGCCACCGGCGTGACGCTCGAGCACGTGGACCTGTCGAAGGTGGACCAGATCGGTTTCGTCGATCTCATGCCCGGCAGCGGCCACGGCCCCGGGGGCTGGTCGGACCTCGCGCAGTTCGAAGTCTATGCGAAGTCCGTGGCCCGCTAGGCCACGGGGCCTTCAGCCCTATGCCTGCAGCAGCCGTACCTGGTGCCGCGGCTGAGCAAGATCGATATGCCGGGCGCGCAGCGCTTCGAGCGTGGCGCGGGATATCTCGGCGGTGGCCGTGCCGAAATCGTCCACGGCCACCCAGGGCTGGATGCTGATCTGCACCACTGAACCGGCGAGGCTCGACACGCCGATCACCGGCGGCACGTCCTTGAGCACGCGCGGATCGGACCGCACCACTCCTTCGATCACCTGCAGCGCAGCGGCCATGTCAGTGTCGGGCGCCACGCCGACCTGGACGTTCACCTGACGGATGTGCCCGTAGTTGTGGAGGATCTCCCCGACGATCTTGCGGTTCGGGATCACCACCGCAGACCGGTCCGCATGGGTCAGGATGGTGCTGAACAGGGAGATCTGCTCCACCCTGCCTTCCACCCCCGCCACCTGAATGTATTGCCCGACGCGGAAGGGCTTGGTGAGGATGATGGACAGGCCGGCAACAATGTTGCTGAGCACTCCCTGCATGGCAAGCGCGATGCCCGCGCCCGCGACGCCGAGACCCGCAATCAGCGGCAGCAGCTGCACGCCGAGGTTCTGCAGTGCCATGACGATGAACAGCAGCAACACCAGCCCGCGGGTGATTCTCGAGAGCAGCTGGCGCAGCGGCGGGTCCAGGTCGAAGCGTCGTAGCGCACGCAGCAGCCAGCGCTCCGCCCAGCCCCCGACTATCACCCCGACGATGACAATGACGATGGCGGTCAGCAGTCGCGGGCCGAATTGAATGAGCAGATCGATGATCTGCTGACGCACGTGGTCTATCGTTGCCAGATGGATGTCCATTCAATCCTCTCCGATGTCCTCATTCCAGATCTGCGGGTGACTGTGGACGAAGTCGGCCATCAGCGCCTCGCATTGCTGCGAAGCCAGGTCCAGGACCTGCACTCCGCGCTCGCGCAACCAGTCGATACCGCCGCGAAACGTGCGTGATTCCCCGACCACGACGCGCCCGATGCGAAACTGCACGATCAGTCCGCAACAATACCAGCACGGCGCCAGCGTCGTGACCATCACGGTGTCCTGATAACCGCGTCGCCGTCCCGCCTTGCGAAACGCGTCCGTCTCAGCGTGGATCGATGGGTCGCCTTCCTGAATCCGTCGGTTGCGACCGCGCCCGAGCAGCGTTCCGTGGCGGTCGAACAGCGCGGCACCGATGGGAATGCCGCCCTCGGCCAGCCCCAGGCGGGCCTCCTGCAGTGCGATCTGCAGCATCGCGGCGTAATCCGGATGGCTCATCGCGCGGATGTTACGCGAATGTCCTCGGCCTTTCGCTCCCCTGACAGGGCGCATTCTTATGTCGCCAATCGGTAACAGGCCTCAAACATCATCAATCGAGCAATCAGCGTCAACCATTTCCGGCGTCATTCGCTACTGGACCCCATTGCCGACTGACGTTTCGATTGACGCGCCTGTCAGCGGTGCACAGACAGTGAGGCTTAGGATATGGACACCAGGAAACTCAACTTCGCCGTATGCGGCGCCATTGCCGCGACGCTTGCGGCCTGCGGCGGCACCTCGAACTATTCCGGTTCCTCCGGCACGACCTCGGGCACGGGCGGGTCGAATCCGCAGACCGCCAGCGTACCGCTGGTGATCAGCGATGCGTCCTCGGATGACTGGGCGACCATCGGGGTCAAGGTATTGAGCATCGCGCTCGTCCCGCAGGGCGGCGGCGCCAATGTCACCGTCTACACGGCCCCGTCGCCGGCACCCTTCGTCAATCTCGAGCAGCTGGATCAGCTGGCCGAGATTCTCGGCAACGCCACGGTGCCGGTCGGCACGTACACCGGTGCCGTACTCACGGTCAGCGGCAATCCGGGGGATGTGCTGCTCACCGCGGCGGCCGATCCGGAATCCGGTTTCGCCCTCGCCGCAGGGACAGCGGTAGCGAGTGCCAACATCCACGTCATGAACACCCAGGGCAGCGGCACAAATCTCACCGCGCCAATCACGCTCCGATTAGTTTCACCTCTGGTGGTCAGCACCAGCGGCACGGCGGCGCTCGACCTGGAGTTCGATCTGTCGCACCCGGCCTTCATCATCGGTCACAATCCCCCAAGCGCTTCCAGCACCCAGTGGGCCGTCGATTTCAGCGCGCCCCTGCGCCATCATCCGCTCGCGGATCTGCGACGCCTGGTGCTGCGGCACACCTACGGCACCGTGTCGGCCATTTCTAGCGACAGCAGCTCCATCACCATCACCAAGGACTTTCCGACCCTGCCGGCGGTGTCTCCTGAAACCGAGATCTCCGGAACCCAGATGCTCACCATCCAGGCGGACGCCACCAATGGCACGCTGTTCTACGATGTGGATGCCAAGACTGTCACGACCATCGACAACTTTTCAGGAGAATCCGGCCTGGCCGGCAAGTTCGTGCGCATCGCGGCCCGCTACCAGCAAAATGGCACACTGGTGGCGACGCGCATCTGGGCGAGCAGCACCTTCAACAGCGTCTGGCTCAGCCCGGAAGGTCACGTCCTGAACGTCAACCCCAACACCGATGTCATCACCGTCACCAACGAGTCCGGCATCGGCATTCCCTTGAAGGTCGACGCGAATACCAAGTTCTTCTATCGGCAGCCCTGGAATGCCACCGCCGATGCCACACCGATCGGCACCGGGACCGCGTTCGTCGCCAATCAGAACATCGTGCGCGGGTTCAAGGTGCATGCCAGCGTGGTCGACCCCCTCGCGGTGCCGCTCGTCGCCCAGGAAATCGACATCGAGACCGCGGCCTACTCCGGCACCATCTCGGCTTCCAGTGCCAGCGGTTTCACCTACACGCACGACTTCTTGCGGGCCGTTGATGACTACAGTGTGCCCTTGACCTTCATCTCTTCCACCACGGCCAACGGCAGCGATCCGGTCTCTGGCAATGCCATCGCCGGCTACAAGTGGTGGAACTTCGCCTTCCCGACGCTGGTGGATTCAGGCGCTAACGCGGTCAGTGATTTTGTCGCCGCCACCAACGGCACCGCCAGTTTCGGCGGCACGGCCGGCGCCATCGTGCCCTGGGGCGTGAGTTTCGTCGTCTGGGGAGACCCCTCGAACGCGACCGGGTGGAGCGCCGCGAGTTCCATTCTCGAGCCCACGCCGCTGCCCGTCGGCACAGTGGCCAGCGCCCCGGTGGCGGGTAGCAACTCGGAACTCTTCACCATCACCGCCAACGGCGGTGCGAATCCGGTGACCGTGGATGCCAGCACCGTCAGCGGTTCGGCGACCCTGGCGTACCAGGTGGATATGAGCGGCGGCATCGTGACCGTGAGCCCCATCGACCTCAGCAGCTCCAGCGGCCAGTCAAGCTTTACCACCGGCATGGCCGTCGGAACCAAGGTCCGCGTCTCCGGCGTGCCGCAGGCCGATGGTACCGTCAAGGCCTACGTAATCACGTACTTCACGGGAACGGCCCCGGCAAGCTGAAGCGGTGGGGAATCAGCGCGCCTTACGCAGGTACTCCGCCAGGGTGATGATCCGATGGTTGCGGATGTCCCACAGGATGCACTTCATGGCGCCGCACACTTCCGAGAGCTTTACCCGCGCGACGGTCGGAAACAGGTGCTCATATTCCTTATGGCACGCAATCAGGCGGTAGCTGGGGATGCTCGAGGACAGGTGGTGAATGTGGTGATAGCCGATGTTGGCGGTGAAGAAGTTCAGCCAGCCCGGCAGGACCAGGAAACTGGTGCCCTCGATGGCGCCGGTGTCGTAGTCCCAGGTGGCGCAGCCGGTCGCATAGGAATGCTCGAAGTTGTGCTGCACGGTGAACAGGACGATCCCCAGGCCGCCGGCGATCGAAACGCTGAGCAGGTAGACGGTGAAGAACAGCACTGCACCGAAGTACCAGGACATGACCGCCCAGATGCTGAGCAGCACCAGGTTGTTCCAGAGCATGTGGCGGTATTCTTTGGAGTTCTTCCAGAACCGGGTCTGGTAGCTGGCGCGCAGCTCACGCACCGACTGACCCGATGGCCCGAGCTTGCCGCGGACGACGTGCGCCAACAGCCCGAAGGTTCCCCGGATCCAGGTCAGACGGGGGTTCAGGATCAGGTATATGAAGCCGGCCAGCGGGGCCGCCGCAATGCTGCATTTCTGCCGATAGAAGCGCTGCTGCGCGGCGCTCAATGCCGCGTATTCATCGATCGACAATGTTGCATATGGCCCACGGTAACGATCCCAGTTGCCGTTATTGGCATGGTGAAAGTTGTGGTGCTGCGCCCACACATATTGGGGCATGCCCGACAGAACACCCAGAACAAATCCGGTCCAGCGATTCAGCAATACGCTGCGAAACAGACTGCGATGGCCGCACTCATGCATCAACGCGAACACGCGCAGCGTGAACAGGATAAGTGGTGGCAGTACCACAAGCACAACCCAGGGTGAGGCGTGTCCAAAAGAGACAGCTAACCACCAGAGCAATGCCAGGGGCACCAAGGTCAACAGGACCTGAACGCTTCCCTGCCAGTTATCGGACCTGCCGTAGCGTCCGATCATTCCCTGTTTTTGCTGCTTGACGCACTCGATCAGCGTAGTGATTGAGCGTCCCCCGTGGCGAATCTGAAGAGCAGAACGTGTAGCGCGTACGTCTTTATTTTTGCTTTCGACGTGCTACGGGCGCGGAGTGTAGCAGAGCGTACCGGCGAATACCTGTACCGCGTCACGTTTGCGGAAAACGTCCGTCTCGGCGCCGAACGTTGCCGCGGCAACGGCAAGACCCGCCTTATTTCGGCCCTTCAGGACGCAGGCGGAAGTCGTAATTGACCGTGTAGTAAGGCACGTCGAGACGCTCGCCATCCGGTCCCGTTCCCGGCGCGTGTCGATCGAACTGGGCCACCAGCGACTCCTTCATGCCGAAGACCGCGTCCGAATCCAGATACTGGCTGCCCGCCACGAACAGATGGGTGGTCACCGGCCGGTAGCCCTGCGCCGAAACGATCATGTGAATGTGCCCGGGCCGATAGGGGTGGCGGCCCATCTTGCGCAGCATCCGGCCCACCGGGCCGTCGGTGGGCACCGGATAGAACGTCGGCCGAATGGAGCGGAACCAGTAACGCCCCTCGGCATCCGTGCGGATCCGCCCCCGCGCCTTCATGCCCGTCTCGCCGGGGATCTGCATGTCGTAGTCGCCGTCACCGTCGCCGGACCAGATGTCCAGCAGGGCATTCTCGAGCGGCCGGCCGTCGGAGCCCAGGACCCTGCCTGAATAGAACGCCGGCTCGCCCTTGACGCCGATGGCCAGATTGCTGCCGCGCGGAAGATCCGGCGCACCCTCCCAATAGAACGGGCCCGAGAACCGTGGATTCCGCGCTTCCCTGGTCGGCGGGATGGTTGAGTGTAATGACCAGTACCGATACACCCAGGGTGTCCGAGAGCAGGATGAACTCCTGGCGCTTCTCGGTACAGGTCTTGCCCACGTCGGTCAGGAACTGAATGGCGCCGATCCACTCCTCTTCAGTCAGTTTCACGTCCCGGACGAAGTCGTGCAGATGCGTGACCAGCGAGGTCATGACCTGTTTGAAACGCGGATCCTCGCTTTGCGAGAGGCGGTCGATCACCGCCGCCGTGATACTGCGCTCGTTGAATTCACGCATGCCAGTTCCCCCCATGGTATCGCGCCGCTTCAGCGCCAGAGTCGCCCTGAGGCAATCTGCGCCCCTTCCACCAGCGAGCGCAGCTTCAGGTATGCAATATCCGGCTCCACCGGGCCGAATCCGGCAAAGGTGCCAAAGCCGCAGTCGGTGCCGGCGATGACCCGTTCGCGCCCGACGACCTGGGCGAAGCGCTCGATGCGCTCGGCGACCAGCTCCGGATGCTCGATGTAGTTGGTGGTCGTGGCCAGCAGTCCCGGAATCATGATCTTGTCCTCGGGAATGCGGATCTTGCGAAATACCTGCCACTCGTGCGCATGCCGGGGATTGGCGGCCTCGAACAGCAGGCCCTGCGGCTTGGCCTTGATCACCACCGGCAGCAGCCGCTCCAGGGGAATGTCGTGATGGTGGGGCCCCTCGTAATTGCCCCAGCACACATGCATGCGCACCCGATCGGCCGGCACGTTGCGCAGCGCATGGTTCAGCACCTCGATATGCCGCGCCGCAAGGATTTCGAACTCCTCCAGGGTGCGATCCCGGTACATGGTGTGGCGGCCCATCGCCAGATCCGGCGCGTCGATCTGCAGGATGATGCCGGCCTGCACGATCGCCTCATATTCCACCGCCAACGCATCCGCCAGCGCTTCAAGGTACGCGTCCTGAGTGGGATAGAAGTCATTCGGCTGGAACAGGGCGATCACGCCCGGGGATGCCGCATTCATGAACGCGCCGTATGGCCCGACGGCCGTGACTGCCGCGTTCAGGTTCGCAATGTCGGTCTGCAGCGGCCGCAGCGTCTTGACGGCCACGGGCCCGACGCAACGCGGCCGGCGATACTTGGCGGTGGAACCGCGCTCGGCGAGCTTGCGCAGCAGCGCCGGAAACTCCACCAGATCCTGTCCCGGCTGACGCGGCGAGTCGCCGTCGAATCCGGAGAAGCGGTCGGCGATGTAGGTCGCATAGCTGATCTTGCTCATCTCGCCGTCGCTGACGAAATCGATGCCGACCGCCTTCTGGCGCGCGACGACTTCGGCGACCGCCGCGCTGATGACGGCGTCATCGGCGGCCAGATCCCGCTGCGCGTCGGTCTCGCGCGCGAATACCACGTCCGTCACGGCCTGGCTGCGCGGCAGACTACCGACGTGCGTGGTTCTGATCCGATCGATCCGGCTGCTCATCTTGGCGAAATCCTCAAGCTGCGCGCTTCAGCGATAGGTGTTGTTGGAATGGTGATCACCCGCGAGCCAGCGCTTCAGTGACTGGCGGGCATCCGCGCGGCGCTCCTGGTTGATTGCCTCGACATTGGGCGGATCGAGCGTGAACTCCAGGATCAGGCCGTTCGGGTCCGTGACGTACACGGAGCGGCAGTAGCCGTGTTCAAGCACGTAGGTGGCGGGCGGCTTGATGCCGGCCTTCTCGATCCGCGCCTCGATGGCGGCCTGGGTTTCCGCATCGACGGACAGCGCAATATGGTGAAACGGCGAGGCGGGCATCTGCGGGCCGAACTCGGCCTGATCCTCGGGATTGGCGAACTGGAAGAAGGCCAGCGCCCCGCCATCGCCGATGCCGTAGAAGGTGTGCACGTAGGTGCGCTCCTTGCCGAACAGCAGATCGGTTTCGCACCAGGTCGCAGTCAGCGGCAGCCCGATGACTTCTTCGTAGAACTGCCGGGTCTTTTCCTGGTCCTTGGTCACATACGCGGTGTGATGCAGCCGCGCGGGAAGTTTGGTCACGATGGATACCTCTTTATATCCGGCCATGCCGTATCAAGTTGAAGGGCCGCACGGATCGACTTGCCGTGCTGGTCCAGAAGTGGTGCCGCGCGCACCGAATTTGCCCGCTGGCCGTCGAACCGCACCGCGGGTCGCACCGCCTCGGTGGCAGTATGGGGCGACTCGATGGGCACAACAACGCCCAGGTGCCTGACCTGCGGATCGTTGACGACATCGTTGATACGGTTCACGGCCGCGTGCGGAACGTCGGCGGCGCGCAGCCGCTGCTCCCAGTAAGCCAGCGGCTGGCGCGAGAAGCGCTCGTCGAGTTCCACGCGAAGGGTCTCGTATTCGGCGACGCGCCGTTCGCGGGGATTGAAGCGTGGATCGGCTCCAAGCTCCGGAGCCTGCAGCGCGCCCACCAGGCCGGTCCAGAATTTTTCCAGCGATGACAGATGGATGGCGATCAGCCGGTCATCCGCGGTGCGCAGGATGTACGCCTGCGCCAGTCGCGGGCGGTCCGCCGAGGTCGGCACCTCGCCGGTGGCAAAGAACGCCGCAAAGGGTTCGACGGCAAAATGGGTCATGGCCTCGAGCATGGACACCTCGACATGGCCGCCCTGGCCGGTGCCGGCCCGGCGCACCAGCGCTGCGAGGATTCCCTGCGTGGCATACATGCCGGTGATGGCATCGGCCAGCGCCGGCCCCAGGAACTGCGGCCGGCGGTAGTCCACGACCACGCTCAGGAAGCCGCTCAAGGCCTGGGCGACGGAATCGTAGCTGGGCCTTTCGGCATATGGGCCGGTGGCGCCGAATCCACTGATGGAACAATAGACCAGCCGCGGGTTGATCTTCAGCAGCTGCGCGGCGCCGGCCCCGATTCGCTCGGCGGCGCCGGGCCGGAAATTCTGGATATAGACGTCCGCCTCGCGGATCAGCTTCTGGAACAGCTCACCGTCGGCCGGCTGCTTCATGTTCAGGGCGAGGCTGCGCTTGTTGCGGTTGTAGGCCTGGAAGTGCGCGGAGTACTGGCTGCCCTGGTAGGCGCGATAGGGATCGCCGTCGGGACTTTCGATCTTGATCACATCCGCGCCCAGATCAGCCAGCAGCATCCCCGCGCACGGACCCGTGATGAAGGTCCCCTGCTCGACGATCCGGATTCCGGTCAGTGCGGGTTCCATCAACCTTCCTCGCTCGGGACGAATCCGCGCGGCAGGTCCCCGTCATAGTCAATGGCGCGCGCCGCCGCGTGCGACATCACGAAGCCGATCGAGCGCGTCTGCTCTTCAAGCAGGTGCGCGACCAGACCCGCGGTGCGCGCCAGCAACGGCACGCCCTTCAGGGCCAGCAGCGGATACCCCGCGTCCAGCAGCACTGCCGGAATGGCCCCGGAGACATTGAGGGCCAGGGGCTTGCCGACCGTTTCGGGCAGCAGTTGCTCGACCAGGCCGGCGATTTCGGCGTGGCGTCCCGAAGTGCCGGTTTCGGCCGCCACGGCGAACAGGCGCAGGGCGCGCGGATCGCGTCCCTTGTGCAACGGATGTCCGTAGCCGGGTATGGCCCGCTTGGCAGCCCGGTATTCGCGCAGCACCGCGAGGGCCGCCTCACGCAGGGAAGGCGCCGCGGCGGCGCGCGTCTGGATCTCGGCATACAGCCGCCCGGCCGCCTCGGCCGACCCCAGGACCACCGAGCCGCAACCGAGGATGCCGGCCGCAACGGCCCCCTGCAGCGCCTCAGGGGCGGCGGCCAGGGTCATCCGCGCCGCCTGGACACTGGGCACGAGGCCATGCTCGGCGATGGCGACCAGCGTGGCGTCCAGGATGCGCAGCTGGGCGGGGTTCGGCAGCGCCCCGGTCAGCAGCAGCCAGAAATGTTCGCTGAAGGTGATCGAGCCCACGAGCTCGGCTGCGAGGTCACGGCCGCGCACGACGATGGTCTCAGCGTTCGATGTGGAAATGCCCGAACTGCGCTGATCCTGACGGCCGATTTTCACTTTACCCCTCGTTATGATACTTTTTCGAATACCGAAACAATTGTCGGTATACGAAACGATACTGGACCCCGGCTCCGGAGAGTGTCAATGGTAACCACTCGCACGTCCGCCGTCCGCCGTGAAGTGATGGGCGGCCTGGGCAAGGGCCTCGCGGTCATTCGCGCCTTTGGCCGCGATCACGCGGCGCTCAGCCTGAGCGACATTGCACGCAGCGCCGGGATCCCGGCCGCCACCGCGCGGCGCTGCCTGCTCACCCTCGAGGAACTGGGCTACGTGACCCGCAACGGGCGCAGCTTCCTGCTGCGGCCCAAAGTGCTGGAGCTGGGGGCGGCCTATCTGGAATCGATCAATATCGAGCAGCTCACCCGCACCCATCTCGAGGAGCTGGCCCGCGCCACTTCCGATTCGGCGGCATTATGTGTGCTCGACGGCGCGGAAATCGCCTACGTGGCACGCACCTCGGTGCGCACGCTGCTGCGGCTGGAGGCGCATGTCGGCAGCCGCTTCCCGGCCCACGCCACCTCCACCGGACGGGTGCTGCTGGCGGGACTGGGACCGGAACGGCTCAAGCATTATTTCGACACGGCACGGCTGGATGCGCTCACCAAGAACACCGTCACCGACCCGCAGAAACTGCGGGCGCTGATCGAGGACGCGCGGCGCAATGGCTACTCCGCGGTCGGCGACGAGCTCGCCTTCGGCGTCATCGCCCTCGCGGTGCCGGTGATCGATCATCATGGCCGCGTGGTCGCGGCGCTGAACTCATCCAGTCATTCCGGCCGCATGACCCGGACCAAGCTGATCCGCGGGCGGCTGGCGATGCTGCAGGAAGTCAGCGCCAAGATCTCCACCGATCTAGCGACCGTGCCTGGATTGTCCCTGAGCGCCCAAATCTGAGGCGTGCCCTCGCCTTCAGGCCTGTGTCCGCGCCTCGAGAATCTGAAATTCCGATTCGGTCTCGATTCGCCGCACGCGCCCGAAGCCTGCGGACTCCAGCAACGCCAGCATTTGCTTCTGGGTGCGTTCCTGCGCACCGAGCGCGACCAGCATATGCAGGTCGACCCGCGCCAGCGCCCGATTTTCCGCGGACGGCACCAGCCGCTCGGGCATGAGCCGCTCGATGATCAGCAAACGGCAGCCGGGTGTCATCGCCTGGCGGCAGGAGCGCAGGATCGCCAGCGCCTGATCATCGGGCCAGTCATGAATGACGGTCTTCATGACATAGATGTCCGCAACGGCCGGCACGCTCGCGAAGAAGTCCCCGGAGACGAACTCGCAGCGGCCCGTCAGCGCGCGTGCAGCCATGTGATCGCGCGCCTTGCCGATCGCATGGGGCATGTCGAACAGCACTCCCCGTGCGGTTGGATACTGGTTGAGAATCTGCGCCAGCAGCTCCCCATAGCCTCCGCCCACATCCATGACGCGCTGGCCCGAGAAATCGTAGGCCCGGACGATGTCCGCGGCAGCCAGGCGCGTAAGGTCCACCATGGCCTGATTGAAAATGCCTGCTGCTTCCGGGTCGCGCTCGAGGTGCGCAAATCCCGCCGTGCCGCTCAGGTGGGCGCGCGCGCTGCGCCCGGTGGTGACGCTGTGAAGCAGATTTGCCCACACCTGCCACGCCTCCCCGCCCCATTGCAGCGTCCAGGCACGCATCGAGCGGGGAGCGTCGGCGCGCAGCAGCTCGCCCAGTGCCGTGATCTCAAAGGAGCCGTCATCGCGCTGGCGGCAGATATCCACGCTGCCCAGTGCGCTTAGCAGGCGGCGCAGCGCCGGCGCGTGGGTTCCGGTTGCAGCCGCCAGGTCCTCGGCCGTGCGCGGGCCGCCTGCCAGCAGTTCCGCAATCCCCAGCCGCGCCGCCACATAGCAGGCCTGGGTGATCCAGCTGCTGTTGATGAGCTCGAGCAGCCGGCGCGCCGCGGCCGTATCATCGTTGGGAGCCAAGAAAGATCCTCCGCTGCATCCAATAAAGGATCGCGGAGGATCTTAGCCGACTTCGTCCCGCGCTTCAGCTGTCGGCAGTCACGCGGTGCGCCGTGATCATGCCGATGATTGACATTACGGCGCGATTCGAGTGGCCGACGAAGTGCCAGGGTAGCCACCCGGGGGGGGCGGGGACGGCGCGCCCGGGGCCGGCACCGGGTTGTTGCTCAGGTCGTAGAAGTTCGTGACGTTGGTTCCGGAATATGAGTTTCCGTCCTTCGACAGTGTGTCAGTCTCGGTCTCATTGAAATATCCGGCGATCGTACCGGTCGAATCAAAGATCCAACCGAAGTGGTTGCGCGAAAAGGTCCATGCGCCGGTCGCTTTCCAGGAACCCATGCAGATATTTCCGCCGATGGTGGGGTGGTTGATGTTTTCCCACTCCGTGCCATCGCTATGCCATTGAATGAAAGCCTGGCCAACAGGGCCGTAGTCCACGAGCCAGGTTCCCACGATGCCCTCGTGTTCCGCAAAGCCGTGGCGATTCGCGGGCAGTTGGACACGCTGATTATTGTCGGCGCCGTGATACGCGCAGTTGGCGTAGGCAGGCAGTCCGACCAGCGACAGGATTGCTATCGCTGCAATTCCCATGAGAGATGTTTTCATAATGTTTTCCTCTAAGTAATTTCGTTGCGTTGCAGAGCGTCTTGCGATGGCGTGGTAGGTCTCCGTTCGGAAACTACCCGGGCACACTGTAGGGCCGGCAGCCGGTCAGTTGAACGCGGGACGCGTGAGGTGTTTGTGAGGGTTGGCGAACGCGGTTCAGGTGAGGGCAAAGAGCCCCGCGCCATCGTATTGGCGACGCAGGTCACTCAGACGCCGCGCATGCGCCTCATCGAACTGCGCAGCCAAGGCTCCGTCATCCTGATTGCTGAAGTTCGGCAGCAGGCCCGGCAGGGCCTCCCGCAAGAGGCGCGTATGCAGGCTGCGCACGCCGTCCCGCAGTCGATCGAATTGCGCCAATGACGGGGTGGTGCCGATGAGATTCACGAAGTATGGCGTGCCCCGATTCGAGAAGGCCGTCTCGCCGGCGGGCACGCGGGCGACTGCGCCACCCATGTGCTGGACATGGATTTCCGACTGCGCCGTGGGCAGCTCGTGGGCGGCCGCGGCCAGGGTCTCGATGGTGGTCTCGTCCAGCCTCGCGAAATTGGTCGTTTTCCAGTAGTGATAACGCCCTGCGGGCGCCGATGGATCCAGGAGGTGCTGCCAGGTCAGGTACGGCATGGGTCCGACATGTTCCGCCAGCGGCGCGCCGAAGCGGCGTAGCGGCTCGATGATGCGTTCGCCGACCGCAAGGTCACCGCACCAGCACAGTGCGGATATCACCACCGGGCGGCCGTGCCACTGTGGTTCCAGAAACGGCAACGGCGGGGCGTGGGCCAGTACCGTCATGGAGCAGAACTCATCCGCGGCCTGCGCCGTGAACTCCCGGAACTCGCGCAGCACCTGGGCGGCGGCGGCAGCCGGCCTGATCACCAGGCCGGCCAGCACCTGGCTGAGCGGATGCAGCCCGAATTCAAGGCTGGTGACGACGCCCAGACCTGCGGCGCCGCCCCGCAGCGCCCAGAACAGATCCGGGTGTTCTTCGGCGGAGGCGCGCACGATGCGGCTGTCGGCCAGCACCACGCCGGCCGCCTTCAGATTGTCGATGGCCAGGCCGTGACGGCGCATCAGCCAGCCGGCCCCTCCTCCCAGGGTCAGGCCGCCCACCCCGGTGCTGGAGATCATGCCGCCGGTCGTCGCCAGTCCAAACGATTGCGTGGCCGTATCGAAATCGTGCCACAGGGCCCCGCCCTGGGCCGTGGCCACCGCCCGCTCGGCGTTGACCTCCACGCGCCGCATCCGCGACAGGTCCAGCAGCAGCGCGCCGTCCGCCAGGGCACGTCCGGCCACGTTGTGACCACCTCCGCGCACGGTCACCAGCAGGCCGTGGTTCGCGGCGATGCGCACCGCCATGGCCACATCCTCGGCATCACCGCAGACCAGAATGCCCGAAGGATGCCGGTCGATGCCGGCGTTCCAGACCGCGCGGCCGGGGGCGTAGCCCGGATCAGCGGGCAACAGCAACGCGCCGCTGCCGCTCAAACGAGCGCGCAAGGCGGCAATGACCTCATCGCTCAGCGGCTTAGGCTTGTACTCCATGCACGTTCTCCACGGCGCCCACGTCCGATCGCAGGCTCACACCGTAATATGGTTTGTACCCTCTGCATGTGAGGGTTGCATGATGTCCAAGGCCTCGGCCAGTGGTTCATGCACGCCGCGCGCATCGCGCCCCAGCCAGGACAACAGCGCAATCGACACCGCGGCGCCCAGCACCACCGAGGCCAGTGCCACCCGGTAGTTGCCGCCCTGCTGCGCGGCCAGCCAGGTCTGCAGCAGCGCATTCGAGGAGGCGATGAAGTTGCCGACCTGGTACACGGTGCCCGGAAAGGTGGCGCGCGCCTGCGGCGGGGACACTTCCATCAGATAGGCCGGCACCACGCCCCAGGCCCCCTGGACGCAGAACTGCATCAGGAAGGCCCCGGCCGCGAGCAGTACCGCCCCGGAGGAATACACCCAGACATAGGTCACAGGAATCGCCAGCAGCGCGGCAATGATGATGGCGCGCCGGCGACCGATCCGCTGGCTCCACATGCCGAAGGTCCAGCCGCCGAGGATGGCGCCGATGTTGTAGACGATGGCGATGGTGCCGGTGGTGCGTGCGTTGAAGTGAAAGGTGGTCTTGAGGAACGTCGGATAGACGTCCTGGGTGCCATGGCTGAAGAAGTTGAAGGCCGTCATCAGCGCAATCGCAAACAGGGCCAGAGGCCAGTGCCGGCGCAGGGTCTTCAGAATGGTTGCCGAGTGTGCGGCCTGGGGGCGCCAGGCCGGCGATTCCGGCACATGACGCCGGATATAAAGCACCAGCAGGGCGGGCGCAAAGCCGATGACGAACATGCCGCGCCAGCCCACGGTGTCGTACAGCAATGCATAGACGACGGCAGCGAGCAGGTAGCCGGTCGGATAGCCGGACTGCAGCAGGCCGGAGACCAGCCCGCGCGCCTTGGGATTCACGCTTTCCATGGTCAGCGAGGCCCCGATGCCCCACTCCCCGCCCATGGCCACGCCAAAAAGCGCCCGTATGACCAGAAAGATCGCGAGATTCGGCGCCAGCGCGGTGGTCAACCCCAGCAGCGAATACAGCGCCACATCCAGCATCAGGATGGGCCGGCGACCGAAGCGATCGGCCAGGCGGCCGAATATGAAGGCGCCCAGCGGCCGCATCGCCAGGGTCAGCGTCACCGCCAGCGCGATTCTCTGGTGGCTAGTGCCGAATTCGCGCGCCACATCGTCCATGACGAAGACCAGCAGGAAGAAATCGAAGGCATCCAGGGTCCAGCCCAGGAAGCTGGCGATGACAACCTTGCGCTGTACCGCCGTCCAGCCCTTGAATGCGTCGAACATGTACCGAACCCTTGTCCCGCTGTCGGCCAAGTATTGACAGCCCCGTGTGGCAATGGCAATGCAAGCGATAGACCTGCGTTGACAGCACAACACCGCCAATGATGCATATGCGCAACTATGGTATCGTTTGGCACACGAAGTTCTGAACAATTCCGGGGAGGGGGACATGCGCGGGATACTCAAGGGTCTGATTCTGGGTGCATTGCTGGCCGCTACGCCGGCCTTCGCGGCCGTGGTCGACGGCGATTGGGCGGGGTCGATCGATTCCCCCAACGGCCCGGTCACCATCACCTACAGTTTCAAGACGGATGGTGCGAAACTGACCGGCACCACCACCGGTCCGGACGGCAGCAAGCTCGCCCTCAAGGAGGGCAAGGTCGATGGCACCAACATCTCCTTCGCCGTGGATGTGGATTTCGGCGGCAATGCCATGACTTTGAAATACACCGGGATCGTTGCCGCCGACAGCATTACGCTGACCTTCGATATTCAGGGCATGCCCGTCAACATCACGGCCAAGAGAGTCGCGGCGGCGGCGGCAAAATAGCTTTCGTCGCCGACCGGATCTGAAGCGGCGTCAGCCGGAGGGAGAGCGCCATGTCAAAACCGTCTCATCATGATCGCCGCGTGGTTCGCACCTGGGCACTGTGTCTGGCCGGGGCCCTGGCAGCCGGACTGACCGCGTGTGGTACCGACTCGACCAGCGGCGGCACCGACACCATCTCCGGCCAGGAGGCCCCACGCGGATCACTGATACATGACCCCCCGTTCCGGATTGCCTCACTGGATGCGGCGACCTTCGGCGCGGAGCTGGGTGCCAGCCCCTCCGGCTCGCAGTTGCTGCTGGTAGCGGGCGCGCCGACCTGCGGCGTCGATTTCTACTACCTCCAATACAACACGGTCGGAGGCAAGGGCGAGGCCACCACCGCCTCCGGTGCCTTGATGGTGCCCACCGGATCTGCGCCGCAGTGCAGTGGTGGACGACCCGTCGTGCTGTACGCGCACGGCACGTCCACCGACCGCACGACCAACATTGCCGACATCACCAATCCGGGCAACGCCGAGGGCGCGCTGATCGCGGCGATGTTCGCAGCCCAGGGCTACATCGTCGTGGCGCCCAACTACGCCGGCTATGACACCTCGACCCTCAACTATCACCCCTATCTGAATGCGGACCAGCAGTCCAAGGACATGATTGATGCGCTGGCCGCGGCGCGTGCGGCCCTGCCGCACACCCTGACGACGTCCACGACGGACGGCGGCAAGCTGTTCATCACCGGGTACTCCCAGGGCGGCTACGTGGCGATGGCCACCCATCGGGCCATGCAGGCCGCCGGCATGCCCGTCACGGCCAGCGCCCCGATGTCCGGTCCCTACGCGCTGGAGGCCTTTGGCGATGCCGTGTTCTACGGCCAGGTGAATCTCGGATCCACTGTGTTCACACCGCTCCTGGTCACCAGCTACCAGAATGCCTATGGCAATATCTACAGTGCCCTGACCGACGTGTACGAAGCGAACTACGCGCCGAAGATGGGCAATATCCTGCCGAGCTTCACGCCGCTGGCCACGCTGTTCTCGAACGGCACGCTACCGCAGACCGAACTGTTCAACAGCCGCACGCCGAGCACCGGCAATGCCACGCTGGATGGCGCTCTGGCCGTGCCGTCGAATCCGTTGTTTGCTTTGGGCTTCGGCACCTCGAACCTGGTGTCCAACAATTTCAGGCTGGCCTACGTCCTGGATGCCGTGGCCAGTCCCGATGGCGCCGTGCCAGTCCCCTCCGCGGGCGTGCCGCGCGCTGCCAATCCCCAGAACCCGTTGCGGGCGGCGTTCAAGACCAATGACCTGCGCAACTGGACTCCGCTGCGTCCGGTGCTGATGTGCGGGGGCGACCAGGATCCGACGGTGTTTTTCAGCGTGAACACGCAGGTCATGCAGGCGTACTGGGCGGCGCTGCCGCCAGGGGCCATCACCGTGGTCGACGTGAATGCGGCCGTCACCGGCCCCACCGATCCCTTTGCGGCTGCCAAGATCGGCTACCAGCAGACCATCGCCGGCATTGCCGCCCAGGGCGGCCAGAGCGCCGCGGTCCAGGCCATCCATGCCACCGAGGCTCCCTTCTGCACGGCCGTGGCGCGCGGGTTCTTCGCGCAGTTTTGAGGTGTGACCATGAGAATCATTCACAGCACCGTCACCGTACTTTGCGTCGGCCTGGGACTTGCGGCACTGGATACCGGAGTGGCCCGCGCGGACAACGATGTCGGTGCGGGTGATCATCCGAACACGGTTGCGGTGGGCCTGTACCACGTCGACTTCCACGTGCACGCCGATGACCTGTCCGGTCCGTTCACGCCCTCAGGGCTCAACGTCCGCAACCCCAGCGTCAATACGCTGTACCTCGCCTACATGCGCCGGCTCTCGCCGCATTTCGACACGGAACTGACGCTCGGCCTGCCGCCGGTGACGCACTCGGTCGCCAAGGGCCCGGCACTGGCCGGATCGGTCCCATTCAACGGCCAGTCGATTGCCACCACGCGCTGGTTTGCGCCCAGCCTGCTGCTCAAGTACTACCTGTTCAGTCCGGACGCCATGTTCCGTCCGTACCTGGGAGTCGGAGTCAACTACACCAAGTTCTACTCCCGCCAGGTCACCGCAGCCGGAGAGGCCATCAGCGGCGGCCCCACCTCGCTGTCGCTGCCGGTTTCAGTGGGTCCGGTACTCAATGCCGGCGTGGCCTACAACCCTTTCGATCGGGTGTCGGTCATCCTGTCCTACTCCGGGTCCTGGGTGAATGCGCGACTGACCACCGACACCGCCGGCGTCCTGCGTACCTCACATGTGGAATTCAATCCCCGGGCCCTGGTGCTGGCGGTGGGATATCACTTCTGATCAGTTGAGCAGGCGCGCGCACAGCGACAGCAGCGGCCCGGGCAGGATGCCGATCGCGAGTGCCGCGATCCCGTTGACCCCGACTGCCAGGCGTACGCCCGGCTGCCATTCCGGCAACGGCTGGCCGGCGACCGGCTGGTCGAAGTACATGAGCTTCACGATCCTCAGGTAGTAGAAGGCGCCGATCACGGACACCACTGCCGCGATGATCACCAGCCAGAGGTGACCGGTCACCCACAGCTGCTGCAGGATCGACAGCTTCGCCCAGAAGCCCACAAATGGCGGCACGCCGGCGGTGGAGAACATCAGCGCCATCATCACCAGCGCCAGCATCGGGTCACGGCTGTACAGACCCTTGTAGTCATCCAGGCGATCCGCCTCGAAGCCCTTGGCGCTCAGCAGCAGCATGACCCCGAAGGTGCCGAGCGTCGCCAGCACATAGGCCAGCGTATAGAACAGCGCCGCGGCGTAGCCCGCCTGGGTACCCGTGACGAACCCCAAGATGATGAACCCGACGTTCGAGATCGCCGAGTAAGCCAGCATGCGCTTGAGGTTGGTTTGCGCAATGGCGACGACGTTTCCAAGTATCAGCGTGAGTACCGCGAGCGCCCCCAGCATCTGCGACCATTCGTGCTCGGTGCCGGTCAGCCCGTGCGTCAGCAGGCGCAGCGCCAGGGCGAAGTAGGCCACCTTGGGAGCCGTGGCGATGAACAGCGTGACATTGGTCGGCGCGCCCTCGTAGACGTCCGGCAGCCACATGTGGAACGGAACCGCGCCCAGCTTGAAGGCGACTGCGACGACGATGAAGGTTAGACCCAGGATGGCTCCAGCGCCGTGCGTGGTACCCAGTCGCACCGACAGCTCATCCAGGCCCAGGGTGCCGGTGATGCCGTAGATGATGGACATGCCGTACAGCAGCATCCCCGAGGCGATGGCGCCCAGCACGAAGTACTTCATGGCAGCCTCGGCCGCGATGCCGTTGTCGCGGTCGAAGGCGACCATGGCGTATACCGACAGCGCCAGCAGCTCCACGCCGATGTACACCGTCAGCAGGCTGTTGGCGGCGGCCAGCACGAAGATTCCCAACAGGGCGGTGAGCGCCAGCACGTAGTACTCGCCCCGCGCCGTGCCTCGCTGGCGCATGTAGCCGCGCGAATACAGCAGCGAAACGGCCACGAACAGCAATGCCGCGAGCTTCAGCACGCAGGCCACCGGATCGGCCACATAAAGGCCGCTGAACAGCACCACCCGGGACTGAACCTGGCCGACGCCAACCAGCAGCGCGGCAGTAATGGCCAGCACCAGCAGCGTCAGCGTTCCGGTAAGGCCCCGCCGCTTCTGCCCGGCGAACACATCGATCAGCAGCACCGCGCAGATCGCGAATGTCAGGAATATCTCCCCGACGGCGGGAGCAACCGAAGCCCAGGTCATTGTGGTGTCTGGCATATCAGCTCAAAGCGGCAGCTTCGAGTGCAGCGCCTGTTGGACCAGGTGCTGCACCGAAACTTCCATGATGTTGAGAAGGGGCGCCGGGTACACGCCCAGCAGCAGCACGGCCGCCGCGAGCACACCCAGCACCAGGAATTCCCGGCCGTTGAGGTCGGTGAGCTCGGCCACATGGCCGTTGGCCACCGGTCCGAACACCACCCGCTTGATCATCCACAGGGTATACGCCGCGCCCAGGATCAGCGTCGTCGCCGCCAGGAATGCATACCAGAAGCTCGCCTTGAAACTGGCGATGATGACCATGAACTCGCCGACGAACCCTGAAGTACCCGGGAGTCCCGAGTTCGCCATGCCGAAGAACACGAACAGCGCCGCGAAGTACGGCATCACATTGACGACGCCGCCGTAACTGGCGATCTCGCGGCTGTGCATGCGGTCATAGAGCACGCCGACGCACAGGAACAGCGCGCCGGAGACCAGTCCGTGGGAGACCATCTGCACGATGGCCCCGTCCACGCCCAGCACCGCCCCGGAAGTTGCGCCCGTGGCGGCCACCACGGCAAAGATGCCGAAGGTGCCCAGGGTCACGAAGCCCATGTGGGCGATGGACGAGTAGGCGATCAGTTTCTTCATGTCCTGCTGCACCAGGGCCACGAAGCCGATGTACACCACCGCAATCAGCGACAGCGCGATGACCAGCATGACCAGTTCCCGGCTCGCATCCGGGGTGACCGGCAGGCTGAATCGCAGGAAACCGTAGCCGCCCATCTTCAGCATGATGGCCGCCAGGATGACTGAACCGCCGGTCGGCGCCTCCACGTGGGCATCCGGCAGCCAGGTGTGCACCGGCCACATCGGTACCTTGACCGCGAAGGCCAGCAGGAAGGCGAGGAAGATCCAGCGTTGCTCGATGAGCGTCAGCGGCAGGGCCTGCAGGCCGGCAATCGAATAGTCGTGCCCCTTCACGTACATGTAGATCAGCGCCGCCAGCATCAGCACCGAACCCAGGAAGGTATACAGGAAGAACTTGATGGTGGCGTACACGCGCCGTGGGCCGCCCCAGATACCGATGATCAGGAACATCGGTATCAGCATCGCTTCCCAGAAGAAGTAGAACAGCAGCGCATCCGTGGCCGAGAACACCCCCACCATCAGCCCTTCCATGATCAGGAAGGCGGCGTAGTACTGCGCCGGGCGCTGCTCGATCACCGTCCAGGCGGCGATGATCACCGGGATGGTCATGAAGGTGGTCAGCAGCACCAGCGGCAGCGATATGCCATCCAGGCCAAGGGCATAGAAGGCATTCAGCGACGGAATCCAGGACAGCTTTTCCGGGAACTGCATGGCCGCCGTGCCGGTATCGAAACCCGTGGCCGCCGGAATCGAGATCAGGAAGGTGGCAATCGCGGCCAGCAGCGCGAACCAGCGCGCGGCGACGATGAAACGCTCGCCCAGCGCCAGCACCACCAGCCCGGAAAGGATGGGCAGCCAGATCAGAACCGACAGAAGACTAAAACCGTGCATGTAAAGATCGCCCTTGGCCTTAACGGACCAGGAACCAGCCCAGCAGCAGGGCGAGTCCGATCATGGTCCAGAACGCGTACGAATACAGATAGCCGCTCTGCAGGTGCCGCAGCACTCCGCCGAACCAGCCCACGGTATTGGCGGAGCCGTTCACCATGCCGCCATCGATCAGAATCTGGTCCCCCGCACGCCACAGGCCCCTGCCCAGACCGCGCGCCAGGGCGCACAGCACGTTTTCGTTGAACCAGTCGAAATAGAACTTGTTGTCCAGCAGCGCACGCAGCGGCGCCAGCGCCCTGGCAGCCGCGTCGGCCCATTCAGGTTTCTTCAGGAAGAACACCCAAGCGGCGACCACGCCCGATAGCGCCAGCCAGAACGCCGGTGCGAGAAAGCCCTTGAGAGCGAAAATCAACCACACCGGAGCGTGCAGTTCCTCGCCGATCTTCGCGATCACATCATTCGCCGGCAGCACGAAGATCGAGTTGCCGAAGTAGCCGCCGAACAGCACCGACTTCACGCACAGCGCCCCGATCAGCACCGAGGGAATGGCGAGCGCGACCAGCGGACCTCGCACCACCCAGGGCGTCTCATGCGGGTCGCCGCCGTGGCCGTGCGCATCATGTCCATGCGCCTCCTGGTCGTGGTCATCGTGCCCGTGGGCGGCCGCCTCGCGAAAGCGCTCCGGACCATGAAAAGTCATGAACAGCATGCGGAAGGTGTAGAACGCCGTGATGAAGACCCCACCCAGTACGCACGCGTAGGCATAGCCGGAGCCGAAGCGGTGCGACTCACCGACCGCCTCGATGATCGCGTCCTTGGAATAGAAGCCGGCGAAGAACGGCGTGCCGATCAGCGCTAGGGATCCGATCCAGCTGGTCACGGCGGTCCAGGGCATGTACTTGGCGAGGCCTCCCATCTTGCGCATGTCCTGTTCGTGATGCATGCCGATGATCACCGAGCCGGCCGCGAGGAACAGCAGCGCCTTGAAGAACGCGTGGGTCATCAGGTGGAAAATGGCACCGCTGTAGGCGGAAACGCCCAGCGCTACCGTCATGTAGCCCAGCTGCGAGAGCGTCGAGTAGGCCACCACGCGCTTGATGTCGTTGGCCACCACGCCCAGCAGCCCCATGAAGAATGCGGTGGTCGCGCCGATGATGAGCACGAATGACAGCGCCTGCTCGGACTGTTCGAACAGCGGCGACATGCGTGCCACCATGAAGATTCCCGCCGTCACCATTGTGGCCGCATGGATCAGGGCCGAAATCGGCGTCGGGCCCTCCATCGAATCCGGCAGCCAGACGTGCAGCGGCACCTGCGCCGACTTGCCCATCGCGCCGACGAACAGGCAGATGCAGATCAGCGTCATCGCCGGCACCGCGGTGCCCGCGCTGAGCGCAAAGCTCTGCGTCGCGATATGCGGGGCGGCGACGAAGGCCGCCTGGTAGTCGAGCGATCCGGTGTAGTACACGACCCCGGCAATTCCCAGCACGAAGCCGAAGTCACCGACGCGGTTGACGATGAACGCCTTGAAATTGGCGAAGATCGCCGATGGGCGCGTGTACCAGAAGCCGATCAGCAGGTACGACACCACCCCGACCGCTTCCCAGCCGAAGAACAGCTGCATGAAGTTGTTCGACATCACCAGCATCAGCATCGAGAAGGTGAACAGCGAGATGTAGCTGAAGAAGCGCTGGTAACCCGCATCATCGGCCATGTAGCCGATGGTGTAGACGTGCACGCACAGCGAGACGAAGGTGACCACGACCATCATCAGCGCAGACAGCCGGTCGATCAGGAATCCCACCTGAAAGTGGATGCCGTCGCTGACCAGCCAGCTGTAGACCGGGGCGTTGTAGACGGCGGCGCCGCCCCATACCAGGTCCTTCCACACCAGGACCGACAGCACGCAGGAAACGGCCACCGCCAGGATCGTCACCGTATGGGCGCCGGCGCGTCCCACCACTTTGCCGAACAGACCGGCAATGACGGCGCCCAGCAGGGGCAGCAGCGGGATGGCGAGCAGCAGGTTCGGATTCATCGCGATGCTCACCCTTTGAGCGTACTCAGGTCTTCGACATTGATGGTGCGTCGCTCCCGGAACAGCACGACCAGGATCGCCAGCCCGATGGCCGACTCGGCCGCGGCCACGGTGAGCACGAAGAACACGAAGACCTGACCGTGGATGTCGCCCATGAAGCGCGAGAAGGACACGAAGTTGAAATTCGCCGCCAGCAGCAGCAGCTCCACGCACATCAGCAGCAGGATCACGTTCTTGCGGTTCAGGAACACGCCTGCCACCGCGATCGCGAACAGCACGGCCGAGAGCGTCAGCAGTTGACCGAGCGTGATCATGGGCGTTTGTCCGCAATCATCTTCACGATACGCACCCGGTCCTTGGCGCGCGCCGCCACCTGCAGGTCCACGTTCTGGACCTTGTGGCCCTTGCGCTTGCGCATGGTGAGGGAAATGGCCGCCACGATGGCCACCAGCAGCAGTACGGCGGCGAGCTCAAAGGGATAGGCGTACTGGGTGTACAGGGTCTGGCCCAGCTCGGTGGTGTTGCTGTAGCTGGCGGGGAGCGCGGCCGGCCCCTGGGTCACATCCGGCCCCAGCGTGCGCGCGACCACCACGCCCACGATTTCAAATATCACGGCTCCCGCCGTCAGCCATCCCAGCCAGGCGAAGCGGGTGAACCCCTCGCGCAGCTCCTCCAGGTTGATGTCGAGCATCATGACGACGAATAGGAACAACACCATCACCGCGCCTACGTACACCAGCACCAGCACCACGGCCAGGAACTCGGCGCCGATCAGCAGCCAGATGGCGGCACTGGTCACGAAGCACATGACCAGCGCCAACGCCGCGTGCACCGGGTTGCGTGAAATGATCATGCCAAGGGCTGATGCCACCAGCACCACCGCAAAGGCGTAGAACAATACTTGAACGAGCACGCTGCCCTCCCCTTTAGGATCCGCTGCTGCTAAGGCTTACCGGAACGGCGCGTCCGCGGCCTTGTCGGCCGCGATCATCGCCTCGTAACGCTCGCCGACCGCGAGCAGCTTGTCCTTGGACATGATGTTCTCGCCGCGATGCTCCATGTGGTACTCGTGCAGGCGCGTGAGAACGATGGCATCCACCGGGCAGGCCTCCTCGCAGAAGCCGCAGAAGATGCACTTGAACAGGTCGATGTCGTAGCGACTGGTGCGCCGCGTGCCATCCTGCGCCACTTCCGAATCGATGGTGATGCAGACGGCCGGGCACACCGCCTCGCACAGCTTGCAGGCGATGCAGCGCTCCTCGCCGTTGGGATAGCGGCGCTGGGCATGCAGGCCCCGGAAGCGCGGCGACTGGGGCGCGCGCTCCTCGGGATAGTTCAGAGTGTACTTGGGCGAGAGGAACATGCGCCACGTCACCGTCATTCCTTTGAGAAGTTCGGGAAGCAGCAGGGTCTTGAGCAGTTGGCTGGCCATGGTTCGCCTTTAGGTGTGCCAGGGGCCGACGTGGGCCCATGCCAGGACCCCCTCGACGAAAATCCACACGATGGTCACGGGGATCAGCACCTTCCAGCCGAGGCGCATGATCTGGTCGTAGCGGTAGCGCGGAAAGGTCGCCCGAAACCACAGGAACAGGAACAGGAACAGGAACCCCTTGAGCGCCAGCCAGCCAAAGCTCGCCGTGGCGAGGATGGTGCCGCCCAGCACCGGCCAGCCCTCGAAGGGGCTGAGCCACCCGCCCATGAAGAAGATCGCCGTCAGGAAGGAGATCAGCAGCATGTTGGCGTATTCGGCCAGGAAGAACAGCGCAAACGCCATGCCGGAGTACTCGACGTGGAACCCGGCGACGATTTCCGACTCGCCCTCGGCCACGTCGAAGGGCGCCCGGTTGGTCTCGGCGACTCCGGAAATGAAGTAGACCACGAACAGCGGGAACAGCCAGGTCCAGTTCCAGGTGAACAGGCCGCCCTGCTGGTGCCGCACGATGTCCCCGAGATTCAGGCTGCCGGCCGCCATCAGCACTCCGACCAGCGCAAAGCCCATCGCGATCTCGTAGGCCACGATCTGTGCGGCCGAGCGCATGGCGCCCAGGAAGGCGTACTTGGAATTGGAGGCCCAGCCGGCCAGGATCACGCCGTACACGCCGGCGGAAGTCAGCGCCAGCAGGAACAGCAGTCCGGCATTGACGTTGGCGATGGTCAGGTCCGGCGACAGCGGCATCACCGACCAGGCGGCGAATGCCGTCACCAGGGTGATGCACGGCGCCAGCGCGAACAGGAATTTGTTGGCCTTCGCCGGAATGATCACTTCCTTGGTGATCAGTTTGACGACGTCGGCGAACGGCTGACCCAGCCCCGGGAACATCCCCAGGATCGTGACCCGGTTGGGTCCGCGCCGCAGCTGCATCCAGCCGATCACCTTGCGTTCCCACAGCGTGGTCAGCGCCACGCACAGAATCAGGGCGACGGTGACCGCGAGGATCCACAGGGTCGAGATCGTCGTGGAACGGACGATGTCCGGTAGTGCGGCCCAGTGAGTTGTCAGAGAATTCAGCACAATCGCGCCTTGCCTTTCCGATTCAGTAGATCGCGGGCGCGCTGCGCCCCTCGGCGGTCCGCTGCAGCGACGGCGCGCGCCTCACCACGGCATCGACCTGGTACATGGGAACATCGACCGTGCTGATGGCGCCGCCCGCAACCGTGCCGCCGCTGACGCCCCGCGCACTGTTCCAGGCCGGCGGCAGGCCCTCGGCGCAGATGCGCCGCAGCTCATCGCGAACCTCCTCTGAAGACTGGTATTCAAAGCGCTCCAGTCCCAGCTCCGTGCCCAGCACCCGCAGCACCTTCCAGCCCGGGCGCGATTCACCGAAGCCGCGGGCGGCGGCCGTGAAGCTCTGCCATACGCCTTCCAGATTCACGTAGGTGCCCGAGGTTTCGGCGAAGGTGCCGATGGGCAATATGACGTGTGCGATCTGCTTGAGCTGCTCGGTCAGGTAGGGGGTGATGGCGATCACCAGCTCGGCGCCCGCAAGCGCCTGCAGCACCTGCGGACTTGCCGCATCCGCCTCAGGTTCCACACCGCCAAACAGGATGTAGGCCTTCAGCGGCGACTCGAACATCTGGGCAGCGTTGCTGCCCGGCGAGCCAAGCACCTTGCCGCCGGCTTCCCGGTGCGGCACGCAGCCGGCGAGATAGGCGCCGGCGGCATTGCCGCCCTCGGCAAGCTCCCCGAGCGCGGCCCCGGCCAGTTTGGCAATGGCACCGGCCAGTGCCCGCAGATCCGCATACTGCGGATGGCGCAGCGCCAGGGCGCCCAGCCAGACCGCGCGCTTAGGTCCCGACAACAGCGCGGCCGCCACGGCCCGATGTGCCTCGGAGACGGCCGCCCCTGCGGCAATGCCCGCCAGGTGGGGCGGCACGGCGCTGCCGAGTGCCGCTGCGACCGCCGCCAGCACCGCGGCGAGATCCGCCACCTGCGCGGCCGGTGCCGAGCGCAAATAGGCGGCGACGTTGAACTTGTAATCGAACTTCGCCGGATTCAGGAACGCCACCGCAGCGCCCGCCAGCGACGCCTTGCGGACGCGGTGCGCCAGTACCGGCACCTCGCGGCGCAGATTCGCCCCGATCACCAGCAGTCCGTTCAGGTGGTCGACATCGCCGATCCGCATTCCCAGGTTCGGATACAGCGCATCGGCCGCCTGATCGGTGAAGTCGCGAACGCGCAGTCGATGATCGAGGTTCTGCGAACCCAGGCCGCGGGTCAGCCGGTTCAACAGGTACAGCTCCTCGGTGGTTGCCGAAGCACTGCCCAGCGACCCCAGACTTCCGGCATGCCGGCGCAGGCCCTCCACCGCCACGGCCAGCGCGGACTGCCAGCTCACCTGGGTCCAGGCGGCGCCCTCGCGCAGCAGCGGCGCCCCGAGCCGATCCGCGCTGTACACCCCCTCGTAGCTGAAGCGATCGCGATCGGCGATCCAGGTCTCGTTGATGGCCTCGTTGTCACGCGGCACGACGCGCATCAGCCTGCCGCGCAGCACGTGACCGAAGAGGTTGGTGCCTACTCCGTCATGCGGCGACACCAGCGGGTGCGCGATCATCTCCCACGCTCGGGCGCTGAAACGGAAGGGCTTCGAGTTCAGCGCACCCACGGGGCACAAGTCGATGATGTTGCCCGACAGCTCGTGATCCACGGTGCGCTCGACGAAGGCGCGAACGGAACTGTTCTCGCCCCGACCCACCATTCCCAGTTCCTGGACACCCGCGATTTCCTGCGTGAAGCGGATGCAGCGCGTGCACTGGATGCAGCGGGTCATGTCGGTGGAGACCAGAGGCCCTAAGGACTCATCCTTCACCACTCGCTTGGCCTCGGCGAAGCGCGGAGACGTCGCGCCCGAAGCCCACCGCCAGATCCTGCAGCTCGCACTCCCCGCCCTGATCGCAGATCGGGCAGTCCAGCGGATGGTTGATGAGCAGGAACTCCATGGTGGCGCGCTGCGCACCGGTCGCCTTCTGCGACTGGGTGAAGATCTTCATGCCCTCGGCAACGGGCGTGGCGCAGGCCGGCAGCGGCTTGGGCGCCTTCTCCACCTCCACCAGGCACATGCGGCAGTTGGCGGCGATGGACAGCTTGTCGTGATAGCAGAAGCGCGGGACATAGACCCCATTGGCGTCGGTGACGCGAATGATCATCTCGCCCTTGCGCGCCTTCATCGGCACGCCATTCACTTCTATGTTGACGAACTCTTCTGCCATGGTATTTGAGACTCGTTAGGCCGCAGCGAGGCCTTGGGACTCCACGATGCTGCGGCCGCCGTGATCGATCATGTATTCAAATTCGTGCCGGTAATGCTTCAGGAAGCTCTGCACCGGCCATGCCGCGGCATCGCCCAGCGCGCAGATGGTGTGGCCCTCGATGCGGTTGGCCACATCCAGCAGCAGATTCAAATCCTCGCGCCGACCCTGGCCGGCCAGGATCCGTTTCAGCATCCGGTCCATCCAGCCCGTGCCCTCCCGGCAGGGGGTGCACTGGCCACAGGACTCGGAGGTATAGAAGCGCGCCAGCCGTTCCAGCACCCGCACCATGCAGGTGGTCTCGTCCATGATGATGACCGCGGCCGAGCCGATCGATGAGCCGGTGGTCTTCATGGAGTCGTAGTCCATGTTGACGTTCATGATGAGTTCGGCGGGCACCACCGGCACCGAGGAGCCGCCCGGAATCACGGCCTTCAGCTTGCGGCCCTTCCACACGCCGCCCGCGATCTCCAGCAGGTCGCGGAACGGTACGCCCATGGGCAGCTCGAAGTTGCCGGGATTGTTCACGTGTCCGGACACCGAGAAGATATTGGTGCCGCCGGCGTTCTTCGGCCCCAGGGCCGCGAACCACTCCGCGCCCTTGCGCAGAATGGCCGGCACGGAGGCGAAGCTCTGGGTGTTGTTGATGGTCGTGGGTTTGCCGTACAGGCCGAAATTCGCGGGAAACGGCGGCTTGAAGCGCGGCTTGCCCTGCTTGCCTTCCAGCGAATCCAGCAGCGCCGTCTCCTCGCCGCAGATGTAGGCGCCGGCGCCCACGAAGGTGTGCAGATCGAAGCTGATGCCGGAGCCCTTGATGTTCCTGCCCAGAAGCCCCGCCTCGTAGGCTTCCTTGAGCGCAGCCTCGAAGCGCGGCACGGGTTCGCCCAGGAACTCGCCGCGAATGTAGTTGTAGCCCACCGTGGCGCCCATCGCGAAGCCGCCGATGGCCATGCCCTCGATGAGCGCATGCGGATTGAAGCGCAGGATGTCGCGATCATGGCAGGTGCCGGGCTCGCTCTCATCGGAATTGCAGACCACGTACTTCTGGATCGGCGAGCTGCGCGGCATGAAGCTCCACTTCAAGCCCGTCGGGAAGCCCGCCCCTCCCCGCCCGCGCAGCCCCGAGGCCTTGACCTGGTCGATGATCTGTTCCTGGGTCAGGCCGCCGGCCAGGATCTTCTCCCAGACCTGGTAGCCGCCGATCTGCCGATAGGTGTCCAGCGTCCAGGAGTTCGGCAGGTGCAGCGACTCGAACAGGTTGAGATTGAACTTGTCGGCGTACGACTCGCGGATTGAACTCATTTCAGATCATCCAGCAGCTGGCTCACCGTTTCCGGCGTCAGGTGCTCATGGAAGTGATGGTCGATCATCATCATGGGAGCCCCGGTGCAGGCCGCCAGGCATTCCTCCTCGCGCTTGAGCAGAATGCGGCCATCGGGCGTGCTTTCCCCCAACTTGATGCCCAGATGCTTCTCGGCATGGGCCACCAGCGCCTCGCCGCCGCGCAGCATGCAGGAAATATTCGTGCAGATGCTCACATGATGCCGGCCGCAAGGATGCAGCTCGTACATGGAATAGAAACTCGCCACCTCGTACACCTGGATGGGCGGCAGCTCCAGATAGGCGGCAACCGCATCCATCAATTCGGTGGTCAGGTGACCGTCGTTCTGCTCCTGCGTGAACCTGAGTGCGGCGAGCACCGCCGAACGCTTCCGGTCCGGGGGGAACTTCGCCACCCAGTGATCGATTTCCTGGCGCGTGTGCTCGGACAGCAACGCGACTTTGGCGCCCACGGCAGACATCAGCGATCGACCTCCCCAAACACAATGTCCTGAGTGCCGATCACGGCCACGACGTCGGCCAGCATGTGACCGCGCACCATCTCATCCAGGGCCGAAAGATGCACGAAGCCCGGCGCGCGGACCTTCAGCCGGTAGGGCTTGTTGGCCCCGTCGGACACCAGATATACCCCGAGCTCGCCCTTGGGTGCTTCCACCGCAGCGTAGGTCTCCCCTTCGGGAACGCAGAAGCCTTCCGTGAAGAACTTGAAGTGATGGATGAGGGACTCCATGTCGTCCTTCATCTCCTCGCGGCGCGGCGCGCGCACCTTGCGTTCAGCGACCATCACCGGACCCGGATTCACCTTCAGCCAGTCCACGCACTGGCGGATGATGCGCGTCGACTGGCGCAGTTCCTCGATACGCACCAGATAGCGGTCGTAGCAGTCGCCATTGACACCGACCGGAATGTCGAAGTCCATCCGGTCGTACACCTCATAGGGCTGTTTCTTGCGCAGGTCCCAGGCGATGCCCGAACCGCGCAGCATGGCGCCGGTGAAGCCCAGCTGCAAAGCCCGCTCCGGGGTCACCACCCCGATATTGACGGTGCGCTGCTTCCAGATGCGGTTGTCCGTCAACAGGGTCTCGTAGTCATCGACGCATTTTGGAAAGCGGTCGGCGAAGGCACCGATGAAATCCAGCATCGTGCCATTGCGCGACTCGTTGAAACGATCGGCCTCCTTCTGGCTGCGCCATTTGGAGGCCTGGTAGCGCGGCATGGACTCCGGCAGGTCGCGGTGCACGCCGCCCGGACGATAGTAGGTCGCATGCATGCGCGTGCCCGAGACCGCCTCGTACACATCCATCAGTTCCTCGCGTTCCTTGAACGCCAGCAGGAACACCGTCATCGCGCCGATGTCCAGCGCGTGGGCGCCCAGCCACATGAGGTGATTGAGGATGCGGGTGAGCTCATCGAACATCACCCGGATGTACTGCGCGCGCTCCGGGATCGTCAGCCCCAGCAGGTTTTCGATCGCCATGACGTACGCATGTTCATTGCACATCATGGATACGTAGTCCAGCCGGTCCATGTAGCCGATCGACTGGTTGTAGGGCTTGGACTCGGCGAGCTTCTCGGTGCCCCGATGCAGCAGGCCGATATGCGGATCGGCCTTCTGGATAACCTCACCGTCCATCTCCAGCACCAGGCGCAGCACGCCGTGCGCCGCCGGATGCTGGGGACCGAAATTCATCGTGTAGTTGCGTATCTCGCTCATTTCGGAGGCGGATCCTGGAGCGCGGGGTTGTAGCGGTTGTCGTCGCGGATCACCCGCGGCACCAGCACCCGCGGCTCGATGCTCACGGGCTGGTATACCACCCGCTTGAGCGCCTCGTCGTAGCGCACCTCGACGTTGCCGATCAGCGGGAAATCCTTGCGGAACGGATGCCCGACGAATCCATAGTCGGTGAGGATGCGGCGCAGGTCCGGGTGCTCGCGGAAGGTGACGCCGAACAGGTCAAAGGCCTCACGTTCGAACCAGTTGGCGCTCGCCCAGATGTCGACCACCGAGTCCACCACCGGTTCGTCATCGTCTTCGCACTTCACCCGCACGCGCAGGCGCTGGTTGTTGGCGACCGACAGCAGGTGGTAGACGACCGCAAAGCGCGCGCCCGCGGCGGGCCGCGGCGGCGGCGCAGGTTCCTCGGCCGGCGCCGGTGCGATGCGCGCCCGGCTGAAGCCGGTCTCGGTCGCGGAGTGCGTCTGCCAGGTCTCCAGGCGGAACTGCAGGTAGTCGACCACCGTCACGTCGATGAGGGTGTCGAACTTCAATTCGGGTGCGTCGCGCAGAATGCGCGCGACATCGAGCAACGTGGCGGCCGCCACCTCGATGGTCAGTTCCGTGGCAAGTGCCGGCACGCGCGTGGCGCGCCCCTGCAGCAGCGCCTCCACGTGCCGCGCGAGAGCCTCGATGTGCTCGCTCAATCGCCTGTACTCCGCAAACTATCCGGCCGCGCGCGCACCCGGAAAGATGGTGCTGGTGCGCTGGATCTTCTTCTGTAACTGGATGATGCCGTAGATCAGCGCCTCGGCCGTGGGCGGGCATCCGGGAACGTACACATCCACCGGCACGATACGATCGCAGCCGCGCACCACCGCATAGGAATAATGGTAGTAGCCGCCGCCGTTGGCGCAGGAGCCCATGGAAATCACCCAGCGCGGCTCCGGCATCTGGTCATAGACCTTGCGCAGCGGAGCGGCCATCTTGTTCACCAGGGTGCCGGCGACGATCATGACATCCGATTGCCGGGGGCTGGGTCGGAACACGATGCCGAAACGGTCGGTGTCGTAGCGGGAAGCCCCGGCGTGCATCATCTCGACCGCACAGCAGGCGAGGCCGAAGGTCATGGGCCACAGCGACCCGGTGCGCGCCCAGTTCACGAGGCTGTCGACCTGCGTGGTCATGAAGCCCCGTTCAGCGAATCCCTCCGGTCCGTCCTGAGCGTCTAGTCCCACTCCAGCGCTCCCTTCTTCCACTCATAGATGAAGCCCACGACCAGGATCCCGAGGAAGATGCCCATCGAAAGCAGGCCGAACACGCCGATCCGGGTCAAGGCCACCGCCCAGGGGAACAGGAAGGCGATTTCCAGATCGAACACGATGAACAGGATCGCGACCAGGTAGTAGCGCACGTCGAAGCGCATGCGCGCGTCCTCGTAGGGCTCGAATCCGCACTCGTAGGGCGAGAGTTTCTGCGCATCACCCTTGGTGCGGCTGGACAGACGGCCGAGAATCGACCCCAGGCCCAGCATCACGGCCGCAAGGCCCGAGGCGATGATCAGGAAGATGAGGACCGGAAGATAGTTGCTAAGCATGCTCTCAAAACTGCATAGCCAGATGCTGCTCCAGATTGTAGCAGCCATATTCAAAGATGTGGTGCCGACGGCCGGACTCGAACCGGCACGCCTTGCGGCGTTAGCACCTCAAGCTAGTGTGTCTACCAATTCCACCACGTCGGCGTTGATCGCTCAGAAACTACTTCGGCGCGCTGCCGGCAGGCGCCGCGGGCACCACTGGTGCACCAAGGGCCGCGGGACCCGAATTTGCACCGGCGGCGGGCACGGTCTCCGCGGCCGTATCCAGGATCGTCTTCGGCGCCTCGACTTTCTTGGTGCCCATGTACGTCAGCAGCAGGCTGTTCACCATGAAGACCGCCACCAGTACGGCGGTCGCGCGCGACAGGGCCGTGCCCGCGCCACGCGCGCCGAACACCGTGCCGGACGCGCCCGCGCCGAAACCGGCACCGGCGTCCGCGCCCTTGCCGCGCTGGATCAGCACCAGCCCGATGATGCAGGCGCAGCTCAGGAACTGCACCGCCGACAAAATGTAATGCAACATGTACGAACCTGCTCCACGGACGGCGAAATGCCGCCTCCTGCTCTTTAAGGCTCTGCCGCCGCCAGGATGGCCAAGAAATCTTCTGCCTTTAACGAGGCGCCCCCGATCAGCCCACCGTCCACATCGGGCATCGCGAACAGCTGCGCCGCATTGCCGGCGTTGACGCTGCCGCCGTAGAGGATACGAACCTCATCGGCAATTTTAGCATTGTGCTGCCCCAAGTGCCCGCGGATGAACGCATGGACCTCCTGGGCCTGCTCGGGGCTCGCCGTCATGCCGGTGCCGATGGCCCAGCGCGGCTCATAGGCGACCACGGCCCCGCCAAAGCCAGCGGCCCCGCAGCGCTCCAGCACCGCATCGAGCTGTCGCCCGATCACCTCCAGGGTGCGATGCTCCCGGCGCTCGCCCAGGCGTTCGCCCACGCACAGGATCGGGACCATCCGGGTGCGCGCGGCTTCAAACTTGCGGGCCACCAGGTGATCGTCTTCGCCCTCGGCCTGGCGCCGCTCCGAGTGACCGACGATCACGAACCGGCAGCCCACGTCCTGCAGCATGGAGACCGAAACCTCGCCGGTGAAGGCGCCCTTGATCTCGGCGCTGACATCCTGCGCACCCAGGACAATCGGCAATTCGGCGCCGCGCAGCAGGCGCCCGACTTCGGACAGGTACACGTACGGCGGGCAGACCACGCATTCCACCTTCGTGGCCGGAAAGCGCTCCGCAATCCTTTCGATGTGCTTGGCGTTCTCGGCACGCGAGCCGTGCATCTTCCAGTTACCGGCAACCAGAGGCTGTCGCAAGTGTCACCCCCGTCGGTCGGACTGCGCCCTAAAAAAGGGCGCGCGATCATAGCAAGGCGACCCGGGTGCCGCTAGCGCCGCGGCCGCCCGGACCACCTCGGCCAGTTCGTCCGCATAGGCTCTGGTGGCCCGCTCGTCGCGGCCCTCGACCATGACCCGGATCACCGGTTCCGTGCCCGAGGGACGCAGCACCACGCGCCCCTCGCCCGCCAGGCGGCTCTCGATGCTGCGCACACTGTTCTGGATGGCCGGCACGGTCGCCGGGTCGAAGCGCTTGGCGACCTTCACATTGAGCAGCACCTGCGGGAAGCGCTGCATGCCCGCGGCCAGTTCCGCGAGGCTCTGGCGGGTGCGCCGCATGATCGAGAGGATCTGCAGGGCGCTGATCATGGCGTCCCCGGTGGTGGTCTGGTCCAGGCACAGAATATGTCCGGAAGTTTCCCCGCCCAGCACGCCGCCGGTCTCGCGCAGCAGCCCCAGCACGTATCGGTCGCCCACGGCCGCCCGCTGAAACGCAATGCCCTGGGACTGCAGGGCCAGCTCCAGTCCGAAGTTGCTCATGACAGTGCCCACGACGGGGCCCGCCAGGGTGCCCTCGCGCTTGCGGGCGGTGGCCATGATGTACAGCAGCTGGTCCCCGTCCACGACCCTGCCCAGGTGATCCACCATGACCAGCCGATCGCCGTCGCCGTCCAGGGCGATGCCCACATCGGCCCGCACCCCGGGCACGGTGAGCTGCAGCAGCTGCGGGGCCATGGAACCGCAGCCATCGTTGATATTGCGGCCGTTGGGTGAACACCCCACCGGCACGATCTCCGCGCCCAGGTCCGCGAGCACGCGCGGGACCCACCTTGTAGGCGGCGCCGTTGGCGCAGTCGATGACGATCTTCATGCCCGCAAGGTCGACGCCCCGGGGCACGGTCGAGGCGCAGAATTCCTGGTAGGCGGTGCGCGACTTGTCCACGCGCGCGGCGCGCCCCAGCAGGCCCGACTCGCGGGTCACCGGACCGCGTTCCAGCTCCACTTCGATCTGCTCTTCCAGCTCATCGGAGAGCTTGCCGCCTTCGCGCATCGAAGAACTTGATGCCGTTATCGTCGTAGGGATTGTGCGAGGCGCTGATCACCACGCCGAAGTGGCACTCGAACTTGCGCGTGAGGTAGGCGATTCCCGGTGTGGGCAGCGGACCGATGAGCAGCACGTCGACGCCCGTGGCCACGAAGCCCGCTTCCAGCGCCGACTCAAACATGTAGCCCGACAGGCGGGTGTCCTTGCCGATGAGCACCTTGCCGCCCTGCGGGGCCAGCACGCGTGCGGCGGCGCTGGCCAGATTCAACGCGAAATCCACCTTCATGGGATGCTCGCCCACGCGCCCGCGCACTCCATCCGTTCCGAAATATCGCCGCGCCACGACTAAACTCCTGACTGCACTGCGTGTGCAATTTTCAACGCGTCCACCGTTTCCGCCACATCATGAGCCCTGATGAGGTGGGCCCCGCGCAGCACCGCGGCCACTGCCAGTGCCAGGCTGCCGGCCAGGCGGGCCCCCTCTTCCCGTCCCGTGATGGCCCCGATGGTCGACTTGCGGGACATCCCCATCAGCACCGGCAGGCCGCAGCGCGAGCAGTTCGGGCAGCCGACGCACCAGTGCGAGATTGTGCGCCACAGTCTTGCCGAAGCCGAATCCGGGATCGATGACGATGCGCTCGCGGCCGATGCCGGCCGCCTCACAGGCGCCGATCCGTCCGCGCAGATACTGCTTCACCTCGGCCACCACATCCGCATATTCGCGGCCGTCGCTGCATGGTCCCGGGCTCACCCTGCATATGCATGACGCAGACCGCGCAGCCGGATGCCGCCGCCGCCTCGAGCGCGCCGACACGGCGCAGGCCGCGCACGTCATTGATGAGCGTCGCGCCCGCGGCCGCCGCGGCCCGCATGACCTCCGGGGTACTGGTATCCACGGACACGATGGCGCGGCCGCTGCGGGCGAGCTGCTCGACGACCGGCATGACGCGGCGCAGCTCCTCCTCGACGCTGACCGCCGCGGCGCCTGGCCGGGTGGACTCCCCGCCCACATCGATGATGGCGGCGCCGCCGTCGATCATCGCCTGGGCGTGCTCCAGGGCGCGAGCGTGCCTCACGAAGCGGCCGCCGTCCGAGAAGGAATCGGGCGTGACGTTGAGCACGCCCATGACCTTGGGCAACGTCAGATCGAGCAGAGTTGAACCACAGCGCAGCTGCATCGCGGCCCAATAGCCGCCGATGGGCTTTCGGGTGGATTCGACGGCCTAGTGCTGTCCGGCAGGCGAACCGATCGGACCGGGCGCGCCGGCCGGCTTGGGCGCCGGAGGCTGCTTGTTGGTCGGCAGGGAGTCATCCCAGCCCGCGGGCGGCTGAGGCGGCTTGCCGTCCATGATGTCCTTGAGCTGCCCGTCATCGATGGTCTCGTACTTGATGAGCGCCTCGGCCATGGCGTGCAGCCGGTCAAGGTTGGTGACCAGGATCTGCTTGGCCCACTGGTAGTTGGTCTCGATGACGTTGCGGATTTCCTCATCGATCGCGTGCGCCGTGCCGTCGGAGACCTGCTTGTGCTGGGTCACGCTGCGGCCCAGGAACACCTCGCCGGTTTCCTCCGTGTAGGTGAGCGGCCCCAGCTTGTCCGACAGGCCCCACTTCGTGACCATGTTGCGCGCCAGGTCGGTGGCCCGCTCGATGTCGTTGGAAGCGCCGGTCGTCACCGCGTCCTGACCGAAGATGAGTTCCTCGGCAATGCGGCCTCCGAACAGCGTCGCGATGGAACTTTGGATGCGCCGGCGCGAGAGGCTGTAGCGATCCTGCTCGGGCAGGAACTGGGTGACGCCCAGCGCACGCCCGCGCGGAATGATGGTCACCTTGTAGACCGGATCGTGTTCCGGCACCGTCATGCCGACGATGGCGTGGCCGGCCTCGTGGTAGGCCGTCATCTTCTTCTCGTCCTCGGTCATGACCATGGAACGGCGCTCGGCGCCCATCATGATCTTGTCCTTGGCGCGCTCGAACTCTTCCATGCTCACGGTGCGCTTGTTGGCGCGCGCTGCAAACAATGCCGCCTCATTCACCAGGTTCGCCAGGTCCGCGCCCGAGAATCCGGGCGTACCGCGCGCAATCAGCTGCGGCTTCACGTCCTCGGCCAACGGCACGCGGCGCATGTGCACGCGCAGGATCTGCTCCCGGCCGCGCACATCGGGCAACGGCACCACGACCTGGCGGTCGAAGCGACCGGGCCGCAACAGCGCCGGGTCCAGCACATCCGGACGGTTGGTGGCCGCGATGACGATGATGCCTTCGTTGCCTTCGAAGCCGTCCATCTCCACCAGCAGCTGGTTCAGGGTCTGTTCGCGCTCGTCATGACCGCCGCCCAAGCCGGCTCCCCGGTGCCGCCCGACCGCATCGATCTCATCGATGAAGATGATGCAGGGAGCGTGCTTCTTGGCCTGTTCGAACATGTCGCGCACGCGTGAGGCACCCACGCCCACGAACATCTCCACGAAGTCGGAACCGGAGATGGTAAAGAAGGGCACCTTGGCTTCGCCGGCGATGGCGCGTGCCAGCAGGGTCTTGCCGGTGCCGGGCGAGCCGACCATCAGCACGCCCTTGGGAATCTTGCCGCCGAGCTTCTGGAACTTGCCCGGATCCTTGAGAAAATCGACGATTTCCGCGACTTCCTGCTTGGCCTCCTCGACGCCGGCGACATCGGCGAAGGTAACGTTGACCTGGTCCTCGCCCAGCAGGCGCGCCCGGCTCTTGCCAAAGGACATGGCGCCGCGGCCGCCCGAGGCGCCCTGCATCTGGCGCAGCATGTACAGGAAGAAGAACAGCAGCAGCACCGGGGCCGCCAGCTGCAGCAGCAGCTGCGTCCAGATGCTCTGCTGATGCGGAGGTGCGGCCTTGATGTCGACGTTGCCCTTCTGCAACTCGCCGATCAGCGCGGTGTAGTCGGTCTCCGGATTGATGGTCTTGAATTGGGTCTTGTCCTTCAGGGTGCCCAGGATCTGCTCGCCCTGCAGCAAGACCGAATCGACCTTGTTGGCCTTCACATCATCCAGGAAGACCGAATAGCTGAGCTCCTGAGGCGTGGTGCCCTGGGGCAGGTAGCGGCTGAACACCACCAGCAGGATGACGACGATGACCACCCATAACAGGATGTTTTTCGTCAAATCGTTCAAGGAATTATCCTCATAAAAGCTCTGATTTCGCTCATGGATCGAACCTACACTATCGTGAAGTCCTTCGCCAGCAAGTACAGCTCGGGGCGGCGCGCCCGCGAGGCCTCGGGCTCGCGCATCCGGACCCTGGCAAACTGCCGCCGGCAGCCCGTCAGTCGCGCAGGGAAGCCCGATCCCTGGCAGACCTTGATCAGGGCCGTTCCACCAGGATTCAAGACCTGGCCGGCGGTATTCAGTGCCCGTGCAGCCAGGCAGGTGGATCGGGGCCGGTCCACGGCATCGATACCGCTCAAGTCGGGGGCCATGGCGGACGGCCGCAAATCCACCCCATGCCCGGGCAGCAACGCCTGTAGCGCGGCCACCACAGCGGCCCCCGCCCCCACCCGCCGGCTGGCGTACTGGCTCCAGGCACCCCGTGCCGCGCCACCGGCAGCCGCCTTGGTTACAATCGCCGCCATGGAAATTTCCGAGAATCAGCGGCGCTTTCTACGCGGCCGCGCCCACGCCCTGAAACCCATCATCCAGATCGGCAAGACCGGCCTGACCGAGGCCGTCGCCCGGGAGACCGCCCGCGCCCTGCATGATCACGAACTCATCAAGGTCCGCGCGCCGGGGGCCGACAGGCAGGCCCGGGACGCCCTGCTCGCGGATCTGGCCGCGCGTACCGGCAGTACGCTGGTCCACCGCATCGGGCATGTCGCCGTGCTCTACCTTGCCAATGCGGCCAAGCCCGGACTGGTCATTCCGGACCCGAAGCCCGCCAAGCCTACAGTTTGACGGCGACGATTTCGTAGGATCGGGTGCCGCCGGGGGCTGCCACATCCACGACATCGCCCTCGGACTTCGCGACCAGCGCGCGGGCGATCGGCGAGGTCACTGAAATGCGCCCCGCCTTCAGGTCCGCCTCATCCTCGCCGACGATCTGGTAGCTCAAGCGCGCGCCGCTGTCCTGGTCCTCGAGCTCCACCGTGGCCCCGAAAACCACGCGGCCATCCTTCGGCAGCGTGCTCGGATCGATGATTTCGGCCGTGGAAAGCTTGGCCTCGACCTCATTGATGCGGCCCTCGATGAATCCCTGCTGTTCGCGCGCCGCATGGTACTCGGCGTTTTCCGACAGGTCCCCGTGCGCGCGCGCCTCGGCGATGGCCTTGATCACAGTGGGCCGATCGTGGGATTTCAATCGCTTCAGCTCAACGCGCAGTGCTTCGGCGCCGCGCAGCGTCATGGGAGTGCGTTTCATGCGCCCAGAGTCTCCTGATGCAGGTCGGCGAGACGATTGACCTCGACTTCATCGATATGTTCGAGGGCCTCGCAGGTTGCCAGCGCCGCGGCCAGCGTCGTGTAGTAGGTGACGCGGCGATGGACCGCCTCGCGCCGGATCGAATTGGATTCACGGATGGCCTGCTTGCCCTCCGTGGTGTTGACGATGAGGTCGATCTCGTCGTTCTTGATCATGTCGACGATATGCGGGCGCCCCTCGCGCACCTTGTTGGCGCGGCGGCAGACGATGTCCGACTGCTCCAGCACGTCCGCGGTGCCGCTGGTGGCCACGATGCTGAATCCATGGGCGATGAGCCGACGCGCCAGAGCCACGGCCCCGGGCTTGTCGCGCTCGCGCACGCTGATCAGGCATACGCCATTGCGCGGCAAGGTGACGCCGGAGCCCGCTTGCGCCTTGGCATAGGCCTCGCCGAAGGTCCGCCCCGTGCCCATGACCTCGCCGGTGGATTTCATTTCCGGTCCCAGGATGGGGTCGGCTTCCGGAAACTTGGCGAACGGGAATACCGCTTCCTTGACCGAGAAGTACGGCGGCACCCGCTCGACGGTGGCGTCCAGCTCCGCGAGGGTGCGGCCGATCATGGTGCGCGCGGCAATCTTGGCCAGCGCAAGACCGGTGGTCTTGGAGACGAACGGCACGGTCCGCGAGGCGCGCGGATTCACTTCCAGCACGTAGACGATGCCGTTCTGCACGGCAAACTGGATGTTCATCAGGCCCACGACGTTCAGCGCCATGGCGAGCTTGCGGGTCTGGTCGCGGATTTCATCCTGGATGGCGGCGCTCAGGCTGAATGGCGGCAGGGAGCTGCCGGAATCACCCGAGTGCACGCCGGCCTGCTCGACGTGCTCCATGATGCCGCCGATCAGCACCTGCTGACCGTCGCAGACGGCATCCACATCGACTTCGATGGCCACGTCCAGGAAGCGATCCAGCAGCACCGGGCTGTCGTTGGAGACGCGCACGGCATCGGTCATGTAGGCACGCAGGTCATCCTCGGTGAACACCACCTCCATGGCCCGCCCGCCCAGTACATACGAGGGACGCACGACCAGCGGAAAACCCACCTCACGCGCCAGCCGCACCGCCTGATCCTCGGTGCGCGCCGTGGCGTTGGCCGGCTGCTTCAGACCCAGGTTGCGCACCAGCAGCTGGAAGCGCTCGCGGTCCTCGGCCACGTCGATGGAGTCCGGGCTGGTGCCGATGATGGGCGCGCCTGCTTCCTCCAGCGCCCGCGACAGCTTCAGCGGCGTCTGGCCGCCGAACTGCACGATCACGCCTTCGGGCTTCTCCTTGTCCATGATTTCCAGCACGTCCTCGAGCGTCAGGGGCTCGAAGTACAACCGGTCGGAGGTGTCATAGTCGGTGGAGACGGTCTCCGGATTGCAGTTCACCATGATGGTCTCGAATCCATCCTCGCGCAGGGCGAGCGCCGCGTGCACGCAGCAGTAGTCGAACTCGATGCCCTGGCCGATCCGGTTGGGTCCGCCGCCGAGGATCATGATCTTGCGCCGGTCGGTGGGCGCCGCCTCGCACTCCTCCTCGTAGGTGGAATACATGTAGGCGGTCGAGGTCGCGAATTCCGCGGCGCAGGTGTCCACGCGCTTGTAGACCGGGCGCACACCCAGGTCGTGGCGGCGCTGGCGCACCGCCTTTTCCACCACGCTCACCAGGTGCGCCAGCCGCCGGTCGGAGAAGCCCTTGCGCTTCAGCCCCCTTAAGCGTTCGGCGGAAAGCCCGCTCATGCCGCGTTCGGCAACCTGCTGCTCCTCGCGCACCAGGTCTTCCAGCTGCGCCAGAAACCACGGATCAATGTGCGTGAGCCGGTGGATCTTCTCGAACGACCAGCCGGCGCGGAACGCATCGGCGGTGAACAGCAGGCGATTCGCGCCGGGCACTCGCAGTTCGTATTCCAGCTTCGAGGTGGATTCCTCGTTGAGCGGCAGGCTGATCTGCTCGCCCAGACCGTCAAGGCCGGTTTCCAGTCCCCGCAGCGCCTTCTGCAGCGATTCCTGGAAGGTGCGGCCGATCGCCATGACTTCGCCCACCGACTTCATCTGCGTCGTCAGGCGGTCGTTGGCGGCGGGAAACTTCTCGAAGGTGAAGCGCGGGATCTTGGTGACCACGTAATCGATGGTCGGCTCGAAGGATGCCGGGGTGGCGCCGCCGGTGATGTCGTTGCGCAGCTCGTCCAGCGTGTAGCCGATGGCCAGCTTCGCGGCGATCTTGGCGATCGGAAAACCGGTGGCCTTGGAGGCCAGCGCCGAGGAGCGCGACACGCGCGGATTCATCTCGATGACCAGCAGCCGACCGTCCTCGGGATTTACTGCGAACTGCACGTTCGAGCCGCCGGTCTCGACCCCGATCTTGCGCAGCACCGCGATCGAGGCGTCACGCATGCGCTGGTATTCCTTGTCGGTCAGCGTCTGCGCGGGCGCCACGGTGATCGAGTCGCCGGTGTGCACGCCCATCGGATCCAGGTTCTCGATGGAGCAGATGATGATGCAGTTGTCCTTGCGGTCGCGGACCACCTCCATCTCATATTCCTTCCAGCCGATCACCGCCTCTTCGAGCAGCACCTCGCTGGTGGGCGAGGCATCAAGTCCCCGCGCCAGAATGGTTTCAAACTCCTCGCGGTTGTAGGCGATGCCGCCGCCGCTGCCCCCCATGGTGAACGAGGGACGGATCACCACCGGATAGCCGATATCCCCGATGGCGCCGTTGGCCTCCTCGAGGTTGTGGGCGATGCGCGAGCGCGGCGTTTCCAGGCCGATGTCGCGCATGGCATCGCGGAACAGCTCGCGATCCTCGGCCATGTCGATGGCGGCGCGCGAGGCGGCGATGAGCTCCACACCGTGCTTCTCCAGCACGCCCTCGCGCACCAGGTCGAGGGCGGTATTCAAAGCCGTCTGGCCACCCATGGTCGGCAGCAGCGCATCGGGCTTTTCCTTCTCGATGATGCGCGCCACCGTGCGCCAGTTCACCGGCTCGATGTAGATCGCGTCCGCCATTTCCGGGTCCGTCATGATGGTGGCGGGATTGGAGTTCACCAGAATGACCCGGTAGCCCTCCTCGCGCAGCGCCTTGCAGGCCTGGGCACCGGAGTAGTCGAACTCGCAGGCCTGGCCGATGACGATGGGGCCCGCGCCGATGATCAGGACGCTATGGATGTCTGTGCGCTTAGGCAATTTCGCTCGTCCTCCGCAAAGACTTATCGCTGGGCCTGCCGCAGCTGGTTCTGCAACCGCCGCAGCATGAGCTGATTGAATCGCTCGAACAGGGGCCGCACATCGTGCGGACCCGGGCTGGCCTCGGGATGGCCCTGGAAGCTGAAGGCGGGACGGTCCTTGAAGGCAAGGCCCTGCAGCGAACCATCGAACAGCGAACGGTGGGTCGCCTTGACGCTGGCCGGCAGGCTCGCCTCATCGACCGCGAAACCATGGTTCTGGCTGGTGATCATGACCCGGCCGCTCTCCAGATCCTGCACCGGATGATTGGCCCCATGGTGGCCGAACTTCATCTTGATGGTGCTGGCGCCGGCGGCGAGCCCCATGATCTGGTGGCCCAGGCAGATGCCGAACAGCGGAATTTCCGACTCCAGCAGTTCGCGCGTGGCGCTGATGGCGTAATCGCAGGGCTCCGGATCTCCCGGACCGTTGGAGAGGAACACCCCATCGGGCTGCAGCTGCAGCACTTCGCGGGCGCTCGTCTGGGCCGGCACGACCGTCATGCGGCAACCCGAATCCGACAGCAGCCGCAGGATATTGCGCTTGATGCCGAAGTCGTAGGCCACGACATGCAGGCGCTGGTGGGCACGGATGTTCTGGCGGCCCGTGTCCTGCCAGGTATTGCCCTCGTTCCACTGAAACGGGCGCTTGGTGGACACGACCTTCGCCAGGTCCATGCCCTTAAGACCGGGAAACTTGCCGGCCAGCTTGATGGCCGCCTGCTCATCGATCTTCTCACCGGTGACGATGCATCCGGCCTGGGCGCCCTTCTCGCGCAGGTGCCGGGTCAGGCGGCGGGTGTCAATGCCGGCGATGGCGACGATCTTGCCGCGGGCGAGGAACTCGGCGAGCGGCTCGACCATGCGCCAGCTGCTGGCCAGCAGCGGTAGGTCGCGGATCACGAGACCGGCTGCATAGATCTGCGCGGACTCCAGATCCTCGGCATTGGTGCCCGTATTGCCGATATGTGGATAGGTGAGCGTCACAATCTGCCTGGCGTACGAGGGATCGGTGAGGATCTCCTGGTACCCGGTCAATGCAGTATTGAAAACGACTTCGCCGGTGGTATTGCTGGGGGCTCCGATGGACTGGCCGCGGAAGATCGAACCGTCCGCCAGCGCCAGCACCGCAGGAAGATGTGTCATGGTGCGTACGCGCGCGTGCTGCAGATAAACAAAGCGGGAGGAGTTCTTTTTGGAACATCCTCCCGCCTTGCATGGACTAACCCTTGCGGATTAGAAGTAAATCTTACGGGCCGGCACCCGGTGTGTCCATGCGATTCCAAGACTTTTTTGTGCTCAGGAATGGACTCGGCGGGTACTGTATACAGCTGCCCGACCGCTCCACATTCAACTCGTAACATACTGTTCCTAAAGAATAATGTCCCGCATGAAGTAATGTCCCGGTGCCCGCCCGGCCAACCAGGCCGCGGCGTCCAGGGCGCCGCGCGCGAACACGTTCCGGTCCGTGGCGCGGTGCGATAAAACCACTTGCTCGCCTGTTCCGGCAAAGACCACGGTGTGGTCACCGACGATGTCACCCGCCCGTACCACGGCAAAACCGATGTCGCCCTCGCGCCGCAGTCCCGCGCGCTCATGGGCCGATACGGCATCCAGTTCCTGGCCCCGCGACTGCGCCACGGCATGGCCCAGCGCCAGCGCCGTTCCCGAGGGCGCATCCTTCTTCAGACGATGGTGGGCCTCGATGATCTCGACATCGAAGTTCAGCGGCAAGGTCTGCGCCGCCTGCCGGACCAGCTCCAGCAGCAAGGTGACTCCGAGACTGGTGTTGGCCGCCACCAGCAGCGCGATGTGGCGCGCGGCGCGCTCGATTTCCGGCTTCAGTTCTTCGGCGAGTCCCGTGGTACCAACCAGCAGGGGCTTGCCGGCAACGATGCAGGCGGCCAGGTTCGAGGCGGTGGCGGGCGACTGGGAGAAGTCGATGGCGCAATCGCAGTCCGCCAGTGCCGCGGCGACATCGGCGCTCACCGTCACACCCAGGCGGCCGATGCCGGCGAGCTCGCCCACGTCGCGCCCCAGGTGAACGCTGCCCGCATGGGTCACGGCGCCGGTGATGCGCACATTGGGGCGCTCTTTCGACACCCGCACCAGCGCCTGGCCCATGCGTCCGGTGGCACCGATGATGAGAACGCGCAATGTACCGCTCATAGACTATTCGCCTTTGGAGAAGAAACTCTTGACGCCTTCCAGGAAGCCCTTCTGGCGCGGCGCATGCTGGCCACTGCCGCGCAGCGATTCATCCAGGCGCCTGACCATCTCACGCTGTTCGGCGGAGAGCTTCACGGGCGTCTCGATCATCACCTTGCAGAACAGGTCACCGCGCGCGCCGCCGCGCACCGGCTTCACGCCCTTGTCGCGCAGCCGAAAGACCCGGCCCGATTGGGATTCGGCCGGAATCTTGATGGTCACATCGCCATCCAGAGTGGGCACTTCCAGCGTACCCCCCAGCGTCGCGGTGGCAAAGCTGATCGGGACTTCGCAGGACAGATGCTCGCCCTCGCGCTCGAAGATCGGATGTTCGCGCACGCGCACTTCCACGTACAGGTCCCCCGGCGGTCCGCCGTTGCGTCCGGCTTCGCCCTCGCCGGTCAAACGGATGCGATCGCCGTTGTCGACCCCCGCCGGAACCTTCACGGACAGCTTCTTGGCGCGACGCACCCTGCCCTGTCCCAGGCAGGTGTCGCAGGGATTCTTCACGATGGTGCCCAGGCCGCGGCAGCGCGGGCAGGTCTGCTGCAGCTGGAAGAAGCCCTGCGAAACGCGCACCTGGCCGTTGCCATCGCAGGTGTCGCAGGTCACCGGTGATGAGCCCTTGGCCGCGCCGGTTCCATGGCAAGTGCCGCATTCATCGAGTTTGGGCAGTTCCAGTTCCAGGCTGTGGCCGAATACCGCCTGCCCCAGTTCCAGCTCGATCTCGTAGCGCAGGTCCGCGCCGCGAAACACCTGCGAGCGCCCGCCGCCACGGCGGCCGCCGCCGAAAATATCACCGAACACGTCGCCAAAGATGTCGCTGAAGGCATCTGCGCCGCGCTGCCCGGCGCCGCGTTGGGCCGCGGCCTCCAGGCCGGCGTGGCCGTGCTGATCGTAGATGGCGCGCCGCTGCGCATCGCCGAGCACCTCGGCGGCTTCCTTGCATTCCTTGAACTTTTCCTCGGCCTCGTGATCCCCGGGATTGCGATCGGGATGGAATTTCATCGCCAGGCGGCGATAGGCCTTCTTGATGTCGGCCTCGGATGCCGTCTTGGTGACATCGAGAACCTTGTAGTAATCGCGCTTAGCCATGCCCGCCTAGAACCCATAAACACGTCAAAGCCGCCGCACCCTGATCCTACCGGTGTGGCCGGTATGACCCAAGCGCGGCGGCCGCAAGAATACTGCAGCTTAGGAAGCGCGGCGATCCTTGTCTTTGACCTCTTCGAACTCCGCGTCCACCACATCGTCCTTGGGACCTCGCCGCCCCGGCAGCCTCCGCGCCCGCACCCTGCGCACGCCGCGGCGCCCGCGGCGCCCGCGGCACCCTGCTCATTCGCATAGGCACGCTGGGCAATGGCCGCGGCGGCCTGGGTCAGTGCTTCGGTCTTGCGCGCGATCAGATCCTTGTCCTCGCTCTTCAGGGCGGTGCGCAGGTCCGAGAGCGCGGATTCCACGCTGGCGCGTTCCGCCGCCTCGACCTTCTCGCCCAGATCCTTGAGGGTCTTCTCGACGCTGTGGACCAGGCCGTCGGCCTTGTTGCGCGTCTCCACCAGTTCCCGGAACTTGCGGTCCTCCTCGGCATGCGCCTCGGCGTCGCGCACCATGCGCTTGATCTCATCCTCGTTCAGGCCACTGGAGGCCTTGATGACGATCTTCTGCTCCTTGCCCGTGGCCTTGTCCTTGGCGGACACATTGAGGATGCCGTTGGCATCGATGTCGAAGGACACCTCGATCTGCGGCATGCCGCGCGGCGCCGGCGGAATGTCGCTCAGGTCGAACTTGCCGAGGGACTTGTTGTCCCCGGCCCGATCACGCTCGCCCTGCAGCACATGAATGGTCACGGCCGTCTGGCTGTCATCGGCCGTGGAGAAGGTCTGCGCGGCCCGCGTCGGAATGGTCGTGTTCTTCTCGATCAGCTTGGTCATCACGCCGCCCAGGGTCTCGATTCCCAGCGACAGCGGGGTGACATCCAGCAGCAGCACGTCCTTGACCTCGCCGGCCAGCACGCCGCCCTGGATGGCCGCGCCCACGGCGACCGCCTCATCGGGGTTCACGTCCTTGCGCGGCTCCTTGCCGAAGAAGTCCTTCACGTACTTCTGCACCAGCGGCATGCGCGTCTGGCCACCCACCAGGATGACCTCGGCCACATCGCTCGCCGCCAGACCGGCATCCTTCAGGGCGATGCGGCACGGCTCCACGGTCTTCTTGACCAGATCCTCCACGAGGGACTCGAGCTTCGCGCGCGTCAGCTTGATGCTCAGGTGCTTGGGTCCCGAGGCATCGGCCGTGATGTACGGCAGGTTCACATCGCTTTGCTGGGTCGAGGACAATTCGATCTTGGCCTTCTCGGCGGCCTCCTTGAGGCGCTGCATGGCCAGCGGGTCCTTGCGCACGTCGACGCCGGACTCCTTCAGGAACTCCTCGCCCAGGAAGTTGATGACCCGCAGGTCGAAGTCCTCGCCACCCAGGAAGGTATCGCCGTTGGTGGACAGAACCTCGAACTGGCGCTCGCCGTCCACTTCCGCAATTTCGATGATGGAGACGTCAAAGGTGCCGCCGCCCAAGTCGTACACGGCGATCTTGCGATCCCCGCCGGACTTGTCCAGGCCATAGGCCAGGGCCGCCGCGGTGGGCTCGTTGATGATGCGCTTGACCTCAAGACCCGCGATGCGGCCCGCATCCTTGGTGGCCTGGCGCTGGCTGTCGTTGAAGTAGGCGGGTACCGTGATGACGGCCTCGGTCACCGGCTCGCCCAGGTAGTCCTCGGCGGTCTTCTTCATCTTCATGAGCACGCGCGCGGAGACTTCCGGCGGCGCCATGTTCTTGCCCTGCACCTCGACCCAGGCATCGCCGTTGTCGGCACGGGCGATCTTGTACGGGACCATCTTCACATCGCGCTGCACGACTTCGTCGGCGAACTTTCGGCCGATGAGACGCTTCACGGCGAACAGGGTGTTGTGCGGATTCGTGACCGCCTGGCGCTTGGCCGGCTGGCCGACGATCACCTCGCCGTCCTTGGTGAAGGCGACGACCGAGGGGGTGGTGCGATCACCCTCCGCGTTCTCGATGACGCGGGGCTTGCCGCCTTCCATGATGGCGACACACGAGTTGGTCGTGCCCAGGTCGATGCCGATGATCTTTGCCATGTACGTAACTCCGGAAAATCTCTGATAGGTCCGTCCTGCTGCCCTTTGTGGGTGCAATACGGCGCGATTCAAGTCCTTATAAGGTCTCTAGCCCGGCGCCCGCGCCACGATCACCCGGGCGGGCCGCAGCAGCCTCCCGCCCAGTTCAAAGCCCGGTTGCACCACCTGCAGCACCGCATTGGGTTCGGCGGTGGTCGAGTCCTGGGCCATCACGGCTTCGTGGCGGGCCGGATCGAAGGGCTCGCCGGCCGGATTGATCTCGCGGATATTGAGCCGCTCGAAGGCCTTGACCAGCAGCTTCAGGGTCGCTTCCTGGCCGGCCGCGAGGCTCTTGGCATCCGCCCGCGCCGCATTGCTGACGGCGCCCTGCAGGCTGTCGAGCACCGGCAGCAGTTCGATCGCGAACTTCTCCAACCCGTAACGACTGGCATTCTCGACATCGCGCTGGGCGCGCTTGCGGATGTTGTCCATTTCGGCAACCGTCCGCAGGTACTGGTCCCTGTAGCCGCTGGCCTGCTGCTGAGCTTCCGCTAAAGCCTGCTGCAGCCGCGCCAGGTCCGGATCCTGGGATTCACCGATCACCGGCTGCGCCTCATCTGGCGCGGAAGCCTTTGCCCCAGTCATCAAATTCTCCAAAAACAATAAGTTGCGCACCTAGACTTCAGGTGGCGCCTGCGCACACGGGGTCGCAGATTAGCCGATTCCTGAGGGTGTGCGCCTCGAATTCAAGGCGGCGCCCAGCAATTTCGCCGTGACGTCGACGATGGGGATGACCCGCTCGTAGGCCATGCGCATGGGTCCGATGACCCCCAGCACTCCGACCACCTGGTCCCCCAGGGAATACGGGGCCGTCACCAGGCTGCAGTCATCGAGGATTTCGTACCCCGAGGCGTGGCCGATGAAGATCTGCACGCCCTGGGCCTTCAGGCTGTGGTCCAGCAGATGCAGGAAGTCGCTGCGTTCGTTGAAGGCCTCGAACAGCCGCTTGAGCTTTTCCACGCTGGAGAGCTCCCCGACGCCCATCAGGTTGGTTTCCCCTGCGATGACATAGTCCATGCGCTCGGGACCCGGCTCTGCGACATTGAACAGCTGCTGCGCCACGGTGATGGCATCCAGCATGATCTGGTTCATGTGTTCGCGCGTCTCGCGCATCTGCCGCAGGATTTCCTGGCGCACCTCCCCGGGCGAGCGCCCCACGAAGTGCATGTTCAGGAAGTTCGCCGCACGGCGCAGCTCCTCGGGCTGGAAATTGCGCTCCAGCTGGATGATGCGGTTCTGCACCTCGCTGTTGTTGAGCACCAGCACGGCCAGCACCCGGTTCTCCGAGAGGCTGACGAACTCGATCTGGGTAATGGAGGCCTGCTGGGCGCTGGGCAGGGTGACCACCCCGGCCAGCTGGGTGACGCTGGACAGCAGCTGCGAGGCGGTGGCCACCAGTGCCTTGGAATCATGGCCGCCGTCCAGCTGCCGCCGAAACGCGCTCACCGAATCCTGGTCCAGGGGCTGCACCCTTAGCAGCGTATCGACGAAGAACCGGTAGCCCTTGTCGGTGGGCACGCGACCGGCCGAGGTGTGCGGCGAGGCGATGAACCCCAGCTGCTCGAGGTCCGCCATGACATTGCGGATGGTCGCGGAACTTAAGTTCAGTCCGCTGTCGCGCGAGAGGCTGCGGGAGCCCACCGGCTGGCCGTCGCGGATATAGCTTTCCACCAATGTCCGCAGCAGGCGCTGGGCCCGGTCATTGAGGGTCTCGTCGCGGACGTCTGAAGACATAACTGCAGCCAACCTAACGACCGCCATGCGGGCAGTCAAGCAACGCGCGCCCTTGGGCCGCACTCGGCCCCGTGCTACAAAGGCAAATGACTGCCTCCATACGCGTGTGCGCCCTGCTAGGACGGTTCACCGACTCCCGGGTGGCGGAGTCCGCCGCGGTGCTGGTGCCGCACCTGATTGCCCGGGGCATCGAGGTGCTGGCGCTCGAGAAGCTCGGCGGGCCGGCCAGTGCGGCACAGATCAGGATCGTCTCCGAGGCGGAACTTGCGGGCCGCGCCGATCTCATCATCGCCATCGGCGGGGATGGCACCTTGCTGTATGCCGCGCGGCTGGCGACCGCCCGGCGGGTACCGCTGCTGGGAATCAATCGCGGGCGCCTGGGGTTCCTGACGGACGTGCTGCCGCAGGATGTCCTGGCTTGCGTCGATGCCGCTCTGGATGGGGGCTGCGAGGTCGACCGGCGTCCGCTGCTGACAACGTCGCTGCTCGTCGCGGGAGCCGCCACGACCACGGGCCTGGCGCTCAATGACATCGTCGTGCAGAAGCTGGCGACCGGCAGCATGATGGACTTCGAGACCTGGATCGACGGGCGCTACCTCAATACCCATGCCGGGGATGGCATCGTGATCGCCAGCGCCACCGGCTCCACGGCCTATGCGCTCTCCTGCGGCGGCCCCATTGTCGATCCGCACCTGGAGGTCCTGGTGATCGCGCCGATCTGCCCGCACACCCTCTCGGACCGGCCAATCGTGGTGTCGGCGCGTGCCAGCATCGAAATCCGCCTGCTGGAGCGCCCGGAGAGCCGTGCCCAGGTGGTCTGCGACGGCTTCGTGCTGGGCGACGTGCAGCCCTGCGACCGGGTGCAGATCCGCCAGTCGCATGACCAGGTCACGCTGCTGCATCCTCCCGGCTACGACTACTTTCGCCTACTGCGTTCCAAACTGCACTGGGGCCGCGGCGACACGGACCGCTCGCGGTAGCGCGCCATGCTTACCTACCTGCATATCCTGGACTTCGCCATCATCGATGAGCTGGAACTGGAGGTGCTGCCGGGCCTCACGGTGCTCACCGGGGAAACCGGCGCGGGCAAGTCCATCCTGGTCGATGCGCTGCAGCTCATTGCCGGCGGCCGGGCCGGCGCGGAAGTGGTCCGCCACGGCGCGCAGCGCGCGGAGGTGACTGCGACCTTCGAACTGGCGCAGGCGCCGCGGGAACTGAAGAGCTGGCTGGCTGACCAGTCCATCACGGTCGAACAGGATCTGTCGGTGCGGCGCGTCGTGACCACCGACGGCCGCTCGCGCGCCTACCTCAACGGACAGTCGGTCACCGTGCAGCAGCTGCGTGATGCGGGCAACATCCTGCTGGATATCCATGGCCAGCACGAGTTCCAGACCCTGACGCGCAGCGCGGGCCAGCGGGACCTGCTGGACACTTACGGCCGGCACGAAGCCATCGTGGGGGAAGTCGAGATCGCCCAGCGCGTGTGGCTGAAGCTGCTGAACGCCGCCCTGGAACTGGAGACCAAGGCCCGGGACCGGGACGCGCGCCTGTCGCTGCTGCGCTACCAGGCCCAGGAACTCACCGCGCTGGGGTTGGCGCCGGGGGAGTTCACCCAGCTCACCGAGGAAGCCTCGCGAATGGCCAACCGAGGCCGGATCACCGAGTCGATCCAGGGCGCCCTGGGGAATCTGTATGAGGAGGATGCCGGCAGCGCGCACGCGGCCGTCTCACGGGCCCTGCAGCAGCTGAAAGTCGTGGCTGCCCTGGATCCGGGCATCGCCGCCGTCGTCCCGCTGGTCGACAGCGCCGCCATCCAGATCAGGGAAGCCGCGCGGGAGATGCAGCATTACCTGGACTCCCAGGATTTCGATGCCGGCCGTCAGGACCAGGTGCAGCGACGCCTGGCCGCGATCGAGGAGCTGGCGCGCAAGAATCGCGTCAGTCCGCAAGCGCTGCATGAACGGGCCGCGGAACTGGCGACGGAACTGGCCCAGCTGGAATCCGCGGAGAGTGATCTGGCCAGCGTGCGGGCGGATCTGGCCGTGGCGCTGGAACGCTATCGCGAGCAGGCGAAGCTTTTGTCGGCGCGCCGCGCGACGGCGGGGCGGGCGCTGGCCAAGACGGTAACCGCCCACATGCAGCAGCTGGGCATGACCGGCGGGCGCTTCCAGATCGACGTGACGGCGCTGGAGTCCACCGAGCCGCAGCCTCACGGCGTCGACCAGATCGAGTTTCGGGTGACCGCCAATCCCGGCCAGCCGCTGCGCGCGCTGTCCAAGGTCGCCTCGGGGGGCGAGCTGGCGCGCCTGTCGCTCGCCGTGCAGGTGGCCTGCGCCGGACGCGACTCGCGCTGCATGGTGTTCGATGAAGTCGACTCGGGTATCGGTGGGGCCATTGCCGAGATCGTCGGCCGGGAACTGCGCGCGCTGGGCGAGCATTCGCAGGTGCTGTGCGTCACCCACCTGCCCCAGGTTGCCTCCCAGGGCAATCACCACCTGCGGGTCAACAAGCTGACCGACGGCAAGACCACGCGCACCTCGCTGTCGGACCTCACTGCCGAGGAGCGGGTCGAGGAACTGGCGCGGATGCTGGGCGGCGTGGACATCACCGCCAAGGCGCGCGAGCACGCCCGGGAGATGCTGCGCCAGGTGGAATCTAGGACTTCGGACGGTGCGCGCAGTTCTGCCGCACGCAGTGACCGTAAATGATCAGGGAGTGATCCCGGATCTCGAAGCCGAGCTTCTTGGCCACCGATCCCTGCCGGTCTTCGATACCGCTATCCATGAACTCTTCGACCCGGCCGCAGTCAAGACAGACAATGTGGTCATGGTGAGTGCCATGGTTGATCTCGAAAACCGCCATGCCGTCTTCAAAATGGTGCCGCGTCACCAGGCCCGCCGCCTCGAACTGCGTGAGCACGCGATACACCGTGGCCAGTCCGATGTCCTCGTTGGACTCGAGCAATGAGCGGTATATGTCTTCAGCCGAAAGGTGCCGCGTCTGGCTGCTTTCCAGGATTTCCAGGATTTTGAGCCTTGGCAACGTTACTTTCAGGCCGGCCTTGCGCAGGTCCTTGCCTTCCATGCCGTGTTCTCCTGATGCCAGTCGGCTTCGGCCCGGGCGATGCGGTATCATTCATTTATTATCCCGAATTCAAGTGACAAGTCACGTGATCAGAATGCCGTCGCTCCCTCCGCTGCGCCGCCTGGGCGCCGCGCTCGCCCTGGCCGCCCTGGCCTGTACCGCCGCAGGCTGCGTCTACCGGGTGACCGTGCAGCAGGGCAATTACCTGGACAAGCGCAACACCGATCAGCTGGCCACGGGCATGACCAAGGTGCAGGTGCGGTATCTGCTGGGCACCCCCATGGTGCCGTCGATTTTTGACAATGACCGCTGGGACTACCTGTACTACCTGAAGATCGGCCGGCAGGTCCCGCTGGAGCGGCAGCTGACGGTCTACTTCAAGGACGACAAGGTCGAGAAGATCGATCGGCATGGCCAGGACGCCTCGACCCCGGATGTCCCGGAAGGTCGCGTTCCGGCCCCCGCCCTGTAGTTCGCGGCCCCCTCAGCGCCGGCGCACTCTGGCCCGACGACTGGCCCTTGGGTCGTTGAGCAGGGGCCGATAGATCTCCACCCGGTCCCCCTCACGCGGGACGTCCTCGCGTCGGCAAGGCTCCCCGAATATGCCCAGCGCCTCCGAGTCCCAGGGCACTGCCCCGTCCTCACCCCGCGCCGCGGCCTGCAACCGCGCCTGCTGCAGCACCTCGGCCACGGTGGCCGCGGCCGGCAGCTGCACGTCCCACAACAGCTGCCTGTCCGGCAGCGCGAAGGCCACCCGGCAGCGCTTGGAACTACTCATCGGCCTGCGCCCGGGCCCGCGCCACGAAGGCATCCACCAGGGAACCTGCCGTTTCCTCAAAGAGGGGTTCGAAGACCAGCGCGGTCAGCCGGTTGGCGAAGGCGAAGCGCAGCAGCAGGTCCACCCGGCAACCGGGCTGCCCCGGCACGTCTACGGGAGTGAAGGTCCAGTCCCCTTCCAGGGTCTGGAAAGGACCGCTCAGCAGGCGCATGGCAATGTGGCGATCGGGGGTAAGCTCATTGCGCGTGGTGAACTGCGCGTTCAGCGCGCCGCGGCGTACGCTGAGGCTGGCGATGATTTCCCGTTCGGTCCGGGACTGCACCGAGGCCGCCGTGCACCAGGGCAGGAACAGCGGATAGCTTTCGATGTCGTTGATCAGCGCGAACATCCTTGCCGCAGGCTGCGCAACCAGTGCCGAGCGCTTCACTTGCTTCATCGGTACAATTCTGCCCGAAAATGAACCAGACCAAAGCCCAACCCAAACTGATCGCCGAAAACCGCAAGGCGCGCTTCGACTACTTCATCGAGGATCGCTACGAGGCCGGCATGGTGCTGCAGGGCTGGGAGGTCAAGTCGATGCGCGCCGGCAAGGCGAACCTGACCGAGTCCTACGTGTACGTGAAGAACGGCGAGGCCTTCCTGTACGGCGCGCATCTTGCCCCACTGAACACCACCTCGACCCACTTCATCGCCGAACCCACGCGCACCCGCAAGCTGCTGCTGAATCTGGCCGAGCTGGAGCAACTGGCGCACGCCGTGGAGCGCGATGGCTACACCCTGGTGCCGCTGGAGATGTACTGGAAAGGGGGCCGCGCCAAGATCCAGATCGGCGTGGCCAAAGGCAAGAAGCAGCACGACAAGCGCGCCACCGAAAAGGACCGCGACTGGCAGCGGGACAAGGCCCGCATCCTGCGAACCCGCTGACCCCGCTTAAGGAGCGGGCATCGCGTACGCCAGGTTGAAGGTCACCAGGGAATCCGTTTTCCCAAGTCCCGACGGCGGGCTGCTGTTATGACGGACCTCGTAACCCACCGTGATGGCCAGCGCCTTGGTCATGTTGACCTGCAGCCCCAGGTCATTCTGCAGCATGGTGTTATTGGATCCGGATTCCGCTGCCAGCACATCCGTGAGCTTGGTGCTGGAATTGAAGGCGTACATGCCCTTGATGTTGGCGGTCGCCACGGCGCCGGTCTCAAGCGCCAGCGGAGTCCTGGAGATCACGTTGCCGCTCGGGTCCTTGCCCAGCAGTTCGGGCCGCAGACGCCGGTAGCCCACGCCGACCTGTGCGTCCAGCGTGGCATTGGCAAGCTTGACGATGGAGTAGCCGGCGCCCGCCGAGAGCGTCTCCTGGTACTGGAAGCCGCTGAACTTGTCGTCGTCGTAGTGAAGCGCGCCAAAGGCGAACAGACGCTCCGTGATGTTGTAGTTGGACTGCCACTGCGCATCGAGGCGCTCGGCGCTCACGATGTCGTTGGACTTGCCGTACAGTCCGGCCAACTGCAGGTCGTGCTTCCATTGCTCGATGTTGTAGGTGACTTCGAACTTCGCGTTGGCGGTCTGCGCATTGGTGTTGCCGTGCGAGGAGACATAGCCCACCTGGGCCTTGAGCACTAGCGGCGGGGGCGGCGGAGCCGGAGAGTCATCGGCCATGACGACTGCCGATGCGCCCGCCAGGCCAATGGCCAGCACGGCCGCGTTGAGTTTGGTTGAGTTCATGTCTGCTCCTTCCGGGGTGCCGAAAAACGCGCGGATTTAAGCACTAACCCGCGACTCAAGTCACGCTGCTTGAGGGTCCCGAGGCCCCAGGCCGTCGTTTACGCTATACTCGGGGCGTTCCAGAAGGGGGCGACCGGTTTCGACGTGGGTTGCGAAACTTCAGGGGCGTACCGAGGTGCAGGAGTCCTCGTTAAACTCTTTTGCAAATTATAGTTGCCAACGACGACAACTTCGCTCTGGCCGCTTAACCCGGCCTAACCTCAGACCAGCTGGTGCCTGTGCCACTGACCCTGGGGACGCGCTCACAGGATCGCTCTGCATCGTGCTACGGGGTGCAGCGTTAAGAGACACCGTGGCTGGCCTAGCGTCTTCCCTGCTGCTCGGGTAGCGCGAAGCGAGAAAACAAAGAGACAGCTACGTACGTAGAGCCTGAAATGTAGTGCTTACGGACGGGGGTTCGATCAAGGGTCGCGCCGATCCGCGAGGATCGGATGAAAACGGAGCTCACATCGGTGAAGCCTGACGGCGCTGCGAGAGCAGCGGCATGGTAACGCCGAGGGGTAGGAAGAGGGCCAACTTCAGGCCTGCCCTGTAGAGACTCATAGACTCGCTGAAGAGGCACGCGCTTCTGAGCGGGCACTAGGATGTCGCGATGCAGTCGCGGCATAACACGCTCCGCATCCTTAAAGGCCGATGGCGGTTTTGACGGATGAAGGCATAGTCCAGGCCGCGGTGAAAGCCACGGATGAACTGTCCCCCCGCCTCCACCAATGAGGGTTCCCGGCATCCGGCCGGGAACCCTGACCTTCTGACCATCTCAATTCCGGACGAGCAATCGCACCGGCCCAATCAGCCCTGACGGTCGCAGCGGAGCATTCGGCAGATAGGTCGGTGCCGCCGTGAAGGCGATCTTCTGTGCATTAGGCTGCACGTCGCCGATGAGGCGATTCACCCACAAGTCTGCGACTCGAATTTCAAGTTGATTCTGGCCCGGCCGAACCGCTGCGCCAATATAGAGGCGAAACGGCGCCTTCCAGACCGTGCCGATCTTGGTGCCGTTTACGTAAACTTCCGCGACATCGCCGACCTGACCCAAATCGAGTTGCAGTGATGCGCCCTGCTTCGTCCCCTGCGGCACGGTGAAGCTCTTGGTGTACGTTGCGGTACCCGAGAAATAGCGAATGCAGCGAATCGATCCGTGCCGAGCCCGGCGCGCCACGGCCGGGCTGGAATTTCACGCCCCACGCACCGTCAATCGTGGCAGCCACTTTGAATCGCGGCTGGGCGACCGTTGCCGCGCTCACCGTCGTCGGCGCTCGGAACACCACGAAATACGAATCCTGCGCGGCAAACGCCAAGGGCGCGACGCTCTCCTCACCGTCCAAGCGATAGGACTCCGCCTCGGTCAGGCCGGAGTCGGCCTGCCAGATCTCGAGACGGCGCCTGATCGAGCGCGCCGAACAGCTGATCCTGCTGGTCGACAGTTCCAAGTTCGACGCACCCTCCGGCAACGTGGTGTGCGGATTGGAAGTCGTGGATATCGTCGTCACGGACAGCGGCATCAGCGCCGCTCATCGCCGGATGCTCAATCGCTAGTCCGTTCAACTGGTTATCGCCTAATTGCCCCTCCGCCTGGGGCTGGCCACGGCCCTTGCGCGTGAAAAATCGTTACTGGTAACGCTTGACAGCGTGACTGGTAACACGTAACCTGCCCTCCATCGCGTTACCAGTAACGCACTTCAGGGCGGTAGATTGACCAAGGACGGAAATCGAAGGCGGCAACAGACTCGTCGCCAGCGTCTGCGCGAAGAAGGCCTCGTCATGCGCGAGGTCTGGATACAGCCGCAGCACGCCCCGGTCCTGCTCAAGGTCGAAAAGCTGCTCCGAAAGCCAAATGCCCACCCACTCATTCAAGCCTTGAAAGGGGTCAGCACCGCCATGTCCACCGGATCAGTCACCACCCAGACACTGCTTCCAGGTCTGCAGTCGGGTTCGCTCGCGGCCTCGCAGCGCTACAGCTTCTCGCTGGTCGAGGGACTGGAGCCCGTCATTCAGGCCGTCGCCCATGATTACGGCGATGTGCATGTCTTCATTGCGGTCACCGGCGAAATCGCCATCGCCCAGGCGACCCTGTTCCCGGTTGCCAGAGTGCGCGACACCGCACGGCTCAATGACCGGATTCTGCGCACCGAGAAGCTCTTTGACCTGGCGAACATCTCGATAGACACCCATCCGGATGGATCGGAGTTCTACGTGATCTATGGCGCGCTGCGCGCCACCGCGTCCCTGTCCGACATCGAATTCGAGATCGACACGCTCGCCCGCAACGCGGTGGATGCCGCGGGTGCGTATCGCGAGTTCGTGAAGTAACCGTAGGAGAACCCACATGTCAGGTGTATTGAACAAGCTCTGGACCGCACTGCGCGGCGCCGCCAACGAAGCCGGGGAAGCCGCCGTGGATGCCAATGCCACGCGCATTCTCGACCAGGAAATCCGCGATGCCGACGCCGAGCTGCGCGACGCGCGGGTCGCCCTGGCCGGCATGATGGGCAAGCAGACGGTGGAGCGTAACCATCTCGCCGAGAAGCAGGCGAAGCTCGATGAGTACGCCGGCTACATCCGCCAGACGCTGGCCAAGCAGAGGGCCGCCGAAAGCGCCGGCCAGAGCGCCGAAGTCGCCAAGCACAGCGCCCTGGCGCAGGAAGTCGCGGCCAAGTACGCCGAGCAGGAGGCCCTCATTACGGCCAGCAACAATGTCATCGCCGAATACGGCAAGAACATCGACGTGCTCAAGGTGAAGATCACCGCCGGCGAAACGGCCATTCGCACCCTCAAGCAGCGCGCCGACACCGTCAAGGCCAAGCAGCATGTCATCCGGGCTTCGGCCGCGGTCGCGGCCGCCAGCTCCAGCACCGACTCCCGGGCACGCAGTGCGCTGGACAGCCTGGAACGCATCGAGAAGCGCCAGGAAGAGGCACTCGCCCAGATGGATGCTGCGAATACGCTGTCCGCCGAATCCACTGGCGAGGCGCTGGAGGAACGGCTGCGCAAGGCGGGCGTCATACCCGGCGCCAGCGCGACCAGTGACGTGCTGGCGCGCTTCAACGCCGAAACCGCGCCGGGCGCTGGTTCCGGCCCTGCCACCTGATTGCAAAGCCCAAGGATGCAGCCATGAGTTTCGGAGCGATGATCGGCGTGCTCGCGCGCGATGCGAAAGAACGGCTGGCGGCGGCACCCCCGCGCCCGCAGCTGCCGCCAGAGCCGCTGAAATTGCGGCGCGGAGGCTTCGTGGAGATTGATTCGCTGCCCTTCCGGATGCTCAACGGGCGTGCGAATTTCGAGATCGGGGGCTGCTCGCAGCCGATCGCCGCGCGCGGGCTGGTGGACCTGAAAGGCAGCTGGCTGCATCGCTACTATCTCGACGACGATGAGACCTGGCTGCAGGTCAAGACCGACGGCGGCACGGACGATGCGGACGTCTCCGAGTGCATTCTGTGGCAGTACTGGGATGCGGTAAGCCCCGCGAATCACACGGAACTGGCGACCATCGCCGGAAAGAACAGCGACATCGGGCTGCCGACCTATGAAGTCGGCGCCTTCCTCTACGACCGAGTCTGGGGCGTCTCGCGCGGGCAGACCGAGCTGGTGCCGTTCATCGAACAGGTCTTCGACACCAGCGACACCGTGGCCAGCCGCAACTGCAATCACTACGCGATGCTGTACCGGCGCCTGATCGAGGCCAGCGACCGGGCGGAATATGTGCTGATTTCCGTCGAGGAGATGCCTGATAGCCTGCAGGTCGTCACCTCCATCGGTGTCGATCTGAACCCGGCCGATCTGACTGTTACCTGAAGGGAAACCAAATCATGTCTCACCCCTGGGCGCTCTCCTTCCTCGGCCTGCCGGCCTTCCTGAGCTACTTCGGCATCGCGATGCTGCTGCTGCTGCTGTTCGGCTTCATCTACACGCGCCTCACGGCGCACGACGAGTTCGAACTCATCCGCCACGGGAAATCGGCTGCCGCCATTGCGCTGGGCGGCTCGCTGCTGGCTTTCGCGCTGCCGCTGTGCAGCGCCATCGTGCACTCGGTCTCGCTGGTGGATTTCGTGATCTGGGGCGTGATCGCCATGGTGATCCAGATCGCCACCTTCTTCGTGGTGCGCATATTCCTGACCGATCTTTCGCAAAGAATCAGCAACAACGAACTCTCGGCGGGACTGTTCGTGGCGCTGGCCTCGCTGTCGGTCGGTGCGATCAACGCGGCGTGCATGACGCCGTAATACGGCGCCGGCACCGCTCTTACGTCGTTTCGGGGAGGGAACAATGAAACGTTCACGATCGATCGAGCTGGTGCTCATGGGGACGGTCCCGCTGCTGCTCTCGGCCTGCGATCCGCCCCGGCCCCCGCAGCCGCAACAGGCGCCGCAGAGCGCGGTGGCCTATCAGGGACTGACCCAGTGCATCAATGACGGCAAGGTCAGCGCGGATGTCTGCGAGAAGGCCTATGCCGATGCCGTGCAGGCGCAGTACCAGAATGGTCCGCGCTTTGACTCCCTCGCCGACTGCCAGGCGCAGTATGGCTACGATCAGTGCCACCACGTGCAGACCTCCTCCGGCGGTTGGTTCATGCCGGCGCTGGCCGGATTCATGATTGGCCGCGCGTTGAGCCACCACGATGGCTACCCCTACGGTTACGGCTATGGATACGGCGGCTACGGACAGCCCCTGTACCGCACGCGCGGTGACCGGGCCGAGTGGCGCACGGCCTCGGGCGAGCGCTTTGGCGCCGCGGCCCGCGGGCCCTACAGTCCCAGCGTCGCCGAGACGCTGTCACGGGGCGGCTTCGGCATGAGTTCGGCGGCCCGCGCGAGCTGGGGCGGCTGAGCCACCCGCGGCCCTGGAGGCAGATGAGTCGTGCAGCGCGTTGCGATGGAGGAACGCTCGGGATGGCGCCAGCAGGCCGAATCGCTGGGCTTCCGCTTTCATTCCATCGGCGGGCAGCCCTACTGGGACGAGTCGGTGCATTACCGGTTTACCCTGCCGCAGATCGAAGCGGGAATCGAGGCCCCCACCCAGGAAGTCCATGAACTGTGCATGGACCTGGTCAGTCGCGCGGTGCGCGACGAGGAATATCTGCGCCGACTGGCCCTGCCCGAGCGTTTCTGGGAGCTGATCCGAACATCCTGGGGACGCGGTGATCCGCACCTGTATGGACGCATGGATTTCGCCTATGACGGTCAGAATCCGGCCAAGCTCTTCGAGCTCAACTACGACACGCCGACATCGCTATACGAGGCAGCCGTCTTTCAGTGGATCTGGCTGAAGGACGGCATCGAGGCCGGCCGCTTGCCGCGCACGGCGGATCAATTCAACTCGCTGCAGGAAAAGTTGCTGCAGGCTCTGTCGATGCTCGCGCCCAAGATTCGCGGCCGGATGCACTTCGCCTCCGTTCGGGATTCCATCGAGGATCGCGCCACGGTTGAGTACCTGGAAGATCTCGCGCGCCAGTCCGGCATCCGCACCAGCTACATTGCCATGGAAGACATCGGGCGCACGGCCGATGGCCGCTATACCGATGTCGACGACTACGTCATCGAGACGATCTTCAAACTCTATCCCTGGGAGTTCCTGTTTGCCGATGAGTTCTCGCAGTACCTGGAGTCCTCGGCGGCCACCTGGTTCGAGCCGCCGTGGAAATCGATTCTCTCCAACAAGGGTGCACTCGCCCTGCTTTGGGAGCTGCATCCCGGACACCCGAACCTGCTGCCCAGCTTCTTCGAGTCAAAGGCAGACGTTGGCTGCGCCCTGCCCGCGGGCTGGGTCAGGAAGCCGCTGTTCTCGCGCGAGGGGGCCAACGTCGAACTGGTGACGCCGCAGGGCGAGCATCTTGAGGCGCCGGGACCGTACGCCGACTTTCCCTATGTACGCCAGGAGTTTCACGCCCTGCCGAGGTTTGCCGACAATTACGCGCTGATCGGCAGCTGGGTCATCGGGGATCAGCCTGCCGGGATCGGCGTGCGCGAGGACCGGTCGCTCATTACCCGCGATACGGCGCGGTTCGTGCCGCATGTCGTCGTTTAAAGCAGGCTGATTCGGTCATCCGGACCCAGGCTCAGTTTCTGCGTCGGCCTGCCGGGCCGCAGCAGGCGCAACTCCTGGACGCGCTCGTCGATACCGACCAGGGACAGGAATTCACCGGACGCCCCGGTGACCAGCCGCTCGGCGCTGCCTGCTCCTTAGATCATCACCCACCTGGGAACAGCCACAAGGATGACCGATTGCAAGGCTGCCCGCGCAGCAGCGCCGCCTTCATCCCAGCACCCGGGTCACACGCTGCAGTTTCGGACTCAAGAGGTGAATCACCACAAGTGCCAGCAGGTACACCGATGCGGCGATGAAGAACAGTATCCGGTATGAACCCGTCGCCTGCAGGATCTGACCGACGAACTTGGTGAACAGCATGCCGCCCACCGCCCCCATCATGCCGCCGATGCCGATGACGGAGGCCACGGCCGATCGCGGCAGCACATCGGACGGAAAGGTATACACATTGGCGGAAAAGGCCTGATGCGCCGCCGCCGCCAATCCTATCAAAAGAACCGCCAGCCACAGCTGCCGTGCGCCGTCGACCATCAGCACCGGCAGGACCAGCAGCGCGCACGCCAGCAGGGTAAGTTTGCGGGCGACATTGGCGCTCGCGCCGCGCTTCATCAGCGTCGATGAGGAGAACCCGCCGAGCACCGAGCCCACGTCGGAAATGAGGTAGATCGCAATCAGGGGCGGACCGAAGCTGCTCAAATCCAGGTGGTAGGTCTTGTTGAGAAAATCCGGCAGCCAGAACAGATAGAACCACCAGATGGGGTCGATCAGGAACCTGGCGCTGCCGTACGCCCAGGTTTCCTTCAGCTTCAAGAGTCGCCACCAGGACACCGGCGTCGCAGGATCCGGGGGATCCGATTCGATCAGCGCCAGCTCCTGCGCGCTGACCCGGGGGTGATCCTGGGGACGCCGGTAGCAGGCAAGCCAGGCAATCAGCCACAGCATGCCGATGCCGCCGGTGAAGAAGAACGACGCCCGCCAGCCCCAGGCGGCCGTGATCACCGGCACGAGCGCCGGGGCAATGATGGCGCCAAGATTGGTCCCGGCATTGAAGATGCCCGTCGCCAGGGCACGCTCGCGTTGTGGAAACCAGTCGGCGATGGCCTTGAGGCTGGCCGGGAAGGCGCCGGACTCACCCAGACCCAAACCGACCCGGGCCAGGGTGAACTGCACCGTATTGACGGCAAGTCCCGCCGCCATGTGCGACAGATTCCAGAGCAGGAAGGCGATGGTGTAGCCGGTTCTGGCGCCGATACGGTCCAGCACGCGACCGAAGGTGACGTAGCCCACCGCGTAGGCGGCCTGAAACCAGAAGACGATGTCGGCATAGCCGACCTCATTGAGCGCGAACTCATGTTGCAGCGGACTCTTGAGCAGTCCGATCGTCTGGCGCTGGATGTAGTTGATGGCCATGGCCGCGAGCAGCAGGCCACAGATCACCCAGCGGTAGCGTCCAGGCCTTGGATACGGCGATTGGGTCTGCGGGCTCAAGCTTCGACCAACGCCCTGTGGTGCCAGCGATTCAGGCGACGCGCGAGTCTACCGCCTGGCGTCCGACCGCACTATGGTCAAGCTGGCGTTCAGGTGCTGCTCTGCAGCAAGAGGGTTCAAGAAGACCTGGAAAATGCCGATAACCCAGGAGCTTGAATACCCCCACCCGCCCAGAAACGCACGCGATCTCGCTTCGGCGGCAGTGGATGCCCTGGATTACCTGCTGCGTACTCGTCGCCTTCGTGTTGACCCTGGGTGTGCTGGTGACGGGCCCGACGCTGATGGGGAGCTTTCAGAACGTCGAGTCGGCCGCAACCAGCCAGAAGGCCATGCAGGTCTATCGCGCCTTCGAGGCCGACTTGCGCCAGTTGGCCATGTCCAATCGTGACTATGCCCAATGGGACGATTCGGTGCAGTTCGTGCAGGATCGCAACCAGCACTTCATCGATGCCAATCTGGTGCCGTACACCCTCAACGGCCTGCACGTGGACCTGGTATGGATCGTCGATCGCGACGGCAAGGAAATCTACTCGGGGATTACCGACCGCACCGCCGCCCCGATGGTGACACCGGCGCCGCGCGATCTGCTGCGGGACCTCGCGCGTTTCCTGCCCAAGGGACAAACCATGGGATTAAGCGCGGTCAATGCCGTGGTGGCGACATCTCATGGACTGATGGCGGTCGCGGCACAGCAGATCCGCCGCACCAACCAAAGCGAGGCGACGGGCGCCACCTTGCTGTTCGGCCGCGTGATCAAAGACAGTGACATCCAGCGCGTGCGCGACTCCAGCCAACTGCCTGTTGCCATGATCGACCTGACGGGGTCGGCGAAGGCCGCTGCACTGCTGCCGGCGCCGGTGCGCGCCTGGCTTGCCGGCGGTGATGTCTCCCTGCCCACCTTCGCGGCACCCGAATCTGACCGGCAGATCACCGGTTACGCCGTCGTCCGCGACGCCGACGAACATGCGATCGCGCTGTTCAGCACAACTTCAGCGCGCACCATCTATGCGCTCGGCCGGCGTACCACCTGGATGATGCTAGGCATCATCGCCGGCATGTTTGTCTTCTTTGGTGCCGCGGTCATCTGGCTGCTGCTGCGCCTGCAGCGAAGTTTCGCCGCCCGGCAGTCGGTCGAGCTGCGCTACCGCAACATCGCCGCGCAGCTGCGCGAGGCGATCGTGCTGCTCGACGGCAACTCGCTGGAGATCATCGAAGCCAATGAAGCAGTGCTGCGGGCACTGCGGTGCACTCGCAAGACGGTTGATCGCCACCGGGTACAGGATATCTTTCCGGATCTGAGCACTGAAGTGCTTACCGGGGCATTGAGAAATCGGTCCGAACGGTCGATCCATGAATCGCGGCTGCGAGGCGCAGATGGCCGGTGGGTTGATGCCGAAATAAACGTCGCCTGCCTCGAAATCGAGGGGCGGACCATGCTCACGCTCGTGGCCCATGACATCAGTCATCGCCGGGCGGCAGCCGATCACGAGCGCGATTCGCGCCGCAAGCTCTCCACACTGGCCAAACACGACGCGCTCACCGGTCTGCCCAACCGGTTGTACCTGAATAGCAAGATGCAGCGAGTGCTGCAAAACATCGCGGCCGGAGACAGGCTGCTCGCGCTGCTCTATGTCGATATCGACAACTTCAAGAATATCAACGACTCCCTTGGCCACACCGTCGGGGATCGTTTGCTGCAGATTGTCGCCAGGCGCATGCGCGCGGCCGTCTCCTCCCATGACGTCATCGCGCGCATGGGTGGTGATGAATTCGTCGTGGTCGCGCCACTGATGAGCGACATCGCGGCCATCGATGCTCTCGTGAACCGCTTGAACACCGCGATCCGGGCCCCGATTGTCCTGGAAGGCGCCACCGTGTCGGTCACCGCCAGCGTGGGAATTGCAACCTATCCCCAGGACGGCTCGGACTTCAAATCGCTGCAGAAGCATGCCGATATCGCCCTGTACCAGGCCAAGGAGGCCGGCCGCGACTGCCATCGGTATTTCTCGGCGGACATGGACCTGCGAGTCAGCGAGCACGTCGCCCTCGAGCAGTCGCTGCGCCACGCGGTCGGCAGCAATCAGATCTTCATGGAGTACCAGCCGATCCTCGACCTGCGCACCGGAGCCCTAACCTCCCTGGAGGCATTGATGCGTTGGCGTCATCCGGACCGGGGCATCATCTCACCCATCAAGTTCATTCCTGTGGCTGAAAAGAGCGGCCTCATTGTCGAACTCGGCCTGCAGGCACTGACACAGGTGATTGCGCAAATTCGCGCCTGGCTAGATCGGGATGTGCCGATCGTGCCCATCGCGGTCAATGTGTCGCCGCTGCAGGTCGAGCGCACCGACTTCGCGCAGGCGGTTTCCCGACTCGCGGCCAAGGCCGGCATCGATGCGAAATGGCTGCGGTTTGAAATCACCGAGTCGGCGATGATGAAGGAACCCGAAAGACTCATCGATACGCTCAAGACGCTGCGCGCCTCGGGCTCCCAGGTGCTGATCGACGATTTCGGTACGGGCTATTCCAGCTTGAGCTACCTGAACCGTCTGCCCATCGACATCCTGAAGATCGATCGCGCCTTTGTTCGCGATCTGGGGTCGCAGAACTCTCACATACCTTTGATTCACGCCGTGATCGACCTGGCGAAGAAACTCAATCTAAGGACGGTCGCTGAAGGCGTGGAGACCCGTGAACAGGCCGCGATACTGACCGAGTTGGGCTGCGACTACGCCCAGGGGTATCTATACAGCAAACCAGTCAGTGCGCGTCAGTGCCGTGCCCTGCTCCGGGAACTGAAGCGGGTGCGACCGCTTACTGAAACCGTGATGGTGCGCGCGATGGCGAGCTCGGAGTCCGGCGCGGGCCGGACCTCCATTCAGATCGCCCGCCCGCGAACCGGAAGCGGCGGCGCAGCCTGACCAACTGACCGCGCCTCGAATTACTGGTGCAGTGCCGGCGCGGGTGGCGGTGTGGCCGCCGGTGCCGGCGGCGGTCCGCCGGGCCCGCCGGGACCAAACGCCGGGGCGGGCGGCGCATTCTTCGCCAGATTCGCGGTGCTCACGACATAGGCGCGGATGGCATCCGTATCCTTCGTCGTGAGGTCCTTCTTGAAGGACACCATGCCGTTGTCCTGCAGCGCACCCCCGAGCACGATGGCGTTGAATGCGTCCTGGCTCCACAGTGCGCCGGCGTAGCGCAGATCCGGGAACAGGCTGCTCACCGCACGACCCCCGGCCTGGTTGTTCCCATGGCAGCCGGCGCAGTGCGCGGTGTACTGGTGCTCGCCCAGTTCCAGCTGCGCAACATCGCCGAAATCCGCGGGTGGATTCAGCGGCGGTGGCGTGAAGGCGACTTTCTCCGGCAACTGCACGCTGGCGCCGAGCTTGAACACCAGCAGGCGCGCATAGTTGGGCGCCCAGTAGCTGCCGCCGCCGAAGCCGCCCTGCCCGGCCGCCACGACCGCCACATATTGCTCGCCGTCGATGGCATAGCTCGCCGCGGCCCCGGTGATCCCCGCCTGCACGTCGGCAGACCAGACCTTCTCGCCGGTATCGGCCCGGTAGGCATTGAAGTTGTGCTGCGCATTGCCCTGGAACACCAGATTGCCGGCCGTGGTCATGGTGCCGGCACGGCTGGTGCCTTCGACCTGCTTCCAGGCTTCCTTCTGATTCACCGGATCCCAGGCCAGCAGGTAGGAGCGCGGGCCCTCGAGTTTCGGCGCAGGCGCCTCCGGGCGCTTGCGGATGTTGATGCCCAGCAGCTGGTTACCCATTTTGGCGCCCAGCTCGGCCACGTACGGATAGGTTGCATAGTTGGTCGGCAGGTAGACCAGCCCGGTATCCGGATTGAAGGACATCGGATTCCACACATGCGACTGGAATCCGACCAGGTTGAAGCCCTTGCCGGTCTTGGCGTAATTCGCCTCGGGATTGAGGATCGGCCGACCGTTGGCGTCAAAGCCGCTCATCCAGTTGACCGAAGGCACGAAGTTCTTGCCGGAAATGAACTTGCCGGTCTGCGCATCCAGTACATAGAAGATGCCGTTCTTCGGGGCATGCATCACCACATGCCTTTTCGCGCCGTCGATGACCAGGTCGGCCGTCGTGATCTGCGCCGTGCTGTCGAAATCGAAACTCTCGGCGGGGGTCTCCTGGTAGTGCCAGACGTACTTGCCGGTCTTCGCCTCGATCGCGATGACCGACGCGGTGAACAGATTGTCGCCGCTGCCCGGTGAACGGTCCTCCGCGGGCCAGGGCGCGCCGTTGCCGGTGCCGATATACACGTAGCCGGTGCTCGGATCGTAGGTGATGCCGTCCCAGGGCGTGCCGCCACCGCCGGTCTTCCACCACTCACCGCCCCAGGTCTTCGCCGCCATCGCCAGTTCCGGCTGCTCGAAGCCCTTGGCCGGGTCCCCGGGCACCGACCACCAGCGCCACAGTTCCTTGCCGGTGTCGGCGCTGTAGCAGGCCAGGTAGCCGCGCTCCTCGAACTCGGAACCCGCCTCGCCGATGAAGATGCGGCCATCGGCAATGCGCGGGGCGCCGGTGATGGACAGCCACTTCTGCGGATCGGTGGCCTGTACTTCCCAGACCTTCTTGCCGCTCTTGGCGTCCACGGCGATCAGGCGCCCATCCAGGGTGCCCCAGATGACTTTGCCCTTCCACAATCCCACGCCGCGGTTGACGATACCGCAGCAAAGTTTCACAGCGAATTCGCCGGGCACGTGCGGGTCATACTTCCACAGTCGCTTGCCGGTCTTGGCATCGAAGGCATACACCTTGCTCCACGGCGAGGTCACGAAGATGCGGCCATCGCTCACCAGCGGCGTCGTCTCATAACTGCCACCACGCTCGGACAGGTTCCCGAACCAGGCCAGGCCCAGCTTGCCGATGGAATCCGGATTGATCTGCTTCAGCGGACTGTAGCGCTGCTCGCTGAAATCGCGACCATAGGAAGGCCACTCGCCCGCGTTTCGCGGCAGATCGGCCGGATCGGTGCCGGCAGCCAGTGCCGGCGCTGCGACTCCCGCGGTCACGACCAGCGTGGCAAACAGGACGGACATCATCGGGCTTCGCATGGTCTTAGGATCCCCCGGCGCACGGCTGGCGCTCGTCATCATTCATGTACAGGCAGCGGTGCCGCCAATCTCATGGAGAATACCGCTATGGAGCGCCTGTAGCCTAGCCAATGTCGATCCGGTCCCGGGACCGGTGCTAAGTCAACAAGTTCCGGCAGTGCCGGCTTTGCCTATAGAATTGCGGCCATGCGGTCCAATGTGCCCGCAAGGCACTCCTCTTTTTACCGATTCGAACAGCTCCAATTTCCCAATCAATGACATGGCGTGTTGCCCTGCTTGCCGCTCTGAGCTGCTGCGCCAGCGCGTCCGATGCTTCGCCATCGTCGCGCTCAACCGACCCCTGTGCGCCGAGTGATGGCCTGAGTTACGTCTGCGGCCCGGTCGCCAGCGAAGACCTGGCGCGCGTTCCGGATTCGCCATGGCTGATCGCCAGCGGCATGAATGTCGGCGCCCCGGCGCATCTGTACCTGATCGATTCCCGGCACAAGCGCGCCAGCGTCGCCTTTCCGGGCGCCGAGGCGCCGCGTGCGGTCCGCGGCAGCACCTGCCGCGGCGCCCCGGATCCGCTGCGCATGTCGCTCGACGGCCTGGCCTTGCGGGCCGGCCCGGGCAGTGTGCACACGCTGTACGCCGCGAACCACGGGGATCGCATGGCCATCGAAATCTTTGTCGTCGACGCCCGCGGCGCACGGCCGCGATTGCAATGGCGGGACTGCGCGATGCTGCCGGAGAGGACTTTGCCCAATGCCGTTGCGGTCTTGCCGGGCGCGGGTTTCCTGGTCATCAGCTTCTATGACCCCACGGACCCGCAGGCTTGGTCGCGGATGGCCCAGGGCCAGATGACCGGTCGGATACTGCAGTGGCAACCCGGTCAGGGCTTCAGTGCGTTCGCCAACGGCGCCACCTCGGGTGGCAATGGCCTGGAGACCAGCGCCGACGGCGGCCTGATATACGCCAGTTCCTGGAGTGCGCGGCGGCTGGTGGTGCTGTCGCGGCGGGATGGATCCCGGCGCGAAATCCCGCTCGATTTCATGCCCGACAACATCCATCGACTCGGCGACGGTTCGCTGCTGGTCGCCGGCCAGCGCACCAGCGTCGATGCCATCCATGGCTGCGGCCCGCAGTGCCCCCAGCCCTGGGTGGTCGCCCGCGTCGAACCGCGCACGGGTGCCGTACGGGAATTGCTCAGCGGCCCCGGAACCGCCGCGATCAACTACGCCTGCGGGGCCGTCGCGGTCGCGGGCACTTTGTTCGTCACGGCGCGCGGCGAGCAGCGCATCGCCTATCGCCGCCTGGCTGCGGCAATGCTAAAGTGACCGGTAACATATGGCGACACCCGCCGCTCAGTCCGAGGCGTCTGCCTGGCCCAGCGCCGCGCAGGGTCTGATCGCCACGATCCTGCTGGCCCTGGCCTCCATGGGCTCGCAGTTCGACCGTACGGTCGTGAATCTGATGGTGGCGCCATTGAAAGCCACCTTCAGTCTCGATGACACGCACTTCGCCATGCTGCAGGGACTGGCGTTCGGCACCTTTTACGTCGTGGCCTGTGTGCCGATCGGCCGGCTGGCGGACCGCTACCAGCGGCGGCTCATCATCGCCGCCGGCATCGGCCTGTTCAGCCTTTTCGCCATGGCCTCCGGCCTGGCGCGCAGCTATGTGCAGCTGTTTCTGACCCGCGTCGGGGTCGCGGTGGGCGAGGCCACACTGACGCCGGCGGCGTTTTCGATGCTCAGTGATCTGTACTCGCCCGATCGGCTCAGCAGGCCGATCAGCGCCTTCCTGATGAGCGCGCCGGTCGGTCAAGGACTGGCCTTCATGGTCGGCGGTGGACTGCTGACCTGGCTGACGAACTCTTCGGCGCTGACCTTGGGACCTTTCAGCCATCTGGCTGCCTGGCAAAGCGCCTTCATCCTGATCGGCGCGCCGGTGCTGCTGCTGGTGCCATTCTTCCTGCTGCAGAAGGAACCGGCGCGGCGCGGCCCCGGCGGGTTGCAACCGCTGGCGGTACGCGAAGTGGTTTCCGTCGTACGCACGCGGCGGCGCGCGCTCGGCCCCATGTTCGCCGGATTCGCCATGGTCAATCTGGTCTCCTACACGTTCTTCATCTGGACGCCGACCTTTCTGCAGCGCACCTATGGCTGGAACACCGCGCAGGCCGGGATCGCCTTCGGCCTGATCGTGCTGGTGTGCGGTACCGGCGGTGTGTTCTTTGCCGGCTGGCTCAGCGACCGGCTGACGCGCAGCGGGCGCCTCGATGCCCAGCTGCGCGTGGCGGCGTACGGCTTTGTCGGGTGCGGGATCTTTGGGGCACTGGCGCCTTTGATGCCGAGCGCCGGCGCTGCGCTCGCGATGCTGGTGCCGGCGATCTTCCTGAGCATGATGCCGTATCCATGCGCCGGAACCTCGATTCAGCTGATTGTCCCCAACCGGGCCCGGGCGCAGGTCACGGCCCTGTATGTCACCCTGACCACACTGATCGGCCTGGTGGTCGGCCCGCTCGTCGTGGGCCTGATGACGGATCATGTGTTCCATGATCCGGCCCAGATCCGCTACTCGCTGGCCATCGTGGTGGGCATCGCGGCGCCGACCATGTTCATCCTGCTGCTGACCGCCTTGCGGCCCTACCGGGCGCTCAGAACCGGTCCGTGATCGGGGTGCGGACAAAGCCCGGCGGATAGTCCTCGACTTCATTGCCGACGATGGTGAATTCCTTCTTGCGGCCGCTGAAGCGCTCCTCGAGGGCCATGTAGCCGCGCGGATCAAACAGCGGTGTGGCGCTCATGCCATAGATACCGGTGGCATCCTGCTTGTCGCAGGTATACAGGCTGCCCTGCTGTGCGAAGTTCTTCTTGCCGTGCTCCAGCATGCCGTCCATCGCGGCCTTCAGGGTGTAGTGCATGGTCAGGAAATTGAACCCCAGCGGGTAGATCTCCTCCACCGTCACCTCCGGCACGCCATTGCGTCCGCCGACATCCGGATACATCTTCCAGCCCGGCACCCGCTTGGCCACGTAGCGCGCGTCATCCAGGTTGCTGAGCTTGACCACGGTGGTCATCTGCGCCCCGAGTTCGACGGCAGCGCGGCAGCGTTCGATGCCCTCGTCCAGTTCGGTCTTGGGATCGGCGTTGGTGCGCGCGATCAGGATGCAGTCCGTACCGGCGAGCGCCGCCAGCGCCGCCTTCACCTTCTCGTAGTAGCGCTCCCGCGGCAGCAGCTTGGTCGACTCCTCCATGTCACTGGAATCCTCCAGTTGCAGAGCCGTGGCGCCGGCACGCGCCATGCGCTTGCAGGCGCGGTAGACCGCGAGCGGTCCGCCGTAGCCGTTCTCGATGTCCGCCGCCAGGGGGAGCGGCGAGGTCTGGCTGATGCGGCTGGTGATCCACTCGATATCCGTGAGATTCGTGAAGCCGTAGTCCAACACGCCGTTCATCGCGATGGACACCTCGCCACCGCTGAGCATCATGGCCGGAAAGCCCACCATCTCCACGGCGCGCGCCGAAGCGCAGTCGTATACGCAGGGCGCGACCACGCAGGCGGTCGCGGCCTCGAGAACCTGTCTTAACGACCGTTTGCCCATGTTGCTGCTCCCGCTCTGGATGATATCGGTACCATAGTCCGGATCCCTAACCGACACAATCCGCGCCGGCCACCGCATCCAGACTGGCGAACAGCATCTCGGCCATTCGGCGGCGGGTCTCGATGGTGGCGCTGGCCATGTGCGGTGTCAGAATGACCCTTGGGCACTCGCGCAAGGCTTGCGGCACATTGGGTTCATTCTCATAGACGTCCAGCGCCGCGCCGGCCAAGCGGCCGGCGGTCAGGGCTGCGATCAGGGCCGGCTCGTCGACCACCGCGCCGCGCGCCACATTGACCAGGTAGCCTTGCGGACCCAGGGCATCCAGCACCGCCATGTCGACCAGGTGTCGCGTGGCCGCATTCGCCGGACAGGCCAGCACCAGCACCTCGCTGGCCCGCGCCAGCGACAGGGCGTCAGGATGGAAATCATAGGGAACGTTCTTGCGCCCGGGACCGGTGTAGGCGACGGGCCCGAATGGCGCGAGCCGGGTGGCGATGGCGCTGCCGATATGGCCCAGGCCCACGATGCCGAAGCGCCGCCCGCTGACTTTGCGCGCGAGCGGCCGCTCGCCTCGCAGCCAGTCACCGTTGCGCACGAACGCATCGGCACTCGGGATGCCGCGCAGCAGACCGATGATCAGGCCCACCGCCAGATCCGCCACATCCTCGGTCAGCGCACCGGGCGTGGTGGCGACCTGCACCGCCTGGCGGGCCGCCTGCTGCAGGTCGATCTTGTCGACGCCCACACCGTTCACGGCAATGATCTTCAGCGCCGGCAGCGCCTGCATCAGCGCGTTACTGCAGCCGACGTGGCCGCCCGTGACCACCGCTCGCACGCGCGTCGCATGCGCCCGCAGCCACTCCTCGCGCTGCGTTTCACCGAGCAAGTCCCAGCGAATGACCTCGAAGCGCGCGGCGAGTCCGGCTTCCAGGTAGCCGGAAAACGGGCACAGTTGCAGGGCTACCGCGCGCGCCTGAGTCATGATGGGTGCTCAGATGACGGCCAGCAGGCCGCCGTCCACGTAGAGAATCTGGCCATTGACGAAATTCGAGGCTTCGGAGGCCAGAAAGATTGCGGCGCCGTGCAGGTCCTGGATCTGGCCCCAGCGCCCCGCCGGCGTGCGCTTGCGCAGCCACTCGTCGAATACCGGATTCTCGTACAGCGGCCGGTTCAGTTCCGTCGCGTAGTAGCCCGGACCGATGGCATTGATCTGCAACCCGAATCCGGCCCAGTCGGCACACATGCCCCGGGTTAGATTCTTCACGGCGCCTTTGGAGGCGGTGTACGGCGCGATGCCGGGACGGGCCAGCTCGCATTGCACGCTGCCGATGTTGATGATCTTGCCGCGCCGGCGGCTGATCATGCCCGGCGCGACCGCCTTGCTGACGTAGTAGACACTGTCCAGGTTGGTGGCCATCAGCCGGCGCCAATCCGCGTCGGCGAAGTCCTGCAGCGCAGCCCGGACCTGAATGCCGGCGCAGTTCACCAGAATGTCGATGGCGCCATGGTTCGACTCGATGCTCGCGACGGCCTGCGCGATCTGCGCCGGGTCCGTCACGTCAAAGGCGCTGGTCTCCACGTCCGCTCCGCCCTCTCGCAGCCGCTGCGCGGACGCCTGCAGCGCATCGCGGTCGCGGCCGTTGAGAATGACCCTGGCCCCCGCCCCGGCCAGCGCCTCGGCGATTCCGAAGCCGATGCCGCGCGAGGAACCCGTGACCAGAGCCTGCCTTCCGGCCAGACCGAACAGCTGCGTGAGCATGCCAAATTGGACCACACCCGGCGCACCGGTGGCAACGCGCGTCGGGCCGTGTGTTATCGTGCACACTCCTTGTAGCTTGCGGAACTACCCAATGTTGGCTGCGGTGTGTCACGGCAAGAAGGATTTGCGGATCGAGCCGGTGGAGGATCGCCGCATCGGGCCTGACGAAGTTCGTGTCGCCGTCGTCTTCGGCGGCATCTGCGGCTCGGACATGCACTACTTCCACAACGGCGCCGTCGGCGACTTCAAGCTGCGCGAACCGCTGACCCTGGGTCACGAGATTTCCGGCGTCGTGGTCGAGGCGGGCGCGCAGGTGACCCACCTCACCCCCGGCATGAAGGCAGCGCTCGATCCAAGCCGGCCCTGCCTCACCTGCAGTTACTGTCGCGCCGGGCGCGGCAACCTGTGCAGCAACATGTTCTTCCTGGGCAGTGCCGGACGCTTTCCCCACGTGCAGGGAGGCTTTGCCCAGCAGCTGGTGTTGCGCCAGGACCAGGTAATTCCGGTCCCGGATGACACGGATCTTCTGAAGCTCTCGGTGGCCGAACCGCTGTCGGTGGGTCTGCATGCGGTCAGCCGCGCGGGCGCCCTCACCGGCAAACGGGTGCTGGTCACCGGATCCGGCCCCATCGGATTGCTGACCGCGCGTGCCGCGCGGCACGCGGGCGCGGCCGAAGTGGTCGCGACGGATATCGCCGATCGCCCGCTGGAGGTGGCGCTGCGGCACATGGGCGCCTCGCTCACGGTGAATGTCGCCTCCGATCCGCAGGGGCTGGCGCGCTTCGAAGTGGATGGCGGCTACTTCGACGTGGCCTTCGAGGCCTCCGGAAGCGCCGCGGCGCTGGCATCCATCTTCAAGGTCATCCGCCGGGGCGGGCGCATCGTGCAGGTCGGCATGTTGCCAGCGGGTACCGCGCCCGTGCCCGTCAATGTCCTGCAGTCGCGCGAAATCGAGCTGCTCGGGGCTTTTCGCGCCTGCGATGAGTTCCGGCTCGCCGTGCGGCTCATCGTCGCCGGTGTCATCGATGTGACCCCGATCCTCTCGGGCACCTACCCGCTTGCCGACGCGGTCACTGCGCTGGAGGTGGCCGCGGATCGCTCGCGCTTCGTGAAGCTGCATCTGGCGCTCCAACAAGGGCCGGGTTGAGCGTGCGGGCGGTGGGGCAGCGTCCGACGATCCGCGACGTGTCGCGGCTGGCGGGCGTGTCGCGCATGACGGTCTCGCGCGTGGTGCGCGAACTGGGAGTCGTCTCCGCGGATACACGCGCCCGCGTCAACCGCGCCATTGCCGACCTGGGCTATGTGCCGGACCGGGCCGCCGGCAGCCTCGGCAGCCACCGGACCGGATTCATCGCCCTGATCCTGCCGAATCTCACCAATGCCAACTTCGCCTCCGTCGCACATGGCCTGACCGAAGCCCTGCGCCTGGCCGACTACGACCTGCTGATCGCCTACACCGACTACTCCTTAGCCGAGGAGGAGCGGCAGCTGAAGAACCTGCTGGCGCGCCGCCCTGAGGCCGTGGTGCTCACCGGCGCGGTCCACCGGCGCGCCGCGGCGCGCATGCTGCTGGCGGCGAATATTCCGGTGATCGAGATGGCGGATCTGCCCCGCCATCCTATCGAGCACGCCGTCGGATTTTCGAACTATCAGGCCGGGCGAAGCGCCGCCCGCTACCTGCTCGAGCGCGGCTTTAGACATATCGGTGCGGTCGCCAGTGCCGCACACGGCGATGTCGTCGATCACCGCGGCGAGGAACGCATGCGCGGCTTCGAGGACGAGCTGCGGCTGGCGGGCCGGCCAACGGACCTGGTCGTGCGCCACGGGCACGCGCCCGTCAGCTTCGATCACGGCGCCCGAGTCATTCCGCTGCTGCTGGAGCGCGAGCTGCGGCCTGATGCCATCTTCGCGGTGTCGGACCTGTCCGCCGTGGGCATCGTGATGGAATGCCAGCGCCGCGGGGTGCGGGTCCCGCAGGACATTTCCGTCATGGGCTTTGGCGACTTTGAAATCGGCGCGCAGATCAATCCGCCGCTGACCACCATCCACGTTGACTTCCGCGGCCTGGGACGCACCACCGGCCAGCTGCTGCTGGAACTGCTGGCCAGCGGCGCGAGCGATACGCCCAAGCTCATTGACGTGGGCCTCACGGTGCTCGAGCGCGCCTCAGTTCGGGCCGCTGTCTGATACAGGCCGCAACGTGACACGTTGCGTCATCATGGGCGTCACGGGCAGCGGCAAGTCAACGCTGGGATGGGCGCTGGCGCGGGCCCTGGACTGCCCTTTCATCGAAGGCGACTCGCTGCACCCGGCCGCCAACATCGCCAAGATGTCGGCGGGCCTGCCGCTGGATGACGCTGATCGGATCCCATTCCTGCAGAATGTCGCGCAGGCCATCGAGGCGGCGCCGGGCCCGCTGGTCATCTCCTGCTCCGCCCTCAAGCGCGCCTATCGCGATCGGCTACGGCGCGCCGATCCGCAGCTGCTGTTCGTGCATCCGGTACTGTCGCGCGAGTCACTGCAAAGTCGACTGCAACAGCGCCGGGACCACTTCATGCCGAGGCGGCTCCTGGACAGCCAGCTGCGGGATCTGGAGCCACCGGGGGCGGACGAACGGTGCCTACAGGTCGATGGCAGTGAGCCACCGGGGCGGCAGGTGGCGCGCATACTCACGCAGATCTTTTGATCCTTTGAAGCCGGCCGGTATGATGCGCCGGCGGGTCATTACAACGAGAAGGGCACCCACTTGGACGCACCATACGCACCTCCTTCCGCGAGCACCTTGGACAAAGCGTTGAAAGCCATGGCCGGCGTCGTCGGCGCCGCCGCGACCTTCGCCTCGGAGGAGGACCGCGACGCCTACAGCGACCGCTTTCCCATCGATGCGCACCGCCATCGGCCCTTTGCGGCGGTCGCCCCGACTTCCGCCGAACAGGTGCAGGCTCTGGTCAAGATCGCGGCCGCCCATCGCGTGCCGATCTGGACGGTCAGCCGCGGCAAGAACTTGGGCTATGGCACCGCGGCACCCGTGGTCGCCGGCTCGATCGTGCTGGACCTCTCGCGCATGCAGAAGATCGAGGTCGACGTGGAGAACGCCACCGTGCTGCTGGAGCCGGGCGTGGGGTTCTATGACCTGTACGACTATCTGCAGACCCGCAACATTCCGCTGTGGCTTTCGGTGCCGGGCAACAGCTGGGGCTCGGTGATCGGCAATGCCCTGGACCGGGGCCTGGGCTATACGCCCTACGGTGAGCACACGCGCAACTTCTGCGGTATGGAGGTGGTGCTCCCGGATGGCGACATGGTGCGCACGGGCATGGGCGCGATGCCCAATGCGCCGACCTGGCAGCTGCACAAGTACGGGTATGGTCCGGCCTGGGACCAGCTGTTCGTGCAGTCGAATTTCGGCATCGTGACCAAGGCCGGCATGTGGCTGATGCCGCAGCCGCAAGTCGTGCGCGGCTTCGATGTCGAAATGGATCGCATGGAGGACTTGGGTCCCCTGATCGACGCCATCGGTCCGCTGCGCCGGGAGGGCGTGCTGCAGCAGTCACCCACCATCGGCAACTGGTTCCGCGCCGCCAATATCCTCACCACCCGTCGGCAGTGGACCGACAAGCCCGGATCCCTGTCGGATGATGTGATCAGCGCCATCCGCAAACAGTTCGGTCTGGGCTGGTGGGGAGTCAGCTTGCGCCTCTACGGGCGCGAGACCGTGGTCCAGGCGAACCTCGACATCCTCGAAAAGTCGCTGAACGCCATCAAGCCCATGAGCATGAAGCCCTTCAGCTGGCGCCCCGGCGATCCATTCTCGCCGACGTCGGGCGGCTGGATGGGCGTGCCGATGACCTTCCCGATGCAAAGCGCCAACTGGTTCGGCGGCCGCGGCGGACACATCGGCTTCTCCCCGGTGCTGACGCAATCCGGAAAACTCGCCATGGAACAGTTCAAGCGCACCTACGCGCGCTACAAGGAATTCGGCATGGACTACCAGGCGAGCTTCGCCTTCGGCGAGCGCCACATGCTCAACGTCAATGCCATACTGCTGAACCTGGATGATCCGGAGTTCATGAAACGCGTCGATCCGTTCCTGCGCACCCTCATCAACGACGCTCGCCAGCACGGCTACGGCGAATACCGCGCCCACATCGACTACATGGACACGGTGGCGGACTGCTACGACTACAACAACCACGCCCTGCGCCGCCTGAACGAGCGGGTGAAGAATGCTCTGGATCCGGCCGGCATCCTGGCGCCGGGCAAGAGCGGCATCTGGCCGGCGGGCCACCGCCGGGAGGCCAAGTCATGAGGCGCACGGTACTGCTCGGCATCTGCGTCCTCTGGCCGCCTGCTCGGCGCCGGGGCTGAGCCCACCGGCGAAGCAGCTGTTCCAGCACAAGTGCGCGATGTGTCATGGCGCCGTAGGCATGGGCACGGGGCTGCTGGCGCGGCGCATGAAGCCTGAAGTGGCGCAACTGGAAACGCGCGAGGATCTCTCGGCGGCCTACGTCGAGCGCGCCGCGCGCATCGGGGTCCTGAACATGCCGCCGATCACTCGCGGCGACGTGAGCGATGCGCAGCTGGCGAGCATCGCGCAGTACCTGTCGAGGGGCAAACCCTAGTAGATCAGCCGATCGGGGCGGATGTCCCGCAGGATGGTCGTGGAAATCTCCTCGATCGACTTGTGGGTCGTGGACAGCCAGGGAATGCCCTCACGACGCATCATGGATTCCGCGTGGCTGACTTCATAGCGGCAGTTCTCCAGCGTCGCATACTTGCTGCCGGGCAGGCGCTCATTGCGCACCTGCGACAGCCGTATCGGATCGATGGTCAGGCCGAAGCACTTGCGTCGGTAGGACGACAGGCAGCCCGGAAACTGTCCGCGTTCGAAATCATCCGGGATCAAGGGATAGTTGGCCGCCTTGATGCCGTGCTGCATGGCCAGATACAGCGAGGTGGGCGTCTTACCGCTGCGGCTCACGCCCACCAGCACGACGTCCGCGGCCTTCAGGTTCTCGGCCGACTGCCCATCGTCATGCGCCAGCGTGAAGTTGATGGCATCGATGCGATTGTTGTAGGCCTCGCTGGTGCTCACGTCCGGTGAACGGCCCACCCGATGATTGCTCTTGCAGCCCAGCTCCTCCTCCAGGGGCTCGACGAAGGTGCGGAACATGTCCAGCACCATGCCCTTGCAGGACTGCGAGGTCAGGACATCCCGCACGTCCTCGTCGACCAGGGTCACGAAGATGATGGGCCGCTTGCCCTCGCGATCAGCCGCCTGGTTGATCTCCTTGACCACTCCCCAGGCCTTGTCCACGGTGTCCACGAAAGGCCGGCGGATATGCCGCGGATTGCCCGGAAACTGCGCCAGAATCGAATTGCCGAAAGTCTCGGCGGTGATGCCCGTGCCATCGGAAACAAAAAATACTGTTCTGTTCGGCATCGGATGATAATAATGTGTGACGGGCCCGCCGGCCCCATTTTTCGACAGTCCTGGAGCCGATGTCATGCCGAGTACCGCCGCGGACTCCCTGGTAGTCCCCTTCCGTCAGCTTCGCATGACGGATGTCGAGTCGGTGGGCGGCAAGAATGCCTCCCTGGGCGAGATGATCAGTCAGCTGGCGGCCGTGGGGGTGCGGGTGCCCGGTGGCTTTGCGACCACGGCGCACGCCTTCCGCCTGTTTCTGCAGCACAACGGCCTTGCCGGACGCATCGAGTCGCGCCTGGCGTCGTTGGATACCGATGATGTTCGGGCCCTGGCCGGGGCCGGTGAGCAGATCCGGCGCTGGATTGTCGAGACCCCCATTCCGGCCGAACTGGAATCGGCCATCCGCAGCCACTTCGAGGAACTGCAGGCGCACAATCCGCAGGCCACCTTCGCGGTGCGCTCCTCGGCCACGGCGGAAGATCTCCCCGATGCCTCCTTTGCCGGCCAGCAGGAGACATTCCTGAATGTGCAGGGCATCGAGCAGGTGCTGCACAAGATCAAGGAAGTATTCGCCTCGCTCTACAACGACCGTGCCATCAGCTACCGCGTCCACAAGGGTTTCGCGCACGCCGAGGTCGCCCTCTCCGCCGGCGTGCAGTACATGGTTCGCTCGGATCTCGGGGCCGCGGGCGTCATGTTCACCCTCGACACCGAATCGGGCTTTCCGGACGTGGTCTTCATCACCTCGAGCTATGGGCTGGGCGAGCTGGTGGTGCAGGGTGCGGTGAATCCCGATGAGTTCTACGTGCACAAGGCCATCCTCAAGGCCGGCAAGTTCGCCGTCATTCGGCGCAGCCTCGGATCGAAGCTGCAGCGCATGAGTTTCGCAACCGGCGAGGAACGGGCCCGGACCGGCGCGCTCGTGACCACCAGCGACACTCCCCCCGCCGAGCGGAACCGCTTCTCCCTGACCGATGCCGACGTGCTGGAACTGGCGCGTTACGCCATGCTGATCGAGCAGCACTACGGCCGCCCGATGGACATCGAGTGGGGCAAGGACGGGACCGACGACCGGCTTTACATCCTGCAGGCGCGTCCCGAGACCGTGAAGAGCCAGGCCGGCGGCCAGGTGGAGCTGCGCTACAAGCTGAAGGATACGGGCGCCGTGCTCGCCCAAGGTCGGGCCATAGGCCAGAAGATCGGCAGTGGGCCGGCGCGGCTGGTCAAGGGCCTGGCCGATATGGACAGCGTCAAGCCCGGGGACGTGCTGGTGACCGACATGACGGATCCGAACTGGGAGCCGGTCATGAAGCGCGCCAGCGCCATCGTCACCAACCGCGGCGGGCGCACCTGTCACGCCGCCATCATCGCCCGTGAACTGGGAATTCCGGCGGTGGTCGGCTGCGGCGATGCGACGCGTCGCATTGCCGATGGCACGGTGGTCACGGTGGTGTGTTCGGAGGGCGATACCGGACATGTGTACGCAGGCCGCCTCGCCACCGAGGTGAGTGAAGTGCGCCGCGGCGAAATGCCTCCCTGCCGCGTCAAGATCATGATGAACGTCGGCAATCCGCAGTTGGCATTCGACTTCGCGCAGATGCCCAATGCCGGCGTCGGGCTGGCGCGGCTTGAGTTCATCATCAACAACAACATCGGGGTGCATCCGCGCGCCATCCTGGACTACCCCAGGATCGCCGCCGATCTGAAGGCGGCCGTGGAGTCACTGGCGCGCGGCTACCCCAGCCCGCGCGCCTTCTACCAGGACAAACTGGCCGAAGGCATCGCCACCATCGCGGCCAGCTTCTGGCCGAAGCCCGTGATCGTGCGCCTCTCGGACTTCAAGTCCAACGAGTACCGCAAGCTGATCGGCGGCACCCGCTATGAACCCGAGGAGGAAAACCCGATGCTCGGGTTCCGCGGCGTCAGCCGCTACATCAGCAGCGATTTCGGTGAAGCCTTCGGCATGGAATGCGAAGCGCTCAAGCGCGTGCGCGTGGAAATGGGCCTGACGAACGTGCAGATCATGGTGCCCTTCGTGCGCACCTTGAGCCAGGCGCGGATGGTGACGCAGATGCTGGCCGATCATGGACTGGTGCGCGGCCAGGACGAGCTGAAGATAATCATGATGTGCGAAGTGCCCAGCAATGCCGTGCTGGCCGAAAAGTTCCTGGAGTACTTCGACGGCATGTCGATCGGTTCCAATGACCTGACCCAGCTGACGCTGGGCTTGGATCGGGATTCCGGCATGCCGCAGCTGGTGGCGGATTTCGATGAACGTGACGAGGCGGTGAAGACCCTGATCTCACACGCCATCAAGGCCTGCCGGAACGCGAACAAATATGTGGGGATCTGCGGTCAGGGCCCCAGCGATCATCCTGACTTCGCCGAATGGCTGGCCGACGAAGGCATTGCGTCGATTTCCCTGAATCCGGATTCGGTCATCGCCACCTGGAATCTGCTGGCTAGGCGCTGAGATCCACGACGCAGACCCCGCCGTTGACCGGCGAGTTCTCGCCTTCGGGCACCAGGATCTCCAGCATCTTGCCGCTGCCGGGCGCCAGCACTTCCTGGGTGACCTTCTCGGTCTCGATCTCGTACAGGGCCTCATCCTTGGCAAAGGAATCGCCGACCTGCTTGTGCCACTTGGCGATGGTGGCCTCCTGCATGTTCATGCCGACCCGGCTCAACTTCAACGTGATCTTCATGCTTCGTTCTTGCTCCTGCTCTCGTTCATGCCGCCGCGGCGCGACCCGTCAGCTCGCGGGCCGCACGGGCAATGCTCTCGGCATTCGGGATGACCCGCGCCTCGGCGTTCGGTGCGTACGGAATGCACACGTTGGGCACCGCGACGCGCTTCACGGGCGCCTTCAGCAGCCCGAAGCCGCGATCCGCGACCATGGCCGCAATTTCGCTGGCGGCGCTGCAGCGCTCGCGCGCCTCATCGCAGATCACGATATGGCCGGTCTTGCGCAGTGAAGACAGAACCGCCGCATCGTCGAACGGCACCAGCGTGCGCGGATCGATGACTTCCGCATCGACTCCCGCAGCGGCGAGTTCCTTGGCGGCCTGCAGGGCGGGCTTGAGCATCGAGCCGATGGCCACGATCGTCACGTCCTTGCCGGCGCGGGCAATGGTGCGCCTTGCCGAACGGCACCAGATGCTCGCCTTCGGGCACCTCGCCCTGCTCGCCGCCGCGACCGCCGGCCTCCATGAAGAAACTGGGGTTGTTGCCGCGGATGGCCGTCTTCAGGAGACCCTTGGCATCCCCCGGAGTCGCCGGTGTGAGCACATTGATGCCGCCCAGGTTCATGACCGGCGGATAGGCCGTATCGGAGTGCTGCGCGGCATTGGAGCCGCCGCCGCCGTAGCTGGCGATGACGGTGATGGGCAGCTTCGCCTGGCCGCCGGACATCAGCCGCATCTTGGCCATCTGGTTGCCGATGGCGTCCATGCCGGTGTAGATGAAGTTGGAGAACATCAGGTGCAGGATCACGCGATGCCCCGCGGCGGCGGCGCCCACCGCCATGCCCGTCAGGGACTGTTCGCTGATCGGGGTATTGCGGATGCGGTTGCGCCCGAAGCGCTCGGTCAAACCCCGGCAGTCGCCCATGATGGCAAGTTCCACGTCTTCGCCGAACAGGATGACCTTCGGGTCGCGTTCCATTTCCTCGAACAGCGCTTCGTTGATCGCCTGGATATAGCGTTTCTTGGCCATGACTTGATACTCCGCTTAGGGTCTTTGACCGTCGAACATGAGCGAGAAGGCCAGCTCCGGATCGGCCGGGGGGCTCTCCACGGCGAAGCGCACGGCCGCTTCCACCCTGGCCATCACTCGCGCCTCGATTTCCTCGAGCTGCGCGACGGCCGCCGGGCCGCCCGCACTGAGCTGCCTGCGCGTGACCTCGATCGGTCCCTTGGTCTTCCAGCTCTCGATCTCCTCAACCGTGCGGTAGCGCTGCCCGCCCAGGAACAGATCCTCGGCCTCCAGGTGACCCTGGATGCGATAGGTGTGCGCCTCGATGAAGCTGGGACCGCCGCCGCTGCGTGCGCGCTCCACGGCGGTCTTCGCCGCCCGCCACACGGCGGTCACGTCATTGCCGTCGATGACCTCGGTGGGAATGGCAAAGGCACGGGCGCGATCGGCAATGTTGCCGGCCGTGACGGTCTTGGCGGGGCTGAACTCGCTGAAGTTGTTGTTCTCGCACACGAACACCAGCGGCAGCTGCCACAGCGCGGCGATGTTCAGGCACTCCATCAACGTGCCCTGGTTGGAGGAGCCGTCACCGAAGAAGTCGACGACGATCCGGCCTTCGCCCGCCAGCATCGCGGAATAGGCAGCGCCCGTAGCGATGGCAAAACCCGCGCCGACTATGCCGTTCGCTCCCAGGATGCCCTTGGAGAAATCCGCGACGTGCATGGAACCGCCCATGCCCTTGCAGATGCCGGTGCTTTTGGCCCAGATCTCGGCCAGCATGGCGTTGAGGTCCCCGCCCTTGGCCAGGTAGTGTCCATGGCCGCGGTGGGTGCTGGTGATCATGTCCGATTCGCGCAGGTTCGCGCACACCCCGGTGGCGATCGCCTCTTCACCGATATACAGGTGCACGGCCCCGGGGAGATTGCCCGCCTTGTTTTCGTCGCGCAGCCGCTCCTCGGTGCGCCGGATCAGCAGCATCCGTTCGTACAGGTGCATCAGATCCTGCTGCGAAACATCCGTTTCCTTACCAGCCATGGGCGCCCCTCCCGCAATGTTGGGGTAGGAGTTTATGCCAAGTGCCGGCGGAAAGTGCGCCGTGGCTGTGACCCGGCGGCAAAGCGCCTGATTTTCCTACGGTCAGGCAGCGCGAAGCGGGCCCGGGCGGACCCTACTTGGCCCCCGGCATGGTCTTGGGCGTGCAGGGCGTCCCGACTTTCTGTGAATCGACCTTGGTGGTCACCTGCTGGCCGCCCATGGACATGGTCATGGTCATCTTCGAGTGCCTGCCCTCGAATATGTTCTCGATCGTGCCCTGCACGGGGCGCTTGCCGGTACAAATGAACCTGGCGGTGAACTTATTGCCGTCGTGCTTGGGGTTCTCGATGGTGCAATTGTCACCCATGCCGGGGCCCTGGGGCTTGGACAGGGTCTCCTGCGCCTTGCCGGCCGGCAGGCACACTTCCGCCGTGCGCGGCGGCATGCTCATGCCCGCCATATCCATGCTCGTGGTCTGCTGCCAGGTCTCCCCGGCCGGTTTGTCGTCCGCCAGCGCCATCACCTGAGCCCCCAGAACGGTGATGACTGCCGTCGCCGCGGTGCTGACGCGAACCTGCCTGGAAATACGCATGCCTGCCCCCTGTTGCGGATGAATTGCGTCTTGAAGAAACGAATTCTAAGCCAGCCCGTGACCCGTCCGCTTCAAGTTTCGCGCAGTGCCTCGACGATGGGCAGCCGGCCGGCCCGCGCCGCCGGCAGCACTCCGCCGATGAGGCCAATGACCGCTGCCCACACGATGCCCTGCAGCATCAGCGCGGGCGGCACCACTAGGCTGAAGGCGAACTGGGCATCGCCCAGGAAGTTGGTATTGGTCCGCACGCCATTGAGGGCCAGACGAATCAGCAACACACCGAGGACACCTCCCGCCACGGAAACCAGCACCGACTCGACCAGCACGCCCAGCGCCACCGGCAAGGCGCCAAATCCAATCGATCGCGCCACGCCGATCTCGCGCGTGCGGGCCGCCACCGCGCCATACATGGTATTCAGGGCGGCAAAAATGGCGCCGATGGCCATTACCAGCAGCACCGGATAGGCAAAAAACCGCATCGTCCTGAACAGACCGTTCACCGCCCCCTGGAAGTAGTCGCGTTCGCGCAGCACCGCGACCCCGAGATTGGGTTCGGCCTGCAACCGCGCGCGGATGCCCGCCGCCGCGGCTTCGCTGGTGGGCTTCAGCCGCAGCGTGCTCAGCCGGTTGCCGGTCTTGTAGGCGGACTGCAGAGCGCCAAGATCCGCCCAGACCTCGGATTCCACACCGCTGCCCGCCGCCTCGAAAACGCCGACAACGCGCCAGTCCGAATCGGCCAGGTGCAGGGTTCGCCCGATCTGCAGTTCCGTGAACTGCGCCTGGCTCGCCTTGCCGACAATCACCTCGTAGCGTCCCGACTGGAACATCCGCCCCGCAACCAGTTTCAGTCCCTGCCGCAGCCCGAATGCACTGGGGCCCACACCACGCAGCGCGACGGTCACAAAATCGTGGTTCTGCGGGCGCTTCACGCTGATGAAGCGCGAACTCTCCGGTGAAACGATGGCCCTGGGATCCGCCGCACCGACAGCCGTCGCAATGGCTGTCGCATCCTCTGCGGGGATACTGCTCTCATTCTCCGCCTCGGCGCCGTTCTTCATCACCATCAGCACCGCGTTGTCGCTGCCGGTCAACAGCAATGACTGATAGCTGGCCACCACCGAGAACAGGCCGACAAACACGCCCACGACGCAGGCGACGCCAAAGACGTCAATCAGCGCACTGCCGAGGCGCTGCGGCAGGGACAGCAGGTTCAGTCCGATCATCACCAGGGACTGCCGCATCATCGGCGGGTGCTCTGCAGGGCATCGACTACCCGCAGTCTGTGCGCCCGCAGGGCCGGTATCAGCCCCGCGGCGACGCCGGTGGCGAGCATGAGCAGCACGCCCAGCAGCAGCTGCTCCGGAGCAATGCGCAGGTCGTCCCATTGCCGGCTTCCCAGCCGCACGACCTGCCAGGCAATGCCCAGGCCAAGCGCGCCGCCCAGCACCATCAGCAGCGTCGACTCCAGCACCACCAGCGCACTGATTCGGGACGAGCCGTAGCCGAGCGCCTTCAGCACGCCGATTTCGCGCGTGCGCTCGGTGAAGGTCTGCAACAGGCTGCTGCCAGTCACCAGCATCATCGATGCGAATACCGCGATCAGAATCAGGTTGGCGATCAGCGTGACGTTGCCGATGCGCTTGAAGTAGTCGCGCCGCAGACTGTCCTGGGTGCCCGACTCGGTCTCGAAGGCCGAATTCATGAACATCTCATCCACCCGCCCCGCCATCTGCGCCGGGCTGACGCCGGGATTGAGGATGGCCACCATGAAGCCGATGGTGCCGTGGCCACTGGCCCGCCCCTCGTCCAGGTACTCGTAGTGCATGAGGATACGCCGGGCATTCTCGGCCGGATTGCGGTACCGCCACAGACCGCGGATGGTGACCGGCCACACAGTCGTGCCGTCGGATCGGGGCGCGCCAGGCAACGTGATCGGCACGGTATCGCCCACCTTCCAGCCGTACTGTCGGGCAATGGCCTCATTGACCAGGCCACCGGTCCGATCGGCCGTGTACTGCCTGAATGCCTCAGGATCCCAGACAAATCTGCCCGACGGATCGACTGGAGAGGAGAAATTCATGTTCAGGAAATTCACGTCAATGCCATTGCGCGCCTCCTGGTAGTAGCCGCCCATGGGATATCCATAATCCGCGCGCCCGTCCAGCACGCCCGGCAGCGCGCTCACTCGCGCCACATAGGAAAACGGCAAGGAATAGGACAGCTTCGGCTCGATGAAGATCCGGTCATTGGTGGAGAACCGGTTGCTGCCGACGAAGTAGTGGCCGATGGCACTAAGCATGCCGTACAGCGCGAAGGCGCTGACCACGGCGATGAGCGTGAACGTCAGACGCGCACGATTGCGGACAAGATTCGCCCACACCAGCGGCAGGAACTTCATCATCCCCCCGGACGCCACCGAACCCCGGGGCCGATCTTAACGCGATCGCTACGGCGGTTTCAGGGGCTTCGGCCGCCTGCGCCGGCGCGCCGGGTGGGAGTCGCAGCCATCGCCGCAGCATCCACGGACCGTGCGGATCCCGGCGCCTGCAGCGCCGCGATGAACCGCTGATTCCAGGCATGAATGTCGTTGCTGCGCAGGACTTGCATCATGGCCTCGAAACGCTCGCGGCGTTGCGGCAGCGGCATCCACAAGGCCGCCTGCAACGCCTCGGCCACACTGGTGACATCATAGGGATTCACCAGCAACGCCGTGGTCAGCTCCCGGGCGGCACCCGCCAGGGTTGAGAGAATCAGCACCCCGGGGTCTTCCGGATCCTGCGCTGCGACAAATTCCTTGGCCACCAGGTTCATGCCGTCACGCAACGGGGTGACCAGAGCGACCTTCGCCGCGCGCAAATAGCCCATCAAGGCCCCATGCGGTACGTTCTTGTTCAGATAGCGCACGGGAGTCCAGTCCGGATCGGCGAACCGACCATTGGTGCGACCGGAGGCCTGCTCCAGGGCCCGGCGGATCACCTCGTATTCCTGCACATCGGTGCGCGACAGCGGTGCGATCTGCACGAACGTCACGTCGTTGTGGTTCTGCGGGTAGCTGGCCAGGAACCGTTCGTAGGCGCAAAAGCGTTCCACCAGTCCCTTGCTGTAGTCGAGTCGGTCGACGCCGATGATGAGTCTTCGGCCGAGCAGGCCCGCGACAATGCGCCGATAGGCCTCGGTTGAAGGAGCGGCGGCGGCGGTATTTTGGATTTCAGCCACGTCCACACCGATGGGGAAGACCTGCGCGGCGAGCCGCCGCTCGCCAACCTGCACGCCGCCGTCCGCCTGCACGGCCTGCGCTCCCCACACCTGCACGGCGGCCGCATGGAATGCCTCCAGGTCATCACGCGTCTGGAAGCCGATCAGGTCGTACGCGAGCAGCGATTCCAGCAACTCCCGATGCACCGGCAGCGCGCGCAAAGCGTCGAATCCCGGAAATGGAATGTGCAGAAAGAAGCCGATTCGCTGCGTGACGCCCAGGGCCCGCAGCCGGCTGGCCAGCGGCATCAGGTGATAGTCATGCACCCAGAGCAGATCATCCGCCCGCAGCAGCGGCATGGCATGTTCCGCAAACCTCTGGTTCACGCGCAGATAGGTCGCGTACTGCTCCCGCGAAAAGTGAAACGCCTGCATGAAGTGGTGGAACAGCGGCCACAGCGAATCGTTGCTGAAGCCCAGGTAGAACTCCTCGTACTCAGGCCTGGTGAGGCCAAACGCGGCGTACGTGAGGCGCTCGCGGCGCACGATCTCGATACCGCGTACCTCGCCTTCGGTTTCGGCGATCTGCCCTGACCAGCCGATCCACAACCCTCCCTGCGCACCCATGGCGGCCAGCACCCCGACCGCGAGCCCGCCCGGGGCAACTGCCTTGCGCGGCAGGCTCACGCGATTGGAGATCGCAACCAGGCGGGTCATACGACATCCTCCCAACGGCGACTCAGGCGCAGCGCGCTGATGATGATGCCCACCATGCTGTAGGTCTGGGGGAAATTGCCCCACAACTCGCCCGTGACCGGATCAATGTCTTCCGACAACAACCCCACCGAATTGCGGCGGCCGAGCAGCTTGATGAAGAGTTCCCGCGCTTCTTGCATCCGCCCCACCGCCGCCAGGGCATTCACATACCAGAACGCGCACACCGTGAAGGTCGTGGTGGGCACGCCAAAGTCATCTGCGTTGCGGTATCGGAACAGCAGGTCGCCACAGCGCAGTTGCTGGCCGATCACGTTCACCGTGCCGATGAAGCGCTCATCCGCGGCCGGCAGAAAACGAAGCTCGGCCAGCAACAGCGCGGTGGCATCCAGCGTGTCACCGCCGAAGGTCGCCACGAAGGAGCCCAATGTGGGGTTCCAGGCCTCGGCGATGATGCGCGCGTGCATGGTCGCGGCCTGCTTGCGCCAGCGCGCCGCGGCTTCGTCCTTGCCGATGCGCGCGGCGATCTCGGCCAGGCGATCACAGCCCGCCCAGGACATGACGGCCGAAAACGTGTGGCTGGCCTCGGTACCGCGCAGCTCCCAGGGTCCGGCATCGGGCGCGCCGAAGGCCTGTACGGCCCGCTCCCCCAGTCGCTCGAGTCGCAGGAACAGTCGTTCGTGGTCGGCTATTTCCAGCCGCTCGTCATAAAAGAGCTGGGTGGCCGCCAGGATGATCGCCCCGTAAACGTCGTGCTGCTTCTGCTCGAAGGCCTGGTTGCCGATGCGAACCGGACCCATGCCCCGGTAACCGCGCAGCGATGGCGCGGTCACTTCCAGCAGCTGTGCCTCGCCGCTGATGCCATAAAGGGGCTGCAGTTCGCCCACCGGGGTGCGCACATGGGTGTTGTGGATGAAGCGCAGGTAAGCCTCCATGGTCTGGGTGGCCCCGAGGCGATTGAGCGCGTGGACGGTGAAGTAGCTGTCACGCAGCCAGCAGAAGCGGTAGTCCCAGTTGCGGATGGTGTCCGGGGCCTCCGGTATGGAGGTCGTCAGCGCCGCAAGTACCGCGCCGGTGTCCTCGAAAGTGCACAGCTTCAAGGTGATGGCTGCGCGGATCACCGCCTCCTGGTAGTCGGCGGGAATGGCCAGTCCGCGCACCCAGTCTTCCCAGTAGATGCGTGTCTGGTCCAGCAACGAGCGGCCGAACGCCGCCGGCGCCTCATTGATGGGCTCATCATCGCCGAGGATGAACGTCAGTGGTCCGTCGAGTACGAACGCGCGCTCCTCGTGGATCGCGGTCAGCGAGCCGTCCGTCGTCACCCGATAGGTCAGCTCATCCGCGACGAAGCGGACCGAGTGACTGCTGAAAGTCACGCGTGGCGAGGTGCTCCCGTAGCCACCCGTCGGCCGCAGACGCACGCGTACGACCGGGCGGCCGAGGATGGGCTCCAGGATGCGAACGATCATGGCAGGGCGATGAATGCGGTCGCGGCTGCGAAAGCGCGGACAGAAATCCGTCACTCTTATGCTGGCATCCCGGCCCTCGTGGATGGTCTCGACCACCGCTGTGTTGCGCAGATACCGTTGCCGGATGCGGGCACCCCCCTCCATGCCGATCGAAAACGCACCACGTTCGGAGTCCCCGACCGGCGACAGCAATGCACTGAAGACCGGATCTGCGTCCAGGCGCGGCAGGCAGGCCCAGACAATGGCGCCCTGCGAGTCGAGCAGCGCGGCGATCTGGCAGTTGCCGATGACCGCCAGATTCAGATTCGGCGTGTCGCTCAACGCCCCGGTTCCAGGCAAGTGCGCAGCCAGGAGCGTACCGCCGCCGGATCCGGCAGCCACCACGGAGCCGTGATCCGGGAGCCGACCGCGATACCCATGCCACCGGCGCGCGCCACGGCCTGAAATCCGGCCAGGTCGGTCTGGTCATCCCCGATGTAGATGGGAAAGCGGCCTTCGAAGGGCGCTTCAGCCATGAAACGCTCGAACGCCGCGCCTTTGTCGTTGGCACAGGGTCGCAACTCCAGGACTTCGGCGCCTTCAAGCACCTCGTAGATGCCGCCCGAGGCGCAGGCCATGGCATCCAGTTCCGCGCGCAGTCGCGCTAGCGGCAGCCCGACCGCGCCACGATAGTGCACCGCGAACGCGCACCCCTTGTCCTCGATAGACAGGCCCCCGAAGCGACGCAGGCGCATCCGCAATGACATGCGCGTGTGCCACACCAGCCGCGCGGGAATCGCGCAATTCTCGAGCGTGCCGTCCGCACGGCGCCGCTGTGCACCGTGAATACCGGCGACGGGCAGACGCAGGGGCGCCAGCATGTGGTCCAGATCATCGACGCTGCGACCGCTTACCACCGCGATGGCGCCGGCGGTCGCCACATACAGGTCATCCAGCAGATACAGCAAGCCGCCATCGACACTCACCTGGTCGGGACGCCGTTCGAGGTTGGTCAGCGTACCGTCGAAATCCAGAAAGATCGCGCAGTGGTCCGCGATGCGATGCAGCGGCGGCGCAACGGCGCGAGGGCGCGTGTCGCCCGCCTGAACCGAGGCGGTTTCAGCCATGGTGGATCCTCCGCCACAATCATTTCATGCCGCGCAAGGCTGGCCATGCCGAAAGCAGCGATTGTCGTGCGGGAGGACGGGAAAAGGCCTGTCGGAACTCGCCTACAGGGAGCCGATCAGCTGAAGATTCGACTAGGTGGCCTGGTGCTCGCCCAGCTGCAGCAGCGGGCCATACAGGTCCGGTCGGCGGTCGCGGAACACGTACCAGTTGTCGCGCTGCGCGGCGAGCTGGTTCAGATCGAAACTCGCCAGCAGCACGGCATCACCTTCCTCGGGAGCCTCGGCGAGCTTGGCGCCGGTGGCATCGGTGATGAAGGAAGAACCGTAAAAGCGGATGTAGAGCCCCTGCGGGTCGTGGAGGGATCGCTCCAGTCCAAAGCGATTGGCGGCGATCAGGGGTACGAGGTTCGCGGCGGCATGACCCTGCTGGGTGCGCTGCCAGTGCTCGCGGGAATTGAGGGCCACCGCGGGCGGGGGCTCGGAGCCGATCGCCGTCGGGAAGAACAGCAGTTCGGCGCCCAGCAGCGCCATGATGCGCGCGCTTTCCGGGAACCACTGGTCCCAGCAGATGCCTACGCCGATGCGGCCGTAGCGCGTATCCCAGACCCGAAATCCGGTGTCGCCCGGAGAAAAGTAGGTCTTCTCCTGGTAACCGGGACCGTTGGGAATATGCGACTTGCGGTACACGCCCAGCACCCGGCCATCCGCATCGATCACGGCGATGGAGTTGAAGTAGGCCCGTCCGTCGCGTTCGAAGAAACTGATCGGCAGCACCACCCCGAGCTCGGCGGCCACGGCGCGAAAGTGCCGCACCGCCGCGTTGTGCTCCGGCGGCTGCGCCAGGGCCAGATGCCGGGAGTCCTGCTCGATACAGAAATACGGCGTCTCGAACAGTTCCGGGACCAGGATGATCTGCGCGCCCTGGGCGGCGGCCTTGCGCACCAGCTGCTCGGCGTGGGCGATGTTGGCCGACGCATCCCAGCCGCAGCTCATCTGTACGGCCGCAACCGTAACCGGGCGGGCCGGGGCCTGCAGGTGCTGCGGCGGCTTCACTCGAAGACCTTGCCCGGATTGAGGATGCCGTGCGGATCCAGCGCCCGCTTGAGCGCACGCATCGCCTCGATCTCCTGCGGCGTGCGCGAGATGTTCAGGAAGTGCCGGCGCTCCAGCCCGATGCCGTGTTCCGCGGAGATGCTGCCGTCGATGGGCCGCAGCAGCTCATAGGCCAGCTCCTCCCCCAGGCGCATGACCGCCGGGTCCGCCGTGCCCGGGGCCACGATCACGTGCAGGTTGCCGTCCGCCACATGACCAAAGGCAAACACGCGCCCCGCCGGGATGCGTTGCGCCACAGCCTGCCGCAGGCTGGCGAGGTAGCCGGCCATGTCCTCGATGGCCATGCTCACATCGAAGTTCAGCGTGGCGCCGTAATGCTGCGTGATCAGCCACGGGTCATCGCGCGGCGCCCAGATCTCGGCGCGCTCGGCCTCGGACTTGGCGATCACTGCGTCCAGCACCACCCCCTGCTCCAGGGCCTCGCCGAGCGCCTCCTCGAAGCGCACCGCGTCGCTTTCGATATCGGCGCCGGAGGCCTCCACCAGGCCATAGATGCCCTGTCCTGGCGGCAGCAGCGCCCGGTGGTGCCCGAAGGCGCTGGTCGTGGCGTCATAGAAGTCCGGCCACATGGCCTCGAAGGCGCTCAGCTGTCCGCCGAGGCTGGCATCCAGAAGCCCGAGCAATTTCACCAGTCCGTCGAAGTCCCGGCAGGCGACCAGCGCGGTGTTGGTGCTGCGCGGCCGCGGAAACAGCCGCAGGTCGGCGCGCGTCACCACTCCCAGGGTGCCCTCGGACCCGATGAACAGCTGCTTCAGGTCATAGCCCGCATTGTTCTTGATCATCCGGTTCAGGGACTTGAGCACCGTGCCATCGGCCAGCACCGCCTCGATCCCCAGCACCAGCGAGCGCATCATGCCGTAGCGCAGTACACGCACCCCGCCCGCGTTGGTGGAGATATTGCCGCCGATGGTGCAGGTGCCCCGTCCCCCCAAGTCCAGGGCGAACAGCAGATCGTGCCGCTCGGCCTCCTCCTGGACGCGCTGCAGGATGGCGCCGGACTGCACGCGCATGGTCCGACCCGTCACGTCCACGCGCTCGATGGCGTTCATGCGCTCGGTCGACAGAATCAGTTCACGCTCGGTGGTCGAGGTGCCTTCGACGAGGCCGGAACGGCCGCCGTGGGTGACCACGCTCTGGCGGCGCGCATGACACAGCCGCAGTATTCCGGACACCTGCTCGGTGGTGGCGGGCCGCACCAGCGCGGAGGCTCCAGGCAGGTGCCCGTTCACATCCGCGCGCTCCCGCACGGAGGCCCCGGTCAGCAGGCCCGACTCACCGACCACCGCACGCAGATCCGCCAACAATCCTGAGTCGAGCATTCCGGTTCCCATTGGAGGTACAGGACCGGGATTTTCGCACAACCGCCGCGACCGCGGCGCCGTTGTGCCGTCAGTGCAGCAGTCGCCGGCGCTCCTGCGTGGCGCTCTCGGTGAACAGCGCCTGGTCCAGGGCCTGGATATAGGTCGCCACGTCGGCCGCCCCGGGGACCAGCACCCGGCTGTTCAGCAGCAGGTTCGGCACCCCTTCCACGCCCAGGCCGCGCAGCCTGCGCTCCTCGGCCATGACTTCATCGCGGCCGCCGGCACCCTGGGTGAAGGCCGCGCGCACCGACTCCTCGACGCCCGCCTCGCCGGCCAGCTGCACCAGCAGCAGCGGATCGGTGATGTCGCGACCGGTCTCGAAGAACGCCCGGAAGATCGCATCGATGAGTTCGCCCTGGTGGGGATCCTGCCCGGCGAGGTGCACCAGACGGTGCGCCTCGCGGGTGTCCGGCAGGGTCGCGATGCGGTCGAAGTGGAACGCGATGTCCAACTCGCGCCCCACGCTCTCCAGCTTGCGCTGCGCCTCATCGACGTCGGCGCCCGCAGACAGTCTTGAGGCCAGATGCTCGCGCCAGCCGCTGCGCGCGATGCCCGCCAGCGGCAGCCCGTGCCAGCGCTGCACGCGCGCCGTCGCGCCATGCAGGCTGTCCAGCGCCCGAGTCAGGTTGCGCTTGCCGATGAAGGACCAGGGGCAGGCCAGATCCCCGATGAAGTCCAGCTCCAGGGAACGCGGCCGTGACCCGACGTGCAGAATTTGGGTATCCATGCCGGCTATCTGGCGCTGCCTGCCGGGATTTCAAGGCGCTGGGGCGCTTCCAGGCGCCCTAGCGCCCGCGCTGGCGGCTTTTCTGCACCTGGGTCGTGATCTGAATGGCCGTCTCGAGCGCCGCCAGTCCCGCCTCGCCGCTGACCACCGGCGCCTCACCCTTCCGGATGCAGCTCAGGAATGATTCGATTTCGGCCTTCAGGGCATCCCCAGGCTCGAAATTGCGCTCCTCGATGCTCACCGGCAGCTGCCCGGCGGCCGCATCGGAGCGTTTGCGGATCACGGTCACGATCTTCTGCTGCAGATCCATCGACACGTACGCCTCGTCGGAAAACACCCGCATCTTGCGTTCGGTTTTCAGCGACACGCGGCTGGCGGTGGCATTGGCCACGCAGCCATTGGCGAAGCGGATCCGGGCGTTGGCGATATCCACGTCCTCGGAAAACACCGGCGTGCCGATCGCATCGATGGACTCGATCGGGGAACCGACCAGGGTCTGCACGATGTCGATGTCGTGGATCATCAGGTCGAGCACCACACTCACGTCCGTGCCGCGCTCCTTGTAGGGGGCCAGCCGGTGACACTCGATGAAGCGCGGCGCCCGCAGATGCTGCTCGGCTCCCCGGATGGCGGAATTGAAGCGCTCCAGGTGTCCCACCTGCAGAATGCGGCCCTGCCGGGCGGCCAGCTGGATGAGGTCGCGGGCCTGCTGCGGGGTCTCGGTGATGGGCTTTTCCACCAGCACATGCGCGCCGGACTCCAGGAACTCGCGGGCAATGGGAAAGTGGGCCGCGGTCGGCGTCACGATGCTCACCGCGTCGACCTCACCCAGGAGGCTGCGGTAATCCGGCAGCGCCCGCGCGCCCACTTCGGCGGCCACCGCTTCCCGGGCTTCGGGCCGCGCATCGACCACCGCGACCAGTTCACATTCCGGCAGTTGCGCGTACTTCTGGGCGTGAAAGCGCCCCAGGTAGCCGACACCGATGACCGCCACTCTTACTTTCTTCATTGCGGCGTTATTATGCCTGCAAGATGCTTATGAATTTCGCCACGGTCCGCCGTGAGTGCCTGTGGCTGCTGATCGCCCTGCCCGTCGGGGTCCTGTTGCTGCCGCCCCTGATCTGGCTGCTCGGGTCCCATGTATTCGGGGCCTACGCCGGCGGCAATACCCGCGACCTGGTCGATCATTTCTTTCGCGGTCTGGGCCAGGGTCAACAGGCGTTCTGGATCGTGGCCCTGGGCCCCTACCTGGCCCTTTTGACCCTGCGAGTGACCCTGGCGGGCCTGCGCGCCCTGCGGCGTCCGCCGTGAGGGCCGGGTAGGCCGCTTCCGGGCTATTTCTTGGGCCAGTACAGCCAGACGGCGGCCCCGAGGCTGGCGGTGGTGGCGGCATGCGCCGCCAGGCGCCAGCGGCGCTCCCGCAACTGCCCGTAGAAGCTCACCCCCGAGACCAGGGAAACGGTCGCAAACACCGCAATGGCCAGAACCAGGGTGTGCTGCTCGCCGAACAGCTCCCCGGCCTCATCGTTGGGTACAAACAGTAAAGTCACCCAGGTCAGGGACAGGCCGGCGAACAAGGCGAAGGCCGAACCCATGATTATGCCGATCAGGACCGCCAGAGGACGCATGTTTGCGGAAAATACCCCAAATTGCCGTTTGTGACGCCCATGGCGCAGCTGGAACCGGTGCACTTGCTGCGATGCTTCGCGCACTCTAGCCTAGTAGGCTGCCGAGCCATGCAATTTTACAGGCGAACACCCAAGGACCCGCTGAAGCCCCCATGAATATTCTGAACCGATTCGAGCGCCGTTCCAGCGCCTGGGCGGCCCCGTTCGTGGCGGCCCTGATGGTCCTTGCCCTGACCGGTTCCTCGCAGGCCCCGGCAGGGCCCTCCGTCCTGCCGCCCAACGCCATTGCCCCGACCGACCGGCAGCGCGCCATCGCCCGGCGGGTCGGCTCGATTCTCGAGGAGGCCCATTACCGCCATGTGCTGATCGACGACCGCATGTCGAGTCAGATCTTCGACCGCTACATCGAGTCGCTCGATGGCCAGCACACCTATTTTCTGGCGAGCGACCTGAAGGAATTCGAGCAGTGGCGGTTCCGTTTCGACGACATGATCCACAGCGGCGATGTGGAGCCGGGATTCGCGATCTTTGCGCGCTACCAGCAGCGCAACCGCGAACGGATCGGCGCCGCACTGAAGATGCTCGACACCGAACCGGACTGGACCCTGAATGAGTCCATGCTGTTCGATCGCAAGGATGTCCCCTATGCCACCGCCAGCTCCCAGCTGGATGAGGTGTGGCGGCAGCGGGTGAAGAATGACGGCCTGTCGCTGCTGCTGACGGGCAAGAACTGGCAGGAGGCCACGGAGATCCTGCGCAAGCGCTATGAGCGGGTGCTCAAGCGCGTGGATCAGATCTCCCCGGACGATGTCTTCGAAAACCTCATGAACGCGTATGCGCGCACTTTCGATCCACACTCGAATTTCTTCTCGCCGCGCGATTCGGAGGAATACCGGATCCAGATGAGTCTGAACTACGACGGCATCGGCGCTTCCTTGCAGCAGACCGACGACTTCGTGCAGGTCATGAACGTCATCGAGGGCGGGCCCGCGGCCGTCGCCGGCACCCTCAAGCCCAACGACCGCATCACCGGTGTGCAGCAGGGCACCGACGCCACGGTCACCGACGTGGTGGGCTGGCGACTCGATGATGTCGTGCAGCTGATCCGCGGCAAGGCCGGAACGGTCGTGAAGCTGCAGGTGCTCCCCGCCGGCGCCGCGCCCGGCACGCCGGAGAAGATGCTGGTCTTCACGCGCAACAAGGTCAACCTGGACAACCAGGCGGCCAAGCAGGAAGTGCGCACCATCACCCGCGCTGGACGCAACCTCAAGATCGGGATCATCACCATCCCGAGCTTCTATCAGGACGTGGCGGCGCAGGCGGCGGGTGATCCGAACTACCGCAGCACCACCCGCGACGTGCATCGGCTGCTGGGCGAACTGACCGCCGCCGGCGTCGATGGCATCGTGCTGGACTTACGCGATGACGGCGGCGGCTATCTGCCCGAAGCCACCGCACTGACGGGCCTGTTCATCGACAAGGGACCGGTGGTACAGCTGAAGGACACGACCGGCAGGGTCGAAGTGCTGGATGATCCGGACCAGGGCGTCACCTACACCGGCCCGCTGTCGGTGCTGGTCAACCGCTACAGCGCCAGTGCCTCGGAGATCTTTGCCGGCGCTCTGCAGGACTATCACCGCGCCTATGTGCTGGGCCAGCGCACCTTCGGCAAGGGCACGGTGCAGAACCTGATCCCGCTGGACCGCTGGTCACAGAAGCCCATGAGTGGCCAGATTACCGTCACCATCGGCAAGTTCTATCGGGTCACCGGCGAGAGCACCCAGCACCGAGGCGTGGAGCCGGACGTGCAGCTGCCTTCGGTGATCGACCTGAAGGAAGTCGGTGAAAGCTCGCTCGAGGCCGCCCTGCCCTGGGATCGCATCCAGGGCGCGCCCTTCGCCGCCTGGCACGACGAGCACCCCGTGATTGCCCTGCCGTCACTGGTGCCCGAGGAAACCAGCCGTGAACAGCATGATCCGGACTATCGCTTCCTGGTGGAGGACGTGGCTGCCCTGAACAAGGTGCGGGCCGAGAAGACTCTGCCGCTGAACCTCAAGGTGCGCCAGGAACAGCGCGCCCAGCTCGACAAGGAACGCCTGGAGCGAGTCAATCAGCGCCTGATTGCCGAAGGCCAGCCGCCGGTCAAGACGGTGGAAGAACTGGACAAAGGCACACCGCCCGATCTGGTGTTGGGCGAGGCGGCCCAGGTCATGGCCGATATCCTGGTGGGCGACACCCCGAACCAGCACCTGCCGATCGCGCCACCCGCGCAGCAGACCGTGAGACGCTGATCAGCGCAGCAGCACCCGGAACAGGTCCCAGGTGTCTTCGCCCAGGACATTGGGCATGCGGATCGCCACCTGGGAACCCAGCGGCGCGCCCGCCAGCACATCGGTCTCGCCCAGGGAAATGGACTCCGGAGTCGGCGCGGTATCGGCGCCGTTGCGGTAGCGGGCCCCCTGCCGCAGGCTCTCGCTGCGGCTCTTCACATCCTGCGCGACATTGGTCTTGCTCTCCAGAATCGCGCGCGCCCGGGCGATCAACGCTATCAGCGCCTCGCACTCCGGCCGACCGCCATAGGCATCGACGGGCTCGCGCCGCGCGACGGCCTCCTTGGCCAGGCTGACCAGCGACGTGTCCGCCAGCCGCAGGCACAGGACTTCCGCATAGGCGATCGCGGCCAGGTTGATGGCGCGCCGGGCATCCACCGATAGCCCGGGGAATTCCGGCGGCTGCGCGCCGTCGATGGCGCTCAGCTCCTCGCGCGCCTGATCCAGCTGTGTCGCGGCAAGACTCAAGGCCCCCTGCGCGCCAACCAGCCGGTGATCCAGGTCGCGGCGCTTGAAGTAATGCCAGAACCGCGTCAGCAGCGCGCGCCGGGCGGTCAGGTCAGCCACGAACTGCTGTGCGTCATTGAACTGCGTCTGGGTGGTGCGCAGCGCATCCTCGGCGGCCTGGCGTCGTGCGAACTGGCTGCGATTGAATTCGACGAACAGGTTGCGGCGTTCGCGCTCCTCCTGCTGGGCCGAGAGCTCGGTGGTGAACTGCTCGAGAATTTCGCGGCCGCGCTGCCACAGGGCGCGAAGCTGGTAGAACACCAGCGCGGGATAGGCGGTCTCGCTCATGCCCAGTCGCGACTCCAGGGCGCCGAGCATCTCCTGAACGCGGGCCGTGGCCCCCTCCTGCTGCTTGATCCGGTCCTTCAGGCGATAGATCTCTTCCTGCAGCTCGCCATAGGCCTTCTTCAGTTCGGCGCGACTGCGGAACAGCGTCAGGACGCGATGATCATCCTCCGGAGCATCGACCGGCTTGGGAGTGACGCGGATCAGGCGGCTGAATTGTTCCAGGGTCTTCATGTGTGGCGGCTTGGGGTTCGGCGGCCACGCATCCTGAACCCCCTTCAGCGGGGCTCCGCGGCGGCCGGCGCAAAGCGGTGCCCCCGCTCCACGCAGTATTCCAGCCACTTGTTTAGCATGATGTTGCGGGCCCAGCGCTGATCCAGTTCACAGGCCACGGTATTGCGCAGCGCCCGCAGCGCGGCGTGTTCGTGGCAATGCGCCCATTCCTGGGCCTCCACCAGCCGCGCGTCGTGATACACCCGCACGCCCATGTCGGGGAAGCGCCGGGTGGCGTCCTGATCGGGGATCAGGTAGGTGAGATTCACGGTGGTGGTATAGGGAGAGCGCTCCACCACCGACAGCTGCAGATCACAGTCGCCCGGCACCCGCGAGAGGTATTCGCCCCGCAGCAGCGCCACATTGCCCGCCAGCCACCCCAGCCGGATGTAGTTGCTTTCGTACAGGCTCATCAAGGCGACGAAACTTCGGGGGGTCGCGCGCCAGGAGACTGCTGTCAGGGCGTCATTGAGCATGCCCCGACTATATCGCACGTTGGTCAACGTGCAACCCGTGCAATACGTCAGGTTTGTGAAGAATTTCCGCTTGCGTTCTCGCCGCGGAACGCCGGCGCCAGCAACTGTGCACGATAGTGCTGCAGTTCGCGGATGGACTCGCGGATGTCTGCTAGCGCAAGATGCGCACCTTGCTTCGTGAAACCCGCGACCACCTGGGGCGCCCAGCGACGCGCGAGTTCCTTGAGCGTGCTGACATCAAGATTACGATAGTGGAAGAATTTCTCAAGACGTGGCATGTGCCGTGCCAGGAAGCGCCGATCCTGGCAGATACTGTTGCCGCAGATCGGCGAGGCACCGGCGGGCACCCAGCCAGCCAGAAAATCCAGGGTCCGCTGTTCGGCATCCGCGACGCCGATCTGGCTGGCGCGCACCCGGGCCACGAGGCCCGATGAGCCGTGCTGGCGCTGATTCCACTCATCCATGCGTGCCAGCGCGGCCTCGGGCTGATGCACCGCAATCTCCGGTCCCTCCGCCAGCACGTTGAGATCCTTGTCCGTGACGATGGTCGCGATCTCGATGATGTCGTCGGCCTCCGGGCTGAGGCCGGTCATCTCCAGGTCGATCCAGATCAGGTTTTCAGTATTTGACATGGCGAAGCCGCATTCTATCTGACGCATGAGCTTTACCGCACGTGTCATCGCAGCCTTCGGTCGACACCTCGTGGTGCGCGATGCGCAGGGCCAGGAGCGCGCCGCCAGACCCTTCGGCCGCAAGCTCCAGATCGTGTGCGGAGACCAGGTGAGCTGCGAAATCGACGCCCATCATGACGAGGCCCACGTCACCGCGGTGCTGCCGCGTACCAGTTGTCTGTATCGCACCAATCTGCGCGCGGCCGAGGAGCCCGTCGTTGCCAATCTGACCCTGATGCTGGTGACGCTCGCGCCGCTGCCCGTGCCGGATCTGTTCATGATCGACCGCTACCTCGCCGCCGCGGCCTCCGCCGGCATCCGCGCCACGCTGGTGTACAACAAGTGCGAACTGCCGTGGCCCGCGCAGCTGGCCGGTGAGCTGGAAAGCTATACGGCGGTGGGCTACACCCATCTGGCCGTCTCGGCGAAGACCGATACCGGCATGGCCGCGCTGCGCGCGGCCTGTGCGGGGGACATCGCCGCGTTCGTCGGACAGTCCGGCGTGGGCAAGTCCTCGCTGGTCGGTCAGCTGGTGCCGGAGGCACAGATCCGCACCGGCGAGCTGATGCTGCGCCGGCAGGAAGGCACGCACACGACGACCGCTTCGCAGCTGTACGACCTGGCCGGCGGCGGGCACCTGATCGACTCCCCGGGAGTGCGCGACTTCGCGCCGGCGTTGTCCCGGCTCGAGCCCACATCGCTCGGTTTCCTGGAAGTCGCGCAGTACGCGCCGCAGTGCCGCTTCGATGACTGTCGTCATCTGCGGGAGCCCGCCTGCGCGGTGCGCGCGGCCAGCGAGGCCGGCCGGATCAGTCCCCGGCGCTACGAAAGCTACCGGCGCCTGCGACACCTGTTTGAAACGCTGGGCAGGCGCTAACCCATCACCTGGCGACCCACCAGCGCGTGCGCGAGGGTCCCGCCATCCACGTATTCGAGTTCTCCGCCCACCGGTACCCCATGGGCGATGCGCGTGGCCTGGATGCCGCGCGAGAGCGCCAGTTCGCGCAGGTAGTGCGCCGTCGCCTCGCCCTCGACCGTGGGATTGGTGGCCAGAATCGAGCTCCTGGACCTTGCCCTCGGCCAGCAAGGCCTCGAGCTCCCGGGCGCCGAGCTCATCCGGACCCACGCCATCCAGGGGGGACAGATGCCCCATCAGCACGAAGTAATAGCCGCGATAACTGCCGGAGAGCTCCACCGCCACCACGTCGGCCGGTGATTCCACCACGCACAGCAGCGTCGGGTCGCGCTGCGGCGCCGCGCAGATCGAACACAGTTCGTCATCGGTGAGCATGCGGCAGCGACGGCAGCGCTGCACCGAATCCAGCGCGGTGCCCAGCGCCAGTACCAGCGCGTGGGCGCCGGGGCGCCCTTCCTGCAACAGGTGAAAGGCCATGCGCTGTGCGGTCTTGGGTCCCACGCCCGGCAGGGCGCGCAGGGCATCGATCAGTTTCAGCAGATTGCGCGAGTGCTTCATCTAGAAGGGCAGTTTCACACCCGGCGGCAGCTGCAGGCCGGCGGTGACCTGGGCCATCATCTCCTGGGTGCGCTGCTCCACCTTGTGGGCCGCGTCATTGAAGGCGGCGACCAGCAGGTCCTCGAGCATTTCGCGATCCTCCTGGGCCACGGCCGGCTCGATCTGCACCCGCTTGACCTGATGGCGGCCCGTGAGGGTGACCTTGACCATGCCGCCTCCGGACTCTCCTACCACCTCGATGTTCTGCACCTCCGCCTGAGCCTTCTGCATGCGGTCCTGCATGACCTGGGCCTGCTTCATCAAGTTGCCGATATTGCCGCGCATGAGTTTGCCAATGCTCCTGAAAAAGGGGACCTAGGATTCCCCGGTCGGTCGGATCGTATCCGGTAACAAGGTGGCGCCAAAGCGTTCCTGCAGGGCCTTGACCGTCGGATCCTCGCCAAAGGCCTGCTGGGCGGCCACGAGCGCGGCCCGCCCTTCGCGATCCTTGATCTGCGCCGGGGTTTGCGCCTGGGCGTCCGCCACGAACTCCAGCCGCACGGGCCCGCCAAAATAGGTCGCGAGCCCCTGCTGCAGCTTGGCCTCGACGCCGGGCGTCCGGGATGCCTGGTAGCGCGGGTCCAGAGCCAGTCTTACCGCGCCATCCCGACGCCCCAGGAACTGGCAGTTCAGGGCCAGCGAGCGCACCGCACCGCTCAAGCCCATCTCGGCCACCATGGCCGTCCAGTCAGCGGGCTCGGATGCGGTAGCAGGGCTGCCGCGGGCCGGCGGCGCGGCGGCTGCGGGCGCGGCCACGGCGGCGGGGCCCGTCCGACTGCCGCGACCGGCAGCGGCCCTGGCCGCCTCAGCGCCGCCACTCGCGGCGCCGGCGGCGGGCGGGGCCGCCAGCCCCGAGCCGGCATAGCGAAAGCCGAGCATCCGCAGCAGCGTCATCTCAAATCCGGCCCGGGGGTCCGGCGCCAGGTGCAGGTCGCGCCGGCCGATGATCGCCGTCTGGTAGTACAGCTGCACGTCCTCGGGGCGGATTGCCTGTGCCAGCTGCTGCAGCAGGCGCGGTTCGTACAATTCATCCCCGTCATAGTCCGGCACGGCCTGCGCCAGAGCCACCCGCACCAGCAGCCCTGCGAACTCCTCCAGCAGCTGCGCATGATCGGGCGCCCACTGTTCCAGCTCCTGCACCCAGCCGATGACGCTGGCCGGGACCGCCTCGATCATCAGCTGCGCAAGCTTCACCACATGATCGCGCGCCACGGTGCCCAGCATTTCGCGCACCTGCGCTTCCGTGACGGTGCCGCCCCCGAAGGCGATCACCTGATCGAGCAGGGAGAGGCCGTCGCGCATGCTGCCGTCGGCGGCCTGCGCCAGCAGGCGCAGCCCGGCCGGCTCAAACGGGATGCCTTCCGGTTCCAGCACCTGCTGCAGCCGGGCCGCGATCAGCGCCACCGGCAGGCGCTTCAGGTTGAACTGCAGGCAGCGGGACAAGACCGTCGCCGGCAGCTTCTGCGGATCGGTGGTGGCCAGCAGGAACTTCACGCGCGGCGGCGGCTCCTCCAGCGTCTTGAGCAGGGCGTTGAAGGAATGCGTCGAGAGCATGTGCACTTCGTCGATCAGGTACACCTTGTAGCGACCCTGGGTGGGCGCGTACTGCACGTTGTCCAGCAGCTCCCGGGTGTCATCGACCTTGGTTCGCGAGGCGGCATCGACCTCGATCAGATCCACGAAGCGGCCTTCGTCGATGGCGATGCAACTGGGACACTCGCCACAGGGGGTCGCCGAAACGCCGCGGTCGCAGTTCAGGCACTTGGCGAGAATGCGCGCGATGGTGGTCTTGCCGACCCCCCGCGTACCCGTGAACAGGAAGGCATGGTGGACGCGATCCGCATCCAGGGCATGCGTCAGCGCACGCCGGACATGCTCCTGTCCGATCATGTCGGTGAAGCGCTTCGGCCGCCATTTGCGAGCCAACGCTACATAAGCCACAGCTCACCCTTGTCCTGACTGGGAGGTGATCCGCACCAGCTTGGATTCCGGCGCCCGACATCGCCGCTGCCGCTGCTCCCTTCCGGGCCTGACGGGATTCACGACTGGTCGTCGCGGAGTAGCCGATGCGGACCACCATGGACCGGAAACGGGTGCGGCGGCCGAGACTGGCGGAGAGGGTGGGATTCGAACCCACGAACACCCGTGAAGATGTTACTGGAATTCCAGTCCAGCGCCTTCGACCGCTCGGCCACCTCTCCCATCAATAACTTATAGAACTTTTCTCAACCTAGAAATCAAGCCGGCGCGATGCGCCAGGCGCGCGCGCAATCATACTACGAAGCCACCGCGTGCAAGTTCGTGCTCACACCGCCGGTGGCGGTCGCGGCCCCTTCGGCTCGGTGAACTTCGGCGGTTCATCCAGGCAGGGGTCCTTGGGTCCGCGCGGCGGCAGCGCAGGCTCGTTCAGCGCCGGAACCTGCAGGGCGCTCTTGGTATCCGGCGGATCGATGCCCAGCGGCACCCGCAACGGCGGCACGCTGGTCGCCTTCAGATAGCTATCCGTGTCATTCGCGCAGGAATGCGTGATCGAGCGCCACGCATGGCAGCCACTCAGCATCAGGCCCGCGGCCGCCAGCAGCGCGATAGTGCGCAATCCCTTCAGCATCAAAACACCTCTACTCAAGTTACCGCAGGGCCCCGGACTCGCGCAGCGAGCGCTCCAGCGCCGGTTCAAACTGCGCCGACAGCGGCGTCAGCGGCAGGCGCACGCTGGGGCCCATCAGTCCCATGCGCGCCAGCGCCCATTTGGCCGGAATGGGGTTGGTCTCCAGGAACAACGTCTCATGCAACGAGGCCATGCCCGCATCGAGCCTGGCGGCGCCGGCCGCATCCCCGCGCAGTGCTGCGGCGATCATGTCGGCCATCATCCGCGGCACCACGTTGGCGGTCACCGAAATCACGCCCTTGGCCCCTGCCAGGACGGTCTCCCGGGCCGAGGCGTCATCGCCGCTCAACACCTCGAAGCTGCCCGGCACCAGAGCCAGGATTTCCCGCACCCTCGAGACCTGGGCAACGGCCTCTTTGACCGCGGCCAGCCGCGGGAGTTGCGCGATGCGGGCCACGGTGGCCGGCAACATGTCCACGGCGGTCCGGGACGGCACGTTGTAGGCGATAACCGGGACCCGCGAGGCGGCCGCCGCGGCCTCATAGTGCCGGAACAGGCCCTCCTGGGTGGGCCGATTGTAGGCCGGCGTGACGATGAGCACGGCATCGACGGGCAGCGCGGATACGGCCCGGACGCGCTCCACGGTCGCGGCCGTGTCGCTGCTGCCGGCCCCGGTGATCACCTGGATCCGGCCCCGGATCTGCTCGCAGGCCCGCCGCGTCAGCTCCAGCAGCTCGGCGTTGGAGAGGGTGGCGGACTCCCCGGTGGTGCCGCCGACGACGATGCCGCGAGTGCCGTTCTCGATATGGAAGTCGATCAGGCGCGCCCATGCCTGGAAATCCAGCCCGCCGTCGGCGTGCATGGGGGTGACGATTGCGACCAGGCTGCCTGAAAACATTCCCAAATCTACCCAAAAACCTAACGGCCGCGTCGGCGCGGAGCGCGCGATGGTACGAGGCGACGCGGGCTTGGGGCAAGCTCGGTTTTTGCAGCCCCCGCGCTGTCAAATCGACCGGGCGGCCCCATCGCCCCCTGGTCCGGCCGCCAAGGTCGCCTTGGACGGGTGCAACCGGTACACTCGGTGCGCTTGTTTTGGATGACGGCCCCCGAGAAGATGAAGCAACACCTCGCTGTATCAGCGATCGGCAGCGACCGGACCGGGATGGTCCACGAACTAACCCGGGTGATCACCGAGTGTGGGGGCAACATCAGCGAAAGCCGGATGGCGAATCTGGGCACCGAGTTCGCGATGCTGCTGCTGGTTTCCGGTAACTGGCATGCCCTGGCGAAGCTTGAAACCGAGCTCAAGCGCCTGATGGAGACCAGCAATCTGTCCGTGCACCTGCGGCGCACCGAACCGCGCAGCGCGCGCACCGACATGCTGCCGTACTCGATCGATGTGGTGTGCCTGGACCAGACCGGCATCGTCTCCGGCCTGTCGGGATTCTTCTCCACCCGCGGCATCGACATCGCGGAAGTTTCCACCCGCAGCTATCCGGCCGCCCATACCGGCGCGCCGATGTTCTCGGTCCAGATGATCATCAATGTGCCCAGCCGCATCCATGTGGCGCACCTGCGGGAGGAGTTCATGGAGTTTTGCGACTCGCTGAATCTGGACGCGATACTGGAGCCGGTGAAGGCTTGAATTTGCCGCCGCTGACGGACGATCCCATGCCAAAAGTTGCATTGGACCGCAAGGTCCCGGAATTCACTCTGCCCGCCACCGGCCGCGATGAGGCCTGGAGCCTGAAGGCCGTGAAGGGGCGCAAACTCGTGCTGTTCTTCTATCCGAAGGACATGACCAGCGGCTGCACGCTGGAAGCCCAGGGGTTTCGCGACCACGCCGCGGCGTTCCGCCGTGCCGGAACGGACATCGTGGGCATCTCGCGCGACACGCTCGCCTCACACGAGAAATTCTGCCTGAAGGAAAAGCTGCCCTACCGGCTGCTCTCCGACAGCGGGGAAAAGGTCTGCCGGCTGTTTGACGTGATCCAGGAGAAATCACTGTACGGGCGCAAGTACATGGGAATCGAGCGCAGCACCTTCCTGATCGACGCGCAGGGCTACCTGCGGCAGGAGTGGCGCAAGGTGAAAGTCAAAGGACACGTGGAGGAAGTACTTGAAGCGGCGCAGCGGCTCTGACCAGCAACCCCCCAACGCTACCGGCGCGCCTGTGACGGCGAATGCGGGTGCAAATCGCGCCACCCGGCGCCTGTTTGTCCTGGATACCAACGTGCTGATGCACGATCCGACCTCGATATTCCGCTTCGAGGAGCATGACATCTACCTGCCCATGGTGGTGCTCGAGGAACTCGACGCCAACAAGAAGGGACTTTCGGAAGCCTCCCGCAACGTGCGCCAGGCCAGCCGTTTTCTGGACGAGATGATCCGCGATGCGTCCAAGGAGCAGATCGACCAGGGCCTGCCGCTGCCCTCGGGCTATTCCGGCAATCACGGCAAGAAGCCCTCCAGCGGCCGACTGTATTTCCAGACCCGTCCGCTGGGCGGGGCCACGCTGCCGGAGATCCTGCCCGGGCACGGCGCGGACAATGCGATTCTGGCCCAGACCCTGCAGCTGCAGCGCGAGGATCCGGCGACGCGCGTCACCCTGGTGTCCAAGGACATCAACCTGCGCATCAAGGGCGCGGTGCTGGGAGTGCACGTCGAGGACTACTACAGCGACAAGACGCTGGAGGACTCGGACGTCCTGTATTCGGGCATGGCGCCGCTGCCCGCAGACTTCTGGGAACAGCATGGCAAGGACATGCGCTCCTGGAAGGAAGCCGATCGCACCTTCTATGAAGTCACCGGCCCCGCGGTGCATGACTGGCTGCCGAATCTCGGCGTCTACGAGAATGCCGAGCATGGCATCGAGGGCATCGTGCGCAAGGTGGCAGGCGATACGGCCACCCTCGCGCTGACACGCGACTTTCGCAGCGAGCGTCACAATATCTGGGGCGTGACGGCGCGCAACCGCGAACAGAACTTCGCCCTGAACCTGCTCATGGATCCGGAAATCGACCTGGTCACATTGCTCGGACCGGCCGGCACCGGTAAGACCCTGCTGGCCCTCGCCGCCGGTCTTGCCCAGACGCTGGAGAGCAACCGCTTCGTCGAGATCATCATGACCCGGGTCACCATTCCGCTGGGCGAGGACATCGGCTTTCTACCCGGCACGGAGGAGGAAAAAATGGAGCCCTGGATGGGCGCGCTGATGGACAACCTGGAGGTGCTGACCCAGAGCCAGGAAGGCGGCAACTGGGGCCGGGCCGCCACCAACGACCTGCTGCGCAACCGCATCAAGATCCGCTCCCTGAACTTCATGCGCGGCCGCACCTTCCTCAACCGCTTCATCATCCTGGATGAGGCGCAGAACCTTACGCCCAAGCAGATGAAGGCGCTGATCACGCGGGCCGGTCCCGGCACCAAGATCGCCTGCCTCGGCAACGTGGCCCAGATCGATACGCCCTACCTCACCGAGACCACCTCGGGTATCACCTACGCCGTCAACCGCTTTCGGGGCTGGTCCCACTCCGGCCACGTGACCCTGGTGCGCGGGGAGCGCTCGCGCCTGGCGGACTTCGCCTCGGATGCGCTGTAGCATGTAAGCCTCGGGCAGGCCAGGCCCGGTTACGATTGATTATGCCCAGGCTGAAACTCCGCAGTACCGTCCGTTGTCACATAGTCCTATGCGAACAGTGAGCAAATTCCGCGTGGTCACCGCCGCTGCCCTGCTGGGCGGTTTCACGACCTATGCGGCCGCTCAATCCAGTTCCGAGCTGCCGGACATCGGCAGTCCCGCCGGCACCATCGCCAACCTGGACGAGGAGTACCAGATTGGCCGCATGGTCATCCATGAGTTCCGCGACGCCAACGAGATCATCGAGGATCCGGAGGTCAGCGACTACATCCAGACCCTGGGGCTGCGGCTGTCGTCCCAGGCGCCGGATTCCGAACGGGTGTTCCACTACTTCGTGTTGCGCGAGTCGGACATCAACGCGGAGGCGCTCCCCGGCGCCTTCATCGTGGTCAACTACGGCACCATTCTCGCCTCCGACAATGAGTCCGAGCTGGCCGGGGTTCTGGCGCACGAAACCGCGCATGTGACACAGCGGCATCTGGTCCGCGGCGCGCTGGCGCAGACTCACCAGAGCCTGGAGACCGCAGCGGCGATCCTGGGCGCCATCGCACTCGGTGCCCTGGGCGGCGGGCCCGCAGCCATCGAAGGCGGCATCATGGCGGCCCAGGGCATGGGCGCGCAGATGCAGATCAACTTCACCCGGGACCAGGAGTATGAAGCCGATCGCGTCGGCATGAGCTTCCTGTCGCGCGCCGGGTTCGATCCGCAGGGCATGCCCAATTTCTTCGAATCCTTCTTCCAGCGCTACGGCTACGCCGAGGTGCACATCCCGCGCATGCTGGTGGACCACCCGGTCACCAGCGAGCGCATCGCCGAGGCGCGCAACCGCGCCGAGCAGATGGAGCGGCCGCGGCACCTCGAGGACAGCGTCAACTTCGGGCTGATCCAGGAGCGCCTGCGAGTACTCATGGCTTCGGACGAGTTCGATCTGCGCGGCTACTACGCCGGACGCGTCAATACGCGCGAGCCCACCCTGGCGGCACAGTACGGTCAGGCCCTGGCGTACGTACAACGCAATCATGCGGCTGAGGCCATTCCCATCCTGCAGCCGCTGGTGGCGAACCATCAGGGCGTCATCATGCTGCACACCCTGCTCGCGCAGGCGCAGATCGCCGCCGGGCGCGTCAAGGAAGGGCTGGCGACCTTCGAGCGCGCCGAGGCGCTGTTTCCGCGCAACGTGCCCCTCACCGTGCACTATGCCGAGGCCCTCATCGCCGCGAATCAGTCCGGCAAGGCGCACCAGGTGCTGCTGGATCTGTTCAACAATGCGCCGCCCACGCCCGCCGAGATCCGCCTGACGGCGCTGGCAGCCAGCAGCGCCGGGGATGCCGGGGACGCCTACTTCTACATGGGCGAGTACAACCTCGCCAATGGCCAGCTGCAACTGGCCGCCCAGCAGCTGGAGCTGGCCCTGGCCTCCCCGGATCTGACGGTCGTGCAGCGCAAGCGCTTCCAGGCACGGCTGAAGGAGATCCGGGATGTGATCCTGGAGGATCGCCGGGCCAACGGCGGCCGCGCGCCGGGCACCGGCAACAACGGCGGCGCGGGCGGCTGAAGACCTGAAGGCTGAAGGCGCCCGGCGGCAGTTGCTACACTAGCGAGTAGTTCACTCACTGCCGGTCTCCTATGCCAAGAAAATCCTCGCTCTGGCTCCTGAGCGGCGCGCTCTCGGCGCTCGTGCTGTTCACCGGTTGCGCGACGCTGCCGGCCGGTGCCACCCCGGATCGCCGAGATCCGCTGGAACGCATCAACCGTACGACGTTCAAGTTTGACGACGTACTCGCCCACGATGTGGCCATTCCCATCGCGCACGGTTACCAGCATGTGATGCCGAACTTCGTACGTCGGGGCATAGCGAACCTGTTCGAGAATGCCCATACGCCGGTGGTCATGGCCAACGATCTGCTGCAGGCGAAATTCGGCGCCTTCGGACAGGAGACGACCCGGCTGGTGCTCAACAGCACCGTGGGCCTGGGCGGTCTGCTGGATCCGGCCACCGCGGCCGGCCTGCCGAAGGAAGACAACGACTTCGGTCGCACGCTGGGCACCTGGGGCCTGCATCCGGGTCCCTACCTCGTGCTGCCGTTCTTTGGTCCATCAAGCCTGCGCGATGGCCTGGCCAAGCTCGTCGACCAGTTTGCCGAACCGCAAAACTACATCCGCGACAAGAAGACTTTCTACGGGGTGTACGCCGTCAACCTCGTGAACACTTTCTCCGAGTCCCTGGTGCCCACCTACCAGCTTCTGGACCAGCAGAATGCCTTCGACCGCTACGCCTTTGCCCGCAATGCGTATCTGCAGCAGCGCGACTTCCTGATCAAGGGCGACAACGGCCAGGTCGACCAGGAGGAGCGGGAACTGCAGCAGTCCCTGCAGGACGACTCGGGGCCTGCACCCAAGGATGAACACGGAAAATAGGCGCGATGAGGGGCTGATCCGCGCCCTGGGTCCCTGGAGCCTGGCCGCGGGCATCTTCAGCATGATCGTCGGCGCCGGTGTGTTCACCTCCCCGGCTGCATTGGCCCAGGCACTGGGCAGCTGGGCGCCGCTGGCCATCGTGGGCTGCGCGCTCGCCGTCGGCGCCGTCGCCCTGTGCTGTGCGGAGGGCGGCAGCCGCATACCCACCAGCGGCGGCATCTATGGCTATGTGGAGGCCGCCTGCGGGCCCCTCGCCGGCTTCCTGTGCGGCATGCTGCTGCTGGTCGGCGATGTGCTCGCCTGTGGCGGCGTCGCGGCGGCGCTTGCGGGGGTGATATCAAGCCTGGCGCCGCCGGCCTGGGTGCAGATCCTGCGGGTCGCCACCATCCTCGCGGTGGTCGGCGGCATCGCCCTCGTCAATGTTCGCGGCGTGCGCCGCGGCGGCCAATTCGTGACGCTCGCCACGCTGGTGAAGCTGCTGCCACTGCTGGTGTTCGTGATGGCGGGCATCGGCGCCGTGCACGGCGCAAATCTCAGACTCACCAGGATCGGCTCCCCGGCCGTGGGGCACGCCGTGCTGCTGTCACTGTTCACCTTCATGGGCATGGAGGGAGCGCTGGTCGTGAGCGGCGAGGTCGCCCGCCCCAATCGCACCATACCGCAAGCCCTGCTGCTGGCGATCGGGGCCGCGACCATACTCTATGTCGCCATCCAGCTCATCGCCCAGGGGATACTGGGCGGCGCGCTGGCCGCATCGCCGGCGCCGCTGGCAGATGCCATGGCGCGGATCGGTCCGGGACTGCGGGTACTGCTGACGGCCGGCGCGGCGCTGTCGATGTTCGGCTGGCTGGGAGCGGATATTCTTGCCAGTCCCCGCATCCTGTTCGCGATCGCCCGCGATGGCCGGTTGCCGGCGGCACTGGGCCGGCTTCATCCGACCACCCGCACGCCCAATGTCGCGATCCTGACCTACGCGGCGGCGGGAATGCTGCTGGCTCTCAGCGGCACCTTCGCGGAGCTTGCGGTGCTGTCGGCGCTGGCCAGTGCCGTGCTGTATGCCTACGTGTGCCTGGCAGCCTGGCGACTTGCCCGGCGCGGCACGGCGCTGTCGGGCGCGCCGCTGAATTCGCGCTGGCTGAAGCCCGCGGCCGTGATCGGCATCGGCAGCATGATCGTGATGGTTGCGCTCGCCTCGGGAATCGAGATCCTGGGACTGGCGCTGCTGGTCGGAGCGTCGGTGCTGCTCTATCGGCTACCGGCGCGTCGCTAGGCGGCCGCATCCGCCAGTACTGCCGACACCTCGCTGAGGCGCGCGATGGCATTGATCTGCGCGGGGAGGTTGACGAACTTCAGGTGGCGTCCCTGCAGCCGGCACCAGCGACGCCACTCGATCAGCACCGCGAGTCCGGCACTGTCGGCGCTGCTGACCTGGGCACAGTCCACGGCCATCATGGCGCTGCCGTCGCGGATGAAACACCCGACACCGGCCTCGAACGCGCCGCGCGCGCTCGCAAAAGTCAGCGGCTCGCTGACCGTGATCACTCCCGGGGCGCTGACCGTGACCTTGGCGGCCGGCGCGGTCACTTCACTTCCCCGGCGGCAGGCCCGCGGGACGCTCGCCGGATTGCAGCCGCGATATCACCGCTTCCAGACCCTTCTGGTCGATCTGCGCCGCGAAGTCGTCACGGAAACTCTTCACGTAGCTGATGCCCTCGATCTTCACGTCCCAGGCCTTCCAGCCGTCGGCCGTCTTGTGCAGCACGTAGATCACCGGAATGGTGGTGCCGTTGTCGCGCGTGATGGTGGTACTGACCGTGGCGAGGTCGGAACCGGGATCGACGCGGCCCGGCTGCACCTTCAGGCGGTTGGCGGTGAAGTTCACCAGGGCGTTGCCGTAGTTCTGCAGCATCGAATCCTGGAAGGCGCTGATGAAGCGGGTGCGCTGGTCTTCCGTGGCCGAGCGCCAGTACTTGCCCAGCACCAGCTGCGCCGAGTAACGCGTGTCGAAATACGGCAGCAGATACTTGTCCGCCAGCGCCCGCACGTTGTTCGAGTTATTGACGTATGCGGCGCGGTTCGCGTCCAGTTCCTTGAGAATGCTCGATGCCACATCCTGCACCAGCTGCGTAGGATCCTGCGTGTTGATCGCGACGGCAGGGGCCGGCGCCGCCGCGGCCGCGCCGGCCGTCAGCACGCCCGCGCTGCCCAGAGCCAGCAGCCCAAGCGCCCCCAGGGTGATCCTCATGCGGTGGTTTGCGTTCACTTTGCGATCTCCTTCTTCGGCGCCGAGGAGCCGGTGTTGGCAGCGGAGGTGCCGGCATCCCCGGCGTCCACGGGCTTGCTGGCCTGGCTGGAGAAGAACTTGTTGATGAGGTTCTCCAGCACCAGCGCGGACTGGGTCAGGGTGATCTGGCTGCCCTCCTTGAGGAAGGTCTCCGAACCGCCCGCTCCGAGGCCCACGTACTTGCCGCCCAGCAGCCCCTGGGTCTGGATGCTGGCATCGCTGTCTTCCGGAATCTTGTTGTACTGCGTATCGATGCGCATGCTGACCACGGCCTTGTAGGTGGTCCAGTCGATGCGGATGCCTTCCACCTCGCCCAGGTCGACACCAGCCATGGTGACCGGTGAGCCGACCTTCAGATCGCCGACATTGTCGAATGCGGCGGTGATGTGGTATCCGGACTTCGCGCGGGTGAGCTTCAGCCCGCTGGACGGCAGCTGCGTGGTCAGAAACAGCAGCGAGATGAATCCCAGCAGCACGAACAGTCCGGTGCCGATTTCAATTCCGCGATTCGAGCGCATTTAAGTCCTTCATGGTCAGTGCAGCGCCGCTGCGGCGCCTCAGATGAACGCCGCGGTCAGCATGTAGTCGAGCAACAGGATCAGGACGGATGAGGCCACGACCGTGCGGGTCGTGGCGAGCCCCACGCCTTCGGCCGTCGGTTCCGAGTGATAGCCTTCGTAGACGGCAATCAGGCTGCAGATGAAGCCGAACACCAGGCTCTTGACGATGCCTTCATTGACATCGTGCAGGCTCACCGAGCTTTGCATCTGCGACCAGAAGGAGCCATTGTCGACGCCCATCATGCGCACGCCGACCGTGTGGGCGCCGAACAGGCCCACCACGTCGTACACGGCGGTGAGCAGCGGCATCGAAATCAGGCCACCCAGGAAACGCGGCGCGATCACATACCGCAGCGGGTCCACCGCCATCATCTGCATGGCGGTGAGCTGATCGGTGGCCCGCATCAGTCCGATTTCCGAAGTCAGCGCCGTGCCCGCGCGTCCGGCGAACAGCAAGGCGGTGAGTACCGGCCCGAGTTCCTTGAGCAGCGCCAGCGCCGCGGCGAACCCGAGCGCCTCCTCGGAACCAAAACGCTGCAGCAGCGTGAAGCCCAGCAACGCCAGCACCATGCCGGTGAACAGCCCCGAGAGCATGATGATGACCAGCGAACGCCCGCCGGCGTTGTAGACCTGCTTGATGACCAGCTCGGGCCGCGCCAGCACCCGGCCGCACTGCGCCAGCACCCGGGCCAGGAAGATCGTGACTTGGCCGATGCGGGCCACGGACCGCAGTACGAAGCCATCCTGCGCTACGACGGCACTCATGACAGGAACTGGCCGGTCAAGTCCGGCGCCGGGTAGTGGAAGGGCGAGGGTCCGTCGGGGGCGCCGCTCATGAACTGGCGCACGATCGGCAGGTCGCTTGCCGCCAGCTCCTGCGGCGTGCCCGCCGCAACGATGGTACCGGCGGCCATCAGGTAGGTCCGATGCGCGATGCTCGACAGCTCGTGCACGTCGTGCGAAACGATGATGCTGGTGATCCCTAAGGCCTGGTTCAGCTGCTGGATCAGCCGCAGGATCACGCCCAGGGCGATCGGATCGAGCCCCACGAAGGGTTCGTCGTAGATGAGCAGCTCCGGGTCCATCACCACCGCCCGCGCCAGCGCCACGCGCCGCGCCATGCCGCCCGAGAGTTCCTCGGGCATCAGCTGCGCGGCCCCGCGTAGACCCACGGCGTTCAACTTGGTCAGGACGAGATTGCGGATCAGCGACTCGCTGAGGTTGGTGTGCTCGCGCAGCGGGAAGGCGACGTTCTCGAACACATCCAGGTCGCTCAGCAATGCGCTGTTCTGAAACAGCATGCCCATGCGCTTGCGCATTTCGAAGATCTGCCGCGAATTCAGGCCGGCCAGATCCTGGCCGAATACCGTGACACTACCGCTGGCGGCATAGATCTGCGCCGTCATCAGCCGCAGCAGCGTGGTCTTGCCCGTGCCGCTGGGGCCCATGACGGCCGTGATCTGGCCCTTGACGGCCTGCAGCGACAGGCCCGAAAAGATCGCCCGGCCGCGCACCACATAGTGCGCGTCGCGAACGTCGACGATGATTTGGTCGGTCACGTGGTCGAGCGTGCCTCAGGCGGCCTTGTTTTCCATGTCCGCAGTGTAGCGCCCCGAGGCCGCCAGACCATTCAGGCGAGCCCGCTTCAGGTATTCCTTCTGTCCTACAGCGTAGCCGGCCGCCGTGCCGCCCCAGCCCTTCAACGCCATGTCCTGCAGCGCGCGGCCGTAGCTGAAGGTGAGATTCCAGGGCAGGCCGCCGATCTGGTTCATCAGCGACAGATGCAAGGTCGCCTCCTGCGAGGACTGGCCGCCGGACAGGAAAGCGATTCCGGGCACGGCGCTCGGCACGTGACGCTTCAGGCAGCGCACGGTCGCCTGCGCGACTTCCTGCGGGGAAGCGCGATTCGCCGCCTTCTTGCCCGAAATGACCATGTTCGGCTTGAGCACCATGCCTTCCAGGTAGATGCGATGCTTGTGCAGCTGGTCGAAGACGACCTGCAGGGTTTCATCCGTGACGGCCTCGCAGCGCGCGAGGGAATGATCACCGTCCATGAGCACTTCGGGTTCGACAATCGGCACGATCTGTTGTTCCTGGCACAGCGCCGCGTAACGGGCCAGGGCCTGGGCATTGGCCTCGATCGCATAGGCCGTCGGAATGTCCCTGCCGATGTCGATGACCGCCCGCCACTTGGCGAACCGCGCGCCCAGGCGGTAGTACTCCTGGAGGCGCTCGCGCAGGCCGTCCAGGCCCTCGGTAATGGTCTCGCCGGGAAAGCCCGCGAAGGGCTTGGCGCCGGTGTCGACCTTGATGCCGGGCAGCACGCCGATGCCCGCCAGATGCTCGGCGAAGTTCACCCCGGTCGAGGTTTTTTGCCGAATGGTCTCGTCGTACAGGATGACCCCGCTGACCCACTCCTGCGCCCCCGGGGCCGTCAGCAGCATGTCGCGGTAGGTGCGGCGATGTTCCTCCGTGGACTCCAGCTTGATGCTCTCGAAGCGCTTTTTGATGGTGCTGGAGCTTTCATCGGCGGCCAGCAGACCCTTGCCCTTGGCCACCATGCCCCGGGCAACTTTTTCCAGATCGCTGAGATTCATCGTCGCGTACCCCCTTAGGTACTTTTTGAGGAGCCGAATTCGGCCCGGAAGAATACCAAATCGGCACGCCTGGCCGGGCTGCCGCACCGCGGCGATTGGCTTTGGGTGTAAAGAGTACTAAAATAGTCCTACTTACCCCGGAAATGGCAATCGGCTACGCATCCATGTTACGCATCAGCAAGTTGACGGACTATGCCACGGTGGTCCTGGCCGCTCTGGCCGAGCAGCCGGACCAGCTGCGTACCGCCGCGGCCCTCGCCGGCGATACCCACATTGCCGCACCCACGGTCAGCAAGCTGCTGAAGCAGCTGCACCGGGCGGGCCTGCTGAGCTCCACCCGGGGCCTGCACGGGGGCTACCAGCTGGCCCGGCCTCCGGCCCAGATTACGGTAGCGGCCATACTCGATGCCCTGGAGGGTCCCATGACCCTCACCGACTGCTCGGGCGGCCATGGCCAGTGCGGTATCGAGCATCATTGCCGGGTCGCGCCCGTGTGGCAGCGCCTGAACGTCGCGATCCGTCGCGCCTTGAGCGATGTGACGCTGGCGGAACTCGCGGGCCTGGACGCCGTCCAGCCCCGCATTCCCATGGTCGAACAGCAGATCAAGTTCGCGGCCCGCCATGAGTGAGTCCACCACCGATCTGGAAGAGCTCGTCGGGCGCCAGTACCAGCACGGCTTCGTCACGGATATCGAGTCCGAGACCGTCCCGCCGGGTCTGGACGAGGATGTGGTGCGCCTGATTTCGCGTAAGAAGGGCGAACCGGACTTTCTGCTGCAATGGCGCCTGAAGGCGCTGCGCCACTGGTTCACCCTGACCGAGCCGCACTGGGCGCATGCGCGCTATGCGGCCATCGATTATCAGTCGATTTCCTACTACTCGGCGCCCAAGTCCAAGACCGACGGACCCAAGAGCCTGGCGGAGGTCGATCCGAAGCTGCTGGAGACCTACGCGAAGCTGGGCGTGCCGCTGCATGAGCGGGCGCGCCTCGCGGGCGTCGCAGTGGATGCGGTGTTCGACAGCGTCTCGGTCGCCACCACCTTCAAGGAACGCCTGTCGGCCGCCGGGGTCATCTTCTGTTCCTTCTCGGAGGCGGTGCGCAATCATCCGCAGCTGATCGAGCAGTACCTGGGCAGCGTCGTTCCCGTTGCCGATAACTTCTATGCGGCGCTGAACTCGGCGGTGTTCTCCGACGGCTCCTTCGTGTACGTGCCCAAGGGCGTGCGCTGTCCCATGGAGCTGTCCACGTACTTCCGAATCAATGCGGCCAATACCGGCCAGTTCGAGCGCACGCTGATCATTGCGGATGCGGACTCGCACGTCAGCTATCTTGAAGGTTGTACTGCCCCAATGCGCGACGAGAATCAGCTGCACGCTGCCGTCGTGGAACTGGTAGCGCTCGACAACGCCTTCATCAAGTACTCAACCGTGCAGAACTGGTATCCCGGGGATGAACGGGGAGTGGGCGGCATCTACAACTTCGTGACCAAGCGCGGCGACTGCCGCGGGCGCAATTCCCATATTTCCTGGACACAGGTGGAAACGGGCTCGGCCATCACGTGGAAGTACCCCAGCTGCGTGCTGCGCGGCGAGGGTTCCATCGGCGAGTTCTACTCGGTGGCAACGGTCAACAACTACCAGCAGGCCGACACCGGTACCAAGATGATCCACATCGGCAAGGACACCCGCAGCACCATCGTGTCCAAGGGTATCTCGGCGGGCCATGGCCAGAACTCCTACCGCGGCCTGGTCAAGATCCTGCCCAGCGCCCACGGCGCGCGCAATTTCACCCAGTGCGATTCACTGCTGATGGGCGGCCAATGCGGTGCGCACACCTTCCCCTATGTGGAGGTTAAGAACCCGACCGCCACGGTGGAGCACGAAGCCAGCACCTCGAAGATCAGCGAGGACCAGTTGTTCTACTGCCAGCAACGCGGCGTGACCACCGAAGATGCGGTGAACATGATCGTCAGCGGCTTCTGCAAGTCCGTTTTCAAGGAGCTGCCGATGGAATTTGCCGTCGAAGCCCAGAACCTGCTCGCCGTGAGCCTCGAAGGCGCCGTCGGCTGAAGCGCAAATACCATTCGGAATAGCCAAGCATGTTAATCGTCGAAGATCTGCACGTTTCCGTTGGCGGCACCGCGGTGCTGAAGGGTTTGAACCTCACCGTTCCCACCGGCGAAGTGCATGCCATCATGGGCCCGAATGGCTCCGGCAAGAGCACCCTGTCCTATGTGCTCGCCGGCCGCCCCGGCTACTCCGTGACCGCAGGTTCCGTCAGCTATGAGGGCCAGGATCTGCTCGCACTCGCACCCGAAGAGCGGGCCCGCAGCGGAGTGTTCCTAGGCTTCCAGTACCCGGTGGAGATTCCGGGCGTCAACAACGTGTATCTGCTCAAGGCGGCGATCAATGCGCAGCGCAAGCAGCGCGGCCTGCAGGAAGTGGATGCGTTCGAATTCCTGGGTCTGGTGCGCGAGAAGATGAAGCTGATGCAGATGCCCGAGACCTTCCTGTCGCGCGGCGTCAACGAGGGATTTTCGGGCGGCGAGAAGAAGCGCAACGAGATCCTGCAGATGCTGGTGCTCGAGCCAAAGCTGGCGATACTCGATGAGACCGACTCGGGACTCGACATCGATGCGCTGAAGGTCGTCGCCACCGGGGTCAACAGCCTGCGTGGCCCCAACCGCTCCTTCGTGCTGGTGACGCACTACCAGCGCCTGCTGGACCACATCGTTCCGGACCGGGTGCACGTGCTGGCAGGCGGGCGCATCCTGCGCAGCGGCGACCACACCCTGGCCCATGAGCTGGAAAGGCGCGGCTACGACTGGGTGATCAGCGAGGCGGCCTGAGCGGCCCGGCACATCATGAGCAGCCCTCTTCTCACCCGAATCGCGGCCGAGCATGCCGCAGCGCTGGCCGTGCAAGCGCCTGCGGCCCAGATGCTCGCCCATCGTCGCAACGCGCTGCAGCGCCTGCTGACCCGCGGGCTGCCCACCGGGCGGGATGAAGACTGGCGCTATGCCAACCTGCGGGCGTTGGAAAAAGCGAACTTCACACCCGTTGCAAGTGCGGCGGGCGTCAGCGCCACCCAACTGCCGGCCGCCATCGAGGGATTCGCCCGCCTGGTCTTCATCGATGGCCAGTTCGCAGCCCAGCTCTCGGCGGCTGCCGATGCCCTCAAGGGCGCAACCCTGACCCGCCTGCTGGGCGAGCTGCCTACGAATGACCAGGCCTTCGCCTTGCTGAACGAGGCCTTCGCCACCGACGGCGCCGACCTGCAGATCGGCGCGGGCACCGCTGCCCCGGTCGATATCGAGGTGCTGTTCTACAGCGCCTCCCCGCAGGCCGCCTATCCACGCCTGAAGGTGCGCCTGGCGCCGAATGCGCGCCTGCGACTGATCGAACGGCACGTGGGCAGCGTCGGCACGGCGCAATTCATCAATTCCGCCGTACGAATCGAAGTGGCCGACGGGGCCTCCTGCAGTCATTACCGGCTGCAGGAAGCCGGTGGCGCTGCGACCTGGACCGACACGCTGCGCGCGGTGCTGGCGGGTGATGCCAGCTACCACCAGCACCTGCTGCAGCTTGGTGCGCAGACGGCACGTTCGAGCATCGATATCGAGCTGGCCGGTGCCGGGGCCCGAACCAGGATCGACACGGTGGCGCTGGCGGATGGGCAGCAGGTGCACGACACCATGGTGGTCGTGGATCACCAGGCCGCGCACACCAGAACCGATGAGAATTTCCGCGGCATTGCCGGCGGCCGCGCCCGCATCGCCTTCAATGGCCTGGTCATCGTGCGCGACTCGGCGCGCCATGCCGACTCGGCGCAGTCTCTCAAGGGCCTGATCGCCGGCGGCGATGCGGAAATCGATCTGCGGCCGCAGCTGGAAATCCATACCGACGAGGTGCGCTGCAGCCACGGGGCCACCACCGGCAAGCTCGATGAGGGCATGCTGTTCTACCTGCTGACCCGCGGCATTGAGCCGGCGGTGGCGCAGCGGCTGCTGAAGTGGGCGTTCATCACCGACGTGGTGAGCCACATCGACGTGCCGGCGCTGCGCACCCATGTGCAGCGCAGTCTCGCCAGCCATATGCAGGATGCCCAAAGCCTGGAGGAACTGCTGTCATGAACGCCACCCCTTTGCGGTCCGCGGACGCGGGGTATGACGTCGAGCGCGTGCGTCGCGACTTTCCGATCCTGTCGCGCACGGTTCACGGCAAGCCGCTGGTCTACCTCGACAGCGCCGCGTCCGCGCAGCGTCCGCTGGCGGTGATCCGCGCCGTCGATGACTACGAAACTCACTCGCACGCCAATGTGCATCGCGGCGTGCACGCGCTGCAGCCAGGAAGCCACGGCAGCCTTCGAGGGCGCACGCGAGCGGGTGCGCCGCTTCATCAATGCGCGCTCGACGCGGGAAATCATTTTCACGCGCGGCACCACCGAGGCCATCAACCTCGTGGCCCAGTCCTGGGGCCGCTCGCGCCTCGGGCCCGGCGATGAGATCCTGATCACGGCCCTGGAGCATCACGCGAACATCGTACCCTGGCAGATGGTGCGCGACGCCACGGGCTGCTCGCTGGTGGTGGCGCCCATCGACAGATCGGGCGAGCTTCTCATGGAGGAGTTCCAGCGGCGCCTGACGCCGCGCACGCGCCTGGTGGCCGTCGCCCACGTCTCCAACGCCCTCGGTACCATCCTGCCGGTGGCGGACATCATCGCGGCCGCGCACGCGCGACGCGTCCCGGTGCTGGTGGACGGTGCGCAGGCCGTGGCCCATACGCGCGTGGATGTGCAGGCACTGGGCGCGGACTTCTATGCCTTCTCCGGCCACAAGCTGTATGGCCCGACCGGTATCGGAGTGCTCTACGGCCGCCAGGAACAGCTCGCCGAAATGCCGCCCTGGCAGGGCGGGGGCGACATGATCCTGAACGTGACGTTCGAGCGCACCACCTACAACGAATTGCCCTACAAGTTTGAGGCCGGCACGCCCAACATGTCCGGTGCCATCGGGCTGGGTGCCGCCATCGACTATGTGGAATCGCTGGGTCTGGAGGCGATCGCCGCCCACGAGCACCTGCTGCTCGAGGCCGCCACGGCGCAGTTGGGCAAGATTCCCGGCCTGACGCTGATCGGCACGGCCGCACACAAGGCGGCGGTGGTCTCCTTCGTCATGGACCACATCCATCCGCACGACCTGGGAACCATTCTGGACGCCGATGGCGTGGCGGTGCGCACCGGCCACCATTGCGCCCAGCCGGTGATGGACTTCTTCCGCATACCGGCCACCGCGCGCGCCTCCTTCGCCTGTTACAACACCCTGGCGGAGGTGCAGCAACTGGCTGCAGCGGTGCGCCGGGCACAGGAGGTATTTGGCTGATGGAGCTGAAGGATCTGTACCGCGATGTGATCCTGGATCACAACCGTCGGCCGCGCAATTTCGGCAGGCTGGATCCGAATGATGCCCAGGCCGACGGTCACAATCCCCTGTGCGGAGACCAGCTGACGGTGTCGGTGCGCCTCGCGGGCGACACCATCGAGGATATCCGCTTCGAGGGCAAGGGCTGTGCGATTTCCACCGCGTCGGCCTCGCTGATGACCGAAGCGGTCAAGGGCCGCGATCGGCAGTCCGTGCACGCGCTGTTCGACCGGGTTCACGCGCTGCTCACCCAGCCACAGGCGCCGGCGGATGAGTCCCTCGGCAAACTTGCCGCGCTGTCCGGCGTGCGCGAGTTTCCCTCGCGCGTCAAATGCGCCAGCCTGTGCTGGCACACGCTCAATGCCGCCCTGGAACGGGGCGGCACGATTTCGACTGAAGGCGGCAACGAGTCCTCCTCGGAAGGTGTCGCATGAGGTCGCACGAGAATGAACCGGTGGTCATCTACCGTGAGGTGAACGCGGTGGTGGTGCCTGCCGGTCAGGAGGTGACGCTCAAACCCGGCCAGGCCGGATACATCACCCAGGCCCTGGGCGGCAGCTTCACGCTCTACATCGACGGCAATCTCTACCGACTGGCGGGCGCGGACGCGGATGCCATCGGCAAGGAGGTCCTGAAGGTTCCGGAACTGCCGCAGAATGCCACCGACAGCGATGTGCGTGAGGCGGTCTGGGCGCAGCTGCGCACCTGCTTTGATCCGGAGATACCCATCAACATCGTGGAGCTCGGCCTGGTCTATGACTGCCTCGTGAGCCCCAGGGAAGACGGCACGCGTCGGGTCGACATCAAGATGACGCTGACCGCGCCCGGCTGCGGCATGGGCGATATCCTGGTGGACGATGCGACCGACAAGGTCAAACTGATTCCGACGGTGAGCGAAGCCAACGTGGAGCTGGTGTTCGACCCGCCGTGGAACCAATCCATGATGACCGAGGCGGCCCGGCTCCAGACCGGGATGTTCTAGACGTGTCGGGCCAGTGGGTCGATGTGGGGGCCGCGGACAAGGTTCGCGAGGATCGCACCTTCAGCACGGAGCTGGATGGACTGCCCATCGTCATCGCGCGCTGCGGCAGTGAGTTCTACGGCATGGAGGACCGCTGCACGCATGATGGCGAATCCTTCGCGGCCGCCGATGTCGAGGACTGCGAAATCATCTGTCCGCGGCACTTCGCGCGCTTTTGCCTCAAGACCGGCGCCGCCCTCTCCCCGCCCGCCTACGAGCCCGCGCGCACCTTCAAGGTCAGGATCGAAAACGGGCGGATCCTGGTCGAAAAGAATATGATTTAATTCGCCGCGCAGCCTCGCCCGCGACGGCTGACCTCCTTTCAACCCCTAACGATTGGTACTTCAATGTCGGACTCCGCAACTGAAATCGCACAGATCAAGGCCCTGATGAAGGGCGCATCGGTCGAGATGACCTGCAAGGACACGGAACACCTGGGCGAGGCGGCGAAACTGCTGCCGGCCGGCACCGATATCTTCATCGCGCTGTTCCCCAACCAGACCTTCGAGGAACTCACCGAAGCCGCGCGCGCCGTAAAGGCGGCGGGCCTGAACGCCGTACCGCACGTGCCGGCGCGCCGCGTGAAGGACGTGGCCCAGGTCACGCAGATCGCGAGGGGTTTCGCGGCCGCGGGCGTCACCAAGTTCCTGCTCATCGCCGGCGACATGCCGGCGCCGGAAGGTGCCTTTGATTCGACCATCGGCGTGCTCGCGAGCGGTGAGTTCGCCAAGGCGGGACTCAAGGCGATGTACATGGCCGGACATCCGGAAGGCCATGCGCACATGACCACCGAGCAGCTGCGCGAATACGAGCAGAAGAAGATTGCGATCACCCGGGAACAGGGCGTGGACCTCACCTTCGTCACGCAGGTGGTGTTCGAGCCGGAACCCTTCATCGAGTGGGAACAGACACTGCGCCGCACGGGCGTGAAGAATGCCGCCAGGCCGGGGCTACCGGGCCCGGCCAGCCTGAAGACGCTGCTGCGCTATGCCAAGGTGTGCGGCGCCGGCGCCTCGATGCGCGCGCTGATGGGCGGCGGCAAGATGGCGCTGGTCGCCAACCTGCTGGGGGACAGCGGGCCGGAGGAAACCATCCGCACCATCGCGCGCGAGCAGGCGGCCGGCAAGGTGAACTTCAACGGCCTGCACTTCTTCGCCTTCGGCGGGTTCCTGAAGACCAGCAAGTTCGTGGCGGCCATCCAGCAGGGGAACATCACCCTGGATTCCAAGGGCGAGGCCTTCAAAGTCCACGTCTGAGAACCGGCAGGCAAGGCCGGGGACGGTGGGCGACCCACCATCCCCGGCCGCTTGGCACACTCTCATTCCTCGCGCGGGTTCGGGCAGCCTCCAGACTCTCGGTTCCAGGGTGCGTTGCACTTCACGACGACGCCATGGATGGCCTGTGGCCCGAAGTGCGCCGCTGCGGGCGCTCCGATCTGAAGCGTGATATTCGAGTACTCGACTCGCGTTCCGCCCGTAATGCAGACGGTGAGCGGCGAGGCGATCAACTGTGATGCGGATGGATTGGTGACACCGGCGGGAACCTCAAAGGGCGCCGGCTGCCCGTTTCCGGTCACGTGCGCCATCCCCTGGATCTGAAAACCGGTCGTGGTCAGCGGCGTCGGGCCCACGCTCGAAGGGCATCCGGCCGCGCCCGGAACGATTGTCGCGTCCGTCATGGTGATGTGGTGGGTGTGGGCACTGAGCATCCCGGGATCGAAGGTCGGACTGGCGTTCACGAAATCGCCCGTCTCCATCGACATCTCCGCCGTGAACGTCGCCGTCTGGCGGAACTCGTTGACCTCGACGGTCCACTTGCCGTGCATTTCCCAAGGCCCGCCCTTGATTGCGACACCGTTGACACTGGACGGCGTGAAATCGTTGACGAGGCCCGTGAGGTGCGCCGGCAGTCGCGGCGGAACTTGGGCCGCCAGGGGCACTGCGGCGACGCCGGCCACCACGATGGTGAGCGGCAGCGATACGAACAGAGCCCGGGAACTCCCCTTCCTGCTCAACCATTTGCTTTTCATGGGAAATCTCCAATTAAATCGGTTTCATCGGCAGCCCGCATTGGGGTGCGCCGAGGCGGGTGCCCCGGGTGCCGGGAAACATCGGACGCGCCACTGCACCCGGTCAAACGGCAATGCACGGGATTGGCCTCCTGCCGTGAAATGCCGCCTTTTGCCGCCCCGCCGTCAAAGGTATGGAGCGGTTCGGTTAGACTCAGGATCGTGGGATCAGCCAAATAGAATATCGGCATGCCTGAACCCCTCCCCGGAGCACGAGTGGCCGAGACGGGAAATTCCGCGCGGCTGGACTCCTGGAAGGCGATCGCCGCCTATCTGAAGCGTGATGTGACGACCGTCCAACGCTGGGAGCGGCGCGAGGGCATGCCGGTCCATCGGCATCTGCACGACAAGCGCGGCTCGGTGTACGCGCTCGCCACCGAACTCGATGCGTGGCGCCAGAGTCGCGGCGCGCTGTTCGAGCGCGCGCCGGCAGACCCGTTCGGGTCAGCGGGGTCTACGGCGGCCGAGGGCGCCGGCGAAACGCCTCGCGCCTTCTGGAGCCGCCCTTGGATCGTCGTCGCCGCTCTCGGGGTGCTGGCACTCGCGGCGCTACCCTACCTCCTCGTGCACCGCCAAACTGCTCCGTCCCGTGCGTTGCCCAAGATCACCTCGCTCGCCGTGCTGCCGCTGAAGAATCTCTCAGGCGACCCGGGTCAGGACTACCTTGCCGACGGCATGACCGAGTCCCTGATCGGTCGCCTTGCCCAGCTGCACGATCTGCGCGTCATTTCGCACGCTTCGGTGATGCGCTTCAAGGAACCACTGCTGTCTGCACCGGAGATCGGCACAAGACTCGGTGTTGATGCATTGGTCGAAGGCTCAGTAACCCGCCAGGGGGATCGCATCCGCATCACGGTGCAGTTGGTCCGCGCCACGAGCGACGAGCATTTCTGGGCGGAGAGCTACGATCGCGAATACAAGGACGCGCTTTCGCTCGAAAGCGAGTTGGCGCAGGCGATCGCCCAGCGGGTCGAGGTGACCGTCACGGGCGCGGAGCGCGAGAGGCTCACGGCGACACGCAGCGTTGCGCCCGAAGTCTACGAGAGCTACCTCAAGGGACGGTTCGCGTTCGACCAGGGTCGCAGCAAAGCTGACTATGAGGGTAGCATCGACTCCTTCGAGTCCGCGATTCGACGCGATCCGACGTTCGCGCCGGCCTACCTGGGGCTCTCCCAGGCGTACACCAAGCTCGGTCTGGTCGCGGTCGGCGGCACCCCCAGCCAGACGCGGCCCAAGGCAATCGATGCGGCCCGCAAGGCCCTTGAGCTCGACCCGAATCTCACCGACGCGCATGTTCTGCTGGCCAACATCGAGCAGGAACTGTGGCACTGGCACGAGGCTGAGGCGGAGTACCGTCGCGCCTTGGACTTGAGCCCGAACGATGCATTTGCTCACGGCGGATTCGCACTCTGGCTCGTGTGCCAGGGACGCACGGACGAGGCAGTCTCCTGGGCGCAGCGCGGTCAGCGTCTCGACCCGCTCGCGGAGCCAGGCACCGAAGTCGCCTGGATCCTGTTCCTGTCACATCGCTATGACGAGGCGGTACGGGAGCTGCGCACGGTGCTGGCAGTGCGGCCCGACGATAATGATGCGCTCATGACGCTGGGATTCGTGCTCGCTGCGAGCGGCAGCGATCGCGAGGCCGTGTCGGCGCTCGAGAAAGTGGTTGCGGCCTCACGGGGCAGCCCCGCGGCCACCGGCATCCTCATTCGCGCCTACGCGCGCTCAGGACGGCGCGCCGATGCCTTGCAGCTCCTCGCCGACCTGCAGCGCCGCGGCGGCGCGGGCTACATTCCCGCCGCGGCCTTCGTGAACGCCTATCTCGGGCTCGGGGACACCGATGCCGCGTTCCGCGCGCTTGAACAGGCCTACGTTGAGCGCTCGAACATTCTGCAGTTCCTCAAGGTGCATCCCTACTTCGATGCTATCCGCAACGACAAGCGCTTCGCCGACCTCGTGCGCCGCGTGTGGAGCGACCCAGGTACTACGGTTCCGTGAACACGCCGTGACCAGAATCCATGCTCCCCGAACAGGCTCCAAGGTCGCGCACGTGCTGCTTGCGCTGACCGTGGCAGTGGCGGGCATTGGCCTTGCCCGCTCCCAAGCGCCGCTGCAAACCCCGCCCCGAATGCAGCCTTCAAATACCGATCACCTACAGCGCCAGACGGTGTCCGGCAATTTCTGGACCGAACCTGCCACGCTGCGCTCCCTGGGCTTCGAGTGGCGCATCTCGGGCGATGACAATCGCAACGCGATCGTCCAGGTCAGCTATCGCCGCAAAGGCGAACCGGGGTGGCACCAGGGGCTGCCGCTGTTGCGGTTGCAGAATGAGTCCGTGCTCGGCGGCCTGCCCCGCGACGGCGATGGCCAGCACTTCAATCGCTATGTCGCGCCCAATATGTTTGCCGGCAGCATCCTCAACCTCACACCCGACACGGAATATGAGGCCCGGCTGGTACTGTCCGACCCCGATGGAGTGCGTGGACCCCAGGCCAGGACGGTCACGGCGCGCACCCGCCGCGAACCGCAACCGGCCGCGGGCGGCCATGTCTATCACGTATACCCCTTCGACTTTAAGGGCACGCGGCTGCAGCCCGCGTTCACCGGCCTGCTGGCGGCCTACTACCTGGGCTCGGACCAGTCCGACCATTCGCGTGAAATGCCGCCGCGCGTGCTCCCCGGGGACACCATCGTGGTGCATGCAGGGGTCTACAAGGACAACCGCTTCGTCTATAGCGGCTTCGATCGCAGCATCGCCGCCTATGGCACGCCCTTCGACGGCACCTACTACCTGACCCAGAACGGCACGCCGGACAAACCGATTGTCATCCGCTCGGCCGGTGACGGCGAGGTGGTGTTCGATGGCGACGGCTGCGACAACCTGTTCAATCTCATGGGCGGCAGCTACAACTATTTCGAGGGAATCACGGTCCGCAACACCAACGTCGCCTTCAAGCTCGGCATCAAGAACATCGCAGGCTCCAGCGGTTTCACGCTCAAGCGAAGTCGCGTCTATGACGTGGGGCGGGTCATCGAGGCCGGCTGGTCCGGATCGAAAGATTTCTACATTGCCGACAATGTATTCATCGGCCGGCATGACCCGGTCAAGCTGCAGAGCTGGTTCACGCCGGAGGTGTGGGCGAAATTTCCCGGCTATCCGGCGCTGATCAAGTCCGAATATGCCGTGAAGGTGTACGGCCAGGGCCACGTGGTCGAATACAACTACGTCGCCAATTGGCATGACGGCATCGATGTGGATACCTACGGCGATCCGGACGGCACGCCGCAGGAACTGCGCGACCGCGTTCCCGTCGCCATCGACATCAACAACAACGACATCTACAACGCCGATGACAACTGCATCGAGGCGGATGGCGGCGCGCACAACATCCGGGTATTCCAGAACCGCTGCTTCAATTCCACCGGCGGCGCCTTGAGCGCCCAGCCGATCTTCGGCGGGCCGCTGTATTTCTATCAGAATCTCGTCTATGGCCAGACCACCGGCGGGTATCTGAAGCTGGTCGACACCCCGGCCGGCGTGCTCATCTATCAGAACACCTTCATCGGCCAGGCCCGCTATTCCGGACCGGCCTCAAACATTCACTTCCGCAACAACCTGATACTGGCCGATGGCTGGACCACGGGGCTCTTTGCCCTGAAGACCTTCACCGACTATTCCGACTCGGACTACAACGGCTTTCGCACCACGCCAGGGGCCGACTATTCCTTTGAGTGGGACGCACCGGCCGCGGGCCTGCGCACCGACTATCAGGGCAAGCTTGCGGTGCGCCGGTTCAAGACCCTGCAGGAATTCCGGGATGCCACGGGTAATGAGGCCCACAGTGTCACGGTTGACTATGGGATCTTCGTCAACGTACCCATGCCCGAGCGGTCCGATCCCCAGCGCCTGTACAACCCCGAGGACCTGGACTTCCGCCTGAAACCCGGCTCTGCCGCGATTGATGCCGGCATGGCGCTTCCCAGCATCACCGATGGCTTCACCGGCAAGGCGCCCGATCTGGGCGCCTATGAACTGGGCAGGCCGCTGCCGCACTACGGACCCCGCTCGGCGCCTGCTGGCGCCCCCGGACCGACGGCGCCCCGTTCCCTGCGCGGGCCGCCGGCGGCGCCGTAAGCGCGCGGACGAGCGCGCTACTCGACAATGATGGTGGCCTTCATCTGCGGGTGGATGGAACAGAAGACGGCATAGGTGCCGGGCTTCTCGAAGCGAAACGAAAACGCATCGCCGGTATCCAGCGCGCCCGAACGGAACAGGCCCTGGGCGCCGACCACGGTATGCGGCTCATCATCCTGGTTTACCCAGGTCACGGACTCACCCGCCTTGATCGCCAGCGTCATGGGCGCAAACATGAAATCCTTGATCAGGACCTGGGAGCCCTCGGGCGCCGCGACGGCCGGTGAGGCCGGCGCCAGGCCCAGCCACAATGTGAGGCCCAGCAGCGCCGGGCCGCGCAGCTTGCGCGCATTCATCTACGCCTCCGCGAGTGTGGTGTCACGCAATGCCAGGGCGCTCGGATGCCTGGCCAGCCCGACACGCGTCACGCCGAGCATGGCGGCAAGTTGCTCCGCGGGAACCTTCAGCGGTCCCGGGCCGGGCGCGGTTCCGGCCACCGGCTGCGGATAGGCCGTGGAACGGGCCGTGTGAAAGGTGATGTTGCCCTCGACCTTCTGCACGATCTGATGGATGTGCCCATTGAGCACCGTGACCGATCCGAAGCGCCGCAGCGGCTGCAGCAACTGATCCGCATCCGCCGTGCCCCAGCCCCAGGGCTCATAGATGCTCCACAGCGGCATGTGCGCAAAGACCACGATGGGCGTACTGGCGCTGCGGGCCTTCAGGTCCGCCGTGACCCAGGCCAGCTGCTCGGCGCCCAGGGAGGCGAGCGCCCCGGCCTTGAAGCTCAGGACATTGATCAGGGAAATGAAGTGCACACCGGCGTGGTCAAAGCTGTAGTAGCCCTGGTTCGCCGATGCCTTGCCAAATCGGGCGAAGTACTCACTGACCGTCGCATCGGCAACGTCGTGTTCGCCGGGCGTGGTATGCAGTTCGGTCGCCCGCAGCCGGGAGAACATCTGCGCCGCCAGATCAAATTCGGCCGGCTTCGACAGGTGCGTGATGTCGCCGGTGTGGATGATCAGCGCCGGCTGCTCGGCCAGGCCGTTCACCAGGTCGATGGCCGAGCTCAGCGTCCCGTTGACATCGGGGTTGGCATCCTTGGCAAAACCGATGTGGGTGTCGCTGATCTGTACAAACAGGGGCTTGCCGAAGCGCGCCTCACCATCCTTGCTGCCGGCGGCAACCGCCAGGTCGATGGGCGTGAAGACACCCCCCGTGAGCGCGAAGAGCGTGCCTGCACCGCCATAGGCCATGCACTTGAGCGCGTTGCGGCGCCCCTTGAGGATCTGGTCATCTGTCACGTCGGTCTCCTGTTCGGTTCAGGAGTACAGACTGCGCAGCCTGCGGCTTTATTCCATCAAGGCGCGTGAATCAGGATTGCGGCAGATCGCGGGCCGCCTGTTCCTGCAACAGCCGCTGCAGCGCCTGAAGCTCGGACCAGCCGGCATCCGATACGGCACAGTAACCCACATCGGCCGACTTCCAGAAGGCCAGGTGATAGCCCTGACGCGTGACATCCGCCGGCAGGCCAGCGGCGCCGCTCTCGAAGCTGAACACATTGATGACATGCCGACCGTGCTGATACACCGTGACCGCCGCGCGGCGATGCTTCAGCTCATCGACACGACCGCCCAGCAGCCGAAAGCCCTGCGGCGCAAAATCGGCCACCACCGGGGACACGTCCGTGCGCCCGGCAAACCAGGGCTTCACGGTGTGCTGGTCGGTCGATACCACCTCGATCAGTCGCGAGGCCAGCAGCGAATGGGTGTGATCGGCCACCAGCTCGTTTACCAGACTGTGGCTGAACACCACGGAGAAGACCCAGAAGGCGAACCCGGCCGCGATCGCGCTGCCGCCCGCGCCGCTGATGACGCCGAACCAGAAGGGCCGCGACCGCCCCGCGGAACGCTCTGGCCGCAGTGTCCGCAAGGATTCGTCCGGCGCCTCCCGATCCAGCGACTGCGCGATGCGCTCCCGCACAGCGGCCGGCGTGGCGCCCCGAGTCACGTTGTCACGAATCAGGCCGCGGAGCTGTTGCAGTTCCTGCAGCAGCCGGCTGCACTCGGCACAGGTGGCGATATGCCGCTCCAGTTCGAACGCCGTGGCGGCCTCGACCTCGCCGTCGAAATACGCCTGCACGCGCAGTGACTCAGCGCATTCCATGGCGCTCTCCCGGGCGTTCCTGCAGCCATCGCGTTCTCAAGGCCGCACGTGCCCGCGCCAGCCGGGACATGACCGTACCCATGGGCAGGTTCGTGACCGTGGCGATCTCCCGGTAATCCAGGTCCTCGATCTCGCGCAACACCAGCACTTCACGGTGCTCCTCGGGAAGCCCTTCGAGCAGCCGCTGCAGCATGCGCTGCTGGTCCCGGTGAATGGCCTCGGTCTCCGGATCGGAGGTCTGCGCCCCCATCGCGTCACCGTCTTCATCCTCATTCTCGGGCAGCGGCACGGACTTGCGGCGCAGGCGCTGCTTCCAGGCAGTCAGGTGACAGTTGCGGACGATGGTCAGCAGCCACGCCTTGCCGTCGGCGCCGCGCAGATCGTCAAAACTTCGATAGGCCCGCAGCGCGGCCTCCTGCAGCACGTCATCGGCGTTGTGTCGGGAACGGGCCAGCCACCGGGCATACCGGTAGGCCGCGTCCAGGTGCGGCAGCACCTGCGCCTCAAATCGAGCCCGTTTGTCGTCCATTGAGACTGAAGACTCTCCCGGCGTCAGGTTTATTCCATCGAAATCGGCTCCACCTTTAAATCCCATGCCGATGGTGGGATGATGCAGCCGCGTCCAGGTGAGCCTAACCGAAGGGTTTCCTCATGAGAAAATCCACCCTGATTCTTGTGCTCGGGATTGTCACATCCTTGCTGACGATGGCAGTGCCCGCCGCTGAGCCGAATGTCGTGGTTTTTCCTCCCGGGCAAGGACCGCAGTGGGAACAACTCACGCACCAGCGGCTGGACGACGCGGCGGCCCTCGAGAACCTGCAGCATAGCAACCCACGTCACTATGCCATCGCGCGCCGGATACTTGCGGCCGCAAATGATATCTGTGACGCCAGCAAAGACCGGCTGATTCTGACGAAGTACGATGCGAAGACTATCAGCTGTGCACAAAGGTTCTGGCTTACCAGCTTCCCTGCAAAACGCGCCCTGGAATTTAGGATCGACGACACCGTTTATTCGGCATTGGTCGTTGCCGACCAGCACGCCAAGCTAGATCCCATACACTGACCCGCACGCTGCCGGTTCAGATTCGCTGGGTTACTCGCATATCCCGCTCGGCGAAATACCGGTCGATGGCCAGGGGATCCTGGCTGCTCGCCGCCAGGCCGACATAGCCGTCCGGCCGGATCAGATACAGGGCGTCCCGGGCGAATCCGACCGCCGCATGCGCATCCGCCCACTCGAATGCGTGCGCGGCAAGCCTGGGCCCGCACCAGGCAGCCAAGCGCGGGTGGATGCTGCCATAGACATGCACCTGCCAGTCAGTCGTTGCCAGCGTGTCGAAGTTGTCGCGCTGGGCGCTCTTGGCCCAGGGCAGCCGGTCGCCGCCGCGAATTGCGCCGGCTCGACCTGAACTCAAGGCGCTGTCGCGATACGCCAGGCTGGTCTGGGACACCGCGCCGATCATGAATTTCCTCGCGGCATCCAGCTTGAACAGCGCGGGCACCACCACCGGCACGATGCGCGTGCGCACCAGCCCGGCCACGCTGCCCTCAGCCGTTGCCAGCGTAAAACCGCGATCCGTCGTCGCCACGAGTCTTTGCGCAAACGGTCGCCGCTCGGTCTCGAAACTGTCGAGCAGGCGATCGGTGGCCGTGCCCGCCAGCACGCTCTTCAATTTCCAGGCCAGATTGATGGCATCGCCGATGCCGGTATTCATGCCCTGGCCACCCGCCGGACTGTGGATGTGTGCCGCATCGCCCAGCAGCAGGACGCGCCCCTTGCGGAACTGGTCGGTCACCCGGTGATGGACGTGATAGGTGGAGAACCAGTTCACCGCCTGCACCTGCACCTTCATGTGCTCGATCGAGCGGGCGCTGACGTTGGCAAACGTCAAGCTTTCCGGGTGGGCAGCCCGTTCGCCGCGCACCGTGCCGATCAGCCGGGCCCTGCCGGCCCCCTTGAGCGGAAACACCGCCAGGAAATCCGCCTCCTCCAGGTCGATATGCAGTTCGCCATCCAGCGCCGGGCCGCTGGCATTGATGTCCGCCACGTAGAACAGCTGCTGGTAGGTGCCGCCGGGGAAGCCCGTGCCAAGACCCTGACGAACCACCGACCGGGCGCCGTCGCAACCGGCAAGGTAGGCGGCCTCGCAGGTGTCCTCCTGGCCATCCGGTCCGCGCAGCGTGGCGATCACCGTATCCGCAATCTGATAGAACCGCACCAGCTCGGTCCGCCGTTCCACGCTCACCCCGAGCACCGCCAGCCGCTCGATGAGCAGGCGTTCATGGAGGTCCTGGGGGAATACGAAGGGTCCGTAAGGCGTCACGCCGTCGGCAATGGAATCGAAAGACAGGCGCGCCGCCTGCTGCGCGCGCACCCACAGATTGACGCCCGGAACCCGGTGACCCTGCTGCAGGACCTCGTCGGTGAGATCGAGCTGTCGATACAGCTCCAGGGTTCGAGCCTGGACGGCCAGCGCCCGTGAGGTGATCGCAGCAGCGGCGGCTTTGTCGATGATTCGAACCGGCACGCCCATGCGGGTGAGCCACAGCGCCAGCACCAGGCCGGTGGGTCCGGCGCCGACGATCAGGACGTTGCTGCGCTTCATCGATGCGGCGGGCCGCAGGTGAAATTCACGGCCTCGTCAATGCTGCCGGTGCCGCGGTACTGGGCAACCTGCGGATAGGGGCACAGGGGCCGGGTCCGGTCCACCTGCCCCTGGGTCTTGTGGGAAGCGATGATTCGGTCCGGCGCCTGACCCAGCTCCACCCAGTGCTCCAGGGCACTCAAGCTGTCGAAGGTGTCCGGCCCCTCCCCGCCCGCGCAGTGGGCCATGCCCGGCGCCATGAAGAGCCTGACCCAGTTCTGCGCGTGCGCGGGGTCCGTGCCCAAGGCGCTGGCCGACCTGTAGAACTCCACGCTCGATCCCGGCGCAACCTGCTGGTCGGCCCAGCCGTGATACAGGATCAGTTTGCCGCCACGTCTCGCGAAAGCCCCCAGGTGCGGATCCAGTTCATCGACATGGCGATCGATCGCATGCGCCTTAGCGGCATCCCGCTCCAGATTGAAGCTGTGCCAGTCCCAGTTAGGATCGTGGTACACCACGTAGCGGTACTCATCCAGGAACAGATCAGCAGGCGCCGGACCGCCGGCCAGGCGCGCCCAGCGCAGTTCCGTGCCGGGTTCGAGCCTGGGAAACAGCACCTGTCCGGTGCGGGTCGTAGCCGGACTGATCAGCCTCTGGGCCGTCCTGACCTGACGCGCCGTCAGGCAGTCCGAAGCATCCTGCGCCTTGCATTGCAGAACGGAAAAGTCCACCCGGCAATTCTCGGGTTCCCCGATCAGCCCGTCCTTCAAGCCATCCTGCGCATCGCAGGCCGCCAGCACTGCCTCGTGGATCATGGGGTACTTGGCGGGCGGGATGTAGTCGGCCGGGTCGCTCAGCGCCTGCAGGGCGAGCGACAGCGCCCAGGCGTTGCGGCGGATATTGGCCGGATCACCCGCGATCACGCCGTCGAATTCATCCGGATAGCGATAGGCCTGGATGAGTCCCTCGCGCCCGCCTCCTGAACATCCCTGCCAGTAGGCATGACTGGCGCTGCGCGAGTAGCGGGCCTTGAGCAACGCCTTGGCTTCCAGCGTCGATTCGTGTTCAGCGCGGTAGGCGAAATCCAGCACCTTCTGCGGATGCCCGACGACAAAGGCCGCGCCCTGAGTGCGGTGCCCGTCATCGCTGGCGCTGGTGGCATAGCCGCGTCGCAATCCCACCGCCAGAGCCCCATAGTCGATGCTGCCGCCCCATCCGCCGCTGCCCACGGCCAGCAGTTTGGTATTCCAGTTCTCCGGCAGCCAGATTTCGGCGCCGATATCCGAATCAGACGTCGGCCTCAATCGCACCACGACACGGCAGAACTTCGGCAATTGCTGCAGCGCGCCGGGACTGTCGGGCGGATGGAAGGTTCCGCCGCCAACCGTCTGCGCCGTGACGATGGTCGCTGCAGGAGTACTCAGGGCGGCAAGACTCTCGCAGGATCCTGCCTGAACGCTGTTTGAGCCCATCGTCATCACTGCGCCAAGCAAGATCAGACTTCGGATGTTCATCATTTACGGGAAGCCGTTGCGACCACGACTAGGTTACTCCAACTTCACGGCCTTACAGCGACAGCAGGCTCGCGTTGCCGCCCAGCGCCGCCGTATTGACGCTCACGGTCTGTTCGGTGACGAACCGCTGCAGGTAGTGCGGTCCGCCCGCCTTGGGTCCCGTACCCGACAGTCCGCTGCCGCCAAAGGGCTGCACGCCGACCACCGCGCCGATCATATTGCGATTCACATAGACATTGCCGACCCGGACCCGGTCCGCGATCGACTGGGCCGCGCTGTCGATGCGGGTATGGATGCCCAGAGTCAGTCCGTATCCCATCTGATTGATGGATTCGATCAGCCCATCCAGATCCCGGGCCGCATAGCGCACGACATGCAGCACGGGCCCGAACACCTCCCGCTCTACCGCGGCCAGGCTCTCCACTTCCACCGCCAGCGGTGCAAAGTACCGACCACCCGCGGCCGTCGCGCGCAGCGGCGCGCGATGATGCCAGCGGGCACGCGCCAGTATCCGGGTCGCATAGGCCTGCAGATCCGCCAGCGCCTCATCATCGATCACCGGACCCACGTCGGTGTCCAGACGCCACGAAGGCCCCACCAGCAGCTCATCCATCTGCCCGGCCAGCAACGCCAGCACCCGCGGGGCGATCTCCTCCTGCACCAGCAGCACCCGCAGCGCCGAGCAGCGCTGCCCGGCGCTGTTGAAAGCCGAGGCGATGCTGTCCAGGACCAGCTGCTCCGGCAGCGCGGAGCTATCGGCCAGCAGCACATTGATGCCGCCGGTCTCGGCGATCAGCGTGGCGATGGCGCCGCTGCGCGCCGCAAGCTGCTGCTCGATGCGGCGCGCGGTTTGTGTCGAGCCCGTGAATACCACACCGCAGATCCGCTCGTCCCCCGTCAGTGCCTCGCCCACCAGGGGGCCACCTGCCAGCAGACACAGTACCCTCTCGGGTATACCGGCCCGCTGCAGCAGCTCCACGGCCAGCGCCGCGCACAGCGGCGTCTGTTCCGCAGGCTTGGCGATGACGCAGTTGCCGGTCACCAGGGCGGCGCTCACCTGGCCGGTGAAGATCGAGACCGGAAAGTTCCAGGGGCTGATGCAGGCAAATACTCCTCGGCCCCGGACCCGAAGCGTATTGCGTTCGCCGGTCGGGCCCGGCAGCAGCAGCGGCGCATCCAGGAGGCGCGCCTGCGCGGCGTAGTAGCGCAGGAAATCGATGGCCTCCCGCACCTCGGCGGCGCTGTCGGGCACGGTGCGGCCCGCCTCCAGCACGCATCGGGCGATCAGCTCGGCCCGGTGCTGCTCGAACAGCTCCGCGGCGCGCTCGAGCAGCGCGGCGCGCTCCTCGAACGTGCGCCGGCTCCAGGCCGGCCACGCCGCACTGACAAGCGTCACAGCCGGCTCCACGTCCTGCGGCGACGACTCGGCCACCGGGCCCACGCGGGCGCTCGCCCGCCCGGACTCCTGCAGCAATGAGCGCAGTTCGGCGCCATCGGCGAAGTTGACGCCGCGGGAATTGGCTCGCTGCGTCCCGAAGAGCTGCGCCGGCAGTGCAATGCGCGGCTCCGCGGCGGGCTCAGTCCGGTCGGCCTCCGCGACCGGATCGGCAATGATCTGTTCCGGCGGCAGGCGCTCATCCAGGATCCGGTTGACGAACGAGGTGTTGGCGCCGTTCTCCAGCAGGCGGCGCACCAGATAGGGCAGCAGCTCCTCATGCGGGCCAACCGGCGCGTAGACGCGGCAGAGGGGTGCCGTGCCCGCCTCATCGGCGTCGCCGCCGATGACCTGCGCGTAGAGTTCCTCGCCCATGCCGTGCAGTCTTTGGAACTCGAAGCGCCCGCGGGCCGCCGCGGCCATGAGCTGCGACACATAGGCCACGGTATGCGCGTTGTGCGTGGCGAATTGGGGATAGATCACATCCAGGTGGGCCGACAGCAGCCGCGCGCAGGCCAGATACGACACGTCGGTATTGAGCTTGCGGGTGAAGACCGGAAAGCCGGCGAGTCCCCGTTCCTGCGCCCGCTTGATCTCGCTGTCCCAATACGCACCCTTCACCAGCCGTAGGGTGATCCGCCGCTGCCGTTCGCGGGTTTGAGTAATGAGCCACTCGAGCACGCGATGGCCGCGCTTCTGATATGCCTGGACCGCCAGCCCGAAGCCCTCATAGCCTTCGGTCACGGGACTTGCGAGTACGGCGTCGATCAGCTGCAGCGACAGCTCCAGTCGGTCGGCCTCTTCGGCATCCACCGTCAGGCCGATCCCGGCCGCGCGCGCCTGGCTGACCAGATCGAGCAGTCGCGGCGCGAGCTCCCGCAGCACCCGCTCGCCCTTCAGGAACTCATAGCGCGGATGCAGCGCCGAGAGCTTCACTGAAATGCCGGGCCGCGCGCGGTCGGATTCGTGCGCGGCGGCGTGGCGGCCGATCTCACTGATGGCGTCGCGGTACTTCTCGAAGTACCGCTGGGCGTCCGTGGCGGTAATGGCCGATTCGCCCAGCATGTCGAAGGAGTACGCGTAGCGGCTCTCGAGGCTGCCGGTGGTTCGGGCCAGCGCCTCGCCGATGCTGCGGCCCATGACGAACTGATGTCCCAGCACCCGCATCGCCTGGCGCAGCGCGGCACGCGCCACCGGTTCACCGAGGCGCGCGGCCAGGCGCCCGAACCAGCCGCCGAGGGATCCGATGTCGCGCAGGTTCAGTTCAACCAGGCGCCCGGTCAGCATCAGCCCCCAGGTGGAGGCATTGACCAGCAGCGAATCGCTGTCGCCCAGATGCCGTTGCCAGTCCCCTTCGGCAAGCTTGTCGGCGATCAGCCGATCCGCGGTGTGCGCATCCGGAATGCGCAGCAGCGCCTCCGCCAGGCACATCAGCACCACCCCTTCCGGGGATGCCAGATTGTATTGGCGCAGCAGGGCATCCAGCCCGCCGCCGCTGCCGCGCGCGGCGCGCACGCCCCGCACCAGTTCAATCGCCCGCGCCTGCACCCGCCCGCGCAGGGTCTCAGGCAATCGGGCCAGATCGCAAAGGCGACGCAGGGCTTGCTCTTCAGGAGCGAGGAAATGCGGGTTCAGGGCAGCGCCCACCGCGGAAGTCAGGACTTCCGGGGTGGCGAAGGATTGCGCTTCAACCAGTGGTGGCTGGTCCATCCGGCACGCGCAGGGAGAATGGCGTGAAGTTGGTGTTCCGGTCGTAGTAATCCTCGTGCTCGACACGCTTGAGGAAGTTGACCAGCTTGTAGGTCAGCGGCGTCGACAGCACTTCCCAGCTGGACTTCAGCACGTACTGGGTCAAGGTCAGGCCCAGCAGCTCGGTCTGCGGCATGGTGCCGGCAAAAGCAATGGTCATGAAAAGCGCCGAGTCGACCAGTTCTCCACAGAGCGTCGAACCGATGGTACGCGTCCACAGCCAACGACCCTTGGTGAGAATTTTCATCTTCGCCAGCACGAAACTGTTCACGAAGGAGCCGCACCAGAACGCGACTACGGAACCGGCGGCAATGCGCGGCGTGTTGCCGAACATGGCCTCCACGGCCAGCTGCTTCGCGCGCCATGTGGCAGAGGGCGGCAGGTGCACAACCACCCATGACATGAGGGTCATAAACAGCAATGCCCCGAAGCCGCTCCAGACCACACGCCGGTCGCGCGCGTAGCCGTAGACCTCGGTGAGCACGTCACCGAAGAAGTAGGAAATGGGAAAGAACACCACCCCGGCGACGAACGTCACAGTGCCGACCAGCGGCAGGTGCACCGTGGATTCCTTGCCGGCCGCGATCAGGTTGGCGCACAGCACCACGCACACGTACGCGCCCAGAATCAGGTCATAGTATTTGAAGTTCTTCAATCCCGCCCCCGGATGCGCCGCAGTTCGCGGCGCTCATGCTTGTCTGGTCGAGTGTCCGGACGCGGCGCGAAGGCCGTCGCCGTCCGCATCCGCTCGGCGAATAGCGCGCGCCTCGCCACGCTGTCCGGCGACTCACGGTAGCAGGCCGCAGCCTCGGGCGCTGGCCCGCGGCGCAGCGGCAGGCCCAGGACCTCGCAGTCGAACGGCACCGCCCCGCGGTTGAACGCCACCTGGTCGCCGATGCGGACGACGCGGGCGGCCTTGACCCGCTCACCGTTGACATGGACCCTGCCGCCGGAAACGGCCTCACCCGCAAGACTGCGGGACTTGAAGAGGCGGACGAAGAACAACCAGCGGTCGATCCGCATGGGTTCATGATCGGGGCCGTCGGCTTCCCTGGGCATGGCGACATTATAGTCGCCGCCGACCGGGGTTCGAGCGCTACTCGGCGCTGCAGAAGCAGTAGGCGTACAGGCGATCGGCCCGATCGAAATGACTCAGGCGCTCGGCCTCGCGCGCCAGCGGTGTGGACTGGGCCAGCCGGGCCAGGCCGCCGAACGGTGCCAGGCCGGTAAGATCCGCGAGCCCGGTGCTGGCCAGGACCTGCACCGCCCGCAGCCGCACCTGCATGGCCAGACTCTGCGCCCAGGTCAGTTCCGGCTCCAGGAACTGCAGTTTGTAGTCCGTCACGTTGGCGCGCTTGGCGGCAGCCTTGACCGCATCGTCAAACGACCCTAAGTGATCCACCAGTCCGCGGCTGCGCGCATCGAGGCCCGACCAGACCCGCCCCTGGCCGATCTCATCGACCTGCTCCGGGGTCTTGTGCCGGCCGGCGGCCACACGCTGCAGGAACTGGCCATAGCCGAATTCCACGTAGGTCTGCAGCAGTGAGCGCGCCGGATCGCTCAACGGCACATCCATGCGCCGCAACCCGTCCAATGACGTGGTGCCCAGGCCATCGACGCCGACGCCAATCTTCGACAAGGCGCGGTTGACGTTCGGCACTTCGGCAAAAATACCGATGGATCCGGTGATGGTGGCAGGACTGGCCCAGATCTCATCGGACGGGGCCGCGATATAGTAGCCGCCGGAGGCGGCGTAGTTGGCCATGGACACCACGACCGGCTTGCCGGTCTTGCGCAGCGCCTGGAGCTCCCGGTAGATCTGCTCGGAGGCGGTCACCGAGCCGCCCGGGCTGTCGATTCGCAGCACCACGGCCTTGACCTTCTCGTCCTGGCGCGCGGCGCGCACCAGCCGCGCCATGGAATCCCCGCCGATGCTGCCCGGCGCCTGGCTGCCGTCCAGGATCTCGCCTTCCGCGACGATGACGGCCACGCGGGTCCGGTCGGTGCGCCCGAGCCCGGATTCGGCATGCAGCACGTGCGCATAATCCTCCGCGGCGACCTGGCGATAGCCGTTGTCCTGATCCGCGCCGGCGATTTCGGCGATCCGACGTTCGACCTGCGCTGCGGTCTTGATGCCGGTGACCAGGTGAGCTTTGAGCGCTATCTGCGCGCCGTCGCCCTTCTGTGCCTTGGCCACCTGCGGCAGCGTGCTGACATAGCCGGCGATGGCACCCGCCGGTAGCTTGCGCGCCGCATCGACGCTGTTCTGATAGCCCGTCCACAGCGCATTCAGGTACGCCTGGCTTTCTTCCCGGTCCTCAGGCGACATGCTGTCGCGGGTGTAGTCCTCGACGGCGCTCTTGTACTTGCCGACCCGAAAGATATTGATGTCGACGCTGACCTTGTCGAGCAGGGTCTTGTAGTACCAACGGTAGCGGCTGTAGCCGTCGACTTCCACGAAGCCCATGGGATCGACATAGATTTCGTCGGCCAGGGAGGCCAGGTAGTAGCCGTCCCGCTGGTAGCTCTGGCCGTAGGCGATGACCTTTTTGCCGGAGCTCTTGAATTCGCGGATCGCCTGGGCCAGCTCCGCCATGGTCGGCTGGCCGCCCACGCCCGTCATCCGGTCGAAATTCAGGACCAGCAGGCGAATGCGCGAGTCCTGGGCGGCGGCGTGAATGGCGTCCTTGAGATCCCACAGCAGGGTCTCATCGTGGTTCTGCCCGCGGGCCTGTGCCACAGCCCGGGAGACCGGATCGCCGGACAACTGCTCAACGAGCGTGCCGGTGGGCGCCACCACCAGTGCCGCCTGGTCGGGGATGTGCGGCACCGAGCCGCGCAGGGCGCCGATCACGAAACCGGCGATCACCAGCAGCACCAGCAGGTGCAGGAGGCGCCGCAGGAAGTCGAGGCCGCGCCACAGCCCCGACGCGATCGAGCGCAGCAGTCTCAGACCTTCTCTTCGATGCGCGCTGCTTTGCCGGACAGATCGCGCAGGTAGTAGAGCTTGGCGCGACGGACACTGCCGCGGCGCTTCACGGCCACGTCACTGATCGACGGGCTGTAGGACTGGAACACGCGCTCCACGCCCTCGCCATGCGAGATCTTGCGCACGGTGAAGGAGGAGTTGAGGCCGCGATTGCTCTTGGCAATAACCACGCCCTCGTACGCCTGCACGCGCTCGCGGTCGCCTTCGACCACCTTGACCTGCACGACCACGGTATCGCCGGGGTTGAAATCCGGCAGCTTCCGGGTCATCCGGCTCTTTTCAATTTCCTGAACGATCTTGCTCATGGTCTTCACCTTTATCCATAGTCGCCGCCTCGCTACGCGAGGCGAGATACTCATCCAACAACCTGCTCGCCTCGGCCGTCAGGCCATGCGCGAGTATCAGGTCGGGGCGCCGCTGCCAGGTCCGCACCACCGCCTGGCGCAGGCGCCAGCGGCGGATGTCGGCATGGTTGCCCAAGGTCAAGACCTCCGGCACGCCCAACCCTTCGAACACTTCCGGTCGCGTGTAGTGCGGCCAGTCCAGCAGTCCCTGGTCAAAGGACTCCTCGAGGCTGGAACGCTCGTCCCCGAGGGCTCCAGGCAACAGCCGCGCGACCGCATCAATCAGCGTGAGCGCCGGCAGTTCGCCGCCGCTCACCACGAAATCTCCCACCGACAGCTCGCGATCGATGCCTAAGGTGAGGATGCGTTCATCCAGTCCCTCGTAGCGCCCCGCGACCAGCACCATGCCCGGCAAGGCCGCCAGCTCCCGCACCCGGGCCTGCGTGAGCCGCTCGCCCTGCGCCGACAGCGCAATGCGCACGCTGCCCGCCGGCAGCCGCGCCCGCGCGGCCCGAATCGCCGCCAGCACCGGCGCTGCCTTGAGCACCATGCCCGGCCCGCCACCGTAGGGCCGGTCATCCACCGTCCGGTGCACATCGCTCGTGTAGGCGCGTGGATCTTCGGTCCCCACCGCCAGCAGTCCGCGCTCGATGGCCCGGCTCAGCACGCCGAACTTCAAGCCCCCGGACAGCAGCTCCGGGAACAGCGTGACCACTTCAATCCGCATCAGCCGGCCAGTCCACGCTCAGCAGCCGGCTCTCCAGGTCAACCTTGCGCAGGTACTGCGGAATTGCCGGTATCCAGTACTCGGCTTGTCCGGCCACCACCATCATGGCATTGGCGGGACCCTCCACGAAGTGGTCGAGCTTGCCCAACTCCACCCCTTCCAGATTCCGCACCGCGAATCCGATCAGATCGCCCCGGTAGTACTCGCGCTTACCCGGCGGCGGCAGCGCACTGCGGCGCACTTCGATCATGGCGCCTCGCCACAGCGCCGCGGCATCCCGATCCGCCACCCCCTCGAGCCGCGCCACCAGGCCGCGCCCCTGCAGCCGGCCCTCGGCCAGCCGCTGGCTGCTGGCCGGGCCAGGCCCCAGACGCAGGCTCCAGACGGGGTAGTCGAACACTGCCTCCGGCGGCTCCGTAAAGGACTGTATATGCATCCAGCCCAGAACGCCGTACGGGCTGCCTATGCGCCCGAGTTCCACCCATTCCATCGTTGCCGCCCGCCGGCGGGCCTCACAGGCCGCTTGTCGGCCTATCAGGCCGCCAGGGCCGTCGCCTGCTTACGGAAGGTCGTCACCAGGTGCCGCACGCGATCGGACTGCTGGGCGCCCTTGCTGACCCAGTAGTCGATGCGCGGCAGGTCAAGTTTGAGCTTAGGCTCACCCTTGCGCGCGATCGGGTTGAAGAACCCGACCTGTTCGAGGCTGGCGCTGCCCTGGCGCTTGCGGCTGTCGGTGACGACAACGTGATAAAAGGGCTGATTCCGCGCGCCACGGCGCGTCAGACGAATCGTTACCATTGGATCTCCGCGGGGGGCTATCCGCCCCGTCCCAAAAAGAGCGCGGATTCTACGCAAAGAGCGGGTAATTATCTATTTGTTTTCAAGGATTCAGCCCTGCGGGAACCCCGGCGGCATGCCGCCCTTGAGCGCGCCCAGCATCCGGCGCAGCTTCCCCCCTTCATGCTCTTCATCATCCGCTGCATGTCCATGAACTGCTTGAGCAGGCGGTTCACGTCCTGGACCTGCACCCCGGACCCCTTGGCGATACGCCGCCGACGCGACCCGTCGATCACCGACGGCAGCCGCCGCTCCCGCGGGGTCATGGAATTGATGATGGCGATCTGCCGGCGTACCTGTTGGTCCCCCGCATCTGCCGAGATCGCCGCCTTCTGCGCGGCAGCTCCCGGCAGCTTGTCCAGCAGGGACGTGACGCCGCCCATCTTCTGCAGCTGCTCGAGCTGGCTCTTCAGGTCCGACATGTCGAAGCCCTTGCCGGAGACCATCTTGCGGGCCATCCGCTCGGCTTCCCCGGCATCGACATTGCGCTGCACCTGCTCCACCAGCGCCACCACGTCGCCCATGCCGAGGATGCGCGAGGCCATGCGCTCGGGATCAAACGCAGTCAGGGCGTCGGTTTTTTCACCCGTGCCCAGGAACACGATGGGCTGGCCGGTGATCTGGCGTACCGAGAGCGCCGCACCACCGCGTGCATCGCCATCGGCCTTGGTGAGAATCACGCCGGTAAGGTTCAACGCGGCACCGAAGGCCCTGGCGGCATTCACCGCATCCTGGCCCGCCATGGCATCGACCACGAACAGGCGCTCGTGCGGGGTGACCGCGGCATCGATGTCGCGCACCTCCTGCATCATGTCCTCATCGACGTGCAGGCGACCCGCGGTGTCGACGATGAGCACGTCGAAGACGGCGCGCCGGGCCTGTTCCAGCGCCGCCAGGGCGATCTGCCGGGGCGGCTGGCTGGCCGCGGCGGCGAAGTAATCCGCGCCCACCTGCTGCGCGAGCCGCTCCAACTGCAGCATGGCGGCCGGACGGCGCACATCGGTGCTCACCAGCAGCACCCGCTTGCGGTGGGTCTCGATCAGCCAGCGCGCGAGCTTGGCCGCGGAGGTGGTCTTGCCGGCGCCCTGCAGGCCGGCCAGCAGCACGACCAGGGGCGGCTGCGCGCGCAGGCTGAAGCCGGCCGCCGCCCCGCCCATGAGGGCGACCAGCTCCTTGTGGAGGATGCCGACAAACACCTGCCCCGGGGTCAGGCTGGAGGCCACCTCGGTGCCCAGCGCCTGGGTTTTGACCTGGTCGATGAACTGCTTGATGACCGGCAGCGCAACGTCCGCCTCCAGCAGTGCCACCCGCACCTCGCGCAGCACCTCGGCCACGTTGTCCGCGGTGATGCGCCCGCGCCCGCGCAGGGCGTCCACCGTGCGGCTGAGCCGCGATGTCAGGCTGTCAAACATTAGGCCATTATAGGGCAACCGGACCTGCCCGCTGATCCGAGGAGCTGCTCTTCAATTGAACGACGCCCGAACGCAAATTCTGCTGCTGCTGCTGCTGGGCCTGCTCGCCATCATCGCCTTCTCCTCGGGCACGGAAGTGGCGATGCTGTCGGTGAACCGGTACCGCCTGCGACATCGCGCCAAGTCCGGCCAGCGCGCGGCGCGCCTGCTCGAGAAGCTGATGGAGCGCCCGGATGACTGGCTGGGCGTGAACCTCGTGATCCTGGCCGCCGCCAGCGTCTTCGCCTCGCAGGCGGCCACCATCCTCGCGCAGCGCTCCGGATTTCATCTGGCTGTGCCGGTGGCCGGCGCCATCCTGACCATCGTCATGATCGTCTTCGGGGAACTTGCGCCGAAGATTTTCGGAGCCACGTACGCGGAGCGCGTCGCGTTGAGCTCCGCCTACGTCTACAGCGCCCTGGTGGTGGTCGCCCGCCCGGTGCTGTGGCTCACCAGCCGCAGCGCCTATGGGTTCCTGCGACTGTTCGGCGTGGTGCGATCGCGCCGCGACAATGAATCGCTGAGCGCCGATGAGCTGCGCATGGTCGTCGCCGAGGCCGGTCCCCTGCTGCCCGCGCGCCATCGGCAGATGCTGCTGTCGATCCTGGATCTGGGCCGCATCACGGTCAATGACATCATGATCCCGCGCCAGGAGATCACCGGCATCGATGTCACCGCATCCTGGGAGGATATCCTCGATCAGCTGCGCCAGACCCTGCACACCCGGCTGCCGGTGTACGAGGGCGAACTGGACAACATCCTGGGCGTGCTGCACATGAAGCGCATCGTGCAGGAGCTCGCCCGCGAGAGCCTGACGCGCGAGCGCCTCATCGAAATCGCGCGCAGCCGCGAGCCCTACTTCGTGCCGGAGGGCACGCCGCTGGGATTGCAGCTGGCCCATTTCCAGCGCAATCAGCGCCGCTTCGCCTTCGTGGTCAACGAATACGGTGATATCGACGGCCTGGTGACGCTGGAGGACATCCTCGAGGAAATCGTCGGTGAGTTCACCACCGACACCGCGACCATTGCGCACAAGGACGTGCACGTGGAAAAGCCTGGAGTCTTCATCCTCAACGCCGGGGCCACCATCCGCGCCCTGAACCGCGCGCTGCAGTGGCATCTGCCCACCGATGGACCCAAGACCATCAACGGCCTGCTGCTCGAACAGCTGGAAACCATCCCGCAGCCGGGCACCGCGCTGCGGGTCGGGGACTACCTGTTCGAGGTGCTGCAGATCGCGGACAACACCATTCGCACAGTGCGCGCCCAGGCCGACACGAAGCGCACTTAAGCGAACGCGAGCTTCACGGCCGCATCGATGCGCGCGACCGGAATGACTTCCAGTCCCGCGATCGGCTTGCGGGGCGCGTTCTCGCGCGCCACGATGACCCGCTCGAAGCCCTGGGTGGCGGCTTCCTTCAGCCGCTCCTCGCCATAGGCCACGGGCCGTACCTCTCCGGTGAGCCCTATTTCCCCGAATACGGCCAGCTGCCTGGGCAGCGCTCGTTCGCTCAGGCTCGAGGCGAGCGCCAGCACCACCGGCAGGTCCCAGCCGGTCTCGCTGATCTGCATCCCGCCCACGACGTTCACGAACACGTCGTGCTCCTGCAGGGACAGTTGCGCGTGCCGGTTCATCACCGCCAGCAGCATCGCGACCCGATTGGCATCCAGGCCCTGGGCGATGCGGCGCGGCGCGCCGAAGCGCATGCGATCAACCAGGGCCTGCAGCTCGATCAGCAGCGGCCGGCCGCCTTCGCGAGTCACGGTGACGATGCTGCCCGCGGCCGGCTCCGGGGAGCGCGCCAGGAAAATGGCGGCCGGATTGCGCACTTCAGCCAGCCCGCTGCCCGTCATGGCGAAGAACCCCAGCTCATGGGCCGCGCCGAATCGATTCTTGACCGCGCGCACGATGCGAAAGCGGCTGCCCGCCTCGCTTTCGAAATACAGCACGGTATCCACCAGATGTTCCAGCACGCGCGGTCCTGCGATCGCACCCTCCTTGGTGACGTGACCGACGATGATCACCGCGGTGTCCGTCGCCTTCGCGAAGCGCACCAGGGCAGCGGTGCATTCCCGCAGCTGCGACACGGCGCCCGCCGTGGCCCCGACATCTCCGCTGGCGAGGGTCTGGATGGAATCCACCACCAGCAGTCGGGCGCCTTGCGAGGCGGCATGTTCGAGAATGGTCGCCAGATCATGTTCGGCCACGAGCCGCAGTTGCGGAGCCTGCAGCTTCAGGCGCTGGGCGCGCAGGCCGATCTGGGCCACCGACTCCTCACCGCTGGCATACAGCACCGACCGTTGAGCGCTCGCGGCCGCGGCGGCCTGCAGCAGCAGGGTGGATTTGCCGATGCCCGGATCCCCGCCCAGCAAGGTCACCGAGCCTGCCACCAGGCCGCCGCCCAGGGCCCGGTCGAACTCCGACAGGCCGGTGGACAAGCGGACGGTGGACTCGGGGGTGGCCGACCCGAGGGCCTGGGGGGCCAGGCCACCGGCACCCCCCGAGGCGGGACCCGGGCGACCCAGGCCGGGCGACCGGGCCGCATCGCGCCGCACCAGGGAATTCCACTCTCCGCAGGCCGGACACTGGCCCACCCATTTGGCCGTCTGGCCCTCGCAGGCGGTGCAAAAGAACGCAATTGATGACTTCATGCTCGCCTGCGATGCCCCTTAGAGCACCGGTTTGTGATCAGACACTCGGACTATCGGGCGGACAATGCTAGCTTATGCAACTTAGAAGCGAGCAGCGGCCAGGCTCAAGGATGAGCGCTGCCTTAAGAGGAACAGGTCTTGTCGACGTTTCCGGATCTTCAACGCCGCCCGGTTGCCACCGTTGGGCGGATTAGCGCGGTGCGTAAAGCGTGACCGAGGTCACACTTTTTCCCTGCGCTGATGGTGAGGCGGGTCGATGAGTCTGCGCGGCAGGGTCCGTTTCGTCGGTCAGACGGACACCGGCAGAGTCCGGGAGCACAACGAGGACACCATCGCCTTCGATCCCGACATCGGGCTGCTGGTGCTGGCCGACGGCATGGGCGGCTACAACGCCGGTGAGGTGGCCAGCGGCATCGCCGTGAAGACCATCGTGAACCTGGTGCGTGAATCCGTCGAGCGCGAGGACCTGCGGATCCCCGATCAGGCCACGGGCATGTCCCGCGCCAGCATCATCCTGCGCGATGCCATCCACCGCGCCAACAAGATCATCTATCAGACCGCCAGGGCCCAGCCCCAATGCGAAGGCATGGGCACCACCGTGGTCAGCGCCCTGATGTTCGACAACAAGATTGCCGTGGCGCATGTCGGCGATTCGCGCATGTATCGGCTGCGCAGCGACAAGTTCGAACAGGTCACGATGGATCACTCGCTGCTGCAGGAGCTGGTCGATCGGGGCTTCTATTCACCCGAGGAAGCTCAGCGGGCGGCCAACAAGAACTATGTCACCCGCGCGCTCGGCGTCGAACAGAATGTCGAGGTCGAAATCCAGGAAGTACCCACGCAAAAGGGCGACTTTTATGTCCTGTGCTCGGACGGCCTGTCCGACATGGTGGAAGATGACGATATTCACTTAACGATCAGCACCTTTGGTGCTAATCTTGAGACTGTTGCTAAGCAGTTGATTCAGTTGACGAATGACAATGGGGGACGTGATAACGTCTCCGTGGTCATGGCACACGTGGCCGAGAACTTCCCGGCAAACAAGGGCGTTCTCGACCGAATTCTAGGCTGGCTGGGCTGAACCTTCGTTAAGAGGCACGCATGGCAAGGTTGATACTGAGCCTGGATAGCCAGGTGATGGCGGAATACAACATGAACAAGGAGCGGTACACGATTGGCCGTCTCCCTGATAATGACATCCGCATCGACAATGGCGCGGTCAGCGGCCATCACTCGCTGATCATCAATATCCTCAACGACTCCTTCCTTGAGGACCTGAACAGCACCAATGGCACCTACGTCAACGGCAAGCTGATCAAGAAGCATGCACTGCAGCATGGCGATGTCATCACCGTCGGCCATCACCAGCTGCGCTTCGCCGAGGATGATGAGGCGCAGGACGATTTCGAAAAGACCATGGTGATCCAGCCCTCGCAGCGTCCGGTGGACAAGATCCGCCAGGTGCGCGAGGCGGTCACGAATGCGGCCCCCGATGTCTCGGCTACCGCCTCTCGCAAGGCGCTCTCAAACGGCACCCAGGTCAAGAAAGCCAAGCTGCAGGTGCTCTCGGGCGCCTTCGCGGGTCGGGAACTGGAACTGAACAAGGCGCTGACCACCCTGGGACGCCCGGGCGTGCAGGTTGCCGCCATCACCCACCGTCAGGACGGCTACTTCATCGTCCACGTGGACAGCGAGAAGGCCAACGACTACCCGCTGGTCAACGGCAATCCCATCGGCGCCCAGGCCACCCGGCTGAACGACAACGATGTGATCCAGCTGGCCGGAGTGAAGATGGGGTTCTTCGAGGGCTGATCAGATGGCCTCGTGCGGCACTCTTTGCCGCACGCCGCAGAGCATTTCGTAGGACACGGTGCCGGCATGGGAGGCGACCTCCTCCACCGGCAGTCCCGGCCCCCATAGCAGGCAGCGGGCGCCGACCTGCAGTTCCGGCAGCTCGGTCACATCCACCGCAATCATATCCATCGACACCCGCCCAACCAGCGGCGCCCGCCGGCCATCGACCAGCACCGGTGAACCGCCCTCGAGGCTGCGCAGCAGGCCATCGCCGTACCCTCCGGCGATGATGGCGATGCGCGAATCCCGCGCTGCGGTCCAGGCGGCCGCGTAGCCCACCGACTCGCCGCGGGGCACGCGCCGCAGGCCGATGATGGCCGACTCTAGCGTCATCACGGGCTTCAATCCCAGTTCACTGCCGCGAACGCCTGCGAAGGGTGACACCCCGTACAGCGCCAGCCCCGGGCGCACCCAATCCCCGGCGGCATCCGGCCAGCCGAAGATGCCCGCCGAATTGCCGATGCTGGTAGCCAGTCCCAGCGTGTCGGTGACGGCGCGAAAACGCTGCACCTGCTCGGAGGTCATCGAGGCATCCCGCTCATCGGCGCGGGCCAGATGGGTCAGCACGCGGATCTCGCGCAATGGCGTCGGTAGCGCACGCAGGCGCGCCAGCGCCACCGGAAAATCCTCCGGCCTGAAACCCAGTCGGTTGATGCCGGTGTCGATCTTCACCCAGGCGGTCAGACGGAATGAGCCGCGGAAGCCTTCCAGCAGCGCCACCTGCAGCGGGTCGTGGACCACGATCTCGAAGCGATGCACCGCGGCCTCGATCAACTGCTCAGCGCTGAACACGCCCTCGAGCAGGATGATGGGCCGGGTGATGCCGGCCTCGCGCAGCATGATGCCCTCTTCCAGGCGCGCCACCGCAAAGGCATCCGCCTGCGGCAGGCCCACCGCCGTCATCACCAGACCATGTCCGTACGCATTGGCCTTCACCACCGCCATCACCTTGGATCCGGGTGCGCGGGCGCGGACGGTGTCGAGGTTGGCGCGCAGCGCGGCGGTGTCGATCACCGCGCGAATCAGCGGCATCACCGCAAAATGCCCTCGGCGTACGAGTCCGGCGCGTAGTTGGCGAAGCGTGTGTACTGGCCCTGGAAGGTGAGCAGGAAAGTGCCGATCTCACCGTTACGGTGTTTGACCAGATCGATTTCCGCGATGCCCTTTTTCGTCGTGTTCTTGTCGTACACTTCTTCGCGGTAGATGAGCAGGATCATGTCTGCATCCTGTTCAATCGCGCCACTTTCGCGAAGATCCGACATCACCGGCTTCTTGTGTTCCCGCGATTCCACGCCGCGATTCAGCTGCGACAGCGCAATCACCGGCACGGCCAGTTCCTTGGCCAGCACCTTGAGGCTGCGTGAGATCTCGGCGATTTCCGTGGCGCGATTTTCCTTGCTGCCCGGCACCTGCATCAGCTGCAGGTAATCAACGACCACCAGTCCCAAACCGTGTTCGCGTTTCAGACGACGCGCGCGCGCGCGCAGATCCGTCGGCGTCAGTGCCGGCGTCTCATCGATGAAGATCTTCGCTTCCGAGAGCTGGCTGGTGGCGCTGGTGATGCGCGCCCAATCCTCATCCGCAATCTTTCCGGAGCGCAGGCTGCCCAGCGGCACGCTGCCGATGGAGGCCAACATGCGGGTGATGATCTGCTCGGAGGGCATTTCCAGGCTGAAGATGGCCACGGGAGCGCGGATGCTGGGATTGATGGCGGCGTATTCGGCCATGTTCACGGCCAGCGTCGATTTGCCCATGGAGGGACGGCCGGCGACGATCACCAGATCCCCGGGACGCAGGCCACCGGTCATCTTGTCGAAGTCGGCAAAGCCGGTGGCCAGGCCCCGCATCGCACCGGGGTTGCTGTGCCACTCATCGATCTGGTCGATGACCGCCGGCAGCATCTCGGCGACGGAACGGGCGCCACCGCCCGCGCGGGCACCGGCCTCGGCAATGGCGAAGACGCCCTGCTCGGCGCGGTCCACGAGATCCCGCGCGGTTTCGCCGTCGGTGTTGTATGCCGAGGCTGCGATCTCGGTGCCGGTCTTGATCAGCTGCCGCAGCAGCGAGCGCTCATGCACGATTTCGGCATAGGCGCGGACGTTGGCGGCCGTGGGGGTATCGCGGGCGAGCGTGCCCAGGTAGGCCAGGCCCCCGACATCCGCGAGCTGGCCATGGCGTTCAAGGTGTTCGGATACGGTGACCGCATCGGTGGCCTTCTGATTGGTGGCCAGCGACCGGATGGCATCGAAAATGGTCCGATGATCGGGACGGTAGAAGTCCTCCGTCTGGACCACGTCGGAGACGTTGAACCAGGCGGAGGAATCCAGCAGCAGGCCGCCCAGCACTGCCTGTTCCGCCTCCAGCGAGTGCGGGGGCGTGCGGACGTCTGCGACCTCACTGCCTTCGTCGCGGCGCGATTTGGCCAGGCCAGCCATGTGAGTGCGCGACCTCCCGTGCAGTTACTCCTCGGGGACGATGACCACCGGCAGGGCGAAGTTCACGTCGGCGTGCAGGTGCAGCTCGACGGAGTAATCGCCGATCATGCGCAGCGGACCGGTCGGCAGGCGCACTTCACTGCGCGCGAGCGCGTGGCCGGCCTTCGTAGCGGCTTCCGCGATATCGCTGGTACCGATGGAGCCGAAGAGCTTGCCTTCGGTTCCCGCCTTGGCGGCGATCGTGAGCTTGAAGTCCTTGAGCTTCTCGACCCGCCCCTGGGCGGCGGCGAGCTGGTCGGCCGCGTGCTTTTCCAGCTCGTGGCGGCGGGCTTCGAATTTCGCGACGTTGGCGGCAGTGGCCAGCGTGGCCTTGCCCTTCGGTAACAGGAAGTTGCGGCCGTAGCCCGACTTCACCTTCACCCGGTCGCCGATGGTGCCGAGGTTGGCAACTTTCTCAAGCAGAATGACATCCATGGCGTTTCTCAGTGCTGATCGGTGTAGGGCAGCAGGGACAGGAAGCGCGCGCGCTTGATCGCCGTGGCGAGCTGACGCTGATAGAACGACTTCGTGCCCGTGATGCGGCTGGGGACGATCTTGCCCGTCTCGGTGACATAGCCCTTGAGCGTGGCCAGATCCTTGTAGTCGATGGATTTGACGTTATCGGCCGTGAAGCGGCAGAACTTCTTGCGACGCGAGAAACGGCTGCCGCCGCCACTACCCCCGCTGCCGCCGCTGCCACCACCACCGTAGCCGCCGCCACCGCCACCGCCGTAGCCGCCACCGCCACCGCCACCACCGCCGTAGCCGCCGCCACCGCCGCCGCCGCCGTAACCACCACCGCTGCCGCCGTTACCACCGCCGATCATGATGCATTCTCCCCGACTGCCGGCAGGTCCTCATCGTCGGAACCCTGGTCATCGCGACCACGATCACGGCGACCGCCGCCTTCCTCATCCTCGCCCCGCGCCATCGGCGAGGGCTCAGTGACCGCCTCATCCATTTGCACGACCAGGTGACGCAGCACGGCGTCGCTGAAACGGAACGCGCCGGTGAGCTCGTTCAGCGTCTTCTGGTCACATTCGATATTTAGCAGCACATAGTGCGCCTTGTGGACCTTGGCGATCGGGAACGCCAGCTGGCGACGACCCCAATCCTCAAAGCGGTGCACCTGGCCGTTGCCATTGGCGATCATCGACTTGTAGCGCTCGACCATCGCCGGGACCTGTTCACTCTGGTCCGGATGGACCAGGAACACGATTTCGTAATGCCTCATTGAGTCCTCCTTTTGGACTTAAGCCACCCGGTCAAGGCATTTGCCGGTGTGGCAAGGAGAACCGGAACCGCACCGTTTCTGGCGCAGGACCGGCCTATCCCCCTGAAATCAGGGGTCGCGCAGCATACTCAAACGGGGCGTCGGCCGCAATCAGCCGGCCTTAGGATTTGTTGCGTTGCCGCACTACTTCATAAAGCAGCATCCCCGCCGCGACGGACACGTTCAGGCTCTCCACCGACCCCAGCTGGGGCAGCCGCACCATATGGTCACAGGTCTGGCGGGTGAGCTGGCGCAATCCCGTCCCCTCGGCCCCCATGACCAGGACCGTGCCGCCCGTGAAGTCCACCTCGGCCGCCGCCTGGGGCGCATCGGCCGCCGCCCCGGTGACCCACAGCTGAGCCTCCTTTAGGAGTTTCAGCGTGCGCACCAGATTGGTCACCGTGACCAGGGGTACGGACTCGGCCGCGCCCGCCGCCACCTTGCGCACCACCGGCGTCAGCTGGGCGGCCCGATCCTTGGGCACGATCACGGCCAGGGCCCCGCAGGCATCGGCCGTTCGCAGGCAGGCCCCGAGGTTGTGGGGGTCCTGCACGCCATCCAGGGCCAGCACCAGGGGGGCCGTCACTGCATCCAGTGCGCCCACCAGATCATCCTCGGACCAGGGGTCAAGCGGCAGCACCTGGGCGGCGACTCCCTGGTGGCTCACATCCCCGAGCGCCTTCTGCAGCACCTGCGCATCCACCCGCTGCACCTTGGTGCCCTGGCCACGCGCCAGGGTCTCCAGCGCCCGCACGCGCGGATCATCACGCCGTTCGGCCAGCTGCAGTTCGAGCACTCGTTCCGGATGGCGCTTCAGCAGCGACTCCACGGCATGCAGTCCGTAAATCAGCTGGCTCTCGCTCATCGGTGGCCGCGGCCACCGCGCTGTTCGCGGTGACCCTTGGCGTCCTTGGATGTCTTCGCGCCCTTCGGCGCCTTTTCTTCCACCGCCACGCTGCCGGGCTCGGGCACCAGGTCCAGATCGATCAGCCCCTCAATGGGATTCACGGAGGTCACGATCACGCGCACTTCGGTGCCGATGCGCAGGCTCCGGCCGGTGCGCACCGCGCGCCAGCCATGGCCGTGATCCTCCATCTGGTACTCATCGTCGCGCAGATTGTCCAGGTGCAGCAGTCCGTCGATCGCCACATCGAGCAGCTGCACGAAGCAGCCGAACTCCACCACGGTCGTGATCAGGCCCCGAAAGGTCTGCCCGACCCGTTCACGCAGCCACACGCACTTGAGAAACGCGGAAACATAGCGATCCGACTCATCCGCGCGTTTCTCGAGGCGCGACAGCTCTTCACCCTGAAGACTCAGCGCCTCCTCGTCGTATTCGACACCGCTGCCATCCTGCGCCGACACCAGGGCCTTGAGCGTGCGATGTACCACCAGGTCCGGATAGCGCCGGATGGGTGAGGTGAAATGCCCGTACTCGCCCAGGGCCAGTCCGAAATGTCCGATGTTGGTGGGCTGGTAGACGGCCTGGGGCATGGAGCGCACCACCAGGGATTCCACGAACGGCAATTCGGGAGTGCCCTTGAGGCGACGGGTAATGGCCTGAATGTCGCGCGGCTGGACGGTTTCGGGAATCTGCGCCTCGATGCCGAGCACCGTGAGCGTCGCCAGCAGCTTGTCGAGCTTCTCCTCATCGGGCTTGGCATGAACCCGATACAGCGTCGGGGTCTTCGTATGGCCCAGTTCGCGCGCCACGGCCACGTTGGCCAGGATCATGCACTCCTCGATCAGCTTGTGCGCCTCGACGCGGGCGTGCAGCGTGACGGCATGGATGCGCTGGCTCGCGTCGATGTCGAATTGCGCCTCCGGCGCATCGAAGTCCAGCGCGCCGCGGGCGCGGCGCGCCTTGACCAGCACGCGGTACACATCCACCAGCGGCATCAGGCGGTCCACCAGCGGGCCGATCTTTGCGCGCGCCTCGGGCTTGCCGTCCAGCAAGGCGTCCTGCGCCTGGTTGTAGGTGAGCCGCGCGGCCGAGCGCATCACCGCCGGATAGAACTTCGCGGCCTTCAGCGCGCCATGACGCGTGACCACCATGTCGGCCGTCAGGCACAGACGGTCGACGTGCGGCGCCAGCGAGCACAGATGATCCGACAGACCCGGCGGCAGCATGGGAATGACCCGGGATGGAAAATACACGGAAGTTCCGCGACGCAGGGCTTCCGTATCCAGCGCCGTGCCGGGGCGCACGTAGAAACTTACATCGGCGATGGCGACGATGAGCCGGAAGCCCTCCGCATGCGGTTCGGCATACACGGCGTCATCAAAATCACGGGCCGTCTCCCCGTCGATGGTGACCAACGGCAGCTCGCGCAAGTCGATGCGCCGCGCGCTCTCGCGCGCGTCCACCTGGCTCCCGTAGGCATCGGCCTCGGCGCTGACCTGCGGCGGGAAATCACTGGGCAGATCGAAGCGGGCGATGGCCGACTCGGTGGCCATCTCCACGGGACGCTCCGGATCCAGTCGGCGCGCCACGCGCGCCACCGGCATGGAAGTGGCGGTCGCGTGCCGCACGATGCTCGCGATCACCCAATCCCCGTCCCGCGCACCTTCGAGTTCATTCAGGGAGGCGATGCAGCGCAGCTGCAGACGTCGGTCCGCGGCGATGATGGCGGCCTGACGGCCCTGGATTTCGACCGTGCCCAGGAACGCCTTGACGCCGCGTTCCAGGATCTCGTCGACCTCACCCAGCCAGCGATTGCTGGAATCACGCGCCAGACGCACCCGCACGCGATCACCGTGCATGACACCGCGCATCTGGCCGGGCGGCAGGAACACGCTGTCCTTCAGCCCGAGCACCCGCACGAATCCGTAGCCGGCGCGATGGGCGCTGACCGTGCCCTCGGCGCTGTCGCCGGCACGCAGCTTGAGGGCCGCCTCGCCCGCCTTGGCACCGCCCGCGCGGCGCGCCGCCCCGCCAGGCTTGCGCTCAGCGCTCGCGTGACTGCTGCGCTTGGCGCCGTGAGCGGCGCTGGCAATGGCCTTGGGCCCGCCCTGCGTTCTGCGTTTGCCGAATTGTCCTCTGCGACTGCTCAATTGACAGCTCCCGAAGCCGTGCGTACATTGCGCCGCTCCCTAGAGCCATTGGCTCGCGAGGGTGTCCGGCTCCCTGCCCAGGTGGCGGAATTGGTAGACGCACTAGTTTCAGGTACTAGCGGGTAACACCGTGGGGGTTCGAGTCCCTTCCTGGGCACCATTAATTTCCTCTAGATTTCAATAGCTTATTTGCATAGTCGGCCCGATTTACCGAGCCGGAATGCGCGCGATCTGCGGCGCACTATAGAGGAGGAACCCGCGCCATGCTTGGCAAGCCGCTGGATGCGCAGGATCTGGACGCCATTGCCACGGGCACGCTCGCGCACTACGCAGAGCGCGCCACGCAGTTCGAGGCCGGCACTCGCGATCACAACGTCAGTCAGAACATCGCGGCGCTGCTGCGGCATATCCAGGGCGAGGCGCCCTTCGCCATTCTTGATTTCGGCTGCGGGCCGGGCCGGGACCTGGCGAGCTTCAGCGGACTCGGCCACGTAGCCGTCGGGCTCGAGGGAACAACCGCCTTTGCGCAGATGGCGCATGCCCAGACCGGGTGCGAGATCCTGCAGCAGGACTTCCTGAAGCTCGATCTTCCCGCCGCACGCTTCGACGGCATCTTTGCCAATGCCTCGTTGTTTCACGTGCCCTCCCAGGAGCTGCCGCGCGTGCTGCGCGAATTGCACGCCGCGCTCAAGCCCGGCGGCGTGCTGTTCAGCTCCAATCCGCGCGGCGAGAACGAGGAAGGCTGGAATCGCGGGCGCTACGGGGCCTATCACGACCTGGATTCCTGGCGACGGTACCTCGCCGGTGCCGGCTTCGCGGAACTCGAGCACTACTACCGGCCAACGGGTTTGCCGCGCGAACAGCAACCGTGGCTGGCGAGCGTGTGGCGCAAGGCATCGCGTGGCTGACCGCCACTGACTCGAGTCAGCTGCCCTTGACCTTTTCTTTGCTGACGGCCGCGTACTGTTGGGTAAGTGCGTCAAATTCGACCGCCGCCTGGTGCAGCTGCGGGTCGCTGTGGATGAGCTCTTCCAGGCGCCGCTTGTATCCGCGCCCTCTCAAATAGATCAGATTGGCAGCCGGTATCGTCGCGTAGCCGTCAAAAAATCCCTGCGTCTCCTGCTCATTCGCGTCGTTGACGAAACGTGGCGTACAGACATGGTGGACGGTATAGGAGGTGGAGCGCCGTTCATCTGTGCAGCGCGTCTCGTATCCCGGCACGGTGTTCACCTTGTTGAACAGATCATAGAAATTGTCTACCGCCTTGTTGATCTCCTGGCGCAATCGGTTCAACTTCAACTTGTGGGCCTCGACCGTGACCTCCGTCACGGCATCCTGCGCGCCGCCATCGGGGACCTGGGAAGTTGCGCTGCCGTTGTCAGGGTCCGCGCCGACCGCGAAGGCCGCCGAGACAAACCAGGAACCGCAGAGCAACGCGAGCAGCGCCGCTCGCTTGCCGCCATGTCCGTTACCCATGGAATTCCCTCCGGATCAGAACCCGATTCTAATGCGCGGGCAGCAGCCCATTCATTAACGAATCATTAACGACGGCGGCCGTGCCCTCAAGCCAGAGCCGCCGCATGAAAGCGCAGATGTTCCTCGACGAACGTCGAGATGAAGTAGTAGCCGTGGTCATAACCGGCGTGACGGCGCAGCCGCAGCGGCTGGCCGGAGGCGGCGCAGGCGGCCTCGAAGAGCTCCGGCAGCAGCTGCGACTGGTGCAGAAACTTGTCCGCGAGCCCCTGGTCGATCAGGATCTCGGGAAACAGGGCTCTTCCGGCGGCGCTCATCAGCTCGACCGCGTCGTAGGCCTTCCAGGCCGAGGGATCCTCACCGAGGTAGCGCGGCAGGGCCTTGCGGCCCCAGGCGCAACGCGTGGGCGAGCAGATGGGCGCAAAGGCGGACACGGACTTGAAGACTCCGGGGTTGCGCAGCGCCAGTACCAGCGCCCCGTGCCCACCCATCGAGTGACCGAAGATCCCCAGTCGATCCGGGTCCGCGGGAAAATCGGCGAGCACGACTTCGCGCAGCTCCTCGAGCAGGTAGTCGTACATGCGATAGAACCCGGCCCAGGGCTGCTGCGTCGCGTTCAGATAGAAGCCGGCGCCGGCGCCGAATTCCCAGTCATCCGCCTCCCCGGCGATTCCGGTATTGCGGGGACTGGTGTCGCAGGTGACCACCATCACTCCCAGCTGCGCCGCCAGGCGCTGGAAGCCGGCCTTGATGACGGCGGTCTCCTCGGTGCAGGTCAGTCCCGCCAGGTAAAACAGTGTCGGCACCGGCCGCGTGGCGGCCTGCGGCGGCCGGAATACACCGAAGCGCATCGGCAGTCCGATGATGCGCGACTGGTGACGGTAGAAGCCCTGCGTGCCCTCGAAGCAGCGCTGTTCGCTTAAGGTCTCAATACTCAAGAGCGAGCGCTTCAGTACACCACGACGCTGCGGATCGACTCGCCGCGCGTCATCAGGTCGAAGGCATCGTTGATGCGTTCCAGCGGCATGGTGTGCGTGATCAGATCATCGATGTTGATTTTGTGGTCCATGTACCAGTCGACGATCTTCGGCACATCGGTGCGGCCGCGGGCGCCGCCGAAGGCCGTGCCGCGCCAGACCCTGCCGGTGACCAGCTGGAACGGGCGCGTCGCGATCTCCTGGCCGGACGCCGCCACGCCGATGATGATGCTCTGGCCCCAGCCGCGATGGCAGCACTCCAGTGCCTGGCGCATCACCTGGGTATTGCCGATGCACTCGAAGGAATAATCGGCCCCGCCCTTGGTCAACTCCACCAGGTGCGCCACCAGGTCGCCCTTGAGTTCCTTCGGATTGACGAAGTGGGTCATCCCGAACTGGCGGGCCAGCTTCTCACGGGCCGGATTGGTATCGACGCCGACGATCATGTCGGCGCCGGCCAGGCGCGCGCCCTGCACGACATTCAGTCCGATGCCGCCCAGGCCGAACACCACGACATTGGCGCCGGGCTCGACCTTGGCGGTGAAGATGACCGCGCCGATGCCGGTGGTCACGCCGCAGCCGATGTAGCAGGCCTTGTCGAAGGGCGCATCCTCACGGATCTTCGCCACCGCGATTTCAGGCATCACCGTGTAGTTCGAAAAGGTCGAACAACCCATGTAGTGATAAATGGGCTTGCCCTTGAAGGAAAAGCGGCTCGCGCCGTCGGGCATCAGCCCCTTGCCCTGGGTCGCCCGGATGGCGGTGCACAAGTTGGTCTTGTGCGACGTGCAGCTCTTGCACTCCCGGCACTCCGGTGTGTACAGCGGGATGACGTGATCGCCCTTCTTCAGCGACCGCACGCCCGGCCCCACGTCGACCACGATGCCGGCGCCCTCGTGTCCGAGGATGGACGGAAACAGGCCCTCCGGATCCGCCCCGGAGAGCGTGTACTTGTCGGTGTGACAGATTCCGGTTGCCTTGACCTCGATCAGCACCTCGCCGGCTTTCGGGCCGTCCAGCTGCACCGTCTCGATGCTGAGTGGCTTGCCCGCCTCGAACGCTACCGCCGCTCTGACATCCATGCGCTCAACCCTTCAGCACGCCGGAGGCCTTGGCGATGTGAGTCGCGATGTAGTCCATCAGCGGCGGCGACAGACAGTCATAGGGCTCCAGCTTCAATTCGCGCAGGCGGCTGCGCACCGCGCCCATCTGCGCGGGATCCGCGCCGGACTCGATGATCGAGGAGACGAAGGCGGCGAATTCCGGGGGCGACCAGCCGCTTTGCGGCGAGAGTTCCGTGTGGATGAAATCCAGCCCATAGAAAGGATGGCCGTTCTTTTCGATGCGGCCGTACATATGGGTGCCGCAGACCTTGCAGGCATGGCGCTGGATGGTGGCGCTGGCATCGACAATGCCCAGCTTATCGCCATTCTTGGTCACGCTGACCTTGTCACGCGGCACGACGGCCACCACGGCGAACAATGCGCCCTTCGGCTTCCAGCACTTGGTACAGCCGCAGGCATGATTGTGCGCGGACTGCGCCTTGACGGAAACCTCAACGGGGTTCTGGCTGCACTTGCACACCAGGGTGCCGCCGGCGAAGTCCTTGGCCGCGGGCTTTGAACCGTTGTCCACTGCAGGATGAATGGAGACCGTGGCCATGGGGGCGACCCTCTTGTGATTGGGGACCGGAGTATAGAGCATCCCCCGCGCGGCCCGCATCGCCCCGGGCGTCACAGGATTGCGGCGCGCCGGGAGCTCACGCAGACTCGCCGCCTTCGCCCCGAAAGCCAGGAGAGGATTGTGGCAACGCAAGTGGAACTGTCCGGGGGCTGCCTGTGCGGCGCCATTCGCTACCGCATCGTGGGTGCTCCGGTCTTCGTCGGCCAGTGCTACTGCAAGGACTGCCAGAAGGCCACCGGTACCGGGCACTCGACTGTCATTGGCGTGCCGGAGACGCAGCTGCGCATCGAGGGCAAGCCCGCCGTCTACGTCAGCCGGGGCAGCTCCGGCGGTCAGGTCCAGCGGCACTTCTGCCCGCTGTGCGCCGGTCGATTGTTCACCGCTGCCGAGTCCGCCGGTCCGCTACGCATGGTGCAGGCCGGGTCGCTCGATGATCCCAATGTGGTGACTCCCACCGTTGCGGTGTTCGTCAAGGATGCACTCAGCTGGGATCGGATCGACCCGTCGCTGGCGCAATTCGAGCGCATGCCGCCCGCCTCGTGAGGCGGCGCCGATTTAACCGCAGGGCGGCAGGATTCGCGCCTGCGCGCCGGTCATGGCAGGATGCTCGTCAACGGCCACGACTTCAGTTCTTCGCCATGTCGCCTCATCCCTCCCGCCCCTGCGACCGCTCAGTGCGTATCGCGCCGCACCAATCGCGGGCGCTGTGGCTGATGGTGCCCGCCCTGCTCCTGTCCGGATGCACCCTGGGCTTCTGGAACTACCAGCAAATCGAAGCTCCCCAGGCCCAGTACGTCCAGGTGAACTGCGATGGCAGTGATGGACCGCCGAAGCTCGCCTTCTATCCCTTCCATGAGATCTCCATTGGGGTCGCCGTCAGTCCGCTGGACCTGCGCCTGCGAACCCCTCGCGGCGTACACGCCCACTTGGACGGGGATTCGGTGCAGGTGAGCGGCCACACCGCCAAGGGTGAGGCACTGGACGTGACCATCAAGCTGAAGACCGCAACGCAGGCGAGTGATGCGGGCCGGCTATCGGAAGTACGGTTCGAGGAGCGGCACGACGGCAGCTGGCAACCCGGCAGCATCTCGGCGGATGCCCAGATCGATACCCTGACCGCGGGCACCATCCTGCTGCCGCCGATCACCATCGATGGCACCAGCTGGCCCGCCCAGACCCTGCCTTTCACCCGCAAGGTCTACTCGCAGGTCATGAAGCCGAACTCGGCCTGCTCGGCGCCCCAACTCTGATCGTCCGGACAGCGCCGATCTCGTGCCAGTTCCCGCCACTTCTCCCCCGCGACCGTCGCTGTCGGCCATCGCGGCCTGCCTGCTGGCCGTCTACATTCTGTGGGGCACGACTTACTACGCCATCAAGGTGGCCATCAGCGGCTTTCCGACCTTCTTCTTCGTCGGCACGCGCTTCATTGTCGCCGGAGGCCTGATCCTGCTGTGGCAGGTGCTGCGCGGCGCACCCCTGCCCAGCTGGCCGCAATGGCGCAATGCAGCCCTGATCGGCTGTCTGCTGCTGCTGGCCGGCAACGGCACGGTGGCCATGGGCGAACAGTGGGTCAGCTCAGGCGCGGCCGTTGCATTGACCACCTGCGTGCCGCTGGCTGCGGCGGCCTGGTCCTGTCTGTTCGGCGAACGCCCCGCCCGGCTGGAATGGCTGGCCATGGCGGTGGGTACGGCCGGCATTGCCACCATGCTGCTGGGTCATGATCTGCAGGCCAGCCTGCTGGGAGTGGCGGTGATTCTGGGAGGCAACATCTGCTGGTCCCTGGGCACGGTGCTGGCGCGGCGCCTGGATGTGCCCCCCGGGGCCACGGGCTTTGGTGCGGAAATGTTTTGCGCCGGCATCGCCGGCTTCCTGGTCAGCGCCCTGGCGCACGAGCCCTGGACCCTCTCCAACGCGCTGCGTCCCTGGGCAGCGTGGGGGTATCTGGTGGTGTTTGGATCGCTGATCGGTTTTTCGGCCTTTCGATTTCTGGTCGAACGGGTGTCGGCGACGCTGGCCACCTCCTATGCCTACGTGAATCCGCCGGTGGCCCTGTTCGTCGGCTGGTGGCTGGGCCATGAACGTTTCTCCGCGCCGCTGCTGCTGGGCCTGCCCATCGTCCTGGGCGCCGTGGGTCTGCAGACCTGGGCGCACGCCCGCGCGTACGCCCGGGCGACCTAGAACGCGAAGTAAGGACCGTTGGTGCCGCCGGCGTTGGTGTGTTCCATGGCGGTGTAGACGATGCGTCCGTAGTAGAACGGCAGCCCCCAGGCGAAGGTCGAGCCACCGGACGAGCCGGCGCCGCCGCCGAGATTGCTGAATGCCGCAAAGGTCTGATTGGCGGAAAACAGGTTGAAGGCATTGCCAATGTTGAAGTTCACCATCGCCGCTTGAGCGTTCACGCCGGTGATCGTCGCAGTAAACGAGTCGACGGATGACGGGCAGAAGAATCCCTGCACCGAGCTCTGGCTGCAGTTGGTGATGCTGGTGTCGTTGAAATACAGACCGTTCGACCCGCTATCCAGGTAGCTGGTGGTATCCGACTGGGCATTGAAGCTGGTGGTCACGTAGCCCGCGGAGGTATCCGTCGTGAGCACGGTCGCGCCGGGGGCCAGCACATTGTTGGCCTGCGTGCCGATGCCGAATATCAGGGAGCCGGTCACGTTCGCGGCTCCGGCGGCTCCCACGGTGGGCAGTTCAATGATCACGCCGTTGTTGTCCGTGACGCCGGCATTGGCCGCCAGCTTGAACAGCGGATTGGTGGCCTGGCTGGAGACGGGCACCGCGCTTTGCGTGCAGGCGCTGTTGGCGCAGCTGTAATACAAAGTATTGTTGGCGTTCGCCGCACAGAAAGTACCGCAGTCTTCCTCGAACAGGCCCAGTCCGATGATGCCGTTGGCGCCGAACTGGGTCACGGTGTCTTCCTCGGTGCCGCCGATGCTGGAGCAGGCGCTGGGCACCGGGTAGGTGGTCGTACCGATGACCTGTATCGGCAGGGCCGGCGCCGACTCGCCGCTGTTGGCGGTGTCTGCGCCGCCGATGTGCACATCGGCGGTAACCATCGGGCCCCAGCTATAGCCATCCACAAACTGGGTGCATTCAGCCAATGCCCCGCCGTTCACGGCAATGGGCTGCAGCGCAGCCAGCAGCGCTGAATTGGTGATCACCGAGGACAGGATGCGCACGCCCTGCGAGCCAGTGTCCACTTGGACATGATCAATGGTCTGGCAAACCGTGGTGCTGTTCGGCGCGCAGATCGTGACCTTGACGTACATGATATTGACAGCGGCTAACGGGGGATTGGCCTGGGCCAGCGCGGCCGGTCCCTGATCGATGATCGCGTTGGTCACGTTGTAGGCCGTGGTGCCGCTGCCGGCACCGCTGGAGACGACCAGTGCCACGGAAGTGCCGCTGGCCACGACCGTGCCGGCCGCCGGGTTCTCGCTGACGACCCCGCCGCTGGCGATCGTGCTGCTGGCCTGTGAAGTAACGGCTCCGACCATCAGGCCCGCGCCGGTCAGAGCGGTCTGCGCGGCCGCCTGCGCATTGTCGACGACATTCGGCACGGCCACGCCGCCCGAGGAAACCACCAGGTTCACGCTGGTGCCCGAGGCCACATTGCTGCCCGCGGCAGGACTCTCGCTGATGACCAGCCCACTGGCCACGGTCGTGCTCAGTTGCGAGGTCACGGTCCCCAACATCAGGCCGGCGCCTGTCAGGGTACTCGTCGCGGCGGTCTGGGTATCACTCGCGACATTCGGCACGCTGACCTGCGGGGCACTCGTTGAGCCGCCGCCTGAGCCACCCCCACCGCCGCACCCGGCCAGCAACAGGGACGCAATGATCAAACCGGCGAACAGGTTTCGCAAAGGTGCTTCTCCGTGGTGCCAAGGGGCATACCGGGCAAATTTAGGGCGTCGGAACAGGCCACGGGAAGGAACGGTATCGCGTTACTGAATGTCAGTGGAACTGACGCCAGATGGCAACAGTGCCGGCACCCAGGCTCGGCCGGTGAAGGCCCGCATTCTGCCGCTGGACTCGATCACGATGTCCGGGTTGGCGAGGCGCACCAGACGGTGGCGCACGACGGGCTGGCGGGCGGCCGTCTGGTAGTGGACGAAATAGTCGCCCAGCACCTGGCGCAGGTCGGGCAGCACCGGGCCATGCCAGCTGACGGCATATACCTGGCCGGCGCCGTTCAGATACTCGGTGACGATGGTGCCGGAAGGCAGCTGCAGTTCCTGCTTGCGAAGCGCCCCGGTGGGCACGGGGCGGGTCAGGCCCTTCATGCTGATGCGATCGGATTCGACCGAATCGGCGCTACCGCCCAGGGCCGCCCGCGCGGTGTGCGGGACGCCCTGGATCAGCAGGCCGGCGAGAGTCAGGCTGAAAAGCGTCGCTCGCAGCGTCATGGGCGTCAGCCGTTGCCGGTGGCGTGTCTAGCCGCCCATTGCCCGCGACGCGCCGACTCCTTCGCCTGGATGGATGCCAGAATGGTCGGCAGCGCATTCTTCTGGTCGGTCGAGAGCACGTTCCAGATGTCGGTGGCCAGCGCGGTCTGCTTCTGGATCCGTGCGGTAGCCGCAGTCTCGGCGGCCTGCACGGCAGCGGTGTAGCCCGGGTCACCGGGATTGCCGATCACCGTGATGCCCGGTCCCTTGGGCCCGCTGCCCGGCTGATGCTGCGGACGGGCGCTGCTCAGAATCGTTTTGATGCTGTCCTGCTGGCCCGGTGTGAGGGCCAAGGCCTGGGTACCCGGTGCCTTGCCCAGCTGGTGGGTGGCGCGCAGCAGCGAACCGACGAACGGTGAACCACCAAAGGCGCGGAAGTGCCCGTGCCGAAAGTGATGCGGGGGCGAAGCACCCGGCGCCGAGGAACTGGTCTGGGCGCAGGCCGTGCCCACCGCTGCGGCGCCAAGTGTTGCCACCGTAACGGCAAACAGTGCGCGCTGTATGGTCGACTTCATGAATGCAATTCTCCGCAAGCGATCGTGTGGGTATTTTGTAACCGACTGTTAGAGCACCATTTTCCCGTGCGTTGCAGTCTACCCTGACCCAAGCGTTCCATGCAGCGAGCAGTTGACGATACAACCGAAAGATTACGCAGGCTTAAGCTGCGTGAAAGGTGCGGTAACAATATGCCCGCAACTTCGCCGCAATCGTCGGTGATTTGAGACATCCCGGCGCGTCTTCAGCAGGTGAAGGGATTGCGACGCACGATGGTCTGGTCGCGGTCCGGCCCGGTGGAAATCATGTCGATGGGCACCCCCGCAAGTTCCTGCATCCGATCCAGGTACTGCCGTGCATTTTCCGGCAACTCCTCGAACCGCACCGTGCCGACCGTGGATTGACGCCAGCCCGGCATCTCCTCATAGACGGGCTCCACTTCCGAATAGGCGTCCACAAACAGCGGCATGTCGCTTAAGACCTTGCCGCCGCTGCGGTAGCCCACGCAGATGCGGATGGTTTCCAGCTGATCCAGCACGTCGAGCTTGGTCACGCACAGACCGGTCACGCTGGACTGCGCCACGCAGCGCCGCAGCACCACGGCGTCAAACCATCCGCAGCGCCGCTTGCGCCCGGTGACCGAGCCGAACTCGTGGCCGACCCGGGCCAGGTGCTCCCCGTCACTGTCGAACAATTCCGTCGGGAAGGGGCCTGCGCCGACGCGCGTGGTGTACGCCTTGACGATGCCTAATACCTCGTCGAACACCCGCGGACCAATGCCCGTTCCGGTGGCGGCATACCCGGCGGTGGTGTTCGAGGAGGTCACGTACGGATAGGTGCCCAGATCGACATCGAGCATCGCAGCTTGCGCGCCCTCGAACAGCACGTTCGCGCCCTCGGCCCGCAACTGCATCAGGGCCTGGGTGACATCGGCCACGCAGGACCTGATGCGCTCGGCGAGCGCCAGCTGCTCATCCAGCGTCTTCTGGAAATCCACTGGCTGCTGGCCGAAATACTTCTGCAGCACGAAGTTGTGGAAGTCGAGCACTTGTCCCAGCTTCGCCGCGAAGCGCTCACGCTGGAAGAGATCCGCGACCCGCACGGCGCGGCGCGCCACCTTGTCCTCATAGGCCGGCCCGATGCCGCGGCCGGTCGTACCGATGGCATTGGCGCCGCTGGCATGTTCGCGGGCGCGATCGAGCGCCACGTGCGAGGGCAGGATCAGCGGGCAGTTGGGCGAAATGCGCAGCCGGTCGAACACCGGAATGCCCTGGTCGATGAGCTTGGCGGCCTCGGTGATCAGCGCCTCCAGCGACAGCACCACCCCGTTGCCTATGAAGCAGCGGACCTGCTCGTGCAGAATGCCGGACGGGATCAGCGACAATACGGTCTTGCGCCCGTCGATGACCAGCGTATGTCCCGCGTTGTGGCCACCCTGGAACCGGGCCACCGCGCGGGCGCGATCCGCCAGCAGATCCACGACCTTCCCCTTGCCTTCATCGCCCCATTGGGTACCGATGACGATGACGAACTTTCCCATGATGCCTACTCAGTTGATAAGGAACAGCAGCACGACTCCGACGAGCATGCTGCCAAGTCCTGCAATGCGCACTTCGCGATCGCCGAACTCGAGAATCCGGGCCAGCGCGCGTTTGGTGGCCCCGGGCGACAGAAACGGAAGCATGCCTTCCAGCACGAACACCAGCGCCAGCGCTGCGCCAAGATCCTGGATGATGCGTGTCACGGCGAACGTCCTTCAGGACAGCTTGGCCGCGGTTGCGGGCGGCGGCGATTGTAGGTATCCGGCCCCGGGCGCACAAGCCGCATCGGCGCTGCCGGATTCAACGATAATCACGCCCGGCGCGCGGGCCAGTTCCAGCAGATCCACGTTCGGCAGCTCCACCGTCAGCTCGATCTGCCCGTCCTCCAGGAACAGTTCCTGCCTGATGACGCCGCGGGCGTACAGCCGCGAGCGCAGCTGTCCCGCACCGGGCGGGATCCGCACCCGCGAAACGAACACCGTGCGGGCGATCCGCTCGGTGAGCGCCTCGGCGAGCAGCGCGATGCCCAGCGGCTGCGCGGCCGAAATCCACACCGAGGACACGCGGCCATTCGCGTCGCGTTCGATGCGCGGCGACACCTGCAGCCGATCGATCTTGTTGTACACCAGGATCTGCGGAATTCCCCCGGCGCCGATCTCGGTGAGCACGGCATCCACCTGTTGCATGCGCTCGCTGCGTCGCGGATCACTCGCATCCACGACGTGCAGCAGCACCGTGGCCTCGCGCGCCTCGGTGAGCGTCGAGCGGAAGGCGGCCACCAGTTCATGCGGCAGATCGCGAATGAACCCGACCGTGTCCGCGACCACGGCGGGTGTGCCGCCGGGCAGCCGGATGCGCCGTACCGTGGGATCCAGCGTGGCGAACAGCTGGTCGGCCACATAGGCCGGCGCGCCGGTCAGGGCGCGAAACAGCGTGGACTTGCCGGCGTTCGTGTAGCCCACCAGCGTCAGGGTGGGCACCGGAATCTGCATCCGGGTCCGGCGCCCGGTCTCGCGCTGCAGCTGGATGCGCTCCAGGCGCTTGCCCAACACCTTGACGCGCTGTCCCAGCAGGCGCCGGTCGGTCTCCAGCTGAGTTTCGCCGGGGCCGCGCATGCCGATACCGCCCTTTTGGCGTTCCAGGTGCGTCCAGCCGCGCACCAGGCGGCTGGCCAGATGCTTCAGCTGCGCGAGCTCCACTTCCAGCTTGCCTTCGAGGCTGCGCGCGCGCTGCGCAAAGATGTCGAGTATGAGTCCGTTGCGATCCAGCACCCGCCGCCCGGTGTGCTCCTCGAGATTGCGCTCCTGGCTGGGCGAGAGCGCATGGTCCACCAGAATGAGGTCCGCCTCGGTCGCGACGGCGGCATCGCGGATCTCATCGGCCTTGCCGGAGCCCACGAAGAACTTGGGATCGGGGCGCGCGCGTCGGCCGGTGAGGGTGGCCACGGGCAGCGCGCCCGCCGAAGTCGCCAGCTGCGTGAACTCCTCCAGGTCCTCCGGATCGATCGGTGCGCCCAGTCCTAGGCGCACCAGCACCGCGCGTTCACCCGTACGTGGGCGTTCGATCACGGCATGACAGGAACTTGAAATCCACTGCGGACAATCTTACTCCGCCGCGGGCTCGACGGTGGTGGTCGGGACGCCGTTCTCGTCGGTGGCCAGCCGCACATTGCGTGCCGGCACGACCGTCGAAATCGCATGCTTGTAGACCATCTGGCTGACGCTGTTCTTCAGCAGCACCACGAATTGATCAAATGAATCGATCTGTCCCTGAAGCTTGATTCCGTTGACCAGATAGATGGAGACGGGAACGCGCTCTTTACGCAAGGCATTCAAAAACGGGTCCTGCAGCGATTGGCCTTTGGCCATCGGGGTTCTCCTTATTCTCTGGCGCTTCTAGTTGTTCGGTTCAGCAAGCAAGCTGGGCACCTCGCACAAGCGAAGGCGTCCGCTGCATTCTACCACGGGGCCCGTTCAGCGGATAAAACCACTCAGTGCCACGCCCACCTCCAAGCTCCATGATTCATAGGCACCGGCGGCGAGCGGATCCACGATGCGGATGCTGCTGTCGCCACGCAGCCAGGTGAGCTGTCGTTTGGCCAGCTGGCGGGTGGCGGCAATGCCGCGCTCCACCGCCTGCGATAAAGTGTCATGACCATCGCAGTGCTGCCACAGTTGCCGATAGCCGACAGCGCGCATGGAGGCATGATCGGCGTTCAAGTCACCGCGTGCATGGAGCGCCCGCACCTCCTGCAAAAATCCCTGCGACATCATCCGGTTGAAGCGGCTTGCGATCCTCTCATGCAGCTGCGCGCGGGACTGCGGCACCAGCGCCCAGATTGGGGCAGCGCCCTGCAACGCAGCAGGGCTGTGCGCCTGCAGGCTTGAGAGAGCCCGTCCGGTCAGTTGGCACACTTCCAGTGCACGCTGGATTCGCTGTGCATCATTTGGGTGAATCTTTTGCGCCGCTGCCGGATCCAGGGCGGCCAGGCGCGCATGCAGTGCCGGCCAGCCCAGCTGCGCGGCTTGCGCGTCCAGGGAACGGCGCAGCGTGGGTGAGGCCTGCGGCAACCGCGCCATCCCCCCGCGCAGCGCGCGCAGGTACAGCATGGTGCCGCCGACCAGCAGTGGAATGCGTCCTCGGGCCCGGATCTGGCCGATCAGGGTTACGGCATCCTGCGCGAACCGGCCGGCCGAGTACGACTGCAGCCGGATCCAGAATGTCCAGCAGGTGATGCGCGACGGCGGCTCGCGCCGCCGGTCCCGGCTTGGCCGTACCGATGTCCATGCCCCGGAACACCTGCGCCGAATCCACGGAAATGATTTCCACCGGCCACTGCTGGGCGAGGCGTAGGGCCCACTCGCTCTTGCCGCTGCCGGTGGGCCCGGTCAGGATCAGGACCGGCGCTGTCACCGGCCGCGCAGGAACAGCCGGTCCAGCTCCATCCAGCTCAAGCGCACCCAGGTGGGTCGGCCGTGATTGCATTGATTGGCGCGCAGGGTCTGTTCCATCTGCCGCAACAGCGCGGCCATCTCCGGCAATGACAGCCGGCGATTCGCGTGCACCGAGGTGCGGCACGCCAGCGTGGCCAGAAACCGGTCCGCGGCATCCTCGATATGGTGCGCGGCCGCCGGATGGTCCAGATCGCGCGCCACCTCGCGCACGATTTCCGCGATCTTTGCGCTGGGCAGCAGTGCCGGCACCCGGCGCAGTCCCAGCCGCGCCGGCCCCAGCGCTTCGAGCTCGAAGCCGGCACGCTCCCAGGCCTGGCGATCTTCCAGCAGTGCGTCGAGCTCATGGGCGGGCAGCTCCACGACCAGCGGCTCGAGCAATGCCTGGGAAGGCACGCCGTTCGCGTACTGGCTTTTCAGTTGTTCATACAGCACCCGCTCATGCCCGGCGTGCATGTCGACCAGCACCACGCCCTGTTCGGTCTGGGAAAGTATGTAGGTGCCCCGGATCTGCGCCAGCGGCGTGCCCAGCGGCTGCTCGAGATCGGCGCTCAAGGGGTTCGGCGGCGCTCGCCACCGCCAGTTCCAGGCCATACGTTTGCGGTGCATCCTGCTGCAGCCGGGCGACGACTTTCCACGGATCGCGGCCCGGTTCGTAGCGCGCCGGCAAGGGTTCGCGCACTTCGCCCCGGCTCACCGGCAGCGCCCGGCCCGGCTGCGGTTCGGCCTCGCCGGGACGGGTATGCGACAGCGCCTCGGCAATGGCGCGAAACACGAAGTCGTGAACCTGGCGCGAATCCCGGAAGCGCACCTCGAGCTTGGTGGGATGCGCGTTGACGTCGACCATGGCCGGATCCAGGGTCAGATACAGCACGTAGGCGGGATAGCGACCATGGAACAGCACGTCGCGGTAGCCCAGGCGCACGGCATTCATCAGCAGCCGATCACGCACGCTGCGCCCGTTCACGAACCAGAACTGCTGGTCCGCCGCGCCCCGCGAGGCCGTGGGCAGCCCCAGCCAGCCGCCCACCGATACGGGACCTGCCACGTGCTCGAATGGCAGCGCCTGCTCCAGGAAATCATTGCCGAGAATGGCGCGCACCCGCGCTTCCACCGGCGCTGAGGAAGCGGCCGCCGGCGCGTCGATGAGCACCCGATCGGCATTGCGCAACCGAAAGCCGATGTCGGGACGCGACAGCGCCAGTCGCTCAACCAGGCGCGCGATATGCCCGGCCTCGGTCGCATCGCTGCGCACGAACTTGCGCCGCGCCGGCACGTTGAAGAACAGATCGCGTACCTCGACCGTGGTGCCGACCACATGTGCCGCGGGACGCAGGCTCGAGCGGCTGCCGCCTTCGGCCTGGACCTCCACGGCATGCTCGGCCTGCGCGGTGCGCGTCAGCAGTCGCAGTCGCGACACCGACGCGATCGAGGGCATGGCCTCGCCGCGAAATCCCAGCGTGACCACGGATTCCAGGTCATCCATCGAGGCGATCTTGCTGGTCGCGTGCCGCTGCAATGCCAGGGGCACTTCCTCCGCCGCCATGCCTGAGCCGTCGTCATGGACCCGAATCAGGCCGATGCCGCCGCGCTCGATGTCGATTTCGATGCGCGAGGCTCCCGCATCCAGGCTGTTCTCCACCAGTTCCTTGACCACGGATGCCGGGCGCTCGATGACCTCGCCGGCGGCGATCTGATCGATGAGTTCGTCGGGGAGGATTCGGATCGGCATGCGCGAAAGTATGCCTGATCCGCAATGGCAGTCGCTCAGGCGCCGGGGGCTCCCGTGCCGGAAGCTTCCGCGGGCGCGTGCGCGCCGCGGGCCAGCGCGAAGCGGGTGCCGGCAGGGGGATTTCCCGTGAAGTAGCTGCGCAGTCCGGCAAACACCGCATCGGCCAGGGCGGACTGCTGGGTCGGGTTGCGCAGCCGCCGCTCCTCGACCGGGTTGGAGATGTAGGCCGTTTCAACCAGCATCGAGGGAATGTCGGGGGACTTGAGCACCACGAAGCGCGCCTGCTGCACCTGGGCCTTGCGCACCAGCCCCACGCTTTCCAGCGCACCCAGGACGTTTTGCGCCGCCGCAGCACTGGCGCTGATGGTGGCCGTCTGCGACAGGTCCAGCAGCACGGAAGCCAGGGTGTTGTCCTTGTCGGAGAGGCTCACGCCGCCCATGAGATCGGCCGCATTCTCGCGCTCGGCCAGCCAGCGGGCCGCCTCGTTGCTCGCGCCGCGTTCGGACAGCACGTACACCGAGGAGCCGGACACCGCGCTGTTCACGACTGAATCAGCGTGGATGGAAATGAACAGATCCGCTTTTGCCGCGCGCGCGCGATGCATGCGCTCGCGCAAGGTCAGGAACTCATCCCGGTCGCGCGTCAGCACCGCCCGCATGCCCGGCTCGCCGTTGATGCGCCGGGCCAGCGATCGGGCGATGGCCAGCACCACATCTTTTTCGTGGGCCCCCGCATGCCCGGTGGCCCCCGGGTCCTCGCCACCGTGGCCGGCATCCACGGCGATCACGATGTCGCGGCCGGAGTCGCGCGGTGCATGGGCCGCCGCCACGGCGCGCAGTGGACCCGCCATCAGGCGCACCGTCAGCGTCGGGGCGGATCTGCCGGCACTGTTCCAGGCCAGCTGTACCGGGATCGATCGCTTCAGCAGTATCGTCAGCCGAAGATCGCCGTTCGCCTGCGGCTGGGCGCTGATCCCGGTCAGCATTCCCTGCGGCTGCGGCAACACCAGCTCCGGTGCTGCACGGACATGGCGCAGGGTGAGGGAAATGCGTGCCGGGGTCCTCGAGGTGACGACTTTATAGTTGACCCTGGCGCTCAACTGCACGGTCAGGGTGGCACCGCTGTCATCGACGGCGGCAGCCACTGCGCGCAGCTGGGAGGCACCGGTGGCTGCGGCCGCTGCCCACAGCGGCGCCGACAAGGCCAGCCAAAGCGCGATAAAGACACGAATTTTCATAGACTTCGCAACAACATCTGCTGCGTAATCTACGACTCCGTGGCTGGCAATTCAACCTTGGAACCGGGCCAGCCACCTCAGGCCCGAGGCGCTCGAGGCCTGCAGCTCCAATTCGTGGAACGTCGCCTGCGCCCTGAGGCTGACATCGATATCGGCGGCGGGCAGCCACGGCCCGGCCCGTTCCGGCCACTCGATCAGCCAGACATGACCGGCGCCTGCCAGGTCGCGCAGCCCCAGGTCTTCGAACTCCTGCGGGTCCTGCAGTCGATACAGGTCCGCGTGCACCACCGTCATGGCGCCGACGGCATAGGACTCGAACAGGGTGTAGGTCGGGCTGCGCACCACGCCCGCATGACCCAACGCGTGCAGAAAACCCCGCGCCAGGGTCGTCTTGCCGGCACCCAGATCCCCATGCAGCTGCACCTGCAGCGCCCGGGAATCCTCGGTCGGCATACTCAAGGCCAGGCGCGCGCCCACTGCCTCGGTCTCCTGCGGCGTGGCCGCGATCAGGGATTGACGCAAGCCTGCAGCTCCCGGGCGACGTCACTGGCCAGCAGGCCACGCTCGCCCGGACGCGCCGCGGCATCGCCCGCCAATGCATGCGCCATGACGGCCGCACGCGTGGCCAGCCAGGGGTCGGCGCACTGCGCCAGAACCCCGGCGATCGCGCCGGTGAGCACATCGCCCATGCCGGCGCTGGCCATGCCTGGATTGCCGCGCTCACACAGCCCGGGCGCCTTGCCGCGCGCGCCCACCAGCGTGCCCGCGCCCTTGAGCGCGATGGTGCCGCCGTACGCCGCGACCAGCGCGGCCAGCGCCGCCAGGCGATCGGCCTGCACTTCGGCCGTGTCGATGCCCAGGAGCCTGCCGGCCTCCCCCGGATGCGGCGTCAGTATCCAATTGTCGCGCTGCAGCTTGCCGCTCTCGGCAATGATGTTCAGCGCGTCCGCATCCACCACCAGCGGCCCGGGCGAGCGCAGCGTCAGGCGCACCAGTTCCCGTGCCCAGTCGCTGCGCCCCAGACCGGGCCCGATGGCCACAATGTCGGCCCGCTCCAGCGCCGCCACCAGGTCAGCCGGACTGTGCAGCGGCAGGCAGATCAGCTCCGGGCGGCCCGCAACGATCGCCGACAGGTTTTCCGGCGAGGTCGCCACGGTGACCAGGCCCGCGCCCGCGCGCAGACAGGCCTCCCCGCAAAGGCGCACCGCTCCGGGCATGCCGGAGCCGCCACCGATGATGAGCACGCGCCCGAAGTCGCCCTTGTGCGCCTGCCGCGCCCGCCGCGGCAGCGCCTGGACGACGCAGGTTTCGGTGATGCGCTGCAGCCGCGGAAGGAATTGCGGAATGTCCGGAACCGGCACTTCCAGGTCATCGAAGAATATCCGGCCCGCACGCTCCGGCCCTTCGCCCAGGAACAGTCCGGTCTTGAGCCCCACGAAGGTCACGGTCGAATCCGCCCGGATCGCCTCCCCCAAGGGCATGCCGCTGTCGCTGTCCAGGCCCGAAGGAATATCGATCGCGAACACCGGCCGTCCGGCCGCATTGATGGCCCGGATGGCATCGGCGGCCGCAGCCCGCACCGGCTCGGTCAACCCGGTGCCCAGCACCGCATCGACGATCACCTCGCCGTCGCGCAGCAGCGATGCGTTCAGGGACTGCACCGAGCCGCCGCTGGCCACGAAGTCCGCATGGGCCTGGCGCGCATCGCCCTTGAGCGCGGCAACCGGGCTGACCGCGATGACGCTGACCTCCAGGCCCGCGGCCTGCGCAAAGCGCGCGAGCACGTAGCCGTCCCCCCCGTTGTTGCCCCCGCCGCAGACAATGACGATCCGCAGCGCCATGGGCCAGCGGGCGCGCAGGTAACGCAGCGTGGCCTCACCGGCGCGCTTCATCAGGGTATAGCCCGACACCGGCAGTGACTCGATGGCGCGCTGGTCCAATGCCCGGACCTGCGCGGCGGAATAAACGGCGATTGGCAGTGCCATGGCCTCATTATACTGGGCCGCCATGTCCGACCCGACCCAGTTTGCGCCGCCCGCGCTGCGAGCCATGCGCGCACAGCTTGAGAGCCTGGCGCAGGCGCTGGGTTTTTCGGCCCTGGGGGTCGCGGCGCTGGATCTGGAGACGGATGAGCAGCACCTGCTGCGCTGGCTCGAACAGGGTCATCACGGCGACATGTCCTACATGGCCCGCCATGGCCTGATGCGCAGCCGTCCGGCGATGCTCGCCCCGGGCAGCGTGCGCGCCATCTGCGTGCGGCTGGACTACTTCCCGCCCGACGCGGCCGACGCGACAGCCGTGCTGGCGGATCCGGCCAGCGCCTACGTGTCCCGGTATGCGCTCGGCCGCGACTATCACAAGGTACTGCGCGGGTTGCTGAAGACCCTGGCGAAACAACTGCTCGAGCGCATCGGACCCTTCGGCTATCGGGTCTGCGTGGACAGCGCCCCGGTGCTGGAGAAGGCCCTGGCACGCAATGCGGGCCTGGGCTGGATCGGCAAGCACACCAACCTGCTCTCCCGCGATGCCGGCTCGTGGTTCTTCCTCGGCGAGATACTCACCGACCTGCCGCTGCCGGCCGACTCGGTGCCCAGCGCGCATTGCGGCACCTGCAGCGCCTGCATCGACATCTGCCCGACCCAGGCCATCCTGGGTCCGCAGCGGCTCGATGCCCGACGCTGCATCTCATACCTGACCATCGAGCACTTCGGTGCGATCCCGGTTGAACTGCGCCGCGCCATGGGCAATCGCATCTATGGCTGCGATGACTGCCAGCTGGTGTGCCCCTGGAACAAGTTTGCGCAGGCCGCGGCCCACCCGGATTTCAAGGTCCGCCATGGACTCGACCGGGCGCAGCTGACGGAGCTGTTCGCCTGGACGGAAGCGCAATTCACGGAGCGCATGCGCGGCTCGGCCATCCATCGCATCGGCTACGAACGCTGGTCGCGCAACATTGCAGTGGCGCTGGGCAATGCCCCGCCGTCGGCACAGGCGCGGGCCATTCTGCTGGCGCGGCGCGCTCAGGCCTCCGCCTTGCTGCGCGAACATATTGACTGGGCGCTGGCCCAGCATCCGGCGTCGCAGCAGCCGCTCAGCGCGTGACGCGCAGATTGTCGATCAGCCGCGCCTTGCCCAGGCGCGCCGCCACCAGCACCACCAGCTCGCGGCAGGTGAGCGCCGCGGGCTGCAGATCCCGGGCGTCACGCACGGCAAAATAGTCGGGGCGAAAGCCAGCCGCATTGAGCGCCGCCAGCCCCTCGGTCTCCACGTCCCGGTCATACGCGCCCGCCAGTAGGCGGGCGCGGGCCTGCTGCAGCTCCCGATGCAGGACCGGCGCGATCTTGCGCTCGGCCGCGGTCAGGTACTGGTTGCGCGAACTCATCGCCAGGCCGTCACTCTCACGCACGGTGGCCGCCCCGATGATGATCACCGCCATGCACAGATCCGCCACCATGCGGCGGATGACCGTCAGTTGCTGAAAGTCCTTCTCGCCGAAAATGGCGGCATCCGGCTCGACGATGTTCAGCAGCTTCGTGACGACGGTCGCCACGCCCTGAAAGTGCCCGGGGCGGAACTCCCCGTCCAGGATCTGCGAGAGCACCGGCACTTCCACCCGGGCGGCATTTTCCGGTCCGTTCGGATAGATCTCCTGCACATCCGGCATGAACATCAGGTCGCAGCCCGCCGCTGTCAGCATGCGCTCGTCATCCCGGGGCGTGCGCGGATAGTGCGCATAGTCCTCGTTGGGCCCGAACTGCATGGGATTCACGAAGATACTGGCGACGAAACGATCGCCGTACTGGCGCGCGGCATCGATGAGGCTCATGTGACCGGCGTGCAGATTGCCCATGGTGGGCACGAAGGCGACGCGCTGACCGGCCGCGCGCCAGGAACGGATCCGTTCCCGCACCTGCGCGATGGTGGTGACGGTCAGCATCAGATGATTCCGTGACGCATGGCGTTGTAGTAGTTGCGCCCGCGCTTGACGCGACTGATGGCGAGCACCAGGTCCTCATAATCCGCCTCATTGCCGATCGGGTCCATCGATGCGGCATTGACGATGAGCAGCGGGGCCTCGTCGAATTCATGGAAGAAGCGCGAGTAGGCCTCGTTGAGCCGCGTCAGGTAGGCGCGCTCGATCTGCTGCTCGAAGGCGATGCCGCGCCGCGCAATGCGCGCCAGCAGCACGTCCACCGGCGCCTGCAGATAAATGACCAGGTCCGGCTTTGGCGCCAGGCCGCCGAGTTTGGCGTGCACCTGTTCGTAGAGCGCGAACTCAGCCTCATCCAGCGTCACGCGGGCAAACAGCCGATCCTTGGCCATCAGGTAGTCGGCCACCTGGACCTGCGAAAACATGTCCGACTGGTTCAGCCCCTGCAGCTGTTGGGTGCGCTGGAACAGGAAGTAGAGTTGGGCGGGAAAGGCGGCCGCGCGAGGATTGCGGTAGAAGCGTTCCAGGAAGGGGTTCTCGGCAGCCTGCTCCAGGATCAGGGTCGCGCCATAGGTCTCGGCCAGCCGCCGCGCGAGACTGGTCTTGCCCACGCCGATGGGGCCTTCGACGACGATGTAGCGGAATGCGGTGGCAGTCATAGGGGCCAGAGGCCGTCAGCGGAAACACGGGCCAGAAGCTCCCGGACCAGGCCACAACCTGGCACTTCCAGTTCCGGAGCGATATCCGCCAGAGGATACAGAACGAAGTTGCGCTCCACTACACCGGGATGGGGGAGCACCAGTTCATCAGTCCTGGACTGCTCGCGCCCAAAGACCAGGATATCCAGATCGATGACCCGCGGCCCCCAGTGCTCGTGCGATGCGGGACGGCCGGCGCGGGCTTCCCGGGTGCGCAGCTCCCGCAGCAGTTCAGGCGCCGGCAGCTGGGTGAGCAGCCCCGCGACCGCATTGACGTAGTCGGGCTGGGCCACCGGGCCCATGGGACGGGAACCGTACAGGCGCGAGACCGCGACGCACAGTGTCCCGGGCAGGCCGGCGAGGCCGGCGAGGGCCTGGCGGACCTGCGCCGCCGGATCAGACAGATTGCTGCCCAGCCCTATGTAGGCGGGCTGCCACACCGCCCTCACGCAGAACTGGCCGGCCTGCGACGGCGGCGGCGCGGGCCGCGGCGTGCACCTTCGCGGCGGGGCGTGGAGCCACCCAGCTCATCGGCCATGGTCTCGCGCTGCGCGCTCGGCACTTCCTGCAGACGGGTCCACCAGTCGGCAGTTTCCTGGGATGCCAGACCCAGTTGCGCACGCAGCAGCAGCAGGTCGTAGGAGGCGCGAAACCGCGGATGTTCCAGCACCCGCAGCGCCCGGCGGCCGCGTGGATGCTCGAGGCGCGGCTGCAGGGCGAACATCTCGCGCACGCCCAGGGCGAAGCGCCGCGGAATGGCGATGCGCGACTGCGCCTCGCGCATGGCCTGGTCACAGGCGTCCAGGATGGCGCCGGTCTCATGCCAGTGCTCCTGCGGCATCGCTTCGATGATCCCGGCAATCGGCCCGTACAGCAGCAGCGCGAACAGGAAAGTCGGTGTGATGGGTTTGTCCGCGGCGACCCGTTCATCCGTGTTGCGCAGGCCCTGCAGCAGCAGTTGCTCCACGAGATTGCCGGGATGGCTGGCCGCATAGGCGTCCACCGTCGGCAGCAAGGCGGCAAGCAGGCCACGGGAGCGCAACACTTCGTAGCTGCGCGCACCATGCCCGGTCAGGAACAGTTTCAGGGTCTCATCGAACAGGCGTGCGGGCGGCACGCCACCCAGGAGATCCGCCAGCGTGGCGATCGGGGCCGCGGTCGCCGGATCCAGGGAAAACCCCAGCTTGGCCTCGAAGCGCGCGGCGCGCAGCATGCGCACCGGATCCTCGCGGTAGCGCGTTTCCGGATCGCCGATCAGGCGCAGGGTGTGTGCAGCGATGTCCGCCGCACCATTGACGTAGTCCCAAATCGAGAAGTCGGCGATGTTGTAGTAGAGGGAGTTGCAGGTGAAATCCCGGCGCCAGACGTCTTCGTCGATATTGCCGTAGACGTTGTCGCGCAGTATTCGCCCCGACTCATCAAACGCGCGGTTCGTGTCGGCCGCCTCATCGAACGAATCACGCCTTCGGCCGGCCGGTGGCTGCTGTACGACCCGCTCCTCTGCAATCTGCACCTCTTCGCCGGAATCGCCCTCCTCCGCATCCACGTCCAGGACGGGCTCTTCAGCTTGCGAAGGTGCGCTGGAGGCGCGGAAGGTGGCGACCTCGATGGTCTCGCGGCCAAAGAACACATGCGCCAGACGGAAGCGTCGGCCGACCAGCCGGCAATTGCGGAACAACTTGCGGATCTCCTCCGGCAACGCATCCGTGGAGACATCGAAATCCTTGGGCGTCAAGCCCAGCATCAGATCGCGGACGCAGCCTCCGACCAGAAAGCCCTGATAGCCCGCCTCGCGCAGGCGATACAGCACGCGCAGGGCATTCTGGGAAATGTGCGCTCGGGAAACGGAGTGCTCGGAGCGCGGAATTATCCGCGCCTTTACGGCCGATGCCGCAGGATCAACAGGTGAGTTCAAGGAGTATGGCTTCTAAGGCTTGAGCAATGTCTACAGCCGCCTATAATACCGCGCTCTCGCGCCAGAGCTTGAAACCTCGCTCCCTTCGTCTAGAGGCCTAGGACATGGCCCTCTCAAGGCCAGTACACGGGTTCGAATCCCGTAGGGAGCGCCAATACAATCAATGGGTTGGGAGTATTCCGTCCCGGCGCATGGCCCCCGACGGCCAACTGGCGGCTACGGCCCCAACCCCGCTCAGGACCGCGTGGCTCGCTCCTGAGCCTGCTCGCCGCGGATGGCCCCTGAAATGGCTGTGAGCTGGTCTGCCATGGAATCCAGCACGTCATCGATCGAGAGGACACCGACCAATTCATTGCGTGCACCGACCACGGGAACACGGCGCACGCCGGCCATGCGCATCAGCCGCAAGACGCCCGCAACGGAGGATCGCTCCGCGGCAAGCAGCGGGTGTCGAGTCATCACGTCCAGGACCTTGAGTGCCTTGGGATCCGCGTCACGGCCAACGACGGTGATCACGATGTCACGATCCGTCAGAACCCCCTGCACGATACGATCCGGCTGCCCTTCCACAGGCTCCACCACCACCAGCATGCCCACATGCTTTTCGCGCATCAGCTGCGCCGCCTCGCCGAGACCGGCACCGGGCGCAATCGTGACGACATCCCTGCGGCAAACGTCTCCAACGCACATGTACTTCACTCCTGATTGAATTCACCGATTCATCACGACTCAGACGAATCTCCTGGCACACGGTATCGCGTGCGCCGGCGGTAAAAATCCGCATGAATACCTAGGGAGCATCGCCACGGCATCAATGCCGTGCGGCGTGGATCAGACCGGAATCGGGTCGTGCGGCAGGCGTACGAAGAAGACCGCGCCATTGGGGACGTTCGGCCGGTATCCCAGAGAACCGCCATGCGCCTTGGCAATCGTATTGCTGATCGGCAAACCGAGTCCGGTGGCATTCTCGCGGGTGGAAAAGAATGGATCGAACACGCGCTCGGCGCTGGCCTGATCCAGTCCCGGTCCGCTATCGCTCACCCAGATCTCGACCTCGCCAGTGTCTGCCAGCGCTGTGCCGATCACGACATCGCGGCGATCCGTGGTCGAGTCCAAGGCCTCGATGCCGTTGCGCACCAGATTCAGGATCACATGTTGAATCTGCAGCGTGTCGACGGTGACCGTCGGCAACTGCGGCTGCAGTTGCAAGGAACAGGAGACCCCGTGGGCGCGCGCGTCGCTGTGCGCAAGCACCATGATGGGGTTGATGAGCGAGTCCAGGTCCGTTTGGGTCCGATTCATACCCTGACCGCGCGCCAGAGTCTGCAGGCGACGCATGATTTCACTCGCCCTGACCGCCTGCACGGTGATTTCCTGCAGTGCCTGGCGGCAATCCTGCAGATCCGGCGCCGGACGCGCCAGCAGCCGTTCGCAGGCCTGTGCGTAGTTGGCGATGGCGGTGAGCGGCTGGTTGAGCTCGTGGGCGATGCCGGCCGCCATTTCTCCGATCGTGGCCAGACGCGATACGTGCAGCATCCTGGCCTGAAGGTTCCCAGGCGGCAGGCCCCGAGCGGTATCATCGATGTGCTGCATCCGAATTCCAAATCGAAAATGGCGAGGGTTAGTGTAGGACTCCAGGCTAGCCATGGCGATGGGTGCTTGTACCTAGGCGATGACGATATGCCGCGGCCGGCCGAAGGGGGCTAGGTATTTTCCCGGATCGGAAACCGTGGCGGCCGGCGGTACTGTTGGCAGTGAGAATCGCGCCGCGGCCGCCAGTTCGGGAGACCGAGATGGACACCCACCACCAAGCCTCATTTGATCCGCAACGTCCGCTCATTGAGCTATTTGAGTCCCGGACTCAGACGACCTTGCATGAGACCTGCAACGCCGAATGCCATGCATTCGAGATGTATGAGCTGCGCAACGCCATGGTGCGCGACGCGGCGTACCTGCGGGCCGAAGCGCGCGGATTTGAGCCGGGACATGAGCTCGATGACTGGCTGGCCGCGGAGCACGAAGTGGATGCCCGTCTATTTGCGAAACTGGCGCCGGTCGGATTCGTCGGCTAGCTCGAGCCAGGTACATTTCCCGTGGAAGGGTCCCTGCGGGGACGATAGAATCCCGATTGCCATGAATGCCAAACACAGTCCCGACCGACGCCCGGCCGCGCCCACGGTATTCGTGGTGGATGACGACGAGGGGGTGCGGGACTCCCTGCGTTTCCTGCTCAAGTCGGTCGGCCTGCCCACCAGGACCTTAGGGTCCGCTGCCGAGTTCCTCGACAGCTACGATGTCAGCCAGCCCGGCTGCCTGGTCCTGGACGTGCGCATGCCGGCCATGAGCGGTCTGGAACTTCAGCAACAGTTGAATCTTCGCGGGGCGATGATTCCCGTCATATTCATCACCGGCCACGGCGATATCCCCATGGCCGTCGAGGCCATGCAACATGGCGCCTTCGACTTTCTGCAGAAACCCTTCCGTGACCAGGACCTGATCGATCGATTGCAGAAGGCGCTGGCGAAAGATGCGCAAAACCGCGCGGAATTGAAGCTCCGTGACCAGATCAGAACGCGGTTTGAGACCTTGACGCCCCGCGAGCACGAGGTACTGGTTTTGATGGTGCGCGGCCAGCCCAACAAGATCATGGCTGCGGAGCTGGGGGTCAGCCAGCGCACCGTGGAGATTCACCGCGCCCGGGTCATGGAAAAGACCGAGGCCGGGTCCCTGGCCCATCTGGTGCGCATGTTCATGGATCTGAATCCCCAGGACCATCGGCCGTAGCGCTCCTTTCGAAGGTGGTACGTAGTTACCACCTGGCCGTGCGTACAGTACGGATTCGCGCCTTTTTCGCAGCGGGCATGATCCTTCCGGGGTCGGGCGGTACCCGATCCGGGAGGCAACCCATGTATCCGATTCATCATATTCTGGTTGCGATCAAAGACCCGCGGGCGAAGTCACATCCGGCTTTGGCCAAGGCAGCGGCGATAGCAACCGCGCTCGATGCCAGCTTGCAGCTGTTTCATGCCATCGATGTCCCGGTCTATCCGGATCTGGGTCCCATCGACGGTCCGCCGCTGCCACCGATGGAGAGGCAACAGCGCAATTCCTGCCAGCAGCTCCTGGAAGAGTTGGCGGCACCCCTGCGTCGCGGCGGCCTATCGGTAAGCACGGCCGTCGAGTGGGACTTCCCCCGGCACGAGGCCATCATTCGCGGCGCGGCGCGCTTCGGCGCGAATCTCATCGTCGCCGCGGACCATGCGACGGTTCATCATGTGCCGTGGCTGCTGCGCTATACCGACTGGGAGCTGCTGCGGGGCAGTCCGGTGCCGGTGCTGCTCGTGAAGAGTCCACGTCCGTACCGCAAACCCGTGATCCTGGCGGCGCTTGATCCGACGCACACCTTCGACAAACCGGCGGCGCTGGATTCCGAGATTCTGCGCTTCAGTGCCACGCTGGCCGACGCGTTGCACGGTGCGGTGCATGCCGTGCATGCCTATGTGCCCGTCTCCCCCACTCTGGCTCCGGCCGTGCTATCCGAACCCGGCGGGCTCAAGAAGCTCGTGGCGGCGGCGGAAGAATCCGCCTACACCGCTCTGGAACACGTGGCCAAGCCGATGGGCATCGCAAACGAGCGCCTGCACGTGGTGGGCCGGCATCCTACCGACGCCATCGAGGAAGTGGCTGCCGAGACCGGATGCCAGATTCTCACCATCGGCTCGATCTCCCGTTCGGGCGTGGACCGGGTCCTGATCGGCAACACGGCTGAAGCCGTCATTGACAGGGTCAAGTGCGACGTACTGGTCGTAAAGCCGCCGGCCTTCCGGCACCGACTGGTGCGCGCACCGCGCGGGGCCTACCGGGTACCGATGCCGATGTCCGCGGGCGTGCTTTGAGGGTGTCGCCGTAGGGGTAAATCCGGATGTCACGGTCAGCCAGGGTCGGGCAGGATTTCGGTCACCGGATCAGGATCATTGGGGTCTCCAGATGAAGAAGCTGCGTCGAATCCTCGTGGCCATTGCCGACCTGGATAACACTCACGGGAGCGTGCTGCGCCGTTCGGCCGCGCTGGCGCGGGCCACGGGGGCTCAGGTGGAGCTGTTTCACGTCGTCACCGCGCCCTTCATGGAGGCCGTGCCCGTCGGCCGGACGCTGATGCCGCTGCAGCTGCCGCCGGCCGATTCCCTCATCCTGGCCCAGACGAGACTGGAGCAGATCGCTCGCTCAAAGCTCCTCCAGGGATGCCGCGTGAAGGTGGTCGCGGTCACCGACAAGCCCGCGCACGAGGCCATTGTCCGACGTGCGACCACGACCCATGCGGATCTCGTCATTTCCGGCACGCGCAGCCGTGGCTTTGCCGACCGCATGGTGCTGCGCCACACGGACTGGGAACTGGTGCGCCATTGTCCGGTTCCCCTGCTGTTGGTGAAATCCGCGCGCCGCGCCGGCAAGGCCGTGGTTCTCGCGGCAATCGATCCATTGCACACCAACGCCAAGCCCACCCGGCTGGATGGGCGGATTCTGGACGTGGCCAAGGGCATGAGTGCGGCGCTCAAGGGGACCTTGCATGCCGTTCACGCCTACATGCCGCTGAGCGTCATGCTGGCCGCCGGTGTCGGCGAGCCAATGGCCTGGAACACCACGCAACTGGATGCAGACTATGCGCGGCGGGTGGCGAGGGAATTCGGCCGGGAGCTGCGAACCACCGGAATACCGGTCAGTCGGCGGCACCTGCGCATCGGCAATGCCGCCGGCGAATTGGCGGCATGCGCGAAACGAATCCGCGCCACGCTGATCGTCATGGGTGCCGTCTCGCGCTCGCGGCTTGAGCGGCTGTTCGTGGGCAGTACCGCCGAGCAAGCATTGGATGAACTCACCTGCGACGTTCTGATTGTGAAGCCGGCGGGCCTGAAAGGCGCGCGCGTCGCGCGAAAGGCTCGGAGGAACTGACCGTGGAACATCGATGGGGGGACCGTCGTCAGGTCATTCTGCGTGTGCTCCTGCGTCACCCGGACCAGCGCTGCGCCGCGGGGCGGCTGACCAACATCAGCCTCAGCGGGGCCTACGTCCAGACCCGGAGTGAGTTCACCGTGTTCAGCCGCATCGAGGTCGCCTTCGACGCGGCGCGTCATGGCCTCGCCCGCCTGGGGCCGATGCGATTGCAAGGTCGCATCGTCCGCCGCGGCAAGTCAGGAATGGGCATTGAATGGGAGGAATTCTCGCCGGAGGAGCTGGGCAAGATTGTCCGAGTCGCGGCCTCAATCTCGCTCCGGCGACCGCAAATGGAGCAGACGCGATCACAGCGGCGCGGCCATGGGCTATGGGCACCCCCGATGCAGGGACACATCGGACCATGAGAACGGATCAGGACATCGCCCTTGCCTGCGTGGACCGGCTGCATTCAACCCCGGATCTGGATGACCAGGACATTGCGGTCAAGGTCGTCGACGGGGTCGTGCTGTTGGTCGGCATTGTGCGCAGCGACCTGGAACGCACGCAGGCCGAGCGGATCCTGAAGAAAGTGGCGGGTGTGATGGGATTGACCAACGGCCTCACCGTAAGTCCGCGAACCGCCGTGACGCCGCCCGATTCGGATATCACTCGTGAAGCGGTCGCCATGATCCGCCACCAGTTTCCCGATCAAGTCGACGGCGTCCAGGTCCTGGTTCAGAACGGCCGTGTCGCCCTGGAGGGCGAGCTGAACTGGCACTACCAGCGGGACGTGATTGAAGCCATCGTGCGATCCCTACGGGGCGTAAAGATGGTCGTGAACAAGATCCGCGTCGGTGCACGACCGGGTCCGGCGGCCTTCGATTCAGGTGTCCACAGCCGCAAGTGACCTGCCCGGCTGGCCGGCCACTCGCGGCCGCATCAGGCTCTCACCGGGCTCTCAAGGATCTTCCTGCGACCAACCGCCGCCCAGGGCGACATACAACGCGACCGTGTCCTGGAATCGCTGCGCTATGATCTGCAGCTGATTGATCAGGGCCTGCTGGGACTGCGCATTGGCGCTCAAGACCTCCAGGTAGGTGTCAAGGCCCGCTTCATAGTCGATCTGTACCAGGCGCTGCGCATCCCGGGCGGCCGCCGCGTCGTGATCCAGAGCGCCCAGGACATCGGCAACCTGGGCAAAGGCGCCCAGCACCGTCTGGCGGTACTGCGCATTGGCCTGCGCATAATTGTCGATCGCGGCGCGGCGCCGGCACCACAGCGTAGCGCCCTGGAACAGCGGCAGCGTCAAATTCGCACCCGTGCTCCATTCACGTCCGGCGGCCTGCAGGAGGGTTGCAGTACCACTGGCGTTGGCGCTATAGCTGCCATTGAGCGTAAGGCTCGGCAGCATGGCGGCGGTGATCACGCCGATATTCGCGCTGGCCTGGTGCAGCAGGGCCTCGGAGGCCCGAACGTCGGGGCGCTGGGCGAGCAAAGTGGCCGGCACGCTCACCGGCAGCTGCGCGGGCAATGTCAGCTGCGCGAGGGATATGTCTTCGGTGGTCCATTGCGCCGGCGTGACCCCCGCCAGGGTGGCCAGCAGGTCATCACTCCGGGTGACCCGTTGTTGCAATTCGGGAGTGCTCGCCTGGTACTGGGCCAGCTGGCTGCGCAGACTCAGCAGACTGGAATATGGCGCCGTGCCGGCATCCACTCGAATCTGCGTCAGGCGCACCTGCTCGCCGGCGAGGCTGATCAATTGCTGCGTGGCTTCGATCTGCGCTCGATACCCCGCCCGCGCAATGACCGTGTTGACGACATTGGCCTGCTGCGTCAGAAACGTGGCGACCTTCTGGATGAATTCCTCCGGGGTCAGCGCCACATAGCCGGCGGCCGCCACCCGCTGCTGGATGGCCTTCACATCGGCCTTAGTCTTCGGCTCCACCAGCAGGCAGGAAATGGTGAACCGCGAGTTCGGGATGTACTGCAGTGCCCGGCTATGGGTGGTATAGAGCGTCGGCACGCCGAACAGCGCGCTGGAGGCCACCTTGCCGATACCCACGATGACGCCGCGGTGATCGTTGAGCTCGAAATCGGTGCCGATGGTGGGATTCTGCAATTTGCTGAACTCCGCATCGTCGATGGCAATGAAGGCGTTCTCAGCAAAGATGTCTTCGATTCGCCCCGCGGTCAGCTCCGGGCGGCCAAACAGGCTGGTGTCATCCAACCCCACCACGTTTGCGGCCTGGTAGGTGCCGTCGCGCACCTTCAGCAGCGCGCCGCCCGAGTACAGCGGCACGGCGTAGCGAACGCCGGGCATGCTGCGAACCTCGTCCAACACGTATTCCGGCAGCGCGATCGAATTGGCCACGGTCTGCACCCCCGGGTCCATGACCCAGATCGAGGCGCCGATGTTGATGACCGTGGCGGAGGATCGAGTCAGGATACCCGCGAACAGGGACGTCATCTCGATCATCAGATACACGGCAAACGTGATGCCGACCAGCAAGGCTGCAAACTTGGGGCGGTCGTTTACCAGCAGCTTGTAGGCGATCTGCAAAGTTCCGAGCATGCTGCATAGCGTGCTGAAGGAGGCTGCCGCGGTGAATTGGTAGTTACACCGACCGCATAGGCACGGCAGCCGATCAGCCGATGCCGAAGCGGCGGTGAAACCAGGTCTTGGTAAGGTGCGTGAAAAGCAGATAGCCGACGACCGTGGCGGCGAGGCACGCCCAGTAGGCGGGCGGCAGCGGCACAAATCCCAACGCGGGCGCCAGCAGCGAATACGGCAGATACATTCCGATACAACATACCAGCAGGCTCATGAACGTGAGCGGCAGGCTGGCGCGGCTTTCCAGGAAGGGAATCCGGCGGGTACGAATGATGTGGATGATCAGAGTCTGCGTAACAATGGACTCGACGAACCAGACGCTCTGGAACTGGGCGGCATGCGCGGGGGTCGCGGCCGCGAATCCAAAGTACATGATCGCGAAGGTGACATAGTCGAAGACCGAGCTGATCGGACCGATGAAGAGCATGTAGCGGCCGATGTTGCCGATTTCCCAACGCCGGGGCGCCAGCAGGTATTCCGGATCCACATTGTCAGTCGGAATCGCCGACTGGGAAATGTCGTACAGCAGGTTGTTGGCGATCACCTGGACCGGCGCCATCGGCAGGAACGGCAGCCAGGCGCTGGCTCCCAACACGCTCAGCATGTTGCCGAAGTTGGAACTCGCCCCCATGCGGATGAACTTGATGATGTTGCCGAACACCTTGCGACCCTCGATGACGCCCTCATCGAGTACCTGCAGGCTCTTGTCCAGCATGATGATGTCGGCGGATTCCTTGGCGATGTCCACGGCCGTGTCCACCGAAATCCCAACATCCGCCTGCTTGAGCGCCGGTCCATCATTGATGCCGTCCCCCAGGAAGCCCACCACGTGCCCCAGCCCCTGCAGCGTCCGGATGATGGTCGCCTTCTGCATGGGCGAGAGTCGCGCAAAGAGCTGGCTGTCCTGGCAGGCGCTCGCGAGCTGATCCGCCGACATGCCCTCCAGTTGCGGCCCGAGCACCGTATGGTCCACGGGCAATCCCACGGCCTTGCAAATGCGCCGCGCCACGACATCGTTGTCGCCGGTGAGGACCTTCACGGTCAGTCCGTGCGCAGCGAGCGCGGCGAGGGCCTGCGTAGCGCCATCCTTGGGCGGGTCCAGGAACGCGACATAGCCCAGCAGTGTGAGGTCTCGCTCGTCCTGCAGGCTGCAGGTGGGCTGCGAGGCCGGCAGGATGCGATAGGCGACCGCGATGACGCGAAATCCGTCCTCGCTCAAAGCGTCGACCGTCGCCTGGGCACGGCTGCGATGCACATCGTCGAGCTCGGCGCAGACGCCCCCAATCTGGATGTGCCGCGAGGCCTCCAGCATCTCCTGCACCGCCCCCTTGCAGATCAGGAGCCGCTGCGTCGGGGGACTCCAGCGCGACGGACATGCGCCGGCGCTGGAAGTCGAAGGGCACCTCGTCGAACTTGCGATAGTCGTGCACGCAGTCCGCCATGCGCACGCCGTCGTCGCAATGAAGCACGGCTTCGTCCATCAGGTTCTTCAGGCCTGACTGGAAATTGCTGTTCAGGTACGCAAACTTCAGGACTTCATCGTCCTTGTCGCCCAGAATATTGACGTGCTTTTCAAGGATGACGCGCCCCTGGGTCAGGGTACCGGTCTTGTCGGTGCACAACACGTCCATGGCACCGAAGTTCTGAATGGCATTCAGGCGCTTGACGATGACCTTTTTGCGCGCCATGGCCAGGGCGCCCTTGGCGAGGTTCACCGTCACGATCATGGGCAGCATTTCAGGCGTGAGGCCGATGGCAACCGCGGTGGCAAACAGCAATGCCTCCAGCCAGTTCCCCTTGGTCACACCGTTGATCAGGAACACCAGGGGTGCCATCACCAGGATGAAGCGAATCATCAGCCAGGTGAATCGGTTGATGCCGTGCTCAAAGCTGGTGGGAACTCGCTGAGCGGAAATGGCCGCCGCCAGGCTGCCGAAATAGGCGCGGGCGCCGGTGAGTGCGACCACCGCGCAACCGCTGCCGCTTAACACGGAGGTGCCCATGAAGCAGATATTCGTCAGGCTCGCGGGCTCCTTGCCGGCAAGACTGATCGCGTCCGCGTGCTTCTCCACCGGCAGGCCCTCGCCAGTCAGAGAGGCCTGATTAACGAAGAAGTCCTTGGCGGCGATCAGACGCAGATCGGCCGGTATCAGGTCGCCTGCCGAAAGTTGCACCACATCGCCGGGCACAAGCTGCTCGAGGGGTATCTCGCATGCGTGGGCGCCGGGTCGAAGGACCGCCGCCGTCGTATGCACCATGGCCCGCAACCGGGCTGCCGCCCGGTTTGAGCGGCGCTCCTGGATCGTGGCGAGCACCAGGCTCAACATCACCATGGCCGCAACCAGGCTCGCGGCCTTGGCGTCACCCGTCAGCAGGGAGATCAATGCCAGAACCAGCAGCAGGCAGTTGAGCGGATTGATGAGGCGAGCAGCCAGGTCGCGCAGGAGGCTCTTGGACTGCTCATGGGCAATCGTGTTGGGCCCGCAGCGCTCGCGGCGCAGCGCCGACTCCGCCGCACTGATGCCAGCGGCATCACTGTTGAGTTGCTGCAGAACGGCCGCCGGACTTAACCCCGACAGTCGGGTGAGTTCGGGGGGCAGATCGTGGGTGGTCTTGATCACCAGCTGTGCCGCGCCCTAGGGCATCAGGACCGCAGCGCCCTCGAAGCGCCCGGCACGAAGATCGGCCAGCGCCTCATTGGCCCGGCGCAATGGATAGGCGGTTGTTGTGGTGCGGATGCCGGCCTGCAGAGCAACGGCAAGAAACTCGATGCCATCCTGCCGAGTGAGATTGGCGACCGATAGCACCCGCCGCTCCTCCCATAGGAGTCGATACGGAAAGCTCGGTAGATCGCTCATGTGGATGCCGGCGCACACCACACTGCCCCCCTTGCGCACGGCACCCAGGGCCAGCGGCACCAGCGTGCCGTCCGGTGCGAAAATGATGGCCGCATCCAGCGGCACCGGTGGCATCTGTGTGGAATCGCCGACCCAGGCGGCGCCCAGGTCACGCGCAAAGGACTGGGTCGCGGTATCACCCGGTCGCGTGAAGGCGAAACACTGGCGACCTTGCCAGCGAATGACCTGTGCGAGGATGTGTGCCGCGGCGCCAAACCCGTACAGACCAATTCGTTCCCCCCCACCGGCCAGGCGCAGCGCACGCCAGGCGATCAGTCCGGCGCACAGCAAGGGAGCCAGGGATTCATCGGACCCCGTCGCGGAAAGCGGCAAGGCAAAGCGTGCATCGGCGACGGTGGTCGTGGCAAAGCCGCCGTCGCGCGTATATCCGGTGAAGAGCGGCTCGTCGCACAGATTCTCGAAGCCGCCGGTACAGTAGCTGCAGTGACCGCAGGTATGCCCCAACCAGGGTACCCCGACGCGCTGACCGATCTGCAGGGCATCCACGCCCTCTCCAAGCGCCTCGACCCGCCCCACGATCTGATGCCCGGGAATGACGGGCAGCTTGGGGTGCGGCAGCTCCCCGTCGATGACATGCAGGTCGGTCCGACACACTCCGCAGGCGGCGACGCGCACCCGTACCTGGCCACGGGCCGGCACCGGATCGGGCAGCTCCACGGCCGCCAGCGCCGTTCGCGGCTGCCTGAGCACCATGGCAAACATGTGGCGCCTGCGGGCCGGATCTTAGCCGTGTGCGGCCGAGTAGGGACGCCCCAGCCGTGCGGCTGCGCGGAACGACTGTGCAGCATGTGCCAACAGCGGGCCATCGCCGGGATGGTCGAGCGTCTCGACGCCGACGATCAGGTTCAGCAAGGCCGGATGATGCTGCTCGATATGCTTGTAGAGCTCGTGCTTGGCACTGGAGGGACCGACGATGAGGATGGCCTTGGCATCGATGATGTCCATGGCAACCGATTCCATATACGCGCGGCTCACCGGCGCATGACCGCTGCCGATCGAGTTGGCTTTGTGGTGCAGGTGCGCGGGCGAATGTTCGTCGCGGATGGTGTGATGGGTGGACTCGGACACTTCGCTGTCAAAGCGGAAGATCTTGGCCTCATGATGGTCGATCCACACTAAGGCATGATGGTGACCGGCGGGGCCCTGGGAGTGTACGGCTATCATTTGCGTTGCCTCGTGACATGGTCCATACGAATCGATTGTCGACGATTTAAGAGGAATCGCGTTTCGGGGTAAATAGGCATATGTGCGCATGCACCGGCCAGCCCCCCCTTACATACTGAATTCACCTGCCTGGCGCAGGATTACGCCACGGGTCTGCTGAGGATGGTGAGGGAATGGTCAGGATTCTGGGCACCATGGTGGTGCTGCTGTGGCTGGGGGCAACTCACACCGGGTTTGCCCAGCCGACGAAGACAGTGGGCCCGGTCGCAGTCGAGGTATTTGCGGGCAGGCCCGCACCCCATGAGACGGTGCTGGTCGCCGGCCTCTACGCCGGTGGCGGCCTGTTATGGAGCGCGGATCGGCACCTCACCCCTCAGGCTGTTGCGCTGGTGGACGCCATTCGGGCCAGCGACCAACTGGGACTGAAGCCCGAGGACTATGGCGCGACCCGGATTGCCGCTGCCGTCCAGCACCTGCAGACGGGCAGCGCCACCGATGCCGACTGGCGGGACTTCGACCATCTTCTCAGCTACGCGGCCGTACGACTGGTGAGTCACCTGCACTACGGTCGCGTGGACCCAACGGCCGCGGGATTTGAGCTGCCGGCACGCCCTGCGGACCTGAATGTCGCCACCGCCGTGGGCGACCTGGCCAAGGCGACGAATGTCACCCAGGTCATCAGGGCCGTTGAGCCGCAGTTCTACCATTACGACCTGCTGAAGGCCGCATTGGCGCGCTATCGCGCGCTGGCCACGCAACCGGCGCTCACGCAATTGCCGCCCACGGGCCAAAAGGTGCCACATCCCGGGGATGCCTATGCGGGTGCGCCCGCCTTGCGCACGCTCTTGCTGGCACTGGGCGATCTGTCGCCCAATGAAGTGCCGGTCGGCGGCCAAGCCATACAGGAAAGGCTGGATCCGAGCCTGGTCGCCGCGCTCAGGCGATTTCAGCAGCGTACCGGCCTGGCCCAGGATGGCGCGCTGGGGAGGCTGACCTTTGCTGCCCTGACGACTCCCGCCTCACAGCGCGTGCGCCAGATCGAGCTCACCCTCGAACGGTGGCGATGGTTGCCGAGGTTTGAAACGCCCCCGATCATCGTGAACATTCCCCAGTATCAGCTGTTTGCCTTCCGCACCACGGCCGATCGTCTCGCCAACATCGAGCAGATGCCGGTCATCGTCGGCAAGTCCTATCCACGGACCCAGACGCCGGTATTCGTCGGGTCGTTGAAGTACGTCATCTTCAGGCCCTACTGGGACATTCCCCGCGGCATCACCGTGCGCGAGGTGCTGCCGCAGTGGCGGGCGCATCCCGATTATCTGGCCAGGAATCAATTTGAAATCCTGCGCGGTAATTCCGTGCTGGCGGATCAGGCCCGCACCGCCCCCACCATGGCCGCGCTGGCAAACGGGACACTGCGGCTTCGGCAGAAACCTGGGGACGACAACGCCTTGGGCCCAATCAAGTTCGTGTTCCCCAATGCGCATGATGTGTATCTGCACGGCACGCCGCTGCACCAGCTGTTTGCACAGTCACGCCGTGCCTTTAGTCATGGATGCATTCGCGTCGCAGATCCCGTGGCGCTGGCCGCCTACGCGCTGCGCAACACTCCGGGAGAGTGGAATACTGGGAAGATCAAGGCTGCCATGCAGCAATCACAGTCGCTGCGGGTCAACCTGTCGCAGCCTATACAGGTCATGATCCTGTACGGCACGGCTCTGGCAACCGAGGCGGGACCGGTCTATTTCTTCGATGATGTCTACGGCAATGATCGACGACTGGCCAAGCTGCTTTGAGCACTCACCAGAACCTGACTCGGCCGGTGTCCACGTGAACAAAATCCGAAGCGCGGTAGAAGCCCACGCCGCCGCGACCTAGCTCGCGAGCCAGATCGCCCAAGCGGCGCGTCGGAAATGCGTCCAGGCGAATATCAATCGCGCGGCCGACCAGGTGCATGCTGTGCTGGGCGACGCCGTCACTGGAATGGCGCAGCATTTCGTTCGTCTTCGGGGAACGATAGCCGGAAATGACCTGGAAGGGCCGATCGGTGTCGGCCTTGGACTGAAGATCACTCAGCAAATCCAGCAGCGCCGGGTCGATGGGGTGGATCTCCTCGGTGCGGAAGTCCCGCAGCAGGTGATTGACCCGCAAGAGCACCTCAGGCTGGTAGCGGCCGCCCTTCCAGTAGGGGGCCGTGAGTTCCTCCCCGGTATGGGTGTGAATGAAGGACACCGAGCGGGTCGCCCCGGTATTTGCAACCGCCATGGGCGCGCGCAGGCTCACGGCGGCCCCACAGACCGACCCCAAGGTCCCGATAAAGCGGCGGCGATTGATCATATTACGTAATCCAGGAGTGGGCGCCTCAATGGTCCTTCAGACTCAGAATGTACCGGATCACGGCCATGGTGTCAGATTTAGACAATTCCGGGCTCGGCATGGATGGGGGCACGGTCTTCGGATCCCAATGGGTCGAGGTCACGAAATGTCGCAGCGATTCATCGCTCGTCTGCGGACGGTTCGCGATGCTCCTGAAGCTCGGGGCCGGCTGCTTGAGTATTGGCGTGAGTTCCTGCCTTTCGGCCACCACATGGCAGGCTGAACACTGCTCCTGAGCGATCTGCTCGCCCCGCTGGACCCGTGCACGTAGGCGCGTCGTCCGGTCGGCACACACGGCGGTAGCCATCCCGGCAATCAGCACGGCCCCCAGCAGCACCTGCGCCGTCGGGCGAGGAACGGTCCGAATACCAGTCATAGCGCACCCTTCGTGGATTCTGCTCATATCCGCCCGTTTCACCCTCCCAAACTGCAACCTCGCCCGCATCCGTACTGATACGGACTTGGCGTCCCGGGGCCTCGCCTCGGCCAGGGTGGCCAGCGCGGATATAAGTATTCATTCGAATGCCGTCCGGCCCGAAAACGGCCAAGATCAGCGATACAGCGCCATTGAGCGCGCCATAGCCAAGGCCCCGGAGGGATGGACCATGAAGACGGACAATGAACTGAAGTCTGACGTCGACGACGAATTGAAGTGGAATCCGGAGCTCAATTCCACCGACATTGCCACCCAGGTCATCAGCGGTGCCGTGACCCTGTCAGGCTTTGCGCAGAACTACTATGAGAAGCACTTGGCGGAACTGACCGTCAAGCGCGTCGCCGGCGTCATCGCCGTCGCCAACGACCTCATGGTCCGGCCTCGGCAGGCGGATCGGATCCCGGACCCTGAACTCGCCCGCCACGCGGTGGCCGCGCTGAAGATGGCCCTTCCCGTGGACTGGCCGAACATCAAGATCCTGGTTCACGACGGCCATATCGTGCTCGATGGCACGGTGGGTTGGGACTTCCTGCGCGAGCGCACGGTCGCGGCCATTCGCCGCCTGCGCGGCGTCCTGGATGTACGCGACTCCATCAGGGTGCTGCCGGCGATCTCGGCCACCGACATCAAGGGAGATATTCAGGAGGCCTTCCGTCGCAATGCCACCATCGACTCCGAGCAGGTCAAGGTCGTGGTGCAGGGACCGGAAGTGGTTCTGCGCGGCGAAGTGCGCTCCTGGGCCGAGCGCGACCAGGCCTACAAAACTGCGGCCTCCGCGCCCGGTGTGGTCAAGGTCGTCAACGAGCTCACGATCCGGACCTGATGTCGGAAGGCCCTGGATGCGCGGCGTCGCCCATCCTGGGCGGCTCCGCGTGTGCTGTCCTGTCGATGGTCAGCTCAAACCAGATGGCATTGAGCACACCGAAGGTCAGCGCCAGCCCGAGCCCCAAAATCCACGCGAAATACCACATCTGAATTGTCCTGGCCGGCCTCAGTACCGACCGCTGTGATTGCGAACATGTTCCAGGGTCACCCTGCCCCTGAGCACCCGATACACCCAGGCGGTATACCCCAGCACAATGGGCAGGAACACGATCACGGCAACGAGCATGATCCGCAGTGTCCTGGCACTGCTGGAGGCATCCCAGATGGTCAGGCCTTGATCCGGATGGGTCGAGGACGGCATCAGGAACGGGAACAGTCCTATTCCGCCAGTCAGGATTGTCCCTGCCAAGGTGATGGCGCTCGAAACGAACGCCGCGCCAGGCCTGCCAACGCGCAAGAACATAAAGGCGCCAATGCTGCCAAGAATGGCGCTGATTGGCGCCAACCATAGGGCCGCATGCAGCTGATAGTTCACCAGCCAGCCGCCAGGCGACATCGCTACAGCCTTAGACAGCGGGTTTGAGGGCCCGAGGGGATCCCCACCCGCCACAATGCGGTCGCCCGCCAATCCATAAGCGACCCACATCCCGGCCGCCAAGAACGCCACGATGAAGGCCACCGCGGCGGCGCGCCCGATCGCGGCCGCCCGTGCTGCCATCGGCTCATCCACCTTCAGCGCCGCGTAGCAGGCGCCGTGCTGCACGAGCATCGCCAGGCTCACGATGCCAACCAGCAAGGCAAACGGCTGCAAAAGGTTGAAGAACCCGCCGGAATAGACGGGGCGCATCATCGCGTCGAAATGAAAGGGTACGCCGAGGAACAGATTTCCGAAGGCTACGCCAAACAGCAGGGGCGCCACGATTCCGGAAACCGTCAATACCCAGTCCCAGACCTCGCGCCAGCGCGGATCACTCAACCGGTCGCGAAATGCAAATCCCACGGGACGCAGGATGAAGGTCACCAACACCAGGAACATCGCAAGGTATAGATTTGAAAACGAAGCGGCATACAACAAGGGCCACGCCGCGAACACCGCACCGCCGCCCAGAATGAACCAGACCTGGTTGCCCTCCCATACCGGCTCCACTGAACCGAGCAGCGCCCGGCGTTCCTCATCATTGCGGCCCGTGACGCGAAATATCGCCGCCACGCCCAGATCAAAGCCATCGGCAACGGCGAAGCCGATCAGGAGCACGCCCAGAATCGCCCACCAGATCACGCGCAGAACAGCATAGTCAAACATAAGCCTCCCATCCCCCTTCAGCGGCCAGCGACGGGAAGTTCCGCGGCCGGGGGCCAGTACCCCAGGCCGTCCGGTCCGCTGCGGATGGTCCGCACCATGAGAAACACTTCTACCGCGGCGAGCGCCGAATAGAACAGTGCAAATCCGACCAGCGATGCGACGACATTGCTTGCGTGTACGGTCGAAACGCCAAGAAATGTGGGCAGCACACCGTCAATGGCCCACGGCTGACGCCCATATTCGGCAACCACCCAGCCCAACTCCGCCGCAATCCATGGCAGCGGCAGACTCAGCGCTGCAATGCGCAGGAACCAGCGGCTTCGTTGCAGGCGATGCCGAGATGCCAGGTAGAAACCGGCGGCAAACAGCAGGATGAAGAACAGTCCCAGCGCCACCATGATCCTGAAACTCCAGAACAGCACGGGCACATTGGGCACGGTGGACTGTGCGGCCTGCTCGATCTGGGCAGGCGTCGCGAGGGCCGGATTGTCCACGTATCGCAGCAGCAGCAGCCCGTACCCGAGGTCCGCCTGATGCTCAGCGAAGCGTGCCCGAGCCGAAGCATCGTTGGGGTTGGCACGCAAGACCTGCAGCGCCGCATGCGCCTGGATGCCGCTCACGATCCGGGTACGCGCCAAGGCGACCAGCTCGGTGATACCTGCCACCGGCTTGTCGGCGGACCGCGTGGCAATCAGACCCAGCATCCACGGGATCTTCACCTGTGCACGCACCGCGCGCGCCTGGGTATCGGGCAGGCCAAAGAGCGTAAACCCGGCCGGTGGCGTCTCCGTATTCCACTCGGCCTCGATGGCGGCGATCTTCATCCTCTGGTTCTCGCCGGCGACATAGCCGGACTCGTCTCCCAGGACGACCACTGACAGCGCGCAAGCCAGCCCAAAACTTGCCGCAACCGCCATCGAGCGGCGCGCCACCTCCACATTGCGCCCCCGCAGCAGGTATCCGGCGCTGATGGAGAGCACGAAGATGGAACCGACCACATAGCCGGCGGCAACGGTGTGGACGAACTTGGCCTGGGCCACGGGATTGAAGAACACGTCCGCAAACGATACCAGCTCCATGCGCACGGTCTGAAAGTTGAACTGCGCGCCAACGGGATTTTGCATCCATCCGTTTGCGATCAGGATCCACAGTGCCGACAGGCTCGAGCCCAACGCGACCAGCGCCGTCACGACCAGATGTGCCACCTTGGACAGGCGGTCCCAGCCGAAAAAGAACAGCCCGACGAATGTCGACTCGAGAAAGAAGGCCATCAGACCCTCTATTGCCAGGGGTGCGCCAAAGATGTCTCCAACGTAGTGTGAGTAGTAGGCCCAATTGGTCCCGAACTGGAATTCCATGGTGATGCCCGTGGCGACCCCCATGGCGAAATTGATGCCGAACAGCAGCCCCCAGAACTTCGTCATTTCCTGCCAGATCTTGCGTCCGGTCATCACATACGTGGCTTCCATGATCACCAGAATCATGGAAAGCCCGATCGTCAGGGGAACGAATACGAAGTGGTACAGGGCCGTCAGCGCGAACTGGGCGCGCGAGAGCGTCACCACATCCATGTCAATCACGGCTTTGCTCCAAATCGGAATCAGGTGACGCGGGCGTTGATCGGACTACCGACGCACTGCGCGTGATGTGGCCGCCAGTAGCCGCCGCATCGGCAGCTGGCTGGTGCTTCGCGGAGAAGAACAAGAACTGCAACAGTCCAAGCAAGACCAATTTCGCCGCCAGGATCCAGCCGATATCACGTCCTAGATCTTCGCGCGAGGTCATGCAAACACTGAATCGGATTTGAATCCCAGCTTCCGCAGGGTCATCGCCACCGGACACATGCCCGTGAACCCTGCCTGCACCATGTTCAAACCCACGATCGCGGCGCCGACCAGCCAACGGGATGAATACAGGTAGCTCATGGCAACGCAGAGCAATATCAGAGCGCCGGAAATGGCAAACACCATGCGATCGATATGCATAAGACCTCCGAAGCGGCCGGACCGTGAATCTGCGTGGTTGAGTCTGCGCAGCAATGCCCCGCATGCCTATGCGTAGTTCCCGCAATTCCGGCACATCGCGCCGTGCGCGAGGCGTCGGCCATCAATTTGCCGCCAAGCCCTGCGGCGCGATGCGATCGGTCCGACGGGGAATGCGCGCCAGGTAATCGGCCACGCCCATGATGTCCGCGTAGTTCAAGGTCTTCAGCAACTTGACGTGCGAGAGATCGAAATTCGGTCGCCGGCCTTCGACGGCGTCATGAACCTGACGCACCAAATAGGCGTAGTTCTGACCTGCCAGCTTTGGAATCTCCAGCTGTGCGTTGCCATCACCGGACTTTCCATGGCAGGAGGCGCAGGAGCGCCGGTAAACTTCCGCACCGCGCGACAGGAACTCCCCGGACCCGACGCTCACCGACGCATCAGGCAGCGTCTCGATCTGGCTGGCATAGCCCGCCACGTCGGCAATATCCTGGGGCTTCTTCAGCAGGTGCTTGTCCGCCATGTATTCCATCAGCGGATCCCAGCGCAGGCTATGCCTGAAATCGACCACCTGCTTGACCAATACGGAGAAGTGCTGGCCGGCAATGCGGGGCACCTTGCCGTCCGCCGTGCCACCCCCGGAGGTTCCGTGACATACTGCGCATGACTGAAACAATTCCGCGCCGTGGTCCAGATTCGGCGGGCTCTGCAGCACATCACTGCTGTCCTGGGCAGCGTTCGATACGGCGCCCGCCAACAGCGGGGTCGCCATGCTCAGCACGCCGAGCACAATCACGAGGGTCTTCATGGTAGGTCCCTGTTGGAAGCTGACCCGCAGGGTACCCGCAGGCGATCGGCCTGGAATCCGGAAAACCACGTACAGCCGCGCTGCGGTGTGTACGTATGGCCTGAGCGCAAACGGGTCGGTACGTTGGCTGCGTCATCCGTTAGGAACGTCGCATTGCCGCGGAGCCGCCATTGAAGCTAGCCTTGAGATCCTTGCTCGCCTTACTGGTCCTCGCGGGCACTTCCGCCTCCGCGGGAACCGGTGCACCGAGCACGATCGAAGTACCCGCAACGGCCGATGCAACGATTACCATTTCCGGGCACATCGTTGCGCTGGGGATCGGATTCGAGTGGGCTCGGGGTACTTTATTCTACCGCGGGCGGAGCATCCCGTTCTGGGTGCGCGGCATTTCCGTCATGGACATCGGTGCGGCCAAGATCTTGGGCACCGGAGAGGTCTTTGACCTGAAGTCCGTCGCCGATTTTGAGGGCCGCTATGTCGGCTCGACTTTCGGGTCGGCGGTCTCCAAAGGCGCATCCCTGGCACTGATCAAGAACGAGCGTGGCGTCAGCATCCGGGTGCGCTCCGACGTTACCGGTATTCGCTTCAACTTTTCCGGTATCGGCGTGCGCATCCGACTGACCGCACCCACCAAGGCCGACGCCGCCTCCTCCTCGCCGGGCACCCCTGTGCCGGCCACTCACCCCTAGAGGCCCTCATGAAGCACCTTGTCGTAGTGGCCCATCCGCGCCCGAACAGCCTGACGATCGCTCTCGCGCGCGCCTATGTCGCCGAGCTCGCCGCGCTGGGCCACGAACACACCCTGTACGATCTGTATTTCATGGGATTTGATCCGGTACTCACTAGCACCGAGATTGCCGATCCGAAAACGCGTTCCAGGCCTCCGGCAGTGATTCAGGCGCAGCAGGATATTGAGGCCGCCGATGTGGTGACGGTGATCTATCCGCTATGGTGGCTTTCCATGCCGGCGATTCTCAAGGGTTTCATCGACCGTGTATTCGCGGCCGGCTTTGCCTATGAGTCGCGCCAAGGCGTGGTGCACGGACTTCTGACCGGGAAGAAATGTGTCATCGTCACCCTCTCCGGCGCACCCCTGCCCGTCCTGGCGGGATCCGGACGCTGGGATGCGGTGACGATGCTGCAGGACACCCACGTGTTTCGGGCTGTCGGCTTTGAGCTGCTGGATCACCTGCACTTCGACCACATCGCGCCCAACCTGCCCACCGCCACCGCAAATGCGCATTTCATGCGCATCAGGCAGTGTGCGCGCACAAACTTTGCCTAAACCTCCTGCGATAGGAAACCACGAACAGCGCGGCGCAGCGGCTTGCGCAAGTCATTGCATTCCCGGAGCTGGTCTTGCGCCAAGGCCCTCATGACAATGGTCAGCGGCTGCGGCACAGACAGTCCGCGACTTCTGATCCAGCGCTTCAGCAGCATCAGGTCGTGAAGGTCGCCCAGCACCGCCTGCAGCCCTTTCAGATTCCGGTCTAGCGCCTTGGGCCCCGCGAGACCCGGGGCTCCCACCATGCTCGACAAGATGTGTGCTCGGCGCAGGCGAATCCGCAAGGTGTGCACGCGGCGGCCCGGCACCACTTTGCGTCCCAGTCGTGCGTCAATGCTGCGCAGGCCGTGACGATAGAGCGGAAGCGCGAGTCGTGGCAGGTTCACGATCGATTCTGCGACCCGGAGCGCATCCAGATCCTCGTTGACTCGCCGCAAACGCTCGGTACCGGCAGCAGAATAGAGTCTTGCGGCCAGCCGCCGAACGGCCTTACGCCTGCGCAGCGTGAGATTCGACAGTAACTCTTTGCAATCGCGCCCGCCGATGCCTGGATTGCGCGCGCTAAGTCGCGCCACCAGCCGCCGCTGAACCTCCGCATCCCGGCTCTCCGAGCTGATGCGAATGAGCTCACGCAATGACTTGCGCAGGCCGCGGTATGACCCTCCACTGACGGCCCGTCGCAGGGCTTTCAGCCGCACCAGGGCGCGCCGCGCGGTCTTGCGGGTCGCGTGAATGCTGGCGGCCGTCGGTATCGGCAGTTCGGAGCGCGGATCCCAAACTGTTTGGATCTGGATTTCCTGCCGCTCCGTCATTGCAGTTCAAATCCCGTAGGGCATGGAAAGCCAGTATAGGGACGCAGACCAGCGGGACGCATACGTACAACTGCGGAATGAAACGAGCGTATGCATGACTATGCTCACCAGGTGTCCGAAAGCATTTGAAGACAAGGAGAGTTCGCGATGTATTCGAAGATACTCGTACCCGTGGACGGTAGCCCGGCTTCGAAACTGGCCCTGAGCGAGGCAATTCGCCTGGCCAAGTCGTTGAAGGCATCCATACAGCTGGTGCATGTCGTTGACGTGTGGCCAATGCTTGCCTCCTCGGCGGCCGCCGCAACTTACGACATCGTGTTCGACATGCTGCGTAGTGAGGGTGCGAGTCTGCTCAGTGATTGTGCAACGACGGTTCGTGCAGCCGGCCTTGCGGTTGACAGCATCCTGGTCGAGTCTCCGGATGTGCAGGTCGGCGAGTGCATTGTGCGCAAGGCCTCCGAGCACCAGGCCGAGCTGATCATTTGCGGGACGCACGGCCGCCGCGGCGTGCGCCGGCTATTGATGGGCAGCGACGCCGAATACATCGTGCGCCATGCATCGGTCCCTGTACTTCTAGTGCGCAACTCCGGCTAGGCTTAGGAGTATTGGTGCCCGAAATTCACCATGAATGAACGCATCAGTAACCTACTGCAGGGAATCAAGACCCTGGAGGCAGAACTGGAAGTGGAGCTGGCGCGTCGCAGAATCGAGCTCAATTTCGTGGTGCAGAAGGGCAAGATCCGATTCGAACATATCGTGATCGCCCGCCATCGGGCCGCAAGGATGGGGCTGGCCCGGTACCTGCTGGAATCCAGGCCGCTGATGTTCGTTTCCGCACCGCTGATCTATTCTCTCATCGTGCCGTTCGCGCTGCTGGATGCATTTGTGACTGTGTACCAGGCCCTGTGCTTCAGGGTATACGGCGTGCCTCGGGTGCGCCGCAGCGACTACGTCATTTTCGACCGCGGCCACCTGGCCTACCTGAACGTCATCGAGAAACTCAATTGTGTCTACTGCTCTTATGCAAATGGCGTGATCGCATATGTGCGGGAGGTCGCCTCGCGCACCGAGCAATACTGGTGCCCGATCAAGCACGCCCGGCGTGTGATTTGCGCCCATGATCGTTACGCGACTTTCCTTGACTATGGGGATGCCGAGGCTTGGCGCCGGGACCTTCCGCAGCTACGACAGGCATTGCAGGACAATCGCATCGAACGAACGCCCAGCGCTCAAGATCTGCCTTAGCCGCCTGGAAAGGATCTGAGCAGCGCCAGCAAGGTGTCGGCCTTGATGGGCTTGCTGGCAATGCGCAAATAGGGGTCGGCCGGCAATTCCTTCACGGCCAAGGAAGTATCGCCCGTGACCAGTACCGTTTTGAGTTTGGCGCCCAGCTTTTGGCGCAGAGCCGTGATGAGCGCAGTGCCGACTTCCCCATCCGCCAGGTGGTAGTCCGTGATCACCAGGTCAAACGTTTCGGTCGCGGCCCGCCGCAGCGCCTCTGAGATCGTCGAGACGGCGGTGACAAGATAGCCCTCCACCTTCAACAGCATCCGCGTGGCATCGCGCACCGCGGGATCGTCCTCGACGAGCAAAATATGCTGCTGCGCCTGCAGCGGCGCGGCTACGCCGGTCATTGGAACTGCTTCGACATCCTCGCGGCAGCCGAGGTCCAGGCCCGCAGGCAGCGTCAGAGTAAATACGGACCCCTCTCCGACCTTGGATTTCACCTCAAGATGAAGATCCAGCAACGTCACGATTCTGCGCACAATATTCAGGCCCAGTCCATAGCCATTGCGCTGGCTGTGCGAGGGAACGCTGACTTGGTAGAACTCATCGAAGATGTACTGGATCTGGTCGTCGGGGATTCCAATCCCCGTGTCAAGGACCTCGATGCGCACCATCGAAGACTCATTCAGACAACGCAGCCTTACCAGGCCCTGGCGGGTGTACTTGATCGCGTTGGCGACAAGATTCCTCAACACCTGTTCGGCGAGGGCGGGGTCGCTGTGAACAATAGCCTGGCTGGGCTCGATCTGTAGCTGCAGACCCTTGTCCTCGGCGGATCGGGCGAACTCCCGATGCAGTTCCTCGAACAGTCCCGCCACCCGGAAGTCAGTGGTCTCCGGCTTTATCGTGCCGGACTCCAGTTTACTGATATCCAGCAATGCGTTGAGGAGCCGCGACATGGCGCCGATCGCCTGGTCCTGATGCGAGATGGCCAGCAATGAGTCCGCATCGCGGATCATGCGCCGCAACGTGCCATTCAAGAGGGCGAGGGTCTGTAGCGGCTGGCGCAGGTCATGGCTCGCCGTGGCGAGAAACCGGCTTTTGGCCAGATTGGCCCGATCAGCGATCTCACGGGCCTCCTCCGCCGTCTGACGTGCCACAGTCAGCTCCGCCTCCACGCGCTTGCGGTCTGTCACATCGCGGATCGCGGCAGCCACCAGCGCCCGAGCGCCATCCTGAATGGGGCTCAGGCTGATTTCGATCGGAAATTCGTCGCCATTTTGTCGTTGGCCAAACAGAGTCAGACCTGCACCCATGGGCCTGAGGCGGACATTCTTGGCATAACCGTCGCGGTGACCGACATGGCGGCCCCGAAAGCGCTCCGGCATCAGTTGCTCGACGCTCTGGCCAATGATGTCATCGTGCGCGTAGCCAAACAGCGCTGACACCTGCCTGTTTGCATAGCACACCATGCCGGCGGCATCGATGATGATAATCGCATCAGGTGCCGCCTCAAGCGCACCGCGAGCCAGTTCTGAGGGAATGGTAAGCATAAGTCGCTAAGCTTGAGCCAATTGTACAGCCATCGCAAAGCCAGACGGACCTGGCGGCGATGGCAGCCCCCCCTGCAGAGATTTCATTCGTCACATGATTGTGACAGACCCGTGCCAAGTTGCCACCAGGGTCGGTTCGGCGGCCCAGATTCGCCGCCGGTTCAGTCGCGCTCTGGTGCGTGTCGGGCGCTACTCGCGGTTCCGGGCCACCACATATCCGGTCATTCCGGCATGCACCCCTGCTGCATTGCCTTCATCGGTATCCAGATGCAGTTCCAGGCGGGAATCGGGAGAGACTCTGATCACGACATCGCCAAAGACAACACCGCGGCCGGTTCCTCCGATTGCCACGTCCACGACATCGTGATCTTGAACTCCGAACTCGTCTGCGTCACGCGGACTCATGTGAATATGACGCAATGCGCACACGACTCCCTGAGATAGCGTCACCCGGCCGGAAGGACCCTGCAGTTCAATGCCCGGCGTGCCCTCCAAATCACCGGAAATCCGCACGGGTCCATTCAGGCCGAGGAGGAGCTCATCCGAGCGCGAGATCTCAACCTGGTCGGCGACCCGGGGAGGTCCCATTACCCTGACATGCTCCAGCCTTCCGTGGGGACCGGCCAGCGTCACTGTCTCCTCGGCGGCGTATTGGCCTGGCTGTGACAAGGGCGACCGGACGTGCAGTTGGTATCCGGGTCCAAACAATCTTTCTACGGTGTCTTGTCGCAGGTGCACATGACGTGCCGAAATCGCAATCGGAATTTCCATGGTATGACCCGCCGCGCCCCGCGCATCTGAAGTGCAGTCTGCGACGCCCGAGGATTTGCTCCACGTCGTAGTTATGCGTATTGCCTACCATCCCGCATTCCGGGTTCCTGAATGGCACCAGATTGCGCCGACCGCAGCGTCTTTGGAGATAGGTAGAACTTCGGATCGCAGCGGACCGAAAACCGGTTCAGCATCTACGCTGTAGGCCACCTATCGATTCGCCAGATCGGCGAAAGGAGAATGCCATGAGTCTCGTACGTTGGGATCCATTTGGTGAGTTCGACACGCTGTTCAACCGGCTGGCGGCGGGATCTGCGCGCTGGCCACGCCTTGCGGCGGCCGGCCAAGGTGGCAAGCTTGAGTGGTCACCAAGCGCCGATATCAGCGAAACGGATGCCGAATTCGTCATTCGGGCCGAATTGCCGGCGGTCCCCAAGGAGGATGTTCACGTTACGCTCGATGCGGGCATGATCACCATCAAGGGTGAGCGCAAGCAGAACAAGGAGGACAAGACCGAGAAGTTCCACCGCGTGGAGAGCTTCTATGGCAGCTTCGAGCGCAGCTTCTCGTTGCCCGAAAACATCAAGACTGACGCTATCCGCTGCGAGAGCAAGGACGGGATTCTCACCGTTCACATTCCGAAGGCCGAAGCCCGGAAGGATTCTCCCAAACAGATCCGCGTGCAGTGATGCCGCCGATCAACAACGACTGACAGAGGGATTCAATCATGAAATCGGACGAAGCAATCAAGCGGGACGTGGAGGCGGAACTGCGGTGGAGCCCGCAGATCAAGGAAACCGACATCGCGGTGAAGGTCAATGGCGGCGAAGTGACCCTGCTGGGATTCACGGGTAGCTACTACGAGAAGTACCAGGCCGAAATCGTCGCGCGGCGCGTCAAGGGCGTGGCTGCGGTTGCCAATGACATTCAGGTCAATCTCCCCACCGGCGCCCCCAGCGACCCGGAAATTGCCCGCGCCGCGCTGTTGGCCCTCAAGCTGGCGCTGCCGTTCAGCTGGGAGGAGATCAAGCCCACGGTTGCCCAGGGGCGCGTTTCGCTGACGGGCGAGGTTGAATGGCACTTTCAGCGCGAGAGCGCCGAGACCGCGATGCGCCATCTTGACGGGGTCGTCAGCGTACTGAATCAGATTCGGATCAAGCCACGCGTCGCGCCCGAAAACATCAAGCATCGGATCGAAGACGCGTTCCGGCGCATCGCCGAGGTGGATGCCAACCATATATCGGTGGAGGCAATCGGCTCGGAAGTCACCCTGCGGGGCGAAGTGCGCTCCTGGGCGGAGCACGATCAGGCCGTACAAACGGCCTGGGCCGCACCCGGCGTCAGCATGGTGAACAATTCTCTCACGATCCGGACGTGACACGCACGGGGTGGCGGTCATGAGGCTGCCACCCCGGAATCTTGTTCGCCGTCGCGAGGCAGTCGCTTCCAAGGAGCCCGCAGCATGTTATTGAATTCTATCTGCACCATGCAGCCGGTGCGGTGCAAGCCCCACACGACGGTGCTTGAAGCGGCGCAAATCATGCGTCACAGTCACACCGGTGATCTGGTGGTGGTGGATGACGGCGATGACAAAGCCGCGCCGCTTGGCTTGCTGACCGATCGCGACATCGTAGTCGAAGTCCTCGCCAAGGGCCTTGACCCTGCCACGACCAGGGTCGGCGCCGTGATCCGGACGCCGGTCGTGATTGCAAGTGAAACCGAGGACACCTCGCACGCACTGGAACTGATGCGCGTCCATGGCGTTCGACGATTGCCCATCGTGAATCATGAAGGGACGCTGATCGGCATCGTTACCGCTGATGACATCCTGCGCAATCTGGCGCTCGATGCCAACTCGCTGGTGGACATCATGTCCCGGGAGCAGTCGCGTGAACAGCGCGTGCGCCGATAGGACTGGACGATTCATCGGCGGGCAGGCTCATGACTGAGAATTGCGTGCAGACTGACATCGGCGGTGAAACCGTCACCATACGGGCGCTTCATCCCACGGACGTGGCAATGGAGGCCGAATTCGTGCGTCAGCTTTCCGCGCAGGCGCGGCGCTATCGCTTCTTCGGCAGCGTCAAGGAGCTCTCGCCCGCCGAGCTGAAGCTGCTCTGCGATGTGGACGGCAAGAATTCGGTGGCGTTGGTAGCCACCACTCGCAAAGCGGGTCGGGAGGTCGCCATCGGTGTCAGCCGGTACGCGCCCAGCCAGATGGAGGGGGCGCGCGAAATGGCGCTGACGATCGCCGACGAATGGCAATACAAGGGTTTGGCCGAGCTGCTGATGACTCAGCTGATTGACCACGCCAAGGCCAATGGCGTCAAGCAGCTGTACTCCGTGGAGCTCGCGGAGAACGACGCCATGCGGCGCTTGGCACAGACCATCGGCATGCGTCCGTCCCAGGATCCTGAAGACGCTGCTCAGGTCATTTACACGCTGATCTTGTAGCCGTGTCCGGATCGCGGCCGCCAGTGCCGCTGCATCCGCTGCTAATGTCCCCGATACAGTTCAGCGATTTCAGCTGAATACCGTGCCTGGATGGCCGCGCGCTTCGGCTTCAGGGTTGGCGTGATCAGACCCGCGCCCACGGTCCAGGGCTCCAGCGACAGCCACGCCGCTCGCGGCGTGGCGTAACTTGGGAACGCCCGCAGGGTCCGCGCGATGTGTTCCAGAGCCCACTGAGACGCCGCGGGCGAGCGCAAATCCGCCATCGTCCGGCAGTCCAGGCCGAGCTCGCCCGCCTTTTGGGCCCAACGAACTGAATTCAGGACGACCAGGGCCGCAAGATAGGGACGCTGCTCTCCCACGATCATGACCTGGTCGAACACCGGGTCGCTGACAATAGCGGTCTCAAGATCCGCCGGCGCAATCTTCTCCCCCGTCGAGGTGACGATGATGTCCTTGATCCGGCCCTTGATAAAGACACGGCCATCCTTCAGCTGCGCCTGATCACCGGTGTGCAGCCAGCCTTCCGAATCAAGCGTCACGGCCGTGTCCTGGGGGCGCTGCCAGTACCCCAGCATGATGTTCGGGCCGCGCGCCAGCAATTCATCCCGGTCACCGATTTGCACGGCAACACCCGGGATAGGCCTGCCGACCGATACGGGGTCGTTATCTTCCGGGGTGTTGCAGGCAATCACCGGGGCACTTTCGGTCATGCCGTACCCTTGCAGGAGCGGCACCCCCAAAGCCAAAAACGGTCGCGCCACTTCTGGCGCCAGCGCCGCCCCACCCGCCACGGCGGCGCGCAGACGACCCCCAAACCGTGCGCGCAGCGGCTTGCCGACGATTCGATCCAAAACGGAAAAGACGCCCCGCCCGATCGAGGACAGGGAACCTGCGCGTCCCTGACGATGCTCGAACTGCTGCCAGCCCAGGTCAACTGCCCATGCAAACAACAGCCTTGTCAGCCACGAGCGGTCGACGGTTTCGCGAAGCAGCGCATAGGCGCGTTCGTAGATTCGAGGCACCGAGACGAGGATGGTCGGCCTGATCGTCTCCAGGTCTTGCATCAGGAGCGAAATGGATCGGGCGAAGGCCACCGTGGCGCCGGCGGCGATGGGCAGATAGTAACCAACGGTGCGTTCAAAGGTGTGCGACAGCGGCAGAAACGAGACCAGGATGTCATCCGCCACGACCGGCATCACCGCCAGGATCGAATTCACGTTCGAAACGATATTGCGATGTGACAGCATCACGCCCTTGGGTCGCCCAGTGGTGCCCGAGGTGTACACGATGGCGGCCAGATCGTCCGGCGCCACGGCGTTCACTCCTGCGACCTGCGCGCTGGAGCCATCTGCTGTGGCGAGCCACTCACCGAAGCTGCGCGCAATGCCGGTATCCGCTGAATCAGCACTGCCCAGGTAGATCACGCGCTGCAGGCGCGGAAATTGCGGCTGCAGGGATGCGAGAGCCGCCCAGCGCTGCGCCGACTCCACCACCAGCACGGAGGCACCGCTGTCGGCAATGACGTAGGCCAGGCTTTCCGGATTGTCGATGACATGGAGCGGTACGCACGCATACCCGGAAGCCAGCGCCGCCTGATCCATGGAGACATGTTCAACGCTGTTCGGGACCAGAATGCCGATCCGCGCCCCGGGGGGCAGCCGCTCGCTGGCCAAGGCCGAGCGACAGCGCTGCACCTTTGTGTCCATTTCGGCCCAGGAGTAGCTCACCCATGACTGGCTCGCGGTATCAAACTGTCGATACGCCTCGCGGCCGGGCGTCTGGTGCACGCGGGAGCGAAACAACTCAGCCAGGGTTTGCGCGGACATGCGGCATGCTACAACGAACACCCGGTGCCCGCTGACAGATACAAATACCTATTTACAGGCTGCGATCGGCAAGCAGAATGGACTTGCGCAATGTCTAGAAACTTCCGACACACGAGGCCGAACGAGGCGGATTGCTCCTCGGATTCGCTGGCGCGCGACCCGGTGTGCGGCATGAGCGTGAGCATGCAAGACGCTGCCTACCATCTCGACCGGGACGGGAGCACTTTCTACTTCTGCGGGGCTCATTGCCAGGATACCTTCCGGACCAATCCGGACAGGTACCTCAACGCCGCCGATGCCCCATCCGCCGCCACACCAAGGGCGGCGCCACCGCAGCCGGCGGGTGCGTCGAGCACGACCTACACCTGTCCCATGCACCCGCAGATCCGCCGCGGCCAGCCTGGGAATTGCCCAATCTGTGGCATGGTGCTGGAGCCGCTACAGCCGGCCGCAGGTGCCGTCCCGAGTTCCGAACTGCGCCGGATGACGCTGCGGTTCTGGATGGCGGCAGTGCTTGCCTTGCCCGTGGTGGTTCTGGAGATGGGCGGACATCTTTCGGCCTTTCACCTGCATCACTACCTTCCGCCCGGAACGTCAATGTGGATCCAGTTTGTGTTTGCGACCCCGGTGATCCTGTGGGCCGGTTGGCCGCTGCTCGGACGTGGCTTGGAGTCGGTGCGGCAACATTCGCTGAACATGTTCAGCCTCGTGACGCTCGGAATTGGCGCGGCGTACCTGTACAGCCTTGCCGCGACCTTTGCGCCGACGCTATTTCCTACCGCACTACGCGGGGACGACGGCGTCATCGCCGTCTACTACGAGGCCGCCGCCGTCATCACGGTCCTCGTGCTGCTCGGCCAGGTGCTCGAATTGCGGGCACACGAAGCCACCGGCGGCGCGCTTCGCGCCCTGCTCAATCTCGCCCCAAAGGTCGCGCGTCGTCTTACGGCGGACGGGAACGACGAGGAGATTGCCCTGCAGCTCGTGCAGGTGGGCGACCATCTGCGCGTGCGGCCCGGAGAAGCCGTGCCGGTGGACGGCACCGTGCTGGAAGGCCGCAGCTCAGTCGATGAATCGCTGATCACTGGCGAATCCATGCCGGTCGTGAAGGATAGCGGTTCGCGGGTAACCGGAGGCACGATGAATGGCACCGGCGGACTCGTCGTGCGGGCCGATCATGTGGGAGCGGATACCGTGCTCGCAGGCATCGTACGGATGGTTGCCGATGCGCAGCGAAGCCGTGCACCGATTCAGAAACTGGCTGATGCAGTGGCTTCCTGGTTCGTTCCGGCGGTGATTCTGGTAGCACTGGGTGCATTCATCGGCTGGATGCTCCTCGGACCACCACCACAGCTGGGTTACGCGCTCGTCGCCGCTGTCTCGGTCCTGATTATCGCCTGTCCCTGTGCCCTGGGCCTTGCAACTCCCATGTCAATCATGGTCGGTATCGGCAAGGGGGCCAGCGCCGGCATCTTGATCAAGGACGCCGAATCCCTTGAACGCTTTGAGAAGATCGATACCCTCGTCTTCGACAAGACCGGGACCTTGACCGAAGGCCGACCGCGCATGATCGCACTCGCCGCAACGGGAGCCTTCACGGAACAGTCGGTGCTCACGCTGGCCGCAAGTCTGGAGCGCTCAAGCGAGCATCCGCTCGCCGCCGCAGTCGTGGCGGCTGCTCATGGGCGCGGCTTGACGCTGGGCGAGGTTGCCGACTTCCGCGCCCTGCCGGGCAAGGGAATTGCCGGCACCGTCAATGGCCGCCAGGTCAGCATCGGGAATTCCCAGCTCCTTGATGACCTGCGCGTCGATGCGCGCGAACTCGAGCCACGCGCCCAAAGCCTGCGACGCGAGGGAGCCACGACAATGTTCGTTGCCATCGACGGCAACCTTGCCGGCGTGATCGCCGTTGCGGATCCCATCAAGGCCGGCGCCCCCGCCGCTTTGAACCAGCTGCGCAGCGCCGGTATTCGCCTCATCCTCGTGACCGGCGACAATCATGAGTCTGCGCAGGTCATCGCACGAAGAGTCGGCATCACGGATATCCGAGCCGGGGTGCTGCCCGAGGGCAAAGGCGCAATCGTCCGGCAGCTGCGCGCCCAGGGGCGGGTCGTCGCCATGGCCGGCGACGGGGTCAATGACGCGCCGGCGCTGGCTGAGGCGGACGTGGGCGTGGCCATGGGCACGGGCACGGATGTGGCGATCCAGAGCGCTGGGATCACGCTGTTGAAGGGCGATCTTGCCGGCATTGCGCGCGCCTTGGCCTTGAGTCGGGCGACAATGGCCAACATCCGCCAGAACCTGCTGCTCGCCTTTGCCTACAACGTGCTTGGCATACCGCTGGCCGCTGGCATCCTGTATCCCGCCTTCGGCCTGCTGCTCAGTCCCGTGGTCGCCGCCGCCGCAATGAGTCTAAGTTCGGTGTCGGTCATCGCCAACGCCCTGCGTTTGCGGTCCCTGCAGCTGTGAAAATACGCTACGACAAGAGCGCCCGAATGTCGTGCAGCTCCCGCCGTCTTGCGGCATCGACTTTGGGAAATTTCAGTCGCAGGGTTCCCAGCGTGTCCAGAATGATCTGCGACACGATCAATCGGGCGTTTTTCTTGTCATCGGCAGGTATGGCGTACCATGGAGCTGCCGCCGTGCTTGTGGCGCGCAAACACTCCGCGTAGGCGTGCATGTACTGCTTCCAATATCTCCTTTCTGTCATGTCCGCCATGCTGAATTTCCAGTTCTTGTCCGGGTCATCGATTCGCTGAAGAAACCGCTTGCGCTGTTCCTCAGCGGAAATGTGCAGAAAGAACTTCACCGTCACTGTTCCGTTTCGGTGCAGGTGCTGCTCCAGGTCCACAATGGAGTTGAATCGCCCTTGCCACAGGGACTCCTGCGGTTCTACGGGGGGCAAATCCTCGGCACGCAGAATCTTCGGGTGCACCCGAGCTATGAGCACTTCTTCGTAGTACGAGCGATTGAAGATGCCGATTTGGCCCCGCTCCGGCAATTCGCGGGTTGTCCGCCATAGGAAGTCGTGCTCAAGCTCTGCCTGGCTGGGATGCTTGAAGCTGTGCACCTGGCAGCCCTGCGGATTGACACCGGACATGATGTGCGAGATGGCGCCGTCCTTGCCGGCCGCATCCATGGCCTGAAAGATCAGCAGCAGGGAATACCGATTGTCGGCATAAAGCAGCCGCTGCCGGGCCGCCAGCTGGTGGACGTGGTTCTCCAGCAGCCGTTTGTAGTCCTGCTTCGTTCTGTAGAGCGGTTTGATGGCCGTCGGCCATTTGGAGAGATTGAGTTTCTTGCCCGGCGGAACTCGAAATACCTTGGAGTCCAAATTCATCTGCTGCATTCCCTGGCTGCAAGGATGCCGGCGCCCTAGGCGGCCGGCCGCGCCTCATCGGATCCCTGACTGATCACGGCTCCGGAAATCGGTTCGAAGCAGACCATGTGGTCGCGAACGGAGCGTGCGCCTTCAATGTTTTCGGCGATTACGCCCAGCGCAGGTCGCAGCCTGTCGTCCGTAATGACGCCGTGGAGTTCGATCACGCCGTCCCTCACCCGGCAATCGATTGCCGATCGTGGCGTCCATTGCTGTCGGTCCACCGCTTGTAGGAAACGCGCCCGAATCTGTGCGTCCGTGACGGCCGGGGCGTCGCCGCCGCCGGGCATCAACTTGACCAGGGCTTTGACCAGATCGGCGCGCGCAATGATGCCCAGCAGACTACCACCGTCAATCACGAGCACGCGCCTCACCCGGCGCGATTCCATCACGGCAACGACTTCGGCGAGTGAGGCATCCGGTCCAACCGAGATTACGGAACCGTCGATCAATTCGGCCACCGTCCTGGCATGCGAGCGCACATAGTCCTGTGCCATATGTCCCGCCGATAGGAAGGACGCCAGCCAGCTCGCATGGCGCGCGGTTCCGGTTTCCGCGCGTCGCAGCAAGTCTCCTTCAGTGATCATTCCGATCACCGCACCCGAATCATCCACGACGGGCAGACCGCTGATGCGATTCTGAACCATGAGGTGCGCGGCATCCTTGAGCGACGCCGAACCCATGACCGTCACCGTCTTTGCAGTCATGACATCAGATGCTTTCATATGGATGGCTCCAGGCAAGAATCGCGTGATTCTGGCGCCTTGCAGGATTGCCCCGAATCAGTACAAACCACAGCGCCGCCCGTTCCCCGGTCATGCACAGAGCCTTCGCATAGGTACAAGACCGGACTGACGTCCGCCAGTGCCTGGTCAACCATGTGGGCATGGTAACGATTCCCACCAGGCAGGCGCCCAGGTGAATATCCACGGCAAGGAAGGCTATCCGTGGTGGATGGTGCGCGTAGGTGTCGCGACCTTGGCACTGTGCGGCCAATTGGCCGTCGCACAGCGCACGGGGGGACATCAGGGCAGCAGTGCCGCGGGCGGTACTCACGCGGCCGCTGGCGCCCACCAGCACATTGACGGGCGCTTCTCGCACAACCAGAGCTATTTCGACCACGGCTATTCGGTGCACAGACCGCCAAGCGGCAGCGTGGGGGATATTCGTGGCCGCGATGGCGGACGCTATCGATTCCACGGTGGCAACTGGTACCGCTGGGGTGGTGGGGCCTGGGTTGTGTGGGGAGCGCCGTTCGGCGTGTTCGTTCCGTTCCTGCCACCGTACTTCACGACCGTCTGGTGGTCCGGCATTCCATACTACTATGCAAACGACTCCTACTATCTCTGGGACGACACGCAGCATCAATACCAAGTTGTCGCCCCGCCGGATGGCATCGAATCCGCGGTCGCCGCGCCGGCTCCCAGCAGCGATCAATTGTTTGCCTACCCGAAGAACGGCCAGTCAACCGACCAGCAGGCAAAGGATCGCCAGGACTGTGAGCGCTGGGCGGTCGATCAGACGCGCTTCGAACCGAACGCGGACGCAGCTGGTGCTGCCGATGCGCAGACCGCGCAGAAACACAGCGACTTCATTCGCGCCCAGATGACCTGCCTCGAGGGCAGAGGCTACGCGGTGAGGTAGCGTCGCTCGCAGCGATAGCAGGGACGATGCAGCTCCACCAAGCACTTAGGGAACACAAATGAGTCTTCACGCGAAAACCCCGGAACCTCACACCCCCGACGTAAGACCCGTGATGCCGGCGGACTATCCCTACTTCACCAAGAAGCTTCGGACACGCCTGGGCTTGGTCCGCTCGAGCATCATCGAGGCCGTGGCGCGCTCGAGGCTGGAGCAGGATGGGGCGCTTGCCGACCGGGTTCACGACATGAAGGACGAGGCGTTCGCGGACCTTCTGGTCGAAGTCGATCAGGCCCGGATCTCCCAGGAAGTAGCGGAGATCAAGGACATCGAAGCGGCCCAGCTGCGCATTCAACAGCAGGAATACGGGCGCTGCCTGGATTGCCGCGCGGCGATCGGGTGGCGGCGCCTCGACGCGTACCCGACGGCAACGCGCTGCCTCGGCTGCCAGGAACGGTGTGAGCGGTCGCAGGCATGAGTACCGGCCTGACGGGCAATACCGACGTACTTGACGCCCTCATCGCCGACGGTGAGGGAGAAGGCTTCGGCACGCGCTATGACACGGACATCCTGGCGGCTCTGCGTGAACTTCGGGCAATACACAAAAGCGAATTCGTTTGCTCCCGATGCCTGCTGCGCGAAGCGCAGGATGAGCCGCCCGTACAATTCTAGACCCGCCGATTCGGCCACCCCAGGCGCCCCGAACCCGGTACACGGGTGCGGAATCCGCGGGGAGCGACAACAGATCAAGGACTTACAAGGCATCCTGCGAATCTTACGAATCCAGGCGGCAGCGTTCGCCCCGCTTCAGACCCGCATGCGGCCGGACCTCTGACGACACGGCAGGAACATGACGGGAGATTTGTCATAGGGCCCCCTGCGCCGCGTATCGAAGTGTGTGCTCCAAACGCAAGCGCCGGTCGCGTGTCGGGACTGGGCTAACGTCCCCGTCGGAACCGTCCTACAACGCGCGGCCGACACCGCGCGATGCCGCCGACAAGGCTAAGATGGCCATGATTGCGGAGGGCCCCCGATGAGCACTGGTACTCGCCAGCTATCCATGCTCGCGCTGCTTCTCACGGCGCTGGTCGCGCTGTTTGTCGCGGCTGAGGCGGGTCAGCGCGACCTCGCCATGGCCAGCCAGCGCGTGGAAATATCGGCGCAGCGCGCGGGCGCGCTGGCCGATCTGCTGCAGCTCATAAGCCAGGCGGAGAGCAGCCAGCGTGGCTTCATACTGCTCGGCGATCCCGAATACCTGGCGCCGTTCCAGGATTCACTCGCCAAGATTCCCCGGGCACTGCGTAGTCTCACCACGCTATTCAGCAGCGCCGATCCGGCCGTGCGCGCGGATATCGATGAGGTCGGACGCCTAAGCCAAGGCAAGCTTGAAGAGATGAAACAGACGCTGGATCTGTACCGCACGCACGGCTCCAACACCGCGATCGGCCTGATGCGCACTGATGTGGGCCTGTGGACAATGACGGAAGTTTCCCAGCGGATCCGGAAGATCCAGGCGGCCGAATCCGACCAGATGCTGCTGGCGAGCCACAGCTGGCGCAATGACCGGCCGGTGAATCTCGGCATTGCCGTCGCCGTACTGGCGGCCAGCATCGTGCTGGTGCTGCTGCTCTACCGCACCGTCGTGGGCTATCTGCGCGGCAAGGAACGGGAGGCCGAGGGCCTCGCGGAACGCGGCGCGGAGCTCGAATCACTGGTGAACAGGCGTACCGAGGAGCTCTCGGAACTCTCCAGTCACCTGCAGTCAGTGGCCGAGCAAGAGAAGGCCGCTCTGTCACGGGAACTGCACGATGAGCTCGGAGCGCTGCTGGTGGCGGCGCAAATGGATGTCTCGTGGCTGGAAAAACACACGCCGTCGGCGGATCCGCAGGTGCAGTCACATTTCAGGCAGCTGCGTGAACTCCTGGGCAAGGGGATGAACCTCAAGCGCCGGGTGATCGAGAACCTGCGGCCCAGTCTGCTCGACAATCTCGGCCTGTTGGCGGCGCTGCGCTGGCAGGTCGCCGAGGCCTGCGAGCGGGCCGGGCTCAGCTGCGTCGAGCACTATCCCGAGCAGGAGTTGATCTTGAACTCGGAGGCATCGATCGCGGTGTTCCGCATCGTGCAGGAGTCCCTGACCAACATCATCAAGCACGCCCAGGCACGCAACGTCGTGATTGGCATTGAAACCAAGGGCAAGTGGCTGACCGTCCGCATTGCCGACGACGGCATCGGCTTGCCCACCGGGGGGGCCAGGCGGGCGAGATCGCATGGCATCGCGGCGATGCGACAGCGCGCCCTGGCGTTCGGCGGTAGCTGGCTCGCCGCACGCCGCGCCGGCGGTGGAACGGAAATCGAAGTCACGTTGCCACTGGAGCGCGTGCTGGCACCGACCCCCGACCTCGCCCCGGCCCCGGCAGCCGCCGCGAACCGTACGGCCCTGGCGATTTCCAGAAGTTGACGCTGCGCCGGGCCTGGCAGCGGTCTTTCGCTTGCCTATGGCTGCCTTGATCGAGCGCGGAATCGGCCGACACGCGCACGCACGAGCATGCTGCAGGTGCCACTTAACCCTCTGTTCAGGAGTCGCCTTCGGCGGCAACCTATGGCCGGCGTGCCAGATCTTATTCATCATGTCGGATGTCCATCGACAGGAACAATGACATGTCGGAACTTGCCGCCATCGAACTGAAGGCCCACCTTCCCGCGCAGAACTTCGAGATCTCCAAGCAGTTCTACCAGGATATCGGCTTCACCTTGTGCTGGAGCAACCCCGGCATGGCCTATCTGCATTACGGGCCGCACGGTGAACATGGCAAGGCTGGTTTTCTGCTGCAGGATTTCTACGTCAAGGAATTCGCGGAAAACCTGCAGATGCACCTGCTCGTGAATGACGTAGATGCCTGGTGGGAGAGAATAAAACACGTTCCCGACAAGTACGGTGTTGGCGCAGAGCCGCCCGAGGACCGGGAGTGGAAAATGCGCGATTTCGTTCTGTTTGATCCTGCCGGAGTGCTGTGGCGCATCGCCCAGAGCCTCCCATAGACCATCCCTTAGGCGAACTTGCAGCGCGGTCAGTGAACGACGGCCGCCCGGATTTCCGCCCCGCATGAGGCATGCCCGGGCGCCACTGCCAGTGCGGCACAGGCATCCACGGCCAGAATCTCACCGGCCGGTGAGTCCACCCGGTGGGAACGTCCGCAGCAACAAACCGCGCACCTCGTTGGCCGAAAGATGCGGCCGCTCGGACAGAACCAGGGCGACTATTCCGGAGATTTCCGCAGCCGCCAGGGAACTGCCGGAGGCGAAGTCATAGTGGCCGCCGGGCACCAGCGTGAGAACGTCGCGACCCGGCGCCAGCAGATGGCGGGGATTTCCGGAACTGTCTTCGGCGGCGTCGACTGCCAGCACTGGCGTCAGATCCGCCGGAAAACTGCTGTCGCCACCGGCCCGGCCGGACGCGCCCACGAATATGATGCCCTGCGCGGCGCCATGATCCACCAGTCGCGTCAGCAGCGGGTCGGCGGGTCCGGCCAGACTCATGTTCACGATATCCACGTGTGCCGCGATCGCCGCCTCGAGCGCCTGAGCCAGGGTAAAGCTGTTGCACAGGGCCGCGCCGCCGGCGCCCGGCTGCCAGCAGGCCTTCAGCGCGATCAGTCGCGCATCGGGTGCCACGCCGACTATGCCGATGCCATTGTCGGCGACCGCGGCAATCACCCCGCTGACCTCGGTGCCGTGCATGTCGCGCTGAAAGCGCGAATCATCGGTATCGACGAAGTTGCGCCGGCCAATCACGCGCCCTTTGAGATCCGGATGCTCGAAATCCACACCCGTGTCGATCACGGCGATCTGCACGCCCGCGCCGCGGGAGTGCTGCTGCGCCGTGACCACGGCCAGTTCGCGCAGTGACACCTGCAGCTTTGCGTAAGGATCGTTGTACGGCACCATCACCGGCGCCACGTCCGCCGCGGCGCGCAGCGATTCCGGCGTGGATTCCGTGGTGAATACATTGAGCGGCTGCACGGACTCGACGCGCCGATCGGTGGCCAGCAGCGAAATCATGGCGGCGCGGGCCATGGCGTCGGGCAACTGGAACATGATGCAGTGAACGTGCAGCGTGGCAATCGGCCAGGCGGAAACCTCGCGCAATCCGAACTCGCGCTCCAGCGCCCGGGTCTGCTGGCGGGCCGTGGCGGTCACCCCATAGCGGCCGGCGGCGTCGTAGCCGCGCGGCGTGGATCCCGGGTGGACGGCCTGTGCACTGGATTCATTACGCAAGGTCACCACGATGTAGCGACCGGCATCGGCGCGCACTTCCTGGGGGATGGGCTTGGCGCCCAGGGTCGCGGCGGCGGCCGTCGCGAGGCTCAGCAGGCTCGCGAGCAGCACCGCCAGAGCCGTGCGGAACCGCCGATTCATCTGGACTCGTCAGTCGGGGTGCCGAGCGGCTCCGCAAACAGCACATCGGCGTTGGCGCGCAGCGCCGCCACCCTGCGCTCCACGACGCCCGGCGTCACTTCCGCGGCCGCAAACCCCAGTGTGTAGACATTCGCATCCGTGGGCCCGTCGATGATGTGCGCGCCGGTCTCGTGCAGGATGGTGCCAAGCCCGCCCACCGACAGGCCCGATCGGAACACGACGCGAATGCGCGGGTTGTCCCGATAGGACGGTGCCGGCGAAGTCAGTGTGACATAGGCGGAATCGGGGCCCGCACTGTGCGCATGCCAGACCCAGGCGCCATAGCCCAGACCCAGTCCCTCGAGCAGCACCGCGGCCGCCAGCCAGCGCGTCGCGCCGCCGGCAATGCGCCGCCGCGGGCGCGCCTGCGGCATCGGTGCCATGGGCGCGGCACCGCCGGCCGCCAGCGGGCCGGCATCCTCTTCGCTCGCGATGCGCGCCATGAGCTTGCGGAACGAGGGATCCGCGGCGAACACCACGGTCGATTCGGCCTGCATGGCTTCGAACAGCCGCACCTGCGCCTGGCAGTCGCGCCGGCATGGGGCGCAGGCATCCAAGTGTGCGCCCAGCTTTGCCACCTCGCTCGCCTCGAGCGTGCCGTTCACGTACCACGGGATCAGGCCCGCGGCCCATTGGTGCGGATCGACCTCGGAAAGTTCTCGATACAAGTGTGCTTCTCCTGAACTTACGGCGTGCCCGCCAGGGCGGTCATCAGACCCTTCAACTTGCGCCGCGCATGGAACATCCGTGTTTTCACCGTATTGACCGGGCACTGCATGATCACGGAGATCTCCTCGCAGGAGTGCCCCAGGTGATAGGCCAGTTCCAGCACCATGCGCTGCTCGTGGGGCAATTTGCCCAGCGCCGCCCCCAGCCATTCCCGCAGCTCGGCCTGCTGCCAGGGCTCCTCCACCTGCTCCGGGGCCTCGGAATCCTCGGCCAGCTGGTCCGGCCGCACCCGCTTCAGGGTCTTCAGCGCGCGGCGGTAGGCAATGCCGAAAATCCACGTCGACAGCTGCGAGGCGCCCCGAAAGTCCGCGGCGTGCTGCCAGATCACCCAGAAAGTGTCATTGATGATCTCTTCAGCTAGATCGTAGCGGGAGGTGAGCCGCATCAGGAAACGGCCCAGGCGCCGGTGATACAGGTGATAGAGCTCCTGCATGGCCTGGGCATCGCGTGCTGCAATGCGGGCCAGCAACGCCAGTTCCAGCTTGTTTTGGTCAGCGCCCGACCCTGATGGCCGTCGCTCGGAGGCTTGGTGCATGTGCGTATGTCCCCGCCCGCAGTTACCGGGTTCAAGGTAGACCGCCCGCCGGAGAGATTTCTTGCTAAAACCGCCAGAGCAGCGAAAAGGACGCCCGGTTGCCTGCGACATAATCGCCGAAGAGCTGCTCGGCGCGCCGGGAGGTCCAGAAATACCCGGCCTGCGCCTGGACCGGCCCTATGGCGTAGTCCACCCCGACGTTCCAGTACCCGTAGCCGGTTCCGAAGGGATCCGCGATTTCGTCATATCCGACACCGGTCGAGGCCGAAAGTCCGGCCACCAGGGGCTGGCGCAGCTGCAAGCCGTAGGTCAGTGCGCGGCGGTCGCGCAGGACCGAATGATTCCAATAGCGCAGCGCATTGGGCGTCCAGGCCACGGTCAGGTAGACCTGGTCAGACCAGGCCCACTGGCCCTCCAGCGTGTCGTAGTCGTAGCGGCGCCCGGCCAGCGGTTCGATGGTGTACGCGCCACCCGGATAACCATAGTGGGTGTACGTGAGCGTCGCACTCGAATCGGGGCCCAGATCAAGACTGTAGCCGGCGTAGAGATTGAGCTCCCGGGCCTTGCCGCAATCGGATGATCCCAGGCCCTGCGAGATCCACGCACCGGCAAAGCCCTCCGTGGGCGAGTGGCCACCGGCGCTGCGATAGTGCAGATCTGCCTGCGCCGCCGGATCACCACAGGTCTGGGAAATGCCGTGATAGACATCATCGCTGGTCAGCGCCAGGGAACCGCCCAGGTCATCCCATGGCACCCCGGCGGAGGCCGCTTGCGCACCGAGCAGGCTGAGCATGAGCAGCGGGCGGACACGCGCTATATCCATCCGGGGAATTTAACGCATTTTTCCCGCCCCGTTTAAAAGAACCCATGCAGCTCCAGAAAGTAGAGCCGGGTGTGCTGGGTATCGATCTGCGGTATCCCATCGTAGTAGCGTACTCCGGCGCGCAGCTGCACGAACTGGATGGGTGTCAGTTCGTAGAGCACGCTCCAGCGAGTCTGACCGTTGTTCTGCACACTGCGATTCGGATCCAGGTACTCGGCTGTGACCTTGAGGTTGTGGCCCTGCGCGATTCTCCAGTTGCCCTCGAGCAGGGTCGCGAGCATGCGCCCCTGCTCGGCGCCCAGGCTCTTGTCATCGATGACATCCGCCTCACCCAGCCAGCTGATGGGCCCGGTTCGCAGGCCTGCGAATACCCCGTAGGTGCCGCGGCCGCCCCCCAGCTTGTCGTTGTAGTTGGCGGCCAGGCCCACCCGCCAGATTGACTCGACGTAGGAGACCTGGCTGCTGAACTGCTTGCGCGAGTCGGATACGGGCCCGCCGGCCGTGCCGTTGCTCACATCCAGCTGCGCGTCCCAGTGCCCGTGCAGCCAGCCGAACTCGACCGCATTGTCGGGCGTGGTCATGTTGATGCCGCTCGCCTGGCGCACGAAGGCGCTCTGATCCTGCAATCGCCAGCCGAACGGCAGGTACATCTGGCCCGCCTTCAGATACCAGTCGTGATCGGCCGACCAGTACAGTGCATAGGCCTCGCGATTCAGGGCGCCACCCGGGGCGACCTGCTCATCCACATACACCAGCAGTCGCTCGGGAATGACCTGCGCCTCCAGATACACCCGTGCCTGTTCAAGCTGGAACTGCGAAATCGTCTTGGTATGCGGCACCTGCGTGGCCAGCGCCTCGCTGCGCAGGTCGCCGCCCAGACGCAGGAAACCAGTGAGATTGCCGTTCCACATGTCGGTCCCGGTATCCAGGTGCTTGGCCGGCAGTGCCGTCTGGGCGAACACATCGCCATAGACCCCACGCAGGCCGCCACCGGTGGGATTCACGTGGCACTGGGTGCACTTCAGACCCGTTTGCACGGCCAGATAAGGCTCCGCGTAGGCGCAGCCGGCGCCCAGCGACACAATTGCCAGCAGGCAACGCGCGGCCATCGATACCCATTGCTTGCTCATCTAGGGCGTTTCCACGGTGAAGGTGAAGGAATAGTCAGCCGCCAGCGTCGCGCCATCGACGGCGGTGAGCGCCGTAGCGCCACCCCCGTGCACGGTTACGCGATAGACGCCAGCCGCAAGCGGCGCCAGCGGTGTCAGCAGTACGGTTGCCGGATTGCCCTGCGCCTGGGATACCAGCGCCACCAGGTCGAACGGTTGCCCACTGATGTTCTGCAGGCGTATCGCGCCGTTCAGGAAGGCAGGATCGGGTGGCTCGCTCAGTCCCAGCGCGAGAGTCGCCAGCGGCGCCGCCACGAAACTGCCGTCCGCCGGCATGGTGGCGGTCACGGACAGTGACGGGCCTGCCAGGGACTCGCGCGACACGCTGGGCACCGTACCGGCCACGGCGGGCGGCGCCCCGTTGATGATCCACTGCTTGATGACGTCGATGGTGGTCTGCGGCAGATAGGGTCCGCCAAAGGGCATCTGCTGCCCGACGATGCCGCCGCTGCCCTGCAGTTTCTGGATCAGATAGCTGTTGGCGGGATCCCCGGCCGCGACGCGCAGCACGCCGGGCACCTCGGCGCTGGGCACGCCGACCAGCAGTGCAAAGCTGTGGGCCTGGTCCAGCTGCAGGCCCTCCGGCGCATTGGCCCCCAGATGACAACGGGTGCAGATCGGCGTGAACACATTGTCCTGGATGGACTGGAAATCCGCGCTCAGCGGCTGCGGTGCGCTGGATCCGGACCCGATCGGGTTGCCATTGGCATCCAGCCCCATGCCGTTGCCGGCGCACCCGGCCAGCAGTGCAGAGGCGGCAAACACGGCTGCCGCGGTCACAATTGAAACTGGACTTTGTAATAGAATCGCCATGGGCCGCCTCGTGCACGATGCTTCGGTTCGTGCGTAAGTAGCCTCATCGACCCGCGCAAGTTTTGCGCCTCGAAAGATTTTATTTTTCCCGCACTTTGAACCTTTTCCTGCAACTGCCCGCATGGGTTGCTTGCAGGATTGCGACTGGACGGGTGAGTCACCTGCCGGTGCGTTTGAGTTCCGCAAGCAGAGAATATTTTTGCCAGCGCAACTTCCTGCGCTGCGCACGGCGCTTACGTCCCGAAGAATCCAATCAACGGGAGCCGGAATTCATGCATCTGTTCACTCGACCTCGATCTGCTGCGCGCCTGCCGCAGCTGGCACTGTGCGCCGCGCTGGCGCTGCTCACCGCCTGCGGCGGCTACGGCGGTGGCGGCAGCTACGGCTCGGGAGGAGCCGGCAGCAGCGGCCCCACCGCTGCGCCGCCGCCTCCGCCACCTCCCGCCAGCGCCTACTCCCTGAGCAAGCTGGTGTCCGACGGACCCATCGCGGCTTCGAATCTCGACACCGACCTGGTCAATTCATGGGGCATCGTCTTCGCGCCCAACGCCCCGGTGTGGGTGGCGAACAATGGTACGCAGACCTCGACGATCTATAACGGCATCGGTGCGACCAAGCATCCCGCGGTAACCATTCCGGCCGGCATCAATGGCGACCCGAATCCCACCGGCATTGTCTTCAACGGCAGTACCGATCTTCTCGTGACGGAAGGCGCGCAAGCGGCGCCTGCCGCGTTCATCTTCGACGGTGAAGGCGGCACCATTTCCGGGTGGGCATCCAGCGTGGACCCGCAAAAGGCCATCGTCATGTACGACGACGGCGCGGGTGGCGCGGTCTACAAAGGACTGGCAATCGCCACCGACGGCAACGGGACCACCCTGCTGTATGCCACCGACTTCCACAACAACAAGGTCGATGTGTTCGACGGCACGTTCGCCAAGACTACGACCACGGGCGGCTTCATCGACCCCACGCTGCCGGCAGGCTATGCGCCTTTCGGCATCCAGACCCTGGTGGTCCAAAACCGGACGCTGATCTACGTGACCTACGCCAAGCAGGATGGCGCGGCGCACGACAATGTCGATGGTGCGGGCCTGGGCCTGGTCGATGTGTTCGATACCCAGGGCAGGCTGCAGACCCACCTGATCGGGCCGGGCGGCGCCCTCAATGCACCCTGGGGCATTGCGCTTGCCCCGTCGGCCTTCGGCACCTTCAGCAACACCCTGCTGATCGGCAATTTCGGCGACGGCAAGATCAACGCCTACGATCCCTCGAGCGGTGCGCCGCTCGGTGCCCTGGGCGATTCGAGCGGCGCGGCCCTGGTCATTCCGGGACTGTGGGGCATTGCCTTCGGCAACGGTGCGCAGAACCAGCCCAGCACGACGCTGTTCTTCGCGGCCGGGCCCAACGACGAGGCCGACGGCCTGTATGGCCGGATCGATCTGGGCGCTACCGCGCCGGATGTGATTGCCCCGACCGCGACCCTCAATTCCCCCGCTCAGGGGGCGACGGAGAGTGGCACGGTGTCGGTCACGGCAACCGCCAGCGACAATGTCGCAGTGACCTCGGTGAAGTTCTTCGCCGGCACTACTCTGATCGGCACCGCTACGGCGGCCCCCTACTCGGTTGCCTGGGATACCACCACGGTGGCCGACGGCAGCGTCACTGTGACCGCGCAGGCGGCGGATGCGGCCGGCAACCTGGGCACTTCGGCCGCCGTGACCGTCAGCGTGAACAATGCCTCACCACCGTCACCGCCTGCGCCGGCTGTCAGCTTCGCGCAGCTGCAGAGCCAGATCTTCACGCCCATCTGCTCGGGCTGTCACTCGGGAGTAGGCACTTCGCTGCCGGGTTCCATGAACCTGACGGCGGGCAATGCCTTCGCGTCGCTGGTGAATGTCGCCAGCATCGAGCGACCAACCCTGAAACGGGTGAATCCAGGTGATCCCGCCAGCAGCTATCTGATCCAGAAACTGGAAGGCAGCGCCGGTATTGCCGGGGCGCGCATGCCCTTCGGCGGGCCCTTCCTGGATCAGACCAGCATCGATCAGGTGGCCGCGTGGATCAGCCAGGGCGCGGCGAACAACTAGAGGGAACCCTGAGGACGCAGTTCCTGACTGCGTTCCTCGTGGGCCTTGGCCCACGCGGCGACTTCAGCGGCCGGCATAGCCTTGCCCATGAGCCAGCCCTGCGCGAAGGTACAGCCGTACTCCTGCAGCAGCCGCAGGTCCTCGACGGACTCGACGCCCTCCGCCACGGTGTTAAGTCCCAGGCGCTTGGCCATCTCGAGCGCGGATCGCAGCATCACCTGCACACTCTCACGCTCGTGCACGCCGTGCACGAATGAACGGTCGATCTTCAGTTCCGTGAACGGTATGCGGGCCAGCTGCTGCATGGAGGAGAAGCCGGTGCCGTAGTCATCCAGGGACAGGCCGAAGCCGCGCAGCCGCAGCCGCGTCAGCACCGCCAGGGCCACGGACAGCTCGCGCATCAGCGAGGTCTCGGTGATTTCCAGCACCACGCGCTCGGCGCGCAGGTCATAGCACTGCTGCAGCCCGGAGATTTCCTGGAGCAGATCCGGGCTCTCCAGCAGCAGCGGCGAGAGATTGATGGCCACCGACAGATCCATGCCCTGCGCGTTCCACATGGCCGTCTGCAGCATGGCCTGGTTCATCACCTGCAAGGTGAGCTTGTGGATGAGCCCATGCTCCTCGGCCATCGGGATGAAGTGATCCGGATGCACCATACCCAGTGTCGGGTGCATCCAGCGGGCCAGGGCCTCCACGCCATGCACCGCGCCGCTGTGCACGGCGATCTGCGGCTGGTAATGCACGATGATTTCGCTGCGATCGAGGCCCGCACGCAGCTCTTCCGGATCCACGGGCAGTGCGCCGGCGGTCTGCTTGCGCTTGTCCGTCACGCTGTCCCAGTTGCGCAATATCGCGCTCAGAGCGTCGAGCCGCAGCGGCTTTTGCAGGGCGCCGATCAGTCGCAGGCCCATGCTGCCGCCCAGATCCTGCACCGAGTGCAGCAGCGCGCGCTCGCGTGACGAGGCGACGATGATGGGCGACTCGATGCCGCGCTCGCGCAGGCGCGTGAGCAGTTCGGGGCCGTCCATGGTCGGCATTTCAAGATCGATGATCAGCAGATCGGGGGGCTCGGTCAGGGCAGCGAGCAGCGCCAGGGCTTCCTGCCCATTGCCCGCCTCGCGCACCTCGGTGATGCCCAGCTCCTGGCACAACGCGACGGCATAGGCGCGCTGCGCCGCGCTGTCGTCCACGACCAGCACTGAGCGGATCGTGGGCAGATTGCCCTGGCTCAGCATTCTTGCAACCGATTCTGCCTGTTCAGCATTTAGGGCGGATCCGTCCATGATCCGGAATATGTCTCCGACTCCGTACCGTTATGGTGCAGAGCTTACCGGGACCCATACCCTGGCCGGAGGTCACGGTTCACAGTCCCAACCCGAGGATTTGCATTGCGCACTGCGGCATCAGGCGTCCCGGGGCCCTACGAGCTGACCGTCACGGCTCAGCTGATGCTGCCCGCTCAGGGTCTTGATTTGAATGAAATGTGTTGCAATGTCCACTGCTCGGTCACCTTGTGGGACAAGCCAAGGGCAGCGCCTTGCCACCCGCGTCCCGAGGCGCGAAGCTGCACTCAAGACTCATACCACACGGGAACCACAAGAATATGCAGGACCTGGCCGGCAAGATCGCGTTCGTGACCGGCGGCAGCAGCGGCATCGGTTTGGGTCTCGTCAGGGTCCTGGCCGCCGCGGGCATGAAGGTCGCCTTCACCTATCGCCATGCCGCCCACCGCGATGAGGCCCTGGACTACTTTCGCGCCGAGGGAGAACAACGGGTTCATGCCCTGCAGCTCGACGTCACCGACCGCGCGGGCTTCGCCACCGCCGCCGATGCGGCCGAGCGGGTTCTGGGCGGACCGGTCCAGGTGCTGATCAACAATGCCGGCGTGGGCATCCTGGGCCCGATGCAACAGGCCACCTACGCCGACTGGGACTGGGTCATGGGCGTCAATGTCGGTGGGGTCATCAATGGCGTGCAGACCTTCCTGCCGCGCATGCTCAGGCGCGGCCTGCCCGGGCACATCGTGAACGTGGCCTCCATCGGCGGCATCGCCGCACTGGGCTCGGCGGGCGTCTACGCAACCTCCAAGTTCGCGGTGGTGGGCCTGAGCGAGGCGCTGCGCACCGACCTGGTGGGCAGCCCCATCGGCGTCTCCGTGTACTGTCCGGGACTGGTGAAGTCCAACATCGGCGACAGCGCGCGCAGCCGCCCGGCGGAGCTGTCCGACTCCGGGTATGCCGCTGCCGCGCCTGAGCCGGGCGGGCCGCCGGCCGACTTCATGCGCCACGCCATGGACGCCGTCAGCGCGGCCGGCTATGTGCTGGAGGGCATCCGCCACAACCGGCTGTTCATCCTCAGTCACCCCGAGTTCCGCGCAGTGCTCGAGGCGCGCAGCAGGCTGCTGCTGGGCGCCATTCCCAACGAGCCCATCGATCCGGCGCGGGCGGATTCGGCCCGCTGGCTGCTGTCCAGTTCCGTCTACCAGAACAACGCCTGACGGGCACGGCAAGCGCATGAGTACGGGCCCTACCAACGATGGCGCCGACCTCGTATTCCTGATCGATGTCGACAACACACTGCTCGACAATGATCAGCTGATCGGGGATCTGATGGCGCACATCGCCGCGCAATACGGCACCGCGAGCCGCGACCGGTATGCGCAGATCCTGGAGGAGGTGCGCAGTAGACTCGGCTATGTGGACTACCTCGGCGCCCTGCAGCAGTACCGCCTGGAGCACCTGGATGAGCGCGGCTGCTGGGCATGTCCCGCTTCCTGATCGACTACCCCTTCGCGCAGCGCCTGTATCCGCAGGCGCTGCAGGTCCTGGCGCATCTTCGAACCCTGGGCGAAACCGTGATTCTCTCCGACGGGGATGTGGTCTTTCAGCCGCGCAAGATCCTGCGCGCCGGCATCTGGGACGCGGTGCAGGGTCGGGTCCTGATATACGTGCACAAGGAGCAGATGCTCCAGGACGTCGAACGGCGCTATCCGGCGCGCCACTACGTGATGATCGATGACAAGCTGCGCATCCTGGATGCGATGCGCAGTCAATGGCGCGATCGCCTCACCACCGTGTTCCCGCGCCAGGGTCACTACGCGCATGACGCGGCCGCCATCGCCGCTTTCGCGCCCGCGGACCTGGCCATCGAGCGCATCGGGGAACTACTGGCCTGCGACGCCGGCGATTTTCGCAACGGCCGACGGCATGCTGCTCAACGCTGAGGAATGGCAGGCCCTGCGCCTGAGCCTCGAGGTGGCCCTGTGGAGCCTCGTCTGGAACCTGCCCGTGGCCATCGCCGTGGCCTGGGTGCTGGTCCGGCGGCGCTTTCCCGGGCGCGCCCTGCTCGATGCCTTGGTGCACTTGCCCCTGGTGCTGCCGCCGGTGCTCACCGGCTATCTGCTGCTGGTGCTGTTCGGCGCGCGCGGCCCGATCGGCGGCTGGCTGCTGCGCACCTTCGGCATCCATCTGATCTTCACCACCGCCGGCACCGTGCTGGCCGTGGCCGTGATGACCTTTCCGCTGATGGTGCGCGCCATCCGCCTCACCCTGGAAGGCGTGGATGCGGGCCTGGAGGAAGCGGCGCGGACGCTGGGGGCGGGCCCCCTGGATCGTTTCTTCAGCATCGCCCTGCCGCTGATGCTGCCCGGCATCCTGGCGGGCGCCGTCACCGCATTCGCGGCGGGCCTGGGCGAATTCGGCGCGGTGATCACCTTCGTCTCCAATATCCCCGGGGTGACCCGCACGCTGCCGCTGGCGCTGTACACGGCGCTGCAGATGCCGAACGGCGATGCCACGGCGGCGCGCCTGGCCATCACCTCCTTCACCCTCGGGCTTGCCGGGCTGGTGCTGTCCGAATGGCTGGCGCGCACCCTGCGCCGGCAGCTGGGTCGCGGAAGCGCCTGAATGCTGGAAATCGACGTACGCAAGCAGCGCGGCACGTTCGCCTCGCGAGTGAGCTTCAGCAGTCCCACCCCGGGCATCACCGCCCTGTTCGGCCGCTCCGGGTGCGGGCAAGAGCACCACGATTCACATGATTGCCGGGTTGCTGCGTCCGGATGCGGGCCACATCCGCATCGATGGCACGGTCCTGTTCGATCGGCGCAGCGGCATCGACGTGCCGGCGGAGGAACGCGGCATCGGCTATGTATTCCAGGATGCGCGCCTGTTTCCGCATCTGTCGGTGCGCGACAACCTGTCGCTACGGCATGCGACGCGCGCGCGGCCGCGCCCACACGCTGCGCTTTGACGAGGTGGTGGAACTGCTGGGCCTGGCGGGGCTGCTGCGCGCGGCGCCCCGCCGGACTGTCGGGCGGCGAACGCCAGCGGGTGGCCATCGGCCGGGCGCTGCTGGCGCAGCCGCGCCTGCTGCTGCTGGATGAGCCGCTGGCGGCGATCGACGTGGCGCGACGCGGGGAACTGCTGCCCTATCTTGAAATGCTGCGCGATCGCTTCAGCCTGCCCATGGTGTACGTCAGCCACCAGTTCGAGGAGGTCCTGCGCCTCGCCGGTGACATGGTCGTGCTGGACAACGGCGCCGTGGCGGGCTGCGGCGATGTTGTCACCATGAGCCAGTCCGCGGCGCTGCGCGCCATCATCGGCGCCGAATCCCAGGGCGCGGTGGTGGAAGGCGTGATCGAGGACGTCGATGCGGAGTCGGACCTCGCGCGCATCCGCGTGGGCGCCGGCCAGCTGCGCGTGGAAGGCGCGGGACCTCGGACCGGGGCAGCGCCTGCGCGTGCAGCTGCTGGCCCGCGACCTGATCCTGGCCACGGCCGCGCCGACGGGCCTGAGCGTGCGCAACAGTCTCGAGGGCCGCATCTGCGGCTTGAGTCCCGATGGGGAGCGTGCCTGGCTGGTGATGACCGACATCGGCGGCGTCACGCTGATGGTGCGCGTCACCGAGGAGGCGCGGCGCGCCCTGGATCTCGCGGTAGGTCAGCGCGCCTGGGTGCTGGTCAAGGCCGTTTCACTGCGCGGCCACGTTTTTTCGGGGTCACCGCGCGCCGCGGCGCCACCGGCGTAGTCGACGCGGCGATCCCGGCCTGCAGCAACCACGCCAGGTGCTGGGCCGCCGCCGTGGTCGCAGCCAGCTCGATTTCCCGAAAGGCGGCCACCACCTGGCGGCCGAACGGCGTGATCTGTGCTCCGCCACCGCCGGCGCCGCCGATGCTGGCGGTGGTCACCGGCTGGCCCAGGGTGCGATTCAGGTCCTCCAACAGCAGCCAGGCGCGCCGGTAGCTCATCTTCAGGACCCGCGCGGCCTGGGACAAGGAGCCGGATCGCTCGATCTGCTCCAGCAATGCGATCTTGCCCGGCCCGATGGAACAGTCCGGCCCGATATCGATGCGCAGGCGGACCCCGACACTCGCAGCAGAGGTGTTCATGCGCCCATTCTATCGATGAACGCGGCCGCACTTGGTCTCACGACTTGCGCAATGCTTACCGGTACCCTATCGTTATATTCCAACCGATATAACACATGGCGTCGCGCGGCAAATTGATGACCAAGATCCATTCCCTGGCGCGCCGGGCGCTGCTCTCCACGGTCCTGCTGTGCGGCGCGCTGCTGGCGACGCTGCCGGTCGGCAGCTGGGCACAGGGTGGCGCAGCGCAACCGGACCTGATCGTACTGGCCGCCGCCTCGCTCACCGACGCGCTCAATGAAATCGGCCCCGCTTTCAGCGCCGCCACGCACCGGGGCGTCAAGCTGTCCTATGCCGCCAGCTCCGCCCTGGCCAAGCAGGTCGAGGCGGGCGCACCGGCCGACGTCTTCATGTCCGCGGACACGGACTGGATGGACTACCTGCAGACCCGCAAACTCATCGACCGCGGCACCCGGCGCAATGTGCTGGGCAATCGCCTGGTGCTGATCAGCCCGGCCGACAGCACCGTGACCATCAGGATCGCGCCGCACTTTGCGCTGGCAAAGCTGCTCGGCGAGGGACGCCTGGCGACCGGCAATCCCGACTCGGTGCCGGTGGGCAGGTACGCGAAGGTCGCCCTCACCAACCTCGGAGTCTGGAGCCTGGTGCAGGACCACATTGCGGCGGCGGACAATGTGCGCGCGGCGTTGGCGCTGGTGGCCCGCGGCGAGGCTCCCCTGGGCATCGTCTATCGCACCGACGCGCTGGTCGAGAAGAAGGTGCGCATCGTGGCCGAGTTCCCCAAGGGGTCCCACGACCCGATCACCTATCCGGCTGCCACGCTGGCCAAGGCGCATGAGGGCGCGGCGGATTTCGTCAAATTCCTGGCCGCTCCGGCCGGCCCAGGCCATCTTCGCCAAGTACGGTTTCGATCCCGCCCCAAAATAGTGCAAGTCATTGATAGATTTCATCCCCAGGCTTGCGCTGAGGCTCGTCGCTGAACACCCGTTCGGCTACACTTGCGGCCCCCTGGGCGGTCAGGACATTGCAGATGGCTATTCAACACGCGCGGGTTTGCGGCGCCTGCGAGCGGGAATGTCCCTCGTGGGCCCATCGCTGTCCGGCCTGCGGCAGCGCGGCCATTTCCTACCAGCTGATCATCGCCCCGCCCGAGCGAGACCCGCCTCAGCAAGGTTGCCGGCACTGCCGCGCGCGTGCGCCGCAGCCGCGGCCGCGTGGTCACCGAACCGGGCGTCCACCTGCGGACCACTGCCTGACATGATTTTTCCCAGCCGCAGGCCGACGAAGGCCCGCAAGGCGCCCAGCAGGGGTTGCCGCGGGTAGTCGAAAGTTTTGCCACGACTTCCCTCAAGCAGGCCCCGCCGAACGACGGGGCCTTTTCATTTTCCGGTGCCGGAGTAGTTCATGCCGTCCTCACAGTCCGATCAGACCGAACCTGCACGTCCTTCGTCCACCCAGGCCGCGCCGTCCTTCGTCGTGGCCGTCGTCGGCGCCACCGGCGCCGTCGGGGCTGAGATGGCCCGCTGCCTGGAGCAGCGCAATTTTCCGGTGGCGGAACTGCGGCTGCTGGCCTCGGCCCGTTCGGTCGGCAAGACCCAGAAATTCCGCGGCCAGGACGTGCCGATCCGGGAACTGACGGAAGCCAGCTTCGAGGGTGTGCGACATCGCGCTGTTCTCGGCCGGCGGCGGCATCTCCAAGCGCTTCGCGCCGATCGCCGCGAGCGCCGGCGCCATCGTCATCGACAATTCCTCGGCTTTCCGCATGAATGCGGACGTGCCGCTGGTGGTCCCGGAAATCAACGCCGACGCAGATCAGCGCCAACCGGGGCATCATCGCCAACCCGAACTGCGCCGCCATCATCTCGATCCTGCCGCTGTGGCCCATTCATCGGAAGAACCCCATCCAGCGTCTGCAGCTGGCCACCTACCAGGCCGCCTCGGGCGCGGGAGCCGCCGCCATGGAGGAGCTGCGCGAGGCGACCCGGGCGCATCTGGAGGGTCGCGAATACCAGCACAAGGTGCTGCCCCACCCCTACGCCTTCAACGTGTTCAGCCACAACACGCGGGTGGACCCGGGAACCGGCTACAACGAGGAAGAAACCAAGGTGATGCAGGAGGCCCGCAAGATCTTCGGCGAGCCGAACCTGCGCGTCAGCGCCACCTGCGTGCGCGTGCCGGTGCTGCGTGCGCACTGCGTCGCCCTGACCATCGAGTGTCGCGACCCCATCACGCCGGACCAGGTGCGCAGGTCTGCTCGAGGGCGCCCCCGGAGTGCGGGTCGTGGACGATGTGGCGAACAACTACTTCCCCATGCCCAAGGATGCCTCGGGACAGGATGACGTGCTGGTCGGACGCATCCGCCAGGACTTGAGCGATCCATCGGGTCGTTCGATCGCCCTGTTCTGCGCGGGCGATCAGCTGCTCAAGGGCGCGGCGCTGAATGCCGTGCAGATCGCCGAGCAGTGGGTGAAGCGCCGCTAGGCCGCAGCGCCGGCGCCGCCATCCTCGCCGATGAGCAATTGCCCGGCGGACGGGATAGGAATAGGGCGGTACGACCAGGTTGACCGAGGCCGGCGAGCCTTTGAACACCCGGCCTGCCAGGTCGAAGCGTGAACCGTGGCAGGGACACAGCCAGCCGCCCGGCCAGGTGGCCCCCAGCTGCGCATCGCCGGCATCGAAGTGCTGCTTGGGCAGGCAACCCAGGTGGGTGCAGATGCCCCGCAGCACCAGGTACTCGGCGCTGCGCGAACGCATGGCATTCTTGGCGTACTCCGGCTGGTCGGAGTCCTCCGACTTGGAATCCTTGAGCGCATCGTCGTGAGTTGCCGAGCTGCGCCATCATGGCCGGCGTCCGGTGGATCACGTAGATGGGCTGGCGGCGCCAGATGGTGATGATCATCTGGCCGGCCTCGATCTTGGTCAGGTCGACCTGAGTCGGCCCGCCCAACGCGCGGGCGCGCTCCGAGGGCAGCCAGGATTCGACGAACGGAGTGGCGGTGAAGGCGGCGCCGACGGCCCCCATGCCAATCGTCGCCCGCAACAGGAACTTGCGTCGACTATCGTCTACTTCCCCTTCTGTGGGGTTGAAATCCGCGGATCCGTGCGCCGTCAATTCCGACATGGCCTCTCTCAAGAAGTGCTAGCAGCAGCGGTTAATAGTACCCCACTTGCGCTGCTGCTCGCCAACGTAAAACGCCTTCCGCGACAGCAGCGGCGCTTGCGGATGGGTCACCAGGTGATGCGTCCGGTAGCGGTCGTAGGCATCATCGCCCGAGAGGGCCCGCAGGGCGCGCCAGCCGGCGCGCCAGGCGCCCAGGATCACGACCGCTGCACGGCTCATGAGCCGCTCACCGCCGGCAGGCGCGCCACGCGCGGGGCCTCGGAGCTCGCCAGCGTCGGCAGTCCGCGCGCCGCGCGCCGCGCCACGCGCAGCATGTCGGCGATCACCAGCCAAACGATCACGGTGAAGAGGATGGTGAGCCAGCCATCCAGCTGCTGATTGAAGATCAGCTTCGGGGCCACCGCGGCGCGGGCCGCCGGCAGCACTTCCGCTGGGCAAGCTTGCCGGCCAGATCCGCCGCCCCGGCGAAGAAGCCGAGCGCGGGATCCGGGCTCGTGATCTTCTGCCACGCCGCCACCGTCGTCACGATCGCAAGCCACGCCAGCGGGCCGCCGGTGACCCACGAGTACCTGAGCTTGCCGCTCTTGATCAGAATGCCGGTCGCGACGCTCAAGGCGATGGCCGCGAGCATCTGGTTGGCGATGCCGAACAGCGGCCAGAGAATATTGATGCCGCCGTTGGGATCGATGACCCCGACGTACAGGAAGTAGCCCCAGCCGGCCACGATCAGCGCGCTGGTCAGCAGCACCGACGGATACCAGGAGGTGCGGCCCAGCGGCTTCCAGAAATGGCCGAGGAAGTCCTGCAGCATGAAGCGGCCGACCCGGGTCCCGGCATCGATGGTCGTGAGGATGAACACCGCCTCGAACATCAGTGCGAAGTGATACCACGCCGCCAGCAGCGTGTTGCCGAAGGTGGAGCTGAAGATGCTCGCCATGCCCACCGCGAGCGAGGGCGCGCCGCCGGTGCGGGCGAACAGCGTCCGCTCGCCCATCCGGTGGGCGAGCTGCTGCATCTGCTCGGCCGTCACCGGGAAGCCCCAGCCCGAAATGGTCGCCACGGCGGTGTGCGGATCCGCACCGACGACGCCGGCGCCGGTGTTGATCGCGAAGTAGACGCCCGGATCGAGCAGCGTCGCGGCGATCACCGCCATGATGGCGACGAAGGACTCCAGCGCCATGCTGCCGTAGCCGACCAGGCGCACGTCGGCCTCGCTGCCGATGAGCTTGGGCGTGGTGCCGCTGGAGATGAGCGCATGAAAGCCCGAAACGGCTCCGCAGGCGATGGTGATGAAGACGAACGGGAAAGACCTTGCCGGCGAAGATCGGTCCGTTCCCTGCGATGAACTGGGTGAGCGCCGGCATCTTCAGTTCCGGATGGATGACGACGATCGAGACGGCGAGCAGCGCAATCACGCCGAGCTTCAGGAAGGTCGACAGGTAGCCGCGCGGGGCAAGCAGCAGCCAGACGGGAATGATGGCTGCAAGCCAGCCGTAGCCGATCACGAATGCGGCCAGCTGCGGTCCGGTGAAGTCGAACATGCCGCGCAATGTCGCGCTCTGATCGATCCAGCCGCCGCCGGCAACGCCCAGCAGCAGCAGTACCATGCCGATGATGGAAGCCTCCAGCACGCGCCCGGGGCGCACGTTGCGCACGTACAGTCCGATGGCCAGCGCTATCGGTATGGTGGCGAACACCGAGAAGGTCGCCCAGGGACTGCCCTTCATGGCATTCACGACCACCAGTGCCAGCACGGCGATCAGGATGATCATGATCATGAGGGTGCCGGCGAGCGCAGCGAAGCCGCCGAAGGGCCCCAGCTCATCGCGCGCCATCTGCCCCAGGCTGCGTCCGTCGCGGCGGGTGGACATGAACAGAATGGTCATGTCCTGGACGCACCCGCCGAGTACCGAGCCGAACAGGATCCAGAGCGTTCCCGGCAGATAGCCGAATTGCGCGGCCAGGGTCGGACCCACCAGCGGGCCGGGACCCGCGATGGCCGCGAAGTGATGTCCGAAGACGATCCAGCGATGGGTCGGCACGAAGTCGCGGCCGTCATTGAGACGCTCGGCCGGCGTCGCCCGCGTGGCGTCCACCGTCAGCACCCGGGCGGTGATCCAGGCGGCATAGAAACGGTAACCGATGACATAGACGCACACGCCGGCCGTGACCAGCCACAGCGCATTGATCGGTTCATTGCGGTGCAGTGCGATCCCGCCGATGGCGAAGGCGCCGATGATCGCCAGGACGATGCCGACAGTGCGTTTGAGCATGATGTCCCCCCCGAGACAATTCTCGGGGGGGATTATGGGGCTTACGGTCTCAGTAGCGGTAGTGGTCTGCCTTGTAGGGACCCTTGACGGAAACGCCGATATAGGAGGCCTGCTCGGCGGTGAGCTCGGTCAACTGGGCGTTGAGGGTGGTCAGCTGCAGCCGGGCCACCTTTTCGTCCAGGTGCTTCGGCAGCACGTACACGCCGATCGGGTACTTCGCCGTATTGGAATACAGCTCGATCTGCGCAATCGTCTGGTTGGCGAAGGAGGAACTCATGACGTAGGAGGGATGGCCGGTGCCGCACCCCAGGTTCACCAGCCGCCCCTTGGCCAGCAGGATGATGCGCTTGCCGTCCGGATAGATCACATGATCCACCTGCGGCTTGATCTCCTCCCACTTGTGCTTTTCCAGCGCCGCGACATCGATCTCGTTGTCGAAGTGACCGATGTTGCAGACGATGGCGTTGTTCTTCATGCGCTCCATGTGCGCGCCGGTGATCACGTGGAAATTGCCGGTGCAGGTCACGAAGATGTCGGCCTTGTCACAGGCGTAGTCCATGGTCACCACGCGGTAGCCTTCCATGGCGGCCTGCAGCGCGCAGATCGGGTCGATCTCGGTGACCCAGACCTGGGCGGACAGCGCCCGCAGCGCCTGGGCCGAGCCCTTGCCCACATCGCCGTAGCCGGCGACCACGGCGATCTTGCCGGCCACCATCACGTCGGTGGCGCGCTTGATGCCATCGACCAGCGACTCGCGGCAGCCGTAGAGATTGTCGAACTTGCTCTTGGTCACCGAGTCGTTGACGTTGATGGCCGGGAACATCAGCCGCTTTTCCTTGTGCATCTGGTACAGCCGATGCACGCCGGTGGTGGTCTCCTCGGTGACGCCGCGGATCTCCTTGGACATGCGCGAGTACCAGCCCGGGGAGCTGGCCAGCTTGCGCTTCATGGCGGCGAACAGGAACGCCGCCTCCTCGGTGGTCGGATTGGCGATCACGGAAGGATCCGTCTCGGCGCGCACGCCCATGTGCATGAGCAGGGTGGCATCGCCGCCATCATCCAGGATCATGTTGGGTCCCAGCCCGCCCGCAAACTCGAAGATCTGGTGGGTGTAGTCCCAGTACTGCTCGAGCGTCTCGCCCTTGTGGGCGAACACCGGGGTACCGGTGGCGGCGATGGCCGCCGCCGCATGGTCCTGGGTCGAGAAGATGTTGCAGGAGGCCCAGCGGACCTCGGCGCCCAAGGCCTTCAGGGTCTCGATCAGCACCGCCGTCTGGATGGTCATGTGCAGAGAACCGGTGATGCGCGCCCCCTTCAGGGGCTGGCTGGCGGCATATTCCTTGCGGATGGCCATCAGCGCGGGCATCTCGACTTCCGCGATGGCGATCTCGCGGCGACCCCATCCTGCCTGGGTCATGTCGGCAACCTTGAAATCGGCAAAGCCCGCAGCGGGCTTGAGTGTGGCGTTCATGTTCAATGCTCCAAATGAAGTACGAGCGCCGTGTGCATCACATGGCGTCCAGCCTCCTGAGCCTGGCAGGCGCGGCCGCAAGAGTATTGCGGATGCCTGTCGCAGCGCTCCTCAGGCGCCGGACGCTGCCGCGCATGGCGCGCGGCAGATTTCTATCGCAGCCGGCGCGGCGCCGGCATTGCTTCGAGGCTAGGCCGCGCGGGCCTTGCCCTTCAGTTCTGCAGCCAGGACTTCCGCCTTGTCGGTGCGTTCCCAGCTGAACTCCTTCTCGGTGCGGCCGAAATGTCCGTAGGAAGCCGTCAGCTGGTAGATCGGACGGACCAGGTCCAGCATTTCCCGCAAGCCGAAGGGCGTGAGGTCGAAATGCCGCCGCACCAGGGCCGTGAGCGCCTCGCGCGACAGCTTTCCGGTGCCGAAGGTCTCGATCATGATGGAAGTGGGTTCCGCCACGCCGATGGCGTAGGAGACCTGCACCTCGCAACGGTCGGCCAGGCCCGCCGCGACAATGTTCTTGGCCACGTAGCGCGCCGCATAGGCGGCCGAGCGATCGACCTTGGAGGGATCCTTGCCGGAGAACGCACCGCCGCCGTGGCGCGCAAAGCCGCCGTAGGTGTCGACGATGATCTTGCGCCCGGTGAGCCCGCAGTCCCCGACGGGGCCGCCGACCACGAAGCGTCCGGTGGGGTTGATATGGTACTTGGTGCGCTTGTCGATCCACTTGGCCGGCAGCACCGGCTTCAGGATCTCCTCCATCACCGCCTCGCGCAGCGAACGGGTGGAGATGTCATCGCTGTGCTGGGTCGAGAGCACCACCGCTTCGATGCCGACCGGCTTGTCATTCTCGTAGCGCAGGGTCACCTGGCTCTTGGCATCCGGGCGCAGCCACGGCAGCTTGCCCTTCTTGCGCACGTCGGCCTGGCGCTTCACCAGCCGATGGGCCAGGGTGATGGGCGCCGGCATGAGCACATCGGTCTCGTTGGTGGCATAGCCGAACATCAGGCCCTGGTCCCCCGCGCCCTGCTTGCGCTCGTCCTTGCGATCCACGCCCTGGGCGATGTCCGGGGACTGCTTGCCGATGACGTTGAGGACGCCGCAGCTGGCCCCGTCGAATCCCATCTCGGAGGAGTTGTAGCCGATATCCAGCACGGTCTTGCGGACCAGCGCCTCGACATCCACCCAGGCGGAGGTGGTGACTTCGCCGGCGACGATGACCACCCCGGTCTTGATCAGGGTTTCGCAGGCCACCCGGCCGCGCTTGTCCTGCGCCAGGATGGCATCCAGCACCGCATCGCTGATCTGGTCGGCAACCTTGTCCGGATGCCCTTCCGACACCGACTCCGAGGTGAATACGTAGTTATTGGCCATGAATGGGCTACAAGTCCTGTATGGGTGTTAAGGGGGAAAACCGGACCCGGATGATACAACTATGGGGCACCCGCAGTCCCCTCCCCTAAGGCTTTATGTCCAGACCGGGGGTCAGGCCAGGGCCGTGCCGAAGGCGCTGCGGTAGCTTGCGGCCAGCTCGGCGGCCGTGAAGCGGTGGTTCTGGGTGCCGCGGGTCGCGATCTTCAGGGCCCCCAGGAGCGAGGCAATGCGCCCGGTGGTCGCCCAGTCCAGGCCATGCAGCAGTCCGTGCATGAGCCCGGCTCGATAGGCATCCCCGCAACCGGTGGGATCCACCACCGCCACAGGCTTGGCCACCGGAATGGGGATCTCCCCCTGCGGGGTGTAGATGATCGAACCTTCGGACCCGCGCGTCACGATCAGCGCCTTGACGTGCTTGAGCACATCCGCGGGCGCCCAGCCGGTGCGCTGCTGGACCATCTGCCACTCGTAGTCATTGACCGTGAGCCAGGTGGCCTGGCTGATGAGGCCGCGAAGATCATCGCCATTGAACATGGGCAGTCCCTGACCAGGATCGAAAATGAAGGGAATCCCGGCCGCGGCAAAGCCGGCGCAGTGCTGCAGCATGCCATCCCGGCCGTCGGGCGAGACTATCCCCAAGGTGATGCCGGCATTGTTCGGAATGGCGTTCAGGTGCGACATCTGCATGGCACCCGGATGGAACGCCGTGATCTGGTTGTCGGACAGGTCGGTGGTGATGAAGGCCTGCGCGGTGTGCTCGCTGTCCACGATCCGCACATAGTCCTGCGGCACCTGGGTGTCGCGCATCCACTGCTGGTAGGGCGCGAAATCCCGCCCCACGGTGGCCATGGGATAGCCGGTATCGCCCAGCAGTCGCAGGTTGTAGGCGATATTGCCGGCGCAGCCGCCGAACTCGCGCCGCAGCTGCGGCACCAGGAACGAGACGTTAAGCATGTGGATCTTGTCCGGCAGGATGTGATCCTTGAACCGGCCGTCGAACACCATGATGTTGTCGTAGGCGATCGAGCCGCAGATCAACGCCCTGCCAGAAGTACTCATCAGCTGTTCACCTTTAGTTTTGCTATTCGACCAGGCGCTGCCCGTGGGCATACACCACATGCTGCTCACGGCGCGCGAAGGCCACCAGCGTCAGCCCGCAGCGCTGCGCATGGCGGATGGCGAATGACGTCGGCGCCGACAGCGCCGCCAGAAACGTCACGCCCATGGCGGCCGCCTTTTGAACCATTTCATAACTTGCCCGGCTGCTGACCAGCATGAAGCCCGCTTCCAGGTCCGTGCCGGCATTGACCAGCGCGCCCAGGCTCTTGTCGAGCGCATTATGCCGCCCCACATCCTCGCGCACCTCAACGATGCCGCTGCCGGGCACCACCCAGGCGGCCGCATGCACGCTGCCGGTCCTGGCATTCAGCAGCTGCCGGGGCGGCAGCTCCTCGATGGCCGCGTGCAGCTGGCCGATACTCACCCGGGGCCCCTCACCGACCAGGGTCTGGCCGCGAATCGCCTGTTCGAGGGTCTCGGTACCACACAACCCACAGCCGGTGCGTCCCGTGAGATTGCGGCGGCGACGCAGCAACTCCGGAAAGCGCTCCCAGGCGATGGCGATGCGCACCTCGGCGGAATCCGCCTGGATCTGCACTTCGATTCCGCGGATTTCATCGGCGCTGTCGACCAACGCTTCGCTCAGCGAAAATCCGCGGGCCAGATCCTCCAGGTCCTGCGGGGTCGCCAGCATGACCACATGCGGCTCGCCGTTGTACAGCAGCGCCACCGGGACTTCCTCGGCCACGCGGTCGGTGGTGTGGACGGTGCTGCCCCGCACCCAACGGTCCACGGTTACTTCGACACCGGCGCCCGCAGGCACCACGACCCCGGTAATGGCCTCCATGGCCCCATTGTCGCACACCGTCCAGCCCGACCGCCGTCCCGTCCCGGCGACGGCACCGCGCGGGGCAATCAGTTTTGCGAATTGCGGCTATTCGCGTCCAGAATACGCCCCCGGCAACGAGCGCACGACGACATGCAGCTGAACCGTTTCGACCTGAATCTGCTGATTGCGCTGGACGCCCTGCTGCACGAGAAGAACGTCACCCGTGCCGCCGAACGTGTATTCCTGTCGCAGCCGGCCATGAGCGCCTCGCTGCAGAAACTGCGGGATTACTTCCAGGATGCGCTGCTGGTGCGGGTCGGGCGGGACATGGAACTGACGCCACGGGCGCTATCCCTGGTGCAGCCGGTGCGCGAGGCCCTGCTCAAAGTACAGACCACGCTGGGCACCCAGCCCAGCTTCGACCCGGCCACGGTGCGCCGGACCTACACGGTGATTGCCACGGACGAGGCGGTGCCGGAACTGGTGCCGCGGGTCCTGGGCCGCCTGGCGCGCGAAGCGCCGCAGATCCAGTGCCATATCGAGCAGGTATCCCAGACCAGTCTCACCCGCTTAAGCTACGGGGACGCGGACCTGTGCCTGTCCTTGGATATCACCCGGATATACGGCCTGGGAGAGTTTCCCGAGACCTTGAAGTTCATGCCGCTGCGGCCCGTGCGCTGGGTATGCGTGATGTCGCAGGAGCAGGCGATTCCCGGCGACATCATGACGCTGGCGGACTATCAGGCGCTGCCGCACGTGTTCGCGCGGCCCAATGGCCACACCGCACCGGTGGAGGAGCTGGTGCGGCGCATGATCGGCATGGATCTGAACGTGCGTGCCACCACCCAGAGCCTGCTGGAGATGCTCTTCATGCTGCCCGGTTCACCGTTCGCCGCCACGGTTCCCGAAAGGGTGGCGCGGCTGGTGCAGCCGCTGGTGCCGCTGAAGATCTTCGCGCTGCCCTTCGACGCGCTCGACGGTCACGAAATCCTGCTCTGGCACCATCGCAACGAGTCCGACCCGGGCAACACCTGGCTGCGCTCGCTGTTCATCGACGTGGCGCGGGAGCTTGCGGCCTAGACGCTGCCCCAGACTTCCCGTGCGGTCTCGATGACCAGGCGGCACTTGGCGGCCTGCTGCTCCACGGCCACATCATTGCCATGCACGGTGCTGGAGAAGCCGCACTGCGGCGACAGGCACATCTGCTCCAGCGGCATGTACTTCGCCGCCTCATCGAGGCGCCGCTTGATGTCATCCTTGGACTCCAGCTCCCCGAGCTTGGTGGTCACCAGGCCCATCACCACCAGCTTGCCCGGCGGTACGTGGCGCAGCGGCGCATAGTCCCCGGAGCGGGCATCGTCGTATTCGAGCAGGTAGGCGTCCACGTCGAACTCATTGAAGAGCGCTTCGGCCACCGGCTCGTAGCCGCCTTCGGCAGCCCAGTGGCTGCGGAAATTGCCGCGGCACAGGTGTATGCCGATCGTCATGTTCTCGGGGCGATCACGCAGCGAGTCATTCACCAGCTGCGCGTACAGATACGGCAGCCGGTCCGGATCATCGCCGCGGGCGCGGGCTGCCTCGCGCTGCTTGGAGTCGCACAGGTAGGCGAGATTGGTGTCATCCAGCTGGATATAGGTGCAGCCGGCGGCGGCCAGACTCGCGATCTCGGCGCGGTAGGCCGCGGCGACATCGGCAAAGAACTCCTCGATGTCCGGATACACGGTGCGCACGGCCGTGGTGCCGCCGCGGAAATGCAGCATCGTCGGCGAGGGGATGGGCACCTTCACCACCCGGGAAGTCGTCGACTTCAGGAACTGGTAGTCGCGCAGCTGGATGTCCTGCGGATGGTGAATCCGGCCCTCGATCTTCAGCGAGGGCGGTGCATAGTCCAGCTCGCCGTCGGCCTTGTGGAACTTGATCGACAGGCCGCCCTTCTCGACGACGCCGCCCAGTTGGGTCAGAAAATCGATATGGAAGTACTCGCGCCGGTATTCACCATCGGTGATGACGTTGAACCCCAAGTCCTCCTGGAACTTCACCACCTCGCGGATCGCCGCATCCTCGACGGCCCGCAGCTGATCGGCGCCAATGTCCCGCACCTTGAAGAAGCGATTGCGCGCCTCGAGCAGCGCGGTGGGGCGCAGGAAGCTGCCGACATGATCGGCACGGAAGGTGTGCACCTCGCGGTGTGGGCGCGTTACGGTCCTGGCGTTGGCATTCATCGTCGATTCGGCTCCAAGGGATCTTTTGCCTCGATGTCTGCCATCATATCGCATCGCTCGACAATTCACGGGATCCCACGGGACAATGAACTTCATTCAACCTAATTCAAGAGCGATGCTATGACTGCTGCCTACGAGGCGCCCTTGGGCCTGATCCGGGATGCCCTGGAACAGGCCGCGCGCCGCTGCGGTTTCAACCCTACGGCACTGCACGAGGAGTACCTCGGCGAGACCGCCGCGGCGGTGATCGAAGGCGCGGCGCACATGGCCCGCGAGGTGCTCTCACCCTTGAACCAGATCGGCGATTCACAAGGTTCAACACTGTCGCCAACCGGCGTCAGTACTGCCGCGGGCTTTCCGGCGGCCTGGCAGAAGTTCCGCGCCGACGGCTGGCCCGCGCTGGCGGCGCCGCAGGACTGGGGCGGCCAGGCCCTGCCGATGCTGCTGTCCGCGGCCACGACAGAGATCTGGGGCGGCGCCAACCTTGCCTTCGCGATGCTGCCGGAAACGGCCGTCGGCGCCGTGGTGCTGCTGCAGGTCCACGCCGATGCGGCCCTGCGCAGCGCGTACATCCCGCCGCTGGTGAGCGGCGAATGGACCGCCGCCATGAGCCTGACCGAGCCCCAAGCCGGATCGGACCTCTCGACCGTGCGCACCCTGGCGCGACCCGACGGGGCATCCTGGCTGCTGAGCGGGCGCAAGATCTTCATCTCCTGGGGCGAGCACGACCTGGCTGAAAACATCGTGCACCTGGTGCTGGCGCGAACGCCGGAGGCGCCGCCCGGGATCAAGGGACTCTCGCTGTTCCTCGTGCCCCGACGTCTGCAGGAGACGGGCCGCTGGCTCGACAATGACCTGCGCGCCGTGTCGCTGGAACACAAGATGGGAATCCGGGCAAGTCCGACCTGCGTGATGGCGCTGGGCGAGAACGGCGGCGCGCGCGGCTGGCTGGTCGGCGAGCTGCACAACGGCCTGGGGTGCATGTTCACGCTGATGAACCACATGCGCATCGGCGTGGGGCTGCACTCCACGGGTGTCGCGGAGCGCGCCCGCCAGCTGGCCCTGGCCTACGCGGCGCGAGCGCCGCCAGGGCCGGGATGCAAAGGGCGCCCAGCGGCCCATCATCGAACATGCCGACGTGCGTCGCATGCTGCTGACCATGAACGTGCTGACCCACGCGTCGCGCTGCCTGGCCTACTGCGCGGCGGCCGCACTGGACCTGGTACACGATGGCCGGGCACGGACTCGGCCACGCGCGGGCGCGCCGAGCGCCGCCTGGGGCTGCTGACGCCGCTGGTCAAGGCCTGGGCTTCCGATGTGGCCGTCGAAGTCTCCTCGCTGGGCGTGCAGGTGCACGGCGGCACCGGGTACGTGGATGACTGCGAGGCATCCCAGATCTATCGGGACGCGCGCATCGGACCGGTGTTTGAAGGCACCAACTTCATCCAGGCCCAGGACCTGCTGGGGCGCAAGATCCTGCGCGACCAGGCCTTGGGTTTCCAGGAGCTGCTGGGACAGATGGAACAGGATGCCGGCACCCTGCCAGCCCGCGCGTTGCTGCGCACCGCTCTTCTGGCTGAGTGCGCGAGCCTGCGCGAGTGCGTGGCGCAGCTGCTGCAGCTCACGCCGGCCGAACCGGAGCGGGTGGGCCGCATCGCCTACCCTTTTCTGCAATGGCTGGGCGTCGTGGCGGGCGGTTGGCAGTGGGCGCTCGCGGCGCAGGGGGCCTCGCAGCAGACCCTGGATCATGCGGAATTCTATGCGGCCCACATCCTGCCGCGGGCACGCAGCTTTGCAGCGGTGGTCAGCGGCGGCAGCGACATCATCGGTCGCGCGCTGCTGTAAAGAAAACGGGGTGGGAATTGCTTCCCACCCCGTCTGTTCTCGCAAGTGAAGACCTTCGGTCTTACTTCTTCGTGCGCCAGCCCGAAGCGTAGTTCTTGCGGGCATCCTCGCCGTAGGGCACGGCGGCAACCTGCACCCGAACTGCGGTCTGCTCGTGACGCTCCACGGTGGGCTTGGCGGTGCCGCCGTCGGTCTCGCCCCACACCAGCGTGAGTTCCTCGCCGATCTGCACGTCCGGGTTGACGACACCCAGCGACAGCGCGGTGCGCTCGTTGTAGCTGTAGCCGCCGAACATGGAGTAACCCACGACCTTGCCGCCCTTCTTCACTGCATCGAAGGAGGAGGAGCCGTAGTTGGCGATCGGCCACTCGAAGTACTTGTTCGAGAGCTTCCCGGGATGGAAGAACGAGGCGAAGATCTTCGCCATGTCCTCGCCATTCCAGGCAAAGGTCACCTTGTTCTTGTGCGGCAGCTTGGAGAGCTTCTCGAGCGCCTCGCGGCCGGCGAAGTCATGGTCGAACTTCACGAACGGTCCGTAGCCCAGGTCGTACGGCGTCGTGTAGTAATCCTCGATCCGGTCCGACACGAAGCTGCCGGCAATGGAGCCGGTGGCCTCGTAGCTGTTGGCGGGCAGCCATTCGCGGTACTTCTTCATGCTCTCGCCGCTGTAGACGGCCGGCAGAGGGGACGGAATCCAGCCCGACTCCAGGGTGTTGGAGGCATAGGCGCGCGAGCCCACCGCGGTGAGACCGAACTCCGGCCCGGACTCCATGATGATGTTGAAGACCTTCTCGTACTCGGCGTACGGGCCCCAGATCTCAAGTCCGGGCGCGCCGGCCATGCCGTGACGCAGCGCCTTGACCTTCTGGCCGCCCAGGTTGATGTAGCTCCAGTTGAAGAACTTGATTTCCTGCGGCAGCGGGCCGCCGTTGAACTTCTCGATCACCTTCCAGGCATGCGGACCCTGGATCTGGAAACGGTAGTGCCGGCGGGTGACGGCCTTGCCGCGCGGCGCCGAGGGCGAGCGGTCGTCGCGGATCGTATCGACCTTGAACGTACCGGTCTCGGCCTGGAACTGCAGCCAGTTCACGGTCGGAGCGCGACCCACGAACACCAGCTCTTCCTTGTCCTCGTAGAACAGGATGCCGTCGCCGATGACATAGCCGTCATAGCTGATCGGCACCATCTGCTTGGCCTTGCCGACGGTGAAGTTGTTGAAGCTGTTGATCGTGCAGTACGACATCAGCTTCAGGGCATCGGGGCCCTTGACGGTGAACTCGGCCATGTGGTGCGACTGATCGAACAGCACGGCGCTTTCGCGCCAGGCGCGCTGCTCATCGCGCCAGTTGGTGTATTCGCTCGGCACCACCGGGTACACGTAGGCGCCGATCTTCGAGTTGCGCAACATCTGGACCGGATTGCCGGCCGCCTTCAACACACTTTCCAGGTTCTGCTGGCTCATGCCCCACCTCTTAAAAAATCATCTGGCCTAAAGAAATACCGTCCCGGACGTGTGTCTAAGACAGGTCGGAAACAGAAAATACGCACCGGGACCGTCGTTGCTATCGCGATGTTTTTTCGGAAGTTCTCAACTGACGTCCAAGGCTTAGCGTCGCCGATGACCTTGAGGATTCCCCCTCATCCGGAGCACCCGCTGCGGGTGGCATTGTCCACCTGACGGCGCCATGCCGCAACGCGATTTGGGCGATACCGCCTATCCGCCGCGCAAATGACTGGCGCACCAACTCGGGGCGCTCAACCTTGGCCGCGGAGCCCCAGCAGCCGGATCGCGTTTTCCTTCAGGATCATCGGCCGCACTTCCGGCTTCATGGCCAGTTTCTCGAAATCGGCCATCCAGCGGTCAGGGGTGATCGCCGGGTAGTCGGAGCCGAACAGCACCCGGTCCTTGATCAGCGAATTGGCGTACTGCACCAGAATCGGCGGAAAGTATTTCGGCGACCAGCCGGACAGGTCGATCCAGGTGTTGGGCTTGTGCGTGGCAATGGCCAGCGCCTCGTCCTGCCAGGGAAAGGAGGGATGGGCCATGACGATCGTCAGCGTGGGGAAGTCCGCCGCCACGTCATCCAGGAACAGCGGATTCGAGTACTTGAGCTTGACGCCCATGCCACCGGGCAGCCCCGCGCCGACCCCGGTCTGGCCGGTATGGAACAGGGCGGGCAAGCCGGCCCCGGCGATCTCCTCGTACAGGGGATAGCACTTCGGATCGTTGGGGTAGAAGGCCTGCATGGACGGGTGGAACTTGAAGCCCCGCACGCCGTAGTCCTCGATCAGCCGGCGCGCCTCGCGTACGCCCATCTTGCCGCGCGCCGGATCGATGCTGGCGAAGGGAATCAGCACATCGTTGTTCTCGGCGGCCACCTCGGCGACCTCTTCATTCGCGATGCGCCAGTGGCCGGCCCCGGCCTCCGCGTCGACCGTGAAGATCACCGCTGCGAGGTTGCGCTCCCGGTAGTACTGCGCGACTTCCGGAATGGTCGGGGCCTTGCCGGAACGGAAGTACTTCACCATCTGTTCGTCGAAGGCGTGGGCACACGGATCCCGCGGCGCGCGTCCGGAAATGGTGGCGTGGGTGTGGATGTCGATGGCGACGAGTTTTTCGAGATCTAGTTTGGGCTGGTACTTGGACATGTGATGCGTCGCCAATGGGCTCCTGGGCTGAAGTCATCAAGTATAGTCTTGTATCATCCGCGCCAGCTCAAGATTGCCTGATGAAGAGGGCCCGAATGTCAGCCACAAACACGACCCCGGGAAACGCTCCTGCCACGGTTGCCCGCTCGACGGCCTACCTGCGCATCGCCACGGAGGAGGCGTTTGCCACCGCCGACATGCTGCGCCGCTACCGCGAAGTGCTGGCCAACCGGAGCATCGACGACATCGGCTTCAATTCCATGTGGGGCTTCTACCTGGGCAGCACCAGCCCCCGGGCCACGGGCATCATCGAGCGCCTGCAATGGCTGGACGGGCGGCGCATCGCCGACATGGATGCGACCGGCATCGATGTGCAGGTCCTGGCGCTGACCTCACCCGGAGCCCATGTCTTTGATGCCGCCACCGGCACCGCCGTCGCCCGCGACAGCAACGATGAGCTCGCGGCGGCGGTGCGCAACCATCCCGACCGCCTGGCCGGCATGGTCGCCATCGCCCCCCAGGACCCGGCCGCGGCCGCGCGGGAGATCGAGCGCGGCATCGGTTCCCTGGGCCTGCACGCCGTCATCCTCAATTCCCATGTCCACGGGGAATATCTGGACGCGCAGAAGTACTGGGACATCTTTGCCGCCGCCGAGAGCTGCAACGCCGCGATCTACATCCATCCCAACACGCCCTCGGACCGCATGATCACCCCGTTTCTGGAGGCAGGCCTGGACGGCGCCATCTTCGGCTTCGGCGTGGAAACGGCGCTGCACGTACTGCGGCTGATAGTCAGCGGCGTATTCGATCGCTTTCCGAAGCTGAAGGTGGTCATCGGCCACATGGGCGAGGCCCTGCCCTACTGGCTGTTCCGCCTCGACTACATGTACCGCGCCACGCTGAACTCCAAGCGCTATCCGCACTGGAAGCCGCTGCGCGGCGTGCCCAGCGACTACCTGCGCAGTAATATCTACGTGACCTGCAGCGGCATGCCCTGGGGACCGGCGATCACCTTCGCCCAGCAGGTGCTGGGCGCGGATCACGTGCTCTACGCCATGGACTATCCGTACCAGTTCCATGCCAGCGAAGTCGTCGCCTGCGATGAGATCGCCATGAGCGCGGCGGACAAGCTGAAATTCTTCCAGACCAATGCGCAGGCGGTCTTCAATCTGAAGACCTGAGGCAAGCGCTACAGGCGCGGCAACCAGGCGTCGATCACCGCGCAGCGCCCCTCGCGCAGGGCGGCCAGCGAGCGTTGCAGCGCCGCCTGAACCTCCGCGGGCTTGCGGACGATTTCGGCATGCGCGCCACCGGCGGCGGCGGCAATGCCCGAATAATCCGGCGGCGGCTCGAAGCGGATGTCCAGGTCCGGCGCGCGGCTGGCGAAGCCGTCCGGATGCACGCCCAGGGTGGAGAACTTCGGCGCCCGCCAGCCCTGGTTGTTGAATATCACCTGCAGGAACGGCGTCTTGTAGCGACGCGCGATCCAGTGGACGCTGGACGGAATCGAAAACATATAGGTGCCGTCGCCGGTAAAGGCGCACACCAGGGCATCCGGTCGGGCGAGCTTGGCGCCGATGGCGGCCCCGCCATTCCAGCCCAGAGAACCCCCGCCGCTGACGAAGTAGGTCCCGGGCTTGGTACGCCCGACGTGATTGGTCACGACGTGGAAATTGGTCACCGCCTCGCTGAGCACCAGGGCATCCTCGCCGATGGCCTCGCGCACCTGCGCCGTCACGTACTCGGCCGTCAGCACCTCGCCCGGTTCTTCGAGCTTGGCCAGTTCCGCGCGAAGCGCCGCGTGGCGACGGCCCAGATAGGCGGTGCGCTCGCGCACCGCCGCCTCGTCCACCTTGAGCGCGGCGAGCGCCTCATTGATCTGGCGCAGGGCCGTGGCGGCATCGGCCCGCCAGGCGCGCGCGGCGCGCACGTACCACAAGGGCATCTGCTGCTTGAGCGGATCCACGTCGATATGCAGGATGCGGGCATCGGCCGCGGGACGGTTGATCAGCGGAATCCACGGCACGTCGCTGTCCAGGATCAGGATGGTGTCGGCCTCCGCGAGCGCCGGATTCTGGCGCTTCTCATTCCACTGGCAGCCCTGGTGCAGCGGATCATCGGGGGGAAAGTTCACGGTCGAGGGCACCGATTCCAGCACGCCCATGCCGAGCCGGCGGCACAGCCGGGTCAGTTCGGGCACGGCGGCCGGATTGCGCCCCAGGTAGGTGGTGACCACCAGCGGGCGGCGCGCCGCCAGCAGCATCTGGGCCACCTCCAGCGCGTCTTCCGGCGCCAGGGCGCCCGCCCCCAGTCGCGGCCACAAGCGCACGTCCTCGCGCTGCGGCTTGACCTCCTGCTCGAGGATCTCGCGGGCGGCGACCAGGTAGACCGGACCCATGGGTTCGCTGCTGGCCACCTGCAGGGCCCGATGCACGATCTGCGGCGCGTTCTGACCCACCCGGATCTCATTGTCGTAGCGCATGTAGCCCCGCACCAGCCCGCGCTGGTCGAACACATCCTGGATCCAGTGAATGAATTCGTTGCGGCTGCCGCGCGCCTCCCCTTCCAGGGTCGCCGGAGACATGCCGGCGAGAATCAGCACCGGCACGCGCCCCTTGGCCGCATTGTGGACGGCTCCGGCCAGTGCCTGGGTGCCGCACTCCACGTGCACCAGCACCGCCTGGGCCCGCCCGCTGACCGCGGCAAACCCATGCGCTGCGCTCAATGCCACCATCTCGTTGGGGCAGGTGATGACATCGGGGTACGGAAACTCCCCGCCGTTCTGTGACGCCCGGGCAATGGCGTACGCTTCCATGAAGCCACTGTGGTCGCTGCCCAGGTTGACGAACAGGTACTGCACGCCTGCTTCGCGCAGGGCCGACAACATGGCTGAGCTGGTGGTGTACATGACGCTATTTTACACGGCCGGCGCCGGGTGCCTTAGACTTCAGCGAAACTCGAGGTGCTCCATGGGAGATATGCTCAAAGGCCGCATCGCCATCGTCACCGGCGCGGGACGCGGCTTCGGCCGGGCCATCGCCATGCGCTACGCCGGGGAAGGCGCCGCCATCGCGGTAACCGCGCGCACGCTCTCGGAACTTCAGTCCACGGTCGAGGACATCGGCCGCATCGGCGGGCGCGCCATTGCCGTGGCGGGTGATGTCACCAACCCCGCCGATGTCGACCGGGTGGTCTCCACCACGGAAAAGGAACTCGGACCGGTGAGCCTGCTGGTGAGCAATGCCGGAGTGCCGGGTCCCTTTGGACCGGTGTGGTCGGTGAATCCGGACCAGTGGGTGGCCGCCCAGTACGTGCACATCCGCGCCCCCTTCTACTACATGCAGCGGGTCATGCCCGGCATGGTCGAGCGGCGCGCGGGCACCGTGATCCTGGTATCGGCCATCGCCAGCCGCATCGTCGCGCCCTACCTGAGCGCCTATTGCGTGGGCAAGATCGCGCAGACCCGCCTGGCCGCCGTCGCGGCCGCCGAGAGTCGTGAATTTGGCGTCAACGTCTACTCGATCGATCCGGGCTTCGTGTACACGGGCATGGCCGAGGACACCGCCAACAGTCCCGATGCGCAGCGCTGGCTGCCGGGCATGGTGGAGCGGCTGCAGTCGGTGCGCGAATCCCCGCATCGCAATGCCGACCTGGTGCGCTGTGCGCAGCGCTGCCTGGATCTGGCCAGCGGCCGCTACAGCGCGCTGTCGGGACGCTATCTGGAACTGGGCGACGACCTGGACCGGGAGGCGGCCGCCGCGGCCGCCGCCAAACCGGCCGGACATTGAGCGAAGCAGGAGAGCCCCATGCGCATGAAGAAGTTCGGCAATACGGGCCTGGTGGTATCGGAAATCTGCCTGGGCGCCATGACCTTTGGCGGCACCGACGGCATCTGGGCGCAGATCGCCAGCCTCGGCCAGGCCAGTGCGGATGAACTGGTGAAGACCGCGGTCGACGGCGGCGTGAATTTCTTCGATACCGCCAACGTCTACGCCGGGGGGCGTTCGGAGGAAATCCTCGGCCAGAGCCTGCGCAATCTGGGCCTGCCGCGCGATCAGTTCGTGCTGGCCACCAAGGTGCTGGGCCGCGCAGGTCCTGGCGTCAATCAGCTGGGATTGTCGCGTTACCACATCATGAGCGCGCTGCATGCCAGCCTGAATCGCCTGCAGCTGGATCACGTGGACCTGTACCAGATCCATGGCACCGACCCCGTCACGCCCATCGAGGAGACGCTCGCTGCGCTCGATGATTGCGTGCGCGCCGGCAAGGTACGCTACCTGGGCGTCAGCAATCACGCCGCCTGGCATATCGCCAAATCACTGGGCATCAGCGAACGCAGGAATCTCGCCCGCTTCGAGAGCGTGCAGGCCTACTACTCCATTGCGGGGCGTGAACTGGAACGCGAAATCGTGCCCCTGGCCAATGACCAGAAACTGGCGATCCTGCCGTGGAGCCCGCTCGCCGGGGGCTTTCTGTCGGGCAAATTCAAGCGTGACGGGCAGGGTCCCGACGGCGCGCGCCGCACGACCTTCGATTTTCCCCCCGTGGATCGCGAGAAGGCGTTCCGCATCATCGATGTCATGCGCCCCATGGCCGAGCGGCATGCCGCCTCGGTGGCCGCGATCGCACTGGCCTGGCTGCTGCATCAAGCTGCGGTGACGTCCGTTATCGTCGGCGCCAAGACCCGCGAGCAGCTGCAGGACAATCTGGCGGCCACCAACATCAAGCTGACACCCGAGGATCTGGGCGCCTTGAATCAGGTATCGGCCCTCACGCCGGAGTATCCCGGATGGATGCTGGAGCGCATGGCCACGGACCGCCTGAATACGCTGCGCTGACGCGCCGGCGCGGACCTTGGCGTCGCGATATCACTTCGCGCCTCCCGCGGCCTGCACCTCGGCCACGCTCTCATTGACCCGATGGGTCACGTAGGCCCGGATCAGCTCGATCGACTGCGGATTCAGCTGGTCGCCGAATGCAACCATGCCCTTGGGCTCCAGCACGCCGTCATGCACGATTTTCTGGAACAGGTCATCGTGGCGCAGCGCATCCGCATAGCGCAGATCCGGCATCGTGCCGCCGCTGACTGCCGTGTCGCCATGGCAATTGCCGCAGAATGTGTGGTACAGCAATTTGCCCTGCGTCACCTGCGCGGCGGAGCCAAGCTCCGGCAATGCCGTAAGCACCGCGGCCGATGCCGGCGGCACCGGCGGAATCACGTCGCTGCCGTCCAGTGAGAACACCAGCACGCGCGGAATGTTGCCGCGATCGATCTGGGTCTTGCGCGCGAGTTCCCCGGCCGAGAGCGCAAATGCCCCGCCCCAGCCGGTCTCCACCGCGATGTACTGCTTGCCGGCCACCGCGTAGGTGATCGGCGGCGCCAGAATTCCGGTGCCGGTGGCGGCGCTCCACAGCAGTTTGCCGTCCGCATCCGCATAGGCATTCAGCTGGCCCATGGCGTTTCCGGCGTACACGACGTGGCCGGCCGTGGCCAGGGTGCCGCCATTCCAGGGCGTGCCGAGTTCGGCGCGCCACACTTCCTTCTGCGCCACCGGGTCCCAGGCGGCCAGGTGACCTTTCGTGCCCTTCAGCGCGGCGGCCTTGATCACCGGGTCCTGCGGCAGGCTCCCGGCGTTCTGGTCGATGCCGATATTGAAGGTGAGGCGGGTCGGGTGATATGCCTGCTGCCCGATATAGGGGAAGGAGACTTCGATGACCGGCACGTACACCAGACCGGTCTGCGGGCTGAAGGACATGGGCATCCAGTTATGCCCGCCGCCGGGTCCCGGCGCACCGATCCAGGGTTTGCCGGTGTGATCATACAGCGCCTCGGGGTTGACCTGCGGGCGTCCGCTGACCGGATCCACGCCCTTGGACCAGTTCAGCGCGTCGACGTACTGGTGGATGCTGATCGGCTTGCCGGTCTGCCGGTCCAGCACGTAGAAGTAGCCGTTCTTCGGCGCCTGCATGATGACGTGGCGCAACTTGCCGTCGATGGTCAGGTCGGCCAGCACCAGCGACTGGGTGGCGCTGTAGTCCCACATTTCGCCCGGCGTGTTCTGGAAGTGCCAGGCGTATTCTCCGGTGTCGGCGTGCACGGCAACGATCGAGGCGATGAACAGATCATCGCTGGTTCCCGGTGAGCGGAACTTCTTGTTCCAGGGACCGCCGTTGTCGGTGCCGAAGTACAGCAGGTCAAGTTCCGGGTCATAGGCCATCGCATCCCAGACCGTGCCGCCGCCGCCGACCTTCCACCACTGACCCCGCCAGCTCTTGCTGGCAAGTTTCTCCAAAATGTCATCCGACGCAGCGCCATCCTTGACGCCCGGCTTGCCCGGCACGGTGTAGAAGCGCCACAGGAGCTTGCCGGAATCGGCATCGTAGGCGGACACGAAGCCGCGCGCATTCTCTTCGCTGCCACCATTGCCGATGATGACCTTGCCCTTGATCACCCGCGGTGCGCCGGTGATGGTGGCGCGCGATCCTTCGGGAATGGTGCGCACGTCCCAGACCGGCTTGCCGGTGGCGGTGTCGAGGGCCACCAGCCGGCCGTCCAGCGTGCCCAGGTAGACGCGGTCCTGCCAGGCGGCCAGGCCCCGATTGACCACATCGCAACAGGCATCGACGCCGGTATGCCCGGGTACGTGCGGGTCATAGCTCCACTTCAGCGCACCGGTCGTGGCATCCAGGGCGAACACGCGGCTCCAGCTGGCCGTCACATACATCACCCCGTCGATGACCAGCGGCGTGGACTCCTGCGCGCGCGGGTCCACCGGCAGGTCGAAATGCCAGGCCGGCTTCAATCCCGAGACATTGCCGGCATTGATCTGCTGCAGGGGGCTGAAGCGGTGCTCATCGTAGGTGCGGCCGTACGTCAGCCAGTTATCCCCCTCGCCCCCGGCGCCCAGCAGTCGCGCGGTGTCGACCGGCGTGGCCTTGATGGCGGGCGCGGAGGCTGCGGCCGAGGAGACTGCGGGCGAGTCCGAACGGCTGCAGCCGCCGATGAGCAACAGACAGGCCAAGACTATGACGCTCCGGAGCATGGAAGACCCCCTTCGAGTGGCTACTTAGAGCGCAATGCAAACCGACTTGATTTCAGTGTAGTGCTCGAACACCGTGTGGCTGTGTTCGCGCCCGAATCCCGACTGCTTGTAGCCGCCGAAGGGCATGGCCGGATCCACGAAGTTGTGGCAGTTCACCCAGACCGTGCCGGCCTTCACCTGCGGTATCAGCCGGTGGATGGCGCTGATGTCCCGGCCCCAGATGCTGGCGCCCAGCCCGTAGGGGGAGTCATTGGCCATGGCGGCGATTTCCTCCAGATCATCGAAGCGCTGCGCCACCAGTACCGGCCCGAAGATTTCCTCACGGACGACGGCCATGTCGGCGCGCACGTTGGCGATGACCGTGGGCTTCACGTAGTAGCCCTGGCCCGCCGGGGCCTCCCCGCCGGTCATGACCTTCGCCCCGCCCTTGCGGCCGGATTCGATGTAGCCGAGCACCCGTTCCTGCTGCTCCTTGGAAACCAACGGTCCCATTTCGGTGTGCGGATCCAGGCCGGGCCCCAGGCGAATGCGCCCGGCGGCCGCACTCACGCCCTCCACGACCTGGTCGAATACCTTGGCGTGGGCATACAACCGCGAGCCCGCCGCACAGACCTGGCCGGCATTGAAGAAGATCGCATTGGCGGCGCCCCCGACCACCGCATCCAGATTCGCATCCGGCAGCACGATGACGGGCGACTTGCCGCCCAGCTCCAGTGAGACGCGCTTCAGGGTGTCGGTCGCCGACTTGTTGATGATCTTGCCCACCGAGGTGGAGCCCGTGAAGGCGACCTTGTCGACGCCCGGATGCGCCACCAGCGCCGCCCCGGTGGTTTCGCCGTTGCCGGTGAGGATATTCACCACGCCGGGCGGAAAACCCGCCTCGGTGATCAGTTCCCCTAAGCGCAGCGCCGACAGCGGGGTCTGCTCGGCGGGCTTCAACACGCAGGTGCAGCCGCAGGCCAGCGCCGGGCCCAGCTTCCAGGCGGCCATCGCCAGCGGGAAATTCCAGGGAATGATCTGCGCCACGACGCCGATGGGCTCGCGCAGCGTATAGGTGTGGAACTTCGAGCCCGGCCCTGCCGAAATCGACGTGTTGAAGGTCGCGCCTTCGAGCTTGGTGGCCCAGCCGGCCATGTAGCGGAAATAGTCGCGGGTGTTCGGCACATCCACCACGCTGGCGATGAACTTGGTCTTGCCGTTGTCCAGGCATTCCAGCTCGGCCAGCTCATCGGCATGCTGCTCGATCAGATCCGACAGCCGCCACAGCAGCGCCTCGCGCTGCACCGGCAGCATGTCGGGCCACGCGCCCTTTTCGAACGCCGCGCGCGCCGCGGCCACCGCCTTGTCCACGTCCGCGCCGTTCGCGTCGGCCACCACCGCAATCTGCCTGCCCGTGGCCGGATCGACCACCGGAATGGTGGTCGCGGAGCGCGATTCCACCCATTCCCCGCCGATCAGCAGTCGCGGGGGGCGCTTCAGGAATCGGGCGACCGTGGCGGAGGGCTCGGGCTGGCGGGCGATTTCAATGGCGGCGTTCACGGCGGCTGTCTCCTTGGCGGATTGCGCCGCCGAGTCTACCGCGCGCCGGGCCTTTACGGCAGCGCTGCCGGCAGTGTACAACCCAGCCATGAACACCCAGGTTGACCTGCTCGCTTCCTACTGGACTTTGGCCGTCGGCGCAGTGCCCCACACCGGCCCGGAATACAGCTCGGTGGACTTTCGCATCCGCGTGGAACAGGCCGCCAAGGCCGGATTTAGGGGCATGGGCCTGTGGCACGCCGACATCGCCCACACCCTGAAGCGCTACACCCTCGCCGAGATGAACGGGATCCTGAAGGACAATGGCATTCGCCACGTGGAGCTGGAGTTCCTGACCGGATGGTTCAAGGACGGTGAGGAAAAAGCCCAGTCCGATGTCACCAAGCAGCTGCTGTTCGAGGCTGCCGCCGCCCTCGGCGCCCGGTCCATCAAGGTGGGGGATTTCACCAACCAGAAATGCCCCTTCCCGAAACTGATCGAGCGCTTTGCCGGATTGTGCCGCGAGGCCGAGAGCCATGGCACCCGGATCGCCTTCGAGATGATGCCGTTCAGCATCATCAGCTCGCTGGAGGACGCGCTGGCGCTGGCCAAGGGGGCGGATGCCGCAAACGGCGGCATCTTCTTCGACCTGTGGCATATGGTGAAGCTGAATATTCCCTACGACGCCGTCGCGAGTTTTCCGGCCCGGTACCGCCTGGGAATGGAGATCAACGACGGCTTCTCGCGCGAACACTCGATGCCGGACATGGTCGAGGAAACCACCCAGCACCGTCAGCTGTGCGGCGAAGGCGAGTTCGACATCAAAGGCTTCGTGACGCGCATCCAGGCGGCCGGCTGGACCGGCCCCTGGGGCATCGAAGTGCTGAACAAGAAACTGCGCCAGGAAGACATTCACACCCTGGCGCCGAAGGTCTACCGGACCACCATCGCGCAGTTCGCGAGCTGACCGGACCCCGCATAGGAAAATGCCCCCGGCTCTCGCCGGGGGCATTGCATCGAACGACCAGACTACATCTGGTGCTTGACTTCCAGAGCCACCTCGAGCGGCGGACCCGGGTTGTCGATCTGCGTGCCCTGCCCGGCCGACACCAGATCGAACTGCCCGAAGTAGTAGCGCTTGCCGCTCAGGTTCTTGCCCTCAAGCGAAACCTGCCAGTTGCCCTTCGGCGCCTCCCAGGTCAGGTGCGCATTGTAGGTGGTGTAGCCGGGAGTACGGTTGTACGGCGAATTCTGTGCCGCCGTATAGATCGCGCTGCGCGTGCTGCCGTCGATTCGCCCGGTGAGCGAACCCTTTGCAGCGATCGGCAGCGTGTACTGAACTCCGGCCGCGCCCGTCCATCGCGGCATGTAGGGCAGAATCTCGTTCGGCGTGATCAGGGTGACCGGATTCACGTAGACGTAATTGAAGTCCAGCCAGCTCAGGTTTGCATCCACCTGCAGACCGCCGAAGCGCCCCTGGGTCTCGAACTCCACACCCTTCTGATGTGCGGAACCTGAGTTGTAGGGCAACGCGCAGGGCGACCCGAAGTTGAACCCGGCTGCCGCGGAGGCTGCCGCGATCGACGGCACGGCGCTGCAGTTGGCGAGCGTCAGCTGGATATCCCGGTACTGCGAGAAGTACGCGTCGAGATTGACGTGCAGGTGGTTATCGAACCAATTGTTCTTCACCCCGAGCTCATAGGTCGTCAGCGACTCCGGGTTGAACTGCACCGACTGCGCGGGATAGAACGGACGCGGGTCGACACCGCCACCCTTGAATCCGGTGGAAAACTGCGCGTAGGCCAGGGTGTCATCCGTGACGTGGTAGCTCAGATCTGCGCGCCAGTCCCAACGATGCCCCTTGTAGAGCGCGGAGGCGCCGTTCAGCGGAATCACCAACTGCGCCGACTGGACCGTGGTCGTGCCGTCCGGATTGACCCGCACGTAGTGGTAGGTCTTGTCCTGATCGGTGTAGCGGGTGCCGATGATGGCGTCGAGTTTCGAGGTCAGATGGAACGTCGTGTGCAGGAAGGCTGCCTTGTCATGCGCCGTCACCGGATCGTTCTGGTAGAAGTTGAACAGGCCCGGCAGGCCCACCGCGTAGGAGAGGTCCTCGTGCCCGAAGTAGACGCTCAGCTCGCGGAAATAGTAGAGGCCGGCCGTGTAGTCGATGAACTTGTTCCAGCTGCCGTTGAGGCGCAGCTCCTCACTGAACTGGTGATGGCCCATGCCCTCGGCACCCAGGTCCAGCGGCCAGATCGACACGCTGTTGTCGTGAACCCAGGTGGCCGCATAGCCGCGCAGCGCGGCTATGTTCTTCAGTGACAAACTGTCGTTGATTTGCCAGTCGGTCGACAGTTGCGCGCCCCAGTTATTGGAGGTCTGGCGCGGATCGACGCAGAAGGCCTGCTGGTTGGCGTTGTTGCCGATTGGGGTGTTCGCCACCGGGGCCGGCGTCGGATTGCAGAAATTGGCGTACGAGGCGTAGAAGTTTCCCGGAATGATCTGCGGCACCAGAGCCTGGTTATAGGGCAGAATCATGGGGTTGGCGGCAGTGCTGCCGATGACCGGCACACCGAGAACGGATGAGGAGGCCGTCTTGGCTGACGCATTGCCCACCAGCGGACCAGGCCCGGCGTAGCCGAGCGTCTCGGCCGGATGCTCCTGATTCATGTTGGTCAGATCGGCGATGAAATTGAACTCGAGGCTGTCGCTCGCCACCCAGCGCAGGGCCGCCCGCGCGGCCGCGTAGCCGCTGCCGCCTTCCCGTCCGAGGACGCAGTGGGCGGTTTGTCCCTGGAAGCCGACCGGTACCGAATAGTTACCGGTCACGCCGTTGGTCAGTGTCGCCTGGAAACTCGGGTTCTCGCACCCGAAGTCGTAGCGCGTGACATAGCCGTCCTGCTGGTTGCCGACGGCTGAGAGGCGTACGAACACATTGTCGGTAATCGCAAAGTTCGTGCCCACACGCAACTCGACGTGATTGCGGCTGCCGCCGAGCAGGTCAAAATTCATGCTTTCGGTGGCATCGGGCTTCTTGGAGAACAGCTTCACGGCGCCACCCTCGGAATTCATGCCCTCCAGGGTGCCCTGCGGTCCGCGCAGCACCTCGACGCGATCGAGGTCCAGCAGATCGAACAGCGAGCCGGTGAGAGTGCCGAAATACACATCATCGATGTAGATGCCGACGCCCGGCTCGAGGGCCGGATCCAGATCCGACTGCCCGATGCCGCGGATGAACGCGCTCATGGAGGGTCCGAATGCGGCAGAAGTCTGCTGCAGCTCGACGCTGGGTGCGTCCTTCGAGAGCTCCGTGAGGCTGGTCTGGCCGCGCTCGGCCAGCGCTGCCGCGTTCACGGCCGTGATGGCCAGCGGCGTGTTCTGCACGTTTTCCGACCGGAACTGCGCCGTGACGATGACTTCCTGCAGACCCGTCGTGGTGCTCTGATCGGAGCCGGAAGCCTGTGGCGTGGTCGCCGCGCCGGGATCAGCCGCGAGGGCCTGCCCCACAATCACCGATGATGCCAATGAAACGAGAATCCAGGGCCGAAGAATGCGGCGCACGGATTGTTTGACCGAACAGTTCATAAACACCCCCCAATCGTTCTTCTGCGGACAGCTATTCTTGCCGCCGCATCATAGGGGACGTTCCAAACAGGTGTTTATCCCGCAGCGACCACCGGCTTGTCCCACGATGACAAATCAACTGTTGCTGCCTCGCGACGATAGTCCCGCGGCGGCATGCCGTATTCGTTCCGGAACAGCCGCGAGAAATGCGGCAACGACCGAAAGCCGTATTCGCTGCAGATATGGGTCAGGCTCAGTCCCGCCAGCAGCGGATCGGCCAGGGCCGCGCGACATTTCTCCAGGCGGCGCCGCAGTATGTATTGAGTCACAGTGCCGCCCTGCTGGGCGAACAGCCGGTGGACATGACGGCTGGAGATCTTCAGCGCCTGGGCCACTGTCGAGGGCGACAGATCCGGGTCGCACAGAGCCTGGTCGATGAAATCCATGATGCGCAGCCGCAAGGCGGAAGTGAGGCAGGAGCCGTCCACGCGACCCCGGCCGACGCCCACATAGGCGCTGGCGATCAGCTCCAGCACCACGTTTGCGCAGCGCGGCGCCACACCCGGCCCCAGCGCCACATCCGAGGAATTCCAGATCTCACGGATCACGCGCGACGCCAGGGCACCGGCGCCGCTGCTGCCGGACACCGGAACCCGTACCAGGTTTTCCGGGGAACCGACATAACGTTGCAGCACGTTCTTCGCCACCCGCAGGGTAAGGATCGATACCGGGCGATTGAACGCCAGCTGGTAGGGTCGCGCGGTGTCGCACAGCGCGAAGTCCCCCGCCCTCAGGCGCACGTCCTCGCCACCCTGGGAACACACGCTCTCGCTGCACAACTGGAAGCGGATCAGGTAGTACGCCCCGGCGGATCGGGCGATGTGGGCGCGCGAGTGCCGTACCACCGCCGCATCGGAATTCAGTTCCACGAAGCGCAGGTCGCCGATATCGGCGCGGATGAGACGCCCGGAGAAGGTTCGCGGATTGGCCGGCTCGGCAGTCTGCTGCGTCAGGGACTCGCAGGCCGCATCGTTCCAGAATTCCACGCGCCGGCGCGGCAGCACGGTGTCTGTCGAAAGCATTTCCCGCTGATTCATCGCCCCCTCTCCCGAGAATCTGAAGCTTGTGCGGCCCGGCGCCGCGGGTTTCAGAACGCGATGTGCTCCATGTAGCCGCCATCGACATGCAGGTTCTGGCCCACGGTGAAGCCGGAAACCGGGCTCGCCAGGAACACCACCGATGCGGCCACGTCCTCCGGTCGACCCAGTCGGCCGATGACGCAGTGTGCCTCGGCGTCCGCCAGCACCGCGGGGGCCTTCTGCCTGATCCGGTCCCAGGGGCCGCCTTCAAAGTAGATGGGGCCCGGCGATACCGTATTCACGCGGATCCCGTCCTTGGCGACCACCTTGCTGAGCATCGCCCCGTAGGCAATCAGCGCCGCCTTGCCGGCCCCATAGGAGAAGGCGCCCGGCGCCGGAATCATCTTGGACATGACTCCCGAGATGCTGCCGATGAGCACGACCGCGCCCGCGGAGGACTTCCGCAGGTACGGCAGCGCCGTTTCGACGCCGCGCACCGCGCCCATCACATCGATCTCGAAGGTCGCCTTCCAGCCGGTCTCACCGGCAAGTCCCGGGGTCCCGGTGGTATTGGAGACGAAGATATCCAGGCCGCCCAACCGGCCGCAGGCCGATTCGATCCAGCGCGTATACGCTTCGCGATCCTGGACATCCACGGCATCGCCGTAGGCCTTGACGCCCTTGGCCGCCAGCTGCCGCACCGTCGCTTGGACATCGGCGGCGGTGCGCGCACAGATGGCAACGTCCACGCCTTCATCGGCCAGCATTCTGGCAATGCTCAGGCCGATGCCCTTGGTCGCGCCGGTGATGATGGCCTTGCGGCCGCGCAATTGCAGGTCCATGTGTGCCTCCCGATGCGTTCAGAACGGATAGTGACGCGGTGTCGTCTGGATGGTCACCCAGCGCAGCTCGGTGAATTCGGCCACGCCGGCCCGCCCGCCGAAACGGCCATAACCGGAGGACTTCACCCCACCGAAGGGCATCTGCGCCTCATCCTGCACCGTGGGCGAATTGATATGGGTGATGCCGGCATCGATGCGCCTGGCAAGTTCCAGGCCCTTGGCGATGTCGCGGGTGAAGATGGCCGACGACAGGCCGTACTCGGTGTCGTTGGCAACGGCCACCGCCTCATCCGCCGACTTCACGCGGATGATCGACACATGCGGCCCGAAGGTCTCCTCGCGGAACAAGTCCATCTGCGGCGTGACATGGTCCACGACCACGCCCTTCATGAGGGTGTTGGAGGTCTTCTGCCCGCCCACCAGCACCTTGGCGCCCTGGGCCACCGCGGCGGCCACCAGCTTCTCCACGTGCTCCACGGTGGGACGGCCGACCACCGAACCCAGCACCACTTCACCCTCGCGTGGATCGCCGCTCGGCAGCGCGGCCACCCGTTTGGCGAGCTTTGCGGCAAATTCGTCGGCGACCTTCTCATGCACCACGACCCGCTCGGTGGACATGCAGATCTGCCCGGAATTGGCGAAGGCGCCGAACACCGTGGCGCTGACCGCCGCGTCGATGTCCGCGTCATCCAGAACGATCAGCGGCGCCTTGCCGCCCAGTTCCAGCAGCACCGGCTTCAGGTACTTGGCGCCCGTCTGGGCCACGATCCGGCCCACCCGGCTCGAACCGGTGAAGTTCACGCGACGCACCGCCGGGTGCCCGATCAGGGCTTCCGAGACCGCCGCCGCATCCTTGGCCGCGTGCGTGATCACATTCACGACACCCTCGCCCAGCCCGGCCTCCTTGAGCACCGAGCCGATCAGCCGGTGGGTGGCCGGACATACCTCGGAGGCCTTCAGGACCACCGTATTGCCGCAGGCCAGAGGCATGGCGACGGAACGTACGCCCAGGATGACCGGTGCATTCCACGGCGCAATTCCCAGACATACCCCCACGGGCTGGCGCATGGCCATGGAAATCATGCCCGGCACGTCCGAGGGCACCACTTCGCCCGTGATCTGGGTGGTCATGGCCGCCGCTTCCCGCAGCAGCAGTGCACCGAAGTGGACATTGAAATGTCCCCAGCCATTGGTGCAGCCGGTCTCGGCCATCATCAGGGTGGCGAACTGGGCGGCGCGTGCCTCCAGCAGGTCGGCGGCCTTGTTGAGCTTGGCGCGGCGCGCGTTCGGCCCCAGCGCCGACCAGGCCGGAAAGGCCTTGGCGGCCGCCTCGGCCGCGGCGATGGCATCTTCCACCTGCGCGGCCGCCGCCTGGGTCGCGACTTCGCCGGAAAGCGGGTTCAACCGATTGAAAGTCGCGGCGCTGCGCGCGCCCACGTCACGGTCACCGATCAGCAGTTTTACGTCTTCCATTGCAACCCCCTATCGTTCGAACGGACAGCCTATGAACGCATATTCCGCGTCGTCAAGCCAACTTGCCCACGGCCTCGGCCAGCGGATAGTCGGTCTGGGTTCGCGCGTACTCGATGAAATAATCCAGCGCCGCGGGATTCGCCACCGCATCGCGATTGGCCACTTTCGCCGCCGGCGTGCCGGCGAGAATACGCCGTACCGGCACTTCCATCCGCTTGCCCGTCAGGGTGTAGGGGATGTCCGGCACCTGGTAGATGATGTCCGGGACATGCCGCGGGGAGTACTCCGAGCGCAGTTTCGCGCGAATCCGCCCGATCAGCGCCTCGTCAAGCTGCTGCCCGGCCCGCAGCTTCACGAACAGCGGCATGAAGAAGCGGCCGCCTGTGATGTCCAGATTGACGATGAGGGAATCCTCCACCTCCGGCAGCAGCGCCAGCGAGCGGTAGATTTCCGCCGTGCCGATGCGCACTCCGTGGCGGTTCAGCGTGGCATCCGAACGACCCAGCACGAAGCCCCCGAGTCGTTCGTTGATGCGGAAGAAGTCCCCCTGGCGCCACACGCCCGGGAACTCGTCGAAATACGACTCCTTGTAGCGCTGGAAATCCTTGTCGCCCCACAGGAACACCGGCATCGAGGGCATCGGCCGGGTAACGACCATCTCGCCCACTTCGTTCACCACACTCTTGCCCTCGGCATTGAACGCGGCAATGGCCACCCCCAGCAGCGGCGCCTGCATTTCACCGGCGCGCACCGGCAGCATCGGCACCCCACCGATGAATCCGGAACAGATGTCCGTGCCGCCGCTGCCGTTCTGCACCTGCATGTCCGGTTTGACGTTCAGGTAGAACCATTCCATGACCTCCGGAGTCACGGGCGATCCGGCCAGCATCGCAGTGCGCAGGTGCGGCAGCTTGAATTTGTCCTTCGGCACGACGCCGGCCTTCTGCAGCAGCGTCACGTAACCGGGATTCGCGCCGATGACGACCGCCTCGGTTTCCTCGTACATCCGCCACAGCGAATCCGGCTCCGGATGCATCAGGCTGCCGTCATACAGGACCGGCACGACCTGCTTGAGCAGCGCGCTCGCCAGGAAATTCCACATCATCCAGCCGGTCGTCGTATAGAAGAAGAGCCTTTCGCCGGGCTTCATGTCCATCTGGAAATTGAACGCCTTCAACTGCTCCAGCAGGATGCCGCCCTGGCTGTGGACGATGGCCTTGGGCAATCCGGTGGTACCGGATGAAAACAGGATCCACAGCGGATGGGAGAATGGCACCTGCTCGAACTTGAATTCCGATTTCGGCACCGGACGGGCCGCCAGCAGGTCGTCCCAGAACACCGTCGGCCTGGAGAACGGCGTGCGGTCCTGTGCGTTCAGGTACGGCAGGCACACGACCTGCTCGAGGGATTCCAGCCCGCCGATGATCTGCGTGAGTTCCGGCCGGCGGTTGAACGGCTTGCCCGCGTACTGATAGCCGTCCACGCAGAACAGCACCTTGGGGGCAAGCTGCGCGAAGCGATCGAGCACGCCGCGCGTCCCGAAATCAGGACCGCAGCTGGTCCAGATGGCGCCGATGCTGGTGGTGGCGAGCATGGCGATGATGGCGTGGGGCGAGTTCGGCAGATAGGCGGCCACCCGATCTCCCGGCACGACGCCCAGGCGCCGCAGTTGGGTCGCGAGAATGCGCACCGAACCTGCCAGTTCCTCCCAGCTCAGCGACTGCAGCGTCGTTCGCTCATTAAAGAAGAACAGCGCGGTGGTACCCGGGCGCTCGAAGCGCAGCGCGTGCTCGGCATAATTGAGTCGCGCCCCCGGAAACCAGTCGGCACCCGGCATTTCACTGCGCCCCAGCACCCGCTCATAGGGCACCGAGGGCCGCACGTCGCAGTACTCCCACAGGGCGCCCCAGAAACCCTCCAGGTCAGTGACCGACCAGCGCCACAGATCCGGGTAATTGCTGAAGGACAGGCCGCGATGCGCCTGCAGCCACTGCATGAACTGCCACAGGTTGGTGCGTTCCACCCATTCGGCGCTCGGCGTCCACAGCAGATCACCCTCTTTAACCATGTCAACCGGTACTCAGCAACGAGGCCTTGGGCGGCCAGCTCCTAAGCATAAGGGGTCAGGCCGTACTGGCGCTACGCCTGCACAGTGCGCCGCGCGGGGCCCGCGGTGTGTATTCACATCGCCGCGGCCTTGCCGCAAGGTCTGTCCTGGAAGATCCGGAGACAAGCTGATGATGGAAGCTGCAATTCTGACCACCGCCGGTGTGAACTTCGGCTTGCGCCGCAGCCTCGCGCCCTACGGGGGCCTCGCCGCGGGCTTCGGGATCCAGGTCATCGCCGTGTGCGGCGGCTTGGCGATTCTGCAGGCGCACTGGCCGCAGCTGCATGGCGCTTTACAGTGTCTGGGTGCCGGCTGCCTGCTGCTGCTGGCCTGGTCGATGCTGGGCTGGCGTGCGCGGCTGAACCTTTCCGGCGCCGGCGACACTTTCTGGGAGAGCGCCGCCCGCCAGCTGCTGAACCCCAAGGCCTGGTTGCTGTCACTGACGGCCGCCACCTTGCTGCTGCCGGCGCAACTGGAACAGGCGCTGGCGGACTGCTGTACGGCCACGATATAGGAATAACCGATGCTCAATCCCCTGCCCTGCGCGACCTACGCCTTCGTCATGTCCATCACCCCGGGCCCCAACAACGTGATGCTCACGGCCGCCGGCGCGAACTTCGGGATTCGCCGCACGCTGCCGCATATCCTGGGTGTCACCTGCGGATTTGGCGCGCAGGTGGCGGCCGTGTGCGGCGGCCTGGGACTTCTCTTCACCCGCTGGCCGCTGCTGCACCTGGCCCTGAAATGGGTGGGCGCCGCCTACCTGCTGTTTCTGGGCTGGCAGCTGCTGCGCGCCCGCGGCGGCGCTGCGGGCAGCGCCGGCAAACCCATCAGCTTCGCGGAAGCTGCGGCATTCCAGTTCCTGAATCCCAAGGCCTGGGTGATGTCGCTGACCGCCGCGACGCTGTTCCTGCCGCCGCAACTGGGCCAGCCGCTCGCCAGCGGCTACGTGGCCTCGATCCTGGCGGCCGTCAATCTGCCCTGCATCACGGCGTGGGCGCTGTTCGGCAGCTCCCTTGGCGCGATACTGTCGCGCCCGGCCGCCCGTCGCATATTCAACTGGGTGATGGCCGTGGCGCTGGGCGCGACCGGTGTCATGATGGTCGCCTGACAAGCCACGCAACGCAGCAGCGCCAGCCGATCATGTTTGAATTAGTACGCGACTCATCGATTCCGCTGGTCGATCAGATCGTGGGGCGCCTCGGCGCTCTCATCATGGACGGCCAGCTTGCCGCGGGCACGAGGCTGCCCTCGATCCGCAAGCTCGCCGCGCTGATCGGCGCCAGCCCCTTCACGGTCGTGGACGCCTACGACCGGCTGGTGGCCCGCGGCCTGCTGGCCTCTCGCGCCGGCCGCGGCTTCTACGTCGCCACGCGCGCCGTGAGCCCCGCGCTGCCCGCCATCGAGGCGGTGCCGAACCCCGATCCCGGCAGCGACGCGCTCGCACTGCTGCGGGCGGGGCTCGCGGACCCTTCCGTGGTCATCGCGGCCGGCTCCGGATTCCTGCCGGACAGCTGGATTCAGGAACTGGCCTTCGGTGCGATATTGTCGCGGCTGGCGCGCAGCCGGCGACCGCAATTGTGGGCCACCTGTCCGCCTCAGGGTCTGCGCGAGCTGCGGGAACAGATCGCCGGCAAGCTGCAGCGCCAGGGCATCGCCGTCGGTATGGACAACCTGATGACCACCATCGGCGCCTCGCAGGCCTTCGATCTGCTGTGCAGCTGTCTGCTGGCCCCCGGGGATGCGGTGCTGGTCGAGGATCCGGGGTATTTCGGACTGTTCGAGCAATTGCGGGCGCATCACCTGCGCCTGGTTGCGGTTCCCCGCGGCGCCTCGGGACCGGACCTCGAGGCGCTGGAGGAAGCCTGCCGCGCGCATCGGCCGCGGGCGTTCTTCGTCCAGACGCTGCTGCAGAATCCCACCGGCACCAGCATGGATGCCGCGCGCGCCCATCGGCTGCTGTCGCTGGCCGAGCAGTACGGTTTCACCATCATCGAGGATGACATCCTGGGCGATCTGTACGAGGGCCCCGCGGTGCGCCTGGCGCAGATCGACGGCTTCCGCCACGTGGTATTCGTGGGCAGCTTCACCAAGCTCATCGGACCCTCGCTGCGCGTCGGTTACATCGCGACCCATCCCGGACTGGTTGCGGAACTCATCCAGCGCAAGGTGCTCGCGGTGCTCTCCGGTTCGACACTCGCCGAGGCCATCATCGCGGAAGTGCTGGACGGGGGGCGTTACCGACGGCACATCGAACGGGTGCGCATGCGGCTGGCCCGCATGCGCGCCGACAGCCAGCGCTCGCTCACGGGCGCGGGAGTGTGTTTCGACAGCGATGAGGGCGCCGGCATGTTCCTTTGGGGCCGTCTGCCCGAAGGCACGGACATGGATCAGCTGGTGCGCGACGCGCGCGAGCGCGACATTCTGCTGGCCAAGGGCTCGCTGTTCTCCCCTGCCAGGGCCGATATGCCGCGGCTGCGGCTGAATGTCGCCCACAGCGCCGCGCCCGAACTGCTGCAGTTTCTGCGTGAGAGGCTGGCGGCGCGTTAAGATAGCGCATGCTTGCGAACCTGCCGCCCGCGACCCGGGCCCTGCTGCTGACCAATGTCGGCGTCTACCTGCTGCAACGGCTCATCGGGCCCTCGGTGGCGCACTGGTTCGCCCTGAATCCGCTGGGAACCTTCTTCGAGCCCTGGCAGCTGCTCACCTATGCCTTCCTGCATGACGAACAGAACTATCTGCATATCGTCTTCAACATGTTCGCGCTGTTCATGTTCGGCACGCCCCTGGAGCGTTACTGGGGCAGCCGGCGCTTTGTTTCCTTCTATTTCGTGTGCGTGCTGGCCGCCGGCCTCACGCAACTGACGGTGGCGCTGTTCGACCATTCGCAAGCTCCCACGCTCGGAGCCTCGGGCGGCATCTTCGGCCTGCTGCTGGCGTTTGCCTTCTATTTTCCGCGCCAGCGTATAATGCTGCTGTTCCCGCCGATTCCGATGCCGGCCTGGGTTTTCGTTTCGTTCTACGGACTGGCGGAACTATTTCTTGGAGTCGGTGGTCTGGAGCCAAGCGTGGCACATTTCGCGCATCTGGGCGGCATGCTGGGCGGGGCTGCAATGATACTTTTCTGGCGGGTCAAAGACGGCGCACGCGGACGATGATCAAGACTGAAGCACTCACCAAGCAGTACGGCGCGCTCACCGCGGTCGACGCCGTCAGTTTCACGGTCTCGCCCGGGGAGGTGTTGGGATTCCTAGGTCCCAACGGCGCCGGCAAGACCACCACCATGCGCATGCTCGCCGGCTTCATCAACGCCACGTCGGGCCGGGCCAGCATCTGCGGCCACGATGTGGACAGCGATTCGCTGCAGGCGCGCGCCTGTCTCGGCTACCTGCCCGAGGGCGCCCCGGCGTACGGCGAAATGAAAGTGCGGGATTTTCTCGAGTTCATCGCGGATCTGCGCGGCCTGCAGGGTCCGGCACGAACTCGCGTGCGTGCCGTGATCGAGCGGCTGCAGCTGCAGACCGTTCTGGACCAGACCATCGAGACCCTCTCGAAGGGCTTCCGCCGCCGGGTGGGCCTGGCGCAGGCCATCGTGCACGACCCGCCGGTGCTGATACTGGATGAGCCCACGGACGGCCTGGATCCGAACCAGAAGCACGAGGTCCACACCCTGATCAATGACATGGCCGGCGACAAGACCGTCATCATCTCGACGCACATCCTCGAAGAGGTCGATGCCGTGTGCACCCGGGCCATCATCATCGCGCGCGGCCGGATCGTGGCCGACGATACCCCGCAGGGGCTGGCGAGCCGCTCGCGCTATCACAACGCGGTATCGCTGCAGCTGGTGCGCCCCGAACAGCTGGCCGCGGCGCGTGATGCCGTGGCGGCCCTGCCGCAGGTCGCCGCCGTGGAAGTGGTCGAACACGATGCACGTCTCACGGCCCTGCCGCGCGATGGTGCGCAGCTGCTCGGGACGCTGTCGGAACTGACCGCGGCCCGCGGCATTGCGCTCAAGGAGCTGCACCTGGAATCCGGGCGGCTCGACGAAGTTTTCCGGACCATCACGGCGTAGGCGGCAAGCACATGCGAAACGTCGGCATCATCATGCGCCGCGAGCTGGCCAGTTACTTCGCCACGCCGCTCGCCTATATCTTCCTGCTGATCTTCCTGGTGCTGGTCAATCTCTTCACCTTCTACCTGGGTGAGTTCTTCGAGCGCGGGCAGGCGGACCTCAATCCGTTCTTCACCTACCACCCCTGGCTGTTCCTGTTCCTGATTCCGGCGGTCTCGATGCGCCTGTGGGCCGATGAGCGCCGCTCCGGCAGCATCGAACTGCTGATGACGCTGCCGGTGACGCTCTGGCAGGCGGTGGTGGGGAAATTCCTGGCGGCCTGGGCCTTCACCATCCTGGCGCTGGTGCTGACCTTCCCGATGTGGATTACGGTCAATTTCCTGGGCAGTCCCGACAACGGCGCGATCTTGAGCGCCTACATCGGCAGCATGCTGCTGGCCGCGGGTTTCCTGAGCATCGGCTCACTGGCCTCCGCCCTGACGCGCAACCCGGTGGTGGCGTTCATCGTCGGCATCGCGGCCTGCTTCGTCTTCCTGGTGGCGGGCTTTCCGCTGGTGCTGGACGCGTTCCGCGGCTGGGCGCCCCAGGTGCTGGTCGATGCGGTGGCCTCACTCGGTTTCCTGACGCACTACGAGGCGATCTCCAAGGGCGTCATCGACATCCGCGACCTGATCTATTTCGGGTTGCTCATTAGCTGGTTCCTGCTCGCCACGGCCGTCGTACTCGACGTGCGCAAGTCGGAATGATCCTGGGGCGATCCACGATGAAACGTTCAACACTGGGAGGCGGCACGCTGCTGGCGCTCGCGCTGCTGTTCGCCGGCATTACCATGCTGGGCGGCTATGCGCTGCGCAGCTGGCGCATCGATCTGACGCAAAACCGTCTGTACACCACCGCGCCCGGCACCGACCGCATTCTCAAGGGCCTGACCGAGCCTATCAATCTGTACTTCTTCTACAGCGCGAAAACCGGCAGCCAGTACCCGCAGGTCGCCAGCTACGCCAATCGGGTGCGTGACCTGCTGAGCGAGTTCGCCGGCCGCGCCAACGGCAAGATCCATCTGCACCTGGTGGATCCGCAGCCGTTCTCGGCCGATGAGGACCGTGCCGCGGAACTCGGGGTGCGTTCGGTCAATGTCGGCGGCAACGCCGCCGTCCCCTTCTTCTTTGGGCTCGCCGGCACCAATTCCACCGACGGCCACGCCGCCATCGACTTCTTCGATCCCAACAAGGGCCAGTTCCTGGAATACGATCTGGCGAAACTGGTCTACCAGCTGAGCGGCGCCAGGAAGCCGGTCATCGGCTGGTTGTCCGAACTGCCGATGAGCGCCGGTTTCGACCAGAGCAGCGGCCAGCCGCGTGCCGCCTGGGTGGTGCTCGATCAGGTGCAGCAGCTCATGGACGTGCGCACTCTCGACACCAATGTCGGCGTCATCGATCCGGCCATCAATGTCCTGGTACTGGCCCACCCCAAGCATCTGTCCACGGCGACGCAGTTCGCCATCGACCAGTTCGCGCTGCGGGGGGGCCACATCCTGGCGTTCGTCGATCCGCTGGCCGACAAGGATCCTGCGGGCGCCGACCCCGCCAACCCGGCCGGCGCGCTGACGGCCGATCGCGCCTCGCACCTGGAGAATCTGCTCACCGCCTGGGGCGTGGACTTTGATCCGCACCAGGTGGTCGCGGATTCGCGCTACGCCATGAGCGTGACGGTCCGCGAGGGTGAAGCGCCGGTGCGCCACCTGGGCGTGCTGGGACTCGACGCCGCCGCCATGAATGCCAAGGATGTCATCACCGAGGGGTTGTCGAACGTCAACCTCGCCACCGCCGGCAGCCTCAGCGCGCACAAGGGCGCGCCCGTACGCTTCGAACCCCTGCTGTCCTCGAGCGACCAGGCGCAGCTGATGCCGGTGGCGCGCTTCCAGGCGCTGCAGGATCCAGCCACGCTGTTTGACGGCTTTCATCCCAGCGGCCAGCGCTACACCCTGGCGGCGCGCGTCAGCGGCAATGTCGCTACCGCCTTCCCCGGGGGCCTGCCCCAGGGCGCCACGCTGCCCCCCGGCGCGACGCTGCTCACTCACTCGATCAAGCCCCTGGAGCTGGTGGTGGTGGCCGATACCGATCTGTTGTCCGACTACACCTGGGTGAATGCCCAGGAACTCGCCGGACAGCGCATCGCGCAGCCCTTTGCCAACAATGGCGACCTGGTGGCAAACGCCCTGGACAACCTGGCCGGCAGCGACGATCTGATTTCCATCCGCGGCCGGGCCACCTACCGGCGTCCCTTCTCGCGCGTCGAGGCGCTGCGCGCCCAGGCCGACGACCGCTTCCGCGACAAGGAACAGGAGCTGGAGAAGCAGCTGCATGCCACGGAGGACCAGCTCGCCGCCCTGCAGTCGCAGCGCACCGACCGCAGCGTCGCCATCCTCTCGCCCGACCAGGAACAGGCGTTGACCCGGTTCCAGGCCGAGAAGCTGCGGATCCGCAAGGAGCTGCGTGATGTGCGGCTGGGGCTGGACCAGGACATCAACCGGCTCGGCAATTGGCTCAAATTCGTCAACATCATTCTGGCGCCGGTGCTGTTCGCCGTCTTCACGGTGCTGATCGGACTGCTGCTGCGGCGCCACCGCCGCGTGCGCTCATGATCCGCCCGACTCAGGTTCTGTCGCTGGTGGCGGCCGGGATCGTGCTGGCGGGCGCCGGCGTGTGGCTGGTTTCCCGCAATGGCGCCGACCGCGCCCAGGAGACTTCGGGCCCCGTCCTGGCACTACCGCAGACCGACCTCAATGCCGTGACGCGACTGCGTGTCTTCAAGGGCGACGGCAGCCACACGACGCTGACGCGCACGGCCGCGCACTGGCTGGTCGGCGAGCGCGACTTCCCGGCCGACACCGGCCAGGTGCGCAAGCTCCTGCTGGATCTGGCCGCATTGCAGGTCGAGGAGCTGAAGACCGCCGACCCGTCCCTGTACTCAAAGCTCGGGGTGGAGAATCCGGGCGGGGCCCAGACTGCCAGTACCGGCATCGATATCGATTTCAAGGGCAAGACGCTGAGCCTGATCGTGGGCAGGACCTCCGGTACCCGCTCGGTTTACGTGCGCGTCGCGGGCCAGGCGCAAAGTCTGCTCGCCACGCCGCAGCTGGCGCCGGATGCCGACCCGCGCCACTGGCTGGATCGCTCCATTGTCGATATCGCACCCGACCAGGTGACTCAGATCGACCTTGCGCCGCAGGGCGGCCCGGCCTATGTCATCAAGCATTCCGCCGCGGGCGCCGCGACCGACTTCACGGTCACGCCCATCCCCAAGGGCCGGGAACTCAGCGACCCATCCGCCGCGGCCGCGCAGGCGGGCGCGCTGGCCGGGCTGCAGCTGGACGATGTGCGCAAGGCCACGGCCCACCCGGCCGCGAGCCAGAGCCGCATTCAGACCCGCGACGGCCTGCTGCTCACCCTCGCCGGTATCCAGGAGGGTGAGACGCGCTACATCAGCCTGGTGGCCGCGGCCACGGCGCCGGCCGCGCAGCAGCGCGCCCAGGAATTGAACGCCCGGGTCTCGGGTTGGGAATTCGAAGTGCCGGGCTATCGCTATGACACCTTGTTCAAGCCCCTCGAACAATTGCTGAAACCCCTGCCCGCGCCCCCGGCCAAAGCGGCGAAGGCGCCGCACAGCCCGATCGCCGTGCCACTGCAAAGCCACTGACACCGAGGAGATTCCCATGAGCAAGTATGTCGCCGTGCGCGAGATCGCACGACCGGACCCGGCAGTGTGCAAGGCGCTGGGCACCTATGGGGTGGCCACGGTTCACGAGGCCCAGGGTCGCACGGGTTTGCTCGCCTCCTACATGCGCCCGATCTACGCCGGCAAGTCGCTGGCGGGACCCGCCGTCACCGTGTCCTCCCCGCCCGGGGACAACTGGATGATCCACGTGGCCGTGGAGCTGTGCCGGCCCGGCGATATCCTGGTGGTCGCGCCCACCTCGCCCTGCGAGGACGGCTACTTCGGCGACCTGCTGGCCACTTCCCTGCAGGCGCACGGGGTCCAGGCGCTCGTCATCGATGCCGGCGTGCGCGATGTCGCAACGCTCAAGCAGATGGACTTCCCGGTGTGGAGCAAGGCGATCTACGCCCAGGGCACCATCAAGGCGAGCCTCGGTTCGGTGAATGTGCCGGTGATCTGCGCCGCGCAACTCATCAACGCCGGGGATGTGGTGGTGGCGGATGACGACGGCGTGTGCGTGGTGCGCAGCGCCGATGCCGCGCAGGTGGCCCAAGCCGCCGCCAAGCGGGTCGCAGCCGAGGAGGAGAAGCGCAAACGCCTGGCCTCGGGCGAGCTGGGCATGGACATCTACAAGTTCCGCGAGAAGCTCGCGGCGCTGGGTCTGGAATACAGGTAAGGCAAAGTCTGCTGCCGCGGCGATGCTCGCGGCAGCATGCGGCCGATCACCGGCCGGCCTTCAGCCCCGGGCTTCCCGCTTGGCGCGCTTGGCCGCCCGCTTCTCTTCCAGCGTCTTGGCCGGCTTCTTCTTTTCCTCTTTCTTACGATCCATTCCCTTGCCCATGTCATCTCTCCTGTGTTGGTTGACGCAAGCTGAGCTGCCGATCAGACCCCGATAGCCAGCCTCCAGGCTGCGGCCTTCTCGTTGGTACCAAACGCCATATCCCGCGCCACCGCAGCTGGATCGACATAGGTGCCAAACAAATGATCCCAGACCGGGAACAGCGCGGCAACATTGGATCCATAGTAAGCGGGATTGTCGCTATGGTGAATATGGTGGTAGCGCGGAGTGATCACAAACCACTCCAGCCAGCGCGGGCCCCAGCGCACATTCATGTGCATCCAGTACGTCATCACGCTGTTCTTGAGGATGATCAGCAGGCCCGTCCACCAGGGCGAGACCGCGAACAGGGCCTGCGCAAACAGAAAGGGGACGTTCACCAAAGTCTGCTGCAGCAAGGAGCCTCGGACTCCCACCAGCCAATACATGTGGCTGGGCGAGTGATGCCAGCGGTGCACGCACCACAGCCATTTCGTATGCATCGCCCGATGCACCCAGTAATACCCGAAGTCCCCGATGACGACGAACATCGCGAAACGCGCCGCGAACGGGACCTTGAATACCGCTTGTGGCAATACCGGTACGTACGATAGGTAGTAGCCGAGGAAAACGGCGCCCGGGACAACCCCAATGTTGTAGACCAGGAACGACGCGACATCCCGCTTCCAGGTTTTCCGGTGATCAACGCGATGCGCCGGCCGCCGTCGCTCCCAGATCATCATCGCCAGCACAATCGCCAGCTGCAGCGCAAACACCGCCATCATTGGACGCGTCGGCTTGAGCCCCGCAAGAGTGCTGGAAATGGCATCGAGAATATTCATAAGAAGGCCTTAAGGCCCATCATGCCACCCGTGAAGTGCTGCTGGTGGCCGGGAAGTTCACGGACCCACTTAAAATCATGGTTCTCGTATCCCGGTGACACGGTGCAGCCCACCAGCACGTATTCACCCAGACAATGGGCGGCCTGCCAGCTGCCCGCCGGAATGACGGCAACCTGTTCGCCATTGCCGTTCACCGCAGTCAGGCGGTGCCGGATGAGTTTACGGGCGAGCGGGTCGTAGGACAGCAGTTCAGTCGGCGCACCGTAGTAGAAGTGCCAGATTTCATCCGACTGCACGACATGCCAGGGGCACGCACGCCCATGTTCCAGCAGGTAGTAGATGGTGGTGACGGCGCTACGTTGGCCCTGGGGTGCCTGCACCTGGGTGCCGGACTTGTAGACCTGCCGAAACCAGCCCCCTTCCTGGTGGGGTTCCAACCCCAGTTTCGCGATCAGTTCCCTGGGCGTCGGATTCATGTCGATGGTCTCCCCAGCTGCCGCTGCAGGACGTCAAGGTCCAGCGCCCCCTCCCAGCGCGCCACGACAATCGTGGCCAGGCAGTTGCCCACCAGGTTCACGAAGGTGAGCGCCTCGGCGAGCAGGCGATGGATGCCCAGCACCAGCGCGATGCTGGCCACCGGAATGCTGCCCACCGATGCCAAGGTCGCGGCCAGCACGACGAAGGCCGCGCCGGCGACTCCCGCCGCCCCTTTGGAGGTCAGCAGCAGCACCGCCAGCATGACCAGCTGGCCGCTCAAGCCCAGGGACGTATCGGTGGCCTGCGCCAGAAAGACGACCACGGTGGCCAGATACAGGCAGGTGCCGTCCAGGTTGAAGGAGTACCCGGTCGGGACCACCAGGCCCACCACCGTGTCCTCGCAGCCCAGGGCGCGCAGCTTGCGGATCACCTGCGGCAGCACCGTCTCGGTGGAGGTGGTCGCGGCCACAATCACGATCTCGTCGCGGATGTAGACCAGCAGTCGCCACAGGCTGATGCCGCACCACCAGCTGACCGCGCCGAACACCACGATCACGAACACCGCCGAGACGCCATACAGCGTCAGGATCAGGCGCCCCAGCGCCAGCAGCGAATCGGCGCCGAAACGGCCGACCGTGAAGGCCATGGAACCGAATGCCCCGATCGGGGCGACCCACATGACCAGGCCCACGATGCGGAAGAACACCTCACGCACGGCATCGATTAGGTCCTTGAGCGGTTTGCCGCGTTCGCCGCAGGCCGCCAGAGCGGCCGCGAACAGCACCGAGACGAACAGCACCGGCAGCACTTCCGTGTGCGCGAAGGCATCGACGAAAGTGCTCGGAATGATGTCGAGCAGGAACTGGGCCACCCCCTGGGCATGTGCCCTGGAGGTGTACTGGCTCACCGACTGCGCATCCAGCGCATTGGCCGCCACATGCATGCCGGCCCCGGGCTTGAGTACATTCGCTGCGACCAGCGCGAACAGCAGCGCCAGGGTCGTGATCGCCTCGAAGTAAACCAGTGCCTTCAGCGCCACCCGCCCCACGCGCCGCATGTCGTTCATGGCAGTCACGCCGTGCACCACGGTGCAGAAGATGACCGGCGCGATGAGCATGCGCACCAGCGCGATGAAGGCGTCCCCCAGCGGCTTCAGGTCCGCGCCCAGCTTCGGCCACCAGTGCCCGACGGCGATGCCGGCCAGGGTAGCCAGCAGCACCTGCACCCACAGTTGTTTGAAGAGCGCCATAACCCCCCTAACGCAGCAGCTCCGGCCGCGGCGGCAGCCACGGCACGGCGGGAAAATCACAGGGCTCCGGCGGCCGCGCCAGCTGCAGAGTACCGAAACCTCGCCCGGCGCCAAAGCGCAGATCCGCCAGCCACCCGTCCTCGCCGCCGCTGGCCATCGGTACCCGGGCGAACTGCATGAAGGCGCGCGCCCGGCATTGGGTCCGGGCCAGCTGGGCAATCCGGCCTGCGGGCATCCTGAACTGCTGCCGCCACCGAAGAGCCGGGCCACTCACTGCCGGCACGGACTCGCCCCGGGCGGCCACCAGATCCACGCCACGGCAATCGCGTGCGTCGATCAGCCGCGGCAGCAGTGAGATGCGTGCCTGGCGCATGATCTCCTGCCCATCCTGGGCCTGTACCAGCCACGCATCCCAGCACAGGGGATCCGCGGGCGTGGGCGTCAGGACGCGGTCAAACGTTCGAGCGCCCGGAAACTGCGCCTCAGCCTGCGCCCGCAGGCGCGAAGCCGCCGCCTGGCTGGCCAGGCCGAAAGCGGCCGTGATCCCCAGCCACAAGGCGATACCGCAGCCGAGCGCCACACCCGGCCGCAGCCAGCGCCCTGCCGCCAGCATCGCGGCAGCGAGTACCAGGAACGCCGCCACGGCCGGCATCGCCACCGTGCCGGAACCGATCACCAGCACCGTGATCACTCCCAGCAGCAATGCCACCAGGGTGCGGGCCGGCCGCGAATCCAGCACGAACACCAGCGGGGCGGCCGCCAGCCACAGCAGCGGCTCAAGGATGAACACCGAATCCCCGTACTCCCAGCCGTTGTAGAACGGCCAGAACGGATGCACCCCGTAGTTGTTGGTGTAGTCCATTCCCAGGTGCAGCAGTACGCCGGTCCCGGCGGCCGCGGCAATCCAGGTCAGTTCGCGCGCCGAGGCACGCAGGCGTCGATGCCGCAGCCACAGCGCGCAGGCGAGCCACAGCAGCGCCGCTCCCGCCAGCGCTCCGATCAGGGTATGCGTATAGCCGCGATGCTGGAGTACATAGGACAGGGGACCCCCGCCGAAGCTGGCGTACAGCAGGTCCGCGTCGGGAAGGCTGCTGGCCACCACCAGGCACACGACGATGAGGCGCCGGAAGAGACGATCCGGCACCGCGCTCGGCGCCGGCGCGGATATTTCATGCGGGCGCGCACGGCGCGCCACGGTCTCCCCGACCAGCGCGCCGATCAGGGTATGGGTGAAATTATCCAGCGGCGGCCAACCGCGCTTTCAGGCGCGGATACACCCGATAGGCGTTGGTCTCGAAGATGCGGGTCTTGTCCGCCGCCGACAGGCCGGAGGAATCGATATAGCGCTTGGTGTCGTCGTAGTACTGGCCCGTGGTCGGATCGATGCCGCGTACCGCGCCCACCATTTCGGAACCGAACAGGATGTTGTCCACGGCAATCACCTTCAGCAGCAGGTCGATGCCGGGCTGGTGGTACACGCAGGTATCGAAGAAGACGTTCTTCATCACGTGCTCGGCCAGCGGCGGGCGCTTCATGTCCTGCGCCAGGCCGCGATACCGGCCCCAGTGGTAGGGCACTGCGCCGCCGCCGTGCGGAATGATCAGGCGCAGCGTCGGGAAGTCCTTGAACAGATCCCCCTGGATGAACTGCATGAAGGCGGTGGTATCCGCATTGATGTAGTGCGCCCCGGTGGCATGGAAATTGGCGTTGCAGGAGGAACTCACGTGCACCATGGCGGGCACGTCTAGTTCCACCAGCTTCTCGTACAGGGGATACCAGTGCCGGTCGGTGAGCGGGGGCGAGGTCCAGTGGCCGCCTGAAGGGTCCGGGTTCAGATTGGCGCCGATGAAACCCAGCTCATTCACGCAGCGCTCCAGTTCCCGGACGCTGTGGGCGGGCGGTACTCCCGGGGACTGCGGCAACATGCACACGCCCACGAAGTTCTTCGGATACAGGCCCACCACCCGGGCGATCAGATCGTTGTTGATCTGCGACCATTCGAGGCTGGTGGCCTCGGTGCCGATGTGGTGCGCCATGGTGGAGGCGCGCGGGGAGAAGATGGTCACATCCGAACCGCGCTCGCGCTGCAGTTTCAGTTGCGCCTTCTCCAGGCTGTCGCGGATCTGGTCATCGCCGATGCGCAGGGAAGCCCGCGACGGGATCTGCGCCGGATCCTTCAGCGCCGCGATCTGGGCGTCGCGGAAGGTCGTGAGATCCGAAGGGGCGGTGGTGTAGTGCCCGTGACAGTCGATAATCATGATGGGATACCGGGTAAGGCCTCAAAGAGAGCAAATGCTATCGGCGGCCGTGCTGTCCTGACAAGGACAATCGATTTCGATAAGGTGCTTGTTTTTTAAGGACTCCCATGCAGCAACGATCCCTGGGCAGGACCGGAGTGCAGCTGTCGGCGCTGGGACTCGGCTGCATGACGCTGATCGGCTGGTACGGCACGCGCAATGACGAGGAGGCGCGCGCCACGCTGCTGTCGGCCCTCGACCAGGGGGTGACCCACCTGGACACAGCCGCCAGCTACCAGCTGGGGGAAAACGAGAAGTTCGTCGGGGCGACCATCCGCGGACGCCGTGAAGGCCTGTTCCTGGCGACCAAGTACGGTATTACACGCAACGCCGCCGGCCAGCTCACCGTCGACAACCAGCCCGGATCGCTGCGCGCGGCGGTGGAGGCCAGCCTCACCCGCCTGGGCACCGACCGCATCGACCTGTTCTACCTGCATCGGATCGATCGCGGCACGCCCATCGAGGAGTCGGTCGGGGCCCTGGCGCAGCTGGTGGAGGCCGGCAAGATCCGCCACATCGGTCTGTCGGAGTGCAGTGTGCAGACACTGCGGCGCGCGCACGCCGTTCATCCGGTGGCGGCCGTGCAGAATGAGTATTCGCTGTGGTCCCGGGAGCCGGAAAACGGCGTGCTGGCGGCCTGCCGCGAACTCGGGGTGGGCCTGGTCGCCTACAGCCCGCTGGGTCGGGGCTTTCTCGCGGCCAATTTCCGCTCGCTGCAGGAGCTGCCGGCCGATGACAACCGCCGCAATCAGCCGCGTTTCCAGGTCGGCAATGCCGAGCACAACGCGCAGGTGGTGGCGGCGCTGGCCGCCGTGGCGCAGCGTAAGGGCTGTTCCCTGCCGCAACTGGCCATCGCCTGGGTGCTGGCGCAGGGCGCGGATGTCACGCCGATTCCGGGCATGAAGACCCGTGCGCATCTGAATGACAATCTGGGCGCGCTTGAGGTGGCCTTGAGCGGCGCGGAAGAACAGGAACTGCGCGCTCTGGTCGATACCCTTCAGGTGCGGGGCGAACGGCATCCCGCGCCGATGATGAAGACGCTGGACGCCTAAGCCTTGAGCAGGTCCTTCTCGAGGGTGTCCAGGGTGCGCATGGCCGGCAGCACCTGCTGCACGCTGGAGTTGGGCTCGCGACCTTCCTGGATGGCCTTGAAGAACTCCCGGTCCTGCAGTTCGATGCCATTCATCGACACGTCGACCTTGGACACATCGATGGGCTTCTGGTTGCCATCCAGCAGGTCATCGTAGCGGGCGATATAGGTGCCGTTGTCGCAGATGTAGCGGAAGAAGGTGCCCAGCGGACCATCGTTGTTGAACGAGAGCGAGAGCGTGCAGATGGCGCCGGAGGGCACCTTCATGCCGATGCTCATGTCCATGGCGATCCCCAGCTGCGGATGCAGGGGTCCCTGCAGCGCGTGGCAGCGCGACACGGTCTGGCCGGTCTGGTACTGGAACAGGTCGACCGTGTGGCAGGCGTGGTGCCACAGCAGGTGATCGGTCCAGCTGCGCGGCTTGCCCAGGGCATTCATGTTGGTGCGACGGAAAAAGTACGTCTGCACGTCCATCTGCTGCACTTTCAGCTCACCGGCCTGAATACGCTTGTGGATCCACTGGTGGCTGGGATTGAAGCGGCGCGTGTGACCGGCCATGGCGATGAGCCCGGTCTCCTGCTGCACGGCCAGTACCTTCTCGGCATCGGCCAGGTTGTCGGACATCGGGATCTCGACCTGCACATGCTTGCCCGCACGCAGGCACTGGATGGTCTGCGCCGCGTGCATCTGGGTGGGGGTCGCGAGGATTGCCGCTTCCACTCCGGGCTGCGCCAGGGCCTCATCCAGGTTGGTGGTCCAGTGCGGGATCCCGTATTTGCGGGCCACTTCGGCGGTGGTGTCCGGGCTGCCGCCCGACAGCGACGCAATGGTGATGCCACTGATCTTCTGGATGGCCTCGATGTGCTTGACGCCAAAGGCGCCCTGTCCGGCAACGACGATCTTCATGGCTGATTCTCGAGAATGATGTGTCCCAGCGCCGTGTTCGAGCACGGCACGTGATAGAAACGGTAAACCTCTTTGACGTTGTCGTTCAAGGCCCCGCGCATCGCCAGCCACATCACCAGTTCGATGCCCTCCGAGCCCGCCTCGCGCACATATTCAAGGTGCTGGATCTTGGTAAGCCCGATCGGATCCTTGGTCAGGCCATCCAGGAACCTGGTGTCCCATTCCCGGTTGATGAGCCCGGCGCGCTTGCCCTGCAGCTGGTGCGACATGCCGCCGGTGCCGAACACGACGACCTTCAGGTCCTCCGGATAGGACTCCACGGCCTTGCGCAAGGCCCTTCCTAAGTCAAAGCAGCGCTTGCCGGTGGGCGGCGGGTACTGCACGACGTTGATCGGAAAGGGGATGACTTCACAGGGCCACTGGTCCTCTGGCTTCAGGTCGCCGAACAGCAGGTTCAGCGGCACGGTCAGGCCGTGGTCCACGTCCATGCGGTTGACGACCGTCATGTCGAACTCGTTGAGGATCAGCGACTGCGCGATGTGGCAGGCGAAATCCGAGTTGCCCTTGACGACGGGCACGGGCCGGCGGCCCCAGCCCTCGTCGGCCGACTCGAATTCATCCGCGCAGCCGATGGCGAAGGTCGGGAAGATGGTCGCATCGAAGGCCGAGGCGTGGTCGTTGTAGATCAGGATCGCCACGTCGGGCTTGTGCTGCGCCATCCATTTGCGCGAGAACTCGAAGCCCTTGAAGATCGGCGCCCAATAGGGCTGCTGCTGCTTGCCCAGGTCGATGGTCGCGGCGATCGCGGGGACGTGCGAGGTGGTGATACCGGCGGTGATTCTTGCCATTTTGTGTCTACAGGCTCGGGTTTGACTTGCTGCGGTTGCCCTTAATGCCGCGGCCGCCCGCGATCATCATGTCGGAATAGTCCTTCTGCGACATGCCGGTCATGGTGGCGACGGCCACCAGGTAGGGAAATCCATCGGTGGAGAACAGCTTGGCCAGAAAATAGATGTTCCCGCCATTTTGCATCATGGCCGAGTAGTCCCGCTTCAGCACCGCTGTGGTCTGCTCCGCGGTGAGCTTCCAGGGCTTCAGGTACTCGGCCTCGTTGGCTTTGAACTTCTCGCGGTTCTCCGGCTTCATCAGCGACATGCAGAACTGATTGAGATTGAAGCCCTGCCGTGAACGGAAGGTGTTGAACACCAGCGTGCCGGGAATGTCCTCGAATTCATTGAGGTACGGTGACAGATGCTTATCGGACATGATCCTTACCTCAGGCCTTGGCGAATTGGTACAGCCGGTGCGGGTTGTCGACCAGGATCTTCAACTGTAGCGCAGGCTCCGGCGCCATCAGCGGAATGAGGTCGACCAGGTCCCCGTCGTTGGGCATGTATTTGGCGATATTCGGATGTGGCCAGTCCGTACCCCAGAGGATCCGGTCCGGCGCCGCTTCGATCAGGGCACGCGCGAAGGGCACGGCATCGGTGAACGGGGGCCCGGCGCTGGCGATGCGCTCGGATCCGCTGATCTTCACCCAGCAGCGCTCGTTGGACTTCAGAACTCCCAGCAGGTGCCGGAAGGGTTCCTGCTCCAGGCCTGCCTTGGTGGGCACGCGCCCCATATGGTCGATGATGAACGGCACCGGCATGTCGCGCAGCAGGTCCGAGTGCTCGACCAGATCGCCCGCGTCGAAATGCAGATCGACATGCCAGCCCAGGGGGCGGATGCGCGCAATGATCCGGTGGAATTCACCCATGTCCGGCATCCCGCCCAGATGTTTGACGAAATTGAAGCGCACGCCGCGCACGCCGCCGGCATGAAGTCGGTCGTAGTCACGCTCCGTGAACGTGTCGTCGGCGTTGGCCACGCCCCGATACTGCCCGCCGCTGGCGGCGATGGCATCCAGAATCACGGTGTTGTCACTGCCGTGGCAGCTGGCGTTGACCAGAACCGCGCGGCTCAAGCCCAGAATGGCCTGCAGCTGCCGGAATTTCTCCAGCGGCGCATCCGGCGGCGTATAGGTGCGGTCGGCTGCATACGGGTATTTGTCACCGGGTCCGAAAATATGGCAATGCGCATCGCACGCCCCGGCGGGAGGCCGATACTTGGGCGTGTGAGTGTCGGGATCCGGAGGCTTGCAGGTGGGTATCATCAGTTATTCTGCGGCGCCCGCGAAGGACGTGCGGGTAATTTGGTATCGTAGCCGCGCAAGCCAGCGGACACAATCGCCGGAGGCCCCACGCCCATGAACTCCCAATCCGCTCCGGACCCCGCGCGCGCCGGCAGCGAGCCCCTGCGTGAGGACTTCGCGCATCTCATCGATGGCGAGTTGATCGGCGGGAAAGAATGGTTTGACGTGATCAATCCGGCCACCGGGCAGGCTTTCGCCCGCGCGCCGCAGCTGCCGCGCGCCGAACTCGACCGCGCCGTGGCCGCCGCCCGCCGCGCCTTCAACCCGTGGCGCGCCACGCCCCTGGCGCAGCGACGCGCCGCCATCGCCCGCATGGCCCAGATCCTCACCGAGCATGCCGCGGACCTCGCGCAGCTGCTGACCCAGGAACAGGGCAAGCCCGTGGGTCAGTCCCGCGATGAGATCAGTCGGGCCGCCACCCAATCGGTCGGCATGGCGCAGATCCTCATCGCCGATGAACTGCTGGAGGAGAACGCCCAGCGTCACATCGTGCTGAAGTACTTTCCGCTCGGCGTGGTCGGCATCATCACTCCCTGGAACGCCCCGATCAATCTGGCCGCGGGCCCGCTGGTCGCCGCGCTCTACACCGGCAACACGGTGATCCTGAAACCCTCGCCGTACACGCCGCTGTGCACCCTGAAGATCGCGGCCCTGCTGCGCGAGGTGTTCCCGCCGGGCGTGCTGAACGTCGTGGCGGGCCCCGATGAACTGGGCGAATGGATGACCGCCCATCCGGGCATCGACAAGATCTCCTTCACCGGCTCGGTGGAGACCGGCAAGAAGGTCATGGCCAGTTGTGCCGGCAATCTCAAGCGTCTGACGCTGGAGCTGGGCGGCAATGATGCGGCCATCGTGCTGGACGATGTCGACCCGCGCGCCGTGGCACCGAAGCTGTTCTTCGCCGCCTTCGTCAACTGCGGCCAGGTCTGCATGGCCATCAAGCGCATCTACGCGCACGAGAGCATCTACGAGCCGCTGTGCGCGGCGCTGGCCGAGGAAGCCAGCAAGGCGCGGGTCGGCAGCGGTCTGGATCCGGATGTGCAACTGGGCCCCATCCAGAATCTCGAGCAGTACCGGAAGCTGGTCGCCATCCTCGATGACACCCGGGCCCGGGGCGCGCGCATCCTGGCCGGCGGCCGCGTGCCCGCAGGGCCCGGGTACTTCTTCCCGCCCACCGTGGTCGCGGATATCGACGAGGCCTCCCGGCTGGTGCAGGAGGAGCAGTTCGGCCCGATCCTGCCGATTCTGAAGTTTGCGGATGAAGAAGATGCGCTGCGCCGGGCCAATGCCACCCGCTTCGGCCTGTCCGGCTCGGTGTGGGGGACGAATGTGGAGCGCGCCACGCGCCTGGCCGCGCGGCTGGAAGTGGGCACTGCCTGGGTGAACCAGCACCGCACGACCTCGGCGACCGTGCCCTTTGGCGGTGCGAAGGAATCCGGTCTGGGACGCCAGTACGCCCAGCTGGGACTCAAGGGCTATATGGAACCGCGGGTCATCAGCGTGCTGAAAGGTTGAGCGGGGCGCCTCAGCGCACGCGCGCCAGCAGTCCCAGGCTCACGACCACCAGGATGGCGGTCGGCAGCCACGCCAGGATGACGGGGTCGAGATTGAACACGATCGTGCCGCTTTCGATGAAGCGCTGCAGGAAGAAGAACGCCAGACCCAGCAGCAGCCCCAGCAGCAGTCGCGCACCGGAACCGGCGGAGCGCAGCGGCCCGAGCACGAACGGAACGGCCAGCAGCACCGCGAAGGCGATGGCGCCGGTGCGCGCGATGCGCGACCAGAACGCAAACAGATACGGCTTCGGATCCAGCGAGTTGGCACGGTAATAACGCACCAGACTCCACAGCGCGCCGCTGGCCAGCTCGCCCGGCTCGGACATCGCCAGGTGCAGGAACTGGCCGCTGACGTTGGAATCCAGCGTGCGCAGGCCCTGGGAGGTCGCCTGCACCTGGCCTTGCGCAAAGCGTGACTCGGTATAGCCATGCAGCACCCAGCGATGGTCCGTGCCGGCCACGGCGCGCGCCGCCCGTCCCACCGCCACCAGGTGATGATCCGCGGAGAGCTCGAATATCAGCATGCCCCCCTGCACCTCGCCGTCCTGCGACTGTTCGACGTTCAGGATCAGATTGCCGTCGCGCACCCAGGCGGCCCCGCCGCTGAAGCTGGCATCGGAAAACCGTTCCCGTGCCTTCTGCTGGTTCGCCACCTGTTGCAGCGGCGGCCCGAGCAGTTCGCCCAGGATGACTTCCACGCCGATCAGCAGCACCCCGGCGATGAATACGGTCAGTGCGAGTCGGCGCACCGAGACGCCGGCAGCGCGGGCCACCGTCAATTCACTGCCGCCGGCGAGAACTCCCAGGCCCAGCATCGAGCCGATCAGCGCGCCAATCGGCAACAGCTCCCAGGCCCGCTGCGGCACGTTCATCAGGGCAAACCAGAAGGCGTCCAGACTGCCGTAGTGCCCGGTGCCGGTGTCGCCCTGCTCGTTGATGAACATGACCAGCACCGCCAGCGCGATCAGCACCGCCATGACCAACGCGGTCATGGCCAGAATCCGCGCGATGATGTAGCGGTCGAGGATGTTCACGCCGGATTCATTCCCGCAGCGCTCACCGGGGCTCGGTTGCCCAGCCGCGCCAGCCACGTGGGCAGCTGGGTAATCAGCAGCACCGTGACCACGACCACCGCGTGCGTCCACCACAGTCCCAGGGCCGCCGGCAGCGTGCCGTGCTCCATGGCGGTACGGCCGGCCTGCAGAAGTTCGAAATAGAGCAGGAACAGCAGCACCGCCAGCCATACCCGCGACAGGCGCCCGCGCCGCGGGCGCAGGTGGCTGATGGGCACCGCAAGCACCGCCAGCACCAGGCACATCACCGGCAGGGCGATGCGCCACTGCAGCTGGGCCTGGCGATCCAGCGCGGACGCGCCGATCAGCTCGCCGGTGGGCGCGGCATCCAGATCCGCCACCGCATCGCGCAGCGGCGGCAGGCGCACTGGAATCGTCAGCTGCGCGAATTTCCTGATGATGCGGTACTGCGCGCTGCCGGGCACGCCTTCCAGGCGCTCGCCATCGAACAGCGTGATGCTCAGGTTCTGGCCGTCCGCTGAAACGGTATGGCGGGCCCGCTGGGCCAGTGCCACCTCCACCCGGCCGGCGCGCTCGCGTTCGACGAACACATTCGTCAGCGTGTTATCCGGCAGCGCGTCCTGCGCATACACCACCGTGCTGCCGCCGCCGAAACTGCGGAACCGCCCCGGCGCCACGGGCGCCAGCTGGCCGGCATGCACCGCCTCGTTGCGCAGGGCCAGGACCCGGGCCATGGAAGCGGGCCCCACCGACAGGGACAGCCAGGCCAGCACCGCTGCGACGACGATGCCGACGCTGATCACCGGAATATAGACGCGCGCCATCCCCACGCCGCAGGCCAGGGCCGCCGTCATTTCGCTGTCGTGGTACAGGCGCCCGAAGGCCATGACCATGCCGAGCAGCAGCCCGATGGGGACCAGGATGGGCAGGTGCTGCAAGGCCCCCAGACCGATCAGGGCGAACACCACATCGTGCGGGTACTGGTTGTCCGCCGCCCTGCTTAAGACGCGCGCGCCTTCGTTGGTCAGCAGGATCAGGGCCAGGACCAGCGTCACCGCCATGGCACTGGCGATCATTTCCCGCAAAATATAGCGTTCGAGAAGGCGGCCCAAATCCCTACCTGCTGCCTGAATTCGGTTAGACTTGTACGTTCAATCGCCAACCTTAGAGCAGACCGTGCTGCACCACAACGGTTCAGATTGGCTTTATGCAGCACATCCTGGAGGTCAATGATGCAGTTTGACGTGTGGTCCAAAGAACTTTCCGACCTGTCCGTCGACTGTATCGCGGCGGGTGTGTTCGAAGACGGCAAGCTGGGCACGGAAGCCGCGGCACTCGACAAGGCCACGGACGGCTTCATCAAAGGCGTCATTACACGGGGTGATTTCAGCGGCCGGGCCGGTGAAACGCTGCTGCTCCCCCGGGCGGGCCTGGAGGGCACACGGGTGGTCCTGGTCGGACTCGGCGTCGAACGCAGCTACAACCGCAAGGCCTGGCGCCGCGCCTGCGCTGCCGCCCTGACGGCCGTCGGTCGCACCCGGATCCGCACCGTGGCGCTGGCCGTCGAGCGGCCGGCGGCGAAGGAACTGAACGACTACTATTTCGGACGCTGCGTGGCGGAGATCGCCGGCCAGGTCCTGTATCGCACCAATGACCGCAAGACCGGTAAGAAGCCGCCGCTGCCGGCGATCAGCCAGGTTCTGGCCGGCCCGGTACGGCCCGCGGGCGCGGCCCACGCAAGACGGGGTCTGCAGCACGGGCGGGCGCTGGCGACGGCCACGGCGTTGCAGCGTGACCTGGGCAATCTGCCGCCCAATATCTGCACGCCCACCTACCTGGCCGACTGCGCGCGCGGCCTCGCCAAAGGTCACAGCTCGATCAAGGTCAAAGTGCTGGATGAGGCCGCGATCCGGCGCGAGAAGATGGGCTGTTTCCTGGCCGTGACCCAGGGCAGCGCGCAGCCCCCGCGGTTCATCGTGCTGGACTACCAGGGTCCCCGCGCACCCCGTACCGCGCCCATCGTGCTGGTGGGCAAGGGCATCACCTTCGACACCGGGGGCATCTCGCTCAAGGACCCCGGCGGCATGGACGAGATGAAGTTCGACATGATGGGCGCAGCCTCGGTGATCGCCGCCATCGCCTTCCTGGCCGAGACGCGGCTGCCGGTGCGGGTGGTGGGACTGGTCGCCACTTGCGAGAACATGCCGGACGGAATGGCCATCAAGCCCGGCGACATCGTCACCAGCGCTTCCGGCCAGACCGTTGAGATCCTGAACACGGATGCCGAGGGCAGACTGATCCTGTGCGATGCCCTGCACTATGCGCGCCGCTTCGATCCGGCCATCGTGGTCGACATGGCCACGCTGACCGGCGCCTGCGTGATCGCCCTCGGCGCCCACCACTCGGCAGTCATTGGCAACGACGAGGATCTGGTGGCGGACCTGGTCGCCGCCGGCGTTCGCGCCGATGACCGGGCCTGGCAATTGCCGCTCACCGAGGAGTACGGGGAGCAGCTGAAGACCAACTTCGCCGACATGGCCAACGTGGGGGGCCGCGAGGGCGGCGCCATCACCGCGGCGGCCTTCCTCTCCAAGTTCACCCAGGGGCTGAAGTGGGCGCACATGGACATCGCCGGCACGGCCTACGTGGGCGGAGCGCTCAAGGGCGCCACCGGACGCCCTATGCCGCTGCTGACGGACTTCCTGGTGCAGCGTGCGGGTGCCGGCTGAACCTGCGCTTACGGTGCAACCCTCCGTCACTTTCTATGTGCTCGAAGACCCCGCGCCGGCCGCGCAACTGAACGTCGCCTGCCGCATCACCGAGAAGGCCTGGAAGGCCGGCCACACCGTGTTGATCCAGCACAGCGACCCGGGCGAACTCGCCAAACTCGATGCGCTGCTGTGGACGGTCAGCGAGTACAGCTTCATTCCGCACGAGATCAGCGCCGAGGCGCCCCGACTGAGCGCAACCCCGGTGGTCCTGAATACCGGCAGCGGGCCCACCGCGGCGGTGGACGTGCTCATCAACCTGAACCCCCAGCTGCCCAGCGGCCTGGAACTGGCGACCCGCATCATCGAAATCATCGACGCCGATCCGGCGCGACGGGCCTCGGGGCGGGAACGCTTCAAGGCCTATCGCGATCGCGGTTTTGCGCTGGAGAAACACGACCTGTAGCGCTGCGGCCGAGCGGACTCACCGGCTATAATGCCCAACCATGCATTACGGTTGCCGGATCTGATGGACAAGCTCTACGCCCCGCAGGACATCGAGCGGCGCATCTACGAACGGTGGGAGCAGAACGGCTGGTTCGCACCGCGCGGAACGGGCACTCCCTACTGCATCGTCATTCCGCCGCCCAATGTCACCGGCACCCTGCACATGGGCCACGCATTCCAGCACACGCTGATGGACGCCCTCACCCGCTACCAGCGCATGCGCGGCGCGGATGCCCTGTGGCAGTCGGGCACCGACCATGCCGGCATCGCCACGCAGATGGTGGTCGAACGCCAGCTCGAGGCCGCCGGTGAGCACCGCAGCCGGCTGTCGCGCGAACAGTTCGTGGAGCGCGTCTGGCAGTGGAAGGAGCAGTCCGGCGGCACGATCTGCGCGCAGATGCGCCGGCTCGGAGACTCGGTGGACTGGTCGCGAGATCGCTTCACCATGGATCCGGGACTCTCGCGCGCCGTCATCGAGGCCTTCGTGCGACTGCACGCGGAAGGTCTCATCTACCGGGGCAAGCGTCTGGTCAACTGGGATCCGGTGCTGCTCACGGCGCTCTCGGATCTGGAGGTCCAGGGCGAGGAAGAGGACGGACACCTCTGGCACCTGAGCTATCCGCTGGAGGATGGCAGCGGCCACGTCATCGTGGCGACGACGCGCCCGGAGACCATGCTCGGCGACACGGCCGTCGCGGTGAACCCTGAGGATGAGCGCTACCGCCACCTCATCGGGCGCAACCTGCGCCTGCCGCTCACCGAGCGGCTGATCCCCATCATCGGCGATGACTACGTGGATGCCGCGTTCGGATCGGGGTGCGTCAAGATCACGCCGGCGCACGACTTCAATGACTATGAGATCGGCAAGCGCCACCATCTGCCGCAGATCAATATCTTCACGCCCCAGGCGCGGATCAACGACAACGCCCCGGCGCGCTTCGTCGGACTCGATCGCTACGAGGCGCGCAAGCGCATCGTCGCCGAGCTCGAACAGTCGGGATTGCTGGCGCGCATCGACAAGCATCGGCACATCGTGCCGCGCGGCGACCGCACGGGCGCGGTGCTCGAGCCATATCTGACGGATCAGTGGTACGTGAAGGTTGCACCCCTGGCGCGGGAGGCCGAGGCCGCGGTGCGCGACGGACGCACCCGCTTCGTGCCGGATAACTGGTCGCGCACCTATTATGAGTGGATGAAGAACATTCACGACTGGTGCATCAGCCGCCAGTTGTGGTGGGGCCATCGCATCCCCGCCTGGTATGACGGTGCCGGCACGATATACGTCGGACGGGATGAGGCGGATGCGCGCGCGCGTCACGGCCTGGGGCCCGAGGTGACCTTAAGCCAGGACACCGATGTACTGGACACCTGGTTCTCCGCGGCGCTATGGCCGTTCTCGACGCTGGGCTGGCCGGATAGCACACCGGAGCTGGCCCGGTTCTATCCCACCAATGTGCTGGTGACGGGCTTCGACATCATCTTCTTCTGGGTCGCCCGCATGATGATGATGGGGCTGAAGTTCACCGGACAGGTGCCGTTCCGCAACGTCTATGTGCACGGGCTGATCCTGGACGAGTTCGGCGAGAAGATGTCCAAGTCCAAGGGCAATGTGATCGATCCCTTGGATATCGTGGATGGCATCGGCCTGGAGGCGCTGCTGGCCAAGCGCACCACCGGACTCATGCAGCCGCAGCTGAAACCCGCGATCGAGAAGCATACCCGCCGGCAGTTTCCCGACGGCATCGCCGCCCACGGGACCGATGCGCTGCGCTTCACGCTGGCCGCGCTCGCCACGCCGACGCGGGAGATCCGCTTTGACTTGGGCAGGGTCGAAGGCTACCGCAAGTTCTGCAACAAGCTGTGGAACGCGGCGCGCTTCGTGATGCTGATGGTCGAGAGCGCGGACGCCCCCGCGGGACCCGCGGAGTATTCGACCGCCGACCGCTGGATCCGCTCCCGTTTCGGTCGCCTGCTGGTCGAGGTGGATGGCGCCTTCAGGGACTATCGTTTCGACTTCGCGGCCAGCGCCCTGTACCAGTTCACCTGGTACGAGTTCTGCGACTGGTACCTGGAACTGACCAAACCGGTGCTGCAGTCGCCATCCGCCTCCGCCGCCGCACGCAGCGGCGCGCGCACCACGCTGCTGGAAATCCTCGAGGCCCTGCAGCGCGCACTGCATCCGCTCATGCCCTTCATTACCGAGGAGATCTGGCAGAAGGTCGCGCCGCTCGCCGGCTGCACCGGCCCCTCCGTGATGGTGGCGCCCTACCCGCGCAGCGAGGATTTTCCGCCCGATGAGTCGGCCGAGCAGGACCTCACCTGGGTGCAGCAGTTCGTGCTGGCGGTGCGGCAGATTCGCGGCGAGATGAATATCGCCCCGTCGCGTCGCATTCCGGTGCTGCTGCGCGGCGCCGGAGAGAGCGAGTGGCAGCGCGCGGTGCGCAACCGCGCCTCGCTGGAACACCTGGCGGGCCTGGAAAGCATCGCGCGCCTGGACGGCACCCAGCAGGCGCCGCAATCGGCGACCGGACTGCTGGGCGAGGTGAACATCCTGGTGCCCATGGCCGGCCTGATCGATGTGAAGGCGGAGGTGGAACGCCTGACCAAGCGCTTGGGCAAGGCCGAGTCGGACCTGGCCAGGACCCGCGCCAAGCTGGGCAGCGAGACCTTCGTGCGCAATGCGCCCGAGGCGGTCGTGCAGGCCGAACGGGAGCGGGAGGCCGAACAGACGCGCACCGTGGCCGCTCTGCAGGCGCAGCTTGATGCCATGCGCAAGTTGGGCGAGTGAGCGTGGGCGCGGCCGCCGAACATAGTCAGGGTGTGGCGCGAGCCCTGGCCGCGGTCGAGCGCATCATCCTCGGCAAGCCCGCGCAGGTACGCCTGTGCCTGGCCTGCCTGCTGGCGCGGGGGCATCTGCTGATCGAGGATGTTCCCGGCGTGGGCAAGACGACTCTCGCGCACGCCCTGGCCCATGTGCTGGGACTGGCCTGGCAGCGGGTGCAGTTCACCAGCGACCTGCTGCCGGCGGACATCATCGGCGTTTCGGTGTTCGATCGCGCCACGCAGCAGTTCCACTTCAAGCGCGGGCCGCTGTTCACGCAGCTGCTGCTGGCCGATGAAGTCAATCGCGCCAGCCCCCGCACCCAAAGCGCGCTGCTGGAGGCGATGGAGGAGCGCCAGGTGAGCGTGGACCTGACCACCTTCCGGCTGCCGGAACCCTTCTTTGTCGTGGCCACCCAGAATCCGCACGAGCAGCTGGGGACGTTCGCCCTGCCGGAATCGCAGCTGGATCGCTTCCTGATGCGCCTGAGTCTGGGGTACCCGGATGCGGCCTCGGAGCGGCGCCTGCTGCAGGGCGATGAGCCGCGCGAACAGCTCGCACAGATGGCGCCGGCCCTGGACCCGCAGACCATCCTGACCATGCAACTGGCCGTGCGCCAGGTGCATCGCGCGCCGCCGCTGCTGGACTATGTGCAGCGCCTGGTCGAGCACACCCGCAGGCGCGATGACCTGAAGCTGGGTCTGTCGCCGCGCGCCGCGCTGGGCCTGATGCACGCCGCGCAGGCCAATGCCTTCGTCGCCGGTCGCGACACGGCGCTGCCGGAGGATGTGCAGGCGGTGCTGCCCGCGGTGGTCGCCCACCGCCTGGAACGGCGCGATGCCGGACGCGGGGTCGATGCGGATCTGGCCCAGCAGCTGATTCGCGCCGTGCCAGTGCCGATCTGATCCGCCCCTGGAGGCACCTTGATGCGCGCCTTCATGCAACGCCGATTGGCCGCCTGGATCCGCCGCCGACAGGGCCTGGACCTGCCTCCCCTGACGCTGCAGCGGCGGCGCCTGTACATACTGCCCACCCGCACCGGCTGGAGCTTCGCGGGACTGATGCTGCTGATGCTGATCGCGGGCCTGAACTACGCCAACAGTCTGGCGCTGCTGACGACCTTTCTGCTGACCGGACTGGCGCTCGTGGCCATGCATGCCTGCCATCGCAATCTGCTGGGCCTGGGGGTGGTCAACCTCTCGTCCCAGGATAGTTTTGCCGGTGAGCGGGCGGCGCTGCAGCTGCACCTGGCCAACCGCACCGCGCAGCCGCGTTTCGGGATTGAGTTCGATGCGCAGGGCGTCGCCCCGGTGACCTGCACCGCGCCGGCCAATGGCGATGCCGTCGTCACACTGAACATCGCGACGCCGCGTCGCGGCGCCATGCCGGTGGGCCCGCTGCGCATCATGACCACCTGGCCGTTCGGACTGTTTCGCGCCTGGACCTGGATGCACGTCAGCCATGACATCATCGTGTATCCACGGCCCGAGGGGCATCGGCCGCTGCCGCTGGCTGCGGGCTCCCGCAGCGGCACGGCGCCGCGCGAATCCGGCGAGGCCGATGAGTGGGCCACGCTGCGCGCGTTTCGCGACGGCGACTCGCCGCGCCAGGTGGCGTGGAAGGCCTATGCGCGCGGCGCGCCGCTGCTGGTCAAGGAGTACACGCCCAGCGGCAGCGCCGAGCGGCTGCTCGACTTCAGCGCACTCACCGGGCTGGACACCGAGCAGCGCCTGTCGCAACTGGCGCGCTGGATCCTGAACTGCGCCGCCGACGGCGAGCGCTTCGGCTTGGCTCTGCCGCGCCAGCTCATCGGCCTGGACCAGGGTCAGGTGCACCGTCAGCGCTGTCTGCGCGCCCTCGCCCTGTTTGGCAGCGGGGCGCACGATGGCTGAGCAAGTTGCCGGTGAACGGCGCGCCACGCGGTGGGTGGTTGGCGCCTATCTGCTGGGTGCCATGCTGCACGCGGGCCAGGTGCCGCTGTGGGTGATCGCGCTGGCCTGCGCCGGGGCGGCATGGGCCCTGGCCGCCGCGCATGGGCGGGCGCGTCTGCCGGGACGCTGGTTCAAGGTATCCCTGACGCTGGCGCTCACCGCCACCGTGCTGGCCCTGTTCCACACCCTCAACGGCCTGAACGCCGGTTCGGCGCTGCTGGTGTTGATGGGCGCGATCAAGCTGCTCGAAGCCACCAGCCGGCGCGACCGCCTGATCGTGGTGGGCGTCGGGTTCTACCTGCTGCTGGCCGCCTGCCTGAGCTCGCAGGAGTTGCTGCGCGCGCCGCTCTACCTGCTGCAGGCCTGGGTGTGCTGCACGGCGCTGCTGTTCTCGGCGCACGCCGATGCGCCGCTGCCCTCGCCCGCGGCGGGTCGCTTCAGCGCCCGCAGCCTGGCGCTGGCGCTGCCGCTGGCACTGCTGCTGTTCGCCCTGTTTCCAAGACTATCGGGCGCCTTCTGGTCCCTGGGCGGTGCCGGCCAGGCGCAGACCGGGTTGTCCGACACCATGAGTCCGGGGAGCATTTCGGAACTGGGAACCTCCTCCGACCCGGTATTCCGGGTGTGGTTCGCCGGCGCGCTGCCGCCGCCCCAGGAGCGTTATTGGCGCGGGCCCGTGCTGCATGACTTCGATGGCTACTCCTGGACGCGCAGTCATGGCGGGTTCTTCCAGGCAGAAACTCTGCAGTACCTCGGGCCGGCCTACCGCTACCAGATCCGCCTGGAGCCGGATTCCTCGCCCTGGTGGCCGGTGCTGGACACGCTGCAATCGCCCGCACCGCCGGGCACCCGGTTCGAGCCCGACCACCAGCTGGAAGCCTATCGGCCGGCGCACGACGCCGTCACCTACTCGGCGGTCTCCTACACCGCCACCGAGTCGCACGATTCCCTGTCGCGGCTGGCGCGCCGCTTCGATTCGGATCCGCAGCGGCAGCGCAATCCGCGCTCCCAGGCGTTGGCGGCACGGCTGCGCGCCGCCGCGCCGGACGTCCCGGCCTACGTGAACAGCGTGCTGGGCCTGTTGCGCGAGGGTCATTTCGAATACACCCTGACACCGCCGCTACTGGACCTGAACTCGGTCGATGACTTCCTGTTCAACACCCGGCGCGGCTTCTGCGGACACTTTGCGTCCGCCTTTGCGATGCTGATGCGCGCCGGCGGCGTGCCCGCGCGCGTGGTGACCGGATACCAGGGCGGTGAATGGAATCCCATCGGCGGATACCTGCTCATCCGGCGCTCCGACGCACACGCCTGGGTGGAGGTCTGGGAGGACGGCCGGGGTTGGGTGCGCGTGGATCCGACCGCCGTCGTGGCGCCCGAGCGGCTGCACCGGGGGATCCTGGATCTGCTGCCGGGCGCAGGATCCGTGCCGGAGCGCCTGCTACGGGAGTTTTCCTGGCTGAGCCAGGGCCACCAGGCCTGGGATGCACTCAATGCCTGGTGGAGCACGCAGGTGCTCGCCTACAACTACGGCTCACAGCTGCGGCTGCTCAGCTGGCTGGGATTCGGCGATCCAGGCTGGCAACAACTGGGCTGGCTGCTCGCCGCCTCGCTCACCGGCTGGCTGCTCGTGGTCGGCTGGCAGTTCGGACGGGTGCGCCCGAGCGGCGGCCCGGACCGGCTGGGGCGCGCCTATCTGCGACTGTGCGCACGCCTGGGGCGCTCCGGGCCGGTGCGGCAAGCGCACGAGGGACCGCTGGACTACGCCGCCAGGCTCCGCGGCGCGACGCCGCCGGCCGAGCAGGCCCGGGAGCTGCTGCGCCGGTATTCGCAAATGCGTTTCGGCCGGATCGACCCGACTGCCGCGCAGTTGCGGGACTTTGAACGTCTCGTCAGTCGCTGGCGGCCGCCGAGTCGGCGTGCTCGCGCGTCTCGCGGAAGGTGACGCCGGGCCAACGCTCCAGCGTCAGCTGCAGATTCACTCGCGATGGCGCGAGGTAGACCAGCGCTCCGCCATGATCCACCGCGAGGTTTTCATAGTTTCGCTGCTGGAATTCGGCCAGCATCTTCTCGTCATTGCAGTACACCCACCGGGCGGTGTACACGCCGATGGTGTCGAACACGCACTGCACGTTGTATTCATCCTGCAGCCGAAAGGCCACCACCTCGAACTGCAGCTGGCCGACGGCGCCCAGGATCAGGTCGTTGTTGCGCAGCGGTTTGAACAGCTGCGTGGCGCCCTCCTCGCATAATTGCGCGAGGCCTTTCTGCAGGGCCTTCATCTTCAGGGGATCCTTGAGCACGGCGCGGCGGAACAGTTCGGGCGCGAAGCTCGGGATGCCGGTGAAGCCCAGCAGTTCCCCTTCCGTGAAAGTGTCCCCGATGTTGATCGTGCCGTGGTTGTGCAGGCCGATGATGTCGCCGGCGAAGGCTTCCTCGGCCTGCGCGCGATCCGCCGCCATGAAGGTCATGGCATCGGCGACCCGCACTTCCTTCTTCAGTCGGGAGTGGAACAGGCGCATGCCGCGCTCGTAGCGTCCGGAGCACAGGCGCATGAAGGCGATCCGGTCGCGGTGCGCGGGGTCCATGTTCGCCTGGATCTTGAACACGAAGCCGGTGAGCTTTGGTTCCAGCGCTGCGACCGTTCGCTCACGGGTCGCCCGGGGCAGCGGCCCGGGCGCGTTTTCGGTAAACGCCGCCAGCAGTTCCTCGACACCAAAATTGTTGACTGCGGACCCGAAGAATACCGGCGTCTGCCGGCCCGCGCGGTAGGCATCCAGGTCGAATGCATCCGTGGCGCCCTGCACCAGTTCCACTTCCGTGACAAAGGCGGCGAGTTCGTCTCCAAGGAACTCGCGGGCCTCATCCGAGGCCAGTCCGTCGATGATCAGGTTCTCGCCCATTCGGCCCTTCTCGCGCGGGCTGGTAGGCGTAAATGCGATCCTGCGGGATGTGATAAATGCCCTTGAGGCGCTGGCCCATGCCGATGGGCCAGGTCACCGGTGCCGTGCGGATCTTCAGCACTTCCTCGATCTCATCGAGCAGTTCGATGGGCGCGCGGCCTTCGCGGTCCAGCTTGTTGATGAAGGTGATGATGGGCGTATCGCGCAGCCGGCACACGTCCATGAGCTTCACGGTCCGCTCTTCCACTCCCTTGGCGCAGTCGATCACCATGAGCGCGGAATCCACCGCCGTGAGCGTGCGATAGGTGTCTTCGGAGAAGTCCTCGTGGCCGGGCGTATCCAGCAGGTTCACGATGCACTCGCGGAACGGGAACTGCATGACCGAGGAAGTCACCGAGATGCCGCGCTGCTGTTCCAGGCGCATCCAGTCCGAGGTCGCATGGCGGGTGGCCTTGCGTCCCTTCACGGTTCCGGCCATCTGGATGGCGCCGCCGAACAGCAGCAGCTTCTCGGTCAGCGTGGTCTTGCCGGCGTCCGGATGGGAGATGATGGCGAAGGTTCTGCGGCGCTTGATTTCATTGAATATTTCTTCGTCCCGCACCGATCAAGTCCTCAGGGCATTTCGTAAGTGGCGGTCAACATTATAACGGAAGGGGGTGGGTGGCCCGCTGCCGCAATTCCAGAGGCGCCTTAGAGATACGGCGACAGCAGCCAGCACAGGCTGTCCCGCAGTTGCACCCAGAAGCCCAGCCCCGAGAGCGTTGCGGCGGTCAGCACCTTGGAGTCATCGCGCGCCGCCACGATGTAGCGGCGCAGCCCGTCGCACGCTTGCGCATCGAACACTTCCAGGGCGATCTCGAAATTCAGGCGCAAGCTGCGCGGGTCCAGATTGGCCGAGCCGATCTGCGCATAGCGGCCATCCATCACCAGCAGTTTGGTGTGGGCGAAAGGCGGCGGCTGCAGGAACACGCACACGCCGCGCTCGATCAGCGGCTTAAGCCAACGCCGGCAGGCCCAGTCCACGTAGCGCAGATTGCTGCGCTCGGGCAGCACCAGGGTGACCTCGACGCCGCGCAGCGCCGCCGATTGCAGCGCGGAAGTCAGTTCCGGCGGGGGTATGAAATACGGCGTCATGATCAGCAACTGCTCGCGCGCCAAGGACACGGCCCCCAGCAGCACTGTCAACAGCTTGTCGTTGTCCTCATCCGGACCATCGGTGATCACCCGCGACCAGCACTCGCCGCAGCGCCCCGGAGTCTCGGGCACCACCACGGATTCGCCGGCGGCGAACTGCCAGTCGATCTGGAAGGCTTCACCCAGCTGCCGCAGCACCGGGCCGCACACCTGGAAATGCAGATCGGCCATGCGCCGCAGGCCGGACTTGCCCACTTCCCGGCCGCCCAGATTCATGCCGCCGAGGTATCCGGTGTGCCCATCCACCAGCAGCAGCTTGCGATGGTTGCGCAGGTTCAGTGACAGGCGCGGCGGCCACAGCCGGGGCGGCAGGAACCGGTGCGCCGCCACGCCTCGGCGCCGCAGCTCCGGCACGGCATGCGGCCAGCTGTACCACTCGCCCAGTCCGTCGACCAGCACGCGCACCTGGACCCCGCGTGCGACCGCGGCCGCCAGCGCCTGGATGAACTGCTGTCCGACCGGATCGGTCTCGAAGATATAGGTGGCCAGCCATACCGTACGTTCGGCCGCCGCGATGGCGCTGAGCATTCTGGGAAAGGCGTTCTCGCCGTTTTCGAGCGCTTGCAGCGCATTGCCCGCCATGCGCGGCCACTGCGTGACGGCGTCACCGATGCGCAGCAGATGATCGGCGGGCGGGGCCTCGAGCCGGGTCCGCGCGGTATGGGTCGCGTTGACCAGCTCGCCGCGCAGTCGCCGGGCCCGCACCCGCACGCGATTGATGCCGAACAGCCCGTAGAGAATCGCCCCACCCAATGGAAACAGCCAGCACAGAGCGATCCAGCCGACGGCGCTGCGCGGATCAGGCTTGGTCAGCAGGGCATGCAGGGATGCGAAGGCGGCGCAGGCCAGGGAGAGCACCAGGACGAACCAGGTGTCGAACAGCTCGAACGCCGAATGGAGGTTGGGCAGCATGAACGGGCGATACGGCGCCGAACGGCAGGCTACCGTGTGCGGGGGCTGCGCCCTTGTCGATCGCTCAGTCGCAGGCGCAGCACGGCCGCATCCTCGCGGCCCGCAGCGGCCTGGTAGTAACCGCGGCGCATACCGATCTGCTCGAAGCCCAATGACTGGTACAGGACCTTGGCGATGGCATTGGTAGGGCGTACTTCCAGGAGGGCCTCCACCATTCCCGCATTCTCGGCCTGCTCCAGCAGGTAATGGATCAGCGCCCGCCCCACTCCCGCGCGACGATTCTCTTCGCGCACGCACAGGTTGAGGATGTGGGCTTCGCCGGCACCCATGCTCATGACCGCATACCCGGTGATGCGCTGGTCCTGAACGGCCACGCGGCACAGATAGGCCACCCGCAGACAGTCGTGAAAGATGCCCTCGGTCCAGGGAAACGGGTAGGACGAGCGCTCGATGCCGACGACCTCGGCAACGTCAGCCTCGCGCATGGCCCGTATGGTGAGCCCACCGGGATAGGGAAACTGGTCGGGAGCCGTGGCCATGGGTAGCAGGAGAGTCCTTAAGCGAGGCTTGCGAACACACTGCGGGCGAACTTCAGGTCCTCCCACGCCTTGCGCTTGTCTTCGGGCTTGCGCAACAGGTAGGCCGGATGATACGTGACGATCAGCGGGGTCTTAAGCCCCCCGAACTCATGCACCCGGCCCCTCATGCCCGCCAGGCTTGCGGTCGTCGCCAGCAGATTCTGCATGGCGATGCGCCCCACCGCCAGGATCAGGCGGGGCCGGATCAGCTCGATCTGGCGTTCCAGATAGGGCAGGCAGGCGGCCACTTCCTGCGCGGAAGGGTCCCGGTTGCCGGGCGGCCGGCTCTTGAGGATATTGGCGATATACACATTCTGGCCGCGCGCCAGGCCGATGGCCCGCAGCATGGCATCCAGGAGCTGTCCCGCGCGGCCCACGAAGGGCTCGCCCTGCCGGTCCTCCTCGGCGCCCGGCGCCTCGCCCACCACCAGCCACTGCGCCTGCCGGTCGCCGACTCCCAGCACCGGTCGGGTCCGGGTTCGGTGCAGTTCGCAGCGGGTGCAGCGGGCGACGTCCTCGGTCAACTGCTGCCATGCCGCCTCGCGGCCGGCCGGCGCCGCGGCGGGCGCCCGGCGCGGCAGCCACTCCTCGATGCCCAGCGCGGCGAGGTAGTGACGACGCCGCGCCTCGCCTGACTCAGCCAAGCTGGGCCGGCCCGCGAAACAGCCGCCGGATGCGCCGCCCCACCCACAGCAGGGGCGCCGAGGCGGCGTAGACGCCGAAGATCGACAGCAGCATGGTCGGCGGGTCAATGGCCACGAGCACGAAGAACAGCGGCACCAGCAGCATGTAGGCCCAGCGGATCCGCCGATCCAGATTGAACTGCTTGAAACTGGGGTAGCCAAAGCCACTCACCATCAAGGCACCGGCGACTGCCGTGATACCGAATGCCGCCACCAGTCCCGGCAGCCCCGGCTCGCGCCATTCGCTGGAGAACCAGATGAAGGCCGCCACGATCGCCGCCGCCGAGGGGCTGGGCAGACCCTCGAAGTAGCGCTTGTCGGCGGTGGCCGCCCGCGCATTGAAGCGCGCCAGCCTCAAGGCCGCCGCCACGCAGTAGAAGAATGCCGCAAGCCAGCCGATGCGACCCCAGGCCCGGCCGTACTCGGCGATGCGCACCACGCCCCACTGATACGAGATGATCGCCGGTGCGAGGCCGAAGGACACCATATCCGAGAGGCTGTCGTATTCCTTGCCGAAGGCACTCTCGGTGCGGGTCGCGCGGGCCGCCCGGCCATCCAGCGTGTCGAAGATGGCGGCGACGAACACCGCGATGCCGGCGGCCGCGAAGTGCTTGTCGATGGCCGCGACGATGCCGTAGAAGCCGGAAAACAGGGCGCCGGTGGTGAGCAGATTGGGCAGCAGGTAGATGCTGCGGCTGCGGGGACGATCCACGGTCGTGACGGCGTTCTCGTTTGGCTCAGTCATGATCGTCGCAAATCATACTGTAATATCCCGGTCCAGATGCCAGCCCTGACGTCACGTCCGCCCCTGCTGCTTTCGTGGCGGCGCATCGGGCCCTTGCTGGCCCTGCTGCTGGGCCTGTTGCCCGCGGCGGCGGCGCGCGCGGACCAGCAACTGGACCCGGGCCTGCGCGATGTAGTGGCCGCGGCGATCACCCAGGCCCAATGCTTTCCCGACCGCTTCGACTCGGCCGTCTGGTACAAGCTCATGGAGCCGCGCCTGCGCCAGCGCGTGAAGGATGACGCCGAGCGCTTAGGGATCCTGACGGCCGTCTACTGCGAGACCCATCGCAGCGGCGCCGCGCCCCTGCCCCCGGGGCTGGTGCTGGCCGTCATCGACATCGAAAGTCGCTTTGATCGCTGGGCCGTGTCCGCGCCGGGGCCGTGGGCCTCATGCAGGTCATGCCCTTCTGGCCGGAACGCCTAGGCATGCGCCGATTCGAGCTGGTGCATGACAGCCCCAACATCCACATGGGCTGCGCCATCCTGCGTTTCTATCTGCAGCAGGAGCACAACAACTATGCACGCGCGCTGGCCCGCTACAACGGCAGCGTGGGGCGGCGCAACTATTCGGATCTGGTGCTGCAGCGCTGGGCGCATTGGATCGGCGCGGATGACCTGGGCGCACCGCCCGCCCGTCACTCGGAACTGAATCCCTCGCGCGGCTGACTGGCCGGCGCTTCGCGCACTTCGACCCCGGTCACCTTCGAGGCGGTGGAGCCGATCCACAGCCACTGGATGAAGGCCGCAACGGGCGCATCCGCTCCTTGCACCAGCACTTCGACCCGCCCGTCGGGCAGGTTGCGCGCATAGCCGGTAAGCCCAATTCCCTGGCACGAGTGACCGCCGTGCCCCGGTAGAAGACCCCCTGTACCCGGCCGCTCACCCAACACATTTTGCTGTTCACGCCGGTATGATGCCGCACATGGCACGGATACTGGTTCTGTTCTATTCGCGCAATGGCGCCACGCTGGAACTGGCGCGGCAGGTGTGCCGGGGCATCGAGAGCGTGCCGGGCGCCACGGCGGTGCTGCGTACCGTTCCGGCGGTGGTCACGGCCGTGGACGGTCCGGCGCAAGCCGTGCCCGCCAGCGGACCTGCCTATGCCACCCCCGAGGATCTGGCCGGCGCCGATGGCCTGGTGCTGGGCAGCCCCACGCGCTTCGGCAACATGGCCGCTCCCCTGAAACATTTTCTGGACGGCACCGGCGCCCTGTGGGCCAGCGGCGCCCTGGCCGGGAAACCCGCGGCGGTGTTCACCGCCACGCAGAGCCTGCACGGCGGCCAGGAGTCGACCTTGCTGAGCATGATGCTGCCGCTCCTGCATCACGGCATGATCCTCGTCGGCCTGCCGTACACGGAAAGTGCCTTGAACGAGACGCGCTCCGGGGGGGCGCCCTACGGCGCCACGCATGTCAGCGGCCTGGCTGCCGGGGGCGGCTTGAGCACGCATGAGAAGCAACTCGCCCAGGCGTTGGGCAAGCGCGTGGCGCAGATCAGCCTGAGGCTGGCCGATCCTTAAGCAGGACTGAACGGATAAAGGGCAGCGTGAGCCGTCGCTGGGCCACCAGCGCGGCGCCGTCCAGCGCATCCAGCAATCGGTACAGCGTCCCCATGTCGCGCGGATAGCGCCGCTGCAGCCAGCGGGCCACCTCTTGCGGCAACTCGAAGCCGCGCGTCTTCGCGCGCAGCATCAATGCATCGCGCTGGGCCGCCTCATCCAGAGGCCGCACCGTATGAATGGCCGCGGCGGCGAAGCGCGAAGCCAGATCCGCCAGATCCCAGCGGACCAGGGTCGGTGCCTCGGGCGCTGCCGCCACCAACGAGCCGCCGCGCTCTTCCAGTTCGCGATACAGGCCGAACAGCGCGCGCTCCCAGGACTCATGGCCCGCCGCCAAGTGCACATCGTCCAGGCACAGCAGGTCCAGCCGCGGCAGCCCTTCCAGCGCGGCCGGCCCCAGCTCGATCAGGCTGGCGAGCGGAAAGAACCCACAACGTCTTGCGGCGGGCACCCGCGCGCAGGTGGCCTGCAGCAGGTGCGATTTGCCGCAGGCATGGGGTCCGGCGATCCAGGTGACCCCGCCGGCCGCGCCACGGGCCACGTCCTGCAGGTGCTCCACCAGCTGCGCATTGCCCTGCGGCCAGAACGTCTCGAAGACGGCGCGGTCGGCGAGCCGCAATCCCAGAGGCAGCTGATCCATGTTCAAGCCGCTGCCCGGGAAGCGCGGCGGGAGTACTCGATGACATAGCCCAGACCCGACAGCACCGAGGTGGCCACCGTGACCCAGGCCCCCAGCAGCAGCAGCGCCACTGGCGGAAAACCGATGGCCTTGAACATCAGCACACCCAGCAGGTAGGCCAGCTGCACCAGCGTGTTGAGCTTGCTGGCGAAGGTCGGACGGCCCTCGAGCGGCCCGATCCAGGCCAGGTAGGTGAGCGCCCCCAGGGCAATCATCACATCGCGCGCCACTACCACGGCGGTCAGCCAGCGCGGCACCAGACCCGCCCAGGCGGCGACAATGAACACCGTGACCAGCAGGCACTTGTCGGCAATCGGATCCAGCCATTTTCCCAGTTCGCTGGTCCAGCCGAAACGCTTGGCCAGCCACCCGTCCAGCAGATCCGACACCCCGGCAATGCCGAAGCAGACTGCGGCCCAGCCGTAGTCGTGCACGGCAAGCTGCGCCAGGATCGGCCACAGCAGCGCGATCCGCGCCAGGCAGATCAGGTTCGGCAGCTGCCGCAGCGCCTTCACGGCGTGTAGGTCAGTTGCAGCTGGGTCTCACCGGCGACGGCACCGCCAAGATGGGGCGACCCGGCCAGCGCCTGCGCCAGGGCGGTGCCGCCGCCGCGCACGCCCACGGCGAACATCGCGGTGGTTCCCTGTGCGGCCGTGAGGCCCGAGGACTGCACCCCGGCCGCGGCGCGCAGCAGCTGCTCCACGCGCGCATAGTCGGTCAAGGTTGATACGCCGGACACCTGCACGAGCACCTGCACCAGCGGGCGCGAGCCCGACGCCGTCGCCACGCTGGCCAGCAGGTCCGCGGCGCCATTGATGCCGGCATCGGAGGCGCCGCTCCAGCCATCGGAGCTGTAGCCGCTGACCAGGTGCCACTGCCATTGCCCCGGGTTCGCCGGATCGGCCCGCCCGATCAGCACCGCATCGCCGCCCAGGACCTGCGCGCTGCGCAGCACGGCATCGTCCGGCAGCGTGACGCCGGCCGAATCCGTCACGGCCAACGGCACCAGACTGATCGGCAGGCCACGCGCCTCGGCCGTCTGTTCCAGCTGCACGCGCAGCGCATCGCCCGCCGGGCCGCTGGGCACCGGGTCGAGCGCGATCAGCGTGAACGGCCGGCTCTCGTCCCAGAGGCTGCCGCCCGCGCCCACCACGGCCTGGCCCAGCGTCACGCCATCAAACTCCAGCTGGATGGCTCCGCCGGCCAGCGACCGGGATCCCTTCAGATACTGCGCGGCATTCTGCACGATGGCGGCAAGCTGCGGATTGGCGGGCGCATCACGCCGTCCGGTGGCCCGCACCAATGCCTGGCGCATGCCGTCCGCCACCACCGTGGCAGCCGAGGCGCCGCGCACCGTAACTTCGTAGACCTGCACCGGGCGCAGCGCCCAGGCAGGGGCGACCATGAGCAGGCCCACCGCGCCGAGCAGACATCGATAGGGGTGGTTCATGCCCCTATTGTACAATCACTCGGGTGTTGATCCCGTCCACGCCTCCGCCACCCCCGCCGACACCCTTTGTCGCCACCTACCAGGTGGCCTGGCATGGCATTACGGCCGGGGATTCGGCCCTGACGCTGGCAACCCCGACTTCCGGCACCTACCGCTACAGCTCCAATATCCGGGCCCATGGGATCTTTCGACTGGTGTTTCCCGATGCCCTGGTCCAGAGCAGCACCTTCACGCTGGTGGATGGCCACGTGGTTCCCCTGCACTACCAGGAAAGCGGCCAGGCGCGCGATCACAGCGATGATGTCGATCTGACCTTTGATCGGGCGAGCCAAAGGGTGCACGGCACCTCCGAGACCCATGCCGTGGACCAGAGCTTCGATCCGGGCATCCAGGATCCGATGTCCGTGCAGATCGAACTGATGCAGCAGTTGCAGGCGGGGCTGGCGCCCACGCAGTTCAAACTGTTCGACAAGGACCAGGCCAAGGAATACTTCTACACCCGCGAGCGCACCGAGGTACTGACCACGCCGCTGGGCGCGCTGGAAACCATCGTCTATCGCAGCGACCGGCCCGGCTCGGATCGCGTGACGCGGCTGTGGCTGGCGCCGACACTCAACTACCTGCCCTTGCGGGCGGAACGCGCCCGCAAGGGCAGCGTGGATCTGTCCATGCGCATCACCGCACTGACACACCCCGCGCCCTGATCGAACAAAAAAGCGACATGGAATCAGCCAATCTTCTTGAGACACCGGCCCGTTCAGCCGTCTACACGGGTTTTCTGCCCTGCCAGAAGATCGGCGAGATGATCGCCGGCAAGCAGATCGCTCCGGTTGAAATCCTGTCGGAGATACTCCCGGATCAGATTCAGCCGGCAAGCCTCGACTTGCGGCTGGGTAGCGTCGCTTACCCGGTCGATGCCAGCTTTCTGCCCGGGCCAGGCAAGAAAGTCATGGAGAAAATGCGGGAACTGGATGGCGATTTCGGGCGTTTCGGGATGGACCTTACGCAAGGTGCGGTGCTCGAGCGAGGCCGCCTCTACGTGATTCCCCTGCTCGAATCGATTCGACTGAAAAGCGACGTCGCCGCATTCGCCAATCCAAAAAGCTCAACGGGCCGGCTCGATATTCTGACGCGCCTGATCGCCGACGAGGCGACGCTTTTCGATCAAGTCGCCGAAGGCTATGAGGGCCAACTGTACCTGGAGGTGGCGCCCAGGAGTTTCAGTGTGGTGGTGCGCGCGGGAACACGATTGAATCAGCTGCGCTTTCGCCGCACCCGCGGCGAGTCACCCAAATCGATCACCGCTGCCGATTGGAAGCTGCTGCTGAGTGAAGGGCAGATTGCCACCGGAACCGAGGTGGCGGACAAGACCGGTCATCTACCATTCTCCATCGACCTCAGGGGCTCGGGCGCCGAAGGGTCACTGATTGGTTGGCGCGCCAGAAAGCACACCAGACGAATCGACCTGGATCGTCGCGACTATGACCCGCTGGAATTCTGGGAGCCGATTCGCTTTCATCGCAATGCGTCCCTGGTGCTCGATCCGGATGAGTTCTACATCCTGATGACCAAGGAAGCGATTGCCGTACCCCCGGACTTTGCCGCGGAAATGCTGCCATACGATACGCGCGCGGGTGAATTCCGGGTTCACTACGCCGGGTTTTTCGATCCGGGCTTCGGCTGGGATCCGATCAGCCGCAAGGCCGGCAGCAGCCGCGGCGTGCTGGAAGTGCGCTCGCACGAAGTGCCCTTCGTGCTGGAACATGGGCAAATGGTCGGCTGGCTGCGATATGAAAGGATGGCCGAGCGCCCCAGCGCCCTGTACGGCCGCGAGATCGCTTCGAACTACCAGGGCCAGGAACTGAAGCTCGCCAAGCAGTTCAAGCCCCTGAACCCCTAAAGGCCGTTCAGGACGGTTCCACGACGATATTCGGGAACACGGTGCTGCGGTCGCGCGCGCGACGCGCCAGCGCCGCACCCGTGCGACGGGCCATCTCCAGGTACAGTCGGGCGCGCGGCGAGTCCGGTTCGGAAACGACGGTAGGCCGTCCGCCATCGGCGTCCTCGCGGATCCTGGCATCCAGCGGCAACTCGCCCAACAGGCGAACGCCGGCTTGCGCGGCCATGCGCGCGCCGCCGCCGGCGCCGAAGATGTGTTCGGCATGGCCGCAATGGCTGCACACGTGAATGCTCATGTTCTCGACGATTCCCAGCACCGGGACCGCGACCTTTTCGAACATCGCCAGGCCCTTGCGGGCATCGGCCAGGGCGATGTCCTGGGGCGTGGTCACGATGACCGCTCCGGCAACGGGCACGCGCTGGGCCAGGGTGAGCTGGATATCCCCGGTCCCGGGTGGCATGTCCACCACCAGGTAGTCCAGTTCCCCCCACTCGGTGTCGCCCAGCAGCTGCGTGAGCGCCTGGGTCACCATCGGACCCCGCCACACCATGGGCTGATCCGGATCGATCAGGAAGCCGATCGACATGGCCACCAGGCCATGGGCCGCCAGGGGCTTGATGTGCTTGCCGTCCGGCGCACTGGGTCGCTGGCCCGTCAGGCCCAGCATCAGCGGCTGACTGGGGCCATAGATATCCGCATCCAGGATGCCCACCCGGGCTCCCTGTGCCGCCCAGGCCAGTGCCAGATTCACGGCCACCGTTGATTTGCCCACCCCGCCCTTGCCCGAGGCCACCGCGACGATGTTCTTCACGCCCGGCAGCGGCTTCAACGGCCGTTGCACGGCGTGCGCATGGATCTGCGCCTCGAGGTGAAAGTCCACCGCCAGGCCGTCCGCCAGCGGCTCGACCTGGGTCCGCAGGGCCTCGACCAGGCCATCTGCATAGCCCCCGACCGGAAATCCGAAGCGCAGTCGGACGCTCACCCGACCGTCGCGCAGCTCCAGCCCTTGAAGCGCCGCGGCCGCCCCCAGGGTTTCGCCCAAAAATGGGTCGACATGATTGTCAATGGCGGTGCGTATCAAGGTCAGGCGCGGATCGTTCATGACACCATCATGGTCGGCGAGGGGCGCCGGATTGTAGTCGGTGGCAGACAAACCTGCCTGACCAACAATAATGCGCGCACAACGGAGCATTACTGTTCAATGGCTTTGACGCAGCCGGCAGGTGGGCTGTGGCATAATTAATCGGCTACCGACGGGTGTCGGAACGCACCGTTGGCCAATCCAAGTTGATCACGAGACGGTTAGCTGTCGGCTGAATGAGCTTTTTCACGAACTTACGCGCCGACAGGCTGGTAGCTGAAATCCGGTCCGGCACCAGTCCCAATGATCCGGCAGTCCAGAAGGCCGCAGCCAAGCTGAAGGACCTGGGACCGGGCGCGATCGATGCCGTGCTCGCGGCCGTGCCGGAAGCTGACAAGAACATGACGGTGGTGATGGTCGATGTGCTCTCCGCACTGATCAGCGCCAAGACCTTTCCACGCTTCGTGCTCGGCCTGGTCGAGGGCAGTCCCCGGGTCATCGCCGCCATCTCCTGGGCGCTGACCACGTCGCGGAATTTTCCCGCCAATCTGCTGCTCGAGGCGCTGGGCCAGGCCGGCGTGTCCAAGTCCGCCGTACTGGAAATTGTTGCTGCGCACAAATCCCGCTTCAGCGTGCGCGACCTGCTGGGCGTGGCCTATCAGCAGGAGCCCAACGAGAAGGCCGCACTGTTTCGGATCATCGGCGAAATCGCGGACGCCAGCGCCGTACCGGAGCTGATCGGCCGCCTGCATGGCAAGGACGCCATCGCCCGAGTCCACATCATCAACATCCTCTCCCGATTCAACATTCCGGAAGTGCAGACCGCGCTGATGGCGCAGCTGAAGGATCCGCACAAGCTCATTCGCGGCGCCTCCCTGGGCGCGCTGCAGAAGATGGACAACCTCGTCGATGTCCAGCGCCTGTGCGCGCTGCTGCGCGATCCTGAAATCGATGTGCAGAACAAGGCGGTGGATGTGGTCATCAAGGCCAATCATCCGGATACCGTCCGCTACCTGATCGACGTGCTCAAGGACGAAAATGAATACGCGCGGCGCTCGGCGGTCGAGGTGCTCAACGAGGTCGGCAACGCCGGCAGCGTCAAGTACCTGCTGCAAGCGCTGAAGGACAGCGACTGGTGGGTGCGCAGCCGGGCGGCCGATGCCCTGGGCAAGATCGGCGGCCCGAAGGTCATCGACGCGGTCCTGCAGCTGGTGCAGGACAAGGATGAGGACATCCGCCGTGCCGCGATCGAGATCCTCAACCAGACCAAGGACGAGCGGGCGGTCGATCATCTGATCCAGGCCACCCGCGACAATGACTGGTGGGTGAGCGAGCGCGCCATCGATGCGCTGGCGGAGATCGGCAGCAAGCGGGCCCTGCCGCGGATACTGGAAATGCTCAAGAGCGGCAACGCCAAAGCGCTGCCGGTGGTGGTGCGCGCGCTGGGCAAGCTCGGCGAGGCGCAGCATATCGATGCGATTCTGCCCATGCTGGAGCGGCCGGAACGGGAAATTCGCATCGAGGCCATCCAGTCGCTGGCCAAGCTCGCTGATGACCGCCAGGCCGAGCAGGTGCGCGCGGGCTTGAAGACCCAGATCGACTCGACCGACCAGACCGTCGCCCGCCTGGCCGTCGCGGCGCTGGCGGAAATGGACATCCGCACCGGCAGCAGCCCGGTCACCTCCCCGGGAACGCTGACCTCGGTGGCCGCCCAGGTCGCCCGGGCCTCGACGACCAGTCCGCCCAAGGCCCCTGCCGCACCCAAGTCCCCCACGGCGCCCACGAGTCCCTCCGGCACCACGGTGATGCCCGAGGCGGCCATCGCCCAGGCGGTGCGCAAGGCGGCCGAATCGCGGCTGGACATCAATGCGCTGAAGGCCGGGGACATCATCGAGGGGCGCTACAAGTACATCGATCGCATCGGTCGCGGCGCCTTCGGCACCGTGCTGCTGATGGAAGACACGGTGGTGGACGAGCGCCTCATTCTCAAGTTCCTGAACCCCAACGTCGCCGAAGACGAAGAGGTGATGAAGCGCTTCGTGCACGAGCTGCGCTACTCACGCAAGATCACCCACAAGAACGTCATCCGCATCTACGACTTCCTGTACATCCAGGGCCTGTACGCGATCTCCATGGAGTATTTCCCCTCCCACACCCTGGGCGGGGAAATCGTCAACGAGAAGCCCATGGAGCTGAAGCGCGCCCTGCAGTTCGGCTGCGACATCGCCACCGGCATGACGGTGGCGCATCAGGTGGGCATCGTGCATCGCGACCTGAAGCCCGCCAACGTCCTCATCAACCAGGACGGACTGCTGAAGATCGTGGACTTCGGCGTGGCGGCCGCCCATCGGGAGGGCGACACCCAGCTGACCAAGACCGGGTATGTCATCGGTTCGCCCAAGTACATGGCCCCGGAGCAGATCCTGGGCAAGAAGGTCGACGAGCGCGCCGATATCTACGCCGAAGGGGTCATCCTGTACGAAATGCTCACCGGCGTGCCCCCCTATGCGCGCGGCGATCACATGTCGGTGATGTACCAGCACGTGCAGGGCCGCGCCCGGCCGCCCTCGGAAATCAATCCGGCCCTGCCGCAGGGCCTGAGCGATGCGGTCATGAAGGCCATGGCGGTGGACAAGAACAAGCGCTTCCAGTCCATGGACGAGCTGCGCGCCACCCTGGAATCCTTCATGTAGGATCCTGCAGGAGGCCGGCGGGGCCCTCCTTAGGCTCCCAAAAGGCCCTGCTTTCGTGCGTTACGTCAAATTTCCTGGCGCAACCCATTGATTTTGCGACCCAGAGTTGGCAAAACCTTACCGGCTAGAACCCATACGTCCGAACTTTCGCGAGGGGTAGGCTTTGGCGCGCATCGACGCGTTCCTGAAACTCGGCATGCAGCAGGGCTGTTCCGACGTGCACCTGGCGGTGGGCGTGCCGCCCATGCTGCGCATGCATGGCGATCTGCTGCCCATCAAGTTCCGCGACCTTCGGGCGGTGGAGCTGGAGGGGTACGTGACCGAAATCCTGACCCGCTCCCAGGCCGAGCACTTCGCCACCGGGGCGGATCTGGACTTCTCCTACGTGTCCTCCGACGGCGGGCGCTTTCGCGTCAACATCTATCGCAAGGACACGGGCGTCGGGGCCACCTTCCGGGCCATCCCCACCGAAGTGCCCTCCCTGGAAAAGCTGGCGCTGCCGCCGATCGTGACCAAGCTGTGCGACTACCACCAGGGCATGGTGCTGGTGACCGGATCCACCGGCACCGGCAAGTCCACCACCCTGGCGGCGATGATCGATCATCTCAATCACACCCGGAAGCTGAACATCATCAGCCTGGAAGACCCCATCGAGTTCGTTCACCGCAGCAAGAACAGCCAGGTCATCCAGCGCGAGCTGCACACGCATATTCCCACCTTCGCGGAAGGGGTGCGCGCGGCCATGCGCGAAGACCCGGATGTCATCCTGGTCGGCGAAATGCGCGACGCGGAAACCATCCGCATGGCGATGACGGCCGCCGAAACCGGACATCTGGTGCTGGGCACCCTGCATACCACCGGCGCGGTGAAGACCATCGACCGCGTCATCGACGCGCTGCCCGTGGAGGAGCGCGAACAGACCAAGAGCTTCCTGTCGCAGAGCCTGCTGGCGGTGATCACGCAGATCCTGGTCAAGACCACCGACGGTCGCGGACGCCGGGCGGTGTGCGAGGTCATGGTCATGACCAAGGCCATCGCCAAACTGATCCAGAGCGACCAGAGCCACCAGATCCAGACCCAGTTGCAGATGGGACGCGACTCCGGCATGCAGGTGCTCGACCAGGCCCTGCTGGCCGCCATCACCGCCCGCGAGGTCGATCCGGACGATGCCTATGCCTACGCGGCCGACAAACGCATGTTCCAGAGATTCGTGACCGACACCAGCGTGCTGCCGAAGGCGGAAATCACCGCCGCCATGCCGCCGCTGCCGGCAAGTTGAGCCCCCATGGCCGCGATTGACGCCTACCTGACCGAAATCCTCGAGAAGCGCGGCTCCGACCTGCACTTCATCGCCGGCGACCCGCCGCGCATCCGACAGTACGGGGACCTGATGCCGCTGCGGCCGGACAAGCTGGATCCGAGCGTGGTGCGCGAAGCGCTGTACGAAATCATGCCCAAGATCGCCATCGAGCGATTCGAGACCAAGGAGGGTGCGGACTTCGCCTACACCATGGGTGATCTGGGGCGCTTCCGGGTCAACGTGCTGCGGCATCTGAACGGCATGGGCGCCGTGTTCCGCGCCATTCCCTCCAAGGCGCTGACCATGGATGAGCTGAATCTGCCGGAAGCCGTGCGCCAGATGTGCCGCCACACCCAGGGCCTGATCCTGGTCACCGGCAAGACCGGTTCCGGCAAATCCACCACGCTCGCGGCCCTGATCGATGACATCAATACGCGGGTCCAAGGGCACATCCTCACCATCGAGGATCCCATCGAGTTCGTCCACCAGCGCAAGAGTTGCCTGATCAGCCAGCGCGAGGTGGGCAATCATTCCGCGACCTTCTCCGCCGCGCTGCACTCGGCCCTGCGCGAGGACCCGGACGTGATTCTGGTGGGCGAGTTGCGCGATCTGGAAACCATGAGCATCGCGGTGACCGCCGCCGAGATGGGCATCCTGGTCATGGGCACCCTGCACACCAACGGCGCCGCCCAGACCGTGGATCGCATGGTCAACGTGTTCCCTTCCGACAAGCAATCCCATGTGCGGACCATGCTGTCGACCTCGCTGCGCGGCGTGGTCTCGCAGCAGCTGCTGCAGCGCTCCGACAAGCAAGGACGGGTGGCGGCCCTGGAGATCCTGGTCAACACCCCGGCCACGTCCAACCTGATCCGCCAGGGCAAGCTCGATCAGCTCGAGAACAGCATGCAGTCGGGCGCGCAGTTCGGCATGCGCACCATGGATACGGCCATCCAGATGCTGCTCGATCAGCGCCTGATCAACGGCAAGGAAGCCTACAAGAAGGGCATCAACAAGGCGAAGTTCGAACCCGTGAAGGACCAGGGCTGAGCCGCAGGCCCCCTACGCCAGATAGACGAATCGCGCCACGCACAGCGCGGCCAGCACGAATACCAGCCAGTCCGCGCGCCGCGCCTGCCCGCGGATCAGTTTCAGCAGTGCGTAGCTGGTGATGCCGAACGCCAGGCCGTTGGTGATCGAGTAACTCAGCGGCGTGATCACCACGGTCAGGAAAGCCGGTATGGCCTGACCCGGATCCGACCACTCGATTTCCGCCAATGCACCCATCATCAGCGCGCCGACCAGGATGAGCGCGGGAGCGGTTGCCGCCGCGGGAATGGCCTGCACCAGCGGTGCGATGACCAGGGTCGCCAGGAACAGCAGCCCCACCACCACGCTGGTCAGACCGGTGCGACCGCCTGCGGCCACGCCCGAAGCACTCTCGATGTAGCTGGTCACCGGGCTGGTGCCCGCCACGGCGCCGACGATCATCGCGGCTGAATCCGCCGCCAGGATGCGATTCAGGCGCGCAATGCTGCCGTCGGGGGCCACCAGGCCCGCACGTCGCGTCACGGCCACGAGCGTTCCGACATTGTCGAACAGGTCCACGAACAGGAACACGAAGATGATCTCGACCATCGACAAGCCGATGCCGCCGTGCAGATTCAAAGCCGCAGGCAGGTCGAGCTTGAAGGCGGTACCGCCCAGGTCATGCAGCGTGAAGTGCGCGGGCGTGAGGTGCGCCAGTCCGACACTCCAGGCCAGCGCGGCGGTGAGCAGTATGCCGATGAGCATGTAGCCGCGGATCCCGCGCGCCTGCAGGCCCGCGATGATCAGCAGTCCCAGCAGCGCGACCGCCGCCGTCGGGGTGGTCAGGTGGCCGAGCCCCACCGTCGTGCCCGGATCCGCGACGATGATGCCGGCGTCCTTCAGCCCGATGAAGGCGATGAACAGTCCGATACCGCCGCCCACAGCCGAAAAAAGCGAGCGGGGGAGCGCGTTGATGATGACCTTGCGGACCCCCACTGCGGTTAGCAGCGCGAAGGCGCAACCGGACAGGAACACGCACCCCAGCGCCGTCTGCCAGGGAATCCCCATGCCCTTGACGACGGTGTAGGTGAAGTAGGCGTTCAGCCCCATGCCGGGCGCCAGTGCCAGCGGATAGTTGGACAGCAGGCCCATGAGGATGCTGCCAAATCCGGCCGCGACGCAGGTGGCCACCGCCACGCCGGCGACCGGCATGCCGGCATCCCCGAGTATCAGCGGGTTGACCACCACGATGTAGGCCATGGTGATGAAGGTGGTGAATCCGGCCAGCACTTCGGTACGCACCGAGGTTCCGCGGGCGTCCAGGCCAAACAGGCGCTGCAGCAGCATTCGGTGGGGATCCTTCGAACCGGATGAGTTGTTTTCATGCTAGCGACATTCCCGATGGGGATGCAATCACCGTCGCGACTATCTGATGTACAGTTGGACACCCTTCTTTCCTGCTGATTCCGGCCTATGACGGTCTGCACCAAGGACTTCATCAGGGCATTGCCCAAGGCAGAACTGCATGTGCACCTCGAAGGCACGCTGGAACCGGAGCTGGCCTTCGCATTGGCCGCGAAGCACGGTATGCGCCTGCCCTACCGCAGCGAAGCGCAACTGCGCGCCGCCTACCAGTTCGCGGACCTGCAGTCCTTCCTTGACATCTACTACCGCGGCGCCAGCGTGCTGCGCGATGCCGCCGACTTCCATGCCCTGACCAGCGCCTACCTGCGCCGGGCGCATGCGGATGGCGTGGTCCACGTCGAAGTGTTCTTCGACCCCCAGACCCACACGGCCCGCGGCGTACCGCTCGGCGAGGTGTTCGCGGGACTGACCACGGCGCTTCAGGGGGCGCAGGCGCAGACGGGAATGACGCACCGGCTGATCCTGTGCTTTCTGCGGCACCTCCCGGCGCAAGAGGCGATGCGGACCCTGGAGCTGGCGCTGCCGTGGCGGGACAGTTTTGTCGCGGTCGGTCTGGACTCCTCGGAAGCCGGGAACCCACCTTCCAAGTTCACCGCCGTGTTTGAACGGGCCCGCAGCCTGGGTCTGCTGGCCGTCGCCCACGCCGGCGAGGAAGGGCCGCCCGCCTACATCGAAGAGGCGCTGGACCTGCTGCGGGTCAATCGCATCGACCATGGCGTGCGCTGCGTGGAGGACCCGCGGCTGGTGGCGCGCCTGGCGCGCGAGCGCATCCCGCTCACCGTCTGCCCGCTCTCGAACGTGCGGCTGCGGGTATTCGAGCGCATGGCGGACCACAATCTGAAGATCCTGCTCGAGCAGGGCCTGTGCGTCACCGTGAACTCCGATGACCCGGCCTACTTTGGCGGCTACCTGCTGGACAACTTCCTGGCCGTCGCCACCGATCTCAACCTCTCGCGAGCGCAGCTCGCCCAGCTGGCGCGCAATTCCATCGAGGCCGCCTTCCTCGAGCCGCAAGACCGGCAGCAATGGTACGGCGCAATCACCGCTGTGCTCACAGGAGCCGACGGCTCGCCACCCACACCTGGATGATGTTGGCGCGCGCGGCCCGGTCGAGGAGCTTCTGCGCCGCCGATTACAGCTTGGCGGTGAAGGTCAGATCGTAACTGCGCGGCGGGATGACGGTCAGGAAGTCATTGCCGTAGAAGGAATAGTCATTCTGCAGGTTGCGTTCATCGGTGAGGTTGTACACCTCGAATTTGACCGTGTAATGCTGCAGGAAGGTGTAGAAGACACCCGCGTTGAGCGTGAACTGCCAGGGGATGGTCGGCGGCCGGTAGTAGCCGGAGCTGACGATCGAGGCGGGCAGCGCGGCCAGCGCGACGCCGGACGGCAGCCCGACGAACGAGTCCGGTCCGAAGGTATTGACCAGATTGGCCTGGGTTGCCGCGACATCCACTGCGCCCGCCTGGGTGGTCTGAATCGGGCCGGTCACCTGCAGGTTCGCCTGGAACCCCAGCCCGGTATCCGTTTTGTAGCTGACCAGTGCGTTGAACAGATGCTCCGGCACTCCCGGATCAATGAACGTTTGATTCGGTTCGAAGACGATCGACTCGCCGGCGCCGTCGATGTTGCTGCCGGGTTGGGCCGGAAAGTTCCAGAAACCCGCCGGCGTATCCAGCGTCGTGTGCAGGTAGGAGTAGCTTGCGGTGGCGAAGAAGTGCGGATCGGGCTGGTAGTTCAGTTCGATCTCACCGCCGGTGATGTGGGCCTGGGATTTGATCATGCCGCCCGCGCCGGTGGGCACGGTGCGCTCCTGCTTGAAACCCGCCGCCGAAATGAACAGTGCCTTGCCGAGCAGGTCGAACTTCAGGCCCGCTTCCTCCAGCAGCGTCTTCTGCCGTAGCTGGGTGGTCGCATCCAGCCCCAGGGCCGCGACCGAGCCGTCGTTGTCATTGGCATCGACGTACTGGGCCTTGTTGTAGGTGAGATAGCCGGACATCCAGCTATTCGGGCTGTACACCACGCTGATGTTGCCGTTGTACAGGCCGTACCAGGCGGTGTGCTGCGACTGCGGGCCGCCGTTGTACGACCAGCTGACCGCCGGATCGGCCAGCACCTGTGCGAACAGCGGATCCGAATCGTTCAGTTGCACCACATCACCGCGCAGGCCGTACAGCACGCTCCACTGCGGCGAGATCTGCAGACGATGCTCGAGGAAGATCGCGGCGTCCTGCAGGTTCGAATTGACGGTGGTATTCGGCGTGATGAAATTGCTCGCCGCGACGCCATACTGCTGATGGCCAAATGCCGCCGTGTAGAGAACTGCGCCGCCGGAGGGTCCCTGGTTGGCCGCGGGGAAGATCCAGGTGCTCGGGTCCTGGGACAGGTCGAACACGCTCACCGGCTCATTTACGTAGTTCTGGATGTCCAGCACATGGGCGTACCGGTAGGTGAAGCCGGCGTCGATCTGGTTCTCCAGGGAGCCCAGGTTGAAGCCGACCTTGAAGTCGGTCTTGTTCTCGATGGTGTAGCTGCCCTCGGCCGTATCGGCGTAGTAGTCCTGGGTCTGGTTGTAGCGGTTGATGTAGTCGTAGAAAGTATTGTTGACGATGGAGAAGTTATCGTTCACCCGATAGGTCTGGATGGCCTGCAGCATGGCGTGCTGGGAATGCGCATCGGTGCCGGCCGGCTCATCGATGATGACCCTGCGGCCCAGCTGCACGCTGCCCGTCAGGTTGACGAGGGTGCCGAATCCTTCGACCTCGCTCAGCGGCGGAGCACCGGTGAGGTAGGTGCCGTTGTCGATCAGGGCCTGGTTCAGGCGGTTGATGCCGTCGTTCTCCCGATACTTGGTGTCGACGAAGCTGCCATTGAGGGAAACCGTGTAGTTCGCAGTGACCTGGTCCACCAGCGCCACGTACAGCTGCTGCTGGTGGAAGAACATGTCGTAGTAGTAGCTGCCGCTGTCGTTGCTGATGAAGGTCGCGCGACCGGCGAGATTTGAGCCCAGCGGCCCGCCCACATCGAAGCCCACGACGCGCTTTTGCTGGCTGTCGATCTCGGCGTCGAAGCTGGCCGAGAATTTGCCCAGCGAGGGCATCTTGGTGGTGATATCGATGGAACCGCCCACCCCCGCCCCGGCGCCGCCCTGGACGCTTGCCGGGCCCTTGACGATGTCGATGGAGTCCACCATCACGAAACTCATCGGCGCGCCGTAGCCGTTGAGCGTGAAGCTGTCGCGCATGCCGTTGAAAAACACGTCCGCGAGCTGGCCGCGGATGCGCGGCACGTTCGGCTGACCGAACGACGCGTCCGAATAGGCGCTGGACGTGAGGGAGGAGAATCCGCCCGGGTTCTGCACGTTGAGGGCATCGATCTGCACCTTCGACAGCACGGTATTGTTGCGCGGCGTATCCATCACGCCCAGGTCCAGGCCGTAGGCCGACTCGGAGGTGACGGTGGTGGGCATGATGAGCTCGCCGCGCTTGATGCCGTTGACCACGATCTCTTCGAGGTCGCCGGTCGCATTGGCGGCCGAAATGGCGGTCGTGGAAACGGCGGGCGCGGCAGAGTCGGTCTGCTGCGCCTGTGCGCTACAAACCAGGCCGGTGAAGGACAGTGCCGTGGTGATCAGCAGGCGGTTGCGCAGATTCACAGGGCACCCCGTTTCGTTGTTGGTTGATCGCTGCGGCCGAGGCTAGCAAGTCGCACGGATACGGTGTCAAGCACGGACCCCGTTGTGGTGCGTCGGCCCGCGCGGCGCACTATCTCAATGCACCGGTCCCAGGCGACAGATCCTCCGCGGGCTGTGTACGATGAGGCCGACGTTTTCCAACATCGGATCGACCATGATCAAGAGTTCCCGGGCGACATTGGTTGGCAGCGCCCTGCTGTCGCTGTTGGCCTGCTGCGCAGCGGCGACGGCAATCGCGGACGAACGCATCCCCGTCAAGGTGATGATCGTCAGCATGTTCGGCCTGGAGGCCGAGCCCTGGATTGCGAGCCTGAAGGCCACGCGCGAGGTGCGGGTGCCGGGACTGTCGAGCGACTTTCCGACGGTGCGCTGTACGGCATCCGGAGTGTGTCAGATGACCACCGACATGGGTCATGCCAATGCCGCGGCATCCATGATGGCCGTGCTCTACGGTGGTCAGTTCGATCTGCGCCATACCTACTTCCTGATCGCAGGCATTGCCGGCATCAACCCGGAATACGGAACGATCGGAACCGCCGCCTGGGCACGCTACCTGGTGGACGTGGACATTGCCCATGAAATCGATCCGCGGGAAATGCCGGCGGGCTGGTCGGACGGATTCTACGGCGTGATGACCGGCGGTCAGCAGCAAAAGCCCCAGTTCGACTACCGCACAGAACTCTTCCAGCTCGATGAGGCCCTGCTGATGAAGGCGGTGCAGCTCTCGGGCCACGCCGTTCTGGAGGACAGTCCGGACGTGGCGAGCTACCGCAAGGCCTATCCACGCGCGCCGGCCAAGAACCCTCCCAGGGTCACCCAGTGCGATACCGCCTCGGGTGATACCTGGTGGGGCGGGAAGCGGCTGGGGGAGCGCGTGACGCGCTGGACCCGCCTGCTGACAGACGGTCATGGCATCTATTGCACGACGCAGCAGGAGGACAACGCGACCCTGGTTGCCCTCACGCGCGGGGCGCGCTCAGGTCTGGTGGACATCCATCGGGTTGCGGTGCTGCGGACCGGTTCGGACTTCGATCGCCCCTATCCTGGCCAGAGCACCCTTGAGTCCATGATCGCGCAGCGCTCCGTCGCCGGCGCCATCCGCATTTCCACCGCAAACCTGGTGCATGCGGGTCTGCCCCTGGTCGAGGACATCGTGGCTCACTGGCCCCAGTGGGAGGCCGGGGTGCCCAAGTAGCGCCCCATCGCACAAGCCGCCGGCCAGCCTCGTTACCGTCCGAGCAGGTCGACGTAGGCACCCTGAATCAGCTGCTGCGGGGCCACGCCGAGCTTCGCCATGAGTTCGCGGGCTTCCACGACGCCATCCTCGGCCGGCTCGTCCTGCGCCAGGACCACTTCGAGCTCCAGGAATTCCCCCAGACCCTCCACCTCATCCAGGTGGATGCGGGTGCGTCCGGCCAGAAACAGCAGGCGCCGCTTGCGCACCCGCCCCGCAAGGCCATGGGCCTGTTCCAGGAGAGCGCGCATCGCCGCAGGATCGGGAACCGGCGCCCGCAGGTAGAAGGATTCCTTCGGTCCGCTCTCATCCGCCCGCCGATAGAAAATCAGTTCGGCGCCCCCGGCGGAAGGGTCCCGCAGCTTCAGGCGCCCGTTGGGGCAACGAAAGAAGGTATCGTCCTGGTCGATGCGGGTGGCGGCCGAGCCGGCCAGTCGTGCCGCCAGCGGCGCGAGCGCCGCCACACTGGCGATTCGCGCCTTGATTTCGATGTTGCGTGCCATCAAGGACATCTTGGCACCGCCCGCGCGGCGCCGGCAACCGGGAGGCGGCACAGGTACGGTAAACTCACCGGATGTCACGCAAACTCTTCATCACCAGCGCCCTGCCCTACGCCAATGGTCCTTTGCACATCGGCCACATCATGGAGTACATCCAGGTCGACATCTGGGTGCGATTCCAGCGCATGGTGGGCTCCAGCGTGCATTTCATCGGTGCGGATGACGCCCATGGCGCTCCCATCATGCTCAAGGCCCAGGCCGACGGAGTGAGCCCGCAGGAGCTGGTACGGGGCATCCTCGCCGGTCGCCGCCAGTACCTGGACGGGTTCTCCTTGAGCTTCGATCACTGGTACACCACCGACTCCCCGGAGAACACCGCGCTTGCCCAGGACGTGTACCGGCGCCTGCAAGCCGCGCAGCTGATCGACATCAGGCCGGTCGAGCAGTTCTACGACCCGGTGAAGGGCATGTTCCTGGCCGACCGCTACATCAAGGGGGAATGCCCGCACTGTCATGCCAAGGAACAGTATGCGGATGCCTGCGAGGTGTGCAGCACGGTCAATGCACCGACCGACCTGATCAATCCGTATTCCACCCTGTCCGGTTCGGTGCCGGAACTGCGCACCTCGGATCATCTGTTCTTCCGCCTTTCCGACCCGCGCTGCCGCGTCTTCCTGGAAGACTGGATCGGGGCGGCGGGGCACCTGCAGCCCCAGGTTGCCAACAAGGCCCGCGAATGGCTCGATGGGCGCGGCGAGAACGCGCTGGGCGACTGGGACATCTCGCGCGATGCCCCGTACTTCGGCATCCCCATTCCCGATCATCCCGGCAAGTTCTTCTATGTCTGGCTGGACGCGCCGCTGGGCTACCTTGCATCGCTCGAGAACTACTTTTCCACCGGCGCCGCCGCGCGCAACGGCGAACCGCGCAGCGTCCGGCAGTTCCTCGCCGATCCGCTCACCGAGCAGATCCATTTCATCGGCAAGGACATCATCTACTTCCACACCCTGTTCTGGCCGGCGATGCTGAAATTCGCGGGCGCTCCCTACAAGGTCCCCGACAACATCCACGTCCATGGGTTCCTGACGGTGCTGGGCGCCAAGATGTCCAAGTCACGGGGCACCGGAATCGATCCCCTGCAGTACCTGAGCCTCGGCATGGATGCCGATTGGCTGCGCTACTACATCGCCGCCAAGCTCAACGCCCATGTCGAGGACGTGGATTTCAATCCCGAGGATTTCCTCGCCCGGGTGAACAGCGACCTGGTCGGCAAGTACGTCAATATCGCCAGCCGTTGCGCCAATTTCCTCACCCGGCACTTCGCCGGCGAGCTGTCTGCGACGGTCGACTCCAATGCCGGCGCCGTCCTCGACGAATTCCGCCGCGACGCCGATGCCATTCGGGACGCCTACGAACTGCGCGACTTCGGCCAGGCACTGCGCCTGACCATGCGCCTGGCGGATCTGGCCAATCGCTACGTGGCCGATTGCGCGCCCTGGGAAATCGCCCGTGACCCTTCGCGGCGCGCCGAGCTGCAGGCAGTGTGCAGCGCCGCCCTCAATCTCTTCCGGCTGCTGACGCTGCTATTGAAGCCCGTGGTGCCGAAACTGGCCGAACGGGCCGAGCGCTTCCTGGGCATTGCGCCACTGCGGTGGTCGGACTGCGCGGCGCTGCTGCCGGCCGGCCACCGGATCAAACCCTACGAGCATTTGCTGACGCGGGTGGATCCGAAGGTTCTCGACAAGATTTTCGACATCGCCAAGGAATCACACAAAGTGACTGAGCCTGCACCGCCAGTGGCCCCAGGCGCCCCGCCCGCGGCCGCCGCGAAGCCTGCCATCATTGCCATCGATGAGTTCTCGAAGGTGGAACTGCGCATCGCCCGCATCCTCTCCGCCGAGGTAGTGGCGGGCTCGGACAAGTTGCTGAAGCTGTCCCTGGACTTAGGGGAGCCCGCTGCCCGCACGGTGTTCTCGGGCATCCGCTCGGCGTATGACCCCGCCACGCTGGTGGGCCGCCTGACAGTCGTGGTCGCGAACCTCGCGCCGCGCAAAATGCGCTTCGGCGTATCCGAAGGCATGGTGCTGTGCGCCAGCGGCGATGGCCCGGGCCTGTTTCTGTTGTCCCCGGATTCCGGCGCCGCACCAGGCATGCGCATCACCTGAAGGGCTTCGAACGTGGACGTGACGGCCATCGATGCCCTGTTGCCGCAGACCCAGTGCACGCGCTGCGGCTACCCGGGATGCCTGCCCTATGCCGCGGCGATCGCGCAGGGCACCCCCATCAACCAATGCCCGCCCGGTGGCGCCGCCACCATCGAGGCGCTCGCCCGACTGCTGGGCCGCGAGCCGCTGGCGCTGAATCCCGACAACGGCGTGGAAGCCCCCGCGCGCGTGGCCATCATCGACGAGGCGCGGTGCATCGGCTGCGCCAAGTGTCTGCCGCCCTGCCCCGTGGACGCCATCATCGGCGCGCCGCGCTTCATGCACACCGTTGTCGCGCAGCTGTGCACGGGTTGCGAGCTGTGCGTCGCGCCCTGTCCGGTCGACTGCATCTCCATGATCGATCTGCCGGCGCAGGCCGCGCCCGAGGGGCCACCCGCGCCGGCGGCAAATCGCCAGCGGTTCCAGGCGCATGAGGAGCGTGCGCGGCGCCGCGCCGCCGAACGCGCCGCGATGCTGGCCGAGCGCAAGCGGCAGGCGCGCGACGCAAACAGTCCCCAGCAATGACCCGGACGCGGCGCCGAGCGCTGTTCGAACGGCTGCGGGCGGCGAACCCGGAGCCGCTCTCCGAACTGAACTACTCCTCGGCCTTCGAGCTTCTGGTCGCCGTGATGCTGTCCGCACAGGCCACCGACCGCAGCGTCAATGCCGCGACGGCCCGGCTGTTCCCGGTCGCCAACACACCGCAGGCCCTGCTCACCCTGGGTGTCGAGGGCGTGAAGCCGTACCTGAAGACGATTGGCCTGTACAACGCCAAGAGCGCCAATCTGCAGCGGCTGTGCCGGCAGCTGCTGGACCGGCATGGCGGGCAGGTGCCCAAGGACCGCGAATCCCTCGAGGCGCTCCCCGGGGTGGGGCGCAAGACGGCCAACGTGGTGCTGAACATCGCCTTCGGCGAAGCCACGATTGCGGTGGATACCCACATCTTCCGTGTCGCCAACCGCACGGGACTTGCCCCGGGACGCACGCCACTGGCGGTGGAACTGGGACTGCTGCGGACCACGCCGCCCGAATATGCGCGCGAGGCGCACCACTGGCTGCTGCTGCACGGCCGCTACGTATGTCTCGCCCGCAGACCGAGGTGTCCGGACTGCCTGATCCGTGACTTGTGCGATTATCCGGACAAGACCGCCGCAACCTAGGCAAGGCATGCCGATCTTCGCCAACCAGAGCCGCGAGCAGCTGCGCCAGATGTACCTGGCCTCGTGGCACAAGTTCCGCGCCCAACAGCCGCTGCAGCCGCTGGAACGCCAGATTGCGGGCGTGATCGCCGAGCACCCGGAGTACATCGCCTGGCTCGAGTCCGGTGAGGAAGTGCTGGCCGCGGACTTCACGCCCGAGGCAGGTCGGCAGAACCCTTTTTTGCACATGGGCATGCACCTGGCATTGCGGGAACAGTTGAGCACCAACCGCCCGGCCGGGTTCGCCGCGCTGCACCGGCGTCTGTGCGAGTACTACGGTGACGCCCACGAGGCCGAACACGCGCTGCTGACGCCGCTGGCCGAAACCCTGTCGGAAGCCCAGCGGGCCGGACGGGCGCCGGATGAGCTGGAGTATTTGCACAAGGTCGAACGGCTGGTCTCGCGCACCCTGGGAAAGCGCTGACGAGGCACCTGCCGCTAGGTCAGCAGAATGATGTCCCAGGTGAATGCGATCACGCCCGGCTCGCTGGTCGTGGCCGGCTTGCAGATGGCCGCGGCCGGATCACGATGGCGGGCCGCCAGCGTGGAGAGCAGCAGGTCGTTCCGGTTCAGCTTCTCACCCGGGAAATACATCTGCGCCACCAGGCGGTAGTCGGCGTTGACGACGTCGAAATGCACGTGCGGCGTGCGCGTGGTGCCGCTCGGTTCCGGGTAGGCGCCGGGTTTCACGGTGCGCAGCCGGTAGCTGCCATCCGCATCCACGCCAAAGGAGGCGACGCCGAGGAAGTTCGGGTCCAGGGGCGCCGGATTCCTGTCGACCGGGTTGGTGTAACGTCCCGCGGCATTCGCCTGCCAGACTTTGAGTTGCGCCTGGGGCAGCGGCCGTCCGGAGGTATCGAGGACCCGGCCCGTGATCTGCACCACCTGGCCCAGTGCGCGGCCCTGGCGACCCGGGTAGTGCGTCAGGTCCAGATCGTGGGAGAGCGGTGCCCGCACCGGGTAGAAGGGTCCCAGGGTCTCCTGGCCGGTCGGCTCGAGTTTATCCTGCGCCGTCGCCGTCACGGCCGACATGGCCACGGAGGCCGCGAAGGCACCCACCACCGCATCGCGTCGCGAAATCTTCATCACTTACCCCCTAGTGCTGGCGGCACCCGGTGGCCGGGCGCTACTTCTTCTTCGGTATGTACAGGTCGGTCAGCGTGCCGTCGACGGCCTCGGCGGCAAACGCCACGGTCTCGGACAAAGTCGGGTGCGGATGCACGGTCAGACTGATGTCGGTGGCGTCCGCGCCCATCTCGATGGCCACGGCGACTTCGCTGATGAGGTCACCCGCATTGGGACCGACGATTCCGCCGCCCAGCAGCCGGTGCGTCTGCGGATCAAACAGCAGCTTGGTGAAGCCGTCGTCCCGGCCCAGTGACAAAGATCGTCCACTGGCGGCCCAGGGGAACAGCCCTTTCTCGATGGCGATGCCACGGGCCTTGGCTTCCGATTCCGTGAGACCCGCCCAGGCCACTTCCGGATCGGTGTAGGCCACTGACGGAATCACGCGCGCATCAAAGGCCGCCTTGTGGCCGGCGATGACTTCCGCGGCCACCTTCGCTTCGTGGGTCGCCTTGTGGGCCAGCATGGGCTGGCCGACGATGTCGCCGATGGCGAAAATATGCGGCACGTTGGTGCGCATCTGCTTGTCCACCGGTATGAAACCGCGGTCGCTGACGTTGACGCCGGCGGCATCCGCGCCGATGAGCTTGCCATTGGGCGAGCGGCCCACGGCCACCAGCACGAAATCGTACAGCTGCGGCTCCGGAGCCTTCTCGCCCGCAAACGTCACCCGAATGCCGGCCGGCGTGGCTTCCACACCGGTCACCTTGACGCTCAGCAGGATCTGCTCGTAGCGCGCCCGCAGTCGTTTTTCCAAAGGCCTGACCAGGTCCGGATCACAGCCGGGCATCAGCGTCGGGGTGAGTTCCACCACGCTGACCTTGGTCCCCAGGGCGTCGTACACGCAGGCCATCTCCAGGCCGATGATGCCGCCGCCCACCACCAGCAATCGCCCGCCCACCGCGGGCAGTTCGAGCGCACCGGTGGAATCGATGATGCGCGGGTCATTCGGCCAGCCCGGCAGTTTCACTGCCTCGGAACCCGCCGCGATGATGCAGTGCTCGAAGCGGATCCGCTCGGTTCCCTTCGGGCCGGTGACTTCGATCACCTGCGGGCTCACGAACTTGCCGGTGCCGGTGACCACTTCAACCTTGCGCTGCTTGGCCAGTGCCGAGAGCCCGCTGGTCAGTTTCTTGACCACGCCGCTCTTGAAGCCGCGCAGCTTCTCCAGCTCCAGAGTCGGCGCACCGAAACTGATGCCATGGGCAGCCATGGAAGCGGCTTCCTCGATGACCTTGGCCGCATGCAGCAGGGTCTTCGACGGAATGCATCCGACATTCAGGCACACCCCGCCCAAGGTGGCCCAGCGCTCGATGAGCGTAACCTTGAGTCCCAGATCCGCGGCGCGGAAGGCGGCGGTGTAGCCGCCGGGACCCGAGCCCAGCACCACCACCTGCGTGGCACGATCGGATTGCGCCTCCACCCGTCCGAGCACCGAGACATCCGGAGCCGGCATGCGCACGGTGTCGCCCGAGCTGTCGGGCACCGCCTTGGGGGGCGCTGCGGCCGGTGCCGCCTTGGCAGCGGGCGCGGCGGCGGCGCCTGTGGCCGTGATGCGCGCGATAACCGTTCCCTTGCCGACCTTGTCGCCGCGCTTCACCAGCAGTTCGGTGATGGTGCCGGCGGCCGAGGCGGGCACATCCATGGTGGCCTTGTCGGTTTCCAGCGTGATGAGCGGCGTCTCCACCTCGACGCTGTCGCCGACCTTGACCAGCACGTCCACGATGGGCACGGCATCGAAGTTGCCGATATCCGGTACCAGAAGATCGATGGCGCTCATCTTTAAGGCACCGCCTCGAGGAGGCTGCGCGGTTCGGAGAGTACCTTCGCCAGGTAGGTCGTGAACTTCGCCGCCAGCGCGCCGTCGATGACGCGATGGTCGTAGGACAGCGACAGCGGCAACATCAGGCGCGGCACGAAGGCGCCGTCCTTGAAGACCGGCTTCATCGCCGAACGCGACACGCCGAGGATGGCGACTTCCGGGGCGTTGATGATGGGTGTGAAGGCCGTCCCGCCGATGCCGCCCAGGCTGGAAATCGTGAACGAGCCGCCCTGCATCTGCGCGACATTGAGCGTCCCGGTTCGCGCCTTCTCGGACAGCTCGCCCAATGCCCGGGCAACCTCATAGATGTCCTTGCGGTCCGCGTCGTGAACCACGGGGACCAGCAGGCCGTTGGGCGTGTCCGCCGCGAAGCCCAGGTGCACGTACTTCTTGAGGATCAAGGTCTCGCCGCCCGGGTCCAGGGAGGCGTTGAAGGTCGGGAAGTGATGCAGCGCACGAACGCAGGCGCGGATGATGAACGCCAGCGGAGTGAGCTTGATGCCCTGGTCCGTGGCCTTGGTTTTCAGTTTATTGCGCAGCTCTTCCAGGTCCGTGATGTCCGCTTCATCGAACTGCGTGACATGCGGCAGATTCACCCAGCTGGCGTGCAGTCGGGATGCGGAGATCTTCTGGATGCGCGTCAGCGGCCTGGTCTCGATCGGACCGAAGGCGGCGAAGTCCACGACCGGCACGCTGGGCAGACCGCGTCCGGCCGCGACGCCTGCCTTCCCGGCCGCCGCGCCGCCACTCAAGGCCTGCTTGACGAAACCTTTGACATCTTCCTCGGTGATCCGGGATTTGAAGCCCGTGCCGGTGACCCGCGCCAGATCCACGCCCAGCTCGCGAGCGAAACGTCGCACCGAGGGGCTGGCATGAGCCGTGGAGAACCCACTCTCGTTGATCGCGGCAAGCTTCGCGCCGGCGGCCGGCGGCGCAGCCGCCGGTGCGGCGGCCCTGGGTGCCGCAGCCGGGGCCGGCGCCGCGGCGGGCTTGGCATCCGGCGCGGGGGTTGCGGCAGGCGCTGGCGCCCCTGCGGCATCGGCCACCCGCACGGTGGCCACCACATCGCCGGGCGAGACGGTTCCGCCCTTGGTGGCCAGAATCGTCTCGACGACGCCGGCGACCGTGGACGGCACGTCCATGGTCGCCTTCTCGGTCTCCAGCGTCACCAGCGGGCCTTCGACCTCGACGGCATCGCCCGGCTTGACGAGCACATCGATGACGGCCACGTCCTTGAAATTGCCCATGTCGGGCACTCGCACTTCGATGACGCGAGTCACTGTATTTCCCGTTGCATGTTGATCAGGTGTTCAATGGATCGGCTTTCGCCGGATCTATTCCCAATGCGGTGATGGCCTTGCCCACGGTGGCCTGGTCGATCTTGCCCTCTGCGGCCAGCGCCTTGAGCGTCGCGACCACGATGAAACTGCGGTCCACCTCAAAATGCCGACGCAATGCCGCGCGGCTGTCGGAGCGACCATAGCCGTCGGTACCGAGCGTGACATACCGGCCGTTCACCCACTGGCGGATCTGGTCCGCAACGGTGCGCATGTAATCGGTGGCGGCGATGACCGGACCTTCAACGTCCTTGAGACAGCTGCTCACGTACGGCACCCTGGCCGGGGCCTGCGGATTCAGCAGATTGTGCCGTTCGCAGTCCAGCGCCTCGCGACGCAGCTCCGAGAAGCTGGTCACCGAATAGATGTCCGTGGGCACGCCGTAGTCCTTTTCCAGAATCTGCGCGGCCGCGATGCACTCACGCAGGATGGTGCCCGAGCCGAACAGGGTCGCGCGCACCCTGCCCTTGCCGCCGCTCTGCAGGCGATACATGCCCTTGAGGATGCCCTCTTCCGTGCCCTTCGGCAGCGCCGGCTGAACGTAATTCTCGTTCATCACCGTGATGTAGTAGAACACCCGCTGCTGCTCCACGTACATGCGGCGCATGCCATCGTGGATGATGACCGCCAGTTCGTACGCGAAGGCGGGATCGTAGCTCACGCAGTTGGGAATCGTGCTGGCATTGAGCAGGCTGTGACCGTCCTGGTGCTGCAGGCCCTCGCCGGCCAGCGTGGTGCGTCCCGCGGTGGCGCCCAGCAGGAAGCCTCGCGCCTGGATGTCGCCGGCCGCCCAGAGGAAATCCCCGACGCGCTGAAAACCGAACATCGAGTAATAGATGTAGAACGGCACCATGTTGATGCCGTGGTTGGCATAGGCCGTGCCCGCCGCGATCCACGAGCAGGTGGCGCCTGATTCGTTGATGCCCTCCTCGAGCATCTGGCCCTTCTTGTCCTCGCGATAGGACATCAGGGTCTCGGAATCCTGCGGCGTGTACAGCTGCCCCACCGCCGAATAGATGCCGATCTGGCGGAACAGTCCTTCCATGCCGAAGGTGCGCGCCTCATCCGGAACGATGGGCACGATGTTCTTGCCGATGTTCTTGTCCTTCAGCAGCACCGTGAGGATGCGCACGAAGGCCATGGTGGTGGAAATCTCGCGCTCGCCGGTGCCTTCCAGCATGGCCGCGAACGCCTCCAGCGGCGGAATCAGCAGCGAGGGCGCCGTGTTGGTGCGCACCGGCAGATAGCCGCCCAGCGCGTCGCGCTTGGCGTGCAGGTACTTGGCCTCCGCGGAATCCTCCGGCAGCTTCAGGTACGGCAGCTTGGCCAGATCATCGTCGGCGACCGGCATCGCGAAACGATCGCGGAACGCACGCAGGCCTTCGATGTCCACCTTCTTCTGCTGGTGTGCGACCATCTGGCCCTCGCCGGCCTTGCCCAGGCCGAAGCCCTTGACCGTGTGCGCGAGAATGACCGTGGGCTGACCCTTGTGCTTGGAGGCCGCGTAGTAGGCCGCGAACACCTTCTGCGCATCGTGGCCGCCGCGCTTGAGGGCCCAGATGTCCTCGTCGCTCATGTTGGCGACCATTTCCCGGGTCTCCGGATACTTGCCGAAGAAATGCTCGCGGGTGTAGGCACCGCCCTTGGCCTTGAAATTCTGGTACTCGCCGTCGACGGTCTCTTCCATGACCTTCTGCAGCAGCCCCTTCTGGTCGCGCGCCAGCAGCGGATCCCAGCGCGATCCCCACAGCACCTTGAGCACATTCCAGCCGGCGCCGAGGTATGCGGCTTCCAGCTCCTGGATGATCTTGCTGTTGCCGCGCACCGGTCCGTCCAGGCGCTGCAGATTGCAGTTGATGACGAACACCAGGTTGTCGAGCTTCTCGCGCACCGGCATGGTGAGCGCACCCATGGACTCCGGCTCATCGGTCTCGCCATCCCCCAGGAAGCACCACACCTTGCGATCGCTGGGTTGCACCAGGCCGCGGTTTTCCATGTAGTGCACGAAGCGCGCCTGGAAGATCGCCATCATCGGCCCCAGGCCCATCGACACCGTGGGGAACTGCCAGAAGTCCGGCATCAGCCAAGGATGCGGATAGGAGGACAGGCCCTTGCCGGGACCCTCGGCTTCCTGCCGGAAGCGATTCAGCTGGTCTTCGGAAAGACGCCCCTCCAGAAAGGCGCGCGCGTAGATGCCAGGTGAGGAATGCCCCTGCATGAACACCATGTCGCCGGGGTGCTGCGCGGAGGCGGCGCGCCAGAAATGATTGAAGCCGACTTCATACAAGGTGGCCGAGGAGGCGTAGCTCGCCAGATGGCCGCCGAACTCCGAGGAGATCTTGTTGGCCTTGAGCACCATCGCCACCGAGTTCCAGCGCAGATACGCCTCGATGCGGCGCTCCAGTGCGCGATCACCCGGATACTCCTTCTGCTGAGTCACCGGAATGGTGTTCACATAGGCCGTGTTGGGCTTGAAGGGCAGGTAGGCGCCGGACCTGCGGGTGTGATCGATCAGGCGCTCCAGCAGAAAATGTGCACGGTCAGCGCCGTGCGTCTTGAGCACGGAATCGATGGACTCCAGCCACTCCTGGGTTTCTGTCGGGTCAAGATCTTGCAACTTGGGAAGTTCCGTCATGGCGGCTCTCAATACGCCGCGGCCCCGCAGGCACGGGCGCGAACGGATGCTGTGCTAGGATGCGCAACTGGACTGCGCGGGAATTCGCGTTGAATCAAGCTGCGTAATGATCCGGATTTCACTGGCGACGGTCAAGCAAGCATGGCGGAACGGGGCTCTTTCCGGGTCATGAAATCTCGCTCAACATCGCTGCTGCCGGTCCAGTCGCCCCCACAAATCAAGCGTCTTGCCCGGCTTTCAGCGCGTGTCGCGGACACCCTGGATGCCATACTTGTCATCATTCCCGCGGATGCCTCCCCGGAGGTCTTTGCAGCACTGCCCCATGCACAAAGCTGGCGCCAGTTGCACGCGGGGCGGGCACGCCAAGGGCGCCCGCCGGCGCCCAAATCGGGCCCCAAGGCCGCCACCGGGCCCAGCAGCGTCCGTGGCGTCAATCTCGCCAACCCGCGCCAGACCCGGCTCATATTGGGCGTCGTGCCGCGCAATGCAAGTGCCTTTGAGACCCTGTCGGTTGCCGGACGCATGGCGCGGGATCTGGGCAGCTGTACGCCCGGATCCATTGCCCTGGCCACGCCGAATCAGGACGGTCCCGGTGATCGCGTGCTGGAAGCGCTGCTCAGCGCCACCCTTGCCTGCGCATTTGAGATGCCCAATTTCCGCAGCACCCGCAAACGCGCGCCGGGTCTGCAGCAGGTGCTCGTGATCGGGGGCGCGCTGGACCTGCGCCGTATCCAGATCGCCGCGCAGGCCAACAGCCTGGCCCGATGGCTCACCGCGTTGCCACCGAACAAACTGGATGCCAGCGGCTATCAGCGCGTGCTGCGCGAGCTGGCCCATCGGCACGGGCTGAAATTCCGCTGGCTGTCGGAAGCTGCGCTGAAGCGACTGGGCGCCGGCGCCTTCCTGGCGGTCTCACAGGGCAACGCCCGCCGTACCGCGGGCATCGCCCGGTTGCGCTATCGGCCGGCGCGGCATCGCGGCCGCGTCGATGTGGCGCTGGTGGGCAAGGGCGTGCTGTTTGACACCGGCGGCACCAATCTGAAGCCCCATCGCGGCATGCTCGACATGCACACCGACATGAACGGCAGCGCGGTGGCGCTGGCCACGACCTGCGCACTGGCTGCGCAGGGCTCCTCACTGGCGGTTGATTGCTGGCTTGCCATCACCGAGAACCGCACGGGACCTGAGGCGTATGTACCGCAGGATGTGGTGACCGCGATCAACGGCATCAGCATCCAGGTCATTCATACGGACGCCGAGGGGCGCATGATTCTGGCGGACACTCTGGCACTGGCCGGCCGGGCCCGGCCGGCGCTCATCGTGGACTACGCGACGCTCACGGGCGCCTGCGTCACGGCGCTGGGCGAACGCATGAGCGGCATCTTCGTGCAACCCCCGGGGCTGGCGCCGACCGCGCTGGCGGCCGGCGAAGCAAGCGGCGAGCGGGTGTGGAATTTCCCGCTGGACTCGGACTACGACGCGGAGCTGGAGAGCCGGATCGCCGACATCATGCAGTGCACGGCCGACAGCAAGGCCGACCACATCCTGGCCGCGCGCTTCCTCTCGCGCTTCGTGCCGGAGGGCACGGCCTGGATCCATATGGATCTGGCCGCAGCGGTGCGCAGCGGGGGCCTCGCGCACATCAACACCGATACCACCGGCTTCGGCGTGCGCTACACCCTGGAACTGCTGCGCGCCGGAAAACTTCCGCCCACGGGCAAAGCGCACCGATGAGCACGCTCACCCTGCGGCGGCCGGATGACTGGCACCTGCACCTGCGCGACGGCGCCGCGATGGCCGCCGTCCTGCCGTTCACCGCGGCGCGCTTCGGCCGCGCGATCGTCATGCCGAACCTGAAACCCGCCGTCACGACCACGCAGCTGGCTTTGGCCTATCGCGACCGGATCCGCGCCGCGCTGCCCGCCGGCTCGAAATTTGAACCCCTGATGACGCTGTACCTCACGGATCGCACCGCCCCCGAGGAAGTGGCGAAGGCGAAAGCCAGCGGCTGCATCGCAGGATTCAAGCTGTATCCGGCCGGCGCCACCACCAACTCCGAGGCGGGCGTGACGGACGTGCGCAACATCCGCCGGGTGCTGGAGCAGATGAGCGAGCACGGCATGGTGCTGCAGGTGCATGGCGAGGTGACCGGCGCCGATGTGGACGTCTTTGATCGCGAAGCGCGTTTCATCGAGGAGGTTCTGCTGCCGCTGTGCGTGCGCCATTCGGGCCTGCGGATCGTGTTCGAGCACATCACCACGCGGCGCGCGGTGGAGTTCGTGCGTGCGGCGCGCGCCGGCGTGGCGGCCACCATCACGCCGCACCATCTCATGATGAATCGCAACGCGCTGTTCGCCGGCGGCCTGCGGCCGCACCTGTACTGTCTGCCGATCCTGAAGACGGAAACAGATCGCGCGGCACTGATCGAGGCGGCCACCAGCGGCGATCCGCGCTTCTTCTTGGGCACCGACAGTGCGCCGCATGCGCGCCATACCAAGGAAGCAGCCTGCGGCTGCGCCGGCATTTTCAGTGCCCACGCCGCCATCGAGCTGTACGCCGAGGTCTTCGACAGCGTGGGCCGCCTGCCCCTGTTGCCCGGCTTCGCCTCCGAGTACGGCGCGGATTTCTATGGAATGCCGCGCAATGACGACTTCATCACCCTGGCCGCCGAACCCTGGAAGGTGCCTGAAACCTATGACTTCGGCGGCGATGTCCTGGTGCCGCTGCGGGCCGGTGAAATGGTGGGCTGGCGCCTGCTCGAGGCGTCCGGCCCGTGAGTGATGAGGAGGTGACCCGGACGGCCGTCGCCGCGCTCATGAGCCGTCGCTTCCGCGGATTTCTGCCCGTGGTGATCGATGTGGAGACCGGCGGTTTCAACTCGCGCACCGACGCCCTGCTGGAGATTGCGGCGGTCTTCATCGACATCGATGCCAGCGGCACGCTGTCGCGCGGCGCCACCCACAGCTTTCACGTGCAGCCCTTCCCTGGCGCCCGCCTCGACCCGGCCTCGCTCAGCGTGACGGGCATCGACCCGTATCATCCGCTGCGTCCGGCCCTGCCGGAGCGCGAGGCGATCCAGCGCATCTTTCGCGAAGTGCGCCATCAGCTGAAAGCCTACGAATGCCGGCGCGCCATCCTGGTCGGCCACAACGCGGCCTTCGATTTGGGCTTCGTGAACGCGGCGCTGGAGCGCACCGACGTGAAGCGCAGCCCCTTCCACCCCTTCTCGTGCTTCGATACCGCCACACTGGCGGGTGCGGCGCTGGGCCAGACGGTGCTGGCCAAGGCGGTCGCGGTCTCCGGTATCCAATGGGATGCCAGCTCCGCGCACTCCGCGTCCTATGACGCCGAACGCACCGCCGATGTGTTCTGTTTCGTCTGCAACCGCATGCAGACGACGTATGCCGCAGCCCAGGAGCGGGCCGGCCAGCTAGGATGGGTCGACAACGGCGCGGGTGAGGCGGCCGCGGAACCTTAGGATCAGGCCGCGACGGCGCCGCTGTCCTGCAACAGCTTCTTCAGCTCCCCGCTGTGGTACATCTCGAGCGCGATGTCACAGCCGCCCACCAGCTCACCCTTCACGTACAGCTGCGGGTAGGTGGGCCAGTTCGAGTAGCGCTTCAGGGCCTCGCGCAGCTCCGGCTCCTCGAATATGTTCACATGCTTGAACTGCGCGCCCACGGCCTTCAGGGCCGCGGCCGTCTGCGCCGAGAAGCCGCACTGGGGGAAATCGGGTGTGCCCTTCATGAACAGCACCACGGGGGCTGAATTGAGCTCGGCCTTGATCTTTTCCACGACGTCCATAATCCAGTCCTTTTGAGGGCGGCCGAAGGCCGCAACGGTCGATGTGCAGAGGATTATGGGGGCTGGGGACCCATTCTTCAAACCGGCGTCCCGGACGCACGAAGCCGGCCTCACCCGTCGCTGACTTCAGTGCAGATGAGCTTGGTTTCCAGGTATTCGCCCATCCCGAAGCTGGACCCCTCGCGGCCCAGCCCGGATTCCTTCACGCCGCCGAAGGGCGCCACGGTGGTGGAGATCAGGCCGGTGTTCAGCCCCACCATGCCGTACTGCAGGGCTTCGGACACCCGCCAGGCCCGATTCAGATCCCGGGTGTAGAAATAGGCGGCAAGTCCTGCGGTGGTGTCGTTGGCCAGCTGGATGGCCTGGGCCTCAGTGTCGAATTTCACGATGCCCGCCACCGGGCCAAAAGTCTCCTCCGCAAACAACGCGGCTTGCGGACCGACCTGCGTGATGACGGTGGGCGGGTAGAAATTGCCGCTGCCGCGAGTTCCGCCGGTCAGCAGATTGCCGCCGCGCGACAGTGCATCCCGCACGTGCCGTTCGACCTTCTCCACGGCCGCCGCGTTGATCAGCGGTCCCTGCTGCGTGATACCGGCCAGGCCATCGCCCATCTGCAGCTTCGCCACCTGCGCACATAGCTTCGTCACGAACTCATCGTGAATGCCCCGCTGCACCAGGATGCGGTTGGCGCACACGCAGGTCTGGCCCGCGTTGCGGAACTTGGAGGCCATGGCGCCGCTCACCGCCTTGTCCACGTCGGCATCGTCAAAGACGATGAAGGGCGCATTGCCGCCGAGTTCGAGCGACACATGCTTCACGGTGCCCATGCAGCGCGCGGCGAGCTGCTTGCCGACGCGGGTGGATCCGGTGAAGGTGAATTTGCGCACGCGCGGATCGGTGGTCAGCACTTCACCGATGGCGGCAGGCTCGCCCGTCACGACATTGAACACGCCGGGCGGCAGGCCCGCCTCGCCGCCCAGCCAGGCCAGCGCCAGGGCCGAGAAGGGCGTGAGCTCCGAGGGTTTGAGCACCACCGTGCAGCCGGCGGCCAGCGCCGGTGCCACTTTGCGGGTGATCATGGCGGAGGGGAAGTTCCAGGGCGTGATGGCAGCCACCACGCCCAGCGGCTCGCGCAGCACGACCAGGCGTTTGTCTGCCAGGTGCCCCGGAATCACCTGTCCGTAGGCGCGGCGGCTCTCCTGGGCGAACCACTCGATGAAGGAGGCGGCGTAGGTGATTTCACCGCGGGCTTCGGTGAGCGGCTTGCCCTGCTCCGCGGTCATCAGCCGCGCCAGATCCTCCTGATTGGCGAGCATGAGTTCGAACCAGCGCTGCAGAATGGCGCCGCGCTCGGCCGCCGCCAGCCGTCGCCAGGGATCAAAGGCCTGCTGTGCCGCCTCGACCGCGCGCACGGTCTCCGCTGCGCCCAGCGCCGGCACGCGGCCGAGAACCTGCAGCGTGGCGGGATTGACCACTTCCAGGGTCCGGGCGCCCTCGACCCATTGCCCATCGATATAGGCCGCCTGCCGCAGCAGCTCGCCGGACTTGAGCGCCAGGCGCCGCTGTTCCGCTGAATCGATGTCACCCATTGTCGCCCACCCCGCGAGTACCCGGCCCCTCATCCAAGCCTGCCAGAATATCCGCCCCGGCCTTACCAGTGCTACGCTAGCCGCATGAATGCGCTTCCGGCCGATCTCCCCAGCCTGCTGCCGGCGGACCTGGAGCAGCAGGTGGCCAATGCCCTGCGCGAGGATGTCGCAGGCGGCGACGTCACCGCCAGCCTGGTGCCGGCACGGCAGCGGGTGCGCGGCCGCCTGATCACCCGCGAACCGATGATCCTGTGCGGCCGCGCCTGGGTTGAGGCCGCCTTCCGGCAACTGGATCCGCAGATCAGCCTGAAGTGGCAGGTGCAGGAAGGGACTGCGGCCGGCGCGGATGAGACCCTGCTGCTGCTGGAGGGCCTGGCCCGGCCGATTCTCACCGGTGAGCGCACGGCGCTGAACTTCCTGCAGCTGCTGTCCGGCACCGCCACCGAAGCGCGCCGCTATGTGGACGCGGTGGCGGGAACCGGCTGCACCATCCTCGACACCCGCAAGACCGTGCCGGGCCTGCGCACCGCGCAGAAGTACGCCGTGCGCTGCGGCGGCGCGCAGAACCATCGTATGGGGCTGTTCGACATGGTGCTGATCAAGGAAAACCACATCGCGGCGGCCGGCTCCCTCACCAAGGCCATCGAGAGCGCACGCCGCCTGGCGCCGCGACTTAGGGTGGAGACTGAAGTTGAGAATCTCACGCAGCTGGAGGAAGCCCTGGTGGCCCACCCGCAGATCGTGATGCTGGACAACTTCAGCCTCGCCGACCTGCGCGCCGCGGTGGCCCGCAATCGCCAATTGGGCTCACCGGTGCAGCTGGAGGCATCGGGAGGCGCGAACCTCGACACTGTGCGCGCCATCGCCGAGACCGGCGTGGACTTCATATCCGTCGGCGCCATCACCAAGCATGTGCGGGCGATCGACCTGTCGCTGCGACTGGAATTCACGGTGGCGAGCGCCACCGCGACCTAGGTCCCGACGGCCTTCAGCACCCGTTGTGGCTGGGCAATGCCGTAACCTTGCGCGTAATCCACGCCCAGGCTGGTCAGCATCTGGATGATTTCCGCATTCTCGGCGAACTCGGCGATGGTCTGCTTGCCGGTGAGATGGCCGATTTCATTGATGGAACGCACCATCTCCCGGTCGATGGGATCGCGGAGGATTTCCCGCACGAAACTGCCGTCGATCTTCAGGTAGTCGACCGGGAAGTGCTTCAGGTAACCGAACGAAGACAGTCCGGTGCCGAAGTCATCCAGCGCGAACTTGCAGCCCAGTTCCTTCAGCGACTGAATGAAGCGGTTGGCCTGCGAGAAGCTCGCCACGGCCGCCGTCTCGGTGATCTCGAAACATATCTTCGAGGCATCCAGGCCGCTCTTGTGGAACTGGTCGATGACGAAGGGCAGGAACTTGTCATCCCCTAAGCTCTGGCCCGAGAGGTTGATCGAGCACAGCTTCAGGGTCTCGCGCTCATCGGCCTCGGAGACCAGCCAGCGCAGCGCGTTCTCGATCACCCAGCGGTCGATGGCGGGGGCGATGCCGTAGCGCTCGGCGGCCGAGATGAAATTGTCCGGTGAGACGATCCGGCCGCCTTCATCGCGCATGCGCAGCAGCAGCTCGTAGTGCTGGCCGGGATCCGGACGCTGCAGCGGCTGGATGGCCATGCGGAAGAGCTCAAAGCGGCCCTCTTCCAGCGCCGCATTGATGCGCGCCGCCCACTGCATTTCGCGCCGGCGGCGCATCAGCTCGATGTCGTTCTCGGCAAAACTGTGGACGCGGTTGCGACCCCCTTCCTTGGCGGCCTGGCAGGCGCTGTCGGCGGCGGAGAGGATGGAGGCCACGTCCTCGTTCTCCGCCGTGATGGGCACCACGCCCACGCTGGCGCCCAGGCGGAACACCCGGTCCTCCCAGGTGAAGCGGAAGGTGCGCACCGCCTCGCGCAACTGTTCGGCGGTGTGCAGGGCCTCATCCAGCGAGCAGCTCTCCAGCAGGATGCCGAACTCATCTCCCCCTAAGCGGGACAGGGTGTCGCGCCAGCGAACCTTGGATTTGAGCAGCGCGCCCACCTGCCCCAGCAGGGCATCGCCGGCGCCGTGGCCGCAGCTGTCGTTGACGATCTTGAACTGGTCGATGTCCAGGTAGCACAGCGCATAGGAAGCCTCGCGGGCCTTGGCGCTCTTGAGCGCCCGCTCGACCCGCGCCTCGAACTCACGGCGGTTGACCAGGCCGGTCAACAGGTCGTGGCTGGCGTGATAGGACAGGCGGCGGTTCAGTTCGCGCGATTCGCTCACGTCGTGGAATACCAGCACACCGCCCGCCACATGGCCCGCGCCGTCGCGGATGGGGGCCGCGGTGCTCTCCACATACAGTTCATTGCCGTCGCGGCGGATCAGCAGCACCGGACGCACGGATTTGATGGGCCGGACGCGGCGGATGGCCACGGCCAGCGGGTTCTCCAGCGGCTCGCAGGTTTCCTCGTGGAAGGCGCGGAAAACCTCTTCCACGGGTCGGCCCATGGCATCCTCGAGGCGCCAGCCGGTCAGCTCCTCGGCGATCGGATTGATGTAGTCGATGGTGGAGTCGGCATTGGTGGTGACCACGCCATCGCCGATGGACTGCAGGGTGATCTGCGCGCTTTCCTTTTCCCGGAACAGCGCTTCCTCGTAGAGCTTGCGCTCGGTGATGTCCAGTTCCACGCCCACCAGACGCAGCAGCCGCCCATGCGCATCCACCCGGGCCTGCGCGCGGCTGATGACCCAGCGCCACTCGCCGCTGCGGTGGCGCATGCGATGCACGCTCTCGAATATCGGCAGCTTGCCGGCGACATGGTCGCGGATGGCGTTCTGCACGCGGGTCATGTCATCCGGATGGACCAGATTGCGCCAGTCCGGGGACTCGCGCATGTCCTCATCCGCGTACCCCAGCATGGCCTTCCAGCGCGGGGAGAAGTAGACCTCGTTGTTCTCCAGGTCAAAGTCCCACACCCCATCATTGGCGGCCGCCTGGGTCAGCGCCTGGCGCTCCTCGACCTTGGCCAGGCGCTGCTCCATGCGCAGCCGGTGCAGCCCCGTGGCGACGCTGCTGCCCACCAGTTTCAGCAGCAGCTGCAGGTTCACGTCCCAGGGACCCTGGGGCATGGCGCGGGCGAGCGCCAGCAGGCCTGCGGGCTGGTTCTGGATGCGGAACGCCACCAGCAGTACCGAACCCATCTGCAGCGACGCAAATCGGCGCCCCTCGACGGCCTGGGAAGTGGGCACCACGGCCGTATCGCGGATTTCCGTCAGCCGCAGATGATCCAGCCGGGAATTCAGCCAGGGGTAATCGGACAGGGCATCCCCGCTCAGGGCCTCCGGCTGGCAGTGCGCCACGCCGCGGCGGGCCACCTGCACCTGGGCAAATTTCAGATCCTCGCCGATGAAGGCCAGGAAGGCGCAGTCACTGATGGTCAGGTCGACCAGGTGCTGCAGATTGCGCTGGATGGTGGCATCGGCCGATTCGCGCCGCAGGCTCTGCAGGTCGACCGCGATCTTGGTACAGGCGACATCGATGCCGACGACGACGGGGGGTGACTTGCCGCTCCACACGTCGGTGGCCAGCACATCGGAGGCGGTGAACTCCACGTTGGTATCTGGCGGTACGCTCGGCATTGCGACCTGTTTGCCTTAAGAGTTCTGTTTTACCAATAATGGCATAGCGCAACAGGAATTCAAGCTAAGTTACTGTCTGCGCTTGGAGTATTTGGTCATTATGCGACGCGCTTCGAATTGCCGCGCACGGCCTGTTCACAGTCCTGCACGGGCCTTTGCGTACAGCTGCAGCAGTTCGCGTTCCATTTGCCGCTGCAGGGCCTCGATGCCGGCGGCGTCGAGCACCCGGGGGACATAATGGGGCTTGCCGATGGCGAGGCTGATGCGCGCGAAGGGCACTGGAATGACGAACTTGTCCCACTGGATGAGCCAGGCGCGTGAGGCGGCATACGCCATGGGCAACATGGGACGGCCGGACATCTGCGCCAGCAGAATGGCCCCCGGCTTGAACTTGAAGCGCGGCCCCTTGGGACCATCCGGCGTCACCACCGGGGAGATGTTGTCCTTGACCAGGGCCACGTAGTAGTCGCGCAGCGCCCGCGCCCCGGTGTGCGACGAGGAGCCGCGGATCGCCCGGGCGCCGATCCGGCTGACCATCATGGCGCCCAGTTCCCCGTCCACCGAGGGGCTGATCAGCCAGCCGGGCACCAGTCCCTGCGCACGCCGGTCCAGCAGGTAGCGGGCGCAGAACAGCTGGTGCTGGTGCCAGTAGCACGGCACCAGTGAGGGCGCCTTGGCCAGCGCCGCCGCGAGGTTCTCATCGCCGTCAATGTGCCGTACCCGGCAGGTGAGCCACCACAGGCGGATGATGGCCAGTCCCAGCGGCACGGCGATGGCATACAGGATCCGGCGGGCCCGCGTCATGCGCCGCCCGGAGCGCGTGACGGTCTTGTAGAGGGTGTTGCGGAGCTCCCCGCCCGGGCCGGTATCGGTCATGAGAGAATATTCGCATGACTGCGACCGATTTACCCGCCAGCGCGCCTCATCGGGAGCCCCCGGAAGCGGACTTGCAGTTCGACATCGGCGCCACCGAGGATTCGCTTGAGCGCATGACGGCGCTGTTCGCGCGCTACGGGGACATCTACCGGGTGTATGCGCCGGGGCGCAAATCCCACACCTGGATCATCAATCATCCCGAGGATGTGAAGCGCGTACTGGTGAGCAACCACCGCAACTACACCAAGGGCTTAGGGCTCGACCGGGTGAAGATCCTGCTCGGCAACGGCATCATGACCAGCGAAGGGGATTTCTGGCGCCGCCAGCGCTACATGATGCAGCCGCTGTTCCACCGCCGCGTGGTCACCGAATTCAACCAGCTCATCGATGCCGCCAACGCCCGCTTCATCGACAAATGGGCGACCCAGGCTGCTCGCGGCGAGCTCGTCAATCTGACCGATGACATGAGCGAGCTGACGCTTGAGATCGTCCTGGGGTCCATCTTCGGCAAGGATCTGGCCACCCTCACGCGCCAGCCGGGCGGCAATCCCTTTGAAGTGGTCACCAAGCAGACCGCCCGGGACCTGAAGTTCGCCTACCAGTTCCGCTCGCTGGGCAAGCTGGTCTCGGCGCTGATCGCCAAGCGGCGCGCGGAGCCGGCGGAACATTTCGACTACCTGAGCATGCTGATGAACGCGCGCGACAAGGAGTCGGGGGACCCGATGAGCGAGCGCGCGCTGATCGATGAGGTGATGACCCTGGTCGTGGCCGGCCACGAGACCACCGCCAGCGGATTGAACTGGGCCTGGTACCTGCTGGCCCGCAACCCGCAGGCCGATGCCCGCATGCACGCGGAAATCCAGGCCGCGCCGGATATCACGGCTCCGGGCCTGGGGCAGATGGAGGCACTGCAATACACCCAGAATGTCATCAATGAGGCGCTGCGGCTGTACCCTCCGGGATGGCTGCTGTCCCGCCGCAGCATCGAGCCGGATGTGCTCTCAGGCTTTACGATTCCGGCCGGCACCGACGTGCTGCTGAGCCCCTACCTGCTGCACCGGCATCCGCAGTACTGGAAGGAGCCGGACGCGTTTCGTCCCGAACGCTTCGATGCCGAGCATGAAAGCGAGCGGCCGCGCTTCGCCTACATCCCATTTGCCGCCGGCCCCCGCCACTGCATCGGGGAATCCCTGGCCCTTTACGAAATGCTCATGCATCTGTACAAGGTCGCCCGTCACTACCGGCTTGCCCTGGCCTCGGATGACCCCGTTGAGCTGGACGCACAGATCAACCTTCGCACCCGCAAACCCCTGGTCATGAGGCTGGAACGCCGCTGATGTCCACACCCGCGACACTGATCGAACTGCTCGAAGCGAACCGCAAGGTCGAGCGCCGCATCACCTATCTGGAAGGCGAGCAGAACGAGCGCAGCGTCTCCTTTGAAGATCTCCACACCCGGGCATTGGGGATCCTGTACCACCTGCAGCAGCTGGGCGCCCGGCGCGGGGATCACCTGATCCTGTTCCTGGGCGACAACGAACCCTTCATCGACGCCTTCTGGGGCGCGGTGTTGGGCGGCATCATTCCGGTGCCGGTGGCCTTAGGTATCAGCGACGAACACCGCCACAAGCTGCTGCGCATCGCCCGCAAGCTGGGAAATCCATACCTATACACCGACCGGCGCTCCCTGGAGCGCATCGGCGCCTTCGCCGCCCAGGTGAACGAAGCCCCGACCTGCGAAAAGCTCAAACGCCGCGTGTTCCTGGTGGATCAGCTGGATGACGTCTCCCGCCCCGGCAAGCCGCACCGCGCGGCGGCGGACGATGTGGCCTTCATCCAGTTCTCCTCCGGTTCCACCAGCGAGCCCAAGGGCGTGGTGCTCACCCACGGCAACATCCTGGCCAACTGCCGGGGCGTGAGCGAGGTGGCGCGCTTCACGCCGGAGGATGTCAGCATTTCCTGGATGCCGCTGACCCATGACATGGGCCTGATCGGTTTCCACATCTTCATGTTCGCCAACCGTCTGCACCAGCACCTGATGCCCACGGAACTTTTCGTGCGCCGCCCGCTGCTGTGGCTGACCTTTGCCAGCCAGAAACGCGCGACCATCCTGTGCTCGCCGAACTTCGGCTATCGCCACTATCTGAAGGTGCTGGGCGATCGACCGGTCGATGGCCTGGACCTGTCCAGTGTCCGCTTGATCTTCAACGGCGCCGAGCCCATCTCCGTGGCACTGTGCCAGGAATTCCTGGCAAGGATGCAGGCCGCGAAACTGGCGCGCAACGCCATGTATCCGGTCTACGGACTGGCGGAAGCCTCACTGGCCGCGACCTTTCCCGCCCCGGGAGCCGCACTGCGCAGCGTGCAGCTGGACCGCCACCATCTCACCGTCGGGGAGGCCGCCCGGGATGCGCTCAGCGGGTCCAAGGATGCGGTTGAACTGGTGTCGGTGGGCCGCCCCATTCCCTACTGCAAGCTGCGCATCTGCGCCGATGACGATCGCGATCTGCCCGAGGGCACGGTCGGTCACATCCTCATCAGCGGCGAGAACGTCACGCGCGGATATTTTGAAGACGCCACGGTCAATGCGGCCAGCTTCAGCGCCGATGGCTGGCTGCGCACGGGCGATCTGGGGGTGATGCGCGAAGGCGAGCTGTTCATCACCGGCCGCGCCAAGGAAATCCTGTTCGTCAACGGCCAGAACTACTATCCGCACGACCTGGAGGGTATCGCCCAGGCCGCCCAGGGCCTGGATCTGGGCAAGGTGGTGGTCGCCGGCGTGCGCCCGGCCGGCGCGCAGACCGACCACATCATCGTGTTCGTCCTGCACCGCGGCGATACCCGCGATTTCCTGCCCGTTGCCAACGAGGTCTCCAGGCTGATCAACGAGCACACCGGCCTTGAAGTCACCGACGTGGTGCCGGTGAAGCGCATCCCGAAGACCACCAGCGGCAAGATCCAGCGCCATCTGCTCGAGGAAGGCTACGTCGGCGGCGAGTTCGCCGCGGAACTGGCCGAACTTGCCGCCCTGCGCGCCTCATTGCGCGGACCCGCCTCGGCGTCGCGATCCGATATCGAGGAGAAGATCCGCAACATCTGTGATGCTGCGCTGGAGGGCAAGAAGCTCGACCTGCACGACAATCTGTTTGAAGTCGGCGCCAGCTCCCTGAAGCTGATCGAAATCCATGAGCAGATCGATCGGGAGTTCCCGGGCCAGGTGGATCTGACCGAGCTGTTCGATTTCCCCACCATCGCCGAACTCTCGGCGCACCTGGAGGGCAAGCTCAAGGGCACCGCGGCCTAGCGGACTCACCCCGCGCCGACGGGAACGGGCTGCAGGTAGATCTCGAACATCTTCTTGCCCTTGCTGTGGATGACGTAGCCGACTTCGAACCGCAGCAGATCCTCGATATACCGGGAGGCAATCAGGGGTCCGGTGTCCACCGGATGCAGACCCAGCTGCCTTACCAGCTGCGCCACCTTCTGCTTGGCAGCCTGATCGGCGCCGGCTAACCGCCAACAGCGGCATCCGTCCAACCCGGAGGCGGATCCGGATTCAGCCCCAGGTCGACGAACAGCGCGCGATAGGCGGCCTGCTCGGTTGGGAAGCGCGTGATGAGGGTTGCCAGGGTCTTGCGCGCCTGCGGGGAATTGATCTTCGCGGCCTCCCGCACCATGAGGTCCACGCGATAGCGCAACGCCCGACGCTCGGCGCCGATCGCCCGGGCTTCGGCCGATGCTTCCGGCCACAGCCGCAACGCGAGACTGGTACCAAAGGCCTCGAACAGGGCCGTGTCGGCATGCCGAAACGCCGCCGAAATGTCGCGGCACTGGGCCAGTACCGCAGCTTGCTGCAGATCCTGCGTGGAGCAGGCTTTGGAAACGGGATCAAAGGTGGGCGCGAAGGAAGACTCGATGTTTAGCAGTTCCAGCGCGGCTTCGCCCCTGTCGAAACCCGCCTGGCCGGCGGCTGCGGCTGCCAGGCGCGAGACGACCTGGTGCAAGTACAGATCGACCCGCTTCGAGCGCGCCAAGGCGTCTCGCGCCCGCCGCCACTGCACCCCATCGTTCGCTCGATCGGCACGCATCAGCAGATAGATCCAGGCAGTCCCATTCTCCGGGTCCAGCTGCTGCAGCCGCGCCTCCACTTGCGCGGCATCGCAGCCCGGCGCGCTGGCACACAGCTGCAGCTGCACGAATACCAGGTCCGCCCTGCCCGGCGCGGCGGCGACGGCACGCGCGGCCAAATCCAACGACGTGCCGCTGCTGAACCCGGACAGCAGCCCTTCGAACAAGGCGCTGCCCGCCAGTGAGTCCGGATCGCCCCGGGCCGCCAGGGCCTTCTGCAGCTGGCGCAGCCGCGCCGTGCGCTGCAGCTGCTGTTGCCGCGACTCGCTATCGGCCTTGGAGTCCGTATTGCGCTCGGCGGCCTCGTCCAGCTGCTGCTGGTGCACCTGCGCGTCGTGGTGCTCGCGTTTCAACTTTGCGGTGAATGCGCATCCTGATGTGACCAGCATCGCCAGCACGGTGAGCCAGAGCATCTGCGGTCTGAATGTCATGTTCATTGCGGATCAGGGTCCTACCCGCCGGGTGTGGGATCGACCCAGTCCGCAGGAGGATCCGGTTTCAGACCCAGGCGCACAAACAGCTCACGTTGCGCGCCCTGCTCGGTGGGATATTGGGAATAGAGCCTCGCCAGCATCCTGGCCGCCGCAAGGGAATTGAGCCGGATCGAATGCCGGCTCCACATATCCTGCCAGTAATGCACCGCGCGGTGCTCGGCCGCCGCCTGCGCCCGTTCCACAGATCCTTCAGGCCAGAATCGCTGCGCGAGACTCGCCCCGTAACTCGCCAGCAGCATCGAATCCCCCTGCCGGAACGCCGCGGCAATCTGCCGGCACTGGGCCAGCACGTCGGGTTGCTGGACTTCCTGTGCCGAACAGGCTTTGGAAACCGGCTGCAGGGCCGGCAAGAAGGACACTTCGACGCCGATGACTGAAGCAAAGGCTTCAACGGCGCTGAACCCTGCCCGACCCGTCACGGCCGCAGTCATGCGGGTGACCGCTTCGGTCCAATGCCGGTCCACTCGCCGCGCCTGCGCCAGCGCGGCGCGCGCGCGCCGCACGGCCTGCTGATCCTTGGCCTGGTCGGCTCGCATCAAGGCGTAGGCCCAGGGCAGTCCGTTTTCCGGGTCCAGCTGCAGCAGCCGGCTTTCCAGGGCCGGCGAATCGCAGGACGGGACCTGCTGGCACAGCGCCAGTTGTTCCAGCGCCAGGTCGATGCGATCGGGGGCGGCGGCCACGGCACGCGTGGCAAGGTCGAGTGCGCTTTCGGGGGTCGCCCGAGCGCGCAGCGTCCCGTTTTCCAGTTTGACGACGAAGCGGGAAAACAAGGCGCTGGCGGCCAACGAATCCGCATCGCCTCGTGCGATGAGCTCGGTGCGCAGCGTTTGCATGCTTGCTTCCGATCGCGCCGCTTTGGCCGCATCGGTCATGGCACACCCTGCGCCGAGCAGCAAAGCCGCCGCCGCTCCCGACATGACCGCCATACTAACTCGCATAGAGAGACTTCTTCAGTTTCCAGCGCTTGTGCGACCAGGGCCAGTCCGCAGGCGACGCATGGATCTGCGCCTCCACCAGTCTCGCATAACGCTCGGTCAGCGCGCCCGGCGCCAACTTCTCCCCCGCCCCGGCCAACGGCGTCACCGACACGGCGTAGTGGCCGCGGGCGGTGCGCCGCAGTCCCACGAAGAAGGCCGGGAACTTGGTCACGCGCGTGATTTCCTCGGCGCCCATGAAGAAGGCCGTGTCGCGGTTCATGAACCGCGTCCAGTGCCGGCGCTCGCTGGTGCGCGGCTCCTGGTCCGCCACCATGGCGATGGCGCGCGGCGTGCGGCCGCCGCGCAGGACATGGGCCAGCAGGTCCTGCGCGGGCACCAGGCGGGCACCGAAGCGACTGCGCGCCTTGAGCATCTCGCGCTGCGCCCAGCCGTCCACCAGCGGCTTGTAGGCGGCTTCCAGGGGATAGCCCAGTTCCAGGGACAGCGCCAGCAGCATCCACTCCCAGTTGCACTGGTGGGCGGCGACCAGCAGCACCGGCGTCCCGGAAGCAAGTTGGGCGCGCACCGGCTCGAAGCCTTCCAGCACCACGCGACGGCGCAGTTCATCGGCGCAGAGGCTGACCGAGCGGATGACTTCCACCAGCACCTGGGCGAACCCCCGGTAGTACTCGCGCATCAGCTGCTGCAGCTGCGCCTCGGTGAGATCCGGGAAGGAGGCGGTGAGATTCGCGCGCAGCGGACGCTGCTCGACGCGCACGATGCGCCAGGACAGCCAGGCCATGGCATCCGCCAGGGGATTCATCACCCACCAGGGCAGCCCCGCGAGCAGGCGGACCCACCATGCCGAACGCACTTGCGCCACTGCCTCTGCCAACGGCCTCATATCCCGACGGGCCGCGCTGCAGGCGGCAAGGACCTCAGGATACCGCGTGCGGCGGGGCCTTCGCAGCAGTGGGCGTATGCGGCTCGTGCGACATCAGCGCCCTGGACACCCGGGGACCGACCCAGCGCTCCACATCGTCCACCAGCGTGAACACCGCGGGCACTATCACCAGGGTCAGGGCGGTGGAGGTGATGAGCCCTCCGGTAACCGCAATGGCCATGGACGAGCGGAACATCTCCCCGCGCAGCAGTTGCAGCGCCACCGGCAGCATGCCGGCGATCATGGCCACGGTGGTCATGACGATCGGCCGGGCGCGCTTGTGTCCGGCCTCCAGCAACGCCGTGGTGCGGTCCGTGCCGACACGCATCTCCTCGATGGCGAAATCCACCAGCAGGATGGAATTCTTGGCCACGATGCCCATCAGCATCAGGAACCCGATGATCACCGACAGCGACAACGACAGGTGGGTCAGCAGCAGCGCAACCGCCGCGCCGCCCACGGACAGCGGCAGCGCGGACAGGATGGTGAGAGGCTGGAAGACGCGCGCGAACAGCAGCACCAGCACGGCGAACACCATCATGATGCCGGTCCCCATGGCCAGGCCGAAACTGGTGCGCAGTTCGGTGGCCAGCTGCGCATCACCCGTCTCCACCACGCGCACGCCCGGCGGCAGGTTCTTCATGGTCGGCAGGGCATCCACCAGCTTGAGCGCGGGGCCCAGTTCCGAATGATTGAGATTGGCGTCCAGCTCGACGCGGCGGCTCTGGTTGTAGCGCTGCACGCGGCTGGGGCCCTGTCCGAAGCTGATGTCGGCGACGGCCTTCAAGGGCACGGTGCGCCCGGCTGCGGCCGGAACGGGCAGGTTCTGCAAGGTCGCCAGGTCGCGGCGTGAACTCTCCAGCAGGCTCACGCGAATGGGAATCTGCCGATCCGACAGGGAGAATTTCGCGCCGTTCTGCGGCAGATCGCCCAGGGTCGCGATGCGGATGGTCTGGCTGATGCTCTCCACCGTCACGCCCAGCGCCGCGGCCAGGTCGAGCCGCGGCCGGATCACGATCTCCGGCTGCTGCGGATCGGAATTGATGCGCGGATCGCGCAGGGTGGCCACCGTGCGCATCTCGTTCAGGACCTTGCCCGCGGTGCTGTCCAGCAGCGCCGGATCCTCACCGGTCAGGAACAGGCTCAGATCCGCATCGCCCCCGGAGGCGCTGTTTCGCTGGAAATGAATGCGCGCATCGGGTATCAGGCGCAGCTCCTTCATGACCTTATCCTCGAACTCCGAAGAGGTCTCATGACGCTGCTTGGCCGGTTTCAGTTCCACGTACAGCGTGGCCATGCGCACGTCGTTGTTGTCGCCGGCGAACTCGAGGATGCTGCGCACGTCAGGGTACTTGCTGATGATGGCTCGGGCGCGGGCCGAAACGGCCGCGGTCTGCTCCAGACGCACGCCCGGCGGCAGTTCGATGCTCAGCGCCGAACTGTCGCTGTTGTCCGCCGGAAAGACCGAAGTGGGGAGGAAATTGAACGCCAGGATCGACAGGGCGTAGACCACAGCGCCCGCGCCCAGGGTCTTCCAGCGGTGCGCGATGCACCAGGCCAGCAGGCGCATGTACCACTTCATCACCGGACCGTCTTGGTGGACCTTGTGATCGCTCTTGAGCGTGTAGGCGGCGATGACCGGCGTCAGCAGGCGCGCCACCAGCAGCGAGAAGAACACCGCCGCCGCCACCGTCAGACCGAACTGCTTGAAGAACTGTCCGACGATGCCGCCCATGAAACTCACCGGCAGGAACACCGCGATGATGGCGGATGAGGTGGCCACCACTGCCAGGCCGATCTGATCGGCGGCGTCCAGGGCCGCCTGGTAGCCGCTCTTGCCCATGTGCATATGGCGCACGATGTTCTCGATCTCCACGATGGCATCATCCACCAGCACGCCGGCCACCAGCGACAGGGCCAGCAGACTGATCTGGTTGAGCGTGAAGCCCATGATGTCCATGAAGGCGAAAGTCGGTATGGCAGACAGTGGGATGGCCAGCGCCGAAATCGCCGTCGCGCGCATGTCCCGCAGGAAGATCCACACCACCGCCACTGCCAGCAACGAGCCTTCGATCAATGCCTCGAGCGCCGTGCGATAGGTCCGCTTGGTGAGTTCCACCGTGGTGAAGACCCGGTCGATCTTCACATTGCCGTATTCCTTGGAGACCTTGCCGATCTCCTCCTCGACCAGCTTGAGCACCTGTACGTCGGAGTTGCCCTTGCTCTTCATCACCGCGAAGGTGACCGCCGGCCGCCCATTCAGGCGCGAGATGGTGCGCATCTCCGCCACACCGTCCGTCACTTCGGCAAAATCGCGAAGGCGGGCCGAGCCGCCGATGGGAAGGGTGATCTGCGCATCCCCCAGGGTGAGCGCCGACTGGGCGCCGCCGAGCACGCGGATGGTCTGCTCCCCGCCTCCGACCTGGGCACGCCCGCCGGCCGCATCCAGGTTCAGGTCGCGCAGCTGCTGATTGACCTGCACGGCCGTCAGTCCCAGCGCCTGCATGCGCGCCGGATCAAGATCCACGCGCATCTGCCGGTCGACGCCGCCGCCGCGCGAGACCTGGCCGACGCCCGGCACCGCCAGCAATCGCTTGGTGAGCGCGTTGTCCACGAACCAGGACAGGTCCTGCTCGCTCATCTGCGTGGTGCTCACCGCGAAGTAGGCGATGGGCCCGCTGGCGACCTGAATGCGCTGCACCAGGGGCTCCTGGATGCCCTGCGGCAGGTCCGAGCGCACCTTGGTCACCGCATCGCGCACGTCGGCGACGGCGCGATCGATGGGCGTGCCGATCTGGAATTCGATGAAGGTCTCGGCACTGCCCTCACTGGCGCTGGAGGAGATATTGCGCACATTGCCGATGCCGGCGACCGCGCCCTCCACCTTCTGCAGGATCTGGTTCTCGATCTCGGAGGGCGCCGCGCCGGGCTGGGAGATGAAGACGTCAACCAGCGGGTAGTCGATGTCCGGATTCTGGTTGATGGGCAGGCGAATGAAGGAGACGATGCCGACGCAGGTCAGCACCACGAACAGCACCACCGGCAAGACCGGATGGCGGATGGCCCAGGCGGAAATATTGCGCATGACTTAAGGCGTCTGGGTCGGGGTCGGGGTCGTGGGATTCACGAGTTCGCCGATTCGCAGGAAGCCGGCCGCCGTCATGATCACGCGCTCGGTGCCGGCGAGTCCCGAGGAAATCACCAGGCCGCGGGCGTTGGTATCCGAAACATGCACGCCGCGCCGTTGAACTCTGTTGCCGCCGTCGACGAGCAATACATAGGTGCCCTTGTCATCCGACAGGACGGCCGTCTGCGGCAATACCGGGCGCTCACCCTTGCCGACCACGACCTCGCCGCGTGCAAAGGCGCCGGGACGCAGCTGGGGATCCGGCTGCAGCGTGATGCGCACTTCTCCCAGGCGCGTCTGCGGATCGATGATGGCGCCGAGCAGCCGCACTTTGCCGACGAAGGGCTTCTCGACGCCGGTGAGAAACACGTTCGCGGCCTGGCCCACCCGCAGGCTGGGCAGATCCTGCTCGGCGACCAGCGCGCGCATTTCCACCTCCGCGCCGCGCGCCATGCGAAACATCGCCGTGCCGCCCGGCGTGACGATCTGGCCCACTTCCGCAGCCCGCGTCAGCACCACGCCCGCGACGGGCGCGCGCACCTGGGTATGCGCGAGGCGCGCCTGATACTCCGCCAGCTGCGCCGCGGCCACTTTCACCTGGGCATCGGCGGTCACGGCCGCCGCGCGTCGCTTCTCGATGTCCTCCTTCGACAGCGCACCCGCGGCCTCGACGCCCTTGGCGCGACCGTATTCGGCCGCCGCCAGCCCCGCATTGGCCTTGGCCTCATCGAGCGATGCGGCCAGGCGATCCACCTGCGGCTGCAGAACCGATTCGTCCACCTGTGCGAGCAGCTGACCCGCCTTGACGCGATCGCCCGCCTCCACATAGATGGCGGCAACGCGTCCGGTCTCCCCTTCGGTACCGATGGGCAGGTCGTAACGGGCATTGATGGTGCCGGTGAAGGCCACCGTGGTGGTGATGGCTGAAACCCCGGGCACCGCCGCGCTCACCAGCGGAACCGCGCCCTCGGTGGTGGAGGAATCGCCGCCCCGCTTGGTCCCGAAATAGATGGCCGAGCCGATGGCCGCGGCGGCGAGCAACGCGCCCACGCCGACCAGACCCAGGCGGGCGGGCGTCCACGAGCTGGCCTCAGGGGCATTGCTCGCCACGGCGTCGGTGTTCACCGCATCATTGCGGCCGATCCAGCTCAGAGGCGCTTCGTCCGGCACCGGATCCGGCGGCGGATTTGGTTCGGGTTGTGGTCCCAAGTCGTTCCCCTGCTGCGGCCCATACCGCGGCCCCAAGTCATATGGTGTTATATATAACTATATCACCTGACGTCAAGCCGGCCGGGCGGAATTCGGGTCACTCGTACCGGTTTCGCCGGCCTCCGGCGGGAGAATCACTTGTGACAAATCGCCCAATCCGCCGGCCAGGGAATTGGACCGGCGCCGCGGGAAATGGTGCCGAGCGATGCCGCTACTTGTCGCGGCCCTCGGGGGGCTCGCGCCAGGCCATGAACCCCATCGATTCGGCCGGCGGCCCCGAGGCTCCAAAGCTGGTCAGGTTGGCGCGGCTTTGCGCCGGGGAAATGGCGGCCGCAAACGGCAGCAGCGGCGCCGATTCGCTGCGTCCGGGAAGGGGTTCGGGGGCGAGCTGCGCCAGCGGCAGTTCCAGGACGATGGCTGCCCGCCAGACCACATCCAGCGCTATGCGCTGGCGCCCGGATTCGATGTTGGCGTAGGAGGCCCGCGGCAGGCCGATCCGGCCGGCCAGCTCCTCCTGGGTGATGCCCCGCTCCTTGCGCGCCCGCTGCAGCCGCAGGCCCACCTCCCGATGAAACCCGTCCCGATCAAAGTCCATGCTGGTACCCCGTGCTGGCCCCTGGGCATACTAAATGAAAATCCCGATTTGTGTATGTAAGTGACAAAATTGTGTGAATGATGCACAATTTGTCCCGCCTCGACCTAACAACGACTGGAGTTCATTCCGATGCTTACCAAAGCCGACCTGGCCACCCCCGAAGCAATTGAAGGCTGGCTGCACGACATGGCCCTTGTGACGAGTCGCAAGTCCGATCCCGGCAGCAACTGGATGCTGGAGTTCACCGTACCCGGGCAGAACCCGCTGACCATGAACGTCGTGAATCCCAAGGTGCTGCCGCGCGCCATCATGTTCGTCTGCGGCATGCTGCCGGCCCCCGCGCATGACGCGGCCTTCAAGGCGTTGAGCGAGGCCGATCGCAGGGCGTTCTGGCAGCAGCTGCGCTCGAGCCTGAACCGCGAGTTCGTGGAATTTCAAGCCGAGGGCATCGTGACGGAATGTCCGAAAGCCGTCCGCATCACCGCGGTTCGATTCGATGACGGCCTGACTCTCGATTCATTCGGCCGCACGCTCTCCTCGGTGTGCAAGGCCTGCGCCGATGCCGCCGCCCTCTTCACCGACCACCTGGGCGATGGCGGTCCGGCGCCCGGCGAGTTTGCCTTCAAGAAGACCGGAACTCAGTAAGCCGCTGAGTCCCTCCGCCCTCATCGGCTCCGGTCCGCGCAACGCGGACCGGAGCTTCGGCATTCAAACGCACCCTCTCTGCCGCCGATTGAACTTACTGTCCGGGCCCGCGCACTTACTTCATCTGGAGTCGTGGCGGCCTCGTGAAAACGTGGGTTCCGGCACACTTTCTCGGCCTTTTCGGGCACCGGCGACGCGAATCACGCCGAGGCCATGCTATGGTCAGACCGGCTTCTACTCGCAATGAGGGGGCAATATGAAAACTTTCACCGGTTTCATTTTTCTGGCGGCGGTTGCGGCGTGCACCTTGTGCGCAGCGCAGACTCCCGCGACATCCAGCGCACCGGCCGCGGCCGCCGAATCTTCCGCCACGGCAACCGACGTTCCGCCGCGCACGCTTTCCTCCCACCCGGACACCCCGGGCGCGCCCCAGTCTGCGCCGCCGCAAAACCGGCCGGGCGGTGACTACGTGGGCTATCAGCGCATCGTGGTGAACGGTCGGGAGCTTTACTGCCGCAATGACAAGGCCACCGGCTCGCACACCGAAAGAAATGCCGTGTGCATGACCGAAGCCCAGGTGAAGGCCGAACAGCTGCGGGCCAGAATGCTGATCGAAGAACTTGATCGGCGCACCGGCTCGATACCCGTGCAGCCCTACATGTTTGGCGGCATGTCCCCGGGCGTGCGGCACTAGGCCACGCACCTCATCCCTTGAAACCCTTGGCCACCACGTAGACCTCGCGCGACTCCTTGCGGGATGCGGCGGGTTTGCGGACGGTCACCTTCGCGAAGTGTGTCCGCAACTCCTTCAAATACTGATCCGATCCTGAGCCCTGAAACATCTTGGCGGCAAAACTGGCCTGAGGCTTCAGGGTCCTGCGCACGGTCTCGAGCGCCAACTCCAAAAGATAGATCGACTTGGCCGCATCGGCCGAATCGATGCCGGTGGTATTGGGCGCAATGTCGGAAATGATGAGGTCGAATTTAGCGCCGCCGAGCCAGTCCAGCACCTGCTGCACAATGACATCCTCGGTGAAGTCGCCCTGTATGAAATCAACGTTCACCAGGGGGTCCATGGGCAGGATATCGGTCGCCAGCACGCGGCCGCGTTCGCCGACGAGCTTGCCGGCCACCTGCGACCAGCCCCCGGGTGCGGAGCCCAGATCCATGATGCGCATGCCGGGACGAATCAACCGGTCCTTCTCGTTCAGCTCAATGAGCTTGTAGGCCGATCGCGCCCGATAGCCGTCCTTCTGGGCCTGCTTGACGAAGGGATCACTCACATGCCGCGACAGCCAGCTGGCGCTGCTTTTTGTTCGAGCCATATTTGTCAGGTTGATGCGCTAGACTTCCTCGATTCTACTACCCTTTGCCGGATTTACCGGCCAGGAAGTCGTTGGTGATCCGCATTACCGAGCTGTCGTTGCCGCTCGACTATACCTCCGAAACGCTGCGTCGGGCCGTCCTGGCCCGACTGGCCATCCCCGCTGACGAACTGATCGATATCGCGATGTTCAAGCGAAGCTACGACGCGCGCCGGAAGAACAGCGCCGTTTCCTTCATCTGCATTGTCGACGTCGAGGTGCGCGACGAAGCAGCCGTTTTGCAGCGGCTCGCGCGTGACCGGCAGGTGAGCATTGCCCCCGACATGAGCTATCACCCGGTCGCCCAGGCGTCATCGCAACTTGAAGAACGCCCGCTGATCGTAGGTTTTGGCCCCTGCGGCCTGTTCGCGGCACTGCTGCTTGCGCAGATGGGTTTCAAGCCCATTGTGCTGGAGCGCGGACGCGAAGTACGGCGACGGACCCGGGACACCTGGGCACTGTGGCGCAACAATACCCTGACCCCGGAATCCAATGTGCAGTTCGGCGAGGGCGGCGCGGGCCTGTTCTCCGACGGCAAGCTCTACAGCCAGATCAAGGATCCGAAGTTCTACGGACGCAAGGTATTGCACGAGTTCGTGCGCGCCGGCGCACCGCCCGAGATTCTGCACGTCAGCAAGCCGCACATTGGCACGTTCCGTCTCACGGGCGTCGTATCGACCATGCGCGAGGAGATCCTCTCGCTGGGTGGTGAAGTTCGCTTCGAGAGCAAGGTGACCGATCTGCTGATAGAAGCAGGCCAGCTCGAGGGCGTGATACTCGAGAACGGCGATACCGTGCGCAGTCGCCACGTGGTACTCGCGCCCGGGCACAGCTCTCGGGACACCTTGCGCATGTTGGAACAACGCGGCGTGCATCTCGAGGCCAAACCATTCGCCATCGGCTTTCGTATCGAGCATCCGCAGTCACTGATCGATGTCGCTCGCCTGGGGCGTTTTGCCGGTCACCCGAAGTTGGGCGCCGCGGACTACAAACTCGTGCATCACGCGCGCAATGGGCGTGCGGTCTACAGCTTCTGCATGTGCCCTGGGGGCACCGTGGTTGCCGCCACTTCCGAGCCGGGCCGCGTCGTCACCAACGGCATGAGCCAGTATTCCCGCAACGAGCGCAATGCCAACGCCGGCATCGTGGTCGGCATCCATCCGGAAGCGGATTTCCCCGGCGGCCCGCTCGCCGGAATTGCGTTGCAGGAGGCCTTGGAATCCAAGGCCTATGTATCGGGCGGCAGCGACTATTGCGCTCCGGCCCAATTGGTCGGTGACTTTCTGCGTGGCGTCGGCTCAACGCAGCTGGGCGAGGTCAAGCCTTCCTATACGCCGGGAGTCCGGCTCGGTGATCTGTCTGAAGCACTGCCCAGTTACGCGATCGAGGCCATCCGTGAAGCATTACCTGCCTTCGGCAAACAGATCCGCGCCTTCGATCGTCACGATGCCGTGCTCACCAGTGTCGAAAGCCGTACCTCCTCACCGGTGCGCATTTCGCGTCATGCCGAATCGCTGCAAAGCCTCAACGTTCGCGGCCTTTACCCGTGCGGCGAAGGCGCGGGCTATGCGGGCGGAATCCTCTCCGCAGGAGTCGATGGCATCAAAGTGGCCGAAGCCGTCGCGCGAAGCCTGTCATGAAGTTCGAAGACATCAAGAAGCTTCACCTGAAGAAATTCCGCGAGGAGTCCGGCTACTTTCTGCTGGAAGGCGAGCATCTGGTGCAGGAGCTGGAGAAGGCGCTCGCCGGCAATGCGCGCCTGCGCGCCAGTGAAATCTACCTGACGCGCGAGTATGAGCACTGGCGCAGCTCACTGCCCATTCACGTGGTCAATTCCCGGCACATGAGGCAGCTCAGCGAAACTCGCTCGCCGCAAGGCATTGCGGCCGTCGTACCGTTACTGGTTCCGCGCGCCCAGCAGCCCGGTGAGCGCGCCGTCTATTTGCACGAGATCCAGGACCCGGGCAATCTCGGTACGATTCTGCGAACCCTCGCCTGGTTCGGCGGGTTCCGCTGTCTGCTGAGCCCCGATAGTGTGGACGTGCACAATGGCAAGGCGGTGCGTGCAAGCATGGGTGCCATTTTTCACGTACCGGTGGAAACTGATGTGCCGATTGACGCGCTGCCGGCGCGCTTCGGCCGGATTGCCAGTCTTGATTTGCAGGGAGCGCCCATTTCTGCGCCGGAGTTTGGCGATTTCGACTGCTACATCTACGGCAACGAGGCTCGCGGCTTGCCCCGGGAGGCGTTGGCTAGGATCAAGGCTACTGCGTTCACGATTGCGGGGACCGGGGCCATCGACTCGCTGAATGTGGCAACAACCGTGAACATCTGCCAGTACGAGCTGACGCGGAAAGCCGTGTGACGTAAGCACAAGTGATATTGATGTCCGGAACAGTGCCGTTGTGCGTTGCGAGGGCCTATCCACGCTCTTGGTGCGAATGGTGTTCTTAGACCAAGGCTCCTAAACTGCACCAGCCTAAGCCGGGCACGAAGGTCCGAGTCGGGCATATCATGCCAGCCACGAACAGGTGAGTATTCATGTGCATCGGGACATTTAAGAGCCACGCAGGGGCGCGAACAGTGGCAGCCGCGATGGGAATCGTGCTTCTGATGCCGCTTGGCGCAGCAACCGCACACCACTCGGCTGCCATGTTCGACCATTCAAAAACGATCACCCTGCACGGCACCGTCAAGGATTTCCAGTTTACCAATCCTCATTCGTGGCTGATCGTGTTGGTCACCGGTTCTGATGGCAACCCGATTGAGTGGGGCTTCGAGGCGGAAGGCCCGTCAACATTGCTGCACGCTGGAATTCTGCCCAAGTCGTTCCGGCCCGGCGACAAGGTGACGGTTACCGCCAACCCCATGCGCGATGGCCGTCCGGCCGGGGCGCTGATCTCGGTTGTCACGGCAGACGGTTCCCTCTACAGCACCGCACCAGGCGCACCGCCCGCTCGCCATCCGCCGATTTCCAAGGAATAAGTATGGATTGGGATACCTTGAAGGCCTACCCCAAGAACACCCCAGCCAGGCGCGGCGGCCGATTCCGAATCCGGCGCAGTGATCTTGGCGTATTGGCACTCGTATGCCTCGCGATGGTGCCGCTGGGCGTGTTGGCACAGTCCTCGGGCCTGCGCATTCCCGGTTCAACCGCAAACACACCGGACAGGCCGCCCGCCAACACGCCGATCCCGGACTACTATCAGGAGTCCTTGCAGGCATACGTCAAAATGAAGGCTGAGGCCCATGGAGGGACGCAATATCGAAGGGATACCTACGGCAAACTGCCCGACTGGTCGGGCCTTTGGTCGCGCGATCTGTCGCAAGGGCTTAAGTTCGATTCAAAACAATCCGGAAATGGCTTCAATGTGCCGCTGGGTCCAATCACGGCCGATCTGACGCCACGCTACAAGGCCGCTTTTGAACAGAAGCTGCGCGAGGTCGCAGCCGGCAACGAGTGGGATCAGCTCAGCGATTGCCTGCCGGCAGGATATCCGCGCTGGCTGACCGAGCCGTTCCTGCGGGAGTTTATCGTCACGCCTGATGAAACGTGGTGGATCAACGAACAACAAAGTGAGGCGCGAAGAATATATACGGATGGCCGCGGTCACGTCCCCGAGGATACCGCGCACGCCCTCTGGGTCGGCGACTCGATCGGATTTTGGGATAACCAGACGCTGGTGGTGCACACCATTCGCCTAACTCACGGCGAATACCAGCGCAGTCAGCCGGATTACAGCAATCAAACCAGCACCCTGGAGAGAATCCACATGGTGGACCATGACACCATTGTCGACGAGGTGACTGTTTGGGATCCGAAGGGTCTGCGCACGCCCTGGCACGTCGTCATGCAGTACAGGCGGGTAACCGATGTGGGCGCCCGAATCGATATGTGGTCCTGCGAAAGCAACAATAACGTCATCCGCACGGCATCCGGCAGCTCACAGTTCATCCTGCCTGGCGAATCGGTTACGGTCACCCGGACCTACAAGGACCCCGACACATTCTATTTGACGACCACTCAGAAGAAGCTGTTCGCACAGGACGAGGCCGAGGACTTGGCCAAACACAGTGGCCAGAAATAGCCGATAGGAGTGCATCGCACCGTGGAATCGCCCATGGCGGGCAAGACATGAGCGACATCAATACGCAGGTTCTGATCATCGGCACGGGGCCGGCCGGCGGGTCCATGGCCGCGTTGCTCGCCACCTATGGTATCGAGAACCTGGTGGTCAACAAGTACCGATGGCTGACCAACACGCCGCGGGCGCACATCACCAACCAGCGGGCCATGGAAGTCCTGCGCGACCTGGGCAGCGAGGTCGAAGCGGAGGCCAACCTGCACGGCACTCCGCAGGATGACATGGGAAACAACGTCTTCTGCACCTCGCTGGCGGGCGAGGAGCTGGGGCGGCTGCGCAGCTGGGGCACGCACCCGCTGTCCAAGGCGGCGCACCTGCTGGCATCACCCTGTTCGATGATTGACCTGCCGCAGACCTTCATGGAACCCCTGTTGTTCAAGACTGCCTGCTCGCGCGGCACACAGTCACGCATGTCGACCGAATACCTGGGCCATGAGCAGGACGCGGACGGCGTGACCACGACGCTGCTGGATCGGCTGTCCGGCAAATCCTTTACGGTGCGATCGCAGTACCTGGTGGGCGCCGACGGTGGCAACTCCCGCGTGGCCGAGCATGCGGGCCTGCCATTCGAAGGCTCGATGGGCGTGGCGGGCTCCATCAACATCCTTTTCAAGGCGGATCTTTCCCGGTTTGTCGCCCATCGCCCCTCGGTGCTGTATTGGGTGCTGCAGCCGGGGTCCAATGTCGGCGGGATCGGAATGGGGTTGGTCCGGATGATCCGCCGCTGGAACGAGTGGCTGGTGGTGTGGGGGTACGACATCAGCCAGCCCGCGCCGAAGGTCGATCAGGCATTTGCCCTGAAGGTGGTGCGCGACCTGGTGGGCGATCCCGACCTGGCGATCCAGCTGCAATCGGTGTCGACCTGGACGGTCAACAACCGGTATGCGACCCGGATGAGCCACGGCCGCGTGTTGTGCCTGGGCGATGCGACCCACCGGCATCCGCCTTCCAATGGACTGGGCTCCAATACCTCTATCCAGGATAGCTACAACCTGGCCTGGAAACTGGCGTATGTCCTCAAGGGGCAGGCGGGCGTGCAGCTGCTGGAGAGTTTCGATGCCGAGCGCGCACCCATTGCCAAACAGATCGTGACGCGCGCCAATCAGTCCATCGATGAGTTCGGGCCGATCTTCAAGGCGCTCGGACTGCTGGACTCGATCGATCCGGTCACCATGCAGCAGAACATGGATGCCCGCTGTGACGACACCCCCGAGGCGCAGGTGCAGCGTCGGCTGATCCGCGAGGCCATCGCCCGCAAGGTGTACGAGTTCGACGCGCACGGCATCGACCTGAATCACCGCTACCGCTCCGGTGCGATAGTGACCGATGGCGCCGCCGAGCCCGCCTATGAGCGGGATCCGCAGCTGCACTATCAGGCGACGAGCTGGCCCGGGGCTCGCTTGCCGCACGTCTGGCTCCATGCAACCGATGGCCGCAAGGTCTCGACCCTCGACCTCGCCGGCAAAGGTCGCTTCACGATCTTCACCGGCATTGGCGGCCAGGGTTGGGCGCAGGCCGCGGCGGCACTCAATGAGCAATGGCGGCTGGACCTTGCGGTCAGGATCGTCGGCCCCCGCCAAGCGTGGCAGGACTTCACAGGTGACTGGGCCCGCGCAAGCGAGGTGCAGGACAGCGGCGCGCTGCTGGTACGACCCGACCTACAGGTGGCGTGGCGCAGCCAGAGCAGGTCCGATGATCCGCTGGCCGAGCTGCGGCGTGTGCTGCGTCAGATCCTGGCCCGCTAGCCCGGCGAAGAAACCCGCATCAGGCCAGAAGCCGGGTATTTCCTGGTTTTTGGTGCCGACCCACAGCATCGAACTGTAGATCCATGGGCTTTCACCGAGATTCCGGACTCCGAGGTTGGGTGCGACGATGACCTCGGAGGTGTCAGATGGGAAGGCGGAGTTTCACTCGGGGGATCAAGACCGAGGCGGTTGAGTTGGTCCGCTCAGGCTCGTGCAAATCAAGGATCGCGCTAAACCTGTCCCTAATTTGTCCTCTTTTTCAAGAGCCTTACATTCATTTAGGTGCAACAGGACTCTCCTACTTTGCGATGTTGGGGCGCTGACCAATCGCCCCGCTCATCATCCAAGGGGATAGCCATGACCATTCGTTTTTCCATTGGCAGCGCCGTGCGGCTGCTGATTGGCGGCAGCATCACCGCGTTCGCCATTACCGGTACGGCCGCGGCCGATGACTCCCTCCTTAAACCAGGCTCGCTGATCATCAGCAGCAGTCGCTACGTGAACTGGCAGGGTGCGATCGCCACGCTGACCCCCACGGGCTCGAACCCCACTCAGCTAGCCAGCACCAACGCGGCCACTGTGTCGGCGGTGTCCGACGGCAACTACGTCACCGTGTGGAGCAACGAGGTTCCGGATGCCAGCTTCGGTGTGACCTCACCCATCACCCTGACTGCCGTCGAGCCGAACAGCGGCCGCGAGCTGAGCCGCTTGGCGGTGCCACAGGATCAGGTAGTGACCAGCTTCTCCTCGAAGTCGGAATTGGCGCTGCACTACACGCGCGACCACCGCGGTGGCCACCTGGTGTTCGTCGCTTATGCCGGCGCTGGCGTGGGTGCACTGGACGTTTCCAACTCCGATGCGGTTGCGGGACAGGATCCGACTAACCCGGTGAGCTTCGCCTTCGGCAGCAACTATGCATTCCACCGCACCATCGTCGATCTGAACGATAACGGTCGCCTGTCCTATACCCCGACGGAAAACTACGGCGGCAACAATGGCCGCGCGGCCCTTCTGGCCTCCAACGGCCTGTACTACACCGTGGGCAACAGCAACAACGGCAATGCCGCGACCTTCGGTTCCTTGGGCAATGGCACCAATCCCGATGTAACCCAGACCACGGGCGTCGAGGCGGTCACGCCGATCAATGGCTGGTCGGTGAACGTAACCCCGGCAATCCCGGCAGTCGCCGCCCAGGCGGATCAGACCCCCGGCTCCGCCGAAGTCAACCCGCTGCTGCAGTACGGCCTGGGAAAGAAGGGTGCGAACGACAAGCCTGGCAAGGACAACAACTTCCGCGGCATCACCGAGTACAACGGCGCGTTGTACTTCACCAAGGGCAGCGGCAGCAACGGCGTGGACACGGTTTACACCATCGTCAACAACGCGCCGCAGTCGATTGCCGGCTTCATCCCCCCGGGGCCGCAGCCCGGCCCGGCAGCTGGCAACGTGCTGCCAACCATCGCCAATGCGGCCGCACAGACGATCCAGATCGTCAACGGCTTCCCGACCGATTCGGCGCGCTCGACCGGCGGCAACTTCACTCCGTTCGCGATCTTCTTCGCCAACCCGACGACGATGTACGTGACGGATGAGGGCACGGGTGACGCCACCGACGTCGCCACCAACGCGGGCCTGGAAAAATGGGTGCTGAACACGACGACCGGCAGCTGGTCACTGGCGTACACGCTGCAGTCCGGCCTGATCGGCCAGAGCTACGGCCCGCTGGCGGGGCACGACGGCGCCTGGCCTGCGGTGACCACCGTCGGTCTGCGCAACCTGGCTGGCCGCGTCAATCACGACGGCACGGTGACACTGTGGGCGGCGACCTCGACAACCGACACCAATGCCGCCAACACGGACGTGGGTGCGGATCCGAACGAAGTGGTGCAGATCACCGATCAGGTTTCGGCCACGGCCCTACCCGCCGGTGAGACCTTCCGCGTAGTTGCCCAGCCGGTGTACGGCAAGGTGTACCGCGGTGTCGCCTACGTCCCTGGCGACGATCACGGCGATGACGATCACGGCCATGACCGCTTCGCCGACTGATCTGTTCAGTTCCCGTTGATCACTCTGGAAGGGGCGCCGAGCAATCCGCGCCCCTTTCCTTCGTTTGCGCAGCTATGGCCGCAGCGCAGGGCGAAGCGGTCTGCCAATCGGCGTCGAGCACTGAAGTACCGTCCGGCATCCAGCATGGACGACGGGCCGATACATAAAGCTCCCGACTCTTAAGCTTCGGGCGGCACTACCACCTGCGCAATCATGACTTTGTCTCGATGAGCTCGGTCTCCAGGTGCCGTTCGCCGCGGAGCGAATTGGCAACGAGGCAAGCCTTCTCCGCGCGCTGCAATAGCTCCTGTGCTTTGGCACTGTCCGAGCCCGCCTTGACCGTGAGTTTCGCGCGGGTTGAGAACTTGGAAAACTGCGTGACTCCCGACACCCGTTCAAGCACCCCCTCGACGGAGCACTCGAGTTGCTCCCACTCGAAACGGGCTGCCCGCGACACGGCCCGAAAGGTAAGAATGAAGCAGTTCGCGACTGCGGCAACAAGCAGCGTCTCTGGTGACCACACATCACCAGGTCCATCAAATTCGGGAGGTGGCGCAGTTTGAATATCGGGTACTCCCTGAGAAGCCACCGGGACGGTACCCGTGACTTTCCCCAGGGCACTGACTTGGTAGATGTGGGGGTAAGGCTTCATGATCTTGCCTCCGGATTCCATGCCGATTCGTTCCGGCTCATGCAGCACCCTGCGCAATCACCGGCAGGCCAGCGGCTTTCCAGGCCGCGATACCCCCGCCCATGTGTGCGGCGTGGCTTTGCCCTGCCGCAAGGCGCTTCTCGGCGGCGGTGAGCGATCGCTTGCCGCTCCCGCAGTGAATTATCACACGCCGCGAACCATCGGCTGGAAGGGCCGCGGCATCAAAGGTCGAGAGGGGATACAGCAGTGCGCCATGAATTCTTTCGGCGGCGTATTCCGCGGGTTCGCGCACGTCAATCAGCAATAGTTTTCCTGCTTTGAGGAGCCGCGCCACTTCCGCTGGCGCGAGCGTTTCAATTGGATGTGATTGTGGACTCATGATCAATGACCTCAGTTAATTGCCCGGATGCCTCTTTCTTTGCATCCTCTCGATTATGGGATTACTGTATCGCTATATAGTGATTGTTGCAAGCGGCTATCAAAGGTAAACTGTGGTTCATGCTCGCTACCGAGGATGCATGCCGTTGAAAGCACTGGATGATCGGGCTCTGGGTCATGTCGCCGAATACTTTCGGGCGCTTTCAGAGCCCTTGCGCCTGAAGATCCTGAATGCCCTGCGCGATAAGACACGCAACGTCGGCGAACTCACCGAGCTGCTGGAATGCAGCCAGGCCAATGTATCCAAACATCTGGCCACCCTGATGCGGTACGGATTTGTGGAACGGACCGCGCAAGGCACCAGTGCTTTCTATCGAATCGCGGATCCGCGGGTTTACCAGCTCTGTGACTTGGTCTGCAGTCAAATGGCCCAGCACTTTGCCAGCCAAGCCCAGATGCTCGGAGCGCCTACGCCAGCGGTGCGCGCGAGGCGCTGATGCCCATCGGCATTGGGTACCATCGAATAAGTCCGGGCGACACCAGTCGACGCACTCGTTTCCAACGAACTCGCTGGTCTAGGAACTTCTGCCGCGAAACCCGACACTACCCAAGCTGGCGGTCGAGTCGGGCGCCGTCTCGAATTTGGACGAGCGCTCCGGAACTCCGGAGCGCTCGCGGGATCCAGCTGGGGTTCGTGAGTCAGCGACCAGCAATGTCATGATCGACCGCAATTACGTCCGCGGCGCGGGCTTACCCAAAAATCGCCGTTCGATGAACGCCGGGAACAGGGGCCTCAATTTCACAATGAAATCCCAGCCCATGAGCAACGCACCCAAGGCAAACACGACATCGCCGGGCAGGCGCATCCACTGCCAGAACGTCGTTGTGTCGTAGAAGGCCTGGCTTCGTGCAAACGCGAGCCCGTGCTCGAATACGGCATCCAGTTGGGGCCATCCGATCGGAAAGAAGTTGAACACGATCCACAGCAGCATTCCGCTGTTGTACAGCCAGAATGCCCAACGCCCCAGCTTCTCGCCGAACACGTAGCGATCCCCCGCAACGTAGCGCAGACAGAAATAGATCAAACCCAAACCGAGCAGGCCGAATGCACCAAACAAGGCAGTGTGCGCATGATTCAGCGTGAGAAAAGTACCGTGCTCATAGTAATTCACCAATGGCGCGTTCAACGTGCCGCCGCCGAAGACGCCGGCCCCTACGAAATTCCAAAAGGCCGCCCCCACGACGTAGAGATAGGCGAGCCCATACTTGAACGTCGGATCGCTTTTGATCAAGCGGTGATGCTTGATGGCTTCGATTACCAGCAATACCAGGGGGAGCACCTCGATGAATGAGAACATGGTGCCCAGCGGCACCCACATGCCCGGCTCTCCAGCCCAATACAAATGATGTCCGGTGCCGAGCACGCCACCCAGAAAGATAAGAATCAGTTCCAAATAGACCGAGCGTTCGGCGAGCTTGCGCGACACGAGCCCAACTGACATCAGCAGATACGCGGTGATCGCCGCGGCAAAGAATTCGAAGGATTGTTCGACCCAAAGATGCACCACCCACCAGCGCCAGAAGTCAGAAATCGTAAATGACTTCTCGACCCCCGTGAGAGGAATCATGCCGAACGCGTATAGCGTGGCGATGTTGACTGTCGAGGCCCACAACAGGTGCTCAAGACGGATGCGGCCCGTCCAAAATTGCCGGCTCGCCGCCCACAGGGTGTCGCGCGTCGGCCACAGGGCGCGAAACACCAGCACGCTCCACAGCGCCAAACCTGCGAAAAATCCCATCTGCCAGAAGCGGCCGAGCTGAATATACGACAGGCCCTGATTGCCGAACCAGAACCAGCCGCTGCCGATATGGCCCATAATTCCCAGATAATCGCCCGCCAGCGCGCCGACCACGACCAGCAGCGTCACGGCAAACAGGAAATCCACCAGGACGCTCTGGCCAGGTGCCTCTCGGCCGCTGATCGCCGGCGCCAGGAACAAGGCCGTGCCTATCCAAGATAGCCCGATCCAGACGATCGGAGTTTGGATGTGTACATCGCGTAGAAAATTGAACGGCAGGAACGAATCAATCCTGATGCCGTAGAAGCTGGTTCGGTCGGTGTAGTAATGAGCCATGATCGATCCCACCAGGATCTGCAGCAGCAGCACCGCGGCCACGATCAGGAAATACTTTCCCACCTTGCGTTGGCTGAGCGTAAGCGGCCGAAATACCGCCAGCACCGGATCCATGGGCGCGTTGTCCGGGTCGTTCAGATACAGCTCGTAGATCCAGATGATGACGCCGAAGGCAAAGAACGTGAAGCAGAAGCTGATCCAGGTCCAATGGAAGGTGCTGGTCGTCGGGGTGTTGCCCACGGACGGCTCATAGGGCCAGTTCTGCGTCCATGACGTGGTGGTACCCGGCCGGCGCGCGACGGTTGTCAGCGCTGAAAAAATAAGAAAGTCAGCGGTCTGACGGGCACTGTGGGCATCGAGCGCGTAAGCCTGCGTCCAACCCTTGGGGAACTCGTCGCGCCGCAGGTACTCGGCGATCTCCCCTTGCAGTGACGTGATGGCCGCGGCCAGCGCCTCTGGGATGACCGCCACCCGCTGCGTGAGATCGACTTGCTGCAGTTGCGCCTGCATCGCCACGCGGATTCCGGCCGCACGCTCGGCGCTCAGTGCCGCGAGTGAGTTTCCGTCCGTCGAGCGCGCGATGTTCGCTTCGGTCAGTGCGCCGAGCCGCACCAGGTACTGCGCGGTATAGTCCGGACCGAAATAGGATCCCATGCCATAGAGACTTCCATAGTCCATGAGATCGGCCTTCTGAAAGCCGGATTTTCCCGCTTGAATATCCTCCGCCGACATCAGAAGCCGGCCGTCACCGCTGACGAAACGGTCCGGAAAGGGAGGCGCCTGCCGATACGTGACGCCGGTCGTCCAGGCAAGAACCCCGAACGTTGCAACAGCGACAAACAGCAATATCCACTTCAGGACATTGCTGACGGGATCAACCGACTGATCAGCGACCGGATCTACCCCCACGGCAATCTCCTGGTTTGTTGAATTACCCGACCTTACCGTCGGCGCGCGGACCCCAGAGGATCGGGGCGTACACGATCCAGCGCGCTTTGATCAACCGCTCGCGCTCAAAGTTACGCCAACGTGCCACTTCTCGAGCTTACTCGGGATCGACCATCGCAGGGCCATTGGATCCCAGCTCGCCCAGCACACAGGGCGCAGGGCGCGGACGCCAGCCTGACCGCCCTGGATTCTTCGTCAGCCGCTGTTTCATCCGTGGTCGCCGTGACCCGGTCGACAGCGATTATATCACACTATGATATATTGCGGCCCATGGGATTTCAGGAAGAGCAATGCCATGTCTCGTTCCGGTGACGCAGCGCTGTCGAAGGCGGCCTTCGAGCAGCTATCCGAATTTCGCTATCAAATGAGGCGATTCGAGCGGTTCTCGGAGCGCGCCGCACGCTCACACGGCGTGACCCCGCTGCAATATCTGCTGCTTCTGCATATCAAAGGATACCCGGCGCGCGAATATGCCAATGTCGGGGAGCTTGCCGAGCGCCTGCAGGCGCAACCGCATGGCGTGGTGGCCCTCATTACACGCTGTGAGGAGCGCGGGCTGGTATCCAGGCGCCCGAGCGAGAAGGACGGTCGAGAGGTGGAAGTGCACCTGCTCCCGGAAGGGGAGCGTTTGTTGGCGAGACTCGCGTCCTTGCATCGGGCCGAACTCAAGTCCATTCATGGGGTCTTTCCCGTTCCCCTGGGAGAGAGCTGATCGTGTCGAAGTCCGACTTGCGCAGGGATTTCGCCGCCGATGCGAGATTGCTCGGAATCGCCGCAGCTGCCGCGCTCATCGGTGTCCTGAGCACCGTCGCCGCATTCGTATTGCTCCAGCTCATCCACCTATTCACCCATCTCTTCTTTTTCCATTCGTGGTCGACAGCGGCCGTTTCCCCCGCTCACAACACTCTCGGTCTTTGGGTGATTCCGGTGCCCATCGCCGGCGCGTTGATCATCGGGTTGATGGCGCGATTCGGGTCAGAAAAGATCCGCGGCCACGGCATTCCAGAGGCGATCGAAGCGATTCTGTTCGGCAAGAGCAAGATGTCGTTGAAGGTCGCGCTCCTCAAGCCTCTGTCCTCCGGCATCGCGATTGGCAGCGGTGGCCCTTTCGGCGCCGAGGGACCGATCATCATGACTGGCGGCGCCATAGGCTCGCTCTTGGGGCAATATCTGCACATCACTGGGAGTGAGCGCAAGACTCTGCTTGTTGCTGGTGCGGTTGCAGGCATGACCGCGATCTTTGGCACTCCCATTGCCGCGGTAATGCTGGCCGTCGAGCTCCTGTTGTTCGAGCTGCGACCGCGCAGCTTGATTCCAGTCGCCATATCATGCGCCGTTGCGGCCTTCACGCGGCCCTATCTGTTCGATGTCGGACCGTTGTTTCCGCTACAGACAGCGATCGTCACGCCGATCTGCCTGCTCTCCTGTTTGCTGGCGGGCGTCGCGAGCGGCGCGCTCTCCTGGGCCCTATCGACGTCCCTTTACAGGGTCGAGGACGCTTTCAGCAGGTTGCCGATTCACTGGATGTGGTGGCCGTCCATCGGCGCGATCGTCATCGGCATCGGGGGATATCTCCAACCGCGCGCCCTGGGAGTCGGTTATGACGTGATCCGCGACCTGTTGCAAAATCACCTCGCGATCGAGGTGGCGCTGGCATTGTTGCTGTGTAAAGGGGTGATGTGGGTGGTGGCTCTGGGTTCGGGAACCTCCGGCGGAGTTCTGGCTCCGCTACTCATGCTCGGGGCGGGGCTGGGCGTCATTCTCGGGCCGTTTCTTCCCGGTGGTGAGGCGACTCTGTGGCCGCTGGTATTCATGGCGGCGACGCTGGGCGGCATGATGCGAGCACCCGTCATGGCCATCATGTTTGCATTTGAGGTGACCCATGACGTCAATGCGCTGTTGCCCCTGTTGACCGCCTGCGCGACCGCATACGGCTTTACGGTACTGGTGATGCCACGCTCGATCCTCACCGAAAAGGTCGCGCGGCGCGGATATCACATCTACCGCGAATATGGCATCGATCCGCTGGAACGGCATGCGGTGAGTGAGGTCATGACTCGCGAAGTCACGACCATCGAGGCGCGAACCTCGATTGCCACCGCGCTCGAGAACTATTTTGGTCCGCATCAATCGCATCGAGCGTTCCCCGTCGTCCGCGACGGCCTATTCCTCGGCGTGGTTGACCGCGCAATCCTGGCGAAGTACGCAGAAACCTCACCTGACCAGTGCGTTAGCGAGCTGTTTGGGGAGAATCCGCCAGTGATGGCCTTGCCCGATGAGACCTGCCGGGTCGTGGCGACCAGGCTTGCGGTGCATCACCTCGAGCGCTTGCCAGTGGTCAAAGACGCACGGTCCCGCAAACTCCTTGGTCTCGTTGCGCGCAGCGACCTGATCAAGCCGTCGCTTTCGCTATTCGACGATGAACACCATTACGAACAATTCAATCAAATGCCGTTTGGGAATCTGCAGCAGCCGCTCAAGCGCCGATAAAACGCGCGTCGCGTTGGACGCGCATCGATTTGCTGCGATTGCTCGAGACACTGCATCGCTGTTCACTTGCAGCAGCATCTCAGATGACGATCACGATAACAATTGTCACGTAGCCTTTTCCTGGCTCGGGACACACAAGGCGGATTTACGGACGATTTCGGAAAGCCCGCGCGCGGACTCACTCATACGAACGGCGCACACTTGCCGGCAAGGGGAGCGCATGACCGCCTGAATCAGATTGTGGTTCGCGAAGTCCCAATCGACAAGCTCCTCAAGAAAGGTTCGAACGTACTCAGTTCGGCGGTTTTGATGGTCCAGGTAGTAGGCGTGCTCCCACATGTCGAGCGCGAGCAGTACCACCTGACCGCCTTGGAGCGGGAATTCCGAGTTTGCCGTGGTTTGGATTTCCAGATCCCCGTGAACCCACGTTAACCACAACCAGCCGCTTCCGTGAAGCGCGGCAGCCGCCTGCCTGAAATTCAATACGAAATCCTCGTATGAGCCGAATCTGCGCCGTATCAGATCGCCGATAGGTCCCTTCGGTGCACCTCCTCCGGCGGGTCGCATGGATCGCCAGAACATATGATGATTCCAGAGACCGGCGAGGAGACGCGACAGCTTCGCCTGGGAGGGAAGCCGTGCCGTACGCACGAGCAGATCCTCCAATTCGAGTTCTTCCAGAGGCGTGCCCCTAAGCAGTGCTATGGCCGGCTCGAAACAGACATGCTGGTGGCGCGAAAAATGGAACCAGAGCGTTTCGCGCGACATTGCTGGCTCAAGCGCACGAAAGCTGTACGGAATTTCCGGCGGCGCGACCTGCACTGATTTTCGCCCTCTTGCCCGGGGAAATTGGCCTACTGCCCGAGTCCGACCTTCGCCGTCTTGGTTAGTTCCCGATGTTCAAGTATCCGTGCGCCCAACAATTGGAAGCATCACTATGCCGCCGCGTTCCGGTGGCGCTCGCCACCCAGAATGCTCGGGCACGCAAAGCGGTGTCTGCACCTGCGCCACACGTTCGCTTCCTGGCTGGCCGCGGCCGGCCCATCGGATCAGATTCTGACCTCCCTGATGGGGTGGACGACGCCAGCCATGGCGAAGCGATATGCACACCTTCGGCTGGCTGATACGCGCTCATGGGCGTCAATGGCCGGTGCCAATTCGGTAGCAGGGGTCAACGCTGTCGCGGGAGGTATTCCCGTGAAAATTCAGAGAACTCAAGAAGATATATTGGTGCCGACTCACAGAATCGAACTGTGGACCCCATCATTACGAAGCCTGCCGATCTTCCAAAGATCAAATAGTTACGACACTGAAACCGGCTGCAAACAGACGGGTGTAAGGCGTGCCGGGGTACAAAAGAGGCACAGCGATTCTGGCCAGTGATCGACTCGATTGTACCTAGCTCTGGTTGCGCAACTCCTGCCAGGCCTCGAGTTCTTCCCGCGTGATCCCCAATCCTCCGATCCGCGACGCATCAAGATTCTCAAGTTCCGCGACGACATCGGAGATGAACTTCTCCCGATGTTGTGGCTCGACGTTGCCCGGTACATGCGCCGTAATCCACTCGGCGACCTTGTCCTGCGGCACTTTGGCACGCACCAGGTCCGTCACCAACGCGCGTCGCGGCTGGCGATAGAGCGCTGCAATCTCATCGAACCCGACCACCTGAGCGGTGGTCTCGAAGCGCTGACAGGTGCGCTGATACGACCAGGCGTAAACTTCGGCTAGCGGTCCCACCTCGTTGAGCTCATAGACCGCGATCGTCGCCTTGAGATAAGCGTCCTGATCCACGTCCACGAAAGACTGCGGCACGTAGTCGCCCCGGATCAACGGAATGATCGAGGCAAGTCGCGCCGTGCGTTTGTTCACGTCAACGAAGGCCTGCAGATACGAAATGTGCACGAGCAGGAAAAAGCTCTGCTCGAACGGGTCAGTAATTGCTTGCGCCTTTTCCAGCAGCAAGAGCAGAAGCCGCGTCAGTCTGTCGCGCCCCTCCAGCGGCGCATACGTCGTGCCACTTACCCGGATGCTCTCCTCACGGATCTGTCCCGCGGCTTCGGGCGCCACGAGACTGTCGGCGAGTAGGTAGTGAAGCGTCCGAATTGTGTTCTCATCCGGCTGCAAGGTATCCACGTGCCGGACCAGGTATGTGATCGCCTCCTTGTGGTTCAGAATCATGATGCGCTCAGCATTGGGCCTCCCCGGCGCGGCCGTGCCCTGCAGCACGAGCCGCTCGGTGTCCGCGAGCGTGTAGGTGTTCCCCTCGAGCCGCGAGGAGTTGAAGCTGAAATCGATCAGCAGGCGGTCGTAGATCTTCTTGATGTAGGTACCGGCGCGACGGTAGATCGGATCGCGCTTCCCGAGCGCGGCGAGCTCCTCGCGTTGCTTAGGTGCGAGATATGCACTCTCGTTAGGCGCATAGGTCTGCAGCCACTCCTCCCGGTAGGTCGCCGGCGGGCGCGTATAGACGGGGGCCTCGATGCGCTTGACCAGCGCTTGGCTTGCCGACGTGAAAATCTGTTGGACGGCCAGGGCCGGCGGTTGTCCCTCGACGGCGATCGCGTTCGATCCCGGGACGACCACCGCGGGACGTTCTACAAGACGATAGCGCCGACCCTTGCGCTCGCCGTGCGACTTGATTGCGCCTTCCTCGACAAGATCCTTAAGCCAGTTGCGCAGCGTCCGGTCAGGCACATTGACGGCCGTGCGAATCTGGGCGAGCGCGGTCCAGCCGTCCCCGCGTGTATGGAGGAAGTCGAGTACTTGTGATTTATCGGCCATATGTCGGCTAATATATCGGCTATAACCCTCGAATTCAACGTTTATCGGCCATATATCGGCTACTTAGATTACATATCGGCCACGTAAAGGCAATCGTGTCCCTACGGTTGCCCCCAGGACAAAGCACCATGCCGACGAAGATCGCTTACCGGGTCTCGGGAAAGTGTCGCCGTTTACGTTCTTGCCAAAGGGAACTGAGGCTCGTGAATCCAATTTCCGTTAGTAAACTTCTCACAGGCCCGCACCGTCGATTTCTCATTAGTCCGTACATTGTTCGGCTGACAAAGTGCGGGTCTGGACCGGAGGTTCACCATGCCAAATTTTGCAAAACGCCGGGATGAGCGACTGGAAGTGCGCGTGACGCCCCGCGCGAAATCCCTGCTCCAACGCGCCGCCGCCGTTGAGGATAAGAGCGTGAGCGCCTTCGTCCTCGACAAGAGCCTTGAGGCGGCGGCGGAGACGCTGGCCGACCGACGCGAATTCCGCTTGAACCGCAAACAGTTTGACGCGTTTGCCGCCGCGCTCGACACGCCAGTGAAAGCACGGCTTCGTCTTGAGGAGTTGCTCACGACGCGCAGCGTCGTCGAATGAGCGGCTCCGGTGGTATTGAGAAATTGAAGCGCGCGAACAACTGCTCGACCGGAGTTGATGACAACGCCGAATCATTGGCGAGCGAGTGCCGAAGCAGGCCGGGGGCACAAAAGGTCACAGTCGAAATCGGACGAAAATGCCGGCATGAGCCAAGCACTTGATGATCAAGGAGTAATTGGTGCCGACTCACAGAATCGAACTGTGGACCCCATCATTACGAAGTCCGGAGGCGACGCCAGTACCGAGGAAAATCAATCAGATACGGTCTGTCCCACCCCTTCCGACACGGGCCGAAAGTAGTCAGAAGTGGCCTATGGCGGTGCAAACGTCGTAGCACGGATTTCGGCTCGAAACCCCACGGTTCGCGGTCAGGGCCTGGCTACCGGCCAATGATGCCAAGATTGAAGGCGTGAGCCGCCTGTGCCCGGGCGCCATTTTATAGATATAGCTTCATATAGACCATTTTCGCCGGTTGTAGCAGCATATTTACTGCATTTCCCGCGGGGAGTCGGTAATTGGTAAAGGCCGGAGCGCCATCATTTAATTCGTTAGTTTCGTTTATTTCGTTTACTGCGCTGGTCCGGTACAATCCTGATCAGGAGGACATGCCATGACCGCGCCGGCAACTCGAGTACCACAACCCACAATCCCACTCGCAGAAGACGTCGCTCAGGCTCGGGAGGCCGCGCGGACACTTGGGGAGGTGGCTGAACACCTGGATCATGCGTTGCTGCAGGTCGGCGATGCGGCGCATCGAATGCACGTGGTGTTGCCGCGCGCAGCGGTCGGTCTGCTGCACAGCATCCTGCGGGAAATGAGCCAGGGGCGGGCCGTGACGCTCATTCCCATCAATGCCGAGCTCACGACGCAGCAGGCTGCAGATCTGCTCAACGTCTCCAGACCTTACCTTGTTGGTCTGCTTGAAAAAGGGACCATCCCCTACCGCAAAGTAGGTACGCGGCGGCGCGTGTTGTTCGACGACCTGATGAATTTTAAGCGCCGCGAAGATGAGCAGCGCCTGGATGCTCTGGCGCAACTCACCCGCGAGGCGCAGGACTTGAATCTCGGTTACTGAGTGCCATGGCGTTCACGGCACTCTACGACGCCTGCGTGCTCTTCCCAGCGCCGGTCCGCGACCTGCTGCTGCATTTGGCAGTGACCGATCAATTCCGAGCGCGCTGGACCGATGCCATTCACGAGGAATGGATCCGCGCCGTCCTCAACAGTCGGCCCGATCTGTCCCGCGAACGCCTTGAGCGCACGCGGCGTCTGATGGACGCTCATGTTCGCGACGCACTGATCACAGATTTTGAGGATTTGATCCCGACGCTCACGCTGCCAGACCCTGATGACCGGCACGTGCTGGCCGCCGCCATTCGCGGCCGTGCGGACGTCATCGTGACTTACAATCTCAAGGACTTTCCCGTCGCGACTCTCAAACGATACGCGATCGATGTGCAGCATCCGGACGAATTTCTTGTCCACCTTTTCGATTTGGCGCCCGCCACGGTTCTCGAATCAGTACGGCGGATTCGCACCAGCTTGGTGAATCCGACCGTTGCCATCGCAGAGTATCTCGCAACGCTTGAACGTCATGGTCTTGCCGAATTGGCGGCCCGCCTTCGCGAATATGCACTGCTGCTATAGAGGCAACGACCGATGCCAGATGCGCACGCATTCCCTAGCAATCCCTATCTATCAGGCTGTCGATCGGCGGTGCAAATGCGGTAGCAGCAGCCATTTATGTGGTCACGGGGGACGACACCGTGAAACTTCAGCAAAATCAAGAAGATATATTGGTGCCGACTCACAGAATCGAACTGTGGACCCCATCATTACGAATGATGTGCTCTACCAACTGAGCTAAGTCGGCGCCGAAAGGGGCGAAATCGTGGGCGCGGATTGTACTAAGAATCCGCCGCGCTTCAGGAAATTTTTCTAACTCTGATAACCAGATCAATGCCCGCCATTTCCATGCCCGCGGGCAGCGGCGGCAGCCGGGAAAACTCCACCTCCGGCACCGGCACATCCACCAGGGCGCCGGTGTCCATGTCATGGAAATGATAGTGGGGTGCGATATTGGAGTCGAACCAGGTCCGCGCGCCATCCACCGACAGCTGCCGGATCACGCCCCGCTCGGCGAACAGGTTCAGGGTGTTGTACACCGTGGCTTTGGAGACCCGGGCCCCGGCGGACCGCAGGCTCGCCAGGATCTGCTCCGCGGACAGGTGCTGGGGGGACGCCAGCAGCAAGGCGGCGATGCGCACGCGCTGTGCGGTCGGCCGGATACCAAAACCGGCCAGGCGCCGGGCACACTGCCCGGGAGGGTCAGGTAAGCCGTTGTCCTGCATGGCCGGCATTATAGCCTAGGACGCCGGACCCACTTCCGGACGCCGCAGTTCCCGGGGCAGCCCGAAAATCACATGCTCCTCGCGGCCGGAAATCTCCTCGGGCACCTTGGCGCCCCAGGCGCGCAGCTGGTTGATGACCTCCTGCACCAGCACCTCCGGGGCGGAGGCCCCGGCCGTGACGCCCACGACACTCTTGCCGTCGAACCAGTCCCGATGCATGTCGGCGGCGCCGTCGACCAGGTAGCCGGGAATGCCGGCCCGATCGGCGAGCTCGCGCAGGCGATTCGAGTTGGAGCTGGCGCGGGAGCCCACGACCACCAGCACGTCCACCTTTTCCAGCAGCTTCTTCACCGCATCCTGGCGGTTCTGGGTGGCGTAGCAGATGTCCTCCTTGCGCGGGGTTTCCAGGCCCGGAAAACGGCCGCGCAGGGCCGCGACGATCTCGGCGGTGTCATCCACCGACAAGGTGGTCTGGGTCACGAAGGCGAGCTTCGCCGGATCGCGCACCGAGAGTGCCTCGGCATCGCGCACGTTCTGCACCAGCCAGATACGGCCGCCGAAGCTGGTATCGAAGCGCCCCAGGGTGCCCTCCACTTCCGGATGGCCATGATGGCCGATGAGGATCACATCGAAGCCGTCGCGCGCGTAGCGCTGCACTTCCATGTGCACCTTGGTGACCAGCGGACAGGTCGCATCGAACACCGTGAGCTGACGGTCCTTGGCGCCCAGTTCAATCGCCGTGGACACCCCGTGCGCCGAAAAGATCAGCGTGGCCCCGGTGGGCACCTCCTCCAGCTCCTCGATGAAGACCGCGCCCAGATTGCGCAGGCGATCCACGACATGCTTGTTGTGGACCACTTCGTGGCGCACATAGACCGGCGCACCGAACATCGACAGCGCACGCTCGACGATTTCGATGGCGCGATCCACCCCGGCGCAGAAGCCGCGGGGATTGGCGAGCAGTACTTGCATCAGTTTGAACTCCTGCGACCGTCCGTGAAGGCATCCAGCAACATCAGCGCGGCGCCCACCGTGATGGCGGAGTCCGCCACATTGAAGGCCGGAAACTGCGCATCATTCCAATGCGCGAGAATGAAATCGACGACCTGCCCGCTGAGCAACCGGTCAATCAGGTTGCCGAGCGCGCCGGCCAGAATCAGCACCAGGCTCAGGCACAGCAGCCGCTGTGCGCGGCCGTCCAGCCGCCGCAGCCAGTACAGCAGGCCCGCCCCGACCACTGCCGCGAGGCCCGAAAACAGCCATCGCTGCCAGCCCGAAGCCCCATCCAGCATGCTCCAGGCCGCCCCGCGATTGTACCTGAGGGTGATATCCAGCACCGGCAGCAGGGTGCGGATCCCCCCATACGCGATGTGGTTCACGATCCAGGCCTTCGACAGCTGGTCCGCCAGTATCAGCAGCACCGCCAGGGGCAGCCACAGCCAGCCGCTGCGCATTATGGATGGCTTCGCCGCAGCCCCTGCCGGACTCACGTGAACCTCCGCTCTTCCCCGGAACCTTCGAGATTGCCGCGGCAGCGCCCGCAGATTTCCGGGTGCGCGGGGTCGGCGCCCACATCGGCGCGGTGATGCCAGCAGCGCACGCACTTGGGGTGGCTCGACGCCCGCACGCTGATCCATACGCCCTCGCGGGCGGCCTCCGCGGCGGGCACGGCACCGGCGGGTGCGGCGGAGACCTTGTGCACTACGGCTTCCGAAGTAATCAGCAGGAAGCGCAGCTCGGCACCTAAGGCATTGAAGCGGTCGAACTCCGCGGGCACGCAGTACACCTCGACTTGCGCATCCAGCGGCGCGCCGATCTGCCGGGCCTCGCGCAGTTTCTCCAGCTCCCGCGACACATCGCGCTTCAAGTTGATCAGGCTGGTCCAGTCGATGTCGTGGGCCGCCCCTTCCGGCAGCGTCTGCCACTGCGCCAGAAACACCGAATCACCCTGAACGCCGGGCAGCTGCCGCCAGATTTCCTCGGCGGTGAAGGACAGCACGGGCGCCAGCCAACGCACCATGGCATGGCTGATGTGGTACAGCGCCGTCTGCGCCGAGCGGCGCGCATGGCTGCCGGCAGGCGTGGTGTAGAGCCGGTCGCGCACGATGTCCAGATAGATGGCGCTCAAGTCCACGATGCAGAAGTTGTGCACCTTGTGATAGACCAGATGGAAGGCGTACTCGCGGTAGGCCTCGATGATTTCGGCCTGCAGCTGCGCGGTGCGCGCCACGGCCCAGCGATCCAGCGCCACCATCTGCGCCGGGTGCACCAGGTCCCGGGTCGGATCGAAACCGTGCAGGTTCCCCAGCAGGAAGCGCGCGGTATTTCGCATCCGCCGGTAGGCATCGGCGGTGCGGTTGATCAGCGCGTCCGAGACGCTCATCTCATTGGCGTAATCGGTGGCGGCCACCCACAGCCGCAGCACATCCGCGCCCAGGGAGCCGACCACTTTCTGCGGCAGGATCACATTACCTAGGGACTTGGACATCTTGCGGCCCTTCTCATCCACGGTGAACCCGTGGGTGAGCACCCCGCGATAGGGGGCCCGCTCGTACAGGGCCTCGGACATCAGCAGGGAACTCTGGAACCAGCCACGATGCTGGTCGGAGCCTTCCAGATACAGATCCACCGGCATCGGGAAGCCGGGCCGGGTGGCGGCCATGAAGTCGAAGGACACGCCCGAGTCCGCCCAGACGTCCATCACGTCCTTGAGCTTCTCGTAGTGCTCGGCATCGGCGCCGAGCAGCTGCGCCGGATCCAGCGCGAACCACGCCTCGATACCCGCCGCGGCGACGCGGTCGGCGACCGCCTCGATCAGCTCCGGGGTGCGCGGATGCAGTTCACCGCTGCTCTTGTGCACGAACAGGGCCAGCGGCACGCCCCAGGTTCGCTGGCGGGAAATGCACCAGTCGGGTCGGTCGGCAATCATGCCGCTGATGCGCTGCTCGCCCCAGGCCGGCGTCCATTTCACCTGGGCGATGTCGCGCAGGGCGTGGGCGCGCAGGCCCTTCTGGTCCATGCTGATGAACCACTGCGGAGTGGTGCGGAACACCACCGGGGAGTGATGGCGCCAGCAGTGCGGGTAGCTGTGCACATAGGGCTCATCGTGGATCAGCGCGCCATTGGCGCGCAGGGTCTCCACGATCAGCTTGCCGCCCTCCTCGAGCTTCAGTCCTCCCACCAGCGGCGTGTCGGGCAGGAAGCGTCCGTCGTTGCCGGTGGGATTCGGGACCGCGAGGTTATAGCGGCGCGCCACGGCAAAGTCTTCCTGACCATGGGCCGGCGCGGTGTGCACGGCGCCGGTGCCGGTATCCGCCGTGACGTGATCTCCGAGGATCACCGGTACGTCATAGGCCTGGAAGGGATGTGCCACGCGCAGCCCTTCCAGCACCCGCCCCTTGAAGGAGGCCTTGGGCAGCTCCGCTTCGATCGCATCGTTGCTTTGCAGGGCGTAGCGCGCCAGGCACTGTTCGGCCAGCGCCAGCGCCAGCACCAGGTTGCGGCCCGGCGTACGCACCAGCACGTAGTCAAACTCGCCGTTCACGGCCACGGCCTGGTTGGCCGGCAGCGACCAGGGAGTCGTCGTCCAGATCACGATGTCGGTGGGCGTGGAGCCTAAGGATCCTGGCGCTGCGCCGATGCGCGCCTCGAAGTCGCGAAGATCGAGCAGGCGGAAACCCACATCGATGGCCGCGGAGGTGTGGTCCTCGTACTCCACTTCGGCCTCGGCCAGGGCGGAGCGGCAATCAAAGCACCAGTGCACGGGCTTCACGCCCTTGTACAGATGCCCGTTGGCGATCACGCGACCCAGCACCCGGATCTGATGCGCCTCGTAGCGCGCATCCATGGTGAGGTAGGGATGATCCCAGTCGCCCAACACCCCTAGGCGCTTGAAGTCGGTCCGCTGCAGATTCACCTGCTCGTTGGCAAAGGCCCGACAGGCGGCACGAAAGGCGGCGGCGTCCAGCTTCTGACCCGGGCGGCCATGTTTCTTCTCCACCTGCTGCTCGATCGGCAGGCCGTGTCCATCCCACCCGGGGACATAGGGCGCATCGAAGCCGTCCAGCTGCCGGGACTTCACGATGATGTCCTTGAGAATCTTGTTCAGCGCGTGGCCCAGATGGATGGTGCCATTGGCATACGGCGGTCCATCGTGCAGCAGGAAGCGCGGCCGGCCCTGGGATGCCGCACGAATCCGGCCATACAGATCCGAGGCTTCCCACTCGGCCAGCATTTTCGGTTCGCGCTGCGCCAGGTCCGCCTTCATGGAGAAGTCGGTCTGGGGCAGATTGATGGTTTGCTTGTAGTCAGGCACTTTCCGTCCGCTCACTCACTCGTTGACTCATTCCAACAGCGCGCGCGCCTGCGCGGCATCCTGCTTAATCTGCGCCACCATCGCGTCCAGCGACTCGAACTTAAGTTCAGGCCGCAGGAACTGCACGCACTCAACGGCGATTTCGCGGCCGTACAGATCGCCGTCGAAATCGAACGCATGGACCTCAAGCAAAGGTTCCGTACCGCCCACGGTGGGCCGGGTCCCGATACTGGCCACCCCCCGCAGCGGCGCATCCGCCGCGCCCCGGATCCTGAGCCGCACCGCGAAAATGCCGGCCACCGGCAGCCGCCGGTGCGGGAAGCGCACATTGGCGGTGGGAAAGCCCAGCTTACGTCCGAGCCGCTCCCCGCGCACCACCCGGCCGATCATCGTATAGGGACGGCCCAGCAGCCGCTCGGCCCGCATCAGGTCCCCCGCCGCCAGGGCGTCGCGGATGGCGCTGCTGCTGAGGCGCTCGCCCGCCAGCGTCACCGGCTCCACGATATCGACCTCAAATCCCAGCCGCCGACCGCCCTCCCGCAAGCCCTGGGCCGTGCCCCCGCCGCCCTTGCCGAAGCGAAAATCATGGCCCACGACCACCACCGCCGGCGAGAGGCGCTCGGCCAGAAGCTGCGCAAACTGCCCGGCGCTCAAGGAGCGGGTCGCCTTGCCGAAGCGCAGTACGCACAGGCGGTCCAGCGGCATCTGTTCCAGGCAGCGCCAGCGTTCCCGCAGTGAGGTGAGCCGTGCGGGGGGATTCTCAGGCGTCAGGAACTCCCGGGGCATGGGTTCGAAGGTGACCATGACCGTGGGCACGCCCAGGCGCCGGGCATGCTCGTGCAGGCGCGCCAGCAACCCCTGGTGCCCCAGGTGCAGCCCGTCATAGGCGCCCACGGTGACGGCCTGGCCGCCCTGGCGGGCGCCGGCCGGCGGAAGTCCCCGAATCAATCGCATTTGCTTGAAATTATAGGCAAGTCGGCTGCTTCCAAGTTGACAACCTGCGGGTCGATCAGCAGACTACCGGCCCCTTGAATCGGGCAAGTCCCGGCGTATTTACGGAGAGTCCTTTGGCCAATACCAAGTCCGCGGAAAAAGCCGCTCGCCAAGCCGAGAAGCACCGCGCACAGAACGTCGCCCTGCGCTCGCGCATGCGCAGTGCCGTGCGCAAGGTCACGGCCGCCGTCGAGGGTGGCAACAAGGCCGCGGCCGGCAGCAGCTACCGCGAGGCCGTTCCGGTCATCGACTCGCTGGTCAACAAGAACATCATCCATCGCAACAAGGCCGATCGGCACAAGAGCCGGCTCGCCGCGCGCATCCGCGCAATGGCCTAACTCTCGGCCGCGGCATCCGCCGCCGCTTGAGTCTTCTCCAGGAACGTCATCACCGCCTGCACCAGTTCAGGCGTGCCGGCGCCCGTGGCGCCGGAAATCAGGAAGTGCGGCCCGCGAAAGCGCAGGCGCCGCACGATGTCCTTGGCGCGCGCCTGGGCTTCCTCGTCGGGAAGCAGGTCGGCCTTGTTCAGCAGCAGCCAGCGGGGCTTTTCGGTGAGATCCGCGCTGAACTTCTTCAGCTCCGCGACGATGGCGCGCGCGCCCTTGACCGGGTCCTGGTCGGGGTCAAGAGGGGCGATATCCACCAGGTGCAGCAGCAGCCGGGTGCGCTGCAGATGCTTGAGGAAGCGGATCCCTAAGCCCGCCCCTTCCGCGGCGCCCTCGATGAGCCCTGGGATATCGGCCATCACGAAGCTGCGCTGGTCCCCCGCGCTGACCACGCCGAGGTTCGGATACAGCGTGGTGAAGGGGTAGTCGGCGACCTTCGGACGCGCCTGGGAGACCGCGCGGATCAGCGTGGATTTGCCGGCGTTCGGCAGCCCCAACAGGCCCACATCGGCAATGACCTTCATTTCCAGTTCGAGCAGGCGCTTCTCGCCGGGAAGGCCCGTGCCGAACTGGCGAGGGGTGCGGTTGGTGCTGGATTTGAAGCGGGTGTTGCCCCAGCCGCCCTTGCCGCCCCGGGCCACCAGCAGCTCATCCCCGACTTTCGCCAGATCGCCCAGCTGTTCCCCGGTCTCGGAGTCGCGGATCACGGTGCCGACGGGCAGCGGGACATACAGATCCGCGCCGGCGGCGCCCGTGCAGTCATTGCCGCTGCCGGCCGTGCCATGCGGGGCGCGGTAGGTGCGCTCGACGCGAAAATCAGCGAGGGTATTGATGCCGGCCACGGCCCGCAGCCAGACGCTGCCGCCGTGGCCGCCGTCGCCGCCATCGGGACCGCCGAAGGGAACGAACTTCTCGCGCCGGAAACTGGCGCAGCCACGACCACCGTTGCCCGCCTGGACCTTGACGCGGGCTTCATCGACGAATTTCATGAGGGCGGACCTGCGAACCTAGGCCGCATCGGCCCTCAAGCGATCAATTGGAGGCGGCGGTCGCCTCGGGCAGGACACTGACAAACGTACGCTGCTCTGGGCCCTTCTTGGCGAACTGCACCCGGCCGCTCACCAGCGCGAACAGGGTGTGGTCGGTGCCCACGCCCACGTTCGAACCGGCACGCATCGGCGTGCCGCGCTGGCGGACCAGGATGTTGCCCGCGGCCACCAGTTCGCCGCCGAAGCGCTTGACGCCCAGACGCTTGGAGTGTGAATCGCGGCCGTTTCGGGTACTGCCGCCAGCCTTTTTATGTGCCATGTGTGCTTGATCCTGTTCGATGACCGGCGCGATTAGGCCGCGCTGATGTCCGTGACCTTCACTTCCGTGAAGAGCTGGCGGTGCGTGCCCTGGCGCAGGTAGTGCTTGCGACGCCGGAACTTGACGATGACGGCCTTGTCGCCCTGGCCGTGGCGGACCACGGTGGCCAGCACCTTGCTGCCTGCCACGCGGGGGGAGCCGATTTTCACGTTCACGCCCTCGCCCACCAGCCGCACGTCGGCAAATTCCACCGTCTCGCCCGGCAGGGCGTCCAGCTTCTCTACTTTCAGGACCGCGTCCTTGGTGACCCGATACTGCTTGCCGCCCGTGGCGATAACCGCGTACATGTTGAATTCCTGCAATGAATGCGCGCCCCAGGCTTTTTGGGTCCTACGGGCTACGCGAAAGGTCGCGCATTCTACTGACCGGGGCCGGGCGGGTCAAACCTTCAGTTTTCCAGCCCTCACGGGGACTTACAATGGGGCTCCGGTCAGCTACGATGCCCCAGTTTTAAACAGTCTGGCACCCATGACCCTCGTAGAAATCCGCTCCATCGTCCACTCAGACCTCACCGCCGTGGACGCGGTCATCCGGGCCCGCCTGAAAAGCACCGTGCCCCTGGTCGACCGGATCGCCGAACACATCATCGCGGGGGGCGGCAAACGCCTGCGGCCGCTGCTGGTGGTCCTGGCGGGGCGCGCCTGCGATTCCAATGGCAAAGCTCACGTTGAAGCTGCGGCCTTCATCGAATTCATCCATACCGCCACCCTGCTGCACGACGATGTGGTGGACGGCTCCTCCATGCGCCGCGGCCGGGACACCGCCAATGAGGTCTTCGGCAACCAGGCCAGCGTGCTGGTCGGTGATTTCGTCTACTCCCGCGCCTTCCAGATGATGGCGGCCCTGGGCAGCCAGCGGGTGCTGGCCATCATGGCCGATGCCACCAATGTGATCGCCGAAGGCGAGGTGCTGCAGCTGATGCACGCCCACGATCCGGAGACCACCGAGCAGCGCTATCTGGAAGTGATCTACCGCAAGACCGCGCGGCTGTTCGAAGCCGGCGCGGAAGTCGCCGCGGTGCTGGCGAACGGCAGCCTCGAGGTACAGAAGGCCCTCGCCGACTATGGCCGGCACCTGGGCACGGCCTACCAGCTGGTGGATGACGTGCTCGACTTCCGCTCCAACCCGGCCGAGCGCGGCAAGAACTTAGGCGATGATCTGGCCGAGGGCAAACCCACGCTGCCGCTGATCCATGCGCTACGGTCGGCGGGCGAGGCGGACCGCGCCTTGATTCGCACGGCGATCCGCCAGGGCGGCCTCGCGCAGCTGGAACCCATCGTCGCCGCCATCGAGTCCACCGGCGGCATCGCCTACGCCTCGCGCGTGGCCCAGCGCGAGTCGGAGCTGGCACTGAAGGCCTTGACCGTGCTACCTGATACACCCTACCGGCACGGCCTCGCGGCGCTGGCGCAGTTCGCGGTCGCACACACGACTTGAGCATCGGGGAACGCCATGATGATGAGCAAGAATCGCAATCTTCCACTGGTATTCATCTGGGCCGCGCTTCAGCGCCCTGATCTTAAGCGGCTGCGTCAATACCCACGACTCGGACACGGATGTCAGCGCCGGCTCCGGCGCCAATGCCGCGGATGATGATCACGACAGCGACAATGAGAACGGCAGCCACGCCATCAACGGGTCGCTGCACGTCAGCGCGGGCAAACCGGGCGGCGAAGTCAGCACCATCAATGGGTCCATTCGTGCCGACGACAATGCGCAGCTGGCCGGCGGCCATACGGTCAACGGCAATATCAGCATCGGCGCGCACGCCAGCGCTACCTCCCTGACCTCGGTCAACGGCGGCATCCTGGTGGGCGATGGCGCCAAGGTCAGCGAGACGGTGACCACCGTCAACGGCACCCTGGCCCTGCGCCCGGGCTCGCAGGTCGGCGGCCGGCTGGCGAACGTCAATGGCACCATCATCATTGTCGCGGCCACCGTGAACGGCGGCATCACCACGGTCAACGGCAATATCGACATCGGTGCCAACTCCCACGTTCATGGCGGCATCAACGTGCACAAGCCCTCGACGGGTTTCTTCCACTGGTGGAGCGATACCGACAAACCCCGGGTCGTGGTGGGCCCCGGCGCCGTGGTGGAGGGTGAGATGAAGTTCGACCGGGCCGTGCGCCTGTATGTCAGCGACACGGCGACCATCGGCCAGGTCGTGGGGGCGACCCCCGTCAAGTTCTCCGGGGCCCAGCCCCCCGGCTGATCCGCCCCCAAGGCGGTCCGGCCTTGTTCCTGCGCCGTGCCGTCCGGTACACTGCGCCCCCCGCGTGAGCCCCCGAAGGCCCACCCGGCGAGCCAGAATCGGGATGTAGCTCAGCCTGGTAGAGCACTACGTTCGGGACGTAGGTGTCGCAGGTTCAAATCCTGTCATCCCGACCAAGGATTGCATTGGACGGCTTTTATTTCGCAGCCCCTTGGGTTCCACGCTTTGCTCTCGAGGGAAAGGCGATGCCACCGTACCTCAGCGATCAATTCGTTGGCCCGCCGTGGGTGGCCTTTACGGTGAGTAGCCGTGGCCGACACAACCGGCTGATTTCTCCACGATTCCCGGATTCGTTGGGAATCGCTGTGTGACCTTGTAGGCTTGCGCGTCAAACCGATTCAAAGAACCATTAGGGCGGGACGTTCGGACGTTCAATGGGCCTTCCGCAAGATTGCTTTGGCAACCTCGCGTTCACGATGCTCAAAAGCGTCGGCGAATTGTTCGATTTCGCCGGGACTCATTCCAAGCTCGCGACCACGCACGCGCCACGTTGAGACTGTCCGTTCAACCTCCGCGAGTATCTGAACGGCAGGTTTCGTATCAAGATTGAAATAGGGCGCAATTGCCATCAGCGCATCGATCGAGGCGGCCGGGCCCGCATCCTCAGAGATCCAGGTTTTCAACTCACGCTGACGATCCGGGAAAGGATTGATGTCGAATGCCGGCGCTAAGCGCCATTGGTCCCTTGTAGCGTGTAGAAAGCCATGATTATGCAGATGATCATCAACGTTGTTGATGAGGATTGAGAAGGCAATTCGGCGCCAGAGCTCCTCGATATCCGCCTGGGCGTCTGCTCCGTGCTGACGGATTGCGTCGACGATTTCGGTGTAGGTGTGTTCGGTAGGCTCGCCAACGTCCACGCCGAGCAAAGTTGCCGCGGAGACGTACATGAGTCTGCCCCCGGCGGGACGATCGAATCGACGAATGAGAGTCACCGGGATGCCATCGCTGTCAATCAGTCGCGCCGGCGTCGCATTGATGCCCGCAGCCTTGGCGAGCTGCATGGCCAGCACCTCGCCCTTGGTGACGGCCCGCTCGTCATCAACGCTTGGAAACTTACCGATGCTGAGGGCGCCCTCTTCGTCGATGACCGAACATTTGGGCCGCAGCCCGCCCAGCGAGGTTCCTCGGCCGCGCAGGTACGCCAGGTCCTCTGCGGTTTCGGTATTGGCCTCGACCGCCCGACTGGCCGACATCAGCATCGACAGCTCGATCAACGGCCGGGCGGATCTGCGGCCCTGCTCTTGAGCACGCTGGAACACCCCTTCCTCATCTTGAAACCGCAGCGCTCCGACACGATTGACATCATCGACCGCCAGGAGAAAGTCGATTGGGGTGAGCGGTTGATGGTCCTGCGCCTGTCCGGCTTCGCGAGCCGCAGCGCGGCGCTTGGCATGATCCCGGAGGATGACCCGACGCGCCCACCCATCCGGTTCGGTATCGGCGATTGCACCATGAAAGATTGATGCCTCGCGGCTGCGTGGCTTGTGAAATTGTGGTCCTGCCACTAAAGGCAGATTGGGTTCGAGTGCGAAGCGATCCGAGGCGGCCAGCCATTCGCGGTCATATTCGAAGGCCGCACTCTGGCGTGCGCCCTGGCTGTCAAAGCGCAGCGTGCCGACGCGACGACCGGCTTCCCCGAGATAGACACCGATCGTGCGCTTCATAAGGATTGAGGTTCCTTACGCGCGCGGACCCGTTTTGGCAGGTGGTCTGCGTCGAGCAAAAGACCGGTGTCATCCCGGCCAGGATCGGCTAGGGCGGTGAGACCCTCGGACAGCCCCAGAACGAACAGAGCCATGGCGTAGATTCCGAAGGCAACGGTTGGGTCGCCTTTCTCGATTTTGAGGTAGGTGTTTTTGTGAGCGCCGATGCGCTCCGCCATCATGCCGACGGTCAACGAGCGCTTGCGCCGCGCGATGGCAATGTCGGCACCAAGCTTGGCAATAGCCTGGCGCAGGCGCAGTGGGAGGACGGATTTGCTTTTCGTGGTCTTCATAAGGCCTCATAAAATAGACTTAAAGCCACTTAAAGTCTATTTGAATGGACCTTATGTGAACCGGCATCAAATATTGACCAGAAACTCCGAAGGTCCTGCTCGAGGAAACAACAACTTGCGACGCCGGTCGGCGTCCAATCCCCTCGCCGGTTCACACCCGGCGAACGGATGGGATATGTCTACTTCCCCGGCGACTGCCTGGTGTCTCTGCTGACTGTGATCGATGGCCGGCGGGCATTGGAAGTCGGCCTGGTTGGTCGCGAAGGTATGGTGGGCGTCCGCTTGGCCCTTGGAATCGCTGCCTCCTCCACCCGCGCCCTGGTCCAGGCAATGGGGACGGCGCTGAGGATTAGCGCAAGGTGTTTCCTGTTAGAACTGCAGCGCGGCCCGGCACTGCGGCGAGCGGTGCTCCTCTTCACCGATACTGTGATGAACCAGGTTGCGCAGACCGCCGCGTGCAATCGTTTCCACGTTGTCGAGGCGCGGCTGGCGCGTTGGCTGCTGATGACCCGCGAGCGTTTGCCGTCCGGTGAATTCCGTCTGACCCACGAGTTCCTGGCAGACATGCTGGGTATACGCAAAGTAAGTGTCACCGCGGCCGCCGGCACGCTACAACGATGTGGGATCATCCGTTACCGGCGTGGAACGACCACCATGCTTGATCAACGCGGTCTTGAAGCGGCTTCCTGTTCCTGCTACGAGCACGTGCGGCTTCCTGCAAGCGGCGGTGTAATCCGTGCGTGACGAGCCCCTAAACCGCGCAATGGCCCGCGGCTAACTGCACTTTGAGACAAAAGGAAAGGCAATCCTTACGCTGACTGGCGTGCCAAGCGCTGGCTCAAGAGCTGTAAGTTGTCTCGTAAGGGATCCGGCAGATGCTTCGTCAGCTTTGCCAACCACTCGGTATGCAGTTCCAGCTCACATTCCCAAGCCCCCACGTCAATAGCCATTAGCGCTGCGAAATCGCCTTCGGACATTTTGAGGCCTTGCCAGTCAATGTCGCTGTAACGGGGCATCCAGCCAAGTTCGGTTTCTGCGGCGCCGGCGCGGCCACGAACCCGCTCCACGATCCATTTCAACACGCGCATGTTTTCGCCAAACCCCGGCCACATGAACTCGCCCGCCTCATTGCGCCGGAACCAGTTGACGCAGAACATCAGCGGTTTTTGCTTGATCTCATCTCCCATCCGGATCCAGTGGGCGAAGTAGTCGCCCATGTGATAGCCGCAGAAGGGCAGCATTGCGAAGGGGTCGCGGCGGACAACACCTCTCTTGCCGACCGCTGCCGCCGTCGTTTCCGAGCCAAGCGTTGCGGCCATGTAGACGCCGGCGTTCCAATCGAAGGCCTCGTACACCAGCGGGACCGTGGCACGACGGCGGCCGCCGAAGATGAACGCTGAGATGGGGACGCCACGCGGGTCCTCCCAGCTCGGGTCGATTGACGGACACTGACTCGCGGGCGCGGTAAAGCGCGAGTTCGGGTGGGCGGCGGGGCGACCGGACAGCTCCCCGATTTCCGGGGTCCAATCCTTACCCGTCCAGTCGATCAGGTGCGCAGGCGGCTCCTTTGTCATCCCTTCCCACCAAACATCGCCGTCATCGGTCAAGGCGACATTGGTAAAGATCACATTGTCCTTGAGAGTGGCCATCGCGTTGTGATTGGTCTGCTCGGAGGTTCCGGGCGCCACGCCAAAGAATCCGGCCTCTGGGTTGATTGCGTAGAGGCGACCATCAGCCCCCGGCTTGATCCAGGCAATGTCATCACCCACGGTGGAGACCTTCCAGCCGTCGAAGGACTTTGGCGGGATGAGCATTGCGAAATTCGTCTTGCCGCATGCGGACGGGAATGCCGCGGCGACATAGATCTTCTCGCCGGCCGGGCTTTCAACCCCCAAGATCAGCATGTGTTCGGCAAGCCACCCCTGGTCACGCGCCATGTTCGAGGCAATACGCAGTGCGAGGCACTTCTTGCCCAGCAAAGCGTTGCCGCCATAGCCCGACCCGAACGACCAGATCTCCCAGGTTTCCGGGTAATGCACGATGTATTTAGTCGCGTTGCACGGCCAGGAGGTGTCCTTTTGGCCCGGTGTAAGCGGTGCGCCGACGGAATGCACACAGGGCACGAACTCGCCATCTTCGCCCAAGGCTTCCACAACTTGATGCCCGATGCGGGTCATGGTGCGCATGTTGGCGACAACATATGGACTATCGGTAATTTCGACACCGATCTGCGCGATGTGGCTGCCGATCGGACCCATTGAGAAGGGAATCACATACATCGTGCGACCCTTCATACAGCCCTTGAACAACTCCGCCAGTTTCTTGCGCATGGAAACTGGGTCCTCCCAATTGTTCGTCGGGCCCGCGGCGGCCTGCGTGGCCGAGCAGATGTAGGTGCGTTCTTCCACGCGTGCCACGTCCGAGGGGTCGGAGCAAGCTAGATAAGAGTTGCCACGCAATTTGGGGTTAAGCCTAATGAGCATGCCGGAGGAGACCATTTCCGCGCACAGCCGGTCATATTCCTCCTGCGATCCGTCAGCCCAAATAATGCGGTCCGGCTGCGTGAGCGAAGCAATCTTGTTCACCCACTGCCGAAGGCGTTCGTGCCTGATTTGCGGTCGGGTGGGCGTGCGTATCGGTTGAGGATTGGACATGGCTGACAGGTTCTCCGGATTCGGATTCATGCCGAGGGACGCTATATGATGAACGGCACGTCAGGTGTCGCTGCGCTGCCATCGACCCCGCTCTCGGCTGAGTTCGATCAACTGCAGGTATCTTGGAAAGTCGAGGCGAAATCTGCTTTTCAATTCTGACACTGCACGGCCGAGCAGCTCCGAGCACGCGTCCTCGCGATGTTCCTTGAACGCAAGCACAATGATGTTGCCGTTCGGCCTTACCGGCAGAGTCAGGAACTCATCGTCAAACGCATTGCGAATTTTGACGAGGTGCGCAATGCGCGTATGCGCCTGCCCGCACAGGTTGATGACGAAGACCCCGCCAGGGGAAAGGCAGCGGCGCGCGTTGTGATAAAACTCGACGGCATTCAGTTCCGGCGCGATGCCATCGCGATTACACGCATCCGCCAGGATCACATCTTTGCAGGGCGGCAGTTGCGCCACGTAGTCGGCGCCATCCGCCTGGACAACGCGAAAGCGATCGTCATCTGCCGGGATCAGGAACTCCTCACGTAGCGCGATGACATCGGGATTCGGTTCGACGGTGGTTATCGTGGCTTGAGGCAGATTTCCGTAACAGAATTTCGCAAGCGACCCGCCACCTAGGCCAAGCAACAGAATGCGCCGGGGCGCGCGATTGAACAGCAGAAACGCCATCATCTTGCGCGTATAGGCGAGGATCAGTCTGTTCGGGTTCTCGAGGTGCATAACACTTTGCACGCAGTCGAGGTCGAAATGCAGAAATCGCTGACGCCCGCTGTCGACGATGAAGGCCTTATTATAGGACCCCTCAAACAGGCGGTCGCATAGAGTTTCTTGGCAGCTGCCTGGCGGCTCCAGAAGCCTCAGCAAACTGTGAGCATCCGGAAATGGGCTTTCTATCGCCAGTAAGCGTGAGGCGGCGCGCGTCACCGCCAGCCATCCGGAGCAGCCGCCAGCCTCTGATGCGCCTTTCGCCGGCGGCACAGCGGTAGGCCCGGCTGATCGACTTTGGGTGTGAGTTGCTCTGCCTCGAAGACGCGGCGCGGCGCAGCCCCGAAGGCAAGTGGCGCGAGAAACATCGCCCGACGGGCGGAAACCGCGCGCCTCAGTCCCAGAAGGCCCACAAGGGTGATGGGGTTCGACAAAGCGATCAAAGCCATACCGGAAATCGATGCCGGATACCTTATCATGAACATCACAGATTCTGCCACTTGGATGCGTGTCCAATTATAATACTCGTCACCGCAATTTGTCGCCTGATCAGGATTCCCGTGACGCTCAACCCCGCTACCTCACGTCAGACCACCCGTATCGATTCGCGCAGGCGTGATTCTGCGGGCGCTGTGTACAACCACTTGAAGCAATGCGAGGCGCCTTGATCCGGCGGCGGATTCGGGAATTGACCATTGCCGCCGCGCATTGCGTTGAGTCGATGCGCGTCGTGAAGCAATGGGCCGAGATTCCACAGGCTGTTGTGAAACTACTGGCGCAAGCGGCGTGCAGCGAGCGGGCAATCTATTGGACGGTGGATCCCGCGGTGTCGCAACCTCGCGTAACCGCGAGCTGGGGCGCGGTGTTGGACAGGGCTCCTTCTTCGGATTGGGATATTCGCTATCGCAACGTATCTTTGAGTCAAGGCAATGTGGCGCGGGTCTGGCGAAGTGGCAAGCCTCTATGGTCTGCTAGCATTGTGCTCGACACCGCTTTTTCGAGCACCTTTCAGGCCGGCCCGCTCAGTAGTGTGTGGTTTGCTGTAAAGACCGACTCCAGTGTGTACGCAGTCATCGAACTTCTGGGCCGCGCACTGGAACCGAGTCCCCCCGACAACCTGGGTTTCGTTGAGCAACTCGGCAATCGCCTCGGATACGCACTGGAGGAAATGCGATATCGTAGCCAACGCGGGCGACTGCCGTGAATTTCGCCCGACTGAATACCGTCACGTGTGCATCGCCGGGATGTTTCAAGACGAGCATGGTCAGCAAAGCTCAACGGGATCCGCAAGACATCATCACCAACTGATGTCGTCGCTTGTCGTTCTTGCGCGGTAAATATAATTGAATTAGTATTCTATTATCCGCGGATGTAATTCCCATACAAATGAAAAAACCGTCGGTCGTACACCTTGAAGAGCGCACCGCTCGGCTGACTATTTTGATCGATCCCCGAAAGAAGGTTGTGTTCGAGCGACTGTGCGCGCAGGAGGACCTCACTTCATCGCAGGTCGTGCGACGCATGATTAGAGGGTATATCGAGGAGCGCATGGGGCGACCTTGGACTCCCGAAGAGCAAGGCCCAATGACTGGCAGTGATTCAGCGGCGCGGGGCGTGCCCAAGCGGCGGGCTCCTCGGGCCTGACTTACTCAAGAGTTCTTGTGGTCCTGCTGCCATCTTCAAGTGAAAGCGCTGATCCACGCGTGTCATTGACGCTCGCGTCCGCATTGAACTCGCCGCGAAAGCCGGAGACGGCTTCCCTCAAGAGTCAGTGGCAAGCCTGGCGACGAAGCCTTCCTTGGTCCCGTCAGACCAAAGTATGAGAGATCTGATCGCATTTCTGCCGCAACTGGTAAGGCTTTGCACGCAGTTCGCGCAACGCAAACCGTTTGTGTACACGACGCACAGGACGCGGTCGCTGCATTTCGACCTGATGTCGGTGCAAAGCAGGATGCACCGCAATGCACCTCATGAGTTAGTGTTGTCCTATACTCGGGTCATGATGGGCTTTCTGCTCTTCCGGCCGGCACCCCGCGCGATAGGCATGATCGGTCTGGGTGGAGGATCGCTCCCGAAGTATTGTCACGCGAGACTTCCCGACGCGGCAGTTATCGTCGCAGAAATCAATTCTGCGGTCATTGCATTGCGGGACCTATTTTCCATCCCGCCAGATGGCGAGCGATTCCAAATCAGGTGCGAGGATGGAGCTCACTTCGTCCAAACTGCGCCCAAGCCCATTGATGTGCTGCTCGTGGATGGCTTCGACCGGAAGGGGCAGTCCACGCAACTATGCACTGAGCGCTTTTACGAGGATTGCTTTCAGCTGTTGCCCCCTGGGGGCGTCATGGTGGTGAATCTTGCTCTCGAAGATCCGCGACTTTCCCAGTCCATTGAGCGCATATACCGACGATTTCCAAATACCGTGGTCGTGAACTCGGAAGACTTCACCAATCGCATTGCTTTCGCGCCCAAGGGCGCGGGTCTCAATCTCTCAAAAGAGCGGCTTTGCGCGCGGCTCGATTGGTTAGAGCGGCAGCATCACCTCGGTCTACGTCGCACGCTGCAACAAATTCAACACGCGCAATGCAAGCGTGTTCCGCGGGACGGCAGTCCTATCACTACCCCTTTTCACCGCAGCGCGACCGCCTCTTCGGCCCCACAAATCGAGGGCTTGGCTGTCACTCATCGTGCATCGGTTGGGAATGGCCAACGGCGTAAGAGAGGAGTCACCGTTTCCTGCGGATCGAAATAGTGGAAATGAGTTCAGTCGCGATGCTGACGTACGCGTCCCGTAGAAGCATGTGAAGCAAATTTGAGCGAAAGCTCCGATTCATTAAGCGCACCCAGCGGTCCCCGGGACAGACGCTCCGTGACGAGGATCGATATCGCGGATGTCAGGTTCGCCACGACGGCCGTGGAGCCTGCACGCGTCGGGGCGACCTCGAACGATCCATAGCGCGCGATGCTCGTCGCTGCGGACCGGGCGGCATGGGAGCGCCCCTGCAGCCCCTGCTCATTCTGCTGCAGGGCTCGCAAAAACCCATGCACCCATGAAACGCCGGTCAAACTGGGCCAGCGGCGCTCATGGTCATCAGGAAATAGAGTTGGCACAAAACTCGCTGGAGAATCATCGAGCCGAGAGTCAAGGTTCCGCAGCAAACCCACGATCAGCTCAATAAATTTGTCAAATGCCTCCCTCGTAGCGATCTTGGCCGGCACTCTCCAGCCCGCCCTTTCGCCCCAAATCGGGGGTAGCCATGCCCCACTCGAAATGCTCACGGGCCACGCGAGCAACGCGACCAGATAGCCTTCCAGCATCGCTATGTCCATCGTGCCGCGAGGCCAACCACTCTCAGAGAGCCAGGCGCGCAAAGTCCGGCCGTCCTCCGGCGTGAACGGTCGCGGCGCCAGCGTGACGAGATTCGGCGGCAGGAGCACCGGCGGCGGCGCCTTGCCGAAATATCGGCGTCGTAGTTCTTTCGGAAGCATCTGATACTCCTTAGGCGGACACTGACCATCGCGCGACGACGCGGCGTGTCGCGAGATAGCCCGCAATAATCCTAGTGCCCGAACAGTCTTTCAATCGACCGAGCAGATCTACACAAAACACTATCATCAATGTATTATACATCATAAGGCATCTGTCGCACATCATTCAAATGGGAGCTTACATTGATAACCGCGGCTCAGTTGCGGGCGGCGCGTGCCCTGCTCGGCATGGATCAGCGCGCCCTGGCCCATGCGGCGCGGCTGTCGGTGCCCACGATTCAGCGCATGGAGGCGAGTGAAGGGGTGATTCGGGGCACTGTGGATTCCCTCATGAAACTCATTGCGGCCATCGAAGCGGCCGGTGCGGAACTCATCAATGAGGGGGACACGAGCCCCATGGGCGGCCGCGGAGTGCGGTTGCGCGAGGCAAATGTGGTCACAAAGCAGCGGGTTCCTGCGCGCGCACCAGCGCCCAGCAGTCGAAGGTCCGCGGTTGTCAGTGGCCGCGGCCGTTCGGCATGAACGCGTGCCAACGCTCGTCGTTGCTCTGTCGAACCGACAGATCGGTCGCAAGAGCATCCGTTTGGCCAGAGTGGTTCGCGGTAGCCGGCCGTAGAAAGTGCGGGAGTTGTGCCTTTGCCAAGTGATGATTCAGTCGATTTCGGCAAGCCACATGTCATCGATTTACCGAGTCCGTTCGCGCTCGAGCCCGGCACCCTGCGACTCGTTGAACCGGCAGAAGGCTTTAGCGACGAGCAGTTAGATCGGCTTGCCAAGGGGACTCTCGGCCGTCCATTCATCATCGACTACGGCTTGACGAGAAATCTTTTCTTCACAGTCGATAATGTGCAGAGCTCAATGCGGCTAGATGATCCGAATGCCCTGGTCAGCGCGTACACGCGAAAGATGATGGCATTCCTGTTGTTCATTCCGGCGCCGCGGCATGTTTTGATGATCGGCCTGGGCGGCGGCTCGCTTGCGAAATTCTGTTACCAACATCTGCCAAGCACACGCATTTCGGTAGTGGAAATCAACCCGGAAGTCATCGCCCTGCGCGAAGCGTTCGAGATTCCCGCTGACGATCGGCGCTTCGAAATAATCAACGAAGACGGGGCTACCTTCCTGGCCAAAGGTCGCGTGCGACCCGATGTCATCCTAGTCGATGCGTTCGATGAACAGGGAGTGGCGCCATCGCTGGCATCTTCCGATTTCTATAAACGCGCGAGTCGGTGCATGTCAGCTGATGGGGTGCTGGTTATGAACTTCTCGGGCGACAAGACCCGCTATGCAGCACATATCCGGAGCCTGCGATCAGCGTTTCCCGAGTCCATTCGCCTGGTCGCGGTCGACGGCGAAGATAACTTACTCCTCTTTGCCTCCAGAGATCGGCAGGTGGTCGAACTGCCCGATTCGCTGTCGCGCCGCGCACGTTATCTTGAGCTGGGATTGGGGCTGCAGTTTTCTCGATACCTACAGCGGCTGCATGCCGGAGAAATTCTCAACACCGGCGACGCACTTTCTATGCACTCCACACCGCGGCCGCTCAAACGTGGAAACTTCGCCGTCTGAATGTCGAGAGAATCGCGAAATCACCGACGGCCGGTGTCATGGCCGGTGGTTTAGCCCCAGAAGTTATTCGCGAGGAGTTCCAACGGGGTTACACTGAAGATATCGGCAATGGTAATTTCATTATCATGATTGACACACACCTGCGCGTTTCATCATTCCGCCAAGCCTCCATGATTGCCCTGGCGAGCGAGGTATCGGAGAGGCGTAGGTGACTTCATTTTTTGCCCTTCCGCATATAGGAGGCCCGCTCAGCTTGGTGTGTGCCTGGCTCGTGCTGGGCTTCGCCGGATTGGTGCGCTCACACCGCATCGGCTGGGTGGCGTATACCCTGTTCCCCCTCGGCGCACTCGTCGGCTTGGGCGTCGGCGTCGTGGGGTATTGCGCGCTCGCGGAGGGGTTCGTGGCGCAGCACGCGGTCCTGCTGCTTGGATTGCCGGACTTGCCCTTTCATGTTCGCCTCGATGCGCTGTCTGGGTTTTTTCTATTGCTGCTTGGCGCTGTAAGCGCGGGCATCTCGGTATTCGCGGCTGGCTATTTTCGGGCGGGTGAAGGTACATCGCCGGGCCTGCTCTGCCTGCAGTACCACACCTTTCTCGCCGGTATGGCCATGGTCATTCTCGCCGACGATGCCTACCTGTTCATGGTGGCCTGGGAAACGATGGCCTTAAGCTCGTACTTTCTGGTCACCACGCAGCACCGCGTCCCTGAGATCCAGCGCGCCGGTTTTCTGTACTTGCTGATGGCTCATGTGGGAGCGCTGGCACTGCTGCTGTGCTTCGGCGTACTGCACGGTGGCAGCTGGCTGATGACATTCGACGCGATGCGCGGCGCCACGCTCTCTTCCGCATGGGCCGGTGTGGCCTTTGGACTGGCGTTGTTCGGTTTCGGCGCCAAGGCTGGGCTCGTGCCCCTGCATGTGTGGTTGCCCGAAGCCCATCCTGCCGCGCCGTCCCCGGTGTCCGCCATGATGAGTGGGCTGATGCTGAAGGTGGCGATCTATGGGCTGCTGCGCGTCAGCTTCGATCTGCTTCACGGAGGCCCGTGGTGGTGGGGCATGCTGGCGCTCGTCCTGGGTTTGGCCACAGCCCTGTTCGGCGCTGTGTTTGCCGCCGTACAGACCGATATGAAGCGGTTGCTCGCTTACTCCTCCATTGAAAACATCGGTCTTATCGTCGCTGCCATTGGATTGGCCCTGTTGGGCTTTGCATTCAACATGCAAGTGCTGGCGGCGCTGGCCTTGGCAGCTGCGCTGCTGCATTCATTCAATCACGCACTGTTCAAGAGTCTGCTCTTCCTTGCGACCGGATCCGTGCTTCACGCCACCCATGAACGCAGCTTGGGCAAGTTGGGTGGGCTGATCCGTCGGATGCCTTGGGTCGCGACCATGGCCTTAATCGGCACTCTGGCTCTTGCGGGATTGCCACCCCTCAATGGTTTCGTTTCCGAATGGCTGCTGCTGCAGGCGTTCTTAACAACGCCCTCCATGCCCCACGCGTTTGTCAACATGATCGTGCCATTGGGGGCCGCGATGGTGGCATTGACCGCCGCGCTGGCCGGCTACGTGATGGTTAAGTTTTATGGTGTGATCTTTTTGGGCCAACCGCGCGAGCCGTCATTGATCAAGGCCCACGATGCCAACTGGCTCGAATCCGTGGGACTCGCCTGGTTGGCGTTTGGCTGCGTCCTCATCGGTGTTTTCCCGCAAGTCGCGCTGGATGCGATCGCCGCAGTAACGCAAGCGCTGGTGGCTACCAAAATCCAGCGCGGTCCCGCACTGTGGTGGATCGCCCCGGTGGCACGTGCGCAGGCCTCCTACAGCGGCCTGTGGCTGTTATTGGGCATGGCCGGTGTAATAGCCGTGATGTTCGTTCTGGCACGGAGGATGTACCACGGCCGTATTCGCCGCACACCGCCGTGGAATTGCGGCTACCCCGATCTGACCCCGCGCATGCAGGACACCGCCGAAGGGTTTGGACAGCCAATCCGGCACATGTTCGGGCCCTTCTTTCGCATCGAGCGGGAATTACCTTCGCCGGACGACCATGCGCCCCGCTACCGCATCCAAATTGACGATCGGTTCTGGCATGGGCTCTACCTACCACTTGCCAGGGCCGTGGGTTGGCTCGCCGATACGGTCTCCGTGCTGCAACGTGGCCGCCTGGCAGTCTATTTGTTGTACAGCTTCCTGACCCTGATCGTGTTGCTGGTGTTCGTCCTGTGAATGCCCTGGCGCTCATCGGCCAGCTGGGCGGGATGGTCCTTGCCGTGGCGCTGGCTCCCGTGTTGGCGGGCTGGGTCGCGCAGTGTCGCGCGTGGCTGCAAAATCGGACGGCACCGCCCTTGCTGCAGCCCTACCGCACCTTGCGCAAACTATTCCACAAGGATGCGGCACTGGCGACCAACGCCTCGGCCTTGTTCCGCGCCACACCCTATATCGTGTTCGGCACCATGACCATGGCGGCGGCGATTATTCCCTCGGTGACGACGGATCTGCCCATGGCAAGCGTGGCCGATGCGATCGCGCTGGTCGGCCTGTTCGCGACCGCACGCGTGTTCATCGCGTTGGCCGCAATGGACATTGGTACAGTCTTCGGCAGCATGGGTGCGCGGCGCGAAATGATGATTGGTTTTCTCGCCGAGCCGGCGTTGCTGATGGTGCTTTTCAATACGTTTCTGATGTTCGGTAGCACCGCGCTGCCGACGGTGGTGGAAGATACCGTGAACACTCATGGGCTGATTCTGCACCCGAGCCTGGCCTTCGCCGGGGTGGCATTCGTGATGGTGCTGCTGGCGGAGAACGCGCGCATCCCGATCGACAACCCGACGACGCATCTCGAAGTGACCATGATCCATGAGGCGATGGTGCTTGAGTATTCGGCTCGCCATTTGGCCCTCATCGAATGGGCGTCCTGGCTGAAGTTGTTCAACTACGCCTGCATCGGTTTTGCCCTGTTCGCACCATGGGGGATCGCGCTTCACGCCGCCGGTCCGTTGGCGCTGCTGCTGGCCGTGGTGTGGCTGGCGGTGAAGCTCGCCGCAGCCGGTGTGGTGTTGGCGTTGATCGAGACGATCTCAGCGAAGTTGCGCATCTTCCGTGCGCCGGAGTTTCTGAGCATGGCGTTCTTACTCGCCGTACTGGGACTGCTGGTCCACTTACTTCTGCAATCCTGAAATCATGCCTCCACTGACTCTCGCCACCCAGTTGTTACATGTCCTTGCCGCAGGGCTGCTGATGATCTCGTTCGCCATGCTGTCGCAACGGCGCACGCGGCGGCTGATCTTCCTGCTCGCCTGGCAGGGCGCCGTGCTTACCGTATCCACAGTGTTGGCGGCCAGGACTGCGCATTTGCCACACCTGTACTACTCCGCTGCACTCACTCTGGTCGAAAAGGTCTGGCTGATGCCCTGGATCTTGATGCGGCTGATGCGCCGTCTCGGTATCGAGGGGGATAGCGATCCACTGGTGAACATTCCGTCGCTGATGCTGATTGGGCTAGGCCTGGTGATCTTCGCATTCGGGCTGGCCCAGCCGATCAGCTCTCTCGCCAGCACCGTGACGCGGCAGACGCTGGGAATTGCCATGTCGGTCATCCTACTGGCCTTCCTGATGATGATTGCCCGTCACAAGGCAGTCACCCAGGTCATCGGTTTTCTCGCGTTGGAAAATGGCTTGTTCTTCGCGGCCACGTGCACGACCTACGGCATGCCGATGGTGGTCGAATTGGGCATTGCCTTGGACCTCCTCGTCGGGGTGTTTATTTTCGGCATCTTCTTCTTCCAGATCCGCGAGCAGTTCGACAGCCTGGATCTGCATCAGCTCGAAGCACTTAAGGAGGAATGAGGTGGAGCTTGTGCTGGTGCTGATTATCCCCGTGGTTGGCTCAATCTTGCTAGCGCTCGTCGGTGCGTGGCGACGTGCCGCCGAGGTGAATGTTGGCATCAGCTTGGCCACGCTGATCGCCGCCGGCGCCCTAGTTCTGCGAATCATCGGCCACGGACCCATGACGGTGGCCCACGAGCAGTTCTTCGTCGATCCATTCAATGTCTTCCTGATTGCGCTCACCGCGCTGGTTGGGTTCACCACCGCGGTATTCTCGCGACCCTACATGCGCATCGAACAGGAGCACGGTCGACTCAGCGCGGGGCGCTTACGGCTGTACCACAGCATGTACCAGCTGTTCATGACCGCCATGCTCGTGGCGCTGTCGACCAACAACATGGGACTGCTGTGGGTGGCGATGGAAGCGGCGACGCTCTCGACGGTATTGCTGGTGTCGCTGTACCGCACCCGTGCCAGCATCGAAGCGGCGTGGAAATATTTCATCCTGTGCGGCGTGGGTATTGCGCTGGCGCTGTTTGGCACGATCCTGGTGTATTTTGCCGCGGAGCGGCTGATCGGTAGCGAGGGCATGAGTGCGCTGCTGTGGACGCATCTGAATGCGGTGAAAGACAAACTCGATCCGACCGTGATCGGGTTGGCTTACGTATTTCTGCTGGTCGGCTATGGCACCAAGGTGGGCCTTGCACCGTTGCACAATTGGCTGCCCGATGCCCATGCCGAGGGCCCGACGCCGGTCTCGGCCGTGCTGTCGGGCCTGTTGCTCAACGTGGCGATGTACGCGGTGGTGCGTTGCAAGATCCTCGCCGTCGGGGCCATGCACTCCGAACTGCCCGGCCGCATGCTGATGGGCTTCGGACTGTTCTCGACGTTGCTGGCCGCGTTCTTCCTGTGGCGGCAGCGCGACATCAAGCGCCTGTTCGCCTATTCCTCGATCGAGCACATGGGCATCATCACCTTCGCGTTCGGCATGGGTGGCCCGCTGGCAAACTTCGCGGCGCTCCTGCATATGACGGTGCACTCATTGACCAAGTCAGCGATCTTTTTCGCAGCCGGCCATGCCTCTCAGATTGCCGGCACGCAGCGTATCGAGCGCATTCGTGGTCTATTGGTCGTGAGTCCCACCGTGGGGTGGGGTTTGATGCTCGGATCGCTGGCGATTCTGGGGATGCCACCCTTTGGTGTGTTCAGCAGCGAATACCTGATACTGACCACCGCGATGCGCGACCACCCCTGGGCGACGCCAATTTTGCTCGCCGCACTGGGCGTGGCGTTTGCCGCGATCTTCAGCAAGGTGCAACCCATGGTGTTCGGTGATACAGACGCACAGGCGCTGCCCCATTCGCCCGCGTTGATACCGGTTTTCCTCCATGTGTCGATCGTGCTGATACTCGGCGTGTACATGCCGCCGGCACTCGCCGAATGGTATCGCTTGGCGGCACACCTGATCGGATGAATCGTATGTCGTCAGACCTCTTCGACCGTGACTACGTTCCGCTGCCATCCAATGTGGCGGTCCACGGCTTGGTTGCGGACGCACAGCGGTGGATCTGGGCAGCCGATGAACTGGGCAAGAGGGGCGCGAGTCTGTTGGCACTTTGGGGTAGCGACGACCGGGATCGCGACCAATGCCTGCGCGTCCGCGCGGCGTACCTGCTTCCGGATCGGATTGTCCTGATTGAGCATGCGATGCCTGCCGAGGCTGCAGTGTATCCCTCCCTAACGGGGAGTTTCCCGGTGGCTGACCGCCTACAGCGCGCCATCTACGATCTGTTGGGCATCCGCGCGGAGGGCGGTGACGCGCGCCCGTGGCTGCGTCATAGCGGCTGGCCGGAAGGCGCGTTTCCGCTGCGCCGCGATGTCAACTCGGCTCAGACTTACCCGCTCATGAGTGCGTCCTATCCATTCGTTCCAGTGGCCGGCGATGGCGTGCATGAGGTGGCGGTGGGCCCCGTGCATGCCGGCGTCATTGAGCCAGGACGCTTTCATGTTTCCCTGGTAGGCGAAAAAGTGCTGCGGCTGGAGGAGCGCCTGGGCTATACGCACAAGGGGGTCGCCAAACGATTTGAAGGCTTGGCCCAGTGCGACGGCCATCGCTTGGCCGCCCGTGTCAGTGGCGATTCGACAGTGGCTTTTGGCTGGGCTTACTGCGCTGCGCTGGAATCCCTCACGGGTACCAGCCCTTCGCCGCGGGCCACGGCATTGCGCGCGCTGGCACTGGAGCGCGAACGCATCGCCAATCACCTGGGCGATCTCGGAGCTCTCGGCAACGACGCTGGCTTCGCCTTCGGCCTGACACAGTTCTCCAGCCTAAAAGAACAACTGCTCCGCCACAACGCGCAGGTGTTCGGCCAGCGCTACCTGTTCGACTTTGTGGTGCCCGGGGGGGTGGCGGCCGATCTGCCGGTCCGCGCGATACCCACCCTGCTTGCCGAGATCTCGATGCTTGAACGTGCCGTGCATGAATTGCGAACCATCTACGCAAATCATGAAGGTCTGCAGGACCGTTTTCTCGGCGCCGGCCGGCTGACGCCTGATCAGGCACGAACGCTCGGAGCTGTCGGCCTGGCGGCGCGTGCTTCCGGTGTCGCCCGCGATCTTCGCATCGACCAACCACGGGCGCCCTACGACCGGCTGGCACTCGTGCTGGCGGTGCGCCCGGAGGGGGATGTCGCCGCCCGCGTGCAGGTCCGGTTCGATGAAACGCTGGAGTCACTGCGGCTGTGCCGGCTATTGCTGGACGCGCTGCCGCTCGGCTCCCTGGCCGTTGATCTGCCCGCAGCACCCGCAGGTCGGCTGGGCCTGGGTTTGGTCGAGGGATGGCGTGGTCCGGTCCTGGTGGCTTTGGAGACTGGTCCGGAAGGCAGTATCCGGCGTTGCCACCCGCACGACCCTTCATGGCAGAACTGGCCCCTGATCGAAGTGGCCATTCTGGGCAACATTGTTCCGGATTTCCCCCTCATCAATAAGTCATTCAACCTGTCCTACAGTGGACACGACGGGTAAACCAGCATGTTCAGTATCCTTTCACGCATCCGTCGTACCGGTCGTCTGAGTGAACCGGCGCCCGCGCCGGATACGTCCGAATCGGAACCGACGGCAATCCAGCAGGAACTGCATGCCGTGTTCGGGCGCGCCTTGTGCGTACGCCATGTGGATGCCGGCTCCTGCAACGGCTGCGAGCTTGAAATACATGCGCTGAGTAACCCCTACTACAATCTCGAAGGGGCGGGTATCCGGTTTGTCGCCAGCCCCCGTCACGCCGACCTGCTCATGGTCACAGGACCCGTCTCCGTCAACATGGAAGAAGCGCTCAAGTGCACCTACGAAGCGATGCCAGAGCCCAAGTGGGTATTGGCGGTGGGGGATTGCGGTGCATGCGGTGGGTTATTCGGCGCCAACTACGCCAGCCGTGGCCCAATCAGCGACGTGATTCCGGTCAATGCCGTCGTGAACGGCTGCCCACCCAGCCCGCTGGCCATTTTGCGCGCAGTTCTGCACATCACCCGACATCTCGCTCTCTGAACTTTCTCCACCCGATGAGCCAGTACGAGATTGGATCGGCTAAAGCGGGCGCCTGCGCGTGACCGGCGTGCCCCGGACGGGAAGAGTTCAGTCACATCAATTATGCCCTTGGATCACGAGAGCCCCAATAGGCGCCGGGCCGGCAGCGTACCGGCTCTGCCCCAGCAGGCCGCAGAATGGTTGGCGGAGGGAGCCGTCCCGGGCGTGACACCCATCTGGCCTCGACTCGCAATCAGGGAAAGTGCGTACGGTGGCCGACTTAGGCTCCATCTACAGTGACCGCCGAATATATAAACGCGCCATCTAAGAGCGCGGTCATGCCAGGGCGGCACTCGATCGAAACGGAATGCGATAGGGAAGAATGTCTTTAGAACTATGTCGGCCGACAATGCACGAGGCGGATACGTTATCGACGCAGTATTACTACGGCACGATTAGCCCGGCGATGCCCGGTGCGACGATTGCCTTAGGGTCTTGCGCGTGGGCGCACGCGGAGGCACTCCTCGATGCCAGCGGACCGCCGGGCACGGCACCCAGATCAACCGCAGTCAGAGCCGCGTTGAGCGTCAAGGATGCGACTGCCATCGCTGCCATCTAATCGTATTCGCGAACCGCACCTGTTCCACACAATGCCATCCACGTGTATCGAGTTCAGCTCGTCCCCTTGCACGTCGGACCTGTCGCGCTCATTGATGAAATGCAGAGTCGGCTGGCCGCAGGAAAGGGAGGGGTAGTCTGCGGGCCCCTCACCCGAGAATACTGGGAGCCGACAGGCATCTGGTACGTGCAGGAGATTCTCGCGCGCTCTTTGACAATCCTGGAGGAAGTGCCGGCGACCAGTGAGCGGGACGTGTATGTGCGCCGTTGGGTCCACTACCATCGGGACGGTGAGCGTGCTAGGTCGCTATGAGGCGATTGACGGTTTCCTGTCAACAAAGCCCTTTATGCGTTGCGACCCGGAAATACACAGCGATCTGCTCAAACACCGGTCGCAGGGCGCTCGTCGATTTCAAGTACGTTGCCTGCACCTTCCAGCGTTTCTGACTCGCCCATCTATCTCTGCCACAGTGTTTTCCCCTTGATTCCAAATGATCAAATTGGCCCTCCGCGATCAAAAAATCGGACGCGCGGCATCGGGGTTCCTCCACAAGGGTGAGCGAGGTACGCGCTCCGCGCGCCCCGCAACCCGGCATAACTGACCGCCTCGAAAGCGTTGCAAGTCGTACACAAGACTCCCGGCCACACCCATGCGCCAGGGCAGCCCGGTCTCTATGCGCCGAGCCATGGGCGCAATCGCCTCAACTGGCTCCAATGGCGCCAACGCCGATAGGCGCGTCAATCTTGCGGCGATGGGTGCGCCCAACGGCAAGTCGCAAAGGGACATCACACTGAATGCACCTGAGAGGGTGGTACCTGTGAATAACATCCTGAGCGATGTGTATTCTACCCGGATACGCGTTCGATGGTAATGCTACGCATCTTCTTCCGAATCGAACGCGACTTGTATTTCCGCCCGACTCGCGCGATCTCCGAATATGCGGGGCTCGCCCGAGGGCGCCGGCACATAGTCAACTAGAGCGACGACTGATCCTGGATGACCGAGGGAAGCTTCGTCGGCGCTTCTATCCTTAGCTGCTTGTTGACGTTCATATGGCCATAAACAACCGTGATTGCAGACGCCGATACGCCAAATTCGCCGGCAAGAAATCGAACCATATGATCGGTCGCTCGGCCCAGCTTTGGCGCCGCTGTCACGCTGACCTTAAGCTGGCGGCCTTTGGGTTTGCCGATGGAGTCGCTACGCGCACTGGGTTTGCCCAAAATGTTGATGACAAGCGTGTTCCCTTCCCACCAGAAGAAAGTCGAGTCTTGCCCGTCACGAGATCGCGATTGAAGTTTCTGCTTTTCCATGCGCTACGCACTCGGTTAAGTTGGTCTCGAAAGTCTGCAACGCGATGAGCGTTCCCGAATTCTCGGGGCGTCATTGTCCTTCTCGAAGTCCGGCTGTGATCATCATCTGGGCCGATGCCACCTGTGAACCGGCCACCTCTGCCCGCGTTTCGAACCTCCATCTTCCCCGCGATGGTCTTAGAAGGGTCGATTTCAGGAGCAACTGATCTCCAGGCAGCACTGGTTTGCGAAATCTTCCCTTGTCGATACCGGCGAAATAGAACACGGAATCCGGTTTGAGCGTCACACCGGGACTTGCCAACGCGAGAACGCCGCAGGCCTGCGCCAAGGCTTCGATAATGAGTACGCCGGGCATCACGTGACGATTGGGCGAGTGTCCATGAAAGAAAGGCTCGGAAATAGAGACATTTTTCACACCGTGCACATATTGTCGAGGCACGAGCGCAATGATTCGGTCAATCAGCAGGTTTGAATCCTGTCATCCCGACCAATGACTCCATTGAACTTTTCCACCTCTGGACCCTATGGGTTCCACTGTTTGCGGCGCAGCGGGTTCCGCATGAGGATCAGGCCATAGACTCAAACACGCCGTCTCGGCGTATTAACGCGTGGAACAGTGCCGCCGCAAGATGCCCGAGCACGAGGACGAAGAGCACCAGCGCAAGCCACCCGTGAGCCTGGCGCAATACACCATGCATTGCACCATCCATGGGAAGGATGGGCGGCAGATGAATGCCTGCGACCACAACCGGATCACCCGCAGCGGACAGCATGCCCCAGCCGATCAGCGGCATGGCGATCATGAGCGCGTAGAGCGCCCAGTGTGAGGCGTGTGCCGCAAACTTCATGAGCGGCGGCAGATCGGGCGGCAGTGGCGGGGTTCCGCGGGTCAAACGCACGATGAGTCTCACGATCGCGAGAATCAGGATGGCGATGCCGAGCGGCTTGTGGATCGACAGCAGGGTCAGATGGGCAGGCGTGATGGTCGAGACCATGCCGAGACCAATGAACAGCATCAGGAAGATCGCGGTGGCCATTGTCCAGTGCAGTACGCGCTGCAGCGGCGAGAACTTCTGAGCACTCATGGTGACACCGGTGCGGAGGTATGCGGGTAGTCGGCTTCCTCGGCCGTGCGCCGATCGAAGGATCTCGCGTAGACCGCCGAACGTGCGGCGGGGAACGGGTCATCGGAAACGTTAATGCCGTCCGGCAGCACCGTCGGGTCATAATTGATGTCGCGGCAGGGGCCGTCGGCTTCGTCCTCGATCTCCTGCACGGTAATCACGCCGACCTCCACGTGTTGTCGGTCTGCCGGCCAGGCCTTGCTCGGGTCTGCGGTCGGATCACCGGGGGCGGCGACCGTCACGCTTAACGGAAAACGCAGGGGCGCCGCCGCCAGACGTTTGCGCAGTTCGGTGAACAGGAAGTCATTGCCCATGGCCTTCAGCTCATCGGCCGTCTTAAGCTCAGCCGGATCCGCCGCGAGAACTGCCCAGCGCACCGCGTGCTGCTGTCCGCTGCTGTCCGTGAAGATGAACGCATCGATGCTGTTGTACTGCTCCTGCGTGAAGCTCCCGGTGTGCTGCGCCTTGGCCGCCAGGGCGCCAAAGGCCGCGAACTCGGGATGGGCGGCCGCAAATTTCGGCACCGCCTGCGGATCAGGGGATTTGCTCAAACCCAGCAACTCAAAGAAGGCCTGCGGCGTCGCCACCGGAAACTGCGGCGCATTGATCATGGCGCTGCGCCACTGACGGCCATCCGGCGTCGTAATACGGATGCCGAGGCCCCGGACGGCCGTCGTCGCATCCGAGGCATCCACATGGGGATCGCCTAAGTTGAAGCGGCCCACGACCGGGTAATGCCCAGCGGTAAACACGGCAGCGCGAGACAGAGCGGTACCTGCCCCGCTCGCTTCAAAATCGCCCTTGAAGCAGATGCCCTTGGCGTGGTTGCGTCGATGGCCCGGGGCTAGGCCGCCCGGTGGCCCGAACCGCGTCAGGAACAACTCCGGCGTCAACCGGTCAGGGGTGAACAGGCCCACCGTGTAGGCCATTGCGCCCACCACGACGAGCAACACCAGTGCAATGAATAATAGTTTTTTCGCCATGAACCCTCTACCCAAAGACGCGGTCTGCACCATTCAGTTGCGGTGAGCCCGCATTATGTGCCACAAAAGGTTTCAAGTACCCGTTGATCGGGGCGCGGCGGGGCCGCGTAGGCAGCGGCACCCGGCTGCTCGTCGAAAGGTCGCACGATGACCTCGAGCAACGCCTCGAAGGGTGCAAGGTTCTCCTCGGTCGTCGCCGCCTCGATAACCTCCTCGATACGGTGGTTTCTCGGTATGTATCTCGGATTTGCTCGTCGCATGGTGTCGACGCGAACGGCGGAAGACTCCGACTCCTGAGCGCCCCGCTCCTCCCATCTGCGCAGCCACACCTGGAAGGCCGCATGATCACGCAGCGCCTCCTCTGCGCCGAGTCCTGACCGTTCTCGCTCAAGATAGTCCGATAGGCCCCGGAATGTCACCGTGTAATCCGCCTGCGTTCGGTGCATAACATCCAACAAGGCGTTGATCAGATCTTCGTCCTCAGGCTGCGCCTGAAGCAGACCCACTTTCGATCGCATCGCCCGCAGCCATTCTTGTTCAAACTTGGCGGTATAGGCGTTGATCGACTCTGTGGCCAGAGCAATCGACTGATCCTGTTCTGCACCGAATAGCGGCAGCAATGTTTCCGCAAATCTCGCCAGATTCCATTGCGCGATAGCCGGCTGATTGGAGAATGAGTACCGACCGTTCTGGTCGATGGAGCTGAACACCGCTTGCGGGTCGTAAGCGTCCATAAAGGCGCAAGGCCCATAGTCTATGGTTTCGCCCACGACGCTCGTATTGTCGGTGTTCATGACACCGTGAATGAAGCCCACCTTCATCCACTGCGCGATGAGGACCGCTTGCCGATCCACGACAAGATCAAGAAGGCAGCGATAGGGTGCATCCGATAGCCTCGCCTCCGGGTAATAGCGATCGATGATGTAATCGGCAAGACTTCGCAGCGTCTGTGTGTCGCCCTGGGCAGCCAGGTATTGGAAAGTTCCGACGCGGACATGGCTGCTAGCCACGCGCGTCAAGACTGCCCCGGGCAACGAATAAGGTCCTCGCCTCACCCTTTCCCCCGTCCAGACGGCTGCCAATGACCGCGTCGAGGGAATGCCCATCGCCGTCATGGCCTCGCTCACCAGGTATTCCCTTAGAACCGGACCCAACGCTGCCCTGCCATCACCGCCCCGAGAGTAGGCAGTACGCCCCGCCCCTTTGAGCTGTATGTCTTTGAGTATTCCGCGGTGATCACGCGCTTCGCCCAGGAGTACAGCCCGTCCATCGCCCAGGCGAGGTACAAAGCTCCCGAATTGATGACCGGCGTACGCTAAAGCGATTGGCTGGCTACCGGGCAGTTTCTCGTTGCCACTGAATATCCGCGCCAGATGCTCGGGATCTCTTGCGTTCAATTCGAGGCGCAACTCGGTCGCGAGTGCTTCATTGAACTTGATGAGTCGTGGGGCGAGCACCGGTACCGGATCAAGCCGCGTATATAGCGTGCCCGACAGTCGGCTGTAGTCATTCTCTAAGTTCATGGAACTTCCGTACGCTTCGTTAGCGGTGGCGGCTGCGGTCTACTTCCTGGATTCGGATTCAATCGCTGCCTGCAGCACCGGCCGCGCCCATTCAGGCGTCTCAGCCAAAGCGTGGGCATCCCCCGGATCGGGGAACACCATGCGGCCCTCGATCGTTTCGAGCATGAGCACGGGATTCGGGATTGACTCCCGCGGCGCGGCCTGCGCGCTGTTGTCGAATACCTGTACGTGCGCCAGATGTGGCAACAGCCTGATCAGATTTGCGCGTGATCCAACCCAGCGCTCACGGATCTTGCTCTCCGGAATATCGTGACCACCGTTGGCGACACGGAATCTTACTCGCCCGATGTGCTGTTCCGCAGAGGTCAGACCAAAGAAGATCATGACTTTAACCTGTTATCTGCGATCGCACTCTTTGGATCTGCGACACTGACGGTCCGCAGATACTAAGTTGTCGCGACTTTTCTTTCCTGTTGCCGGCCAAATAGACTCTCTAAGCATGCTCGAGTGAGATTGAGACGCCCTTTGCGATCGGCATCAGCAGTACGCGGCGCCGGCGAACCTTTGCGCGGAATCTACAGTCGGGCCATTGATCGAATCACCCTACCCCTGCGACGGCAGCGCCTTTATCCACTGCAGCAGCGGCCCGGTCAGCTGCTGATCAGCCGTACCGACCGCCATGCCCTCAGAGAAGTGATTGGAGTCCTTCAGCTCCACGGAACTGGGGCAGCGGCTCTTTGTGCGGCAGAGGCCCTCCATCAGGGCGGTGGCCGTTGCTTTCATCGGTGGCGGATCGAACTCCGCATAGCCATAAAACAGTGAGTACGGACTGGCGGTCAGACGTGTGATTTGTCCCGGCGCCGAGCCGAGATCGGCGTCCTGGCCATAGTAGGCGTTAGGGCGGGCGGCGGGGGCCGTGGAATACGCTGGCGATAGCATGATCACGCCTTTGACCGAGGACGCCTCCGCGCCCCGCACCTCGGGATGAGCGGCGTAGTCCGCGACATGATTGGCGCCGGCCGAATGGCCGAACAGCACGATGCGATTGGGATCGCCGCCGAAGCGCTTGATATTGGCATGAGTCCAGGCGATCGCCGAGGTTAGATCGTTGACGCCCGCCGGCCACGGGTCCTTCGGCGCCAGGCGATAGTCAATGTTGACTCCGACCATGCCGTTCTTGGCGGCCCACAGGGTGATATTGTCGGGATAGAACTCGCCGTGCTTGTCACCACGCGTGAAGCCGCCGCCGTGCACGAACAGGAGCACCGGAAGCTTTTTGCCCTTGCTCCCGTCCGGCGAAAACACGTCGAGCTTCTGCAGGGGATCGGAGCCATAGGCGATATCCCGCTGGATGCTGACGCCGGCCCAGACCTCCTTCAGGAACAGGGGCGCGTAGAGCTGGCCGATCGTGGGATCCATGGCCTGGCCCGCGGCGCGGACCTTCTCGGCGATGTTGGCGGGAACCTGCGCCCGGCTCACTGTGGCGAGGACCACAAAGCCGCACGCGGTCACGATGAGTCCTGTTTTCATCCGATATCCCCCTGTGTTTCGATCTGTCGTCGACTCTGCGGCACGCGCGATAGGAGCGAGTATCGCCACCTGGTCTATGGACCCGAGCCATCTATCGACCGGACTTGGGTTTTCCATTCTCATCGACCTGGATCGTCTTGACGGGACCCATTCCAACGAGTTCGAGGACCGCAGGTTCCTTCTCGCCCGCACGCGCGCCGTCCCAATGCACGGTGTTCTTCACGTCGATAGAAACTGACCCCGCATGTACGGGATAAGTGGTGCGCTCGTCATAGATGTTGCTGGTGGAAACCCACCAGGTTCCCGATATCACGTAAGCGTATCGGTCCTGATCGTGGAAGTGCGGTCTGGAGAAATGCCCCGGCCACCACTTGTAGATCACACCATAAAGGCCGGCCTTCTCAGGATCGCCGAACAGGGTGCAAGTCTGTTGCGCGCCTTGCGCGCCCCGGCACTGGATGTCCTTTGGAAGCACCAGCGGCACGTGACTGGGATCAGGGATCGGTCCTACCGGATCGCTGATCGTGGCGCCCACTTTAGGGTCCGTTTGTGCCGTCGCCGGCCCGATGGCATTCAAGGTACCGATGCCTGCGATCAGCACCAGAGTTCTAATCGACGTACGCATAGATTTCTCTCGGAAATTTGACTCGCAGCCAGCAGTCTATACCTCGAAGGAATCGGATCGCGCATTCCCGACATGGGTACCATTGCAAGTATCGGCGGTTCGAAGCTTCGATTCCTAAGCTATTGACCGCTCAACGGATTGCAGGGAACATGTCGCCTACGCAAAAGGCCGACCAGCAGCGACTCATACAGGTGTGCTAATTGTGACGAATCAAGGCCATCTCGAGCGACTCGCCAAGAAACTGCGGCCAGGGCTCGCTTCGCTGCGCTCGGGCGTCCGCCCCCTGATCGCCGCCTTCGCGGTATTTGCCGCCCCTAGACGCCGCTATCGGTGGCTGAAGCGTTGCATCGGACCGGGGATTTCAATCTCGGCGGCGTTGATGAGCGGTTGCGGCTCGATCGCCTACCCTGTCGAACACTACGAGGTGGTGCAATCGAAAGCGGCACTGCAAACTCCGGATCCGGATCCGGCGGCACTATCGCACCTTGACGTCACGCGTGTGAATCGTGGCCGCTACCTCGTTGAGATCGCAGGCTGTGCAGCCTGCCACACGGATGGGGCGCTGGTCGGGGAGCCCAATGCAGCAAGACTTCTTGCCGGCTCGTACCTGGGCATCGCAATTACCAATCCCTTCCGGGCCACCTTCCCCGGGGTCGCCTATCCGTCGAATCTCACGCCTGATCCGCGGACCGGACTCGGCAACCGCAGCGATGCCCAGATTGCGGCGGCCATTCGCTCAGGCGAAGCCACTTCCGGCGCGGGGCACCTGGTGGTGATGTCATGGCCTCTGTATCGGCAGATGACTGATGACGATGTGAATGCGATCGTCATGTACCTGCGAAGCATTCCACCGGTCGAGCATCAAGTCCCCGAACGCGTACCACCGGGCACCAGGGCGAAAACCTCATACGTATATTTTGGCGTATATCGCTCAGGTCCCGAGATCGGGACTCACTGAATACGCCGGTTGCGGCCGACGCAGGCCAGCCATCTCCCGGAGCCCAGCCCTTAGACAATCCAGGCGCCGCCGACCATTGGACTTTATGAGGCACGGCATGTACTTTGCGGCGTAAAGCGGGGGCCACACGGTTGAAATCCCCCGGAGGACGTCGTCGGTGCAACGCGGTCATCGTGCCATTCGAACGCTATCTGGCTGTCCTTCCTTGGGCTATGCCCTGGTCGCGTTGCTGCTCATCGGCTTGAGTGCCGATCCGGCGCCCGTGTACGCGGCCGGCGGTCCGCTGGGGATCGACTCCCGGCTGACTTACGACAACAGCGGCATCTGGGCGCGAAGCAATCAGGACGCTGTCATCGACAGCATGATGGCGATCGTCGGCATCGGCGCTCTATGGGAGGGCGGCGATGACCGACTTGGCAAGACTTTCTGGCAGTCGGTGGATGCCGGGGTGATCAGCGGCGTGGCCGCGACCACGCTGAAATATGCGTTTTCGCGCGAGCGGCCCTCACAGACTTCCAACCCGAACGAGTGGTTCACGGGACATGGTCAGAGCTTTCCCAGCGGCGAGGTGACCACGACGAGTTCCCTGGTCACGCCGTTCGTGCTGGAGTACGGTAGGGATCACCCCGCAGTGTATGCGCTGGAGCTGCTGCCGCTCTACGATGCCATTGCGCGCATGAAGACCTGGGGGCATTGGCAGAGCGACGTGCTGGCCGGATACGTTCTGGGGACCGCAAGCGGGTACTTCCTGCACCGCAGCGGCGCCCCGCTGGTGCTCAGCATCATGCCCCACGGCGTTCAGATCGGGCTGAAGATGCAGTTTTGACGGCTGAATCGATGATCATTGATGGTGCAATATGACGGATATCCCCACCCCATTCGCGCGGTATACACGAGGCGCCATTGCCTTTCACTGGGCTTCGGCGCTGCTGGTGGTGTGGGTGGGCGTGCTGGGCCTGCTGCATGACTCCTGGCCGCGGGCAACGCAATCCTTCTGGATCAACATTCACGCGCTCTCCGGATTGCTCCTCTTTGCGCTCATCGTTGCGCGGTTCTGGTGGCGCATGCGCCACCCGCCGCCGAAGCTGCCGGTAGACGCCGGCGAAATCTCACGGCGGCTCTCCGGACCGGTCCACCTGTTGCTCTACGCGCTCATGTTCGTCATCCCCATCATTGGCGTCGTGACCTTCATCTGGCACGGCCGCGTCTTCGACTTTGGCCTGTTCCAGATCAATCCGGGTATTCCCAGGAACCGGGCCATCTTTCATCCCACCGAAGATGTCCATGGCTACCTGGCCTATGCCCTGTTCGCGCTGGCCGGCCTGCACGCCGCAGCGGCGCTCTACCACCATCTGGTCCGACGCGACGACGTATTGAGGCGCATGGCGCCTTAGTTAACTGCGCAGCCCCTCCCTCAATAGAATCCGGGAATTAGTCTCGCCGTGCGGGCTGCGTAGGCGCGGTACGCCGGAAAGGTCTGCGACAGGATCAGTTCTTCGAAATGCATTCGCGGAAACTGCGCGGCCACGCCGACGCCAAAGACCAGGAACGCCCAGGGTTGCTGATACTGGAACATGACCCCTAAGTTGACGATCTGTTCCGCCAGAAAGAGTGGGTGCCGGATGAAGCGGTAGGGACCGCTGACGATCAGGGCTCGGGCCTGCGGTGTCACGCTGAAGGAGCGGCCCAGCCAGGCCAGGGACAAGGCAGCCGCGAGTGTGCCGATGAGCACGATGATGGACGACATCAAATCCGTCTGCGCATGCGGGCCCGCGGCGGGCAGCGCCAGGAACAGCAGTGTGGAATTGCCCCCGAGGAGCGCAATGATGCGGGGCCACCAGGCCTGCAATTTCGCCACCGGCAGCCTGCGAACGAGGAATAGCACCACCTGCAGGGCCGCGAACAGGGCGCCGGCAATCTTGGTGGCCACCGACAACACAAGTTGGCTCGAATAAGGATACGCGCCTACTTCGTTGCGAATCTTCAGTGCGAAGCCGGCCACGGCAAAGACCAGCAGAATGATGAGCGGCAGCGCGGCCGCAAGATCATACAGCCGCGCCTTGGCAGTCAGCGAACGCACCAGGCCCGGACCTGTTCTTCGCGAAGAAACGCTTCCGCATTCTCGCCACGCAGCAGCGCCAGCTTGGCCAGCAGACCCGCCTCGGTACAGGTGGGTGCGTGCACGGTCACCGAACGCGGCGCGCCGGTTATTGGCCAGCCGGAACGCGGATCCAGAACATGGCCGTAGCGAACCCCCTGGTGCTTGACGTAACGGTAGGTGTCGCCGCTGGTGGCCAGGGCGCCCTGGCTGAGGTCCAGCAGGCCTGAGGTGGCGCCCGCCTCATCCACATCGGCAATGGCCACATGCCAGGGGCTGCCGTCCCGCCTGGGGCCCGAGACCCTGAGGTCGCCTCCGAAGTTGACCAGCAGCGGCGCTTGCGCCTGCGCCCCGGCGAGCAGCAGTGCGCGATCCACCGCGTATTCCTTGCCGATGCCGCCCAGGTCGATCTCCATGCCCGCGGGCAACGTCAGCATCGGCCGGACCCAGGAGACCCGATGCCAGCCCACGAATTGGAGGACCTGCTGCACTTCGGCGGGCGCCGGCGGCGCGCTTGCGCCATCAAAGCGCCACACCCGGCGCAGGGCGCCCGAAGTGATGTCGAACAGACCGTCACTCAACTGGTAGCAGGTCACTGCATAGTCGATGAGATCCGCGGACTCGGCATCGAGCTCCACTTCCCGGCCGCCGCTTTGGTTGATCGTGGTGACTACGCTTGGGCGGTACCGCGAATATTTCGCCTCGATTCGCAGGGCCTCCTGCTTCGCGGCTTCCGCGGCTCGCGCGCCGCTTTCAGCATCGGCGCTGTCGACCAGGACCACGCAGGGGCTGGCCATGGCCTGGAACTGCGTGGTGAAGTCCTTGTTGAGGGTGCCCGGTGCCATGTCCTAGAAAGCATAACTGTATCCGAGCAGCAACGTGACGGCGGTCAGGGCCGGGAACAGGTTCTGCTGCCGCAATTGGCCGACGGCGAAAGCCGGGAACCCGTCGCCCCGCTGGTCATAATATTCAACCCGGATGCTGAATTCGGAAGCCTCGTCCACGGGCATCCCGAACTTCAGGCCGTAGGTCAGCGCATGAAATTTCGCCAGACGCGTGTCCGCCGAGGCGAATTGCGGCAGCGGCTGGCCGTTCACCAGGTAGTAGTCGAAGAAGTTGGCCGCGCCCTGCTCGTAGTAGCGTGCGTGAGGCTCAAGATAGGCGCTGCCGGGCAGCATGTATCGATAGCGAAGATCCGCGGTAACGGACTTGATGCCCCAGTCATCCTTGTAGCCGCGCAGGTCGAACTCAACGACATCATTGGATAAATGGACCTTGTTCTCCAGATACAGGCTCTGCTTGTGGCGCGAATCCGGACGGCTCTCGTACAACTGGGAAGTCGGTTGCCCGCTGACCGGGTCGACAAGCGAGATGATCTTGTAGGGATCATTCTGGTAGCCATGACTGGTCGAGTAGGAGTAGCTCAAGGATGTGAGCCAGCGGCGAGTCATGACCTGGGTCAGTCCGAGCACGGCGTCGACCTCACTGCGACTGGCTGGCGGTCCTTTCCAGTCCCCGCTCATGGCGGTCAACGCAGTTGGCGTTCCGCCAAGCGGAAAGGAGCTATCAGACTCGTAGTTCACCCCGGCGTTGAGCGTGGTGTTGTGTTGGTTGAGGTCCTTGGAAATGCCGAAATTGGCGCTGAGCGCGCGATAGTCGTGCTCCTTGGAGAAGGCCACTCCGCCGTCCAAGGTCACCCCGGCGCCTACGATCTGCTGCCAACCGACGTGTCCCGCGTAGCGCAAATCCTTGAAGGAGGTGTCCAGCGGATAGGTGTTCGCCGGTACGATCCGGGTCGCAGACAGGGTCTGGGTCGTAGCTCCAGTTGCCGGCGGGACCAGCGTCACCACGGAGCCGCCCGAGGCAGTGGTGACCGTCACGGGAGTTCCCAGCGGAATGACCTTGTAGGGACGAATATAGGACTGCGGCAGTGTCGATGGCACCGCACCCAGTGGCGTGGGTCCGGTGACCGAATCCACCGTAAAGCCCAGCGTCAGTATGCTGTCTTCGTCGATCTGTTGAGTCAGGTTGATGTCCGGCTCAATCGCCCGGACCCGGCCGTTCTCGTGGTAGTACAGCAGGCCCGTGTCAATGGTGGTGGTCGGGACATCGGCCGGGGGCTCCTGCGCATTCGCGTGAGCTCCGGCAAGCAAGCCGGTTGCCGCCGTGGCCAGCATGCGCCGCAGACTGGTCCTGGTGGGCGGGGTTCCCATTTTCAATTGCATCCGCAGCCACCCCCCGCATAGCTGCGTCCACCACTGGCAGCTTCCTTGCTGAAGTAGATGTGGTCATCAATGGACGCCTGGAGCGGGTCCGCGTTGAGCCGCATGGACGGTTCGGCCATCAGGTCGTGCTGCCAGGGCTTGGGCCCCAGGGCCGCACAGCCACTGAGCCCCAGGAGCATCCCGGCGATCAGCAGCACCTTGAGTTCAGCGCGACGGCTCTGAGAGCAGTTGTCGAACATGTGAGTCATAAACATCTCTTGTGCTGTCGGAAAATCCGACATGTTGGAAGCGGACGTGCCCGCCGCGGTCGATGAGCACGGCGCTGGGCATCCCCGTGATGTTGAACGTCGTGGCGATGGCGCCATGGGGGTCGTAGATGATGGGAAACAGCGCAGGCGTGTCATCCAGGAACTTCTGGGCAAGCTCCTTGGTCTGGTCCATGTTGACGCCGATGATCACCAGGTTGTCCTTGCTGAACTGGCGCGCAAGGCCGTCGAGCCACGGAAAGGAACGCCTGCAGGGGGTGCACCAGGAAGCCCAGAAGTCCAGATAGACGACCTTGCCGCGATAGGCGCTCAAGTCCAGCCCGTCTGCGAAAGCGGGCCCGGCAACTACGATGGCCATCACCACTCCCAGCACGCCTCGCCATGTCTTCTTCATCGATAGCCCCTCAGTTCCTTATACTTTGCGGCACAAAGTTCACCGATTCGACCGGGCTGCTCCGGGGAAGTTCTATGGCCGATATTCGCGGACCTGGCGGACGCCCATCCGAATCGGGATCGAATTCAGGAATTAAGATGCCACCAGCTGTTGAGACGTGAGGCAGGCGGCAAATCAATCGCCCGGACATCGCCGGGATTGATCAATTGCCGCCTTGCAGTCGCCAGGAGAATCCGAGGTTGACACTGCGCCCGGGCCAGGAGTCCGTTGCCCAAGAGGCAGTGGCAGCGGTGAGCGGGGCAAGCTCCGCGCAGCATTCATTGCCGCGATTCGTGGCATTGGTGATCTCCAGCCATACGGAGACCTCGCCCAAGGGAGTGAACAGCGTGCGCGCGAGGTGGGCATCGAGGCTCAGATATCCGCCCCAGCGCTCGGCATTGTGTGAGCCCAACTGAAGGTAGGCGAGGCTCTCAGGCGCCGCGGCGATCAGGTCGATTGCCGTCCGCGGCCAGCCGCTGTGCCAGCCGAGCAGGAGCGACGCCGTCGTGCGGTAGCCGTTCCACGCCAGACCCAGGTTGGCCGCATGGCGCTGATCCCAGCTGCGCGGAACATCCCCGCCCGGCAGTTCATCCAGGACCTGCGAAAGGGTATACGTGCCCCACAGGCTCAGCCCGGGGCCGATGGCGTGCCTCGCACTGAGCTCAATCCCGTCGCTTTCCGCGCCCACCGGCGCGATGCGGATCCGATCAGGTTGCAACTCAGGCAACAGCGTCACGACTCCAAGTGAATTGTCGTAGTAGGGACTGACGCTCGACCAATGGTCGCGATAGCCTTCGATACGCCATCGCAGGCCGTCCTCGGGTTCGTGCGCCAGCCCCGCCACGGAATGCACGGCCCGATTCGCGGGATCGGGAATCGACTGGTTTTCTGCCGCGCGATATTCATCGACCCGCTGCGCCTGGCTGAACTCGCCCCAGGAACCGTACACATGCCAGTCGGGTGCCGGGTCGTAGCGCAGGTTCAGCCGCGGCGTGAGTTGCGTGCGCACCCCGAAACCGCGGTAATCCTGGCGGTCCACCCGTACGCCGAGCTCCGCCTCGAAGGCCTGCCACTGTCTGCGCGCCGAGGCGAACAGGCCAAGACCTGTGGCGCGCGGGGACTGGTCCGAGGCGGTGCCGACCAGCGGGGATATGACGAAGCCCGGCCCCAGCAGGCCCGTGAAGGTCTCACTCTTGAGATAGTGCAGCGTCGCGCCTTCCGTATTGAACTCCGCGCCGGCATTCCAGCGCAGCCCGGCACTCGAAAGATAGGTCCATTCTGTCCGGACGGCGTAGGTCGTGAAATCGTGGTGCTCATCGAGTGAGCCATCCGCAAGACCGGTCAAGGCGAGACTGCCGGAATGGCTGTTCTGGGATTGGGTATAGGACAGCGACGTATGCGATTGCAGGGCCGGCGCGGGCGCCCAGTCCCAGACCAGCCAAGCGTATTGATCACGCGAGTGCGCGCTCGCCAGCTCATCCCGCGAGCCCTCGCGCGCCCGCGCCTGATCATCCAGCAGCAGTGCTCCCACCGTAACGCTCGACTCCGGACCGACAATCCAGCGCACCCGCGCGAGCGCATCGAAGAACACCGGATCGACCGGGTTGGCGTCAATAGGATGCAACACATCGGTCTCGCTGGGACTGCGCCGTATTGAGGCCAGCCACTCGATCGGCCATTGATCCGGGTGTCCCGCGCCGGACAGATCCACACCCAGACGGCTCGCATCGGCGCGCAGGTCATAGCCCGCGGGCACGGTTCTCGGCGCCACATCGATGACGCCGGCGGTACTGTTGCCATAGCGCACGGGAAATCCGCCCGAGTAGATGTCGATGCGTCCCACGTCGGCGGGCAGAAACGGGCTGAGCAGGCTCTCGAAGGCCCGGAAATGAAACGGATTGGTGAGTGTCACCTCATCGAAGCGGAACAGCACCTCATCGGCCGTGCCGCCGCGAATGTAAGGACGGGCGGAATAGGTGCTTGCCACCCCAGGCGCGGCGCGCACCGCGCGCAAGGCATCATTCTGGGTGCCGGAAATGTGCTCGATGGCGCGCTCGTCCAGGGCCGCCGGTTCGCCATTGGCGTCACTCTCAAAGGCGTAGTGACTGGCGAATACAACGACCTCCTCGGGCAAGGATGAGGCGCTGCCGGCCGGCGCGGCGCCCGCCTGCGCAGCGTCCCCGGAGCCGTGAACGGGCGCGCTGCGGGTGACCACGAAGTGGTGATCATCGGTCCGCTTCAGCTGCAGGTTGTTGGCGGCCAGCGCCTCCTGAACCTGAGTGAGAAGCGTTCCGGCACCGCTGGATGCCGGAGCCGTCAGGGTGGATGGCACCAGATCCGAGCTGAAGAGCACGTCCACACCCGTGGCGGTGAGAGCACGCAGCAACTCAACGACCGCGATGCGTGGCGCCTGCGCGCCGGCTGCCACCGTCCAGTACACGGCCAGCGCAAGTGCGGGCGATCTAAGGCGGCGACCCGTGAGCGGCCGCACTGCTTAAGAGCGCACTCGGAAAACCCCTCCGATTCATTGATTGGAGTGTACCCGAATCACCCCGTCGGCCAACTCATACGTCAGGGAGGTACTGGAGAGGACTTCTGCCAAGGCATCCAAAGTGGCCGGACTGTGAATCGCCCCGTGCAGTATCGTGTGCTGCGCACTCTCGCGGGCCCGCACGTCGGCAAACACCACCGGTCGACCCAATTCACGACTGATCCACTGCAGGTAGTCATCAAGCGTACGGCCCTCGACGGCAAATTCAGGCGCCAGTGCCGCGGTCCATTGCCAGTCGCTGCCATAGGTGGGCACCGGCTGGCGCGTGACCTGTCCATCGGAGGTGGTCAGCAGTTGCGTACCGGCCGAAGCCAGCTGTACGCCGCTGGCGCCGGAGAAGCGCACCTGCCCTTCCCGGACGCGGATACGCACGATCTGATCGTTGCTTACGACCTCGAATTCGGTGCCGAGGTGTTCGACCAGGCCCGCCCGGGTTGCCACCCGCAGCCTGGCCGAATTGGACAGACCGACGGGCTTGTCCACGTAGATGGCACCGCGCTCGAGCTGCAGCTGCGAGGCGGTTTCCATCCCGATGACGCTGCCTGCAGCGATTCGCAGGGTGCCGCCCTGCGTCAGCAGGATCAGGGCGGCGCCGCGAGTCGTAAAGTGATCCCCCACGCGCACGGCATCCCCGACGGCGAGGGTACGGTGCCTGAAGAAGGGTTCCGCGACTTCGATGGTCCCGTCGCGCATGGGCGCCAAAGAACCGATCATTTCCCGTTCATCCCGGGGTTGCGCGCCAACGAACAGGCCCACCGCTATGGCAAGCACGCACGCTGCGGCGGCAACCCCCGCCCAAGCCACCCAATGGCGCGCGGCCCGTCGGTTTGTGGGCGGCACCGCGGTCCTGGGTGTCGCTTCCCAGGCCTCCTGAACGGCCGCGCGCACCCGATTGAGTGCCGCGGAATCCAAGGGACGCGCGGCCAGCTGAGTCGCCAGGAGCTGCTCCAGGGCGACAGTGCCGGCCTCGGGATTTGGCTCTCGGGTATCGCTCATAGCGGTGATGTTCCGCTCAAGCTACCCATGCCGCCGGCGGCCTTGGTCCAGTGCTCACGAAAGGCCTTGCGCGCACGCGACAACAGCGACTGCGTGGCAATGGTGGTAATCCCTAGCAGCGTGGCGATTTCCTCGACCGGCAAACCGTCGCCGTACTTGGCCTCCAGGGCCTGCGCATAGGTGGGCGGCAACCGGTCCAACACCTGGACCACTGCCGCGCGGTGCTGTGCCGACTCCAGTCGCGCCGCCGGCTCCAGGTGTCGCGGGGCTCGCAGCGCCGCCACGGCGGCCCGCGCGCCGGGATCGAAGAGACTGTGATGAACCGGCCGGCGTGCGGACTTGCGGATGGTGTCGGCCAGCTCATGGCGACAGATCTCGCACAGCCAGGTGAATAGCGCGGACTCGCCGCGGAAGCTGGCCAGATGCCGGACGGCCTTGATCAAGGAATTCTGCACAACGTCTTCCAAAATAGCCCCGTCGAGTCCCGAGCGACGCGCGGCAAAGGCCGCGAGGCGCTGCGCACTGGCACCAAAAAAGGCGTCAAAGGCACGCTGATCTCCCGCGAGCATTCGTGCTACCAGATCTCGATCCGCCTCATACACCTTAAGCATCCCTCCCGACCAGGCCTCGGCCTGACAGGGTCGGAAGATTAGACGGCGCAAGGCGCGCAAATCAATTACCAAACGACCCCATTTCCCGCGATATCGCCTGCCGCGGGAGCGATTGATCCGGCGGTCCGGCAACGTCCAAGAGTCTTGGAGTGTCCGAAACAGTCATAATGACGAAGCAAGCCAACGCGGCCGAAGCGCCGTTCAATGTATTCATGCTGTTGAAGCTGGCACCGGAATGGATGGCGTTGAGCGTTGCGCACCGCGGGACATTGGCCCGCGAGCAGCTCGCGCCAGTCCTGAAGCAACACGGTGCAAGGGTCTCACTGCGCTGTTTCGACGCGCAGTTCTGCCCGGCTCGCATCACGGACCTGTGGATATGGAGTGTCGCGGATGCCCGCGCATTCCATGGCCTGATGCAGGAGCTGCGCGCAAATCCGTTCTGGAGCCGCTACGTCTCTGTGGTGGAGATTCTGGCCGGCGTGAACGAGGCCTTTGCCAGGGACTACTATCGTGAGGTCCTGCCCCCCTGGGTTGATCCGGCTGCCGCTGACCGCGGCGCTGGAATCATGATGCAGGATGTGGCCTGACGAACAGCGCCAGTCACCGCCCTTCCCCCTCGACGGGCAAGCCGGCGGGGCCGCGAGGGCCCCGCCGCTGGCCGCAGGCCCTCAGTCGTTCAGAATGACGGCCATCTGGTCCACCGACAGGACCGCAGTGGACGCATCGTACGGCCCATCCGCGTAGATCTGCAGCACCGCCGCGACGCCGTTCAGATCGGACGTCAGGGCGGCCACAAAGTCCGCGAAGGTACCGAATCTCTCCAGCGTGGCACTCTTCCTGTGGCCGATCCAGAACTGCGGATTCGTCGCCGAGGCGTCCGGCACGAGTTGCAGCCCGGAGGCCCCGGGAAGCGCCAGAGGCACCGGGCCGAGCCGCAGACCGCTCTGGGTACTCGCCTGCAACATCGCCTGTGGGATCAGCAACTCGGTGCTCGTGGACACCGTGAAGGGCATCGTCTCACCGGTGGAAGGCCAGCGAATCTGCAGATCCGCGCGGGTTTGCGCGTAATTGACGAAGGTCAAAGCCTGGAAGTCCGGCGGCGCCTGTCCGAAGGGCGTTACGAATCCGATGAAGCGTGCGGGCAGGCCGGCCGTGGCGGATGCGGTCGATAGTGCCGCGGGAACGGCGACCGTATAGGCCGCAGCACTGGCATCCTGCGCCGTCGTGGAACCCGTGCCGGCAAACGTGAACGCGGAAGCCGGACGCCCGTCCAGGCTCAGCAGGTTCAACGTGACCCCGGTGCTGCCCGTGACGGTCACCAGTCCCTGCAATGCCGTCAGCATCAAGCGTGCGCTGCCCGCCGTGGCATCGAGAGTGGTGTTGCCTGAACTGTCGGTTCCCAGTACTCCGGAGAGCTGCAGGTGCTGGCCGACGGAAATGTCGGCGATCGTGAAGGCGCCCGACTGGCCGTCCTCGCTCACGGTGGTCGCCGTCCCGACAGTGGCGATCACCTGGTGGCTGAAGCCCATGCCGTCCTCGTCCGCGTGCATGACGTCGCCATTGCTGAGCGTCAGCGTGTTACCGGTCCTGGCGATGACCGTGCCGTCCGCGCCGTCGTGGCCGGTACCGGCCACGCTGGTGCCCGCCCTGACGCTGATCGCGGTGAAAGTCGTGCCGGAGGCATCCCAGGCGCCCAGCGCCGCCGTCACGGTGCCCGCGGCGAGCGTGGCGAGCTGGGCCAGACCCGTGCTTTCCGGATAGCTCATCCCGTTGATGGAGAAGGTGGTGGTAGCGGCGACATTCACCGTGACCTGGCCGCTGGTGTCATCCGCGTCATTGAACGGGCGCACTTTCACGACATAGCTGGAGGCGCCGTCATTCACACTGACCAGCGCACCGCGCACGCGCATCGGCTTGGCGGCATCGGGCACCAGGCTCGCAGTGACCACCGGATTCACCGTCACCGTCGTCGGACTCGCGGCGCTGGGCGTGACCGCATTGGACGCAAGGAGATTGAAGTCGAGCGCGAGGTTCGCGACCGACTCCGAATTCACCACCAGCGGGCTGTTCGCACCCAGCGACAGCTTGAGCGTCATCTGAGTCGGATTCGGTGCCACCAGTGCCGTGGAGGTGGCACCGTTGATGATCTGATTGGCGGCGATGGCGACCCCGGAGGTTCCATTGTCAACGACAACGGTGGCACCGTCGTAGTCGAGTGTAATCGACGCCGAGACGTAATGGCCCGCGGGCACCTGCTTGGCGCTGATGATCTCGGAGAGGTTCACCAGCTTCGCGAAATCCACCTGCGTGGTCACGGGCACGGTCTCCACCACGGTGCCGTCAGCCCGCGTGAGCTGCAGGGACACGACCTTCACGATGTAGCTCAGGAAGTCCCCGGGTGCATCCGTCAAGCTGATGACCGCGGCGCCGCATCCTGAGCAAGACTGGACGGCAACGCCCGGAGCCGTCGATGCGACGCTCGCCGAAGTGCCCGACCCCGAACCGCCGCAGGCCGCCAGGGCTGCTGCAATCCCGATGAGGGCCAATTGCAGAGTTTGATGCAGGAACCCCTTCCAGGCTGTGACCATTTGTTTTGTTTCGTACTGCATGGCTTGCTCCTGATACGTTCCGAGAAACGAAGGCGGACTATTCACCGTGAGCTAAGCGGGATGCCCGCGCTCGCGGGGCACCGAGTCTCCTCGAAGCTGCGAAGTGCGTAAACCTGTCGGCAAATGCGGACGGCTGCGGCGGCGAATTCGAGACTCTCAGCCGATTGAAACAAGGAAGTCATAACGTCTCAGTTGGTTCAGGCAGCGGGCGGCGCGGCAAGTCTCGAGGTCGGTCTGAAGAGAACAAAAAAACCTGGACAATATGAATACGCATCAAGACGACACTACCTCCGATGCCTGGTCCCGGTGGCTGCTTCAGTTACGCAATGGCGGAAATCCGGCATTCGAAACCACGCTACGCACCGGGATCGAAGCCTATGCGGATCGCGTGCTGGATGGCGCCAACCTGCAGCCGGGCATGACGCTGGCTGCACTGGGCACCGACGACGGTGTCGTGGCTTTTCGCGCGATCGGTCGGATCGGGCGATCGCTGCGAGTGATACTGGCCGACACATCCGCGGCGCTGCTGCGGCGCGCCAAGATGCAGGCGGTGGAACGCGGAGTGCTGGGCCAATGCTTCTTCGTTCAATGCGCGGCTGACCGGCTCTCGGGAATTGCCGACGCATCCGTCGATGCCGTCACCCTGCGGGCTGCACTCGCCTACGTTGCCGACAAGAAGGCCGCGGTTGACGAGTTCTATCGGATACTGAAGCCGGGCGGCCGCGTTTCGATCGCCGAGCCCATATTTCGGGATGACGCCTTAGCGGCCTGCACGCTCAGAAGCATTGTCGAGACGCCGAGCGGCGGGATTACCGACCCCCTGCTACCCCTGTTGCAACGCTGGAAGGCGGCGCAGTACCCGGACACTCCGGAAGAGATTACCGAAAGCCCGCTGACCAACTTCTCCGAGCGCACTCTGTTTGAGTCGGTACGCTCTGCTGGATTCGGCGAGATCCATCTGGAACTTCATCTCGACCTGCTGCCACCCATCGTTCGCTCATGGGAGGTATTCATCGAAAGCTCGCCGCATCCCTGGGCGCCGCCGCTCAGCATCATCCTGACGGAACAATTCACCCCGCAGGAGCGCCAGATGTTCGAGCACTGCATGCGACCGCTGGTGGAATCCGGGAAGGCATTGACGGTTTCTCGAACCGCCTACCTGACTGGAGTTAAGCCACGGATATGACGGCAATCTCGAACCCCCCGAGGATCCTTTTGGGGATCCTCGGGGGCGACACCACCGATCAACCGTTGGATCAGGGCCTCTGACCACTCGTGAGGCCAGGCTGCCGCCGCCACATGCGCCCGATCGGCAGCTGCGCGAGGACCGCCAGCGCACCAGTGAACAGTAGGCGATGCGGTTTCGAGCCTTGGGCTCATCATCTCTTGCCGCCCGCGCCTCGCTCCAGCAGCGTCTGCACGACGGCGACCTGTCGGGCCTGAACGGCCAGATCGAGGGCGGTTTCGCCTGTCAGTCGCCGATGCCGAAAATCGGCTCCGCTGTCCAGGAGTAGACGCACTACCCGGTCATGGCCGCCCCGGGCCGCCATTTCCAATGCCGTCTCACCGTTTTTCAATTCTCGCTGGATGTCAGCGCCGCTGCTCAAGAGCAACAGGACTGCCCCTGAATGTCCCCGCACAGAAGCTGACATCAAGGCGGTGAATCCCGCCCTATCCTGGTCATTGACCTGCGCGCCTGCGTTCAAGAGCTCTTCCACGATGGAAACGTTCCCCGAACCCCCAGCGGCAATCAAGGCGGTCTCGCCGTCAATTCTGCGATGTTCCACCTGCGCACCATGCGCCAGGAGTTCCTGTACGACGGCAGGCTCGCGTCCGCTCTCAGCCGCATGGATCAGGGCCGTGTAGCCGGCCCCGTTGACCTCCTGAAAGTCGACCGGAACGCCGTTGCGCAGAATGCTCCTGACTTGAGCAAGATTGTCGTTTGAGGCAGCGATGATCAGATCCCTGCCGTCGCTCCGACCCGGATCCTCCGGAGGCACGGCAACGTAATCCCCGAAGACTCGCGTTTTGGTGTCCTGACCCCGCGTCAGCGGCGCTGCCAGGTGTCCGCTGACGATGGGCTCGGCGACGACCGCGCTGGCTATGCCGCCGAGCAGAATTATCTGTAGAGCGCTCAATCGCACGCGACGAGGCGGGTTCAATATGGACTCGATTCTCTTTGCGAGAATCCCGCCGCCGACCCCGGCCGCGCAGCGCAGCGGCGATTCCAGGTAATTCTGGCAAACCCGCAATATTCCTTCCGCGTAGGCCTTCGGCTGGTTTCCCTCGGCGAGGACCGCCTCGTCGCAGGCGCGCTCCCGCTCGGCAACGAGCCTTCTTTCCAGCCACCAGACCAGCGGATGGAACCAGAACAATGCCTCCACCAGCATATGCAGGGCGGCCTTCAAATTGTCGCCTCGGCCTACATGACAGCGTTCGTGCGCCAGGACGGCGCGCAGCTGATCCGGGGACAGCCACCCTTCGATGCCATCCGGCAGCAGAAGTACCGGGTGCACAATGCCCGCGACCGCCGGCTCCTGCGTGACGGACGATGTTCTCACCGGGACCGGAAAGTCGATTGCGATGGGCGTTGAGGCCAACAGAACGCGCCGGATTCGGCGCCAGCCGGCAACCCAATAGCCCACGATCGCGAGCACGCCACAGGCCCACAGTATTCCCAGAAGAGTGAACCAGGGATGCGCGGATGCGGCCAGGAGCGGCGCCGCGCCCATCACGTGTCCTGCCACCGGCATGGGCGCAACGACCCGGTCGATCGCGACCCCGAGCACCCGGACTGCGCCGGTGCTCGCATCCAAGGTCGACGCCTGCCGAGGAAGGTAGGCACCGAGTGCCGACAGCCACGCCAAGGGCAGCAGGAACTTCATGGAAGCGCAGAACCACAGGCTGAAGCGCACGCGCGCGCTGTGACGGCGCAGCATCAGGGTCAGCACCCCGACGCCGACGGCGAATAGAGTGGATTGCCAAAGGTGATTGATAATGGCGGCGAGCATGGCTCAGTCCTCCCGCTGATGCTTCTTGATCGCGGTTCGGGCTTCTTCAACGTCCTGCAGCGTGAGTTGCCCGGTATCAACGAGATGTGACATCAGAGGGGCCACCCGGCCGCCAAAGAGGCGCAACACTTCATCGACCAGACGCCCTTGTGCCGCCGACCGAGTGATTGCCGCTTCGAAGATGTGGGCGTTACCGATCTTCTTGGTCTTGCGTACCGCCTGTTTTGCCTCCAGGCGCGCGACCATTGTTTGCACGGTGGTATAGGCCAGCCGATCCTTTTCCGGGAAGGTTTCTTGAATCTCCCGGACGGAGCAGGCGCCGTGCTGCCACAACGCCTCCATGATGCGTAGCTCTCGCCTGCTGAGACGCGGCGGATTCATGGTCGTCATACTCCTACAAGTGTAGTAGTAAATACCACAACCTGTGGAGATGGGCAATGCCCCGCTGCCGTTGAGTCAGGGTCCCTGAGCCACCACGGCCGCAGGCTGCTGCCGCCGCCACATTCGCCCGATCTGCAGCTGCGCGAGAACCGCCAGCGCGCCGTTGATCAGCAGCGCATTCCGGATACCGAAGATTTCGGCAGACAGCCCGGTCGCAAGGCCCCCCAAGGCCGTGCCGCCGCGGGAGGCCAGCATGAAAAGGCTGACCGATTGGCCGCGAACATCGGCCGCCGCGGCCGACTGCACGAAGGTATTCGCCGAAGTGTTGGTCACGCTCATCATCACCCCGGCCACCACGAACAGCGCCGGCAGAGCGCCCGCCCAGGGATTGAGCGCAATGGCGATGATCAGGGCGCCATACAGGGTGGCGGCCGCGGCGCAGATCTTGCGGCGATCGCGCGCGGGGTCGACGCCCAGCAGCCCGATGCCGCCGATCAGACCGCCGATACCGAAGGCGCCGATGGCCATGCTGAACTGGGCCGCGCTGCCATGCCACACGTTCCTGACCAGTACGGGACAGAATATGATGAGGGGACCGCATAGAACGCCGGAGGCGAGCGCCGTGAGCAGCGCGCCGCGCAGGCCGGCATCGCGCAGCACATTCTGCAGATCCGTGAAGGGATGCTGCCGCACGTTGCCGGCTGGCGCGCGTCGGCCGGCCGTTTTTCGCGGCAGGATCCACAGGGCAATGCCGATGAACGGCACATAGGACACCGCACTGATGACGAAGCAGCCGATCGCCCCCACGGTCGACATCAGGATCCCCGCCATGGCCGGTCCCACGATCCGGGAGACATTGAACTGCGTCGAATTGAGCGCCACTCCTGCCGGGATCTGCTCGTGGGTGACGATCGAGGGCACGATGGAAGAAAACGACGGCATGGACAGCGCGTCGGTGATTCCCACGACCAATGACAGCAAAATGATTTCCCAAGGATGGGCGATCCCGGCCAGCAGCAGGGCGATGATCGCTATCGGACACAGCATCTGTGCCGACTGAAATCCCGCGATGACCCGTCGCCGGTCGGCATGATCCGCCAGCACGCCACCGGGCAGCGTGAGCAGCCAGATCGGCGCACTCATTGCGAAACTGTCCAGGCCGACCAGGAAGGATGAAGCGCCGATGGTCAGCAGCAGCCACGGCTGCGCGACCTGCTGGGTCCAGGTACCCACGCTGGACAGCAGACTCGCAAACCAGAACGTGCCGAACTGACGCGTCCGCAGCAGCGCCAGCGACTCGGCAAAGGCGCTGCGCGTCGCTGCCTCGCGATTCAATCACTGCACCTTGGGGCGCGAGTCCTTGAGCGCTGCGTCCAGCATCTTGATGAGCCCCGCTCGATCATAGCTGTATGGCTGGCCCTCGTTGAGTTGCACGAGCTGCTGGATCTGCTTAGCGATGGTCCGCTCGGCTTCCTCCTGGTTGGGAACCACCAGGTAACGGCGCTTCGGCTTGGCCTCGAACAGCGCCTGATCCACGGCGGCGGCCACTTCCTCAGGCGGCTTGTACATCGAACGGTCAGCGTCCTTGAGATCCCCGCCGGTGCGCCGCGCAAAGCTTTTCTCGATGTCCGAGTCGTAGTTGCCAGGCTCGACAATACTCACCAGTACGCCCTTGGGCTCAAGTTCCTTGGCCAGCACATCGGTGAGACCCTCCATCGCGTGCTTGCTCATCACGTATGCGCCGAGCTCACTACTTGCCAGCACCCCGGAAATCGAACCGATGGTGGTGATGCGGCCCTGTTGGGCAATGATCAGTGGCTCGAAGGCCCTGATCATGCGGATGGGACCGTAGAGATTCACTTGCATCAGCAGATCGAACTCCTCCATCGTCGTGTCCGCAATCGTGCCCTCGGTCGCGATACCGGCGTTGTTCACCAGGCCGTAGAGGCCGCGACCGGCGTGAGTGATCGTGGCGAGTGCGGCAGCGATATCCTCGGACTTGGTCACATCGAGGCGCAGGGCTTGCACATTCTTGAGTGCCCCGAGCGACTTCAGGTCCGCCTCCTTGCGGGCGCCGGCATAGACAAAGTATCCCTCCCGCGCCAGCCGCTCCGTGACCTTGCGTCCAATCCCGGTACTTGCGCCCGTGACCAACACGGCCTTGATGGGTAGCTGGGCCGGCGCCAGCGTCTGGGCTGCCAGCGGGAAGACAGTCAGGAGCATCAGGAATGCCTGGATCGTGTGACGCATCAATCCTCCCCAAGAGGCGTAAGAAATGATTCAGTGAAGATGCCCGATCGCGGGCGGGTTGATATTGGCCGGCGCAGGGCTCAGCCAGCGCAATGCAGGTCGATGAAGTCCTGATGCAATGGCATCGCTTGGGCGCAGCAGCGCACCGATTCGCGGATCTGCGCAAGCTTCGTATGAATCCTCGCCGGATCCAGAGCGTCGACCATCGGGTCGTAGCGTCGCGGAATGACGTTCTGGCCCACCATGACCGACAACCAGCTCAGCGCCGGAAACAGGTCCGATTCCTCGCGCAGGATCCGGCCATGGCTTTCGAACAGCTCGATTTTTTCGCGCAAGGTCTCTGTGGGGGCGATGGCACGACAGTGGTTCCAGAACGGTTCCGTGCGCTCCGTGTGGCTGTAGTGCAGCAGCAGGAAGTCGCGGATGCGCCCGAACTCGAACTCGTTGGTGCGGTTGTAGCGCTCGATGTCCGCCGGCGCGAAGTCGCGATCGGGGAAGAACTTCAACAGCATCGCGATGCCGCGCTGGATCAGATGAATGCTGGTCGCTTCCAGCGGTTCGAGAAACCCGGCCGCCAGCCCCAGTGCCACGCAGTTCCGATTCCAGGCCTTGCGTCGCCGTCCGGGCGTGAAGCGCAGCGCCATAGGCTCGCTCAAGGCCCGGCCGTCCAGGTTGGCTGTCAGGGTGTCGTGAGCAACTTCCTCGCCGGTGAAGTGACTGGAATAGACATAGCCATTGCCATCGCGATGCTGCAGCGGAATGCGCCATTGCCAGCCCGCATCGCGCGCCGTCACCCGCGTAAACGGGGCGGGTGCCGCGGCCCGATCGCTGTGCACCACCAGGGCCCGGTCACAGGGCAACCAATGACTCCAGTCCTCATAGCCCGTACCCAGCGCCTCCTCGATCAGCACGCCGCGAAAGCCGCTGCAATCGATGAACAGGTCGGCGCCGATCTGCTCCCCGCTCTGCAGCGTCACCGAGTCAATGAATCCATCCTGAGGGCGCAGGGCCACCTGCCGGACATGTCCTTCGATGCGCTGCACGCCGTGCGCCTCGGCGAAGGTGCGCAGGTAGCGCGCGAACTGCGAGGCATCGAAGTGCAGGGCGTAGGAAATCTTGTTCAGCGGCGTATTGGGCGCGTGGGTCGGACGCACGAAGCGCCCCTGCTCCGCGGCGACGGCCTGGATCGAGTACTCCTCCAGGCGGGCCGCCTTGCCCTCCAGGAACATCTTCAGCCAGTACGCCGGAAAGGAGACGGCTCCCAGTCCGGGCCCGGTCGGGCCGAAGGGATGGAAGTAGGAGTGCCCAGGCCGGGTCCAGTCCCGATAGCCGATGCCGAGCTTGAAGGTGGCCTTGATCTGCCCGATCAGCTCGTTCTCATCGATGCCGAGCTGGCGGATGAAATCCATGATGGGCGGAATGGTGGCCTCGCCCACCCCGATGGGGCCGACCTGGGTGGACTCGATCAGCTGGATGCGCACCTGCATGCCGGCCAGCGCCTTGGCGAGGCCCGCGGCGGCCATCCACCCGGCGGTGCCGCCGCCGACGATCGCTATCCTGGAAATTCGTCTATCTGTCATGGAGTTGCCTTCGGGCAACAATAACGCAATACTAGGGTCGCCGCACGCGCTTGAGGGCCGTGCCCCGATCATCGGACATATTCAAAACGCTCGCGTGCGCCTGCCCGTCTTTCGGACATGCGCCCACGAGGCGTCGGGGTACGCATGCATTCCTCATTGATCTCGCGCCGCGAGGCCCTGCAGGGGCTGGCGACAGCCGCCCTCCCGCTTGGGCTATTGAGCTGCTCCAAGGCGAATGCCGACTCATTGGTGGTCGGTGGCTTGCCCGTGACCTGCAACCTGACCCTGCCGGTGGCCTGTGTCGCCAAGGACCTGAGCAATCAATCCGCGACCGCGGGTGCCACGAAGTTCCAGTTCCAGTACAGCAAGTTCAACGGCTGGCCGGAGATCAAGGAGTCGCTCATGGCGGGGCGCATCCAGGCCGGCTACATGCTGGCGCCCCTCATCATGGATCTGGCCGACAAGGGAATCCCGCTGAAAATCGTCTCCCTGGGGCACCGCTCCGGGGCGGTGATCATGGTGCGCACGGATTCCCCCTACCAGCATTTCCAGCAGCTCGCCGGCAAGCGCGTTGCGGTGCCGAGTCGTTTCGCGGTCGACTACCTGTTTCTGCGCCGGATGCTGGCGCAAGAAGACATGGACATCAAGGATGTCCAGATCGTCGAAATGGCACCCCCCGACATGCCGGCCGCACTGTATGCCAACGCGGTCGATGCCTATTGCACGGGCGAGCCCTTTGGAGCTGCGGCGCAGAGTGCGGGCTATGCCCGGCCGCTGCGCATGACCCGCGATGAGTGGCCGAAGTACATCTGCTGCGTGCTCACCGTGCGCGAGGAGCTGATCGCGCAGAATCCGGCGATGGTGCAGGACCTGGTGAACCAGGTGCAGGGCGCCGGGGCGTGGCTGGATCAGGGTCCGCAGAACCGCGAGAAGGCCGTGCAGATCGCCGCGGGCAAGGACTTCTTCAATCAGGACCCGAAGATGATCCGCTTCGTGATGCAGAATCCCTCCGATCGGGTGACCTATGGGGACCTGCGCATGATCCGCTCGGAGTTCGAGGAACTGATGCAGCTGTCGATGGCCGCCGGCACCATCAAGCACGCCATCCCTTACGAAAAATATGTCGATGAGCGCTTTGCCAGGAACGCCCGGGCGGCCACGATTTCGCTATGAGTAGCGCCACTGCCAGAATGAGCGGCCGCTTGCGCCCCCTGGCGCTGGTGGCCCTGCTGTCGGCGTGGATGAGCGCGGCCGCCGCGCCCGCATTCAAGGCAGGCGTGTTCGACCCGCCGCGCCAGGCGCCGGACTTTACCCTGCAGGGTACCCAGGGACAGGAGTTCAAACTCAGCCAGTATCGCGGCAAGGTGGTGCTGCTCGCCTTCGGCTACTCCCACTGCCAGTCGGTGTGCCCGATCACGCTCAACACCTTCGCGCAGGCCCTGCATGCCATGGGTCCAGCCGCGGCCGGCGTGCAGGTGGTGTACGTCACGGTGGACGCGGGGCGCGACACGCCGGCGCGGCTGAAGACCTTCCTGGACAATTTCAGCCAGACCTTCATCGGGGGCACCGGCACCGAGAAACAGCTGCAGCAGGTGCGCAAGGACTATGGCGTGAGTGCCACCCGGATTCCCGACGGTAAAGACTACATGTACGACCACTCCTCCTTCATCTACCTGATCGACCGCGTCGGGCGAATCCGCGCGCTGATGCCCTACGGGCACCCGCCCGAGGACTTCGCACACGATCTGCGGATCCTGCTGGGAGAATGACTGGTGCGTACTCCCACGCGGATATTGATTCTCGCCGCCGCGGCCTCACTGATAGCGCTCACAGGGTTTGCCGCCCGGCCGCTGCACAGCGCCTCGCGCGAACATGTGTTCGTGATTCCCAAGGGCACCTGGGCGCGGCGCATGGCGGGCCAGAAAGTCGCCATCCTGCCCGATCACATCCGCTTGACCCTGGGTCTGCGCGATATCCTGGTGCTGCGGAATCAGGATGATGTGCCGCAGATTTTCGGGCCGACGTTGATGATGCCGGGGCAGAGCTTCCGACTGCCCTTCGACCGACCGGCGCAATACCAGTTCGCGTGCACGGCGCACGCCAGCGGCCAGATGACCATCGACGTCGATCCCTACCCGGGTACGGCCGTGGCAAGAATCGCCTGGCGTGCGCGGACGCTCCTGCGCACGCTCTGATCGACATCATGCAGCGCCTGAAGAATCTCCTGCCCTCGTTGCTCGTCATGGCCGTGCTGATCGGCAGCTGGTGGCTGGCGGTCATCGCCACCCACAGCGCGATATTTCCCACGCCCTGGGATGTCATCACGGGAACGGCGCAACTGGCTCGCGACGGCAGCCTGTGGCGTCATATCGGCGCCTCGCTGATGCGCGTGGGGGCCGGCTTTGGCCTCGCGGTATGCGTGGCGGTGCCGCTGGGACTGTGGATGGGCTGGGTGAGCGGGGCCTACCGGATGCTCAATCCGCTGTTCCAGATCCTGCGGCCCATTTCCCCGATCGCCTGGATTCCGATCGCGATCCTGTGGTTCGGCGTGGGGGATGCCTCGCCCATCTACCTGATCTTCATTTCGTCGGTGTTTCCCATGATCGTGCAGACCGTCGTGGGTGTGCATACCATCGAGAAACGCTACCTGCGGGCGGCCGAGAACTTCGGGGTTTCGCACCGCACCCTGTTCCTGCGCGTGGTGATTCCGGCCGTCCTGCCGCAGATCCTGGTGGGCATGCGCATCGGCCTGGGCGTTGCCTGGCTGGTGGTGGTCGCGGCTGAAATGATCGCGCTGCGCTCAGGATTGGGCTACATGATCATGGATTCGCGCAATGCCGGGAACCGCTACGATCTGGTGGTCGCCGGCATGATCATCATCGGCCTGATCGGGCTGGCGCTGGATGGATCCATCCGCACGCTGGAAAGAGCCCCCTGGGTACGGTGGCGCTATGCGCACTAAAATCGAGGTGCGCGCGCTGCGCAAGAGTTACCCGTCGGATCGCGGGCCGCTGGCCGTGGTCGACGATGTGTCACTCACCGTGGGCGACGGCGAATTCATCGCCATCGTCGGGCCTTCCGGATGCGGGAAATCGACGCTGCTGAACCTGTTGGCCGGCTTCGTCAGTCCCGACGCGGGTTCCATCAGCATCGACGGCAAACCCCATTCGAAGCCCGATCAGAAAGGCATCCTGATCTCCCAGCAGGGCTCGGTGTTTCCCTGGCTGACGGTGCGTGAAAACCTGACGTTCGGGCTCACCGGTCTTTCGCCGGCCGAGCAGTCGGATCTGGCGGACCACTACGCCGCCATCGTCGGGCTGCAGGGTTTCGAGGACAGCTACCCCTACGAACTCTCGGGCGGCATGCTCAAGCGAACGGAACTCGCCCGCGCGCTGGTCGTGAAGCCGGAGATCCTGTACATGGACGAGCCGTTCTCGGCGCTGGATGCGCTGATGAGCCTGCACGTGCGCAATGAGCTGCTGCGCATCCTGAGGATCGAACGGCACACCGTGGTGCTGGTCACGCATGATGTGGAGGAGGCGATCCACCTGGCGGATCGGATCCACGTGTTGAGCGCGCGGCCCACCCGAATTCAGGCGACCTTCGAGGTCGCCCTGTCTCATCCTCGAAGACTGTCCAGCCCGGAGGCGCAGCAGCTGCGCATCGCCATCCTCAAGGAACTGGGCGTCGAGCTGGCCTAGCCACGGCAAGGTCCCTGCGGGCACCAGCCCGCCGCGCCGCAGCACATCGATCCCCTGGGCTGCTGTAGTCGCGCGACCCCGGCGCCTTCGCGGTACCATTCGCGGGGGATTCCATTCATGAATGTTGACGGACGACATTACCGGACCATCTGGCTGTCCGACGACGGCGCCACGGTCCAGGTGATCGATCAGCGCCGTCTGCCGCACGAATTCATCACCCTGCCGCTGCGCACGCTGGACGATGCGGTGTGCGCCATCGCGAATATGACGGTGCGCGGCGCGCCGCTCATTGGCGCGACCGCCGCCTTTGGGGTGGCGCTCGGACTGCGGGCCGACCCTTCCGATCAAGGCCTCAAGCAGGCCTTGACCCGCCTCATCGCCAGCCGCCCCACCGCGGTGAACCTCGCCTGGGCCGCGCGGGCCGTCGCCACCGCGGTCAAACCCCTGCCCTTCGCCGAACGACACGCCGCGGCGTTGCGGGAAGCCCAGCGCATCTGTGAGGATGACGTTGCCAGCTGTCTGCGCATCGGGGAACACGGCGCGCAGCTGCTGGCGCAACTGCCGGTGGGCGATCGGGCCGTGCAGATCCTCACCCATTGCAACGCCGGTTGGCTGGCGGCCGTGGACTGGGGAACCGCGCTTGCCCCGGTATATCGCGCGCACCAGCGTGGCATGGCCATTCATGTCTGGGTCGATGAGACGCGGCCGCGCAATCAGGGCGCGGCGCTGACGGCCTGGGAACTGGGGCAACAGGGTATTGCGCATACCGTGATCGCGGACAACGCCGGGGGCCATCTGATGCAGCAGGGCAAGGTCGATGTCTGCATCGTCGGCGCCGACCGGGTGGCCGCCAACGGCGATGTCTGCAACAAGATCGGCACGTATCTCAAGGCCCTGGCGGCATTCGACAATCACGTGCCCTTCTACGCGGCGCTGCCTCATTCGACCATCGACTGGGACATGCCCTCGGGCGATGGGATCCTCATCGAGGAACGTGATCCGCAGGAGGTGCACACCATGGCGGGTATCGACGACCGGGGCGCCTTGTCGCGAGTACGGGTGACGCCTGCCGGCTCGAACGCGGCCAACTATGCGTTCGACGTCACACCGGCCCGGCTGCTGACCGGGCTGATCACCGAGAGCGGCATCGCGGGCGCATCTCCTCAGGGACTGGCCGCCCTGTATCCACACCAGCCAACAGTCCACCGCCCATGAAAAGTCTCTGGAACGACAAAGATGCAGCGGCGTTGATTGCGCATTACGCGGCCCAGGGCTTCCCTTCCGATGTGGCACTGCGGATCTATTCCAGCCGGCTGCTGGGTGGCGATCCGACCTTGGTCCAGCACGGTGGCGGCAACACCTCATTGAAGACCCGGGAACGCCTGGTGACGGGTGAGACGGTCGAGGTCATCCGGGTCAAGGGCAGCGGCTGGGACCTGGGCGCCATCGAGCCGGCCGGCATGCCGGCGATGCGGCTGGCTCCCTTGCTGGATCTGAAGCGCGTCCCCCGGATGAGTGATGAGGCCATGGTGAATGCGCAGCGTTCCGCGCTGCTGGATTCGGCAGCGCCCACGCCGTCGGTGGAGACCCTGCTGCACGCCTGGACACCGCACACGGTCATTGACCACACCCATGCGAATGCCGTGCTGGCGCTGGTCGATCAGCCCGACGGCGAGCGGCGCGCCCGGGCGCTGTATGGCGAGGAGCTCGCGATCTGTGACTACGTCATGCCGGGCTTCAGCCTCGCGCACCAGGTTCGCCAGGTCGTCGAGAAGAATCCCGACATCCAGGGGGTCATCCTGCTGCGCCACGGGATCTTCACCTGGGGCGAGGACGCGCGGAGTTCCTACGAGCGCATGATCCTAATGGTCAGCCGGGCCGAAGAAGTGCTCGAGCGTGCCGCGCGGCAGCGCCCCAAGGCTGCCCCGGCACCCCCGCCGGGCAACGAGTTTGCGGCCCGGGTCCTGCCGCTGCTGCGCGGGGCACTGGCGGAAGATCTGGGCGAAGGCAACTGGCGGCGGGTCGTGCTCGAACGGCGCGTCTCGCCGCAGATCATGCAGTATGTTCACCAGCCTGAACTGGCCCGCTTCAGCCAGGCAGGTCCCGTGACCCCGGATCACGTGTTGCGCATCAAACCCTGGCCGCTGCTGCTGCCGGAACTCGGCGCACTCTCCACTGATCAACTTCGCGCCCGCGTCATTGATGCGATCCGCGACTTCAAGAGCCGCTACACGGCCTATTTCCAGCGTCACAACGCCCGGGTGGGCGGCGATCGAAAGCCGATGGATGCCATCCCGAGAGTCATCCTGGCGCCGGATCTGGGCCTGATCGGCATTGGCGCGCGGCACGGCGACGCCGTGGTCGCAGCGGATGTGGCGCAGACGAATGTGGCAGTGATCACGGCAGCGGAAGCCCTGGGACCGTACACCCCGATCAGCGAGGCGGAGGTGTTCGATATCGAGTACTGGTCACTGGAGCAGGCCAAGCTCGGCAAGTCATCGCCCAAGCGCCTCAGTGGCCACGTCACGGTCATTACCGGTGGCGGCGGCACCCTGGGTTCGGCCATTGCCAGAGCTTTCGCCCAGGAAGGTGCGGATGTCGTGGTGCTCGACACCGATCTTGCGGCTGCGCAAATCAGCGCGAAGTCCGTGCGCGGCCTGGGGCTGCGCTGCGATGTGACGAGCGCGCGGGAAGTGGCCGATGCCATGGCCACGATCAGCGCGCGCTATGGCGGCGTGGATATCCTGGTTTCCAACGCCGGTGCCGCCTGGTCCGGTCCGATCGGCGCCGTCAGTGACGCGGATCTGCGCGCCAGCTTCGAACTGAACTTCTTCGGACACCAGAACATGGCGCAGGCGGCCGTGGCGATCATGCAGCAGCAGGCCACCGGCGGGGTACTGCTGTTCAATGCGTCCAAGCAGGCCCTGAACCCCGGCGCCAACTTCGGTCCCTACGGAATCCCCAAGGCGGCGCTGGTGGCGCTGGCCAGGCAGTACGCGATCGACTACGGCTCGACCGGCATTCGCGCCAATGTCGTCAACGCCGACCGGATCCGCTCAGGGCTGCTGACCGATCCGATGATTGCCGAGCGCTCCGGCGCCCGCGGCGTCAGTGAGGCCGAATACATGAGCGGCAACCTGCTGGGCCTTGAGGTGCGCGCCGGCGATGTGGCCGAGGCGTTCGTGCAACTGGCGCTCGCCCAGCGCACCACGGCCGCGATACTGACGGTGGATGGCGGCAATATCGCCGCGGCCGTGCGCTGAAGCCAGCGGACAATCAGGGGGACTTCGTGAAGGAATGGGTGATCGGCATCATCGGCGGCTCCGGACTCTATGAAATCGAGTCGCTGGAAGCGCGGCGCACACTCGACATCGTGACACCCTGGGGTGAACCCTCGGACCGCCCGCTCGAGGGCATCATGGCCGATACGCGCGTGATCTTCCTGCCGCGACACGGCCGCGGGCATCGCTTGAGTCCCTCGGACCTGAACTACCGGGCCAACATCGCCGCGCTGAAGATGGCCGGCTGCACCGACATCCTCTCGCTGTCCGCGGTCGGTTCGCTGCGCGCGGACCTGCCGCCACGGACCTTCGTGCTGGTCGACCAGTTCATCGATCGCACCGTCGCCCGCAAGAGTTCGTTTTTCGAGCCCGGCCTGGTGGCGCATGTGTCGCTGGCGGATCCGATCTGTCCCAGGCTCTCGAGTCTCGCCGCCACGGCGGCCCGCAAGGCCGGCGCCCCGGTCGTTGCCGGGGGCACCTACCTCACCATCGAGGGCCCGCAGTTTTCCACGCGGGCGGAGAGCCGCCTCTACCAGTCCTGGGGCTGTGCGGTCATCGGCATGACCAACATGCCCGAGGCCAGGCTGGCCCGCGAAGCGCAACTGCCTTATGCCACCATCGCCATGGTCACCGACTTCGACTGCTGGCATGAGCAGGAGGCCGCCGTCGAAGTGGAGCAGATCCTGCGGTGCATGCAGGACAATGTGGGCACGGCCCGCCGGACCATCGAACATCTGGTGAGCGCTCTGCCTCGTAAGCGCGAGCCCTCGCCGATCGATACGGCCTTGCAGGGCGCCGTGCTTACGGCCCCTGAAGCGCGCGATCCGGCGGTCGTGGCGAAACTGCAGACACTCGCCGCGCCAGCGCCGGCAGCACGAAAAGATTGAGCAGCGTCGAGGACAGCAGGCCGCCCAGCACGGTGACCGCCATCGGCCCCTCGATTTCCTGACCGGGAAGATTCATGCCCAGGGCCAGCGGCGCCAGACCCAGCGCCGTCACCACCGCCGTCATCAGGATGGGCACCAGGCGCTCGTTGGCGCCGCGGATCACCGTCTCGATGTTCCAGGGCGCCCCCTCGACCTCGACCAGGTGCTCGTAGTGCGCCAGCAGCAGGATGGCATTGCGGGCGCTGACGCCGAACACCGTGACCAGACCGACCACCGCGCCCAAGGACAGGCCGATGCCGGTCAGGGCGATCGCCGCCACGCTGCCCAGCAGGGCGAAAGGCAGGTTCGCCAGCACCAGCCAGCTGTTGGCGCGCCAGCGGAACGCCACGAACAGAATCATCACGATGAGCGCCAACGCCAGTCCCGAATACATCAGCAGCTGCTCGCGCGTCTGGCTTTCCGCCTCGGCGGCCCCGGTGAATTCGGTATAGACGCCCGGCGGCAAGGCCACCTGGGTGGCGATGGCCCGCCTCGCCTGCTGCACGACATCCTGCAGCGACGCGCCGCTCACATTGAAAGTCACGCTGATGCGCCGCTGGCCGCCGTCGTGTTCGATGCTGTACCGGTCCTGGGTCACGAGCATGCGGGCCACCTGTGCCAGCGGCACCGGGCCCAGCGGTCCGCTGATCATGAGCTGCGCCAGCTGCCCGGGCCGATGCCGGAGCGCATCGGGCAGCAGCACCACGGCATCCACGGTCCGGGTGCCACTGAAGGTCTGCCCCACCTGCGCGCCGGCATAGGCCGCGGCAATGCCGTCGAGTACGTTCTGGGCGTTGAGTCCGCTGGCCACCAGCGCCTCGGGCCGCAGCTGGATGGAAATGGCCGGGGTACCGCCCTGACGCTTGAACTGCAGATCCACGACCCCGGGTAGCTTGCCCAGGACGGCCGCAATCCGGTCCCCGGCGGCATCGAGTGCATCCAGGTCCTGGCCGTACACCTTGACGGCGACCTGCGCGGTCTCGCCGCTTAGGCTTTCGCTGATCCGATCCCCGAGAAAGGTGACCACTTCGCTCTGCAGGCCCGGATAGTGTTCCAGGATGCCGCGCAAGGCCTCCTGCGCCGCGCCCTGATCCACCTGAGTGTCGGCCTTGAGCTCGACGTGGAACTCGCTGCGATGTGGACCCCAGGTGTCCTCGCCCAGTTCGGCGCGTCCCACCTGCTGTTCGACGCTCGCGACGTAGGGCAGCGCCAGGATTTCCGCGCTGATCTGCTTGCCGACGTCCAGCATCTGGGCAAGGGAGGTACCGGGGATGGAACTCGACACCTGCAGCACGAAGTGTCCCTCCCGAAAATCCGGCATGAAGGTGCCGCCCAACAGGGGCAGAATCGCAGCCGCCGCGATCACCCCCACCACCAGGGCTGCGATCACCACCTTGAAGTGCCGCGTGACGCCGTACACGGCGCGCGTCTGCCACGCCTTCAGCCACTGAAGCCAGCCGGATTCCGGCCGGTCGTGGTGTCGCGGCAGCAGCAGCGCGCACAGCGCCGGCGTCGAGGTCATGGCGACCAGCAACGATGCCGTGACGGCGAAGATGAATGCCAGCGCCAGGGGGCCGACGAAGTGTCCCTGCACGCTGGAGGTGAAAATCTCGGGCAGGAACACGGCAATCACCACCGCGGTGGCATAGATCACCGGGCCGCGCACTTCGAGCGACGCTTCCCGGATCACCACCAGCGGCCCCAGGGGCTGCGCCAGACGCTGGTTCTCGCGCAGGCGCCGCATGATGTTTTCGATGCCGATGATGGCATCGTCCACCAGCACGCCCAGGGCCACCGCAAAGCCTCCCAGCGTCATGGTGTTGAGCGTCAGGCCCATGCGGTCCAGCACGGCTATCGCGGCGAGCAGCGACAGCGGAATGGCCGTGAAAGCGATCAGCGCCGCCCGCACGTCGCGCATGAAGAGATACAGCACGACGAAAATGAGGACCCCGGCGATGAGCAGCGACTGCTTCAGATCGCCCAGCGCCCGTTCGATGAAATTGGCGGGACGATGCAGCCCTGGATAGAGGGTGATGCCCTGGGCCTGCAGCGCCGGGCGCAAGCCCGCCAGGGCCTGCTCCACGGCCAGCGTGGTCGTGAGGGTGTTCGCGCCATACTGGCTGGCCAGCGACATAAGCACGCCGGGCTTGCCCATGATCAGGGCATCCCCGAAACGCAGCGCCGGGGCCATCTTCACCGTGGCGAGGTCGCCCAAGCGGATCGGAACGCCGTGACGCACGCTGACCACGGCTTTGGTGAGGGTGTCGACATCGGGCTGCGGTATGGGTGACTGCAGCAGCACGCGCTGGTTGGCCATGTCGATGAAGCCGGCGCCCCGCAGCGGCAATGCGGCGCGCGCCGCCTCGGCCACATCGGTCAATGTGATGCCGAAGCTCGTCAGGCGCTGCGGGTCGGGCTGGATCTGGATCTGGCGCACGTCCCCGCCGAATACGATCACATGGGCCACCCCCGGCACGGCCAGCAGCCGCGGCTTGATCACCCAGTCGGCCGCATCCCGCAGCGCATAACCGTCAACCTTGTCGGAAACCAATCCGATCTTCAGCAGATCCATGGTGCTGGAGACCAGCGGGGAGAGTTTCGGCACGCCCACGCCCGTCGGCAGCGCACTGCCCAGCTCCGACAGGCGCTCGGAAATGCCCTGACGGGCGATGTGCAGGTCGATGCCGTCGGCAAAGGTGATGGTCACCACCGACAGTCCCGGAATCGACTCCGAGCGCAGGGTCGCCAGTCCCGAGGCGCCGTTGACGGCGTTCTCCACCGGACGCGTGACCAGTTCCTCGACCTGCTGCGGGGAAAAGCCGGGCGCTTCGGTCTGGATATCCACCTGCGAGGGGACGAACTCCGGGAAGACATCCAGCGGCGCCTGCAGCGCACCCCAGCAACCCAGCACCAATGCCAGCACGGTGAGCGCCGTGACCGCCCCGTACCGGCTCACGCACAGGCCGATGAGAGCTCGCATCGGCGTCAGTCCGCCTCGGTGCTGGGATTCAGTTCACGCGCCAGCAGCAGTGCGGCCGCCGCCGTCACCAGCTTCTCCCCGGCGGCAATACCCTGGGTCACCACATAGCCGTCGGCTGCCGGCTTGTCGGTGGCGACCTCCCGGCGCTGGAATACACCGGGTATCTGTTCCACGTAGCACCAGTACCGGCCCTCGCTGATGACCAGAGCCGCGGCCGGCACCACCACGCCCCGTTGCGGCGGTCCCACACCCGGCGCCCAGACCAGCAGCCTCTCCCCCTCGGCGGCATCGGCCGCGTTGAGCAGCGCAAACACACTGCGACCCGGCACGGTGGCATCGGCCGGTGCGCTCCACACCGGATGCGCCGTCCACTGGGAGGTGCGGGATGCGCCCGAGTCAGCCGCATCCAGGTGCGCGGCGCGCAGGCTGGCCGGGGCCGCCCCGGGCAAGGCGCCTAAGGGAAAAGTGGCGTGCAGCAGCTTGAGCTTGCCGCTCGCCAGGTCCTGCAGCGTCGACCCGCTGGGCGCGACGGCACCGGCGCCGATCACCGCGGACAGGCGACGCTCGGCGAGCGCCAGCGCGGCCGTATCCGTGGCCACCTGCCGGGTGGTGCTCTCGAGCGCATCGGCCGACATCGCCCCGGGAGTTCCCGCCAGGCGTTGGGCGCGCGCGGCCGCAGCGCGACTTTGCTCCTGCGCCGCCTGCGCCGTCGCCAGTTCCGCCACCGCGGTGGCGATGACATCGTGCGGCACGATGAGGCCGAATCCTGCGATTTCCGCGGTGTAGTCGGCCACGCTCGCAGGTTGGGTCGCCACACCGAGTTTGGTCACCTGCTCGGCCGTGAGCGTGATGTCCTGCCCGGAATGCGCGGCGGCGCCCTCCTTCGGGGCCTCGTCCTTGGCGGGGGGCTGATCCGTATCGGGACCCTTGTGACAGCCGGCGAGGACCAGGAGGCCCAGGCTCGCCAGGGCAGCGAGTGCGGATCGGTTCAATGACATCACTGCTGAATCTCCCAGCCGCCGCCCAATGCCTTGCACAGGCTGACCAGGGCCTGCAGACGCGCGAGCTTGAATTGGCTGTATTGGTCGCGCGCGGCGTACAGGCTGCGCTGGGCATCGAGCACGGCGAGAAAATCTCCGGCGCCCTGGCGGTAACGAAGCTGCGCACCGTCAAAGGCCTGCTGACTCTGCTTGAGACCTTCCTGCTGATACTCGCGAACCGCATCCAGGTGCTGCACGGCCGCGAGCGCATTCTCCACGTCGACCAATGAGGCAAGCAGGGCCCTGCGATAGCTCGCCAGCAGTTCCTCCCGCCGGGCGCGGGTCTCATCGCGTACCGCGCGCAGGCGTCCTGCGTCGAATATGGTCTGCATCAGGCCGGCCCCCAGGTTCAGGCCGGGTCCCGTCCCCGACAGGATCGTGACGGCCGCATTCAGCGCGGGATTCTGCACCCCGCCGGCGGCCGTGAGAGTCAAGGTGGGCAACATCGCGGCGCGCGCCGCGACCACATCGGCATCCGCCGCGCGCAGATTCTCCTCGGCCGCGTACACATCGGGCCGTCGCGTGAGCAACTCCGCAGGCAATCCGGGCGCCACGTGCACGTCAGCGAGGGAATCCAGCGTGGCATCGGCCACGTCGAATCCTTCCGGCGCTCTGCCGAGCAGCAGGGCCAGCATCGCCAAGACTTCCTGCTCGCGTTGCTTCAGTTCCGGAAGCGCCAATTGGGCTGCGGCCAGCACGGCGCGTTGGGTAGCCAGCGTCACCGGATCCGACGCGCCGGCCTCGAAACGGACCTGGACGACCTCCAGCAGCGCGCGGGCTGCGTCCAGATTTGACCGGGCGATCTTCAGTCGCTCGCGAATCGAAAGCAGCTCGAAATAGGCATCGGCCACGCCGGCCTGGGTGGTGAGGGTCAGCGCATCCCGGTCGGCCCGGGCCGAGGCACCCAGATACCGTGCGGCGTTGGCGCTCGCGCGGTTCTTGCCCCAGAAGTCGATTTCGTAGCTCGCGGACAGCAGCATCGACCAGTCCAACTCGTGCGCGCTGCCTTGGCCTGAATGGCCGGCGAGGAAATTGCCGTTGCCGACGCCCTCGACGTTCGGAAGAATGGCCGCCCCTGCCTGGCGCGCACGGGCATCGGCTTGGGCGACCCGCGCGCGCGCGGCGGTCAGGTCGAGATTTGCGCTGGCCGCCTCGGCCAGCAGCGCATCCAGCGCCGGGCTCTTGAATCCGCGGTACCAGTCCTGGCCGGGCCAGGCCGCCGGGACAGCAGGCGCATTCTGGAACGCCGCGGGCACTTCGGGAACCGCCGGCTTTGGCGCCTGCAAGGCACAGCCGGCGCACGCCAGCGCCGCCACCGCACACGCTGTAACCCGGTGATTGCCAACCCGAAACATCCTGCCCCCAAGTACCCATGAGTGGCCTGAGGCTAGCAAGCCCGACTGGTCAAAAGTGTACATCTTTGTAAACCCGGGCCATGTCGGTCAAAGGCATATTCCATACTTGCCACCCCTGCCCGCTCGAGGCTCAAGGAGAACGCCGTGTTCACTCAACGTGCCGTCAGAATCGTCGCCTTAGGTTTGCTCACGGGTCTGGCGCTGCTGAACGGCAGCGCTCAGGCGGACTCCGGAATGCAGGTGGTGCAACGCTGGAAGATCGGCGGCGCAGGCGGCTGGGACTACCTCACGGCGGACTCCAGGCATCGGTTGTTCCTGAGTCGCGGCACGCAGGTCGACGTCGTCGATACCGAAACCGGCAAGATCATCGGCAGCATTCCCGACACGCAGGGCGTTCACGGCATCGCACTGGCGCCGGACCTGCATCGGGGCTTCACGAGCAATGGCCGGGCCAATTCGGTCACGGTCTTTGACCTGGACACGCTGAAGACCATCCAGGAAGTGAAGGTGCCGGCGCAGAACCCGGATGCCATCCTGTACGAGCCCGTGGGCAAGCATGTGTTCACCTTCGACGGCCGCAGCAAGGACGTGACGGTGCTGGATGCCTCCACCCTGGCGGTGGTCGCCACCATTCCCGTTCCCGACAAGCCGGAATTTGCGCAGGAGGATCATGCGGGCCATATCTTCGTCAACATCGAGAGCGACCCGGGCCAGATGGTTGAGATCGACGCCCGCAAGCTGACGGTGATGGCGACCTGGCCGCTGCCGGGCTGCAATTCGCCCAGCGGTCTGGCCATCGATCGCAAGAATCACCGTCTGTTCTCGGTCTGCGATGGCAATGTCATGGCGGTAACCAACTCCCAGACCGGTGCCCAGGTGGCGCAGGTGCCCATTGGCGCAAGGCCCGATGCCGCCGGCTACGATGAGAAGCGCGCTCTGGTGTTCAGCTCCAATGGCGAGGGCACGCTCACCGTGGTCCATCAGGACTCTGCCGATCACTACAGTGTGCTGGACACCGTGAAAACGCAGGCGGGCGCCCGCACCATGGCGCTGGATCCGAACGGACGGGTGTACCTGGTCACCGCCGAGTTCGGTCCGCCACCGGAGGCCACGGCATCGCTGCCTCGTCCGCGCCCGGTGCCGCTGCCCGACTCCTTCACTGTGCTGGTGGTCGGCAGCCACTGACATCCTTGCCGGTCTCCCGATACACTCGGGCATGCGACTGCTGTTGACCGAGGATGACGCTGAGCTTGCGCAATCCCTGATCGGGCGTTTCCGCGATCAGGGCTATGAGGTGGTGCATGTCGGGGACGGCATCCAGGGATTGCAGGTCGCGACCCATCAGGACTTCGACGCCATCATCGTGGACCGCATGCTGCCGGGCATGGACGGCCTGGAAATGGTCCGGGCCGTTCGCCGCCTGAAGGCGACGCCCATCATCTACCTGACCACCATGAGCGGCATCGACGATCGGGTACGGGGCCTGGAGGCCGGCGGCGATGATTACCTGATCAAACCCTTCGCCTTCGAGGAACTGCTGGCGCGGATCCGCGCGATGACGCGCCGCCAGGCCCCGGCCTCGTCCAAACTGTTTGCCGGCTCCATAGAAATGGACCTGGTGCAGCGTACCGTCACGCGCCACGGCCATTTGATCGAGCTGCTGCCCCAGGAATTCCGCCTGCTCGAATACCTGCTGCGCAACGCCGAGCGGACCGTGACCCGCAAGATGCTGCTGGAGAATGTCTGGGGCATCCATTTCGATCCACACACCAGCGTGGTCGAAAGCCATATCAGCCGGCTGCGCGCCCGCCTGAATGCGCACGGCGCCGTAGACGCCATCCAGACGGTGCGCGGCACCGGGTATCGGCTGCTTGCAACCCACTAGAGTCCTCAAGGCCGAATCCTTCCGGTTTGCCGCGCTGTTCGCGCTGGTATTCCTGACACTGACCGGCGCGCTGATCGTCACTGTGCTGTGGATCGTCGCCGGCACCGAGCGGCAATCGCTGATCGGCGCCAACCAGACCGACATCGCCACCGTGACCAACGGCCTGCGTGCGGAAGGGATCGATGAGGCGATCGAGGTCGTGCAGCAAAGACTGGGAACCCCGTCGTCCGAAGTGGGCTTGCGCCATCGTTTCACGCCCGAGGCCTACATGGTGATCGAGGATGCCACCGGCAAGGTACTGGCCGGGAATCTGCCGTTCGTGCAGTGCGGCGCGGGCGACTTCGCGATCGCCATGGCCCCGGCCGAAGGCCATCACCACCCCAGAATGGTGCTGGGTCGCTGCGCCGGACTCACCCCCACGACAAAGGTTTTCGTCGGTCGCGACACCGGAGTCATGCACGCGACGCGCGAGCGCATCCTGCATGCCTTCGCCTGGGTGGTGCTCGGCACCTGCGCCTTCTCCATCCTGGGTGGCTTGTTTCTGGGCCGGCGCTTCATGGCGCGGGTCGATGCCATCACCCAGACCTGCGAGCGGGTGATCGCCGGCAAGTTCAATGAGCGTATTCCCACGCGTGGCCGCAACGACGAATGGGACCGGCTGGCCCGCGCCATCAATGAAATGCTGGACCGCATTTCGACGCTGCTGGAAAACCTGCAGCAGGTCTCCAGCGACATCGCGCACGACCTGCGCACACCCTTGACGCGCCTGCGCAATCGCCTCGAGGCGGCCCGTGAGCAGCCCCCGGACACGGCGGCGTACCCGCTGGTCATCACCCAGGCGCTCGGCGATACCGACCGGCTGCTGTCCATGTTCTCGGCACTGCTGCGGATCTCGCAGATCGAGGCCGGCACGCGGGTCCAGACCTTTACCGGGGTGAACCTCTCAAATGTCCTGCAGAAGCTCTTTGAGATCTATCTGCCGGTGGCGGAGGACAGCGGGCACACGCTGGTCAGCACCCTGCGCCCGGACCTGATGGTTCACGGCGATGAGGAACTGCTGACGCAACTGTTCAGCAACTTGATCGAAAATGCGATCCGGCATACCCCCCGGGGCGTACGAATCAGGATTGAACTCGCGCTGTTGAACGCAGCGCCCGTCGCATCCGTCATCGACAACGGTCCGGGCGTGGCACCCGAGGATCGGGACAAAGTGACGCGGCGCTTCTTTCGCGGCTCCGCCAGCCGCAGCTCCGAAGGACATGGCTTGGGGCTGGCCTTGGCGGCGGCAATCGCCCAATTGCACGGCGCGAAACTGGAGTTGCGCGACGCAGCGCCCGGCCTGCAGGTGAACACAGTGTTTCCGCCGCAGGCAACATCTTGAAGCGGTAACCCAACTAAGCTGCTGGTCACCTGGCATACGCATCGGCATTCATGAGAGGGGGCAACATGACGAAGCAAAAATCCGGCCGCGATGGCAGCCATTCATCAACCACCGCGCAGGGACGTCGCCAGTTCCTGGAAGGCATGGCATTGAGCGCAGGCGCGGTCGCCTTGCTGGCCGGCGTGGGACCCCGCGGCAGTGCACGCGCGCAATCCTCCTCTGCCCCACCGCCGCGCCCCGGTCTGTCGCTGCCGCCGGCACCCACCGTCGCACAGCCGCCGCCCTTGAAGGAGGTGGCCGGCAAGACGGCGTACATCACCGCCGCGGCCGATGGCATCGGCTTAGGCATCGCACGCGCCTGCTCCAATGCCGGCATGAAGGTCGTCATCGGCTACCGCAATGAGGCACGACTGAAGGACGCCCTGCCGCTGTTTCCGCCGGGCAACGCCGGCGTGCATGCCATCAAGCACGATGTCACCGATCGCGATGGCTGGACGCGGCTGCTGGCGCAGATCAAGGGCAAGTTCGGCAATCTGCATCTGCTGGTCAACAATGCCGGATCCAAGACCCTGCAGCAGGCCAGCCTCGCCAAGGCCGATGAGTGGGACAACGCGGTCGCCGTCAATTTCACGGCCATCTACAACGGGGTCGCCGCCTGCCTGCCGCACTTCAAGGCCCATGGTGAAGGCGCCCACATCGTGACCACCGCCTCCATGAGTGGTGTGGTTCCCGGCGTGCTGGCCGGGGTCTACACCGCGACGAAGATCGCCGCTGTGGGCATGATGGAGGCGCTGCGGGTGGAGCTCGAGGGCACCAACATCGGCACCTCGGCCTTCTGTCCGGGCGGCGTCATGACCGACAACCGTCCGGAGAACCAGCGCAAACCGCCGCCGCCCGGCGCACCGCCACGGCGACCAAATATCATGATGGAGCCGCTGGAGGCCGGAGAGCGGGTGCTGAATGGCGTGCGCAACAATGACCTGTTCATCTTCAGCCATCCGGAGTTCCGGGACGGCATGCAGGAGCGTTTCGACGCCTTCATGGCCTCGGTACCCGACGAAACGCCGCCGCCGGATCGCGCCCGGGTCGAACAGATCCTGGCGCATTGCCCCATCTATCCGCTGGAAACCGCGCACCGCAAGCTCAGGCGCAGTACCTATCGAGCCTGAGTTACGGAGGGCGGCCGATGAGGTCCACGTGCCCGATCCGCAATCGGGATCGGCCTGCTTCGATGTGGGCCCGGCGCCGCGCCAGCCAGTCGCGCAGATCCTGGAGCCGGTGCGGCGCGACTTCGCGCGCCGCATCGAACCAGCCCTCGACCAGCGCGCATTGCAGATCGCGGCTTTGCGCACCAATGCACCAGTCGCTCGCCGCGCTGCGCAGCGTAAAGCCGTGCTCCTGGAAGATCCGCTCGGCCATGCGCGCGGCTGCCGGGCCGAGTGCCGGTCCGAAGCCCTTGTCATTCAGCTGATGCCGATTGAACAGTTCGCGCACTTGCGCATCCTCGGGTTCCGCGGGCACACACTCGATGCGTCCGTCATAGGTCAGCGCGAACCAGATTGACGCGGAGGCGTGCGCCGCGCGCTGTGCCAGAGCCCGCAGCCAGCTCTCCGAGACCAGATCAAGCAGGGCGGAGGCGGTGATCAGCACGCCGTCCGGCAGCGGCAGTTCATGCAGCCGGGTCGCAAGATCCAGCGCGACATGCCGGACACGGCACTCGAACTTTGGCCCCCGAACGATCAGGAGCGACTCCGTCATTGTGAAGTCCCGCACCCAGGCCCGCATGCGCTCTTCCATGGCCTGCAGCAGCAAGGCATCGTGCTCCACCAGCAACCAGTCCTGCGGACCTCCAATCAGCGGCGCGGCATAGCGAAGGTTGGCGCCGGTGCCGGCGCCCAGGTCGATGACGGACAGGCGCGATGCCTGGCGCTGATTTGCAGCGAGCGCATCGGCCAGGAAGTTGCACAGCCCCTGGGCCCGCGAGGCGGCATCCAGCGGCTCGCGCAACTGCAGCCACTGCGCCGAAAAGCCGTTCACGGCCGGCGCGGAACGCTTGATGCGAGCCGCGGCGGCGGCGCCAGGTCCGGGTTGCCGAATGCCGCCAGCGACCAGGGGCCGAGCTCATTCATCTTTCCGGCCGCCGGCCTGACCGGCGCAAGTCCCGGACGGAACCCGTCCGCCAGCAGAGCCTTGAGGATCTGCGGCTGGCTGGCAATCACATGGACCGGAACGTCCCACGAGGCGCCCTCGCCGCTCACATTCGCGGCCGGCTGATGGTCCCCCAGGATGATCATCACGAATCGGCCATCGGGCCGTGCCCGCAGGTAACTGCTCAGGGTGTCGAGGAAGTACTGCACTGAACTCACGTAGGCCTGACCCATGTCCGTCCACTCGGGAGTCTGGGTGAGCGATCGGCGCAAGGGTTCGGCGTCAAACGGCTGTGAACTCAAGACGCGCGGCCAGTCCGGCTGCAGGGGTGGCGTGGGCTCAAACGGCATGTGGGTCGAAACGGTGGGAAAGAAGGCGAACACAGGCCTGCGATGAGGCGACTGCAGCTCGCGCGAATCCAGTGCCGCCAGTGAAAACTGGTCCGGTATTCGCCACCAGCCGAAGGCCGGGCCCCGGTAATCCAGGCCGGCGGCACCATAGATTTCGTCGAAGCCATAGAAGGTGCCTTCCGGCCAGCTCTCGCGCAGCCCCGGCATCACCGCGACGGTGCGGTAACCGGCACTCTTGAACCGCGACACCAGGGTCGGGCGGTTCTGCGTCATCAGCAGCACATAGTGATCCGAATCGCGCACTTCGATACCGGACAGCAGACTCAAGTGCGCCAGCACCGAACCGCCACCGAAGGTGGGTGAGCTGACGAATGCCGAGACCACCCCGCGGCCCGTGTCACGAAGCGCCGCCTCAAGGCGCGCCCGCGCGGGAGCCAGTGCACGCAGGAACTCCGGTCGGTCATAGGTCGTGCTGCCGTACGACTCCATGAACACCAGCAGCACGTCGCTGCCTTCGAGGGCGGAGAAATCCGAGCGCATGTCCGGCGAGGGCGGCAGGCCGCGCTGCGATTGCCGCGAGAGCGCGTCCGCGACCCGTTCGATCTGCGCGGCCAGGGTCCGGGTCACGGGAATCGAGAAGCGCGGGATGCGCGGCACGGCGTCGCTGCTGTGCTGGGCGAGGAAGCTTGCCAGCAGCGCAAAGCCGGCCACGCCGAAACCCCATCGGGCCTGCCGATGCCGTCTCAGGGCGCCATCGATCTGCCCGATGGACCAGCGCGCGATCAGATACGCCGCGCCCAGTACGAGGGCGGTGCCCAGACCCACCGCGGCGATCACCCAGGGCGATGCCACCCGCACGAACATGCCGATCACCGCGGCGAACTGCGGTGCATCCCAATACAGGTTGATATCCCGACCGTAAAGCGCCTGCACCGTGACATAGGCGTAGCGCCCGAGCGCGAACACCACGACCGTCCACGACAGCAAGATGAGCGCACCGCGGCGCGTCGCACCGAGCCATGCGTTCGACAGGGCCAGGATCAGCAACAGCCCGCCGAACTCGACCGACAGCTCCCCGGGCCAATGCACCCCGAGCGTCGGCCAGATGTTGTGGAATGTGACTGACCCATTGAGCAACAGGAGGGCGAGCAGGACGCACAGCCACTGCCCGACGGGGTTGGAGATGTCGGGGCCGGTCCTCACTCGAAACAGCCAGACCACATCCACCGTGAAGGACAGGCACAACGCGCCCAGTCCGACGGCGGCCAGGGCGGGCGCGGCGGAGGCCGGCACAAACGGCGCCAGGGTGGCGATCAGCGCGATCACCTGAAGCACCGCGATGGACTTTCGCCTCATGCTCGCAGGCAGCGGCGCCCGCAGCCACGGCAGGCCCAGTCCGGCGCCGACAAACAAGTAGCGCAGCAACCCCGACCACAGCACCCAGACACCCGTCCGGCCGGACTGCCACGCCAGCCCCGCCAGCACCAGGACGAACAGCGAATCCGTTTCCATGTCGAAACGGGCGCCGTAATCACTCGCCATATGAGTGCGGCGGGCCAGCCAGCCATCCAGGCCATCCAGCACTGCAACGATCACGGCCACCGCCGTGACCAGCGCGGGCAGGCCGACAGCGGTTCGCTCACCGATCAGGCCCGCCAGCAGTGCGACCAGCGCGCCGCGCACCAGCGTCACCTGATTGGCCGGCCCGAACGCCGTAAAGGGCGGGGATTTCGGCAGGGCGAGGAGCACCAGGACTGAGCCGGCCGCGCACAGGGCCAGTACCTTCACCAGGTAGGCGGCGTCGAGGCCGTACCGCGCGCTCACCAGCGCGCCGAGCACCCCGGTCAGCAGTCCAGCCGGTAAGATGCTGAACAGCGCGCTGCGCCGCAGTTGGCGATCGGGGCCCGGTGCCGGGAACAGTGTCACGTGAAGGAGGTCCTATGAGTCGGGACGATACGCTCGCGTTCTGGATCGCGGCGCCCGGCCGCGGCGAGCTGCGCCACGAAGCGGTACCGACCCCGGGTATTGAGGAAGCCAGTGTACGGACACTCTTTACGGGTGTCAGCCGGGGTACCGAGTCGCTCATCTTCGGCGGCCATGTGCCCGCCGGTGAATACCAGCGCATGCGGGCGCCCTTTCAGTTGGGGGATTTTCCGGGACCGGTGAAGTACGGCTACAGCAATGTCGGACAGGTAACGCAGGGCCCGGCGACGCTTACGGGAAAGAGTGTTTTTTGCCTGTATCCCCATCAGCAACAGTACGTGGTGCCCTGTGATGCGCTGTACCTGCTGCCGGAAGGCGTTCCGGCCGCCCGGGCGGTGCTGGCCGCGAATCTTGAAACGGCCCTGAACGGCCTGTGGGATGCGGGCGCGGCCCCGGGCGATCGGATCAGCGTCATCGGTGCCGGCAGCGTCGGCTGCCTGACGGCGTGGCTGGCCGCCCGCATACCCGGATGCGACGTCGAGCTGGTCGACCACAATGCCAGCCGGGCCGCCATCGCACGGGGGCTCGGCGTGCGATTTGCGCAACCGGGCGGCGCCACGCCGGAGGCCGACGTGGTGTTCCATGCCAGCGGCTCGACCGAGGGCCTGTCGCTCGCGCTGCACATCGCAGCCTTCGAAGCGACCGTCGTTGAACTGAGCTGGTACGGGGACCGCCCCGTGACCCTGCCCTTAGGGGAAGCCTTTCACGCGCGGCGCCTGACGCTGAAGTCTTCGCAGGTGGGCGCCATCGGCGGGGCGCGCCGCGCGCGCTGGTCGTTGCGCCGGCGAATGGAACTGGCGCTCTGCTTGCTCACCGATCCGGCGCTCGATCTGCTCATCAACAGCGAGAGCCGCTTCGAGGAACTGCCGCAGACCCTGGAACGGCTGTCGCGCGCTCCCGGTGATGTCATCATGCACCGGGTCCGCTACAGCTGACCCGCACCGGGAAGCTTCAAGGAGTGTCTATGTTTACCGTCTGTGTCCGCGATCACATGATGATCGCCCACAGCTTTTCCGGCGCGGTGTTCGGTCCCGCGCAGCGGCTGCACGGCGCCACCTATGTCGTGGACGTGGAATTCCGGCGCCCCGAGCTGGATGAGAATGGGATCGTGGTGGACATCGGACTGGCCGCTACGACGCTGCATGACGTCCTGGGTGCCCTGAACTATCGCAATCTGGACACCCAACCGGAGTTCTCCGGCGCCAACACCACCACGGAATTCCTCGCTCGCACTATTTTCGAGCGCCTGGCCCAGGCCATCCGCGACGGCCGACTGGGGGCTTCGGCCGCCGCCATCACCTCGATGCGGGTGACCCTGCACGAATCTCACGTGGCCTGGGCGGCCTTCGAAGGCGGGATCCCCGCCCGATGAGCGATCGTTCGCTGGAATTCGTCATTCCAGGGGACCTGCAGGCGGCAACCGGCGGCTATGCCTATGACCGCCGGATCATCGCGGGGTTGCGCGCGCTGGGCTGGCAGGTGACGGTGCATGCGCTGGATGAGAGTTTTCCGCAACCCACGAGCGCCGCGCTCGCTCAGGCGCACGATATATTCAATCGCCTGCCCGAGCAGTCGCGGGTACTCGTGGATGGCCTCGCGGCCGGTGCGATGCCGCAGGTTCTGTACGCGCATGCCGCGCGCCTGCGGCTGCTGGCGCTGGTCCATCACCCGCTTGCCGAGGAAGGCGGACTGTCGCGCGAGGTGGCGCAGCAGCTGGCGGAATCGGAGCGACTGGCCCTGCGGGCGGTGCGTCACGTGATCGTCACCAGTCGCGCCACGAAACGGGCATTGTCCAAGTATGGCGTCGACCCTGCGCGCGTGTCGGTGGCGCAGCCCGGCACGGATGTCGCGCCGCGGGCCCGAGGCCCCCGAAGCGCGATTCTGCGCCTGCTGTGCGTCGCCGCCGTCATTCCCAGAAAGGGCCATGACCTGCTGCTTGAGGCCCTCGCGCCGCTGGCGAACCTGCCCTGGCACCTCACCTGTGTCGGCAGCCTCACCCGAAGTCCCGGTACGGCGCAGCAGCTGCGTGCACAGTTGCAGCGGCTTGGATTGACCGAGCGGGTGACGTTGGCCGGCGAGGTCGATGCCGCGACGCTTACGCGGTATTACTGCGCCGCCGATGTGTTCGTACTGCCCACTCGCCTCGAGGGCTTTGGCATGGCGGTCGCCGAGGCGCTCTCGTATGGGCTACCCGTCATCAGCACGCCCGTGGGCGGTATCGCGGATCTGGTGGGAAGCAGCGCCGGCATCCTGGTGGCACCGCAAGACCCGGAGACGCTGCGCGCCGCACTGCGGCGAGTCATGGATGATCCGGCGCTGCTGCAGTCGCTGGCCTTCGGTGCGGCGCAGGTGGCTGCAACCCTGACCGGATGGCAGCACACCTGCGAACTGCTGGCGTCCGCCCTGGAATCGCGCGACCTACAGGATGCGTCGCACCGCCGTTGAGGAGAAGGCGCCGTGGCCATTGGCCGACCCGGCGCCCACGGCACGCAGGTCGCAATCGAAAAGAATATCGCTGCCTGCGCAGTAGACCCGATGCGACAGACGCAGACAATCCTGCAGCCGCGCCTGCGGCGGCACGCGTATCGAAGGACGCCCGGCGCCGATCAACAGCGGCGCGATCGCGATGTGCAGCCGATCCAGCAGGCCCGCGTTGAGAAAGGACGAAACCGTGACGCCGCCGCCTTCGACGAAAATCCGGCTGTATCCGAGCTCGTGCAGCTGCCGCAGCAGATCCTGAAGATCCAGCGCCCCCTCATGGGAGGCGACCTCCAAAGTGCGTTCGCCGCGCTCGCGCGCCTGCGCAGCAGCCGTGCTGCCCACCGCGCACACTCGCAGCGTCACCGCTTCGCGATCGCTGAATACGGTATGGGCCGCGGGCAGGCGGCCGGCGGGATCCAGAATCACGCGAGCCGGATTGCTCCCCGCCACCAGCCGCGTCGTCAGGCGCGGATTGTCGGCGATCACCGTGCCGGCGCCGACGATCACGGCGTCGCACAGCGCGCGCAGGCGGTGCAAGTGCAGGATGTTCTCAGGACCGGTGACCGAAATCGCATCACCTGATTGCGTGGCAATGAAGCCGTCGAGACTTTGTCCCAGATGCCCGACCGTGACCGGCCGGGCCGCTGTGCCGCTGCTGATCGGCAGGTAAAGATCCAGCAGGTCGCACTGCGGTCCATCGTCCGCAAGCGCTGATTCCCAGCCCGCGGCCGGATTCCAGCGCAGCACCGCGTCCGGGGCATGCGCCGGCGCGCGCTGCAGGCGGCCATCCGCAGCCAGCGCAAAGTGTGCCGATACTTCCGCGTCGAAGCTGCCAATCGCCCTGGCCGCGGCATGGGCAATGGCCCAGGCGTCAGGATTGGCTGCGGCGGGGATATCCATGAACCCGCATATTACACGCGCTGACCGACGAGCCTGGACCTGGGTTTCACGGCGAGTGCGACCGGGCAGCGGTTCTGCGGACACACATCCACTTCGCACAATTTGCAGATGGCCTCGGCGCTATCCTCATCACCGGTCATGAGAGCCAGCATGCTCTCCAGCATGGGCATCAGCATCCTTTGATCCTTCAGCTGCAGTGCGCCCAGCACTTCATCCAGGCAGCGGCGCCGGGCGCGCACGATGCCCTGTGCCTTGCGCTTGCCCTGCTCGGTGAGGAACAGGGCGACCGCGCGTTTGTCCGCCGCGGCCTTCTTGTTGACCAGGCCCGCCTTGGCGAGCTTCTCGACCACCCTCACCGTCCAGGAGTGGCTGAGACTCAGGGTCTTGCGCAGGAACTCGACGGTACGGCCTTCGTTGTAGGCGATGGCGACCAGCGCCGCCGGTCCGTCCCCGGAGATTTCCGACTCCTGCTCGAGACGACGGCTCAAGTGGTCATGCATGCCGGTCAGAAATGCGCCCAGCAGATTGGCGGTGCGCGCGTCAGCCATTGATATTTCCCCTTGAACTTTGTTCACTTTACGCCATTCTAGCGCTTGCGATTTATATGCGTCTCACATATAAAAACGCCGCACCATATGGAAAATGCGACCATCCGGCGCCGCGCTGCTCCGGGCCGCTGCCCGGCGCGCGTTCTGGCGTTGTCCTTCTGCGCCCAGGCCGTCCAGGTCGGCGCGCTACCCGCTCTGGTTTCCCTGCGGCTGCATGCGGGCGGCGCCTCGGGCGAGGTACTCGGAGTCGTGGCCGCCGCCCCTTGGGTTGCGGTGCTGCTGCTGAGCCGCGCGATTCCAGGACTGCTCACGCGCTATCGCTACGCAACCGTCAACGCCTTGGCGCTTGGCGTATCCGCCGCCGCCGTGCTCGCCATCCTCATCGCCACCGGTCCGCTACCCATCCTGATCGCCAATTTCTGCCTAGGTGTCGGCCTGATCCTTCGCTGGATCGCCTGCGACAGCTGGGTCATCACGCTCGCGCCCCGGGGCAGGCGCGGCCCAGCCATTGGCCTGCACGAAACGCTCATGGGACTGGGCATCGCGGCGGGTCCTGCGATCATTGCGCTGTTCGGCAGCCAGGGCGCCGCGCCATTGCTCGTCTGCATGGGACTGCTGGCGGTCGCGGCCTGTGCCCTCATCGGCGTGGACGGCTCGCGGGCCTCACCCGTGCCGGCCGACTCCCCGGTCCCCGGTTCCACGCGCCTGCTTGGCCTGATGGCCCTGGCCGCATTCGTTTCCGGCTTCATCGAGACCTCCGGCGTTTCATTCCTCCCGGTCATCGGCCTGCAGGGGCATTGGCCCTTCGGCGGTACGCTTGCCCTCGGGGCCTTTGCCCTGGGCGGCACCCTGCTGCAGGTTCCGGTCGGATACCTCGCCGACCGCTGCGGCCACCGCGCGGCGCAGTTGATCATGGCCGGCGTGATTGCCGCCTCCGGTGCGGTGCTCCTGCTGCCGGGACAGGAACCGGCTGCGCCGCTGCTAAGCCTGTTTGCGCTCGGTGGCGGCGCCGCGGCGCTGAACACCCTGGCACTGATCGAGGCCGGCGCGAGCGCCGCGGGCTGCATCGCATGGGCCGCGGCCCGCGTCGCCCTGGCCTACACGGCCGGCAGCATCATCGGTCCGCCGGCCATCGGCGTGCTGCTGACGCTGCTCGGACCGGCCGCGTTGCCACTGGCGTTCGCGGCGGCCGGCTTGGCTTGTTGCTGCGCGAGTGCCGCGGCCTTCAGGGCTCGGGCGTGAAGACGATGTTGCCCACGGCCGTGTTCGAGGCCGGCACATGGTAGAAGCGATGCAGCTCGCGAATCTTCGCACCCAGCGCGCCGCGCATCGTCAGCCACATGATCAGTTCCATGCCTTCGGAACCGGCTTCGCGGATGTACTCCTCGTGCGACATGGTGCGCAGGGCATCCGGATCCGAGGTCAGCTGATCCAGGAACTTGGTGTCCCATTCGCGGTTGATGAGGCCCGCGCGTTCACCAGACAGCTGGTGGCTCATGCCGCCGGTGCCCCACACCTGCACGTTCAGATCTTCAGGGTACGACTTCACGGCCCGCGCGATCGCCTCGCCGAGGCGGAAACAGCGGTTGGCGGTGGGCGTCGGATACTGAATCACATTGACCGCCAGCGGAATCACCTGCACCGGCCATTGCTCGGGCTGCCCCAGCAGCAGCGACATCGGTACCGTGAGCCCGTGATCCACCTTCATCTCATTCATGATGGTCAGATCGAATTCTTCCAGCACCACGCTGGTGGCGATGTGCCAGGCGAGCTTGGCGTGCCCCGGAACGACGGGCACGCGCCGCGGTCCCCAGCCCTCATCCGCCGGTGCGAACGAATCGGCGCAACCCAGGGCAAAGGTGGGCACGACGTCAAGGGAGAAGGCCGAGGCGTGATCGTTGTAGACGAGAATGACGACATCGGGCTTCTGTTCGGCGACCCACTTTCGCGACCATTCATAGCCCGCGAAAATCGGCGCCCAGTCCGGGTGAGCGGTCCGGCCGCCGTCAAGCGCCGCACCGATCGCCGGCACGTGGCTCGAGCCGATCCCGGCGGTGATCCGGGCCATTAGAAACGTCCCGAGATCGACCTTAAACCTGCCGGGCTGCGCCCGCCGCTGCGCATCATCCGAGCGTACTCGTCACTGGACTGGCCGGCAAAGGAGGCGGCCACCGATTGGGTGGGTCGACCATCCACGGCTGCGATCTTCAGCACGAAGAAGATGTTGCCGCCCTGCTCCAGCAGCGCCTTGAAATCGCGCTTCATGACCGCCTGCTTCTGCGCTTCGCTCATCGGCCATTCGTCCAGGTAGGCGCGCTCGTCGGCCTTGAAGCGCAGGCGATTGGCGGCGGTCATCAGCGACATGCAGAAGCGGTTCAGGTGTCGGCCCTCGATGGCACGCTCGCCCGTGAACACATAGGTGCCGGGGATATCTTCGAAGGCGGCGGTGGTCATGGGGGTACTCGCGGTGGGCTTTAAGTGATCCCAGTATATTCTTTGCAAAACGCAATAACTAAGACCATATTACGACCTCAGTATTCGCGATTTACGATAAATAATGGACACTGTGGCCAATTTGCGGGCCTTCCTGGCCGTGGCCCGCTATGGCGGGTTCTCGGAGGCTGCCCGACAGCTGAATGTGGTGCCCTCCGTGGCCGCCAAACGGGTCAGCCAGCTCGAACACGCCATCGGCACGAAGCTCTTCGAACGCTCGACACGCAAGGTCGTTTTGACAGAATCCGGCGAGCAGTTCCAGGGCCGGGCCCGCAGCCTGATCTCGGACCTCGATGACACCCTGGCGGGGCTCAAGCGCTCCGGCGACCGGCTCGAAGGCCGCATCCTCATGATGGTGCCGACCACGCTGAACATACTGGTGCTGTCGGACGCCCTGAACGGGTTCCTGCGCCAGCACGAGCACATCGACATGGAGCTGGCGCTGGTCGATCGAAGCGTCAACCCGGCCGAAGAAGGCTTCGACCTGGCCATCAGCGGCCATGCAGCCAGCAGCTACGAAGGCGTGGTCGACGTGCCGCTGTATCCATTTGAACAGGTGTTGTGCGCGTCGCCGGACTACCTGGCGCGACGCGGCACACCCTTGCGACCGCAAGATCTGGAGGACCACGACGGCCTGTTCTTCAAGCCGCTGGGCACGGCCTGGCGATTCGAGAGTGACCAGGGGCAGTTGAGCGTGCAGGTGCGGCCGCGGCTGATCGCCACCGACAACGTGACGCTGCGCGCCGCGGCCCTGGCCGGCAACGGCATCGCCATGTTGCCCCGCTACGTGTCGGGGGAAGCGCTGCGCACCGGCGCTCTGGTGGAGGTGCTGCCGGCCCACCCGCTGCCTCGCTCGTGGTTCCGCGCGCATGTCACCCAGCATCGCGCCAAGCTGGCCCGGATCATCACCTTGCTGGAATGGTTGAAACAGGCGTTGCCCGAGGCGCTGCCGAAGGTCGAGGCCCAGTCTTAAGCAGGGGCAACCGAAGCCGCCAGTGCGCGGCGCTAAGGATCGACGCAGCGGAAATTCGCGGCCTCATCGATGCTGCCCGCACCCTGGTAGCGCGCCACTTGCGGATACGCGCACAAGGGCCGCGAACGCACTTCCTGGTTGTTGACCACGCGCGCAGCGCGAATGGCATCGGGCGCCCGGCCCTTCTCCACCCAATCCACCAGCGCGGTCACCGCATCGAACCGATCAGTCGCGACGCCGCCTGAGCAGTGACCCATGCCGGGCACCATGAACAGCCGGAAGAACTGCGGTGTCTGCGGGCCATTGCGGGCAAGCGCCTGCTCGTAGTAGTCGACACCGGCCATGGGCTGCAGGACCGGATCGGCCCATCCGTAGGTCATAATCAGTTTGCCGCCGCGCCTGTTGAAGCGCGCCAGGTCCGGATTGTCGGCGTTGACCAGCTGGCCCCAGGCATCGAGCAGGTGGGTATCGCGCTCGAAATCAAAGCCGCGATAGTCATAGCCGGGCTGCGGCGGGGTGTGCACCAGGTAGCGCATGGTGCCTTCGGCCAGATTGAAGTCAGCGGCCTTGCGGTCCGCCTGAGCCGGAATGATCCAGTTCATCCAGCCACTGACTGCGGCGCCGGTGCCGCCGGGCCCTGGGACCAGCCCTTCGCTGCCCGGCATGAAGCCCGGAAAGATCTGCCGGCCATGGCTGATCGGACCGCCATAGATCTTCAGCACCGCGGCGGATTGCGCCGCCGTCAGGCAGGTGTCGTTGTCCATGCCCGCGGCACAGGCCGGCACATCCGTCTTCACATCCAGGCTGCAGCGTCGCGGATCCTCGATCTGCCCGTCCTTGAGGCCATCCAGCGCATCGCACTTGGCCATGACCGCCTTGCCGAGCAACGCGAGTTTCGCGGCCGACAGCGGCGCGGCATCGATGGCCTGCTGGTTCCAGATCGCCCCGAGGGTGAAGCCGGTCTGGTTCACCCAGGGCGAATTCGCCAGGATGCCATCGAAATCCTGCGGGTAGCGCTGCGCCTCCACCAACCCCTGCCGCCCCCCGTTGGAACAGGAGTTCCAGTAGGAGCGCGCGATGTCCTGCCCGTAGTAGCTTCGGGTGATGTGCTTGGCAGTGACAGCCGTCAGATTGACGGCGCGGTAGGCATAGTCGATGGCCTTGGCCGGATTGCTCATCACGAAGGAGGCGCCGGGTTCCTTGCGGGCATCATGGCCGGTATTGGTCTGCGCGAAGGCGAAGCCGGCCTGCAGCGCGGCATTGCGCTGTGACACCCGGGTCGGATCCTGCAGCGATTCTCCGGCGTGACCACCATTGCCGATCATGTAGAAGCGGCCGTTCCAGTGGGCCGGAAGACTGACCTCAAAGGCGATTTCAGGCGCCAGGACGCCGCTGACGCGGCAATGCGCCGGCACGCCCGCGGCTGCGTCGACCCCGACCGCGTCGATTTGCAGCAAATCCTTGGCCGTGAACCGGCCCAACGCCGCACAGGCCATCTTCGGCGCGAATTTCGCCTGCGTGTAGTCGCTCAATGAGCTGCTGGCGGCGCTGAAGGCCTGGGCGCCGGCGCCCTGGCTCATCAGGGTCAGCGCGGCGGCGGCGCCTACAACCACGTGAGGCGCACGCCGACGGCGGCGGGTTTGGCGAGTTGGCATTGTGGCCCCCTATCGATGCGTACCGCTTCACCTTAGTCAATCGGGTGAGCCGGTTCTTTGGGCCAGCATAAACGGGTCGGCCCGGGAACGCGAGATGACGAACATTTACCTTGCAGGAGACCGATCATGAAACGACTTCAGAAATTATTGCTGGTGGGCGTGGCGACACTGCTGCCGGCCGGAGCCTTGCTGGCCGGGCCGTATGGCGACACCGTCAATCTGTTCAAGAACGCCGGCCAGAGCGCGGCCTATTTCGACAACTCCTATGGCTATGCGGTGTTCCCGACCATCGGCAAGGGCGGCCTGGTCGTGGGCGGCGCACACGGTTCCGGCCATGTCTATGAGCAGGGCAAGTACATCGGCAACGTGTCGATGAATCAGGTCAGCGTCGGCTTTCAGGCCGGCGGGCAGGCCTACAGCCAGATCGTCTTCTTCGCCGACAAGCGGGCACTCGACGAATTCACCAATGGGCAGTTCGCCTTTGATGCCGGCATCGGCGCCGTGGCCATCACGGCAGCAGCCGGCGGCAGCATTGGCACCAATGGGGCAACCGGCGAGGCCAGTGGCGGCAAGAAGGACGCCCTGACGGCCGGCAAGTACTACAAGGGCATGGCGGTCTTCACCATCGTCAAGGGTGGGGCCATGTACGAGGCCACCGTGGCCGGCCAGAAGTTCTCCTTCAAGCCGCGCACGACCTGAAGTCCGGCAGTGGATACCGGCCGCTGGCGGTTGCATCCGCCAGCGGTCCGACCCCGCCACGATTGATCGCAGGTTTGCTGGTACCCTATTGAGGTCGCGTTCGCCGCGGAACTCAATGAATGTCCCACTTTCACGTCTACGAACCCCGCGATGGCCATGGCCTGGCCCACGATCCGCTCAACTCCATCGTGGCACCTCGCCCGATCGGCTGGATCTCCACCCTCAGCAGCACCGGCGTGCGCAACCTCGCGCCCTACAGCTTCTTCAATCTCTTCAACTACAAGCCGCCCATCATCGGATTCGCCAGCGTCGGCTGGAAGGACTCGGTGCAGAACATCAAGGACACCGGCGAGTTCGCCTGGAACCTGGTGACCTTGCCTTTGGCCGAAGCGATGAACGCAACGTCGGCCATGGTTCCGGCCGAGCAGGACGAGTTTGAGCTTGGTGGACTGACACCGGCGCCATCGAAACTGATCCGCGCGCCCAGAGTCGCGGAAAGTCCGGTGTCCTTCGAGTGCCGGGTTTCGCAGATGATTCGGCTCACGGACAGCCACGGAGTCGACTCCGACACCTGGCTGACCTTGGGTGAAGTCGTCGCCATCCATATCCACCAGGATCTGATCCGCAACGGCGTGTACGACACCGCGGCGGCCGCGCCCATCATGCGCGGCGGCGGCGCGGCGGACTATTTCCGGCTGGATCCGGCTTCCAAATTCCAGATGTGGCGCCCCAAGCCATAGTCCTTCGCCGACTCGCGAGCGGGCGATCGCGCCTGTCGGGAGACGCGAATTCAGGGCACAATCCGCGCATGTTGGCTGCCGGTCGTTTTCTTCCCTCACGCACTGCAGCGCTGCTCGCCGCCGCGGCGGGACTGGCCGGCTGGATGTCCGCAGCGCAAGTCGGAGCCGCCACCGGCGGCGCGCAACTTGCGGCCCTGCAGACTGCGGCACACCGGGACGAGGCCGGCCGCCTGCAGATCGACGTGCACTTCGACTGCGCACTCGCTCCTCCGGTCGCGGCATTGACGGCGGCCGGCCTTGCAGTGACCTCGCCGGTGAAGGCCGGCAGGCTGTGCCTGGTCGAAGGCTGGGCCTTGCCTGGCGCATTGCCCGAGGTGGATGCCGTCCCGGGGGTCACCCGCCTCAGCGCTCCTTCGTATGTGCTGCCCCGCCCGCCGCGGGCGCTGCAGTCGGTCCTGCGTCGCGAACTGGTGCGCTCCGCCGTGCAAAAGGCGGGCACCGGCAGCGGCGGAATCGACCAGAACGGCGTCTCCATCATGCGGGCCGATCAGTTCGTCAGCCAGACCGGGACCCGCGGAGCCGGCGTGACGGTGGGGGTCCAGTCCAGCGGTGTGTACAGCCTGAGCACCATCCAGGCGCGGGGCGAGCTGCCCGCCTCGGTGCAGGTGGTCTACCCGGCCGGCAGCAACGCTTCGATTCCGGCCGACGAGGGCACCGCGTTGCTGCAGGAGATCCATGCGGTCGCACCCGGTGCGAACCTGGTGTACTGCGACCCGCTGACGTTCGCCGACTTCACCTCCTGCCTGACCCAGCTCATCAGCGCCGGCGCCACCATCGTGCTGGACGACAACGGCTTTGCCAGCGACGACCTGATGTCGCTGGACAATGATGAGAGCAGCGCGGTGGCGCAGATTCTCAGCGCCCATCCCAGGGTCCTGATGTTGAGCTCAGCCGGCAATAACGAGGGCACCTACTGGGAGGGCAACTACACCCCGATCAGCGCCGCCACGACGACGCTGCCGTCCCTGTCCTGTCCGCAAAACGCCGGCGTGCCTGATTCGTATGTGGCGGGCTTTGGCGGTGCGCCAACGCAGACGCTGACCGTCATCGGCTATGCGAGCTTCCCGCTGGAGCTGGCCTGGGCTGATCCGCCGGGGCAACTCACCAGCCACTTTGATGTGTTCTGGTTCGCGCAGGGCTCGCCGACGCCGCTTGGCTGCATGTCCAGTACTGCCGGCACCACCAATCTGGCACAGCAATCCCTCACCCTCGCGCCCGGGGCCTACACGGTGGTGGTTGCCTCGCCGGATGCCGGCGCGGCCGGCAAGTTCCTGAAGCTGTGGGCCGGCGGGGACGGCCTGACGGCACTCTCGGTGTCGACACCCGGCAGCCTGGTCTCGCCGCAGGCCATGGTTCCCGGCGTGCTCACCATCGGCGCCGTCAATGGCTCCGATGGCATCGGCAACGCCATCGAGTCCTTCTCCAGCACCGGGCCGCTGACCGCCGTATTCCCCACGCCCACGCAACTGCAGGCGCCCGCCCTGGTGGCGCCCGATGGCATCAACGTCGACGCGCAGGGCACCTACTTCGCCTCCTACCTGTTCCCGGATGGAAATTTCTACGGCACCTCGGCCTCGGTGCCGAACGCCGGGGCGGTCGCAGCGCTGCTGTGGAGCGACTTTCCTTCCTTGAGCGTGAGCCAGCTCACCACCGCGCTGCAAAGCGGGGCGACTGTGCTGGGGGCCGCGGCGCCGAATGGAATTTTCGGCTACGGTCGAGTCGATGCCCTGGGCGCATTGGCCACCTTGCCCACGCCCACGATTTCCGCGCTGATCGACCAGTCCAGTACCGGCAGCGCCAGCACCAGCCCGCAGCCCTTCACCGTCACAGGTACCGGCGACCTGCACTTCTCGGTCAGCAGCAGCAACCCGACGCTGGTGCCCAGTGCGGTCGTCGGCACCGGCACGCCCGGCGTCAGCCTCTCATCCGGCTGCGGCACCAGCACCTTGAGTTGCACGCTGTCGGTCACGCCGGTGGCCGGCCAGGCGGGGACCGCGCTGCTCACGATTTCGGCACTCGATGGCGCCAATCGGCCCGCTGTGGCGCAGATGACGCTCACCGCCACGAATCCCGGGCCGCCCGTCAGCGCAGGTAGTGGCGGTGGCGGTGGCTCCGGCAGTACTGGAAATACCGGCAACAGCGGCGGCACCGGCAGCACGGTCAGCAGCGGCACCAGCGCCGGCGGTGGTGGCGGCGGCCTGCAGGGTTGGGCCTTGCTCGCTTTGGCAGGCGTGATGCTCCGGTCCATTCATCGGGTGCCGCGCCGGCGGCGCGATCCGGTCAGAAGCTCTTGGATACCGTGAAGCGAACGGTGCGGGGTTCGAGCGGGTGTGCATGCCGATCCGCGACCCCCGCCGCGGGCTCGCCAGGCAGCCGGTCGATGTACCAGAATTCCACCGCATTGGCGTGAACGTTCAGTATGTTGTACAGACCCAGGCCACCCGTCCAGCCGCTCGCGAAGGCATACTGAAGATCCCCGTTCCACTCGCCGTAGCCCGATCCTTGAATCACGTCATCGGAGGACAGCGGATACGCTCCCAGATAGCGGTATTCCAACCCACCGCTCCAGGGCCCAAGGTTCTTGATGTAGGCGGCGAACGAGCCGGTCGCGAAGGGTGCGTTCGCCAGGTACTCGCCCACATGCCCGGTACCGTCATCGAACGGCGTCTTGAAGCGCGCATGATTCCGCGAATAGCTTGCGTAGAACTCGAGCCACCGTAGTGCCTGGTAGGTCCCATTCAATTCGAAACCGCGCCGCCGGCTCGCGGGGCCCGCATTGTCCTGGCCGATATCCGCGTTATAGGTGGTCTCCGATTGGGCATCAAGATTGAATAGTGCGAGCGTCACGGTCATCTTGCGGGTGAACTGCTGGCGAATGCCGATCTCCTCCCCGGTTTGCGATGCCAGGAGCGGTGCCGCGGCGGTACCGGTAATCATCCCCTGATTCACGCCACGCAGATCATCGCTGTGAAATCCCTTGCCCGCGCTGAAGTAGAACTCCGTGGTGTCGACGGGTGTGAAGATGAGACTGCCCTTGGGCTGCAACAGCGACTCATGGGCGCTGCCCGGATTCGTTCCCGAATCACTTCCAGAATAGAATTCCTCGCGCAGGCCTATGACGGTCCGGAACCAGGAGCTCCAATGGGTGGTCGCCTGGGCATAGACACCGGTGTCAGCCACGTGAGCCTTGTCCGACTCGCTGAAGCTCACGGGGTCATCGGCTGCGGCCAGCGGCTGCCGGCCCCTGGTTGGCAGCCGTGAGACGTCCACGTAGTCAAAGCGCAACTGCGCACCGGCAACCCAATCCGTATCGATTCCGAACAGCGGTTCGGTGCGCGAGTATTTGATGCCGGCCCCGAGCGTGCTGCGGTCCTCATGCTGCGCCTCCTGATCGCCGTTGATGGGATCCACCAGGAAGTGCGTGAAGTTGTTCCACAGCGTGAAGCGGTTGCTGATGTAGTAGGCATTGCCTTCCAGCTGTCCTTCCCCCACACGCTTGAAGTACTGCGCCGACACGCTGCCGCGCTGCGCCTGACCGCCATCGGACGGGTCCAGCGAGCCGAACCGGTCGATGAGGCCCGCCGCGATCGCGCGCAGGGGCTGGTCCGTCGAGGAGTTCCACAGACCGTGATAGAACATACCGGTGAGTGAATAGCCATCGCGATCGTCCCCGGCGCTATAACGCAAGACGGTGTTGATCTTGCGTTGATCGTCCGGGTGGTCCCAGGGGCCGTCGTAGTGCTGGGCCTCGAGCGCACCAAGCAGCTGGCCATTGCCGATCGCCACCGAGTCCGCGGTGAAAATGCGTTGAAATCCCAGAGTGCCGATGATGGCCGTCACCCGAGGATCGATCGCATTGAGGTAACTCATGTGGACGGAGCCGACCGAGGAGAAATCGCCCTCGCCGGCATAGTAGGTACCCTTCGTGTATCGAAGGTTGGTCGCAAGTTCGGGGATCATGAAGTTCAGGTCGGTATAACCCTGACCATGCGCATTCGTCGGCTCGTTGATCGGCATGCCGTCGACGTAGACGCCGAGATTGGTCCCGTGGTCGAGGTTGAAGCCCCGCATCAGATACTGGTTGGCTTTACCCTCTCCACTATGGGAAGTGACGACGAGTCCAGGCACAGTTTCCAGAAGTTGACCGGGACGGAAGGCTGGCGTGAGGGCAAGCTCGTCATTGACGACGACACCTTCGCTGGCAGTGGTGGCTGTTCCGATCAGGCCGCGGCGCACTGCGGTCACGACCACTTCTTGAATCTCTTCGGTCGTCGCGGCGGTCGTCGACGGATTGTCCGCTGCGGCAGTGGCTTGCGGTTCACCGGGCTGTTGCGCGAGTACGGTGGAGATACCAAGGACACCAATGATGATTGCAAGCCCAAGCCGAACGACGCAGCGCTTGAGGTTCGAGCGTGCAGTTACGCGCTTTTTATACATGTTCTTTAAAGGGGCATCGGGTGACACGGGCACCGTGCGGCTGCGAGGCAATCAGGTGCGGCCGGCTGCCGCGCGCCGGACGCCAATGCATCCATCATGGCATCGTGGGTTGCCACACCAGCTTCTTGCCGTCGGACCGTGTCGCCGCGACCAGCATGCCGCCCGGTTTGTGGTCACGACGCGGGTGGTACTCAAGGGTGACCTTGTCGCCCGGTTTCAGGGAACGGGCGGACCAGCCGGAGCGCCGCATGGCCTTCACCGAGCCACCTTCAAAGACATTCACATCGATCTGACCACTGGCAGCAGTCACTTCAAGGTAGATCAGCGAATGGGGATTGGCCCACAGGAAATCCTTGACCATACCGGACACGGACGCGAGGTTGCCGGGATCGAATGCCGCCTCGGCGTGGTGCGCCGTGACTTGGGTCGTGTATAAAAGCGTTAGCGCGAGTGCGCTCCAGATCTTCATGGGACGATCCTGATAGGCAACGTCGACCACATACCAAGTTGGAATTGTAGCCCTGGAACCTCAGCTTCGCCGTACGTATTAACCGAGTTGGCTGGCGCCGCGTTGAGGTCACCCTTACCAATTGTGAGCCTGTGGCAATTGGCGGATATTGGCTATGGGCGCGGCCAAACGATCGTGGAGATCAGTCATGAATGACTTGCTGAAACCCGTGTTGCTCGCGGGATTACTGGTGGCGGGCAGTGCGCTCGGCGCTGATGCACCAAAGGTCAACGTGCAGCTCACGATGCTCACGATAGTCAATCCGCAGGGACTGGCCCTGTGGGACATCACCAACAAGTCCCAGGACAATGACGGCAACCTGGATGGCAAGAAGCTCACTGCGGCTTCCTGGGCGCATTTGCTGGAAATCGGCAAGGCACTTGAGGAGGGTGGCAGGATGCTGGCGGGCAGTAGTGGCATTGTCGCGGCCGCTGCGGGTGGCAAGCTACAGGAGGAAGGCCATAGCGGCGCACCGACAGCCATCGACGTGCAGCACCACCTCGACGCCAAACCGGCAAAATTTCGCCAGCACGCGCGGGAGTTGCAGCACACCGGGGCGGCCATCGTAGCGGCCGTGGCAGCACACGATGTCAAGAAGCTTGCAGCGCTATCCGACTCGCTGGACGAGGTATGCGAGAACTGCCACAAGGTCTTCTGGTACCCGGAACAAGGCAGTGGGAAGGCGCCGAAGTCGCATCCGTAGCGACCGCATCAAGGTGTTGCGAACGGGACCTTTGGTCAAGTAGTCACCGGGGTATGTGACGACCCCTCTCCCAGGGCGGACTGCAGGCCCTGCAACACGTTTTGCAGGAAGTCCTGCACCTCGGGCCAGTGGTGCACCACGTACCAGCCGAAGGCCACCAGGATCAGCAGCCACACCATCGAGCCCAGCAGCGCCACCAGGGCGTGCCCCGGATGGTAGGCGCCGACATGGCCGTAGAAGCGCGCGTATCGCACCTGCTTCATGAACGTGCCGTAGATCACGCAGACCGCAACGATGCCCACCCAGTGGGGCACGACGGCCGCCCAGTCCCACCCCATGACGGGCCGTCCTGAGATCGCACCCACCAGAGCCACCAGGAATCCGACCAGCAGCAGCGCCTGGATGATGGCCGACACGGGTCCGAATCCCACCGGGCCGGCGTACGGGCCGGCATGCCAGCCGTAGGGAGGCGGTGGCGGCGGCGGGGTTTGCGGCGACTGCCAGCCTCCCCAGCCGCGATGCTGCCGGCGCCATTGCCGCCGCTGTTCGCGCCACATGCGGCGCTGGTCGCGCCATTGCTGGCGCCATTGCGCGCCGGCGGCGAATTCGCCCAGGGGGCGGCCAATGAGTTCCTCGGCGTTGAAGGGTTTGCCGTGCGCCTGCGCCATCTGCTCGGCGGTCACGGCGACCGGCACGACGATCATCATGACCAGGTATACGGCCACGCCGATGCCGCCGGTGAGCACTGAGAACACGACGAAGACCACGCGCACCAGCGTCACGTCGATCCCGAAGTAGGCCGCCAGACCATTGCAGACGCCACTGAGCATGCCGCCCTCGCGGATCTGGAACAGCCGCCGGGGGCCGCTCGAGTGATCCGCACGCCCGGAGGGACCGGCCGAAGCGCCGGACGCGGCGCCCTCGGCGTGGTCCGGGGATTGCCCGCCGGCACCCTCCCTGCCGCCCGGGGCGTGCGCCGCCTCGGGCCCGGCAGCGCCGGTTTCCACCGGCCCCATTTCCTGCAGGACCAGCGCGATCTCATCGGCGGTGACCACATTCTTGTGCGTGCTGACATGCCGCGAGAGCTTGTCGGCGATGGCCTGCTCCAGATCGGCGAGGATCTCATCCCGATCCGGATCGGTGGTGAGTCGCGCTTCCGCGCTTTTCAGGTACGCGGCGAGCGCCTCGCACCCCTGCGCTTCGATCTGCCAGGCATTGCCGTTCAGACTGATGGTATTGACCGTACGCACGGGTCACGCTCCCAGATCTTCGATGGTTTTGTTGATGAGGCGCCAGTAGGCGACCAGTTCGGCGAGTTGCGCCTGACCGCTCGAGGTCAGGGCGTAGTACTTGCGCGGGGGTCCGCTCTCGGACTCCTTCCAGTCATAGTCGACCAGACCGTCGCGCCGCATCCGGCTCAGCAGCGGATACAGGGTGCCCTCCTGGGTCGCAAACTCGGTTTGCGCCAGCTTGCGCAGGATGTCGGCCACATAGACCCGATCCGCGTCGATCACTTTCAGGATGAGGAATTCGAGCAGCCCCTTGCGCATCGGCCCGAATTTGTCGTTTGCAGTCATGAGCGCCCTTGCTTCAGTACGCTACCTTTTTATCACAAGGTAGCTTTAATTGGAAGCGGGCTGAATCTGCAGGGCTAGGGGGGGCGTTTTTCGCCCTTCCGGCCTCCCGGCCAGCCGGTGCCCTGCTTGTAGGGCCGGTTTCCCAGGAACACCGCCTCCACCCGGGTGATCTTCCCGTTCTGGAACTTCCAGGCCTCGGTGTTCAACACCTCGTTGGGCCACTGGGTGCTGGGCATCATGGGGTAGGTCCTGCCGTTGGGCATGGTCACGGTCTTGACCATGCCGCGGCGCCGGAAGTCGAACACCGAGAAGACGATCTGCCGCTGCACGTCCACGATGGGAAAGCGGGCGTTGTCGTACTCGGTGATGAAGGCGTACACGCCGGTGTCGATCTGCTGGGCGCAGCCCAGGCCCAGCGAGGCGCGCACGGCCGCCGCCCAGTCATCATCATGGGCCAGCGGCCGCAGCGGCACCGGCGGCTGATCATGGGGTCCCAGCGCCATGACCATGCCGTTTTCCAGGCGGATGCATGACTCACCGAAGGGCGCGAGCTCCCCCTTCATCAGCGCCACGGCGCGCAGGTAGCCCAGTGCCCCGTCGATCAGCTGCTGGCGCGTGAGACGCTGGGCCTTGGGTTCGACCTGGTCCCACAGCGGCTCGTAGGGCGGTTGGGTGAGCGAAGGCGGGGCGTCGCGGTTGACCACGGTCTCGATCTGCGTCAGCAGCCCCGCCCTCACCTGCAGCCGCACCATCAGGTATCCGGGCGTACCGTTCTCGCGCATGGTCACGTAGGTCGCCACGCCGCCCGTGGCCGGATCGAAGAAGTCGTGCCGATAGGCGCCGAGGCTCGAAAGGGTGACCCACAGCGCCTCGCCCAGCGGGATCTGCACACCGTTTTCGGTGAAGCGCACCGTCGGGGCGAGCTTCAGCCCTGAAGGGTCATGCTGCTGCAGGGCCTGCAGATACCCGTCCATCACCGACTTCAGACAGGCCTCATCGCAGTTGGCGCGCGGCGCGGCGGCGCCAAGCCCCGGCAATGCCACTCCCAGCAAGGCCACGGCGCAGGCCATGGCCCGGAGTCGAGTCACTCGAAGCTTGGTGTTCATGGCATTCAATCGTGGGAGTGGCGCGACCAGGGCGATTTGGAATAGTAAGGCGATCCGATGAAGTCGGCCTCCACCGGCCCCACGGCGCCATCGATGATCTTGAAGGTCTCCACGAAGCTCCAGGTATGCGGCTCCTGGAAGGGGGAGGTGCGCGGCGTGCCATCGGTGAGCTTGAAGTCGATCACGTTGCCCTTGTGGTCGATGAAGCCGCGGAACATCACCAGTCCGCGCGCCTCATCCACCAGCAGCGGCTCGCGCCGCACCCGGACGTTGAACAGGTAGGTGCCGAGCCTGAACGGTCCCGCACAGCCGTTGGGGGCCGTCTCCATGCCATTTTCGATGCGATGACAGGTGGGCGCGAACTCGGTGTGCAGCGTGCCGTCGTTGTGGGACAGCGTCGCGAAGTAGCCATCCGCGATGCGGATCAGTTCGGCCCGCGGCCGCCGCTGCGCAGGAGTGAGCAGCTGGCTGGTGAGCGGATCGTGGGTCAGCTTGGTGACATCGCCGAAGGGCGTCGGCGGCGCGCTGATCAGGCGCTTGGTGGACAGCAGATGCTCCACCTCGACGATCTTCTCGTGCTCCACCCGCAGCCGGATGGCGAGAAACGCCGGCGTATTGCCCATCATGATGGCCGTGTAGATGCCGGCACCGCCTGCGGACGGATCCGAGAAAGTCAGGGCCGGGCCAACTTCCGAGGTGACCACGTCCCAACTGCCCTCCGGAAAGGGCATCTCGACATTGTTCTCCATGAAGCGGACCTGCGCGGCGAACGGCGCCTGCTTCGGGTCCCGGTGCACATAGGCCGCCCGGTACTGATCCGCGATCCTCGTCAGGCAGGCATCGTCACAGGCCGCCCGGGCACTGACCGTGCCGAACAGCGGCGCGGCCATTACCGCCAGCGCCAGCCAAACCCTGCGTCCATCCATCCGTGCATACTCGCGCATCGCGACCCCCTCGTCGTTGTGCGGATTTACCGCAAGCCTACACCAGCGGCAGTTCATCCTTGCCGGCCCAGGTACCATGGACCTGGGAACTCAACCGGAACGGCAGGATCACCCGCGCCACCTCGCCATCGGCCAGATGCTCGGCATCGGCGATGATCAGTTCGGAACGCAGCTCCGCATAGTTCGAGGCGACTCCCACCAGGTACCCCTGCCCCTCGGCCGTGCCGCGCGGCACGAAGCTGCATTCCTGCAGGGCGTGGGTCTTGCCCGCGAAGTAGCGGTCCAGCTTGCGGGTCTGCACGTCGAAGCGGCCGTAGGAATTGGCGACCGAGGCGGGCGCGCGGGCGCCGGCGCGATTGCGGTCATACGGCATCTGCGTATCGGTGAAGCTGGTGTAGAGGTAGCGCGAGGCCAGCGTCATGGTGCGCGGATCCACCTTGCCCAGATCATTGACCTGCATGTCCCACAGCACCTCCTCCTGCCAGGTGTCGGCGGCGGAGTCCAGGTCCATGGTGAACTTGCGGATCACGGCATGGGCCTTGGAGGGATCGAACGGCGTGCCGTCGACATTGGGAAAGAACGGGAAGAAATTCGAGTCCCAGAACGGCGCATACAGGATCACCTTGTTGCCTTCGCTGTAGGCATTGAAGGTATGCATGTGGCAGCGGTTCGGCCCCTTGAACCAGCGCATGTCCTTGGCCGACCCCTCGCGCGGCATGACGCCGATATAGCCGGGCTTGGTCGAGTCCCAGCCCCAGTGGATCTTGCCGGCCTTCAGGCGCTCGGCGCTGGTCACGTAGCCGGAGAACGGGAATCACCACATGGCGATGGGTGAGGGCCATGTCATGGATGATGCTCACGTAGGGCACCTTGACGCGCACCTCGTGGCGCACCTTGCCGGTGCGGTCGATGGTGCAGATGAACAGGTCATCGGAGGCCAGTCCGGTCGCCTCGTAGCCGAAGGACACCATCTCTCCGGTGAGCGGGTCGAGCTTGGGGTGCGCCGAGAAAGTCTGGCTCTTCCAGCCGCCGTGAAAATCCCACGGTCCGATGGTCTGCAGGGTATTCGGATCGATCTGGTGGGGCAGTCCATCCTCCTTGGTGGCGAACAGTTTCCCGGCATGCACCACCGGCGCGGTGTTGGCCACCGTGCGCAGGTTGGGATGTTCCGGGTCGCTCACCGCCGGATCATCCGTGTACGGATTGCGGTAATAGCCGTAGAGCTGGTGGCGGGCTTCACGCAGTTTCTGCAGGCGCCGCGTGTTCACGAAGCGGCCCTTGAAATCCACCTTGCCGCCCTTGAAGCGGAAACTGCTCATGTAGCCATCGGCATTGAGGATGGCATCGTCGGGAAACTTCGGCGGGTAGTACCACTCGTAGCCGGTGCGGAAGAAGGCCCCGTCCAGATCCTGCGGGATCTTGCCCACGACCTCGCAATCCTCGATCGAGACGTCAAATCGCAACGGCGAATTGAAGCCGCGTCCCGACAAGCTCTCAGAGTAATCCGCCATATCGCCCCCTTGCCCTGCCTCAACCATGAACGGCCAGATGGCAGGCAATTTACTCCCCAACGGCCACCGCTTGCACCGATTTGCGCTGCCTACCCCGAAAGCGGAAACTTGCGTCATGGCAACCGGATGGGCCGGTGACGGCGCAGTCAACGAACAGATCGAGGCTACCGTAAAGGATGCCGTCGAGCGCGCGCGCAGCCAATTGCCCCAGGGAGCGTCGCTGACGCACTGCGCCGAGTGCGGCGAAGCCATTCCCGAAGCCCGCCGCCAGGCGGTCGCCGGCGTGCGCCTGTGCCTTGGCTGCCAGCAGGCCGAGGATGCCGGCACGGAAGCCTTCAGCGGCTACAACCGCCGCGGCAGCAAGGACAGTCAGCTGCGCTGATGCGCCGCTGCGCAAGGACCAATCCCTTGATGCCAAGAATGTTCTGCCTCGCGGGCCTCGCCGCCGCGCTGCTCTCGCCGGCGGCGCTTGCCGAGCAATGGGCCTACGCCATGCAGACCGGGCACGGCAATCACTCCATTCAGGTGGACGTTGACAGCATCGCGCAACACCCGGGCTACATCGGCGCACGTCTGCTGTTCGAGTACTACTGGCGGCCGGGCAACCTGCCGGCATCGGGAACCACACCCCGCTCGGCGTTGGAGGACGGCGCCTTCGATTGCCAGGGCAAGCGTTTCCAGGCGCTGAGCCGCAGCGAGTTCGCGGCGGCGGAGGCCCAGGGCGCCGCCCAGGCCAGCAGCCGCTGGGAACTGGCCGCGGACCGGTGGCGCGCGGCCAGCGCCGATCCTGAGACCGACGCCATCATCGACTGGGTGTGTGGCGTGGCCCAGCGCCGTCTGGCCGAGCCTCAGGCCGGTTCCATCCCGTAGCGCTGCTTGACGGGCGTGGCGGCCGGCCGACACAGGTAGTCGAGCAGCTGCCGCGCCACGTCGGGCTGTTCACACTGCACGCTGATGCCGGCGGAAAAAGTCGTGATGGTCTGGATGGCCGCCGGCAAGGGACCCAACACCTCGATACCCGGCACGTTCAGCAGCTCGCTCAGCTGTTGGAATCCCAGCGCCGCCTGGCCACCGGCCACCAGTGAGGCCACCGGAACGCCGGGCGGTGGCACCCGGATGCGCGGCCGGATGGTCTCGAGTATGCCCCAGCGCTCGAAGAGCTTTTCCAGGTAGACGCCGCTGGGACCGGTGGAATAGCTCAGCGAGCCGGCGGTGGCAACGGCCGCCTTCACCGCGGCCTCGGTGCTGACATCGGGATGGCCGGTGCCGCTGCGCACCGCGATGGCGACTCCGGATTTCACCAGGTCCACCCGTCCGGCGCGCAACTGGCCGCCGCCGATGAGTTTGTCGATGGCCGTGTCCGACAACACCACCACATCGGTACTTTCTCCGGCCTGCACGCGCTTGGCGACTTCCACCCCGCCCGCCGCTTCGGCGGCGACGGGCAGGCGCGTCTCGGCCGTGAATCCGCGGATCAGTTCGGCCAGCACTTCGCGGGCCGCCATCGAGGACAACAGTTTCAGCGGGCGCAGCGTCATTCGGCAGCTCCTCTAGGTTCGGGCCTTGCCCAGGCGCGCGTCCCAGCGCCGAGTCGCGGCGGCAGCGCCGGAAACCGCAGATTTCGACATTACTTCCAAAAGCTTACAGCCATCAGCTTGACCGTTTCCCCAGGCTGCTTCTAGAAGGGGTAATCGATGCCCGTGAAGATGGCCAGTCCTTCGGTGCCGTAGCCCATGTCCACATAGCCGACCACTGAAGGGCGGGCAATGCCGCGAAACCCCACCCCCACGACCTTGTGCAGTCCGGAAAACGGATTCGCGGTCGTATGGGCGGACACCTTGCCCATGTCCAGAAAGGGCGCGACTTCAATGTCGACGTGGCTGGCGGCCGCATCGAAGGAAAAGGCCCGGTGCCGCAGCTCGATGGTCGTGTCAAAGGAATTGCGGTCGACGAAGCGGCCCTGACCGAAACCGCGCAGCAGCTGCTGCCCGCCGATGGCGCTCTCGCCTCCGCCTATGCTGCTCAAATCGAAGAACGGAATCTCATGGCCGCTGGGCAGGTAACGCACCGCCAGATGCGCCGCGAAGATGGTGTCGGGCACGAAGGGCAGGCGCTGGAAGGTCCTCGCATCAAGGCCCGCCACGCTGTAGATGGAATCGCTGATGGTGGCGTCATGACCGTTGACGCCCATGAAGGCCACCCACTGGCTGCCCCGCGTCGGAATGGTCGCATCGTCACGCGTGTCATAGATCAGCGCCACCTGGTTGAGCACCTCGTTGGTGACGCCCAGGCCGTGCAGCAGCGGATACCGACTTTCAAGCGTGGGAACGCGCGCCAAGGTGCCCGGGGTGATCTCCATGCGCCGCGCTCGCATCGTGTACTGCAGCTGCCAGGTGTGATTCAGGTTGTATCCGACCTGCACCTGCCCGAGGGCCTGCGAGGCGGTGTAGTTGGTGACATTGCCCGACAGCGAATGGTTGCCATAGCCGTAGAAACGCCCCACGCCGCTGCGGTCATAGATCAGGCTGTAGTTGAATGACCAGTTGGAGTCGCGCAGGCGGCCCTTCTGGAACTCGTAATCGAAATCGCGCTCGACCCGCTCCTTGATCCCCGCGACCAGCGACCATTGTTCATCGGTCGAGGGGTATTCGAACACCCGGAAATGCACACCCACGCCAAAATAGGGGTTGTGCAGCACATCGGGGGCGATGATGCGGGTGATCTCGTGCTGATCATTGGTCTGCAGCCACACCGGCAGCACGCCCAGGGTCACGCCACTGTCAGGGTCGGCGGCGATCAGGGGAACGGGGATCAGGGGCCAGGTGGATACATCGAGCCAGCCGCCCCCGCCAGGGGATGGAGGCGCGGGGGCCGGAGGGGGCGGCGATGGGGCATCCAGATCCGCAGCGTGGCTCGCCTGGGACAGCGCCAGTGCGCCCCCGCAGGCCAGAACCAGCATGCAAATCCGAGAGATTATGGTCAAGACTACCTCTATATATTGGGGTCTGAGGTGATCTTGCGGCCGCCCTCCTGCGCTCCCCCTACCTTGGGCCCGATTCTAGTCGATAAGCGACCGCCAGGAGGCGCAGCGGACGATTTCTGCAACAATGAGCCATCGCAGGGTGGTCGCTGTCCTACAGGCGCACATGGAAAAGACCTTCGTTTCCGCCGAATCGCTGCTCCGGGATTCCCTGGAACTCGGACGCATGGTCGTGCGCAGCGGCTATCGTCCGACCTTCCTAGTCGGCATGTGGCGGGGCGGCGCGCCGATCGGTATTGCAGTGCAGGAAGTCCTCGACTATCACGAGATTCCGACCGACCACATCGCCATCCGCACCTCGGCCTACTACGGCATCGACCAGCAACAGAAGACCGTGCGAGTCCATGCGGTGGACTATCTGGTGTCGCGCCTGGAAGCCGAAGACCGGCTGCTGCTGGTGGACGATGTGTTTGATTCCGGCCGCAGCATCGAGGCGGTGCTCACGGAGCTGCGCCGCCGCTGCCGGCGCAACACGCCGGAGAGCATTCGCACCGCGACGGTCTACTACAAGCCTTCGCGCAACCGCAGTTCCATTCAACCGGACTACTGCGTGCACCGGGTGGAGGACTGGCTGGTCTTTCCCCATGAGCTGCAGGGACTGACGCGCGAGGAGATCCTCAAGCACAAGCCGGTCGGCGCGGATTTCTTCGAGGCCAAATAGCGCCGCGCGATTCAGTAATGCGGCGGCCGCTCGTCTTCCGGCCGGCGCGCGGGCTCGGGGCTCTGGCGCGAGTCGAGCTTTTCGGCCAGCGCCCGCAGCCCCGCGCGCAGCTCCTCGATCTGCTTGTGCTGCTGATAGACCACGTCGCTGAGCTCCGTGTTGGCGCGCTCCAGGAAGGCCAGTTTCAGCTCCAGGCGTTCTACGGTGTCTTCGTCCATGGCCCCGGCATCATAGCGGGCATCGGCAGCACAAACATGACGCTGATGCCCCCACCCTCGCGGTTGCTCAGGCGCAGGCTGCCGCCGTGGGCCTCGGCGATCTCACGACACAGGGCGAGACCTAAGCCGGTGCCATTGTGCTTGGTTGAATAAAACGGCAGCAAGGCCTGGGCCATGACCACATCGGTCATGCCCGGACCACGATCGCGGACCTCGATGCGCTGCTCCTGCGGTGTCTGCTGCACCAGAATACTGACCTCGGCCGGTCCGCCGCCGGCCTCGTGGGCATTCTTCAGGACATTGATCAGGGCCTGTTCGAGCTGCAGGCGATCAAACCAACCGGACTCGGCGGGCAACGGCCCGGCAATTGAAAAGACCTGCTGGCGGGCCAGATCCTCCATCAGCTCCTTCCAGTCGACCCGATCCGGTCGCGGCGCGGGCAGTCGCGAGATGGCCGCGTAGCCGGCGACGAACTGATGCAGGTGCGCGGCGCGTTCGCCGATCGCCGCGAACACATTCAACAGGGTGGAGCTGTCGCCACGCCGCAGCAACTCGCGGCCGGTATCCGCCATGGAAGCAATGGGCGCCAATGAGTTGTTCAGCTCGTGGCTGACCACCCGGATCAGCTTCTTCCAGGTCGCCACCTCCTGGCGCGACAGCTCCCGGGTCAGCGTCTTCAGCAGGTAGAGTTGATGCCGCTGGCCCTGCAGCATGAAAGCGCGCTGCGACAGGCTGAAGGTCTCTTCCGTCCCGGCGATCCAGGTTGAAAACAGGCAGTCCCCGCCGCTCGCCACGGCCTCCCGTAGCGGGCTCGGCGCGGCCTGCAGTATCGCCGCGAAATCCCCGCCGAGCAGCGAGCGGCCCTGATTGAGCAGGTGGCGCGAGGCGATGTTGGCGTACACCACCCGCTGGTGCGGATCGACCAGCACCAGCGCCACCGGGGAATGTTGCGCCACGGTGTCCAGCAGCAACTCGCGCTGCACCAGGTGCGCACGTTGTTTGCGCAGCGCGTTGCCCAGCTCGTTGTTGGTCTGCAGCAGGTCTCCCAGCTCATCGCGGCGGTTGACGACCAGCGACACGCTGAAATCTCCGTCGGTGTAGCAGGCCACGCTGGTCTGCATGGCGCGCAGCACCTGCTGCACGGGCCGGGTGGCGCGCCGCGCCGCCAGCACTGCGGACACCAGTGCGGCGGCGGCGGCGACCAGCAGTGCGAGGGGAGCTCGATTGAAATAGCGCAGCGCGGCCACGGCGATGGCGGCACTCAGCAGCATCATGGCGAACATCAGCAGCGCCAGCCTTACGTCGAGTCTGACTCTCATGGTCCTGCGCCTCAGGAGCGCATGCCCAGCCGTTCCATCCGGCGGTACAGCGCCTGGCGCGACAGCCCCAGCGAGGCCGCCGCCCGTGAGACATTGCCGCCCGCGGCGCGCAGGCCGGTCTCGATGGCCGCGCGGCTCAAGGCTTCCTCTTCGGTGGCGCTCTGCGCCTTGGCCAGCGGCAGGTTCAGGTCCGCTGCCTTCACCTCCCCGCCGCTCACCAGCAGGCGCGCACGCTCGATCACATTGCGCAGTTCGCGGACATTGCCGGGCCAGGCGTGCTGCAACAGCGCCTGGCGCGCGTCATCGCCCAGGGTCAGCTGCGGTCCCAGGAAATGCTGGGCCAGCGGCAGGATATCGGCGGGGCGCGCAGCCAGGGCGGGCAGCGCGATCTCGATGGTGTTCAACCGGTAGTACAGATCTTCCCGAAATACGCCCTGGCGGATCATCTGCGGCATTTCGGCATTCGTGGCGCTGATCACCCGCACGCGCGTCGTGCGGGTGCGGCTGGAACCCACCGGTTCGAACTGTCCGGACTCCAGCACCCGCAGCAGCTTCACCTGGCCCGGCAGGGGCAGATTTCCGATCTCGTCCAGAAACAACGTTCCGCCGTCGGCGGCCTCGAACCGGCCCGCGCGCGCGCGGTTGGCGCCCGTGTAGGCCCCGGCCTCCGCGCCGAACAGCTCGGCCTCGATCAGCTCCGCGGGCAGCGCGCCGCAATTGACGGCGATGAAGGGGCCGGCGTGCGCGGCGGAATTCGCATGCACGATGGCCGCGATGCGCTCCTTGCCGGTGCCGTTGGGGCCGGTGATGAGCACCGGCACCTGGGCGCGGGCGACCCGGCAGGCCAGTTCCACGGCCGCCGCCATGGCCCGTGACTCGTAGACCACGCCGCGCAGGTCATAGGTTCTGGCAAGATTTGCGCGCTGCTGCTCGCGCTCCAGGCGCAGGCGGGCCGTCTCCCGCACGCTTTCGGACAGCTCCAGCAGGTTTTCCACCGCTGACAGCAACCGGTCGTTGTCCCAGGGCTTGGCCACGTAGTCGGCAGCGCCGGCCTTCACCAGCTGCACGGCCGACTCCAGGTGGGTCCAGGCGGTGAGCAGGATGACCGGCATGTCCGGATGGCGCGCGCGGATTTCACGAAACAGCGCCACCCCTTCCTGGCCGGAAGTGGTGTCGGCGCTGAAGTTCATGTCCGCAATGACCAGATCCACGCGGTGCGCGGCGAGAATTGCCAGCCCAGCCTCGGGCGATGCCGCCGTCAGTGTGGTGATGTCGTGCAGGCCGAACAACATGCCCAGGGCAGTGCCGACCGCCGGGTTGTCATCGATCACCAGAACCGTACGCATGAGGGACATATTAGGCTACTGGCCGGTCCGGAAGCGCGTCCACATACGGGTGCGCGTGCGCACGAAGGCATCGCTGCCCAGCCGTTCCGGAATCAGCCGGGCCGCCTGCGCGCCGCGCGGATAGATCGCGGCATTGGCCAGCTGCGGCTGCACCAGGGACTGGGAGGCGGAATTGCCATTCGGAAAATGGATGGCATTGGCGTTCTGCGCGGCCACACCGGCATCCATGAGGAAGTTGAGGAAGCGGCGCGCATTGTCCGCGTGCGGGGCATCGGCGACGATGGCGGCCGTGTCGATCCACATCACCGCCCCTTCCCGGGGAATGCTGTAGCCGATGGTGCGGCGGGAGCCTGCGATGCGCAGCCGCTCGCGCACCTGCAGGGCATCCCCATTGCTGGCGATGATCAGGCACAGGTCCCCTTCCGCCAGTTGGGCCACCAGCGAATCGGTGCCGATCTTGCGGATAAAGGGGCGCACGGCCATCAGCGCCGCAGCGGCGCGCTCCAGCACCCGGGGATCTTCGCTGTCGGGCTTCTCGCCCAGCCAGGCCAGGGCGCTGGACACGATCACGGCGGGCGACTCATACAGGCCGATGCCGCAGTCCGCGAAGCGCGCCGCGACCTTGGGATCGAACAGCATCGCCCAGCTGTCCACCGGCGCCTGCGGCAGCCGTGCGCGGATCTGCTCCTCATCATAGGCAAAGCCGGTGATGCCCCAGGCGTAGGCGATGGCGTGCGCGTTTCCGGGGTCATGGCGCGCCAGCTCGCCCATGATCAGCGGATCCATGTTGGCGAGGTTCGGCAGCGCGGACTTCTCCAGCGGGCGGATCGCGCCGGCCTGCCACAGCATCTGAAGGTACGACGCCGACGGAAACACGACGTCATAGCCGGAGTGGCCGGCCAGCAGCTTCGCCGCCAGGGTCTCATTGGAGTCGAAGACGTCGTAGTGGACCTGGATGCCGGTCTGCGCCTGAAACTGCCGCAGCAGCTCCGGCTTGATGTAGTCAAACCAGTTGTAGACGTTGACGACGCGCTCGCCGGCGTTGGCAGCACCGGCAGTGTGCGAAGGAGTGGATGGACTGCAGGCACCCAGCAGCAGCGCAACAAGCACTGTGAGCAGCATCCTCAAGTCCCTCCCCGCTGCTGGCTTGTCATCAGTCACAAGTACGGTGCGCATGAGCTTAAGGATACCTGTGACTGCGCCCTTACAGATCGCGGATGGCCGCGGCAGGCGGAATGGCCGCGGCCCGCAGTGCTGGCCAAAGAACCGCGGCCTGGCTGAGCGAGAGTACGATGACCACCCCGGCACAAATATAGCCGACGCTCATGCGGGTCAGCACCAAAGTCGCCGCCAGCCAGGCGTTGCCGGCCAGGCCGATCAGGATGCCCAGGACGGCGCCGGCACCGGCGATCAGCAGATTCTCGACGTGGAAATACCGCAGGATGTCCACCCGCCGTGCGCCCAGGGCGCGCCGCATGCCGATCTGCCGGCGACGCTGTGCCACCCAGTACAGCACCAGTCCCACGATTCCGCAGGCCGTGACGGTCAACAACAGCGCACACAGTGCTCCGAGCAGCACGCTCAAGGAGTGCTCGGACTGATAATTGCGCTGCCGGGTCTCCTGGAACGACGACACATTCGAGATTGTCCGCCGGCGCGTCACCGCGTACAGCGCGCCCGGCGCCGCCCGCATGGCTGAATCGAGTGCGCCGGGACGGGTGCGTACAATGTACTTGATTCGGTTGCTGAGGAAACGATGAGGCAAGAACACCGAGTTCTCGACGGTGGATTCAGCCCAGCTGCTGCCGGCGCTCGGTGATTGTGTGCGCTCGACGATGCCTACAATGCGCTTCGGTGTCGTGCCCGATCGCAGATAGACCATCTTTCCGAGAGCGTCACCGGCAGGAAACAAAACCCGGGAAAGCCTTTGGGTCATGACGAGACTGGGCGCGCCATCATCGTCGCCGCGCTTCAGATCGCTGACTTCGTCGGCCGTGAACCCGCGGCCCGCGACCAGCTTCACGCCAAAGGCGGTAAGCCCACGTTCATCGACGAAGTACTCCGCCGTGCCGGCAGCGGACTGCTGCGCATCCGGCGTCAGGCTGATTTCCGTTCCTGCGCCCAAACCGCCTAACGGTATGCCATTGGTGGCGTCGGCCTCGGCCACGCCCGCCAGGGAACGCACCGCGACCAGGTCCGCCGCGATTAGCGGCTTCAGATCGTCGGAGTTTCCCATCCACTTGATGTCCAGCGTAAAGATGTTGGTCTCATCCAGGCCGCTCGGACGCGCCATTTGGCCGCGATACGCCTGGATGATGGACAGGCAATTGCAGACGATCGCCAGCGTCAGGGCGATCTGCAGTCCGATGAGCATGGCGCCAGCCTTGTTGCTGCGCAGGGCACGAAGAATCGGCAGGATTTCCACGCTTTGCCAACTACTGTGTCTTCAGCTGCCAGGCGGGCAGAACCCGGCTCGCACGCCACACGGGGTACAGGGCGGAACCCATCGTGGCGCAAACGGCCAGCACCAGCGTGATGACCATCATGCCACCATCCAGGGAGGTGACCCGCACCACCGCGTCTGCACTGCCCGCAATCATATGCAGGGCCCGCTGACTGGCCAGACCCACGACCGTCAGACCCACTCCCAATAGGCCCGCCGGCAATCCGACGACTGTCGTTTCCACCATGCACTGCAGGCAGATGTCCCAACGCGACGCACCCAGGGCGCGCCGCACTCCCAGCTCCCCTGCGCGCGCCGAAAACCTGGCCAGCATCAGGCCGGCGGCATTGATCAGACACACGCCAAGAAAGCCAAAGGCCACAACGCTGCTCACGCGCAGCGTATCCGGGACCGCAATCTGCACCGTCAGCCAGCTGCGCAGGTCCGGCAAATCCACCCGCAATGGCCAGCCAAGGCGCCCAGGCGGCCGGTGCTGAGCCGCGAAGTCGTACAGAAACGTCTTGTAGTCACGCGCCGCAGCAGCGGTGGGCAGTTCCACCCAGAACTGGATCCAAGCGCAGTCGATGGTCGTATATGTCTCGTTGCGGGTATCGCGTTTGATGGCACAGCGCGTGGGGCCTGGGCGCTCCATCCGCCAGGTGACTGCCGTGGAGAAAGGCAGGAACACATCCTCGGCGCCATCCAGGCCGGTTCCGAAACCCAGATCGTAGAAACGCGGCACGGGATTCCACACATTTATGACGCCGACGATCCGGTACTCATGGTCGCTCAGAGTGATGGTTCTGCCGACGGCATCGGCATGGGGAAACAGGCGATCCGCAAGCTTCGCACTGAGCACTGCGACATTGGTGGCGCCATTGTCGTCAGCCTGACTCCAGGGGCCGCCGCTGCGGAATGAAACATCGAACATCCTGAAGAAGTCCGCATACGCCGCCCGGCCGCCGACCGGGAAGGGCGCCCCGTCCGCCGGCGTCACTTCCAGGGCGCCGGCGTACATTGGGGTCTGCCGGAGCGCCTGATGAGCCTTCATCAGGGACATAGCGTCGCTGTAGGTAACCTGATCGGGCCGTGGCCGTCCGTTGTTGATCAGCGGCACGAATAGCTGCGCGGACTTGCCCGGAATCGGATCCAGCGTCAAGGCCCGCAGGGTGGTGAGCACCGTCATGGACGCACCGATGCCGAACCCAACGACCGCCACTACCAGCCCCGTAAGCGCGACATTGCGTCTGAGGCTGCGGAAAGCCAGTTCGAGGTAGTAGCCGAGCATCACCCTCCCCTTGCCCGGCGCCCTACTGCGCCCGCGTGGCCACCGCCGGCGGGATGGAGGCCGCGCGCAGCGCCGGCCACAGTACGGCCGCCTGGCACAGCGCCAGCACGATAATCGCCCCAAGGCAGATATACCCGACACTCATTCGCGCCAGTTGCAGGGTCGAGGCCATCCCCATGTTGATTGCGAGGCCCAGGGCAATACCCAGGATGCACCCGGCCCCGACGATCAGCAGATTCTCGGTATGGAAGTAGCCGAGGATGTCGGACTTGCGCGCTCCGAGGGCACGACGCATGCCGATTTGACCTCGGCGCTGAGTTACCCAATAGGCAGTGAGTCCGACAACGCCGAAGGCCGTCACCGCCAGCAGCAGGGTGCTGACCACCGCCAGCATGATGGCAATCGTACGTGGCAGCAGGTAGGCACGGTGGCGCAGTTCCGAAAACGGCGTCGCGCTGTCAATGATCCGATGGGCATCGACCGCGAACAGCTTGTCCTGCGCCGCGCGCATGGCCAATGGCAGCTGCCCGGGCCGCGCGCGCACCAGGTATTGGTAGGACAGGTTCATGGGCAGCGCCGGCAGGAACACGGCGCGCTCAGTCGGACCTCCGTTTGCCGCCCCGGGTGTTTGAATCTTTTCGACCACACCGACGATGCGGGTGGACTGGGTGGGTGACAGATAGACAATCTGCCCCAGCGCGTCGCCGCCCGGAAACAGGGCCTGTGCCAACGCCCGGGTGACCACGATGGCTGCAGGGGGTTTGTTCTCGTAGAATCGCAGCAGGCCCACCTCCTGTGCCTTGAACCACCGGCCCGCGATCAGCTTCACGCCGAGCGCGTTCAGACCATGCTCGTCAGTGTGATACATCGCTCCTGCGGCCGTTGCAGAGCGCTGATCCGGCTTGATGCTCAGCGCCAAGGAATAGGTGTTGCCGTCCAGCGGCAAACTTATTCCGGAAAAGGCATCGACCACTTCCGGCAGCGAGCGCAACGCCGCCAGATCGCCTCGGATCTGTGCCTCGAGATCGACAGATTGGACAATCCGGGTTCCGGATATTACAAAGATATTCGCTTCATCTATGCCTGTAGGCTGCTTCATGCGATCGACGAACTGCTGAATGACCGACAGGCTGTTGCAGACAATGGCCAGCGTCAGTGCAATCTGCAGTCCAATCAGAATTGCCCCAACCTTGCTTTTGGCAAGAGCGCGCAGAATCGGCAGAATATCCATGTAGATCTCCTTGAGTGGTTGCCGCTACTGCGCCTTCAATTGCAACGCCGGATGGATCCGGCTTGCCCGCCAGGTGGGATACAGTCCCGCGCAAACGGTCACCGCGACCGCCGCGAGCAGCGTGGTCATGACAAGGCTCGCGTTCAGGGAAATCAGCCGCGAGACATCCACGCCCATGCGATTGGCTTCCGCGAGCAGTTGGCGCATTCCCGCGGCACCGGCTGCCGTGAGCCCCAGGCCGACGATGCCACCGATCAGCCCGATGAGCAGGGTTTCCGTGACGCATTGCAGGAAGATCTCGGCGCGCGATGCGCCCAGGGCGCGGCGCAGAGCCAGTTCCCGGGCGCGACTGGAGAACTTCGCCAACAGCAGACCCACCGCATTGATCAGGCAGACCGCCAGGAAACCGTCCGATACGTATGCGATCGCGCGCACGATGGGTGGCGCCACGTCGTTGTAGACGAGCCAATCCATGACATCGCGAAGTTCGACGCGGGATGGCCAGTGAAACCGCCCCAGTTGCCGCTGTTCATCGGCATAGTTGCGCAGGAAACTCTTGTATTCGCGAGCCTGCGCGGCGGTGGGCAACTGCGCCCAGAACTGCAGCCAGACGCAATCCGAATTCAGATGCGCATCCCAGCCTCCGACCGGCGCCTGCATACAATTCTCGCCACCGTTGACGGTGATGTGCCGATCGATGGCGGTCGTGAAAGGAATGAAGAACTGCTCGGTGTCTCCGAACGGACCGGAGAACAGATCATAGAAGCGCGGCATCGGACCCCAGGGTCCGATGACGCCCACGATACGGTAGTCGCGATCGCTCAGGTTGATGACCTTGCCAACCGCATCAGCATGCGGAAAGACCCGATCCGCGAGCTTCGAGCTGATGACCACGACATTATCGCGTTTCTCGTCGGCGTCACGGCTCCAGGCCGTACCCGAACGGAACGGGACGTCGAACATGGCGAAAAAGTCGCGGTAGGTCGCGCGACCCCTGGCCCGAAATGCCCTGGCATCCACCGGGGTCACATTCTGCTGCACGGGATACATGGCGGCCTGCAGGGGCGCGCGCTGTGCCTGCATCAGCGCACTCGCGTCCCGGTAGGTCAATTGTGGCGGCAGCCGATCTCTTGCGGCCTGCGACCCGGGCGGCCGCAATGGCGGCCCCCACGCATCGATCTGCGGTGTGTACAACTGGTCGGACTTCTGTGGGATCGGGTCACCCGACATGCCCCACAGGATTGTGTAGACCGTCATTGACGCACCGATCCCGACGCCGACAGCGGCGACCATCAGCGCGGTGATGACCACATTGCGCTGCAGACTGTGCAGTGCAAGTTGCAGGTGATACCCAAACATCTTACGTCCCCTTAGTATGCAGGCCGCGGCCCGCTTCAAAGACCCCGTGCAGCCAGCGACGGCGGCACCGTCGCTGCCCGCATGGCCGGCCACAGCACTGCCAACTGGCTTAAGGCAAGCACCACCAGCGCGCCAATGACGATATGCACCGGACTCATGCGGGTCATGGCCAGATGTTTGGCCAGCCACAGGTTGGCGCCCAAACCGGCGACTATTCCCACCAATGCTCCGATGGACGAAATCAACAGGTTCTCGGTATGGAAGTAACGCAGGATGTCGATGCGGCGCGCACCCAGCGCCCTTCGCGTTCCGATCTGCTGGCGTCGCTGCGCCACCCACAGCGTGGTCAGTCCAACGGTTCCGCACGCCGTGACGACCAGCATGAGGATGCACACCGTGGCCAGCAGCCAGCTGGTCGCGGCCGCCACTGCAAATGCCTTGCTGCGTGTCGCGGAAAACGGCTCGATGCGGTCGAGGATGCGCATGCGAGAAATCTCCAGAAGCCGCTGCCGGGCCTCGCTCATGACGGTTTCCTGTGCACCGGGCCTGGTGCGGATCACGTACAGAGGCCGGCTGTTCACAAACAGCGACGGCACAAAAGTCGAAAACTCCACATACTCCATGCCGGAACCTGACCCCGAAGTGGCTTGCTCGACGATGCCGACAACCCGCTCCGGGTCCTCTCCGGTCACGTAGACGGACCGTCCCAGCGGCTGGCTATCCGGAAACAGCCGCTTTGCGAGCGCGGAGGTGATGACGACCGTGGGCGAGGATTTCTGCTCGCCTTGTTTGTATTCGCCAATTTCTTCCGCATTGAACCAGCGCCCGGCCACAAGCCTTAGACCCTGCGCAGTAAGTCCGTGGGCCGTGTCGAAAAACACACTGGTCTGCACGCCCCCGGACTGGTTGCGCCGCACGTGGGCGCCGCCAGACCCAACTTCTGCCGCACAGCGGAAAACTGTTGGTCGCTTCCGCGTCGAGCACCCCCGGCAACGCACGCAGCGCCGCCATATCCGCCTCAATGCGAGCGCGCAGGTCTGGCGGTTCCCCAACCCACTGATTCGCGATTGAGACGATATTGGCCTCATCCAGGCCGCTGGGCCGGCTCATGTCCGTCCAGTGACGCCGGATCACCGAAAGCGCATTGGCGACCACTGCGATGGTCAGCGCCATTTGCATCGCCACCAGCAGTGCACCGACTTTATTGCGCCGGAGCGTTGAGAGGATAGGCATGACTTCCATGACCACTCTCATTGCTCCTTGAGCTGCCAACCAATGGGACTTCGCGCCGCGCGCCAGGCCGGATAGAGTCCCGACAGCAACGTCGCACCCACCGCCAGAAGCACGGTCAGCACCATCAATTGCGGGTTCAGATGCGTCATCTGGGTGGTATATGCCGAGACAGTCTTCAAAGTAGTGCGTTGTCCGGCGAGTCCTATGGCAGTGAGCATCAGCCCCAATGCGCCGCCGAGCACGCCTACAAGGATCGTTTCGACCATGCATTGCAGAAAGATGTCGGTCCGCGATGCACCGAGCGCCCGACGAATCGCATACACGCCTGAACGACCCGCGAACCTTGCCAGCATCAGACCCACGGCATTGACCAGGCAGACCAGCAGAAATCCGGCGGCCAGCAGCGCGTTGACGCGCACTTCATCCGGCACGATGTGCTCGATCTGCAGCCATTGCCGTACATTGCTCAGATGCACTGTCGTTTGCCAGGCGAAGCGTCCGGCCTTGCGCTGATCGGCCGCATAGTTGCCGAGGAACTGGCGGTAGGCATGCACTGCGGCCCCATCCGGCAATTCGGCCCAGAACTCTATCCACCAACAGCTGGACTGCAGACGCGCGGTCCATCCCGCGGACAGATCAGCGGTAAAGCACCCGAGGCTGTTACCCGGGAGCTGGTGCTCGATAGCCGCGGTAAACGGCAGGAAAAAATCCTCGTCGCGACCGAAGGCGTTGCCACCTGGATCATAGAACAGCGGTTCCGGATTCCACGGCTCAAGTACTCCGACAACGCGGAACGCACCCGCCTCCATCGTAACTTCCTGCCCCACCGCATTGCCGCCCGGAAAGAGTTGCGCCGCAAGCTTGGCGCCCAGCACGACGACATCCCGGTGCGAAACCTCATCCTGCACGCTCCAGGGCGCACCAGACTGAAACGGCACCTCGAACATCGCGAAGAAGTCGCGGTAGGTCGCCCGGCCGCCCCGCGGGAGAGGTTCACCGCCTCGCGGCAAAATCACCTGGCCGATACCGTACATTGCGGCCTGACGATGGGCGGGGTGCGCCTGCATGAGCGCCAACGCATCGCGATAAGCGAGCTTGTCCGGCAGTCGTGGATTGACGTTGTCCTTCGCATTCCACGCCGCCGGACCCCAGGCATCGATCTGCACGGCGAACAATTGCGAGGATTTTGCCGGAATCGGATCACCCGACATGGCCAGCAGGACGGTGAAGACAGTCATCGTGGCGCCGATGCCGACACCGATCGCGGCGATGATCAACACGGTCAGCGCGACGTTGGCCCGCAGGCAGCGGATGGCCAGGTGGAGGTAGTAGCCGCTCATGGTCTGCAGTGGCGCTCACAGCCCCCGCGTCGCGAGTGACGGTGCGGTGGAAGCCGCGCGGTAGGCCGGCCACAGCACCGCCAGCTGGCACAGGACCAGAACGATGAGCGCACCGCTGGCGATGTAAACCCAGCTCATGCGCTGCGTTCCCAGGTGCGTCGCCATCCACAGATTCGCGCCCAGCCCGCCGCCGATGCCCAACAAGGCGCCGGTGCCGGCAATCAGCAGGTTTTCGGTATGGAAGTACCGCAGGATGTCGCTGCGGCGCGCGCCCAGCGCGCGCCGCAGGCCGATCTGTCGCCGCCGCTGGCCCACCCAGTACATGGTCAGGCCCACCGTCCCCAGGCCCGTGACGGCCAGCAGCAGTCCGCACACGGTTCCCAGCAGCCAGCTCTCGGACTTCTGGATCTGGTAGGCGCGCATCCGAGTTTCCGAAAACGGCATGAGCTGGTCGATGACCCGCTGGCGGGTCACCGCATAGAGCCGATCCGGTACGGCACGCATCACCGCGGCCAGCTGCCCCGGTCGTGCGCGCACCATGTAACTGAGCCCATTCGACACGAACTGCAGCGGCAGGAAGGTGGAGTACTCGGCAGCCGTATCGCCAAAGCCCTGCGCCGGCCATGGAGTCTGGGCCCGATCCACCACGCCGATGACATGAACCGGCGCGTCGGTGATCATGTAGATCACCTGCCCGATCGCATCACTCTTGGGAAAGAGCTTCTTGGCCAGTGCAGCGGTCAACACCGCACTGGGTACGCCTTTCTCGTCATCGATGTGCATTTCCTCGATCTCGGAGGACGAGAACCAGCGGCCCGCCACCAGCTTCAGGCCCATGGCATCCAGGCCGTGCGCATCATTGAAGTACAGGGTCGTGCCCGCGGCACCGCCATTGCTCGAGTCCGGTTTCAGGCGGATGCCCCAGCCCCAACCGCCGCCGCGCAGCGGGTAGCTGTTGGTCGCCTCCGCATCGATCACCCCCGGAGTGTTGCGCAGGGCGGCCAGATCCGCCTCGATGCTGGCGCGCAGATTTTCGGGCTCGCCCACCCAATGGTTCTGCAGCGTGAAGATATTGGCCTCATCGATGCCGCTGGGCCGCCCCATGGCCGAGAGGTGTCCCTGGATGATCGACATCCCATTGGCGATCACGGCCAGCGTCAATGCGATCTGCAAGGTCACCAGAACAGCGCCGACCTTGTTGCGCCTCAGAGCCCTCAAGATTGGGAGAATTTCCATGGCGGGCCTCACTGCGCCTTCAGATGCAAGGCAGGCTGGACTCGAGTCGCGCGCCAGGTCGGGTACAAGCCCGAGCACAAGGTTGCCCCCACGGCCAGCGCCACGGTCAAAGCCATGACTTCAGGATCCATGCGCATCAGTCCACCGACGTACTGCGCCAGGAAGCCGAGGCTGGCGCGATTGGCCGCCAGCCCCAAGGCCGTCAGCGCCAGGCCCAGGATTCCGCCCAGCAGGCCCACCACGGCCGTTTCGGTCAGGCATTGCAGGAAAATGTCGGTTCTCGAGGCACCCAGCGCCCGACGGATGCCGAAGTCGGCGGCGCGCGCCGAGAACCGCGCCAGCATCAGCCCCACCGCATTGACCAGGCATACGGCCAGGAAGCCGAACGCCAGCAGCGAATTCACCCGAACCTCATTGGGTATGACGTGCATCACGTCCAACCACTGGTGCACGTTGCTCAGCTGCACCAGTGGCGGCCAGTGGAAGCGTCCGAGGCGCTGCTGCTCCGCCGAGTAGTTGATCAGGTATTGCCGAAAGTTGCGGACTGCCGATGCATTCGGCAGCTCTGCCCAGTAACCGAACCATATGCATTCGCCCGAGAGTTTCCCGGCCCAGCCGGAAGCCGGCAGGGCCGCGCAGTTGTAGTTGCCGTTGGTCTGCATCTGATGGCCGATGGCCGTCGTGAAGGGAATGAAGAAGTCCTCGACAGAACCGAAGGCACTGCCGTTGACGACATCATAGAAACGCGGCAGCGGGCTCCACGCATCCAGTACGCCGGTGACGCGATAAAGGTGCGCCCCGAGATTCACGGTCTGTCCGACGGCGGAACCGTGCGGAAACAATCGCGCCGCCAGGGTGCTGCCCAGCACCGCGACATCGGCGTGGTCGGCCTCGTCCTTCACCGTCCATGCGGCCCCTGCCTTAAAGGGCACCTCGAACATCGCAAAGAAATCGCGGTAGGTGGCACGCCCGTTCTGCGAGTACGCGATGCCAGCGGTCGGCGTGACGTCCAGCCCCACGGGATACATCGCCGCCTGGCGCGGCGCTGCGTGGGCCTGCATGAAGGCGCTGACATCCCGATAGGTGAACTGGGGAGGCAACCGAACCTCTCCCGTCGTGCCCTTGGGCCGGGTATTGGGACCCCAAACATCGATCTGAGGCACGTACAGCGTGTCGGATTTGTTGGGTATGGGATCGCCCGACATGGCGATCAGCACCGTCAGCACCGTCATGTAGGCGCCGATGCCGACTCCCACGGCGGCGACGATGAGTGAGGTCACGATGACGTTGCGTCGCAACGTTCGTAGGGCAAGGTGAAGGTAGTAGCCGAACATCAAGCATCTCTCCTGTTGCCGAGGATTCGCGGCAACCGATGACAAAGCGGTCCGGACGCACTACACCGTCGGACGCGGCGCCTCGTTCTCTACCAGCCGGGTCTGGGCCGCCAGATCGATCACCTGCCCGTCGACTATCCTCACCTCCCGCTGCGCCCGCGCCGCCAGTTCCGGATCATGGGTCACCATGACGATGGTCGCGCCATCCCGATGCAGCTCTTCCAGCAGCTGCATGACGCCGCGCGCCATCTGCGAATCCAGGTTGCCGGTGGGCTCGTCCGCCAGCAGCAGCCGTGGTCCGCCCGCGAGCGCGCGGGCGATGGCCACGCGCTGCTGCTGCCCGCCGGAGAGTTCCGCCGGGTAGTGCTTGGCGCGCGCCGAGAGACCGACGCGCTCCAGCGATTCATTGATGCGCTTGCGGCGCTCGGCGCCCGGCAGGCGCCGGTAGCGCAGCGGCACGTCCACGTTGTCGAACACATTCAGATCGGGAATCAGATTGAATGACTGGAAGATGAAACCGATCTTCTGGTTGCGCAACCTCGAGCGCTGATTGTCGTTGAGGCCGTGAACGTCGGCGCCATCCAGCTGGTACTGGCCGCCGGTGAACTCCTCCAGCAGGCCCGCGATGGTCAGAAAGGTGGTCTTGCCGGACCCCGAAGGCCCGGTGACGGCCACGAACTCGCCCTCCTTCACATGGATGGAGAAATCGCGCAGCGCATAGGTTTCGACCACTTCGGTGCGATAGACCTTGGACAGATGAGTCATCTTCAGCATACGTTGCTCCGGTTCCTTCAGTGAGTGACGATGACGCGGTCCGCGCCATTGAATGCATCGGACCCGGATACGACGATCTGATCGCCGACATTCAGGCCTTCCAGAATCTCCACCTTCTGCACGCTCTGCGCACCCAGGCGTACCGGGCGGCGCTCAGCCACGCCGTCATGAATCACGTAGGCGAAGCCGGCGTCCTGATCGACGAAGCTGCCGCGCTCCACCGTCATGACATTGGCCCGCTTGTCGATCAGGATCCGGACCGCCAGCCGCTGGCTTTGTCGCAGGCCCACCGGCACCGCACCCGTGAAGCGCAGTCGCGCGGTCACCTCGCCGGCCACCACTTCCGGCGATACGCCGCTCAGGGTGGCCTGCCACTGCCGGCCATCGCCTTCCAGCGTGGCCGCCATTCCGGGCTGCAGGTCCCGCGCCAGGCTCTCCGGCACCTTGATCTCCACTTCCAGCAGCGACAGATCGATGACGGTGAGGAGGGGTGCGTCCTTGGCCACACTGGCGCGCTCGGCGACCTGGACCTGGCCGACACGGCCGTCCACCGGCGACTGCACCTGCAGGGCATTGACCTGTCGGCGCAAATCCGCCACCACCAGCTGCTGGCGATCGAACAGCGACTTCTTGCTGCTGACATCGAACTGGGTCTGTTTGGGCGCCGCATCGAAATCCGCCTGCGCCTGCCGGAAGGTGAAGTCGGCCTTCTCCAGCGCATCCTGCGCCTTGAGCGCCTGCAGTTCGGAGAAGGACCCGAGTTCGTAGGCCTTGCGGCTGCGATCCGATTCACGCTGCGCCGTGGTCCGGTCCACCTTTGCCTGATCAAATGCATCGGTGAGCTGGCGCAGTTTGCTGGCGGCATCCAGCTGGGCGCGCTGCCAATCGACCCGCATGCTCTCCAGGCTCGCCTGTTCCTGCGAGAGCTTCGCGGTCAGGGCCGGACTGTCGATCACCGCAAGCACCTGACCCTTCTTGACGGCATCGCCGGCGTGCACCCGCAGCGCGATGATGCCAGACTCGATGGCGTACAGCGTGGGGCTGGAGGCGGCGACCACCTGGCCGTCGGCCGCCACGTCGCGCACGAACAGACCGCGTTCCACGGTCGCGATCGAGAGGCGCGAACGATCCACCGAACTGTTGATGCCGCTGAATCGCAGCAGCCACAGCGTGAGCACCACCAGCGCCGCGACCACCACGGCCGCAACGATGATCAGGCGTCGGTGGCGCCGCCAGGCCGGCGCCTGCTCAAGATGCCGATCCTGCCCGGCGGTGTCGCGCATCTGCAGCGCTTCGCTGCCGGAATCGAAATCTTTGAATTTGGACATTTGAATTGATATCGGCGGTGACGTTACGGGGTGTGCTCGACCAGCAGCGCGTCGATGGCCGCGAGGTCGGCCTCGGATAACCTGCCAGCCTGTTGCTTGAGCGTCAGGAGCGCCGTCAGGTACTCGTAGCGGGTCTGGTTATAGAGATTCTGCGCGAAGTAGAACTGGTTCTGATCACTGAGCAGGTTGAATTCACCACCCACCCCGAATTCGACATTGCGCCGGTCGGCCTCCACCGCCACGCCCCTCGAGTCCACGCTGCGGCGCGCAGCGGCAATGCGTCCGATGCCCGTCACCACACCGCGGTAGGAGGAGCGGGTCAGCCGCTCGGTGTCCCGCTGTGTTCCGGCGTATTGCGCCAAGGCCTGCTTCCACAGCGCCCGGGACTGGCGCACCTGGGAGGCCACCGCGCCGCCCTGAAACAGCGGCCAGGTCACCGATACCCCGACCTGATCATCCGCCTGATTGCCGCCGATGGTGAGGTCCTGCCAGGTGTGATTGCGGCCGCCGGTGAGCAGGATCGAGGGCAGCGCCTTGCCATGCTGTACGTCGATGTCCCGATCGGCGGCATCAACCTGCAGTTGCGCCGCCATCACCGCAGGATTGTCCTTGAGTGCCGCACTGACCCAGTCCTCGACGGCAACCGGATCAGGCAATTCCAGCGGGATGGATTCGCGCAGGGGAGCGATCTTGGTGGACGTTGAGCCGGTCACTTCGGTCATCAGCAGTTCGGCATCGCTCAACGCGTTCTGCGCATCGATCACACCCTGCTCGGTAGCGTCGTAGTAAGCCTGTGCCAGCTCGGATTCGCTGCGCGGCCCCACGCCGGTCTGCTCACGGGCGCGGGCGTGGTTCAGCTCCGTGCTGTAGGAATTGCGCGCTCCCTGGTTGGTCGCCAGGGCATCGCGTGCGCTCAGAATGCCGAAGTAGGCCTGCGCCACCCTCAGCATCAGGGCTTGCTGCGCCGCGAGAAGGTTAGCTTCGGCCGCGGCTGCCGAGGCACTGGCTTCGCGCAGCTGGCTGAAGGACTGAAAACTCCACAGAGTCTGTGACAAGGAGAGCCCATAGCCATGGATGTCGCCGAAACACACCTCAGTCGCCGCTCCAGCGGCGATCTGGCAGCCCGTGATGGTGGTGCCCGCCACCAGCTGTGGGGCCAGGAGCTGTTCGCCGATCCGCAGCCGTTCGGCGGAGGCATTGGCGCTGACATGCGGCAGCAACAGGGCCAGCGCCTGGGGCTTGGATTCGATGGCGGCGTCCCGCTGTGCCAGCGCCGCCTGCAGGCTGGCGTCGTGATTCTGGGCGAGGTGGTAGAGCTGCAGCAGATCATTGGCCGATGCCATCCGCACCAGGCATAGCCCGATGAGCACCATCAGCCCCGAGAACCCCCATCCCCTGCGCCGCATATCACCCACTGACCCGCTTCAAGCCCGGTTGGTTCAGAGCAATCGGCGTGCCATTGCCATAGCCCTTCTAACTCGCTGTTTACACTTGCTTTTGCAGTACCGATTGCGCGGCTCATTGTGTCCGCGGACAGCTCGCCGGACACCCGGGCGGACACTCGGCAGGCTCGCGTCCCGGGGTCCTGGTAGGTAGGATGCCGCGATTGACTGGCGTGGACGCACTTTCCGCGCATGCGGAAAACCTTGAAGACACCCAGCGGCCTGCTACCCCTCATCGAAGACGGGGTCATCGACGAAGTCCTGCGTTCCCTGAAGAGCGGCAAGGAAGCCACGGTATACGTGGTGCGTACCCGTGAACGGCTGCTGTGCGCCAAGGTCTATCGTGACATGGGTCAGCGCAGCTTCCAGAAGCGCGCCCAGTACCAGGAGGGCCGCAAGATTCGCGGCAGCCGCCAGGCGCGCGCCATGGGAAAGAGCACCCGGTTCGGCAAGAAGGAGCAGGAGGCAGCCTGGAAGAACGCTGAAGTGGACGCGCTGTACCGGCTGGTCGCTGCCGGCGTGCGGGTCCCCAGGCCGTACGGCTACTTCAACGATGTTCTGCTGATGGAAATGGTGACCGACGCTGCGGGTGATCCTGCGCCGCGGCTGGGCGAGGTGGATCTGTCGCGTGAAACCGCGCTTGAGTATCATGCCTTCCTGATCCGCCAGGTGGTGCGCATGCTGGCCATTGGACTCATTCATGGGGATTTGTCGGAATTCAACGTGCTGGTGGGCCGCGACGGGCCGGTCATCATTGACCTACCCCAGGTGGTCAACGCCGCCGGCAACAACGGCGCGCTGGCCATGCTACAACGCGATGTAAATAATCTGCGGGGAACGCTGGGCCGCTTCGCGCCCGAGCTGCTCGCCACCGAATACGCCCTGGAAATGTGGTCCCTGTTCGAACAAGGCGCCCTGCACGCCGACAGCGAACTCACGGGGAAATTTGCCATCGATACGGCCGCCGTCGACGCCGACGGCGTACTGGAGGTCATCGACGATGCGCGCGAGGAGGCCATCCGCCGCGAATTGGGCCGGGAAGCGGGCTAAACGCCACACATCGGCCCGGGTCTGCGGTATCTTGGCGCCCGACGCCCGAGGCGCGCGCCAGGGGTGCGAAGTATTGCCATTGCTAAAGAGAGGCAGCCGATGCGCCTGAGCAAGACCGGCTACTACGCCGACTTCGTCATTTATGCCGCGGTGCTGGTGACCGCCACAGTGCTGACCGCATGGCACAACAGCGCCTATGAAACCTCCCTATGGTTGCTGGCCGTGGTCATCGGCGGCGCCTTCTGGACGCTTACCGAGTACGTCCTGCACCGCTTCGTGCTGCATCAGATTCCGCCATTCTCCGGCATGCACGATGCGCATCACCAGGCGCCTCTGGCCTTCGTCGGCACGCCGACCTGGCTGAGCCTCGGTGTCATTCTCGGCGTGGTATTCGTGCCCGCCTGGGCGCTGGGTTCGTTCAATACCGCCAGCGGCCTGGCGGTGGGCATGATGGCGGGCTTCTTCTGGTATGGCGTGGTGCACCATGCCATTCACTACCGCAAGCCGCGGGCCATCGCCACCAGGCTGCTGCTGGCCTCGCGCCGTCATGCCCAGCATCACTACTCCCAGGAAGCCGGGAATTTCGGCGTCACGACCTCGTTCTGGGACCATGTGTTCGGCACGACGCTGAACAGCGCCTCGGACCGGCGGGTCCAGACCGAATAGCCCACTGACTGGTGGAAGCCTTCCTGGTCTCGACCGCCTCGGTCGCCGTCGGCGAACTGGGCGACAAAACCCAGCTCCTGAGTCTGATCCTGGCCACGCGACTGCGGCGGCCCGTGCCCATCATCGCCGGCGTGTTCGTGGCCACACTGGGCAATCACCTGCTGGCGTGCTGGTTCGGCGAATGGGTGGGCACCCTGATCACCCCTGAGATCCTGCGCTGGGTGCTGGGCCTGTCATTCATCGCCGTGGCCGTCTGGGCCCTGATTCCCGACAAGATGGATGACGAGGTCGAAAGCCGCAGCGCTCACGGGGTCTTCATCTTCACGGTGGTGACATTCTTCCTGGCCGAAATGGGCGACAAGACCCAGGTGGTGGCCATCGCCCTCGCCGCCCGCTATCACGCTCTGCTCCAGGTCGTGATGGGTACGACCTTGGGGATGATGCTGGTAAACGTGCCGACGGTGCTGTTTGCCGAGCGCGCGGTACGTTGGGTTCCACTCAAGCTGATGCGCGCAGTGGCGGCCACCATCTACACCGTGCTGGGCATCGCGACCATCCTGGGCTACCAGGGCCTGCTGCCCGCACATTGAGGGCTGCTCCGCCGTCAGTCCGCCGCCTCCGCCAGGGCTTTCTGCAGCGCCTCGAGTTCCTCACCGCCGGCCAGCCACTGACTTTCCACCCTCAGGGTGTCGCGTGCCAGCTGCGCCTGCCGCTCCAGCAGGTCGCGCAGGCGCGCCTTCGACTGCGCTGCATAGATGTCCGCCGCCGCCAGGGCCGCCTGCACCTGGGCGCTGTCGCGCGCCAGGACATCCAGCTGCTTTTCAAGACCGGCCAGCCGCGCCTTCAGAGGACTCAAGGCCGCACGTCGCTGCGCATCCTCGCGCCGGCGCTGACGCCGGGCATCCGCCGAGTCGGGCGATGCGGCGGCAGATCCGGCTTCGGCAGCCGCCGACTGGGCGGCAAGCCACTGCGCGTAGTCCTCCAGATCACCCTCGAAGGGCGCGACCTGCCCGCCGTGCACCACATAGAACTGGTCCACCACGGTGCGCAGCAGGTGCCGGTCGTGGGACACCACGACGACCGCACCCGCATAGTCCTGCAGGGCCACCGCCAGCGCCTGGCGCATTTCCAGATCCAGATGATTGGTGGGCTCATCCAGCAGCAGCAGATTCGGCCGACGGAAGGTGACCACCGCCAGCATCAGGCGCGCCTTCTCGCCGCCGGAAAATGGCGCCACCGGCTCGAATACCCGGTCCCCCTGAAAACCAAATCCGGCCAGGAAATCCCGCAGCTCCTGTTCGGTGGCGCGACTGGCGAGCGCACCGCCCAGACGTTTGAGATTTCCCAGCGCGCTCTCCTGCACGGCCAGCTGCTCGAGCTGGTGCTGCGCGAAGTACCCGAGCTTAAGATCGCGCGCCTCGGTGCGCGTGCCGCCTGCCGCAGCGAGCTCTCCGGCGAGCAACTTCATGAGCGTGGATTTGCCGGCACCATTGCGGCCCAGAAGGGCCACGCGCTCCCCGGGCGCCAGGGTGAGCGTGACTCGCTCGAGCAGCACGCGCGGGCCATAGCCGACCGACTGGTTCTCCACCGCCAGCAACGGTCGCGGCAGTTTGTCGGGCTGCGCGAATTCGAATTCAAACGGTGAATCCACGTGCGCCGGCGCGATGCGCTGCATGCGCTCGAGGGCCTTCAGTCGGCTTTGCGCCTGTCGGGCCTTGGTCGCCTGCGCCCGAAAGCGCTCGACGAAGGACTCCATGTGCCGGATCTGCTGTTGCTGGCGCGTGAACAGCGCCGACTGTTCGGCCAGTTCCGCGGCGCGCTGCTCCTCGAAGGCCGAGTAGTTGCCCCGATAGGCCCGCGCCCTGGCGTGTTCGATGTTGACGACGCGATTGACGATGCGATCCAGGAACTCCCGGTCATGCGCAATCAACAGCAGCGTTCCCGGATAGTCGAGCAGCCAGCGTTCCAGCCACAGGATGGCATCAAGGTCCAGATGATTGGTGGGTTCATCCAGCAGCAGCAGGTCCGAGCGGCACATCAGGGCCTGGGCCACATTCAGGCGCACCCGCCAGCCGCCCGAGAAGGCCTGCACCGGGCGGGATTCATCGGCTGCGGTAAAACCCAGTCCGTGCAGGAGTCGGCCCGCGCGGCTGCGGGCATCGTACCCTCCCACCGCCGCGTAGCGTGCGTGCAGCTCCCCGATGCGCGCGCCATCATCGGCGGATTCGGCGGCCGCGATCTGCCGCTCCAGGGCGCGAAGTTCCGCATCCCCATCCAGGACGAATTCGATGGCCGGCGCATCTGAGGCCACCAGTTCCTGGGCCACCTGGGCCACGGCGAGCCCCTGCGGCATTTCGAAACTGCCCGAGTCCGGATGCAGATCGCCCCGCACGAGGCTCAGCAGGCTGGACTTGCCGCTGCCGTTCTCACCCGTGATGCCGACCTTCTCGCCGCGAAACAGGCCGAAGCTGGCGTCGGCAAACAACACCCGCGGTCCGCGCCGCAGGGTGACAGCGGTGAAATTCAGCATGCTTCCGGGATGACTCTGGGCAATTCGGGCGGCAAGGCTAACGGCCGGGGCGCGCCGCCGCAATGCCTGCGCCTCGCGGCGGATTTTGCGCATAATGGCGCGCAGCAACGGGAGTTCGCATGATCGACGCCAGCAACCTGCCCAAAATGGCCGCGGTGACCGCCATCGTCGCCTTTGGGGTTTACCGGCGCGTGCGCCGCAACATCGGGCGCCAGATACTGACCGCCCAGCGGCAGTATGTACGCATGGGAGTGATCTCGGTTCTATGCCTGCTGCTGGCATTTTTGAAGCCGCTGCAGCCCACCGCCGTGGCCTATATCGCCAGCGGCCTGCTCGTCGGTGCGGTGATCGGATGGTTTGCGCTGCGGCACACGGAATTTGCCGCCACGGCCGAGGGCTATTTCTACACGCCGCATCTGTACATCGGCATTGCCGTCACCGCACTGTTCATCGGCCGCCTGCTCTACCGCATGGTGCTGGTCTATGACGCGGTAGGAAACACCGCCACGGGCGGACCCTCGCCTGCTGACAGCAATCCGCTGACCCTCGGGATCCTGTTCCTGACGGCCAGCTATTACGTCGTGTACTGCACAGGTCTGTTGAAGTGGCTGGGCAAGGCCCAACGCGCCGCCAGTGCTAAACTTCCTTCCGGCGCGCCGGACGGCGCATCATCTACTTCCGTTTGATCAATCCTAAGGAAAGAAACCATGAATCGCTTGTTGCTGGCTGGTCTGATTTCCTGCGCCGTTAGCGCCCAGGCCCTGGCCGCGCTGCCCGTAGGCACCGCCGCCCCCACTTTCAAGACCCAGGCCTCGCTGGCGGGCAATGAATTCACCTATGACCTGGGCAAGGCATTGAAGAAGGGTCCGGTGGTCGTGTACTTCTATCCGGGGGCCTTCACCGGTGGCTGCAATATCCAGGCGCACACCTTCGCCGCGGACATGGATAAATTCACGAGTGCCGGCGCCACCGTCATCGGCGTCTCCCTGGACAAGATCAAGACGCTCAAGGAGTTCTCGGCGGATCCGCAGTACTGCGCCGGCAAGCTCCCGGTGGCCTCCGATGCCGATGGCAAGATCGCCGCGAGCTACGAGCTGAAGATCAGCAAGCTTCCCGACGGCAAGCAGATCCCGAACTCAAAGGGCGACATCATCGATCACGATTTCGCCGAGCGCACCACCTTCATCGTCACCAAGGACGGCAAGATTGCGGCGACCGTCGGTGGCGTGAGCCCCATTGAGAATGTCGAGAAGAGCCTGGCGGCCGTGCAGAACATCGCGGCCGGCAAGCCTGTTGGCTGAAGCGGGCGGTCAGTCGTTGCATTGAAAACAACCCGCCCCCGACTGCCGGGGGCGGGTTTCGGGTTCAACGTCCCTCAGCCCCCACCTCAAGTTGAACGCTCACCGGGCAGTGGTCGCTGCCCATGACGTCCGGGTGAATCTCCGCGGCCTTCACCGCCTCGCTGAGTGACTTCGACACCAGCACGTAGTCGATTCTCCATCCGATGTTGCGCGCCCGGGAATTGGCGAAATGGCTCCACCAGGTGTAGTAGCCATTGCCTTGTTTGAACTTGCGGAAAGTATCGACGAAGCCGGCATCGATGAAATTCTGGAACCCCTCGCGCTCCTCGGCGGTGAAGCCCTTCTTGCCGATATTCGGCTTCGGGTTGGCCAGATCAAGCTCCGTGTGTGCCACGTTCAGATCACCGCAGAACACGACGGGTTTATGCAGCTGCAGCTGCTTGCAGTAGGCGAGGAAGGCCGGATCCCAGGCCTTGTAGCGCAGTGGAATCCTGCTCAAGTCGTCTTTCGCATTGGGCGTGTACACCGTCACGACGTAGAACTTCGGGTACTCCGCGGTGATGACCCGGCCCTCCTCGGAGCTGTCGCGTTCCAGCTCATCGGCGAAGACGTACTTGCTGGCCAGGGCATGGGGAAACCCATTGACCACCGCGAGCGGCTGCTGGCGCGAGAAGATGGCGGTGCCCGAATAGCCCTTCTTGACCGCCGAGTTCCAGGACTCGTGGTAACCCGGCACCTCGATTTCAACCTGGTTGCGTTCCGCCTTGGTTTCCTGCAAACACAGAATGTCGGGCTGGTGCTCGGCCAGGAACTTCTGGAAGGTGCCCTTCTTGAGCACCGCCCGGATGCCATTGACGTTCCAGGAATAGATCTTCATGCATGAAGCTTACCGCAGTCCGCCCGAGGTCAGAATGGTCTCCCCAGAGATCCAGCCGGAGTCCGCTGACGCCAGAAACACGGCGACCTTGGCTACATCATCGGGCTGGCCGATCCGGCCCAACGGCGTTTGCGAGACGATATGCTTTTCGAAGTCGCTCCCGCTCATGCCCTGCGCACGGGTGCCCTCGGTTTCGATCATGCCGGGATTGATGGCATTGACGCGAATACCGCGACCGCCCAGTTCCTTGGCCAGAACCCGGGTGATGGTGTCCACCGCGGCCTTGGTGCCGGCGTAGACCGTGGAGCCCGGCAGGTTCAGTTGCGACACCACCGACGAGATGTTGATGATACTGCCGCCCTTGGGTCCGATATGCTTGGCCGTCTCCTGCGTCACCTGCAGCAGACCCAGCACGTTGGTATTGAACTGGCGGTGGAACAGCTCCGCAGTGACGGATTCCAGCGGCGCGAATTCGTAGATACCCGCGTTGTTGACCAGAATGTCCGGCGCACCGAAGGCCTTGATGGTCTCGGCCACCAGGCGCTGCACGTCCTCAAGTTTCGCGACGTCCGCCTGTACAGCCAGCGCCTTGCCGCCGGCGGCCGCGATGTCCTTCACCACGCTCTCGGCGCCCTCGCGGGAGCCCGCATAATTCACCACCACCGCAGCCCCTGCGGCGGCCAGCTGCCGCGCGATGGCCGCGCCGATGCCCTTGGATGCGCCCGTCACGATGGCCACCCGGCCCGTCAGTTTGCTCATGATCGATCTTCGCCCTTCGGCCTCACGGCCCTTGTTCGTGTAGTTCACGTTTTGCGAACTATTGGACAAGCGTTATACTCGGCTACCGACCGGCGTCAAACGTGTCCAACGGAAGCCGTCCATGCGGCCGCTGTATCACCCCTCATTGGACGACATCACTGTTGAGGGCATATTGCATGCGCTTGAGCGATCCGGTGCGGGCGCACATCCTGGCGAGGATCCTGCGCGCCGACGGCGCGCAGACCTGCTCGGCCTTCCTGCAGATCAGCGAACGGCATATACCCAAGTCCACGCTTTCCCAGCACTTCAAGGCGCTGCGCGAGGCCGGCCTGATCCGCAGCGAGCGCAAGGGCGTGGAGCTGCACAACACCGCCCGCTGTCAGGAGATCTCCTCACGGTTCGGTCCGCTGCTGAGCGCCGTGCTGGCGGCGCACCTGGCGCAGGATCAGCGGCAGGGCGCCGCCCACAAGCCCCGCCGCAGCAAAAACGGGCCTGAACGCCAAGGATTGCAGCGCGGCTGTGATGGTATGGCACGGGTGCCCGGCCTATGATGGCCGCCTTCTTGGGTCATAGGGGGATCATCATGCGTGCATCATTGTTCGTGGCCACAGCCCTGGTGGCGGCGCCGTTGTTGGCAGCTGCCGCGGTCGGCGGCCGACAAGATTCCGGCACCGATCGCAGCCGCCGTCGCGGACAGTACGCGGCCTGCCGCCGATACCGACCGGGACGCGGCTCGCAAGCCTGCGCGAAATGCTGGCCTTCGCCGGCGTCAAGCCCGGCGAGACAGATCGCCGAGCTGCTGCCCGGGGGCGGCTACTTCACCCGCGTGCTGAGCCTCACGGTGGGTCGCGAAGGGCCACATCTATGCGCTGGGCTTCCCGCCGCGTCCGGCTCCGGCCGGCAGCAGCGCGCCGGCCATGCCCTCGGCCCTGGATACCCTGGCCAAGGATCCGCACTACCCGAACATCACCGTGCTGCCACCATTGCGGCGCTGAATGCGGACCCGCCGGCCGTGCCGCAGGTCGGACCTGGTGTGGACCTCGGACAACTATCACGATCTGCACAATGGCCCCAACGCGGACATCGCGGCCTTCAACAAGCATGTGTTCTCGATCCTGAAGTCCGGCGGCGTCTTCGTGGTCATCGACCATGCCGCCGCCGCCGGTCACGGGACCAGCGACACCAGCACCCTGCACCGGATCGATCCGGAAGCGGTCAAGACGGAAGTGGAAGCAGCCGGTTTCAAGCTCGCGGGCAGCAGCGACGCTGCGCACAATCCCGGATGATCCCCACACCGCCGCGGTGCGCGACTCATCGATCCGCGGTCACGTGGATGAGTTCGCGCTGAAGTTCGTCAAGCCCTAGCCGGAAAAGCGCAGGCCCGGGTCGGCGCAGCGGCCCGGACCTGCGCATTCGCGGTCAGTGCGTGCTGCGGATGAATGCCGCCACGTTCTCGTGCAGTTCCTTCAGCGACGGCTCATGGGCGTAGACCATGTGCCCGGACTTGTAGAAGTGCAGGTCGATGTTCTTGCGCAGACTGTCCTGGATGGGCAGGTGCGCCATTTCGTACATGCCCTCGAAGAACGGCGTGGCCAGATCGTAGTACCCGGTGTTCAGCTGCACCTTGAGATTCGGGTTCATCTTCATGGCATCGGCCAGATCCGGCATTGAATTGGCCGCGAACATCCGCTTCTGCGAGGCATCCGGTGGCTGGTGCAGGAACTCCCAGTTGCGATTTTCCACTTCCAGCTTGTAGGTCAGATTCTGCCCGAACCCCAGGGTGGTGCGCACGTAGTCATTGAACACCGAGTTGTAGGCCGACTGGATCGACGCGGACTGCGGGTCATAGTCGGCCTCGCGGCTCATCGGATCGATGGTGGGCCCGGAGAAGCGCGTGTCGAGCCGCCCGGTGGTCGTCTCGCTGCCGCGCAAGCGTCTTCATGAACTGGCCGACATTGACACGCAGGTCGGAACGCAACAGGTAGTCTTCGGGAAGTCCGGTGTATTCATGCAGCTTGGCGGCAATGGCCGCCTTGCGCGCCGCCGTCAGGCTGCCACCGGCGATCAGCGCGGACCAGTAGTCGCCCATGGCGAACTGCTCGACCTCGGCCAGGAATGGCTCCAGCTGCGCGGGTTGGTTGGGCAGGGCGTGGTGGTACCAGGCCGTGGCCGCATAGGTCGGCAGCGCCAGCACATAGGGCTGATCGACGCCGGGATTGTCCTGCGGAAAATCGGCGGCGTTGTCGTAGGAAAGGATCTGCGACAGCATGATCACGCCGTTGAGATCCACGTCCTTGTCGATTTCCAGCTGGTAGGCCACCAATGCGGCGCGCATGGTGCCGTAGCTCTCCCCGAACAGGTACTTCGGAGAATTCCAGCGCCCGTGGGTCGAGAGGAAACGCACGATGAAGTTGCTGAAGGCCCGGGCGTCGGGGTCCGTGCCCTGGAAGACCTTCTCCTTGTCGGCGCCGCGCATCACGCCGAAGCCGGTGCCCGGGGCGTCGATGAACACCAGGTCACTCGCATCCAGCAGGGTGTAGGCATTGTCGACGACCTTGTAGGGCGCCGCCGGCGTGTGGGTGTCATCCAGGGTCACCACGCGTTTGGGGCCGAAGGCTCCCATATGCAGCCAGACCGTCGAGGAACCCGGGCCGCCGTTGAATATGAAGGTGATGGCCCGCGCGGGATCCGGCTTCTCGCCCTTGAAATACGCCACGTAGGACATGCTGGCCTCGGCGCGTGCCGGCGGCGGCGAACCGCTGTGATCGCCGGCGGGCGGCGGGATCATCCTCGTAGGGATCCTTGGTGTAGACCACCTGCAGCCCGGCTTCGGCCTGGTAGCTGAGCTTGGCGCCGTCAATGCTGATCACGCCATGGGTGGTATGGCTCTCGTCGGCCAGGTGGGTGGGGATTTCGCGGCCCACCGAGTCGACCAGGTGCGCGGCATCCTTTGCGGCGTCATCGGCGGCCATGACCAGGGCACTGGAGCAGAACATCGCGCCGAATGTCAGCCCGGCCAGCAACGAATTGATCTTCATGAAGTCACCGGAGAATGAGGATGCCGCAAGGATATCAGCCCGCCACCTGGGCGACGACATACAGGCACGCGGCCCCGGCCACGGTTGCCAGAGTCGTCAGCAGGCGCGGATGGGCATGGTGACTTTCGGGCAGCAGATCGCTGCCCCCCACATAAAGAAAGAATCCGGAAAACACCGCCAGCACCAGCACCAGCCCCTGGGTGGGAATGCTGAGCGCGATGCTGGTGAGCGCTCCGGCCACCGGGGCCACCGCGTCGACCACCAGCCACCGGAAGGCGCTGCGGCGCGCCCCGCCGTTGCGCAGCACGACGCTGACGGTATTCAGGCCATCGGAGAAATCGTGCGCCAGCACGGCCACAGCCACCGCAATGCCGACGGCCCGGCTGGCCTGGAAGGCGACCCCGATGGCAAAGCCATCGAGGAAGCTGTGAATGGCAAAGCTGGTCGCCGCCGCCCAGGCGCGTCGCAGGTCAAGGCGCGCGCCGGTTGCCTGCACCGCGACCGGGACATGCGTGGGCAGCGAACGGTCCAGCAGCAGGTACAGCACGAATCCCAGCCCCGCCATCGCCAGCACGGCCCGCGCCCCGACCAGGGGCTGGGGGCCGGTGCTGCGGCCCAGCTCCACGGCCTCCGGCAGCAGATCGAAGAAGGCCACGCCGATCACGGCGCCGGCGCTGAAGGCCAGCACCAGGTGCAGCCGGTCGCGCAGTGAGATTCCCACCCAGCCGCCGATCAAAGTGGCGACGCAGGTGGCCGCAGCGATGGGCAGAATCAGCAGGGTTTGCACGGCCAGCGCTCACAGGCCCCGGTAAGCCACCAGGGGCGCCACTTCCGGCGGCCTGCCGTAGAAGTCGATGAACATGGCCTGCGGATCGAGGCTGCGACCGCGGGACAGCACCTTGGTGCGCAGGTTCGCGCCATTGTCGCGGCACAGTCCGCCATTGGCGATGAACCACTCGCCCGCATCGCGCGCCAGCACCTCGCTCCAGATGTAGGCGTAGTACCCGGCCGAATAGCCGCCGGAAAACACGTGGGCGAAATAACCCGTGTGGTAGCGGGGCGGCACCAGCAGCGGATCGATGCCGTGACTTTCGAGCACGCCGGCCTCGAAGCGCGCGGGATCGGCGATCCGCTGCGCCTCCTCGGCGCCCAGCTCGTGCCACGCCTGGTCGATGAGCGCCGCCGCGAGGTACTCGGTGGTGGCATACCCCTGATCGAAGGTCTGTGCCGCCAGCACCTTCGCCAGCAGCGCCGGCGGCATCGGCTCCCCGGTTCGATGGTGGCGTGCGAAATTTGCCAGCACCTCTGGGGTCCCGCGCCCACATTTCGTTGAACTGCGAGGGAAACTCCACGAAGTCCCGCGGCACGTTGGTTCCCTGCAGCAGCGGGTAGTGAACGTTCGAGAGCATGCCGTGCAGCGCATGTCCGAACTCATGGAACAGGGTCGTGACTTCCTCGAACGTCAGCAGCGCCGGCTGGCCGGCCTGGGGCTTGGGTACGTTGAGGTTGTTCGCCACCACCGGCTTCAGGCCCAGCAGACGCGCCTGGCGGACGAAATTGTTCATCCAGGCCCCGCCCTGCTTGGAATCGCGGGCGAAGTAGTCCGCCAGGAACAGTGCCAGCGGGGTCCCGTCGGATCGAAGACCTCGAAGATCCTCACGTCCGGGTGATAGACCGGCAGCTCCGGACGTTCCTTGAAGGTCAGGCCATACAGCTCGTGCGCGGCGTAGAACACGCCGTCGCGCAGAACCCGGTTCAGCTCGAAATACGGAGCCACCTGCGCGCGGTCGAAGTCGAACCGCGCCTTGCGCAGCCGCTCGGCGTAGAACGGCCAGTCCCACGGCGGCCAGCCGGAAGGGCGCGAAACCTTCCGTCAGCGCATGCGCGTCGACCAGTTGCTGCAGATCCCGAGCGTCCTCGCGGGCGCGCGCCAGCGCCGCCGGCACCAGCTCGGTCAGAATGCGATTCACGGCCGCGGGGCTGCCCGCGGATTCATCCTCCAGCTGGTAGGTGGCATGATTGCGGTAGCCCAGCAGCGCGGCGCGCTGGGCACGCAGCACCACCAGCTGCTGCACGATCTGGGTATTGTCGGCGGCGCCGCCGCGGCCGCGGGCGGTCGAGGCCTTGAATAGCCGCTCGCGCAGCGCTCGATTTGACAGTTGCGCCAGCAGCGGCTGGGTGGTGGTGTTCTGCAGCGTGATCAGCCATTTGCCGGCCAGCCCGCGCGCCGCGGCGGCTTGCGCGGCGGCGCCGATCTGTTCCGCCGACAGGCCCGCCAGCTCCGCGGCGCTGTCCACCACCACCGCCCCATCGCTGGTCGCCTTGAGCACGTTCTGCTTGAAGCGCGTGGTGAGGCTGGAGATCTGCGAATTGATTGCCTTGAGGCGTCAGCTTCTGCGCATCGCTCAGGCGCGCGCCGGCGCGCACGAACTGCGTGTGGTAGCGCTCCAGCAGCTGCACGGCCTCCGGCTCCAGGCCCAGCGCCATGCGCCGCTCGTGCAAGGCACTGACCCGCGCGAACAGTCCGGAGTCCAGCAGGATGGCGTCCTCGTGGGCAGCCAGCTGCGGCGCCAGCTCCGACTCGAACTGCTGCATGAGCATCATTGGTATTGGAGGCGATGAGATTGAAGAACACCGCCATCGCCCGATCCAGCAGCTCGCCGGAGCGCTCCAGCGCCACGATGGTGTTCTCGAAGCTCGGGGCGGCGTCCCGTCCGGTGATGGCCCGCACCTCGCGCAGCTGCGCCGCCATGCCCTCGGCGAAGGCTTCCCGATAGTGCTGGTCGTCAACGCGGTCGAAGGGCGGCAGCTGGTACGGCAGCGTGCTGGCCTGCAGCAGGGGATTGGCTTGCATGAATCTCGATGCCGTGGGCGCGGGTTTGCGAAGGTAGCGCGTGATTTTACAGGGTACGGCGCTGCTGCCTAGCGGCATTCGTGCGCCGGGCGCCCAGACTCCCGCGAATTGGCGTATTTCGCTACACTGCGACAATCTCGTTGGATTTGACACTCATGAGCATTCAGAAAGACTCGGTCGTGACCCTGCACTACACCCTCAAGGACGATGCCGGCGAGCTCATCGATTCCTCCAGCGGCGGCGACCCGCTGGCCTACCTTCATGGTCATGGCAATCTGGTCACCGGCCTGGAGCGGGAACTCGCGGGCAAGGCCGCCGGCGACAAGCTCAATGTGAAGATCACACCGGCCGATGGTTATGGCGAATACGATGCCGCGATGGTACAGCGCGTGCCGCGCCGCCAGCTGAAGGGCATCCCGAAGATCTACGTGGGCATGAAACTGCACGCCCAGACGCAGGAGGGGCCGCGCGAGGTCACCGTCACCCAGGTCCTGGGGGATACGGTCACCATCGACTCAAATCATCCCCTGGCCGGCAAGAACCTGAACTTCGACATCGACATCATCGCGGTGCGCGATGCCACGGCCGAGGAACTCGAGCACGGACACGTGCACGGCGAACACGGACATCATCACTAGCGCCGCGAGTCCTGCGAGCGCTCCTTCCACTGCCCCCCGCGTCCGCGCTGGTACTGCCAGGCTGAATACAGGCACGCGCCGCCGTAAAAGACCGCGGCCGCCGGCAGGCTCAGCGTCCACAGCGGATTCACCCGATAGAAGCGCACCATGGGCGGATAGCACAGGCTCATGAGCAGCAATGCGCCGGCGCCCGCGGCCATGAGCGGCGGGTGGCCCGAGAACAGCAGCAGCGGCGCCAACAGGTAGGTGAGCGCCAGGCCCAGCAGCGTCGCCAGCAGCAGCAGCCAGGAATGCTGCAGCTGATTGAAGGCACTGCGCGCAATCATCCGGCCGATCTCGGCCACGGAACCATAGGGCCGCAGGCTGTGGGCGCTGCGCGTGAGGCACAGGCGCAGGCGGCCGCCGGAACGCTTGATGGCGCGCGCCAGCGCGCAGTCATCGATGATCTCGGCGCGAATGGCCGCCAGACCGCCGCTGCGCTCCAGGGCCTGCGGACGCACCAGCATGCACCCCCCCGCGGCGCCGGCGGTGACCCTGCCGCTGCGGGCAATCCAGGCCGGCGGATACAGCTTCAGGAAGAAGAACACGAAGGCCGGGATCAGCCAGCGCTCGGCGGGGTTGCTGACCGCGAGCTGCACCATCGAGGAGAGCAGATCGGTGTTCAGCAGCCGGGCATTGGCCACCAGCCGCGCGACATTGTCCGGGTTGTGGTGGATGTCCGCATCGGTGAACAGCAGATAGTCCGGCTGCAGCTTGCCGGCGGCCTCGACGCCGCGGGCCATGGCGCACACCTTGCCGCTCCAGCCCGGATCGGGGCCCGAACCGCGAATCACCGTGACCCGGCTTGCCGCCCCGGCCCGCGCCGCAGTGGCATCAACCACCTCGGCCGTGCCATCGGTGCTGGCGTCATCCACCACCACGATGTGCAGCTCGCCGGCAAATTGCTGCACGAGCAGGGACTGCACGGCAAGTCCAACCACCGCCGCCTCGTTGCGTGCGGGAATGACCGCGACGACGCGGGCGACCGCGCCCATGGCCGCGGCGTCGGTCGACAGCAGTCGGCCCACGCGCCAGAAGCCGCCGCGCGCGCACGCCAGATACAGCCAGATCAGGACCGGCAGCCACGCCAGGTAGAGCATTCGGTGAAAACGGCGCCGGCGTGGCCAGCGCGCCGCTTCAGGCGGCCGAGGCGCCGGACAGACCGCCGACCGCACCGGCATCTGCGGCTGGCTGCGCCTGCGGGCGGGTCTCATCCGGGCGCATCTTCAGGAACAGCAGCGCCAGCGCGGCAACCGTCGAACCCATGGCCATCACCGCGGCCACCACCGGAACGGGATGCCCGCTCTGGAACAGCAGCCCGGCCACCCAGGGCGCCAGGGCCGCGCCGCCGCGGCCCACGCCGATGGCCCAACCGGTGCCGAAGGCACGCACATGAGTGGGATAGGCCCTGGCGAAAATCGCGTACATGCCGACGATGCCGGCATTGCCGAAGAATCCGGCGCCGGCGCACAGCAGCGACAGCCGCGCAAGATTGGCCGGGCTGTGGCCGAAGATGACGACGCCCACCGTGGCCAGGACCATGGTCACGATGGTCAGGGGTTTCAGCGGCAGCTTCTGGGTGAGCACGCCGAACAAGGCGCCACCGGTCGCGCCGCCGACATTGGCCCAGGTCAGCACGCCCGCAGCCGAGGAATCCGGGAAACCCATGGTGTGGATGATGTTGGGCACCCACTTCAGGATGAAATAGAACGTGGTGACATGGAAGAAGTACGCGAGCGTGAGGATGACCGTCGTACCGACCAGCGCGGGCGCAAAGATATCGGCAATGGATCCCTTGGACGCATTGACGACCGGCGTTGGCAGGGCGTCGATGGCTGCATAGCCCATGCGCTTCAGACCGTGATTGATGCGCGCCAGCGCGCCGGCGGGCTGCTTGCGCGCCAGCCAGTGCACCGACTCGGGAACCAGGAACCAGACCACCGGAATCAGCGTGGCGGTAAAGGCCGAGCCGAAATAGAACACCGAGCGCCAATCGTAGGTCTTCAACAGCTGCGCCACGATCACGCCGCCGAAGACCGCGCCGAGCGGATAGCCGATGGACATGAAGGATACGCAGGCATCGCGGCGCCGCGCGTTGGCGAACTCGGCCGTGAGGGCGTTGGAGGAAGCGAGCACCCCGCCAATCCCCAGCCCCGTGAGCACGCGCCAGACCGACAGGTCATAAACCCCGGAGGCATTGGCCGCCATCAGCATGCCGCCGGTCATGAGGACCAGGCAGGCCAGCACCGTCGGGCGACGTCCGATGCGGTCAGCCACGCCGCCCAGAACGACCGAACCCACCGCCATGCCGATCAGTTCCATCGACAGCACCAGGCCCAGCACCGCTCGGGTGATGTGCCATTCGCGCAGGATCCCGTTGGAGGCGAAGCTGATGGACATCACGTCGAAGCCATCCAGGGCGTTCAGACCCACGGCGATGAACACCACGATGATCTGCAGGGTGCCCATGGGGGACTTGAGAATGGTTTGACGCGGATCGCTGTTGTTCATGGATGGGTCCCTTGGCCATTCCAGGCCTTTCCGGTGTCATCGTCAGCGGCGCAGATTATCACGGCGGCCCGCCAAGGCAGCCTGTTGACGAGACAATCAGCCTATGATCCGGAATCCTGCGCCTGTAGGCGACGAAACAGGCGGGTCAGGGCCTGCACCCGGGCCAGGTACGCCGCCACATCCTCATCCCCGCAGCGCTGTCCGGGCGCCAGATGGAACCCCTGCCTGACATAACCGGCCGCGGCTCCTGCGCCACACAGATGGATCACCGTGGCCAGCTGCTGACGCTGCGGCGGGGGCGCATTGCCGCGGTGGTAGCGCGCCAGCAGCTCCTCGGTATTGGCCGTCAGGTACGCCGCCACCAGTTCCACCGCATCGTTGGGAAAGACCCGCGAATACAGGCCATTCATCCAGCAGGCCTGCCAGTCGTTCCAGCGCCCCGCGTGCACCACATGATGATCATGGATGCACAGCTGCCGCGCCTCGGCGAAGGTGCCGTCGGTGATCTGGTACATGCCGACCGCGCTGGACGCGGGTCGATACAGTTCGAAGAAGTGGGGGCGCCAGGTCCAGCGCCAGTAGGTGCGCGCCACCGGATTTCCGGAGGCCTCGACCTGCGCCAGCGCTGCCAGGAAGGGCGCCGTCGTCACGTCGGTCGCATGCCGGCGGAACAGCGGCGCGTAGCGGCTCCAGGTCTCATCGGGGAGCTTGTTGAGCGCGCCGCTGACCGGGAAGAACAGCTCCGTGGGTTTGCGCAACACCTGGTAGACGCCGTTGACCAGCAGCGCCGCCGTGGCCAGCGCTACCAACGCAACGATCAGCTGCAGCGCGCCCGGGGCGCGCCGCAGGGCGCGCCAGGTCTGCCGGCGCGCCCTGGCGCTCGGCCACAGCCGCAGACGCAGACGGCCTCGCGGACCGCGCGGCCGGCCCCGGCCGGCCGGCGCAGCGCGGGAGTAGCGCCGGATACGTTTAGCGATCGTGCTTAGGCTCTGGTTCGCGCCGGCCCTGCTGGTGCTCGCCCTGGGGACGCGGCCCCTGCTGGTGCGGCGGGCCACCCGGCCCGTGAGGCGGACCACCCTGCGGCTGCGGGTTGCCACCGCCCTCGCGGGGCGGACCGCCACGCGGCTGCGGGATGCCGCCGCCGCTCTCGTGCGGCGCTCCAGCGGGTTGCTCCGGCCGGCGGAAGGACTCCTGGTGATTCGGGGTGCGCATGGCAGGTCCCGCGCTGCCGGGCGCGGGAGAGTGCGGGCCGGCGCTGGGCCGCTGGTGGTCGCGCAGTCCGGGTCCGGGGTGTGCGAAGTCAGCCGGGCGCTGGGTGGTCAGGATCTGGGGTCGGCCGTGATTCTGGGACAGGTGCAGGGCGGGCAGGTTCGCGGCGTGATCCTGGTGGTCGCGCTGCATGGGGGTCGGATCCCGATGCCGTGCGTTCATGGCCGTGCGTTCGGCCGCATTGGGTCGCCAGTGCAGGCCACCCTGACCGCCGTTGAAACTCACGCGCGTGCGCTCGTGGATCTGCACCGGAGCGCTGTAGACATTGACGACATTCACACGGCCGAAATTGGCGACGGCCCGGTTGTAGAAGAACGCGCCGCCGTGCCAGTAGCCGCCCTGGTAACCCACGCCGGTATAGCCGAAGCCATAGTTGATGCCGCCGTAGAAGCCCACTTCCGGACCCCAGTAACCCGGGTACCAGCCGTAGAAACCATTGCGCCAACCCCAGTAGCCCGGCGTCCACAACAGATCACTCGCCGGGGGCAGCACCCAGGTGCCCGGCACCCAGTAGTAATCCGTGCCATCCCAGGCCCAGTAGCCGGGCGTCCACAGGTAGCCCGGCGCGGGCAGCGGCGGCTGCTCATAGATCACCGGCAGTGCGGGCGGTGCGATATTCACCGAAAAACTGACGTCCACTTCGGCTTGCGACAGCGCCGGCGCTGCACACAGCAGCAGCAACGGCAGCAACGCGAGAATCTTTTGATAGCGCATGGTGCAACCTCATCAGCATTGCCGGACATACTAACGCGACCGGAACGGGTTTGTTTACACTGTCAGCTCTCGGCGACAGCCCCTTCAGCTTCAGGACCATGCTCGGCTTCAGTGCCAATATAAGCCTGCTTTTCCGGGAAATGCCGTTACTGGAGCGCTTTGCCGCCGCGCGCGCTTCCGGCTTTCCGGCAGTGGAAATCCAAAATCCCTACGAGCACTCGGCAGGCGCGCTGACACGCGCGGCGCGCGATGCGGATGTCGCCGTGATCCTGATCAACGCACCCATGGGCGAGGATGCGCGCACTTTCGGTACGGCGAGCCTGCCGGACCGCGCGGCGCAATTTCGCGCCGAACTGCAACGCGCCGCCGACTATGCACAGGCGCTGGGCACGCCGCTGGTCAATGTGCTCGCCGGGCGCACCGAAGCTCACGACCAAGCGGCGGCCGTGCAGCGCCTCACCGACAATCTGACTCTCGCCGCCGAGGTGCTGGGCGCTGCCGCTGCGCGTCCGCTGCTGGAGGTGATCAACCCCATCAGCGCGCCAGGCTACTGCGTGGCGGATTTTGATCTGGCGGCCCGGATCCTGCAGCGCTGCGATGCGCGGGCGGGTCTGCAGTTCGACGTCTATCACGCGGCCATGCTGGGACTGGATCCGGCAGCGGCCTTTACCCGCCACCTGGCGCACATCCGTCACGTGCAGTTCGCGGACGCTCCGGGACGGCATGAGCCGGGTACCGGGAGCCTGGATTTCAAGGCGATCTTCCGCACCATCCGCGCCAGCGGCTACCAGGGGTGGGTGGGTGCCGAATATCACCCGACGGCGGCAACCGCCCTGGGCCTGGGCTGGATGCGCGACTGCTAGGAGTCGTGCTGGTAGGTCATGTGCGGCGGCTCATCCTCGACCCCGGTCAGATCCGGCGCCAGCACGCCTTCGCTGAAATCCACGCGCCGATACTTTCCCGACACGAACAGCAACGGCAGGTGGGGCGCGCGGCCCTGATGCAGGAAGATCACTTCGCCCAGCACCAGATAATGGTCACCGCCGGCGCTGACGCTGTGGGTACGGCAGCCGATCGAGGCCAGCGCCCCTTCCAGGCGCGGACCTGCCGCGCTGTCGACGAACTGGAACGGGGGCGGCGCCGAGTCCTTCCAGCCACCGGCAAAGTAGGTCGACAGCGCCTGCTGGTCCTGGCGCAGGATATTGATGGTGAAGTGAGTCAGTCCCGCGACGGATTGCACCATGCGCGCCTTGCGCGATGGACAGAACAGCATCAGCAGCGGATCCAGCGACACGGAGGTCACTGAATTGGCCGTCATGGCGTGCACCTGGCCTTCGACCTCCGCGACAATGATGGTTACGCCGGTCGCGAACAGTCCGACAACGTCGCGGAATTGCCTGGTATCCAAACTCATTGTCCGATCGTCCCACCCCTAGGGGTTGTCAGATCGCGCAGTATGCCCGGCCGGCGCCGAGGTTCGCGATGTCTGTTTCAGCGGCAGTGCCAGGATGCCGCCGGGCGGCTTGCCCACCTTGACCCACACCCGTCCGGGTTGCTGGTAAACGACCCGATCCGAAGCGCGGCATTCGGCGCAGGTGGGGTGCAGTCCCAGCTCCCCCAGCGTGGGATTGCGCGCATGCAGGCTGGCGGGCACCGAGAAGCGCGCCACCATCGTCGCCAAAAACTGGGTCAGATCGGTCGCCGCGGTGCTCACCTGCTCATCCAGCGCCCCGTTCAGGGCAAAGAGCGTGGCATTGCGGCGCGGCAGTGCGCTGTCGGCGGCCAGCGCCGGCGCAAAATACTCCACCGGGGTCTGCACCCGCGTCTCATGCGCGCTCGCGGCATTGCGAACGGTGACCAGATTCATGGTCACGTGCAACTCCACCTTGCCGGCCAGATCCACCAGTTCATCCTGCACCACCGCAACCACCGCCGACTGACCCCCGAGGGTCTGCAGCTGGCTGTCGCTTTCTGCAGCGGAGCTACTGACGATCAGCGTGCGCCAGGGCCAGTTGGCCGCGACATGCGAGAGCTGCCCGAGCAGCGCCTGCGTGAAACCGCGATCGGGCTCGGTGGTCAGCCAGCCCGCCGGCAGCGACGCATGGCGCTCCCTGGCATCGCGGCGAGTGATGGGTGCGGTGAGCCAGGACCCCAGTTTCAAGGGCAGGGCCTGCGCCCGTTGATCGCGCAGGCGCGTGGCGCGGTGCACCAGCTGCAGTGCGCCCTGCGGCGGCACCAGGATGAGCGCCGGCCGCATATCCGGTGACAGTTCAATCGCCGCATCGGAGGTGGCCGCGTACGCGGTAGCGGCCGGCGTGGGGCCGAAACCCGCGGCGATGATCAGGGCGCCCACGATCCTGCCGGCCTTGTGCATCAGGCCCGGCAGTGCAACCTCACGGGAGAATCGGCAATCCACGCTTCATTGTAGTATGCGGCCCCGGGTCAAAGGTCTCAGAAGAGGAACCATCGATGAAGATTTCCGAACTGTTCGCGGTCCGTGGGTACGGCGTGGTGGTGACCGGAGGCGCCAGCGGACTGGGGCTTGCCTATGCCGAGGCGCTGGCGGAAAACGGCGCGCGGGTGACCATCCTGGACCTGAATGCCGCGCAGGTCGCCGAGCAGAGCGCGCGCCTGAGTGCCGCCGGATTCGACGTGCGCGGCGCCACGGTCAATGTCACCGACCACGCCGCCCTGGATGCGGCCATTGACGCGGCCGCCGCGCTCTACGGCCGGCTGGACGTGGTGTTCGCCAACGCCGGGGTCGATTCCGGCGCCGGATTCGTCGACGGCTGGGTGGGCGCCGATCGCAAGCGGGTGCCCGAGGGTGCGCTGGAGAACTACACCGACGAGCGCTGGAACCGCGTGATCGATGTGAACCTGAATGGAGTGTTCGCGACCCTGCGCGCCGCGGCACGCCACATGCGCCCGCGGCGCTCGGGCCGGATCATCGTCACCACCTCGCTGGCGGCCAACAAAGTCGAACCGGCCATCGGCTCGGCCTACATGGCCGCGAAGGCCGGCGCCTTCCATCTCACCCAGTGCGTGGCCCTGGAGCTGGCGGCATACGGCATCACCGTGAATGCGATTGCACCCGGGTTCATCGTGACCAACATCGGCGGCGGCCACGCGAAGAAGCCGGAAACGCAGGCGACGGTCGGCAAATTCATTCCGATGCACCGCGTCGGTTTCCCCGATGACCTCAAGGGACTGGCCCTGTTCCTGGCCTCGCCCGCTTCGACCTACATCACCGGCCAGCAGATCACCATCGACGGCGGCTGGGGATTGGGCTTCGCGGACTGATCAGATGAACAGCAGCGCCGGCTGCTCCAGCAGTTCACGCAGGGTCTGAATCAGTCGCGCGGCATCGAAGCCGTCGATGAACCGATGATCAAAGCTCGACGACAGGTTCATCATGCGGCGGATGACCATCGCCCCGTCGCGCACCACCGGCCTTTCCAGTGCGCGGTTCACGCCGACAATGGCCAGCTCCGGCTGGTTGATGATGGGTGTGGAGGCGATACCGCCCAGTTTTCCCAGGCTGGTGAGCGTGATGGTCGAGCCGGAGAAATCCGCCGGCCGCGCGTGTCCGTCGCGGGCCGCGGCGCTCAGGCGGCGGATCTCGGCATCGATCTCGCGCAGGCCCAGCGCCTGCGCATCGCGGATCACCGGCACCTTCAGCCCCTGGGGCGTCTGCACGGCAATACCTAAGTGAACCGCGCGATAGCGCAGCAACGTCTGTCGCGTATCGTCATAGCGCGCATTGCAGTTCGGATGGCGGGCCAGCGCGCGCACCAGTCCAAGAGCGATGAACGGCAGATAGCTCAGGGTGCCGCCACCGGGTTGCGCGTCGGCATTGAGCCGCTGCCGCAGCGATTCGAGAGCGGTGACATCCACTTCCTCGACGTAGGCGAAGTGCGGAATGGTTCGCGCGCTGTGACTGACCTGTTCGGCGATCAGCCGGCGCAGACCCGTCACGGGTATTTCCTGCACCTCAGGAAGATTCGCGGCCGGGGTGCCGGCCGCAGGAGCATGCGGTCCCGCGTCCAGGTCGCTCAGCACAATGCGGCCCTTCGGGCCGCTGCCGCTGATGCGGGTCAGGTCAATGCCGGCTTCGCGCGCCCGGCGGCGTATGGCCGGTGAGGTGGCGACCGGGCTTTGCGGCACGACCGCAGCCATGACAGGTTCGGCGCCGGCGGTCTCGAATACCGCCAGCTCCGCGCCGACCGCCACCCGATCACCGGCGGCGCCGGTGGTGCTCAAGACCTTGCCGGTCACCGGCGCGGGCAGCTCCACCGTGGCCTTCTGGGTCAGCATTTCCACCAGCGGCTGATCCTCCCGTACCTCCTCCCCCACGGCGACCTTCCAGGCGACCACCTCGGCATCCACCGCACCCTCGCCCAGATCGGGCAGTTTGAACACATAGCGGCTCATGCGGCCTCCATCGCCCGGCTGAGCGCGGCCGCGATCCGGTCGGGCCCCGGGAAGTACTCCCATTCGAAAGCATGCGGATAGGGCGTATCCCAGCCGGTCACGCGCTCGATGGGCGCGAGCAGGTTCCAGAAACACTGCTCCTGCACCGTCGCGCAGAGTTCCGCGCCGAATCCGCCGAAGCGGGTCGCTTCGTGCACGATGACGCAGCGGCCGGTGCGATTCACCGAGGCGCACAGCGTGTCCGTGTCCAGCGGCGAGAGCGTGCGCAGGTCGATGATCTCGGCATCCACCCCGCAGCGCTCCACCGCCGCCTGCGCCACGTGCACCATGGTCCCGTAGGCCACCAGGGTCACCTGGGTACCGGTGCGAATGATCTCGGCGCGGCACAGCGGCAGGCTGTAGTGACCGGCGGGCACCTCGCCTTTGGGATGGGCGCTCCAGGGCACGGCGGCTTTCTCGGGCTCCCCGTCGAAAGGTCCGCTGTAGATGCGCTTGGGCTCGAAGAAGATCACCGGATCCTCGTCTTCGATGGCACTGATCAGCAGCCCCTTGGCGTCATAGGGATTGGACGGCATCACCACCTTGACGCCGCAGACGTGCGTGAAGATGCCCTCCGGACTCTGCGAATGGGTCTGGCCGCCGCGGATGCCGCCGCCGCAGGGCATGCGCACGGTCACGGCCGCGTGAAACTCCCCGGCCGTGCGATACCGCAGCCGTGCGAGCTCACTGACGATCTGGTCGAATGCGGGATAGGCGTAGTCGGCGAACTGGATCTCCACGACGGGCTTCAGTCCATGCACTCCCATGCCGATGGCAGCCCCCACGATGCCGCCCTCGGCGATCGGCGTGTCCAGCACCCGCTGCTCGCCGTACTTGCGCTGCAGCCCTTCGGTGCAGCGGAACACGCCGCCGAAGTAGCCGACATCCTCGCCCATCAGCACCACATTGGCATCACGCTCCAGCATCACATCCAGGGCGGAGTTGATGGCCTGGATCATGTTCATCTGGGGCATGCAGCGAGTTCCTCATCCAGCTGCTGGCGCTGACGCACCAGATGCGCCGGCATGGTGGCGAACACGTCTTCGAACATGGTGCGCGGATCCAGGCGCGGCCCATCCGTCATGGTCCCCGCGCGCTGGGCCAGCTGCCAGCACTCGGCCACATGCGCCTCCAGCTCCTTGATCAACTGCTCATGGCGCGCCGGCGACCACTCACCCAGCCCGATCAGATGCTGCTTGAGCCGCTCGATGGGATCGCCCAGCGGCCAGGCCTGCCAGTCATCGCGGGGCCGGTAGCGGGCCGGGTCATCGCTGGTGGAGTGCGCGGAGGCGCGATAGGTGACCGGTTCGATCAGCGTCGGACCGCCGCCGCGACGGGCGCGCTCCGCAGCCCAGGCCGTGACGGCGTGCAGCGCCAGGAAATCATTGCCATCGACGCGGATCCCGGGAATGCCGTAACCGGGACCGCGGGCCGCGAAGCTGCGCTGCTCACCGCCCGCGAATCCCTGGAAGCTGGAGATCGCCCACTGGTTGTTGACGATGTTGAGCACGACCGGCGCCCGGTACACCGCCGCGAAAGTCAGGCCGTGGTGGAAGTCCGCCTCGGCACTGCTGCCCTCGCCCATCCAGGATGCGGCAATCCGATCCTCACCCTTGAGCGCCGCGGCCATCGCCCAGCCCACGGCCTGCGGGTACTGGGTCGCGAGATTCCCGGAAATGGAAAAGATGTTGCCCGATTGCCAGTGATACATCACCGGCATCTGCCGCCCCTTGCACATGTCGCGGGTGTTGGACAGGCACTGGCACATCAGCTCCACGAGGCTGTGGCCGCGCGCCACATGCAGGCCCTGGTTGCGGTAGGAGGGAAACAGCATGTCATCCGGGCGCAGCGCCATGGTCTGCGCCACCGAGACGGCCTCTTCGCCCAGCGAGCGCACGTAGAAGGAGATCCGCCCCTGGCGCTGGATGTTCTGCATGCGCTGATCGAACAACCGCGTCAGCAGCATGTGGCGCAGGCCGACCTGAAGTTCCTGGGGCTCCAGATGCGGATGCCAGGGACCGACGGCCGCCTGGTTGTCGTCCAGGACCCGGACCATGCCGGTGGCCAGCGACTCGATATCGGTCAGGGCGGCCGTGACTTCGGGCCGGTCCAGGGCGCCGGCCGGTGAGATCTGTACATAGCTGAAGTCAGGAGTCTGGCCCGGCCGGGCCGGAGGGTGCGGGACGTGCAGTCGCGGTACCCTCGTCATGCTGGATTACACGGCTGTCAGCCATCCGAACCGGTCGGGCGTCACCCCGCGTTGCACGTCAACCAGTGCGGCGCGCAAGGCCTGGGTCACGGGCCCGACGCCACCGTCGGCGACCCGCACGTCGCGGCCCTTCCAGATCAGGGTACCGACTCCGGCCAGTACTGCCGCCGTGCCCGACAGGGCCGCTTCGCCACCGCTGCCCGCCCACTCCAGGGTCTCGTCCACCGTGACGACGCGTTCCGTGACCGTGTAGCCCAGATCCCGGGCCAGGGTCAGCAGCGAGTCGCGAGTCACTCCGTGCAGGAAGCTCGAATCGAGGCTGCGCGTCAGAATCTGCCGATCCCGCAGCAGCAGAAAGTTGGCCGCCCCGGTCTCCTGGACCTCGCCGGCCGGACAGAACAGCACCTGGTCCGCCTGGTGTTCGCGGCGCGCCGCCAGGGTCGGCCCGAGCGCGGCCGCATAGTTGCCACCGGTCTTCACCACGCCCAGATGCGGCGCCGAGCGCGCCGCCGGTTCCATCAGGATGCGCAGCGGCTTCATGCCGCCGGCGAAGTAGTCCCACACGGGACTGGCCATCACGACCAGGGTGGCCTGGTCGGCCGGGGTCGCCGCGGCGCCGATGTTGGCCGTCGTGCCGAACAGCAACGGACGCACGTACAGGGAGCCCGGCGACTCGGGCACCTCGCCGCGACTGCGATCCACCAGCGCCAGTACCATGGCGCGCACCTGCTTCGGATCCGGCGCCGGCAGCACCAGCTGGCGCGCGCTTTGTTGCAGGCGTTCGATGTGACGCTCGAGGCGAAACACATGAACGCCGCCATCGGCGCGGCGATAGGCCTTGAAGCCCTCGAAGCACGAACTGCAGTAATGCAGCGCATGTGCGGCCGGGTGCAGGGAAATCGGCGCGGTGGGAACCAGCTCAAAGCCAGACCAGGCGCCATCCTTGTAGGTGGCGATGGCCATCAGATCGGTAAACACGCTGCCAAAGGGCACGGTACGTGGGTCAGGCTTGCTCATGAGGTAATTATAGCCTCTGACCTTCAACCCGGGGGCCGAAGCATGGCAGTGGCGCGGTCCAGCTGATCGCTGTAGGCGCTTAATGCGGCCGCCGTGCGCCGTGCATAGTCCTCGGCCGTCTGCCACTGACCCTGCTCGATCGCCTCGCGCACTCCGGGCAGAGTCTTGGCCCCGTACCCGGTCAGCATGCCGGGGGCATAGATCAGGTGGGTGTACCAGCTGCGCCCGGGCAGCCCGTGCGGATCCGTGAGGGTCCGTTCGAGCCCCCGCAGCACCGCATTGATCGACCGGGCGCGCTCGCCGGCCAGAGCGGCTCCCGCGCCCAGCTGCGCCGCGTAGGCGGCGTCGAATGCCCGCGCCGAGGCCGTGAGGCGAGTCACCGCATTGTCGAGCGGGGTCAGATCCAGGAACGGCACGGGGCTTTCAGCCTTCGGCGCCAGCACCGGATGCTGCGGATCGGCGGCCAGTTCATAGACGTGGGCGTCCAGCATGGAGGCCAGATCCGCGGCGTGCTTGCGGCGCGTATCCGTCAGCGCATGCAGCTGATGGACGTAGCCATCGATGCGCTGCGCCACCGTCCCGGCCTGCTGCGGCAGCAACTGCGCATCCGCCACGCGCAGCATCAGCCGCCCGTTGGTCTGCGCCAGCGCCACCCCATACTTGAAGCCCGGATCGCCGAAACGCACGAAGTGATCGAAGGTGTCGTAGCGGGAATGATAGACGCCGGACTGATCCGCCTCACCGCCGTATTCCACCGACAGGGTCGCGATCCCCAGATGCTGCAGGAAGGGCGTGAAGTCGGAACCCGAGCCCAGCGCTTCAAGCGGCAGATCGCCGCTGCCCGCGGCCGCATCGGCAGCCGCGCGCGCGTCCGGATCGGTCGTGCCGCCGGCGGCCTCGACCAGCGTGCGGGCGCGCAGGCGCGCCTGCACCGTGACGCCGGTTTCCGGATCCATGACCACCGCGGCCACCTGGTTCAGCAGATGCTGCAGCGAGTCGCTGCCACCGGCACCCAGGAAGCCGCGGCCATTCTCATCGGAGTTCAGGTACAGCACGGCCTTGTTCTGCAGTTCCTGCGCATGCGTCTCGACCCACTCGGTGGAACCGATCAGGCCGGGTTCCTCGCCGTCCCAGCTGGCGTAAACCAGGGTGCGCCGCGGTCGCCAGCCCGTCTTGAGCAAGCTTCCGATGGCGCGCGCCTCGGCGAGCTCCGCCACCGCGCCCGCCAGCGGGTCCCAGGCGCCCTCCACCCAGCCGTCGTGATGGTTGCCGCGGATCACCCACTCATCGGGCAGGTCCTTGCCGGTGAGCGTGGCGATCACGTCGTAGATGGGCTTCTGGCTCCAGTCCGACTTCACCAGCAGGTGCACCCGGGATCCACCGGGCCCCAGGTGATAGGTGATCGGCAGGGAACCGCGCCAGGCCGGTGGCGCCACCGGGCCGGTGAGGCCGGCGAGAATGGGCTGGGCATCGGCCCAGGATATCGGCAGCACCGGGATCTTCATCAGCGAGGCTGCGTCCTTGAGCGCCAGACGGGTGGCCCCCGCCGTGGCCCCGACTCCCGGCGTGAGCGGATCACCCGGGTACAGCGGCATGTCGGCCACCGAGCCGCGCTGGATACCCGCGGCGGGCCGCCAACCGCCTTGCGGATAGGCATCCCCGGCCGCGTAGCCATCGTCATGAGGATCCGAATAGATCAGGCATCCCACGGCGCCATGCTCATGGGCCAGCTTGGCCTTGAGACCCCGCCAGCCGCCGCCGTAGCGTGCCAATGCGATCTTCCCGGTCACGCTGATGCCGCGGCGCGCCAGTTCCTGATAGTCCGCGTCCATGCCGAAATTGACATAGACCACTTCCGCCGTGACATCTCCGTCTGCGCCGTAGACGTTGTACGCGGGCAGGGCTCCCGGCACGGCGCTACCCGCATCTCCCGCAATCGGCGGCTCGATGAGCTGCGCCACGTGCTGGGTCGGGGCCAGCAGTTCCACCCGCTCGGCGAGCGGCGTCGGATACAGCACCTGAAAAGTCTCGATGCGCGCGTCCCAGCCCCAGGAGGCCAGCATGTCGCGCATTTTTTCCGCATTCCTGCGGTCGTGCGGCGATCCCACGTTATTGGGCGCCGCGGCCAGATCCTGCAGCCAGGTGCGCAGGTCGGCCGGGTCGATGACGGCATCGAACTTGCGCTCCACGGCCAGCTCGGCGCTGCTGCCCGCGGCATCGAAGCCGATCAGGTTGTCGGCGCCGGCCGCCCACAGCGGCGTGCCAAGCAGGCCGCACAGCGCGGTCAGCAGGACTTTCGTGCGGGGGCGATGTTCGAAATTCAAAGCCTGACTCCTCAATCCAAAAGTCGCTGTGACAGATAGACGAATTCCAGCGCCACCCGTCGCGCCCGTTCGCGCAGATCCGCGGCGGCCGAATGGCCGCCATCGGTGTTCTCGTAGTACAGGAACGGCAGGTGCAGGGATTCGAGCTTGGCGGCGTACTTGCGCGCGTGGCCCGGGTGCACCCGATCATCCTTGGTGGAGGTGAGCAGGAAGATTTCCGGGTAGTCACTGCGAAAGTGCAGATTCTGGTACGGGGACATCCGCTCCAGCCAGGCGCGCTCCTGCGGCACCTGCGGCGAGCCGTACTCATCCACCCACGAGGCACCCGCCAGCAGCTTGTCAAAGCGCAGCATGTCGAGCAGCGGCACCTGTACGACCGCGGCGTGAAACAGTTCAGGTCTCTGGGTGAGCATGACGCCCATCAGCAGGCCGCCGTTGGAGCCGCCCTCGATGCCCAGCCGTCGGGGCGAACTGATGCGCCGCGCGATCAGATCGGTGGCCACCGCGATGAAATCATCGTAGACCACCTGCCGGTGCGTCTTCAGTCCCGCCTCGTGCCAGGCCGGACCAAACTCTCCGCCGCCGCGGATATTCGCCAGCACGTACACCCCGCCCTTCTCCAGCCACAGTTTCCCCGTGGTGCCCAGATAACCGGGCAGCATGGACACGGAAAATCCGCCATAGCCGTACAACAGGGTGGGCGCCGCGCCGTCGGCCACGAAGTTCCGGGAACGCACCACGAAGTACGGCACCTGGGTTCCATCCCGCGAGGTCGCATTGAGCTGCTCGACGGTGAATCGGTCGGCGTCGAACTTCTGCGACAGATGCTTGATGGGCTGGGCTTGGGCTGTCTGCACGGCCACCTGGTACAAGGTCGCGGGCTGCAGGAAATCCTCGTAGGTGACGAAGGCGGTATCGCTGTGCTCGTCGGCGCTCGCAATCCCCACCGAGCCGTTGGCGGGCAGCGCAATGTCCGTCGCGATCCAGGACGGCTCGGTGAATTGCAGCCGCAGCAGCCGGCCCTTCACATTGGAATACAGCGCCACGAGCACGCCGCTGTGCGTGACCGCCACCTGCTCGATGGAGTCGCGCGGTCCGGGCACCAGCACCTCGCGAATCGACGGCTGGGCCGCGGTCAGCGCTGACAGGGGCATGGACAGCAGCGATCCGGTCCTGAAAGTATGCCCGCCGATCTGCCAGTCCTGGCGAATCAGGAACAGCAGCTCCCCGTGACTGATCCCCTGCAGCTCCACTTTCGGCGGCAAGGTCATCGCCTGCAGGGAATCCGCCGCCGGGTCCACCCGCAGATAGTCGGTGCTGAAGAAGGTTCGGGCCCGGGCTAGCACCAGCAGGTGCTCGCCCCGATCCCCGTCCAGCCGCGCGGGGCTCGCGGCCACGTCCTTTACTTCACCGCGAAAGATCTCCCGGGCTGCGCTCAGCGGCTGGCCGCGGCGCCATTCCTTGATGACGTAGGGGTAACCGGACTCGGTGAGGGTCCGCTCGCCGAAGTCCGTGGCTACCAGCAGCGTATCGGCATCCTTCCAGGTCACCTCGGACTTGGCTTGCGGCAGCGTGAAGCCGTCCGTGACGAAACTGCGGGAGCGCTGGTCGAACTCGCGCACGACCTGGGCGTCCAGGCCGCCATCCGACAGGCTGATCAGGCAGCGCGGCCCATTGTCCGGCTGGCAATCCACGCCCTGGTACACCCAGTTGCGCCCCTCCGCCTTGGCCAGCGCGTCCACATCCAGCAGCGTTTCCCAGTCGGGACTGGCGCTCTCGTAGGACGCCAGCGGCGTACGACGCCACAGCCCGCGGATATGCTGATCGTCCTGCCAGAAATTGTAGACATAGCCGCCGCGCAGCGCGCCGTAGGGAATGCGGCTGCGATCCTCGAGAATGGCCTGCGCGTTGCGGTAGGCCTCCGGGTAGCGGGCATCGTGAGTGAGCCGCTGCAGTGAGCGTGAATTCTGCTGCTGCACCCAGGCAAGCGCTCGCCGGCCCCCGATGTCCTCGAGCCACAGGAAAGGGTCGGCGCCGGCCAGCGCCAGACCTACGGACGCTATGGCTGCCAGCACAGGTTCTTCTCCATCGGGTGGCTCAACAATCCGGGACATTCACGGCCAGACCTCCCTGGGAGGTCTCCTTGTAGATGGTGGACATGTCGAGTCCGGTCTGGCGCATCGTGGCAATGACCTGGTCGAGGGAGACCTTGTGGGTGCCATCGCCGCGCATCGCCAGCCGCGCCGCGTTGATCGCCTTCACGGAGCCCATGGCATTGCGCTCGATGCAGGGAATCTGCACGAGTCCTGCGACCGGATCGCAGGTGAGTCCAAGGTTGTGCTCCATGCCGATCTCGGCGGCATTCTCGATCTGCTCGTTGGTGCCATGCAGGGCCGCCACCAGTCCCGCCGCCGCCATGGAGCAGGCCACGCCCACTTCCCCCTGGCAACCCATCTCGGCGCCGGAAAGGGAGGCATTGCGCTTGTACAGCATGGCGATGGCGCCGGCCGTGAGCAGAAAGCGGATCACGCCCTCCTCGCTGGCGCCGGGTTCGAAGCGTTCATAGAAGTGCAGCACCGCGGGCACGATGCCGGCCGCGCCGTTGGTCGGCGCGGTGACCACCCGGCCGCCGGCGGCATTCTCCTCGTTCACCGCCAGCGCCCAGGCGTTCACCCAGTCCATGGCCACCAGCGCGCCCTGCGGCCCGCCGCCCTCGGTCAGGGTACGGTGCATCTTCGGCGCCCGCCGCCGCACCTTCAGTACTCCCGGCAGCACGCCGTTCTGGCGAAACCCGCGCGCCACACACGCCTGCATCACCTGCCAGATCGACAGCAGCTGCTCGCGCACCTGCGTCGGCGTGCGCCAGGCGCCCTCGTTCGCCAGCATCAGTTCGAAGATTTCCAGGCCGTGCTCGCGACAGGCAGCCAGCAGCTCCTCCCCGGATGCGAACGGATAGGCCACTGCGACCTCGGCGCCGGCGCCTTCCGGCTCCTCGCCGCGCACGATGAAGCCGCCGCCCAGGGAGTAGTACTCCTCCTCGAGCAGCCGCACGCCCTGCGCATCCAGCGCGGAAAAGCGCATGCCATTGGTATGGCGCGGCAGCCGCTCCGAGCGCATGAACAGCAGCTGCATCGGTTCATCGAAGGCCACCGCGTGCCGTCCGAGCAGCTTCAGCTGCCCGCTGCTGCGGATCTGGCGCACCGTGGGCTCCATGCTGTCCGGATCCACGGTGCGCGGATCCTCGCCCGAGAGCCCCAGCAGCACGGCACGGTCCGTGCCGTGACCGCCCCCGGTCAGCGCGAGGGATCCATACAGGCGGATGACCACCTCAGCGGTCTTCTCCAGCAGCTGCGCGGACTGCAAGGCCAAGGCGAATTCGCGCGCGGCACGCATCGGTCCCATGGTGTGCGAGCTGGAGGGCCCGATCCCGACTTTGAAAATATCGAAGGTGGAGAGGCTCATTGATTACCAGAGATGGACCCGCTGCTCAGGCGGCAGGTACATCCTGTCGCCGGGCTTGATGCCAAAGGCCGTATAGAAGGCATCCTGATTGGACAGCGGCAGCGCGCCGCGCGCCGCATAGGGGGAATGCGGATCGGACTTCAGATACACGATCTGCTGCTGGTCGCGCACCTTGCCGGCCCAGGCCTGGGCGGATGCCAGGAAGAACCGCTGATCGCCCGTGAAACCATCGATGACCGGGGCCTCGTGGCCATTCAGGCTGAGGCGGTAGGCCTTGTAGGCTACGGCAAGACCGGAGTTGTCGGCGATGTTCTCGCCCAAGGTGAGCTTGCCGTTGATGGTGTAGCCCGGCATGGCCTGGAACGCGTCGTACTGCGCCACCAGCACCGCGGTCTTGGCCGCAAAGCGCTCATGGTCCTCCTTGGTCCACCAGTCGCGCAGATTGCCGCTGGCATCGAACTGGCTGCCCTTGTCGTCGAATCCATGGCTCATCTCATGACCGATGACCGCGCCGATGGCGCCGTAGTTGGCCGCATCATCCGCGTTGGGATCGAAATTCGGCGGCTGCAGATAGGCGGCCGGAAACACGATCTCGTTGAGGTCGGGCCGGTAGTAGGCATTGATGGTCTGCGGAGTCATCAGCCACTCGCCATGGTCGACGGGCTTGCCCAGCTTGCCGAGCTCGTAGGCGAACTCGAACTCATTGGCGCGGATCACATTGCCGATGAGGTCGTCGCGCCTGATGACCAGCCCACGATAATCCCGCCACTTGTCCGGGTAACCGATCTTGCGGTTCAGGCGCGCCAGCTTCTCGAGCGCCTGCTGCTTGGTCTGCGGCCCCATCCAGTCCAGGGAGGCGACATCCTCGCGGTAGGCGGTCAGCAGATTGCTGACCAGGCTGTCCATCCTGGCCTTGGTCGAGGGCGGGAAGTACCTGGCCACATACAGTTTGCCCAGGCCTTCGCCGATCGACCCTTCCACCACGGCGATGCCGCGCTTCCAGCGCGGCCGGATTTCCGGGGTGCCGCGCAGCGCCGTGCCGAAGAATTCGAAATTCGCGTCCACGAATGCCTTCGGCATGTAGGCCGAGTATTCCATGAGCAGATGCCAGCGCAGGTAGCTGCGCCAGACGGCGAGCGGCTCGTCCGTGACCATCTGGCCGAAGGACTTGAAATAGCTGGGCTCCCCGACGATCAGGTAGTCGGTCTTGCCGCTGATGCCGGCATCATGCAGGTACACCTGCCAGTGAAAGCCCGGCGTCGCGGCATCCAAGGCGCTGAAACTGACCTTGTTGTAGCGCTTGACGGGATCACGCAGCTCGGTGCGGGTCCACTGCGCCCCGGCGATCCGGGTCTCCAGCTCCAGCACTGACTTGGCCTGGCCCGCGGCATCGGGAAGCCCGGCCAGGCCCAGCAGCTTTTCAATGGCCTTGAGATAGTGGCTGCGGATTTCAACCAGCCGTGGATCCTCGTCCTTGAGGTAGTAGTCCCGATCCGGCATTCCCAGGCCGTCCTGGTCAACGCCCACGGCCACCCGGGTGGTGTCGCGGATATCCGGACTCACGCCCAACCCATAGGGGGTGGCGACGCCGATGCGGTGCAGGTGCGCGAACAGCGCCGGCAGCTGGCTCTTGGACTTCAGGGCATCGATGCGCGCGAGCTCCTTCCTCACCACGCCGAGCCCCGCCGCCTCCACCGCGGGCTCATCCATGAAGCTCGCATAGAGGTCCCCGATCTTGCGCGCCTCGGAATTGGGTGCCGCGGAAGTGTCCTTCGCGGCCGCTTCGATCAGGCCGCGCAACTGATCGAGGCTCGTATCGAGCAGCTCGCTGGCGATCGAGACACTGGAGCGATCCTGCGGAATCGGCGTGTTCTTCAACCACAGGCCATTCGCATAGTCGTAGACGTCATCCTGCACCCGAACCGTCTTGTCCAGTGCCGCGAGATTCAGTCCCGAGGTCGCAGCCTGCGCAGTCGGCGCCTGCGCCAGCGCCAGCGCCTGGGTTGCGATCAGACCCATGGTCCACAGCGCGCCGGCTCGCAGGCATGCGTCAATGGCCCGGGCATTCCTGACTGCTGGATTCAATTTGCTCGCTCCGTCGTCGCTGGTGGCTGGGGATGCGCCACGTTAGGTGATTTTCATTATACCGGCCCGCCCGCGGTCGGCACGAATAGGCGGATGCTCTGCGCAAAGCGCGCCGCCGCCTGTGGCGCATGGGCAAAGAACAGTGACGGTTCGATCAGTTCCAGTTCCAGCAGTCGCGGCTGCCCCAGCCCATCGCGGATCAGGTCGACCCGGGCATACAGCGGTGCCCCGAAAGGCACCGCGGCCAGCGCCTGGCGCGCAACCGCCAGTTCATCGGCAGCGGCCTCCCGCGCGCTGATCGTTTCCGGGGCAAAAAGTTCCGTCGTCGCCCCGGAGCCGGGCTGCAGCAGGGCACCCTTGCGGACCGAATGACTGAACTCACCGGCGAAGAAGATCAGCGCCGCCTCGCCCTCCTCATCGACACGCCGCAGATAGGGCTGCAACAGCACGCTCTGGCCCGCGGCAAGCAGTCGCTCGGCATGCGCAATGGCCGACGCCGAGGCAGCGCGATGATGTCGCTGTGCGTCGCGCGAGCCGGCGCCGATCGCAGGCTTGATCACCAGTTCCGCGCACTGCGCCTGGGTCAGAAAGCGCCCGATCGCGGCGCTCGCATCGGCCCCGGGCTCCAGAAAGGTCGTCGGCACCACCGGAATCCCGGCGGCCGCCAATGCGCCAAGATAGTGCTTGTCGATGTTCCAGCGCACCGTCGCCAGATTGTTCACCAGCGGCGCGGCCTTCGATGCCCGCTCGGCCCAGCTCAGAAACTGTGCAAGTCTCGAGGTGTAGTCCCAGGTCGAGCGCAACAGCAGCATGTCAAAGCCGGACCAGTCCTGCTCGCTGTCCCAGGGCACGATGTGCGCGGCCATGCCGGCGTGGTGCAGCGCATCCGCCAGCGGGGCTAGATCTTCATCCAGCGAAGCGGCCTGCAGCGCGGTAACCAGGGCAATGCGTCGCCGATTTGTGACAGGTGACACGGGCGCAGGTGATTCGTGCATCGCATCACTCGTCAAGGCGTCATCCTCTTACATCGAAACTGCGACACCGGGTAGTTTCGGCCGGGTTCCGGGCCTGATAGATTTCCAGGCATGACAGTATCCAAGAACTGGACATTTCCTGCTGCTCTGCAACCGCGTCCCGAGCAGCTGCCGTTCGATCTGCAGGCCGCGATGCAGTCGGTGGTCATGGTGCACTCCGAAATCCCCGAGGGCGCCTTCACCGCGCCGCTGCTCGGCACCGAGCGCGTCGGCAGCGGTGTGGTCATCGGCGAGGACGGCATGGTGCTCACCATCGGGTACCTGATCACCGAGGCGCGCACCGTCTGGCTTTCCACGCACAACGGCCGCGCCGTACCCGGCCATGTCGCCGGCTACGATCCGACTTCCGGATTCGGGTTGGTGCAGCCGCTGGGTGACCTCGGGGTGCCCGTCCTGCAGCGCGGCTCCTCGGCGGGGCTGGAAGTCGGCGCCAACGCCATTGTCATCGGCCACGGGGGACTGGCCCATTCCCTCAATGTGCAGGTCACGGCCCGCCGGGAATTCGCCGGTCATTGGGAATACCTGCTGGATGATGCGATCTTCACCGCGCCCGCCCACCCGCAGTGGGGCGGAACGGCGCTGGTGGGCACCGATGGGCGGCTGCTCGGCGTGGGCTCGCTGCTGGTCGAGGAATCCACCCGCGATGAAACCTTCGACGCCAATCTGTTTGTGCCGGTGGATCTGCTCGATCCCATCCTGGATGACATGTTGCGCGCCGGGCGCCCGTTGCAGACGCCGCGGCCTTGGTTGGGAATGTACGCCACCGAGCAGCACGGCCGGCTGGTCGTGGGCGCCCTGGCGCAGGACGGCCCGGCGCACCGCGCCGGCGTTCGGGTGAACGATGAAGTGACCGCCGTCGCCGGCCACGGGGTCGAGGGTCTGGCGGACATGTTCCGCAAGGTCTGGAGCATCGGCCCCGCGGGCGCCGAAATCCCGCTGACCCTGACCCGCGGCGAGCAGATCTCGCAGGTCCGCGTGCATTCCGCGGATCGCTACGACTACCTGCTCAAGCCGCAGCGGCACTAGCCGCTGCGGCCCGCAAACGGCTTAGGCCGCCGGTCCCGACAGACAGCTCTTCATGAAGGCCTTGCGCTCAGCGCCCTTGAGCGTCTTGGCCTTCGGATCCGCATTGCAGGTCTTCATCTTCTGCTGCTGCGGCGTCAGGGTCTTGGCCGCCGGGGCGGAACTGCCGGCCGACAGGCAGGACTTCATGAAGCCCTTGCGGGCATCGCCCGCCAGCTTCTGATCGCCGGCCTGGGCATTGCAGGTCTTCATCTTGCTCTGCTGACTGTTGTCCGCGTGGGCCGCGACCGACATGCCCAACGCCAGCACCAGCAGGACGGCGGCGGATTTCACTATACGCATGGTGGATCTCCCTCGAGTAATCGACCGAAACAGCCGGTCTTGTACGTCAACGCCTGATGGTTGGCAACTTCAGCCGCGCGCCGCGCCGGACAGTACCCGCATCAGGGCCTCGGCCGCCCGCGTCACATCGCTCATCCCGCATGGCCGGAAACAGCGGCAGGGTCAGTATGTTGCGGCCGACGTATTCAGCGATCGGGAAGTCCCCGGGCTTGAAACCCAGGCGCCGATACAGCTTGAACAGATGAATCGGCGGGTAGTGCACCCCGGTCCCGATGCCCAGCGCCAACAGCTGATCCATGATCTGCGCCCGGGTGAGGGTCAGGCGCTCTTCGGGCAGCACGACCTGGAACATGTGCCAGTTGCTGTTGGCAAAATCCTCCGGCGGCAACCCCAGCCCGAGAGCCACGGCCCCGCGCTCGCGCAGCTGAGTGAAATAGCGGCGCGCCAGCTCCCGGCGCCGGGCGTTGAACTGTGCCAGGTGCGGCAGCTGGCCAAGGCCGACGCGCGCGGCAACGTCCGTCAGGTTGAACTTGCCGCCGGCGATCTCCACTTCCATGCCGTCATGGCCGCTGCGCACCACGCCCTGCAGCCGGTACTGTTCCGCCAGCCGCGCCTCGCGCTCGTCATTGAGCACCAGGCAACCGCCCTCGATGGTCGTGATGTTCTTGTTCGGGTGAAAGCTGAAGGAGACCAGATCGCCCTGGGCTCCGATCGGCTGTCCGTTGCACTGGCTGCCCATCGACTGCGCGGCATCCTCGACCACGCGCAGGCCGTGACGCTTCGCGATTGCATATAGGCCGCTGCGGTCCACCGGCAGGCCGGCCAGATCCACCGGCAGCAGCGCGCGGGTGGCCGGCGTGATCGCCGACTCGATGCGGCTGACATCGATGTTGCGGGTCAGCGGATCGATGTCCACGAACCTGGGCGTCGCCCCGACGCTGAGAATGACGTTGCTGGTGGCCACCCACGACAGCGGTGTGGTGATGACCTCATCACCGGGCCCCACGCCGGCGATGCGCAGGCCCACTTCCATGGTGCCGGTGCCGGAGTTGAATGCCCGCACCGGCCGGCCGCCGAAGTAGCCGCTCAAGGCCGCCTCGAAGGCCTTCACCTGCGGGCCCGAGGTGATCCAGCCGGAACGCAGCACCTCGCAGACCCCCGCAATGGTGGCCTCATCGATGCTGGGCCGGGTCATGGGCAGAAAATCCGGGGGTGGCGCGCTCATCAGTGCTGCATCCTCGCGAGCATGAACACTCCGGCGCAGATCAGGCCGATGGCCACCAGCTTGCCGGCCGTCAAGGCCTCCCCGAACAGCAGCGCCGCGGCAAAGGCGTTGACCACATAGCCAATGGACAACATGGGATAGGCCAGACTCACCGGGACGCGCGACAGCGCTCCCAGCCAGACGATCAGGCTGATGGCGTAGCAGGCCAGCCCGAACCACAGGGGCACGGCCGCCAGCAGCTGCATCACCGAGGCCCAGGACACGCTGCCGGAATCGGCCACCAGTTCCCCGCTGTGTCGCGTCGCCGCCTTCAGCAGCAATTGGGCGGCCGCGTTCAGGAACACGCCGCCGAGCAGCAGGCACCAGGTAAGCCAGGTCATCGCCGGCTCACGACGTAGGTTTCCGGCGAACTGGCGCGAATGACCATGGGCAGACCCTCGGCCTGCAACTGCGGATAGCTCTCGCGCTTCACCACCGCCAGTGCCTGGGCGCTGTCGCGCCACAGCGGCGCGAACGCCGCGAGGGTGGCAATGGACTTGTCCGGCTGCAGCGTCTGGCCGAAATCCAGCTCGCCCCGATACTCAACCAGCGTCACGGGATGCCTCAGATAGTAGGTCAGGCTCTGATCATACGTGCGCACGCTATACACCGGTACACCCGTGCGCAGGGAATCGGGCAACTGCGCGTAGAGCACCGCTCCGGAATAGATCGGCGCCACGGCCGCGGCAGCCCACATCGCGGCCGCCCAGGTGGAAAACCCGCCCAGGCCGATCGCCAGCGTCGGCCGGATGCCATCGGGCCGGACCCGCCAGGCGGCGGCACCACCCAGCACGCTGCACAGTCCCATCACCACCAGGGCGGGTCTGATGTTCAGAAAGTCAGGCACGCGCAACGGGTGGGTGACGAATGACTGCTGCAGGATGTGCGGCAGGTAGGCGGCGGCGCCCAGCAACAGCACGCCCAGCACCATCATCCCCACCCCGGTCGCGCGCAGGTCCGCATTCAGGCGCGGCAGCGGCGCGCTCGCCATCAGCAGCGCGAGGATGGGAAACATCGGCAGGATGTACGGAATCAGCTTGGAGTCGGAGGCCGAAAAGAATATGAAGGTCACGACGCACCAGGCCCAGGCGAAGCGCCGCAGGTCGAATCCCGGATGCGCACCGCCGGCGCGCCAGTCCCGCCACAGCGTGCGCAGCGCGGGCAGCAGCCAGGGCAGGATGCCCGGCACCAGCACGATGATGAAGAACCACCAGGGCTGGTAGCGATCCTCGATCTTCGTCAGGTAGCGCTGGAAGTGCTCACGAACAAAATAGAACTGGAAGAACTGCGGCAACCGGTGCTGGATCAGCAGCAGCCACGGCAGGCACAACAGCGCGAACAGAGCGGTGCCGCGCACCAGCAGCAGCCGCCGCCAGGGTGTCCAGTCCCGACTCAGCAGGCAGTAGACGATGAGCGTGAAAATCGGCAGCACGCCTGCGATCAGCCCCTTGGTCAGGAATGCGCCGGCCATGCCCAGCCAGCTCAACACCATCCATCCCTGCCAGCGCAACGCCCGCTGCGCATTGCAGAATCCGATGAAGGTCAGGGTGGTGAACAGCGTCAGGCTCATGTCGAGCGTCAGCTGCTGCCCCAGCAGCACGAACAGCAGCGAACTGCCCAGCATGACGGCGGCGCGCGCCGCCGCCGTCGCGCCCCACTCGCGCCGCACCATCGCCCACAGGGCGGAGACCGTGGCCAGGGCGCACAGGCCGGTATACAGCCGGGCGGCCCAGGCGTTCTGACCAAACACAGCCTCGCTGATCGCGCTCGCCCAGTACTGCAGGGGGGGCTTCTCGATATAGACCAGCCCGTTCAGATGGGGAATGACCCAGTCGCCGCTGGCCAGCATCTCCCGCGAGATTTCCGCGTACCGACCCTCGTCGGGATTGAACAGCCCTCTGAGCCCCAGCCCCGCCAGCCACAGCATGCCGCAGGCGCCGAACAGCACCCATAGCCACTTGGGCAATTCCGTATCTGCGGCGCGCTGCGGCGCTGGCTCGCTCATGCCATCCGCCCCTGGGTCGCGAGGGTGCCGGATCGGCCGGCCACGGATCCCCACACCAGTTCGTGGCGCGGCACGGCGGCGCCCTCAAGGTCCCGGCGATAATCGTGCAGGGACTGCAGCAGCATCCCCGCCTCGCGCCAGTGACGCAGCAGGAACTCGAACTGCGCCAGCAGCTTCTGCCCTTCCAGTTCGGCGTGCAGCGTGAACACGTGCGTATCCGTGGCGCCGGTGCGGGACAGCTTAAGGATCTGCGCAGCCGCCCCGGCCGCGTCCATCCCTTCGACGCCGAGCAGCTCATCGAAGGTAGGCAAAGTCGTCGGCAGCTGCAGGCAATGACCCTGCACGCCGTCCATCGTCGGCAGGAAGGGACCCGTACCGCGTGCGTCGCTGGCGTACTCGAGGCCGAACTCCTGTTCGAGTTGCAGGACCTGCGCATTGAGCTGCCAGCCGGCCGCCGCATGGGCTTTCGGTTCGCTGCCGAATACGCCCTGAAATGCCTCCAGGGCACGCTCGAATTCACGGCGGGTCCAGGCCGCATCCGCGTGCGCCACGCCATCCTGCCAGAGCACGTGATCGTGGCAGTGCACGCCCACCTCGAAGCCCGCCTCGCGCACCGCGCGCATGACCGCGCGGCCCTTGAGGTCGATCCGTGGCCCGGGCAGCAAGGTGCCATACAGAAGGGTGCGGATTCCGTAGTGCTCGACCACGCCGGTGCGACGCACCTTGCCGAGAAAGCCGCGCCGGAAGACCCGCTTCAGGGCCCTGCCGGTGTGATCGGGACCCAGGCTGAAGTAGAAGCTGCCTCCCGCATCTTCCCGGCGCAGCGCCGCGACCATGCGCGGTACGCCTTCCAGCGTGCCGCGCAGCGTGTCGACATCGATCTTCAAGGCGATCCGACGGGTCTGCACGATGACTTCTAAGTCGCGTCGACCAGGGCGCGGGCTTCCTTGAGATTGGCCTTGTAGGAATCAAACACCTTGCGCAGCGCGGTCGGCATGTCGACGGTGGGCTTCCAGCCCAGTTCCTCGACCGTGTTGTTGATCCAGGGCCGGCGAGCGCGCACGTCCTGGTAGCCGGCGCCGTAGTACTTCTCGGCGGTCACCTCGACCACCTTCACCGGCTTGGCGAACTGCGCATATTCAGGAATCGAGCGGGCGGTGTTGAGCATCATTTCGGCGAGCTCGCGGATCGACAGATCATTGGCGGGATTGCCGATGTTGTAGATCTTGCCGGACGCCACGCCATCCTTGTTGGCGATGATCTTGAGCAGGCAGTTGATCCCTTCGGAAATGTCGGTGAAGCAGCGCCGCTGCGTGCCGCCGTCGACCAGCTTGATGTCCTCGCTGCGCACGATGTTCCCTAAGAACTGCGTGAGCACGCGCGAGCTGCCCTCCTTCGGCGTCATCATCCGATCCAGCCCGGGGCCGATCCAGTTGAAGGGCCGGAACAGGGTGTGATCGAGCTTGCCTTCCTGGCCATATGACCAGATCACGCGGTCCAGCAGCTGCTTGCTGCAGGAGTAGATCCAGCGCGACTTGGGCACCGGCCCCAGCACCAGGGGGGACTCGTAGGGGTGAAACTCGGCATCCTGGGACATGCCGTAGATCTCGGAGGTCGAGGGGAAGATCACGCGCTTCTTGTGCTTGATGCACTGGCGGATCAACGGCAGGTTCGCCTCGAAATCCAGCTCGAATACCCGCAGCGGATCCGAGATATAGGTGGCCGGGGTGGCGATCGCGACCAGCGGCAGCAGGGTGTCGCACTTGCGGATGTGGTACTCGACCCACTCCTTGTTGATGGTGATGTCACCCTCAAAGAAGTGGAAGCGCGGATGGCCCAGCACGTTCGCCAGCCGGTCCGATTCCAGGTCCATGCCGTAGACGTCCCAGTCCGTTTCACGGATGACGGCTTCACTCAGGTGGTGGCCAATGAATCCATTGACCCCCAGGATGAGCAGCTTCTTCATGATCTTTCCTTAACCTTGCGCAGTAAAACCGAGGCGCCACGGCTGCATGCCGAAGCGCTCCTGAAACTCAGCTCCGTCCACCGCCGTGCCGTCCAGCAGCAGGCCCCCGATCAGCAGCCGCACGCCGTCGCGGCAATCCATGAACAGCCGGCCTTCCGTCGCGTACAGGCACGGCGCGGCTTGCGGATGCCGCGCCGCCTCCCCGGTCAGGCGGGAGCCGGTGAACACCACCCGTCGCCCGTCCACCTGCACGAAGGCCCCGGGGAACGGCGGCGCCACGGCGCGGATCATGGCGTGTACCCGCAGCCCCGGCCAGTCCGGGTCGATGCGGCCGTCCTCGGGACGGCGTCCGCCGAAGTATGAACCGGCGGCGAGGTCCATGGGACGCCCGGGCGGGGGGCCTGCCGCCATGCTGGGCAGGGCGGCCGCCAGCACCCGGGCCGCGGCCGCCGCCACCGCCATGGACACCGCCAGGGCGTGATCGTTCGGGCCGATGGCCACCGCCTCCTGCGCGACGATGGGGCCGGCATCCGGACGCTCGACCATGTAGTGCAGCGTTGCGCCCGTTTCGGTCTCGCCGTTGGCGATCGCCCAGTTGACCGGGGCCCGCCCCCGATACTTAGGCAGCAGCGAACCGTGCATGTTGAGGGCGCCCCAGCGCGCCAGTGCCAGCAGCCGCGGCGCCAGCATGGAGCGGTAGTAGAACGCCAGCAGGTAATCCGGCGCAGCGTGCCGGATCTCCTCCAGCCACTGCGGGGTATCAGGCAGCAGTGGCGTCACCACCCGCAGCCCGCGTGCCCTGGCCAGATCCCCGACGCTGCCGAACCAGCGCTGTTCGCCGGCCTGATCCTCGTGGGTGAACACCAGCGGCACCCTTACGCCATGATCCAGAAGTACCTGCAGGCAGCGTTGTCCGACTTCGCTGTAGGCAAAGACGACTGCGCTAAACACGGCTGGACTCGAGCGCCCGCAGACGCTCGGGGTCCGGTTGCTGGCCCGGCGCCAGTACCGCCGCGATCAGGTAGCGGGGCCGGCCCCGGACCTGCTCGTAGGTACGTCCCACGTATTCGCCGATGAGTCCGATGCCGAACAGCGCCAGCCCCAGCAGGAAGAACACGATCGCGAACAGGGTGAACACGCCCTGCACATCCGGGCCGTGCAGGATGCGGTCGATGATCAGGTAGACGAACAGCAGCAGGGAGACTCCCGACACGATCATGCCGAGCATCGAGAACAGCTGCAGCGGCACCACCGTGAAGCCGGTCATCAGATCGAAATTCAGGCGGATCAGCTTGTAGAAGGAGTACTTGGATTCGCCCGCGTGGCGCGCCTCGTGCCTGACCTCGATTTCCACGGGATTGCGCGCATACAGGTAGGCGAGCGCCGGAATGAAGGTATTGACCTCCGCCGAGGAATTCACCGCGTCGATGACCGCGCGCGAATACGCCCGCAGCATGCAACCCTGATCGGTGATCCGGATCGGCGTCATGCGCTCGCGCAGGCCGTTGATGCGTCGCGACAGAAAGGTGCGCGCCCAGTGGTCCCGGCGTCCCTTGCGAATGGTCCCGACGTAGTCGTGGCCGGCATCGGCGGTGGCCAGCAGATGCGGAATCTCCTCGGGCGGATTCTGCAGGTCGGCATCCAGGGTGATGATGACCTCGCCCTGCGCGGCCTCGAACCCCGCCATGATGGCGGCGTGCTGCCCGAAATTGCGACGGAACACGATCACCCGGGTGTGCTGGGGACGAGCCTGGTACTGCGCGCGCAGCAGCGCCACCGAGTGATCCTTGCTGCCATCGTCCACGAACACGCACTCCCAGCTGCAGGACAGCTGGTCGAGGGTCGCGTAGAGCCGGGTAAAAAGCAGCGGGAGGTTCGCCTCCTCGTTGTACACCGGGATCACAATGCTGACGTGCGGGTGGTCTGTGCCTGACATGCCTTAAATATCGGTCCCTTGGTGCTATTCTAAGCTGGCAAATGGACGAGTACCGTTTCGAGCTCGCCGCGCCACGCGAGGCTGCCGCGATCGCCGCCCTCTCGCGGCGCCTGATCGAGGCCGGCTTGCCGCCTTCATGGCCCGCAGAGCGCGTACTTTGCCACATCAAGCGCACCGATAGCGTGGTCCTGGCGGCCCGCCGGCTTGCCGCGGTGGCCCCGCCCCTGGCGGGCTTCGCCATCATGCATTTTGGCGAGACCCGGGCGCACCTGAATTTGCTGGCCGTGGACAGCGAACATCAACGCCGCGGCCTGGGCCGGCGGCTGATGCTGTGGCTGCACGAGAGCGCCCGGGTGGCCGGTACCTGGGACTTGAGCCTGGAACTGCGCGCCGCAAACTTCGGCGCGCAGCGCTTCTATGCGTCCCTCGGCTACCGGCCCTGCGGCGTAATCCCCGGCTACTACCAGGGCCGTGAAGATGGCCTGCGCATGGGCTGCGATCTGCGGGTAGGTCGCGGCCTTACAGCGTGATTCCGACCGCCTTGGTCTCCAGCATGCTTTCCACGCCGGCGCGGCCGTGCTCGCGGCCCCATCCGGACTGCTTGTAACCCCCGAAAGGCACCGCCGGATCCAGTCCCGCGCCCCCGTTGACCTGCACGGTGCCGGCGCGGATCTTGCGGGCCAGCTTGTGCACGATGCCCACGTCGCGGGTCCAGATATAGGCCGACAGTCCATAGGTCGTGTCGTTGGCCACGCGGGCAATGCGATCCAGGTCATCATCGTCGATGGGCATGGCGCAGATTACCGGTCCGAAGATTTCCTCGCGCACGACCTTCATGCTGCGGTGGGTCTGGGCCAGCACCGTGGGCTGCACGAAGTAGCCCTCGCTGCCCTGGCGCTTGCCGCCGGTCACGACTTCGGCGCCCTCGCCCCGCCCGGCCTCGATGTAGCCGGTGACCCGGTCCAGCTGGCCCTGCGAAACCAGCGGTCCCAGATGCGTGTCCGGCTCCAGGCCAGAGCCCACCTTCAGCGACTGGGCCATCCCTGAGATACCGGCGACCACCTGGTCGAATACCTGCTTGTGCACGTACAGGCGCGAGCCCGCCACGCAGATCTGTCCGGAGTTGGCGAACACCGCCATGGCGGCGCCGGGAATCGCCCGCGCCATGTCCGCATCGGGGAAGATGATGCTGGGTGACTTGCCGCCCAGCTCCAAGGTGACGCGCTTGAGCGTCGCGGCGGCGGCCTGCACGATCCATTTGCCCGTGGCCGTGGAACCGGTGAAGGCGATCTTGTCGACATCCGGATGCTCCACCAGCGCCTTGCCCGCCGGATCACCGTAGCCGGTGACGATGTTGACCACTCCGGGGGGGATGCCGGCCTCGAGCACCAGGCGGCCCAGCAGCAGCGCGCCAAAAGGCGTGAGCTCCGCGGGCTTGAGCACCATGGTGCAACCCGATGCGATGACGGCGGCCGCCTTGTCGGCCTCCATGGCGAAGGGGAAATTCCACGGCGTGATGCACCCCACCACGCCGACCGGCTCGTGCAGTGTGTAGGCGAGCTTGCCGGGCTCGGACAATTCAGGCACCTCGCCGTGCACCTTGCCGCTCCAGCCCGCGGTGTAGCGCAGGCCATTGGCGGTGCCCAGGGCGCCGGCGAACTTGGCCATGCCGAAGGGCATGCCGTTGTCCAGGCTCAATACCTCGCCGATCTCGTCGGCGGCCTGCTCGATGAGGTCGGCGAGTTTCCACAGCAGCTTGGCGCGCGCCACCGGCGGCATGTTCGGCCAGGGGCCGTCTTCAAACGCGTGACGCGCCGCACGCACCGCCAGATCGATGTCCTCGGCGCCGCCGGCGGCGGCGTATCCCAGCACCTTGCCGGTGGCGGGATTGAGCACTTCGATGCGCCCGCCGCCGCGAGGCTCCACCCACTCATTGTTGATCAGCAAGCCGTGCTTGCCGCCGAGGAAGGCGTGCGTGCGGGCGAAATCCGGTTTCAGTGCGGCATTCATGAAAGCTGGTCCTTACTTGTTGTCCTGCAGGCGCAGGCGCGTCACACCCTGGTCATCGATGTACTCGTGATTGTTCTCGCACACGTACTCGAGCATTTCGTAGTTCGGAATGCGCTTGTAGGCGAAGGTGAACGTCCAGGGCTGCTCCAGCGTGACCGGATCCTCCACCGTGATCTGGTCGTGCAGGATATCCGGCGTGACCAGGCGCAGCCGCTCGGTGATGCGCATCCGGTCGCTGTGCGGCATCTCGCTGTGGCCCAGCACCGACTCCTTCACGCCCACCGTATCCACCACCAGCGTGGTGCCCTCCCAGTGGGCGACGGAGTGGCCGTAGTAGCCCGGCGGTACTTCCTCGATCTTCGGCTGGGTCTTGCCGATGAAAATGCGCCGCACCTGCGAGAACGCCTCCGCAATGACGGTGACCTGACCGGGCGTCTGCAGGATCTCCAGCGGATAAATCGCCGACATCATCTCCGGCATGCCGTACGGCAGACAGTCCACACCGCTGCCGGCGATCGGCTCGCCCTTGGCGTCAGAATCGCTCTCCTTGGCGCGTTTCGCCTCGTAGGGCCCCCGGTACTTGGGCTTGAGCAGCAGCTTGCCGGCCGGTGGCGGCAGGGTGGCCGGATCAGGCGGACCGCCGCGCCCGAATCCCGGATAACGCTGCCAGTCGCCGGTGAAGTCCGCCGGCGCGCTGCCAGGCGCCTTCAGCACATCGCCCGCGTGCGCCATGCCCAGACTGACGGCCGCAACCGCTGCGACCAGAGTGAACCTTTGAATCTTCATAGCCTGCCCCTTCAAGGCCTTAACTGCGGGGGAACACGCCGGTGCCCGGCGGATTGCCGTCGCTCAACTCGCGACCATCCGCGAGCGTGGCTTTCTCCAGCATGCCGCCGGGTTGGCCGTTGCGCAGGGGATTGATGAGCAGCGTGACCTTGTCGCCCTGTTTGATGTCGTTGAACTTCCAGCCCACCCGCGTCAGCACATTAGGGCTGGCGCATTCGACCGTATAACGCTTGGTTGCAGCGCCGTCCGGAACCTCGAGCTGGATGAACACATGGGGATTGGTCCATTCAAACTTGATCACCGTGCCGACCACCGTGATCCGATTCTGGTGGTCGAACAGCGCGAAGGAATGGTGCGCCAGCGCCGGCAACGCCGAGCCGGCGGCCAGCACCATCAGCAGGGCCCCCGGCACCCGACCGCGGCCTTTGAAAAACGTCGCCATGGACCCCCCTCTAGGCATCATTAAAATAGATAACTGCGGGCTTTTATGACACGGGCCGGCAGCGGCCGCAACGGCAATCGAACCACGTTCACCCAGTGGTTCCGGTCGCACAAGGCCGGTATGTTCGGCCAGAATCCGCGCCCTATGCAACAACGCCCTGCCCTGAATCTGGCGCCCGACCCGCGCCTGCCCATCAGCGCCCACGCCGCGGAGCTCACCGCGGCCCTGGCCGCCCACCCGGTCATAATCGTCTGCGGCGCCACCGGATCGGGCAAATCCACGCAGTTGCCCAAGCTGTGCCTGGCGGCCGGACGCGGGACCTGCGGCATGATCGGCCACACCCAACCGCGGCGTATCGCGGCCCGGGCTCTCGCCAACCGGATCGCGGCCGAACTGGGAACGCGCGTCGGCGCGGCCGTGGGCTGCCAGGTGCGCTTCGAGGACCGCACCGGGCCGCAGTGCCGCCTGAAACTGATGACCGACGGCATTCTGCTGCGCCAGCTGACCTTCGATGCGGAGCTGTCCGCCTACGACACCCTCATCATCGATGAGGCGCACGAGCGCAGCCTGAACATCGACCTGCTGCTGGGGGCGTTGCGGCGCCTGGGCGCCAGGCGACCGGAACTGCGGGTCATCATCACCTCGGCCACCATCGATACCCAGCGACTCGCACAGTTCTTCGGCGGCGCCCCGGTCATCAATGTCGAGGGCAGCAGCCACCCCGTCGAGGTGCGTTACCGGCCGCTGGCCGCGGCCGATGAGGAGGCCGCGGAGCAGTCCTTGCCCGAGGGCATCGTCGCAGCGGTGCGGGAACTGGCGGCGGCGGATCCGGCATCGCCTGGCGACATCCTGGTGTTCCTGCCGGGTGAAAAACATATCCGCGAAGCGGCGCTCGCCCTGCAGCGTGCCCGGCTGGCGCACCTGGAGGTGATGCCGCTGTTCGCACGCCTGAGCGCCCAGCAGCAGGAGCGCATATTCGCGCCGCACACCACGCGCCGCGTCATCCTGGCCACCAACGTGGCGGAAACCTCCCTGACCGTGCCGCAGGTGCGCCACGTGATCGACAGCGGACTCGCGCGCATCAGCCGCTACAGCGTGCGCAACAAGGTGCAGCGGCTGCCGCTGGAACCGATTTCGAAGGCCAGCGCGGATCAGCGCCGGGGACGCTGCGGGCGCGAAGCCCCCGGGATCTGCATCCGGCTGTTTTCGGAAGATGATTTCGCGGCCCGCGAGGACTTCACGCCGCCGGAGATCCTGCGCACGCATCTGGCCAGCGTGCTGTTGCAGATGGCCGCCTCGAGCCTGGGCGATCCGGAAGCATTTCCGTTCCTGGATCCGCCGGACACCCGGCAGATCAACGATGGCATCCGGCAGCTGCAGGAACTGGGCGCCATGGATGACCGGCGCCGCATCACGCCGCTCGGCCGGCGCATCGCGGCGCTGCCGTGCGATCCGAAGCTCGGGCGGATGCTGCTGGCGGCAGCCCGCATGCGCTGCCTGACCGAGATGCTCATCGTGGCGGCATTTCTGGCCGTGCAGGACCCCAGGGAACGCCCCGCGGATGCGCAGGAGCAGGCAGATCTCGCCCACGCAAGCTACGCGGATCCGCGCTCGGATTTCGTGACGGTGCTGACTTTGTGGCAGCGCTTTCACGAGCAGGCGGCGGCCCTGGGCGCTTCGGCCTTGCGCAAGTGGTGCCGCGAGAACTACCTGTCCTTCGTGCGCCTGCGTGAATGGCAGGATCTGCATGGACAGCTCGGCGGCGCCGTGCGGGATCTGGACCTGAAGCGCAATCAGGCCCCGGCCGATCATGCGGACCTGCACCGCGCGATCCTGTCGGGTCTGCTCGGATCCATCGGCATGCTGGAGGAGCGGCGCGAATACCGGGGTGCGCGCGACACGCGCTTCGTCATCGCCCCGGGCACGCCGCTCGCCGCCAAACCGCCCAAATGGGTGGTCGCGGCCCAGCTGCTGGAGACCACGCGGCTGTACGCGCGCATGGTCGGTGCCGTGCAACCGGGCTGGATCGAAGGGGCGGCCGGCCCGCTGCTGCGCCGTGAATACTCCGATCCACACTGGGTGAGCAGCCGCGGCCAGGTCAGCGCGTACGAGTCCGTATCCTTGTATGGCCTGCCGCTGGCCAGCGCCCGGCGCGTGAGCTATGGCGCCATCGCTCCGCAGGCCGCGCATGAGATCTTCGTCGCCGAAGCACTGGTCGCCGGGCGCAGCAGCATCCGGGCCCCCTTCATCGCGGCCAACCGGCAGCTGAAGGCCTATGTCGAAGGGCTCGAGGCGCGCATCCGCCGCCGCGACATCCTGGTGGATGAGGCCACCGAGGCGCAATTCTTCCTGGCGCGAATTCCGCAGCAGGTGAATTCGGTGGCCGGCTTCGAGCGCTGGTGGCGCGAGCACGAAGCCGCCAACCCGCAATGCCTGCACATGAGCCTCGCCGACCTGTGTCGCCGGGAAGCCCCGGAAGCCGACGAAGATTATCCGCCGACGCTGTGCATTGCCGGCAATCACCTGCCGCTCAGCTATGTATTCGAGCCCGGCGCCGCGGCCGATGGCATCACGCTGCAGGTGCCCGAACCGCTGCTCGAAGAACTCGACGCCGAGCAGCTGGCGTGGCTGGTGCCCGGCGCACGTCAGGAGAAGATCGCCGAACTGCTGCGCTGCCTGCCCAAGTCGATCCGCCGCCAGATCGTGCCGGTGACCGACCATGCGCGCTTGGCCCTGGACTCGGTGGGCGCAGGTCCCCTGCCGCCCTTTCATGCGTGGCTCGCCGGCTGGATCACGGCACGCACCGGCAGCCCGGTCACGGCCGCGCAGCTCGCGGCCAGTGTGCTGCCGGACCCGCTGCGGCTGAACATCCGGGTGCTGGGCAACGCGCAGGTGCTGGCGGAGGGACGCGATCTGGCGCAACTGCGGCGGCAGTTGCGCGGCCCGTCTCAGGCAGCGCGCCCGAGCGTCGCTCGCGCCGCCGGACAGCACCGCAGCTGGGACTTCGGTCCCCTGCCCGAAATGCGCCCGGTGCTGCGCTCCGGAGTCACCTTCAACGTCTGGCCCGCGCTGCGCGATTGCGGCACGGACGTGGCCCTGGCCGAGGCGCGCAGTCTTGCCGAGGCACAGCAGCTGTCGCATGCGGGCCTGACGCGCCTGGCGGTGCTGGCGTTGCCGCAGCTGGCGCGTCATGTGAACCGGCGCATCGCGCAAGAGCGCGCCCTGGTGCTGCTGGCCCAGGGGCTGGCCGCCTCCCGTCCGCTGGTCGAGACCTGCACGGACCGGATCTTCCAGGAGTGCTTCTTCGCTGCGGAGGATGAGCTGCCGCGCGATGCGCAGGCGTTCCAGCGACGACTGGATGCGCGGCGCGCGCATCTGGATGACACCGCCACGGGAATGATCGCCCTGTTCCACGGCATTCTTGCCGAGCGGCGCGCGGTGCGCCAGGCCTTGGACAGCCTGGGCGGCGAGGTATTCGCCGCCGGCGTCGCGCAGCTGCGCGCCCAGCTGGACGGCCTGTTCGGCGAGAACTTTCCGCTCGTGCCGCCGCAGCCCTGGTTCAACCAGCTGCCGCGCTACCTGAAAGCCCTGTCGCGGCGCGCGATCCGGATGGGCACGGATCTGGCGCGCGACCGCGCCCTGAGTGCGCGCATCCGACCCTTCGAGGCGCAGTATCAGGCCCTGTGCGAGCGCGCCGTGCCGCTGGCGGCGCAGCCGGCCCTGGAGCAGCTGCGCTGGATGCTCGAGGAGTTTCGCGTCTCCTTGCACGCGCAGGAACTGCGAACCCTGATCCCGGTCTCCGAAAAGCGACTGCAGGAGCAGCTCGAGCGCATCCTGCAGCCGAATGCGCGATAATGGCCGCTCACGCGGGTGCGGGAGGGGTGGATCATGGCAACCGACACGATGGGCAGCGCCTATGGCCGCCCGCCCGCGCAATCCAATGCAAGGCTCGCGGCGGTGGGCCCCGGCACGGCCTGCGGAGAACTGCTGCGGCGGTACTGGCAGCCGGTGGCCCTGTCCGAGAGCGTGCAGTCGGTGCCGCGCAAGGTGCGCATCCTGGGCGAGGACCTGGTGCTGTTCCGGGACCGCAAGGGCCGCGCCGGCCTGCTGTATCCGCGCTGCATGCATCGCGGCACGTCCCTGTACTACGGGCGGGTCGAGGAGGACGGCATCCGCTGCTGCTATCACGGCTGGTTGTTCGATGTGCAGGGGCACTGCCTGGACCAGCCCTGCGAGCCGGACCATGGCCGTCATCGGGACAGCGCCCGTCAGCCCTGGTACCCGGTGCAGGAGCGCTACGGACTGGTCTTCGCCTACCTGGGGCCGCCGGCCAGGCGGCCCGCGCTGCCGATCTACGACAACCTCGAGGTGCTGGCGTCCAACGAGACGCTGTGGCGCACCTACGGCGGCTTCGGCGCCACGGGCGATGATTCCTTGAGCGTGGTGCCGTACAGCTGGCTGCACATGAATGACAATGTCATGGACCCGTTTCACGTGCAGGTCCTGCACTCCACCTTCAGCACGGTCCAGTTCGTGCCGCAGTTCGCGTTGATGCCGCAGGTGGACTTCTTCGCGACCGACACCGGCGTGTGTTACTCGGCGGTGCGGCAGCTGCCGGACGGCCGCGAAGTGGAGCGGATCTCCTCCTGGCTGCTGCCCAATATCATGAGCGTTCCGGACGTCACGTTGAAGGCGGGACCGGCGACCGGGATCTCCTGGGTGGTGCCGGTGGATGACACGCACTACGTGCAGGCCATGGTGGCCCGCGTACCCAGGGATGCGCCCTTTCGCAGCATGCTGTTCAACGGCAAGAGCTGGGGCCAGATGAGCGAGGCGGAACATCGCAACACCCCTGGGGACTTCGAGGCGCAGGCCGGCCAGGGGCCGATCACCCTGCACTCCGATGAACATCTGGTGAGCTCCGATCGCGGCATCATGATGCTGCGCCGGATGCTGCTGGAGCAGATGGACGTCGTGACGGCCGGAGGCGATCCCAGCGGCGTGAATTTCGCGGCGGACAGCGCGCTGGTGAAGGTGCCATCCGGCAATTTCTATCGAACTGCCAGGGCGGTCGGCTAGATGTTGCGACTGAAGTTCTACTCGCCCGGTGAAGGGTCCGCCGAGAGCATCGAACCCGGCGAGTTCTTCCGGCTCATCGGCACGATGCTGTGCCGGGACGCCAGCAACGACGCCGTGGCGACCTGGATGTCACGCTGGCTGCTGCGCGACGCGGAGTTCGCGCGCGCCGAATCGCTGGATCCCGTGGTCATCTATTTTGAGAACAATGCGGGCCTGGCCTCCGCTGCCTACGGTCCGTTCGAAGGCCTGCACGTCACCGACGGCGCGGCCTGGGCGGGCAGCCGGCAGCTCGCACGGCTGGATCCCCAGACTCTGTTGTGGCACCCGCCCAAGGCGCCGGATGGCTGGGCTTCCCTGCTGGTCGCCCCACCGGGCAAGTCCCGCTTTGATCTGGCCGGCGACCGGGACCGCCGCAGCCCGGGTGGACGAGGTCCGCTGTAAGCTTTCCGCAGGGGGTGGCAACCCCTGCCCCGCCACGCGCTCAAACGCTGCAAAGTGCAGCCGGTGACCCCGGGGCAGCAGTTCGTTAATCCCGCACATTCTGTTACCCAACCCGTGACATCCTGCATGCTAATCTGCGGGTCCGCAGGCCTGGGAGCAGGCTTCGCGGGCAGCGTCACTGCTGAGCCTTGAATCCGGTCCGGGTGTCAAACGAGTATCAAAACTGAAGGTCCGCCCGGCTATTGCAACGCCCAGACCTCAGGTCCGCGGCGCGGGTGTTGACCTGGTCACCGGAAGAATTTTCGAATTGCGGGGAAAACGTGCTGAACGATTCTGAACCGGAGACTTCGGTCTCCTCCAGTGGACCCTGGGCATTCCTGCGCCGCCATCGCTTCCTCATCGTGGTTGCGATCGTGCTGGTGGTCGGCGGCGCCTGGTTCCTGCACCGCGCCAAGCAGCAGAATGCCGCCAACACCCGCCCCAACTTCAACTTTCGCAACAATGTCGTGGCGGTCTCGGTAGCGACGGTGAAGAGCGGCGACATCGTGGTGCGCATCCCAGGCCTGGGCACGGTGACACCCTTGACGACGGTGACCGTGAAGGCGCAGGTCAGCGGCATCATGCAGAAGGTCAATTTCAAGGAAGGCCAGATGGTCCGCAAGGGCGAACTGCTCGCCGTGATCGACCCTCGCCCCTTCGAGGCGACCCTTGCCCAGGCGAAGGCGACGCTGGCCCGCGATGAGGCCCTGCTGGCGGATGCACAGCTGAACATGAAGCGCTACGAGGACCTCATCAAGCAGGATTCGGTCTCGCAGCAGCAGGTGGATACCCAGCGTGCGACGGTCGGCCAGGACGAGGGCACCGTGGCCTCCGATCGGGCCCAGGTCAGACGGCGCAGCTGAACCTCGCCTACACCCAGATCACCTCGCCCATCGACGGACGGGTCGGACTGCGGCAGGTGGACGCGGGCAACTACGTGACCCCCGGGGACGCCAATGGCGTGGTCGTGGTGACGCAGCTGCATCCCATCTCGGTGCTGTTCACGGTGCCGGAGGACAATGTCCCGAACATCATGCGCCAGGTCAAGGCAGGCTCTACCCTGGTCGTGGAAGCCTCCGGGCGCTCCGATGCCACGCACCTGGTGGACGGACATCTGTCGACCACCGACAACGTCGATCGACACCACCACCGGCACGCTCAAGCTGCGCGCCGAATTCGATAATTCCGATGGCGTACTGTTCCCCGGCCAGTTCGTCAACGTGAGCCTGCTGGTGACGACGCTCAAGGATCAGATCGTGATGCCGGCCGCGGCGGTGCGGCGCGGCGCGCCGGACGGCGTGCAAAGCGCCTTCGTGTACCTGGTCAACGCCAACAACACCGTCTCGGTGCGCCCGGTGGTGCTGGGCGTGGTGGACGGCGAGACGCAGGCCGTCAGGTCGGGTGTTGACGTGAACGATGTCGTCGTGACCGACGGCGGCGACCGCCTGCGCGACGGCGCGCAGGTCGAACTGCCGGACACGACAGCGGCCGAAGTGGCCAAGGCGCGTGCGCAGGCACAGGCGCAACACAAGGCGGACGCGGCGAAATCCCCCAACGGCGCGGCACGCTTCCGCCGCCGGAACGGCCAGGGCGGATTCAATGGTCCGCCCCGTGGATTCGGCGGACCGCCTGGCGGCGGCAGACCCCCGGGCGGTGGACCGCCGTGACGATGGCCGCGATTCGCCAGGCCAGCCCATGAATCCGTCACGCATTTTCATCCTACGACCGGTGGCGACCACGCTGCTGATGGTCGCCATCCTGGTCGTCGGCATGATCGGCTACAAGCAGCTGCCGCTGGCGGCGCTGCCGGAAGTCTCCTACCCGACTATTCAGGTGCAGACTTTCTATCCGGGAGCCAGTCCCGAGGTGATCACCTCGGCCATCACCGCGCCGCTGGAGAAGCAGTTCGGGCAGATGCCGGGCCTGAACCAGATGTCCTCCACCAGCTCCGCCGGTGCGTCGGTCATCACCATGCAGTTCAACCTCGCACTGGCGATCGACATCGCCGAGCAGGAAGTTCAGGCCGCCATCAGCGCCGGCCAGAACCTGCTGCCCCAGGACCTGCCCGCGCCGCCCATCTACGCCAAGGTCAATCCCGCCGACGCACCGGTGCTGACCCTCGGGGTGACCTCCAAGGTCATGCCGCTGACCCAGGTCGAGGACCTGGCCGACATCCGCATCGCCCAGAAGATCTCGCAGGTCAAGGGCGTCGGCGTGGTCAACATCAGCGGCGGACAGCGTCCGGCGGTGCGCGCCGTGGTCAACCCGCGGGCGCTGGCGGCCTATGGCCTGAACCTGGATGACCTGCGCACCACGATCAGCGTCGCCAACCAGAACGGCCCCAAGGGCACGTTCGACGGACCGACGCGCGCCTACACCATCAACACCAACGACCAGCTCAAGAGCGCCGCGGAGTACTCCAACATCGTGGTGGCGTACCGCAACGGCGCCCCGGTACGCCTGAAGGATGTCGCCAATCTGCATCGAGGCTCCCGAGAACACCAAGCTCGCGGCCTGGATGAACAGTACTCCGGCACTCATCATCAACGTGCAGCGCCAGCCCGGCGCGAACGTCGTCGATGTGGTCAATGAGATCAATGCGATGCTGCCGGGCCTGAAGGCCACGCTGCCCGCCGGCGTCGACGTGCAGCCGCTCACGGACCGCACGACCACGATCCGTGCCTCCATCAAGGACGTGCAGTTCGAGATGATCCTGGCCGTGGTGCTGGTGGTGCTGGTCATCTACATGTTCCTGCGGGACATGCGCGCCACGCTGATTCCGAGTCTGTCCGTGCCGCTGTCGCTGATCGGCACCTTCGCGGTCATGTACCTGGCCGGCTACAGTCTCAACAACCTGTCGCTGATGGCCCTGACCATCGCGACCGGGTTCGTGGTCGACGACGCCATCGTCATGATCGAGAACATCTCCCGCTACATCGAGGCGGGGGAACCGCCGCTGGATGCGTCGCTCAAGGGCGCCGGCCAGATCGGCTTCACCATCATCTCGCTGACCGTCTCGCTGCTGGCAGTGCTGATCCCGCTGCTGTTCATGCAGGACGTGGTCGGGCGCCTGTTCCGCGAGTTCGCGGTGACGCTCGCCGTCACCATCATCATCTCGGCCGTGGTGTCGCTGACCCTGGTGCCGATGCTGTGCGCGCTGCTGCTCAAGCAGCGCCAGCACGGCGACGTCGCAGCCACAAGGACCCGTCAAAGTGGCTGGACTCCACCATCGCCTGGTACGGGCGGCAGCTGACCTGGGTGCTGGACCACCAGCGCCTCACGCTGCTGGTCGCGGTGGCCACCCTGGTCGTCACGGCAGGTCTGTACATCCTGATTCCGAAGGGCTTCTTCCCGGACCAGGACACGGGCCTGATCCAGGGCGTATCGGTGGCGACCGAGTCGATTTCCTATGCCGCCATGGCGCAGCGGCAGCAGGCGCTGGCCGCGGCCGTGCTCAAGGACCCGGATGTCCAGAGCCTGTCCTCCTTCATCGGCGTGGATGGCAACAACGTCACGCTCAACAGCGGCCGCTTCCTGATCAACCTGAAGCCGCTGCGACCAGCGCAGCGACAGCGTCACCGACGTCATACAGCGGCTGCAGCAGGAAACGGCCCATGTGCCCGGCATCACGCTGTACATGCAGCCCTCGCAGGACCTGTCGCTGGACACCACGGTCAGCCGCACGCAATACCAGTTCATGCTCGAGAGCGCCAGCGCCGACACCCTCAGCACCTGGACGCCCAAGCTGGTTGCAGCGCTGCGTGACCGCCCGGAACTGGCCGACGTGGTCAGCAACCTGGAGAACAACGGCCTGGCGGCCTACATCACCATCGACCGCGATTCGGCGGCCCGCCTGGGCGTGAGCGTGGGCACGGTGGACAACGCGCTCTACGACGCCTTCGGCCAGCGCATCGTCTCCACGATCTTCACGCAGTCCAACCAGTATCGGGTGATCATCGAAGCGGACCCGAAGAGCTACGCCTCCACCGATTCCATCCAGTCGCTGTTCGTGCCTTCGGCCGCGGGCGGCCAGATTCCCCTCTCGGCGATCGCCAAGGTCAGCATGGAAGCCCGGCCGCTGCTGATCAACCACCTGGCGCAGTTCCCGGCAGCCACCGTCTCGTTCAACCTGGCGCCCGGTGCCTCGCTCGGCGCCGCGGTGGATGCGATCGAGTCGGTGGAGAAGTCCCTCGCACATGCCGGACAGCATCTCGACGACCTTCGAGGGCGCAGCGCTCGCCTTCCGCAACAACCTCACCAACGAGCTGCTGCTGCTGCTGGCCGCGGTGCTGGTCATGTACATCGTGCTGGGCGTGCTGTACGAGAGCTTCATCCACCCGGTCACGATTCTCTCGACACTGCCGTCGGCCGGCATCGGCGCACTGCTGGCGCTGATCGTGTTCGGCGATGACCTGACCATCATCGCCCTGATCGGCATCATCCTGCTGATCGGCATCGTGAAGAAGAACGCGATCCTGATGATCGACTTCGCGATCGATGCGGAACGCAACCAGGGCATGGCACCGCGCGAGGCCATCTACCAGGCCTGCCTGCTGCGCTTCCGGCCCATCCTGATGACCACCGTCGCGGCGATCTTCGGCGCCCTGCCGCTGATGTTCGGCACCGGCACGGGCTCGGAGCTGCGCCATCCGCTGGGCGTCACGATCGTCGGCGGCCTGCTGGTCAGCCAGGTACTGACCCTGTTCACTACGCCGGTGATCTACCTGGCCTTTGACCGGATTGCCAAGCGCATCGGCGGCACCTCCGCGGCCGCCGCGCCCCAGGGGCCAATGGCGGACCAGCCGACGTGAACATTTCCGCGCCGTTCATCGCCCGTCCGGTCGCAACCATCCTGCTGACCTTCGGCGTGGCGCTGGCCGGCGGCGTCGCCTTCAATCTGCTGCCCGTTGCGCCGCTGCCGAAAATCGACGTACCCGCCATATTCGTCTCGGCGAACCTGCCGGGTGCCAGCCCGGAAGTGATGGCCGCGACCGTGGCCACGCCGCTGGAACGGCACCTGGGCGCCATTGCCGACGTGGATGACATGACATCCAACAGCAATGTCGGCAGCAGCAACATCCAGCTGACCTTCGGCATCGACCGCGACATCGACGGTGCCGCGCGCGACGTTCAGGCCGCCATCGAAGCGGCGCACGCGGACCTGCCCTCGGCGCTGACCCGTAATCCAAGCTACCGCAAGGTCAACAGCTCACAGAACCCGATCCTGACCCTGGCGCTCACCTCGGACGTGCTCACCCAGGGTCAGATCTACGATGCGGCCGACGTGCTGCTGACCCAGCGGCTCTCGCAGATCAACGGAGTCGGCGTCGTCAATATCAACGGCAGTGCGCTCCCCGCCGTGCGGGTCGAGCTCAATCCCATGGCGCTGTCGAAGTACGGAATCGGCCTGCAGGATGTCGCGGCCGCCATCTCCAACGCCAATGCCAATGCGCCCAAGGGCGCCATCGAGGCGGGCGAGCTGCGCTATCAGATCTACACCAATGACAATGCCCGCGAGGCATCCCAGTACCGGGACCTGATCATCGCCAGCCGCAACGACGCGGTGATTCGCCTGGGCGATGTGGCGCAGATATTCGACAAGGAGGACGGCGCCACCGAAAACCGCCGCACCTACGGAATCTACAACGGCAAGGCGGCAGTGACCGTCCAGGTGTTCCAGCAGCCCGGCGCCAACATCGTCGAAGTGGTCAACGCGGTGAAGCAGGAGCTGCCGGAGCTCAAGGCCGATCTCGACAAGAAGATCGACCTGGAGGTCATCCAGGACCGCTCCATCACCATCCGCGGCTCGCTGCGCCAGGTCGAGCAGACGCTGGTGCTCGCGGTCCTCATGGTGATCCTGGTCGTCTACGTCTTCCTCAACAGTTTCCGCGCCGCGCTGATTCCCGCCGTGGTCGTGCCGGTCTCGCTGACCGGAACCTTTGGAATCATGTACCTGGCAGGCTTCAGCCTCGACAACTTCTCATTGATGGCCATGACCATCGCCACCGGATTCGTCGTCGACGATGCCATCGTGGTGATGGAGAACTCCATCCGCCACATCGAGAACGGGGTGAAGCCCATGCAGGCCGCGCTGCTGGGCGCGCGCGAGGTGGGATTCACGGTCATTTCCATGAGCCTGTCGCTGGTCGCGGTTTTCCTGCCGTTCCAGTTTCTCGGCGGCATTCTCGGGCGCCTGTTCAAGGAATTCACCGTCACCCTGTCCGTGGCCATCCTGATTTCCCTGGTCATCTCCCTGACCGCCACGCCGATGATGTGCGCCCGGCTGCTGGGTCGTGACCGGCCCGGACGGGGCAACTCGCTGCTGAAGGGATTCAACAGCGGCTTCGAGACCATGCGTGCCGGCTACGGGCGCACGCTCGGATTTGCCTTGAATCATCCCCTGTTGATGATGCTGTCGCTGCTGCTGACCATCATCCTGAACGTATACATGTACGCCGCCATCCCCAAGGGATTCATGCCGCAGCAGGACACCGGCCAGCTGCAAGGCGGCATGCGCGGCGACGCGACGGTCTCCTTTGAGATGGTCAAGCGCAAACTGCAGCAGGTCACGAAGATCATCCAGGCCGACCAGGACGTTGATCGGGTCGCAGGCTCCGTGGGCGGCGGCGGCTTCGGCAACGGCGGCGGGGCCAATGCCAATTTCAATGTCACCCTCAAACCCCTTTCCCAGCGCAAGTCGTCGGCGGATCAGGTGATCGCGAGGCTGCGGCCACAGGTCAACAAGGTGGAAGGCGTGATCGTGTTCATGCAGCCGGTGCAGGATCTGGGCGGCGGCGGCGGCGGCCGCGCGGCAAATTCCGAATACCAGTACACGCTGCTGGGGGATGATCTCACTGTGCTGCGCGACTGGACGCAGAAGCTGAAGGTTGCCCTGCAGGACGTGCCGGAAGTGACCGACGTCGACACCGACCTGCAACCCGGCGGGCTGCAGACCGATCTGATCGTGGACCGGGACGCCGCGGCGCGACTGGGCCTGAACGAAAGCATCATCGACAGCGCCCTGGGCAACTCCTTCACCCAGGCGCTGACCTCGACCATCTATGACCCGTACAACCCGCAGCAGTACCACGTCGTCATGGAGGTGGCTCCCCAGTACTCACAGAACCCGCAGGTCCTGCAGGACATGTACCTGAGCACCTCCGGCGGACAGATCTCGGGCACGCAGGCCACCCAGGCGGTGGCCGGAACCACTTCCTTCAAGGGCAAGTCCAGCACCGCGGCCAGCGTCGTGGCGCAGGACGCGGCGCGCAACCTGGCGGCCAATTCGCTGGCGAACGCGGGTCGCGGCAACACCTCCACCGGCGCTGCGATCAGCGTCACCGCGGAGCACGTGGTGCCTTTTTCCGCATTCAGCCATTTCAGCACTTCCACGACGCCCACGACGGTCAACCACACCGGCACGTCAATCTCGCAGTCGTTCTCGTATAACCTCCCGGAGGGCGAAGCACTGAGCATCGGCCAGGCGGCCATCGAGCAGACCATGGCCCGCATCCACATGCCCGTCAGCGTCCACGGCGCCGCCTATGGCACGGCGCAGCTGTTCCAGCAGTCGGCCAGCAACGAGCCGCTGATCCTGCTGGCGGGACTGGTCGCCATCTACGTGGTGCTGGGCATGCTCTACGAGAGTTTCACCCAGCCCCTGGTGATCATTTCCACCCTGCCCTCCGCCGGACTGGGCGCCCTGCTGGCGCTGATGCTCACCAACACCGAACTGAGCGTGGTCGCCTTCCTGGGGATCATGCTGCTGATCGGCATCGTGAAGAAGAACGCCATCATGATGGTCGACTTTGCGCTGGACGCGGAGCGCAACCTCGGACTGGTGTCGCGGGATGCCATCGCGCGCGCCTGTTCGCTGCGCTTCCGGCCCATCATGATGACCACCTGTGCGGCCATCGCCGGCGCCCTGCCGCTGGCGCTTTCCACGGGTGACGGCACGGAGTTGCGCCGCCCGCTGGGTATCTCCATCGTCGGCGGGCTCATCGTCAGCCAGCTGCTGACGCTGTACACCACCCCGGTGGTCTACCTGTATGTGCGGCGCATCGGCGCCAAGCGCCGCGCCAGCAAGCGGGAGCAGCAAATGCGTGGCATCGCCAGCCCCGGCGGGGGCGCCGCGACGATCTGAAGACCGGACGGCGTTGCGCTTCACGGGCGTCCGTGGCAGATTCGCCCTGAGGGCAAGCCCATGTTCAGCGACACCAACGCCAAACAGCTTAAGCGCAGCGGTCTTTGGGCGGTAATTGCAGGGCTGCTTTTCTGGCATCCGCCGCTGTACGCCGATCCACCGCCAACCCCCGAGCCCACCCTCAGCATCCCTGAAGTGGACGTTACGGCCGAGCGGTATTCGGATTTCTGGAGAATGCGCCAGGATGTGGAGCAGGCGGAGGATCGCTTCTACGCGCGCTACGATGAACTCATCGCCACTCCCCAGTTCAAGGTCCACTGCCAGACCGAGGCACCCACCGGAACGCGTCTGCGGGTGCATGTGTGTCGGGGTCAGTTCATAGATGATGCGACCGCCGCGGAGGCGCAAGCCCTGCTCGAAGGCCGGCCCTATGTCCCGGCCTACTCGCTCGTCAACCGGCAGTACGCGGATTTTCGCAAGCAAATGCTGGCGGTACTCGCCAAGGATCCGCAACTTCGCCGGCTGCTGGCCGATCGAATTGTGAGCGAAGCGCGCTACGAGGCGCTGCGGCAGCGGGTGTACGGCAAATGGGCCGGCAGACCCGCTGACATCCTCGCCCTGACCAAGGTATTGGCGAAGTAATCCGTTCAGCCGCGCCCGATGAAGGGCATCTTGGTGGCCATGATGGTCATGAACTGAACGTTGGCGGACAGGGGCAGCTTGGCCATGCCGAGCACGGCCTGCGCCACATGCTCCACATCCATCAAAGGCTCAGGCGCCGCCGACGCCTTGGCCAGCTTGTCGGCGAGTTCCGAGCGCGCATTGCCGATGTCGATCTGGCCGCAGGCGATGTCGTATTCGCGGCCGTCCAGGGACGTGGACTTGGTCAGGCCCGTGATGGCGTGCTTGGTGGCCGTGTAGGCCACTGACCGCACCCGCGGCGCATGGGCCGAGATCGACCCGTTGTTGATGATCCGGCCACCCCGGGGGCTCTGGTTTTTCATGATGCGGAACGCCTCCTGGGTGCACAGGAAGGGGCCGGTCAGATTGGTGGCCACGACGGCATTCCAGGTCGCAAGCGGCAGTTCCTCCAAGGGCACCGGCGGGGCGGTGATCCCGGCGTTGTTGAACAGTACGTCAAGCCGGCCGAACTCACGCACCGCTTGTGCGAACAGCGCCTGCACCGAGGCCGCGTCGGTCACATCGCAGCCCACGGCAAGGCCGTTGGCGCCGGCCGCGCCGGCCGCGGCCAGGACGTCACGAAGCGCTGCTTCGCGCCGACCCGCCAGCACCACCCGAAAGCCGTCGGCCAGGAATGCCAGCGCCACCGCCCGACCAATGCCGCTGCCCGCGCCCGTGATCAGGGCCACCCGCAATGCTGAACTCATCGCTGCACTCCGTTGCGAACCATCGGTCCATTGTATGCGTGCCGGCGCGCTGAGACCTGCCTCGCAGATTCGGACAGCGGCGCTGGACCTGTCGCACCGCTGTAATACATTGCGCGCAGTCTCTCGCCCGGCGACCCCTCGAGGCAAAAGCGATGCCGCTGAATTCGATCTCCATCATCAACATGAGACGCGACCTGTCCGTGCGGTTCGAAAGCGCCACCCGCCAGTGGCTGGCGGCACGGGCAGCCTACCGTCGCCTGCACGAGTCCCACGTCAAGGATCTTTTTGCACTGCGTGATGCCGCACAGCGCCTGGACCAGGTCGAGCGGGGGCGCAATGCCCTGCTGCGCGATCTGAAGGCCCTGGCGGACTGAACTGCCCCGCCCTCCCGGGCGCGCTTGCCCGACCCGGAAGGGTCGTGCGATGCTTTTCGCGTGACCCACCTCGTCATAGAACACTCCCCGAACCTGCGCCGGCAGCTGAACCTGCCCAAATTCGTGGAGGCCATGCGGCTGGCGGCGCTGGCCACCGGCATTTTTCCCCTGGGGGCCATGCGGGCGCGGGCCTATGAGAGCGATCCGGATTACGCCGTGGACCAGCGCCCCGACCACGCCTTCGTCCATCTGTCCTTAAGCGTGGGCCAGGGCCGGGACCACGCCAGCCGCCGACAGGCCTGCGAGGAGATCTTCGCCGCAGCCTGCGAACAGCTGCGGGAAGTGCACGCCCGCGGGCCGCTGGGCATATCCGTGGAAATGCAGGATCGCGATCCGGACGATGGCCTGCGGCAGGGCAACATCCGCGACTACCCGCAGGCTGCGGCGCGCCGTTAGGCCGCCCGGGCCGCCCCGGGGGCCCGCCGGGAAGAACAACTAGCCGGCGAACAGGTTCGCCTCAAGGAAGTCCGGCACCTTGTCGAGCGCCACGCGCGTCTGCTGCGCCGTGTTGCGGTCGCGAATGGTCACGCTCTGGGTGGCTGCGGTCTCGCCATCGATGGTGATGCAGTAGGGGCAGCCGGCCTCATCCATGCGGGCGTAGCGCTTGCCGATGGCCTGTTTCACGTCATGCTCCATCAGCCCGCGCCGCCAGAACCGCCGGCGCAGGTCCTGATACAGCTTCTCGCTGATTTCGGGCATGCCATCCTTGTTGACCAGCGGGAACACCGCCGCCTTGATCGGCGCCACGCGCGGATTGAGCAGCAGCAGCTCAGGACTTGCCCGGGAGGGATCCTCCGTATAGGCCTCGCACAGCAACGCGAGCACGCCGCGATCCAGGCCCGCGGACGGCTCGATCACATGCGGCAGGTAACGCTCGCCCTTGTGACCGCCGTTGGGCAGCAGCTCGCCGCGCTCGTTGTCGAAGTATTCCAGCTGCACCCGCGAGTGCTTCTGGTGCTGGGCGAGATCGTAGTTGGAGCGATGCGCCACGCCCTCGAGCTCGCCAAAGCCCGGCGCGGTGAAGGGGAAGCGGTATTCCACGTCCGAAGTGCCGGCGCCCTCCTTCGCGTAGTGCGCCAGTTCGTCCCGTTCATGCACCCGCAGCTGCAGGTTCTCACCGGCCAGCCCCAGACCCCGCCACCACTTCATGCGCTGATCGCGCCAGAACGCGTACCACTCATGGGCCGCGTCCGGATGGCAGAAGAACTCCAGTTCCATCTGCTCGAACTCGCGGCTGCGGAAGGTGAAATTGCGCGGCGTGACTTCGTTGCGGAAGGCCTTGCCCACCTGCGCGATGCCGAAGGGGACCTTCACCCGGGTGGTGTCCACGACGTTCTTGAACTGCACGAAGATGCCCTGCGCCGTCTCGGGCCGCAGGTACGCCACGTCATCCTCGGTCGCGGTCGCGCCCACGTAGGTCTTGAACATCAGGTTGAAGGCGCGCGGCTCGGTGAGCGTGCCGACCTTGTCCGCATCGGGGGCCACCACGTGGCTCCACTCGCCGTGCGGCAGCTGTGACAGCGGCACGGCACGGGTCTCGCCGAAGGCCTTCTCGGCTTTCTTCTTCTGCTTCTGCTCGCTCACCGTATCGGGCATATAGGCAAACAGTGGCTTGCCGTTGCGCTCACCGCTGGCCGGCACGTACAGCATCAGGTGATCGAAGCGATAGCGCTGCTTGGTCTCGCGGCAGTCCACCATCGGGTCGCTGAAGCCGGCGATATGCCCGCTGGCCTCCCAGACCTTGGGATGCTGGATGATGCTGCTGTCCAGCGGCACGATGCGCACCGGCTCGCCGTTGGGTCCGGGCTCGCCGCCGCAGGGATTGAGGACCATGTCCTCCCACCAGGCGTCGCGCAGGTTTTTCTTCAGCTGCGCGCCCAGCGGTCCGTAGTCCCAGAAGCCGCTCTGGCCGCCATAGATCTCGGAGGCCTGGTAAATGAAGCCACGGCGCTTCGCCAGCGCCATGATCTTGTCCATGGACTTCATTTAAGAGGCGTTCACGAACTTGGTGACCAGGCAGGTCTCCAGTCCCTCGATGCCTTCCTCGGAGCCATGGCCGCTTTCCTTGACGCCGCCGAAGGGCGACTCGGGCACCGAGATCTGGAAGCTGTTGATGCCGATCATGCCCGCCTCCAGCTGCTCGCCCAGCAGGTTCACGGTGCGCGAGGAGCGCGAGAAGGCGTAGGCGGCCAGGCCAAAGGGCAGGCGGTTGGCGCGCGTGATGGCTTCCTCGAAGCTGGTGAAGGAATTGATCAGCGCCACGGGACCGAAGGGCTCCTCGTTCATGATGCGGGCGGTTTCAGGAATATCCGACAGCACCGTGGGCTGCCAGAAGTAACCCTTGCCGGGCATGCGCTCGCCGCCGGTGTGGAACTTCGCGCCATGCTTGCGGGCATCGGCCAGCAGACTCTCCATGGCCTCCAGGCGCCGCGGATGCGCCAGCGGACCCATCTGCATGCCCTCCACCAGGCCGTCCCCCACCTTCAGCGCGCGGGTGCGTTTGGTGAAGCCCTCGACGAACTTCGCGTACACGGCTTGATGCACGTAGAAGCGCGTGGGCGATACGCACACCTGACCGGCATTGCGGAACTTGGCCGCAACCGCCAGGTCCAGCACCTGCTCCACCTCCACATCGTCGAACACCAGCACCGGACCGTGACCGCCCAGTTCCATGGTCGTGCGTTTCATGCCATCGGCTGCCAGCCGGGTGAGCTGTTTGCCCACCGGTATCGAGCCGGTGAAGTGCACCGCGCGAATGATGGGCGAGCGGATGAGGTGCTCGGAGACCATGGACGGCACGCCGAAGACCACCGACAGGACGCCCTTGGGCAGACCCGCATCCAGCAGCGCCCGGGCGACCTCCAGCGCCGATCCGGGGGTCTCCTCGGCGGGCTTCAGGATGCAGGTGCACCCGGCCGCCAGCGGCGCGCCGATCTTGCGCGCCGGGTTGCCCAGCGGGAAATTCCAGGGCGCGAAGCCGGCCACCGGGCCCACCGGCTCCTTCAGCACCGTCATGCGCACGCCCGAGGCGCGCTGGGGCAGCACCCGGCCGTAGGCGCGGCGGCCCTCTTCCGCATACCACTCGAAAATCTCCGCCGCCATGCCCAGCTCCACGCGCGCCTCGGGGAGGGTCTTGCCCTCCTCCTGGGTGGCGATGCGGGCGATATGGTCGGCACGCTCCCGCAGCAGGTCGGCGGCGCGCTTGAGGATGCGACCGCGCTCCTGCGGCGGCATGGCGCGCCAGGCCGGGTAGGCATCGCGCGCGGCGGCCAGCGCCCGGTCCAGGTCCGCGGCGGTGGCCAGGGGCAGCTGTCCCAGCACCTCCTCGGTGGCCGGATTGATCACCGCAATATGCTCGCGGTCCCCGCCAGCCACCCACTCCCCGCCAATCAGCAGATTAAGTTCCGTATATCGGGTGCGCAGCATGGGGATCTCCTTGCGAAAGCGGCCCGCATCCTAACAAACCCCTGACCGGCCGACCACGCTTGGTACAAGTGTCATATACTGCCGCGCGCGGCCGGGTGCCGCATCGGGTGTGCAGCTTGCTGTGGCTTAAAGCCTTTCACGTGGTGTTCCTGGTCACCTGGTTTGCGGGACTGTTTTACCTGCCGCGGCTGTTCGTCTATCACGTGAGCGCCACCGACGAGATCGGCCGCGCGCGTTTCGTCGTCATGGAACGGCGCCTGTTCGTCATGACCAGCATCGGCGCGGGGTTCACGCTGCTGTTCGGAATCGCGATGGTGCTGATGACGCCAGGCTACCTGGCCCAGGGCTGGCTGCACCTGAAGCTCACGCTGGTGTTGCTGGTCATCGGCTATCAGCTGTGGTGCCTGGCCTTGATGCACGCCTTGCGCGACGGCCGCAATCGTCATTCCGAGCGCTGGTATCGGCTCTTCAACGAGGTGCCGGGCCTGCTGCTGATTGCCATCGTCATCCTCGCGATAGTCAAGCCCGCCTTCGGCTGAAGGCCCGCGCGCCCCACTTCCGTGCGGCCAGCCGCACCACCGCCGTGCGCTGCACAATTCGTGTGCCGAGCGCTTGCAAATCTTTCAGCGCCTGGAGGAATTGAGCTTCGTTTCTGTGACGGAGCCTATGCAGTCGCCCGAGCCGCGTTGTTAACGTAGCTCGAAACAGCGGAACGTTGAGCATGACTGGAAAGACGGCCCCACGGACGGAAACGCCCAACAGCGGTGCGACCGGGCAATTCAAGGCGCTGGGCGCCTCGTTCGGCGTTGCCGCGACCACCGGCCGGGGCGCGGACGATGCGCCGGGAGCGGGACTTCGCGAGCACGAATACCTGCGGATGCTCAAGACGCTGCTGACCACCATCGATGGCATCGTCTACCGCTGCCGCGACGATGTGCCGCACACCCTGGAATTCGCCAGCCAGGGGTGCCTGGCGGTCACGGGCCATGAGGTCGCGCAGCTGCTGCAGAACCGGGCCCTGACCTTCGAGTCCCTGAAGCATCCCGATGATCAGTTGTGGGTGGCCGAGGCCCTGCGCCTGGCACTCAAGGAACGGCGCGCCTTCGATCTGGAATACCGGATCATCCACGCCAGCGGCGCGGTGCGCTGGGTGTGGGATCGCGGCATCGGCGTCTACGACGAGCAGGGCAACGTACTCGCCATCGAAGGCCTGGTGCACGATGTGACCTCGCGCAAGGAGGCCGAGCAGGGACTGCGGGATGCGGAGCGTCGCTATCGGGGTCTGTTCGACAATGCGCTGGAAGGAATCTTCCGCACCACCCTGGATGGCCGCTACCTGGGCGCGAATCCCGCGCTCGCCAATATCTACGGGTTCGCCTCCCCGGATGAACTGATCGCCACCCTGCAGAACATCGGCAGCCAGCTCTATGTGGATCCGGAGCGGCGCTGTGAGTTCATGCGCATCATCACCTCGCGCGGCTCGGTCTCCGGCTTCGAATCCCAGGTGTACCGCAAGGACGGCGACATCATCTGGATCTCGGAAAACGCCCGCGTCATCCTGGACGATGAGGGACAACCCCAGGGCTACGAGGGTACGGTCGAGGACATCACCGATCGCAAGCTGTATCAGTCGCGCATCGAACAGCAGGCCAATTTCGACGCCCTGACGGGACTGGCGAACCGCTCGCTGCTGCAGGACCGCCTGCGCCAGGCGATCCTCACCGCCGCCAGCTACAACACCCGCCTGGCCGTGGCCTTCATCGACCTGGACCGCTTCAAATTCATCAACGACAGCCTGGGGCACCACGTCGGCGATGAGCTGCTGAAAGCCATGGCCAACCGCTTCCACGCCTGCGTCAAGGAGCGCGACACCGTGGCGCGCCTAGGGGGGGATGAGTTCGTGCTGCTGCTGAACAGCCCGGGCTCGGCCGATGAGGTGCGCCTGATCCTGGAGCGCATGCTCTCCACGGTGACGCAGCCGTGGCTGACCGAGCACGGTGAATACCAGATCACCTGCAGCATCGGGGTGGCGCTGTATCCGGATGACGGCGCCGATGCGCAGACCCTGCTCAAGCACGCCGATTCGGCCATGTATCGCGCCAAGGATTGCGGTCGCAACAACTTCCAGTTCTTCACCCGCGAGCTCAACACGCTGATGACCCAGCGCCTGGAGATGGAGGGCAAGCTGCGGCGCGCGCTCGAGCGCAACCAGTTCCAATTGCACTACCAGCCGCGCGTCGACCTGGCCACCGGGGCGCTGCTGGGGGCCGAGGCCCTGATCCGCTGGCACATTCCAGGCGAGCAACCGATCCTGCCGGAGCAGTTCATCGCGCTGGCCGAGGAGACCGGGCTGATCACCGCCATCGGCCGCTGGGTGCTGCACACCGCCTGCGCGCAGAACAAGGCCTGGCAGGACTTAGGCCTGCCGGCCACCGTGGTGTCGGTGAATGTGTCGGCACACCAGTTCCGCGCCACCAACTTCGTGCGCTCGGTGGCCGAGACGCTCAAGGAGACGGGCCTGGCGCCGTGTTACCTGGAGATCGAACTCACCGAGAGCGTCATGCACGATGCGCCGCAGCTGGTGCTCATGCTCGGGGAGCTCAAGCGCCTCGGCGTCCACGTGGCCATCGATGACTTCGGCACCGGCTATTCGAGCTTAAGCTCGTTGAAGCGCTTTCCGGTGGATCGCATCAAGGTCGACCGCTCCTTCGTGGAGCACATCGCCAGCGATCCCGACGATGCGGCCATCGTGCGCACCATCATCGCCCTGGGGCGCAACCTGGGCCTGAAGGTGGTCGCCGAGGGCGTGGAAACCCCCGAGCAGATGCGGTTCCTGCGGGCCCACGCCTGCGACGAGGTCCAGGGGTACTACTTCAGCCGTCCGGTTCCCACGCAGCAGTTTGAACTGCTGCTGCGCGGGAGCTCACCGGTCTAGAACAGCCCGACGATCCTGCCGGATTCGTCCACATCGATCGCCACCGACGAGGGGACCTTGGGCAGTCCGGGCATGGTCATGATGTCGCCGCAGATCATCACGACGAATTCGGCGCCGGCGTTCAGGCGCACCTCGCGGATGGTCACCACGTGGCCGGAAGGGGCGCCGCGCAGCTTCGGATCCGTGGAGAAGGAGTACTGGGTCTTGGCGACGCACACCGGGTAGTTGCCGTAGCCAGCTTCCTGCAGATCCTTGATCTGCTTGCGCACCTTGGCATCCGCGGTGATGTCGGAGGCGCCGTAGATCTTGGTGGCGATGCTCTTCATCTTCTGCCACAGCGGCTCGCTGTCTTCATAGACGAACTTGAAGGTGCTGGGCTGCGCGGCCATCTTCACGACTTCCTCGGCCACCGCCACGGCGCCCTTGCCGCCTTCGGCGTAGTGGCGCGCCAGGATCACCTTGGCGCCGCGGCTGCCCGCGCGCTCGATCAGCACCTTCACTTCGGCATCCGTGTCCTCGCTGCGGTGGTTGATCGCCACCAGGCAGGGCAGGCCATAGTTGTTGCGCACGTTGTCGATATGGCGCTCGAGGTTGACGATGCCCTTCTCCAGGGCCGCGATGTTCTCCTTGCCCACGTCGGCCACTTCGACGCCGCCGTGGTACTTCAGCGCGCGCACCGTGGCGACGATCACCGTCGCGGCCGGCGTGAGACCGGCCTTGCGGCACTTGATGTCGACGAACTTCTCGGCGCCCAGGTCGGCGCCGAAACCCGCCTCGGTGACGACGTAGTCGGCCAGGCGCAGCGCGGTCTGGGTGGCCATCACGGAGTTGCAGCCGTGCGCGATATTGGCGAACGGACCACCGTGGATGAAGGCCGGATTGTTCTCCAGCGTCTGCACCAGGTTCGGCGCCATCGCATCGCGCAGCAGCGCGGTCATCGCGCCGTGCGCCTGCAGGTCGCGCGCCAGGATCGGCTTCTGCGCACTGGTGTAGCCCACCACGATCTTGCCCAGGCGCTCCTTCAGGTCCTTGATGCTGGTGGCCAGGCAGAAGATGGCCATGACCTCGGAGGCCACGACGATGTCGAAACCATCCTGTCGCGGATAGCCGTTGCCGGGACCGCCTAGGCCGACGACGATGTCGCGCAGCGCGCGGTCGTTGCAGTCGACCACGCGGCGCCAGGCGATGCGGCGCACGTCGAAGCCCAGCGCATTGCCATGATGGATGTGGTTGTCGATGAGCGCGGCCAGCAGATTGTTGGCCAGCGCGATGGCGGCGAAGTCGCCCGTGAAGTGCAGGTTGATGTCCTCCATGGGCACCACCTGCGAGTAGCCGCCGCCGGCGGCGCCGCCCTTCATGCCGAACACCGGACCCAGCGCCGGTTCACGCAGGCAGATGATGGTCTTCTTGCCGATCCGGTTCAGCGCATCGCCCAGGCCCACGGTGGTGGTGGTCTTGCCCTCGCCGGCCGGGGTCGGGCGAAATCGCGGTGACCAGAATCAGCTTGCCCTGGGGTTTGTCCTTCAGGGTGGCGATGTAGTCGAGGGAAATCTTGGCCTTGAAACGACCGTACGGCTCCAGGGACTGCTCGGGAATGCCGAGTCGATCCTTGGCAAGGCCTACGATGGGCAGCATTTTGGCCTGTTGCGCGATTTCGATATTGGAAGCTGGAGGTGCCATGCAATTTCCCGGGTTTCGTGTGTCGAAAGGGCCGTAAATGTAGCACGACCGAGTCGGATTCGATTGCGGGCATCGGTTTGCCATCGGCATCGCTTATCATTGGTATCTATGACTCAAATCTCAGCCACGGACCTGCGGCCGTTCATCCGCACCATCCCCGACTACCCGCGCCCCGGAATCCAGTTCCGTGACATCACTACCCTGCTGGGCAACGCGCAGGCGCTGCACGCCACCCTCGAGCAGATGGCGGCACCCTGGCTCGACGCCGGCATCACCAAGGTGGCCGGCATCGAGGCCCGGGGATTCATCCTAGGGGGCGCGCTCGCCTGCCGCCTGGGCGCCGGTTTCCTGCCGCTGCGCAAGAAGGGCAAGCTGCCGCATACCACCATCCGCGTGGAATACTCGCTGGAATACGGGGTCGATGAACTCGAGATGCACGCCGATGGCGCAAAGGCCGCAGACCGTGTATTGCTGGTGGATGACCTGATCGCCACGGGCGGCAGCGCGGCTGCCGGGATCCGTCTGCTGCGGTCGGTGGACGCCACGGTGGTGGGGGCGGCGTTCGTGATCGACCTGCCGCAGCTGGGTGGCACCGCCCGACTCGAGCAGGCCGGCACCAGGACCGTGTCCCTGGTGCGCTTTGACGGCCATTGAGCGGGCCTGACACTGCCACGTGAGTACCGATCATCAAGGAGCGCAACCCATGACCCAGCAGGACAATTCCGCAACCGCCGCCCTGGCTGCGGAACTGCGCCGGATCGTCGAGCAGGCCGAAGACCTGATGGCGGCGGCCGGCGCGGAACAGCGCCACCCTCGGGGGCCTGAAGGACCAGGTGACGCAGACCATCGATTCGGCGCGCGAAAAGCTCGCTCGACCTGCAACAGGAAGCGCGCCAGCGCGGTCGCGGCGCGGCCGTGGCCACCGAATCCTGGATCAAGGCGAATCCCTGGGCAGCGGTCGCGATCGGTGCCGGAGTCGGGCTGATCGTCGGCGCCCTGCTGCATGCGCGGCGGCCCGGCCGAGCCGAACGGGCCGGACGCTTGAGCGGCGCATGATTCCCGGAATCTCGACGCTCGCCGAAAATGGCCGCTCGCTGCTGCGGCAACTGCTGGCGATGTGGCCAGACACGGCTGGAGATGGCCGGACTTGCGGTGGAGCAGGAGGTCGCCGCACTGGGCCGCGAACTGCGGCTGGCGGCGGTGTGCATCATTTCCGCATGGCTCGCCGGCACCTCACTGGTGATGTGGGTGGCGGTGATGTTTCCGCGCCAGGTGGGATTGTGGATTCTGGGCGTGCTGTGCGTGCTGTTCGCGCTGACCAGCGTGGTGAGCTGGCAGATTCTCAAGCGCGTTTCGATGCGCGACCGGCTGTTCACGCGACTGACGGAGCAGCTGCGCCAGGACGTCGAGGCCCTGGAGGCGCCACACCGACGGCGATCATGGCTGAGCCCGCGCATCTTTCGCGGTCGGCGGTGATTGCGCGGCGGCTGCGGTGCTGGAAATGGAAGCGGCGATCCAGCGCATCACGCTGGCGGCGACCTTCGCGCAATGGGAACAGCGCAGCACCCTCGACTGGGTCGTCGGCGCCGCCAAGGGCGCCGGCGGCATGCTGGCGGGCCCGACGGCGCAAGTGGCTGCTGACTGCGGTACTGATGCGGCTGCTGCGCGGCAAGCGCCGCTAGCTCAAGCGATCCTCGTCCGGGCGGCGTTCAGCCGTGGCCGGCAATGCCAGGTCCGCGCCGAGGCTTTGCGCCACCGAAGGCTCCGCTGCGACGCGACCGTTGTACAGCCTCGAGTCGGTTGTACAGCGTCTTCAGGCTCACGCCCAGAATGTCCGCGGCCTTGCGTTTGATATGCCCGCAATGCGCCAGGGTCGCCAGCGTCACCCGCCGTTCCACCTCATCCAGGGGCGTGCCGACGCGGATGGTCAGCGTGGCGCCATCGTCGGTGGTCGGCAGCGCCGTACCCGCCGGCACGCCGCACTCGACCACATCATCCGCCATGATGAAGGCGCGCTGCACCTGGTTGCGCAGCTCGCGCACGTTGCCGGGCCAGCCGTACTGGTACAGACGCATCAGGCTGTCGGCCGAGAATGTCTTGGCCGTGCCTTCGGCGCGGTTCAGCTCGGCCAGGAAATGCCGGGCGAGCAGCTCGAGGTCCGCGCCCCGCTGCCGCAGCGGCGGCAGGCGGATCGGAAACACGTTCAGACGGTGATACAGATCCTCGCGCAGCTTGCCTTCGGCCAGGGCGCGCTCGGGCTCGCGGTTGCTCGCGGCGATGATGCGCACGTCGCAGACGATGGGCGTGATGCCGCCCACGCGGCTGAAGCTGCCGGTCTCCAGTACGCGCAGCAGCTTGATCTGCAGCTCCATCGGCATTTCAGTGACTTCATCCAGGAAGACGCTGCCGCCGTGGGCGCGCTCGAAGAACCCTTTGTGCTGCCGGTCCGCACCGGTGAAGCTGCCGCGCTCGTGGCCGAACAGCTCGCTTTCGATCAACTGGGGGGATACCGCGCCGCAGTTGAGCGGCAGGAATGGCGCCTCGCGCCGGCGGCTCAGTTCATGCAACGTCAGCGCCGCGAGTTCCTTGCCCGTGCCGCTCTCGCCGAGCAACAGCACGGTCGCCGAGGTGGGGGCGACCCGCGCCAACTGGTCGTACAGCAGCTGCATCGCCGGCGCACTGCCGTGCAGGCGGCCGAAGCGCCCGAGACGCCGCAGCTCGTGTCGCAACGCACCAATCTCGTTGCGCAGCACCGCCGTCTTGCGGGCATGCCGCAGCACCGCCTGGACCCGGTTGAGCTCGGCGGGTTTGACCAGATAGTCCGTGGCGCCGGCCCGCAGCGCCGCGATGGCGCTGTCCACGCTGGCATGACCGGTCACGACGATGAGTTCCGGCGCATCCGCGGGGGGCAGCTCACGGGCGAGTTCAATGCCCTCCCCGTCCGGCAACCGCAGGTCAGTCAGCACCACGTCGGGGCGCCTGCGGCCCAGCTGCTCACGGGCCTCCCTCAGGGTCTGCGCGCCGGTGGAGGTGAAGCCTTCCAGCCGCGCCACCTCTTGCAGCCAACCGACCATGTCAGGGTCGTCATCGACGATGAGGGCATGGGCCATGTGGGCAGCCTATCACGGAAGCGTAGCCGTTCGAATTACAGTAGATTTTGCAACGGCTGTACTTCTTACAGCACGCGGCCCGTCCGACCGTACCCGGCGTGAGCGGTCCGCTGGCCGTGGCGGCGAGACAACAAACTACGTCCGTTACTGCGCCGCTGCAGGCGCAGCACTGCCTTCGCGTGGCACTTTCGCCTACAAAATCAAGTCTTCCGGCTTGCCCTTGTCCAGGGCGCCCACGGCAACGCGTGGCATATCAATTGCAATTCCGAACACCGATCGACCCCCCGATTAGGCGGACCGTCGGTAACGGTCCGCCTTTCTTTTGCCTTGCAACTTTTGCCGGCGCGCTAGGCCTTGGCGGCGAGTGTGCGCAGCGCCTCCCCGCTCACCCGGTGCAGGGTCCAGTCATCGCACGCCCGGGCGCCCAGGGCCCGATACACCTTCAGCGCCGGCTCGTTCCAGTCCAGCACCGACCACTCGAAACGCCCGCAGCCGCGCTCCAGCGCCAGTCTTGCCAGCCAGGCCAGCATGTGACTGCCCAGTCCGCGGCCGCGTGCGGCGGGGCGCACGTACAGGTCTTCCAGGTACAGCCCCGGCTTGCCCACGAAGGTGGAGAAATTGTGGAAATACAGCGCGAAGCCGCAGGGCTCCCCGTCGATGCAGCCGATCACGGCCTCGGCGAAGGGTCGTGGACCGAACAGCGCCGCGCGGATGTCCTGCGGTGTGGCCGTGACCTGCTGCGACAGGCGTTCGTAGTCCGCGAGTTCGCGGATGAAGGCCATCACCAGGTCGACCTCGTCCTCGCGGACCGCCCGAATGCTTAAGCGTGGCGCGCTCATCCGGTACTCTGCAATCCCTGCGCGATGCCGCTGATGCTGGCCAGCAGCGCCTCGAACAGGTCGCGGTCTTCACGCCCGGTGGCGCGCCAGCGCCGCAGCAGGTCCACCTGCATCAGGTTCATCGGATCCACGTAGGGATTGCGCAGCTGGATGGAGCGCTGCAGCTGCGCTTCGCCGTCCAGCAGCGCCGCATAACCCTTCACGCCGAGGATGTGGCGGCGCGCCAGGTCGTACTCGGCGCGGATGACATCGAAGTGTCGCCGCAGCGGCTCATCGACCAGTTCCTCATAGGCATGCGCGATCTCCAGATCGGCGCGCGCCAGCATGGCCTCGATGTCGTCAATGAGGCTGCGCAGGAACTGCCACTGCGCGTACGCCGCCTGCACCGCCGCCAGGCCGTGCGCTTCGATCGCGGCAGCCAGGCCCGCGCCGGCGCCGAACCAGCCGGGCAGCAGGTGCCGCGACTGGATCCAGGCGAACACCCAGGGCACGGCGCGCACCGAATCGATGCTCGTGGCTGCGTAGCGGTAGGCGGCGCGCGAACCGATCTGCATGCGTTCGATCACGTCGATGGGGGTCACCTGGCGGAAATAGTCCTGGAAATCCGGCTCGCCGAACACCAGCCGCCGATAGGCTGAATAACTGGCCCGGGCGATGCTGGCCGCACAGGCCTCGTGAACGGCGTCGACCTCGCCGCGCGCGCCGCGTCCGGCCTGGCCGACCGACAGGGCCAGCGCGCTGAAGGCGCGCTCCAACGTTCGCATGGCGATCGGCCGCAGGCCGTAGCTCTGGTTGACGACCTCACCCTGCTCGGTGATGCGCAGCACCGGATTTCTTGCCCCGGCCGGCGCCGACCGCACCAGGGCATCGATGCGCCCGCCGCCCAAGGCGATGCTGCCGCCGCGGGCGTGCACGATCACGGGGTGCGCGACCACGCCCCGCAGCGCCGCGGTGAGCACGGCCTGCGCATGATAGATGGCATAGCGCGCATTGCAGATGCCGCCTTCCTTGCTGATGTCGGAGTGGCCGAGCACCACGCCCTGGCGTGCGCCGCGCGCGGCCAGGTGCCGCTGATAGGTGGGATCGGCCAGCAACTCGACCATCAGATCGGCGCTGCGCTCCAGGGTGTCCAGGCACTCGAACATCGGCGCCACGTCCACGGCGGCCTCGCCCGAGCGTTTGTCCCAGGCCTCGGCCCAGCGCGCCAGCAGCAGCACCGCCAGCACATCATCGATGCCGAGCACTCCGCTGACCACGTAGAAGCCGATGGCGTCGGGCCCGTAGCGGTGACGGCCCTGTACCATGGCCTCGAAGACCCCGCGGCTGCGGCGTCCCTGCGGATCAAGCTCCGTACGCGGACCCTGGTCGCGGGCCAGCGCGCCGCTCAACAGCTGCTGGCGTTCCGGCGCCGGGCGCTGCGGCCAGCGCGCATCGCCCAGGCCCTGGCCGATGACCTGGTGATGCACGGCAGTGTGCTGGCGCACGTCCAGCGTCGCCATGTGAAAACCGAAGGTCTGCACCCGGCGCAGCAGCCGCTGCACGGAATGATGGCCGGCGTTCCAGCCCTTGTTGGCCCGCAGGCTCTCGGTGATCAGGCGGATGTCGGCCTCGAATTCGCGCGCCTGCTCGTAGCCGTTCGGACGGCCCTCCAGGGCATTGCGCAGCCGCGTGCCCAGCTGCGCGAGGAACACCCGGTAGGGCATGCGATCATGGCGCGCCGGCGTGATCGAACGCGAACCGGGTACCAGGGTGTTGTAGTGATCGATGCGCTTGGCAAGAGCTGCGGAAATGCTCACCCGACTGGCGCTCTGCGAGAGTTCCTGGGCCAGGGTCTGGCACTCCTCGACGTAGGCGCCGAGGATGACGCGGTTCTGCCGGTCCAGGGTCTCGCGGATGGTCTTGCCGTTGACGTCCGGATTGCCGTCCATGTCGCCGCCGACCCAGGTGCCGAAGCTGATGATGCGCGGCAGCTCCAGGGCTTCCGCATCCGCGCCGAAGAGCCTCTCGAGCGCCTCGGCGACCTCCTCGTAGAAGTCGGGGACCACCTGGTAGAGCACTTCGCCCAGGTAGAACAGCACGTGCTCGCGCTCGTCGGCCACCGTGAGACGCTCGCGCGGGTGATCCTCGGTCTGCCAGGCCGCGGTGATTTCGGCCCGCACCCGATTCCAGACCGCGCGCGATTCGGCCGGGGTCAGCGTCGGATCCAGCCGGTCGAGCAGCAGCTGCGCCACGCGCTGCTGCTTGCGCAGCATGGTACGGCGCGTCGCCTCGGTGGGATGGGCGGTGAACACCGGCTGGATCTGCAGCTGCGGCAGGATCGCCATGATGTCGCGCAGGGTGAGCCCCGCGCTCTTGAGGGCACCGAGGGCATCCTCGATGCCGCCGGGCTGCGGCCGGGCACTGTCCTTGAGGAAGTACTCGCGGCGGCGGCGGATGCGATGCACCTTCTCCGCCAGGTTCACGGCCTGGAACCAGGCGGAAAACGCGCGCACCAGATCGCGCGCCTGCGCGGGCGGGCGGCCGCGCACCCGCGCCGCCAGATCCGTCGCCGGCACGTCCCCTTCGCGACGCTTGATGGCCGTGACGCGGTCTTCCTCCACCGTCGCCAGCAGTTCCACCCCGCCCTGTTCGCGCAGAATGTCGCCGATCAGGTCGCCCAGGGCGTGCACGTCCTCGCGCAACGCCTCGTGCTTCGGCGGGAAATGGATCTGCTGGCGTTTCAGGATGGCTTCTCCACGAATTCAAATGCGGCGGGCCTTCGCTCAGCCCGCCAGCAGCACCCCTTCGGCATGCTCCAGGGCTTCGGGAAGCCCATGGATCAGGATGACATCGCCTTCCCGCAGGCGCGTATCGCCTTGCGGCGCCTTGCCCAGTATCCCGTGTCGGCGTATCCCCGTGAAGGCCACCGCCGCGCCGCGCTCGCGGATTTCGTCCACCGAGCGCCCGACCGCCCAGGCGCCCGGCGGAATGACCACGGTCCTGACCTCCTCGCGCTGCGCCAGCAGCTCCGCGGGCACCGGGGAATCGGTGTGCTGGCGGACATTGCTCAGCAGCACGTAGCGGCTGTCGCGCACCTGGGCGAGGGTCTGCACCACCCGCGTCACCGGCACATTGAGCGCCCGCAGGGCGGCGCCGACCAGGTTCAGCCCCATTTCAAAGGTTTCCGGAATGATCTGGGTGGCCCCGGCGGCCATCAGGCCGGCGGTGTGCACGTCATCCACGGTGCGCACCAGGATGGGCACGTCGGCCCGCAGGCGCCGCACCGTGCGCACGATCGCCAGCGCCACGCCCGGACTGGAGAAGCTCACCACGACGGCGCTGGCGTGGTCACAGCCGGCGCTCACCAGCATGTCCTCATCGGCCGAGTCGCCGTACAGCACCGGCTCGCCGGCCTGGCGCGCGGCCCGGATGCGCGCCGGGTCCAGATCCAGTGCGATGTACTCGAAGCCCTGCGACTCCAGGACCCGCGCCACGCTCTGCCCCACCCGCCCATAGCCGCACAGGATCACATGCTCGCGCTGGGCGATGGTGCCGATGGCTTCATCCTCGGCGGGCCCGATGGGCTGGGGCTGCGGGCGCCTTTCCCCCAGCAGCAGCCGCGCGATGCGCGCGTTGTTCGCCAGCAGCAGCGGACTCACCACCATCGACAGCACCAGTGCCACCAGCAGCGGCTGGGCGACCGGCACCGGCAGCGCGCGGCTTTGCAGCACCAGCGTGAACAGGGCGATGCCGAACTCCCCGCCGATCGACATCACGACCCCGGTGCGCACCGCCTTGAAGGTCGAGACCTCGAACAGGCGCGTGCTCAAGGCCGCCACCGCCATCTTGATGATCAGGAAGCCGGCCAGCAGCGCGGTGATCAGCAGGAATTCGCGCACCAGCAGGTGCAGATCCAGCAGCATGCCTACGCTGATGAAGAACAGACCCAGCAGGATGTCCCGGAAGGGGCGGATGACACTCTCGATCTGGTGCCGGTACTCGGTTTCCGCCAGCATCATGCCGGCCAGGAACGCGCCCAGGGCCAGCGACAGCCCCGCCAGATGCGAGGTCCAGGCCGATGCCAGCACCACCAGCAGCACCGCGAGCGTGAACAGCTCCCGCATGCGGCTGTGCGCGATCTCATGGAACAGCGGCCGCAAGAGCCAGCGCCCCGCGGCCAGCACCGCGGCCACGGCGGCCGCTCCTCCGGCCACGGCCGCGGCGATCGCCCCGGCGGAGAAGTCGGCGCGCTGATTGCCCGCCAGCGCGGAGGCCAGCGCCAGCAGCGGCACGAACGCCATGTCCTGGAACAGCAGCATGCTGAAGGCCAGGCGGCCGTGCGTGCGATTGATTTCGCCGCGGTCCGTGAGGGTGCGCAGGATGATGGCGGTGGAGCTCATTGCGATCGCCCCGCCCACCAGGGAACCGATCAGCCAGGGCAGGCCGAAACCCCGGGCGATCAGCGCGAACACGGCGATGGTGGCGCCGACCTGCAGGGCGCCCAGTCCGAATACCTCGCGGCGCACGGCCATCATGCGCGGCAAGGAGAACTCCAGCCCCAGCGTGAACAGCAGGAACACCACGCCGAGCTCCGCGAGGTCGCTGATGGTATCGGCCTGGGTGATGAGCCGCAGCGCGTGGGGCCCCAGGGCCATGCCGACAATGAGGTAGCCCAGGATCGACGGCCAGCCGATGCGTCGGGCGAGCGCCACGACGAACACCGATGCCGCCAGCATCATCAGGACCTGGGTGAGGGGCTGCTCGATCAACAGTAAACCGACCGCGGCGCGGATCAGTTGTTCATCAGGATGGTGGTATCGAAGCTCTCAAAGCCCTGGATCGCCCGCTTGTAGGCGTTGAACACCAGCCGCTCGGCCACCTTGTCGGCGCGCGTCGACAGCAGCATGCGCAGCACGATGTCATCGGGGGGACGGGCGGCATCCTCGGCCATCAGCTGCTCGATCACGCGCGTCAGCCGGTGCACCAGCTCATTCACGAAGCGCAGGTGCGCCGTGTCGGTCACCTGCTCGCTGCCCGGACCATAGGTGCTGCGGCCCTCTTCGGCCAGCTCATGCAGGAACATGTTCAGCAGGCGCGCCTTGTCGATCAGCCGCAGCTCGGTGAAATACTCGATTTCAGACTGCAGGTTCATGCGCGTCTCGCCCTAGGAGGGGAAGAAGTCGATCGGCTTGGTGGTGGTGATGGTTTCCACGTCCTTGGCCTCGAAGCGGTAGGCTTTCACCCGCGCCACAATCTTGCTCTCCAGATCCTCATCGTGCAATTCCGAGGACACGACCCGGCACATGGTGACCTCTCCGGAGGGCGCAATGGTCAGTTCCAGCACCATCTTACCCTGAAGCTCGGGACGTTCGCGCATGGCGCGCGCGTACAGGGTGAAGATGGCGCCCTTGTTGCGGTCAAAGACCAGCTCGATCTCCTCGCGGCTGCGGGCGGCCTTGCCGCTGCTGCCGGTGCGCGTTGCACCGCGATTGTCCAGGCCTGAATGGGCGATCGCGGAGGTGACGGTGGCGGTCTCATGGCCGGTCAGGGAGCCGGCGCCGGTGCCGAAACCGCGGCTGCTGGTGGAGGTGATGCCGCTGCTGGCGGCGCCCACCTTCGAGGTGATCATGGAGCGTTCGGCATGCGAGTCCGCGCCCACGGCGCCGGTGAGATTCTTGGTCTGACCCTCGTCGATGGGGGTCTTCTCGCGCAGGTCCGCCAGCTGGTCTTTGAACTGGTCGATGCCGGATTTCTCGGCCTTGCGGCGCGCCTGCGCGACCTTGTCCACCGGCGGGACCGGGACCGGCTTTTCCACCGGAACCGGTTTGACTTCCGGCTTCGGGGGCGGTGGTGGCGGCGGCGGCTTGGGCTTCTCCTCCAGCATCACCCGCGCCAGCTGCGGCGGCACGGAGACCGCGCCGGGCACGGTCCTGGGCGGGGGCAGCAGTGCGAACAGGATGGCCAGCAGCAGCAGCAGCGGCAGGCTGACCTTGAGGATGCGACGGAAACGCGTCTGCGTCTCCTCGTCGGGCTCCCAGGCCAGTTCATAACTTCGGTAGAAAGGTGCCAGCATGGTGAGTCCTATGCCGCCGGAGTCCGGCCCAGGGACACCGGTTTCTCTTTTTGCAGCACGGCCAGGGAAATCTTGCCGTAGTCGGCATCCGTGCAGGTGGCCATCACCTTCTTGAGCACCTCATAGGGCAGGGATTTGTCCGCCATGATGGTGATTTCGCGCGCGGCCAGCGTCGTTTCGGACACATCCTTGCCCACCAGCAGCGGCCGCTTCAGGGCGGCGGACAGCGCCGCCAGGGTCGCACCCTGGTCCGCCTGCACGTCCTTGACGGTCTCGATCAGCTCGCCCTGCACGAACAGATCCGTCTTGGTGATCATGACCACCACCGAATGATTCGGCGCGGTCTGCGTGATCGACTGCGGGATCTCGATGCCCTTGCTGTTCTGGATGACCTCCACTTCGGTGGAATACACCAGCAGGAACGACACCATCACCGAGAGGATGTCGATGAGCGGAATCAGGTTCAGCTCGAAGTCGCCCTTGTGGCGCAGATGGTGCACGGCCATGCGCCGGGCGCGATTGGAGATCATGGTGGGGCGTCTCCCACGGAAATGGTCGGAAAGAGCTCCGCCTGGGTGGTGGAGAACCCATTGGTGGCCTCGAACACCCGCACCCGGTCCATCACCTGCACCAGGGTGTCGTAGGGCGTGTCCTTCTCCAGCAGTACCGAGGCATCCGTCTTGGTCGGAAACTTCGCCTTCACCTGCTTCAGGAAGTCGGTCAGACCCTCGTAGTCATAGCCCTGGGCGGTATTGGGCAGGTCCTTGAGCGGCCCGGTATTGCGGTCGGCGACCTCGAGCAGGTTGTGGCGCACCAGGATCTCCAGCTGCAGATCCTGTGGCAACTGCGGCATCTGCGCGTTGGCGGTCGGCAGGTTCAGCTGCAGCACCACCGTGCGGGAGAACACGGCGGTCATCAGCAGGAACGTCACCAGCACGGTGAAGATGTCGATCATGGGGACGAGCAGCAGCTCCGCGGGCCGCCGGTTGCGGCGCGCGAGCTTCCTGGCATCGTATGAACGGCGCATGTGCGTGCTACCCGCTTAAGCGCTTAGGCCGCGGCGGGAGCTGGCGCCTCGGGGCGACGCTCGGTGACAGCGTTCAGGAATTTCACCGAGGCCATCTCCAGGCTGTCGATGAGCTCCGTGGTCTTGGTCTGCAGGAACGCATGGATGAACAGCAGCGGCACGGCGGTCATCAGACCGAAGGCGGTGCAGTTCATGGCCACCGAGATGCTGGCCGAGAGCAGGTTGGCCTTCTCCGCCGGATTGACCGTGGCGACGGCGTGGAAGGCGTTGATCAGGCCCATGACTGTGCCCAAGAGGCCCAGCAAGGTGGCGAGATTGGCGAAGGTCGCCAGGTAGTGGGTGCGCTTCTCAAGGCGCGGCGTCACTTCCATGAGGCTCTCCTCCATGGCCTTCTCGACGTCTTCGCGCCGGCGCGCGGCCTGGATGCGCGCCAGTCCGTAATTCAGGATCTGGGCGATGGCCGAGTCGGACTTGGAAGTGATCTGCACCACCTGCCGGAAATTGCCCTGCGACAGCATCGGCACGATTTCATTCCACAGCTGCCGGTTGCGCGTCGAGACGTGCAGCAGGTAGATGTAGCGTTCCAGCGCGATCGACAGGCCGATCACGAGCACGACGGCGATCGGGAACATGAATGTCCCGCCGCCTTGAAAGAATTTGACCAGTTCATCCCAGATATTCATCAGCTACTCCCGAAAGTCTCGCCAAACCGATTCCAACCGCCCCAACTTAAAGACATAAGCACAAAAAACTACGACCTAATTCTCATCCCGTTGAGGCTGCCCCCAACGGCCGCCGTCAATGTGGCGCCGGAGCCCCCGCCTGGGGCGTCGCCGGGCCATTTTGTGGTGCAACTGTGTGGTAGTACCGCTCTTCGCGGTTGAAAACGTCACGATCCACCGGTTGCAGCACCTCATCCACCAGGCTGTTCGCCGGCTTGCCGGTGAGATCGCCCAGGTCCGAATGCTTCCAGGGCACCACGTACATGACCTTGGGCAGCTCCTTGTTGCCGGTGATCTGGGTGGTATCCAGATCGATCCGGTCGATGGCCTTGCCGCCATGGGCCTTCTTGTCCGCCGCCGCGGACCCGCCGGCCTTGGCCAGGGCGCCTGCTGGCTTGCCCGCGGGCGCACTGCTCACGGCCGCCGGTTGCGGCGGCATGGCTGAGGTATTCACGCCCGGCTGCAGGTCCTCCTGCTCGTGTGCCTGGCCGAAGGCCGGCGCGCCGAGGCTCCATGCGGCGAGCGTCGCCAGGGCCATCGAAACCACTCTCATTCGAGCTGCACGCATGATCAACCTCCGGCCTTGTCGGGCGCAGCCGGCGCGGAGGAGCCCGGCGCGGCCGCGCTCTTGCCCGCGCGCTGTTTCAGATCGGCGATCCACCCGGTGACGGCCTTGTCCTCGGGCGCCAGTTCCTTGTAGTGCTCCATGACCGGCAATGCCGCCGCCGCATCGCCCAGGTACAGATCCAGGACGATCGCCAGATTGCGGTAGGCCGCCGCGAAATTGGGATTCGCGCCGATGGCCTGGCCGTAGGCATCCGCCGCGTCGTGGAATTTGCCTTCCAGGCGCAGGGTCACGCCCAGTTCAGACCAGGCCGCGGCGTCCGCCGCATCGCGCTGCACGGCGGCACGCAGCGACTGGTCCGCCTTGGCCAGGTCGCCGTGCTTGCGATACAGGATGCCCAGATTCACCAGGGCCCCCGGGTAGGCGGGGTACCCCGTCGCGATCTGCTGGAACTCCAGTTCCGCCTCATCGTCCTTGCCGGCCTGCGCCAGCGCCACGGCGCGCGCAAAGTCCGCCGCGGCACGCGCGGGCGGCGGCGCGACCGAAGCGGCAGCCGCTGCCGGGGCCGGGGCCGAGGACGCCGCAGCGCCCGGCGCTGCCGCAGGGCCGTTCAGTGCCGTGGGCGCGCTCACCGCGGCCGGGGCCTGGGCGAGCACCGGCGCCGCCGTGGTGGTGGCGGTGGTTGCCCGGTGCGAGGTGCTGCAGGCGGCCTCGAGCAGGCCCATCCCGATCAGCACGCCCCACTTACTGCAGCGTCGTGACCACATCCTGGGTGAGCTCCGTCTTGCCATACCGGCCGGGTTTCAGTTCCGCGAGCGCCGCGAAGCTGCGCTTCACGTTCTCATCGTAGACGCCCTCGCGGGCGAGCTTGGTGTTGATTTCATGAATCTGGATCGCCTGTTCCTCGAAGGGAAACGCCTGATCCTCCAGCAGTGATTCGTACTGCTCCAACTCATCCTTGCTGAGCTTCTTGGGCCGCTCGGACTCCAGCACATCCTTGCCAAGCCTGCGATAAAGCTCCGCCGTCTCGTAGGTGGCGGCGGTGGTGACCTCGGCCACGTGATAATCCGAAGCCGTCTTGTAGGCCGCCAGCGCCGCCTCCATCGAATGGCGCTTGGCCACCAGGCTCTTCTTCAGCGGGATCACCAGGCGGATGGCGCGGAACGCGTCGCGCGCGGGCTGCGCCAGTTTCAGCTGCGCGGTGGCCGCCAGGTACTTGGTGCGTTCGGTGCGCCCGGTGCCGGCCGAGGAATCGGCGCGGACGATTTCCTGCAGCCACTGCGTCTCGCGGGTGGTGTTGCCCGACTTCGCCGCCAGCTGCGCCAGCTGCGCGCGCACTTCGATGGCATCGGCCACCGGGGTCGGATACTCGGCGACCTGGCGTTCCATCATCGCGACCGTCTTGGCCTGATTGCCGGCCTTGCCGTACAGGTCCGCAGCGCGCATCAGCGCCTCATGGCGGATCGCCTTGTCTTCGGTGGCGTTGCTGGAAATGTGTTCGAACTCCACGGCCGCATCCGCCGGACGGTTGTCTTCCGCATAGGCGACCGCGAGCTTGCGCGTCACGTCCTCGGCATTCGTCGTCGGATACTGCTTGCGATACGGCTCCAGTACCGCGATGGCCTGGCCCCACTGCTTCAGGTTGATGAGGCCGGCGGCCGCATCGTACTGTGCGGTGCCCACGATCCTCGAATCCGGTGCGACCTTGGCGACCCGCAGGAAATCCGCCACCGCACCGCTGGCGTCGCCGGCCTTCTGGCGCGCCTCGCCCTGGCGGTACACGGATTCGGCGATGCGCTCGGTCAGATCCGCCCGCAGCTTCACATTCGCCGCATCCGCGCCCAGGGTGCGCTCGCGCGCCTGGATGAACGCGGCTTCGGCCTGGTCGTAGGCCCCGAGTTCATACTGGGACTGGCCGATGATGTTCCAGGCAATGCGTTGCTGCGCGACCTCCACCGGCGGGGTGCGCGCCAGCAGCAGCTGCGACACCTGGATGGAACGCGGCAGATCGTGCGCCGCGAAGATGTCCTCGGCGGCCCGCGTCAGCACCCCACTGCTCTCGGGATGCTCGGGAAAGGTCTGGGCGAATTTGATGTTCGCATCGGTGGCGCGCGCATGCCAGGCGGTCCTGGCCTCGCCCGTGAGCCCCGCCTCGCCCTTCTGGTAGGACACCAGCGCCGCATAGGCGGCGGCGGCGGACTTCGCGTCCTTCGGGTAGCCGTAGGCGGTGTGTTCGTATTCGCTGGCGGCTTCCGCGTACTGGTGGCTTTCAAACAGGGCATCGGCCAGCAGGTAGTTGGTGCCGGCCGAATCCGGCGCGTCCGGGAAGGAGGTGAGGTAGCTGCGGTACCAGTGCGCGGCCTGTCCATAGTCGGCCGGCAGCTTGGATTTCTGGGCGGCGGCATGGAAGTACGTCGCCAGATCCTTCAGGTTGGTCTGCAGTTCCTTGGCGACGGCCGGATAGTCCGCCCGCGCCCGCCCCTTCCAGAAGGGCGCGTTGAAATCGTAGTGCTCGGCGTAGTCGCGCTTGCCGTCGATCACCAGGTCGGTGAAGCCGCCCTTGGTGTAGGCCTCGATGGCCTGCATGGCAAGATCCGGCGCGTGGATGTTCTCCGCATCGCGCGCCACGAAGGCGCGGTAGGTGCCGGCGGCATCCTGGTAGCGCTGCTTTTCCACGTACAGGTCGCCGAGGCGCGAATACAGCAGGTAGGCGTAGCCGGGATTGCCGCGACCGGCCAGGAACATGTCCACGCTCTGCGCGCCGTCCAGATACGAGAAGGTGATGCTCATCACCCGCAGCGTGTCATCCACCAGTTCGCGATTGGCGCGCGAGAGCTTCTCCAGGGGCTGCATGGCCGCGCCCTTCACGCCGCCCAGCAGCTGTTGATCCAGCACGCCGGCGAACGACGGCAGGCTGTCCTCATTCAAGGACTGCTTGAACAGCGACCAGCCGTGCTTGTACAGGGATTGGGTATAGAAGGATGAGACCGCCCCCATCTTGACGACCACGCCGTAGGCGCTCGTCGCCTGCTTGTAGTCCTTGGCCGAGAACAGCAGCTCGCCGCGCCGGAACTGCACTTCATCGAGCAGCCGCGTGGCGGGATAACGGGCGATCAGCCGATCGAGAGTGGCCAGGGCCTGTTCGGGCTTGGCGGTGGCCTCGTAGGCGCGCGCCATCTGGTAGAGCACCTGGTCATTGCGCGCGTAGTCCGGATAGGCCTTCAGCAGCATGGTGTACAGGCGGATCGCCTCGGCGCTGTTCAGATCCACCCGCGACAGATCCTTGTCGAGGGTGTCGATGTCGCTTTCCTGGCTCAGATCTCCCAGGCGCCGCATCGCCTCGGCCCGCAGGTTCGGATCGGTGCGCTGCAGTTCCAGGAAGCGCTTGTAGTTCTCCATCGCCTTGGCGCTATCGGCCGCCGCGGAGGTGTTCTTGTTGACCACCACCGGCGCCTTGCGCACCAGATCGCCGATGGTCTTGGGCGCATTCGCGCTGTTGTCCGCGGCGAAGGCGCTCGCCAGTGCGCAGGCCGCGAGGCCGCCGCTCAACAGCAGCGCCGCGTGGCGCCGGAGGGTGGCGCGGCTCACTTTGGCGCTCCGGTTGGCGCCCCGGGCGCCTCGGGCGGCGTCGGCGCCGCATCGGGCGGGGCAGCCGCCGCCGGCTTGGGCGCATCGGCATTCGCGGCCTTGTCGTACATGGTCGCCAGGGCGAAGCGCGCCTGCACCTCGTAGGCGTCCAGCCGGTCCTTCTGGTCCGACAGTTCCGCGACCGCGATCTGCTGCAGATAGCCCTGCTGCGCGTTCTCGGCGCCGGCCAGACGCGCCTGCAGCTCGGTGATCCGGGTCTTCAGGGCGGCCAGCCGACCTGCGAATTCACCGGTGTTGGTGGGCACGCTGCGGCGGGCGCGATCGACCCGGATCCAGCGGCTCTGCGCCTCATGCAGCGCCAGGTCCAGGTCCTTCAGGGTGCGTCGTTCCTGCCACTGCCGCGCCTTGAAGGCATCGGTCAGCTGGTAGAACATCACGCCCTTCACCAGGCGCAGCCGATCGCGCAGGGCGTCGTTCGCCTCATCGCGGGGCGCATTGCCCAAGGCATCCTCGATCGCGCGGATCTGCTCCCAGTGGGCGCGCTCCTCGGGCGAGCCCAGCGCGGCCACGTCCTGGCGCGCATCGATGGTGGCCAGGCGCGCCTCCAGATCATCGCGCCGATGCTGCAGTTGGTCGACCGCCCCGGAGGCCAGCAGCTGGTCCACCTGCGGCAGGCGCTGCCCATAGGCGCGCTCGCGCGTATCGATCATGTCGCCGAATGCCTGGGTGCTGTCGGACCACACATCCAGGGTGGAGCCCATGAAGGTCAGGTCCCGGTAGTTCTTCAGGCCTTCCTGGAAATCATGACCGGCCATGATGGCGTAGAGGTAGCGCGACTCCGGCTCATCGGGCAGGTTGCGCAATTGCCAGAACCAGCCGAAATGGGTCTTCTCATCGCTCGCCAGCAGCTCATCCAGCAACTTGCCGGAGCGGATGCGGCCGATGGCCCCGTCCAGCGCCGTCTGTTCGGCGGCGAATGACGTCAGGGCCGACTCGTAGTCCTCAGCCGCCTGGGCGTTGGATTCGAGCTTGCCGAAGGCATACGGCACGGCCAGATAGGACTCCTGCACCGCGGAGTCGAGCAGGCTGCGATGCCGCAGTTCGGTCCAGGGCGCAAGCGCCGCCTGGTAGTCCCCGAGGGCGGCGTCCGCCCATCCCAGGCCCAGCAGCGCCTTGCTCGAATACGCGCCATTCAGGCGCACGCGCTCGAGCGGCACCCGCGCCTTGTCCGGTTGATTCGCCTGCAGGTAGGCGAAGCCCAGCGCCAGATTCGCCCGATCGCGCAGCGCCAGCAGTTCCGGCTGGGTGGCGGTGATCGTCCCCACCGCGGTCAGGTTGCTGTCGGCCTCCGCCATGCGCTGCTGGCGCACCAGCGCCACGCCGAGATTGAATTGCGCAAACGCGAGCCAGTCCGGCGGGCCGTTGAAGGCCTTGAGCAGCGCAATGGCCTCATCGAACTGCCCCTGCCGCAGCAGCGCATTGGCCAGCAGATGGGTCTTCTGGGCCTCCTGCTGCTCCGGCAGCTTGCCCTGCACATGGCGCAGCGCATCGACGGCCTTGTCCAGATAGCCGCGCGCATACCAGATCTGTCCCAGGTAGAACCAGGCCCGATTGCGCACGCCCTGCGGCACCTTCGGCGTCAGCAGCTGCGCGAAGCGCTCGCCCGCCTCGTTGTACAGCCCGAGGGACAGATACAGGCTGCCCAGCAACAGCTGCGAATCCAGCTCATGGTGCGGCAGCTGGTTCCAGTGCTGATAGGCCAGCAGGCGCGTCAGGGACTCGAAGTCATCCTGCTGGTAGTAGTGAAACAGCACATCGCCGTACTGCAGGTCCTGCACGCGGATCGGCGCCAGCTTCTGCGGATCGTGCGCCGCCTGCGCCACGCCGGCGAGCGCGGCCAGAAGCACGCAGGACAAATGGCGCAGGACTCGCATCGGGCGCGCCTACTCCCAGTCCTTGATCGCGAATTCCGGCTGCAGCTTGCGCTGCCGGTCCTCGATCTTCAGCTCCAGGTACTTCGCGCCGATGGTCTTGTCGAACTTCAGGGAGGCGCCGCGCCGGTAGTCGCGATTGTCGGGCCCCTTGCCCGAGAAGAAGGCGACCAGCTCGTGGCTGCCCACCTTCAGGTTGCCCAGGTACAGGCGCTGCACGCCGCCCTTGAGCAGCGCATCGACCTCGCGCGGGGTGTACAGGTAGTTGGTGACTTCCTTGTTGTCGAGCTTCAGGGTCACCGAATCGAGCGCGAAGAACTCGCCCACGTCCATCGACAGGTACACGGCCACCTGGGTGTTGGCGGGGAACAGCAGTTCCTCCTCCAGCACGAACAGGTCACGGTTCAGGTCCACCACATCCTTCTTCAGCTGCTGCGTGTCCTCATCGAGGCTGCGCGTATCCGCGGCACTCGGGGCCGAAGATCCCGCTGCGAGCGTCGTGGTCCCCTCGGCCGCAGCAGCTGAACCTGCCAGCGGCGCGCTGGCGGGCGCGGAGGCCGCCGGCGCATCCGCGGCCCGGGCCCGCAGGGTCACCGTGGCCAGGCCCATTACGAGTGCCAGCGCCGCCACGGCGCATAGCAGGCCCGAGGCAAGGCGATCGCGTATCCGGCCGGTCTTCTTTGTTACTGGCATGGCACTTCCGGTCATTCGTTGAGCAGCCCGCGCAGCTGGCTGAGGTAGAGGGCTTCGTCCCGGGGGCCGAAGTCGCGGTATACATGACGCACGATTCCGCCGCGATCGATGAGCACGGTCGTGGGCAGGTTGTCGATCTGGTAGCGCCGGGCCACGTCCTTCGCCGGATCATCCAGCATGATGAAGCCCAGCGGATGCGCGCTGACGAACTGCCGCGCGCGCGCCGAGTCATCATCCACGCTGACGCCGTACATGTGCAGACCGGCGGAGCGGTAGGTGGTGAAGCTGCGGTCGAGCAGGTCCAGCTGCTTGCGGCACACATCGCACTGGCTGCCCCAGAATGTGAGGACCACGACATCGCCGCGGTCTTCGGAGAGCCGCACGTTGGCGCCGCTGAACGACCGCAACGCGAAATCCGGTGCCGGCTGGCCCATCAGGGCGGAGCCCTGGGCGCTAGCCGCAAGACACAGGAAGGTCAGCGTCGCAGCCGCAATGCAGCGTCGAGCCAGGTTCCAGACGCTTAGAGAATTCACACACCGTCATCCATGGGTCCGCCCCGGCAACCGACGGCCCTCGCAGATGGGAATTTAACATCTGCAAGGCTCGCGGTGTGGACCCAATTCTCAGCTTTTAACTAATCACCCCGTTCACGATGGGCGAGAAGGCGATCAGCGGATCGATGTTGGAGCCCAGTCCATTGTTGGCGATGGTGGAGGCGAAATTCCCCTGCTGGCCGTGCAGGGCCATGTAGTTGAGAATCACCGTATTCACCAGCAGATTGACCGCGTTCGCGGCCGGACTGGAGGTGGTGGCCACCGAGCCATCGGCGGTGTAGTAGCCGATCTGGTTCGGCGTCGTGGCGGCCGGGTTGACCACCGGGCGGCCCGCCGGATTGTAGACCAGGAAGAAGGTGGCGGCGACGGACTGGTTGTCGCCCTGCCAGCCGAACTTGCCCCGGCCGGCGGCCGAGGTGTCGATCATGCCGGTGGAGCTCAAGGAACCGTCGCTGAATACATACACCATGAGCGGCTTGTTCATCCGCTTGGCGTATTCCAGGCAGGCGCCGATGCACTGGCCCGCATTGAAATTGCGGGTTTCGCCGGTGGCGCGCGTGCCGTCGTGGTAGTCGAAGCCGCCCAGATTGATGGTGCCGGCGCCGGCAAAGCCGTTGACCACCATCTTCATGACCGCGGCGGTCATCTTGAAGTTGCCCTGGGAGTATTCGGCGGCCGTGAAGATGCCGCTGGCCCCGACGATCTGCGGATCGATGTCGGGATTGAGCGTGGTGGGATCGCCGAACTGGTTCACCAGCACCGTGGACTTCACGTAGCTGCAGCGCGTCTGCGTCTTCAGCGCGGTATCCGCGCTGGCGCTGGCCGCCTCGGCGGTCACATTGCCCAGCTTGCCGCCGAAGGCACCGACGCTATTGCCGCCGCTTAAGCGGATGGTGGATTCCAGCACCTGCACGGCATCGTTCGGGTCGGTGAACATCGTGCCCAGCTGACCGGTGTTCACCAGGCCCGTGACGTCACTGGCCTGACGCACGACGGTCGGGCTCACCGCCAGGTTGATCAGCGCCGCCGGCGCCATCGAGTTGCCGCCGGAGGTCGTCGCCTGGGTGCCGATGAGGGTCAGCAGGGAGCCATCCGCGCCGGCGTCATAGATGCCGTACATCGGATTGTGCGGATTGTTCTGCGTGTCGTTCTGCGACATGGCCGCAATGGCCGTGCCGTTGGTGTTCGCCTGTGCCGCGGTGGAGGCCTTGGACTGGATGCCGCGCAGGATCGCGCCGTCCGAGTGCCAGGCTGCTCCCAGGGAGGTGTCGATGAAGTTGCCGCCGGGAGCGCCCGCGTTGGGCGAGTTGGGCAGCATGTCGCCCGGAAGCCCCAGCTTGCCGTAGCCGGCGGTGGAGAGGAAATCCAGCTGGCCGCCCTTGCCGCCGATCAGGATCTCCGAGCCGTTCAGATTCGCGCCGCCGCTCAGATCAAAGCAGATGAAGGGGATCTTGCCGGCGCCGTTGGTGATGATGCCGCAGTTTTGCTGCAGGGCCTGCACGTCCGCCGCCAGCGTGGCCGCACGGGCCGCGCGCGGATCCAGGAACGCATTGACCATGGCCGAGGAGCCGATCAGCACCGCGGAACTGCCCAGGAACCCCGCGGACATGAAGTCCCGGCGGGTCACGGGTCGCGGATGGCTGCCATCGTGGAGGATGGGCTCGTAGAGCTTGTGGCTGCGCGGCAGTTTCTTGCGAATGATCATACGGTCTCCAGATGTCCTTAGCTTCCGCGTTACTGCACCAGGGTCGCGGCGCTGCCCAGCAGGGCCGCGCAGGCCGCCTTGGTCACCACGCCCGAGCGGTTGGGCGTATTGGCGTAATTGGACGGTGTCAGGTTCGTGATCAGGGCATCCAGCTCGGCCTGGACGGTCGCGAAGCTGGGCTGCGAGCCCAGATTGACCAGGGTCGTGCCGCCGACCAGGTTCGTGTACAGGGCATTGATCACCTTGTCACGGTTGCTGTTGGTGTTGATGGCACCGCTGAAGTACGAGCCGCCCTGGGTCGGATCGAAGCCCGCGCCAAACACCGCCGTACCGCGCGTGTTGACCATTTCACTGCAGTAGGAGATGGCCAGCTGCGAGATCGCGGTCTGGTTGGCGGCCGAGTAGGCGGTGAGGTCCGGCACCGGCGGCAGCGCACCCTGCACCCCGGAGTAGGTCTGGGACACATTGGTGTTGGTCATCGGCACACCGGTGACCTTGGACATGGTCTGCGCCAGTCGCTCGAAGGTGCGCACGCCCAGATCCGGGGCCGCAGGACCCGGCACCGGCGCCGGGATGGCGTAGGTCGGGTCGGTGTAGGCGTGCAGCTGCGAGCCGATCTGCGCGAAGGTCAGGAAGAACTGATCCGACGCCGGTCCCTTCTGCAGGGCGATCACCGCACCGACGTTCGACAGCAGCTGGCCGGTGGCGCTGTTGTACTTGGCCGAAGTGATGGTGGTGTTCAGCGGGATGTAGCTCTGGCCCACCGTCGCCTCCGACCCATTGACGCCGATGCGGATGCCGCTGATCGGAATGTTGTCGGGCGCCTGGGTGGGATCCAGGCTGATGAAGGTCGGATTGGTGAACAGGTACGAATAGCTGTCATTCAGGCTGACCGTCATCATGATGTAGGACTGCGGGACATTGGTCAGGGTCGAGACGTTGAACAGCAGGAAGTACTTCTGGCCCACGCCGGCCGCGTAGTTCTGCTGGATCTGCGCCAGGGTCAGGGCGCGGTTGTGGATCGCGACCATGCGCAGCTCACCCTGGAACTGGTTGGCGGTTCCGGAGGTCTCATTGGCCACCACCAAGGCGAAGGTGTTGTCCCAGTTGGCGAGCGTGCCGCCGCCTGAAGCATCCGCGTCCCCCGAGAACACGCCGTCGACGAAGATCTTGCGCCCGTTGACCGGGTCATAGGTCATGACCACGTGCTGCAGGGCCGCCTGCGCCAGCATGTTTTTGGGATTGGTGACCAGGGGCGGTGCGCCGTTGGTGTCCGTGACACTGCTGCGCACGTTGGCCTGGTACTGGAAGGCCTTCTGCGAGAGGGTCATGTTGCGCACCTTCGGGCCACCGGAGTAGCTGACGATGTTGGCGCCGGTCTGGGCCACGTTGGCCGGGGAGACCCAGGCCTCGATGCTGAACTCGCCCGTGGAGGTGAGCGCGTTGTAGAGCTTGGCGCTGGCGGTCGTGGTGCCCTGGGCCTTCGAGCCGGGCGCGAAAACCACGCCCCAGCCCGCATCCCAGCTGTAGTTGCCGGTGAGGTTCAGATCCAGTTCCGGCTGCACGCCGCTGGTGTCGTAGGCGATGGTGCCGGTGCCGGTCTTGAACTCATACAGCGCGATCTGGCTGGTCGTGTAGCGGTTCTGGCCCGAGGCCACGGTACCGTCGTACATGGTCAGCGCCTTGGAGATCACCAGGGAGGGGTCCACCTGCGTGGGCACGATGCCGTTGGCAAAGTTGGTGATGGCCGTCTGCATGGCCGCCGCATCGGTAGGGCAGTCGCTCCAGCAGTTGTGGAACTCGGTGCCCAGGCGCACGACGAAGCGCGAGATCGACGGATCATCGAGATTCATCTTGGCCTGCGCGTTCGAGTAGGCCTCGTTGACATCGGCGCTGGCGAAGTACGGCTGCTGCGGCGTCAGGGCCGTGGGCGCATGGCAGCGCGAGCAGTACTGGGTCAGCAGCGGATAGACCGTGGACTGGAACGCGGCCGGTGAAGTCGGGAAGGTCTTGGCGCTGCCGACGGTCTGATCGGGGGGCGCAATCAGCTTGATGCTTTGGCTGCCGGTCGCCGAAGAGCCCGCCCAGTTCTGGATCCACACCGTGAGCGTGTCACCGCAGGCGGAGGGAGCCGCCAGCCAGCAGTTATGGCCACCGGCCACCTTCTGCACCATCATCGACTGATCCGGCTGGGTCAGATTGACGACCGTGTTGGCCGCCTGGTACGCCAGGTTCACATCGTCCGTGCGCGCGAACTGCGGCGACTGGCCGCCCTGGGTATGGCAACCGCCGCAGCGGTTGGTGGCCTTGATGTTGGTCCACAGATTGACCATGAAGGCCTGCACGTCGGCATTGGCCGGCGCCGGACCGCTGTAGGTCGGGGCCGAAGCCACCTGCGTGTTGGGATTGGCGGTGGTCGGCGCGCCGCCGCTACAGGCGGCCAGCGCGGCCAGTGCCGCGACGCCAGCGAGCGTCGCCAGCCTGCGCATGCTGAGGCGCGCGGCGCGGTTCATGATTGAGTGTGCGTACTGATTCATGGCGGTTCCTCAAGTACCCATGCAGTACACGGCGGCCGAAGCGAACAGCGACTTGTACTTGTAGCCGCCGGCCTTGAATGAACTGCTCATGCTGGAGACCTGGTCGAGGTCGGCCTGGCTGGCAGGCGACCGGTAACACACGGTCTGGAAGACTTTCTGCGCCTGGCACCGGGCGAAGGCCGCGCTGTGCGCGAGCTCGGTCCCTAAGGACTTCGCGCCGTTGCCGCTGCCCGGCAGGTTCGGATCCCAGCCCAGCACCTGGTTGGGGCCCTGGCGCCAGCGGTTGGTCCAGCTGTCATCGGGAGTCACGAACCCCTGGGGGAAGTTGCCGGTGTTGATGTGGTACTTGGCCTGGGTCGTGCCCTGCGTATAGACCATCGCGCCGGTATTCAATCCGTCACCGACGAAGGTGCCGGGAAAATCGTAGTAGGCGAACGCCTGTGCCATGGGGTCCATGCCGCTGTGGCAGCCGATGCAGCTGTTGAGGAACACGCGGCTGTCGCCACCGGGGGAGCGGCTCACGTCCTGGCGGATGCGATCCGGCGGACGGGTGATGTCCTCGACCGTCTCCAGGTCATTGCACAGGTGCGCGACCAGCGTGAAGCGGAACATGGCCCGATTGGTGCCATTGATGAAGAAGGAGGAAGCGGCCGCGCGCGTGGTCATCAGCCCCGCGGTCGCCGCCGTCGGCGTGCCATAGGTACCGGACTGGCTGACCAGGGTCAGCGTCGACTTCAGGTCCACGCCCTGTGATTCGGCCTGGGCGTAGTGGTCGTTGGCGGACATGGAGGGCGCCGGCAGGCCGGCCGCATTGCTCATGTACAGCACGTCGGCGGACAGTGCGGTGCTGAAATCCGCGTCATCGCGCACCATGCCGATGAAGGTCGCCACGTAGTCATTGAGCGGCGCGAACACCGTCTGGTCGCGGTTGGTCCACGGCATCGCGAAATTCTTCAGCGTGGTGTTGTAGAACTGCGGCGCCTGCATGGCGACGTTGGCGGCGCTGGTCGGATCGCCGCCGGCGATGAAGGTCGACATCTGCGCAAGCTCAGTGGCGCTGGGCGGCACACCGGCAATGCGATCAAAGATGCGCTTGGCCTGTTCATTGGAACCGGCAGCGGCCGGCAGCGCACAGAGCGCAGCGACCAATGTCACTAGCGCTCGCGTGCCGGCGGTGCGGCGTACAGATCGGATGCTGTGAATCGTGCTCATGGGACGCCCTGTCTCCAACAAATGAACCTTGTGCGGAGCGGACTATACCCAGCGCAATCCGGTGTCCTGAATGTCTCAAGAGCCCGACGTCGCGTCCAGCAGACATCCCCGGGATCGGCCCCCTGCGGCTATGCTGCGCCTCGCTAGCCTTGGCTTTGGCGGTCAATCAAGGCGGCGCACCCGGTGACGACCGGGGGATCGTTCCAGTTTTGTGACTCAATCGATACAACTGTGAACGCTCCGGCGCAGATTACGTAATATGTGGCCTGGGTCTGCAGTTCCAGGCCGCTGGCGGGCCCATGCTGTGGCCGGTGGAGCGAACTTGAAAGCGTCCCGATCAACTCTGCAATTTAACTTCCTCGGCGGCGCGCCCGTGCGCCTGCTGTGCTGCCTGCTCGCGTGCATCGGCGCCGGCCTGCTCGCGGCCTGCAGCAGCGGCGCCGGCAGCATCCAGACCGCCAGCGGCCAGAGCTCCGATCCGGCCACCATCGACTTCCCGATCTTCTATGTGAAGCGCTATGCGGACCCGACGCAGAAGCAGGCGGCGGCCATGGACCTGCGCATGCTGCGCTTTGCGATTCCCTCCGCGGATCTGTACATGCGCAGCCGCGCCTCCCCCAGCGGCACTGAAACCAACATCACCGCGCGCATCACCGGCACGGGCACCAAGACGCCCAAGATCTATGACGTGAAGGACGTGAACGCCTCGGCGGACGGCACGACCGTCGTGTTCGCCATGCGCGGACCCCTCACGGCGAACATGCAGCAGCGCAATGCGCCCTCCTGGCGCCTCTGGCAATACGTCATCGCCACCGACACCTTGAGCCTGGTGGTCAATCCCGCCACGGACCCTGATCCGGTGACCGTCAATGACGTGGCGCCGCAGTTCCTGCCGGACGGCCGCATCGTCTTCAGTTCCACCCGCCAGCGTCAGTCCCAGGCCATCCTGCTGGACGAGGGCAAGCCGCAGTTCGTCGCGCAGGACGAGGCGCGCACCGAGCCGGCCTTCGTGCTGCACGTCATGAACGGCGATGGCAGTAACATCCACCAGATCTCCTTCAACCAGAGCCAGGACCGCGATCCCACCGTGCTCGCCAACGGCCGGGTGATGTGGAGCCGCTGGGATAACGCCCCGGGCAAGGATGGCATGCACCTGTACAGCGCCAATCCGGATGGCACGGACCTGCAGCTGCTGTACGGCGCCAACAGTCACGACACCGGCACCACGCCCGATGGCACCAACAACAGCACCATCGAGTTCGTGAAAACCCACGAAATGCAGGACGGTCGGATCCTGGCGCTGGTGCGCCCCTACACCTATGCCTCGGTCAATGACACCGGCGGCAACCTGATCATCATCGACACCGCGAACTACGTGGAGAACACCCAGCCGGCGCAGGCCGGCTCCTCCCTCGGCGGTCCCGCGCAGACCCTGGCCACCTCCAATCCGGTGCTCACGGTGCCCGGACCCTCACCCGGCGGTCGATTCTTCGCGGGCTTCCCGCTGTGGGATGGCACCGGGCGCATCCTGGTGAGCTGGACCCAGTGCCGGCTGACGACGGCCACATCCAGCGCCCCGACGGCCTGCACCGGCACCACCCTCGCCGATCCCACCGCGGCCTCGGCGCCGCCGCTGTACAGCGTGTGGATGTTCGATCCGAAGGCGAACACCCTACAGCCGGTGATGCAGCCGGTCGACGGCGTCATGATCACGGACCTGGTGGCGGCCCAGCCGCGCACCCTGCCGGCGGAAATCGTCGACCAGCAGCCGGGGGTGACCCTGGACCAGGACATGGCCAACGCGGGCGTCGGTGAACTCGATATCCGCAGCGTTTATGACTTCGACGGCGTGGACACCGCCAAGCCCAGCATCGCGGGCGTGGCCAACCCCGCCGTGACGGCGCCGGACCTGCGCCTGGCGCGCTTCATCCGCCTGGAGAAGCCGGTGTCGATCCCGGACCCACAGGTTCTGAAGCTCGATCCCGCCGCCTTCGGCGCCACCGACTACATGCGCGAGATCTTAGGCTACGCGCCGGTGCAGCCCGACGGCTCGGTGGTCATCCAGGTGCCCGCCTACGTGGCCTTCCAGATCAGCATTCTGGATGCCACCGGCAAGCGCCTCGGCCAAAGCCCGATTCATGATGCCTGGCTGCAGGTCACCCCGGGCGAGACGGTCCATTGCACCGGCTGCCATACCCCTGCCTCCCAGCAGCGCCCGCTGCCGGGCCAGACGGCGCATTCCCATGGGCGCGCGACCGTATTCGCATCGGCCTATGCGGGCGGCAATGCCTCCATTCCGTTCACCAACTCGCAGGCCACCTACACCACCATCACCGGCACCACCCAACCGCTGGTGCCGACGCTGGCCGGGCAGACCATGGCGGAAACCCTCGGTGCCGCCAGCTGCGCCGGGGATACGCCGCACTGCCTGCAGAACATGCCCAGCGTCAACGTCGCGTACACCGACCTGTGGACCAATCCGGCCGCAGCCACCCTCGGCACGCCCGTCAATCTTTCCTATCAGGGCGTCACGCAGGTGTTCAGCAATCCGGCCAATGGCACCAATACCGTCTGGACGCCGCCCACCAACCTGGTGTGCACGACCAACTGGTCCTCCACCTGCCGCATCGTTCTCAACTACTATCAGCAGATCCAGCCGCTGTGGGACTTGAGTCCCCGCATGGTGAACGGCAAGAACGTCTCCTGCGCGCAGGGCGGCTGCCACAGTCCCACGACCGCGGCCGGCGCGCCGCAGGTCCCGGCGGGCGTCACCCAGCTGGATCTCACGGAAGGGGCCTCGAACGAGGAACCCCTGCAGCCGGTCTCCTACCGCAGACTGCTGTTTGGACATAACGAACAGACTATAATGAACGGCGTGCTGACAGACGTGCTGGTCAATGGACCCATTGACCCGACCACGGGTCTGCCGACGCAGGTGCCGGTAGGCATTGGACCGCCAATGGCTGCCGGTAGCGCGGCTGCGTCGACCCAGTTCTTCAAGGAATTCGCGAACGGCGGAACGCACGCGGGATATCTCAACGCAGCAGAACTGCGGGTGATTTCCGAGTGGCTGGATATAGGGGCTCAGTATTTCAACAATCCATTCGATCCGAAAGCGCCGCTGGATTGACGGTCGCGGAATCAGTTCAAGCAATGGCTGACGTGAGCACCGCCCGAGCTTCGGCCCGGTTCGCATCCGCTGTGCTGCGCTGCGCGCGGCATGCGTCCGCCGCGGCCGTCCTCGCCATGCTGTTACTGGCCGGCGGCCCCAGGCCCGCCGCGGCCGCCACCTTCTTCGTGCCGCTTTTCGGGCCGCGGGCGCCGAGTACTCCTGCCGCCTACCTGCAGGTGTTCGTGCGCACGCCGTACCTGGAGCTGCATACCGGGCCGGGACGCGGCTATCCGGTATTCAACGTCGTGGACCGGGATGCCAGCGTGGATGTGCTCAAGCGCTACACCGACTGGTTCAAGGTGCGCACCGCGAGCGGCGTGGAGGGCTGGGCCTCGGCCCACGACATGGAGCAGACGACGCTGGCGGATGGCACGCGCTTCCACTACGACGTGGGCGATCTGAACGCCTTCACCTCGCACCGCTTCGAGGCCGGCGCGTTCTTTTATGGCGACTATGGCGGTGCCTCGGCGGTATCGGCCTATGCGGCCGTGTTCGCCAATCCCAACCTCGCCGCCGAAGTGTCGATCGGGGAATTCCTGGGCCGCTCGGCCGATGGCCTCACCGCCGACATCGGCCTGACGCACATCTTCTATCCGCAGGCCCGGCTGGCGCCCTTCGTGATGCTGGGCACGGGTGTGGTGCGCATCGAGCCCAAGGCGACGCTGGTGGCTCCCAGTGACCGCACCGAACAGTCCGCCTACGTGGGCGGCGGCCTGCGGTACTACCTGACGCGCCGCTTCTTTCTGCGCGGCGAATTCAAAGAACACATCATTTTCACCAATCGCAACCAAAACCAGCAGGTGGACGAATGGAAATTCGGCTTCGCATTCTTCTTCTGACAGTGCTGCTGGGTCTTTCGACGAGCCTGTCGGGTTGCGCGACGCTGCGGCATCTGTTTGGCCACGACGCGCCGGCGGCGCCGGCGCCGGCGGATGAGGGCGCCAGCACCGACCGGACAGCCGACGATGAGAGCACGCCGCCCCGGGTCATTGAACCGGAGGTGGAGCGGCGCAAGGTCAAGGTTCCCCGGATCAAGTCCCAGGACATCGAGCTGGGGGGGTACCTGGGTACCCTGAACATCGAGGATTTCGGCGCCCACCGGGTCTTCGGTGTGCAGCTGGGCTATCACGTTACCGAGGACTTCTTCCTGCAGGCCGAGGCCGGGCGCTCCAAGGCGGGGCGGACCAGCTTTGAAACATTAAGCAATATCTCGCTGCTTACCAACAATGAGAGATGGTTCAAGTACTACGACATGTCAGTAGGCTACAACTTCCTGCCTGGCGAGGTCTTTATCGGTCGCAACCACGCCATGACGAGCTCCTTTTACATCCTGGCGGGTGTCGGCGCCGTGGACTTCGGCGGTGACTCGAAGTTCACCGGTAATTTCGGTGCCGGCTACAAGATCCTGCCGACGGACTGGCTCGCGGTCCATGTCGCCGTCGAGGACCGGGTGTTCAACTCGGACCTGCTGGGTGTGAACAAGCTCGCCAGCAATCTCGAGGCCCACCTGGGCCTGACCGTCTTCTTTTAGGAGTGCAGCAACATGCTCACGCGATGGACAAGATTTGGGCTGCTGGCCGCCGGTGCGCTGATCCTGGCGGGCTCGGCCGGCGCCGCCGTCGATGCGCCCGCCCCCTCCTTCAGCCTGCCCGCCCGGGGCGGCTCGACCATCGACCTGTCGCAGTTCAAGGGGCAGGTGGTCATGATCAATTTCTGGGCCAGCTGGTGCGTTCCTTGCCGCAAGGAAATGCCGCTGCTGGACAGCATCTACCGGAAGTACAAGCCGCTGGGGTTCACGCTGCTGAGCGTCAACGTGGAGCCGGAGCAGAAGGATGCCGAGAACTTCCTGAAGCAGACCCCGGTCAGCTTCCCGGTGGTGTTCGATGCCAAGAGCAAGGTCAGCGGTCTTTATAATGTGCAGGGAATGCCCACCACCGTGTTCGTCGATCGCAAGGGCAATGTGCGCCTGATGCATGTCAGCTACACGGACGGCGATGAGAACCTGTACATGAACCAGATCCGCACCCTGCTTCGGGAGTGATGATGAGGATCTCGCGCCGCCTCGTGGGCCTCGCCGTAGCCGCCGCACTGCTGTCGCAGCTGGGCGCCTGCGCCTCGATCGAGCCGTGGGTGAAGCCCTATGAGCGCGAGCGACTGGCGGATCCGATCATGGCCTTCGACCGCAATCCGATTTCCTCATCCTACATGGACCATGTGTTTGAAGTCCGCAATGCGGCGCGCGGCGGCAATGGCGCCGCCGGTGGCGGCTGCGGATGCAATTGAGCACCGCCCAGCGGCGTCGCGGGCGGCTGCTCCCCACCGCCCTGGCGGCGGTGTGCGCGCTGTACGGCACCGCCAGCCGCACCGACGTGCTGCCGGAGGACCGGGCCGATGCCCTGGCGACTCACTACTCCGGTGGCGGCCAGGACATCAACGGGCTTTCCTTTCTGGTGCGCAAGAAGATCGGCGACCACGTCTCCGTGTCCTACAGCCACCTGGAGGACATCGTCTCGGGCGCATCGATCGACGTGCGCACCTCGGGGGCGAGCCCCTACCGCGAGACGCGCACCCAGGACGGCCTGAATGCCGAGATCCTTTACGGCAAGACCACCTACACCCTCGGCGCCACGCACAGCTACGAACCGGATTACCGCTCCAACACCGCCACCTTCGGCATCAGCCAGAGCATGTTCGGTGATCTGACCACCGTCAGTCTCAATTACCGGCGCACCTGGAACAACGTCTTCAAGATGGAGTGCCTGGTGCACGACACCGACCTGCACTACGCCTGCGTCGAGAAAGTCCACGACCCCGCCTTCGGCAAGAAGGACATGGACGAGCGCTCCTACAGCGTCGGCCTCACCCAGATCCTGACCCGCAACTCGCTGATCTCGGCGAATTTCGAAGTGATCACGGATCAGGGCTGGCTGAGCAATCCCTATCGCTCGATGATGTACGCGGACTTGAGCAGCGGCTCGGGCTTCGGCCTCGGCGCGGAGATTGACCCCAGCACCCGCACCAGCAATGCGCTGGGGCTGGACTACAAGTACTTCCTGCGCTGGCGGGCGGCGGTCGACCTGCAGTACCGGTACTTCACCGACACCTGGCATATCCGCGCCCACACGGCGCAGCTGACCTACACCCAGCCCTGGCGCAACTGGACCTTCGACGGCAGCGTGCGCTTCTACGAGCAGAGTCATGCGGATTTCTACAGCGACCTGTTCAACTCGGCGAACCAGCAGAATTTCATGTCGCGCAATCGCGAGCTGTCCAGCTTCGACAGCCTCACCTTCGGGGCCGGCGCCTCCTACGAGTTCCATATCCCGCACGCGCCCTGGCTCAGCCGCAGCACGGCGAATTTCCGCATCGATCACTTCATGTTCGATTACAAGGATTACCGCGACGCGCTGCTGATCGATCCGGCGAAGAAGGTATTCGCCGGCACCGAACCGCTGTATACGGTGCAGCTGAACGTGATGCAGCTGTTCCTGTCGGTCTGGTACTAGAAATTCACTTGCGGCCTTCCGGGTTCTCCAGACCCTTCGAATACCAGACCTTGCGATCGGGCGTCACCGCCACGGCATCGATATCCGGCAGGGTGTTGATGAACTCGATGCCGTCCTTCACGCCCATCACGAACACGCTCTTGGTCAGCGCATCGGTGCGCGTCGCATAGGGTCCGATGATGGTGACGCTGCGCACCACATGCGGGGACTTGCCGGTCCTGGGATCCAGGATGTGGTGGTAGCGCACGCCATTCTCATCGAAGAAACGCTCGTAGTCCCCCGAGGTCGAGAACGCCGTATCGGTCAGCGGGATGCGCAGCATGGTGCGGGTGCGGTCATCCGGATCACGGATGCCGATGATCCAGGGCTTGCCGAAGCGGTCGCCGATGATGCGCGAATCCCCGCCGGCATTGACCATGGCGCGGGTGACACCTAAGCGCTGCAGCACGGCGATGCCGCGGTCCACCGCATAGCCCTTGCCGATGCCGCCAAAATCGATGCGCACCCCGGCATGGTCGAAATAGACCGTCTGCGCTTGGCTGTCCAGGTGGATGTGCCGGTAGTTGCTTTCCGGCAGCGCGGCGGCGATCTGCGCCTCGTTGGGGCGCACATGATCGGGATAGTTGTACAGGTAGCCGACGCTGGCGTAGGTGATGTCGAAGGTGCCGCGGGTGAGCTTTGAATAGCCGATCGAGGTCTCGATCAGGTCGAACAGCTCCTTGGAAATGCGCATCGGGGCCCTGGCGGCCTCGGCGTTGACGCGCGACACCTCGCTCTCGGGCTTGTAGGTGCTGAACTCATTGTCGATGCGGCGCATCTCATCGAACACCGCGGAGATCGCCGCCTCCCCCCTGGTGCGCTCCTCGCTCCACAGCTCCACGTCGCAGCGCGTTCCCATGATGGGCGCGTCGCGGTACAACCACTCGGCGTGGGCCGGCGTCTGTGCGGACGCGAACAGTACCAGCGCCAGCGGTGCGGCAATGCGGACGAGACTGCGCATGAGGTTGGACTCGGACGGTGCGGCTTGGTTCACTGCGAGGCACTCCGGATTTGGCAGCATTGGCCCGGCAAAACGTATATCCAACTGTATGCCCGGCTGGAGTAAGCTTGGCACAGTTCAACCGAAGGATCCTACGCATGCGCAATCGCATCGGTCTGTCACCTCATCTGGCAACTCTTCTGGTCGCCCTGGCCCTGGCATTCACCAGCGTGACCGTGCAGGCCCAGGGCCGCGAGGAAGCCCGCCTGCTGACCGCGAGCCAGGTTCTGAACGATGCCATGGGCTCGCCCGACCAGTTCGTGCCCACGCGCCTGCTGGAACGCGCCTATGGCATAGCCGTCGTTCCCGATGTCACCAAGATCGCCTTCATCTTCGGCGGTCGTCGCGGCAACGGCGTGCTGGTGGCGCGTGACCCCAGCGGGCACTTCAGCGATCCGATCTTCGTGAACCTGACCGGCGGCAGCGTCGGCTTCCAGTGGGGCGTCACCTCGACGGACGTCATCCTGGTGTTCACCACCAAGCGCAGCATCGATCGCATCGCCAGTGGCCAGTTGACGCTGGGTGCCGATGCCTCCGTGGCCGCGGGTCCCGTCGGCCGCGCCGCCTCGGCCGGCACCGACCCCACGCTGTCGGCGGAAGTTTATTCCTACTCGCGCAGCCGCGGCCTGTTCGCCGGCGTGGCGCTGGATGGCAGCGCGCTGACCATCGACAACAACGCGGATGCCCGCTTCTATGACAAGGGTGTGGTCAACGCCTACGACATCATCAGCGGCACGGTGCACACCAACAACGATATCGCCAAGCGCTTTCTGGACGCGGTGGCGCGCAGCACCGGCTCAGCCGCGGCTGCGCCGCCGTCCGCGCCCGCCCCGGTGAACGCCGCGCCGCCGCCGGCCCCGGCCCCCAGTGGCGGCGCCCAGACCTTCCCGCTGTCTGATCCGAAGCCCGGCCAGGAACCGCCGGCGCACTAGGGCGCAGGCTGCGTGCCGCGCTTCGGTGCGCTGCTGCGCCGGTCCTTGCGCGAACTGCGCGGCCGACTGCGCTACCGGCTGGGCCTGGGTCTGCAGTGGCTGATCGGCCGCCGGCATGTCGCGACGCGGCTGGACGCGCGGCAGATCCACTCGGTACTCATCGGTCGCATCAACGGGCGCTTGGGGAACACCCTGTTTCTCACCCCGATGATCGAACGCCTGCACGCGCTGCTGCCCGAGGCGCGCATCGATCTCGCCCTCTCGTATCCGCATGCCCCGGCCCTGCTCGCCGGCACGCCGGGTGTGAACCGGGTGATTCAGTTTCCGCACAAGGGGCGCGGCCTGATCCCGGGGTATTTGCGGGCCCTGCGCCAGCTGCGCTCCACGCACTATGACCTGGCCATCGACCCCACGCCGTTTTCCACCAGCGGTCGGTTGATACTCTCGTTGACCCGGGCCCGGTTCCGGCTCGGCTTCAGCCTGCCTTCCCAGTGGGCCGCGCTCACCCATGGCATTGCCCTGCCCGCGCAGGTCATGCACCAGGGCCGGCAGCCGGCCTACCTGGTCAACGCGGCCCTGGGCGCGCCGTGGGACCCCGCCGCGCTGCGTCTTTGGCTGCCGCTGCGGCCCGAGGAATTGGCGGCCGGCCGCGCGGCCATCGCCGCGGCCGTGGCGCCCTTGGGCACCGACCTCGGGCCCGCCACGCTCGTGGTCGGATATTTTGGCCACGCCACGGGATTGAAGGCCCTGCCTCCGGCCTGGTGGGCCAGGTTCTGGCAGGCCCTGCGGGCTGCCCATCCGCAGGTCGTGCCCGTGGAATTCCTGCCGGGTCCCGGCGCGGCGCCCACCGTAGCGGGACTCGCGACGGTGCACCTGCCCTCGCAACGCCAGCTCACGGCCGCCATCGCCGCGCTGCGGATGTTCGTGTCGGCGGATGCCGGTCCGATGCACCTGGCCAGCACCACCGACACGCCGACCCTGGGTTTGTTCCAGGCCACGGACCCGGCGCTGTACGGCCCGCTGAAGTCCGTGGACCGGGCCATCCAGGTGGCGCAGCTGACTCCCGAGGCGGTAGCCGCCGAGGTGGGCGCGGCCCTCTAGGATCCGTCGGCGAACAGCGGCAGGGTGCCGCCTCCCTCCTGCGACTGGCGCGTGGCACGCCGGGCGTTGCCGGGCGCGGCGGGAAAGTAGGCCTGGGCGATGCTGGCATGCACGCCGATCAGGTACACCTGCAGATGATCGATCAGCTGGTGCAGGCCGGCCTGATCGATGTCGGCGAAATTCACCTGCGCCAGGAAGCGATGGGCGCCCGAGAGGGTGTCCAGGACGCCGGAACTGCGCGGCAGGGTTCGCAGTCCCAGTTCGATCTGACGCAGGCAGAACAGGCAGGAGCGCGGAAACTCCGCATCGCGCAGCGCGAAGTCCAGCGACTCGACCCGACTCACCCGCGCGCGGCGGGTCTGCCGGTACATGTGCTGCCCGGACAATGAGCGCAGCACGCTGATCCATTGGATGGTATGGAAGGGCCCGAGGTCCGAGGCGTCCGCCGGCAGGATCTGCGCCGAGCGCACATCCACGATCCGGCTGGTCATGTCGGCGCGTTCCAGGTTCCGGCCCAGCATCAGGAAGGTATAGGCATCGGTGCGGCTCATGGTGCCGTCCAGCACGCCCGCCAGGGTCTGGGAGGCGAGCACGATGCGCTTGAGAAAGTCGTAGCGCGTGCGCCGGTTCAGGCCCGTGGGCAGCTGTGCGGTGAACTCCTGGAAGAACTCGTTGAGGATTTCCCAGGCCTCCGCGGGCAGGATGTCGCGCAGCGTGCGGGCATTCTCCCGCGCCGCATTCAGCGACGCGCTGATGGAGCCGGGATTGCCGGCCTCGGCCAGCAGGAACTGCACGATCTCGCGCTCATCGCTGCGCCGCTTCTGCGAATCAAACGCCAGCCGGCTGCCGGTGATGTCGATCAGCGGCAGCCAGCCCAGCGCGTAGCCGCGCTGCAGGTCCAGCAGCAGGTTGGCATTGACGCTGATCAGGCGCGCGGTGTTCTCGGCCCGCTCCAGGTAGCGCGCCAGCCAGTAGATGTTTTCGGCGACTCGGGCGAGCATGACCGGCTCTTAAAGCTCCGTATCCACGATCCAGGTGTCCTTGCTGCCGCCGCCCTGGGAGGAATTCACCACCAGCGAGCCCTTGCGCAGCGCGACGCGCGTCAGTCCGCCCGTCGTCACGTAGGTGGACGGGCCGCTGAGGATGAAGGGGCGCAGGTCCACGTGCCGCGGTTCCAGGCGATCGCCGACGAAGGTGGGCACCGTGGAGAGCGTGATGACCGGCTGGGCGATGAAATTGCGCGGCGCGGCTTTCAGCTGCGCGGCGAACTGCGCGCGCTCGCGCTGCGTGGACATCGGTCCCATGAGCATGCCGTAGCCGCCGGAGCCATCGACCGGCTTGACGACCAGGGAATCGAGGTTCGCGAGCACATGCTCGAGCTCCTTCGGCTCCCCGCAGCGCCAGGACGGCACATTGGGCAGGATCGGGGATTCATCCAGGTAGTAGCGGATCATGTCGGGCACGTAGGTGTACACCAGCTTGTCGTCGGCGACGCCCGCCCCGGGCGCGTTGGCCAGTGCCACCTTGCCGGATGCCCAGGCGCGCATCAGACCGGGCACGCCCAGGGTCGAGTCGGCGCGGAAGGCCTCCGGATCCAGGAAGTCATCATCGATTCGCCGGTAGATGACATCCACGCGCTGTTCGCCGCGCGTGGTCTGCATGTAGACGCAGCCGTCATCGGCCACGGTCAGGTCGCGGCCCTCCACCAGCTCGCAGCCCATCTGGCGCGCCAGATACGCATGTTCGAAATAGGCCGAGTTGTAGATGCCGGGCGTGAGCACCACGACTTCCGGCCGATCCTGCGGGCGCGGCGAGAGCGCCGCGAGCATGTCGTACAGATGGCCCGGGTAGTCGTCCACCGGCAGGATGGCCGCGCTGTCGAACAGTTCCGGAAACACCCGTTTCACGACCTGGCGGTTCTCGATCATGTACGAGACCCCGGAAGGCACCCGCAGATTGTCCTCCAGCACGTACACCGTGCCGTCGGCGCCGCGGATCAGGTCCGAGCCGCAGATGTGCGCCCAGCAGCTCGCCGGCGGCGAGACGCCCATGCAGTTGGGCCGGAAGTTGCGCGACGAGGCGATGATGCCGATGGGCAGGATGCCGTCCGCGATGATGCTCTGCTCATGATAGATGTCGTCGATGAAGCGATTGATGGCGATGACGCGCTGCCGAAGGCCTGCCTCGATCCGGTTCCATTCGCGGCGGGCGATGGTGCGCGGAATGATGTCGAGCGGCCAGGAACGGTCGATCGATCCGCCCTGCTCGTGATAGACCGTGAAGGTGATGCCCATGGCCTTGATGGCCAGTTCGGCGGCCTGCTGGCGCACCCCGATCTCCTCGCCGCCCAGCTCGGTGAGATAACGCGCCAGCGCGCGGCCCGCCACGCGCGCGCCGCCTCCTGGGCCGATCAGCTCATCGTGCAGTCCGGGCGCGGAATACGAGGTCCAGTCAATGCGCATGTCGTCTCGACGGGCACGCAGTCTGAAGGCAACATACCAGCGCGGCTGCGCGCGATTCAAACAATAAGACCCAGTCGCCATTCCTTGGTGCGTGATGTGCCAAATTGGTGCGGACGCGGTCCCGTATAATGGGACCTCGAAATCGCCTCGCCCAAGCGCCGGAGACTGTTGGTGTCCATCCATATCGCCCTCAACCATGTCACGCACTATCGCTACGACAAACCGGTGACGCTCGGGCCCCAGGTCGTGCGCCTGCGTCCGGCGCCCCACTGCCGCACGCGCATCCTCTCCTACTCCCTGAAAGTCACCCCGGCCAAGCACTTCATCAACTGGCAGCAGGATCCGGAGGCGAATTACCTGGCGCGCCTGACCTTCCCGGACCGCACCCCGGAACTGCGCATCGAGGTCGACCTGGTCGCCGAGATGGCGGTGCTCAATCCGTTCGATTTCTTCCTCGAGCCGTATGCACAGAGTTTTCCCTTCGAATATGAAGCCGGTGAAAAACGCGATCTCGCCCCCTACCTGACCTGCCTGCCGCCGACGCCCCGGCTGCGCAAATACCTGGACAGCCTGGTGCGCGCGGCACCCGTCACCATCGATTTCCTGGTCGGCTTGAATCAGGCGCTGTCGCGCGACATCCGCTACCTGATCCGCATGGAGCCGGGCGTGCAGACGTCCGGAAGAGACTCTGCAGAATGCGTCAGGCTCCTGCCGCGACTCCTCCTGGCTGCTGGTACAGCTGCTGCGTCACCTGGGGCTTGCGGCGCGCTTCGCTTCCGGCTACCTGATACAGCTGGTCGCCGATGTGAAATCGCTGGATGGCCCATCGGGCACCGACCACGACTTCACGGATCTGCACGCCTGGTGCGAGGTCTACCTGCCCGGCGCGGGCTGGATCGGGCTTGATCCGACCTCGGGCCTGCTCGCGGGCGAGGGCCACATTCCGCTGGCCTGCACGCCGGAGCCCTCCTCGGCGGCGCCCGTGTCGGGCCTGGTCGAGGACTCCAAGGTCGAGTTCGAACATGTGATGCGGGTGGAGCGGATCTGGGAGGCGCCGCGCGTCACCCATCCCTACAACGAGGCGCAGTGGGCGCAGATCGAATCGCTGGGACATGAGATCGATGCCGAACTGGCAGCCCTCGACGTGCGCCTCACCATGGGCGGGGAACCGACCTTCGTATCCATCGACGATCCGGACGGGGCGGAGTGGAACACCGCGGCCTTGGGCGAGGAGAAACGGCGGCTGGCGGCCAAGCTGTATCACCGCCTGCGCGAGCATTATGCCCCGCAGGGCCTGGCGCATTTCGGCCAGGGCAAGTGGTATCCGGGTGAACCCCTGCCGCGCTGGTCGCTGAACTGCTTCTGGCGCAAGGACGGCGAGCCCATCTGGACCCGGCCCGACCTGCTGGCCGATGAGGCGGTCGACTACGCGGCATCCGCGGACACCGGCCGGCGCTTGCTGGCAGGGGTCGCCGCCCGACTGGGCGTGGCGCCCACCCATATCCTGCCGGCCTACGAGGATGCCTTCTACTATCTGTGGCGGGAACGGCGGCTGCCCATCAACGTCGATCCCCTGGCGTCGAATCTGGAGGACGCGCAGGAGCGCGCCCGGCTGGCGCGGCTGTTCGAACAGGGCCTGGAGCGGGCCGTGGGCTATGTACTGCCCGTCGGCCGCAACCCCCAGGGCACCCAATGGCACAGCGGGCCCTGGTTCCTGCGCGACGAGCGCTGCTATCTGCTTCCCGGGGACTCGCCGCTGGGCTACCGGCTGCCACTGGACTCCCTGCCCTGGGTGAAGCCCGGCGACTATCCCTACGTCCATGTTCCGGATCCGCTGCAGGCATTTCCCCCGCTGGCCTCCTGGGCCGCCATCCGCACGCAGCTGCGCGATGCCCCACGCGCCGAAGGCGCCGATGCGCCCGCCGCGAAGAAAGCGGCGAGCGCGCCCGGCCGCGCACCCGCGCCGCAGGAATCGGCGTCCTGGATCACGCGCACCGCCATGTGCGCCGAGCCGCGCGATGGCGTGCTGTATGTGTTCATGCCGCCCACCGACCGCCTCGAGGAATATCTGGAACTCATCGCCGCGGTGCAAAGCGCCGCCGAGTCGCTGTCCCAGCCGGTGGTCATCGAAGGCTACGAGCCGCCCAAGGATCCACGGCTGACCCGCTTCAGCGTGACGCCCGATCCCGGGGTCATCGAGGTCAACATCCACCCGTCGCAAAACTGGGGCGAGCTGGTCGAGCGCACCACTCATTTATATGAGCAGGCCCACCAGTCGCGACTGTCGACCGAGAAGTTCATGCTCGATGGCCGCCACACCGGCACCGGCGGCGGCAATCACTTCGTGCTGGGCGGCGCCAGCGCGCCGGACTCCCCCTTTCTGCGCCGCCCGGACCTGCTGCGCAGTCTGGTGGCCTACTGGCACAACCATCCCTCGCTGTCCTATCTGTTCTCGGGGCTGTTCATCGGGCCCACCTCGCAGGCCCCGCGCACCGACGAGGCGCGCAATGATTCGCTGTATGAGCTCGAAATTGCGTTCCAGCAATTGCCGCCACCGGGTGCGGAGTGTCCGCCGTGGCTGGTGGACCGCCTGTTCCGCAACCTGCTGACCGACGTCACCGGCAACACGCACCGCGCCGAGTTCTGTATCGACAAGCTGTACTCCCCCGATGGACCCACGGGACGCAACGGCCTGCTGGAACTGCGCGCCTTCGAAATGCCGCCGCACGCGCAGATGAGTCTCGCGCAGCAGCTGCTGCTGCGCAGCCTGGTGGCGCGGTTCTGGCAGACCCCCTACCAGCCGGCGCGGCTGGCGCGCTGGGGCACGGAACTGCACGACCGCTTCATGCTGCCGTACTTCATTGAACGTGACTTCGCCGATGTCGTGGCCGAACAGAATGCGGCCGGCCACGCCCTGCGCACCGACTGGTTTGCGCCGCACTTCGAGTTCCGCTTCCCCAAGTACGGCGACTTCTCGGCCTTCGGGGCGCGAAGTGGAACTGCGCCAGGCCCTGGAGCCCTGGCATGTGATGGGCGAACAGGGAGCCGCCGGCGGCGCGGTGCGTTATGTCGACTCATCGGTGGAGCGCCTGCAGGTCATGGTGACGGGCCTGGCGCCGGATCGCTACGCCATCACCTGCAACGGGCGGCGCGTGCCGCTGCGCCCGACGGGACGCGCCGGTGAGTTCGTGGCCGGCGTGCGCTATCGGGCCTGGCAGCCGCCCAATGCGCTGCACCCCACCATCGGCGTGCATGCGCCCCTGACGTTCGACCTGCAGGACCTGTGGATGGAAAGGTCCCTTGGAGGCTGTCAGTATCACGTCATGCATCCCGGCGGCCGCAGCTACAACACCTTCCCCGTGAACGCCTTCGAATCGGAAAGCCGGCGTCGGGCGCGCTTCTTCCGCATGGGCCACACCGCGGGCAAGGTCACGGCACGCGCCGAGGAACCCTCCATGGAATTGCCGTTCACGCTGGATCTGCGTCGCACCTGACGGGGCACGAGCGATGAGAAGCATCATCCGTCCCGCCTCTTCACCGGGAGCCGCCTATCTAGGCGGCTACTCGGCGGATGCCCGACGCTATGATGAACTGCTGGACAGCACCGGGGCGATCCGCCCGCACTGGAAGGTGCTGCTGGAGCGGCTGGGGAACGAGTCCGGCGCCGATGTGACCCGCCGGGGCATCGAACTCACCCGGCGCCTGATCAGCCGAGAACGGCGTCACCTACAATGTGTACGCCGACCCCAAGGGCGCCGACCGCCCCTGGGCCCTGGACCCGCTGCCGCTGATGATCGGTGCCGCGGAGTGGCGCCAGATCGAACAGGGCGTGGCGCAGCGCGCGCGCGTGCTGGATGCCCTGCTCGCCGATCTGTATGGTCCGCAGCGGCTGATTGCCGAAGGCGTGGTGCCGCCCGAACTGCCCTTCGGTCATCCCAATTTCCTCTGGCCGGCGCATGGCGTGGTGCCCGCGGGAGGCACCTGGCTGCACATCTACGCGGTGGATCTGGCGCGCGCGCCGGATGGCCGCTGGTGGGTGCTGGCCGATCGCACTCAGTCCCCTTCCGGCGCCGGCTATGCGCTGGAGAATCGCGAGATCATCGAGCAGGTGCTGCCCGACCCGATCCGCGACCTGGACATCCGAAAACTGCGCGGCTTCTTCGCAGCCCTGCGCGTGAAGCTGCTGGAAAACGTCGATCCGGGGGAGAGCCCGCTGGCCGTGGTGCTGACGCCGGGTCCGTTCAACGAGACCTATTTTGAACATGCCTACCTGGCACGGCAGCTGGGCGTGGCGCTCGCGGAGGGCTCGGACCTCACGGTGCGCAACGACACGGTGTACCTGAAGACGCTCGCGGGACTGAAGCGGGTGCACGCCATCCTGCGACGCCTGGACGATGACTTCTGCGATCCGCTGGAGCTGCGCAGCGATTCGGCCCTGGGCGTGCCGGGGCTGCTGGGCGCCGTGCGCGCCGGACGCGTCGTGCTGGCCAATGCCCTGGGCACCGGCGTGCTCGAGTCGGCCGCCTGGCTGGGCTTCCATCCGGGAGTCTCCGAGCGGCTGCTGGGCGAGTCGCTGATACTGCCCTCGGTGGCGACCTGGTGGTGCGGCGAGGAGCCGGCCCTGGAGTACGTGCTGGCGCACCTGAATGACCTGGTGATCAGGCCGACCTACCCCAACCAGCATTTCGAGCCGGTGTTCGGCCGCGCGCTGGTGGGACACGCGCGCGAGGCCATGATCGACGCGCCTGCGCGCCCGGCCCTACGCCTACGTCGCCCAGGAACACCTGGCGCTGTCCCAGGCGCCGGTGCTGCGGGGCAATGGGGTGAGCGGCTTCGCCGCCAAGGCGGTGACCATCCGCGTGTATGCCTTCGCCACCGCCGCGGGCCGTCTGGTCATGCCCGGCGGCCTCGCGCGGGTGGCCACCGATGCCTCGATCAACGCCGTGACCACGCAGCGCGGCGGCGCCAGCAAGGACATCTGGGTGCTGCCGGATCCGGAGCAGCCCTCGCAGCTTCCGGACGGCGGCTCGGGCCCGACGCGCACGGGCGTGCGCCAGGACCTCACGCCCTCGAGGCTGGTGGAGAACCTGTACTGGATGGGGCGCTACACGGTGCGCTGCGAAGACAAGGCGGGCCTGCTGCGTGCGACGCTGGCGGTTCGCGTGGATCCGCAGGTCTGGCGTGCCGGCGTGCGCATGTGTCAGGAGCTGGACGTGATCGCGGCCGACACCGATCCCATGGCCAGCCTCAGCGACGAGGGCAATCCGCATGGACTGCTGGCGGACGTGCGGCGCCTGCACTGGTGCGCCTCGCAGGTGCGCGGCCGGCTGTCGTCCGGGTGTTGGCAGGCCGTTTCCGGCCTGCAGCAGCAGTTGCATGAAGGCGTGCTGGCGCGTGAGCCGCCGCGCCAGACCCTGGATCGACTGCTGCTGTCGCTGGCGGCGCTGGCCGGGTTCTCGCTGGATGACATGACGCAGGATGCCGGCTGGCGGCTGCTGCGCATCGGCCGGCGGCTCGAGCGGCTGCAGTTCGTGGCGCGGCTGCTGATGCGGCATCTGGGGGCCGAGACCGCCAGCCACAACGGCCATGTGGAATGGCTGCTCAACGCCTGCGACAGCCTGAGGATCTACCGGCCGCGCTACGTCGCCGCACCCAGGCTCGGCCCGACGCTGGATCTGCTGATCCGCGATGCCGAACATCCCCGCGCCATCGCCTTCCAGTGGCAGGCCATCGCGCGCGACACCCACAAGCTTGCCGAGATTCTGCAGCTCGAGGCCGTGGATGCGCTGAGCGAGGCGATACCGGCGCTGACGGACTCGCAACTGCTGGTGCTGGAGGGCGATGGCCCGGCGGCCGCGGCCGCGCGCCAGCATCTCGCCGCCCGCCTGCAGGAGCTGGCGCTCGCCGCCGGCCAGTTCTCCGATCGGCTGTCGATGCGGCATTTCTCGCATACCGCACTGGACTCACAGGCGCTGGCCACATGAGCGCCCGCACCCAGTACCACATCACGCACGAGACGAAGTACCGCTACGCCGCCAACGTCGTGCACTCCCATCAGCTGCTGCACCTGGTGCCCAGGCCCGCCCCCTACCAGCAGTGCCTGGAACACACGCTGCAGATCACGCCGGGCCCCGCCTACCGGCGCGATGAGTTCGACGCCTTCGGCAACGCAGTCACGCGCGTGGAGTTCCAGAGTCCGCACCGGGAGCTGCGCGTGCGCACCGAAATGACGGTCGCGGTGCATCCGCGCCCGGCCGTCCTGGCCGATGAAACCCATCCCTGGGAGCGCGTCGCCGGCAATCTCGCCTACACCGGTCACTGGCCGGCGCGCGCCAATCTGGATGTCTGCCGCTTCCGGCACGAGTCCCCCTACGTGCGCGTCAAGCGCGCCTTCACGGATTTCGGCGCCGCCTGCTTCGCACCGGGCAAACCGGTGCTCAGCTGCGCCAGCGACCTGATGCGCACGCTGCATCGTGACATGCGCTACGCCCCGGGGGAGACGGATGTGAGCACGCCGCTCATGGAGGTGCTGGAGAAGCGCCACGGCGTCTGCCAGGACTTCGCGCACCTCATGATCGCCTGCCTGCGCTCGCGCGGACTCGCGGCCCGCTATGTCAGCGGCTACATCCGCGTGCGTCCACCGGCGAACGATGTGCCGGCGGACGATACGGGCGTCGAGCCGCTGATCGGGGGGGGCGCCTCGCATGCCTGGGTCGCGGTGTATAGTCCGCCGTTCGGCTGGATCGAGCTGGACCCCACCAACAACACCTGGGTGGGGGTCGAGCACGTCGCCGTCGCATGGGGACGGGATTTCGGGGATGTCTCACCCTTGCGCGGAATCATCCTCGGCGGCGGCAGCCATGAGCTCGCCGTCAATGTCACGGTGGAACCTGGTTGAACGCCACGCCGAACGTCGTAACGCCTGCGCAGGACGCGCACCGGATAGCCCTGTCGATACTGCTGGCCATCAGTTTCAGCCATCTGCTCAATGACATGATGCAGTCGCTGATCCCGGCGATGTATCCGATGCTCAAGCGTTCCTACCAGCTGTCCTTCATGCAGGTCGGCCTGATCACCTTCACTTTCCAGGTCACCGCCTCCCTGCTGCAACCCCTCATCGGGGCATTCACGGACCGCAGGCCCAAGCCCTATTCGCTGCCGGTGGGCATGGGATTCACGCTGTGCGGCCTGCTGCTGCTCGCCGCAGCCCGCAGCTTCGGGTTCCTGCTGCTCGCCGCCGCGCTGGTGGGCACCGGTTCCAGCGTTTTTCATCCCGAGTCCTCGCGCGTCGCGCGCATGGCCTCCGGCGGCGCCCACGGCCTGGCGCAGTCCATTTTCCAGGTCGGCGGCAACCTGGGCTCCTCCTTAGGTCCGCTGCTGGCCGCCTTCATCGTGCTGCCGCTGGGCCAGGGCAGCGTCGCCTGGTTCGCGCTGTTCGCGCTGCTGGGCATCGGCGTGCTGACCCGGGTGGGGCACTGGGCGCATGTGCACGGCCTCGCCCGCCTGGCGCCGCGCGCGCGCAAGGCGGGAGCCGCGCCCCCGCTGAGCGCGGCGCGCGTGCGCGCCGCCATCGCGGTGCTGCTGGCGCTGATATTGAGCAAGTACTTCTATCTGGCGAGCCTGACCAGCTATTACACGTTCTATCTCATCGAGCATTTCCGGGTCGATGTGCGCAGCGCGCAGCTCATGCTGTTCGCCTTCCTGGGATCCGTCGCCCTGGGCACCATCTTCGGCGGCCCCCTGGGCGATCGCTTCGGCCGCAAGATCGTCATCTGGGTCTCCATTCTTGGAGTACTGCCGTTCACGCTGGCTCTGCCGCACGCGAACCTGTTTTGGACGGTAGTGCTGACGTTGCCGATCGGGTTCGTCCTGTCATCGGCCTTCCCGGCCATCGTGGTCTATGCCCAGGAGCTGATGCCCGGCAAGACCGGCACCGTGGCGGGACTGTTCTTCGGCTTTGCCTTCGGCATGGGCAGCATCGGGGCGGCGCTGCTGGGGGCGCTGGCCGATGCCACCAGTATCGAGCTCGTCTACCGGGTCTGCGCCTGGCTGCCCCTGCTGGGCATCCTGGCCGCGCTGCTGCCAAATGTTGAACAGGACCATCGCTCTAGGCCCTGATTAACGGACTTTAATAATCCGGCCAGCGCGGCTGAATTCGTGCGCCTTCACAATGGCGCAGGCGTAACCTCGGGCAGCCTTGATCCGGGGCCTAGCTGCGCGCCACAGCGTCACGACCATACCTTCAATGCCAGTTTCGATCCTTCCACGGACGTTCACACTCGTCGGCACCCTGCTGCTCTCGGCGTGCAATCTGGGCCCCCGCTACGCGCGCCCCGACATCCCGGCCCCGGCGACCTGGACCCAGGACGGCGAAGCGCCCGGCGCTTGGCCGGATGCCCAATGGTGGCATGGCTTCGGGTCGGACGAACTGGACCGTCTCATGGTGCAAGCGCAGCGTGCCAACGATGACCTGCGGGCCGCCCTCGCCCGGGTACAGCAGTCGGATGCCCAGGCGCGCATCGCGGGGGCGGCGCTGCTGCCCGCCCTGGGGGCCGGCTTCACGCCGAACCGAACGCGCCAGTTCCTGCCGGTGAACGGGGGCAGCACGCTGACGACCAACACCTTTACCGCGGTGCTCAGCGCCGGCTACCAGCTGGATTTCTGGGGCAAGAATGCGGCGCTGCGCGCCGCGGCCGTGGCGCAGGCCTCGGGCAGCCGCTACGACCGCGAGACGGTGCGGCTGTCGATCCTCGCGGCCGTGGCCACCACCTACTTCACTGCGCTGTCAGTGCGCGATCGGCTCGATGTCGCCACCAGCAACCTGGCCAACGCCCGCGAGACCCTGCGCGGCCTGCAGTTCGAACAGCGCGTCGGCACCGCCAATGCGTTGGATGTCGCGCAGCAGCAGTCCCTGGTCGACAACGAGGATGCCGCGGTTCCGGCGCTGCGGGCGCAGCTGTCGCACACGCTCGCGGCGCTGGCGATACTGCTGGGCACGACCGCGGACCAGTTGCAGCTGGCCCAGGGCACGCTCGAACAGGTGGCGGCCCCGTCCGTCGGCACCGGGCTGCCGGCGGACCTGCTGGTGCGCCGTCCCGACGTGGCATTCGCCGAAGCGCAGCTGGTGGCCGCCAATGCGAATGTGCGGGCCGCACGCGCGTCCTTCCTGCCCACCATCCAGCTCACCGCCAGCGGCGGGGTCGAAAGCACCGCCCTGGCCACGCTGCTGGAACCGGGCAGCCGCATCTTTGACCTCACGGCCGGCATCACCCAGCCGATCTTCGAGGGCGGGCAGCTCGCCGGCGCCTATGCCCAGAGCAAGGGGCGCTATCAGGAACTGGTGGCCGACTATCACAAGGCGGTGATTTCGGCGTTCGACAACACGCAGGACGCGCTCACTCAGGTGCACGAGAGCGCCGAGCAGCTGCGGCGCCAGGAGCGGGCCACCCTCTCGGCGCGACGCGCCTACGACTTCTCGCAACAGCAGTTCCACGCCGGAACCGTCAACATACTCACCGTCCTGACCACCGAGACCACCTTGCTGACTGCGCAGGATTCGCAGGCGCAGGTGCGGCTGGCGCATCTGTCGGCGCTGGTCGGCCTGTACCAGGCACTCGGCGGCGGCTGGGACATCCATCAGGAGCAGGCACCATGAGCGGCACACGATGAACGATTCGCTGCAACGGCTGGGCCGGCCGCGAGTCGGGACTCACCATCGTCGGCGTCTTGATCGTCGCGATCTTCATCTGGTCACGCACGCGCCATGGCGCGCAGGCGGCCGACGAGCGGCCTCCGCGGCGGCGGCCATCGGGGTCGACGTGGCCACGGTGGCGCGCGGCGACGTGCCGGGGTACCTGGAAGGCCTGGGGACCGTGCAGGCGTTCTACACCGTGAAGGTCACGGCGCGCGTGGATGGCCAGCTGGACAGGGTGGCCTTCACCGAGGGCGAGACGCTCAAGAAGGGCCAGCTGCTGGCGCAGATCGATCCGCGGCCCTTCCAGGCGGCGCTCGATCAGGCGCTCGCCCAGCGCGCCAAGGATGCGGCGATGCTGACGAACACGCAGCGCGACATGGACCGCTACCTGCTGCTGGCGCCGCAGGACCTGGCCAGCAAGCAGACCGTGGACACGCAGCGCGCGGCCGTCTCGCAGGCCGAGGCGCAGCTGAAGGGCGATGACGCCACCATCGAGAACGCGCGCACCCAGTTGAGCTACACGACCATCACCGCGCCGATCAGCGGCCGCACCGGCATCCGCCTCGTGGATCCCGGCAACATCGTGCACGCGGCCGACACCCACGGGCATCGTGGTCATGACGCAGATCCAGCCCATCTCGGTCGTGTTCACCTTGCCCGAGGATGCCGTGCCACAGATGACCGAGGGCCTGGATCACGGCGCGCTCACCGTGGTGGCGCTGGCGCGCGACAACGGCACGGTGCTGGACACGGGCACCGTGACGCTGCTCGACAACCAGATCGACCAGACCACCGGCACCATCCGCGTCAAGGCCACCTTCCCGAATACTCCACCAGCGCCTGTGGCCCGGCGGTTTCGTGACGGCGCGCGTGCTGGTCAAGGTGCACCAGCAGGCCCTGACCATTCCGCCGGCGGCGCTGCAGCGCGGGCCGGACGGCATGTTCGCCTACGTGCTGCAGCCGGACTCCACGGTCTCGGTACGCGCGCTCAAGGTGACCCTGCTGGATGAGAACACCGTGATCATCGACAGCGGCCTTGCCGCCGGCGAACGGGTGGTGACCAGCAACCTGTACCGTCTGCAGCCCGGCACGCGGGTGCGGATCAACAGCGCGAGCCCCGCCCGCAAGATCTCATGAGCGTCTCGGCACCCTTCATCCGCCGGCCGATCGCCACCTCGCTGCTGATGGCGGGCGTGCTGCTGGTGGGCCTGGTCTCCTTCCCGCTGCTGCCCGTGGCACCGCTGCCGCAGGTGGATTTCCCCACCATCCAGGTCAGCGCGGCAGCTGCCGGGCGCCAGTCCCGGAAACCATGGCCTCCTCGGTGGCGACGCCGCTGGAAACCCAGTTCGCGGCCATTCCCGGGCGTGTCCCAGATGACCTCGACCAGTGTCCTGGGCTCCACGCAGATCATCGTGGCAGTTTGACCTGGACCGCAACATCGACGCCGCGGCTCAGGACATCCAGTCGGCGATTCAGGCCGCCGGCGGCCAGCTGCCGAAGAACCTGCCGGCGCCGCCGAACTTCAAGAAGGTCAATCCCTCCGACTCGCCGATTCTGATGTACTCGGTGAGCTCGGCCGTACTGCCGGTCACGACGGTGGATGACTTCGCCGAAACGTCCTCGCGCAGCAGATTTCGCGCATTCCCGGCGTCGCCCAGGTGGCCATCGGCGGGCAGCAGAAGCCGGCCGTGCGCATCCAGGTCGATCCGGTGAAGATCGCCTCGATGGGCATCCAGCTGGAGGACATCGCCGGCGGTCATCGCCAATGCCACGGTCAATGCGCCGAAGGGATCCTTCAACGGCGCGCTGCACAACTTCGCCATCTACGACAACGACCAGCTGATGACGGCGGCGCCCTGGAACGACATCATCATCGCCTATGTGAATGGCGCGCCGGTGCGCATCCGCGACATCGGCGTGGCGGTGGATGGGCCGGAAAACAATCAGATGGTGGCCTGGCAGAACGGCCATCCCGGCATCCTGCTGCAGATCTTCAAGCAGCCGGGCGCGAACGTCATCGATACGGTCAAGCGCATCAAGGCGCATCATGCCGCATGCCCTGGCCGCGGTGCCGCGCATCGGTGAAGGTCACCCTGGTGATGGACCGTACCATCACCATCAACGCCTCCGTGCACGACGTGGAGATCACGCTGCTGCTGACCTTCTGCCTGGTGATCCTGGTGATCTTCCTGTTCCTGCGCAACGCCTGGGCCACGATCATCCCGGGCGTCACCGTGCCGCTGTCGCTGTTGGGCACCTGTGCGCGGCATGTACCTGCTGGGTTACAGCCTCGACAACCTCTCGCTGATGGCCCTGACCATTGCGGTCGGATTCGTGGTCGATGATGCCATCGTGATGCTGGAGAACATCTACCGGCACATCGAAGACGGGCTGACGCCCATGGAGGCGGCCCTCAAGGGCGCCGGGGAAATCGGCTTCACCATCATCAGCATCAGCATATCCTTGATCGCCGTGTTCATTCCGCTGCTGCTGATGGGCGGCATCATCGGCCGGCTGTTCCGCGAATTCGCGATGGTGGTGACCCTGACCATCATCATCTCGGCCTTTGTCTCCCTGACCCTCTCGCCGATGCTGTGTTCACGGTTCCTGCGCGATGAACGCCAGGTGCGGCATGGCCGGCTGTACACTCATCGTCGACAAGTTCTTTGCCGGCATGATCGCCCGCTACACCCAGGGCCTGGACTGGGTGCTGGCCCATCAGCGCATCACCCTGGGGGTATTCCTGATCACGCTGTGCAGCACCGGCGTGCTGTACTTTGTCGTGCCCAAGGGATTCTTCCCGCAGCAGGACACCGGACTGATTTCGGGCCTGTCGGATGCGGCGCAGGACATCTCCTTCAGCCAGATGGTGAAGGTGCAGCACCGGCTGACCGACATCATCGGCAAGGACCCCGACGTCGTCTCCTACGTCTCCGGAATCGGCGGCGGCCGCTCCATCAACAGCGGCTTTCTGATGGTGAGCCTCAAGCCCCATGGTGAGCGCAAGTCCAGTGCCGATGAGGTGATCCACCGGCTGCGTCGCCAGTTCAATGCCGTGAGCGGCGGCACGGCCTATCTGCAGGCCGTGCAGGATATCAACATGGGCGGACGCGCCACCCGCACCCAATACCAGTACACGCTGCAGGATGCCGACCTGGAAGAGCTGAACGTCTGGGCACCCAGGCTCCTGGAGGCCTTGCAGAAACTGCCGCAGTTACAGGACGTCGCCTCGGACCAGCTGACCAAGGGCACCAAGGTGTCGCTGGTCATCGACCGCGACCAGGCGGCCCGGTTCGGCATCCAGCCGCAGCTCATCGATAACACGCTGGATGATGCCTTCGGCCAGCGCCAGGTCGCGCAGTACTTCACCCAGCTCAACGCCTACCACGTGATCCTGGAGGTGCCCCCGGCCCTGCAGGGCGATCCGGGATCACTCAACAAGCTGTACATCAAGTCGCCGCTCACCGGCCAGATGGTGCCGCTGTCGAGCATCTCGCATTTCGACACCTCGCAACTCGCCTCGCTGTCGATCAACCACCAGGGTCAGTTTCCCTCCGTCACCCTGTCCTTCAATCTCGCGCCGGGCGCGGCACTCGGCCAGGCCGTGGATGCCATCAACCGCACCGCCACCGACATGCGCCTGCCGCAGGGCGTCACCGGCTCCTTCCAGGGTTCCGCGCAGGCCTTCCAGGAGTCCTTGCACAGCGAGCCGATGCTGATCCTGGCCGCGCTGGTGGTGGTGTACATCATCCTAGGCATGCTCTACGAGAGCTATATCCATCCGCTGACCATCCTCTCGACGCTGCCGTCAGCCGGCGCCGGTGCGCTGTTGATGCTGATCGCCTTTCATTTCGACCTGTCGGTGATCGCCATCATCGGCATCATCCTGCTGATCGGCATCGTCAAGAAGAACGGCATCATGATGGTGGACTTCGCACTGCAGGCCGAGCGCGAGCGCGGCCTTGCGCCCGAGCAGTCGATTCGCGAAGCCTGCCTGATGCGCTTCCGCCCCATCATGATGACGACCATGGCGGCGATCCTGGGCGCGCTGCCGCTGATGCTGGGTCACGGCGCCGGATCTGAAATGCGCGTGCCGCTGGGATACACCATGGTGGGAGGACTGGTGGTGAGCCAGGCGCTGACGCTGTTCACGACTCCGGTCATCTATCTGTACCTGGATCGCCTGCGACTGCGCTTCGCGCGCCCGGCGCGCCCACCCTTCCGGTTCCCTGGAACCGGCAACCTGACGCGGAGTTCAAGCGCATGAAGGTGCTGCTGGTGGAAGACAACGAGCGCGTCACGCGCTTCGTCACCAAGGGCCTGCAGGAAGCCGGACACACCGCCGATCACGCCGACAATGGCCGTGACGGGCTGTTCCTGGCCGCCAGCGAGCGCTACGACGTGATCGTGATGGACCGGATGCTCCCGGGGAACATCGATGGGCTGTCACTGATCAGCGCCCTGCGCCAGTCCGGCAATCACACTCCGATCCTGATCCTGAGCGCCCTGGCCGATGTCGATGAACGCATCAAGGGTCTGCGCGCCGGCGGCGATGACTACCTGACCAAGCCCTTCGCCTTCGGTGAACTGCTGGCGCGCCTGGATGCCCTGGGACGGCGCACCCGCCAGGACGGCACCGTCACCGCCCTGGAAGTGGCGGACCTGCGCATGGACCTGCTGTCGCGCAAGGTGCAGCGCGGTACTCGCCAGGTACTGCTGCAGCCGCGCGAATTCAAGCTGCTGGAATACCTCATGCGCCATGCGGGCCAGGTTGTCACCCGGACCATGCTGCTGGAGAATGTCTGGGACTATCATTTCGATCCGCAGACCAATGTGGTGGACGTGCATATCAGCAAGCTGCGACAGAAGATAGAACCGGAACCGGAACGCTCGCTGCTGCGCACCGTGCGCAATGCCGGCTACATGCTGAGCGCCGAGTAGGCCAAGGTGGCGCTCTTCATGCGCTCCTCGGCCACGACGCTTGCCACCGGCTACGTGCTGCTGGGCATCCTGGCCCTGGTGCTGTTTGCATTGCCCTTGGGAATTGCCTGGCGCGCCGCGGACAATGACGTGCGGCTGCAGATCCTCACCGAGGACTCCCAGCGCCTGGCGGAGGTCTTCAGCCGCAAGGGCGCCGCGGGCCTGGTGGACTTCATCAATGAGCGCGTCGGTCTGCAGATCGCCGGTGAGCGCATCCTGCTGCTGACCGATGCGGCGCAGAAGCCGCTGGCCGGCAACCTGCCCGGCTGGCCGCATGGCGTGCCCGCGGAACCCGGCAGCTACACCACGCCCATCGAGCTGGATCACCACCCCACCATGGTGACGCTGGTGCGCACGCAGCTGCCGGGCGGCTACAACCTGCTGGTGGGGCGCGACGTGGCGCGCCTGGGACCGGTGATGACGCGCTTCTGGTACGGTCTGGCGGCCGCGGTGGCGGTGCTGCTGGTATCCGGCGTCTTGGGCGGCATTCTGATCCGGCGCGCCCTGCTGTTCCGCATCGACAGCATGCGCCGCACGGTCAGCGCCATCATGCACGGGGAGCTGAGCCACCGCCTGCCCACCGGTGGCGGCGGCGACGAGCTCAACACCTTGAGTGTGACCATCAACCGCATGCTCGAGCAGATCGAGCAGCTGGTGCACGGCGTGGCCAATGTCTCCAACGCCATTGCCCATGACCTGCGCACGCCGCTGACCGAACTTCGCTCCAGGCTCGAGGAGCTGTCGCTGACCCGCCCGGCGCCGGCGGAGGCTTTCGCGGAGGTCGAAGCCGCGGTCGCCGACGTGGATCGGGTGATCAGCATATTCAATGCCCTGCTGCGCCTGGCCGAGATCGACACCGGCATGCGCCGTTCCGGATTCGTGGACGTGGACCTGGGGCAGCTGTGCGCCCATGCGGTGGAGTTCTATGTGCCCGCCGCGGAGGTCAAGGACATCACCCTCACATTCAAGGATGAGGCCGGCTCCCTGCACGCCGCGGGTGATCCGCTGCTGCTGGCGCAGGCCGTCAACAACCTGATCGACAATGCCCTCAAGTACACCCCGCAGGGGGGTGCCGTGACGGTCAGCACCACGCATGCGCAGGGCGATGCGGCCGCCATGGTGGTCACGGATACGGGACCGGGCATGACCGCCGCGCAGCTGACGCGTGCCGCGGAACGATTCTTCCGCGGCGACGCCAGCCGCGGCACACCGGGCGTGGGCTTGGGGCTCAGCCTGGTGCAGGCCGTCGCGCGCCTGCACGGCGGCAGCCTGGAGTTCGCGGTCCGACACCCGGGGCTTGCGGCAACCATCATTTTTCCCCGCAAGGCGTAGCGCGCGAATGCTGACCATCTATCCGCCGGTCCCCGACGATCTGGGCGAAGTGCCGCACAGGCCCGTGTGGATCGATCTGCTGCGGCCGACGGCGGACGAGGAGGCCCTCATCGAGAGCGAACACGGGCTGCGCATCCCGACCCATGCACAACTGCAGGAAATCGAGACCTCCAGCCGCCTGCGGGTCGAGGGGCGCACGCTGGTGATGTCGATGCCGCTGGGCGTGCAGGACAATCGGTTCGCCGCCGGGCCCCTGCCGCTCGGATTCGTGCTGACACCGGACATCCTGGTAACGGTGCGCTATTGCGACATCCACGCCTTCCCGGATGTGCAGGCCGCGCTGGTGCGCGGCCACTGCGATTGCACCAGCGCCGCCGTTTTCGCGGCCCTGCTGGAGGCGATGGTGGACTTCGCCGCCGACCGGCTGGAGCAGATCGGCGCGGACCTGGGCGGCGTGTCGCAGCGGGTGTTCGGCTCACCCTCCCAGCCTCCTCCCCAGCAGCAGCGCTTCAACCACGCGATGCAGCAGAACCTGATCGGCGTCGGCCAGGCCGGTGAACTGCTCTCGAGAATCCGCGAGAGCCTGCTGGGCCTGGGGCGGATTGCGGGTTTTGTGCCGGAAAGCGCGGCCTGGCTGCCGGAGCAAGTGCGCGCGCGACTGAAGACGGTGCGCCATGATCTGGCTTCCCTGAGCGACTATGAGAGCCACCTGTCCGGCAAGACGCAGTTCCTGCAGGATGCCGTGCTGGGCTTCATCAATACCCAGCAGAACGACATCTTCAAGGTACTCACCATCGTCTCGGTGGTCGGGGTGCCGCCGACGCTGATCGCGAGCATCTATGGCATGAACTTCCACAGCATGCCCGAGTACGGGTGGAAGTACGGGTACCCGTACGGACTGGCGGTGATTGCGCTGAGCATCGTGCTGCCCATTCTCTGGTTCAAATGGCGCAAGTGGTGGTGAAGCCCTGCCCGAAGCCGGTAGACTTCGCAACTCGCCAACGCAGGGGGTAGGGATCATGACACCGGGAATCAGGGCGGCCCTGCTGGCCGCCTTCAGTGTGGGCTGCATATCAATCGCATCGGCCGCGGTACCGGACCCGTGCAATCGGGCCTGCCTGCAGGACCTGGCGCAGTCGTACGTGGCCGCGCTGGTGGCCCATGATCCGTCGAAAGTGCCGCTGGCGAGCAACCTCAGGTTCGTGGAGAACGTCACGCTCCTGAAGGCGGGCGAGGGCCTGTGGAAGACGGCGAGCGCTGCGCCGACGACTTTCGCCCTGTACGTGCCCGATCCGGTGGCAGGCCAGGTCGGCTTCATCGGCATGATGCAGGCCGAGGGCAAACCCATTGAACTGGCACTGCGGCTCAAGGTCCGTCACGGCGAGATCGTCGAGGCGGAACACCTGATTGCCGGCAATCTGCGCGACAGCATGCTCGCGAACCTGCACACCCCGCGCCCGGGATTGCTGGCGGTGGTGCCCAAGTCGCAGCGCAGCTCGCATGCGGACCTGCTCAAGATAGGTGCTACGTACTATGAGGCGTTGGTCAGGGGCGATGGCTCCCTGTCCCCGTTCGCCGATGACTGCGAACGCCATGAAAACGGCATGATCACCACCGGCAACAAGCTGATGGGCGCGCCGGAGGGCGCGCCGAAACTTGGCTGCAGGACGCAGCTCGACACCAAGGTGATGAGCTACATCAAGCGCATCGAGCCGCGCCGCGTGTGGATCGCGGATCCGCAGACCGGCCTGGTCTTCGGCCTGTCGCAGTTCCGCCAGCCCATGAAGGAAGATCACGTCGATATCGTGGGCTACCCCGGGGTGACCCGCGTGCCGATGAAGTTCAAGCCCTTCGACCTTCCGGCGGCACACATCTTCAAGGTGAGCGGCGGCAAGATCCATGAAATCGAGGCCATGGGATTCATGGCGCCGTACGAGTCCAGGACCGGCTGGGAAAAATAACAACGGCCTTGAATATGTCAGATCTGTGATGGGCAGTTGATCCGATGATCTGCCGCATTTCAGTGCAGGCCGTTGACTTGGCCGCGAGCGCGCTTCTACCCTCACCCGCACATGACGATGATGACGCAGATTCATCTGGTGGGTGGCGAGAAGGGCGGCGTGGGCAAATCCCTGGTGGCCCGACTGCTGGCGCAATACTTCATCGACCACTCGATTGCCTTCACGGGATTTGACGCCGACCGTACCAACGGCGCACTGCTGCGCTTTTACGCCGGCTATGCCTCCCCGGTGCTGGTGGATCAGTATGAAAGCCTCGACACCATCATCGAGGCGGCCAGCGGCCATCCGGAGCGGCGGATACTGGTGGATCTGGCCGCGCAGGCCGGCGAGCCCCTGACCCGGTGGATGGATGAATCGCAGCTGCTGGCAGTGGCGCCGGAGCTGAATCTGAACATCCGCTACTGGCACGTCATGGACTCGGGCCGGGACTCGGTCGAGCTGCTGCGACAGCTGTTCGACCGCCACGAGTCGCGGCTCAGGTACGTACTGGTGCACAACCACCTGCGGGGTGGCGATTTCCGCATCTACCAAGAATCCGGACTGGCGGCTCGGGCGCAGCAGTACGATGCCGGCACCATTGCCATCGGGCACATGCACGACGGTACCCTGAACAAGATCGACGCCACCAGCAGCAGTTTCTGGGCCGCCACCCAGGACCATGACCAGGCCTCGGGCCTGGGCGTGCTGGAACGCACGCGCCTGAAAAGCTGGCTGCACGCCGCCTATGAGGCGATCGGCACCGTGAATCCCTGACGCCTCAGGCGGCCAACCGCTCCAGCTGCGCCAGCACCAGCGACCAGGCGACCGACAGTGGATCGATCAATGCGAAGTGCCCCGCACCGGCCACCCCGATCAGACGCGCGGCGCGATGGGCGGCGACGTAGGACTCACTGACCAGTGGCGGCACGATCGCATCCTCGTCCCCATGCATCAGGGTCACGGGCCTTGCGGGTGCCGGCATCTGGCGCGGGTCGAGGTCCGGCCGGCTCACCGGATCGCAGCCCAGGAAGCGGGACACGGCATCGTTCCCGAGCCCCAGCTCATGCGCCAGCAGCAGGTCGGCGACCGGCGCCAGTGCCAGCGTGCCGACGAGCCCCGCGCAAGGCTGCGCGGCGCTCGCCCAAAGGGCCAGGTGCCCGCCGGCCGAATGGCCGAGCAGAACCATCCGCCCATCGTGGGTATCCACGCAGCTTGGGGCCGCAGCCAGCAGCAGCGTTAGGTCCGCCAGCGTCGGCGCGGGGTTACCGGCCACCCGCGAGTATTCCGGCAGCGCCACCGTGAAGCCCGCGGCGGCAATCGCATCGGCCATGGGCCGGGCATGCGCGCGGTCGATGTCGGGGCGCCAGAAGCCGCCGTGGATGATGATGATCAGCGGACGCTGTCCGGCCCCGGGGCCGCCGGATCGAACCTCGATGATCTGCGAAGGCCCGGCGCCATAGGCCACCGTTCGGTCGGCCGTCCGGGCGCTGCGGCTGAGAATGGATTCGTCTTCCGACACCTGCGCTTCCCCTTGCGCCCCCTGCGGCACCGTGTGCACGATGAGGCCATGCGAACTTACCAACGGTTCCGACATTCCAGGCTGTGCACGGCAGTCATGCTGCTGCTGGCGTTGCTTCCCCCGCTGGCACTGGCACGACATCACGCACACTACAGCGACGCCGGCGCTGCGCCGGGACATTTCGACTACTACCTGCTGACCCTCTCCTGGTCACCCAGTTACTGCCTGGTGCACCCGGGTGATCGGTATCAGTGCCAGGGACGCGGTTTCGGCTTCGTGCTGCACGGGCTGTGGCCGCAGTTCAATGCCGGGGGCTTCCCACAGAACTGCGAATCCAATGTCGGGGTGGACCGCGAGGCGGAAGTCATCGGCCGCACGCTGTATCCCAGCCCGGATCTGATGCGCCACGAGTGGCAGCGTCACGGCACCTGCAGCGGACTGGATGCCGTGGACTACTTCCGCACCGCCGATCGCGCGCTCGCGGCGCTGCGCGTGCCCTCGATATTCGAGGCCCCCAGGGCCGACCAGCGCCTGACTGCCGAGCAGCTGCGGGAGTCCTTCCGCGCCGCCAATCCCAGCCTGCCGCCGCACGCCATGACCGTGGCCTGCAACCGTGACGCACTGTCCGAAGTGCGCCTGTGCCTGACCCGAAACCTGTTGCCCCGCCCCTGCGGCCGCGCGGTCAACGACCGCTGTCCGGCGGTGCCGATCCTGATCCGCGCCGCGCGCTAGACCTGAAGGCTCAGGCCAGCGTGGCCAGGATGCGGTTGAAGGTGGCGCTGGGACGCATGGCGGCCGCGCATTTGGCCGGATCCGGGTGGTAGTAGCCGCCGATGTCGACCGCATGTCCCTGCGCCGCATTCAGTTCACCGACGATCCGCTGCTCCTCCCGGGTGAGCTGCTCGGCCAGTGGCGCGAACTTCGCGCGCAGGCCGGCGTGTTCGGTTTGCGCAGCCAGGGCCTGCGCCCAGTACAAGCGCCAGGTAGAAGTGGCTGCCGCGATTGTCCAGTTCCCCGGCCTTGCGCTGCGGCGACCTGTCCTCGTCCAGAAACTTGCCATTGGCGGCATCCAGGGCCTTGGCCAGGCACAACGCCGCCTGATTGCCGGTCTTGCCGGCCAGGTCCTCGATGGAGACCTGGATGGCCAGAAATTCACCGAGGGAATCCCAGCGCAGGTGTCCCTCTTCCAGGAATTGCTGAACGTGCTTCGGCGCCGAGCCGCCGGCGCCCGTCTCATACATGCCGCCGCCGGCGAGCAATGGCACGATGGAGAGCATCTTGGCGCTGGTGCCCAGCTCCAGGATCGGAAACAGGTCGGTCAGGTAGTCGCGCAGCACATTGCCCGTCACTGAGATCGTGTCCTCACCGGCGCGCACCCGCTGCATGGTCGCCGCGACCGCCGCCACCGGCGACAGAATGCGGATGTCGAGCCCTTTGGTGTCGTGGTCCTGCAGATAGGTCCGCACCTTCTGAATCAGCAACCGGTCGTAGGCGCGCTGCTCATCCAGCCAGAAGATGGCCGCCTGACCGGTGGCCCGGGCACGGTTCACGGCGAGCTTCACCCAGTCGCGGATCGGCAGGTCCTTGGTCTGGCACATGCGCCAGATGTCGCCCTTGGCGACTTTGTGTTCCGTCAGCACCTGGCCTGCGGAATCCACGACGCGCACCGTGCCGTCGGCGGCGAGCCGGAAGGTCTTGTCATGCGAGCCATATTCCTCGGCCGCCTGCGCCATCAGCCCCACATTGCTGACATTACCCATGGTCGATACGTCATACGCGCCATGCTCGCGGCAATCATCGATCACCGCCTGGTAGACCCCTGCGTAGCAGCGGTCGGGGATCATCGCCTTCATGTCATGGGCCTTGCCGTCCGGACCCCACATGCGGCCGGAGGTGCGGATGGCCGCAGGCATGCTGGCGTCGATGATGATGTCGCTGGGGACGTGCAGATTGGTGATGCCCTTGTTGGAGTCGACCATCGCCAGCGGCGGCCGCGACTGATAGGTCGCCTGGATGTCGGCTTCGACCTGCGCCTTCTGCGCGGGCGGCAGCGATTGGATCTTGGCATAGGCATCCCCGATGCCATTGTCCGGATCGATGCCCAGCTGCGCGAACAGTGCCGCGTGTTTCGCGAACACATCCTTGTAGTACACGCTGACCGCATGGCCGAACATGATCGGGTCGGAGACCTTCATCATGGTGGCCTTGAGGTGCAAGGAGAGCAGCAGCCCGCGCGCCTTGGCGTCCTGGATTTGGCTCTCATAGAACGTCTCGCAGCAGGGCGCTGTGCATGAAAGTCGTGCTGATGAGTTCCCCGGCCTGCACCTTGATGCCGTCCTTGAGAACCGTGACCTTGCCCTGCGCATCCGTCAGTTCGATGCGCACGGCGCCGGCCTGCCCGATCAGCGCGGCCTGTTCGTTGCCGTAGAAATCCCCTCTGCTCATGCTCGCCACGTGGGTTGGCGAATCGGGCTGCCAGGCGCCCATCGAGTGCGGATGGGCCTTGGCGTAGTTCTTCACGGCGTTGGCCACGCGTCGATCCGAGTTGCCCTCGCGCAGCACCGGATTGACCGCGCTGCCCAGCACCCGGGCGAAACGCGTCTTCAGTTTCTTCTGTGCCTCGTCCTTGGGATCCTCCGGATACTCCGGGATGCGGTAGCCCTGCGCACCAAGCTCGCTGATCGCCGCCTTCAGCTGCGGCAGGGAGGCCGAGATATTCGGCAGCTTGATGATATTGGCTTCCGGGGTCTTGGCCAGCTCGCCGAGTTCCGCCAGATCATCGGCCTGGCGCTGCTGCGCGGTCAGCTCGTCCGGGAAATTGGCGATCACGCGCCCGGCGAGGGAGATATCGCGCGTCTCCACCAGGATCCCGGCGTTGCGGGTGAATGCCTGGACGATCGGCAGCAGGGAGTAAGTCGCCAGCGCCGGCGCCTCGTCGGTCAGGGTGTAAATGATCTTGGCGGTGCTCATCTTCGATTCCGGAATTTCCTGGGTACTTGAGGGCGTAAGGACTGCGAATTATATCAGCCGGCCCCGCCGTGGGCCTGTACCGCGGCGGTATCGACGGCCGCTTCCAGCTCCGCATCCGCCTGGTGTGCGTCGCGCCCCATGACGATGCTCGCCGGCAGCAGCATCACGATGGGCAGGGCCACCAGCGAGACCGCGCCGTTGATGAGCGCCATGTTGTGGAAACTCAGGTGGAAATGATCCTGCAGGGCAGCTCCCAGCCAGTCGCCGCCGAACAGGCCGAAATTGCGCACCGCCATCATGATGGCAAATCCCATGGCCTCGCAGCCCACGGGTGTGGCGCGCACGGCCAGATGCATCATGGCGACTTCGGCCAGGGTGAAACCGAACCCGTTGTAGCTGTCGATGAAGCGGGCGCCGGCGTAGGAATAGTAGAAGAAGTAGATCGCCTGCGCGCTGGCGCCGACGATGATGCAGCCGAACAGCAGGTGGCGCAGGGCAAATCGCTTGGCCGCAAAGGCGCCGTACAGGAACGCCGCCAGCACGCCGAACGCGCCGCCCATTGACACCAGGTTGCCCTGCTGCTGGGTGGTCATGTGCAGGTCATTCTGCTGCGCGTAGAACTGGGCGGTCTGGATGCCGGGCGCAAAGTAGAACAGGAACGACACCGAGGCCGCCATCCACAGCGCCTTGGCCCGGAAGATCTGCACCAGCTTTCCGCCGGCGGCATCCAGAACAAAACGCCGGCTCTGTTTCAGCGCCGGCGCCTCATTCAGGCACCACAGCGCCACCGGCACCAGCAGGAACGCCACCGCGCCGCAGGTGATCGCGGTCCAGCCGAAGCGCAGTCCGGCCAGGTAGCCGCTGGCCACCCCGGAGATGACGAAACTGCCCTGTTCAACCGCGTTGCGCACCGAGGTCAGGCGTCCGGAACTGGCGCTGGCGCGGGCGATTTCCACCATGTAGCCGCCGACGGCGGTGCTGACCAGCACCGTGGCGCAGTTGATGCCGATGCACACCAGCAGCAACGCATGGTACTCATAGGGCGTCGCGCCCAGGCCCAGCCAGGCCACGGTGGTGAGCACGCTGGCGACCAGCATGTAGCTCTTGCGACGGGTGCCGAACAGCGGAAAGGCGTCCTGGACGATGCCGACCAAGGGCTTGAAGTACCAGGGCAGGGTCGACCAGAAGACGAATCGCGCGGTGGACTCGCGGCTCACGTGCAGAGTGTTCTTGAGCAGGTTGCGGATCGGGATGAGACCCAGCAGCTGGGTCTGCGAGAGCGTGGTGGCCATCACCCCGACGACGACCACGATAATCGCCAGTATCAGTGCCCGTTTTGCCTGCTCTGGCGGTATCTGGACGGCGTCAATGGCCATGTCTTGCCCTTTGGAATCTCGCCGGCTTTGCGCAGGCCACAAGGTGTCGGACAGTAGCATCCCGCCGCCACCCCACACTAGGTAATTGCGCAGTTAGTGCTATGATTTCCGATAACAAATGGGGGGCTGACGATGATGAACCACACGGGCCGGGTGGCGCGACTGGCGTTGATGGGCTCGCTGCTGGCCGGCGGCGGCGCGCAGGCGCATCACTCCTTCGCCATGTTCGATCACGATCACCAGATCAAGATTTCCGGGACCGTCACCCACTTCCAGTGGACCAATCCCCATGTCTACATCGACCTGGACAGCACCAACGACAAGGGCGAGCTGAAGCACTACACCATCGAGTGCGCCAACCCCGGGATCCTCGATCGGGTCGGCTGGAAGTTCAACATGATCAAGGTGGGCGACAAGATCACCACCATCATCGCGCCCCTGCGCACGGGGGAGGCCGGCGGGCTGCTCAAGCAGGTGACCCTGGCGGACGGGCGCAAATTCGAAAACGGCGCTCCGGCCGGCAAGCCGAATATCGAGTAGCCGGGTGCCTGACGCACGAAATTGGGGGACTTTATGACCAGGATCATCCGTACGGCGGCCCCGGCACTGGCCGCAGCGGCCACGCTGTGCGCGACACTGGCGCAGGCCGCGCCGCCCGACCACATGGCACTCAACGGCGCCTGGGACCGCTACGCGACGGTGAAGATTGATCCGCGGGTCACCTCGGCCCCGCCGGTTTCCGCCCCGCCCCTGAAGCCCATCTACATGGCCGAGTGGGAAGCCCAGCAGAAGGCTGCCCGCGACGCGGACGCGCGCGGCCAGCCCCTGTTCAGCGGTTACACGCAGTGCCTGCCCGATGGCATGCCCGCCATGATGATGGCCATGTTTCCCATGGAGGTGCTGCAGACTCCGGGCCAGATCACCATCATCGAGGAGGCCTACAACCAGGTGCGGCGCATCTACCTGGACCAGAAGCAACTCCCGATCGATGACGCGGAGCCGGGATTCTGGGGCCACTCGGTCGGCCACTGGGAGGGCGACACCTTGGTGGTCAATACCGTCGGCATCAAGGAAGAGGTGCGATTCCGCGGCACACCGCACAGCGCCAACATGCAGATCGATGAGCGCATCCGCATGTTGTCAAAGGATATCTTCGAGGATCAGGTGACGGTCACGGACCCGGAATACCTGACCAAACCCTGGACCTTCAGCTGGAAGTACGTGCGCAAGCCGGGCTACAAGATTCTGGAATATGTCTGCGAGTCCAATCGCGAGTACGAGGATCCGCAGACCGGCGGTACGCGCATGCGGATCGGGACTCCCGGCGCCGCCGCAGCCCCGGCCTCCAGCGCTCCCAAGCCCTGAAGCTTCAGCCCCCGAAAGCACCCCCGCCGACCGGCGGGGAGATACTGCCACGCCCCAGCCTGAGCGGTTCGGCAACGGGGGCGGCGTTGGTGTATAATGGTGGGCTACCTATGCCCGCGCCGGAACGGCTCACTGCATCGCGAGCAAGCGATCAGCGCAGTTCGCCGGCACGTGTGTTTACGCCCAAGAAACTGTAATGGAAATCTGACATGGCCCGAACGACCGCCCTTGCCGACATCCGCAATATCGGCATCATCGCCCACGTTGACGCCGGCAAGACCACGACGACCGAGCGCATCCTCTATTACACGGGGCGCAAGCACACCATCATCGATATCCATGATACCAAGGACCTGAAGACGTCCACGACGACTGACTACCTGGAGCAGGAGCAGAAGCGCGGTATCACCATTCAAAGCGCGGCGGTTTCCACCTTCTGGCGCGACAAGAAGATCAACCTCATCGACACTCCGGGACACGTCGATTTCACCATCGAGGTGAACCGTTCGCTGCGCGTCCTCGACGGCGCGGTCGTGGTGTTCGACGGCGTGGCCGGGGTGGAGCCCCAGTCGGAGACCAACTGGCGTCTTGCGGACAACTACGACGTGCCGCGAATCTGCTACGTGAACAAGATGGACCGCAGCGGCGCGAACTTCGAGCGCTGCGTGGACATGATCAAGAAGCGCCTGGGCGCCCGCCCCCTGCCCGTGCAGCTGCCGATCGGCTCCGAGGACGATTTCAAGGGCATGATCGACCTGGTCGACATGAAGGCCCTGGTCTGGGACTCGGACGACAAGGACGCCGAGTGGCGCATCCTGGACATCACGCCGGATCTGGCCACCAAGGTCGGCCTCACCAACCCGGGCGACATCAAGTTGCTGGGCAAGATCGAGCAGTACCGCACCGAACTGGTCGACACCTGCCTGGAGATGGACGATGAGGCCATGGAGGCCTACATCGGCGAGGCCAAGATCCCCTCGGCCGCCACGCTGCGCGAGTGCCTGCGCAAGGGCACGCTGCACTCCAAGTTCAATCCGGTGCTGTGCGGCTCCTCGTACAAGAACAAGGGCGTGCAGCAGGTGCTGGACGCCGTGGTCGACTATCTGCCGGCCCCGACCGACGTGGCCGCCATCAACACCGTGGACGCCGACGGCGAGCCCATCGGCGAGCGCAAGTGCTCGGACGACGAGCCGTTCTCGGCACTGGCGTTCAAGGTCATCAACGACGCCTATGGCGCGCTGACCTTCGTGCGCGTGTACTCCGGAGTGCTGGTCAAGGGCGCCTCGGTGCAGAACACGACGCGCGGCAAGCGCGAGAAGATCGGCCGCATGGTCGAGATGTTCGCCAAGGAAGCCAATCCCATCGAAGAAGCCCGCGCCGGCGACATCATCGCGCTGGTCTCCCTGACCGATACGGAAACCGGCGATACCCTGAGCGACTCCGCCAATCCGGTGATCCTGGAGCGCATGCGCTTCCCGGAGCCGGTGATCAGCGTGTCGGTGCAGGCCAAGAACAAGGCCGACCAGGAGAAGTTCGGCGCGGCCCTGGGCAAGATGGTGCGTGCCGATCCCTCGCTGCGACTGGAAACGGACCGCGACACGCTGCAGACCATTCTGCGCGGCATGGGCGAACTGCACCTGGAAGTGACGCTGGATCGCATGCGCACCGAGTTCAACGTGGAAGGCATCATGGGCGAACCCCAGGTGGCCTACCGCGAGACCATCACCAAGCGGGTCGATGAACAGTACGTTCACAAGAAGCAGACCGGCGGCTCGGGCCAGTTCGCCGAAGTGTGGATCACCTTCGAGCCCCAGGAGCGTTCCAAGGGCTTCGAGTTCGAGGACGCGACCTCCGGCGGCTCGGTGCCTCGCGAATACGTGCCCGCCGTGGAGAAGGGTCTGCGCCAGCAGATGGAACAGGGCGTACTCGCCAAGTTCCCGACGGTGGATTTCAAGGCTACGCTGACGGACGGCAGCTACCATGACGTCGATTCGAACGCATTGACCTTCGAAATCGCCGCCAAGGCCTGCTTCCGCGAGGCCATGCGCAAGGCGGGCCCCATCCTGCTGGAGCCGGTCATGAAGGTCGAGACCGTGACCCCGGGCGACTACCTGGGCGATGTCATCGGTGACATCAACCGCCGCCGCGGCTCGATCGTCGACCAGCTGGAGCGCGGCACCAACGTGGCGGTCGTGGCGACCGTGCCGCTGTCGGAAATGTTCGGCTACATCGGCCATCTGCGCGGCATGACCAGCGGCCGGGCCTCCTACACCATGGAGTTCTCGCACTACGACCCGGTGCCGCGCAACGTGGCGGACGAGGTCATCGAGAAGGCCAGCAAGCCCAAGGTCTGAAACCCCTTCGCCCCGCAACCGGCCCGCGCGGGTCCTGAAGCCGGAAGGCGCGAACTCGCCCTTCCGGCTTTTTCGTTTCTTACACCCCGCAAAGCCCCGCGCTATGATGGTTCGAAGACCTAAATGCGCCAGATGGGGGAATGCAGCATGATCGGAATCAGGACAGTGACGACACGACCGGCCGGCAGGCTCAGCAGGATCGTGACTCTGGGCGTGTGCGCAGCGCTGCTCGGCATGGTGAGCGCCCAGGCCGGGGTCACGCTGAATTCGGCGCGGGTCGGCGCCGCGGATGTGGCGGCACTGGAGAAGTTCTACGAGGCCGCGTTCGGGATGCAGGAAGTGCAGAAGATCGGGGCCAACGAGGTGATGTTGAACTTCGGCGACACGGTGGCGGCCGCCAAGGCCAACCCGGCCGCACAGCTGGTGATCATGCATCGTGATTCGGATGACCTGAAGGATCCGATCGCCCACATCATCTTCAATGTCACGGATATGACGGCGACGGTCGCCGCCATCACGGCGGCGGGCGGCAGGATGGACCGCGCACCCTTCGTCTTCGGCAACAGCGGCATCACCATCGGCTTAGGGATCGATCCTGCCGGCAATCATTTCGAAATGCTGCAGCAGCCCAAGCGCTGATCCGCTTCAGATCCGGGCCAGCACCACCCGGCCGAACCCGCCGACGCGCAGCCGCGCGCCGGCGCGGTCGAAAAAGCGCGCGTTGATCTCCTCGCGCCCGAAATCGCGCACCGTGGCAAACCCCAGACGCATCAGTTCCCCCTGCAGCTGCGCGGGATTGAAGAACGTGTGCCAGGGCTCGCCCGCCGCGGCAACCTGCCGCATCACCAGCTTCAACCCCCAGCGCCGCAGCAGCTGCCAGCGCGGGGGCTCGTTCAGATAGTCGAAGACAATGCCGCTGCGACTCACCATGGACTGCGCGACAAACCGCAGGGTTTCCTGGATCGCCTCCCGGCTCAGGTACATGGTCACGCCCAGCCAGGAAAAGAACGCCGGCTCATCCACGCGGAAACCGTTGGCCTTGAGCCGTTCACCCAGCTGCTCACGCTCGAAGTCGACCGGCACATAGATCAGTGGTCCGGACGCCTTCAGATGCGCCTGGCTGACCAGGGTTCGCTTCCATTCCTGGGTCGCCGGATGGTCCACCTCGAACACGCGCAGTCCCAGCGCGGCATGCGGATTGCGATAGGCGAAAGTATCGAGGCCCGCGCCCAGCACCACATATTGACGCACTCCCCGGGCCACGGCCTCGGCCAAGGACTCTTCGGCGAGACGGCTGCGTGCCACCAGGAAGGCGCGCAGGTAACGAGCGAAGCGGTGCTTGAAGCGCGGCTGCGCGGCGCGAATGCCGGCGATCGCCTCGGGTCCCAGGATGGTCAGCGCCACCGGATCCTCAAATACCCGCGGCAGGTCGAAAACCTGGTGCGCCGCGCGCATCAGCGCAACGGTATGGGCGGTTCGGCTGGGCGAATCCTCGTTCACCGCCGGCATTGTTTCAGATCTGCGTGACCGGCTCCACAGTTCGCGTGGCGGACCATCGCCGGCACAGGCCGAGGCCGGTACAGTGATGGTCTGTTAGATGGCCCGGGCACCCGAACAAGATGTCAATCGGCAGCATTGGCGCATTGGCCCCCGCGCTGAACGCCCAGGTTCTTCCGCGCGTGAAGACCGTCGCGGCCGCGGGAAACGCCCTCGAATCCGTATCCGCCCGGCAAAGGGCCGCCTCGCTGCAAGGCCAGATCCGTGCGGCGCGCGAACAGCTCAATGACTGGGTGACCTGCGTGTCGGCAACCACCCCGAAAGGCCAGGCTGAAATTCGTTCTCTGTCCGCACAGATCAGCGCCGCGCAATCGCAGATCAATCATCTGCAGCCGACCGGCGCTCCTGCCGGGGCCGGTCTGGACACCTGGGCGTGACGCAAGCGAGCGGCCACTATGCCGCTCGCTTGATGGGATCTGAACGACTGCCGATGGGTCCTATCGACCTTGTCCGGCATCGGCCAACGCGCCGTCCGTGGCCTGGATGGCCGCATCGACATGACCGACCGCACGATCGCGCAGTCCGCGCGTCATGGGATCGTCCTCTTCGCGCGCGACATCCGCGTGCACCTTGCGCAGCAGCCGCCGGGCCTTGTGCAGGCGGCCCGGTCGAGTGCTGGCGCCATCCACTGGCGGATGGTCCTCGATGTTCTTGCCATCATCGATGGCGGCATGCTTGATCTCGCGAATGGCGGCGTCGATTTCCGCAATCGCCACGTCTTCATGCGCGCTCACCGCCGCATCACCCGGCCGATGCTGCAGCATCCAGCGGGCGGCACGCAGGTCGGAAAGGGCGTGCAGATAGACGGGGTGTTTGCCCGGCAGATCGGCGTGGGCGGCGAAGGGCAGCGTCAGCGTCAGCGCAAAGGCCGCGAGCAGCGGCCGGTTGGCAATCTTCACAGGCATCTCCTCTGGTTTGCGAATCCGAACGAGCTTCCGGGCCGCCATCGTGGCCCTGGCCTCTGGACTGCTACAACGTCGCACTGGACAGTTGGTGACAGGAACTGCGCTGATCTTTCGCTTTCCGGGAAAATCGAAAGCCGTTTGAAAGGCAGCAGCCTGGCAGCTGGCTGCTATATGCTCCGGCCAGGTCGCCAGAGGCACGTGCATGTTCCATCAGCTGCTGACCCCGATCGGCGATAGTCTTGGCGCATCCTTTTGCGTCGCCGTAATGCCTATCCTGGCCCTGGTACTTTTGCTCGGCGTGCTGCGCCGGCCCGCCTGGCAGGCCGCCCTCGCTGCGCTGGTGGTCGCATTTGTCATCGCGGTAGGCCCCTGGCGGATGCCCCTTGGGCCGGCGATCCAGTCGATGCTCAACGGCGCGACCTTCGCGCTGTGGCCGGTCATGTGGCTGGTCTTCAACGGACTCCTGCTCTACAACATCGCGGTGCGCTCGGGTCGCTTCGAGGCATTCCGGACCTGGATGACGGCCAATCTGCCTGATGACCGGCGCGTGGTGCTGGTCGTGGTGGGTTTCTGCTTCGGCGCCCTGCTGGAGGGCATCGCCGGGTTCGGCTGCCCGGTGGCCATCACCAGCTCCTTGCTGATTCTGTTTGGCTTCCCACCGATGGAGTCGCTGGTGTTCGTGCTGATCTTCAATACGGCGCCGGTCGCCTTCGGCGCCCTGGGGATCCCCGTGACCGTACTGGGTTCGGTGACGGGCCTGCCGGCCACCACGGTGGCGGCGATGGTGGGTCGTCAATTGCCCTTCATCGCCCTGATCCTGCCCTTCTATGTGATCGCCCTGTACGGCGGCTGGCGCTCGATCCGCAGCCTCTGGCCGGTGCTGCTGGTGGCGGGCGGCACCTTCGCGGTGACCCAATTCCTGGCGTCGAACTTCATCGACTACACGCTCACCGACGTACTCTCTTCGCTGCTGTCACTGGCCGCGACGCTGGTGTTCTTGCGGATCTGGCGCCCGGCGCCGGACCCGGAGTATCAAATCCACATGCCGCCCGCGCCGACAGCGCCGGCCGTGGCGGTGATTCGCGCCTGGCAGGGTTGGGTGCCCTGGCTCACCCTGACGGCCATCATCATCGGTTGGGCTTACTTCGGCGTTGCCGCCAAGGGCCAGATGGGCATCGCCTGGCCGGGGTTGCACAATGCCATCTCGATTACCCTGTATCACGACAAACCCTATGCCGCGATCTGGTCCTTCCAGCCGCTGGCCACGGGGACCGCGGTGCTGGTGGGCTGCCTGCTGGTCAGTGCGATGTTTCGCGTGACACCGCGCGCCTTTGCACACTGCGTGGCGCAGACCTTTCACCAGATCTGGCTGGCGGTGATCACCGTCGTGCTCATCGTCGCCCTCGCCTACCTGATGAACTATTCCGGTCTCGCGTACACCCTGGGCAAGGCGGCGGCCTCGACTCGCTATCTGTTCATCCTGCTGTCGCCGTTCCTGGGATGGATCGCGGTAGCGCTATCAGGCAGCGATACCTCGGGCAACGCACTGTTCGGCAACCTGCAGGTGGTCGCCGCTCGCCAGCTGAATCTCAACCCGGTGCTGTTCGCCGCCACCAATTCCTCCGGCGGGGTGATGGGCAAGATGATCTCCCCGCAGAACATCGCCACGGGCGCGGCGGTAACCCAGCTGAAAGGTCAGGAAGGCGCGGTGTTCGCCCGCACTTTCGTGCACAGCATCGTCTTCACGCTGATTCTGGTGGCGCTGGTGGCGCTCCAACAGTTTGTTTTCCCGGGAATGATTCCGACGGCCGGCGCCAGCCCCTAGGCTGCGCTCAAGGCCGACCTCTCCCTCCTCGCGCCCCCGGATGGCAGACCTGTTGACCTTGCAACGCACCAGGGGTGTTGTTGCTTTGCCGCCAACAATTTACCTCCGACCACCCAGCGGACTGTCCTGCCAGTGCTTTGGCGCAAAACACTGTGTGCCATTGACCGCACACACTCATCAGTGCAACTATGCAATTCGTAGTATGTCGGGATCCCGTCACACCTGTTTTGACTCGGCAACACATCCGGTCCGGTAAGAACACAACGATTTTGGGAGGGGGAGTTATGAAGACCAGAAATGGCTCGGCGGTCTCGCCGTGCGGTTCGTCGCGACGCCTTTACACGAGCGCTATCGCCATCGCCGTGGCAGCCGCCTGCGGCACCAGCGCCATGGCAGCCGATGCACCAGCTCCAACGGATCAGCAATCTTCTGAAACGCTGACCGAGGTGGTGGTCACGGGATCGCGCATTTTGCGGCGCGACTACGCCTCGCCATCCCCGCTCGTGACCATCAGCTCCGATGAGCTGCAGAAGAATTCCGAAATCAGCCTGGATCAGGCCCTGGAAAAGCTGCCGCAGTTTAATCCGGGCAATAACCAGTTCAACCAGGCTGCCAATGTCCAGGCCACCTCGACCGCCACGCCGGGCGCTTCCGAATTGAACCTGCGCGGCTTGGGCATCAATCGCAACCTCGTCCTGATCGACGGACATCGGGGGCAGCCCGCAGACGCCAGCCTCGCGGTGGATATCAACACCATTCCCACGGCCGCGCTCGACAGTGTCGAGGTGGTGACCGGCGGTGCCGCGGCCACCTACGGCGCGGACGCCCTGGCGGGCGTCGTGAATTTCAAACTCAAACGGCATTTCGAAGGCATCCAGCTCGATGCGTCGTATGGCGAAACCCAGCAGCAGGATGATCGGAACACCAACCTCGCCGCGCTGATCGGCGCCAACCTGGCGGACAACAAGGGCAACGTGATGCTGGGCGTGACGTTCTCCGATCGTACGCCCGTCAACGTCCAGAATCGGGCATGGGCCAATGCCGCCAATACCGATCCCAACACACCGGGAAACTTCTTCCCGGGAGTGCCGGGCTTCAACCTCATCCCCTACATTCCGGGTTCCTTCACTCCGGCGTCCGGATTCGGCTTTGATACTCCCAGCCAGGCCGCGGTGAACTCAGTGTTCAGCGGCTATCCGGCCGGCACGGTCAGCGCTTCCAGCGCACTGTATTTCAATACCGCGGCGACCACCGCCGGAGCGACGGTATTCTCGGTGGCCCCGGGTGCCGGAGGCCAGAAGGCCCCCGGATATACGGGTGCCGTGTACCCGAACTTCAAGTACCTGAGCGACGGTTCCCTCGCCACCAACAACAGTCCGAACGGTCCGATCTCGGCACCGCTGCGGCGCTATTCCTTCTTCAGCAACGCCAGTTATGAGATCAATGACTGGGTCAATGCGGACCTGCAGGGCTATTTCGTGCGCGACTCGGTCAACACCTCCTTCGGCACACCGGTGCCGGCCGTCAACCAGTGGGGCGTGACGATTCCGTACGACGCTGGTCATCCGGTGCCCGCACAACTTGCGACCCTGCTGAATTCACGCCCGGATCCGACCGCCGGCTGGCAGCTCAACACCTTTCCGGCGTACGAGGGCAACCGTCGCAACGCGGTGCAATCGGACACCTATCAGATGTCGATGGACTTCAACGGCAAGACGGGGCTGGGGGACTGGACCTGGGATGCCTACTACTCGGTCGGACAGACCGATACCAGTTTCGACTACTTCGGCTACATGAATCAGCTGGCCTATCAGACCCTGATTGCGGCCCCCAACTACGGCGCCGGATTTAAGTCCAGCAATGGTCTACTCGGAAGGCTGGCCACCTGCACCAGCGGCATCAATCCCTTCGTGAATACCCCCGTCAGCGCGGACTGCCTGAGCATCGTCGATGCCCAGCTGAACACCACCACGTCGCTGGCACAGCGCATCGCTGAAGTGAACTTCCAGGGCGCAGGCTTTGGCCTGCCCGGCGGCGACAGTCGTTTTGCCGCGGGTGCGAGCTACCGCTTCGATGGCATTGATTACCGGCCTGATGAGGGCATGCAGGCATCCAATATCAATTCCAACTCGATTGGTATCTTCGGTGCCCAGCCGGTCGTCGGCAACGAGGCGGTCAAAGAGGTGTATGGCGAAGCTGACTTGCCGGTTCTCGGCAACCTGCCCGCCGTCAAAAAGCTGGTGCTGAACCTCGGCTTCCGGCATTCCAATTACGACTCGCACGATCAGCTCGGCAACACCAATTCGGGCAGTGAAAATACCTGGAAGGCGCTGCTCGACTGGCAGGTCAATGACTTCGTGACCTTCCGCGGCGGTCCGCAGCGCGCCAACCGCGCGCCCAACATCGGCGAGTTGTTCACGCCATCAACGGTGCTGGTGACCCTGTGGCCTTCGGGCGATCCGTGCTCGACCAATAACGTCGTGCCCTGGGGCAACACGGCGGGCAATCCTAATCGCAACAAGGTGATTTCCTTGTGCAACCAGATCTCGGGTGCGGCGCCGAACCTGACCTCCCCGATCAGCGCCACCTATCCGGGCCTCGGGTTCTACTTCCCGCTGGCGCTGGACCAGCAGGTGGGCAACCCCCATGTGAAGTCCGAGCGCGGCACGACCTGGACAGTCGGCACGGTGCTCAAGTCGCCCTTCGACAATCCGGTGGTCAAGAACATCACCGCGACTCTGGACTACTACAGCATCACGATCGATGGGGCGATCACGCCGCTGACCAGCCAGATCGTGTACAGCCAGTGTCTGAACAGCAACGGGATCTCCAATCCCACCTACGACTTCAACAACGCGGATTGCCAGCTGATACGCCGCAACACGACCGGCGCAACCGACACGGTCATCGGCCTTTACACGAATATCGGATTCGTGAAGACCGCAGGCATCGATTTCACCTTGGACTGGCACGCGAATCTCTCGGATCTGGGCATGACCTCGCTACCGGGCACCCTGTCGGCGAACCTGGCGGCGAGCGAACTGCAGAAGTACATCGTGCAGGTGGCGACGGGTGACACGCCGGTCGACTACAAGGGCTCCACCGGGTTCGACACCAACACCGGGGTGCAATTCACGTGGAAGTCGTTGCTGACTGTGGGTTATTCGGTCGGACCTGCGGAGGTTTCGGTGCGCTGGCGGCATCTGCCCGCCGTGGCGAACGTGGCCCGGGTGCTCAGCCCCACGGCGAACGTGGCCGGTACGGCGTCCAACGATCAGCTCGATCTGTTCGGCAGCTGGCGCCTTGTGGATAACGTCGTGGTACGAGCCGGAATCCAAAATGTGATGGATACGAGATCCGCCGCGGGTGGGCGTCACACCGACGAACACGCAGGCGGGCGTGACTGACGTAAGTGGTGTGTACGATGAACTCGGCCGTCGCTTCTACGTCGGGGTGACGGCGAAGTTCTAAGACGGATCGACCGAGAACTGTTGAGCAGTTGCAGACAGCCCGGGTGCGCAAGCACCCGGGCTTTTTTATAATCGGCACCGCCATGAGCCAACGCGAACTTGCCGAAATCGACGCACTGGATGCGGCAGGTCGCCACACGGAGGCGATAGACGCGCTCGCGCGGGCCACCGGCGCCGGAAATATCGGCGCCATGGCAGTGCTTGGCAGCCGCCTGCTGGTGGGCGACCGCAGTCCCTGCCTGCCTGCGGAAGGCGCGCGCTTCCTGCTCGATGCGGCGCAACGTGGTCATCCGTCGGCGCAGGAGCGCGCGGCCGCCCTGCTCGCCGGCGGGGTGTATGTCACCCAGAACCTGCGGGAGGCCTTCAGAATGCTCGCCCTGGCGGCCAGTAATGGCAGCCGCAGCGCTCGAGCTCAGCTGACGGCATTGGCCGGACCCGTGGGCCCGGCGGGCAACTGGGGGCAGCTCGCCTCAAGGTTTGATCTGGCTTCCTGGCTCGGCAAGCCCGCGGCCGAGACCGTGTGCCAGGACCCGCAGATTCTCAAATTTGCGCAATTGCTGCCTGACCGGGTCTGCGATTGGCTCATCGAGCAATCGCGCGGCCGGCTGGTGCGGGCACGGGTCTATGACCCGATCGGCCAGCGCGAGGGCACCAACGAGATGCGTACCAACACCACGGCCACGTTTGGGATCGCCGAGGTGACCCTGCTGCATTTTCTGGTTCAGGCGCGCATCGCCAGCGGCTGCGGCATTGCCTTGAACCACTTCGAAGCCCCTGCGGTCCTGCACTATGAAGTGGGCGAGCAGATCACGCCGCACTTTGATTTCATCGATCCGCGCTCGCCGGATTATGAGCGCCAGATCAGTGTCCAGGGGCAGCGGATCTACACCTGCCTCATCTACCTGAACGATGCCTACGAGGGCGGGGAGACCGCGTTTCCCGAACTGGGGTTTGAGCATCGCGGGCGGCAGCGGGAGGGCCTGCTGTTTGCGAATATCGATGCGCGGGACAATCCGGATCTGCGCATGCTGCATGCCGGAAAACCGCCAACCCGGGGCGAGAAGTGGCTGTTCTCGCAATTCATCAGGCGACGCCCGGTGCGCTGATGGCAGACGGATCCGGCTCCTGCCCTACTTCAGGCGGTGGACCCGTACCGAAACACCCGCGGCGCTCTTGAGGAAGAACGAACCCAAGGCGCCATGTCGAATGGTGACCGTCTGCTGCGGCTCCACCGAGATCTTCATGGCCTCGGTCTGTTCCCAGATCTGGCCATTGCTCAACTCAAATGCCGAAATCAGCGGGGTGCGCGCAACGACCCTGACGATTGTCGCCTCGAAGGAACTCGGCGGCGGTGGCGGCGGCTCACTTTCCCCACGTTCGGCCCGCTGCTTGCGCACCTGCTGTGAATTCAGACCCACGTCACTGTCGATGGGCGCCGGCACCGGCCTGGCGGCAGCGGCCATGGCAGGGGCCACGGCGGCCGGGGCAGCCGCTGCCGGGGGAGGCTGGACCGGGGCGGCGGCCATCGGCGTCGATCGGCTCGCCTGGCGGGCCAGAACGGCTTGATCAAAGCAGGCCAGCCGGGCTGCCGGATCCTTGTTCGTGGCACAGGCGTCAAAGGCGTCCCACTGTTGCGCCGCGGCGGCGCTCGACAGCGCCGCGAAGGTGACGGCGGCAATGATGAGTCTCATGGGTCGCAGTATACGAAGCCGCGCCGGATCCGTCAGCAACGTTACCCCCGGATGGGCCGTCGGGACTACACTCAAAGGATGAACCGCAGATCAGCCTCGCATTGCCTCACGTTGTTCCTGCTACTGCCATTTTCCGCGGGCACCGCGCTGGCCGCCTCAGCGGCCCTTGACGCTCTGAGCGGCAAGGATGCCGCGGGCGGGCTGCGCGAGGCGCTTGCGAAAGGGATCGATGTCGCAGTTGCGCAGCTGGGCGCCAACAATGGCTTCCTCAACGATCCCAAGGTGAGCATTCCGCTGCCGGGGGCGCTGGAGAAAGCCCAACGTGGCCTGGCGATGATCGGCATGGGCGCGCAGGGCGATCAACTCAAGGCCACCCTGAATCACGCCGCCGAAACCGCAGTGGCGCAGGCGCGGCCGATATTCAAACAGGCCCTGCAGCGCCTGACGCTGAGTGATGCGAAGGACATCCTGTCCGGCGGCGATGGCGCCGCAACGGCCTACTTCCGCAAGGCCACCAGCAGCCAGCTCGCGGGCAGGTTCAAGCCCATCGTGGCGGGCGCCACGGCCAAACTGGGGCTCGCCGCGAAGTATGATCAGTATGCGGGCAAGGCTGCCCGGCTGGGGCTGGTGCCGGCGCAGGACGCGAATCTAGATGACTATGTGACGGCCAAGGCCCTCGACGGGCTCTTCAGCCGCATTGCCGATCAGGAACACGAGATCCGCAAGGACCCCATGGGCCAGGCGAGCTCGCTGCTCAAGAAAGTGTTTGGCGCGCTGTAAGCGACAGTTTCCCGAAGCGCCTGCGAGAGGCAAGCGCCAATGCACCCATGCCCGACACCAGCAACCAGAGGGACGCGGGCAGGGGTACCGGCTGCAGGTCCAGCGCGCCGATGTACAGGCCGCCGCTGCTGCCGGTCGCGGTCCCCGCGATGTCCAGGACGTAGGTATCGCCGGGCATGAGGCCGGAAAAATCGGCCGTGATCTGCTGGGTCGCCGGGCCATGGCTACCCAGCCAGGGGCTGATGACTGTCACTCCGGGGACAGCGAGGCTGCCGCCCACCACGGGTGTGGTGGATGAGGTGCCAATGTCATACAGGCGCATCTGCAGATCCGACATGCCAAAACTGGATGGCAGGTTGAGGGTTGCGACCACGGTGTCGCCACTGGCACCGGCGCCCACCTGGAAGACATAGCTGTCCTGGAAGGAGTAGTCGCCCGCGGTGCCGTCGGTTCCGAGCACATTGCTTTGTGGAGTCGAAAAGGTGTGACTGAAGGTGTATTGGCCGGGTACGCCCAGCAGGTAGTCCGAGCCGCTCAGGTCCGGCGAGTAGAGTGGAGAAGTCGGCGTGGAAGCCGGGTTGGCCAGATAGGAGTCAGTGAATGTCAACGCCGTCCCGCTGCCGACCGGAATGAAGGCCGCGAGCGCATTCGGCGTCCACAGGCAGGCCGCGGCGAGGCTGCCAACGACCAGTGCGCCCGTGGCGCGAATTCGTGCAAGACTCTTCATGGCAAGTCCTTGTGGGCCGACGGTGTTATGTTGCCTTGTGCCTCGCCGTGTCGTATTACCGTCACGTGAACGTTTTCTGAAGGCTTAGCAGTCCATGCGGGTATTGAAAATCTTCGCTTTCGCGGTCGGTGGTCTGGTTGCGGCGCTGCTGCTCGTGGTCCTCGCCGTATTGCTGCTCGTCAACCCCAACGACTACAAAGATCGCATCATCCGCGAGGTGAAGGCGACCACGGGCCGCGATCTGGCGCTCCCGGGTGCGATCAAGCTGTCCGTGTTTCCCTGGGTCGCACTGCAGCTGGGGCCCGCAAGTCTGGGGAATCCGCCGGGATTTCAGGGCGAGGGATTCGTCTCGGTACAGCACGTGGCGCTGCGGGTCAGGTTGCTGCCACTGCTGCACCGGAACCTCGAGATCGGCCGGATAGAAGTCGACCAGCTGGATTTGAATCTGCTGAAGAATGCGGCCGGCAGAGGCAACTGGGAGGGCTTCGGCAAGCAGGACGGCGCGGCAGCGCCCGCGCCGCAGGCCGGCCTGCCCGCCGGCTCGATCTTCCAGAGCCTGGCAGGAATCCTCATCACCCACAGTCGGATCCGCTACAACACCATGACCCTCGCCGATTTGAATCTGGAAATCGGCAATGTGGCCCAGCGGGCCTCGGTGCCGGTGAATCTGAAGTTCAGGCTGGATCGCGGACCGGATGCATCGGACATGAGCGTGGCGGCAGTGCTGCGGCTGACCCTGGACATGCCGGCCAGCCGGTACGGCCTGCAGGACCTGGATCTCACCGGGGAACTGCGGTCCAAATCCGGCGCTGCCGCCCTGCCCTTTGCCTTTGCCGCGCCTTCACTGACCCTGGATCTTGCGGCACAGACGCTGCAGGCGCCCCATGTCACGGCGCAGTTTGCCGCGGCCAGGCTGTCCGGATCGCTGCACGCCGAGAAGATCATCGACGACCCCGTTTTCCTAGGCGAGTTGCAGCTTGAGCCCGTCGCCCTGCGGGACCTGATGACTCAGCTGGCCATACCCCTGCCCAGCACCCGCGACCCGCAGGCGTATTCCCGGTTCAGCGCCAAGACCCAGTTCCGCTACGCGGATCAAACGGTGCGCCTGCCCGCCCTGGAGGCCCAACTGGACGACTCGCGCCTGCAAGGCTCGGTTGCCGTGAGCGACCTGACGACGCGGGCGACCGACTTCGACCTGGCCCTCGATCACATCGACATCGACCGCTATCGCAGCCCGGTCGAAGCGCAGCCCGCCCCACCATCCGGCGCGAAACCGGCGCCGTTGCCGGCCAGCCCGCTGAAGGCCCTCGAAGTGCGCGGCACTTTCGCGATCGGCAGCGCGAAGTTCAGCGGCCTCACCCTGTCGGGCGTCAATCTGAACCTGCGGGCCCACGCCGGCCTGCTGCAGCTGGCGCCGCTCAAGGCAAGGCTCTACGGCGGACAGAGTTCCGCTGATGTCAGCTACGATGTTCGCGGCGCCATGCCGCAATTGCAGCTCAGCGCGCAGCTTTCGGGGGTCGACATATCGCCCCTGCTGAAGGACGCGGTCAATACTCAGCGGCTCTCGGGGCACGGCAATGCCAACCTGAATGTCACCGGGCGCGGGCTCGACAGCGACGCGCTGATGAAGTCCCTGGGTGGGCACTTCGACCTGAATCTGGCGGATGGAGCCATTGAGGGCGCCGATCTGGGCTACCAAATCGGCCTTGCCCAGGCCTTGCTGAAACGGCAATCGCCGGGCGCGGGCGAGAACACCCACCACACGAAATTCGATGCCTTCAAGCTGTCGGCCAACCTCTCCAAGGGAGTGGCCACCACCGATGACCTGATCATCGGCACCCCTTACCTGCGCGTCACCGGCAAGGGCACCGCGGATCTGGTGAGCAAGGCTCTCGACCTGAAACTGGTGACCACGGTATTGAAAGGCCCTGCCAATCCCTCGGGCACGGACCTGTCGGAACTCACGCTCGCCGCGATTCCGGTATCCGTCACGGGAACGATGAGCGAACCGAAGGTGCGGCCCGACTTGCAGGGCCTGGTAAAATCGCAGCTGAAACAGAAGGCCAGCGATCTGATTAAGAACAAGCTCAACGACAAGCTGAAGGGTCTGTTCGGCCGATGAAGACCATCCAGGGCCTGCTGCGTGGCCAGTTGGTTGGACTGGCAATGCTGCTCAGCGCACTCTCATGGGCCGGGCCCTCGGACGTGATCGACGGTCCCTTGATCCGCCCGGCGGTCTCCTCCGCCGATGCGCGCGATCTGTCGGGGGTCTGGTATATCCGGCTCTACAATCCCCAGATCAATTCCACCCTGGGCCGCCTGCCGCCCTTCACCGAGCGCGGCAAGGCGGAATGGGACGCGCGCGTGAAGGCGGAGAATGATGGTTCGCCGATTGCGGACGCCTCCTCCTACTGCTGGCCACACGGCGTACCGCGCGTGATGAACTCACCTTATCCAATCCAGATCATCCAGGCCGCGGGTGAAACCGTCATCGTCCACGAAGTGGCGCACAACATCCGTCACATCTACATGGACCAGCCCCATCCGCGGGAGGTGGCGCCAAGCTTCATGGGTGATTCGACCGGCCGTTGGGAGGGCGACACCCTGGTCATCGACACCATCGGTTTCAACGATCGCACCTGGATCGACGAAATCGGCGTGATCCACGGCAAGCAGATGCACGTCATCGAGCGCATCCGCAAGATCGAGGGGGGGCACGCGCTGGAGAACCTGGTGCGGATCGAGGACCCGGAATTCTTTACCGCACCCTGGTATGCGCGCATCACCTACGCCTGGCGGCCGGATCTGCGACTCGCGGAGTACATCTGCGAGGAAAACAATCGGAACATGCCCGTCGCGGGTCACACGGCCAAGAAGTGATGAAAGGATCACGGCGGCAGCTGCTGCTGGTCACGGTGCTTGCCGTTCTCGGTGGCCTAAGCGGCCGCGTCCAGTCCCAGGCGATCTACCGGCCGCCAGGCGGGCAGGATTTTACCGGGGTATGGCTGATCCAGGGGGATCATTCCACCATCAAAACCACCGCGGGCAAGCTGCCACCCATGAACCCGGCCGCGGCGGCGCGCTACGCGGCGGCGGTCAGCGCCCGCGCCGCCGGCAAGCCCGATTTCGACACCATCCAGACCTGCAAGCCGCATGGCTTCCCGCGAATCCTGTTCGCCGCCTATCCCATCGAGATACTGCAGGAGCCGCGACAGGTGACTTTCATCCACGAGATCCACCACATGCCGAGGATGGTCTACCTGGACCTCGCTTTGCCCAAGCTCGATGAGATGGATCCGAACTGGATGGGCCAGTCGGCCGGACGATGGGAGGGGGACACTCTCATCGTCGAATCCCAGGGCTTCAACGACCTGACCACGCTGGATGCGGCCGGGCTGCCCCATTCAACGGCCCTGCGCGTCTCCGAACGCATCCGAAAACTTGATGCCGACACGCTCGAGGATGCCGTCACGGTCGTGGATCCGAAAACCTACACGAGATCCTGGACCACGACCGTCACCTATCGACGCCGGCCGGGATTGCGCCTGAAGGAATATGTGTGCACGGACGCCAATCCGGAGGCGCTCGCGAGGCCCCGCGACTGATCGGCCCTTCGGGGCCGCCAGCCAGGTGATGCCTCAGCGTGGATTGTCGTGGTGCGTGCCGTCTACGATGTGACTGAGATCCTTGTCGATGCACGGCGTTGCCTCCACCAGATCGACGTCGGTGAGCTGCGCCAGTCGCGTGACCTTCCAGGGCTCAACCAGCACCTTTTGGTCAGTGGCCACGGCCTCGTAGTGCAGGGTATTGCCGACCCGCTGCAGCCGTTCAGTGACGGTCAAATCAGCGGAGTGGAAGGCACCGTTATCGGTGAGCCAGCTGTCGTCATTGAACTGGTTCGCTTCCACGACCAGGGTGTCGCCTTCCCAGTGTCCGATCGAGTCTCCCAGCGTGCTGGGATCGACGTCGGCGCGGTGTTTGCGACCGTCGGTGGGGATGATGCGGAAGAAGTTTCCGGACACATCATCATAGAGGAACACGATCTGTCCGGCCTGCTGCACGATCTTGTCGGGGGGGCCGATACGCGGCAGGCCCGGTGAACGGCAATGCAGCACCGGATCAAGCCGCAGCTGGTTCTTTTCAAGTCGGGCCACCTTGTCCAGGTACTGCGGTCGGTACTTCGGAAAATTGCGGGGCGCCCGTGCGCCTGCGGGCGGTGGTGGACCCGCCTTGGCAGCGGCGGCGGGCGGCGCACATCCGGAGACGCACACCGAGCCGTCGGCCTGATGTTCGGGGTGCAGGAAATCGATACCCGAACCATTGTCCCAGACCCCGTTCAGGTCCGGGTGGCCGTCCGCGAGGCGCGGCAGGGCTTGCGCGGCCTCAGCGGCGACGGCGCCACCGATGGGGCAGTGCGCGAGCAATGCAAACGCCGCAAGGACAGTCAGAGCAGATTTCATACCGACACCCTCGTGTGGGAGCATCGCCGGCTACTTGTCCGGCGCGAACTGAAAGTGATGTCCGTCCGCATAGGTGATCTTGACCACGTAGCCCAGGTGTGGGGTGCCGTCCCGGGCCAGATAGACATCGACGTTCGCCGTCTGGCCGTTAGCCATCAGCAGGGTCTTGCTCAATCCCGCCTTGCGCATCATCCCGACCGGCACGCTCTCCAGCCGCCACGTGGTCACAGCTCCGGCGGCGCTCTTCACATCCAGATGAATGTAGATGTGGGGATTCGCCCACTCGACGTCGGACACCACGCCGTTGAGATTGACGATCTTGTTGACGTTGAATTCGCCGGCAACTGAATGATGCGCCACGGCTTCGCGTGCCGCGCCTGCCATCAGGACCGCCACCAGCACCGCGCCGAGATACCGAAATGACATAGAGCCCGCCCCCTTCAGTCGCTGGCTAAACGATACTCTGATACCCATGGCGGGTCCAACGCCGGCTGGCGCGCTTCCTGCCGGGGTAGGAACTCACGCGTGAATCATACACAGCAGCCACACGGCGCCGTTGGGCGTTCCGCTAGCGAAGTCGAGGGTTCGATATTCTAGCCGTCCGATCCGGTCGGACGGCTGGCCTGCGGACCAAGCTCATCGCTCGTACTCCACCGCCAGGTGTTTCGGCCGGCGCGCTTCGCCTGATAAAGGGCAATGTCCGCGGCCTTGCAAAGCTGTTCGATCGTCGTGGGGGACTCGTCCGTGATGGCGACACCGATGCTCGCGCCGGAAACGACCAGGTGCCGACCTGCCTCGATAGGCTGCCGCAGGTTTTCGATGATCCGCTCACAAGTCGCATCCACGGCGGCCCGGTCGCGCGGCTGGGACAGAATGATTCCGAACTCATCGCCACCCAGCCGCGAAACCAGATCGGTCGCGCGCAGCAACGCCCGCAGGCGTGAGGCGACCTCCGCGAGCACCGCGTCGCCGGCGTCATGGCCGAAGGAATCGTTGATGCCCTTGAAGCCATCCAGGTCAATGGTCAGCAAGGCGATGTTGCCCTGCCCCCGCTGCGCACCGGCGACCAATCGACCCAGGTCATCATTGAATGAACGGCGATTCTGCAATCCGGTCAGCGGATCCAGGTACGCCATTCTCTCCAGGGATTCCTGCTGGTGTTTCAGTTCGGCCGTCCGCTGCGCGACGATGTGTTCGAGTTCGCGTTGGCGATGGCGCAGAATTCGGATTCGGACGTGCACGAGTGCAGCGACGATCCCGAGCGCCAGCAACACTGCCAGGGCGCGCGCCGTGCGGTACTCGTACCAGGCCGGCTTTATCTGCACGGGAACGACCAGCGGCGCTGACCACGCTGCACCCGGCGCGGCGCTGCGCAGCTGCAGGGAGTACTGGCCCGGCGGTAGGTTGGTGTAGGTTGCCACTCGGCGCGAGGCGGGGGTTTCCATCCACTTGCCGTCAAACCCCAGCAGACGGTAGCCGTAGCGGCGTCGCTCGGCGTCGGTGAAATCCGGCACGGCGAACTCGACGGCGAGGCTGCGCTCGGCGGCCCCAATGCTGATTCCCGCCCCGTGCAGCGCCTGGGCAGGCGCCATGCTTTGACCGCCGACCCGCAGGTCGGTAATCGCAATCACCGGCGGTGCGGCAGCCGGCGTCAGATCGCCGGGATGGACGATGACCAGTCCATTGATGCCGCCAAAGAGCACGTCCCCGGCAGGCGTCTTGTCGGCGTCTCCCGTGAAGAATCCATCGACCCCCACGCCCTGCTCGGGACGAAAGCCGCGGATTTCCAGACTTTCGGTTTCGATCCGCGCCAACCCGCCATCGGTACTGGCCCAGATATTCCCATCCAGATCCGCCACCAGCGCATCGACGCTGTTCTCGGGCAGTCCATCGTCCTGGGTGAGTCGGCGAAATACGGGATTCCCCCGGCCGTCACGCCGCTGCTCGACTTGAATGCCACGGCCGAAGGTCGCGACCCAAAGCCGGCCCTTGCGGTCCGTGAGCATGGCGCTGATATAGCCGCCCGGCAGCATCGATGGGCTTCTGGGATCATTCTGCAGCCGCGTCACGCTGCCGGTTGCCGCATCCAGATGCGCCACGCCGCTCGTCGTTCCGATCCAGATACCCGCATCCTGGCTCCTGGCCAGCGTCCGGACCCGAGTATCACCCAGCTCCCGCGCCCAGGCGCCGCGCACGGTCAACTGCGCCATCGTGCAGTACCTGCAACTTGATCAGGCCCTCGAGGCCGCCGAGCCACAGATACCCGTCGGCGACCAGCACCGCGCGCACGTCCAGGGTTCTGCTGCGCCCGGGAATCGTCACACGGTGGACCGTGCGCCCATCCGGGCTGGCGCGATACAACCCGGCCGTGGTCCCCAGGAAGATGTCGCCGTCGTCCCAGCGCGCCATGGTGACGACCTGGGTCTGCGGCAGGACGGACTCGGAATACCCGGATCGCGGCGTGATCATCGCAATCGTCCCGGCTGCGGGGTCCACTATTTCAACGCCGCCGCCGACCAACCCCATCCACACCCTGCCGTCGGGCACGCCGAGCAGTGCGCTGACGGCCTCGCCTCGGACCAACCCGCCAGCACTGGAGCTGCCGAAGAAGGTGTGAATAAGGCGCTGGCGCGGATCTATGCGGACCAGGGCGGTGCGCGTTCCGACCCACAGCGTGCCGTCGCGGTCAACGAACATCGAATCGATCTGGTTGCTCGGCAGGCTCCGGCCCCGCGCCGTGTCGCGTTGCTCGCGCAGGACCTCCCAGGTTCGGGTATTGACCCGCACGATTCCGCTATCCGAGGTGCCCAGCCACACCTCCGAATCATCGATATCACTGACTGCCGAGATGCCTTCCATCAGCGGCTTCCCGCCCTGGGACCCCGCCAGCAGCCGATGCGGCTCGTCACTTCGCGGTTCGAGGATGTAGACGCCGATGAGATCAAGGCCGATCCAGATGCGTCCGGCCTGGTCCTCGTGCAGCGTTCTGATCATCGGCGCTGCGCCGCGGGAACTCGGCAATGGAAAGGACCGAAATTGCGCATCGCCCGGACGGCGGTGCAGCAGTCCCTGGCGCGTTCCCGCCCACAGGGTGCCGGTGTGATCGAGGAGCAACGCCGAGATCGACTCGCCCGGCTCGTCGGCCGTCGGCGGATCCACGCGCGTCGTGGCGCCATTGAGGTGATCGATGCCGTGGCCGGTGCCGATCCAAAGACCGTTGTGGCCGTCCGATATGAGCGCCAATATGGCGCCGTCGCGCGTGCCGCCCGGACCGACCGGTATGCTGATGAAGCCGTCCGACTGCGCGTCATAGCGACTGAGCCCGCCCGAGTTGGTGCCGACCCACAGCCGACCGGACTCATCGACCAGCAGGCTATGAATGTAGTTGTCCGGCAACGAACCGGGCGCGTCCGGGTTCCTGGCGTACGTGCGCAGCCGGTAGCCGTCCCAGCGCAGCAGATTCGCCTGGGTGCCAAACCACAGAAAGCCCTGCGCGTCCTGGGCGATCGCCGTCACGGCCAGCGTCTCCGCAGTCGGCAGGCGCACGAATGCCAGCTGGCCTTCAGGCGGCCATGACCGGGCCGGCGGGAATTCCGGGGCCGCATGCGCCACGGCAACGAGCAGCAGCAGGCTGACAAGGCGCTGCGGCCACCCCGCGACAGACCGGCGCAAGGACCTGGCAGAAAGGTGTCTGCGGGGTGCGGTGATTTGGGCGTCGATAGTCATTCGTACGGGGTCTGCGGACGGCTAGGCACGACTGACGCGTGGGGGAAACGGCACGGCTTCAAGACCATCTATCGGCTTGTCGGCCCCGATTATTAAGGACCCAGTGTGAACTGCGTCTCGATTTGTTTGATCTGCCGAACCCGTCGCCCGGTGCAATTCGGCCCGGTCGGATTGTTGTAAGTATGCGGCAAACAGCAGGGGCGGAAATCGCCCAGATACCAAGCAGGTGCGCCAGGGACTCGCGCGGGTCGTTGCCGGGTAACGACAATTGACAAGTCAATTGCCGAGCGTTCCGCGCCTTCCCGGCGATGTTTGAACGCAGGTGCAGCGTGACGGGAAATCCCTTGTTTTCTTGTAGGGAAGAATCAGATCGTGATATAGAAGCGCGCGACAGGATCTCAGGCCGGCCTACCGGCCGGCATAAAAATCTTCAACTTAGAAAGGATCCAAACAATGAATGTTCCAAAGATTGTGGGATGGATTGCGTTAGCGGTCGCCATCGTCGGCGCGTTTGTTCACATTCCGTACCTGGCAGCGATTCTGGTGGTGGCTGGCTTGGTGGTGGGGTGCTTCATCGCTGCCGAGGATCATGTCCGGGTCATCGTCACCGCCCTTGCACTGACGACGCTGTCGGGGACCCTGGGGGCCATACCCGCCGTCGGTTCATACCTGGTCACCATTCTCTCCAATTTCGCCGTGGTGACCTCGGGCGCGGCCTTGATGATCATCGTCCTCAATATCTATCGGCGCTACAAGCCCTAGAATCCGCACCTGCATCCGGCAATCGGCCCGTCAAGGGGGCGGGCTGATTGCTTGCGTGAGGCGCCGCAAACCTTTCCTTCAGGTCGACAGAAGATCAACTGCGAGTGCCTTTCGAAGACACCCTTGCAGTGGGCAGTGGCCGCATCGTCTGCCCCTGCAGGCCGTTCACTGCGCCCGCATGGTCGAATTTGAGTCGCGCGTGCTCGACTTGCTTGAGGTTTTCCGCGGCCCAGACCCACACTCCACAAAACGCCGCGCCCAGGCTCAATCCAAGCTGCGTGAGCTTGTATTCCACCTTCGGCGGCACGACGGGATGCACAGTCCGCACAACCAGGCCGTCCCGCTCCATCTGCCGTAGAGTTTGCGTCAGCATCTTTTGACTGACCCCCGCGACCAGTTCACCCAACCGCGTGAATCGCAGTTCGCCGTGCTCGGCCAGCACCTCAAGAATCAGCATGGTCCACTTGTCGGCGACGCGGCCGATCAAATCGTTGACCAGGGCTTCAACTCTGGGATCCAGGTCATCAGGCGGCTTGCTGGCTGCATACGCCCTGGCCTTCGCGATCTGCGCCGCGGAGAATCGCGCCGTCTTGGTCATTAGAATACTTTCCCTTTGGTAAGTACGGCACTTTTCGGTGCCTACTGTCAATTGGAGAGTGTAGACGGTTAGAGTAGCCGCGACAACACCGATGAGCGGCGCAGTCAGGAGAATCCCTTGAAGCTAAAGCACAGAACGGTTCTGATCACCGGGGGCACCAGCGGCATCGGCCTGGAACTGGCGAGGCAACTGCACGAGCGGGGCAATACGGTAATCGTGACGGGTCGTGACCGGGAAAGGATCGACGCAATCCGCCGGGACCTCCCCGATGTCCATGTCTTGGCGAGTGACGTCGGCGACCCGAGCGCCATCGTGAGCCTGCATGAACGTGTCGTCGCGCAATTCCCGGCGCTCGATACTCTGATCAACAACGCCGGGATCATGCGCAATCTGAATCTCAGTTCGGCACGGGATCTGACGGATGTAACGCGGGAGATTGATATCAACTTGAGCGGGCCAGTGCGGATGGTTCAACAGTTCCTGCCGCACCTGCAGGCCCGCCAGTCCGCCCTGATCGTCAATGTTTCATCCGGCCTGGCCTTCATTCCACTGGCTATTTCGCCAATCTACAGCGCCACCAAGGCTGCACTTCACTCATTCTCTCTGTCTTTGCGCGCTCAACTGGCCGGCAGCAACGTGCAGGTCATCGAGCTCGCGCCGCCGGCGGTAGAGACCCCGCTTCTGCGCGGCGAATTTGCGGAGGAAATGAAGCACCAGAAGGGCATGGACGTGACGACGCTGGTCCGCAAGGCGCTGTCTGGAATCGAGGCGGACCGTCTGGAAATCCGCCCCGGTCTCAGCAATCTTCTGAAGATCATGAGCCGTGTTGCACCCCGATTCATGTTCAACCGACTGGCCCAACTGGGCAAGCCGCACACGGCCGCCCCGGCTTCCTGATTCGGAACGTTCCATGGATACGAACACCGTGGCCTCCCGGGACGGCACCCGTATTGGTTTTCAGCAGCTGGGCCGCGGACCCGGCGTCATCCTCATTCAAGGGGCCATGGGAACCGCCCACAATTACCGCGAACTGGCAGTGGCGATGGCCCATGCCTTCACGGTGTATGTTCCGGATCGGCGTGGCCGCGGCATGAGCCCGCGGGAGTACGGTGCAGACCATGTCATCCAGCGCGATGTCGAAGACCTGGCCGCCCTTGCGACTCGTACCGGCGCTCAATTCACATTTGGCTTGAGCTCCGGCGCCGTCATAGCCCTGGAGGCCGCGCGCCTCTTGCCGTCGATCCGCAAGGTAGCTGTCTATGAGCCGCCATTCCTGCTTCACGGCATGTCCCGGCAATTGGTCTCCCGGTTTAACCAGCAGATCGACGCCGGCCGGCTGCCCGCGGCGATGATTACCGCAATGGCCATCGTGAAGCTGGGTTCACCCTTGCTCAGGCTCGTGCCACGCCCGCTTCTCGAACTTCCACTAAGCAGCGCATTGCGCAACGAGCGGGCCAACGGCTCCGGAGCCTATGCGCCAATCAGCGACCTTCTGCCGGCAATGCGATACGACTTCAAGGTGGTCGCCGGGTATTCGGGCTCAATTGACGCGTTCAAGAGCGTCACTGCCAACGTCCTGCTGCTTGGGGGCAGCAGGAGTCCACGATATCTGAAGCGGGCGCTTCTGGCTCTGCAAGACATTCTTCCCGAGGTTCAGCGTATCGAATTCAACGGCCTTGACCATTCGGCGCCCTGGAACAAGGATCGCGGCGGGACGCCCGGCACGATTGCGCAATCACTTTGCAACTTCTTCCTATCCTGACTCAGGCTCCGAACCCCCTGATCTTCGCCTGCGTAACCAATGCGTCGCGCAACGGCCCCAGATTGCGCGATTCGCTGACCCGCCCGATTCGCGCCGCTGCGTTGTCTGCCGCCACAATACTGGTCGTCGCTAGCCGATAGGTCGCCCGGGCCTGGGGTTTGAATCCGCGCGAACTCATGGCATTGTGCAGCGGCGGGGCGATTTCGGCGCCCCGGATCTCGCAGACGATCAAGTCATCGCCCCAGTTCTCCGCGGCCCAGACATCGCCGGTCCGGAGGGTGCCGGGACGCAATCGCCCGGCCATGCTGTAGGACGGGTAGAAAGCGAAATCCGCGTGCGAGCTCCCGCGCATGGCGGACTCGAACCAGGCCCGCAGCGCGTCACCGGCCAGGACGCCGGGGTTTACGCCCAGTACTTCTCCGAGACTCAGCGGCTGATCGATATTGCGCTCGACGAGAGTGAAGGCATGGACGTGAGGTTCGCCGCGGAAGTGGAACACGGCACCGGGTCCCTCCAGCCGGAAGATCTGCGAGGGTTTGTCGCCGGCGTGCCGCCCGCCCTGAAAGTCGACATCGTAGTCGGCGAAGTACAGGCCATCCACGCCACCGTTTGCGCGCAGGCAGTTCCAGGCATCGGCGGCGCCTGCCTCGCCGTAGTTTTCCATGATTCCGGCCACGACGGTCGTTGCCAGCCTGCGTGCTCGAACCGGCAGATCCGCAATCGGCAGCCCGTCAAAACGCCCGCCCCTGCCCTGAGCCGCGATACAGGTCTGCGGTGGTGCCTGCGCCACGCGAATCGCACGGCGCTGCGCGGGTGTCAGTCCCGAGATCAGATCATGAGCGGTGTGCAGCTGGTAGCCGAAGACATTCCCCGGCAGGCCCAGCCGCTCATTGCCGCGCTGGTCGCCATAGACCTGCGGGCCGCCAAAGGCGGTACCAGCGGATTCGGCTCTGCCCACGCGCAGATTCAAATGGATACCCGACAACAGTATCTGCCAGGGGCCGCCGCCTGGCGTGCCGAACACCCGCAGCTGCAGAAAATTCACGCCCGAGAATACATTGGGAAACTGGCTGAGCAGGCGCTCATATCCGGCGGCCGACAGCTGCTCACGCAATAGCGTCGCGAGCGACCGCCGTGCGTCCCAGCTCATCGTCGCCGCGTTGACCGCCAGACCACCGAGCCACAGGCCGCGGTTGTGCATCTGTCTCAGGGGATGATGGTAGTCGAAGCAGCCCTGCGCCCGCGCCGCACTCGATAGACCGCCATAAATGCGTGCACCCAGCTCGTCAATCGACGCACCGGTCGGCGTTGTCGATGGCGAAAGTACCGCGTATCGCGCAGCGGCGGCGGCTACCCCGAGAGCGCCGATGCCGAGTCCCGTCTTGATCATCTGTCGGCGGTTCAAGTGGGATCCTTGACCGATTTGTACTGGAATACCTGTTCGAGCGGCAACCCGAACACTTCCGCAATGCGGAAGGCCGCTTCGAGCGATGGCGAATACTTGCCCAGTTCAATCGCATTGAGCGTCTGGCGCGTCACGCCGATGCGTTGCCCAAGCTGCTGCTGGGTCATTTCCCCGTGCTCGAACCGCAATTGCCGGATGCGGTTGCTGATGATGGTGCCGCCCAACTCAGGCCCCGCGACGGTAGTAAAAGATGCGGGTGCCGTACTTGACGATCTCCGCGATGACGAATGCGAGCACCACCAGGTAGCCGATCACGGGCCCGCTGGCGCCGATATGAATCGTCATCACCGCCAGAAAGGTTCCGACCACATAGCAGCGTGACGCCAGTCGCGCCGCCTTCAGGTGAATCAGCTGCTCGCGTTCATCGATTGGGGTGCTCGCATCTTCCGGATTGCGCAGGCGCAGCACCAGGTACGCAATGGTTTCGATCACCACGAAAGCGGCGATGCAGGCCAGCAGGGTGTGGAACTCCGCAAGCCGCGGCTGGGACAGCCGGGGCGCATGCAGCACGAACAGGGCGAACACCAGCAGGATCGCGGTCAACGTGACCCAGGCGCTCTTCTCGCGAAAGGGCATGGTGCCTCCGGCGGCGTGGGGTAGACGGAGGAAATGTAAAGATCTCTATACTTGAAGTCAAGTTTTCTATACATCATTTGCCCCCGGGTCCGCCCCATCCCGAGCCCGTCGAACAGGACCTCTTGGACTGCTTGCGCGCGCTCGATTACGCGCTTTGCCAATACCTTACAGGGCTAGGGCCATGGCTTTAGACTCTGTTACAGCAGCCCAGCCCAAGCCAAGTGCGGTGCCCATGGCGTGCAAGGGGGGAGCCTATGCCGGACGATCGGTTCAAGAAGCCACATCGGGTGGCAACGACTCTCTGCACGGCCGGCGTGCTGGCGCTGCTGTGCATGGCGCAGATACCCGCGTGGGCACAGTGGATCCACTACCCGACGCCCGGCACACCGCGAGCCAAGGACGGCACGCCGAACCTGGAAGCTCCGGCACCGCGAACGCCCGCCGGCCACCCTGACCTTTCGGGCATCTGGTATGCGGCGGATGCGAATTCCACCATCGATACCTCGCAACTGCCGCCGGAGCTGATGGCCGAGGCATTGACGGCCGCGGGAATCTCGGCCCACCGGGCGCTGTGCAGGGCGATTCATGCGTGCAGGACTGCATTTCGCAGGAGCCCTTTCCGGCGGACGGCTTGAACATCGGCCGCTCACTGCCCGGCAAGATACTTCCCTACCAGCCGTGGGCGCGCCAGATTGTGCTGCAACACATCGTCGCACCCCTGCAGGGCAAGTTGCTGGAGGATCCCCACGAGCGCTGTGCGCCGCCGAGCTATCCGCGCGCCTACTCCCTGCCGCAGCAATGGAAGATCGTGCAGACACCGAAGCTGCTCCTGCTGCTGCACGAGTTCGGCGCCAGCTACCGACAGATCTTTCTGGATGGGCGCCCTCTGCCGGTGGATCCGCAGCCTGCCTGGAACGGTTATTCCACGGCACATTGGGAGAAAGATACGCTGGTCGTCAAAACCACCGGTTTTCGCGAGGGATTGTGGCTCGACCTCATCGCCAGTCCATTGACCGAGGCCGCGCAGGTCACCGAGCAATTTCGGCGCGTCAACTTCGGCCTGCTGGAGATTCGCGTCACGGTCAATGATCCCAAGGCCTACACGAAACCGTGGACCGTCACGCTGCACGGACGGCTCGTCCCCGACACCGAGATGCTCGATGACATTTGCGTCGAGGGCGTTTACCTCTCAGGCGACGGCCACCGGAAGTCGCCGTGATCAACAATGGAGTATCCCCATGAGGCGTGCGTGGTTGGTCGCTACCCTTGCGATGTCTGGCCTCCCGGCATTGGCACATCATTCGGGCGCGGAATATGACCACTCTCAGACCACCACCCTGTCGGGCACGGTCGCGACGATGGAATGGGCCAACCCACATTCGCGGCTGTATCTGCAGACCCCCGACGGGAACGGCACCTCGACGCGGTGGCAAATCGACTTGCCCAGCGTCAATCGGCTGGTACGCCTGGGGTGGACGCGCCATGCCGTCAACCCCGGAGATAAGGTCACGGTGACCTGTGCACCGATGCGGGGAACAGCGCACGTGGCCTGGGCCGTCACCGTGCTCGATTCCGCCGGCAAGCGCCTGTTCGTGGACGCACCCGCCGGCAGCGCAAAATAGGTCACTGAATCGGAAGGCCTTTCGGGTCTTTACGCAATCCCGAAGCTCGTGCGTCAATAGTAGGAGACTGCACGAATAAGGAGCGCCGTGGAAACGGCACGGCAGCAGCAGCTGGATGAACTGGGCCGTCGATTCCGACCGGCGTTGCTCGCATGATGATGATCCGATGATTCTCGCGCGATTCGACCGTGCCCCGCCGGATGCAAGCACCGGCCTGACATCGTGGGACCAGGCCTTCCTGAAGGCCTGCTATTCGACCGAGCAGAAATCCACGCTGCAGCGCAGTGAGATCGCACTGGACATGGTGCGCAAACTCCCCCCTGAGCGCAGCCATGTACCGGCACTGTTCGAGCAGCTTTCCGGTCGCGAGCAGGCGGCATCACTCCTGCTCTTGATTTGAACGCTCGCCGATCGCCCCTACTGGTGCGCGGCCGGCGCTGGCGGCGCACCTGCGGCTCCAGGCGGCGGGCCAGCACCCGGAGGCGGGCCGCCAGGGCCGCCCGGCCCGAACATCGGCGGTGGGTGCGCTTGAGCTCGTTCGCGCGCGCGGTGAGGAAGGAGCGGATCGCCTCTGCATCCTCCGCCTTCAGTGAGTTCTTGAACGAAATCATGCCGTTCTCGGCGAGCGCGCCATCGACCACGATGCCCTTGAACAGATCCGGGGCATTGAGCGCGACCGTATAATTGAGGTCCGGGAAGCCGCTGAACAGGCGCCCGCCCTCGTGGCAGCCGGTGCAGTTGCGCTGGTAGAGGTCCTGGCCGCGCGCATGCATCGCCGCGTCGCCGAAGTCCGCCGGCGGGTTGAGCACCTGCTGCACCGGCGGCGGGGCCGGCGGCAGCTGCACATCGCCGTTGAGCTTGTACACCAGCAGGCGGTTCTTGCCGGCGGCGGCGGCAAAACCGGTGCTGGCCGAGGAGATCACCGCGATGTACTGCACACCGTCGATCGAGTAGGTCACCGGACCCGGCACGACGTTGCCCTGGGTGTCGATCGCCCACACCTTCTCGCCGGTGTCGGCGCGGAACGCAGCGAACTTCTTCCCGGACGTGCCCTGGAACACCAGGTTGCCGGCGGTCGTGAGCGTGCCGGCGCTGCCGCTGCCTTCGCGCTGCTCCCAGGCCGCCTTGCGGGCAACAGGATCCCAGGCGAGCAGGTAGGCGCCGGGGTTCTCGACCTCGGGCCGCTTGCCTTCCGGCGCACGAGCCCATGCTGACATCCACCATCTGGTTGCCCAGGATGCGGCCGCCCTCCTCGGCGATAGAACGAACCCACGCCGCGGCGCGCCGGCACGTACATCAGGCCGGTCTGCGGGTTGAACGATTGCGGATGCCATACATGCGCCTGCGAAGGCAGGATGTAGAAACCCTTGCCGGTCTTGCCGTAGTTGGCATCCGGATTGAGGATGGGCTTCCAGTTGTTCGCCTTGTCGAAGCCCAGCGCCCAGTTGATCTTGGGTACATACGGATCCGCCGACACCACCTTGCCGGTGGCCGCCTCGATCACATAGAACACGCCGTTCTTCGGCGCCTGCATCACCACGTGCTTCGGCTTGCCATCGACGGTGATGTCCGCCAGCGTCAGCGGCGCGGTGTTGTCAAAGTCGAAGCCGTCCATCGGTGTCGCCTGGTAGTGCCACTTGTACTTGCCGGTCTTCGCATCCACCGCGACGATGGAGGAGGTGAACAGATTGTCGCCACCGCCCGGCGAACGCAGCTGCGCCGGCCACGGCAGGCCGTTGCCGGTGCCGAAGATCACCAGATCCGACTTCGGGTCGTAGACGATTCCATCCCACGTACTGCCGCCACCACCTTTCTCCCACCACTTGCCGTTCCAGGTCTTCGCGGCCATCGGCATCACATCATCGGACGCCGCGCCGTCCGGGCCCTTCGCCGGATCGCCCGGCACGGTGTAGAACCTCCACACCAGCTTGCCCGTCTTCATGTCGTACGCGGACGAGGAAGCCGCGGGTGTAGAACTCCGCGCCGCCCACGCCGATGAACACCAGGCCATCGCCGATGCGCGGCGCACCGGTGATCGAGTACTGCAGCTTCGGGTCCGTGACGCGCGCTTCCCAGACCTTCTGGCCGGTCTTCGCTTTCACGGCCATCAGGCGCCCGTCGATGGTGCCCCAGATGATCTTGCCGTCGGCATAGGCCGCGCCGCGATTTGAGATGTTGCAGCAGATCGAAGTGGCGGCCATCTCGCGCGGCGCCTTCGGATCGACTTTCCACAGTTGCTTGCCGGACTTTGCGTCGAAGGCGTACAGGCTGCTCCACGGGGCGGTCATGTAGAGCACCCCGTCTATCACCAGCGGCGTGCTCTGGTAGCCGCCGCGCTCGGATATCTCCGCATACCAGGCAAGGCCCAGCTGCCCGACGTTGTCCGCAGTCACCTGCTTGAGCTTGCTGTAGCGCTGCTCGTTCGGGTTGCCGCCATGCTGGGTCCACTGGACGTCACTGGGGTTATGCCCGGCTGCCACCGCGCCGTGCGAATGCGCGGCTACGGCAGCCACGACCACCAGACCAAAGATTGATCGACGCATCAGGTTCCCCCCAAGATGAGATCCGCCGGCGCCGCGCGTTGCGCGCAAAACCGGGGTTGTGTCGGCAGCGTACCTTCAGGGGCATGCGGCAAATCCAGCATCAGCGCTTGTAATCCGGCGCCACAGATGGCCGCTCGGGTTGGCTGCCCTCGCGGCCGGAGGTGCGGTAGACCTCCAAATCCTACGGTCGAAGCGATGCCAGATAGGCGGCCGCTGCCAACACATCGCCGGGACTGAGGCCGGCTACGACTGGCGCCATCAATGGCGTCCAAAGGCCGGCACGATGGCCGGACTGCATGTCGTAGAGCTGGCGGGCGATATAGCTGGGCGAATTGCCGGCAAGTCGCGGCACGGGGCCGAGCCCACGCAGATCTGCGCCATGGCAGGCAGTGCACGGGGTCACCTTGCCGTTTCCGGTTCTGACCAGGATTTCGCCGCGCGCGAGGCTGCCTTTCGGTACGTAGGCGATGAAGCGCGCGCGTGGATTGCGCAGCGTCTCGGTCTGCCTCTCATCCATGGGAACTTCGATGATGCGATCTCCAAGCGGTTCAGTCATCGGCGAATCCGCCTTGATGGGAATGAACAGGCCGCCTGTGGGCTGGGTTTTCGGTGCCGTATCGCTCTCCACGACCTTGGATGACTGCTTGGCAGGAATCGAGGCGAAGTAGCTGGCTGCGGCCTTCAGCTCGTCGTCGGTCAGGTCCTTTGCGAAGCCAATCATCAACCCGGTGTTGGTCTTGCGCTTGTCGGAGCTGTGACGCGAGCCTTTGCGAAAGTCGAGCATCTGCTGGACGAGGTATTCGTAGGTCAGGCCGGTGAGGTTGGCATTCTCAGGGCGTCCGTTGCCGTTTGGCAGGTGGCATAGACCGCACGCCATGATGGGCGGAGAGGCAGATTTCCGGCCGCGCGCGACGATATCCGGCATCGGCGGATGATCATCGGGAAACCAGTCTGCGGGACCGTAGTAGTTGATGACTTGCGCGCGCGTGAACGCAAGCTTCGAACCGTCGACGTGCAGCAAGAGCTTATTGTCGGGCGGCGCCCCTGGTGTCGCGGCCGGCGACGATTGCGACGACGGGGGACTGTCGAAGCCATAGGCCCACAGCGGCTCCCGCGCATCCCCCGCGGCAAGCGCGCCGGTTGCCGCAATCCCGAGAGCCGTGAGCCCGAACAGGAGTCGCACCGCACCTGCCCGAATAATGACCCATGCCATTGTGACCTCACTCTTTCCTATATCAAGCGCCGTGCCAGTTTACCCGTTCAGGACGCCTCAGCTCGCACGCATTTTTCAGGCTTTGAGCCACGCACAGAACGCAAGCCAGACGCCGGTGCCGGTGATCAGCAGCCGTGCCGGCTGCGAGAGGATCAGGAACAGGCCACCCCAGGCAGTCGCCGGATGCACTCGCCGGATGGTTAGCGCGTCATGGACAGCCAGCGCGACGACGATAAGATCGGTCGCGGCGAAAAACGTGAGCGGATTGCCACCGACAACAGGAAAACGCCCGAACGCCGCCGATAGCAGTTCCGCCGTGGCGATGATCATGAGCCGCTTGTGATAGTCCGGCCGGTTGCGGTAGTAGAGCGCGCTGCCCATAAGCACCGGGAAGACGATCACTGTGGCCAGGGCGACCGCCAGCAGCACGGTTGTCGGCGGCGCTCCCGGCACTCGGCCGAAGACACCCGCCTGGAGCCGTGTGATGGGCACCGCGGCGGCCAGAACGGTCATCAACACCGCGACTACGGCGCCCGCCACACCCAGCTGTCGATGCACCCGGGCTCTATTGTTCGCCACGAGCTGCGTTTGCAGTACGAGCAGCACGATCCACAAGGTGAAGACGGCCCCATGGAACTGAAGCACGGGAGTCAGGACCGGCGGAACACCGAAATGCGCCTTCATGTAGTAAGAGGGCGCGAATCCGATGAATACGCACAGCGCCATGACAATGGCCAGGGCGCTGTAGAAACGATGCTCACGGGTTCTGCGGCCGAGCCCGTCCGCAGGCTCAAGCGCATCCACTACGCTGGTTGCCATGTCGTCCCCCATGGTTCTTCAGTTATTCTGGTGGTTGCCGGACCAATTCAGTCCGCAGATTACACCCGTTGGTAGCCGCCTGACCGGCCCAACGCTATTGGCAAATTGACACCAATCCGGGCGGCGGTGGGGTGCAGATGAACTGCGGCGATGTCAGTTTCCCACTCGGTAATTGGACCGCGATGTGTGTTCGCCCCAGGAGCTGCGGTACGCTCACCTCCATATAGGTATCACTGAATACCTGGACCGCCAGCTTCCCGAGTGGAGTCGTGCTATTTCCGAGAAATACACCTGTCGCACTGTTGAAGCCCTGGCCAATCACACCTACCTTGCTCCCGACACTGACCCAGCGGGATCCGCCGACAATCGACACAAAGGGCTGCAACCCGGCGTCGAAGCCGTAGATGGTTCCATAGTTAGCTCTGCAGCCGCCCCTTCCGGTCATTCCGTAAATCCTGCCATTCGTATGCAATACGGGCGTCGACATCGGAAAGCTTCCATTGTCACTGGTCACGGTAGGGGAGCACTGAAGTACCTGGCCAAAAGAATAGATAACGGAAAAATTGTTGCCGCTCGTATCTATTTTGAACAAAGTCCCACAACCTGTGTTGGGTGAATACGTACAGACCGGAACAAATCCTCCAAGACTTCCCCCAAGCGGCCCCCCGGTTCTCGCCACGCCATACAGAAAGCCGTCGCTGCCTTGCACCAATGCCGATTCCGAATCGCTGCCATCTGATACCTTCGCCGTGTAGTGAGTCTGGTTTACGGTGAATGTCGTCGTGTACGTCGAGAATGTGTGCAGCACCTTGTAGGCACCGGTTTTCGGATTGAGCTGGTAGATCACACCCTGGCCTCCCGACCCGCCGGCGGCAGTAGTGCCGTACAGATTGCCGTCACTGCCGAACATCACCGAACCCATGGGGGCGCTTCCGTCGGACACTTGTTGACCCGCGGCGGAAGGCACCAGCGAGGTCGCATTAAAGTTATGCAAGAACGTGGGCTGCACAGTGCCGGTTGCGGCAAGGGAAATGCGAAACACCGTGCCGCCACCAATCGTGCTGAAGACTCCTTGTGCATTCACGCTGCCAGCCTGGGTGGTGCCATAGAGGTATCCGTCGAATCCGAAAACCAATGCGGCTGACACATTCACACCGAAGGCGTAAAGAGATGAAACGCACGTGAAGGTTGTTGGTGTGCAGCGATAGATCACTCCTTTCTGGTTGCCGCCGTTGGTCACACCATAGAGATTCCCATCCGGAGCTTCTATGGGCGGCGCCCATGGATAGCCGCCATCCGTCCCGTTGCTAAATGCGGGGCTGAACGTGGTAAATCCATTTCCTCCAAGGCTAAACACGGAGCCCTTGCCGGCGGATGCGGCCCCGCCGCGTTCGGCCGTCCCGTAGAAGGCTCCATCCATCCCCATGGTCAAGCCTGAGTGAGACGTCGTGCCGTCTGTGACGTTGAACCCAAGCGTATAGAGGACCGTGAACGGAAATGGCGCAGCGGGACTGATATTGAAGATCGTTCCTCCGTCGTACTTGGGATACGTCAAGGCCCCGCCGGACGGCACGCTACCATAGAGATTCCCGTCACGACCCTGTGCCAGGTAGCCGGGCCCATCCGGGCTGCAACCGTCCGGCGCAGAGCCATTCGCATAGAGGGTGCAGTCGAAATTATGAAGCATCGTGTACGCCGGGGGGGGCGGAGGAGCGAGAATGGGCTGTGGAAGATTCGGAACCACCTGAAGCGGACGACCAAGCGGTGTCTGAGCCTGCGCGGCTGGGGTCCCTGTGCTAAGCGCTGCAACGCCGATGATGACCACCATCAGCCCATACATCTGAATTGAGCAACTGTTGTGTTCACGTGGCATGGCATATCTCCATAGCAAAAGTTATGGCTGATCGTTGCGGAACAAACCGTCGTGCTTTGCCCGATCGCAGCCGAATCGCACCGCGTCCAATTTGAATGCGCGTGGAGCGCTGGCGATACATGCCGATGCTATCGGCGTCAGGACCGGTCAGACTTGCTGCCGGGGATCTCACGAGCAGCTCGGGTATCCGAGATCCGCCGCGAACAGTCCGGGCAGATAAAGTACCCCGGTGTCCCGGGTCCAAAACGACCTGAAGGGGACTTCGGCATGGGGCATGGTGTGGGCCTTGCAAACGGCCACGAAGGCGGTGGCCTTGTTGGCCATGAAGTTGTCGTAGCAGGTGAAGTTGTAACTGCTCGGTCCGGCCACGTGGCAGCTGATGCAGTAGGGTGCAATGATCTGGGTGAACAGGCCGGGTTGCTGCGACCAGCCGATCGGGACGTAGCCTGGGAGCGCCTGCGCTTTCGGTTTCGCCACGTTGCCGTTGTACAAACCGCGGATGAAGTCCGAGATCGCGGAGCTCCCCTCCGCGTTGGTAATCACCTGATTAATCCTGCGGATGTTCTCCTGCTGCGCCGCGAGATGCGCGGCACTCGCGAACGCCAGCGCCGACGGATTCAGCGGCAGAAACGCCGCCCCATCGACTAGGTGTGTGGTCGGGTTGTACGTGCCTCCATGACAGGAAAGGCACACATGCGGTATGTATTTGGGACCCTCGGAATCCAATCCCGCCTGGAAAGACGGGAACTCGTCTCGGATGTTGCTCCCAGTGGCGAATGTGCTACGTCCCTTGATGACGAGAAAGCGCGTGCCCTGCCAGTTCTTGATGATCAGCATCGTGAGGATGAAATCGGCCCCCGTACCCGCTTGGGGATGGGTCGTGTCCTGGTTGGTGAATCCAGGGCTGCCGGGCGGCACTCCATGCGCGGTCGCGTAGCAGGCCGTGCGCAAGCCCACTACGGGCGTTATTCCGGCCAAGTGGACCTCGGGTTGTTGGAAACAGGCCGAATGGCGACCAACACCCAGATCCAGCGTATTGCCGTAGACGGCTTCGTTGGCCCACTGACTGGCATCGACCCAGTTGCGAAAGCCGCTGATGCCGACCACGGCGCTCACGTCGTCCGGAGACATCGGATTGAACAAGCCCGGATAATCTCCGTCCTGAAGCGGGAGGTAGCCGGGGTCGGTGCCGCCCTGGGTGCTTTTCACCAAGTGATCGATCGTCTGGCCGTTGCTGCCCGCGCCGTTGTTCATCGTCAGCCACGATATGCCATGAGGCGGCAACACGCGCACGACCGCCGATGCCAGCGCCGGGTGGCTCGCGTCGGCGGCGTTATTGGGGTAAATAGCCAACAATTGCCAGATGGCAGGTCCCGCTGACACATTCGTAAGCATGACAGAGGTGCTGGTGCCGATATATCCGGTACTCGGCAGGCCGGCGCCGCTGAGCCGATAGGTCAGTGCACCGGGCGCCGCCTGCCATTGCAATTGAACGGCGCCCTGGCCCCGGTCAATCGCGGTAAATCCTGTGGGGTTGACCGGTGTCGGGGGCAGGCCAGGCACTTGGACCCCCGGCCGGGTCAGAGAATTCGCGGGAGACGGCAAACTCGAGTTCACCGAGGCACTGCAAGCGAGGGGGCCGCCGTTGCTGGCAGCAATTTGCCTCCCGCTGTCAAAAGTACACCAAGCATGATTGCGCACGTGAGCCGGCAATCACGCCTGCTTAGACCAATCGATTTCAGTTGAAGCATCGCAGTCTCCACGCCTCACCCAAGGGGGTTTCAACTATGGGTCGACGGAACCGCCGTGGCGGTTCAAATTGCATGCGTTTCCTTTCGTCAGGCGCATGCTCGCGCCCGCCGTTCTGCTCGGGGTCGGCTGGATTGAGGCGCACAATGGCAACAACCAAGCGCAGCCGCCAGCGCGTGGAATGACCTCGTCGGATCAGCCATCTCCCATCCAAAGTTGAACCGTCTCGGCCCAATATGGTGACCGCTATATTACAGAGTGTTGCGGTCGTACGAGGCCGAGATTGACGCCCGCATCCAGATCCCCGCCCGCGTCGGACTTCGCGTACCGACGGTAGACCGGCACGGAGAGGCCGCAAGCGGTCGTTGGCGCCATTGTGCATCTGCAAAATGATCCGATGACAAGTGCAGCAGCTGATCCTCCTGGAACGTTGGCCTCAGGCCGCTGTCCCAGACAGGATCGGTCACGAAAAATAACGAGTAAGGGACGAACGCGAATTCGGCACGCGGCTTCGGTAGGAATGTTGAGCTTGGCGTGTTCAATCTCGCTCGCCGAAAGCCCGTCCGCGGCGCCAGACTAATCCCAGGTCTCCAATGGCGATCTCGAAACTGTGCTGGTCAGCGGGGAGCAGCCCGGGCCGGGCTTATGGAAGGTATCCAAAGGTGATCATGTCATGTGGATTCTCGGCAGGTATGGACCGTTACCCAAGGACATGCGGTGGCGAGCGAAACGCGTGGAGTCGTTGATCGGCGAATCGCAGGAAGTGCTGTATGCGGGAGGCACCAACGTCCGGGCGGACATCGGTCTCTTCAGAGCACTTACCCTGATCTCGGCAATGTTGAGGGCCGGAAAGAATCCGCACAATGCCAAGCTTAAGGACGTGGTACCCGCAGAGGTCTACGCGAAATGGCTCGCCCTGAAAGAAAGGTACATGGGAAATGACGAAGGCGTCGAGCGCTGGCGACCCACATTCGCGTTCGGGATATTGCGCGAGGCGGCGATCAAGAACAGAGGTCTGGGTTACGGCGCCACCATCGAATCCGTGGTGAACAACGCGGCAAGAACGCACAACGTACGCATCGAAAGATTGCCCGCTACTACGCGGAAAGTGGAGATCAAAGACCCCAGGGGCATCTTGAAGAACGCCGGCAACTCCGAGTTCTCCGACGTCGGGTGTTTTGACAGGAGCCTGGATAGACTCGAATCAGACATCACTACGATGAACTCGCGGGCAATTGCCTGGGCAAAGGGTGACCTGGCAACACTACGCGAACTCAACCGCTCCGACCAGTCGGACGAAGGCTGCAACTCTGCGCTGATGAACGCCCTCCGCGACGGTTCGTTTGCGGACAAGACAGGGACGCGCAAAGTGATCGATGATGCAAAAACGCAAGCGGCTCTCGCCAAGAAGGAGTCGGAAGAAACTTGGCTCGCGGCCGCACAATCCGCGCTGGCCGGGAATCGAACGACATTTGCCGTGCTTGCAATCAACGATCTTGTCCGTCCCGACGGTTATGTGGCAACGCTGCGCGCACTGGGATATTCCGTCGATGATCCCTAGGCCCGGCCGGATACCTTCACGAGTTCTTGCCTGCGATCTTCCCCAGGTCCAGGGCACCGGTAGACCTCCGGTAGGCGCCTACGCCTGCTCACCCGACTACGGCACCGCGGATTTATAGGGAATCCCACAAGAATGATTCGGGCAGCGCCCACCCGGATTCTTCGCCAGGTACTGCTGGTGATAGCCGGCGCTGAAGCGATTTCCTCCACGAAAATCACCGAGTTATCTCGTTGTGGCGAGTCGACGGGCGGACATTCGGCAGACGTAGACGTTGATACGCTGGTAAACCCACTTTGAGTCCACGATCCACAAATCCGGTGGCGGCCAACGACTGACCCTATTAACTTCTTCGGCTTACCGAAAGAGCATCAGTCAGAATGCTTGGCAATGCTTTCGATGGCGATGTATGAGCCACACAGCAGCAAACCGATCTCGCCGATCGCCAAAGGTACTATGCCGAGCACCTCATCCTCCAACCGCATACCGACTGGCATCTGGGTGCTAGGCTTTGTGAGCATGCTGATGGACATCTCCTCGGAGATGATCCACAGCTTGCTTCCAATGTTCTTGATGGGCGCGCTCGGCGCCAGCGCGTTCGCCGTGGGTATCATCGAAGGACTGGCCGAGTCCACGGCTCTCATCGTCAAGGTGTTCTCTGGCGTTCTCAGCGATTACATGGGCAAACGCAAGGGACTCGCGGTGTTTGGCTACGCTTTAGGAGCGTGTGCCAAACCGCTGTTTGCCATTGCTTCGAGCACTGGCATGGTGCTCGGCGCGCGTCTAATTGACCGCGTTGGCAAAGGCATTCGAGGCGCCCCACGCGATGCCTTGGTGGCCGATATTGCGCCGCCCGAGTCGCGCGGAGCCGCTTTCGGATTGCGCCAGTCGCTGGATACGGTGGGCGCGTTTGTCGGGCCACTCTTGGCCGTTGCGCTGATGGTGCTGGGATCCAATGACTACCGCCGGGTGTTTTGGCTAGCGGTCTTTCCGGGGTTTATGGCCGTTGCCCTGTTGATATTTGGCGTCCGGGAACCTGAACGCCACTTGGACGAAGGACGCACCAATCCCATCAACCGTGCAAGTCTGCGTCGCCTCGGCCGGTCCTACTGGTGGGTCGTTGGGATCGGCGCCATCTTCACGCTAGCGCGGTTTAGCGAAGCCTTTCTGGTGCTTCGTGCGCAGCAATCGGGAGTGGCAATCGCGTTGGTGCCGCTGGTTATGGTGGCCATGAACCTCATCTATGCAGGATCGGCGTATCCTTTTGGGTGGCTCTCTGATCGGATGAGCCACGCCAAGTTACTTGCCTTTGGGCTGGTCGTGCTGATCGCCGCCGATCTGGTTTTGGCCAGTGGCCGCCACTGGTGGACTGTTCTGGGCGGCGTAGGACTTTGGGGCATCCACATGGGCATGACTCAGGGGCTGCTTGCGACGATGGTTGCCGACACCGCACCTGCAGACCTCAGAGGGACTGCGTACGGTGTTTTCAATCTGCTGAGCGGTGCGGCCATGCTCATTGCAAGTGGTATCGCGGGATGGCTATGGGATCGCCACGGCGCCGAAGACACCTTTTACGGCGGTGCGGTCTTCTCAGTTATTGCTTTGCTTGGCCTGGCAGTGCGCTGGAGGCGGCTTACGGTCGATGTAGTGCACCACACGGACTAGAGCCTCGGTCGGATGCGCCGGCAAATACTGCGCACTTCTATTGTTCGGGCAGTCAGTGGCTCCGAGGGCGCGCATGAGCCATAGCATCATCTAGCATCTTGATGAGTGCCTCACGATCATAGGTATAGGCTTGACCCTCGTTCAGTTGTACCAGCTGTTCAAGCTGTTTCCTGATCGTCATTTCTGCCTCGCCCTGATTGGGCACAATCATGTAGCGACGTTTTGGACTGGGCTCAAACAACGCCTGTTCGGTCGCCAAGGCCACTTCATCCGGTTTCTTGTACTGACTCCGATCAGTAAATGGTCCTTCAATGCCGAGTCTCCCTGCGGCATTCTTCGCGATCTGCGAATCATAGTTGCCCGGTTCGATCACACTGACCTTAACGCCAAGCGGAGCCAACTCTTGCGCAAGCGAATCAGTGAATGACTCGACCGCGTGTTTGCTCATTTCGTACGCGGTCAGCGTGTCATCCGTCAGTATTCCCCCAATGGAACCGATGGTCGTGATGCGTCCCTTCTGAGCAATGATCAGGGGCATGAAGGCTTTCGTCAGCCGATACGGTCCGTACATATTCACAGCCATCACCAGATCGAACTCTTCTGGCTTTATGGTGGCGACATTACCGAGCGCCCCGATGCCGGCATTGTTGACCAGTCCATATAGGCCGCGGCCGCCTTTCGTGATGGTCGCAACAGCCGCTTCGATATCCTGAAGACTTGTCACGTCGAGGCGCACGGGCTGAACGTTTGGCAGCGCTCCGAGGGCCTGAAGGTCCGCCTCCTTGCGCGCCCCGGCGTAAACGAAATAACCATCCGCCGCAAGCCGCTCGGTGATCTTGCGGCCAATTCCCGTGCTGGCGCCGGTCACAAGGACTGCCTGCTGGGGCCTTGTGCTTGGCGATTGCGCCGTCCCTACGGTTGGTAGCGCCGTGAGACATGTCAGTAGCGCTGCAACACCAATCGCGGTACCGAGTCGGTTCTTCATGGTGGCTTCCTCGCTTAGCAGCCTCGCATACTATCTCAAGGCCTGCCTTTCCCCGCGGACCTTCCGTGTCCAGAACTCGGTAGACTTCCGGTAGAGCTCTACGGCGAAATATTGACCAAACTACCTTGCCGTCTCGCCCGCATATAACACCGCGTATCCATACGGAATCCCGCACGAATGATTCGGGCAGTACCCATCCGGATTCTTCGCCAGATACTGCTGGCGATAATGCGCCGGATGCGTGGAGGTCCCTCGGAATCCCGGAGGTTACGCTCAGTGTAGGCTGCCAGCGGTCAACTTTCGGTAGACCATGCGTTGGCTTAAGCAAAGAAAGCAAGCCTGCTTTGACCCACTGCCGGCGGAGGGGAACGGCAGCGATAAGGCATCAGGTCGCAGTCGATGCTCCGCCGAGGGATTCATTGGCACTCAAAGTCATCTTTGCCAACCGGCTTGCAGAAATCCCCCCAATTGCCTGTTCCGCGCCAATACTCGACTAGTCCGACCTTGCGCAGCAGCTCCTTGAAGCCCGGCTCCCGATGCAGGTCGCGCATTACGGGTCGCCATAGAATGAATCCCCAGATCTCGAAGGAAAAATGCAGTTCGCGCAATGCGTTCAGTTCCTGCAGCGAAAGGTTCGTGTCGCCAAGGTACGCTGCCCACTGGGCAATACCGCTGACGCCGTAGATGGCGTCCTCGAAACGAGCATCTGTCGCCAGCTGGCGCAGCTTGCGCCGAGCCAGGATGGGATCATTCAACAAGGGCTGCATTTGTGCGTTGACCGAAGTCCTACTCTTTTCCGAAGCGAGGGCGGCCGCAAGCGCCTCACGCAGCCCTGGAATGTCGCGTTGCCCTTGCGCGCGCGTCACCGCCGTTCCGAGCAACGCTGGTGAAACGCCGCCCGGCAGCAGGAGTAGCTGCCGCATTTCAGTATCAGCGCGCGCAGATTCGCCCCCGACCTCGTAGGCCATTAACAGGTTAGTTCGTGCGAAGATATCCAAGGGATCATCCTGTCTTACACGTTCCAGCTCCGATATCGCACGCGCGGACTGCCCGACTCCCAGCAGGAACTGACCGTACCGAAGCCGGGCGCGCATCCCCGAACCACCAGTCAGCTGCAGTGACTCTTTCAAGAGCCGATCCATCTTTTGCAGATCATCTTCTTGGGCAGCGCGATAGGACAGCGCCAAACTTGCCTCGGCAGACCCCGGCACCAGCTTCACAATCTGGTCGATTGCTTGCCGCTCCTTGCGCAGCCCGAGCGCGGCCTGCTGCGGATCACCACCCGTGAGCCGTGTGTAGGCGTCGATTAGCCACAACCTGGCGGGCACGTACGTTGCATCAAGCTCTACCGCGCGCTCCAGGTGTGGCACGGATGCCCGCATCGAGTCGCCCTCGTTCGAATTGAGCAGAGCACGACCGGCCAGGAACTCGTCAAACGCAGCGACGTTTCTTGTGCCATTCGTGTCGAGGTTAACAGTACCCAATCGCAACTGCAGTTCTGCTGCCACCTTACGCGCTATCTCGTCTTGAATCGCAAAGATGTCATCAAGTGTGCGCTCATAGCTTGCGGACCACGCGAGCGAGCCATCAATCGGATTGATGAGCTGCGCGGTGATGTTCACCCGCTTGCCGAACTTGCGCACGCTGCCTTCCAGAATATGGTTCACGCCGAGCAATTCACCAATGCGCCTCGGATTCTCGTTTTGTCCCTTGAAGGCAAACGATGAGGTACGGCCAATTACCCGCAAGTGCGGAACCTGAGCCAACTGGTTCAATAGCTCTTCTGAGAGACCGTCCGAGAAATAGTCCTGTTCGTGGTCCGACGACATGTTGACAAATGGCAGTACCGCAAGCGACGCCCCCGGCGGCGCAGTGACCGGGCGGGCGGCTGCAGGGGCGACGCCCTCCTGAATACCTGGTCCCGCTTGAGTTGATGAATGTTCACTGCCGCTCCGCGTGAGTACCCACAGCACAGCGCCTACAACCACTAGGACTGCGGTCAGGATACCCATTGATTTCGCATTGATCGTCCGGCCAATGCGCCTACCACTGGCAACCGGTGCCGCGGTCGGCCCGGACGCATTCGTGTCGACGAACCGCCGCACTCCCGCGACGTAGGTCTGCCAAGCCTTGTCGTTCGGATCTCCGTTCCAGTGCGAAAGGTCTACCGTGTGGGTCAGTTCGAATATTATCGGCCGCTTGCACGGCTCAATCATCGCCGGAACCAGTGTCCTGTTGTCATTTGCCTGTGTCGCCTCCGCGCGCACCCAGCGCGAGGCGACGGAACTCTTCGACCACAGAACCACCACGGCCTTCGCCTCATCCAGTGCCTTCTCGATGGCCTGATCAAAGGCGTCGCCGGGGTTCAGTGCCGCGTCCCACCACACACTGAAGCCCTCCCGCTCAAAGCCTTCGGCAAACCGCCGGGCGATTTCAAGGTCGTCGCGGCTGTAGGACAGGAAAATGTCGGGCAAGGAGGACTCCAATGCGTACGTTGGACAGCGACCTGGACTAAATTCGGCCAGGAAGCGCTCGACCAATTCTATGCCACCTGACGCTCCTGGTGGGCGAGAGACCCCCTATCACTGCCTTCTCTTCGCCCAAGGGATCTTCGCCCCTCCCCAGCCCCGCGCTGCTTCACCTCGGACTTTCCAACAACCGGAACACCGGTAGAGTTTCGGTAGGAAATCCCGCAGGAATGATTCGGCCAGTAGCCATCCGGATTCTTCGCCAGGTACTGCTGGTGATAGTCGGCGCTGCGACCGAATTCAGCATGGATATCACACAGTTATCGCGGCGCTCAGTGCGTGACCGGTCGGCTTTCGGTTTACGTCGACATCAATCCACCCGTAGACCACAAGTCATAGAACGATCAAGAAGCCAAGCCCACGGCTGGGTGTTCAATTGCATCGCGATATCCCATCGCCTTTGGCCGCGCTGCCGCTTCACCCACATCCGCCGCGACGCCGGAAGACCTGATTCGACGAAATCGATGATCCGCACGTCGGCCTTGCCGGCGTGCTCCCGATGGAGACGCCCCGCGTACTGCTGCAGGGTGCCTTTCCAGGAGACCGGCATCGCCAGCACCAAGGTGTCCAGCGGAGGATGATCGAAGCCTTCGCCGACCGGTTTGCCGGTGGCCAACAGAATGCGCGGGGCATCTGGGGAGTGCGTCCAGTTCCGCGATCGACGGCTGCGCGCTGCTTCTTCGACATCCGGCCGTGCAGCACCAACGGTGCTGGAACCTGACTGCCCAGGGCGGCCTTGATGGCGTCGAGATGCTCGGTGCGCTCGGTGAGCACCAGTACCTTGCGGCCTTGCCCGAACGCCCCGCGACTTCGGCCGCGATGGCATCGGTCCGTTGCTTGGTCATTGGCGAGGTAACGGAACACGTCCTGAATGCCGGCCTCCTGGGGCAAGTCGATGCGCGCGACGCGCAAAACCGGGGCACCACCTCCAGATCGCGGGGAGCACTGGCGGGCCTGGCTGCCGTGTAGCGTATCGGTCCACACTGCATGAAGATGATCGGCTGCTGTCCGTCTCGGCGGATCGGTGTCGCCGTCAGCCCGAGCACGTACTTCGCCTTGGTCCGCCTCAAGATCGCATCGAAAGAGACGGCGCCGACGTGGTGACATTCGTCGACGATTACCTGGCCATAGTTTTCGACGAGCGGATTCACTTCCCCCTGACGCGACAGCGACTGCATCACGGCAATGTCGATCTTACCGGTGGGTCTGGCCTTGCCGCCGCCGATGACGCCGACCACGCCCTTTTCAAGGGCGAGAAAAACCTGAAGCCGCTCCTGCCACTGCTTCAACAACTCGGTTCGGTGCACCAGCACCAGTGTATTACACCTCGACGAGCGATCATCGCGGCAGCGGAGACTGTCTTGCCGAAGGCAGTCGGCGCGCACAGCACACCGGCATCGTGATGTAGCATCGCCGAGACGGCAGCCTCCTGGTCCATACGCAGAGTACCAACGAAGCTCGACTTCCAGCGGCTGGCCGTGGACACGCTCGTCTCGCAGATCGCAGGCAATGCCGTTCTCGTGCAGCAAGGAAAGCGCAGCCTCCATGCAGCCGCGTGGCAATGCGATGTGCTGCGGGAAGTTTTCGGCGCAGCCAATGACCCGCGGCTTGTCCCACACCGACATCCGCATTGCTTGGGCCTTGTAGAACTCGGGGTTTTGGAAAGCGGCCAATCGGATCAGGCGATTGGCTAACGCCTGCGGCAGCTGCGCCTTCTCGAAGTAGATCAAGTTGGCAAGTGTCACGTTCAGCGACTTCGGCATAGACCCAGAAAGCTTCTTGCCTGACGTGCTCGCGCCCTTCCAGGGCGTAGCCAAGTCTTCGTCGTCGATGAACGTGAGTCAGCGGATGGACGCCACCAGTGGCCCGCATATCGTGGCTCGATTCGTGCGCGTCCATCGGGCGGATGGCCGCCAGGAACGCCCACTGGTCCGGGTACGGCCGCAGCTCTGCATCGACGAACACACTGTGCCTCTCTCGCGTGGCCCCTTCTGCAGCGGCAAGCAATCAGATTCCCGAACCCGCCTTTGGGCATCGTGTCCTGGTTGGGGAACAGCCGGTCGTAGGAGTTCAGCTTAAGCTGCCGCGTGCGTGCGCACGTGTGGCTGATGATGGCCGTGCCCAAGCGCCGCGCGTAACGGGCTGAAACCCGGCTGGCGAAAAATACCCAGGCGTGAGCGCCACACCCGGAGCGCGAAATCTCAAGCGCCGCAGGCACGCCAAGCGCCTCGCACGACCCCATGAATGCTCGCGGCATCCTCCCGCCATTCTGCTTCATCGAAGTCGACGGCGACAAAGTAGCAGCTGTCGTCTTCCAGCAAGGGGTACACGCCGACCGTGTGCTCGCCAGCCAGATGGCCGTAGATGACCGCATCGGAAAGCGGAATCAGCAGGCGATTTCCGCAGTCGCCGCACTTGATGCGCGGCTTTTCGCAAACGCCGGCGCGCCACTCGTTGGCGCAGGCCGGAGCTGTACCCGGACTTGCCGGTAGTCTTGCTCTCCCAGCGAATTGGGTAGACATCCGTCCGCCCACGAAATAGGTGGCGAAACAGCGCGACCTTATCGCCAGTAGATAGCTTGGACGGTTCAGATACCGATGCCAACGACGCCGGCGGGCGCCACTCGATTCGGCGGGCATTCGAGCAGCGAGATGAGCCTGGCGTTCTCGGCTTGCAGCTTGGCGAGTAATTCCTGATCGGACATCGGCGTGCGTCACGACGTCATGAGCAAGTGGTCCGGCGTGCTCAGTCACCGGTAGACCTACTGGTGTAGCCGGCCGGCAAGCGTAGTGTACTGCAGCTCGAATTGCTCGGCCCGCTCGCGTTGAAGTCGCGCTAGGTTCTGAAGCTTCCAGCGGACGGCCGGGAGTTCACTCACGTGCGGAATGCCCAACAATTCCCACTCGGGCTGCGCCTTGACCAGCGATAGCAAGAATCGACGTTCGTCCGCGTCGAGACTAGCGTGCAACTCCTTAATCATTCGATCGCGCGTTTCGAGGAGCACGGCAAGTTCGAGTCGGTTGCGAGGTCATACCGACGAAATTCCGCTCATAGTCCATTTGAATATCGCGCAACTCCGGAAAGAGAACTTCATGAACCGGTCGGTTGTGACTTGCAAGGTAAACGACGAATGCCCGCCGAATGCCGGGCGTAATACCCTCATGCGTGAAAAGTTCCATGACGTCGAAGAGATCGCGTGGGTGTTGTCGATCCAGAGCAGCAACGAGCTTTCCTCCGTAGACGTCTTCGGATGCGAGAACTGGAATCTCAATGTCGGCGAGCAAGGTATCGCGGGCCAAGGGAGTCAGGTTAGCTCGATGCACGCGATGAACCGTGCCACGCATGACCGTGTTGATCTCGACCTTTACCTCGGCAGCTCCACTTCGAACCATCAGCTTCGTCTCGCCGTCAGTCCCGGCCTCCGGCACATAAACCTCGAATCGCCGCGCTCGCAAGCGATCTGCCGTGTCTCTGACAGCGGCGTTAATTCGGCCAAGCGCTTCCTGTCGTCCGACAGTATGATCGGTAAAGACCAAATCCAAATCGACGGACAATCGGGGCATGTCCCGAAGAAACAGATTGATCGCCGTACCGCCCTTGAGCCCGAATTGATCGTCAACGAACACCAGTGGTGCTACCTGGATCAGCAAACGCGCGGTCTCAAGGTACTCGCGATTCATCGCTTCAGAACAAGCAAGCCATCGGACGAACGGGACACCCAGGGACGCGCGCTACCCAGTGGCAATTCGGTTGGATCGAGTTTCGACGACCAAGGTAACCTGAGTTCCTTGCCGAGATTTAGACACAAACGCACAGTTTTGATACTCACGCACAAGCGCAAAAGCTCCATCAGGACATTGGCGCGGAGAGTGTGGGTACTCTGCGTGAGTTCCCGCGCTTCTTGGAGCGGTTGGCGCACACCCACATCGCTCAGCACTTCGAGCAGCGCCCTTTCCGGTTCCGATACCTGGGGCGCATCGGACAGCCTTTCGAAGGATCTCGCGTGCAGAGGTGCGCTGGGCTCTTCCTTGAAGAGGCGCTTTCGGTGGTAGTCGGCGGGAAATTGTTTCGTGAACCACTCGGGAAGTTTCGCCGCATTCCAGCCATAGAGCTGGGTGACAGGTCGCTGCGAAACGTATTGCCGTATGCCATACCAATCGAGCGCGGTCTTTCCACCGACATGCAGCCCCAATGCCTTTCGCTCCAAGAATCGTAGGCAGGGATGCAGCGCCAGGGAGTCGCCTGGTCGGCTATAGACGCCATGAGCGAGGCGGACTAGCCAGCCCGCCTTGGCGTAGTGCACGGCTAGATCGGCCGATATGCCGCGTTTGGCTAGGTCTTGGGACGCCATGGGTGTCCCTGGCGGCCAATGTCTGTATAGGTCGTTTAGTTTGCTCGTCGATATCGTAGCCACGCTACGATTTATAGCACTTTTTCAAATTAATGCCAACTTAGGAAAGTAGGCCGAATCGTAGCGTCGCTACGATATATGGAAACACTTCAAATCTGCGCCCCACCTCTACCGATCTTCTACCGCTCGCCATTCGAGAGGCTGCAAGCGACTGTTTCTAAAAGCCTTTCGGTCTTACCCTTGGATTATCAGAGATAGTATCTGGGTAAGCTCCCGAGGGCAGTGAGGGGAGTCTAATGCCGGGGCGATTCTGAAATCACTGACTGACGTTCTGTTCGGCGCAACGTCGCCCTCGTTATCTGATCTCCCCTTACTCTCCTCCCAAGGGGAAATCCTCGTCCCCTGTCGCTTCAACCGATTGTTATTCTTCCTCGGCCGTTGATGACCTAAAGAGCTGCGACTTGTTTTTTTCAATAGCGTCCGAGACCTTGTCCTTGAGTTCTCTTTGATTCGTGAAGAAGTGGACGTTCATGTGAATATCGAAGTGCACTTTCGTTTCTGAACCCGGTTTGATAACACTTTCCTTGCTCGCGACATATATGACGGGACGCGACAACGCCTCTGCAAAACCGGCTTCAAAGTAACATGACGGCCGTTCATCGGTCAGGTCCGCAATGATGAATTGTGCCGCCCGAATTTCCTTTTTTATTCGGCCAACCAAATCCTCGAGCGGATGTTCCTTGTCAATTCGAATGGCAACTCCCCCAAACTTTGCAACTACTTGGAACTACAGACTCACGAGGCCCCGGTCGGGGATTTTTCGCTCGACCTTCTGGCGAAGGACCTTGGTTCAAATCGAGTTGTCGTCGTAGAAAATCAGCTGAATCAGACCGACCACGATCACCTCGGCAAGCTCCTGACGTACGCGGGAGGATATGACGCCGGCGTTGTTATCTGGGTTGCCGAGACGATCCGAGAGGAGCACCGGCAAGCGCTCGACTGGTTAAATCATCGGACGGACCAGGAGACCGAATTCTTCGGTGTCGTAGTCGAAGTGCTGCAAATCGAGAACTCGACCCCAGCTTACAACTTCCGGGCAGTGGTATTTCCGAACGACTGGCAGAAGCGAGCCCGAAGTCAGACCAAGACGACCTCATCGAAGGGCGAGGCTTTCCGGCAGTACTTCCAGCCTTTGATTGATGAGCTCCGGGAGAAGCACAGGTTTACGGGTGCGCGCGTTGCGCAGCCGCAGAACTGGTATGCGTTCTCAATCGGCACATCTGGTATACCGGCCAGTGCGGTATTCGCTGGCAACGGAACGATTCGTGTGGAGCTATACATCGATGTCGGCGAAGCCAGACACGAACAAGCGTCTTTTCGACTGGCTCAACGAGCGGAAGGACACCATCGAGAAGGACTGTGGCTTCGCAATGATCTGGGATCGATTGGAGGAACGCAGGGCCTGCCGAATCTCTGTGACGCGGCCGGGCAGCATCGAAAGCGGTTCCGATGAATTGACGGAGTTTCGCAAATGGCAGATAGAAAGGCTGCTGATCTTTAAGCGGGTATTCGCCCCCCTGGTAAAGACCGGACTGAAGGCGATTGGCAGTGCATAGGCAGGCTTAGCCGCGGACTTTCCTAGGTGCCAGATCACCGGTAGACTTCCGGTAGACCTCGACGCCGAAACACAGCGCGCGCTTTCCTGCAGAAAAACGCCTCAACCCTTTGGTAACCCCTTGGCTTCCTGATGGAAACCAAGTAATCCCACCGACTACGCCTTCTCACCCGAATATAGCACCGCGGATCTATAGGGAATCCCGCACGAGTGATTCGGGCAGTAGCCATCCGGATTCTTCGCCAGGTACTGCTGGTGATAGTCCTCGGCGTAGTAGAACGTCGGTGCCGGCCTGATTTCCGTCGTGATGGCTCCCAGACGTGCTGCGGTGAGCTGCCCTTGGAAATGCGTGCGGGATTCTTCCGCGACCCGGTGCTGCTCGGCGCCCTGGGTGTAGATGGCGGAACGATATTGGGTGCCGATGTCGTTCCCCTGGCGCATCCCTTCAGTGGGATTGTGATGTTCCCAGAAGGTCTGCAGCAGGTCCTCGTAGGATGTCACCTTGGGGTCGAAGATCACCTTCACGACTTCGGTGTGTCCGGTGCGGCCGCTGCACACTTCCTGGTAGGTGGGATTGGGCGTGTGGCCGCCGGCATAGCCCACCACGGTGGAGTACACGCCGGGTAATTTCCAGAACAGCTTCTCGGCACCCCAGAAGCAACCCATGCCGAAAACGGCCTCCTCAAGCCCGGTCGGATATGGGGGCGTGATGCGATGGTGGTTCACGAAGTGCGTGACCGGGACGACGAGGGGCGTGGCGCGACCGGGCAGTGCCTGCTCCGGGCCGGGAATCGTGGTTTTGGTGCTCGAGGACGCCATGGTATCTCCTAAGCCATTGACGGATCATGTGCGTGGGGGCGGGCCGCGCGCAACTCAAGGGCCCTGCCCCGAGCGCCCTCTGACACGCTAGAATCGGCCCATGGGTATCAGCAACGCACACAATCTGCGCTCCCCGCCGGTGGAGAAGGTCCGTCCCTATGGTCTGCGCGTGAGCCTGCCCGCGGGCGATCCGATGCGCAAACTCCTGGGCCCTGAATGGCACCGTATCCACTGGTACGCCACCCCGCAGGAGCGCGAGATCGACCTGGTGGAAATGCGCCGCCGGCACGAGTACTCGCGGGCCACGGATGCGCCTTCGCTGCGGTTCGAAAAGATCGAGAATCTCGCCGAAAGTCGCGGGCTGTAGGTTCTGAGAAGGCCGCTACTTGAAGGTTCGGCCCAGGAACAGGTAAAAGGCCTCGCGGCCATGTTCCTCATAACCGGTCGCCAGGTAGACCGGCCCCAGGAAGGTATCGATACCCAGAAAGATGCTGGCATCCTTGCGGGCGCTGCCGAAATTGATGTCGCCCAGCTTCTGGTAGACATTGCCGGCCTCGAACGACACGCCCAGGTAGGTCGGAAAGTCGAACGGGCCATCACCACCGCGGCCGATCTTGCGGTACAGCAGTACCCTCGCGATGGCGAACTGCGGACCGGCCAGCGAATCGGCCGCGATCCCTGAAAGATTGAACAGCCCGCCCAGCGGATATTGGGTGCGCACGTCCGGGGGACCGGTCTGATTGAAGGTGGCGCCGGCCGAGGCCCAGAAAATGGCGGTCTCGCGCCCGAAGGTTCCGGCCGCCAGCCAGTTCAGGGACAGCCGCTCAAAGGGCTTGTCGCTGCCCGCATCATTGTGGGCATTGCGCTCGCTGTTCCACTCGACGCTCGCCAGCTGGCCGTTGTGCGGAAAGCGCACGTCATCCAGCTGATCGACGGAAAAACGGGCGAAATACCCGTTGGCATTGAACGCTGTCTGCGGTGTGGGCGGGCCAACGATCACCGAGGTTCCGCCCTGCTCATGAAAGGCGCCGAAGCGCAGTTCCCCGATATTCTCCAGTTCCCGTCCGAAATCCACTCCGGAGCGGAAGGTGTGGACGCGGAATTCCGCCACCCGATTCTCATGCAGATCGACCTGCGGCACATTCACATCATCGAACTCGGTGTGCGGATCGATGAAATACGCGGAAGTCTGCTCGAGCGGCAGGTACAGCTCGGTGTAGATATGCGGTGAATTTCCGGCCTGCAGGTCCCAGACCCATTCACCGCCCTTGCGGGTGATGTCGCCCATCACCAGGCGCGCCCCGATGTTGTAGGTCGCGTTGCCCTGGAAGTCATCCTGCAGCCCCAGGCCGAATCGCACGTAATCCGGCCCCCAGGAATTCGGCTGCGCGGAAATCAGCAGACCATGTCTATCGGCATCCGTCAGCACCTGATAGTCCAGGCCCTCGAGCCTTCCGCGACCATAGTAATCGGTGATGGTCCGTTCCAGCGCCTTCGGGTCGAGCTGCGCGCCCGCGAAGTTCCCGAACAGCTCCGTCAAGGCCTCCACGTAGGGCGCCGAGGACGCCGCCACCGTCACGTAGTCGATTCGCGGCAGCCCATGGCGCGCCGCGGCCCGGTCGGCCAGGTAACGGGCGTAGTCCTCAGGGCTCAATGCCAGCGAGCGTAGCCGCTCGCGCAGCTCCTGGGCGGCGCTGGCCCCCGCCACCACGGCCTTCGGCACGATTCCGAAATCGAACGAGGAAGCGTTCCCCATCGTGGGGCTGATCAGGATGTCCTTCGGTCCCAGCGTTCCCAGCTGCCGGGTGGCATCGCGTCGGATCAGGATCGACAGCATCTGGTTGGAGATGGCCGTGGCGGACCCCAAGCGGTCGCGCGTAAACAGCGGCGCGCCGACGTTGACCACGATCAGCACGTCCACGTCCATGGTGCGCGCCACATCGATGGGCAGATTGTCGGCGACACCGCCATCCACCAGCACCCGCCCGTCGCGCTCCACCGGCACGAACAGGCCCGGCGCGGACAGGCTGGCACGCATGGCCGAGGCCAGATCGCCGCCGCTCATCACCACCGGCTCGCCGGTCGCCAGATCCGTGGCCACCGCCCGGAAGCGGGTCGGCAGATTGTCGAAGGAGCCGGTCGTGGCCACCGGCAGCGTCAGCCGGCGCAGCAGCATCTCCAGGCTCTGCCCCTTGATGAGACCCTTGGGCAACTGGAAGGACCAGTCACGCACTCCCAGCGGAAAATTCACCAGGAAGCTCTCATCTTCCTCCTTGCGGCGGTAGGTCAGCTCGGTGCGCGGCGGCCGGTCATGGAAGGCGTCCTGCCAATTCAGCGAATTGGCAACCCCGGCGATCTGCTTGGCGGAAAGCCCGCTGGCGTACAGGCCGCCCACCACCGCGCCCATGCTGGTCCCGGTGATGGCATCGACCGGTATGTGCAGGTCATCCAGGACTTCGAGTACGCCGATATGCGCCGCGCCCCGGGCGCCACCGCCGGATAGCACCAGGCCGATGCGGGGGCGATGCGGGGCGGCGCCCGCGGCCGCTGGCGGCGCGCCGGCGACTGGATCGGCGGCTCGCGCGCCGTGCGCCAATAGCAGCAGCGCCAGGGCCCCTGCCATCAGGCCCGCGCGGCAGCGAGCAGACGGGTCGCTCATCCGGTGGTTGCGGTTCACCGCCCAAGAATACCAGCACCGGCGCCGAGAACGACTGGACAATCACGGGCTTACGGTGCGCCAGTGGAGATCGGTGCCGGTGGCCAGTAAGCTAACCGGAACCCCATTTGACGAAGAAACGCATGCCCTACTGGCTTTACGCGGCCCTCCCGATAATCCTCGACGTATTGCTCGTCGTGCATGTCTTCAAGACCGGCCGCAATACCCTCTGGATCTTCCTGATCTTCTTCCTGCCCATGGTCGGCGCCATCGCCTACTTCATCGTCGAACTACTGCCGGAGATCATGAGCAGCCGCACGCTGCGGTCGACGCGGCGCAGCGTGAAGCTGGCCCTGGACCCGGAAGCGCAACTGCGGCGCCTGCGGGATGAGGCGCAGGTCACCCAGAACGTCGCCAGCAGCCAGCGCCTGGCCGAGGAGTTGCTGCGCCACAACCGTTTCGAGGATGCGGCGGCAATCTATCGCAAGATACTGACCGGACTGTATGCGCACGATCCTGACCTGATGCTCGGCCTGGCGCGCGCGCAGTTCGGCGCGGGAGATGCGCCCGGCGCACGTGCCACGCTGGATGAGGCGCTGCGCATGAATCCCGACTACCGCTCACCGCATGGGCAGCTGCTCTACGCCCGCGCGCTGGAGGCCGAAGGCAATGCCGACAAGGCGCTGCGGGAATACCAGGTACTGGCGACATCCTATCCGGGCGCCGAGGCCGCGGTGCGCTATGCGCAACTGCTCAGGGCCCAGGGCCGGGTCGAGGAATCACGCACCGTGGCGAAAGATCTGCTTGAGCAGGCGCGCATTGCGCCGGCGCACTACCGCAAGGCGCAACGCGACTGGCTGGACAGCGCGCAGCGCCTGGCGCTGGGTCGCTAGGGCCGCCAGCAGCAGCAGCGACCACAGGTCCATGGCGCCACCCCCGCCGCCGTGCGTGCCGGCGCTGGCGCTGGCGGGCGCGACGGGCGGAGCGGTGGCCACACCCAGCGTCACGGTGCTGCTCGCCATGACCGTGGAGTCAGCATCGGACACCGCGGTGATGGTTTCGGAAGTGGCCGCGGGCAGCGTCGCCGGGGCGGTGTACACGCCATTGCCGGTGATGGTGCCCACGGTGGCGTCGCCCCCCGGTATGCCATTGACCTGCCAGCTCACCACCGCATCGGCGCTGTTGGCGACGGAGGCGGAAAAGTTCTGCGTACCCGAACCTATGGCTACCTGCGCCGCGGCCGGGCACACGGCCACCTGCACCGCCGGCGTCGCCACGGAACAGTTCCGATCGGTCGCCGCCACCGGCGCCGTCGACGAGGCGCCCGCAGGGCTCAGCACCACCGCGGCGATGTCGGTACGCCCCGCATCATCGGTCACGGTCAGTTCCACGGTCGCCAGTCCGCAGGAGGGCAAGGCAACGCTTGCCGTGGGAGTGCTCGCACCCAGCACATTCACGCCGACGCCGCTGATCGCCCGCCATTGATAGGTGGCCAGTGTGTGGTTCAGCGCCGCGGCGCTGCCGGTGGCCGACAGCGTGGTCGTGCTCTGACCGGTATTGACGGCGACCGCCGCGATCGGCCGCAGGGCGGCGGCGACGGCCGCATTGGCGTTGGCCATGCCCGCACCGCAGGTCTTGCCATCCAGCGTGCACACGCACTCCGCATTCTGCACATCGCTGGCCCCGGTCGGAACATGACACATGGGCGGCTGCGGCGATTCGCCGGCTGCGCTTTGCGGAAAGGGCTGCGCGCCCTCCTTCAGGCGCGCGGTCATCTGGCAGCTGTTCAGGGCGGGATTGACGCTGGCCATGAGGGCTGCGATGCCACTGACCATGGGAGCGGAAAAACTGGTGCCGAGATTGGCCGCCGCGTACTGATCGGTGTAGGTATTGGTCCGGGGCACGGTAGTGCCCGAGTTGGTGGTCGTCAGAATCGAGTACAGGCACTGTGAGCCCGGCGCGGTGTTCACGCAGTTGCCGGCGGGTGCACTCAGGGCAATCTCAGGCCCCAGGCTGCTGTAGCCAACCTTGGTGCCCAGCTGACGCAGGCCCGCGACCGCGACCACGCCCGCGCAGTTTCCCGGTGTATCCACCGGTCCGCCTTCATTGCCCGCAGAGACCACCACCACCACGCCCAGCGCCGTCACCTGCTGGATGACATCCAGATAGGACTGCGGACAGCTCTCCCCAGTGGAGCCAAAACTCATGTTGATGACGCGCGCGGGATTGGGATTGTCGGGCACCGTATTCACGTGCAGGCCGGCGGCCCACAGCATCGCCTGCTGGATGTCGGAGTCGTAGCCGCCGCACTTGCCCAGCACCCGCACGGGCAGGATCTGCGTGCCCCAGGTGATGCCGGCGATGCCGGTCGCATTGTTGGTCAGCGCACCCAGGATGCCGGCGGTGCGCGTTCCATGCCAGCTGCTGTTGGCCACCGTGCAACCCTTGAATGGCGCGGCGGTTGATTCGGCGCTGGTGACCCAGTCACCCGGGTCCGACGCATTGGCATCCCAGCCATCGCGATCATTGGCGACGGCTTGCGTTTGAAACGAAATCGTAGCCCGGCAGCAGCCGCCCGCCCTGCGTGGCGCGCAGCAAGTCCGGATGATCGAATCGCACCCCGGTGTCGAGGTCCGCGATCACCACACCGGCGCCGCCCGTGGTGGTGTCCCAGGCCGTGACCGCATCGATGGCGGATGGCGTGGCAGGATCATTCTGCAGATACCACTGCAGCGCGAACATCGGATCGGTGGCCACCTGGTGCGCATACCGGCGTTCATCGACACTGGCGTATTCGACTTCCGGATCCGCCCGCAGGCGCGCGAGTGTCGCACCGGTGCCCTCGCCCGCCTGCGCGGCCGTCACCTCCAGCACCTGCATGCGCGCGGTGATGCTGCGCAGGAGGTTGAGCCCCACGCCGGTGCGCCCGCCGACCCGCAGCAGCTGCACCGCCGGGGAATCCGCGGCGCCGGGTGCGGCCGCCGCGGGCCGCAGTTTGAGAATGAGGCGCGCCGTTTGCGGCACAGCCGCGGCAGCCGGACGATGCCGGACGGGATTCACTTCGGCCGCCCCCAGGGGCTGGCCGGCGGGCAGGGCGCTCAGCATCCACGCCAGCACCGTCAGTGACGGGACCCAGTTCTTGTTTGGGCGCATGTACCGGATCATGGCAGACCCCTGCCGCCCCAAAATGGGTCGCGCGTCACGGGCGCATTACGCCATCCCGGAAAGTTACGATTTTACCTTGCCGGCCCGTGGCACCTGCTGCGTGATGCAGTGGATATTGCCGCCGCCCAGCAGGATTTCGCGCGCCGCAACACCCACCAATTTCCGGTCGGGAAACAGGCGTTTGAGCGTACGCGCGGCCAGCTTGTCGGTGCGCGGGTCCAGCAGCGGCATCACCAGTCCGCCGTTGGCCAGATAGAAGTTGACATAGCTGCCCGCCAGTCGCCATCCGACGACACGGCGCTGCGAGCCGCGTTTGCGCTCGATGCCGGCAGCCTCGCGGGCCGTCAGGTACAGCGGTCCAGGCGCGGGCAATCGATGCACCTCGAGGCGCCGACCGCGCGCGTCCCGGGCCGCCGTCAGGCGTCGCAGCGCATCCTGGGAAATCGCATGCTGCGGGTCATGAGGATCATCGCACCAGGTCAGGCACACCTGTCCCGGGCGCACAAAGCAGGCCAGATTATCGATGTGGCCGTCGGTCTCATCGTTGAAGACCCCCGCGCCCAGCCACACGATGCAGGTCACGCCCAGATAGTCCTTCAGGTGTCGCTCGATCTGCGCGCGGGTCAGGCGCGGATTGCGATTGGGATTCAGCAGGCACTCTTCGGTCACCAGCGCGGTGCCGTCGCCATCCACGTGGATCGCGCCGCCCTCATTGATCATGGGCGCGCGGTAGCGCGCCGCGCCTTCGATCTCCAACACCTTGCGCGCCACCCGGTCATCCAGATCCCAGGGGACGTAAAGGCCGCCGTTGAACCCACCCCAGGCATTGAAGGGCCAGTCAATGCCGCGCAGTTCGCCGGCGTCATTCACCACGCCCGTGGGCCCCACATCGCGCATCCAGGCGTCATCATGCGAGAGTTCCACGACCCGGATGCGGGCCGGCAATTGGGCGCGCGCCGAGTCGTAGTGCGCCGCGGACACACCGATGCTGACCGGCTCAAAGCGCGAAATGGCGACCGCCACCGCAGCGAAGGCCGCCTGCGCCGGCAGCGCCCGTCGGCGCCAGTTGTCGGGCCGCTCGGGCCACAGCATCCAGCAGCCCGCGTGGGGCTCGCTCTCGGCGGGCATGTGAAAGCCGTCCCGGGCCGGCGTTCCTTTCAGCGTCGCCGTCATGCGCTGGCGCGCTCGAGCGCCTGGTTCAGGTCCTCCATCAGGTCCTCGACATCCTCAAGACCGATGGACAGCCGCACCGTACCGGCAACGACTCCGGAGAGCGCCGCCTGATCGGCCGTCAGATCGCGGCTGGACATCATCTGCGGCGGCACCACCAGCGACTCCGTCGACCCGAGGCTCGCCGTAATGGAAAAATACTGCAGCGCATCGGCGAACCGTGCCGCCGCGGCTTCGCCGCCGCGTACATCCAGCGTGACCACGGTGCCGAATTGCTCCATCTGCCGGCGCGCCAGCGCATGTTGGGGATGATCGGGCAATCCCGGGTAGTGCACCTTGGCGACGCGCGGGTGCCGACTGAGCATTTCGGCGATGCCCTGGGCGGCGCGCGACTGCGCCTCGTATCGCAGGTAGTAGGTCTTCAGCCCCCGGGCGATCAGGAAGGCCGCATGCGGGTCCAGTACTCCGCCCAGCGTTCCGAATTCACCGCGCAGGCTGCGGATCAGATCGCTGCGCGCGATCACGGCGCCGCCCATGACATCGCCGGCACCGGAGGCGTACTTGGTGAGGCTGTGAATGAAGATGTCGATCGGATACTGCCCGTGCTGGTGCAGTCCGGCAAAGGTGTTGTCGAGCAGCGTGAGCGCGCCATGGGCCTGCGCCAGCCGCGTGATCGCCTCGATGTCAGCCACCTTGGTCACGGGATTCGTCGGCGACTCGAACACCACCAGCCGGGTCGGCGTGGAACTGAGCACCCGCTCCACGCCTGCCAGGTCCTCGATGGACAGCATGGTGCTGGTTACGCCGAAGCGGGCCAGCAGCCGGCGGATCAGGTAGCGGGTGGGATTGTAGGTTTCGACGAAACACAGTACGTGATCGCCCTGACGGGTCAGCGCCAGCAACGCCTGGGAAATCGCCCCGACCCCGGAGCCGCTCACGACGCAGTCATCGCGGCCCTGCATGCCGGCCAGCTGCAGCTCCAATTGCCGGGTCGTGGGGTTCGCGGCACGCGAATAGAAGAATCCCGGGCGATCGCCGCGCAGGAACTCCAGGGTGTCATCCAGCGTTTCAAAATCGAACTTCACGGACTGGTAGATGGGCATCACCAGCGGGCGATTGCCGGCCGGCAACTCAACGGGCGGCGGATGATTGACGCTGGTGGATTTCTTCATGGTTCCCTCATCGCTCGGGCGTGGCCGGCGAATTCGAGCAGCCGGCTCACCGCCTGGCTCAGGGTATCATCGCGCTTCGCCACGCACAGTCGAACAAATGGCATGGGTGGGGCGGCAACGTAGAAAGGCGAGAGCGGAATGGTCGCCACTTTGGCCTCGGTGAGCAGCTGTTCCGCAAATCGCACATCGGCCTGGGGTCCCAGCTCTGCCGGCGGGCGGCCGGTCAGGGCACTGAAATCCAGCAGCTGGAAGAATGTGCCCTGCGCCGGTGGCAGGCGAAACGCCGATGCCGCCAGACCTTCGCGCAGCACGTCACGCTTGGCCTGGAAGAAGCCGGACAGCTCGCTCCAGACCTGCGGCTTCTCCTGCAGATAGCGGGCGATGGCCTGCTGCAGCGGCGTGGCGATGGTGAAGGTGTTGAACTGGTGAACCCGGCGCAGCTCAACGGTCAGCGCCGGCGGCGCGATGCAGTAGCCGACGCGCCAGCCGGTGGCATGCAGCGTCTTGCCGAAGGAAAACACGACGAACGCGCGCGGCGCCAGTTCCGGATGCGCCACCACCGAGTGATGCCGGCGCCCGTCATACATCACGTGCTCGTAGACCTCATCGGACAGCACCAGGATGTCCCGATCGCGAACAAGTGCCGCCAGCGTATCCAGGTCGGCCGCACTCGCCGCCGTGCAGCTGGGATTGTGCGGCGAGTTGATGACGATCAGCCGGGTGCGGGGCGTGATGCTCGCGGCCACCCGGCCCCAGTCATACGCAAACGTCGGCGGCTGCAACGGAATATGCACGCAGCGCCCCCCGGCCAGGCGGATCGCCGGATCGTAGGAATCGTAGGCCGGATCAAAGACGATGACTTCATCCCCCGCGCCCACCACTGCCTGGATCGCGGAGTACAGGGCCTCGGTCGCGCCCAGCGTGACGGTGATCTCGGATTCCCAGTCGGGCTCGACACGGTAGCTGGTCTTCAGCTTGGCCGCGATCAGCTGGCGCAGCAGCGGCACGCCTTCCATCGGCGCGTACTGGTTGTGGCCCTCGCGCACCGCCTGCGCCAGCAGCTCGCCCAGGCGCGGATCGATGTCGTAGTCGGGAAAGCCCTGGCCCAGATTCAGGGCACCGAGTTCCCGGGCGCGGCGCGACATCACGGTGAAGATCGTGGTGCCCACATCGGGCAGCTTGCTGCGCCCGAACTCGGTCATGGATCGACACTGGCCATGGCCGCGCCGATGACCCCGGCCTGCCCGGCGAAGTGCGCGGGCCGCAGTTCGGCATCGCACCTGAGCAGGCTCGAGAACTCGGCATAGCGCTCGCTGACCGCGCCGCCCAGGATGATGACATCGGGCCAGAACAACGCCTGCATGCGCGCCAGGTACACGTTCACGCGTTCGATCCAGGCCGGAAAGTCCAGCTGCAGGGCCGTGCGCACGTGCGCCGAGGCGATACTTCTCCGCTTCCATGCCATTGAGTTCCAGATGGCCGAGCTCCGTATTCGGAAACAGTTTGCCGTTCACGAACAGCGCCGATCCGATGCCCGTGCCGAAGGTGAGCATGATGGCGGTGCCGGTGACGCCCATCCCGGCGCCCCAGCGCATCTCGGCCACCCCGGCCGCATCCGCATCGTTCAGGAACACCACGGGCCGGTTGAGCGCCCGGCCCACCACTGCGGCACCGTTCGCACCCAGCCAGGAGTGGTCGATATTCGCGGCCGTTCGTATCACACCGTGGCGCACGACACTGGGAAAGGCGACCCCGACACTACCCTGGGCCTGCGGCAGGCGCGCGGCGAGACCCGCGATGACGGCCGCCAGACGGTCCGGCGTCGAGGGCTTCGGCGTCGGCGCCGTGATCATTTCTCCCAGCAACTGGCCGGTGGTCACTTCCACCACGGCGGCCTTCACGGACGAGCCGCCGACATCGATGCCCAGTAGATTCTGACTCATTCGTTTAGCCTTCAAAGATTTGCGGCGGTCGCCAGCTGCTTGTCGCGCTCGCGGCGCCGGTTCTGATAGCGCATCCACAGGGCCGAGAGCGTAATGCCCGCTGCCACCACCAGCACCATGATCGTGGCCAGTGCGTTCACGTCGGGGCTCACGCCCAGGCGCACCTTGGAAAATATCACCATCGGCAGCGTGCTGGAGCCGGGGCCGGCGACGAACTGGGTGATGACCAGATCGTCCCAGGACAGCGTAAAGGACAGCAGCCACCCCGATACCAGCGCCGGCGCCACCAGCGGCAGCGTGATGCGGCGAAACACCGTGCCCGGTGTCGCGCGCCAAGGTCCAATGCCGCCTCCTCCAGCGACTCATCGAATCCGACCAGGCGCGACTGCACGACCACCGCCACATAGGCCGTGCAGAAGGTGATGTGCGCCAGGATGATGGTCGCCATGCCGGTGCCACGCGGCCAGCCGATCGCCTGCTGCAGGGTAATGAACAGCAGCAGCAGGGCGAGCCCCGTGATCACCTCCGGCATGACCAGCGGCGCCGTGGTCATGCCGACCAGCAGGGTGCGGCCGCGGAACGGGCCGAAGCGCGCCAGCGCCACGCCGGTGAGCGTACCCAGCACCAGTGCACCGCTGGCGGCGATGAGCGCGATCCTGATGGAGAGCCACGCCGCGCTCAGGATTTCATCGTTGCCCAGCAGCTCGCCGTACCACCTCAGGGTCGGAGAGTGGGCCGCGTCCCAGACCGTCACCAGGCGCGAGTTGTTCAGCGAGAACACCATCATCGAGAGGATCGGCGCGTACAGGAACAGCAGCCCCAGACGCCAGCATGACGCGTGAGAACCTGGCCGTGGACTTCATCGGTGCGCCTGCATCTGCCGGCCGCCCGAGCGCTGGAAGATCATGATGGGCACCACCAGCATCAGCAGCATGAGGATGGCGACGGCGCTGGCCAGCGGCCAGTCGCGGTTCTCGAAGAACTCATCCGAGAGCACCCGGCCGATCATCAGCTGGTCGGTGCGGCCCAGCAGCGAGGGCACCACGTATTCGCCCACCGCCGGGATGAACACCAGCAGGGATCCGGCGATGATGCCCGGAACGGACTGCGGCAGCGTCACGCGCAGGAAACTGGTGAAAGGTCGGGCGCCCAGGTCCGCGGCCGCCTCCAGCAGCGCCATGTCGTGCTTTTCCAGGTTCGCATACAGCGGCAGGATCATGAAGGGCAGGTAGGAATACACGATGCCGACATATACCGCGAAGTCAGTCTGCAGCATGGTCAGGGGCTGGTGGATGATGCCGACCGTACATCAGGATATTGTTGATGACGCCGTTGTGCTTGAGCAGCCCGATCCAGGCATAGACGCGCAGCAGGAAGGAGGTCCAGAACGGCAGCATGACCAGCATCAGCAGCACGCTGCGCCAGGTGCCGGAGGCGCGGGCGATGACATAGGCCATGGGATAGCCCAGCCCCAGGCACAATAGCGTAGATGCCGCCGCGACCTTCAGCGAATACAGGTAGGCGCTGATATACAGAGGATCGGTGAACAAAAAGGCGTAGTTGCCGAAGTGCAGCGCGGGGCGCGGGAGGCCGTGCGACCCAGTTCAGGAACGGCGCGTAGGGCGGAATTGCCAGCCGCATTCCTGCGAAAACGACAGTTTCAGCACGATCAGGAAGGGCAGCAGGAACAGCACGAACAGCCACGCGAGCGGGATGCCCGCAACCAGCCGGCGCCCGCGTCGATTCAGTTCTTGCAGATTCTGCGCCATGCCCCTACTCCGTCAGCACCACGGGGCTGGCGGCCTGCCAGGACAGGAACACGGCCTCGTCGCGGCCGATGCGCTGCTCGGGATCGCGCGCGGTGTTCGGCAGCGTGACCCGCACCTCCCGTCCGGAGTCCAGCGCCACCAGGTACACCGATGCATCCCCCATGTAGGCAATGCCGCGAACCCGTCCGCGGGCGACGTTTTCGGCCTCAGGAGTCACGGCGCCGGCGCCCTGCGGGGGTGCTCGGGTCATGGCAATCTTCTCCGGCCGGACCGCCGCCCAGACCGTGGCGTCGCGCGCCACCGGCAGCGGACGATCGACCTTGATCACGCAGCCGAGCTCATTGCAGCGGATGCGCCGCTGTTCCCGCGGTTCGCCCAGGGCCTGGCCTTCGAAGAGATTCACCGAGCCGATGAAGTCAGCGACGAAGCGGGTGGCCGGGGACTCGTAGATCTGCGTCGGTGTGCCCACCTGCACGATGCGGCCCTGGTTCATGACTCCCATGCGCGTGGAGAGCGTCATCGCCTCTTCCTGGTCGTGGGTTACGACGATGAAGGTGACCCCGAGGGCCTTCTGGATGTTGATGAGCTCGAACTGGGTGTGCTCGCGCAGCTTCCGGTCCAGCGCCGCGAGGGGCTCATCCAGCAGCAGCAGCTTCGGCCGCTTGATCAGCGAACGGGCGAGTGCGATGCGCTGACGCTGGCCGCCGGAGAGCTGGTGCGGCTTGCGCGGCCCGAAGCCGGCCATCTTCACGATGTCGAGCATTTCCCCGACGCGCCGCCGGATCTCATCGCGCCCCAGCCCCTCCTGCTCGAGTCCGAAGGCGATGTTCTTCTCGACGCTCATGTGCGGAAACAGCGCGTAGGACTGGAACATCATGTTCACCGGCCGTTCATACGGCGGCACGGTGCTCATGTCGCGGCCATCGACCAGGATGCGTCCCGCCGTCGGCGTCTCGAAACCCGCCAGCATGCGCAGCAGCGTGGTCTTGCCCGACCCGGACCCGCCCAGCAGGCAGAAGATCTCGCCGCGATGGATATCGAGGGTGACATCGTCCACCGCCACGAAATCATCGAAGCGCTTGGTGACGTGTTCGATCCGCACGTATGCCGGCAGTTGCCCTGAATCGTCTGTTTGCTTCTCGTTCACCGTTCCGCCTTACTCGCCGGTCTTGAATCGGGTCCACATGCGGTTGAGCAGCCGCGTGAACTGTGCGGTCTTGGCCAGCTCCGGCACCAGCCTCGCGCGCACCTGCGGCGGCGGGTAGATGCCCGGATCATCGCTGACGGCGCCTTGCAGATGCTCCACGGCCGGATCGTCGCCATTGGCATATTTGAGAAAATTGCTGTTGCGCGCCGCAATATCCGGGCGCAGCAGGAAGTTGATGAACAGGTGCGCGTTCTTGAGGTGTGGTGCGTCGGCTGGAATCGCCACCAGATCGAAGTTGCGCATCGCGCCCTCCTTGGGGATGCGGTACGCCAGTTCAACGCCGCGGCCGGCTTCCAGGGCACGGTCGTGCGCCTGCTTCACGTCCCCCGACCAGCCCATCGCCAGGCAGATCTCGCCATTGGCCAGGTCATCGATGTACCGCGAGGAGTGCACGTAGCGGATGTAGGGGCGGATGGCCAGCAGCGCCTGTTCGGCGGCCCGCAGGTCCTGCGGAGACTCGCTGTTCGGCGGGCGGCCCAGATACAGCAGCACGGCGCCCAGCATTTCCGTCGGCGTGTCCAGCATGGCCACACCGCAATCTGCGAACCGTCTGACCACCGCCGGATCAAAGATCATGCGCAGGGAGTCCACCGGCGCATCCGGCATGCGCTCACGGATCCGGGCCACGTTGTAGCCGGGCCCGGAGGTGATCCACATGTAGTCCACGCCGTATTCATTCCCGGGGTTGTAGACCGCCGATTCGCGCGCCACTTCCGGATCCAGGTACTTCAGGTTCGGCAGCAGCGCCTTGTCGAGCTTGCGATAGACGCCGGCGGCCACCTGCCGCTGCAGGAAGGGTCCGGAGGGAGCCACCACGTCGAAATTGGAATGCCCCATGAGCATCTTGGTCTCCAGCACCTCGTTGGAGTCGAAGACGTCATAGTTGACCTTGATGCCGTACTCGCGCTCGAAGTCGTCGATGACACCCGGGGCGACATAGTCGGACCAGTTGTACACGTTCAGTACCGGCTCATCCGCGATCGAGCCGCCGGTGCAGGCACTGAGGCAGCCCAGCAGCACGCAGCCTGCGATCAGGGTACGAACGGGAATTGGCATCTACCTATTATTACAGGCGCTCACACGTTCAGCAGCAGATGCTCGCGCTCCCAGGAGCTGATGACCTGCAGGAACACCTCGTATTCGGCTTCCTTGACCAGGGCAAAGGCCTCCACGAAGGTCGGTCCCAGCAGTTCCACCAGCGGCTCGCAGGCCCGAAACTCCCGCAACGCCTCATCCAGGGTGCGCGGCAGCCCGAACGGCAGATCATGGGCACTGCCGCTGATCGGGTCGGTGGGCTGCAGCCCCTCGGTCATCCCCAGGTAGCCGCAGGCCAGGGAGGCCGCCATGGCGATGTACGGGTTGGCGTCCGCGCCGCCGCAGCGGTTTTCCACCCGACGGTTGGCGGCGCTGGCGTTCGGCACGCGCAGGCCCGCAGTGCGGTTGTCATAGCCCCAGTGGGTATTGATCGGAGCGGTCTGATGACGGGTCAGGCGCCGGTAGGAATTCACGTTCGGGCAGAACAGCGCCATGGCGGCCGGCAGATAGCGCTGCAGACCGGCGATATGCGAGAAGAACAGCGGCGCCGGGCTGCCGTCCGCATTGCTGAAGATGTTCTTGCCGCTCTTGCGGTCCAGCACGCTCTGGTGGATGTGCATGGCGCTGCCGGGCTCCTTGGCATGGGGCTTGGCCATGAAGGTCGCGTACATCTTGTGGCGCAGGGCCGCCTCGCGCGCGGTGCGCTTGAAGAGGAAGGCCTGGTCGGCCAGATCCAGCGCGTTGCCGTGGATCAGGTTGATCTCCATCTGCGCCGGCCCATCCTCGTGGATCAGCGTGTCGATCTCGATCTCCTGGTCTTCGCAGAACTGGTAGATATCATCGAACAGCGGGTCAAACTCGTTGACGGCCGCGATGCTGTAGGACTGCCGACCCGGTTCCGCCCGTCCGGAGCGGCCGACGGGCGGCTTCAGCGGATAGTCGGCGTCGAGATTCGGCTCGATGAGGTAGAACTCCAGCTCCGGTGCCACCACCGGGTCCCAGCCGCGCTGGGCATACAGTTCCAGCACGTGGCGCAGCACATTGCGCGGCGCCATGGCGACGCGCCGGCCGTCGCCGTAATAGCAGTCATGAATCACCTGGGCGGTGGGCTCGGCGGCCCAGGGCACGCGCCGCACCGTCTTCGGGTCGGCCTTGAGAATGATGTCGATCTCGGCCGGATTCATCGCATCCCCGGTATTGGCCGGGTAATCCCCGGTCACCGTCTGCAGGAACACACTCTCCGGCAGGCGCATGCCGCCGTCCTCGGCGAACTTCTCCGCCGGCATGATCTTGCCGCGGGCAATGCCCGCCATGTCCGGAATGATGGCCTCGACCTCGGAAATGCCATGGTCGCGGAAGAACTGTTGAATATCAGTAGCCATATATCACCTGGTCTGCGCGCGCTCGCGGCTGGCATCGCCAAAGGCCGCAAACAACGCGCGCGAAAATGGGTTGCTCATCGCCTGCCACTCGGGGTGCCATTGCACCGCCAGGGCGAACTTCGGCGAGTTGCGGACGTGGAAGGCCTCGATCAGGCCATCCGGGGCACGAGCCTCGACCACGAGATCCTGGCCCAGCCGCTCGACGCCCTGCCAATGCAGGGAATTGACTCGATCTGCTCCACGCCCGCGAGTTTGCGCAGCAGCCCCCCGGGCTCCAGGCGCACCTCGTGCGCGGGGCCGTACTGCACTTCGAGGTCGGCACTCTCATCGTCCCGGTGATCCATATGCCCCGGGGTCTCGTGAACCCGCTGCAGCAGGGTGCCGCCGAAGGCCACGTTCATTTCCTGGAAACCCCGGCAGATGCCCAACAGCGGCACGCCCATCTGCACCGCGCGCGGAATCAGGGTCAAGGTGGTCGCATCGCGGTTCGGATCGTGCAAGGTACCGGGCGCGCTGGGGCTGCCTGCGTAATGGTGCGGCTCGACATTCGACGGGCTGCCCGGCAGCACGATGCCATCCAGATGCCGCAGCACCTCGGTGATGTCGTCCGCGGCGCCCAGGGCGGGCAGCAGCACCGGAATGCCCCCGGCGCCCTCGGTCACCGCGGTCATGTACTTCTCACCGGCCATATGAAACGGATGGTGGCCAATCATGCGGCGATCGGCGGATATGCCGACGACCGGGCGTCGCGATGTCATTGATTGATTCGGGGGCTGTTTAAGATAATAAACAGATCCCGCCCTCAGGTCGTGTTACTGGGGCTTATTAGACCACAGGAAGGGGTCGGCGGCTGCTCCGCGGCGCACATTTTCGCCCGCCTGCCATCAGTGGTAAACTAGCCTCACAGCCCGACAATATAGCCACTTGCGGGCCCGTCCGTCAGGTACCCGAGCGCCCGGCCGAGGGGTACGAAGCCCGCTACCGGGCGCTTTAAATATTTTAAACAGCTTGGGGTCCGTTATGACCGGCCAGCCGGTCGCCCGCACTTACTATTCCGCCACCCGCAGCCCCGCCCCGGCCCGCCCGAGGCTCGCCGGCAGCCATAGCTGCGATGTCTGCGTGGTGGGTGGCGGCATCGCGGGCACCTCCGCGGCGCTGCACCTGGCCGAGCGCGGATTGCAGGTGATAGTGCTCGAAGCACAGCAGATCGGTTGGGGCGCATCGGGCCGCAGCGGCGCGCAGGTGCTGCCCGGGGTGGCGGCCGGCCAGGACAAGATCGAGAAGCTGCTGGGGGCCGCGGACGCCCGCAAGGTCTGGGACGCTTCGGTGGCCGGCGTGCGCCTGGTGCGCGAGCTGATCGACCGCCATGGCATCGATGCGCAGTATGTCGCCGGCCACCTGCTCACCGCGGTGAAGCCCCGTCACCTGCACGAGCTGCGCACCCATCTGGATGACCTGCAGCGCCGCTACGGCTATGAGGGCCTGCGCTACCTGCCGCAGGATGAAGTGTGCAGCGTCATCGCCAGTCGTCGCTACCTCGGGGCGCTGTACGACCCGAACGCCGGACACATCCATCCGCTCAACTACACCTTAGGGCTCGCCGCGGCGGCCGAGCGGCTGGGCGTGCGCATCTTCGAGGGCACGCGTGCGGTGGAATTCACCGGGCGCTCACCGGTGCGCGTCAGCACGCCAGGTGGCGAAGTGCGCTGCCGGCAACTGGTCCTGTGCGGCAACGTGTATCTGGGGCCCACGGCACCGTCCCTGCAGTCCCGGATCATGGCCGTGGGCACCTGCATCGTGGCCAGCGAGGCCCTCGGGGCGCAACGCGCCCAGGCCCTCATCACCAACAATGCCGCCGTCTCGGACATGAACTGGGTGCTGGATTATTTCCGGCGCACGGCCGATCACCGCCTGCTGTTCGGCGGCCGCGTCACCTACGCCGGCTTTGACCCGGATCGCATCGCCGCGGCCACGCGCAAGCGCATGGTGGCGGTATTTCCGCAGCTGCACGATGTGGCGGTGGACTTCGCCTGGGGCGGGCACGTGGACATCACGCGCAACCGCGCGCCGGACTTCGGGCGGCTCAATCCCGACGTGTACTACCTGCAGGGATTTTCCGGCCACGGAATCGCCCTCGCCGGCATGGCCGGGAAACTGGTGAGCGAGGCCATCGCAGGGGACGCCGGCCGCTTCGATGTGTTCGCGCGCATCCCGCATGGCGGCTTTCCCGGCGGCCCCGCGTTGCGGCGCCCGGCGCTGGTGCTGGCGATGATGTACTACCGGATCAAGGATCTGCTGTAGCCCTCAAGGATCAGCGCGGGCGGATCTCAAAGCAGCGATGGATGCGCGGATTGCGCTCGAAATCCAGCGCGATGGTGGCACGGGAAATGTCCGTGACCGCGTGTCGCGCGCTGATGGATTCGTCCAGCTTGAAGCGCTGCGCGTTGGTGGAGAACACCAGCAGGCCATCGTGATTGAGCAACTGGGTGCACAGCTCGATCAGCATGCTGTGATCGCGACTCACATCCAGCACGCCCTGCATGCGCTTGGAGTTCGAAAAGGTCGGCGGATCCAGGAACACCAGGTCAAAGCGCTCGCCGGCAGCCACCGCCTGGTCCAGCCATTCGCGGCAGTCGGCCTGGATGAGTTCATGGGGCTCGCGCGGGATGTCATTCAGGTCCAGGTTGCGCCGCGCCCATTGCAGGTAGGTGCGCGACATGTCCACGGACGTGCTGGCGCGCGCGCCGCCCGCGGCGGCGTGCACGGTGGCCGTGGCGGTATAGCAGAACAGGTTGAGGAATCGTCCGCCCCGGGCCTGCGCGCCCAGCCGCTCGCGCGTGATGCGGTGATCGAGGAACAGCCCGGTGTCCAGGTAGTCGTCGAAGTTCACCCAGAAGCGCCGGCCGGCCTCGCGCGCCATGTGAAACACCGCCTGGCTTTCAAGCTTGCGGTACTGCCCGCCGCCGGACTGCTTGCGACGCAGCCGCACGCGGATCCGTTCACCGGGCACGCCCGTGACTTCGGTGAGCACCGACAGGGCCTCGCCGCGCCGGCGCTTCGCCGCTTCCGGGTCGATGCTGGAGGGCGCCTCGTATTCCTGCACGTACAGCCAATCCTCCGGCCCCGCCTCCCCGAGGATGCCATAGCGATCGATCGCCAGGGCGTACTCGGGCATGTCGGCGTCGTAGAGCCGGACATTGAACACGCCCTGCTCACGCGCCCAGCTGTCGAAACGCTTGAGGTTCTTGGCCAGCCGGTTGGCAAACATGCGCGCGCCGGGGGCGGCGGCGGACTGCGCATCGGCGGTAAGTCCGGTGCGCTTGCGCCCCACTTCCCGGAAGCTTGCCGCTTCGACGGTCAGGCGCAGCAGGCGGCACTCGATGGCGCCATTCCACATCGTATGGGTGCGTCGCGCACGTATGCCCAGCTCCAGTCCCAACTCGGGTGTGCCGGTGAAGACCGCGGCGTGCCAGCCCGGGAACTGCTCGCGCAGCACGATTCCCAGCTCACGGTGCGCGACGCGTGCGCCGGCGAGATCCTCCATGCGCACGCCGTAGGGGGGATTGGTGGCCAGCAGGCCCGGCGTCTGTCCGGGCAGCGGCTGGGCCTGCGCCAGCAGCCCCGTGGAGAAATGCACCCACGGGCCGATGCCGGCGCGCTGGGCATTGCCGGAGGCTGCGCGAATGCTCGCGGCGTCGCGATCGATGCCGCGCAGCGGCAGATGCCCGGGCGGCAGCTCGCGCACCTGCGCCTGCGCCGCGGCCCGGACCCGTGCCCACAGCGCCGCGTCATGGCCCCGCCAGCCCAGGAAACCAAAATAGTCCCGGCTCAGTCCCGGCGCCCGGTGCGCCGCGATCAGCGCGGCTTCGATCACCAATGTGCCCGAGCCGCACATCGGATCGAGGAACCCGGCGCCGTCCGCGGCAAGCTGCGGCCAGCCGGCGCGCAGCAGTATGCCGGCCGCGACGTTCTCCTTCAGCGGCGCCTCACCGGCCTCCCCGCGATAACCGCGGCGGTGCAGGCTTTCCCCGGACAGGTCGATGGACACGCTCACCTGCTCGCCGTTGGCATGGGCATGAACCCTTACGTCGGGTCGCTCGCGCTGCACATCCGGCCGGTAGCCGGCCCAGGCGCGCAAGCCATCGCAGATGGCGTCCTTGAGCTTCAGCGCGCCGAAGTGGGTGTGGGTGATCTGCGGGTGCTGACCGCTGAAATCACAGGCCAGCGTCGCCTGCGGCCCCACATGCCGTGTCCAGTCGATGCGCCGCAGCTCGGCATAGAACTCATCGGTGCTGGCCGCATTGAAGGTGGCGATTTCCAGGAACAGGCGATTGGCCGTGCGCGATTCCAGGCAGACCCGGTAGGCGCATTCCAGGGAACCCTGAAAGCTCACGCCCGTCGTGCGTTCGCGAACGGCGCTTGCGCCGCAGGCGTTCAGTTCCTGCACCAGCAGGTCGGCGAGACCGCGCGGGCAGCTGGCCAGCAGCGGCAGCAGCGCCTCATGCTGCGAAGTGTCCTGCATCGCGGTTACGGTCTTGCCGGAGTCACGCAACTGACGATCTCGCAGACCTCGCGACCGATGTTGCGGAAGCGATGGGGAAGCTGGCTGGTGAAGTAGTAGGCATCGCCGGGACCCAGCACCCGGCTGGAGCCCCCGATGGTCAGTTCAATGCGCCCGCGCACCACCAGCCCGCCTTCCTCGCCGCGGTGGGCCAGCAGCTCATCGCCGCTGGTGGCACCGGGGGCATAGCGATCGTGCTGGATCGACAGCTGCCGTCCGCTGCGCTCGGCGGCCACCAGCCGGCGCGAGAGCGCCTCGTTGCCGATCTCCTTGAGCTCCTCGGCCGCAAAGAACATCTGCGGCGCGCTGGCTTCATCCAGGGTGAAGAATTCGACCAGGGTCATGGGCACCCCATCGAGCACCTTCTTCAGGGAGCTGACGGAGGGACTGACCCGGTTCTGCTCGATCAGGGAGATCAACCCGTTGGTGACCCCGGCGCGCCTGGCGAGGGCCCGTTGCGACAAACCGAAGGCCACGCGAACACTGCGCAGCTTGGCGCCAACGTCGATACTCATATTATGTAAATAACTAAGATGTTGAGGATACTCAACGAAGGGGGCGAAATTTCCGCTCTTGTAGCCCAAATTGTCAACTTTCTTTATCATCGCGCCCCTCGTTTACCGTAAGTCCGCTCCGGAGCACATACGATCATGTCGACGCCCTCGCTCGAATCCCTGTGGATGCCCTTCACGCCGAACCGCCAGTTCAAGGCCAAACCGCGGATTCTCGCCAAGGCCTCAGGCATGCATTACTGGAGCGGCGATGGTCGTCAGATCCTGGATGCCGTGGCCGGACTGTGGTGCGTGAATGCCGGACACGGCCGGCGCGAAATCACCGAAGCGGTGGCGCGCCAGCTGGAGACCATGGACTACGCACCGCCGTTCAACATGGGGCACCCGGGCGCCTATGAACTGGCGAACCGCATGGCAGCGCTCGCCCCGGAGGGCCTGGATCACGTGTTCTTCGGCAATTCCGGGTCCGAGGCGGTGGACACGGCGCTGAAGATCGCGATCGGCTACCACGCGGTGCGCGGCGAGGCGCGTCGCACCCGCATCGTGGGCCGGGTACGCGGCTACAACGGAGTAAGCTTCGCCGGCATTTCGGTGGGCGGCATCGCGGCCAACCGCAAGATGTGGTCCGGCACGCTGCTGCCGAATGTGGATCATCTGCCGCACACCCATGATCTGGCGCGCAACGCCTTCTCGCGCGGACTTCCTCAGCATGGCGTTGAACTCGCCAATGAGCTGGAAAAGATCATCGCCCTGCAGGATGCCTCGACCATCGCCGCGGTGATCGTCGAACCCATCGCCGGCTCCACCGGCGTGCTGCTGCCGCCTGTGGGCTATCTGCAGCGCCTGCGCGAGATCTGCACCAAGCACGGTATCCTGCTGATATTCGACGAGGTCATCACCGGCTTCGGGCGCACCGGGTCGGCCTTTGCATCGCAGGAGTTCGGCGTCACGCCGGACATCATCACCTGCGCCAAGGGCCTCACCAACGGCTGCGTGCCCATGGGTGCGGCCATCGTCTCCAGGACCATTTACGAGGCCTTCATGAAGGGTCCGGATGGCATCGAGATCTTCCACGGCTACACCTACTCGGGACATCCGACCGCCTGCGCGGCGGGCCTGGCCACCCTGGACATCTACGCACGCGAGAATCTGCTCACCCGTGCCAAGACGGTCGCGAAGGAATGGGAGGAGGCCTCGCACTCATTGCGCGGCCTGCCGCATGTCATCGACGTGCGCAACTACGGATTGATCCTGGGCCTGGAGTTCGATCCCATCGCGGGCAAACCCGGCGCGCGCGCCTTCGACGTGTACGTGAAGTGCTTCGAGCGCGGCCTGCTGGTGCGCCAGACGGCCGACATCCTGGCCCTGTCACCGCCGTTGATCATCGAGTCCAAGCACATCGATCAGATCTTCGAGACCTTGCGGTCGGTGATCAGGGCCCTGTAGCCGCGCTTCACTGCACCTGGGCAACGGTTGCGGTGGAGGACTTGCCGTCCTCCAGTTTGACCGTGACGCGGCGCTGGAACGCGAACGCATCCAGATCGCGTACCTGCGCGTCACCCTCGGCACCCAGCGCTTCGATCACGATGCGGTCCGCGTTCAGCCCCGCGTTGGTCAGCGCGGCGGCGACCGCCTCGGCGCGCTGCTTCGACAGCGCGAGGTTGTACTCCGGGGCGCCGCGCGGATCCGCGTGACCGCTGACCTTGATCCTGATGCCGTCCATGCCGCCGGCCAGCTGTCCCAGGGTGGTCAGCTGCTCGATGTCATCGGCAGCCAGTTTCGAGTCGCCGGTGCGAAAGGCGATGTTCAGCGTCAGCTCGCGGGCGCGTCCCAGGGAATCCTCCCGCTGCATCAGGGCCTGCGCCAGCTTGGCCCGCTCGGCGTTGCTGCCGGACAGATCGGCCGCCAGCGCGTGATTGAGCGCCTTCTGCTTGTGGTAGTGCTCCCCGAGCAGCGCCCCGGTGATGCCGCCGGCCACCGCACCGATGGGACCGCCGGCGACCGCGCCGATGGCCAGCCCGCTGACAAAACCGATGTTCTCCTCGGCGGGCGCCGATTTGCTCGGCTTGACGGTCACCGTCCTCATCCCCGCTGCCGCCTCCCCGGCAACGCAAGGCAGCGCTGCCGCCACGGCGCATGCCAGGCCGAAACCCACCACAGTCCTGTGTACCCTGCGTGCATTCGCGTTCATGACCCGTACCTCTTATGAGTGGCGCAGGCACCTTGCCTGCGCTACGGGTACAGTTCACGCCCGCAATGGGACGCCCCTATGCGGCAAAAGTGCCGCGCCTGCGAAGCTTTATGGCCGATTGTGGCGGGGCCGGCGCCGGCCATCGGCCGTCACCAGTTCCCGCACCAGCCCGGGGCCGCGATAGACGAGGCCGGTGTACACCTGGATCAGGTCGGCGCCCGCCGCGAACATGGCGGCAGCGTCCGCCGCGCTGCTGATGCCCCCGACGCCGATCAGCGGCACCTGCGGACCCAGCAGTTGGCGCAGTTGGCGAATGACGCTCACGGACTTTTCCCTCAAGGGCTCACCGCTCAGGCCCCCGGGACGCTCGGCGTGCGGCAGGCCCGTCACGGCGACCCGATCCAGCGTGGTGTTGGTGGCGATGACCCCGTCCAGCGCCAGTTCGCGGATCACCTGCGCGCTCGCCGCCAGTTCATCCGCCGAGAGGTCCGGCGAGAGTTTGACGACCAACGGCACCCGCCAACCCACGCGCTCGGCCAGCTCAGCGCGCGTCTCGAGCAGCGCCTGCAGCAGCGGGCGCAGCTGATCGCCCTCCTGAAGCTGGCGCAGGCCCTGGGTGTTGGGGCTGCTGATGTTGATGGCCACGTAGTCGGCGCATTCATACACCGCCCGTAGCGCCGCCACATAGTCGGACGTCGCCTCCTCCAATGGGGTCGCGGCGTTCTTGCCGATGTTCACGCCGCACACGCCGCGGTAGCGGCGGCGGCGCAGGCGCGCCACGGCGGCATCGACTCCCTCATTCGGGAAGCCCATGCGATTGATGACGGCGCGCGCCTTGGGCAGGCGGAAAATCCGCGGCCTGGGATTGCCCGCCTGCGGCCTGGGCGTCAGGGTTCCCACTTCCACGAATCCGAAGCCCAGCGCTCCCATGGCCTCGACGCAGGTCGCGTTCTTGTCGAACCCGGCCGCCAGCCCGATGCGGTTGGCGAACGTGAGCCCCATGAGCTCGACCGGTATCGGCGGCTGCTCCGGGGCGAGCAGGCGCAGCAACCCCAGGCGCTGGCTCAGGCGCAGACTGCTCAGGGTCAGGTGGTGGGCGGCCTCCGCATCCAGTAGGAAGAGCAGCGCTCGCGCCAGGCCGTACATCAGCCGCGCAGCGCCAGTTCGTCCGCCGCGAACTCGATGCCCAGGGGCTCGATGAGCACCCGGCGCGGACCCGGATCGACGACCCCGCACGTCCAGGCGGCAAGCCCGGCCGCGCGGGCCGCGGCAATCGTGGCGGCCACGTCGCTCGGCGCCACGAACAGCGCAAAACCGGCGCCCATGTTGAGACTGCCATAGGCCTCGCGCACGTCCATGCGGCCCTCGCGCTGCATGAAGGCGAGCACCTCGGGCACCGGCGGCAGGGTGTGCATGCGATAGGTGAAGTCGGACGCATGACGCATGAGCTTGCGCCAGCCGTGACCGGTGATGTTGACGCAGTAGTGCGGCAGGACGTTCGCCGCCCACAGCTGCTTGATCACCGGCGGATACAGCACCGTGGGATCCAGAACGGCTTCACCGAAGCGCCGGCCGTCAGCCAGGCGCGTGGCATATCCTTGCGGTAATTGCGCGGCGAGCTGGCGCGCGAGACTCACGCCGTTGGCGTGAATGCCGCTCGCGGCCAGCAGCACGATGGCATCCCCGGCGTGCAGTTGTGCGCCCAGGGTCAGGTGCGCGCGCGATGGCACGATGCCGACGCAGGAGGCAGCCAGATCAATGCTGCCCGGTGCCACGACTCCGGCCAGCGCCGGGGTCTCGCCGCCGCCCCAGGACACTTCGCAGATGTCGCAGGCCGCCTGCCAGCCGCGCACCAGATCTTCCATGCGGGGTATGTCGGAGAACCAGTCGCTGCCGCCGGCCGCCCAGTAGGCGTGGACCGAAATCGGCGCGGCGCCCACCGTCACCAGGTCATTGACCGCCATGGCAATCGTGTCCTGGGCGATGGTGTCGTAGTGGCTGCGGCCGCTGACCGCGCGCATCGCATCGGCCACCAGGGACTTGGTGCCCAGGCACTCCACGATCGAGGCCAGCAGCACGCCGTGGGTTTCCACCACATAGGCGGACTCGCCGCGGGAACTCTCGATTTCCCGGGCCGCGTGGCCGGCCAGATGTCGCGCGGTGCCCCGGGCAGCCCGCTGGGCCAGGACCTTCAGCGCGTCGATGCGGTGGTAGTCGACACCTGCGCTCTGGTAATCAAGTGGCGCTTTTGACATGCGCACATCGTAACATTCCCCCATGAACTACCAGACCCGGCAGTCCCGCGAGGCGATCGTCATGACCCCCGCCGCGCCCCCCAGCAGCAGCGTCATCTGGCTGCACGGACTGGGCGCCGACGGGACCGATTTCCTGCCCCTGGTCCCGGAACTGCACCTGCCGGACGATGTGGCGCCGCGCTTTGTTTTTCCGAACGCCCCGGTGCGGCCGGTCACGGTCAACAACGGCCTGACCATGCGCGCGTGGTACGACATCTACAGCCTGGAAATCCGCGACCGGGAGGACCTTGCCGGCATCCAGGCCTCGGCCGCCACGGTGCACGGCCTCATCGACCGTGAACGCGCCGCCGGCATCGCTCCGGAGCGCATCGTGCTGGCGGGGTTTTCCCAGGGCGGCGCCATCGCGCTGCAGGCGGGACTGCGCTATCCGGCCACCCTGGCGGGCATTCTGGCTCTGTCGACCTACCTGCCCCTGCGCGCAACCCTGGCCGCGGAGCGCACCCCGGCCAACCAGTCGATTCCCATCCTGATGTGCCACGGACGCGAGGATACGATCGTACCGCTGGCGCTGGCGCGACTGTCCTTCGCCGCGCTGGGCGCCGCGGGTTATGCCCCGACCTGGCTTGATTACCCCATGCAGCACCAGTTGTGCGCGCCGGAAATCCTCGCCATCAGCCGCTGGCTGCAGCAGGTCCTGCCGCCCGCCTAAGGAGCCGGGCGCCCGAGCTCGCGCAGCAGTTCTTCGGCGAAATAGCCGGTGGGAATACTGCCCTGCTTCATGAACTCCAGGTGGAAACGCTGCTCGGAAAACTCCGGTCCGAACAGCCGCTGAGCGCGGTGCCGCAATGACAGGATCTGCTCCTTGCCCAGCCGATAGGTGATCGCCTGCGTGGGCCAGCGCGCATAGCGCTTGATTTCGGCGCGCGCACTCTCGCAGCTGGCGCGCTTTTCGGGCTCGGCCTGGGCCTTTAGGTCATGGCAGGAGCCGGGAATGAAGTCGACGACTTCGGAAAAGAGAGTCACGGCATCTTCAAATGACAGGCGCCCGGTGTGGATTCCGGTGTCGATGCGCACGCGCAGATCGCGATACAGCTGGCCCTGCAGCTGGTAAAGGCGCTGCTCGGGCGAGTAGAAGCCATGCGGCGCGCCGGGCTGCGGCTCGGCCATCAGACTTTCCGCGTACAGCGCCCAGCCCTCGGTGGCCAGCGAGTCCTCCCACATCGAGGAGGAATCCTCCACCGCTCCGGGAGTCAGCCAGCGCACATCCGAGATCAGCGCGCGCTGTTCGGTCATGATCTTGTAGTTCCAGTCATGGCCGGGAAAACCCTCGTGCGCCGCCAGGTCCGGCTGCGCATCCAGATTGTGCAGCTGGCGCAGCAGTGCCGGATCATCCCCGGTGGGCGTTACGTAAAAGCGTCCCACGCCGTCGGGCGTGAAGATCGGCGCCGGGTAGTAGGCCGCGCTCTCGATCGAGGCGCGCAGCGGCGGTGGCGTCACGGTCACATCCAGGCGGTACTGGGCGGGCACATCGAACAGATGGGTGGTGCGCGCGTACTCGACGAGCCGTTGGCCGGTCCTGCGATACGACTCGACCATCGCCGCATCGTTCAGCGGGGCGTCCTGTTCGAGGTGCCCGAACACCATGTGCACCAGCGCGTCCGCACCGACCGCAGCGCCGGCGGGCGCCGCCCAGTGATGGGCCAGTGCAATGCTGCGCGCCAGGGCGAGCATCTGCGCCCGGGTGGCCTGCACCACCGGCCATGACTGCTGGTACAGCGCCGCGGCGGTCGTTTCCAGGTGCAGGTTGTTATGCAGCGCCCAGTCATATTCGGCTTCGCCGAACACGTACCGGTCGGCCCGGAACGGCGGCTTCAGCGCCCTCACATCCTTGGCCGCGGCGTCCAGGAAAAAAGTGCCCGCCACGTACTCGCGCAGCTGCTGGTAGGCCGCGGCCGCCTCCTTGCCGGCCTGCTGCAGCTGGCGCAGCAGCGACTCGCGATTCGCACCCGCGAGCAGCTGCGCCGCGATGCCCGGCAGGTCCCTGGCGAAATATTCGGCGTCAGCGCTGCTGCTGTGCAGGCCGAAATCCATCAGTACGCGCCAATCCGGCGGATGTCCGGCGCGTACGCCGGCGGCCAGCTGCGCCCGCGCGGTGGCCAGGTAGGCCGGCACGGCGCGGGTTCGCGCAATCACGTGCTGCCACTGCGCCTCGGTGCCCGAGGTCGCGTTGCCGGTGGGCTTCATGCCCTGGATCTGCCAATCGATGCCGCGCAACGGCTCATCTACATACGAGTCGAGGGCATTCTGCTGGTGGCGCAGCACCTCATGCTGGTGCAGCAAGAAATCGATCTGCGCGAGCACCACGGTCCGGTCGATGCGCCGCCGTGCCGACAGGCGCCGCGGCTCGATCTGTGCGAACTGGATCCGCAGTGTGCGCCAACGCTGATCCTCGGCCGTGAGTGCGGCCGGCGAGTAATCGCGCAGCGTGCCGTCCACCTCGCTCAATGCCGGATCAAAGGCCGAGCCACCGAGGTAGGTGGCCATCACCGGAAAGCGGCTCATGCTGTACACCACGTAGGCATGCTCGAGCGTCGCAAACTGCGCATCGGCGGCGGATTCAGCATGCGCCGGCGCCGCGGCGCCCGCCTGACCTGCCAGGGCGCAAGTCAGCAGCAAGCCGCTCAAGCCAGTCGCTTTTTGCAATCCGGACACGGGCACTCCCCGGCGTCATTCCAAGGACGGTCATCCTGCCACAATCTGCCCGAATTGCCCCACCCGGATGACCGAAAGCACATCCAGGCTGGGGGTCAACGAAGAAAAGCTGCAGGTGGCCCCATGCTTCAGGATCTTCCAGTGTGGCTCGCGCATTTTCGCAGCCAGGCGGCGCACCCTCGGCAGGTTCCGGCGAGCCTCGAGGACACGCTCAGCGCCCGGGAACGGCGGCTGATTGCTGCCTCGATTGCCACGTTCCAGCTGGCTGAAAGCTCCGCTGGAACGCAGCTGCGTTGCGCGGTGCGTCGTCATTGCGAGTCACACGGCGGCGCGGATCTGGTGGAGATCTTCGACCTGTTCATCGCCGAGGAGCAGCGGCACGCGAGCCTGCTGCGCGAGTTCATGCAGGATCACGATATCCAGGAACGCGAGCGGGCATTGACCGATACGGCATTTCGCCTCGCCCGCAGATGGGGCGGCCTTGCGGCGCGCCTGCGGATCCTGGTCACCGCGGAGCTCATCGGCATCGTCTACTACCGCGCGCTGGAGGTGGTGACCGATTGCCGCCGGCTGCAGATCCTGTGCCGGACGCTGGTGGCGGACGAACTGGCCCATGTGGCCTTTGCATCCCGTCTGCTGCTCGAGTCCAGACAACGCCGCAGCGCATGGCCCGCAGCGCTGCTCGGAGCCTGGGAGCATTGCCTGCTGACGGCAGCGTCCCTGGCGGTCTGGGCCGCGCACCGCGGAGTGCTCAAATCCGCAGGCTACGGCCCCTGGCTGTTCCTGCGGGATTGCCGCAGCCAGTACGCCTTCTATCTGAAGTGGCCGGCGGCCCCGGGGTTGTCCGGCCGGCGCCGCGCCCACCGACCCTTGTCGCCGCATGGCACTTGAGTGCACCCTTCGGTCTCATGAAGCCCACTCACACCTTTCGCGGCGTGGTCGTGAAGACCGATCCGGCCGCGCGCCTGAAATCCGCGCCGCCCGCCGGACCCGCCCGGGTTCGGGTCGGACGGGAAACCTCCGGGCGCGGCGGCAAGGGGGTGACGGTGATCAGCGGGCTGCCCCTGCCGGGCCCGGAGCTTGAGGCACTGGGCACGCAGCTGAAGAAACTGTGCGGCGCCGGTGGCGCGGTCCGGGACGGCGTCATCGAAATCCAGGGTGAACACCGCGACCGCCTGGTGCAGGAACTGGTCAGGCTGGGATTTGCGGCGAAACGCTCCGGTGGCTGATAGCGAAGGCCCGGACCGGGAGCGCTCGCTGCAGCCACTGCTGTGGCTGGTGTCGGCCAGCTTCTTCATGCAGACGCTGGACTCCACCATCGTCAATACGGCATTGCCGGCCATGGCGAGAAGCCTGGGAGAAGGCGCGCTGCGCATGCAGTCGGTGGTCATCGCCTACTCGCTGACCATGGCCATGCTGATTCCGGCATCCGGATGGCTGGCGGACCGCTTCGGCATCCGGCGCGCCTTCCTGAGCGCCATCATCGTCTTCACGCTGGGCTCGATCCTGTGCGCGGCCTCGCACACCTTGGTGCAACTCACGGCCGCTCGCGTCCTGCAAGGCGCGGGCGGCGCCATGCTGCTGCCCATCGGCAGGCTGGCACTGCTGCAGAGCTTTCCGCGCGAGCGGCTGCTGCCGGCGATGAGCTTCGTGGCGGTGCCGGGACTGGTGGGTCCGCTGATCGGTCCGACCCTGGGTGGCTGGCTGGTGCAGGTGGCGAGCTGGCACTGGATCTTCCTCATCAACGTGCCCATCGGCGTCGCCGGCGGCTTCTTTACCCTGCGGCACATGCGCTCGACCCGCCTGCAGTCGCTGGCGCCGTTCGATTTCCCCGGCTATGCGCTGCTCGCCATCGGGATGATCACCGTCTCGATTGCCCTGGATGGCCTCTCGGAGCTGCAGCTGCACCATGCGACCGTGCTGTTGCTGCTGGTGTTCGGCCTCGCGAGCCTGGTGGGCTACTGGCTGCGTGCCACGCAGCAGACCCATCCGCTGTTTCCACCGGCGCTGTTTCGCATTCCGACCTTCAGCATCGGACTGATCGGCAATCTGTTCGCGCGCCTGGGCAATGGCAGCATGCCCTACCTGATCCCGCTGTTCCTGCAGGTGGTGCTCGGATTTGCACCCTTTCATGCTGGACTGATGCTGCTGCCCACTTCACTGGCGGCGATGCTGACCAAGCGCGGCGTCACCGGTCTGGTGCGCCGGTTCGGTTACCGCACGGTGCTGGTGGCAAACACCCTGCTGGTGGGGCTGGCCATGGCGAGTTTCGCCCTGCTGGGACCGGCCGCCCCATTGTGGGTGATGCTGATCCAGCTTGCCGGTCTGGGCATCGTCAACTCCCTGCAGTTCACCGCCATGAACACCCTGACGCTCAAGGATCTGGACGGCCCGGAGGCCAGCAGCGGCAACAGCATGCTCTCGATGGTGCAGATGCTGGCCATGAGCCTCGCGGTGGCGGCCGCCGCGGGCCTGCTGGCGGCGTTCGCGGACAGCTTCGGACACGCCCGGGAGTTGCGGGTATTCCAGGCGACCTTTCTGTGTGTGGGGCTGATGACCACGGCCTCGGCCTGGATCTTCTGGCAGCTGCCCGATGATGATCCGGACCGGCCCGAAGCAGCGGATGTTCCCGAGATGGCCTAGCTCTGCTGTCGATTGCGTTATATCCTTTCCGATATACCGAACGCCCGGTGGCAAAACCGTGGTGACGCAGTCCGGCCCGTCGCGTGACGGCCGCGGAGTAGAATCGCGCCGCATCAGATTCCGATAGGGGGACAACCATGCGATCCATGACAATGACGGCGCTGCTGACGGCGCTGGTGTGCTCCGCACCGGCTCTTGGTGCCGACGCCAATGCGGGCAAGGCGGTGTTCCGCGCCCAGTGCGCACTGTGCCACAGCGCCGAGCCCGGTGATAACGGCGGGGCCCAGGGCCCGAATCTGAACGGGGTCTTTGGACGGCACTCCGCCGCCAACCCGCAATTCGGCTATACCGCTGCCCTGAAGGCCTCCGGGCTCACCTGGGATGAGGCCACTCTGAACCGCTTTCTGAGTTCACCCACCAGCGTGGTCCCGGGCTCCGCCATGGTCATACCGGTGGCCGACAATGCCGATCGCGCCAATGTGATTGCCTACTTCCAGGCGGTCAAGGACGGCACCTTCAAGGAATCCGCTGCCGCCGCGCGCGGACCGGGCGCACCGCCGCCGCTGCCCCCGGGCACCAACCAGCCGGTCAAGGGCAGCGATGACTGGAAGAACGATGTCCCGGGTCGGGCCCACCGCATCGATCTGGCCAAGCTGCCGGCCCCCTATGACACCCCCTCCTCGGCCAAGTTTCCGCGCCTGGTGCCCAGGCCCGCCGATGCCAACGTGAAACTGCCGCCGGGCTTCACGCTGTCGGTGTTCGCCACCGGCACGACCGGGGCCCGTAAGATGCTGCTGGCGCCCAACGGGGACATCTTCCTTTCGGAGACACAGGCCAACAAGATCGTGGTGATGCATCCGTCGGCCGACGGTACCCATGCCGACCAGATCACGACCTACGCCCAGGGCCTGGTGCTGCCGCACGGCATGGCCTTCTATCCGAATGCCCGGCATCCGCAATGGCTGTACGTGGCCGAGACCAACCGCCTGGTGCGCTACGCGTACAAGGTCGGTGACACCCAGGCCAGCGGTGTTCCGGAGATCGTGGTGCCGCAGCTCTCGCCGGTGGCGGGCGGTGGCCACTTCTCACGTGATGTCGCCTTCTCGCCGGATGGCAAGAAGATGTATGTGTCGGTGGGCTCGCAGTCCAACGTCGCGGAGGACCTGCCGAAGAAGAGCGCCGATGAAGTGCAGGCGTGGGAGGCCGCGCATGGCTTGGGCGCCGCCTGGGGCAGTGAGGAGAACCGCGCCGACGTTCTGGTGTACGACGTGGGCTCCGACCAGCCCGGCAAGGTATACGCCAGTGGCATCCGCAATTGCGTGAGCCTGACGGTGCAGCCGGGCAACGGTGCGCTGTGGTGCACGACCAATGAACGCGACATGCTTGGGGATGATCTGGTGCCCGACTATTCCACGCGTGTGAAGCAAGGCGCCTGGTACGGCTGGCCCTGGTACTACATGGGCAACCATGAGGATCCGCGCCACGCCGGTGAGCGTCCTGATCTGGCGGGCAAGGTCACGTCTCCGGATGTGCCCTACCAGGCGCACTCGGCCGCGCTGAACCTGACATTCTACACCGCGACCTCTGGCGCCTCGGCCTTCCCCAGGAAGTATGTGGGAGATGGTTTCGCCGTCCTGCACGGCTCGTGGAACCGGGCGTTCCGTACCGGCCACAAGGTCGTTCGGGTCCGTATGAAACATGGCGTGCCCACGGGTGAGTACGACGACTTCCTGGTCGGCTTCATCGTGGATGACGGCAACGCCTGGGGTCGCCCGGTCGCCCTGCTGGTCAACGCCGATGGCTCGCTGCTGCTGAGCGATGATGCCGCCGACCTCGTCTACCGCATCGCCTACAAGCACTGAAGCGGTCAGGATCGCCAAGCCCTGGCGGCTTGTGCAGCGTGGGCGGTCGGCTCAGGCCGCCCGCTGCAGCGCCTCGCCGAACTGCGCGATGGCGCAGATGATGTGATAGAAACTGCTCGCCGGCGCAGGCTCTTCGACGAACTTGCCGTGGCCGTCGATCTTGTCGTACCACAGGCCACGGGCGCCGTGATCCAGGAATCGCCACAGACCCTGCGCGGCTCCCAGGGCGCTGTTCCAGTAGCGCTCCTGCCCGGTGAGTTCCCCCAGGCGGGCAGCGGCCTTCAACCTCTCGGTCTGCGGCCACAGGCGCGCGGCCGCATCCTTGATGCGCAGCTCTGCATTCAAGGCATTGATGGCGATGCCGCCCTTCACGCCGTGGTTCTCGCCGATGTCGAACAGCCGCTCGGCGGCGTTGCGGGTGCGGCTGCCGGGCGTTGCGTCCTGGCACAGCAACAGCCAGGCCCATTCGAACTGATGACCCGGTTCCAGCGCCTGGCCCGGCGTGGATTCGGGCATGGACTGCCAGTTGGCATCGAAGATCTCCGCCAGCGCTCCGCTGCGCGGATCGATGAAATGCTTCAGCGCGATGCCGCAGATCTCATCCGCCAGCGCTGCCCAGCCAGGATCCGTGGAAACGGCCTTCCAGGCGAGCGCCGCTTCGAACAGATGCATGTGCGGATTGGACAGCAACGGCAAGCGGTCGGGAATCGCGGAGTCGAAGCCTCCCCCGGCGCGGTGCATCTGCGCCAGCAGCCGCATCCGCAGCTGCACGCCGCGCTCGACGATAGCCGGCGCAGGTCCCAGCACCTCCTGGGCACTGGCCAGGGCCAGCAGCGCGAATGCCTGGTCGTACAGCACGGCGCGCTCGTCGCGGACCCTGCCATCTGAGTCGCACAGGGTGCGAAACAGCCCATCCGCGCGTTCGTAGTGGCGCGTGAAGAAACCCAATCCCGCCTCCACCAGCGGCCGCGCATCGCCCCGCCATCCCAGCGCTGCGGCCCGGGAATAGGCATAGACCTGGCGGGCCTGCACGCGCGCACGCCGCGGCTCATCGGGCACCGCGCCCGCGGCCGTCAGCCGTTCATTGAAGGTGCGATGGACCGCATCGAAGCCCGCTGCGGCCCAGACCGGATAGGCATCTTCAAGCAGCCAGCGCAGCAGCCGGTCATGCATCTGGCGGGCTTGCGGCAGACTCGAGAGGTGATTCATGGAGGCTCTTTTACCACTGGTCGGCGGCCACCGCGAGCGCACCCAGAGGGCCCACCGCGGCGCCCAGCGCGGAAGGCACGATGAAGCCATCGATTCCCGCGCCCACCTCGTCGAGGTCGAGATACCCGTTCAGGCTGCGTTGCAGGCGAGCGCGGATCATGGCGAACAGCTGCGGCTGACCCTGCATCACGCCGCCGCCGAGGAAGATGCGGCGCGGGCACGCGCCCAATACCAGCACCTGACACAGCTGTGCGAGCGCGTGCGCCACCGGGCCCCAGACCGGATGATCGGCGCTCAGGCCGGCCGGATCGCGGCCGGCGCGCGCCGCGATCGCAGGTCCCGCGGCCAGGCCCTCCACGCAGTCACCGTGAAAAGGACAGACGCCGGGAAAATCATCGCCCGGCAGCCGCGCGATACGGATGTGTCCGAGCTCGGCATGGCTCGCGCCGGACACCGGGCGGCCGTTGCTGATGACCCCAGCGCCGATGCCGGTGCCCACCGTCAGGTAGACGAAATCCGCGAGTCCCTGCGCCCCGCCCCAGCGCCCTTCCGCCAGCGCCGCGGCATTCACGTCGGTGTCGATTCCCACGGGCAAGCCGTAGCGGCGCGCAAACCGGCCCAGCAGCTCGGTGCCGGACCAGTCGGCCTTGACGGTGCGCGCCACCCACCCGTAGCGCGGCAGGTCGCGCCGCAGGTTCAACGGGCCGAACGCGGCAAGCCCAAGCGCCGCAAATTCGGAACCCCGCGCGCGCCAGCCGTCCAGTACGGCCTCCACGCCCGGCAGGGTGACCGAGGGATCCTGCGTCGCGAGCTGCACCTGCGCGCGGATGTCCCGCGGACCGGTGCCAAGAATGCAGCGGCACTTGGTGCCTCCGAGCTCAACGCCGGCGAGCAGCTGACCGCCCGCCGCAGCGCTGCGATCAGCGGGCTGCGGCATCCGTCGCGAACGCTGCATAGGAATGCGCCGGAATCCGCAGCATGAAGCGCGAGGAGGCAGGTTCGGGCGCCGCGAAAATGCTGAATCCCGGCACCGGGCCCGGCGGCTGCTTCGCCACCACGGTGCCGCTCTCCAGGTTTCGCAGCATCGCCACGCTTGCGGGCACCGATACCTGCACGCTGACCGCCTCGTCATTGAAGGATTCCACGACGAAGGTACCGTTGTCATACTCATACAGGGCGACCTTGGCGGGCCCATCGGTCAGCCGCACGGCAAGGTCCGCGCCGGCCGTGCGCCGATAGCTGTCGAGGATGGCGGCCGGCAACCGGTAAAGGTCGGCCGCGTTGTTCGGAATGGTGAGCACGAACAGGTGCCCCTTGCCGTACTGCGAGTCGGTCAGCATCGGAAAGCCGTTGTCGCCGGCCACCGAGGACGCCAGTTCCCAGGTGTCATTGGTGATGAAGCGCACCTGCGGGATGAGCATGGGCTCGCGGATGTCGACGGTGGCGCGTCCATCGAGGAACGACCTGACCAGTGCGTCCTGGCCGCTCAGATACAGGTTCGCGACCCGCTCGATGCCGCGCGACTGCAGCTTGCCGAGCAGACCCGAAGTGATGATCACGTTGCCGCCGGCGCGCACTTGGGCTTCAATCGTGTCGACCAGCTTCGGATCCGCCGCCGCGTCCTGGGTGAGCAGCACGGTGTGGGCCGAGGTCGGAAAATGCGGCTGCAGGTCGATGGGGATGCCGATCATCCCGAGGAAGCTCGGCAGGAAATCCTCCCCCAGCGACTCGAACGGCCGATACACCGCAACGCCCAGCGGCCGACCCAGCTGTCCGATGACACCATCCACGCTCTGCAGGGCCCGGCCGGCCGGCGCCGCGTACGTGGGCGGCGGGGCATTGGCACCGGCCGCGCCGTAGTAGCCGCGGATCATGGCATCGAAACTGAAGCTGGTGGCCTCGCCGCTCTGCCAGGAACCGCGCATCGTCTGGCTGAAGGCCCCCAGCAGCTGTCGATAATCGAACAGCGTGATCTCCGGCGCCTTGGCGAACAGCGTCACCCACAGCTGCTCGACATAGTTGTCCAGCGTGCGCACGCCCGGCGGATCCACCCAGCCGCCGTGATTGAAACCTGGTCGCAGGTTGTCGAAGTACCGGAAGATCGAGTAGCCGTTGTAGGCCTGCAGATGCTGGGCACTCAGGATGGGATCGCGGGTTTCGGTGCCGGTGTACACGCCGTCGTACAGATACGGCTCCTGCACCAGATCGAATCCCATGTCATGGAAATGTTCGTACCAGTTCGGAAACTTGATGACGACGTGGACATTCGGATTGACCTTGCGGGCCGCACCCACTATCAGGTCGCGGGCCACTTCCCGCAGTCGGGCGACGCGGTACTGGGCCCAGGTCCGGCTGCCCTTCGCAAGGATCTCTTCCTCAGCCTTGCAGTTGGTGAAGAAGAAATCATCCAGGATGATGTTGTCGAAATGGCGCGCGGTCTCCTCGGCCACGTGCTTCACCCAGGCCCGGTCGGTCGGGTTCGCATAGCAGAAGGTCTCGAAGCGGTTGCCCTCATTGCGTGTCCAGGTGATGCCGCCGAAGGTCTGCACGCCGCGCGCCGCGAAGAATGCCTTGGCCTTCTCCAGCGTCTCGCCATCCACCAGCAACCGGTCGCGATGACTCTCCAGATAGATCTTGTTGACCTTGACCGAACGGGAAATGACATCCCAGGACTGCTGCAGCCATTGGGCATCCTTCATCCGGCTCACTTCCTGCGCGCGGGCATACACGGCGACATGGATGTTGCGGTAGTGATCCACCGCCGCCGGCGCGGGAGTCTGCGCGCCCGCCAGGTGCGCCAGCATGGCGGTCAGCGCGGCGGCCAGGAAGGCGCTGTTGCGCATGGCGGCCTACCAACCCGATGGGGAGTTGTACGGGGCCAGGAATCCCATCGCTTCGATCTGATGGATCTTGCCGCCGCTGATCTTGAAGATATGCGCGGCGGGCAGGTCAAAGGGCGGGTTGTCGACCTGGCGCTGGGTGACCCCGGGCACGCCCCTGATGGGGAACAGGTGGTTCTTCATGCTGTGATGGAAATGCGACAGACCGAAGGCCAGTCCGGTTACCGGGTCCACGGCCAGCACCCGGATGTTATCGATATTGTCGATGTAGCCCATCATGCCGGTGCTGAACTGACGGGTGCAGTCCATCGCGCTGTAGTTCGGCTTCGGCGTCTGCGCGGTGACGGGCGCGCGGCTGCCGCTGGACTCCCTGCCGTTCTCGTGCCGTTCGCAGTCCCGGGCCATCGGCGCCAGTTCCCCATCATTGAAGTCGAGCGCATCGTAGTAGGAATAGGCGACGCCCTTGATGGCATAGCGCGGCATGCGCATGCCCTCCGGGATCGATTTGGCGAATATCGGCCGGGGGCTTTGCAGATTGGCCAGACTCTGTGCGTTCAGGTCGCGGGCGATGACATGTTCGGCCTGGACGATGCGACCTTCGAATACCTGCAGACGCAATCCCAGCAATATGGGCTTGCCGCCCTCCTGCATGACGCCCATGAAGCCGACCTGGCCGGAAACCGGGTCCGGGACATAGATCTTGAAGCCGGCGGGCACCGCCGAGGCGCTCTTCCACAGCCCATCGCCGATCCTGGTGGCCTTGACGTTCTCGACGAATCGCGCCTCCGGGGCGATGGCAAGCCGGGTGGGATCGTGGGCCACGAGTGCGGCCAGGTAGTCATCGACCAGCCGGTCGTAGCAGGCCCGGCTCTTGCAGTTGATCAGGTTCTCGGCGCTTCCCAGGGTGGGACACAGCGCCACGGCGAGCAGCAGCAGCCCGGCCAGCGTATGGTTCTTGTGCATCAGCCATTCCTCGACATTCACTTCAAATCACGGGCCGGCCGCCCGCTGCCACGTGTTCGTGGCCGTGCAGCCCGCCCGCCTGAAGAGACCCCCTCTTCAATTCCCTGAGCGTGCGACCCAAAGCGGGTGCGCGCTTTCAATCCAGCGACGGTCGCTCGATGAGTTCGATCTTGTAGCCGTCGGGATCCTGGACAAAGGCGATGACCGTGGTACCGCCCTTGACCGGGCCAGGCTCGCGCGTAACCTTGCCGCCCGCGCCCCGGATGCGCTCGCAGGTGGCGGCAACATCCTTCACCCCGATCGCGAAATGTCCGAAGGCGGTGCCCGGCTCATAGCTCGCGACGCCGTAATTGTAGGTCAGCTCGATCTCCGCGGAGCCATCGGCATTGCCGGCGCCGTACCCCACGAACGCCAGCTTGTAATTATGCGCCGGCACATCGGTGGTGCGCAGCAGATTCATGCCCAGGACGTTGGTGTAGAAATCAATGGCCCGGGTCAGATCCCCGACGCGCACCATGGTATGCAGCAGCTTCATCCGCTCTCCCTATTGATAGCCGAACAGGCCCCGGGACTTGATGGCCTGCGCCACTTCCGGCGGAACCATGCTTTCCCATTCGGTGTTGCCGGAGTTTATCTTGCTCAGGACGTCCGGCGAATAGATGCTCAGGTAGGTCTCATTGGCATCCTGCAGCTGCACGATGCAGCGCCTGGACAGCAGGTAGCCGTACAGCTGGCGCAGCGATTCGCCCACGTCCACGTCATTGACCGTCACCAGCTTGCCGGTCTTCTGGTCCATGTAGGGGTAGATGTACAGCCGCAGATTGTTGCGGAACAGCCTGCCGAAGCTTTCCAGGATGCCGCCGTCCAGGCGCGTGTAATAGGACTCGTCGAAGATCGCCTCGAGGTTCATGGCACCCATCGCCAGGCCGATGCGGCGATTGGTATAGCGGAACAGGTAGGCCGCCAGCCGGTAGTACTCGGCGAAGTCCGAGATCATCACCGTGTGGCCGGTGGCAGCCAGCACTTCGGCCCGACTGATGAAGTCCTGCAGATCCACCGTGCCGTCGTGGGTGAGGCTGCTCATGGTGATTTCCATGAGCGAGATGGTCTCGCCCGGCTGCACGTCCTGGCCTTCGGCCTCGAACGCGCGCAGCGCGGAGCGCGCCAGGTCGAGGTTCACATAGGTCACCGGACGGAAGCGTCCCCGTTCGACCAGCACGGGCCGCTTGTGCAGCACTTCGGAGGGCTGCAGCACCTTGCCGTCGGCGGAGAACATGGCGGCGCCGGTGAGGCCCAGCTGCACCAGCCGCAGGCTCATGACCCGGTTGTCGACCTGTTTGAAATCGGGGCCCGAGAACTCGATAAGATCGATCTCGATGCGATCGGTGCTCAGGCCATCCAGCAAGGATTCCACCAGCCGGTCCGGATCGTTGTCGAAATACTGCGCGCCGTAGATGAGATTGAGGCCGACTATCCCCAGCGCCTCCTGCTGCAGGGCATTCTCGATATCCAGCATCCGCACATGGATGACGATCTGGCTGCTGTCGGCCATGGGCCGCGGCTGGAACTTGATGCCCAGCCAACCGTGGCATTCATTGTTGCCGCGGAAACTGCGCGCCGAGACGGTGTCGGCGAAGGTGAAGAAGGCGGTGGTGGTGCCGCGGCCGGCGACCAGCCGCTCGATGTTCAGCCGCTGCTCGTAGTCGAGCATGGACTGCAGGCGCTCGCGGCACACGTACCGGGCGCAGGGCCCATAGATGGCGTCCGAGACCTTCATGTCGTAGGCCGAGATGCTCTTGGAGATGGTGCCGGCCGCACCGCCGGCGCGGAAGAACCAGCGGACGACCTCCTGGCCTGCGCCGATTTCCGCAAAGCTGCCGTAGCAGCTGGGATCCAGATTGACCTTCAGCGCCTTCTCGCGCGGGGTGACCGGGTGATCATCGGCGGCGTGCCCGAGCAGGGTTATGCCATTCACGTCGGAACTCCTTCCAAGGAACTTCTAATCCGCGACCGCACGCCGCACCGCGCGCGCTCTGCCCACTCACCCGCCCCCTCCAGGTCAGCCTCGAGTCCTAGGATAGCCGAGACCTCGCGGCATAAGATTTCAAAACCGCCACAACGTGAGATGCACCACGTTAGCGCTAACTGCGCGCGACGCCCCGGGGCGGCATCACCCGGGGTCCCCCGCTGCCCCGGGCGGCCGCTGACCGAAAGCCGGGAAAGCCAGAACATGGTAGGAATATCAATTAGTTGCGCAATGTGCCGCCGCCCGGCGGCGCGTGCCGGGGTGACCGGGTGTCAAGGACGGATCCAGTGCTTCGGACCGCGCGAATTCTTGCCCCGGAATTGGGGTATATTTTCCGCCGCGATTCCGCCCTGCCTTGGAGACGGCCCATGAATGCCCAGCTGCAGACCTATCCCGCATCCGAATTCCACCTGCTCATCAACGGCCGGCTGGTGGAGGGTGCGTCGACATTCGATGTCATCAACCCCGCCACCGAGCAACTGCTGGCCACCTGCCCGCGTGCCGACATCAATCAGCTGAACCAGGCCGTCGCCGCCGCCAAGGCCGCCTTCCCGGCCTGGTCGGTCACGCCCATTGCGGAGCGGCGCCGCCTGCTGCTGAAACTCGCCGACGCGCTCGGTGCCTCGATGGACGACATCGCCCGCATCCTCACCCAGGAGCAGGGCAAGCCCTTAGGTGCCGCCAAGTATGAAATCGGCGGCGCCATTCACATGATCCAGACCTTCGCCGCCATGGACCTGCCCTCCAAGGTGCTCAAGGAAGGGGATGGGTCGCGCATCGTGCAGCACCATGTGCCGCTGGGTGTCGTGGCCGCCATCACGCCGTGGAACTTCCCGGTCATCCTGCTCATGATCAAGCTGGCCCCGGCGCTGCTGGCCGGCAACACCGTGGTGGTGAAACCCGCCCCGACCACGCCGCTGTCCACGCTGCGCTTGGGCGAGCTGTGCGCCAAGATCTTCCCCGCCGGCGTCGTCAACGTCATCACCGACGTGAATGACCTGGGCAACAACCTCACCTCGCACCCGGATGTGGCCAAGGTCGCCTTCACCGGCTCCACCGCGACCGGCAAGAAGGTCATGGCCAGTGTCGCCGCCACCATCAAGCGACTGACCCTGGAACTGGGCGGCAACGATGCAGCGCTGGTGCTGGACGACCTGGACCCGAAGAAGGCGGCCGCGAGCCTGTTCGCCGGCTCCATGGTCAACAGCGGCCAGGTGTGCCTGGCCATCAAGCGCGCCTATGTGCCCGACTCCATGTACGACGCCGTATGCACGGAGCTGGCGAAGCTCGCCGATGCGGCCGTGGTCGGCGATGGTCTGGATCCGAACACCCAGTACGGGCCGGTCCAGAACGCGACGCAGTTCAAGAAGGTCAATGAGTACATCGAGGATGCGCGCAGGCACGGCAAGATCGTGGCCGGCGGCAAACCGCATACCGGCCGCGGCTACTTCGTGCGCCCGACCATCGTTCGCGACATCCCGGACAACACGCGCCTGGTGCAGGAAGAGCAGTTCGGTCCGGTGCTGCCGGTACTGCGCTATTCGGACCTGGACGATGCCATCTCCCGCATCAATGCCAGCGAGTACGGCCTTGGGGGCACGGTGTGGTCGTCCAACGACCAGCGCGCCTACGAAACTGCGCTGCGCATCGATTCCGGCACCGTCTGGGTGAACAAGCACCTGGATCTGCCCGTCGACGTGCCGTTCGGCGGTGCCAAGCAATCAGGGTTCGGCGCCGAGATGGGCCAGGAAGGGCTCGAGGAGTTCACGCAGTCCAAGATCATCAATCAGGCCATCTGATTCGGCTGATCCGGCCGCTGTCCGGCAGCGGTGAGAAGGCGGTGCCCGCAAGGACACCGCCTTTTTCCTTGGTCTTACTTGCCTGCCGCCGCCGGCGCTGCGGCAATCAGGTGGGTATCGCTCGGACCCATGCCCGTGATCACGATGACCACCGCATCGTCGCGCGTCTCGGTGTAGTGGGCCGTGGCGGCCGGCTCGGTGTAGTAGCTGCCCGGCGGCAGCATCTTCAGCGCCGCGGGGTCGCGCTTCTCGCCGTAGCCGACATACAGCGTCCCGGATACCACGTACACCGTGCGATTGTCGCGATGGCTATGCGGCGGCACGATGGTGTGCGCCGGCAACGTGACCTGCACGGAATACACGCCGGGCTTGGTGGAGTCGCCGTTGAGGGTGAGCGAGGCCGGCCCGGGGCGCGCCGGATTCTTCGGCGCCTGGGCGGCGAGCGCCTGGATGTCCTGCGGTGCGAGCCGGATCTGCGGCTCGGCAACCTGCGCTTCGGCCACCGTGGTCGCAGGCGCCGCCGGCTCGATCCTCAGCAGCGCGCCGTCATCCTCATCCGTCACGGCGTACAGCAAGCCGTCAGGCCCCTGACGCACGTCGCGGAAACGCTGATGCAGTTCGGTAAACAGGGTCTCCCGACGCAGCTCTTCCATCTTCGGGTTGAACACCAGCCTTTCGAGGCCCCCGGTGCGCGGAATCTCACCGCGGCGCGCACTGGTCACGAACAGATTGCCCTGCCAGGCCGCAAACTTGTCGCCCGTATAGAAGGTCAGCCCACCGGGGGCGATGGATGGCAACCAGACCACCAGCGGCTGGTCGATGCCCTCGGCTACCGGAGATTCGGAAATGCGCGGACCGGCATAGTCGCGTCCGAAGCTCACCTTGGGCCAGCCGTAGTTGTGGCCCGCCAGGATCACATTCAATTCATCCCCGCCGTTGGGACCCTGCTCGGCGTTCAGCACCACGCCGCCGGGACTGACCGTGAGACCCAGGTGATCGCGATGGCCGATGGAGAAAATCTCGCCACGGGCGCCGGCGGTGTTCACGAACGGATTGTCCTTCGGGATGCTGCCGTCATCGCGCAGCCGCAGCACCTTGCCGTAGGCGGTATCCAGACGCTGGGGGGCGTCATCGAAGGGTCCGCCGGTGGTCATGTAAACCAGGCCATGGCCGTCGAAGGCCAGGCGCGAACCGCTGGTGCTGCCGGAGCCGGCCAGGTACAGCTGCTGCACATGGGTCAATGCATGTCCCACCAGCTCGCCACGGAACAGGGATACCCGGCTTTCCTGGCGCACCGGCGGCTTGGCATCCGCCGGCGGCGGATTGCCGGCCTGATTGAAAGTGAAATAGACCAGGTGATTGTGGGCGAAGTCCGGATGCAGGGCGACATCCTGCAGGCCGGCGTTGCGGAACGCGGGCGTCGCGGGCAGCCCCTCGATGGGCGCCGGATCCAGCTGCGCGCTACCGCCGGCCGCATTGTGGATCAGGCGTATGCCCGCGCCGCGCTCCGAAACGAGCGCATCGCCGGAGGGCAGCAGAGCCACGGCAAAGGGGTGACGCAGGCCGTGCGCGACCACCACCACTCGAACCTTGTGCTGCTCTGCGGTATCGAACAGGTAGGCCGGCTGTGTCAGCGTGACGGCCTCGATGCCCAGCGGCGCCTGCTGCGCGTGTACGGGATGGAAAGAGGATGCCAGTGTGACACCGGCCAGTACCTGCACTCCGCGCGCTATCCAGTATCGCCATCGCATGCTGCTCTCCCCCGTTTCGAATGCCGTGATCAGCCGCGAGTGTACCCCAAGCTCAAAGCTGTCCGCGCACGCCCAGGAACATCCCGAGTGAGGGGTGCAGAAAGCCCACCGGCTCCTGGTAGTGCCGATCGAACAGGTTATCGATGCGGCCGAAGAGACTGAGCGCGGGCAGCAGGGTGTAGTTCACCGCCAGGTTCACCGTGCTGTAGCCGGAAGCCCTCATCCGCGGCACGGAGAAGTCACGATTCCCGTCGATCCAGTCACCCACGTAGAGCATCGTCGTATCCACCGAGAGCGCGCTGTTGACCTGCCAGGCGGCAGTGACCGAGGCCTTGTGCCGGGGGCGACGCAGCAGCTCCTGGTGCAGCAGCGCATCGTCGGCCTGGGTGAAGGTGTAATCGGCCCGCAGGCGCAGTGTCCGCAGCGGCTCCCAGGCGATGAAGGCCTCCGCCCCCTGGGTGATCGCACGACCGATATTCGCGTACGTCGTACCCGTCACATCTGCTGTGATGAGATTGCGGATATCGTTGCGAAACCAGGTCACGCCGGCCTTGACCGATCTGCTGAACAGGCCCTGTTCGAACCCCAGGTCGTAGCCCGTGATGGTCTCGGGCTTGAGATTGGGATTGGCGAAAAAGTACGGCGCAAAGTCCTGATAGAGCTCCCCCAGCGTCGGGGCCTTGAATCCCGTTCCCGCGCTCGCGGAGAACCGCGTGTCGGATTCGCTGATCACATAGGCCGGCGCAAGACGCCAGGTCACCCGGGAGCCGAAGCGTTCATTCTCGTCGTAGCGCAGGTTCAACGCGGAGTACAGATGCTCGCCCAGGTGCGACTGCAGTTCCACCGCCCCCGCATTGTCGGTGACCTCGGCCCTGATGGGTTCGTGGATCGCATCCCGGGCGTGCTCCGCCGCCAGCACGACGGTTGCATCGCTGCCCAGGCGCAGCGCGCCTTGCCAATCGACCTTCAGGCGATCACCGGTGTTGACGGATGCCCCGAAGTTCGGATCCAGGTTCAGGGTCCAAGCACTGGAGTAGGCCACGCCCAGGGTCTGGTCCAGTGCGCCATCGAAGCTCAGCAGGTGCCCGCTCAGGCGGGTGTAGTACTGGGAAGTATCGCTCTTGCTCTGCATGGTCGCGGGCGGGCTGGGAAAGGAGAACGGATCATCGCCGGTGAAGGCGTAATGCGCATCCGTGAAACGGCCAACCAGGTTCAGATCGAATCCGGGCGTCACGCTGAACCCCAGGCGGGTGGACGCGCTGAGGTTGTCTTCATAGTCATTGATCCGCGCCACGCCGGGCACGACCGCCAGCAGCAACAGCGGCGTCACCGGCGTGCTGCCCGAGTGCAGATGTTCGACATTTGCCGCGTACTGAAACTGGTCGCTCGAACCACCCAGGGAGAGGGTCTGGTTGAAGGTATGAAACGAACCGCCTTCGAGACTTCCGGCGAGACTGAAGGGACCCTTGCCCGATTTGGTCGTGATGCTGATGACACCCCCGATGGCATCCGATCCGTACACTCCGCTTTGCGGACCGCGCAGCACCTCGATGCGCTCGATGTCCGAGGCCAGCAGCTGGCCGAAATCGAAAGTCGCACCCGCATTGCTCGGATCCCCGACATCGATGCCGTCGATCAGTACCTTGGTGTGATTGGAGTTCGTGCCGCGCATGAAGACCGAGGTCACCGCACCCGGCCCGCCGGATTGCACGATGTTGAGGCCGGGCACGAGCTGCAGTACCTGCGGTACGGTGCGCAGCTGTTTCGCGGCGATGTCCTCCGCGGTGATGACCGTGACGCTGCTGCCCAATTGCGATCAGCGGGCGTCGCGATACGCGTGGCGGAGACCACCAGGGTTTCGAGCGGCGCATCGGTGGTTGAATCGTCGGCGGCCAAAAGCGGCGGCGACAGGATGGCGAGGCAGACGGCCCCGGCGACCGGAGCCAATGAAAACTTGGGCACTGTATTCTCCGCAGCAACGACACAAAATGTCGTCGCAGCGGATCTCCCGCAGCTCATGACACACCCCGGCCAGAAGCATGGACGACGGCACAGGGCTGGTCTCCTGACTCCCGGGTCGCCGTTCTCGTCCGCCTTCCCGAAGCCCTCAGGCCCAGTGGCTCAATTCATGGACGATCACTCGCCGGTCACAGTTGCGGGGGCAGCCGCGGCATCAAACCGCGTTCCCATTCGAATCCCCTTGCGGGGAACCCTGCGCGTTCACTAACGGCCGAAGTATACACCGGGGCCGAGCGGCCGCTAACCGGCCTTGAGCAGCCGCAGCAGCTCGGCTTCGCGCTGCGGCGCAAGGCCCGCCCGCAGGCTCTGCTGCGCCGCCGGGCGCTGCTTCTGCCAATCCAGCGTGTCGCGGATGGTCTGATCCAGGGTCCGGAATCGCAGACCATGACTGACGGCCCGTGCGGGGCTCACCAGCGCCGCACCCGCCAGTTCGCCCACGGCCGCATTCCAGATGGGCAATCCGCCGCTGTCCGTGGCGTCATCGCCGAGCAGCTTCTGCGCCGTCAGAAAGGCGACACTCGCCCACACGAAGCGAGTGTCGGCGCCGGTGATGCGGCGGCACGCTTCCAGCAACGAGCCCATGCTCACGGCGCGCGGCGGCAGGCAGATGTTGTAGCGCCCCGCCAGGCGCTGCTCGACGCACAAGCGAACGTAGTCGGCCAGATCGCGCACATCGATGAACTGGATGGGATCCGCGGGGCTGCCCGGCGCCAGCATGTCCCCGCCCCTGGCCACCCGCACCGGCCAGTAGGTGAACCGGTCGGTCGAGTCCCCGGGCCCCGCGATATAGGTGGGGCGGATGACGGTGGCGTGCAGTCCAAACTTCTTTTCCACGAGCTGCTCGCACAGCGCCTTCAGCCCGCCGTAGGACTCGCCGGTGACCTCCTCGGTGTCCGGATTCGCAAGGTGGGCCAGCCGGTAATTCTCATCGATGTTCGGCTTCGCCAGGTCCGCGTAAGCCGAAATGCTGGAAATGAAGACGTAGTGTGCGACGTGTCCGTGCAGCAGCTCGGTGGTGAGCCGCACCTGGCGCAGCGTGTATCCGGAATTGTCGATGACGACATCCCACTCGTGCCCCTTGAGCGCATCGATCCGGCCGTTGCGATCACCGATCAGTTGCGCGACTCCCGCCGGTACCTTGGCCGCCTGCCGACCGCGATTGAACACCGTGACCTTGTGGCCGCCGGCGATGAGGGCCGCCACGAAGTGCGGACCGATGAATCCCGTGCCGCCCAGAATCAGCACCCGTGCCGGTGCGGGCGCGGCGCGTAGCGCCTTTGCGCCCAGCGCCGAGAGCGTCGTGGCTCCAGCCATGAGGGTGACTTCGCGTCGGTTCATTGTGCCCCCTCGAGCGCAGCACTCACGATCTGCTGCGCTTCCGCAAAGATCAGTTTCAGGTGATCCGGACCCTTCAGGCTCTCAGCGTAAATCTTGTAGATGCTCTCGGTGCCCGAGGGGCGCGCCGCAAACCAGCCGCTGGCGGTGACGACCTTGACCCCGCCGATGCCCGCGCCATTGCCCGGCGCCTTGGTGAGCACCGCTTCGATCTTCTCGCCGGCAAGGGTTGCGCTCCTGATCTGTTCGCCGGAAAGCTTCGAGAGCGCCTTGCGCTGCGCCGCATCCGCCGGAGCATCGACGCGCTCATAGGCGGGATTGCCCAGTTCCCGGGTGAGATCGGCATACACCTGCGACGGATCCTTGCCCGCCCTGGCCGTTATTTCCCCGGCCAGCAGCGCCAGCGCGATGCCATCCTTGTCGGTGGTCCACACGCTGCCGTCCCGGCGCAGCAGCGAGGCGCCGGCACTCTCCTCGCAGACGAAACCCAACGAGCCGTCGACCAGGCCATCGACGAACCATTTGAAGCCCACGGGTGTTTCGTAGATCTTGCGGCCCAGCCTTGCGGCGACCTTGTCCAGCATCATGCTGGTCACCACGGTCTTGGCGATGGTGGCGCGCGTACTCCATTTCGGTCGGTTGGAGAACAGATAGTGGGCCGCCGCGGTCAGGTAGTGGTTCGGCGGCATCAGCCCGGCACTGCGCGTGACGACACCATGACGGTCGTGGTCGGTGTCGCAGGCAAAGGCGATATCGAATCGCTCCTTCAGGCCGATCAGACGCTGCATGGCGTGGGGCGATGAGGGATCCATACGGATCTTGCCGTCCCAGTCCAGGGTCATGAAGCGGAAGGTGGGGTCCACCGCGTCATTGGTCACGCTGAGGTCCAGCTTGTATTGCTCGGCAATCAGCGGCCAGTAGTGCACTCCCGCGCCGCCCAGCGGGTCCACGCCCATGTGCACGCCCGCGGCGCGAATGGCCTCCAGGTCGATGACCGAGGCCAGGTCATCCACGTAGGTATGCAGATAGTCGTACGGATGGGTGCTGCCCAGGGCGCGCGCCTGCCGGTAGGGCATGCGCCGCACGCCGTCCAGTTTCACGGCCAGCAGTTCGTTGGCCTTATTTTCGATCCAGCTGGTGGCCGCGGTGTCGGCCGGTCCGCCGTTGGGCGGGTTGTACTTGAAGCCACCGCTGTCGGGTGGATTGTGCGAAGGCGTGATGACGATGCCATCGGCGAGAGCGCTGCTGCGGCCGCGATTGTAGCTCAGGATGGCATGCGAGATGACCGGCGTGGGCGTGTAGTCGGTTTGCCCATCCGGCACCATGACCGTCACGCCATTCGCGCCCAGCACCTCCAGCGCGCTGATGAAGGCGGGTTCCGACAAGGCGTGGGTGTCCATTCCCAGGAATAGCGGACCGCTGATGCCCTGCTGGGCACGGTACAGGACGATGGCCTGTGAGATCGCCAGGATATGCGCCTCGTTGAAGGAGCACTGCAGCGAACTGCCGCGGTGTCCGGAGGTGCCGAACGCCACTTTCTGGTCGGCCACGGACGGATCGGGTGCTTGCGAGTAATAGGCACAGATCAGCCGCGGCACGTTGACCAGCAAGGATGCCGGCACCGGTCTTCCGGCCAGCTGGCTTATTGTCATCTGCCTGCTCTCCTAACTGAGTTTTCACTTGCGCAGCGGGGCTGCGCTGGGCGACCATTTGGATAATTGTCGCATTTGCGACGGCTGTTCCCCAGCCAACCCACTCCTTTTATTGTGGCCCGGCGCGCCGGTCGCGGCAGTCAGCGGGCGTTACGGACTTTTTTGTCATGGCCAAGAGTTACTTACGGGAAGGCATCATTCTGGGGCTGCTGTCGGCCATCGGCCCCTTTGCCATCGACATGTACCTTCCGGCCCTGCCCTCCATCGGCCAGAGTCTGCATGCCGACGCAGCCGCCGTGCAGTTGAGCCTGACCGTGTTCTTCGTTGCCGTCGGCAGTGGCCAGCTGATCTATGGCCCGCTGTCGGACATGTACGGCCGCAAGCTGCCGCTGTACGCCGGTCTGCTGCTGTTCTGTTTCGGCAGCGTGGCCTGCGCGCTGGCGCCAAACGCGGAAGTCTTTCTGCTGGGGCGCTTCGTGCAGGGTCTGGGCGCCTGCGGCGGCATGGTGATTCCGCGGGCGGTGGTCCGCGACCTGCATTCGGGAGTGGAAGCCACGCGGCTCATGTCTCTGCTGATGCTGGTGTTCAGCATCTCGCCGTTGCTGGCGCCGCTGACCGGCAGCTTCGTGATTCAGATTGCCGGCTGGCGCGGCGTGTTCTGGATGGTACTGGGCGCGGCGTTGCATGGGGTTCGGCATCCTGACCACGCTCAAGGAATCCCGACCGGTCGCGGCGCGCGCCGGCAGCAGCCTGGTCAGTGCCTTTCACTCGTACCGCAAGTTGCTGGCCGATCGGCATTTCCTCGGCACGGTGCTGATCGGCACCTGCGGCATGGCGAGTTTCTTTCTGTATCTGTCGAACTCGCCGTACGTGATGATCGAGCACTATCACTTGAGCCCCCGCGGCTTCAGCCTGCTGTTCTCGGTGAATGCAGCTTCGTTCTTCGTCGCCGCCCAGTTCAACAGCGCCCTTGCCACGCGTATCGGACTGAAGGCCCTGGTTCGTCGCGCATCCACCGGGTTCGCGCTGGCGATGCTGCTGCTGGTGTCCGTGTTTGCCGCAGGAGTCGATCACCTGGCGGTGATGGTGGTGCTGCTGTGCTGCGCCTACGCCTGCTTGGGGATGACGGTGCCGACCTCCTCCATCCTGGCGCTGGAGGAACACGGCGCCATCGCCGGCACCGCCTCCTCGCTGATCGGCACGCTGCAGTTCGGCTTGGGTTCGCTGGTCATGGCGTTCTCCGGCTCCTTCGCCAACGGCGCACCACTGCCGATGATCGCCGGCATCACGCTGTGCGCGCTGCTGTGCGCCGGATTTGCCCGCATCACGTTGCGACAGCATGTCGCCCCGGCGGTCGCTGCGGCTTAGGAGAACATCGGCAGGGTCGCCAGTTCCTCCGGCGGCACCGTTTCCAGATCAAGACCGGCGGTGCGCCAGCCGCGCAGCCCGTCCTCGATCACCGCAACACGCAGCCCGAGTTTGAGCAGCTCGCGCGCCACGCGCACGCTGGTCGCCTGGCGCTGGCAGGTGCAGTACAGGTAGATCTGCCGATCGGGCGCGAATTCCTGCAGATGAGCGCGCAGGGCATTCGGATCGACGCGGCGCGACCCGGGAATGCGCAGCGCGCCCGGATCGAAATACCCGTGGCTGCGCACGTCGAATACCACGGCGTCACCCGCCGCGACTTCACGCGCGACCAGCCGCGGCTTGGCATGCGGCACGCCCCGCCCCAGGCGGCGCGCCCGCACGGTGCTCCACAGCAGCCACAGCACGTAGGCAGTGACCAGGATCAGGACAACCGCGGTGGTCAGCTGGCCAAACCGCTCGTAGAAGCGGATCAGCTGCGCGACTGCATCGCTGCACAGGTACCCGATGACGAAGTAGGCGCCGATATACAGCGCGGAACCGGCAAGATCCAGCCACAGGAACGGCCACCAGCCCATCTGCATGCTGCCGGCCAGCGGCGGCGCCATGGTGTTGATACCCGGAACGAACTTCGCGACCACCAGCAAGGAGCGCCCGCGGCGGTGAAAGGTGTCGGCCGAAGTGACCACGCAGGATTCCGGGTTCAGGGAGATCCGGCACAGTGCGCCCAACAGCCACCAGCCGGTGCGCCGACCCAGCAGGAACATCAGGGCATCGCCGGCCAGCATCGCGCCGAGCGATGCAGCCAGCACGCCGGCCCCCGGCAGGTGGCCCTGCGCCACCTGCGCCGCCGCCAGAATCAGCGCCACCGCGCACGGCACCGGCAGGCCGATCGCCTGCAGGAACACCAGCAGCGACAGCATCAGCACTGCGTGCTGCGCGATCTGCATCGGCGGTGCCTACTTCAGGGCCTTGCTCTTGGCCTCGATCGACTTGAGGAGATTCTTCCAGGAGGCGTTGAATGATTCGGCGCCATCGGCCTGCAGCTGCGCCGCCAGCGCCGCGACATCCACGCCGGCCGCACCGACCGCCGCCAGCGCCTGTTCGCAATTGCCGCCATCCGGATGCAGCGCGCCGCTCAATGAGCCGTGGTCGCCGAACGCGAGCAGCGTCTCTTCCGGCATGGTGTTCACGGTATTCGGCGCCGCCAGCGCCGTGATGTACATCGTGTCGGGGGCCGCGGGATCCTTCACGCCGGTGCTGGCGAACAGCAGCCGCTGCGGGCGTGCACCGAGATTCATCAGCCGCTGCCAGCGATCGGTGGCCATCAGCTGCCGATAGGCGCGGAAGGACTGCTGCCCCACCGCGATGCCCAGCGTGTTGCGCAGGTTCGCCGGCAACTTGTCCAGCGTGGCCTTGTCCCAACGGCTGATGAACAGCGAGGCCACCGAACGCACATCGGGGCTCAAGCCCGCGGCCACGCGGCGCTCCAGGCCCCGCACATAGGCCTCCGCGGCGGCCTGATACTGCCCGGTGGAGAACAGCAAGGTCACATTGATCGGCACACCCTGGAAGATGGCCTCTTCGATGGCGGGCAGGCCTTCGCGGGTGCCCGGTATCTTGATGAACAGATTCGGCCGGCCTGCCTTGGCGTGCAGTCTGCGCGCCGCCGCCAGCGTGGCAGCGGTGTCGTACGCCAGCAGCGGCGAGACTTCCAGCGACACCCAGCCATCCACGCCGGCCGTGCGTTCGAACACGGGTTTGAACAAATCCGCCGCCCGGGCGAGATCCGCTATGGCCAGCTCGAAAAACAGGTCCTCGACGCCCAGGCCCTTGGCGGCCAATGACCTCACATCGGCGTCGTAGGAGGCGCTCTTGCTGATGGCGTGATCGAAAATCGTCGGGTTGGAGGTCAGGCCCGTCACGGACAGGCCTGAGTTGATGTAGCCCCCGAGGGTGCCGTTGTTCAGCAGATCCCGGGTTATGTTGTCCAGCCACAGGCTCTGCCCCAACTCGTTCAGCTTGCGCGGCGCTTCCGAGCGCGCGGTATCCGTCGCCATATTGATCACTCCGTGGGAGGTGCCGGATGCATTTTACGCGCAGACGCAGGGCATAATTGCCCTCCTTTGCTTCAATTTGGCGGGATCGCACTCCCTACGCCGGGCGCTGCCGGCGGTGTAACATTCCCGCCCGGCTCTTTCAGGATCACCCATGCACCCAAAACTCGACGGCCCGGCTCTGGACACCCTGTTTCGCACCGCCCGGACACGCAATGCCTGGAGTCCGGAACCGGTCAGCGACGAGCAGATCCGCGAGCTGTACGAACTCTTCAAGTGGGGTCCCACTTCGGGAAACAGCAATCCGGCCCGGTTCGTCTGGGTTCGCTCGGCACAGGGCAAGGCGAAACTCGCCGCCCTCGCCTCCGAGGGCAACCGTCCCAAGGTCCTTGCGGCGCCGGTCACCGTGATCATCGGCTACGACCTGGACTTCGGCGAGCAGATGCCCAAGCTCTTTCCGGCGCGGGGCGAGGCGATGAAGGCCAGTTTCGCCAGTTCGCCGGTGGCCGCCGAGATCAGCGCGTTCCGCAACGGCAGCCTGCAGGGCGCCTATCTGATTCTGGCCGCCCGGGCTCTGGGCCTGGACTGCGGTCCCATGTCGGGGTTCGACAACGCCGGCGTCGATCGCGAGTTCTTTGCCGACACGCGCATCCGCTCCAACTTCATCTGCAGCCTGGGTACCGGTACTGACGAGAAGCTGTTCCCGCGCAATCCGCGCCTGACCTTTGACGAGGCCGGCCGGTTCGCCTGAACCGGCCGGACATTGACCATGGGTTCACTGTCACTGCGCGACCAGTTGCTGCAGGCCGGGCTCGTCAGCGAGCAGCAGGTCAAGGAGGCCGAGCGGCACGCTCAGCGCAAGCAATATCAGGGCCAGAAACAGCAGCCTCGCGCCCAGCGCGACGGCCCCAGCCCGCAGGAAGTCGCGGCCAGGAAGCAGGCCGAGGCCAAAGCGGCCCGCGACCTGGAGCTGAATCGCAAGCAGCAGGAGAAGGCGCAGCGCAAGGCGCTGTACGCCCAGATCCGGGAATTGGTGAGCCAGAACCGCATCGCGCGACCGGATGTCGAGGAGACCTACAATTTCGTCGACGGCGGCAAGGTCCGGCGCATTCGCGCGGACGCTGCGCTGCGTGAGCGCATCACCCGCGGCGAGGTCGTGCTGGTGCGCTGCGAGGGCCGCTACGAACTGGTACCTCCGGCGATCGCGGATCAGATCCGCGAGCGCGACGCCCGTGCGGTGGTGGCGCCGGCCGAGGCCGCGACCTCATCCGAGGTCGTGGATGAGGCCTACAAGGACTTTGTGGTGCCCGATGATCTGATGTGGTGAGCGCGCCGCCCCTCAGTCCGTCTTTCCCGTAGGCATCACGAAGCCCGATCCGGATACCGCACTGCCGGACCAGCGCTGCGAAACGGTCTTGGTCCGGGTATAGAACCGGATGCTGTCGGTGCCGTATTGGTTCAGATCCCCGAACGCGGAAGCCTTCCAGCCGCCGAAGCCGTGATGGGCGACGGGCACCGGAATCGGCACGTTGATGCCCACCATGCCGACCTCGACCTGGTCGACGAAGCGCCGGGCAGCCTCGCCCGAGCGGGTGAACAGCGCCACGCCATTGCCGTAGGGATGATCGCCGACCAGCTTGAGGGCCTGCTCCAGGGTGTCCACCCGCAGCATTTGCAGCACCGGCCCGAAGATTTCCTCCCGATAGCTGCGCATGCCCGGTTGAACGTGATCAAAGAAGGTGGGACCCAGGAAGAAACCGTGTTCGTGCCCCGCGACGGTGAGCCCCCGCCCATCGACCACCAGTTCGGCGCCCTCGGCCACGCCCATGGCGATGTAGCGCTCGATGCGCTGCCGGTGGGCCGCGGTCACCACCGGTCCGTAGTCGGCTTGCGGGTCCTCCGGCGCGCCGACGCGCAGACGGGCAATGGCCGAGGTGAAACGCCCGCGCAGTGCGGTGGCGGTATCCGCACCGACGGCGACCACCACCGGCAGCGCCATGCAACGCTCGCCCGCGGAGCCGAATGCGGCCCCGACGATGGCGTCGACGGCCAGGTCCAGGTCGGCGTCGGGCAGCACCAGTCCATGATTCTTGGCGCCTCCCATGGCCTGGACTCGCTTGCCGGCCGCGGCACCCGCGGCATAGACATGCTGCGCGACATCCGTGGAGCCGACGAAGCTCACGGCCCTGATGGCCGGCTCGGCCAGGATGGCGTCGACGATTTCGCGATCGCCATGCACGACATTCAGAATGCCCGCGGGCGCGCCGGCCTCGTGCAGCAGCCCCGCCAGCGCCACGGACACCGACGGAGTGCGCTCCGAGGGCTTGAGAATGAAGGCATTACCCGTGGCGATCGCAGGTCCCAGCATCCACAGCGGAATCATGGCCGGAAAGTTGAAGGGGGTGATGCCGGCGGCCACGCCCAGCGGCTGGCGCATCGACCAAACGTCGATTCCGCCGCCGACGCCCTGGGAGTACTCACCCTTGAGCAGCTGCGGGGCGCCGCAGACGAAATCGATCACCTCCAGGCCACGCTGGATGTCGCCGCGGGCGTCCTCGAGGATCTTGCCGTGCTCGCTGGACAACAGCTTGGCCAGGCTGCCAATGTGCTGCTCAATCAAGGCCTTGAAGCGGAACAGGACCTGGGAGCGCCGTTGCGGGCTGGTGGCCGCCCAGCCGGGCTGCGCCGCGAGTGCGGCCTGCACTGCCGCCTTGAGCTCCGCGGCGCCGCCTAAGGGCACCTGTGCCTGCACCGCGCCGGTGGCCGGGTCAAATACCTCGCCCCGGCGGCCTGGCTCCCCCGCCGATTCGCGTCCCTGGATGTAATGAAATACCTGTCGCATCGGTCTGCACATATACACCATCAAATGGCGGTGCGCATTGCGGCGCCCGAAGGAGAACGTCCATGTCCCTGAAATTCATTGCGGCGACCTGTGGCCTGGTGCTGCTCACCGCCAGCGGCGCGGCGCCGGCCCAGGCCCCAACCTCCTCGGCACCGCCCAACCCATTCGCCGGCCTGGTCCGCATCGCGGGCACCATCGCCAGCGCCAGCGGCAATGCCTTTGTCGTGCACTCCCCGCAGGGCGATATGAAACTGACCCTGCCGCAGAAGCCCAATATCATGCTGAGCGAGAAGGGCACGGTGGCCGACCTCGGCGCGGGCAAATTCGTCGGCTGCACGGCGGTCAAGCGCGCGGACAACCTGCTGCATGCCACCGAATGCCACATCTTCCCGGAAAGCATGCGCGGCATGGGTGAGGGTCACAATCCCATGGGCCCGCCGAACACCACCATGACCAATGGCAATGTCGCCACCATGACCGGCCAGGTGGCCTCCAAGGCCGACGGCGCCAGCGCCAGCATCATCGTCACCTACAAGGGTGGCCAGCAGTCCATTCAGGTCGGCGCCGATGCCGACATCACCAGGATTGGCGCCGGCACGCCGGCCATGCTGAAGCCGGGCGTGAAAGTCACGGGCGCCGCCAAACCGGGCAGCGACGGCGGCGCCGAAGTGGTATTCCTGAGTCTGACCCCGTAACCGCGGGGCAGCTAGGGTCTGGCGGCCGGCTCGTAGATCACGAAACGCTTGCGCGTCGGCTCCACGACCTCCCAGGTGCCGACGAAGCCCGCCGGGATCACGAACTCCTCCCCGGCGCGCACCGTCGTCTGGGCTCCCGCCTGGTCGGTAATGACGCTGACGCCCTCGAGCAGCTGGCAGTACTCCTCTTCCGTGTAGCGGACCTGCCAGCGGCCGCACTCGCTGTGCCAGATGCCGGCCATGAACTGCCCGGATGGGTCCGTATACTGCATCCACACGGTCTGGCGCGGATTGCCCTGCAGCAGCCTATCCGTCGGCAGAAAGTATTGCTCACCGCTGCCCGCCGCCGCCGCGAGCCTTTGCACCAGGGCCGCTGCCATAGGGCTTCCTCAGTATTCCCGGAAATGGTCCAGTTTCGCCTGCGGACTGGGCAGGTGGCTGCCCGTGACCCAACCGGGGCGCATGCCGTAGGGCACGGACAGCAGCACGGCTTCAACCTGACTGATCTTGCCCGCGGCATTGATTTCAAAGAGCTCCTGGATCATCCAGGTCCAGGGTCCGGTATTGCGTACCTTGAACTCGCGGCCGTCCTTGAGCTGGTAGTCCCGCACCGTCGCGTCGTGGTCGAAGAACACTCCGGCGTACACCAGCCCGCGCTGCGTATCCACCGCCAGGATGCGCCGGTTGCGCAGCCGCGTGTCTTCACGGTAGTAGCCCAGGCCGAACGCCTTCGCGCACGGAAAGTTGGCCGCGCCGGGCTGGGAGCCCTCGGCCACCGGATTATTGGTGGTGGGCGTCTCGTTCTCGAGGCGGTGGCAGTCCTCCGCAAAGGCCGGCGGCTTCTCGCCGCGATTGCCTTCCAGACCGGTGAAATAGCCGTTCACGATGTCCGCCAGCTGCGCCGCGCTGCGACGTGCGGTAACCGGCAGGTCGGTGAGAAAGGCCTTGCGCGGCTCGCCATCGATGCCGGCGTCCTTCGGGGTACCGAAGGCTGACCCGCCCGTGGTGGCGCTCAGGCGTCCGACCACGCTTTCCATTTCCGTGATCTGGTGGTCGATGATGCGCAGCCGCGTCCCGATCAACACCGGTGCGCCATTCTCGAGGCCCTTGGCGAGAAACCCGATCGAACGATCTTCCGGATCCGCGACGGTCAGCCGATAGTTGCCGAGCTTGTCCAGGGTGCGCCACAGGCCATCCGGCAGGTACAGCTCGACACCGTTTTCCGTGTAGCGGGCGTTGTGCGCCAGCGGCGCCCTGGCCGGATCATGCGCCAGCATGGCCTGCAGGTAGCGTTCGGCGATCGCGCGCAAACAGGCACGGTCGCAGGGCGAAGTATCCGCGCCTATCGGTGCCGAGCTCGCGGTGCTCGGGGGCGCCGCCACGGCCGGCAGCCCCATTGCGGACGATAGCGCAACCAGCATACCGACCGCGGCATGGCCCGCTGGCCTCCTAAGAATGTTCATGGGCCCCCTCCAATGTGAGTCGCCTGAGCGCTCAGGTGCCGGGCATTCTCCGGCACCGGCTTGGAATGTGGAAGCGCTGTGTCAACCGCTGTTGCGCAGTGCGGTGGCCACGGCATTGATGGACAGCTGGATGCCTTCGCGCACGCGCGCATCGCTTTCCCCGGCGCGATGGCGTTTCAGGAGTTCAACCTGCAGCAGATTCAGAGGCTCGATGTAGGGCAGGCGCAGCCGGATCGAGGCATCCAGCCCCGGGTGCTTCTGCAGCAGGCGCGTCTGACCGGTGATGTCCAGCAGTGTGTCGTGCGTGGTCTGCCAGGCCGTCTCGATGCGGTTGAACAGGGTATCGGCCAGCGAGCGATCCTCGACCAGGGTGGCATAGCGGCGCGCGATCGACATGTCGGACTTGGCGAGCACCATTTCCAGGTTATCGAGCGTGGACTGGAAGAATGGCCAGCTGGCCGCCATTTCGCGCAGCAAGCCACGGTCCTTGAACTCATTGAGAGCCTGGCCGGTGCCGAACCAGCCCGGCAGCATGACCCGCGCCTGCGCCCAGCTGAACACCCAGGGGATGGCGCGCAGATCCTCGATCCGGTCCGACTTGGTGCGCGAAGCCGGACGTGAACCGATCTTCAGCTCCGCGATCTCGGTGAGCGGCGTCATCTGGCGGAAGAAGGTCTTGAAGCCCTGCGGTCTCGTAGACCAGCCCGCGATAGCTGGCGAATGCGGTGGCCGAGATCTCGTCCATGGCGATGCCGAAGCGCGCCACCGTCTGCTTCCTCGGACAAGGATGTGGGTTCCAGCGACGCCAGCAGGGTTGCGGCGGTGATGGCCTCCAGATTCGCGGCCGCGCTTTCGCGCGTGCCGTACTTGGCGGCGATGACCTCCCCCTGCTCGGTGATGCGGATGCGGCCCTGCACGGTGCCCGGCGGCTGCGCGCGAATGGCGCTGAAGGAGGAGCCACCGCCACGGCCCACGGCGCCGCCGCGGCCGTGAAAGATCTGCATGCGGATCTGCGCCTCATCGAACACCCGCGCCAGCGCCCGCGTGGCCTGGTTGAGGCTCCACACCGAGGTGAGGTAGCCGCCGTCCTTGTTCGAATCGGAGTAGCCGACCATCACCTCCTGGTAGCCGCGCCGCCTGGCAACCTTGCGAATTTCCGGCAGGCCGAACCAGGCGCGCATGACTTCTGGGGCGTTTTGCAGATCCCCGATGGTCTCGAACAGCGGCACGACCATGATGGGCGCGGCGGCGGGCTCCGCTGGCCGGTACAGTCCGGCCTCCTTGAGCATCAGGTTCACCTCCAGCATGTCCGACACGCTTTCGCATTTGGAAATGTTGTAGGTGGTGATGCAGCCGATGCCATAGCGCTCATGCGCCTGCGCGGCCGCGCGCACGATGGCCAGTTCCGACTGCGTCTCTTCGGTGTAGCTGGGAAAACGGGCTCCACAGCAGCCGTTCACTGCCCAGCTCGCGGCGCAGCAGTGCGACGCGGGCCGCCTCATCGAGATCCTGATAGCGGGTCTCGACGCCGGCGACGGCCAGCAGGTCCGCGACCACGCGGGCGTGGACATCGGAATTCTGGCGCAGGTCGAGCGTGGCCAGATGGAATCCAAAACTGTCGACGGCGCGGATCAGGCGCCCCAGCGCCCCGCCCGTCGCCAGCAGTCCTGCACCTCTTTGGGCCAGCGAGTGCGCAATGGCGACCAGATCGGTGCGCAGCTCCTCGGGGGTGCGATAGGCCACGCCCGGCACGGTGGCGCGCCGCGCCGGCGCACGCCCGGTGATCTCCTCGTAGGTCGCGGCCAGCCTCGCATAGCAGCCCGTCAGGGCGCGTCGATAGGGCTCGTCCCGGCGCGCCGGACTGGTATCTCCGCTCGCCTCCGCCAGGGCCAGCAGTTCCGCCGTCGGCTTATCCAGTTCACTGGAGATCGACAGCTCCGCACCCAGCGCGTTCAGCTGTTGCAGATAGTTGTCGAGCACCGCGGCGGCGGAGCGGCCCAGGGCATAATCGAGCGTGGCGGCGTTGACGTTGGGATTGCCGTCGCGATCGCCGCCGATCCAGCTGCCCAGCCGCAGAAAACTGCGCGGCCGCTGCGGCAGCCGTCGTTCCCAGCGCGCATACAGCATGGGCAGCACCGGCAGGAAGATGTCCCGCAGATACGCCAGCGCGATCTCCACTTCGTCGGCGACGATCAGGCGCTCGCGCCGCAGCGGACGCGTCTGCCACAGCAGCGCAATCTGGCGCAGCAGCGCCGCTTCGATGTCATCACCGCCCGCGGACTGCGACAGGCCCTGGTCGCGCAGGCGCATGAGTTCCGCGATGCGGTTGCGGTGATCGATCATGCTCTTGCGCATGACCTCGGTGGGATGCGCCGTCAGCACCGGGACGATCAGCGTGCGATCCAGCAGCTGCGCCGCCTGGTCGGCGGCGATGCCCTTGGACGCCAGCCGCTGCAGCGCCGCAGCCACGTCCTCGCCCGGCCGACTGCCGCTGCCCTGCCGGTCTTCGGCCAGGTTCGCGAGCATCGAAAACAGCATGAAGCTGCGGACGAAGGCCAGCGTGTCATCCAGGCTTAGGGCCTCGAGTCCGCGATCCATCGCGGCGGCATCCGATATGCCGCGATGCCGCTCGACCGAGCGCGCCCGGATGTATTCGATGCGCTCAAACAGCGCCACGCCGCCGTAGGCGCGGATCACATCACCGAGGAGCTTGCCCAGGTAGCGGATGTCCGCGTTCTGGGTGATCGGTTTCACGACCGGTGTCATCCCTGTCATCATGCAAGAAGCTGGCCTCCCGCGCGGGGCCCCTACAGCTTCTGCACCACCACCCGACCCGAGGGGTCCACGAACACGTGGTAGCGGTTGCCATCCTTGCAGGTCGCCGTGTAGTCGCTGTCGCCATTGCGTTTGGCGTCCACCACCTTGTCGCAGGGCTGGCCCTGCAGCGCGATCGTGGCGGCCAGGTCCCTGCCCATGGCGGGGTCATCGGCAGCCATCGCAGCCGTTGCCTGGAGGGCGGCGGCGATCGGCAGAACCAGTCGGAACTTACGGGGGCTCATGGTGCCTCCAGTGGCTTAATGTGCGAGTGTGCCGAATTTCTGCGGATCCGCAAGGATGGCCCAGATGCTCTCGCGCGAGGAAGCGATCGTTGTCGCGAGCGCCGGATCGCCATCCTGCAGGACGCTGAGCACCTTCAACAGCAGCAGGTCATAGTGCTGGCGCAGCTGCGCCAGGGTCATGGAGCTCTTGCGGTCATAGAAATCGCGAAACCGGGCGAGCAGATCATCCACCTGGTTCTTCAATGACAGCTTGGTGAACAGGCCGATGGCCTTGGTGTCCCTCAGCCTCTGCTCCAGGGATCCCAGGTCCAGCGCCGGCCCGGCGGGGCGACTCGCGGCCGCAGGCGCCGCGGCGGTCGCGGCCGGCGCGGGCGCTGCCGGGGGCGGCGTGCGTGCGGCGGCGGGCTTCGGTGTCGCCGGCAACGCCGGTGTCCTCGTGGTCTTCGCCGGGCGGGCTGCACTCGCGGACGGCGCCGGCTTCGTCGCAGGCCCTGCGACCGGCGGGACTGCGGCAGTGGGGTTTGGCGCCACCGGTGGGGCGGGCGTGACCGCAGTGGGCGTGACCGCAGGGGCGGGGGTGACGCGGGGCGCAGGCACGGGCATGCAGGCGGCGAGGCCTACTGCGACCACGCCCGCCAGCGCCACCCGGCTCAGGCTCCTAGCCACTCCACTTCATCACTGACTCCGCACCCTCCGGCGGCATCATTATCCACCTACAGGGCGATCTTGACACCCGCAAACCAGGTCCGGGGCGGACTGGGGCTGAAGGTGCGTGGATCGGACAGATTGAAGTTTGGCGGCAGGCCGCGAAGCTCGGTGAACGCGCCGTAGCTGTAGTAGCTGCGGTCGAGGAGATTCTCGATGCCCGCGAACACCTGCAGCGACTTCGAAATGCGGTAAGCCGTATGCGCATCGAGGATGGTCCACGCCGGCAATCGCTGCTCCTGGTTCGAGCCATCGCCAACCAGGTACTGGCTGCCGGTGAAGCGCGCATCCACGCCCACCGTCAGTCGTTCCGTCGGCGAGTATTCCACTTGCACAGTGATGCGGTTTTCGGGATTCAGGGGAATGCGATCGCCGGGGCGTACCTGGATGTTGCCGGCTTGGTCCGCTGCGGGACTGTTTGAAGACAGGGTCAGGCTCTCGCGATAAGTGGCCTGCACCATCGAATAGTCGAGATTGAATTCCCACCGGGGCAGCTTCCAGGAAAAGGCAGCCTCCAGGCCTTCGCGGCGCGTCGTACCCGCATTGGCGAAGTAGCCGAAGCCGTTGATGTCGGTCGCCAGCAGAATGATGTCGTTGCTGTTCTGGGTGCGGAATGCGCCGAGGTTCCACTTGCCGTTGCCCGCAATGCCGGCCGCCGTGAAGTGCCCACGAAGTCCCAGCTCGACCGTGCGCGCGACGACCTGCTTGAGCTCGGGGTCGGAAACCAGGAAGGCATCCAGCAAGCAGGGAGACTGCGGGTCGGCGCAGGACAGCTCGGCGGCGGTCGGGGCGCGGTTGGATTCCGAATAGCCTGCATAGGCCGTCAGCACCGGGGAAACCCTGTAGGTGAATCCCAGGCCGGGGTTGAATCGCCCATAGGCGTGGCTGCCGTTGAGCGCCGTACCGTACAGATCCTGCAGGTCGATCCGTGCATCGTTGAAACGGGCCGAGATCGTACCCGTCAGCCGCTCGGTGATGTCGAGGGCATCGACCAGGTACACACCGACATAGCGGGTGGTCGGCCTGACCGACACGGGCGCCTCGATCGGCGGCGAGGCCGTTGCGCTGCGCCCCTGATCGATGATGACGCCGATGCCGGCCACGTAGAGATTCGGCTCAATGGCGCCCAGCTGCGCATAGGCCGAGTACTGCGTCGTGCTGCGGTCGATCGCTGCGCCGATGGTGAGGTGGTTTTCATGGCCGCCCAGGGGAGCGGTCAGCGTCGCCTGCAGCGCGCCGCCGGTGGTCTGGGTGGCGGTGCGCGTGTGGTCGATTTCACCCGGCGTGGCGCCGTCCGGCAGCACGCTGGTCGGCACCGGATTGCCGTTGTGGTCATACAGCAGATCGTCGGGATAAAGATTGTTGCCTTGCAGGCAGAAATACTGGTCGTTGTTGTCGCAGGCAGCCGCATTGGTGGTATTGCCGTCCACCAGCTGCTGCCCGAAATGCCGGTGATAGGCACTGGCGCTCAGCTGCAGGGTATCGGTCAGCTGGTACAGGCCGTGCAACTGGACGAGCTGCATGGTGTTGTGCATCGACTGCGGGAAGGTGAATACCGAGCGTGCGTCCGCCGCCAGCATTTGCACCGGGGTCGGGCCCACCGCGGCAATGGCGTTGTTGGCCGCCGTCACGGCCAGGTGCAGCGAAACCGCACCCGACTCGTAGCCGAAATCAGCGTACCCCTGGCGCAGCTGCGTCGGCGACACGGCGCGAAAGCCCTCGTCCTTGACCCCGCCGATCGCGCCATAGAATCCCAGCGTTCCGTTGTTGACACCGTAGCCCGCGTAGCCGGTGACATTGCCGAAGCGCGCACCTGAGAGCTGCACATCCACGCCGGGGGAGCTGAAGCCGTTCTTCATGTCCAGCGTGACGGCGCCGCCCAAGGCATTCAGCCCATAGACGGTGCTGTCACTTTGAACGGTGAGGCGGCGCACCGCGAACTGCGGCACCAGGTCCCAGTTGACCGAATCTCCCAGCGCCTCGTTCAGGCGGGTGCCGTCCTGGTACACGGCCAGCCCCTCGGCGACGCCGGATATCGGCGAGGCCTCGAATCCTCGAAACACGAAGTCCGGCTGGTACGGGCTGCCCTGCTCGTCGGTGAGATTGACGCTGGACATGCGACGTGCGGCGGCTGCGGGAATGATCGGCGAGCTGTGATCCGGGTCGAGCGACTCCCCTCCCAGGGTCTGCACATTGCCGGGCACCTTGTCGATGGCAATGCCGGTGCCCGGCAAGGGCGCCTGCCCCACGACAGTCACCTCGGTCGGCGCCGTATCGGGGTTCCCCGCAGGAGTTGCCTGCTGTGCATGGGCCACGGGCACCACGGTCGCGAGGATGACGCAGCACAGGCTGCGAAATGGAGCACGACAGTGATGCAACATCCGTTTCCGATTCCCTCTTGACCTGCGCAACCCGTGTCGGGAGAGTATCCAATCACCCGCGGGAGAATTTCCCGACGTTTGGACGGTCGAAACCTACGTGAAGCGCTTCTTTCGAATCCTTGCGGCGACCTTGATCGCCAATGTCCTGGGCGGCTTGCCGCCAGCGGCCCCCGCGGCCCCGTTGCCCTATGGCATCAGCGCCCACAGCGGCCCGCGGGCGTGGCTGGCCATGCCGCGCAACGCGGGGGGCGTGATTCCGGCGCTCCTGTCACAAACCGGGGCCTTCTCCGACCTGCGGACACTGACCCCGGCGCCCGGTCTCATTCCCTATGATCTGATTGTCGCCTTCTGGTCCGACGGCGCCGCCAAGTCCCGCTACCTCGCCGTCCCCGCGGGTAGCAGAATCGGGTTCACACCGGAGGGAGAATGGACTTTTCCGGCCGGTACGGTATTCGTGAAGACTTTCGAACTGCCCACGGATGCCGCGCATCCGCAGGTCACGCGGCGGCTGGAGACGCGGCTGCTGGTCCGGGACGACCGCGGCGGTGTGTACGGCGTGGTCTACAAGTGGCGCGCGGACAATTCCGATGCGGATCTGCTGACCACCAGCCAGACCGAAAATATCCCGGTCCGCGGCGGCAACGGCGCCACGAGTGAGCAGCCCTGGTACTACCCCAGCCGGGAGAACTGCCTCACCTGCCACAATGCCCGGGCCGGCGGGGTGCTGGGTTTGAAGACCCGCCAGTTGAACCGACCGATGCTCTACCCTTCCGGCGTCACCGACAACGAGCTGCGCACCCTGAACCACCTGCACCTGCTCAGGCCCGCGCTGTCCGATGCCGCGCTCGCGCGCCTTCCGGCGCTGGCCGCCGCCGCCGATGGGTCGCGCACTCTCGAGGATCGCGCGCGCTCCTACCTCGACGCCAACTGCGCGCACTGTCACCGCCCGGGGGGCACGGTGGCCTACTTCGATGCCCGCTACAGCACACCCTTGGATCGGCAACAGCTGATCGACGGCCCCATCCTCATCAACCAGGGAATCGACCGGCCGCGCGCCATCTCGCCGCACGACATCTGGCGATCCATCGTCTATATGCGCGTCAACACCAATGGCGACATCCGCATGCCGCCGCTGGCGCGCCAGACCATCGATGAGCAGGGCGTGCGGCTGCTGCGCGCCTGGATCGAGGGCATGCCCGGCAAGGACGTGCTCGCTCCGCCGCGGATCACGCCGGACGGCGGCACCTTTGCGGCGCCACTGACCGTGGCGCTGGCCAGCCCGGACGCCGGCGCGCAGATCCGCTACACGCTGGATGGCAGCGTGCCGGGTCCGCAGGATTCGCTGTATTCAGATCCGATCAGGATCACGGGCGCCACGGTGGTGCGGGCGCGGGCTTACAAGGACGGCATGACCCGCAGCATCACGGCCGAATCCGTCTTCATCGTGGGGCAACAATAGTCAGGCCCCAGGGGCTCTCGCCCGCCTTGATCCTGGCGATCTCCTTGCCCAGCGCCAGATCCACGACCGAGACGTCATTGGAAGGCCCATTGGCCGAGTACAGGAACTTGCCATCCGGTGAGAGCACGATGCCCCAGGGCCGCTTGCCGACCTTGATGGCGGCCTCGATCCTGTAGCTGTGCGCGTCCAACACCGTGACCGTGCCCGCGCGACCGTCACTGACGAATACCTTTGAATTGTCGGGGCTGACGCGCACCCGCATGGGTCGCGAGCCCAGCGGCAGGGTGATGGCGGCAGTCACGCTCGAGGCGGCCGTATCGATGACATTCAGCACACCGGCCGACTCGGACGGAATGAAACCGATGGGCGCATCGGTGCGGAAATCCACGCTGCGCGGCCGCGGCGGCACCGTGAAGTGCGCCAGGGTCTTGAAGCTGTGCGCATCGACCACCAGGATGTCGCCGCCGGCTTCGCAGGTGACATAGATGCGATTGCCATCCGGCGTCACGGCCACGCCTTCCGGCTCCTGGCCGACCAGGATGATGTGTTCCACCTTCGCCGAGGCGATGTCGACGATGCTGGCGGTCTTCACATCCTCGTTGGACACGTAGATCTTGGCGCCATCCGGACTGAGCGTGAATTCCTCCGGATCCGAGCCGACCTTGATCTTGCCGGTGATCCTGTGGCTCGCGACGTTGATGATGCCGATGCCGTCGGCCGATTTGTCGGCCAGCACCTTGTCATCGTCATCATCGTCATCGGCCGCACCATGGCCTTTCTTGAAGATGGGATTGCCGGCGGCATCCAGTGCCGGCGGTCCTTCGATGGGCGTGCCGCTCAGTGCCACATAGACCGAATGCCCATCGGGGCTGGCGTGGATGCCGCGCGGACGCTTGCCCACCGGCAGGGTCGCGATCACCCGCTGCGTGCCCCCATCGATGATGGTGACGTCGCCGGATTTCTCATTGGTCACCCAGACCTGGTAGCTCTGCGCCGCAGCCGCCGACCCGGCGCCGAGCGCCACGCAGGCGATGGCCATCGCGGCCCGCAGCATTCTTGATTGAGTCATCTTGCCCCCGAAAGATTGCGCCGCATCGTCGTGCTCAGACCAGGCTGGCTTCGAGGGTGATCTCGGTCTTCAGGAGCTTGGAGACCGGGCAGCCGACCTTGGCCATGCCGGTGAGTTCCGTGAACTTCGCCGGCTCGATGCCGGGAATCCTGGCGCGCAGGGTCAGCCGCGAGGAGGTGATCTCGAAGCCCTCGCCCACCTGCTCGATGGTCACCGCCGCGCTGGTGTCGAGCCGCTCGGCCACGAAGCCGGCATTGCCCAGGATCAAGGAGAGCGCCATCGTGAAACAGCTGGCGTGGGCGGCGGCGATCAGTTCCTCGGGATTGCTGCCCTTCACGCCCTCGAAGCGACTCGCAAAGCCGTAGGGATGGGCGTTGAGCGCGCCGCTCTGGGTTGAAATCGAGCCCTTGCCGTCCTTGAGTCCGCCCTGCCAGGCAGCCGAACCGGTACGCGTGATCTTCATGTGTAACCCCTTGGTTTCAGTAGTGCCTCGAATCTTAGCACTGCCCCATTTCGGCCAGCGCTCCGGCGCCCATCCTGATCCTGGGGACACGCGGCTCACAAGGTCACCTTGCCGCATCCTCCCCTAGGTAAAAGTACTACCTTGAATAGATTCATATTAAATGAATATTATTTACCTGGCCAAGAACGAACCCCGTATCCCGATGCAACTGACTCGCTACACCGACTATTCCATCCGCGTGCTGACGCATCTGTCGACCTATCCGGATCGGCTGTGCTGCATCGCCGAGATCGCGCGCGCCTACCGGATCTCGCAAAGTCACCTGATGAAAGTGGTCCAGGACCTGGGCCAGTGCGGCTACGTGCAGACCGTACGGGGCCGCAAGGGCGGCATCCGGCTGGGGCGGCCGGCACAGGACATCAATCTCGGTGCGCTGGTGCGACACACGGAAAAGCACTTCAACGTCGTCGACTGTCCGGGCTGCCTGATCGCCCCGGCCTGCCAGATGACCAGTGTGTTTGCCCAGGCGACGCGCGCCTTTCTCGCGGTACTGGACCAATACACGCTGGCTGACATGATGAGCCGGCGTGGCCAGCTGCAGCGACTCTTCGCAGGCGGCGTGGCGAGCGGCGCGGGTGCCAGAGCATGAAATGGCACACCCGGGTTGGCGGCTTAGCGCTGCTCATGCTGGCCGGGAACGCCTGGTCTGGCGCAACTGCGAACCAGACCTTGGCAAGCTATGGCTATGCGTCGCCGGCCACCGCGGCAGCGCCGCGACCGGTAATCAACAGCGGCGGGCTGGTCTATGACCGGGACTACCCCTACATCCACTACTCTGATCCGCCCGTGCACAACGATATCGCGCGGCTGCAGAAGCGACTCGGCGACGGCTCCTTGACCCTGGCTCCTACCGCGGCGCACGGCTACCTGGAGTCGGTGCTGGCGGCGCTGAATATCAATCCGGATTCCCAGACACTGGTGTTCTCCAAGACCAGCCTGCAGGTGGATGCCATCAGTGCGGCCACGCCGCGCGCCATCTACTTCAACGACGACACCTACGTGGGGTGGGTGCAGTCGACCGGCCTTCTGGAGATCGTCACCATGGATGCGGACCGGGGTCCGGTGTTCTACACCCTGTCCGCGTTCGATGCGAAACCCGACGTCGCGCGCGAGACTCTGCGCTGTCTGACCTGCCACGACACCTTCGGCGAAATGGGCGGCGGTGTACCGAATTTCCTGTTTGAATCCACCTACGATCGCGCCGGGCCGAATTTGATTCCCGACGCCATTGCACGTGAAACCACGGATGAAACGCCGATTTCACAGCGCTGGGGCGGCTGGTACGTGACCGGCCAGGACGGTGGCGCATTGCACCTCGGCAACATCCAGCCGCCGCTTTCCAATTCCCCCGTCAAGCTGGACAGGCTGCGGCGCGGGAGCCTGCCGTCACTGGCCACGCTGCTGGATACCGCGCCGTACCTGCGCACGACCAGCGACATCGTCGCGCTGCTGGTTCTGGAGCATCAGGTCACCGTACACAATGCGATCATTCACGCCAACTTCAAGTCGCGCATGCTGCTCGACCGTGAGCGGCCCGACAGCGATCCTGCGACCGTGCACTGGGCGCAGCTTGCACCGCCCGTGCAGTTGCGCCTGCAGCTGATGCTGCGACCTCTGGTGGATGCGCTGCTGCTGGCCCATGCCGCGCCGCTGCCGCAGAAAATACAGGGAAGCAATGGCTATGCCGCCTGGTTCCAGGGGCTCGGTGCCAAGGACGAGCGCGGTCGCTCATTGCGGCAGCTGGATCTGCAGACCCGAGTGTTCCGCTATCCGCTGAGCTTCCTGATCTACTCCGAGGGCTTTGATGCCCTGCCGCTGTGTGCGCGGGAGCATGTCTATGCCCAGCTCGCGCAGATGCTGCGCGAGCCCGACCCCGGCGCCCCCTACAGCAGCCGCTCGGCGCAGGACCGCAACGCCGCGTTCGAAATCCTGGTGGCGACCAAGCCTGAGTTCGCGCGCGCCGTCGCCACCTTCGGCGATTGAGGTCAGTGCTGCTCGTGGGCTCCCGCGGCCGCCGGCGGCGGCCCTGCGACCTGCGGATTGTTCTTCAGCTGGTTGGCCTGGTCGATGATGAAGTCGCGGATCAGCGTGGTGTCGGCGCTCTTGAGCGCCTCGGCAAAGGAGGCCATGCCCTTCTCCTGCAGAGCCCCCTTCAGCACGATCGCGTCAAACCCTTCCTGCGACCACAGCAACGGCGTGCGCGTCAGATCCGGGAAGTTCGCGCCGCGGGTCTGGCCGCGATCGCCGTGGCAGGCCGCGCAGTTGCGGGCGTACAGCTGCTCACCGTGCTTGACATCGGCCGCCGAGGCCGTGGCCGGGGGCGGCAGCAAGGCGCGCGGCGTGTATGGCTGCGGGCTGCGGCAGATGGGCCGTGCCGCCAAGGGTATACACCAGCATGCGCGAGTGATTGGGCGCGTAGTAGTCACCGCCCTGCACGACTCCGCCGACGCTGACCGCCACGTACTGCTTGCCGTCCACCTCATAGCTGATGGGCGCCGCGAGTACGGCCGTCTGCGTCTGCACGGTCCAGAGCACCTTGCCGGATAGGGCATCAAAGGCGCGGAACTCATTGCTGGTGCCGCCGCCCTGGAAGACGAGGCCGCCGGCCGTCGCCACCGCGCCGCCTGTCGGGCCCTGGTTCTCCGGCCCGCCCCAGACCTTCTTGCCGGTCTTCGGGTCCATCGCCTGCAGGTAGCCGACGAACTTGTTCGGCGCCTGCGGATGATCGCGGTAGTAGGTGATCGGTGCGCCGAAGTCGATGCCTAAGTTGTAGCCGATGGGGTTGGGCGTATACGCCGGGTCGAACACCATCGGGAAGTAGGCGATCTGGGTCGGCACGTACAGCAGGCCAGTCTGCGGACTGTATGCATTGGAGTGCCAGCCATGCGCGCCCTGCACGCCGGGACTCAGGTCGAAGGGCTTGCCTTCCGGATAGCGTGCCGCGGCCTTGATGCGCGGTCGACCGGTCTTCATGTCCACGCCGTCGGCCCAGTTGACGTCCACGAATGGGGAAGCGTGCAACAGCTTGCCGGTGCGGGCATCGAGAACGTAGAAGAAGCCGTTCTTGCTCGGCTGCAGCAGCACGCGGCGGCTCTTGCCGGCGATGGTCATGTCGACCACGGACATCGGACTGACCGCGTCGTAGTCCCAGGTGTCCGCGGGGGTCTCCTGGTAATGCCACACGTAGGCACCGGTATCGACGTTCAAGGCGACGACCGAGGCCAGAAACAGGTTGTCCTTGTCGGTCGGGTCGCGGTAGTGATCGTTCCAGGGAGTGCCGTTGCCCACGCCGAAGTACACCAGGTTGGTGACCGGATCGAACACCACGGCATCCCAGACGGTTCCGCCGCCGCCCAGCTTCCACCACTCCCCGCCCCAGGTCTTGGCGGCCATTTCCATGGCCGGATTCTCGAAACCGTTCTTCGGATCGCCGGGCACGGTGTAGAAGCGCCAATCCATCTTGCCGGTCTCGGCGTCATAGGCGCTCAGATAGCCGCGCACGCCGTACTCGCCGCCCGACTCGCCGATCAGCACCTTGCCCTTGGCCATGCGCGGCGCGCTGGTGATGGAGTAGTGCTTGCTCTTGTCGATGGTCATGACCGACCAGACTTCCTTGCCGGTCCTGGCGTTGATCGCCACCAGCCGGCCATCGAGCGTGCCCAGGTAGATCTTGCCGTTCCAGGCCGCGATACCCCGATTGACGATGCCGCAGCAGACATTGCGGATCCAGTCACCGGCGGTCTTCGGGTTGTACTGCCACAGGGTCTTGCCGGTGCGCGCGTCGAATGCGTACACCTTGCTCCAGGCCGTGGACACATAGATGACGCCGTCTATCTCCAGCGGCGTGCCGGCTTGGGTGAGATTCGTGTCGTAGTCGGCAAACCAGGCCAGCCCGAGCTGTGCAACATTGGCCTTGCTGATCTGCGTCAGCGGGCTGTAGTGCTGCTCGGCGTAGGTGCCACCGACGGACATCCAGTTGGCGGCCGTGGCGGCCGGATCCAGCAGGCGCTTGGCGTTGACATTGGCAGGGCCGTCCGCCGCCGCGGCGTGTGGCGCTCCCGAGCCGATGACCATGGCTGCAGCAACGGCGACGAGCCCCTGAACCAGGGTCCCAATACGATTCGGCATGACTCCCCCTCAACGACCCGGCGGATTGCGCAACAGATTCGCGGCGGGCGATTGTAACCGCAAACCTGACAAGGGACATTATCCTTGCCTTCGGAGGATTCGCATCCGGCCGCACGCACGGTATTGTGGGCGGATGCGACATGGCCACCCGCATCCGCGGCTGCAACAGCGCCTCAGCCGGCGCCACGAACTCTGGGTCTATGGCACCGGAGCGGTGCTGTCGTTGTCGGGGATCGGCTGGTTGATTTGTCATTATCTGCTGCCGACGCCGACGGCCGGACCTCACCCGCTGGAGGTGTGGTGGCTGCGACTGCATGGCGCGGCCGTGGTCGGCTTTCTCATCACCCTCGGCACGCTCCTGCCTGCCCATGTGGTGTACGGCTGGCGACATCGCATGAACCGCGGCAGCGGCATTCCCATGCTGGCGGCCGCCGCCCTGCTGGGACTGTCGGGCTACGGGCTCTACTACCTGGTGGATGACCGGTTGCGGTCCTGGACCAGTACCCTGCACTGGATCGTGGGCCTCGCGGCGACTGCGCTGCTGGCACTGCACTCGCTTCTGGGCAAGCGCGGCGCACGCGCACGATCGCACCCGGAGCGGCACACCAGTCAGCCCCGACACTCCAGCCACCATCCGGGACATCGCCCGCCGCCCTAGTCAGGCCGGTTCGGGCACGAGGCGTATGCACTGCGCGGCGTAGTCGCGCAGCACGCGCTCTGCCAGCGCCGCCGGCGCAAACAAAGCGACCTTGGTCAGGGCATCCGCCGTCATGCAGGTTGCCGCCCGGACGCTGACGCTGTCACGGCCGCAATAGGCGCGGCCCGTCCTGGGATCGACCAGTTCCCACCCCGGCGCGCCGCCCTCGCGCTGACTGAAGCGCGATGAAGTCGCCAGCGCCTCATTCTGCAGCAGCAGTTCATGAACCGGCTGGTGCGCGCTTAGCGGATGACGGATCGCCACGGCCTGCGCACGGCTGCCCGCAACCCGCAGATCGCCGCCGGCATTGACCACGAGATGCTGGACGCCCAGGGACTTGAGGCACTGCACCGCGAGATCCACGGCATAGCCCTTGGCGATTCCACCCAGGTCCAACTGCAGTGGCCGATGAAAGCGCACGCCCTGCTCGCACAGTTCAATGTCGCGCCAGCCGGCGGCCGATGAATTCAAGGCCGGGGGCGTGCCCGCGCTCGGGTCGAATGCGCCGCCGCTGCGCCGGGCGATCTCAAGACCCGCCGCCAGTACCGCACGGGTATGCGGATGCAGCGGCTGCAGGAACTGTGGCGCAAGCCGATTCAGACGGGACAGTTCGCTGTCCGGCTCCTGAGCGCTCATCAGGGTGTGCACCAGGGCGATTTGCGCGAAAGCGGCGGCCACCGCGGCGTGCAGTTCGGCAGCGGTGAGCGCACCCAGCGCCGTGATCTGCGCCAGTGTCCCCAGCAGGGGCCGCGCGCGCCGTATTTCGTTCATCTGCCGGCGATGGCGATCGCGTAGGTGGCGAGCAGCCGCCGGATGCCATCGGTGACGTGCTGACTGGACAGGGTCGCGCCGCTGATATTCTGGATGCCGCGGCCGATGTTCACGGTATCCCCGTGGTGCAGTCCGGCGAACTGGTGCAGCCAGCGGCTGCTGCGTACCTGTCCACCATAGGCCTCGCGGTATTCCAGAATCTCGACCTGCCGGATCCTGCCGTCGGCGTCCAGGGCGACGGCATATCGAATCAGGTCATGCTTGCCGATGACCGAATCGGTGAAGAAGTACCCGCTGTCAGCCTTCCACGCCGTAAGCGACCCGACGAATACCGGCGCGTCGGCATCCTTCTCGATGGCCGCGATGTCGGTGGCCGACAGGACTACGGGCAGCGCCGTGAGTGTCTGCCCGGGAAACATCAGGGCCTGCGCCTGCTCCACGGACAGATAGACCAACGCCTGCGCGTTCTGGCAAACGACCAGCGCGGCGGGCACGACCAGCAAGCGCGTGTTCAGAACGCCAGCCCCAGGCCCAGATCAAAGCGCGAGAAGTCCTTGTTGACTTCAAACACCTGGTAGTCGGCCTTCAGCACGATATGCGGGTCCAGATAGAAATTGGCGCCGAAGGTCCAGACCCGGTCATGGGTCTTGGGCCAGGGCAGGCCGTCCGAGGCGAGGCCCGCCGGCACGGTGGTGAAGCCTGGAGGGACTCCCTGGAAAGCATGGCCCATATCGTAATGCTCCCAGCGCGCAAAGGGGCTGAGGCGATAGTGGTCCGTCTGCCAGACGGTGTACGCGCCCTGCAGGTAGTAGCCCAGGAACTGGGACGGCAGGGGATTGGAGACTCCGGCATTGTCGAAGTTGTACGTGCCGGTCTTGGAGATCTGGCCGCGGGCGTACACCGCGGATAGATCTGCGGCTCCGGGGGTCCAGCGGGCATGGGTTTCCCACAGCGTGATGCGGCTGTCGGGGAGCCCCGCCGGCGCGGCCGGAATCGCGAGTTTCCCGGTGAGTACCGCAGCTCCCGCCAGTACCCCCGGAACGCCGCTGTAGTTGAAGGACAGGTACTGCGACAGATGCTGCGCATTGGCGAGCGCCAGTTCCTGGTGCATCTGCTGCATGGGGGCCGAGTCGCTGTCCTCCAGATCCAGCGCCGTGCGATACAGGGGATCCTCGGGATTGTTGTTCCAGCCGCCCAGATTGAGCCCCGTGGTCACTCCGAGGTCCCAGTTCAGGCCATAGTCCGTTGCGCCGTGCAGGCCCACCCCGCCCTCGCGCCAGGTGCTGGGAATGATCAGGGTCTCGACGAAGTTGCGCTGCACCCCGTAGAAGTTGGTCGGCTCGTGGTGTTCGTTCAGCAGGCCGAGGGGCAGCAGGAACAGTCCCGCCTTGACCGAGGCCCAGTCGGCAAGCTGGTGGTCGACGTAGAACTGCTCGACTTCGAACTCGCCCTTGTCGCTGGCCGAGGCAACCGCATGTTCCACTTCATACTCGGAATTGAACACCGTGCGGTCGTTGAACCGGTAGCCGATGCCGAACACGGCGCGCGCCAGGTCGAACTGCGATTGCGAATTGTCGTGCACCGGGTGGGTGTAGTAGACCTCGCCATAACCCCACAGAATGAGATTCGGCGCAATGCCGCCGGACGGTTCAGTCTTTGCAGCGGCCACCTGGGCACTTTGCGCGCCCTGTTGCGCCTGCTGTGCCTGGGTCTGCCTTTCCTGCGCGGCGAGCGCCTCATTCTGGCTCTTCACCTGCTGCAGCTGCTGCTTCAGGGCTTCGAGCTCCTGCTGCATCTGGTCGATCCGCTGTTCCAGCGTTGCGGTGGCGGCGGCCGGCGCATCGGCCGCCTCGCTGGCAGCGACGGGCAGCAGCGCGGCGGCCAGCAGCGAAACGGCGGGCAGGCATTTCAGGGCAGCGTTCATGGGCCGGCTATCCTCGAAGTGGAAACGGAAGTTGCGGCGCTCACGGCCGCCGGGCACTGCGCGGGCAATACCTGCGCAGTCGGGTTCCGCGGATCGAAGCCGTCCGGCAGCGGTGCGCAGGGTGGGCGCGGACAGGGTGCGACTCAGCATCACGGCTTACGGGATCCGAAAGATACTCCAGACGCATAGCGTAATAAGAATGATTCGTAATAGCAATCAGATTCGTGTTGCGTAATAGCCACGGGAGTAGAATCAGCGCCGAGGCGGCTTGGCGGCCGCAACAACCGGGGGAGAGCAATGCTGGTCGTCACCACTGAAAACGTCGCGGGGCACCGGATCCGTGAGACCAAGGGGCAGGTCTTTGGGGTCGTGGTCCGCAGTCGGGGACTGGGCGGCAACATCATGGCCGGCCTGCGCTCCCTGGCGGGCGGCGAAATCATCGAATACACCCAGATGCTCGAGGAAGCCCGTCGCCACGCGGTGGATCGCATGGTGAAGAATGCGCGGCTCATGCAGGCCAACGCCATCGTGATGATGCGGTTCGATTCCTCCGAAATGGGCCAGACGATGAGTGAAGTGGTGGCCTATGGCACTGCCGTGATCATCGACCCGGTGGGCTGACAGATGCTGCGCAAGCTGGTGGTACTCTTCGCGTTGCTGCTGGCGGCGGTGGGCCTGTGGCTGCTGAGCCGGAGGATCTGGTCGGCCGGGCTGGCAGCTACTGGGCTTTGCGGCGCTGCTGTTCCTGACCACGGTTTTCGAAGCCTGGCGTTACCGCAAGGATCCGGCGCCCCAGGGCGCCCAGTGGCAGCACACCGATGAAAAGTTCCTCGATCCGGTCAGCGGCGAGGAACTTTCGGTGCAGTACGACCCGGTGTCAGGAGAACGTCGCTACGTGAACCGCTGAGCGAAGCGCCCGACCCGCTGGCGCTGCTCGCCCAGGCCGTCTATCCCCAAGTGGATCTCGTCGCCCTCCTGCAGAAACTGCGGCGGATTGCGTCCCATGCCGACACCGGCGGGCGTCCCGGTACTGATGATGTCCCCGGGCTGCAGGCTCATGAACTGGCTGACGTAGTGCACCAGGAAAGGCACATTGAAAATCATGTCCCGCGTGCTGCCCTGCTGCATGCGTTGGCCATTGACGTTGAGCCACAGTCGCAGATCGCCCAGGTCCCCGGCTTCATCCAGGGTGACGAGGTAGGGACCGAACGGGCCGAAGGTGTCGCACCCCTTGCCCTTGTCCCACTGTCCGCCGCGCTCGATCTGGAAGTGCCGCTCCGAGACATCGTTGCACACGCACACGCCCGCGACATGTTCCAATGCCCGCTCCTGGGAGACGTAACGGGCCTCCCGGCCGATGATGATGCCCAGCTCGACCTCCCAGTCGAGCTTCTGCGATCCTTGCGGAATCAGCACCTCGTCATTGGGGCCGATGATGGCCGAGGTGGCCTTCATGAAGATGATGGGCTCGGCCGGAATCTTCATCTTCGCTTCCGCCGCATGGTCGCGGTAGTTGAGCCCGATGCAGACGAACTTCCCCACCGCGCCCACCGGCTCGGCCAGGCGCGAACCCTGCCGCAGCTGCGGCAGCACGGCCGGATCCACGCCCCTGAGTGCGGCGCAACCGCTGGCGAGCAGCGCCGGGTCGATGTCCCGAATGACGCCGGACAGGTCGCGGTGGCCGCCTTCGGCATCCAGGATCCCAGGTTTCTCCTGCCCCTTGGGCCCGTGACGAAACAGTTTCATGCATTGCCTCCTGCCGAGAGTATCGCCCGGGTATGCGATCGGACCACGGTCTTGATGATCTGCAGCCGCTGCGCGTCGAAGTCCGGCCACTTCAGGGCCTCCATGGTGGACTTCGCGATTGGTCTAGAAGGTGGTCACCTGCCCCAGAATGGCCGCGGCCCTGATGCGCATCACGTCATCGGCCGGGTCAGCGTCGGTCGCGACCGCGATCAGCTGCGCCACGGTCAGCATGATGGGCATGCCGATGTTCTGCCGCAGCATGCCCATCGCGGGACCCGCGCCGTCGGCCTTGCCGCGGGTGATGAACCGGCTCCAGCTTTCGGAACCTGCCGCCGCCAGACCATCGGCCATGGCCTCCAGCAGCGCGCACAGCGCCTCGATGACCTGCTCGCGCCGCGCCCGGCGCTTGATCTGCTGTGCTTCCAGCAAGGCCGGCGAGACGATCGTCATCACCCTGTCGATGATGAATTGCGCGCAGGCCCGATGCAGGCCTTCCTTGCCGCCGAAGTAATACTGCAGCGCCGGCGGGTTCACCCCGGCATCGGTCGCGATCTGGCGGGTCGAGGCCTCGTTGAAGCCTTCCTCGCCAAACACACGCAGCGCCGTAGTAATGATCCGCGCCCGGGTTTCCTCGCCGCGGGCGTAGCCGCCATCCTCGGGGTGGCGGCGCTTGATCGGGGTGATGGGCATCCTGGTCCTCCTTGGGGCCAAATGTATTCCACTTGACACAAAACTTCCAGCCGGACAACATGTGATCCAAGGAATACTTCTGACAGGACCTGCCATGGCTGACGCGCCATCCGCCCCACCCGCCCCCTCCACCCCGGCTGCCAACGGGGACGGCAATCGGCGCATCCGCACCGTGCTGTTCATCGTGCTGGCCGTCATCGCCGTGATCGGCATCGGCTATGGCGTGCGCTGGCTGGTGTATGGCCGCTACATCGAAACCACGGATGATGCCTACCTGCGCGCCGACAGCGTGACCGTGGCGCCGCGCGTCAATGGCTACGTCGACCAGGTCTACGTGGTGGACAACCAGCTCGTGAAGGCGGGTGACCCGCTGGTGCGCATCGACCTGCGCAACTACCAGGCCCTGCTGACCCAGCAGGATGCGGCCGTCGACGCCCGTACCGCGGACATCAGGGCGGCCGAGACCCAGCTCACCCAGCAGGAGGCGGCGGTGGAATCCGCCCGCGCGCAGCTGGTGGGCGCCGAGGCCAATGCCAAGTTCGCCGACGACTGAGGCGGAGCGCTACAAGGGCCTGCGCGATGCGGGCGTCGAGACCGACGAGCGCTATGCGCAGGCCGTCAACCAGCGTAATCAGAACGACGCGGCGGTCCTGGGCGCCAAGGCCAACGTGAAGGTCGCGGAGCGGCAGCTGGATACCATGCGCAGCCAGATCAACCAGAGCCGCGCGCAGCTGGAAGGCGCCAAAGCGGCCGCCAACACGGCCCGGCTCAATCTGGACGACACCATCGTGCGCGCCAGCATCAATGGTCGCATCGGCGACAAGACCGCTCAGGTCGGCCAGTTCGTGCAGGCCGGCACGCGGCTCATGTCGGTGGTGCCGGTGCAGGATGTCTACCTGGTTGCCAACTACAAGGAGACCCAGGTGCGGCGCATGAAGGTGGGCCAGGCGGCGCAAGTGAAGGTCGATGCGGTGGGCGATGCGGACATTCCCGGCGTCATCGACAGCTTTGCGCCGGGCACCGGCGCGCAGTTCGCACTGCTGCCCCCGGAGAATGCCACCGGAAACTTCATCAAGATCGTGCAGCGCGTCCCGGTGCGCATCAAGCTCAGCCCCTCCAAGGAAGTGGCGGCGCGGCTGCTGCCGGGGCTTTCGGTCAGCGTCGCCATCGACACGCGCAGCAACGGGCAGTAATCATGAGCGCGGCCGGAGCCAAAGCGGTGCACGCTGAGCCGAATGCGACGCCGCAGGACTGGATTGCGGTCATCGCCGGCGCTCTGGGCGCGCTGATCGCCACGCTCGACATCTCCATCGTCAACTCGGCCCTGCCGCAGATCCAGGGCGAAATCGGCGCCACCGGCACCGAGGGCACCTGGATCGCGACCGGCTACCTGGTGAGCGAGGTGGTGATGATTCCGCTCACCGCCTGGCTGTCGCGCATGCTCGGGATGCGCACTTTGCTGCTGACCTGCGCCGTGCTGTTCACGGTCTTTTCGGTCATGTGCGGCGCCAGTCACGACCTGTCGACCATGGTGATCGGCCGCGTGGGCCAGGGCTTCTTCGGCGGCGCGCTGATCCCCACGGCGCAGACCATCGTGCGCACCCGCCTGCCGCAGCACCAGATACCCATCGGCATGACCATGTTCGGTCTCATCGTGCTGCTCGGGCCGCTGATGGGTCCGGTGCTCGGCGGCTGGCTGACGGAGAACGGCAGCTGGCAGTGGTGCTTCTTCATCAACATCCCGGTGGCGGTCGGCCTGGTCAGCCTGCTGCTGATCGGGGTTCCGCACCAGAAGGCCAACATCCACGAGCTGGTCGAAGCCGACTGGCCCGGCATCATCGGCATGTCGATAGGCCTGAGCTGCCTGACCATCGTGCTGGAGGAAGGTCAGCGCGACCAGTGGTTCGATTCGCAGCTGATCCGCACCCTGTCGATATTCGCCGTCATGGGTCTCACCACGCTGGGCATCACGCAATTCACCAGCAAGCGCCCGGTGCTGAAACTGAAACTGCTGAAGAACTACACCTATGCCAGCGTGATCCTGATCGTGGTCACCATCGGCATGGTGCTGTACAACATCCTGTACGTGCTGCCGCAGTTCCTGAGCGGCGTTGCCGGCTACAACGCCTTCCAGTCCGGGCTGGATTCTGGCCCTTTCGGGCCTGCCGGCCTTCGCACTCATGCCGGTGCTGCCGCGGATCCTGCGGATGGGAAACGTGAAGCTGGTGGTCGGCTTCGGGCTGGTGTGCTTCGCCATCAGCTGCTTCATCGACATCCATCTCACCGCCCAGTCCAGCGGCCGCGACTTCATCGCCTCGCAGCTGCTGCGCGGCGTCGGCCAGATCTTCTCCTTCATGCCGCTGAACCAGATCTCGGTCGGCGCGGTCGACCGCTCGGAAACCGCCGATGCGGCGGGGCTGTTCAACATGGCGCGCAATCTCGGCGGCACCATCGGACTTGCGCTGCTGGGCGTGTTCATCGACCGGCGTACCGAAGTGCATGCCGACGTCATACGCGAGTCGGTGAGCGCCAATTCAATCATGCTGCAGGATCGACTCGCCCAGCAGGGAGCCTTTTTTGCCGCTCAGTCCGGCGATGCCGCCATGGGACAGAAAATGGCCGATCGCCTCCCTGGCCGGGCAGATCCACCAGCAGGCCATGGTCATGACCTTCTCGGACTGCTTCTGGATTCTGGGAGTGGGGCTGCTGTTGATGATGCCGCTGCTGCTGTTCCTGCGCTCGCCCAAGCCCATCTTCAAACCCGTCCTGGAAGCGCACTAGCTGCCGCAACGTGGAAACCCGAACCATGCCATCGTTCAACAAACCCATGCTCGCCACCGGCCTGATGCTGGCACTCGCCGGCTGCACCGTGGGTCCGGATTATCGCGGCGCACCGGCCGTCACCCCGGCTGACAAGGCGTTCGTGCGCGCCGATGATCACAGCGCGAATGCGCAGCCCACGGCGCGCTGGTGGACCGCGCTGGGCGACCCGGAACTCAATCATCTGATCGATGAGACACTGGCTGCCAATCCCGGCATCGATGTCGCCCGCGCACGCCTGCGCGAGGCGCGCGCCAGCCTGCGCCAACAGAAGGCGGCCGGCCTCCCCACCACCAACAGTACGGCGGCATATCTGCACACGGCCAACATCAGTTCGCTGCTCGGCAGCGGTTCTAGCGCTTCGGGCGGCTCGGGCAGCGGATCCTCAGGCAGTTCCGGATCCTCCAGCGGCGGCGGCGTGAATCTCTACGTGGCCGGGTTCGACGCCAGCTGGGAGCTGGACTTCTTCGGCGGCAACCGGCGCGCGGTGGAAGGGGCTGCGGCGAACGTCGAGGCCTCCTCGGCCCGCGTGGCGGATGCCGTCGTCAGTCTCACCGCCGAAGTCGCCCAGTCCTACATTGCGCTGTGCGATGCCCGGCAGCGCCAGGCGCTGACGCAGCAGAACATCGACATCGAAGCGCGTCTGGTGCAGATGATGAAACTGCGCCGCGCGGGCGGCGCGGCGACCGACCTGGACGTGGTGCGGGTCACCAATCAGCTGGACACCACGCGCGCCACGCTGCCCGGGATACGCGCTGCCATCACCGAGCAGCTCAATCGGCTTGCGGCACTCACCGCGCGTGCGCCCGGCGCCCTGGATTCCGAGCTGGCAACCGTCGGGCCGGTACCCTCCCCGCCCGCCAGCACCAACGTCGGCGATCCGGCGTCGCTGCTGCGCCGCCGGCCGGACATCCGCGTCGCGGAGCGCCAACTGGCGCAGCACACTGCCGCCGTGGGTCAAAGCGTCGCGGCGCAGTTTCCCAAGGTGGACCTGGTGGGCACTCTGGGCTTCTTCGCTACGCACCCCCAAGATCTGTTCAACAGCGGCAACTTCACCTACCTCGCCGGGCCCGTGCTGCAATGGAGTCCGTGGGATTTCGGACGCAATCGCGCCCGCGTCGCCCAGGCCAATGCCGCACGGGACGAGGCCGAGGCAAACTATCGGCAGACCGTCCTGAACGCACTGGCCGATGCGGAAACGTCCCTGGCCCGCTTCGGCCAGCAACGCGACGCGGTGGCTGACCTGGGATTGGCCCGGGCGTCGGCCGAGGAGTCCTACCGTCTCACCGAACTGCGATTTCGCGGCGGCACGGCCGCCACCACCGATGTGCTCGACGCCGACACGCGACGCAATCAGGCGGATTGGAACTACCAGCAGGCGCTGGCGCAGTTGACCCAGGACTATGTGGCGCTGCAGAAGAGCCTGGGACTGGGATGGGCCGATCCGGCGAGCTGAACACGCCGCTGCGGACAATCGCTGCGCGTGACTCCCGTCACGCTCCCCGGCATGATGCACCTCGCACGATAACCATCAATGCGGGGGAGGAAGATTCTCATGACCATCAGATCGAAGGGATTGGCGGCAGCGGGTGCGCTCGGCATCGGGCTTTTTTCAGGCGCGAACATGGCAGCGGATGCGCCCAGCAGCGCGCCGGCCGCCCCTCCCGCGGATTATGCGGTGCTCAACCTGAACATTTCCGTCAATGCATCGGTGGATGCGGTCTGGCAGAAGGTCGGCGGCTACTGCGATATCCAGGCATGGTTGAAACTTCCCTGCAGCCTGACTTCCGGCACCGGCGAGGTGGGAACCCTGCGCCACCTGAACATCGGCAAGGGTGTCGACGAGATCATGGTGGCCAAGACGGCCCACTCATACACCTATACCCAGCCGGACACGACCATCCTCTATCACGGCACGCTCGAAGTGGTGCCGGATGGCAAGGATCACGCCAAGATTCTCTACAACCTGATCTGGAACCAGGCACCGGACGGCAGCGATGAGGCCAAGGCCAAGGATCGGGACCGGCGCACCAAGGCGTTCACCGGCGCCCTGGCCAACATGAAGGCCATCGTCGAGGCCAAGTAGCCGAATGCGGCAATCTCCGGCGCCGGAGCCAGGCCGGCGCCGAGTCTCTTGCCGACCCGCCCTCCTGCTCCGCCGCATGCCCGGCACTGCGTCCACCCTGTGACGCAGTTCTCGATTCCCGAAGCGGCACTTGCGCACCGCCGCAGTCGAACCGCCGATAGCGGACCTGTGGCACACGCCGGAAATACATAGCTTGTAACGTAAGCGCCGCCTCGGAAAATTCCTTTAAGCGGCTCCGCACTTCGGAACATGACGGTCGAAAAGGGCGCGCGCAGAAGCATACTGGTCGTCGACGACGATTCAGTGTTTTCACTGCTTGCCAGCGAAACGCTGCAGCAGGCGGGCTACCACGCGCGCGTGGCGGGCACCGGCCGGGAAGCCCTCGCGATAGCGGCGGCTCAAAGACCGGATCTGGTGCTGCTGGATGTCGAACTGCCCGATGCCAATGGCTTCGACCTTTGCCGCAGCATCAGGACCGCGACCGGCGCGGCGGACATTCCCATCGTCATGGTCACCGGTCACAACGACACAGAATCCATCGAACGGGCCTTCATGGTCGGCGCGACCGACTTCATCCTCAAGCCCGTGTTGTGGCAGATCCTGCCCCAGCGCGTCGAGTTCATCCTGCGGGCCCAGGACAACCTGCGCTCACTGAAGATCAGCGAACAGAAGAACCGCACCCTGCTGCAGGCATTGCCGGACACGCTCTACATCGTGGATGCCAACGGCGTGATCCTGGAACACATCACGGGCGAAGAACAGGCCGTCGAATCGAGTCTGGCGGGGCGAACCCTGGAGGAAGTCATGCCCGCGGAGGCCGCGGGCGCCGCCCGGCGTGCGATGAGCGCGCCCACCGACCTCAAGAGCGTGACGACCTGCGACTTCGAGGTGGGACAGGGGGCCGCGCGGCGTTGCTTTGAAACCCGGCTGCGTCCGCAGGCCGACGGCACGCTGCTGGTCATCACGCGGGACATCACTGAGCGCCGCAAGGCCGAGTCACGCATCCGGTACCTGGCCTACTTCGACACCCTCACCGGTCTGCCGAACCGCCAGCTGCTGGTGCACGAAATGAGTCGCGCCATCGCCGCGGCCCGCAAGTCCAAGACGCTCATCGCCCTGCTGTACTTGGATCTGGACCGCTTCAAGCGCATCAACGACAACCTCGGGCATTCGGTCGGGGATGCATTGCTCAAAGCGGTCGGGCGCCGACTGCACCAGTGCATCCGCCCGACGGACGTCATCACGCCTGTCAAAGGCAGCAGTCTGCCCGGCCGCGGCAGCGTGGCACGCCTGGGCGGCGATGAATTCGTCGTGCTGGTCAGTGGGCTCGGCGAGGAGAACCAGGCCACCGCCGTGGCCGATCGCATCCGGGACGCCCTGGGCGAGCCCTTTGATTGCGATGGTCACCGGTTCGTGGTCACGCCCAGCATCGGCATTGCGCTGTATCCCAAGGACGGGTCGGACATCGAGGACCTGCTCGTCAAGGCTGACATGGCCATGTACAAGGCCAAGGATCAGGGCCGCAATGGGCATGCCTTCTACGGCGAGTCCATGGCAATCCGCTCACTGTCCAGGCTGGAACTGGAAAATGACCTGCGCCGGGCCTTCGATGCCGGCGACTTCCAGATCCACTATCAGCCCAAGGTCGACCTCGGAACCGGCCGGGTCGTCGGCGTGGAGGCGCTATTGCGCTGGCGCCACGCCACCCGGGGCTGGATGTCGCCGGAGTCCTTCATCCCGGTTGCCGAGGAATCCGGCCTGATCGTGGCCCTTGGCGACTGGGTGCTGCGCGAGACCTGCCGGCAGCTGCAACAGTGGGCCGGAACGGACCTGGGCCATCTGACGATGGCGGTCAATGTCTCGGTCCAGCAGTTCGCGCGCGAGGATTTCGTGGAATCGGTGCTGGGCATGCTGCAGCATTTCAACGTCCAGCCGCGGCTGCTGGAACTGGAAATCACCGAGAGTCTGCTGTTGCGGAACGTGGATGACACCACCTCGTGCATGAAGCGCTTCCGGGCCGCGGGACTGACCCTGTCGATCGACGACTTCGGCACCGGGTACTCCTCGCTGGGCTATCTGCGAAACTTTCCAGTGGACGCCCTGAAGATTGACCGTTCCTTCGTCAAGGATCTGAATGGGAAGGCGGACGGCGGGGCGATCTGTGCCGCCATCATCGCGCTCGCCCGTGAATTGAAGCTGCGCGTGATCGCCGAGGGTGTGGAGACGCTGGAGCAGGTGGAATTCCTGCGCACCCATCGTTGCGACCAGGTGCAAGGCTACCTGATGAGCGCGCCGCTGCCCGTTTGGGAACTGGAGAGCCTGCTGCGCGCCGGTCCGGATGCCATGCGCCTCTATCACGCCCCCGGCGGCGGCAGCCCAGGCCGCGCCTTGGGCCTGGTCGCGGCGAACAGCCCATGATCCACCGCATCAATCACCTGTCCCTGGCGGGGAAACTGCGCTTCGTCATGATGTTCGTGGCCGGCGCCGCGCTGCTCGCAGTCGCGCCTCTCTTCCTCGCGGGCGATGCCCTGAGCCGGCGGCAGGAGCTCGCCCGGCAGCTGCTCACCCTGGCCACGACGGTCGCACGCAACGAGGGCTCGGTGGGCCTCACGAACCGGACTCTCGCCCGCTCGGTGCTGGAATCGATGCGCGCCGATCCGAATGTGCGCTCGGTCGCCCTGTATGACGCGAACGGCCGGGTGCTCAGCAGCGCGGCCTTTGGCGATCAGCGCCATTCGGCGGCCGAGCAGCTGCAGATGCGCTGGCTCGACTCCGCGGCTGCCGGCGGCCGGAGCATTCGCTTCCGCGGCCTGACTCTGGTGCATGTTCAGGTGCCGGTGGACTCTGCCGGGGCGCGGGTCGGGAGCCTGCAGGTGGAGGCGGATCTGACCCCGTTGTACGGCCAGCTGGCGCTTGATCTGGGCCTCATGGGCGCAGCGGTGCTGCTGGCGGGTCTGCTGGCGATGCTGCTCGCCCCGCGCCTGCAGCGAATGATCTGCGCGCCCGTCATCGAGCTTTTGGAAATTGCGCGTCACGTTCTCGACGGCAATTACACGGTGCGGGCCCGCAAGCAAAGCGACGATGAACTGGGTGTCCTGGCGGACGGCTACAACAGCATGCTCGCGGAGCTCGAGCGACGGGATCTGAACCTGCGCATGTATCAAAATGATCTGGAAAAGATGGTGCTGGAGCGCACCGCGCACCTGGACGCGGCGGTCACGGAGGGTCGGGCAGCGGTGGAGCGCGCGGTGGCCGCCAGCCGTGCCAAGAGCGAATTCCTGGCCCGCATGAGTCACGAGATCCGCACGCCGATGAATGCGGTATTGGGCATGGCCGAGCTGCTGCGGATTTCGGAGGCGCTGGATGAACGTCAGCGCCGCTACGCAGTGACCATCCACCAGTCCGGCACTGCCCTGCTGGGCATCATCAATGACATTCTCGACTTCTCCAAGATGGAAGTCGGCAAGCTGGAGCTGGAGAATTCTCCCTTCAGCATCCGCGACGTGGTCGAGGATGTCGTGGAAACCCTGGCGGAGCGGGCGCACAGCAAGGGACTGGAACTGATGTGCGACATTCCGGCGCAATCGGAAATGGCGGCCCTGGGCGATGCCAAGCGGCTGCGGCAGGTCCTTCTGAACCTGGTCGGCAATGCGGTGAAATTCACCGAGCGCGGCGAGGTACGGGTGGCCGTGCGCCGCTCGCCGGATGACTTCCTGAATTCCTCCGTGACCATCGAGGTGACCGACACCGGCATCGGCATCCGGCCCGAGAACTGCGCGACCATCTTCGAGTCATTCGTGCAGGAGGATCCCTCCACCACGCGCCAGTACGGCGGCACGGGCCTGGGGCTCGCCATATCCAAACAGCTGGTCGAACTGATGGGCGGCACCATCGGCGTCAGCAGTGTGCCCGGCAAGGGCTCGAAGTTCTACTTTTCCCTGACGCTCAATCCGGACCCGGCCGCCAGCCGGCCCGAGCCCGCCTCCCCCTTGAGCAGCATGCGATTCCTGGTGGCGGACGACAACGCGACGCATCGCCGGGTCCTGCGCCAGCAGCTGGAACGCTGGGGTGCCAAGGTCACGGAAGCCAAGTCCGGGCGCAATGCCATCGAGATCCTCAATGGCTCCTTCGGCGGACAGTTCGATGGCTTCGTGCTGGACTCGCAGATGCCGGATCATGGCGGCCTGGCGGTGCTCACCGCGGCGCGCAAGCGCCGCGAATTCGCCAACACTCCGGCGCTGCTGATCGGCCCGATCGTCGCCACCGGCCAGAATCCGGAAGGCGACGCGGGCCGCAGAGTGGCCTGGCTCAGCAAGCCCATACGCCTGTCGCAGTTGCACAGCACGCTGGTCGCCTTGCTGGCCAACGACCTGAACGTCACGCGCCGGATGCAGGTCATTTCCGGCCAGGCCACGGCGCAGACCCACCAGCTCAAGCGCGAACCGCTCGCGATCGCGCGACTGCTGCTGGTCGAGGACAATCCCGTGAACCAGGAAGTCGCGCTCGCGATCCTGAATGAGCTGGGCCTGCGGGCCGACTGTGCCGGCGATGGCGAACAGGCTCTCGAGAGGCTCGCCGCAAGCCAGTATGACATCGTGCTGATGGACTGCCACATGCCCAAGCTCGACGGCTATGCCACCACCCGGCGGCTGCGTGAACTCGAGGCGGTGTCCGGCCAGGCGCGCACCACCGTCATCGCCCTCACCGCCAATGCCCTCGGCGGGGATGCCGAGCAATGCATCGCGGCAGGAATGGACGGCTACCTGAGCAAGCCCTTTTCGGTGGATGAGCTCTACGCGACCCTGAAGCCTCATGAGCGGCCGGGGAGCGGCGCTGCGCCGGCGCCCAGCCAGGCCGCCGCGGCGCTGAACGAGCAGGCCCTGAACCAGATCAGGTCGCTGGGGCAGTCCGCGGGTCCGGATCTGATGAAGCGGGTCGTGGCTCTCTATATCACCCACTCGCGCACGCTCATCGATTCCCTGCGCGAGTCCATCGGCCGCGCCGATGCGGCCGGAGTGCTGCAGGCGGCGCATTCCCTGAAGTCCAGCAGCGCCAATGTCGCGGCACTGGGGCTGGCTGAACTGTGCGCCTCCATGGAACGCGCCGCCAAGGCCGGCAGGATGCCGTCCTGCTCACGGCTGCTGGATGATCTGGTGGCCGAGCACGCCCGGGTGCTGCGCGCGCTGCAGGCCCAGTCGGCAGCAGCCTGACCGGTCAGCCCGGGGGTTCTTCGCGAACATCTTCTGACGGCCGGCATTGCTGGTGATGATGCGCAGCTTGAACAGCCAGTGCCCGTTGACCTTCACCAGGTCATCGCGCTCGGTGCCCTGTTCGATGAACTCCGGCGGACCTTCGATGTTCACGGAATTGATTCCGGTCCACAGCGTCTGGGCGGTCGCCGTAGTGCCGTTGACCACGACCAGGACGTTGGTCAGCAGCATGCGGAAGGTTCCCGGTCGCTTCGGGGTGCCGGCCGCGATCTTCCTGTAGACCTCCTTGATGGCGGCCTCGCCCTGACCTTTCAGGCCGTTCACGTCAATCGTGCCGTCAGGCAGGTAGTAGGCCCCGAAATCATTCTCGCCCTTGCCCAGGTGCGCATAGTAGTCCACCAGCATGTCCTGGATCTGCTGCTTGTCGAGCAGCGTCTGCAGGGTCGTCGCCGGCTGTTCCGCGAGCGCGGATCTCACCGGAATCAGGCAGACCAGCAGGCCGATGGCCAGGCCCGCGGCTGCTGTGCTGAGACGCGAACGGTATTCAAGGTGTTTCACGGCGGGTCCCCCTCAAGTTAGGTCGGCGGCTGCATTGTTCTCGCGTCGGATCGGCCAATCAAGCGCTGCGCGCGGCCGCGCCGCCCGCGAATCGCGGATTGGTCTCGCGCAGCCCGAGCGCCAGCAGCGCGGCAATCAGCGGTGTGACGGTCTGGAAGATCAGTGGCGCTGCCAGAGTGGAAAGATCCGCCAGTCGGCCGGCGATCACCGGGCTCAAGGCGCCGCCGCCGATTTCGCCGACGCCGATCACCAGTCCCATTGCGGTGGCCGCGCGTCTTGCGGAAATGGTTTCGGAGGGCACTACGCCCATGAACAATGGGAATGAGCCGGCGCCGACCCAGCTGATCGCCATCAGCGCCGTCATCAGCCCCACCGAGCCGTGCACCGTCAGGGCGGCCACCGGGCACAGCGCCAGCAATGCGCAGAACGCAATCATGACCGGCCGGCGACCAAACCGGTCCGACAGCCCCGGAACCAGAACGCCGCCGATCGCCGGGCAGAAACCCAGCACCGCCATGACGTGGGACATCACGGTGGTCGACTTACCCAGGGTCTCGGTGATGTAGCGCGGGATGAAGATGGACCCGATGACCAGGGAGCCCACCATCAGTACGCTGATGCCGCAGCACAGCGCGATATTGCGGACTGACAGCATGGCCCAGATCGAGTCGGCCTGTACCGCGGACGCGGATGCTGCCGCGCGGGGCGGCTCGTCGATCAGCCACCAGATCAGCAGCGCCAGGATCAGGCCGGGCACGGCCGACAGATAGAACGCGGCGTGCCAGGAGTAGGCATTCGCCAGGGCCACCAGCACCAGCGGCGCGAGTACGGTTCCCAGCACGGAGCCGAAGACATTCTGGATGATGCCGGCATTCAGGCCACGACGCTGCTGCGCGGTGACCGCCATCAGTATGGCGAGGCAGATCGGCAGGAACGGTCCTTCGACGGTGCCCATCACCAGTCGGGCCGCGAACAGCGTCCAGAACGACGTCGCAAGTCCGGAAAGCACCGAGCACAGCGAGAACACCACGATGGCCGCCAGCAGGAACGGCTTGCGCGCGCCCAGTCGGTCGGACCATAGGCCGATCAGGTACGCGCCGATGGCCCAGGTGAAGGCCAGCGCCGCCGGCAGCGCCGCGAGTTCCGTATTGTTCAGATGCAGCTCGTTGACGACATCCTTCGACAGGAAGGTGATCGACATCCGGTCCCAGTAGGCGAAGCCCCAGGCCAGACCCAGAAGCAGCAGGGTGAGTACCTCGACGCCAAAGTCCTTTTTTGCCGGAATTTCCGCTGAGCCTTGCGGCATGTCCATTCCCCCTTAGTTCTTGTTCAGGCGCGGCGCAGCCGCGGCGCTCGTCGCGCATGATAGAGCATGTGCGCGCCAGCACGCACAGCTTTACAGCCGCGGCGCTCCCGTGTTGCACTAGCAACCGATGTACGGGCGGCGCGGCTGCAGCAAGACGCCGCCCTGGCGACGCATAGCCGGAGACCGTCATGCACAAAATTGCGCTTTCTGCCGAAGTGGTGAAGATGATCGAGGCGCAGCGCGGAACGCTGCACCCCTACCAGCGGCTGAACCTCGCGCGTACCGCGCACATCGTGGTGGACCTGCAGAATGGCTTCATGGAGCCCGGTGCGCCCGTCGAGGTGCCGGTGGCGCGCGAGATCGTCCCGAACGTCAATCTCATCAGCGCCGCGATGCGCGCCCAGGGCGGCCGGAACATCTTCCTGCGCATGACGGTGGATGAGGGCTCGCGCGCCAGCTGGTCCAACTGGTTCGCGCATCTGCACAGCCGCGAGAGCGGTACCGCTCTGACCCAGGCATTCGCGCGCAATGCCCATTACTGGCAGCTGTGGCCCGCTCTGGAAGTCCGGGAAGGCGACCAGCTGGTCGACAAGGTCCGCTTCGGGGCCTTCGTGCCCGGCGCCAGCGACCTTCACGAAATCCTGCAGCGACAGGGGATCGACACGCTGATCATTTCCGGAACCTTGAGCAACTGCTGTTGCGAGTCCACGGCGCGCGATGCCATGCAGATGAACTACAAGATCATCTTCGTCTCGGATGCCAACGCCGCGCTGTCGGATAGCGCGCACAACGCGACCCTGGAGAACATGGCCTTCCTGTTCGGCGATGTGATGTCGACGGCCGAACTACTCGGCTGCATCCGGCACTCTCGCGCCGCGAGCGCGGCCTGACGGGCCACCTGAGGCGCGGACCGATTCTAGGGATGGCGGTATAGGCGGACTTTGTAGATTCGCCCCCGGGCGAGATCCTCGCCACGAAGCCTCAGCGCCTGACCCTGGGAACTCTCATCGCCATTCAATCGGCGACCCACGATCCAGGCGCCTTGTTCGAAGAATTCCTCATCGAGACTCTCGATACCGACCATGGGTGGCCCGGGTTTATCCGTGGAGAAGCTGACCTGCGCATCGGCACTGCCGACGACGAGAAATTCCGCCGGACCCGTCTGGATGAACAGCACGCCGATTCTTGCGTTCCGGCCGGCCTGGCCCGCCACCGCAGTGACAGTGGCCAGGTAGTCGCCGAGGCCCACGCGCGCGGCACGCTGCGCGGGGCCCTCGATCAATGCGGCATCCATACCGCCCAGGCGCTGTTTTTCCAGAATCAGCGGCGCCAGATTCGCGAGCACTGCGTAGGCGTCGCCCAGCGCGGCGCCGTCCGGGTGTTCGCCGGGCGTGGTGATGCCTGCCAAATCCAGCGGAGTGTTGTCCTGGTCATCGATGCCGAAGGCCGAGAAGCCGATCGCGGTCAGGTGACCGTAGGCATATAGCGCGTTGGCGGCGCCGGTGGCACCGCCCTGCGCCTCGGGAATGAAGAGCGGATTGTCGGGTCGGGCATACCAGCCGGCCCACTGGGCGAATTCGTTGAAATACAGGTCCGGCGAAAGCAGCGCAAGCGACGGGGCGCCGGCGTGCCAGATGTCCAGCGAATGCGGCAGCGGACCGCCGCTGTTGTACTGGCCGGGAAGATAGTTCGGGCGAATGAGCGCGGCATTCGCGAACATCGGCAGGGGGTACTGGGCCTTGCCGGCGACCACCACCTGTTCGATGTAGGTCGCGAACTGCCAGGCCATGAACAGATCGTCGGTCAGGGGACCGTCACCGAACAGCTCCCGCCAGCTGCCGGCGGATCTGGCGCCCGCCTTTTCCCAGGCCGCCCGTAACGTCGGGTCAAGCGCCTCGCGATGCTGCAGCAGGTAATGCAGCAGAACCGGCGCAACCGGGGCCGCGAAGGCGGCTTCGGCCGCGGACGAGTGGTCACGCGACTCGGGAATCACGCCGACCTCGTTCTCCACCTGCACCATGAGCACGGTCTGCGCCGCCGCATCCACCTCGTGCAGGTGCTGCATCAACTGCGCGAAGGCCCGGGCATCGGCGTCCCGCACGGTTGTGCTGAAGGGCGAGAGTCGTTCGGTGCCGCGGCCATCGGCGCCCTGCACTCGCGGAAAGCGCCTCACGTCGGTCTTGACCCAGGCGGGCACGTAGGTGGAATAGGTGTTCTTCCAGGCTCCGAACCACAGCACGATGAGCTTCAGGTGATTGCTGCGCGCTCCGGCGAGCAGGCCGTCGACATTGCTGAAGTCGAAACGGCCCTGCACAGGCTCGATAGTCTCCCAGGCCACCGGCGCCAGCACAGTGTTCAGGCGCAAGGAGGCAAGCCGCGGCCACACCGGCTCCATATAGCGCAGGCTCGAGGAACTGGAGTTGTGCAGTTCGCCGGCGAGCACCAGGAACGGCCGGTCGTCTACGATGAGCTGGACTGCGGCGCCCCGCCTTTCCAGATGCGGTGGGGCCGCTCCGGTCGCGGCGGATGTCCCGGCGATGCTCCCGCCGACGAACAGCCAGGCCGCCAGAACCGGCCGCAGGCGGGCGCCCCACTCTTGATACGTGTTTAGGGTCTGCATAGTTGCGCGCAAATCATACCTGCACGGCCGCGCGCCCACATCCCGCTTATCGCGTCTGGATCACAGCTGCCTTTCCCAACATACATGTGCAGCGGCGCTGCAGTTGATCAGGCAACGCCACCAATGGCCGCAAAATCTTTGCGCTATACTTGCCATTGCGTTTCCGCAGGGGGAAATCATGCATCGATCGGCATGGCTGGCAATCACGTGCGCGGTGTTCTGTGCCACGGCCATTGCACAGGAAGGTCCTGCGCAGCAAGGCGGCGACCCCTCGGCCCGCGCCGCTGCCCGGGACAAACGCTCGGCCGCAGAAGCTGCCGAGTGGAACAAGATCCCGGCGCCTACGGATCCGCGCGATTTCTCGGGCGTCTGGTGGACGCGTGGCTATGACCGGACCTTCCGTCCCATCGCCGATCACCCGATGTCACCGGGCGAGTCCGCTGGCCTGCTGCCGCTGACGCCTTTGGAGGCCGCCAGTCGCCAGCACCACCTGGACATGGAAAAGGCCGGAACCCCCATCGCCGATGCCCCGACCCAGTGCTTTCCACACGGCGTGCCGCGACTGATCGCCTCGCCCTACCCGGTCCAGTTCGTCTATGCGCCCGGACTGATCACGATGCTGCATGAGGTCGCCCACAATGTCCGGTTCATCCATCTGGATGGCAAGCCGGCCCCGGCCGACACGCCACGCAGCTTCCTGGGCTACTCGGCGGGCCATTGGGAAGGCAATACGCTGGTCATCGTCACCGATCATTTCAACGACCGCACGCAGATCGATGAGGAGTCCCTGTCGCATGGCCTGCAGCTGCAGGTCACCGAGCGCATGACCAAGTTCACCAACCGATTCGGCGGCGTGGAAATCCGTGATCTGATCACCATCGAGGATCCGGAGCATTTCACCCGGCCCTGGACCGCCGAGCGGCTGTTCCCGTGGCGCGGCGACATCCATCTGGCCGAATACTCCTGCGAGGAAAACAATCGCAACGCGCCGGTCAACGGCATCGCGGTGGCCAAATGAAGCTGCGAGGCATCCTGATTGCATGCCTTGGCATGCTGGCCGGCGCGCCGGTCCTGGCGGCGGATCAGGGAGGCAGTGCCGATGCGGCACCGGTCTTCGAGCAGCCCGCCCCGGGCACCCCCAATTTCACCGGCAAATGGGCGATCTCGATGCCGGCCGCGCGACTGCGCACGGCGAACGGCGGGGAACCGCCACTCAATGCGGCGGGCAAGACGGAGTACGCGCGGCGCCAGGCGGCGCTCAAGCGCGGCGACCCGAAGATCGATCCGGTCTCCACCTGCCTGATGCACGGTATTCCGCGCCTGCTGTATGCGCCCTATCCCTTCCTGATCCTGCAAACCACGCGCAATGTGAACTTCGTGCACGAGGTGAACCACACCTTCCGCAACATCTACTGGGGCAAGGCACCGCCGGTGGATGCGGATCCCACCTACCTGGGATCCTCCATGGCGCACTTCGACGGCAAGACCCTGGTGATAGACAGCGTGGCTTTCAATGACCTGACGTGGCTGGACTACTCAGGACTGCCGCATGGAGAGAAGCTGACTGTGCAGGAGCGCTATACGCTCACCGATGCGCAGACCATCAGCGGCACGCTCACCATCACCGATCCGGATTTCTACACCGCGCCCTGGACCACGCGCTTGATCCTGAAGCGCCAGGCGGGAATGAGTCTCAAGGAGAACGTCTGCATGGACACGCACCAGATGTAGGCGGGTCCGCAGGTGAATCCGATCACCTGCACAACTCCGATTTGCAGATCGACTGCGGTGCAGCGCCTGCATGTCGCAGCGATCCTCAGCGCGGTCCGCCGACAGCCTGGCCGTTGACCAGCGCCTTCATCATGCTGCCGCCGTTGGTGCCGTCCTTGAGCGGATGGATGGTGATTTCAATTGCATCGCCCTCCTTGATGGAGGAACGCCGCCAGCCCTGGCGCGAGAGACCATTGGGGCTGCCGCCCTCGATCGACCATTCGGCCGCGACGCCGGTCTTCGGATCAGGAACCATGACCTGCACCCAGATGTGCGGATTGGTCCACTGGACCTGCTTCACGACTCCCACCAGGGTCTTCGTCTGCGCCTGATCGAACATCGCAAAAGAGTGGTGCGCGCAAGCCGCGCCGCCCCACGTGCCCATCACCAGGAGAAGTCCCAGGACTGCTCTGCTTTTCATCGCAACTCCCCTCTTTCCATGCAAGGAAATACCAGAATCAAATGTTCTGAAGCGGCCCGGTGTTGTCACCGAAGCGTTCAGCCTGAACGTCAAACATGCCCAGAATACTCAGCAGCAGGTTGGCGGTGGGCGCCGTGCGGCTGATTCGACCGGCGGCGGATAGATACGCGGAAAAGTTCGAACTCCACGCCGCCCGCGTAATCCTCGTAGTTATGACAGCCGCTGCAATATTGCTGCACCATATGCTGCTTTGCAGCAACCGGCAAGGTGGCGGGCGCACCGCCGGCAACCCGGACCCGCGCTGCACGATTCCGTATCAGTTTCCCGCTCCAAAGCCTCAAACGGCACCTCCTGGAATGCCCACGGAGCCGCCTGCGTCCGGGATCCCGTACCCTTTCGGGCCGGAAATTCGGCGCCGATTAACCGCCCGATCAGGCAGTCGATGTGGGTTGAGATTACAACAGCTACCGACCGGTAATTCCAGCGCTGCAGCGCACTTCACGGGGGCGCCCAGGCACGGCTACCTTGCTGTCGAGTCAACAATGTGGTTTTTCGCAAACGAGCCTGTGGATGGCCCTATTCGGGATCCCGCAGCACGTCTATGATCCGCACCTCCGTCGTTCCGTCAAATGAGCCAAAGGCCAAGGTGCAGAGCAAGGCAGTGCGCAACGCGATCAAGATTCCCCTGGTTTTCTCGGCCCTCCTGTGCGCCACGGTGGCCGCGGGAGCCCCTCCGCTTAAGACCCTGCATGACAGCGGCGATCCCACTCTCGCGCTGACGCCTGGACTTCGCGGGGCCGACAAGGCGCCGCCGGGTGCACCGCCCGGAAATCCGGATCCGCACGATCTCAACGGCGTGTGGTGGATGTCGGGCTATCAGTACCTGCTGGGGCCGGAGCCGGGGGTCGCGCCGCCGCTGAAACCGCAGTACATGGCCATACTGGAACGGCGTATCCGCGCGAAGAATCGCGGCACGCCCGAAGCGGATGCCTCCACCCAGTGCCTGCCGCATGGCATGCCGCGCATCATGGAGAGTCCCTATCCGATCGAGATCGTGCAGACGCCGGAACGAATCACCTTCCTGCACGAGGTTGCCCACAACCTGCGGCGCATCTGGCTGAACCGGGACCACCCGAAGAACGTAAGCCACACCTTTCTCGGCGACTCCGTCGGCCACTGGGAGGGGGACACGCTGGTGGTGGATACCGTCGGCCTGAACGACCGGACCTTCATCGACGACGAGGGCAGCAGCCACTCCACCCAGGAACATGTGGTGGAACGTTACCGCAAGATCGACAACGGCTCGACCTTGGAGCTGATCATGACGGTCGAGGATCCGGTGACGCTCGAGCAGCCCTACAGCTACCGTCGCGTGTTCCGCTGGCGACCCGATGTGCGCCCGCAGGAATATGTATGCGAGGAAAACAACCGCAACGCGCCGGTGAACGGCATCACGGTGGCCAAATGAGGGGCCCGCGCATGCTGCTGTTCGCCGCGGCCCTGGGGCTGGTGAGTCTGCAGCTGCGGGCGGCACCGCCGGACTTGAGCGGCGTCTGGTTCATCACTACGCACGTCGCGGCCCTGAAGACTCTCGACGGGCATGCGCCGCCGCTGACCGAGCAGGCCCGCAAGGTTTACGACGCGCACCGCGCGGCGGCCGCGAAAGGCGACTACTCCTTCGATGGCGTCACCCAATGCCTGCCGCCGGGGCTGCCCCGATTGATGCTCATGCACGAGCCCTTCGAGATTATCCAGAAGCCCAAGGTGATCTACTTCGTGCACCAGCTGAACCGGCTGCCGCGACGGGCCTATCTCGATGAAGCCCTGCCCACCGATGTGGATCCCCACTACCTGGGCTATTCGGCGGGCAAGTGGGACGGTGAGACGCTGGTCATTGAAACCACGGGGTTTGACGACAGCACGATGCTGGACAACGCCGGCCTGCCCCACTCCGAGGGCCTGCACCTGACCGAGCGTTATCGGTTGAGCCCGGACGGCAAGCACCTGCACCTGGGCCTGACCATCGAGGATCCCAAGACCTTCACGCAGGCCTGGTCTGCGCAGGCGGACTACGTGAAGCGGCCGGGGTACGAGCTGCCCGAGGAAGTCTGCGCGGCAACGCCCCCGGGAAAGCGGCCGCGCAGCTGAAACCGCAGCCGCGGCGCCTCAGTGGCAGCTGAAGCTGGCGGCGTCGTTGCTGTCGCCCTTGCCATCATAGACGGCATGGTGCGGGTAGGCGCACAGCGGCCGGGTGCGATCCGACTTGCCGGCGCTCTTGTGCGTGGCGATCAGGCTATCGGGCGCGCTGCCGTGCTCGACCCAGGCATCCAGGGCCCCCACCGAATCAAAGGTATCCGGGCCGGGTCCGCGCCCACAATGCATGACCCCGGGCGCCAGGAACAGGCGCGCGAAATCCGCAAGCTGCCCGACGGCCGCCTCCTTGGCCGTTCCCTTGGGCGCGAAGTGCGCGGCGAGCTTGTCGTAGTAGGCAATGGTGTGCAGCGGCGTAATCAGCGGGTCCGACCAGCCATGCCAGAGAATGAGCTTTCCGCCTGCCTTGCGGAATTGCGCCAGATCCGTGCTGCCGTCGTTCATCACCGCCCCGATCCTGTCATCCGCGGCTTTCACGTCGCGGTCATAGTCGATGGTGTGGAAGTCCCACTGCGGGTTATCGAACACCATGTCGCGGAAGGTGCCGGCGCCGAGCGCCGCAACGCCGTCGCGGCGCGCCTGCGCCAACGCGAATTCCATCCCGCGCGGCCAGCCCGGGTAGACCAGCGCGCCGGACGAGTACCGCGCGCCTGAGTAGATCTGGCCCAGGGCGGTGACTTCGGTCGGCGTCAGGCAGCTTTTCGGATCCTGCCCGCTCTTGCAGGCCAGTTCGGCCGGCTGAAAATCGCAACCCAGGGGATCGGATACCAGACCGTCCTTGACCCCGTCCTTGGCATCGCACCTGGCGATCACCGCCGCGGAAATCATCGGGATCTTGTCACGATCGATCTGTTGGGCAGCCATATACCCCCACAACTGTCCGGCATGCAGGTGCACCACCTCGGAAGCCGGCGCGCCGGCGATGATGCCGTCGTAGTCATGCGGATAGCGGTGCGCCTCGGTCAGCGCCTCCCAGCCGCCCGAGGAGCAGCCGACGAAGTAGGACCGGCTGGGATGCTTGCCGTAGAAAGCCTCGACAATGGCTTTGGCCTTGACCGCGGTCAGGTGCTGGGCGCGATACCCCTGATCCACCACCAGCTCCGGATGATGCAGGGCCCAGCTGGCCGGGTCCGGCGCCGTAGCGACATGCCCCATGTCCGTATTGGCGGTGGCGAAGTGCTGCAGCAACGCGGTGGCCAGGGCCGTGTAGACGATGGCGCCGTTATACCCGCCGTTACCCGTGCCCTGGAACTTGCCATTCCAGTCCGACAGCGGCAGCCACACTTCGAATCGCACGGCCGGCTGGATGACCCCGCTGACCCGGCAGAATGCCGGCAGCTTCGCCATGAGTGCGGCCTGGGCGACTTTGGCCAGCGCCTGATCCTTGGCTTCCTGGGCATCTTCAGGAGCCGGCGCGGGAATGGGCGGCGGGGGCGGCGTGAATTTCGCAGCCTCCACGACCGAGGCAGCAAGGCCGGAAGTCTGCGCCAGCTTCAAATTCGCCAGGTGCTCACAGTCCGCCGGGCCCTGGGCCCAGGCGCCCTGCGCGACGGTTCCGGCCAGCACGAACGCGGCCAGCAGCAATGATTTTTCTGTTCTCAAGATTCCCCCTCCCGGCTGGACCGATGCCACCCGGACGGGAATCTTACGCGCTCTGCAGGGCCTTGCACCGGACTAATGGAGTGGCATACAAAGGCGCTCACCGACTGATCCGCCGCGTCAAGGCAGCTTGGCCTGCTATGGACAAAGTACCGGCAATGGTCGCACGGAGAGCACCTTGAACAAGATCCTGCCACTGCTGGCCGCGCTTTTCCTCGCAACCCTTGCGAACGCCGCGCCCTGGCCGTACAACGAACATGCCGACGCTGCCGGCGATATCGAGCACGCCATTGACGCCGCGAAGGCCGACCACAAGCAGGTGCTGCTGGTGTTCGGCGCCAACTGGTGCGCGGACTGTCGCGCCCTCGAGAACGCCATGCACGCCAGCAGCCACTCCCTCATCGAGCGGCAGTTTGAGGTGGTCAAGATCGACGTCGGCAATTTCGACAAGAACCTGTACCTGGCGAGGCGCTTCGGAAACCCGATCGCCAACGGGATCCCGGCCATCGTGGTGCTGGGAGCCGACAAGCAGGTGCTGTATTCCACCAGGGCCGGCGAGCTCGCCAATGCCGGACAGATGACGGAGCAGAGCATTTATGACTTCCTCCAGCGCAACCTCGCCAACCGGAGCTGAACGCATGGCCCAGTCGCACCCGCATCCCGTGTCGGCCGAAGCGCGCGCCGAGATTATCGAAACCTACGCCCGCTACGCCTGGGGCCTGGACCTGGCCGATGCCGACATGCTGCTGTCGGCATTCGCCGAGGACGCCGAATTCGACCATCTGTGGCAAGGCAGGGTCAAAGGGCATGCGGCGATCCTGGAGAACATGCGCTCGCTGTGGAACGATCGGCAGCACTGGTGGTTCGGTCGCCAGCATCTGTTCAACCACTACATCATGGAACGCCAGGCCGATGAGTCGGTGAAGGTGCGCTGCTTCTTCCAGATCATGCAGTTCAACACCGACTACGGCACCAACTTCGTGTTTGGCATCGGGACACGCGAAGATCTGTGCGTTCAGCGCGCGGGACGCTGGGTGTTCAAGTCACTGTTCATCAATGCCTGGCGTTCGCAGGCGGACGTTCCATGGCGAGGCGATATCAAGATGGTCGGCCGGCCAAGCGGGCCGGCCGCCGCGGCACCGTCCTTGCCGCCGGGCTTCAAATCGCCGCGCTGAGGAATTCAAGGAAATACCTATGGCAGCTACCGATGTTCGTGCAATCCCGGTGCGCAATCCGCGCACCGGGGATACAGAGTTCTCGTTTCCCGCCGCCGGCGCGCCGGAGATCGCGCACAAGGCGGCGCGACTGCGCCGCAATCAGAAGGTGTGGGCTGCGCGGCCCATTGCGGAACGCATCGGCATCATGCGCCGCTGGGTCGGCGAACTGCTCGCCCATGCCAAGGCGATCGGCGCCGCCGATGGCGCGGACACCGGCGGCTGCCATACCTCGCAGTTCACGGCCTTCATCGCCGTGGCCAACATCAACGGCTGGTGCGAGGACGCCGAAGGAGCGCTGGCCCGCGCCCATGTCAGCGGCCAGTCGGTCACCATGCCCACGGTCAGCATCCGCTCGCAGCTGGTGCCCTACCCCTTAGTCGGCGTCATCAGCCCCTGGAATGCACCGATGATGCTGTCGCTGCTGGATGCGGTGCCGGCGCTGTTCGCGGGCTCGGCGGTGCTGCTGAAGCCCAGCGAGGTGACGCCGCGCTTCGTCGAACCGCTCATGCACACCGTACGGCGGGTGCCGGAACTGGCGGAAGTATTCGACGTGGTGCTGGGCGACGGTCAAACGGGCCAGGAGGTGGTGGCCAACGTGGACCTGGTGTGCTTTACGGGCAGCGTGCCGAATGGCCGCAAGGTCGCCCTGGCCTGCGCGCAGCGCCTGATTCCCTGCTTCCTGGAACTGGGCGGCAAGGATCCGGCCATCGTCACGGCCAGCGCCGATGTCGACCGCGCCACCACCGCGGTGCTGCGCGGCGGAGTCTATGCGACCGGACAGGTCTGCTACTCGGTGGAGCGCGTCTATGTGCACCGCTCGATCCACGACCGCTTTGTCGAGGAGCTCATCGCCAAGGCCAGGAAGGTGACCCTGAATGACCGCGACCCCCTCGACGGACATATCGGGCCGTTCATCTTCGTGCGCCAGCCGCAGATCGTGGAAGCCCACCTAGCCGACGCGGTGGCCAAGGGCGCGAAGATCCTGACCGGCGGCGTCACCGAATCCCTCGGCGGCGGACTGTACATGCGTCCGACGGTGGTGACCGAGGTGAACCACAGCATGCGCCTCATGCGCGAGGAAACCTTCGGGCCCATTCTTCCCGTGATGCGGTTCGACACCACCGAGGAAGCTATTGCCCTGGCCAACGACACGGAGTTCGGGCTCACCGCGTCGGTGATCGCGGGCACCGAGGCGGAGGGTCAGCAGATCGCCGAGCAGGTCAATGCGGGCAGCGTGTTCGTGCAGGACACTTTTCTGACCTTCGCCAAGCTGCGCAAGATCGGCACCCACAGCTTCGGCGTCTCGGGTCTGGGCGGCTCGCGAACAGGGCCGGACTCCATCATGAGATTTCTGCGCCGCAAGGCCATCCTGAGCAACCAGGGCTCACCGGCCAGTATCTTCGACGACAAGCCGGGGGACGTGGCGGGCCCGCGGCGCTAACATCAAGGCACCTGCGACGATCCGGAGCACGCGGCCGCAGGCGTGCACGAACAACCGCCCAGTTTGAACCCGGCCGGCTCACGCCGACAGGTACTTTGAGGGCGAGACCCCGAAGCACTGCTTGAAAGCGCTGCTGAAGGCTGCGGGGCTGTCGTAACCCACGGCATGGGCAACCTCGGCCATGCTCTGACCCTGCGCGAGAAAGGACAGCGCGGCCAGCATGCGGCTTTGGCGCCTCCACGCGGCCAGGTTCAGATTCGTTTCCTCGATGAACATTCGCTCGAAGGTCCGCAGGCTGGCGCCGCCGACTTCGGCCACGACGATTTCAAGCGCGCGACCGTCCTCGGGATGCGCGACGAAGTGATCCGCGAGCTTGCGCGCCCGGGGGCTGGTCGGCCGGGGCAGCGAAAAGGATTCCGCGGTGGCCAGCGGCAGCAACTGAGCCAGCAACGCGAAGGCCTTCTCGTGGCGCGCGTCGCGCTGCGAGGGGCGTGGCGCGGCGCACAGAAACAGGATCAGTTCGCGGGTCAGATTGTCCAGTCCCAGCACCTCTGGTGTGAGGCTGGGCCGGAGCAGGCCTGCGGGAAAGTACAGTGAATGCAGCCAGAACGGGCGCGGCGAATACACCGAGTGTTCGACCCCGGCGGGCAGCCACAGGGCTTTCAACAGCGGATGGACCACGTACAGCGCATCGGTTTCGACTATGGCCGCCGAGTGGGTGATCAGGGCCAACTGGTCCAGGCCATGCGAATGGCGCTCGATCCGGCCACCCTGGGGGTAACCCTCTTCGAAGGCTCGCATCGATGCCAGCGTAAGTTGCGCGACTTTGGACTCTGCCGCCATGGGCGCCCCCGTGCGGCTACTTCGCTTCCAGGGGATGCCCCGCCACGTGCTGCATAATGCAGATCACGTTGTCTTCGGTGTCGGCGATTTCCACCACCTTGCCGACGTGGGGAATATCGATCGCGGCGGAGCGCAGCTTTCCGCCCGCCCGCTGGATCAGGGCCATGGTATCGGCCACGGATTTCACGCTGATGGTGACCCGGAAGGCGTTCAGCTGCCCCTGCGCGGCCGGTCCCCGGCGCTTGGCAACGAGGCCCTGCGTGAGCCCGGGGTCGCTCTTGGGTCCGGTGGCGATGTGGTAGAAGTCCGGCGGCCCGCCGGCCTCGAAGGTCCAGCCGAAGACGTTTTCGTAGAATTCCCGCGCCCGCTCCACATCGCTGGCGAAGATCTCGAAATGTACAACCGAGTTGGCCATGGGCGCCCCTTGAAGTGACGGAGCAAAAGAGTAGCACCGTCGCGTACACAGAAAATCGACAGATTCTTGCGAAAATCCGTCAAGCGATGTTCTTCAGGGCTTCCCGGACGCTCAAGTTGCTCAGGCGGGCACGGTTGCGCCGCACGTATCGTTTGATTTCGGACGGATCCGTCCAGGCGTGTTGCCGCAGCGCCCAGCCGATCGCCTTGCGCAGGAAGAACTCGCGCGAGGCCAGCGAGGGTTCGATGCAGGCGTACAGCAGCGCAAGGTCGGTCTCTTCCTTGAATCCCAGCTGGCAGATGATGGCCGTGCGCCGCTTCCACATATTGGTGGACTTGCTCCAACTGAGCATCTTGCGTCGCATCGGGACGGGATAGTCGCGCAGTATCCTCCCCACCCGGTGCGAGGCGATGTCATCCACGTAGTCCCACCAGGCACCGCTGACGATCAGCTCCTCGTACAGCCTCATGGCGGCCGGCGTCTGGAACGCGCGCGCGCGCGGATCACCCGCCAGATACAGGGCGGCGTACCGCTCCTCGCGGAAGCGGGCATTGCGCCACAAGTCCAGCACCTGCGCCCGCCAGGCTGCGGCGCTCGGGAACTGCAGGTCGGCGAAGCAGCGCTTCAGTATCGGGCGCAGCCGCGGGGTCGGCACGCCGTGGTAGGGCATGGCGGACTTCATGTACGCCTGCATGGCGGGCGCCTTGAGCGGGTCTGCCGCCTGCCGCAGTGTCTTTCGCAACGTCGCCAGCACCCGTCGGTCCTCCCGGAATCGGCCACGCCGATTAGCGGATTATAGGCGCCGGGCAGTATTCAACTTACGTGTTGACATTCAACTTTGTAATTGATATTAAATGCCCATGATGAATATGAACGCTCGTCTGCAGGTAGTCGGCGATCCGGCCACGGGCCCCGCAACGGCTGAATCGCATCTGGACCTGGTCTTTTTCGCCCTGTCGGATCCGCTGCGCCGCCGGATTCTGGAGCGGCTCGATGGACCGGGGCTGCTGGTCTCCGAACTCGCGGCACCGTTCGAGGTTTCCCTTCAGGCGGTATCGCGACACATCCAGGTTCTGGTGCGCGCCGGTCTGGTGCAACAGGCGCGCAGTGGTCGAATCAGCCGCTGCAGCCTGGTGGCCGGGCCGTTGCTGGATGCCGCAGTCTGGATCAATCGCTACAGCAAGTACTGGCAGCAGCAGTTCGACATTCTCGGCGCAACGCTGGCGCAAATCGATGCGCGGGCACAGGAAGAACCCACGGCCAATGGTGTGCGCAAGCCGGTCGGCAGGCGCACGCCCCGCCACAAGTAACATCAGGAGCGAACACGATGAACGATCATCAGATTGTCAGTCACGAGGAATGGCTCGCCGCGCGGCGGCGATTTCTGGCCAAGGAAAAGGAATTCACGCGACTGCGCGACCAGCTCAGCCGGGAGCGACGCGAACTGCCCTGGGAGCGGGTCGAGAAGTCATACGTCTTCATGGGCGCGAACGGGCCGGAAACCCTCGCGGATCTGTTCGAGGGTCGCAGCCAGCTCATTGTCTACCACTTCATGTACGACCCGAGCTGGGACATCGGCTGCAAGAGCTGCTCTTTCTGGGCCGACAGCTTCAACGGCATCATCCCGCATCTGCACCAGCGCAACGTCTCGATGGTGGCCGTTTCGCGGGCGCCGGTGCCCAAACTTCAGGCACAGGCGAAAAGCCTCGGCTGGACGTTCAAGTGGGTCTCCGCCGCCGACACGGATTTCAACTACGACTACAACGTCTCGTTCTCACCTGCAGATTTCGCCCGCGACGAGGTCTACTACAACTACGAGGTCCGCAAGCCGACGCGAACCGATCTGCCCGGAGTCAGCGCGTTTGTCCGGCAGGACGGTCATATCTTCCACACCTACTCAGCCTTCAGTCGCGGTATCGATGCGCTCAACGCGGCGTATCAGTACCTTGATCTGGCGCCCCGGGGACGGGATGAGGACGCGCTCGCCTACCCCATGGCGTGGGTGAAGCACCGCATCAACTACCCGAGCTGACCACAGTTTCATTCGAAGGACACGACCATGAAATACGTTGATGCAAGCAGAAGACTAGCCGACTACCGCCGGCAGATCACCGCGATTCGGGACAGCATGCGCGAGACCCAGGCCGCCGTTGAACCCGAGGCCGTCAGGGACTACGAATTCTCGACCGTGAACGGCACGGTACGCCTGTCCGACCTGTTCGGTGACCATGAGGACCTGATTCTCATACACAACATGGGAGTGTCCTGCTCCTATTGCACGTTGTGGGCCGACGGCTACAACGGCATCCATCAGCACGTGATTGCCCGCGCCGCCTTCGCCGCGTCGAGCCCCGACCGCCCGAGCGTGCAGCAGAAGTTTGCCGAGAGCCGCGGCTGGAAATTCCCCATGGTCAGCCATGCCGGATCCACCTTTGCAGCCGACATGGGATATGTGTCCGAGAAAGGCGGCTGGATGCCGGGAGTGTCCGTGTTCCGCCGTGCGGCGGGTGAGATCACGCGCGTTTCCAACGCCGGCTTCAGCCCCGGGGACGACTTCTGCACGCTCTGGCATTTCTTCGATCTGTTGCCCGGCGGCACGGGCAAGGCGCCGGTTGCTGCGAAGCCGTCCAGCTGTTGCGCCGGCCATTGACCCGGAGGGCATCCCATGTGTCCAGCCTGTATCGGATCGGCGCTGCTGGTCCTAAGCGGCACCGGCTCGGCCGGCGGATTGGCGGTGATTGCGGCGCGCGTTCTCGGCACGCGACCCGGGAAGGCCCCGGCGCCACTGGCGCCGGGGCCGGGCGTGCCTAGCGCGAGTACTCCTCAAAACCATCCTGCAGCGCCTGGGCGCTAGTCATGTGGAAACCCGTATCGAAGTAAGGTCGGGTGCCGTAGGTGACGTTGGTGAATACGGCTTCCACCTGGCTGACGCCTTCGCGGTCGATCGAGAAGGTCTCATGCGCCTGCAGTGTCGAGGGACCCGTGTCGGGGACGGTGACGGTCTTGCCGTTCTTGAGAACATAGCTGCGGATCGGGGCATCGTTTTCGTGATCGAAATAGACGCTGGTCATCACCACCTGATGTTCCAGGTCGACCGCCATGACCCGGCGGCTGCGGATGCGGTTGTCGTTGCGGTGATACCCCATGGCGAGGTCGGCCGCGCAACTCATGTTGATGCCGCCCGGATCCCGACCCGGCGTGACGGGAACGTTCGAAGTCGGACGGCCGTTCTCCAGCCGCTGGCAGTGCGATGAGAACAGCGGCGGCCGGTCGCCGCTGTTGTTCTCGATACCCGTGAAGTAGGTATTGACGATCTGCATCAGCTCCTCGCGGGAGCGACGTTGCGCAACCGGAACCACCTGGGTGTATTCGGGACGCGGCTTTTCGCCCAGATAGTCGGGCGGCGGGCTCGCCGTTCCGGCAGGATCCTGGCGCCAACGCTCGGGGGTCACGATGGTTTCGATTTCCGTCAGCTGCCGGTTGTAGACCCGCAGCCGGGTGCTTACGATGACCGGGGAACCGTTCTCGAGCATGCGCGCATAGAAGCCGATCGTGCCCCACTCCGGATCGACCACGTAGAGCCGATAGGGTCGCACCGCGGTCGCGTTCTTCCAGAACCCGTCCGGTATCGGCAGCGGCACGCTGTTCTCGGAATAGCGCACGCCTTTGGCGAGCGGGACCATGCCCGGATCATGGGCCACCAGCGCTGCGATGAATTTCTCGGCAATCGACTGCAGGCAAGCGCGGTCGCAGTCGCCGCTGCCGACATTGGGTGGCAGCGAAGCGCCGCTCTGCGCCGCCGCTACCGTGGCGAGCCAGACGGCCGCCACGGCGCTCAGCGCGACCTGCAGCCGGCGCGAGCAGCCGTTCATGACTTCTGCCACGGTAATGGCGGATACAGATGCACCTCGGAGTGGACCCCCAGCTCCTGCAGCCGCTTGTGCCACGCCGCCTCGTCCAGGTTGGACTCAAGCTTGCCGCTGGCGGTATCGAGGATGAAGTAGCGCGTATCCGGCCCGCCTGAGAACTCAAGATCATTGGTGAACTGATGCGTCACGGCCGGTACTGCGCCGATGGCTCCGGCCACGATCTGACCCGTCACCGTATAGGCGGCGACGGTGCCCGGCAGCAGGCGACTGCCGTCGTGCTTCACGAGCTTGGTCTGCCCTGCCTGGTCCGGTTGCAGGTAGAAACTGTTCGGCAGCACTACCACCGCACCGGTGACGGTGGCGGCGGATGCGCCCGAGGCAACCGCGATCAGGGACAGCAACAGCACGGATCGGGCCAGGCGGACAAATCGTACGGGCATATCGGCAACTCTCCACAGTCGACAGGCGAAGGAATAGTGCCAAATCCTGGCCGCCTCGTTCAAGAATCAACGCCGGCGCCATATTGGCCTTGCCGAAGCGGCACGAATGCCATGCCATGGCCATTGATGCGCCGCGCCAACCTCCTGTTTCGTGTCCGGGAACCCCAATGTCGTTCCCGTAACCGGGCGGATACCCTACTCTTAATCACCCGCGCCGGCAGGCGGGGCAGGCTTGCCAGCCTTGCGATTTTGATCCTTTCAGGAGAATGCAGTGGTCACGCGCAACTACCGTTCCTTGCAGATGCATCGGATTGCCTACACCGATCTGACCGAGAGCCAGATGACCCAGGCACTGCGCCCCGCCGCCAACGGTCCGGGCGGCAAGTCGGCCACCTCCAGCGCCCTGGCGGGCAAGCGCCTGAAGATCGTCACCGCGGACGGCCCCACCCTGGAATACAACTTTCACAGCGGCAGCGAGCTGGAACTGTCGGAAGGCGGTGCGAAGGCCATCAAGGGCCACTACGGTGCGCTGGAGAGCGGCGATCTGGTATTGGTATCGCACATGATTGCGGGCACGCAGCGCGGCTTCGGACTGGTGATCGATCAGCGCACGCGGGCGGCGACGGTCTTCGAGGTGTCCTTCAGCGGCTACGCCGCGCAGGAAACCGCCGCGGTGGCTGCCGCCGCGCAGGTAACCGGCGCCGCGGCTGCCGCCACGCCGAAGCGGCAGCCCCAGTTCAAGAACGGACAGCGAAACCGTGAAGCGCAGCGCAGGATCTGGTTCGGATACGTTGATGACGGCACGGCCGCCCCCACCGCAAAGCATACTTACACCAACCGGCTGGAGGGCAAGGGCATCTACTGGAAGCAGGACAACGACATCGAGATTCTCGAGTTCTACGTCAGCATCCTGTACTCGAATTTCATCGAATTGACCCGCTTCGGGGGCGAGATGACGGTCTGCGCGCCGACGGACTACATCATGGTGAACGACCACCAGTTCATCTATTCGCGCATCGAGTGCGAGTTCTCGGGCACCTTCACACTGCAGGTCATCGACCTGTTCGATATGACCCAGAAGGGCGTGCGCTTGGGGCTGAACGAGAAGGATGCGCTGGAGTACTACCTGTACAGCGGCAAGGGCGAGATCACCGGCCAGATCGCCACCTTCGAGGTGTTCGGCAACAATTCCGAAACGCGCGGTCCCCGCCGCATCTACCGGCCGCTGGAAACCTTCGAGACCATGACCGACGAGGAAGTCAAAGACCAGGTGATCAATCACGCCCATGCCTTCGGCGACGGCCATGGCAGCGGAGCCGCCGGCATGGGCGGCTACAAGGAGGAACTGGTCACCCGCTTCGCCGGCAAGAAGCTCACGGTGCGCATGGACAACGGCCCGGTCATCGAGTACGACTTCACCGACGGCAAGCAGCTGAAGTGGCGTTACGAGGGCAACTCCAACTGGCGGGAGGCCTGGTACGAAATGTACGAGCCCGACGCGCAGCTGTACTTCTTCGCGCACCTGCTCGACGCCGAATTCCCGCGCTCCTGTGCGATGGTTGCGCTGGACATGAAGAACGGCTTGAGCACCCTCGTGAAGGGCACCACCGGCACGCCCTTCCGCAACAATGAAACCCATCCGACGTACTACTTCGGCGTGTTCCAGATGGAAGGCGCCCCGACTCCGCCGCAGTACCTGCGGCACGGCTGGACGGACGAACTGGTGGGCGAGGCGGTGACCTGGAACTATTCCCCGGGGAACCCGGGACTCACTTCCATGCATCTGTACGCCACGCCCTGGACCTACTCCTGGATCATCTTCCAGCCCGATGGCTCCGGCGGCCTGCAATGGAGCTCACCCGGCTGGTACTCCAAGCTGCGTGACGGCGTGTACATCATGGCCTGGGTCGAAGAGGCCTGTAACGGCACGCTGGGCGTGATCTGCTTCAACAAGCGCATCATGCATGATGCGGGATTCGGCTTTCATGTGGGACGCAGTGGCGGCCTCAGCCTAAGCGTCGTGGGCGCCCGTGCCCGCCATGCCGGCCGCTTCGAGCTGAAGAAGTATCTGGGCCTGGTGGTCTAAAGGGAGAATGCCATGACCGACAGCAAATCCAGGAGCAGTCGCCGTGCCTTCTTCCTGCACGGCGGCGCGATGCTGGGAGCGGGCGTCGCCACCACGGGGGGCGCCACCGCCCTGCTTGCACCATCCGCGTCCGGAGCCTCGCAGACGCTCGGCTCGGCGCAGGATCGCGAGGCGATTCGACAGCTGCATCTGACCTTCACCGGCTCGCTGGAAGAACAGGCCTATGAGCTCGCGGCGCAGCTGTTCCATGAGGAGGCGCAGCTGGATCTGGGCGGAGCCACTGCCAGCGGACAGCCGGCAATTGCGCGCCTGTTCGCGCTGGGGTATCGCCTGCAGCAGGCCGCCGCGCTGCACACGGCCTACCGGCAGAACGCCTCGCAACGCCAGGACGTGGTGACGCTGAGCGCGGACCGCCGGCAGGCGGCGGCTACCTTTCATACCGAGGCGCAGATCAGCGTGCCGCTTCGGGCCGACTGCACCGCGGCGCAGATGGCCCGCCTGCAGGGCCAGATGGCCGACCGGCGTTGGGAAAGCGGCCGCTTCGATGGGCGGTATGTGAAAGTTCAGGGCCAGTGGAAGATGGCCTCGCTGCGCTATACGCGCAGCTAAGTCCCGCGGCGCGAACATCTCGCGCCGCGGGTCGCCCGTCCCTGCCCTTAAGGATCCTTGAGGCTAGGTCCGGTAGGAGTCGCGCTTCTGCATGCGATGGACGACTTCCCGCGGATAGATGCCCGTGTGCCGGGTGCGCGTCTCGATCGGCAACCGCTCCGCCGGGAACGCCTCATCCGGGCATGACAGCAGGATGGAGTTGAAGCGTTCCTCCATGCCGGCCCTGAATTCCGGGTGCGAGAGGATGAACAGGTCGTTGTTGCGCATCCCGTTCAACACCCGCTCGCCCGCCTCCAGCGGATCCATGGTCGCACCCGCCGGGAACGAGAAACGGCCAGGAGGCGGTGGCGGCCGCGAGCCCGGCGGACGGTTGTCGGTGCTGACGCCGCCCGGGCAGAAGGCCGAGGTGCCGATATTCGTGCCCTCGAGCTCGATGCGCAGGGCTTCCATGATGGCAACCGCGGCGAATTTGGTCGAGGTATAGATGCCGGCGGTCACGGCCGGCAGCAGTCCGCTCATCGACGCGGTGGTGATGAACTGGCCACCCTCGTTGTGTTCCTTCATGTGCGGCAGGACCACATTGACGCTGTGGTAGATCGCCCCAAAGTTCACGTCAATGGATTGCTGCCACACCTCCGCCGATGACTCGCTGGCCTTGGCGAACGTCTTGATACCGGCGTTGTTCACGACGACGTGCAGTTTGCCGTACTTGGCCTTTACGGCAGCGAGCAGCTGCACCCAGCCATCGTGGCCCACCACGTCGTGCTTTACCGGGAAGACGGGCGCATCCTTTTCGAACAGCGGCAGCGCCTCGGCCAGGCGCTTCTCGTTGCGGTAACCGATCACCACATTCATGCCGGCCTTCGAGAAGGCGCGGGCAATACCCAGCCCAATGCCGTCTGAGGACGCCGTGATGTAGGCAGTCTTGCCTTTGACATCCCGCATCGGCGGCGGTTGTGACACCGTCGGCTCCGGGGGTGGCGGCGGGCGCGGCCCGCCGGGCGGTGGTGGCTGGCCCCCGGCCTGCTGTGCGATGGCTGCGGAACTCGCGCCGAGTGCCGCCAGCAAACTCGCGCCCGCGGCCAGGGATCCCAGGAATCTGCGCCGATCGTTCCTGGTCTGTTCGGTTTCGGTCGGATTCATGGATGGTTCCTTGGTTTTCATATGGTGCCTAAGCTTTGCTGGTTAACGTCCGATCCTTACCTGCCAAATGCCTCGCCGCCCGCTCGCGGACTGGGTGGCGGCATTGGTTTTCCAGTCACCGGATTCGGATAGTGATACGGCTCGATGTAGTAGTTCGGGAAAGTCAGATACATCACGGTCGGCGGCAAGTCCGGCCACGGCGGCCATTTCTCGGGGTAGGTGTTGAGGATCGTGTTGTCGAGCCAGCCGACCTTGTAGCCCGAATACATGTTGAACGGGCCATGCAGTTTCTGGAACTGCCACACGCCGTTCAGCTTGACGAACTTGTTCTCATAGTAGTTGTGTCCCCAGCCTCCGGAGCTCATCACGAAGGCAATGCAGCGCACCTGGGCGGTCACCCCATCCGGATTGATCGTCGGCAGGCACTGGAACTGCTGGTGATCGATCAGCGAGCCGTCATGGGGGCCGAGCTTTCCAAGGCCGACGTGCATGTATTCATACACGCGCGCGCGCCCCAGGAACACACCCTTGCCGCCGATTTCCAGGGTCGCGTCCTCGGCGAACAGTTCCGAAAGGTTGCGCCACTGCGCCTTGTCCACGTAGTAGCCGTAGGCGTCCTGCACGATCTCGACTTCGGTGAGATCCTGCAGGCGCTGGATTCGATCGCCGAGGCCGTTCAGCTGCTGCTCGATGTTCTTCAGATCCGTGGCGCCCTGCGCCGGTGCCACCGAGAAACAGATCGAAGCGAGCGTGCACGCCAGCGCCAGGCCGCGCAGCGCCTTGCCGGATAATGTTGTTGATTTGCGCATGGCTATTCCTGCTCGCCGGGATTGGGCTTGCCGCTGACGGGATTGTTGTAGTGATACGGCACGATCTGCAGCTTCGGGAACGACTGGTAGACCACGGTCGGCGGCTGGTCCGGCGGGATGACGGTGCTGGGGGAATCCATCGGAATCGGCTTGGCGGCCCAGCCCTGATCGTAGTCGCCCCAGAAGGTGACGTAGTAGTGCAGCTTGCTGAACTTCCAGGTCCCCCGGTCATTCACGTATTCATTCTCATAGACGCCGCCGCCCCAACGACCCTTGCCGCCGCGTGATAGTTGCACGTCGCTGCGCCAGCGCGCCTTGGCGGTGCGGTTGTCCGCGGAGATATGGATGATGGGCTGCACCATGACGTAGTTGTTGAGCTGGCCCTCCTCGAGTCCCTGCGGGCCCATCAGGGACAGGGCGCGCTGCACGTGCGCATTGCCGATGTAGACCCCGCTTTGGCCGAACTCGTAGCTGCCATCGCGACTGAATAGCGCGGCAGCCTTCTGCCACTGACCCTTGTCGATGTAGTAGCCGTACATGGCCTGCAGGTTCTCGATGGCCCGCACCGAATGCGTACGCGCCAGCTGCAGCTCCTTCACATCGGCCAGCTGCTCGAGCCGCCCCAGTTCGTCGTCGCGGCGCTTGGGCACGGCTATGGGCGCCCGACTCTGGATGGCCCGCGGCGACTCGCCATAGTCGTACGGCGGCACGAACACCGCCGGAAACGGCGCGTACTGCGCCGGGGCCGGTGCATCGGCCGGGAAGTCCCTGGCAACCGGGGACTGCCAGTTGCCGGCCACCGGCTTCAGGGCGGCCCAACCGCCCTGGTAGGGCGCCTCGAAGTTCAGGTAGTAGCGTCGGGCCTTGATCTTCCAGACATCGTTGTCATTGACGTAGTCGTCTTCGATGACGGCGTCGCCCCAGGTTGCGGATTTCTTGTATTCACCCAGCAGGCCCCATTCACGCCAGCGCGCCTGCGCACTCTTGCCGTCGGCGGCGACCATGACCAGGGGCTGCAGCTGCATGCGCAGGTTCAGGCGCCCGAAGGGCAGCCCGGGACCGTCCTTCATGCTGCCGCCGCCATGACGGGTCAGCAGCTCGCGGATGTGCGCCTTGCCCCGGTACACGCCATCGACGCCCCACTGGAAAGTCCCATCATCAGTGAACAGGTCGGCCGCTTCGCCAAAATATCCCTTGTCGGTGTAGTAGCCGAAGGAGCGGCCCAGGCGCTGTATCTTGGTGATGGCCTCGACGTAGCTGGTCTCCTCAGCCATGGCCTTGAGGCGCGCCTGCAGCGCCGCGATTCGCGTCGCGTCATCCGCCGCCAGGACGCGGGCGCACAGCGTGAGGCCCAGCAGCAGGCTCAGTGCCCGTGGCAGGGTCTTGTGAGTGAAGATCATGGACGCCCCGTAGGTTCTTGTTTGTGGTTGCGGAATCTACACCGCATTGCGCCGGTGTGCACATCGGACCTGTATATTCAAGAACTTGCCCTGCTGCAGGGGGCCGGCACCGTGGGCTATGCTACGAGCATGCCGTCTGACCTGCGCATCTTGTCGATCATCCCGCCGATGACTCAGCTGAATACGCCGTATCCCTCCACGGCGTATCTCACCGGCTTCCTGCGCTCGCGCGGATTCAACGCCCGGCAGACGGATCTTTCGCTGGGCCTGGCATTGCGGCTGCTGTCGACGAGAGGCCTGCGGGACATCCACCAGCAGGCCCGGGGGCTGTCCGGCAAGCGGCGCGCCGCGGTGGGATTCTTCCTGGAGCATTTCGAAACCTACTGCTCGACCATCGCACCGGTCATTCGGTTCCTTCAGGGTCGCGATCCCAGCCTCGCCCACCGCATCGCCGCGCGTCGCTATCTGCCGGAAGGCCCCCATTTTGCGGCGCTGGACCACTATGTGGAGAGCGAACCGGGCGCGGGCGATGCGCTCGATTGGGCCTTCGGCGCGCTCGGGCTGCAGGATCGCGCCAAGCACATCGCCACGCTTTACCTGAACGATCTGGCCGGCGTGATCCGCGCTGCCGTCGATCCGCGCTTCGAGTTCGTGCGATACGCGGAAGCTCTGGCGGCCAGCCAGCCGACCTTCGACCAGCTGCACGCCGCGCTCGGGGCGCCGCACACCCTGGTGGACGCCGCGCTGCATGAGCTCACGCTCGAGGCGCTGGCCAAATATGAACCCGACCTGGTACTGATCACAGCGCCCTTTCCGGGCAATGTCTATGGAGCCTTCCGCACCGCCCAAGGCATCAAGCAGGCGCGCCCGCAGACGGTGACGGTGCTGGGCGGGGGCTACTGCAATACCGAACTTCGCGCCCTGAAGGAGCCACGGGTTTTCGAATACTTCGACTTCGTCACGCTGGATGCCGGCGAAAGACCGGTCCTCGCGCTGATCGAACATCTGCAGCACAAGCGCCCGATCAATCATCTGGTCCGCACCTTCACGCGGGAACTGCACTATGTCGACCATCCGGAAAGTGACTTCGCGCTTTCGGAGACCGGCACGCCGACCTATGACGGCCTGCCGCTGGACGAGTACCTGTCGCTGCTGGACATGCTCAATCCCATGCATCGTCTGTGGTCGGACGGACGCTGGAACAAACTCACCGTCGCCCATGGCTGCTATTGGAAGAAATGCAGCTTCTGCGATGTGAATCTGGACTACATTTCCCGCTACGACCTGGCCGCCACCGGGGTGCTGCTGGAGCGCATTCAGAGCATGATTCGTGAGACCGGGCAGACCGGATTTCACTTCGTCGATGAGGCGGCACCACCGAAGGCCCTGAAGGCGCTTGCGCAGGCGCTCATCGAGCGCAAGCTGGATATTTCATGGTGGGGAAACATCCGTTTTGAAAAATCTTTCAATCCGGATCTGTGCCGGCTGCTCGCCGACAGCGGCTGCATAGCCATCACCGGCGGGCTGGAAGTCGCGTCCGATCGGCTGCTTAAGCTGATGAAGAAGGGAGTATCCGTGGAGCAGGTGGCGCGGGTAACGCGCGCCTTTTCCGACGCTGGCATCATGGTGCACGCCTACCTGATGTACGGCTTCCCCACCCAGACGGCGCAGGATACCGTGGATGCCCTGGAATACGTCCGGCAGCTGTTCGCCGCCGGTTGCATCCAATCCGGCTTCTTCCATCGCTTCACCTGCACCGTGCATTCGCCGGTCGGCAAGCATCCCGAACAGTACGGCGTCACGCTGTATCCGCCCCGCGATCCGACCTTTGCCAGCAACGACATCAACTTTGCCGACGCCACCGGCATCGACCACGACTTGTACGGTGCCGCGCTGAAGAAGGCCCTGTACAACTACATGCACGGCATGGGCCTGGACCAGGATGTTCGCGACTGGTTCGACAGCGCGGTACCGCGCACGCGCGTACCCAGGTCCTTCGTGGCCCGTGCGCTGAAGGCCTAAAGACTCAGGTTCCTAGGCGCCTAGCTTGTCCTGGGTCCGGGTTTCGAAATCGGATGCCTCATGCCGTTCATGCAGCTGCTCCTTGGGGTCGCCATAGGCGCGATTGACCATCCGCCCACGGCGCACGGCCGGACGCGCGCCGACGGCGTCCACCCAGCGCTGGACGTGGCGGTAGTCCTGGACCGACAGGAACTCGGCGGCATTGTAGGCCCAGCCCTTCGCCAGTGCGCCATACCAGGGCCAGATGGCCATGTCCGCGATGGTGTATTCCTTGCCGCACACGTATTCATTTGCCGCAAGTTGCCGGTCGAGTACGTCCAGCAGGCGCTTGGTCTCCATGGCGAACCGATCGATGGCGTATTCGATCTTGAGCGGCGCGTAGGCATAGAAGTGACCGAATCCGCCGCCCAGGTAGGGCGCGCTGCCCATCTGCCAGAACAGCCAGGACAGGCATTCAGCCCGCGCCGCAGGTTGGGTGGGCAGGAAGGCGCCGAACTTCTCCGCCAGGTACATCAGGATCGCGCCCGACTCGAATATCCGGATCGGCACCGCTGCGCTGCGATCCACCATCGCCGGAATCTTCGAATTCGGATTGACCGCCACGAAGCCGCTGCCGAACTGCTCCCCATCGCCGATCTTGATCAGCCAGGCGTCGTACTCAGCCCCGCCAATGCCCTTCGCCAGCAGCTCCTCGAGCATGATCGTGACCTTCTGCCCATTGGGAGTGGCCAGTGAGTACAGTTGCAGCGGATGGCGCCCGACCGGCAACTCCTTTTCATGGGTGGCCCCGGCGATGGGCCGATTGATATTGGCGAAGGTCCCGCCACTGGGTTTGTTCCAGGTCCATACCTTGGGGGGCAGGTAGTCGGCAGACTCACTCATGCGAGGCACTCCGGAAAAGTTTGTCAATATCGATGTTATCGCAGCGCAGCTTTTTCCACCCTCACTTCCGAAGTACGATGCGCGGGCCGCCCCGCCTTGAATCCGGCACGCTGGTCGCCACCCACCCGAAGGAACCGCCATGAGAATCATGCTGCTTGCAATCGTACTGGCGCTGGCCGGATGCAGTGTCTATGCCCCGGATGCGGGCCATGAAGTGGTGCTGGTGGAGAAGCCGTGGTTCTTCGGTCACGGCGGCGTCAACGAGGATCCGGTCCGCACGGGCAGGACTTGGGCAGCCTGGACCACCGAAGGCGTGGATGTCTACATGCAGCCGCAGAAGTTCGAGGCTGAAATGGCCGACACCATGACCAGCGACGGCGTGCCGGTGACATTCCATGCCATCGTCGTCCTGCAGGTCATCGATTCGGTATCGCTGATCAAGACCTTCGGCTCGGACTGGTACCGCAACAACCTGGAGGAGCAGTTCAAGACCATGGTCCGCCAGGCCGTGCGCAAGCGCGGCATGAACGAGACCGCGATCAGCACCACGGCGCTGGATGCCATCGACACGGAAATCCACGACTCGTTGGTGAACTTCATCAAGGACAAGGGCCTGCCCGTCAGACTGGTGACCATGACCGTGGGGAAGGCGAATCCGCCTGATGCGATCAAGAGTCAGCGCATCGAGACCGCCGCCCAGGAACAGCGGGTGCAGACCGAAAAGCAGATCAAACTCGCGGAGGACCAGCGCAAGGCGGCCGAGGAGTCACGGGCGGCGGCCGACAATGCCTACCGCCAGGCGATCGGCCTTTCCCCGGAGCAGTACGTGCAGCTCAAGCGCATCGAAATGGAACTGCGGGTCTGCAATGACGGCAAATGCACCTTCATCGAGAATTCCGGCAGTCCGATTGCGCTCAACGTCAAATAGTCCCTTTCGCCTCCGGTGGGCGCCGCGCACAGAATCGTGATCGTCGGCGGCGGCGCCGGCGGCCTCGAACTGGCGACCGTGCTGGGGCGCAAGCTCGATCCCGCGCAGGCGCAGGTCACGCTGGTTGACTGCAGCCTCACGCATATCTGGAAGCCGCTGCTGCATGAGGTGGCCGCCGGTGTCCTGGACGCGGGCCGGGAGGCGCTCAGCTATGCGGCCCAGGCCAAGTGGAATCACTTCCGCTTCGTACCGGGGCGCATGGACGGACTCGATCGGGCGCGCCGGTTGATCAGGCTCGCCGCCTGGCGGGGCAGGATCAGCGGTATCGATACCCCGGCCGTGGAAGTGGCCTACGACACGCTGGTCCTGGCCGTCGGCAGCGTGGGCAACGACTTCGGCATTCCGGGGGTCGCGCAGCACTGCCTCTTCCTGGACAGTGCGGCGCAGGCCGAAAGCCTGCGCGAGAATCTGCTCGAACGTCATATCTCGAGAGTCACGCAGCAGCTTGGCACACCGCTGCGGGTCGTCATCGTGGGAGGTGGCGCCACCGGCGTCGAACTGGCCGCTGAACTGGTCGACGCCAACCAACGCCTGGCCTACTACCATCGGATGCGCCAGGACGGCTTCGAGAACCTGCAGGTCACCTTGCTGGAGGCGGGAGCCAAGCTGCTGCCGGCGCTGCCCGAGCGCATCGGCCAGGGCGCGAGGCAGGAGCTTGAAGCCCTGGGTGTCACGGTGCACACCGCAACCACGGTGAGCCGGGCGAGCGCGGCGGGCCTGATCGACGCGGCCGGCAACGCCATCGAGGCTGACGTCATGGTCTGGGCCGCGGGCGTGCGCGCGCCGGCGTTCCTGTTCGAAATCGATGGCCTGCAGAGCACTCGCAATGGCCAGCTCGTGGTCCACAGCACCTTGCAGTCCAGCCGGGACAGCGCGATCTTCGCCATCGGTGATTGCGCCGCCTGCCCCGTGACGCCGGGATCCGCGCACAACGTGGCGGCGCTTGCGCAGGCGGCGCATCAGCAGGCCACGCTGCTGGCCCGGAATCTGCAACGCCGCCTCGCGGGACTGCCGCTGCTTGAGTTCAGGTTCGCGGATCAGGGAACGCTGGTGTCCATCGCCTCGCGCAACACCTTCGGCAAACTCTTCGGCAACCGCGTCGTCGAAGGAAGGCTCGCCCGGTTCTTCTATATTTCGCTGTACCGTGAGCACCAGGCAAAGCTATTCGGACTGTGGCGCACGGCCGGGCTGATGCTGGGCGGCTTCATCTCGCGCGGTTCGCGCCCCAAACTCAAGCTTCATTGACCGGCCGGCGCCGGCCCCTCCAGCACGCCGGCAATCTTCAGGCGGATCTGGTACACCGCATCGCAGGCGGCGATGTACAGGGTCTTTGCATCGGCGTCGCCGAAGGCCACATTGGTCGCACAGATCTGTTTCTTCGGCTCGGCACCGAGCACCGGCAGATTGATGGTGCCAAGCAGTTTGCCGGTGGGTCCCGTGACCCGCACCAGCCCCGGGCCGGCACCGCCGGTCGAGTAGATATTGCCCTGCGAGTCCGAGCGCATCCCATCGCCGATGCCGACGCCCTGGGCAAACAGCGTTCCCTCGCCGAGAGTGTCATCGGACTTCACGACATATCGCATCATCTTGTTGAAGGCGCTCAGGTACAGGAACTTCTCGTCCGCCGAGAGCGTCACGCCGTTCGGAATGCCTCCCAGCTCCTTGTCGGTGACGAGCTGGGTGGTCTTGCCGTCCTTGATCAGCCAGACGGCATCCTGGAGTTCCTTCAGCGGGCTCTTCATCGCGCCGCGCAACCCGAAGTCATTGTCGGTGAGGTACACCGCTCCGTCAGACTTGATGGAAATGTCGTTGGGACCGTTGAAACGCCTGCCCCCGGCACCCTCCGACAGCACGGTATGCCGACCGTCGGCCTCCAGGCGCATCAGCTTGCGATCGTCATCGGCGCACCACAGAACCCTGCCCTGTGGATCGACGCCGGAGCATGATGGACCGATCAGCAGAACATGGGAGCGGCCGGCCCGGGTCTGGGCCCCGACGCTGTCCACGTCATCTCCCGAATACCCCGCCTTCTCCATGAACACCGAGACGGTATGGTCAGGGGAAATCCTGTAGAGCACATTGTCCAGCAGCCCCCCCAGCAGCAGAAAGCCGCTGCCGTGGCCGTCCCGCACCCAGGTCGTGCCCTCATTGAGCCCGAACCCCGAGGCCACGAGTTCCACTTTCGCATCCGGCGCAAGCAGCGCATCCAGATCAGGATCCAGCCGTGAGACGCCGGCGGGCTTGGGCGACGGCGCCGGACCGTCCCCGCGCATCTGTGCCTGTTGGGCGACGCCTGCCGATGCGCAGGCAAACCACGCGGTGGCGAGGGCCAGAAGCTGACCGGAAACTGACTTCATGAATGCACCGCCAATGCCTTACTATTCGCCCGATTGCCGCCAGCCCTCAGTCGCCGATTCCAGGTCCGCGTGCGCAACCGGCATTCCAGCCGGGAGCATGAATGCCGGCATTATGAGCCCCTTGGCTCGGATTCAGTAAGCCGTACACAAAGCGCAATGTCGGGACCGCATGATGATCACGATGAGCCACTGGATTCGGTGCATTCTCTCGAGCGCGATGCTGATCCATGCGGCGGGCGTGCTGGCCGCCGAGGATCCCGGCTCGCCGGCGGCTGAACAACCGGCTCCCGAGAGCTGGGCCTTTCATGGGCAGCTGACCTACACGCAGCAGAATACCGACGCATTCTTCGCGCCCTACAGCGGGCCGAATAGCCTTTCGCCGAACACCGGCCAGGAGACCGCCGATGCGACGCTGTACGCCGGGCTGCGGCTTTGGCCCGGGATGGAGGCCTGGATCAATCCGGAAATCGACCAGGGCTTCGGCCTCGACAACACGCTGGGCCTGGCCGGATTTCCGAGCGGCGAGGCGTACAAGGTCGGCAGGAACCACCCCTACTTTCGCCTGCAGCGGGCGTTCCTGCGGGCGACCATCGAGCTGGGCGGCGAGCGTGAAACGGTCGCCGCGGACAGCAATCAGCTCGGCGGCAGTCGCAGCGCGAACCGCTGGGTGTTTACAGTCGGCAAGATCAGCGTCGTGGATATCTTCGACGCCAATCAGTACGCGCATGACCCGCGAAACGATTTCCTGAACTGGGCGGCTGCGGATACCGGATCCTTCGACTACGCGGCGGATGCCTGGGGCTATACCGTGGGGGCCGCCGCCGAGCGGTACCAGGGGGCATGGACCGTGCGCGCCGGCCTGTTCGATCTGTCGAACGTACCCAATAGCGAACACCTGGAACCGGGACTGCACGAATTGCAGTTCGATCTGGAACTGGAGAAACGTCACGAAATCCTCGGCCACCCGGGCAAGCTGATGCTGACGGCGTTTGACAGCCGCGGACGCATGGGCCTGCTCAATGAAGCGGTTCAGCTGGCGCAGGCGACGCAGCAGCCCGTGGACATTGCCGTCGTACGGCGCTTGCGCGACCGTCTCGGCATCGACCTCGATTTCGAGCAGGAACTGTTGCGCGACTTGGGAATGTTTGCGCGCGCCGGCAAGGCCGCCGGCAACGTCGAAGCCTACGAATTCACGGAAATCGACCGGACGCTCGAGGCGGGACTGTCGCTGAAGGGCTCACGCTGGGCGCGCGCCGACGACACCGTCGGCCTTGCGGGCATCGTGAACAACATCTCGGCGGCGCGTGAGCGGTACCTGAATGCCGGGGGTCTGGGCATTCTCATCGGCGATGGCCGGCTGCCCCGCCCGGGACCGGAGCAGATCATCGAGACCTACTATTCCCTGAGCGTCCTGCAGCCCCTGCACCTGAGTCTCGACTATCAGTTCGTGCGCAATCCCGCCTACAACCGCGACCGCGGACCCGTGTCGATATTCGCGGTGCGCGTCCATATGCAGATCTAGTGGCCGCGCTCGGCGATCGGCCTACATTATCAATACCGGCTTGAGCGCCCGGCCCGATGAGCAGTCGGCCCAGGCCTCGCCGATGCGCTCGAAAGGGTACTGCGCAATCAGCCGGTCGAAGGGAAAGCGGCCCTGCCGCCAATAGTCGATGAGCAGTGGGATATGGATCTGCGGGGCGGCACTGCCGCCGAGAATTCCCTGCAACTTTCTGCCTCCCGCGAGCAGCGCCGCGACATTGAGCGCCCATTCTCCCTGCGGACGGGTGACGAAGCCGGCCGTCCCTTCGTTGCTCAGGCACTGCGTCGCCATCGTATACACCGCCGGCGCGCTGGTGGTGTTGAAGCTGAAGTGGAAGCCCGATGGCTGCAGTTCGCGCAGTGCCCCGGCAGTCGCCGTATCCGAGACCAGGGTCTGGGTCGCACCCAGGCTTGATGCCAGCGCCAGGCGTTCCGGTGAGACATCCACTGCCACGATCCGGGCGGCCCCGACAAGGCGTGCCGCCATGACGGCCGCCAGACCGACACTGCCGACCCCAAACACCACCAGCGTCTGGCCGGGTCGCAACCGGAATGCCTCGAGGACCGAGCCGGCGCCGGTGATGATGCCGCAGCCCAGCGGACCCAGCAGCTGCAGCGGCACATCATGCGGAACCCTCACGGCACTGCGTTCCGGGACCACGACGTGGGAGGCGAACGAGGACTGGGCAAAAAATGCCCCGGCAATGCTCGAACCATGCTGGCTCAGGGGCGAGGACCCGTCCGCGCGCATGCCGCCGAAGGCCAGCTTCATGGCGTCACGGCAATAGGTCGGCCGCGCACTGCGGCAGCTGGGGCAGATGCCGCAGGATGCGCCGCTGAGCACGACGTGGTCGCCAACCGCCAGGCCTTGCACCGCCGCGCCGAGTGATTCCACGATTCCGGCGCCCTCGTGTCCGAGCACGATGGGTTTGGGCGTCGGCACGCCGATGCCGGAGTGGCAATTCAAATCCGTGTGGCAGATACCCGTGGCGACCATGCGCACGCGGACCTCATCGGCCCTGGGGTCCTCCAGTTCCAGCTCCTCCAGCCGGGGATGCGCCTGCCCTGCGCGCGAGACTGCCGCCCGGATTCTCACATCGTTCCTCGGGCCACCGCGGCCGGCCGGCGCGCATGCCGGAGGGCGCGGGGATACGGTGTCTGCATGATCCTCACCCCCTGGTTGGTCGCACCCAGTATCGGCGAGTCGCGCGCCAACGTCACGCACCCGGCAGGGCTCGCTCCGGCCCGCGAGCCCGGAATGCGCGCGGCGACAGTCGCGCCTGGCGCGAAAAGAATCGGGTGAAATAAGCCGCATCCTCGAATCCCAGCTCGTACGCAATCCTGCGCACGGGGTGGTCGGTATAGAGCAGCTGCCGCTTGGCTTCGAGCACGATGCGGGCATGCACCAGCTGGATGGGCGTGCGTCCCGTCATCGCCAGGCAGGCATTGCGCAGGCGCGATTCGGAAACACTGAGCGCCGCTGCGTAGGCCGCCAGCGGCTCGCTGTTCCGATAGCGGTTCTCCACCTGTTCGTTGAAGCGGCCGACGAGCTGGCGCTGCTGGCCGATGAGCGGATCGGCGGCATTGGGGCGCTGCTGGGCGAGGCGCAGCAGGTTGGCCAGCAGCACTTCCAGCCAGCCCTGTAGCGCCAGGCTGTGCCCCGTGGAGGAGCGCGCGAATTCGCGCGCCAGCATGCGGAATGCCTGTGCCAGATCCGTCGCCCGCAGCGCCTTCGGCTCGAATTCAAAGGTCGCCGGCGCCGCAAACAGGCCGCCGATTTGCGGCTCGTGCCGCACCAGTTCCTGCTGCAGCTGATCGGACAGGGACACGACGTAGCCGGTCGTTCCAGGCTCGAACTCGAAGCCGTGCACCGATCCGGCCGGCATGAGCATCAGTGCGGGTGGCCGGAACTGTGTGCGGCTGGACTCCGCCTGAACCACGCCGCGGCCGCGAAGCACGAAGATCACCTGATGCAGCACCTGGTGCAGGTGAGGATCGATCTTCCAATGGTGCCGGGCGCTGCGGGCCTCGATGGTTTCAACGTGCAGCAGCGGCCTGGCGAGACGCCGTGGCGCCTCACCATACAGGAGGTAGATCGGAATGTGCCGTAGGGCGCTGCGCCGCGTCATCGGCAGATGCTAGGGCCTGCACTTGAGAAAAGTCCAATTATGCACCGGGTTCTGACTGCTTCCAGCTCCCGCATCCTCGCAGAATCAGCCTCCAAATCCGGAGGAAGCCCTTGCCCGCATCGTCACCCCTGACCCCGTGCGTCACGATTAAAGTCCAAGTAGCGGCTGAAGCGGCATGCGCACCAGGGTCGTAATCGTCGGCGCCGGCCCCTCCGGCCTGCTGCTGGGCCAGCTGCTGCACCTCGCGGGTATCGAGGCGATCATCCTCGAGCGACAGACGGCGGACTACGTTCTCGGCCGCATCCGTGCGGGGGTGCTCGAACAGGTGACCGTGGACCTGCTGGACGAGGCCGGCGTGGGCGCACGAATGCACAAAGAAGGTCTGGTGCACGAAGGGGTGGGACTGCTGGTGAACGGCGCGCAGCACCGGGTCGACTTGCACGCCCTCACGGGCGGCGCAAGCGTGCTGGTGTACGGCCAGACCGAGCTGACGCGGGACCTCATGGATGCGCGGGTTGCCGCCGGACCAGCCACGGTGTACGAGGCGCAGGACGTCACGGTCAACAACTTCGACGGTGCCAGTCCCTTCGTAACCTACCGCCACGATGGCCGCGGGCATCGCATCGACTGCGAGTTCATCGCCGGCTGCGACGGCTTCCACGGGGTATGCCGCGCGAGCGTGCCGCAATCGGCGCGGCATGAATTCGAGAAGGTGTATCCGTTCGGCTGGCTGGGCATCCTCACCGAGACCCCGCCGCTGCACGAGGAGCTGCTCTATGTGAACAGCCCCCGGGGGTTTGCGCTGTGCTCGATGCGCAGCCGCACGCGCAGCCGCTACTACCTGCAGGTGCCGCTCGGCGACCGCATCGAAGGCTGGAGCGATGATGCCTTCTGGGAGGAGCTGCGGCTGCGCCTGCACGCCGAGGGTCGCGAGCAGCTCGTGACCGGAACATCCATCGAGAAGAGCATCGCGCCGCTGCGCAGTTTCGTGGCCGAACCCATGCGCTTCGGCCGGCTGTTCCTCGCCGGAGACGCCGCGCATATCGTCCCGCCCACGGGTGCCAAGGGCCTGAATCTCGCGGCCACCGATGTCCGGTATCTGGCGAGCGCGTTGATCGAGTATTTCGCCGAACACAGCGACGCCGGGATCGATGCCTATTCGCAGCGCTGCCTGCGCCGCGTCTGGCGCGCCGAGCGATTCTCGTGGTGGTTCACCTCACTGATGCACCGCATGACCGAGGAGGATGCGCTGACCAGCAGGCTGCGCGAGGCGGAACTGGACTATCTACTGCATTCCGAAGCCGCGCTGCGCACCCTGGCCGAGAATTACGTCGGCCTGCCCCTCACCTTCGGCGAGCTCGGGACCTGAAGTATCGTCACGCCGCCCGGGGTGGGCCTGCCAGGTACTGCGCGTCGCTGACCGGCTCCATCCACTCGACCGCCTTGCCGTTGAGACTTTCGGCAATCGCCACATGCGTCATGGCCAGGGTGGGCGAGGCGCCGTGCCAGTGACGATGGTTGCACGGGCACCAGATCACGTCTCCGGCGCGGATCTCCTCGATGGGACCGCCCTCGCACTGCGTCCAGCCGACCCCCGAGGTGACGATCAATGTCTGCCCCAGCGGATGGGTATGCCAATGGGTGCGCGCGCCCGGCTCGAAAGTGACGATGGCGCCACCGGCGCGGCCCGGAGATTCGGCCTGAAAGAAGCTGTCGAGGCGCACCGCGCCGGTGAAGTTCTCGGGCAGTCCCTTGCGGGAAGGGGTCACGCCGTTGCGTCGGATTTGCATTGCTGTCTCCTTAGTGCGCCAGGGGTCGGACCCGTGCCTGCAGTTGCTGCAGGAAGCGGCCGCTCATGTAGTAGAAGCAGTTGTGACCGCCGCCGGGAAAGGTCACCAGTTGCTTGCTCGGGGCGCTGAGCCGCTGGAAGTACTCTTCAACCAGCGGCAGCGGGGCGACCATATCATCCGTACCCTGGAAGAAGAACATAGGCACGCCAAATTCGGTGCCCGCCTTGGCGGCATCGTAGCGCAGATCCTCGGCAACCAGCCGGCTTCGATGACCCGTTGCGCCAAACAGCAGCCGGTAGCTGTCACGCAGCGAGTAGCCCGGGGCGAAGAGGAAGTCTATGCCGATCCTGCCGGAGCGCTCCGAATCGCTTGGGTATTGCCCCTCGATCTGCTGCTCCAGGGTTTGGGCCGCAGGATCCGAATACGGCGGCGGTCCGATTCCCGTCAGTTGCTCAAGTGTGGCCGCATTGCCGGGCGATCGGACTTTCTGCAGCAACAGCTGATAGGTAAGTACTGCGGCGCGCTGCATGTTGACCGCCTGCCCGGTCCCCACGAACGCATAGAAGAGGTCCGGCCGACGGCGCGCCATTTCCAGGCCCACCGCGCTGCCGAAGGATTCGCCCAGAATGATGATCTTCTCCTTGTGCAGGCGGGTGCGGACGAGCTCGGCCACGCGGATGCCGTCGTCAATGATCTGCGCCATTCCCGATGCGGTGGCATCCGCTCCGCCATTGAGCAGATAGGTGCGTCCGGCGCCGCGTTGATCCCATTGCGCGATGGTGAAGGATTTCTCCCAGGGTCGCATCGAGGCATAGGTGAACGGAATCATCGACAGCGCAGGTCCGCCGTGGATGAACAGCATGACCGGATTGCCCTGATCCTCGCCGCGGATCTGCAGCCACTGCCTCAAGCCCCCGATGTCCGCATAGAAGGCCTCCTGGATGCCGTGCGGAGTCTGAATCAACTGCGCATTGGCGTTCTGATGCTGCCGATACGCCCGGTAGCCCAGCGCCGCGGTCACCGCGACGAGCAGCAGCGCGGCCAGCCCAGCCAGTACGACTCCCGAGATCTTCAATACAGTTCGCATCAGGGTCGATCCGCAGCCACGGAGACTTCGGCGTCGTCATCGGCCGGGGGATCCTCGAAATCGGCTGCGTCGTATTGATAGTCCAGAAGATCTCCCGGCTTGCACTCCAGGACGGCGCACATCCTGGCGAAGGTGCTGAATCGAACTCCGCGCACTTTGCCGGAGCGCAGCAGCGACAACTGCGTCTCGGATATTCCGATTCGGGCGCATAGCTCCCGGCCCTTCATTTTTCGCCTGGCCAGCATCAGGTCCAGGGTGACGATGACGGGCATCAGACGAACCGGTCGTTGTCGGTTTTGAGCGCGGCAGCGGCCGCCATGACGCGCCCGATCATGATCAATGCCAATCCCAATGCCGCCAGGGCGATCTGGGCGGCCGCATCGCGGGTGGCATGCAACCCGAAGACATCGTGCGCGTAACTGTCGTCGAGCCCAGCCGCGGCCATGGCCCACAGGGCGCCGATCAGCAAGGCGATGCCCACCGCACGCAGTCCCTTGCCGTTCTCCCGCGCGAACAGCTCACCGCGGCCGATTCGAGTGAAGACGCTGCGGGCACGGATGAGTCCAACCACGTAGCAGATGATGGGCATGGACAGCGCCAGCTGCGTGACCACGTTGAGTGAGGTCACGCCCACCGGGCCCCCTTTCCATAGTGGCGCGGCTGCAACCAGCAGCTGCGAAACCACCGCGATGAGGCTGATCGCGGCCGCCAATGCGGCCAGGGCTCGGAATATGCGCGCATGGCGCTGCAGTCGGGAGGGTGTCTTGTCCGGTGAGTCCATAGCAACTTCCTTTAAGTGAAGTGGCTATTAAATTAACTAATACTTAAATAACTGTCAATACTAGTTAAACCATTCGGCCAAGGCATTGATTTGTATGGAACGGCGCAATCTAGGGTTCCGCCCGAATCTCCCGCCGGGTGATCAGCCACTTGCCATCGATCTTGTGCAGCTCGTCGGTGGAACTGCCGACCCCGAGCAGGCTCAGGCCCTGGGGTTCTTCACCGGTTCGATTCGCGGTCAGCCAATAGGCGCGATGCAGCGCCTGCACTGGCGATGCGAACTCGATGGTGGAATTCGTCTCAAGATGGAACAGAGTCCGTGATGGTTGACCGCCGTCGCGCTGCGCCTGCCGAAGTCGCGCTTCTTGCGCAATGATGGCCCGCAATGCATCCCGCCCCTGATACGCCTTGGCATAGATCATCAGCACGCCATTGGGGGCGAAGGAGCTGGAGTAGAGCTCCGGATCGAGTCGATCAAGCCCGCGGGTATACCGTTCCAGGGTTGCCTCGATCTGCTGACGGTCCGTCACGCGGACCCGGGCCGCATCATCTGCTTCGGACCCGCGTGTGCACGCAGCCAGCGCCAGGACCAGCAGCCCTGCGGCGACCACAACCGAACTTGCAAGAAGCCTGTTCATGCCCCCCCCTTTCCCTTCCCTCGCGCCTCAACGCGCGGGCGTCAGCAGCCAGACCTGCTCGCTGGCCGGACATTTGCCCTTGAGTCCGCCCGCGACTTCAGCGCTGCCAAGCAACCTGAGCGCGTAACCATCCTGATAAAGGCGCGCAATTTCCGCCGCATCGACGGAAAACGGCGGCCCCGGCAGCACGCGCTGATCGTAGTCGAAAGATATCACCAGCTGCGGCGCCCGCCCGGTGATCTCCTGCAGGTGCCTGGCGTAGGCGCTGCGCAGCGGCTGCGGCAGCGCCACCAGGGCCGCCCGGTCATAGACGGCATCGACAGGGCCCAGATCAGCGCGGGAAAGTTCAAAGATATCGCCGTGGAAGATGTCGATGCCCGGGGCGCCGTAGCGGCTCAACGCGCCGACGACGGTGATCGCGGGCGTCACGCCCAGCTCCTCAAACAGCTGCCGGACGGCGATTTCGCTCAGTTCGGCGCCCGCGACCCGATGGCCTCGCGACAGCAGCCAGTGGATGTCCAGTGTCTTGCCGCAAAGCGGCACGAACAGGCGACTCCCGCGCGGCAGCGCCAGGCTGTCGAAATGATTCACCAGCAGCGGATTGGCCTGCGGCTCGTGAAATCCGATTTCGTTCCGCTGCCATTTCTCCTGCCAGAACGATGCATCCACGCGCCTGAGCCCTCAAGTTCCCGACTGCCGCATTATCGGTCAGCCGGCAGTGATTGTTCCCGCTATTCCACAGTATGCTCTGCCGGCTCCCCCGCCGCAGCGAGCAAGGACGGTAGCCGTGGCCAGCCCAGCAGTTCTGCAAGTCAGCAAGATCGGCTTTCCCTGGGCCACGCCGGACCCGTTCCTGTTCTGCGTGTACCACGAAGACGCCTACCCCAAGGGCAACGCCGGGCTGGGACCGGATGCGCCGCTGACGGGGCGCAATCTGGGCCAGGACTTCGCGGGCAAGGATGGCTGGCGCATGTACCACGGCCGCACCGTGCCCGGCTTCCCCGCACATCCCCATCGGGGTTTTGAGACCGTGACGATCATGCGCAGCGGCTACATCGACCATGCGGATTCACTCGGCGCGGCCGCCCGCTTCGGTCGCGGCGATGTGCAATGGCTGACCGCCGGTCACGGTGTCGTGCATTCGGAGATGTTTCCGCTGCTCAAGACCAGCGAACCCAACCCCCTGGAGCTCTTCCAGATCTGGCTCAACCTGCCGAAACGCAGCAAGCTGGCTGCCCCCTACTTCACGATGCTCTGGTGCGAGGATATCCCGCGCGAGCTCATCACCGATCCGGCAGGCGCCGGCACTGAACTGACCTACATCGCCGGGGCCCCTGCCGCTGCTGCTGCTGCTGCGAGCGCAACCTCTCCGCGCCCGCCGCCGGATTCCTGGGCCTCGGACCCGGACGCTGACCTGGCCATCTGGACGATCAGGCTGTCCGCAGGTGCGCGCTGTACGCTGCCCGCAGCCCGCACCCGAGAGGCGCGCAGGACGCTGTACTTCTTCAAGGGTGAGTCGCTCGGCGTGGGCGCACGGACCATCCCCGCCCAATCGGCGATCGAAGTCGATGGCGGCCAGGCGGTGGAGCTGGTCAATGGCCCCGTGCCCAGCGAATTGCTGATGCTGCAGGGCCGCCCCATCGGTGAACCAGTGGCGCAGCATGGCCCCTTCGTCATGAATACCGAACAGGAACTGCGGCAGGCGTACGCGGACTACCGTCTTACCCAGTTCGGGGGCTGGCCCTGGCCCAACGAAGCGCCGGTTCACGGCGCTGATCGCGGGCGATTCGCGCGGCACGCCGACGGACGGGTCGAATCGCGCTGAGGCAGTCGCCGGCGCGCCTCAATCGGGTCACGGCAGCGCCTGCAGGGCACCGAAAGTGCCCGGCGAGGCGGCGTTCTGCAGCAGCACGCCGGCGACATTGGGCGCCACACCGTTGCTGATCGTCTGCCCGGGTCCGGTGCCGACCAGGATGTCGGGCTTGCCGTCCGCATTCACGTCGGCCAGCGCGATTTCGTTGGCATCGGGCGTCGCGTAGTTGCTCGCCGCACTGAAGGTCCCGCGATTCGCGGGATTCTGCAGCAGCACGCTGGTGGCCGAGGTGCCCCCGATGATGATGTCCGGAAAGCCATCGCCGTTCACGTCCGCGACGACGATCGAGGTCGCGAGACTGTACGGGGCGGTGGCGTAGGAGACCGCAGCGAGGAAGGTCCCGGGATGGCTCGCATCCTGCAGCAGCACCGAAACCGTGGGCATCGCGCCATTGCCCGGGCCCGGGTCCGTGATCACCAGGTCATTGAAGCCATCGCCATTCACATCGGCAATGGCGATCACATTCGCACCGATCACCTCGGCGTTGGGGGTCTGCGCAAAGATGGCTACCGGTGCCGCGTAGGTGGTCGCGCCGGCCGCTCCCGTGTGCATCAGCAGCTTGACCCCAAAGGCGTCGGTGAGGGCAATGTCCGGGATGCCATCGCCGTTCAGATCACCGACGGCCACCCAGTTCGCACCGCCCGGATACAGGTTCACGGGGCCGGCGAAAACTCCCGGGGAGGTCTGCAGGAACAGCGAGACGTTGTAGTCCGCGGACACCAGATCGGGCATCCCGTCGCCGTTCATGTCGGCGATGGCCACCTGCGAGGCTCCGGGGGAGTTCAGGACGATGGGCATGGCAAAGCTGCCGGGGCTCTGCGCGCTGTTCAGGAACACGGACAGGGTCCCATCCGCGGCGCTGGCCGACACCACATCGGGCAGGTGATCGCCGTTGAGGTCGGCCGTGGCCAGGTACAGCGGATCATTCCCGTCGCTGACCAGCGCCGGCGCGGCGAAAGCGCCGGCGCCCGAGGACAGATACGTCTTCAGATTTCCGGCGTTGCGGAACGGGCTGGACAGAATGGTGCTGGTGGCGATGACGGAGGCCGCGCCATTGCCGGTGAAATTGCCGGCCACCAGACCCAGCGAGATCTCCGGGGCAACGCCCGAGCAGGAAGAACCCATGCAGCCCTGCGGCGGGCCGTAGCCGCAGTCCCAGCAGTGATCATCCCCGCAGGCGGCCAGCAGCGGCAGCGCCAGCACCGCGAGTACCGGAATCCGCGTGAATCGAGCGTTCAGAAGGTGATGTTCGGACATGCGCACAACCTCCACTGCCGGCTTCATCGCGACACGCAATTCGACCTGTAACGTTGAGACAACGCAGGGCTCGCTCCATGGTTGACCGCAGCATTGCGAGCCGTGAGCAACCTGGCAAGTCCTTGAATTAAGTCAAATTGTAATCCTGTTATCCGCGATCCACAAACGGTAGGTTCGGGAAGTCCGCAGTCCATGGGGACAGATTCCGCTCTGCTCCTGCCTCATCGGCCGGAAGGAAAAATCGGCGCGCGCACGCGCGGCGCGAATCAGCCGCACGATCGGCCATCGCCCCGAGTCGGCAGCGTCGTGACGGTGAAGGACCCGGGCGCGGCAGACCCGGGCGTCATTCCAGACGGGTTATGATGCGCGCGGCGCGATGAAAAGATGGCCGCACAAGACGGCCCTGATCGAAAGGGGACGTCGACAGGCGCACGCGCCAGGGGGACACCGAATGAGTGACTATGTGCTCAGGGCAGCGAGCCTCGTGGGTGCGGTGGCGGCGGGCCTCGCCGTGTACCTCATCGCCCGCAAATGGCAGGCCCGGGAAAAGGCCGCCGCGCGCGAGGGTGCGATGTTGCGGACCCTCATCGACAACCTCCCGGACCTGATCTACGTGAAGGATGTCAACGGCCGCTTCCTGCTGGCCAATCTCGCGATCGCGCGCATCATGGGCGCCAAGGCCCCGAGCGACCTGCTGGGCAAGAATGACTTCGACTTCCATCCTCCGGAACTTGCCAAGCGCTACCAGGACGACGAACTGGAGGTCATCCGCTCGGGCAAGCCGCTGTTGGCACGCGAAGAGGAATGCCGCCATCCCGCCGGCCATCTGGTGCGCCTGGAGACGACCAAGATACCGCTGCGCGATGCGAGCGGTGCTGCGACCGGCCTGGTGGGGATCGGGCGCGATGTCACCCTGCGCGTCAACGAGGCGCGGGCTCTGGATGATGCGGTTCGCGAATCCCGGGAAGTGATCCAGGCGGTACTGGGCGGCGCAAGCGATCGGCGCATCCCGGTACACGGCAAGACCGGGAACCTGCTGCTGCTGGCGCAGAGCATCAACGAACTGATCGACAGCGTATCGACGACCGTCGCGGAAACCATGCAGGTCATGCGGCGCGCCGTCGAAGGAGATCTGACCTCGCGCATCAACAGCGCCAACAAGGCGGGCGACTTCAAGACTCTCGCCATGGCGGTGAACTCCATGATCCAGGCGATGATGGAAGTGGTCGCCAGCCTGACGACGGCCTCGCGCGCGGTACAGATCGGGGCCGAGGAAATCTCGCGCGGCAACGTGGCGTTGAGCGACCGTACCGACGCGCAGGCCTCAAGCCTGCAGGAGACGGCCTCGGCGATGGAGCAGATGACCGCGATGGTCCGCAACAACGCCGACAATGCGGCCGAGGCCAACCTGCTGGCGGTGGCGACGCGCGAGAAGGCCGAAGGCGGAGGCAAGGTCGTGGGTGCGGCGGTGGCGGCGATGAGCGAAATCAATACCGCCAGCAACCGCATCGTCGAAGTCATCGGCGTGATCGATGAGATCGCGTTCCAGACGAACCTGTTGGCGCTCAACGCCGCGGTCGAGGCGGCGCGGGCCGGTGAACAGGGTCAGAGCTTCGCGGTGGTGGCCGCCGAGGTGCGCAACCTCGCCTCCAGGAGCGCCCAGGCGGCCAAGGAGATCAAGGCGCTGATTCAGGACTCGGTGAGCAAGGTCAACGAGGGAACCAAGCTGGTCGACCAGTCCGGCGCCGCGCTCGGGGAGATCGTGACGCGGGTGAAGAAGGTGACCGATGTCATGTCGGACATCGCCAACTCAAGCCGCGAGCAGGCTTCGGGGATCGAGCAGGTGAACACGGCCGTCACGTCGATGGACGCAATGACGCAGCAGAACGCGGCGCTGGTCGAACAGGCTACTGCCGCTGCCACGGCGCTGAATGAGCAGGCGACGGGATTGATGAAGCTGATACAGCACTATCGATTGTCGTGAGGCCTCCAGGCAATGGGATCCAACATCTTGAAGATACCGCTCGCGCGCCTGACGATGGTTGCCGCCGTGACGGCCCTATGGGCTGCGCCTCTGGCCATGCCGGCAGGTGTTGGCTTTGGCGCCGATGCCTTGCCGGCGACCATGAAGGCCGTGTTCTACTCACGCTACGGCGATTCGGGCGTACTCCAATACGGAGATCTGCCGCTGCCGAAGCCCGCGGCGGCAGAGGTGCTCATTCGTGTCCGCGCGGCATCGGTCAATCCTGCCGACTGGAAGCGGCGTGCCGGCGCCTATGGCAGCGGCGCCCCGCCGGGTCCCATCATTCCCGGCTTTGACGTGTCTGGCACCGTCGTGGCCGTCGGCGCTGCGGTGACGGGCTTCAGGATCAACGATGCCGTATACGGGATCGTGGCGCTGGGCAAATCCGGTGGCTACGCCCAGTATGCGGTGGCACCGGCCGGTCAGATCGCAAGCAAGCCCGCCGCCATCGATCACCTGCATGCCGCGGCGGTGCCGCTCGCTGCGCTCACCGCGTGGCAGGCGCTGTTCGATGCTGCAAAGCTGCAAGCGGGCCAGACGGTCCTGATACACGGTGGCGCCGGCGGCGTCGGTCATTTCGCGGTGCAGCTGGCCAAGGCAAAGGGGGCGCATGTTATCGCCAGCGCTTCGGCCGAGAACCTGCCGTTTCTTCGCGAGCTGGGTGCAGATCAGGTCATAGACTATCGGACCCAGCATTTCGACCAGATCCTGCGGAACGTCGATGTGGTGCTTGACACGGTCGGCGGCGACACGCTGCGGCGCTCTTACGGCATCATCAGGAAGGGAGGCTATCTCGTCGGCGTCGTCGACGATGTCGATGCCGCACAACTGGCCGCCCACGGCATTCGCGGGTCGCATATCGTGATCAAACCGGACGCGAGCGAACTCGCCCGGATCAGCCGGCTGATCGGCGCAGGCAAGGTCCGTGCCCGCGTGAGCCGGACCTTCGTGCTTGATCAGGCTGCGCAGGCGCAGGATCTGAGCGAATCCGGGCACGCCCAGGGCAAGATCGTGCTGAGCGTTCCCTAGTCCGCCTCGCCGATGAGCGACGCGGGAGCGGCGGCGCGCGTCGCCAGCCACGACCCGATCAGGATGACCCCGAGGGCGATGAAGCCACCGGCGCCCAGGCTCTCGTGGAGCAGTCCCGCGCCGAGCAATGTCGCCACGACCGGATTGATGTAGGTGATGATGGAGGCGCGGGATGCGCCCGCCTGCGCGACCAGGTAGAACATCAGCAGCATGGCGATGGCCGTGCACAGCACTCCCAGGACCGCAATCGAGAGCAGACTCACCGTTGATGGCAACTGCGATGGCCAGGTCAGCAGCGCCGGCGGCAACAGCACCAGGCTCGCCATCGTCAGGCTGGCCGCCACCGGCCCCAGGGAGTCCATGCCGGACAGATGGCGCTGGATGATCAGCGGTCCGGCCGCGTACCCCACCGTGGCGAGCAGCATGCAGCCCACCCCCGCCCAACCCTGCACACCGGACACCGGGCCAAATCCCACCAGCGCGGCGACGCCGAGGAAGCCGATCACCAGCCCCAGCAGCCGGCGCCGACCCAGCGGTTCGTGCACGCCGAAGGAATGGGCCAGGATGACCACGGTGAGCGGCACGCCGGCAATGAGGATTCCGGTGATGGCCGAGCCGATCCAGCGCTCGCCCACGGAAATGGCCGAAAACGGCACCACATACTCCACCAGTGCGAAGCCGCACACCACGGCCCAATGGCGGCGCACCGGCCCGAGTGCACCGCGTCGCCATGCCACGGGCAGCAAGATCAACGCCGCGAGCGTGACCCGGGCCCAGGCGAGCACCAGTGGCGGCACGTCCTGCACCGCAATCCTGATGAAGAAGTAAGGAACGCCCCAGATCACGCCCAGGGCGCCAAAGGTCAGCCAGACCCGCCAACTCATCGGATCAGTGCACGACCGGCGTCACGGCGCTCGCGTGGGTCTTGGACCAGATGGCGCGTTCGACCAGGTAGCTGCGCACGTCCTGGGCATCGGCGGGTGAGAGGGCCGACTTGAATGACACCATGCCGTTTTGCTTGAGGGCGCCGCCCAGCACGATGGCCTCGAAGGCATCGCCCGTCTGCAGCGCGCCGCTGTAGCGAAGATCCGGGAACATGCCGCTGCTCTGGGCTCCGGCGCCGTGGCAGGTGCCGCAGAATCGGTCGTACAGCTGTGCGCCATGGTCGAGCTGCGCGGAATCGCCGAAGGCTGGAGGCGGGTTGAGCACCTGTGCGGGCGGCGCTACGGCCGGCGGCAGCATTGCGGTTCCGCCCAGCCTGTACACCAGCAGTCGCGAGTAGTTGGGCGCGTAGTAGTTGGCGCTGCCGCCCGGATCGGGATTGCCTCCGGCGACGACGGCCACGTACTGCGCATCATCGACCTGATAGCTGATGGCTCCGGCCATCACGCCGGTCTGCGCCGCGGTATGCCACAGCGGCCTGCCATCGATGGCGCTGTAGGCCGCAAACTCCTTCGCCAGCGGATCGCCCGTGAACAGCAGGCCGCCTGCAGTGACCAGCGTACCGCCCGAGCGGGTGTTGCCCACCGGAATGCGCCAGGCCTGCCTGGCGCGCACCGGATCCCAGGCAACGCACGAAGCCGTCGTTGCGCGGCTGCTGGTGCGCGCGTTGGTACAGCGCCCCACCCGCGGTCAGACTGACGTTCCATTTCTGGCCCATGGGGTTGTCGTCGCCCTTGAGGGCCACGAAGCCGAAGTCGTTCTGCGACGCCGGGATGTAGACCAGCCCGGTGTCCGGGCTGAAGGACATCGGGTGCCAGTTGTGGGCGCCGAAGGGGCCGGGGCTGGCGATGAATCCCTTGCCGGACTTCTCATAATCGGCCGCCGGGCTCAGCACCGGCCTGCCGGTCTTCAGATCGACACCGGTGGTCCAGTTGACTCCGGGCACGTACGTCGTGGCCGACAGCAGCCGGCCGTTGGTCGCGTCCAGCACGTAGAACAACCCGTTCTTGTTGGCCTGCATGGCCACGTGGCGCTGCACGCCATCGAAGGTCAGGTCCGCGAGGATGATCTGCTGGGTGGCATCGAAGTCATAGCGATCGTGCGGCGTGGCCTGGTAGTGCCAGGCGTACTCGCCGCTATCCAGGTGCAGCGCCACGATGGAGGAAATGTACAGATTGTCGTTGCGATTCTGCGGATCCCGGTCGGCCCAGGGCGCCCCGTTGCCCGTGCCCATCAGCACCAGGTCGGTCTGCGGATCATAGGTGATGGCGTCCCAGGGTCCGCCGCCGCCGCCGTGCTTCCACCACGCGCCGCTCCAGCTCTTCGCGGCCGCCGCCATCTGCGGATTCTCGAAGCCCTTGGCGGGATCCGCGGGCACGACGTACCAGCGCCAGTCGAGCTTGCCGTTCTCGGCGTCATAGGCGCTCAGGAAACCGCGCTGCTCGTATTCATTGCCCGCCTCGCCGATCAGCACCTTGTCCTTGGCCACGCGCGGCGCGCCGGTGATGGACAGATGCGAGTCCCGGTCGCCGACCGCCGCGGTCCATACCACCTGGCCCGTGCCGGCATCGAGGGCGATCAGGCGGGCATCGATGGTCCCCAGGTACACCTTGCCCTTCCACACGGCGACGCCGCGATTGACCACGTCACAGCAGGCGTTGACCGCCCATTCCCGCGGTACCTGCGGATCGTAGGCCCACAGCGGCTGGCCGCTCTTCGCATCGAACGCGTACAGCTTGCTCCAGGCCGTGGTCACGTAGATCACGCCGTCGACTTCGATGGGGGTGGATTCCTGGCCGCGGCGGGTATCGAAGTCGGCAAACCAGGTCAGGCCCAGCCGGCCGACATTGTCGGCATTGATGGACTTCAGGGGGCTGAAGCGCTGTTCGCTGTAGGTGCGTCCGGTGGACAGCCAGTCCCTGCCCGCGCTCACCGAGGCCAGGATGCGCTCAGCGTCGACTGCCGCGTATTGCCGAGTGGGCCCGGATTGGGCGGGCGGGGCCGAACCCGGGCTGGAGGCCGTCTGGGTGCCGCTGCAGGCGGCCAGAAGGGTGGCGCAAAGAAAGGTCAGGAACGCGAACTGGCGCGTCATCAGACTCCCCCAATGGAAAGTAACCGGCCGTGTCCCGGCACACGGCCATCTTGCCCGAGCAGACGCACACCGGCGCGCAGCGCATGGGGCAGGCTTGAAACGACGGGGATGCCGCAGCGCCGTTCCAGCGGCTCAAGCAGGTCCAGCGTACGCAGTCCGCCGCACGAAATCAGCAGCGCATCGGGCTGCGCTGCCGACTCGAATACCTCGACGCTGAACTTCAACAGCCCCTCCTGGGTGACCCGGGTGATATCGGCAACCTTCTCGACTCCCAGGCCGCGAATCGCCAGCACCTCAAAGCCTTCCTCCTGCAGAAAGGCCCGCAGGCGCCGATTCACCTCATCGTCGTAGGCCGTGGCGACCGCCAGCCGCTTGCCGCCCACGCGCCTGAGTCCCTCGATCACCGCCGTACTCATGGTCACGGCCGGGCGGCCGCTCGCGGCGCTCACGCGTTGCGTCAGTTCACGATTGAAGGCCGCGCCCTTGTAAAAGCTCAGTGACGTGCCCATCAGCGCGATCGCCCGGGCGCCCTGCTCGCTCAAGGCCTTCGCAGCCGGCCCGATTCGTTCCAGCACCTCATCGTAGCCCTGCGGTGTCATCGTCTTCAGCGAGACGCTGGTCGCCTGGAAGCGAACGCCCGCCGGATACATGGCGGCCGCCTCGGGCGGCACGATCGGATCGACGGGCATCAGCAGGCCAAGAAGCGGGGCCTGGGTCGCAGCGCCCGCCTTGACCGCCGCGCCCGCCAGCGCAAGCCGCAGCACGTCACGCCGCGACGTCATGGCATGCCTCGATAGCGGTACTGCGCAGGTCTGCCCATGCGATCAAAACATCGTATTGGAGTGTGGCAGGGAATCGGGAATCGGCTGGATGACATCCCAGTGCTCGACGATTTTGCCCCCTTCCAGCCGGAATATGTCGACGCCGGCTTCGCCGTTTCTGGTCGGTCCATCGAACGAGCGTACATGAACGGCGACCATGTCGCCCTCCACGAACACCCGCTTGATCTGCACCCGAAATTTCGGATATTGCCGCTGCATCAAGTCGAAGAACTCACGCAACCCCTGGCGCCCGTCGGCCACCTCGGGATCGTGCTGGATGTAGCGCTCGGCGAGATGCCTGAAGGCCGCCGCGTAGTCACGGCGGTTCACGCCGGCTTCGTAAAAATCCAGCACGACATCGCGGTTGCGCCGCTCCTGCTCGGAATACATCTCATCCGGGCTCGCGCAGGTGTATCCGGTCATGAAGTCTCTCCTTCCATCGGACCCAAGGTTCAGAACATGGTGTTGCCATTCTTCGCCGTCGCCGGAACATCCTGCAGCACATCCCAGTGTTCCACGACCTTGCCGTCCTCGATGCGGAAGATGTCGACCACCGCCTTGGTGCCGGGGCTGTTGCTGCCGCGGTTATGCATCAGCACGTAGTCGCCGTCGGCAATGATGCGCACGAAGTCGACATGCAGTTGCGGGATGTTGACCTTGGCCCACTCGACGAACGCGCCGAGACCTTCCGGCCCATCTGCGCCATACATGCTGTGCTGGCGGTAGTACGGCCCGATGTAGGCGCGCGCGGCGGCGAAATCCTTCTGGTTCAGGGCGAGGTCATAGTATCGGGTGATGAGTTCCTTGTTGCGCCGCGCCTGCTCGGCCCGGATTTGCTGCACGCTGCGGGAATCGGACATTGCTTCTGCCTCATCTCGTGTCAGGCACGGGTATCTGATGATACGCGAGAGTCGCGCCCAAGCCGATGCGGCAGCGCAGGCCGATGTGGTCTGCCCGTCCCGAGAGGCTTAGACTTCGCCGATGATTCATCCTAAGCATCAGCAACGGAGATGTATATGAAGCAATTGAACCTGGCCGCGGGCGCCATGGCCTGCCTGCTCTTGTCCGGCGTCGCCTGGGCGAGCTATGCGGACGACAGAGCGGAAATCGAGAACCTGTCGAACCGCTACATGGTCGCCGTGGATGTCGGTGACATCGATACCGTCATGAAGACCTGGACCGACGATGGCGATCTGATCTGGGCCAACGGAACCGAACACGGCAAGGCGGCCATCCGCAAGGCCATGTCCGGCTTCTCGGAGTCGCGGATCAAGAGCATTCCGAAGGGGGCGACTTCGTGGCCGCGTTCGCGGCACTTCATCCTGAATCACGTCATCGATGTCAGCGGCGATACGGCCACGACCATCGCCTATTGGTTCGAGATCACCAACAACACACCGCAGAAGGACGTGCAGCTGGTCTATTTCGGCCACTACGAGGATCAGCTGGTGCGCCGCGGCGGCCATTGGCTGTTCAAGACACGCAAGGTGTACAACGAATCACTGACGAACAAGGCCCTGTTCTATCCGGGTCTGGGCGAAAAGGATCTGCGCTGAAATCATCGGCACGGTTAACACTGTCTGTCCGAATCCTGAGGACCCGCCGCCACCGGCATATGGAATAGAATACAGCGCAACGATCAGGGGGATACGGCATGCGAATGATCCACAAGGCACTTCTGACCTGCGCTGTGGGGATGACCTGTGGTTGCACCGGGTTGTCGCAGCAGGCGAAGGCGCCCGGGACGCCTGCGGCTTCGAGCGTTCGCGCCGCCGGCGCGGGCGACTGGCCGACCTTCGGCGGCAGCAATACGCGGACCAATGCCAACATGGCGGCCACGAAGATCACGGCGGCCAACGTGGGCTCCATGGTGCGGCAGCAGGTGACGATTTCCGCGCCCATCGATGCCGGACTCATCTACCTGGGCGGCGTGCAGGTCAACGGCGCATTGCACGACGTCTTCTTCGGCACCACCAACGTCGGCAGGACGGTGGCGATCGATGCCAACGATGGCAAGATCCTGTGGGAATATGCGGCCCCCGGCTTCGATGAACTCGCCGCCGCGACCGGCGTGCCGACCGGCTCCCGGGGCCTGATCGTCAAGCAGATCACCAATTCCACGCCGGTCGCGGATGACAACCGGCAGTTCATCTATGCGGCGGCCGCGGACGGCAAGGTCACCAAGCTGTCAATTGCCGATGGCAAGGCGGTGTGGAGCACCGCGGTGACCCGGATGCCGATTCTGGAGAAGCTGGATTCCCCCTTGTCCTTCGTCCGGGGCAGCGTGCTGGTGCCCACTGCCGGCTACGTGGGCGATACGCCCCCGTACCAGGGTCACATCGCGGTACTTGATGCGAAGACCGGGGCCATACGCAAGGTGTGGAATTCGCTCTGCAGCGACCGCGCGCAGCTGCTGGAACCGGCCTCATGCGCCCAGACCCAGTCCGCCATCTGGGGACGCGCGGGTATCGTGGTGGAACCGGGCAGCGGCAATCTGCTGTTCGCGACCGGCAACGGGCCCTGGGATGGTAAGACCGCCTGGGGCGACGCGCTGATCATGCTGGACCCCGGCGCCACGAAGATCCTGGCCAACTGGACGACGACGAACAATGAGGAATTGAACAAGAAGGACCAGGATGTGGGCTCCACCTCCCCGGTGCTGCTGGGCGACGGCTTTGTTGCCCAGGGTGGCAAGGACGGGACGATCCGGCTGCTGAACCTGAACGCCATCAAGGGCGCGGCGCCCCATCAGGGCGGCGAGCTGCAGATCGTGGAGGTGCCCGGCAAGGCGCAGCTGCTGGCCGCCTCCGCCACCGCGAAGATCGGCGGTGTGACCTACCTGTTCGCCTCCAACGGGCGCGGCGGCACGACGGCATGGACCTTCGGTGCCGACCACCAGCTGAAGGAAGCCTGGAAGAGCAAGCTCGGCGGCAACTCGCCGTTCTATGCGGGCGGCCTGCTGTACATCTACGATCCGGCGCCCCGGGGCGCCAAACTGCACGTCTTCGACGCGCTCAGCGGCAATCCGCTGGCCGATCTGGAAAGCGGCGGCGGGCACTGGAACAGCCCGATCGTCGCCGACAATCGCATCGCGCTGCCCGAAGGGGCGATCAGCGGTTTTGGCTTCGCCGGCGGACGACGCCCGGGGGCGCCCGCAGCGCCCGGCGCAGCGGCGGCGGCCGCTCCACCACCGCCGCCCCCTCCACCCCAGGCAATACCGCCCGGAATCGTCGACATCTGGCGCCTGCCCTGACCGCAAGGTTCGGGCGCAGCGCTACTTCGCGTTGCCGACCAGGGACTGAAAGTAGGCGATGACGCTGTCTCGATCCTTTTTCGCCGGGATCGGCAGCGCCATGGTGGTACCCGGCACCGTCGTCGCGGGATCCGTCAGAAAGCGATCCAGAGTTTCCAGGTTCCACACGAGTTTCGAATCCGCGAGTGCCTGGGAATAGGCGAACCTGGCGTCCCCGACTCCCGCGGGACGCCCGAACAGGCCGATCAGGCTGGGACCGATTTCGCCCCCGCCATCGCCGGGCTCGGCACTGTGACACTGCCTGCAGGTCTGCGCGAAGTAGGTCTTGCCGGCGGCCGCGTCGCCCATCCCGGCTGCATAGGCCATGCCGCCGATCGCCCATAGAATCAACGGCGCGGCGAACCTGCGAACCGGCATGAGGCGTTCCGCAGGCCCGCGGCCGTTACAGATGGTGGAGGTGGCCGACGCCCTTGGGCAGTTCCATGAGCTCGAGCACATTGCCGTCGGGATCGACCACCGACGCGGTCTTCACCGGCGTACTGCCGATCTTCTCCGAATTCACCTTGCCCTTGACGGTTGCGCCGGCGGCCTTCGCGGCCGCCAGCGTGGCGTCGATATCCGACACGCGAAACACCGCGTGGGTGATCGGATCGGCGGCCGCGCCAGGCTCGCGGCGCTGAACGAGGAACTCAGGCGATGAACCGGCCTTGGCGGCAGCGACCGTGGCGCCATAGCGCATGATGATCTCCGTCGGCGGCTTGCCGACCCGGTCGATCTCCTTCAGGCCGAACGCGGAATCGTAGAACTTCGCGAGCGCCGCAACATCCGTCGCGCCCAGCCTCACGGCCAGCACGGCCGTGTCGGCCTGAACACAGGTCAGCCAGGTCGCCGCGGTGAGCCCGAATATCGCTGCTATCGCTCGTCGCATGGTGAGTTCCCCTTAAGAATTGGTTCAACGCAGTTGGATTTGGAATGCGGTCAAGGATCATACACTGGCTTGAAATGCCTGCGGGTTGCGCGCCCTGCGCAACCCGCGGTGCGTGATTCAAGCGGCCGGTGCCGACCTCGCCTGCGTCTCTTGCGGGTCAGACCCGATATGGCAGCAACCTGAGCTCTTTGGGTTGGCCGGAGGGGAGCCGTTGAATATTCAACCTGTTTTGCGTTATGTTAAGTATGAGAGGACACTGCAGATATCGCACGTTCCCCGGTGACAATCTGCGGTGCATCTCTATACTCACTGCGCCTGGCACAACGAGGGGGCTCTGCGCCGGCCGCGCTTTGAATGGAACCAACTGACACTTCGAATCCCGACTACTACCATCGAGTCGTTGATTGCCAGTGGGCCTGTCCGGCTCACACCGATGTTCCGGAGTACATCCGCCTGATCGCCGAAGGCCGGTTCACCGAGGCCTACATGGTGAATCGGCACTCGAATGTGTTCCCGGGAATCCTCGGTCGCGTCTGCGATCGCCCCTGCGAGCCGGCCTGCCGGCGCGCCCGCGTCGAGGACAAACCGGTGGCCATCTGCCGACTCAAGCGGGTCGCTGCCGATCTGCGCGACGACATCACCGATCTGCTGCCGCCGGTGCCGAAGCTGAAGAACGGCCGGCGGGTGGCGTGCATCGGCGCGGGATGCGCTTCACTGACGGTCGCCAACGATCTGGTGCCGCTGGGCTATGAGGTCACGATATTCGAGCAGGCCGCCGAACCGGGTGGCCTGATGCGCACCAATATTCCCTCCTTCCGCCTGCCGCACGCCGTGCTGGCCGAGGAGATCGCCTTGATCACGGACCGGGGCGTGGATCTGAAGCTCGGCCATCCGATTCACAGCATGCGCGAGCTGCTGCAGACCGGAGGCTTCGATGCGGTATTCGTGGGATCCGGCGCGCCCAAGGGCAAGGAACTGAAGCTCCCGGGCCGTGAGGCGGGGGCTGCGAACATCCACATCGGCATCGCCTGGCTGGAATCCGTGGCCTTCGGGCATATCCAGAAGATCGGCGGACGAGTCCTGATCATCGGTGTCGGCAACACCGCGATGGATTGCTGCCGCACCAGCCTCAGGCTCGGCGCCACCAGTGTGAAGGTCATGGCGCGCAAGCCACGCGGCTTCTTCAAGGCCTCCGCCTGGGAGCTCGACGACGCTGAAGAAGAGAGCGTCGAGATCGTCATCAACCGTTCACCCAAGGCCTTCGTGACCGAGCACGGCAGACTGACCGGGATGCTGTTCGACAGGATGGAGTACGACGTCGATGCCGGCGGCCGGATCACCGCGGAACGGGTATTGGGCGAGGAGTTCCTGCCCGCCGATGATGTCATCCTGGCGATCGGGCAGGAAAACGCCTTCCCGTGGATCGAACGGGACCTGGGCATCGAATTCGACAAATGGGATGTCCCGAAGGTCGACGAGAACACCTTCCAGTCGAGCCGCGCCGGCGTGTTCTTCGGGGGCGATGCGGCGTTCGGGCCGAAGAACATCATCTGGGCGGTGGAGCACGGCCACCAGGCGGCGATCTCCATCCATCGAAAGTGTCAGGGCGAACCGGTGGCCGACCGGCTGCCGCGGGGAGTGAACCTGCAGAGTCGCAAGATGGGCATGCACGAGTGGTCGTATGGCAACGACTACGCGCCGGTCGAACGGCGCCTCATGCCCCACGTATCCCTCAAGGAGCGGTTCAAGAACATCAACATCGAGGTAGAGCTGGGATTCACGGCCGAGCAGGTCGCGCAGGAAGTGCAGCGCTGCCTCAATTGCGACGTTCAGACCGTTTTCACGGCCAAGCTGTGCATCGAATGCGATGCCTGTCTGGACATCTGTCCGGTCGACTGCCTCACGATCACCGCCAACGGCACCGAGGCCGATCTGCGCTCGCGCCTGAAGGCACCGGCGAAGAACCTGCAGCAGCCCCTGCTGGTGTCGGCGCCGCTGCCGCAGACCGCAAGAGTGATGGTGAAGGACGAGGACCTGTGCGTTCACTGTGGACTGTGCGCCGAACGTTGTCCCACCGCGGCCTGGGACATGCAGAAGTCCTACATCCATTGGCCGCAGGCACAGGACGTGCCGCGCCCCGCGCCGGCGAAGACGCCGAAGATTGCCTGAGCGCGCCTCGGGCGAGTCACCGAATCAAGACATGCAGAACATGGCATCCCCGCGCATCAATGACTTCGTGATCAAGATCGCCTCGGTCAACGGCACCGGCTCCGCGAGCGCCAACAGCCTGTTGATGAAGTCCATCTTCCGCAGCGGCATTCCGGTGATGGGCAAGAACTACTTTCCCTCCAACATCCAGGGGCTGCCCACCTGGTATGAGATCCGGGTGTCCCGGCAAGGCTACGTGGCCCGCTCCGGCCGCGTGGACCTCATGGTGGCGATGAATGCCGAGACCTACGCCAGGGATCTGAAGGAAATTGCGCCCGGCGGCTACCTGGTCTACGACTCGACCTGGCCGCGCCCCGCGCTGCTCAAGCGCGAGGACATCACCGTGATCGGCGTGCCGCTGGCGCGCATCTGCAACGAGAACTTCAACGGCGTGCGCACGCGCATCCTGATGAAGAACATCTGCTACGCCGGGGTGCTGGCCGCGCTGCTCGACCTGGATGTCGAGAGTATTCGCGGCCTGCTGGCCGAAACCTACGCCAAGAAACCGCAGCTCGTCGACAGCAACATGAAGGCGATCCAGCTCGGCTACGACTATGCCAAGCAGCATTTCACCTGCCCGTTGCCGCTGCACGTGCAGAAGATGAATGCGACCAGCGGCAACGTCATGATCGACGGCAACACCGCCGCGGCGCTGGGCGCCGTGTATGCCGGCGCCACCGTAGCCGCCTGGTACCCGATCACCCCGTCCACCTCGGTGATGGACGCCTTCAAGGCCTTCTGCGAGCGAACCCGGATCGATCCGGATACGGGCCGCAAGAACTTCGCCTTCATCCAGGCCGAGGACGAGCTCGCCGCCATCGGCATGATCATCGGCGCCGCCTGGAACGGCGCGCGTGCCTTCACGGCCACTTCGGGTCCGGGTATCTCGCTGATGAACGAGTTCATCGGGCTGGCCTACTACGCGGAAATTCCGGCGGTGATCTTCGACATCCAGCGGGTCGGGCCCTCCACAGGCATGCCGACCCGCACCCAGCAATGCGACATCATGACCTGCGCCTACGCCTCGCACGGCGACACGCGCCATGTATGCCTGTATCCGGCCAATCCCGAAGAATGTTTCTACCTGGCCGCCCAGGCCTTCGATCTGGCCGAGCGTCTGCAGACCCCGGTATTCATGCTGTCCGATCTGGACATCGGTATGAACGACTGGATGTGCCGCGATCTGAAGTGGGATGACAGCTACCGGCCGGATCGGGGCAAGGTGGTGAGCCGCTCGGAGGTCGAGAAGCTCGAGAAATTCTATCGATACTTCGACAAGGACGGTGACGGGATAGCGGCCCGCTCACTCCCCGGCGTGCATCCGAAGGCGGCGTATTTCACGCGCGGCTCGGGCCATACGCAGTACGGGACCTACACCGAGGACTCGGTTGAGTACCAGATCGTCCTGGATCGCCTGTTGAAGAAGTGGGAGACCGCCAAGAAGCTCGTGCCGCATGCCGTCATCGATTCCACCGCCGGCAGCGACCTGGCCATCGTGTCGCTGGGGAGCTGTGAGGGCGCGATTCGCGAAGCCATGGACATCCTCAAGGCCGATGGGGTGGGCGTGGACTACATGCGGGTGCGCGGCTTCCCGTTCGGCGAGGAGGTGGAGCAGTTTCTCGCCGCTCACCGGATGCTGTTTGTCGTGGAGCAGAACCGCGACGCGCAGTTGAAGTCCCTGCTGACCCTGGAAACCAAGGTCGAGAAGTCCAAATTGCGCTCGCTGCTGCATTACAGCGGGCTGCCGATCTCCTCCGACTTCATCGTCGAGGGCATCCTGGCGGAGGTGCGGCCGCTGCGCAAAACACCAGGCGCCGCGCTCGGCTAGGAACCTTGCATGACATTCATCACCAAGCCCAAGGTCGGCCACCCTTCGCTGCCCCGCAACGAGCTCGGCCTGACGCGCCGCGAGTACGAAGGGGCGATGTCCACCTTGTGCGCCGGCTGCGGGCATGACTCGATCACCGCCGCGATCGTCGAGGCGTGCTGGAGTCTGTCCATGGAGCCGCAGAACCTGGTGAAGCTCTCCGGCATCGGCTGTTCGTCCAAGACCACCGCCTACTTCGTCAGCGGCAGCCACGGATTCAACTCCGTCCACGGCCGCATGCCCTCGATTGCCATGGGTGCGAATGCGGCCAACCGCAAGCTGCATTACCTGGGCGTGTCAGGCGATGGCGACACGCTCTCCATCGGCCTCGGGCAGTTCTGCCACGCCATCCGCCGCAATCTCAACATGCTCTACATCATCGAGAACAACGGCGTCTACGGGCTGACGAAGGGCCAGTTTTCCGCTTCCGCCGATGTCGGAACCAAGGCGAAGAAAGGCGAGACCAACTTCCAGCCGCCCATGGATCCGGTGTTGCTGGCCATGACCCTGGGCGCCTCCTTCGTGGCGCGCGGCTTCTCCGGGGACAAGGAGCAGCTGGTGCCGCTGATTCAGGCCGGATTCAGGCACAATGGCTTCGCGCTGATCGACGTGCTGTCGCCCTGCGTCACCTTCAATGATCACGAAGGATCGACCAAGAGTTACGCCTACGCGCGCGAGCACTACGAAGCGGCGGTGCACACCGACTTCGTGCCGTTGCAGCGGGACATCACGGTGAGCTACGGTGAGGGCGAGGCGGTTCCGGTGGTCATGCATGACGGCAGCCGGATCGTCCTGCGCAAGTGCCGGGCCGACTATGATCCGACTGATCGGGCGGGCGCCAGCGCCTACATCCAGGAGCACATGAAACAGGGCGAGTACCTCACCGGCCTGCTGCACATGGAACCGCCGCAGAAGGAATTTCACGAGCTCAATGGCACTCCGGATGAGCCCCTGAACAGCCTGCCCTACGAGAAGCTCTCACCCGGATCAAAGGGACTGGACAAGATCCTCAGCCGCTTTCGTTGATGCTAGACTTTCCGCCACTCACTGCCGAATGCCTCGACCGACTCGCACCCCGCGATCTTCTCTTGGTTGTCCGGGCTTGGCTGGCATGACCGAAAGCTGACGGGTTGCCACAAAGATGTACATAGGCTCGCCAAGGGAAACGTTCGAGGGCGAGGCGCGCGTCGCCATGACGCCGGCCAGCGCGCTTGAGCTGCAGAAGCTCGGGTATCAGTGCGCCATCGAGACCGGCGCCGGCGCACTGGCCGGCTTCGCGGATGAAGCCTACCGCGCGGCGGGCGTGACCGTGGTCGGCAGCGCCGAGGCCCTCTACCGGACCGCCCCGGTGATCGCCAAGGTGCGGGCGCCGGATGCGCAGGAAGTCTCCTGGCTGGGCAGCGGCAAGACGCTGATCTCCTTCTTCTATCCGGCCCAGGAAGGCGAGCTGCTGAAGGCGGTCGCCAGGACCGGCGCGAATGTCATTGCCATGGACATGGTTCCGCGCATCTCGCGTGCGCAGAAGCTGGATGCGCTGTCCTCCATGGCCAACATCGCCGGCTACCGGGCGGTGATCGAGGCAGCCGGCCAGTTCGGGCGCTTCTTCACCGGCCAGATCACGGCGGCCGGAAAGATCCCGCCGGCGAAGGTCCTGGTCATCGGCGCCGGAGTGGCCGGTCTTGCCGCGATCGGCACGGCGGTCAGCCTGGGCGCAATCACCTATGCCTTCGATGTACGCCCGGAAGTCGCCGAGCAGATCAAGTCCTTGGGCGCGGAATTCATTTTCCTCGATTTCGCCGCGGAACAGCAGGACGGAGCCGCGAGCGGCGGCTACGCGAGCCCCTCTTCGCCGCAATTTCGCGACAAGCAGCTGGCGAAGTTCCGCGAACTTGCGCCAACCATGGACATCGTCATCACCACGGCGCTGATTCCCGGCCGCGATGCCCCGAAGCTGTGGCTGGCCGACATGGTGGGCCTCATGAAGTCTGGCTCGGTGATCGTCGACCTGGCGGCCGAACGAGGCGGCAACTGCGATCTGACGGTCGCCGGCCGGCGAACCGTATCGGACAATGGCGTCATCGTCATCGGCTACACCGACTTCCCGAGCCGCATGGCTTCGCAGGCTTCGACGCTGTTCGCCACGAACATCCGGCACATGGTGGCGGATCTCACCCCTGCCAAGGACGGCAACATCGTCCACAACATGACCGATGACGTCATTCGGGGCGCCACCGTCGCCTTCGCGGGTGAAGTCACCTACCCGCCGCCGCCGCCGAAGGTCCAGGCCATCGCGGCGTACCAGCCGGAAAAGCCCAGGGAACTGACCCCGGCGCAAAGGCGGGCTCAGGAATCCGAGAGTTTTCGCAAGGCGACCCGGCAGCAGGTGGGATTGCTGATTCTCGGCGGACTTTTCACCTTGCTGGTCGGCGCCTACGCACCGCCCGCCTTCATGGGGCACTTCATCGTCTTCGCCCTCGCCTGCTTCGTGGGCTTTCAGGTCATCTGGGGTGTTTCGCATGCGCTGCACACACCCTTGATGGCGGTCACCAATGCCATATCCGGGATCATCATCATCGGCGCCCTGCTGCAGATCACGGCGGGCGGCGGACTGGCAAGAGTGCTTGCGGCCGTCTCGGTGGCGATCGCGACCATCAACATCGTCGGCGGTTTCATGGTGACCCGGCGCATGTTGAACATGTTTCAGAAATCATGATTGCCGGATTGCCATCATGAATATCGGTATCCAGAGCGCGGCCTACATTGCCGCCTGCGTGCTCTTCATTCTCTCACTCGGCGGCCTCTCCGGGCACGAGAGCGCCAAACGGGCCGTCTGGTTCGGCATGGCCGGCATGGCGATCGCCGTTGGCGCAACGGTCTTTTCAGCCCAGGTCGGGGTTTCGGTCCTGCTCCTGGCCATGCTGCTGGTCGGCGCCGTACTGGGCGCGGTGATTGCACTCCGGGTGGAGATGACCGGTATGCCGCAACTGGTGGCGGCCCTGCACTCCTTCGTGGGCCTCGCGGCGGTCTTCATCGGCGTCAACTCGGACCTGGCGACGCATCAGTTCGCCTCCTCGGCCGAACAGGCCATTCACGAGGTGGAGATCTTCCTCGGGGTCTTCATCGGCGCCGTGACATTCTCGGGATCGATCATCGCCTTTGGCAAGCTCTCAGGACGCATCGGCGGTGCGGCGCTGGTCCTGCCCGGTCGACACGCCTACAACATCCTGCTGCTGGCGGCGTCGCTCCTGCTGCTGATCCTGTACACGCAGCACCTGGGCAGCTGGACGCTGTACGCCATGGCGCTGATCGCCGTGGTGCTCGGCGCGCACCTGGTCATGGCCATCGGCGGTGCCGACATGCCGGTCGTCGTTTCAATGCTGAACTCGTATTCGGGCTGGGCCGCGGCAGCGACGGGATTCCTGCTGGGCAACGATCTGCTGATCGTGACCGGCGCACTGGTGGGCTCATCCGGCGCCATCCTTTCCTACATCATGTGCAAGGCGATGAACCGCTCGTTCCTGTCGGTGATCCTCGGCGGCTTCGGCAGCGCAACGGCGTCGACCGCGACGGTCACCGGCGAGCAGATCGCGATCGACACGGCCGGTGTCGCGGCGGCGCTGGATGAGGCCAATTCGATCATCATCGTGCCCGGTTACGGCATGGCGGTTGCCCAGGCGCAGGGCGCAGTTTCAGAACTGACCCGGATGTTGCGCGCGGCCGGCAAGGAAGTACGCTTCGCGATTCACCCGGTGGCAGGAAGACTCCCCGGCCATATGAACGTCCTGCTGGCGGAAGCCAAGGTGCCCTACGACATCGTGCTCGAGATGGACGAGATCAACATGGACTTTCCGAACACGGACGTCGTCATCGTCATCGGCTCCAATGACATCGTGAATCCGGCCGCACAGGACGATCCCAATTCGCCCATCGCCGGCATGCCGGTGCTCGAGGTCTGGAAGGCGAAACAGGTGTTCGTCTCCAAGCGCGGCCAGGGCACGGGCTATTCGGGCATCGAGAACCCGCTCTTCTACAAGGAGAACACGCGGATGTTCTTCGGCGACGCCAAGACCTCGATCAGCTCTTTGATTGCCGCGAGACCCTCATCCCTGTCAGCTGCCTGAAGGCGGCCGTCGCCGGCACTCTGCCCTTTTACCGCAATCGCACCGCGATTCGGGACATCGCGGCGCGCGTGGTCCATCCGGATGGGCGCATCGTCAACTTCGATGGCACCGTCTATGAGAAGCTGCTCGTGGAAAGCAAGGACATCGACGCGCGGGAGAAGACCTTCAGCCTGCCGGATGTCGAGCCCGGCTGCATCATCGAATATCGATTCCGGCAGACCGTCTCGAACGACTGGGTATTCAGCTCTCAATGGGTATTGAGCCAACAGTTCTTCGTCCGGTTGGCCAGATTCAGTTTGCTGCCTTCGCGGGAGCGCACGCTGCGCTGGGGATGGCCGAACGGCCTGCCGGACGGCGCAGCGACTCCGAAGCAGGACCATCCCTACGGCCTCATCAGCATGGAAGGCATGACCTCGCGCCCTTCAAGTCAGAGGAATATGCGCCTCCTGAGAATCAGCTCAAGTATCGGGTTGAATTCATCTATTCGCAGGAGCGCCAACCTGAATCGGTGGCGGCGACATTCTGGTCCAACCTCGTCAAGCAGCAAAACTCGGGATTGAATGCATTCATGAACTCGCCGCGCACGATGGCGCTGGCGGTGGCGCAGATCATCAGTCCGGCAGACTCGGCGGACACCAAGCTGCGCAAACTCTTTGCCCGTACCCAGCAACTGCAGAATCTGACCTTCATGCCCGACGGCCCGGAACGAACCGATAAGATCGCGCACGCCGGGCGCTGGCGAGTGGTGGAGGAGGTGTGGACAGCCGGCTACGGCACCCAGGCCCAGATTACCGCGCTGCTGCTGGCTCTGACACGGGCGGCTGGTTTCAAGGCGGACTACGTAATGGCCTCGACCCGCGATGACGAGTTTTTTGACGAACGCTGGATGTATCCGGCGCGACTGCATATTCCCCTGGTACTGGTGCACCTCGACGGGCAGGACCTGTATCTCGACCCTGGCGAGCCGTTGATGGGATTCGGCGAAATCGGCTGGGCAGGGACCGGTGTGAAGGCCCTGCGTTACGATGACAAGGGCGGCTCCTGGGTCACTACGCGGCAATGCTGGCCAACCAGTCCGGCGTTGTGCGCAATGCAGCGCTCACGCTCGACACAACGGGCGCACTGGCTGGCACGGTGACTGCCACCTTCACCGGTGCCGAGGCGCGCTGGCGCCGCACTCGCGAGCGGCACGAGGAGCCTCCCTCACGCACCAAGTTCATCGAGGCCGACCTGCGGGATGATCTGGGGCCGGGCAGCCACGTCACGCTGACCAATGAGCCGGACTGGGATGGCGCCGGAACCCCCCTGGTCGCCGAATTCAAGGTCGAGATTCCGGACTGGTCGACGGCCGCAGGCCACGCCAACTCTCCACTCCGGGGTCATGGTCCGGCAGGGGCAGAAAACCATGTTCAAGGAATCCGGCAAGCGAACCTACCCGATGTATTTCTGGTATCCCTACCACGACAAGGACACGACTACCGTGACGCTCCCGGCGGGATGGCATGCAGACCAGTTGGCGCATTCCAGATCGCTGCACAACGGCGGACTTTTGTTTGTCTCATCGGCTACGGCGAACGGCCAGACGCTCACGCTGTCGCGCGACTTCTCCCTTAACCTGATGCTGGTCGGCGCGGGCGGTTACGACGCTATTCGCGAGTTCTTCGATGCCATGCGGGCCAGCGATGAGGACGAAAGCATATTGGACACCCATGACGCGGCGGCACACCCGTAGGGCAAACGGATCGCTGAGGCGACAGGCGCTGGCGGCCCTGGCGGTTGCTTGCATGCTCTCCATCGACGCGGTGGCCCGGGTACCAGACTGGGTCCAGAGCCACGCCTCGGTCACCGTACCGACTGCGACCGCCGATCAGGCGGCCATTCTGCTGTACTCGGAGACCGTGGTATCCGTACGTCCGGATGGAACGCTGAAACGGCTCGAACGCCGGGTTTACCGCGCATTGACCCAGAAATTCGCGTCCGCGGCTGTTGCGCAGGTCATCACCAGTCCACAAAGACGCCTGATCGGCCTGCGTGCGTGGTCGATCTCGCCGAGTGGCGAAACCGACAGCGTCAGTGAGTCGGACGCGATCGAGACTGCCTTGCCCGTTGCCTTTGGGACGCTGGTGAATGACCTGCGGATGAAGCTGCTGCGCGAGCCGAAGGTCGTACCGAACGGAATATTCGCTTCGGAAGTCCAGATCGAGGAGCAAGGCGCTGCGCTGGTCAGTGAATGGCAACCGCGTGACACCATTCCGGTAGTCGAGACCCACTTTGAACTGGAAGTTCCCAAGGACTGGCAGACCAAAGCGAACTGGATTGGTCGCGCCGAAGAGTCTGCGGTGATGCTGGCCCCGAACATCTGGTCATGGACGCTGCGCAACCAGAAACCGGTGCGTATCGAATCCTTCATGCCTCCATGGCAGGCCACTGCCGGGGAACTGATGGTGTCCTCATTCCATCTCAGGGGCACCAGGCGGGATTGCAGACATGGAATGAAATGGGCGCCTGGTACGCGACGCTGACGCGAGGCCGGCAGGAAGCAACCAGGCAGATCACCCAGAAGGTCGCCGAGCTTACCGACGAGGAATCCGCGCCGCTGAAGAAGATCCAGACCCTTGCCGAATACGTGCAAACCGGCGTGCGCTATGTCGCCATCGAACTCGGCGCGGCAACTACCTGCCGCATGCCGCGTCGGAGGTCTTCTCCAACCAATACGGAGACTGCAAAGACAAGGCGACCTTGCTTGCGGCAATGCTGAAAGCCATCGGTATCGACTCGCACTACGTCATCGTCAACGCGCAGCGAGGCGCTGTCGTGGCGAATACACCGGCCCATTTCGCCTTCAACCATGTGATTCTTGCCATCTCGATCCCCTCCGGCAACGACGACCCACAGCTGCTTGCCGCAGTCGATCACCCTGCCCTGGGTCGACTGCTTATCTTTGACCCCACCAATCCGCTGACTCCTTTCGGCAGGCTGGACGGTGCCCTGCAAGGCGGCTACGGCCTGCTGGTAACGGGCTCAGGCGGAGAACTAATTCAACTGCCGCAATTGCCCGCCTCAGCCAACTCGATCCAGCGGACGGCGACGATGACGCTGAACCGAAGCGGCACGCTCGCGGGGGAAGTTCGCGAAGAGTGGATCGGCGACCAGGCATCCGCCGAGCGAGCGCGGCTGCGCAATCTGTACGAAACCACCGAACAGGAAAGGATTCTCAAGGGCCGCCTGGCACCGTTCTTTACCTCCTTCGACCTCCTCAAGGCTAGCCTAGGCGATGTCCGCGACACCTCCGGACCTGCTGTGGCGATACTCGATCGAGGCGCCGAACTACGCCAAGTCTGCCGACAACCTGCTGGTCGTGCGGCCAAGGATTCTGGCCACCGAAACAAGTTCGTTTCTCGAGACCAACGAGCCGGCGAGAATCCGTCGAGTTCACGGCACCTCTGCGCAACACGGACGAGTTCGCCATAGCTGTGCCCGCCGGATATCGCCCCGAGGATCTGCCCGATCCGGTCAACCTCGAGACCGAATTTGCTGCGTATCACAGCCGCACCCGACTGGACGGCCAAACGATTCGGTACAGTCGATCCTACGAGATCAAACGACTGTCGGTGCCGGTCGAGCGGGTCGAGGAGCTGCGGAGATTCTTTCGGGCCATCAGAAATGACGAGAACGCCAGGTGGTGCTGGTGAAGGCCTCATCCGACAGCTCACGGCAATAGGCTGATCGCCCCGGATCCGGGCCAGCTGTGCCTTACGCCAGACTGGAAACCGGCGATCTGGCCAGATGCCGGCAGCGTTCAGGAACCGGGCGCGATCCTGGTCGGACGGCAGCTCTTGCGCAAGTTCCGCGCACAACCCGCCCAGATCCGCGGCGCGGGCGGCGGCCCGCTTCGTCAGTACCCGTGCGATGGGCCCGACGTACTGCGCCAGTGCGCGCTCAATGCCCTGCAGCGCCCCGGGATCCAGGCCGGCGGGACCGGCTGGCGTGTCGAGAGCCAGGAGTCTCGCAGTCGCCCCGGTATTCGGCCCCGCGCGCAGGTATTCGCAAAGTCTTGCGTAATGCGGTGCCCGCGGCGGCGGGAAGGCGTCGAGCCAATGCGCTGCACTCAGAAAATATTCCAGGCTCTGGGAGGGAAGCACGTTCTCGATCCGAAACGGCAGGATGCGCAGTTGCTTGTGCACGGCGCGCTCCACCTCGCGTCGCACCTGGGGCGATGCATTGCTGCTCGCGGAGAACACCAGCACCATGATGCGGGCATTGTTGATCGCCTCGATGATGGCCGCGGCCCAATCCGCCGCAGGCGCGATGTCACGGGGCGCGATCCAGCAGCCGACGCCGCCGGCTTCGAGCTGCCCGACGAGCTCGAGCGCACAGTCGCGGTCGGGCTGCGAGTAGCTGACGAATACCTCGTTGCCCATATCGTCAGGGTTCGAGCAGCTTCATGGCCTTCTCGAGGCTGGTGCGCATGCGGTTGAAGGCAACTCCCAGCGCGCCGATTTCCCCGCCGCCGCCCGGAAAGGCCGGCGCGGAAGCATCTCCGGTGCTGACCCTATCGGCGATCTGAACCGTGCGCTGCAAGGGGCGCACGACCAGCAGATACAGCAGGACGTTGATCGCCACGAGAATCGACAGGAAGACGCCGATGAGTGTGCCGGCCAGATCGTGCAGCAGGCGGCTCGAGCGCAGCGTCGCATTGGCCAGCGGCACGGACACCACTTGTGCGCCAATGACTTCCCCGATCTGCCAGCCAAAGCCGTTGTCGGACCCGTAGCGGGCGAGTACGGTCTGCGGGGCGAGGCTCGGCAGGCTGTGGCAGCTTAAGCATTCCTGCTCCGCGCGGATGGGACGCGCCAGGTACAGCGCCGCGCCCATGGGCGTATCCCGCTCGCCCTGAATCTGTTTCGCGGTCGGGTCATTGCGAAAGCGCTGGATGACGTCAGCCTCCCAGTCCGTGGCCCGATCGCGCGGATTGGTCGGGTTCAGGGTCGCCTCCTTGTAGAGGTACTGGGGGTGGCCCTCGCGCATCTTGAGGAAATTCTGCGTTGCCGCATAGAACGGTACACTTTGCGGCAGGAATACGGTCTTCAGCTGCTCCTTGAGCAGCGGCGCGATTTCGTTGGCCGTGTAGGAGCGCACGGCGAGTGCGCTGTCGAGCATGAGGCTAGCGTCGTTCAGCGCCTCAGCGCGGGCACTGCTGTCGAGACTGCTCCGGGTCAGGTAGAAGGTCGCGAGCGCGCCGGCCGCAAACACCGCGACCAGCGCCACGTTGATCCTGGCCAGCAGATTCATGTGACTGTCCCCCGGGAAGGCGCGAGCATACGTTGACCGGGACCTGCAACGCCAGTGCTCACCGGCCTGCGACTATTTACCCATCCCCGGGAACTTGAGGGCCATCTCGCTGCGGATATGGGCAATGATGGGCGCCGGGACCATCACGGTATGGTTTGGGCATCCGCAGTCCTGAAAGTTGCGTATGAAGGTCTCTATGCCGGCAATCGCATGCCGTACGCTGACAACGTCTCCGGCCCGGAAGGCCTGTGATTGCATGGTCGAAAGTTCCTCGAAGAGTTCCTCCCAAGTCATGCTGGCACCTCCCGTTGGCCGATTGAAATCCGCGGTGGAAAGCGAGGCAAACGAAACCTCGACCCCGGCATTATAGACGAATCTCAATCGCCCTCATCGCTGTTGATCGCGAGCGATATGTTGCCAAGAAGCCGGCTCGGGGCCATTCCCGACCGCCCGATTCCGGCAGTGCTGCCGCGAAAGTCCGGAGCCATGAACGATTTGGTCGCAATGACTTCGGTCAGCCGGCAATAGTTCCACTGCGGGTCCGCCGGCTTCCACTTGCCCTTGGTGTAATCATCGCAGCTGGCCGGCTTGTCCAGGGGGTATTCCTCGATCGGATCTCTCTCTAAGTTGTAGAACAAACAGTTCCCTGATGCGTAGTCATTGGTGCAGAGGACCTTGTACGTGCCATTGCGAACGCCGGCCTGCCGGGTCTTGTCCGCCGTCATCAGGTTGACCGTTTCGGCCAGCAGATAGCCGGTGTGCGGATCACGAGTTTCCAGGGCATTGTGGAACAGGATCGGCGCGAGCGACACGGAGTCGAGCGCAATCTCGGCGATACCGCCACTGTCCGGCACCATCTTCGGCGCCTCGATTCCGGCAAAGCCCAGAATCGTTGAAAACAGATCGGTGGTGTCGACGTAGGCGCTGCTGGTGCTGTTCTTCTTGATGCCCGGACCACGGATCGCCATTGCAACCCGGGTGCCGCTTTCAAATGCCGTACCCTTGCCGCGCCCCTTCTTCGTCAGGTACATGTTGTCTATGAAGTCCAAGTTCGGCCGCCCGTACATCGGTGTGCCGTTATCGCTCATGTAGATCACATAGGTTTCCTGATCCAACTTGTCGATGAAGTCGAGTACCTTGCCGATCACCGTGTCGACCGAACTCGTCATTGCGCGCATTAGTTGCTCGCCCGTGCACTGACCGACATTGGCCGAGCCAAAAGTGCCGCCACAGTCCTTCATCTCCTTGTATGCAGCCGCATTCAGCGTGTCGGCGTTCGGTACGACCATCTGGCTGGGCGATGTCTGGATCGTGGCATGCGACAGGTTGAATGCCAGCCACACGAACCAGGGCTTGTTCGGGTTGGCCTTCTCCTGCGTGGTGATCCAATCGATGGTGTCGGCCGCCTTGACCACCGGTGCGTAGACGGTCGGCGCGATGCCCGGAAGCGAACGGATCGGCGGCTTCTCGCTGCGCCATTTGTCAGCCGGCGTGTCGGCATCCTGAATCTGGTAGTCATAGTCCCAGTAGCTCTTGATGGCGGCGCTCAGGGCGCCCCTGTACATGTCGAAACCGGCCTGCTTGGGCTTCATCCCGGGGAAGTCAACCGGCTTGCCGGGAAGGCCGGCGATGTGCCACTTGCCGAAGACCGCAGTGCTGTAGCCGGCCTTGCGCTTCAGCAACTGTACGAATGACAGGTGATGGGTATCGAGCGGGTCTGCGTACGTCAGCACACGGGTCTTCGCCGAGAACAGACCAACCAGGACCGATGAGCGCGTCGGGGAACAGAACGGTTCCGCCCAGGTGTTCGAAAACGTCATGCCCTGGCGCGCGAAGTCGTCGAGCACCGGAGTAGCAGCCGGTTTGCCCCTGATGGCCTGGTAATCAGGATGATTCAAGCCTGATGGGCCGTACTGCCTGACGAGGCCGTTGATCAGCCCGGAATACATGTCGGATGTGACGTTTACGCCGAAGTCATCGCCGATGATCAGCAGGATGTTCGGATGGCGAGCAGTAGCCGTGCCGCTATTCTGCGCCACTGCATATGAGCAAAACCCGGCGCAAGTCAAGGTGAAAAACGCGGCGGACCTCAGTATCCGGTGCAGGAATTTCCCCTGCGTTCCAGAGCCCGGATGGAAGCGCTTTGGTTGAGTGCTGACAACCTCGGATACCATTGCACGCGGAGTTTGCCCGCAGCCATAGTCAGAGATGTGCGAACATTTGTGATGCACCATGAATAGACCCACCGTATTTGTCATCGGAGTCCTCGTTTTTGCCAAACAGGCCGCTGCGGCATGTGTCGCGGATGGCCCCGTGGAGGCCGCGCGCTGGATCTACGCCAATCAGAGCGGTTTTTCCGTCTATCAGTTTCCGCAGGACTTGAAGTTGATGAAGCGTTTCCTGTCTCCGCGGCTGCTTGGCCTGCTTGAAGTGGAATGGCGATGCCAGGTCGTAAGCGAAGGCCCCTGCGCAGTGGATACGAATTCATGGACCAACACGGAGGATGGCGCGCCGCCAAATCCAATCAGATTCACCCTGGCCGCCACGACAGCACTTCGTTCAACTGTACGCGTGCAATTCGGTGTTCGATCCGGCGGCGGTGGTACGTCCAGGCCGCTCCGGGCAAGGGCTACGCTCAGTCTGGTAAGGGATGCCAAGTCCGGGTGTTGGCTGTTGGACGATCTGGTTGGCATGCAAGGCCTGTCGTTGGTGAAGCAGCTGCGCAGCTACGCCGACCTCTACCCTTGACACCCGACAATCCCAGGCGGCCGCTCTGCGCTCATCCGATTCATGGCTAGAGGCACATCTATTTCTGCGAAAGCGCGGCCACGAACGCCTTGCTCGGCAACCCCAGGAACGACTTGGTCGCCAGGACTTCTTGCAGGCGGCAGTAGTGCCACGCGCGGTCGGCCGGAGTCAGCTTACCGCCCTTGTAGTCGTCGCAGCTCGCCGGCTTGGTCAGCGGGTATTCCTCAAGCGGGTCATCCTTCAGGTCGTAGAACGTGCAGCTGGCCGCATCCGTCTTCTCGTCGCAGAGCAGCTTGTACTGCCCATTGCGCGCCGCAGCCTCACGGACGTTCTGCTTGATCGGGTTGGTGGTCTCGGCGAGCAGGTAGCCCGAATTCGGGTCGCGTGTCTGCTTGGCGCTCTTGAAGAGGATCGGTGCTAGCGAAACGCCATCCATCTCCACCGTGCTGCCTTCGGTCAGTCCTGGAACGCGCCGGGGTGATTCGAGGCCCGCCCAACCCATGATGGTGGGCAGCAGATCCACCACGCTGATCGGTGCGTCGCTGACCGAACCGGCCTTGATACCCGGGCCGCGAATGGCAAACTCCACGCGCGCGCCGGCCTCGAACGATGTGCCCTTGCCGCGTCCCTGCCGGGTGACGAACATGTTGTCGATGAACTCACGCTTTTGGCCGAACATCCAGGTGCCGTTGTCGCCGAGGTAGATCACATAAGTGTCGGGATCGATCGAATCGATGGCCTGCAACAGCTTGCCGACCATGGTGTCGAGCGCATTGGTCATGGCCCGCATCAGCTGCTTGTCGGTGCAACTGCCGACGTTTGCCGAACCGAAAGTACCGCCGCAGGACTTCATCTCCCTGATCGAGGTGGCATCCAGTGTATCCATGTTCGGCACCGCCATCGGATTGGGGTTCTGCCTGCCGGTGATGTGCGAAAGATTGAACGCGAACCAGACAAACCACGGTTTGTCCGGGTTCTTCTTGTGCTGATCAGTGATCCAGTTGATGGCGTCGGCCACCTTGACCACCGGCGCATACGTGGTCGGCGCGATGCCCGGCAGCGAGCGCATCGGTGCCGGTTCGGTGCGCCACTTGTCGGCAGGCGTGGTGTCGTCCTGGACGTGGTAGTCATACTGCCAATAGGTCTCGATGCCGCCGTTCAGGTTGCCCTGGAACAGATCAAAGCCGGCTTGCTTGGGCTTGGTGCCGGGGTACTGCGCTCCCTGCCCGCCGCGGCCGTCCAGCCCCGCGATGTGCCACTTGCCGAAGATCGCAGTGGCGTAGCCGCCTTTATCGTGCAGATCCCTGACGAAGGAATAATGGAACTGCGGCAACCATCCGGTGTAGTCAAGCACGCCCGTGTTGGCGGGATATTCGCCGGTGAGGATCGCGGAGCGGGTGTTGGCACAGAACGGTTGCGCCCAGGCATGCGTGAATCGCATGCCTGCCAGTGCCAGGGCGTTCAACGTAGGCGTAGAGGCCGGGTGTCCCTGAATCAGTTTGTAATTCGGATTATTGTGCCCCGCCGGCCCGTACTGCTTGACCAGGCTGTCGATCAGGCCGGGATACATGTCGGTGGTCACATCAATGCCGATGTCATCGCCAATGATGAGCAGTATGTTCGGGCGCTTCGACTGGGAACCAGCGGCATCGGCCGTCTGTATGCCGAACATGAGGGCGGAACCGAAGGCCAGAGTGGCAAGTGCGACCAGGTCATACCTGGCCTTCGAAGCTGTATGGAACATTGCTTTCCTAGCCCCCACGTATGCTTACCGACCTGCGCGCGTATTATATTCGAATAACGGTTCTGATTTGACGCCATTCATCTTTTTCTTGGTCGCCCTGTCCCGATCTCAGTGATCATAGCCCTCGAGGGCCTGCCGTAACGCCACATTGCCGGGAAAGCGCCGCGTCGCAGCCCGCAGCATCTCGATGCCCTCGGTCCGTTTGCCGGTTTCGACCAGCGCCAGTGCGTACGTCAGCGCGTACCGGGCATTGTCGGTAGCCATGCGGCCGGCCTGCTCGAACAGCGGCAGTGATTCCCGCGTCCTACCGGTGCGCACCAATAGCAGCCCGAGGCTTTCGGCGGCATCGGCCGAGTCGGGATAGTCCCCGAGCGCCTCGCGCAGCAGCGCTTCGGCCAGGTCGTCGCGGTATTGCGCCCGATAGATGTCCGCCAGATTGAGCAGGGCCGGCAGGTACCGCGGCGCGAGTCGACGCGCCCGCTGCAGCGATTTTTCGGCCCGCGCCAGGTCGCCCTGCGCAGCCTGGAACAACCCGAGGTTGCTCATCGACTCGGGCATATCCGCGTTGTACAGGAGACTCGCCCGGTACTCGTCGAATAGTTTGCCCAACGCGCCATGCAGCTGCGCCGGGGCCGTAGCCAACGGTACCTCAGCCAGCTGCTGGGCCACGGCCATCCGCACCGCCTTGACTGGATCGGCCAGCAGTAGCTGCAGGCGCGCCAGGCGTTGCTGCGAATCCACACCACCCAGCGCCGAGACCGCGCCCACGCGAATCAGCGGATCGGGCGAATGCAGCGCGGTACTGATGGCATCCAGCTGCTGCGGCGACGGGAAACGGCCGCTCTCCAGCAGAGCGGTCGCGCGCAGGATGGCCGGTTGGCCCGCGTCCCGGGCATACTCGAGCAGCCGCGGTGACGCCGACGCCTCGTTCTTGCGGGCCGCGCTGAGGAGCGCGGTCTGCGCGTAATAGGGCAGCTTGCGCCCCGTGCGTCTGGCGATGAACTCAGCCGCCCATTTGTCGCTCTTGTCCTGGTGGCATTGCGTGCAGGTGTTGGGTACGCCCGATTGCATGCTTGCGATCGGATCGGGCACGCGGAAGGAATGATCGCGCCGCACATCCACTCCCATGTAGGTGCGCTGGGGCATGTGGCAGTTCACGCACTGCCCACCCGGCGAATCCAGCTGATGGAAGAAGTGTTCCTGGGTCTGGTATTTCTGTGGTTGATGGCATTGCAGGCACAAGGCGTTGCCGGCCAGACGAAGTTTGCCGCTGTGCGGGTCATGGCAGTTGGTGCAGGAGACGTGATTCGCATGCATGCGGCTCTGCAGGAACGAGCCGGTTACGTACACTTCCTCGCGCATCTGACCGTCAGCGAAGTAGCGCCCCTCCAGCAGCGGGCTGATGGAGTAGTTGTCGAAGAAATTCCGCGCGGTATCCGGTTGCTGCAGCTCGGAGCGGCGCGAATGACAGCCGGCGCAGACCTGCAATTGTCCGCTCAGCGGGGTATCGGCCCTCTGCGGGATCGGCAACTGACCGGCATGTGGCTCCCAGAGTTTGGCCAGATTGGTCGTCAGCCCCCGGTTCGGAAGCGTGTGCTTGCCGCTTGCCCACGCCACATGCTGCGATCCGGGTCCATGGCAGGCCTCGCAACCCACGTTGATTTCCTGCCAGTGCGTGTCGTAGCGGTCGGCCTGCAGCGAATAGTTCTTGACCAGATCGGTCGAGTGGCAGCTCGCGCAACGTGAATTCCAATTCTGGAACGCGCCGGTCCAGTGCAGCGCATCATCGTGCGTGACCTTCTGGTCCGGATACAGATCGAACCAGCGTTGGCCGCCCTGCGCCGCGGGCCGGGTGTCCCAACTGATGGACAGCGCCTGCAGGCGCCCGTCGGGAAACGCGATCAGGTATTGCTGCAATGGGTAGTGGCCGAAGGTGTAGGCGATCTCAAAGGTCTGCAGATCCCCCATGGCGTTATCGGTTTCCACGTAATACTTGCCGGCGCGTTTGAAGAAGCGCGACCTCGTGCCGAAGTAGTCGAAGCTCGCGTTGCTGAAATCGCCAAGCACCGATTGGTCACCGGCTTTCTGCATTGCGTGTCGGTGGTCACTCTGCAGCCAGTTGCTGTAGGCCTCCCGGTGACAGACCGCACAGGCCATGGTGCCCACGTAGGCCGGTTTCGGCTGTGGCTGGCGCGGGTTTTGCGCAGCGAAAACGCCCGCGGCGGCCAGTGACACGGACGCAAAACCTATCAACAGCAGGCGGCGCTTCGGCATCTTCACATCTGTAGGGTGGCGCCGCCGTTTGGCTGCACTCGGTGTGACCCGCCGCATGATACTGCGGTCGTCCTGGCGGCGGTCACGTGAAGGATCGGAACCTGCCGGGAAACGCGGGACGGGGAGTCCACAGGGAGGACAGCTCGGTACCGGGCCCCTTGAGATAGGTGGAAAGGGCGGAACTGGAACCCTCGACCCCGACATTTTGAGGGATATGGGCGCCCGTTACAGCCTGTGTATTCAATTACTTACGCAACCGCTCAAGCCATCATCACGAAGCTAAGGTACTCATTCAGGCTGGTAGCTCCCGCCAAGTCCGCACGAACTCCCCCACGCCCCATTTTCCTCCCGGAGCAGGCACTATGAGCCGTTCCATTGAGTCAGAGCGGAAGATGACTTCAATGACTTAGCCGGGTAGCGCCCATTGCAATTGGCGTCACGAAGCACAACTGAGCACAACTGATTCCGGCAAAACTCCCGCACTGCCAGCATGGCTTCGGTGTCATCGTGAGTGTCAACTGCGGCTGACTGGAGGAGACATCGGTGAGTCTCCGAGCGGATCAGTTGGTGATGCTGATCGGATCGTATCCCGGTTTGCAGACCTCGACGATACACAGCGATTCGAGCGTACGGCCTTCGGGCGGTACCTTGAGGCCGGCCTTCAGCATCAACTCACGCAGCACCTTGGAGGTCTGCGGATGCGGAATCGCCGACTGCACGCCAACACGCACGAGTCCGTCGGCATAATCGATCGGCAGCCAGGTGTGGATCGCCAGGGTCGGGCTGCCGCGGTTGTCGGTATTGCCGAAATCGCGCACATCCATCCTGGCGCCTGCTGCCACCAAAACTCTCACCACCTCGGTCGCCCCCTTATGCGCGGCGCCGTGCAGTGCGACGCGGCCGGTGTCGGCCTGGAAGTTGGGATCGATGCCGAGCGACAGCAGATACTTCACGACCTCCACCGTCTCCTCGGGGGAACGCTCCTTGGTAACGCCCTCGACCCAGCCGATTCCGGCAGCCGCCGCCAGCGGCGTTACTCCCAGCCTGGTATTGATCTTCGGATCAGCGCCACGCGCGATCAGCAGCTTTAGCAATTCAAGATCGCCTGACTGCGCCGCACGCAGGAACGCCGTGGCGCCGTCTTCGTTCAACCATTGGTTGGTGAACACGGTGCGCGTTTCCGTACTCTCGGTGATGCGCCAGTTGACATTGGCGCCATTGTCGAGCAGGTAGGTGATGTAGGCGAGGCTGTCCATGTCAGCGTTGCGCACCGGGTAGTCGCCGCCTTCGATATTGCGGTTGTCGACCGCCAGATACAGTGGCGTCCAACCCCCCTTGTTGGCCAGGTTCACATTGGCGCCGTGCTCGATGAGGAACTTCGCCAATTGATAGTTGCTGTTCTGCGTGGCCGCCAACAGCGGACTCCAGCCGTAGCGAGTCGTCTGGTTGACATCGGCGCCACCTTCCAGGAGCGCGCGCGCGGAATCGATGCTGCCGGTACGTGCCGCATAGACCAGCGCGGTCAACGCACCACCATCGGGTTCACGCGCGGCGGGACGGCGGCCACGAGCGGGGCTCGCAGGAACCGGATTGCCGGACGCATCCACAACCTGGTTGCCATCCGCCCCCTGTTCAGCCAGCGCTTCCCCTCCCACGCCAGCCCCATGGTTGCCGCCGGCGCCGGCGATGGTCACGAAGCCCAAACCCCTGCGTTCTATCCCTTTGCACAAATCGGCGTCGGGAGTGCTTTTCGCGCTGGCGCCGAGGAGCATTTCGCGCTGGATTCTCACCTGTTGCAGATCAGGTATCTTCGCCTCGCACAGCACCGCGATGGCCTGCTGGCGCACGGCGCGGCGCGGATCCTCAGAGTTGCCCAACGCCGCCGTGCGCCCGTCGCGCACTACCGGTTTGGACACCGCAGCCACCTGGGCGCCGTGCTTGATCAGTTCCTTCAACACGTCGCCATGGCCCTGGTCGGCAGCCTGCATCAACGCGCTGGTACCACGTTCGGTTTCACTGGCATTTACATCGGCGCCATGTTCCAGCAATGCATGCACGGCATCGACGCTGCCCGAGCGAGCCGCCAGCATCAGCGGACGGCGGCCGAGCGGCAGCTGTTCATTGGCATCGGCACCGCCATCGAGCAACGCTTGAATCACAGCGGCATCACCGCGTGCCGCCGCCAGCCAAAGTGGCGTTGCGCCATCATGGTTGGCCAAGCCCGGCTTGGCGCCGGCCTTCAGCAACAGTTCCGCCAGTTTCGCGTCGCCGCGATAGGCGGCCCATTGCAGGGCGGTGGCGCCATCGGCTTGTTGCGCATTCACGTCGGCACCGCGTTTCAGCAGGCGCTCTATTTCCGCCTTGTTGCCCTTGCTTGCGGCATCGGCAATGTCGGCTTGCGCAAACGCAGTACCTGCCATCGCCGATAGCATCACGGCGGTGAGAGTCTTCAATGCGAGGCTACCCATACTGTTGTTCACCGAGCCCCTCACACCAGGCCGGGCAGAGGTCCGGTGCTATCACCAAAACTTTCGCGGTGGATGCCAAGCTGCTCGAGAATGCTCAATAGCAGGTTGCCGGTCGGTACCTGCTTGGTCGGGAACGCCAGATGGCGGTTGCCTGGCAATTTGCCGTAGTTGCCGCCGATCAAAATGTGCGGCACGTCGTAGTGCACGTGCTGGTTCGGGTTGCCCATGTTGCTGCCGTACAGCAGCAGCGAATGATCGAGCAACGAGCCGTCGCCATCGTTGGTGTTGGCCAGTTTCTCGACGAAGTAAGCCAGCATCTTCACGTGATACTGATTTATCTTCGACAGTTGCTTGATCAGATTCGGATCTTCACCGTGGTGCGAGCCGCCATGGAATCCCAGTGTCGGTGACTCGCATTCCGGATAGACACGGCCGGTCAGATCGCGCGCGAACAGCATGGTGCTGACGCGGGTGATGTCCGCCTGGAAGCCGAGTGTCAGCAGGTCGAACATGATCTTGATGTGCTGATCGAACGACTGCGGAATGCCAGGAGGCACGGCGAAACCATCCGGTGCGGCGGTCGTCGCCTTGGCGGCGATCTGCATACGACGCTCGATTTCGCGCACGTTATCCGTGAAGGCATCCAGGCGCGCACGGTCGGGAACGCTGATCTCAGTGCGCATACCTTTGATCTTGTCGTTGACCGAGTCTAGGATGCTTTGGTTGCGCTCGCGGCGCTGCACGCGCTGCTCGGCGGTGCTGCCGCTGCCGAACATGCGTTCGAATACAACCTGCGGGTTCAGTTCCATCGGCAACGGCGTGGTCGGCGATGCCCACGCGATCGTGTTGGTATAAACGCAGCTGTAACCCTCGCCGCAGTTGCTCGAACCCGATCCCGGGTCTTCCACCGAAATCTCCACGGACGGCAGGAGTGTTTCCTGCCCGTACCTGGCGGCGATGACCTGATCGATGGTCTGGCCGGCGTAAACGTCGGCGCCGGAGGTCTTGCGCGGTTTCTGCGCGCAGAGGAACGCGGCCGCGACCCAGTGGTCGGCACCGGTTTCACCCGGAGGCGGCTCGGCCGAGCGCGAGTGCAGGCCGGTCAGAATATTCAGGTGATTGCGGAACGGCTCCATCGGTTTCCAAATGAACGGAAGTTCATCTGGCAAGGCGCCGACTTTTTCGGGAATCCAGTAGCCCGGTGCCGCGCCGTGCGGCACGAAGCCGCCGAAGAAGCGCGGCGGCATATTCGCCGCGGTCTTCGCCTGCGCCGTCATGGCGGGAATCATTGCATCAAGCAAAGGAAGGGCAAGCGTTGTGCCGAGACCGCGCAACACGGTGCGGCGGCTGAGGTGCTTTTTGGTAATGAACACGGGTCTACTCCCCCTTCAACGAATTCGCGGCCGACAGCGAAACTGGGGCTGATTTCATGTTCATGGTGAAGTCCGGACTTTGGATCACACCCATGATCAGCGACGAAAACCTGTAATTGTCCTTCGCCGCGTTGTGCACCAGCGAACGGACCAGCGGCATGTCCTTGTAATCGAGGCCACGACCGATGGCATAGGTCAGCAGGTTTTCGGTCACCACTTCCACGAACATCTCGTGCTTGCGTACCGCGAGGTCACGCAGGCCCTTGATACCCTCGACGCGGGTGCCGTCGGTGACGATGCCGAGCGAGTCGATCGGCGTACCCACTTCGATTGTGCGCCACTCGCCCACGGGGTCGAAGTTCTCCATCGCCAATCCCAGTGGCTCGAACATCTTGTGACAGGTGGCGCAGGTCGGGTTGATGCTATGGATTTGCAGGCGCGCACGCATGGTCTTCGGGGTTTCGCCGACTTTCTGGTCCAATTTGATCACCACACCAGGCGGCGGATCCGGCGGACTTACGCCGAAGAAGGTCTGCAGGAACCATTTGCCGCGTTTCACCGGTGAGGTACGCGCCGCCTCAGAGGTAATGGTCATCAGTGCACCCTTGCCCAGGAGGCCTCTGCGCATGTCCTGGTCGGGCCCCAGTTGGACTCTACGGAACTGTGGACCGTAAATGTCGGGGATGCCGTAGTGTTTGGCGAGACGCTCGTTGACGAAGGTGTAATCCGCGGTCAGCAAATCGGTCACGCTGCGGTCTTCCTGGATGATGCTGGAGAAGAACAGTTCGACTTCGTGCTTGAATGCATCGCGCAGGGTGCTGTCGAAATCCGGGAACAGATTCACCGCCGGCTCGCTGGCAGCGATGCCGCGTATATTCAGCCACTGGCCGGTAAAATTCTGCACCAGCGCCTGCGAACGCGGATCGGCGATCATGCGATCGACCTGCTGTTTCAATACTTTCGGCTCGTGCAGCTTGTCGGCGGAGGCGAGGTTGATCAGCTGCATGTCGGGAATGCTGCTCCACAGGAAGAACGACAGACGCGACGCCAGCTCGAGGTCGCTGATCCGGTAAGCGGTGCCCGCGGCGACATTGGCGGGCTCGATCTCGGCGCGGTAAATGAAATCCGGATCGATCAGAATGCGCTGAATAACGGCCTCAATGCCGCTGTCGAATTTGCCACCCTGGTCACGTCCGCTGCGATAGAAAGCGGTCATTACCTTGATGTCGGCGTCGCTGGCCGGACGGCGGAAGGCCTTCGTGGTCAATGTAGTGATGATCTTGTGTGCGCAGTTGGCTTCCTCGCTGACCATCTTCGGGTAGCACTCGAAAACTGTGCGTCGGCTTTGCGTATCGGTCGCCGCCGTGCCCCTGAACGGACCTTCGATGAACACCTGGCCCACGTGCGGGTAGAACGTGTAACCGGAGATCGAGCCTGGCGAGTTCATCGTGCGCTGGAATGATTTGTCGATTGCGGTGTCGGGCAGATCGCTGGTGGCGAGGAACGCCACGCCGATGCGGTGCAGGCCGCCCTTGACGGCGAAGGCCGGCGTCTTGCCGCCATCACTGCGTTTGGTGGCGATTTCTTTGTCCCAGTCGTACAGGTACACGCGTTTGCCATCGACCGTGACTTCCAACCGTTCGCCTTTGACGTTGCCGAGTACCGCGGTGAAGTAGCCGGTCATGCCCTTCACGGTAAGCGTGTAGTCGCCGTCGGCGGGGAATTCGTGTTCGATCAGCATGCCGCCGCGGGTGCCGAACGGCAGGCCTTCGACGTATTCGTTCTGGCTGGTGTCGTGGGGCGCGTCGAACACGGCCAGGGTCGGCGCCGTTTCGGTGCCCATGGCCAGACGGCTGATCTTGCCAGCAGCCGACAGATACGCCTCCATCAATGCCGGCGACGTGGTCAGCGTGCCGGCCATATTGTCGAAGCCGTGACTGGAGTCATCGGACGGGAGGAACTTGGCGGCGTCGATGTCGAGCGTCAACAGATCGCGGATCGCGTTGGTATATTCGGTGCGGTTGAGGCGATGCAGGCCCGGCGCAAGCGGATGGGGGCCCTTGGTGGCGGCACTCGCGTCGATGCCCTCTTCCAGGGTCTGCGCCAGCTTCTGCACCGTATCGTAATCCGGGCGCGCCTTGCCCGCGGGCGGCATCATGCCGGCGCGCAGGCGCTTGATCATCTTCTCGCCGATTCGCGGCCTTTCGGCGATGCTGCTGGCACTGGCGAATTCCAGATCGACCCCGCCGGCAAAGTCGCTGGAGTTGTGGCAGACGGCGCAGTACTTGTCGATCAGCGCTTCACTGTCCACATTCCCGTCGTGGGCCGCGGCTTGCGTGACAATGATGGCCCCCACGAGGATGAACGTGCCATGGGAAGCGAGCTTCAACCGGGCCATAAACCGCATAACATTCCTGCCTAGCAACGACTACTGAAGAAGCATCGTCAGACGACTATGGCGGGTCTGCCGGCTACCGCCCCCACCAGCGACGCCACCCAGGTCATGTCTTCCAAAGTCAGATTGTACGTGCGTGGCGAGTAGACATCCGGATTGGTCAATGCACAACACTTTGGTTGAGAGAGCAACTTTATTGGCCGAAGCGGGATTTATGTCAGAGCAAGCTCCGGGAATCAGTCCGTCCGGCGGCCCGACGGCTCGGGCCAGGGATACCCGACGTTGGCGGTTGGCGTGCTGGAACGAATTCCGTATTCGCCCGTGATCGGCCGGGGCGTTGCCCCCGATGCCACCGCCGCCTTTACACGGCGCTTACAGGTGGGAAAATTGGTGGAAAGGGAGGGAATCGAACCCTCGACCCCGGCATTGTGAGCCCAGTTCTTGGATCAATGTAATCCCCATATTCAATAACTTAGCTGAGCGGCTCCCGTTGCAATTGGCGCCACGATGCACCACTGAGCACGACTGATTCCCGCAAACCCCCGGCAGCCCTTAGGGTCAGGATGGGCTCACAGCCCTATGTGGTGTACGATGTGGGCTCGGTTCCACATTAGACTCCACATATGAAGACGATCCAGATGACTATCGACGAGCGTCTGCTAAAGAGCGTCGACAAGATAACCAGAGCCCGGAAGACCACTCGTTCTGCGTTCATTCGAAATGCGCTCGAGGCCGAGATCCAGCGACAGCGGATTCAGGAGGAGGAGATCCGGCATGCAGCAGGCTACGCAGCCAAGCCGGTCATGCGCGGCGAATTTGACACCTGGCTCGGCGAACAGGACTGGGGCACCCCGTGAACCGCGGCGACGTGTGCTGGTACACGTTCAAGACTCCCGACAAAAGGGGACCCGTGCTCATCCTGACACGTGACTCCGCCATTGCAGTGCTGCAGTCGGTCACCGTTGCACCCATCACTTCCACAATTCGCAGCATCCCGACCGAAGTCGTACTGACGGAGGCCGACGGCTTGCCGAGCACTTGCGCTGCGAACTTCGACAATATCCAGACAGTGCCGAAGAGCAATATCGGTGATCGCATTGCCCAGTTACCTGGAAGAAAGATGAAGGAGGCAGCAGCAGCTCTGACTTTCGCGCTCGGTTTCGATCGTGACTGATCGGGCATCTACAGCGGGTGCTCCGAATCCGCGTGCCGCGGAAAGTCGGATCGGCTGGCCGTGGCCAGCGCTTTGCACGATCTTCGCCCTGCAGGCTGCGTTGGCCGACAGCCCGGTTCCACCTGCTTCAGCGCCAGACGAATCTCTGCTAGTGGAACACGGACACTACGTGAACAAGTCTGGGCACATTGGCCACTCCCCTGCCCACACAAGAACTGGACAGGCACCGTCTGGCGCCACCGCGCAGTGTCGCGATGGAACACACAGCTTCAGTGAACATCACCGCGGGACTTGTTCACATCACCGCGGCGTAACGGGCTGGATAGCGCGGTAGTCGCTGCCCTGAAACGGGTCCAGCACCTTGATCGTTGCCGATGTGGTCAGAACGGACCGATTGATTTTGGTGGAAGGGGAGGGAATCGAACCCTCGACCCCGGCATTATGAGGGAAGTGGACGCCCTGATAACCCTTTATCTTCAAATAATTAGACAGGCTCTAGCCGGTCAAGCAGGAAGATAAGGCACTGGTGGAGGCAGCTGTTTGCAGACAAATCCGCACGAATTCCCCCACGGTCGATGAGCCCGAAAAATTCCGACTTCCATGAACCGCAGTAAAGCGATTTGATCAAATCGCTTTACGTCCCTGGGAGCCCGTCATGGGTACCACTGTCACCTTGCGCAGCAAGTACCAAATCGTCATTCCACAGGCCGCCAGAGAGGGGGACGAGCTTCTCGTGCTGTGTAAGTCCGATCGTGTCGTGATTATTCCAAAGCCCAAGAAATTCGCGAGACATACGCGGGGCCTGCACAGCGAGGTGTGGCAGGGAGCCGAGACATACCTCAGGTCGGAGCGTGAGGGTTGGTAGCTGGGCGCATTGCTCGGCGCCACCAGCGTGTTCTCCTGGACACCTGCGTCTGGATCTGCCACTTTGAGCAAAATGCCACCTTCGGTAAGGCTGCCGATGACGTCATCGAACAACTCGAAGCCGGCAAGTTTCAAGCAGTTGCCTCGGAGCTCACACTGCTGGAATTGGTCGTCAAGCCGCTGCAGATGGGTCGGCAGGACGCAGCGGATGATTGCGAGACCCTCTTGATCTATTTCCAAACCTGACGTTGGAACCGATCTCGCGCGAAATCCTGCTGGAGGCGGCCGCATTGCGGGCACGCTATCGCGTCCGAACCCCGGATGCGATTCAGCGCGCCACGGCATTCAAGTCTGGTGCCACCCTTGCGATTTCCGATGACGAAGGGTGGCAACACATTGGTGATCACCCGGGGTTAACGCTCAATTTCTCGGATGCTCTCTGCCAATGCGCGATCGGCGCAGCAGAATCTGGTCCTCCGGGCTAAGGCCGATCGAGAGGCGTTGAGACCCGTACTGACGGGCCCGGGTAAAACCGGCGCCGGCAGTCGGCGGGACCCCGCCAAGTGCCGGCGCCATGATGTCAGAACTTGTATCGGGCGCCCAATACGTAACGACGGCCAATGACGTCGTACAGCTGCGGATTGAGCGAAGCTGCCCCCGTGCGCCCGAAGGCCGCCGCGGTGGTCGGCGGGGCACGGTCGAGGGCATTCGTGACTTCGACGTATATGCTCAGGTCGCCCGGCACCGGCACCGTGTATCGCAAGGTTCAAGTCGAGGTAGAACAGCCCGCCGATGCTGTTATCGTTGATCGTTTGCACGCCGGGTATCGCGACCGGCGCTCTGTACCAGCGTGTGGTCCAGGATCCCACTTGCAGATGTAACGCCCCTGGACGAACAGCGAGTACGGCTCCGTTGTTGTAGGTGAAGTTGGCCGTGTATTTGTGCTTTGGCAGGCTGCGGCCCGTGCCGACCTGGCCGGCCCATTCGTCGTAAGTCCCGAATTGCGTGAGCGTCGCATTCTTGATCAGGTCCGTTGCGTACAACCGGACTGCGACGCTCTCGGGACCGCCGACCAGATGCACGTTCGAATGGTAACTCGCCTCCAAGTCCACGCCCTGCACGAACTGCTCCGCGAAGTTGATGAAGTACTGGTCCACCTCGACGATGTTGTTCGCCGGCATCCAGCTTTACCAGCGCCTGATACTGCGGGTCGCCGGCGTAGGCTGCATTGACGATCTGCTGCGCCGTCGGCTTGTCGATTGCGTCCGCGATGACTGATCTTGTACCAGTCGACCGATGCCGAGAAGCCCTGAACAGGAAAGTGGGCGTCAATACGAATCCGGCAGTCCAGGTGTCAGCCTTCTCAGGGTTAAGGTTCGGGTTGCCGCCGGAGAAGCTGGCACCCGATTGGGTCGTCGGCGCACCGCCGGTAAGCACCCAGGGGTTGTTGACCGTGACGCCGCCGCGGGTTGTATCAAACCGCTCCTCGAGCGAGGCTGCGCGAACGTCCCGTGAGCGCGTGGCCCGCAGCCGTATGGTGTCATTGAGCGCCCAGTCCATTCCGACCTTCCATGCCCAAATGTTGCCGGATCCGGAATAATCGGCCCAGCGCGCCGCAAGGTTAGTCGAGAGGCTCTGCGCCAGGAACCGGTCCTTCAACAGCGGCACGCTGAACTCGGAGAAGGCCTCCTTCACATTGAAATCACCCTGGAAGGTGCGCTCCGAGCTGAACATGATCGTGCTAGAGTTGGCGTCGCCGAGAAATCCCGTCGGCACATAGTACAGGCCGGGAATGCCGCCGGTGGCCTTGCCGTTGATGGTCACGGTGGCTGCGGTTGCCGGCCACGGGGCCGTGTAACCGTACTGATTAATGTAGAAGCCGTAAGGGATGACGCCGCGGAAATACGTCGGCTGTGTCGGGATCACCGAGCCGACCAGCGCGCCGTTGAGGAATGCCGGATATTCATTGGCCGGATTGGGTGTGGTCTGCAGGATCGACTCCTTGCGCCAGGCGACGCCGAAGGCGCCCTTGACGGGACCGGCCCCGACACCCTTGAAAAGATCCCCGTTAGCGCTGAATTCACCGTTGGCGAGGTCGTAGTACTGCTCCGCCAGTCTTTTGGGGGCCACTGACGTAGGCGGCTGCCTGCGGCGAAATATTGTTCCAGCCACCGAACAGGTTGATCGGTGTACAGTCGGCGAAGTTCTTGTAGTACGTGGGATTGTAGGCGGGGGAGGCCACGCGGCAGATCGGATTGCCATTGGGATCAGCCACTGCGTCCAGCGCAAAGAACAGCCGATCGACGCGAGTGCCGTTATTGTCGATGTAGTTTTCCCGCGTGGTGCCGTATTGCAGGTAACCATCGACGTTCCAGCTGAGGACGTCGGCCTTAAGTCCGATGGTCCCCTGATGAGTGATGTTTTCAGTGATCTGGCGCGTCTCGCCGAGCGGATTTCCCGGCACATTGTTGAGGTAAACGCCGTACGAAAAATACTGCGTCGCGAGCGCGTCACGGCCCGGGTAGACGTAGCGGTACCCCGGGCCATATCCGTTCGCAGCCGACAGCGCACCGGTGGCATTCGGATAGGCAGTGGTGAGCGCATTCTGCAGCTCGGTGCGAACACCTGGCGCGAGGAATGGGTTGTCGAGCCCAATCGGCGCCCCCCAGGGGCCAAGCAGCGCTGCCGATTGCCAGCGTATGTTCGCCGCGTCATCGGAGTACATGCCCTGCGCGAACAGCTCAATCTTCTCGTTCACATCGTAGGTGGCATGCAGGAACACGTTCTTGCGCGTGTAACGGGGCGCAACCTCGTCCATCGAATTTACGCCGTAAGTCTCATTGGCCGTGGCAAGGCAGTTGCACGCATTACCCACGGCCCCCAGCACTCCGGTCGGCGCCGGCAGCAGTGTCCTGCCGTCCGGGCTGAATTGCATGCCGTTCAGACCCGGCACGCCAACAACGGTGCCGTTGTAGCTGAAATTTGTGGGAATGACGTACGGGGCAACAACATAAGTTGGACCACCCGCCGGGCCCGGCACTCGCGATGCCTGGTTGAACCAAGGCCGGCTTTGCAGCGATGAGAAGTCGTTGATCGCGTCCTGGTTATACTCCGAGAGCGAGCCGATCAGGTGCACCTTCTCGCCGAATTCGGTGGCCGAAAGACAGGGAGAACTTCGAGTTCGCGCCGTCGTGGCGCGCACTTTCGCCCCCCTGGGCCTCGGCCTTCACACCTTCGAATTTTGTGTCGAGCAGGAAGTTCACGACTCCTGCCACAGCGTCGGTGCCGTAGGTCGCTGATGCGCCGCCGGTCACGACCTCGATGCCCTTGAGAAGCTGATCGGGGAAGGAGGCAATGTCTACCGAACCGAAACGACTGTTCGCAACCGTGCGACGGCCATCCAGCAACACCAGGGTGCGCGAAATGCCCGAGCTGGTATTCGCGCCCCGCAGATTCACCTCCGATCCGCTCGGGCTCTGCCCGCCCAGGGCCTGCTGGGAGGTGTTGTTGCCGAAGAACTGCGGCAGCGCGCTCAGACTGTCGATGAGGTTCGTCGGCGCCATCTTGACCAACTCATCCTGCGTCACCGCGGTAACCGGTGTCGGCGTGTACATGCCGGGCGATAGTGTGATGCGTGAGCCGGTAATCTGGACCTCTTCAAGGACCGGCTCGGGGGCCTGCTGCGCGTACGCACACGGGGCGACGACGACGAGTGGAACCAACATCATTCCGGCCGCGCGGAACCATTGAATCCATCTAATCATATAGATTCCCCCTGCATTGTTATTTGTTACGATCGCAATTCAATGGTTACAATTATTATTGTGGTCAAGGCGCATTGTCGACTCCTACTGTGCGGCACTTGATAAGTCTACCGGGGTGTAATGACCATCATCCCCCCCAGCTGCGGCGCACCATTTCCCTCAGTCGCTTCGCCCGTTGCAGGCCGGCAGCCCCTGGAGGATCGCGATAGCCTACCGGTCTCCAGAAGACGCCTGAGGTGCTCGAGAGGATCTTGGGCCATCCGCCGGGGAGGGCGGCGATGACCTTGGAGTTCGCCCAGACTGCTGTGCATGGTGGTGAGTTTGACGACCGCGCCGTTGGGTTCCAGCTCGAGCTTGCGTAGTGCCGGACGCTCGGCCTTGAGCTCCGGCCGGAATTCACTGTGCCCGCGGACCACGAGCCGCTTGCGGGTATGCATTGTGGAAATCAGGAACTCCCAGATGCAATGGAATCCAGTACTCGCCCGGCGGCGGAGCGCGTAATTTCGCACGCGGCAAATGCGTGGTTCGCCCTGATGCGCGAATCACTTCACACCGTTGCGACCACCGAAGCACTGTGGAGCGACGGGCGCCCCGCCCTGAGGACCCGCAACAAGAAACTATGACGATCGCGTCCGCGTGAGTTACTGAGCCGGCCGGTAAATAGTGCGCAGATTGTCAGGCGGCATATCGAACATGCTCCTCTTTGAAGAGATTACGGATGACTTGCGGCTGGCGTTGCCGGCGGCGCAGGTGCGTGCGAACGCCTGCCATCATCTCCGTGCGGTTGCCAGGACGGCTCTTGCCCAGGCTGTTGGTCTTCACGTCCTGGTTCAACAGCTCGTCGGGGTTGAGTTCCGGGCAGTGCCCCGGCAGCCGGATCAGGCGTAAGCGCGCCGCATTGGCGCTCACGAAGTCTTTGGCAATGACCGAGCGATGGACGGGATGACCATCGACGATCAGATGCAACTTGCCGCCGGCTTGGCTGAGCAGGCGCTGCATGAAGCGGATGAACAGCCGGCCGTCGAACTTGCCGTGAAAGACCATGAAGGCCAAATGGCCGCGGTTTGTGATCGCCGAAATCATATTGCAGCCGAAGCGCTGCCCGGTGGCGCGAATGATCGGGGTCTGCCCCAGCGGCGCATAACTCGTGCCGGCCACATGGTCGCTGCGCAGGCCCATTTCGTCGCCCCAGTAAATCACAGCCTTTTCTCGCTTCGCCTCACGCGCGATGCCCGGATATTCGGTGCGCAGCCAACGCGCAATGGCTGCATCGTTGCGTTCGTATGCCCGGCGTACCGGCTTCTGCGGGCTCATGCCCCAGCTGCTCAGGTAACGACCCACCGTCGTCAGCGATACCGAAATCCCGCATTCCCGCTCAATCAGCGTGACCACTGCAGCCCGCGTCCACAAATAGAAAGACAGCTTCAGCTGGTCCGGCAGGGAGTCGATAATCAGCTGGCGAATCCGCGCCGATTGCCTCGGGTCGAGCCGCCCTTCGCCGGCCCGGCGGCCACGGCGCTTGGGCTTCAGCGCTCGCAAGCCGCCCGCTCGATCCAGCCCCATCCACTTGCTTACCGCTCTCAGGCTGGCGCCGTAGACCACTGCCGCCTGCGTCTGGCTCATACCGCCTCGCACCGCCTGCACAACCGAGCGGCGCAAATGCGCCTGCGTCGCCCTATCCAATTTTCGGGCATCAACTCTGCTTGCCATAGCCAGAATGATACCACATTACGCACTATTTGCTGCACGGATCAGTAATTGACCTTGGTTATCGTTGAGCGGCCTGTCATTAAGGTGCCCATGCACGTGTCCGGACTGATCATTACCGATGTGGCCGCTAAGGACCCTGAATGTGCTTTCGGGCACATGGGTTACACCAAATTCCGACCGGCATAAAACGTTACCTATCTGTCCGGAATGGACCGAAAATGATGGTGGAAGGGAGGGAATCGAACCCTCGACCCCGGCATTATGAGGAAAGTGGTTGCCTTGAATATGGTTCACATTCAAATAGTTATGAGCTTGATGGCTTGGATCGCAGGAAAATAAACACAAGTAGATGCAGATGAAACCGCCGCTGTGGCGCACGAAATCCCCCACGGTCCAGGCCTCAGTTGCGAGGCCTTCCATCATTGCTTAAAATGCAATCAATGATTTATGGAGATCCGTCGTGGCCAGCATGACCATTCGGGACATCGATGAAAAACTGAAGGCCCGACTGCGCATCCAGGCGGCCAAACATGGCCGCTCGATGGAGAATGAGGCGCGCGACATCCTGCGCACGGCTTTGTGGCACGAGCGCGCGCGCGCGGGAGGGCTCGTTGAGGCCATCCGCTCTCGCATTGAGCCCTTTGGCGGCGCCGATCTCGAAATCGCTCCGCGCGATGCGATGCGCGAACCCGTAAACCTCGATAAGTGATCGTTCTCGACACTAACGTTCTGTCAGAGCTCGTGCGTGCCGCCCCGGAGCCACGCGTCGTGGAATGGCTGGGTGAGCAGCCGCGCGCTTCGATATTTACGACAATCATCACAAGGGCAGAGATTCTGTACGGCATCCGGGTCTTGCCCAAAGGAAAACGCCGCGACGGACTGTGGGACGCTGCGATCAACATTTTCGACATTGATCTGGATGGGCATGTACTCACCTTCGACAGTGCAGCCGCCGACGCTTTCGCAGATATCAGTGCCACAAGACGTGCGGCCGGCCGGCCGATCACACAATTCGATGCGCAGATAGCGGGCATTACGCGATCCCGTGGCGCGCAGCTTGCGAGCCGCAACGTCGGCGACTTTGATGCGTGTGGCTTTGAGGTAATCAACCCCTGGGGCCAATAGGGGCTGGCACGACCACGCCCTACTCGGCAGCGGACTTTGACGCACCGATAAGACCTGGCAGGACGACGCGTGCCGTAGCTTGCCGCGAATCTCCGGCACTCTCGGTCGTGCTCGGGTCGAGGCGCTTCGAAAGTGCCGAGCCAAAATGGTGGAAAGGGAGGGAATCGAACCTTGACCGGGCATTGTGAGCTCGGTCCTTGGCTGAGCAATTCTTTTGACTTCATTAGCTTAGCCAAGTGACCCCGTTGCACGTCAGCACTACGGAGCAGGACAGGCTCCCGCAACACTCCCGCACCTTCATAGCCTTGAGATCCGCGCCTCACCACAGAGGAGTCGTGACGTGCAAGCCGCAGTGGCGGGCGCGGTCGGCCCGGCAATGCGTCGGCGAGGATCCCTTGCATAGGTTGGCGCCTCGACCTCTCGATAGCCGTCCTTGTTGGGGAAGCAGCCAGCACAACGGACAGGGCTCCACACATTGGCCGACATTTGATGCGCCGCGTACGTCGCGTCCTTGCCGCGGCTTTCGCTTCGCAGATCCTCGTACACTACAGTTGACGCAGTGTTTATGATTAGTCGCCATAAGGATGCACGTCGATGAAGACAGCACCAAAAATCGTCGGGATTTGCATTGCCGCACTGGCCGCAAATGCAGCCCGCGCCCATCACACCTTCGCCATGTTCGATGCGAGTCAGCGACTGACGCTGCATGGCACGGTGAAGGAACTGCAGTGGACCAATCCTCATTGCTTCCTCCAGCTCTTGGTCGCAAAAGGAGGGAATATGCAGGAATGGAGTTTGCAGATGAACGCTCCCCTTGATCTGTATCGCAATGGCTGGCGCCCGGGCTCTCTCAAACCAGGGGACAAGATCACCGTGGTCATCGACCCCACGAGGGACGGGTCGCATTCCGGACGCATGCGTTCCGGGACCGGACCGGACGGCAAGGAGCTGCCGGCGCCATGACAAGGAAGCACAGCCCCCGCAGCGTCTTGCTGCTGGCGGCGCTCGCGTGCGCCCCCCTGTCCGCGCAACAGAATGCGCCTGCACGGGTACGGCAGTTTGCTGCTCTGCCTGCCTGGACAGGCATCTGGGAAGGCGAAATCGCTGCGCAGCTGGGATCGGACGAACTCGATAAGGCGATCGCGGAGGCGCGGGCGCACCCGGAGAAAGTGCCGACTGTCGCGCCGCCCGGCGTCCTCGATCCTGTCGAGGCGTTCGTCTTGACCCGCTCTCCTCTACATGGCAAGCCCCCGTACAACGCCGAATGGGATCGCAAGTACGAACTCCGAAGGAAGAAGATCCAGTCCGCACCTGCCTCCGCTATCAGGCCCGGTAGCATCAAGGCCTGCGGCTGGGAATTTCCTGAGATTATGGACAACCCATTCGACACGCTGTTTCAGATCTTTGTGACGCCGGAGGAAACGCTGCTCCTCTTCCCGAATGGGCAAGCGCGCCATATCTACACCGATCGTCCGCATCCGAACCAAGGAGACCTTTGGCCCACCGACCTTGGCAACTCCATCGGCCGCTGGGAGGGCGACACCCTGGTGATCGACACCATCGAAACCAAGGCCGGATCCTTCGTCAAGATCCCCTTTATCCTCGCCCCGGACTTCAGCGACAAAGTGCACTTTACCGAGCGATTGCGCCTGTCTGGCCCGGACGCCATGCAAGACGTGATGACCATCGAAGACCCCAACCGTCTGGCACATGCATGGACTGTGGTACTCAAATACCGACGGGTAAAGAACCTCGACCGACTGATCCCGACCAACTGCACCGAAAATGATCGCTTCCGAGTCGTGGATGGCAAAGTAACGATCGGTGCAAAATGAGACCGCGCAGGGTCCGACCCGCATGTCGCCGAAGTCGTGAGATGCCGACCGGCCCGCAGCACTGGACAAGGTGGCTTTGAAGGATCTTCTGGGGCGAAGATGATGAGCGTGCTACGAGACCTCATCGCGCCCTATCGAGGGCTATTGGACCTGGAATATACCTTCCACCATCACATCATCACGGTCACCAGCTGCGATCGCATCTGCCTTGTCCTTACCGATGTAGTCGGTCAGGACAATAAAATTGGTGGAAAGGGAGGGAATCGAACCCTCGACCCCGGCATTATGAGTGCCTTAGTTTGGTCTTAAATAGCTGATTCTAAACAGGTTGGGCAGACGGCCGTTGCAGCTAAGTGCCTGAAAGTGCATGGACGTGCAGGAGAGATTCCCGCAATTCTCCCGCGCGTGAACATGAATTGTGAACACGTCGGAGCGCATCCCAGGATCAGGGCTCTGGCTTGAATGTCCGAATGGGGCCGAGACGTTTAGATCTCCGCTAGCCGGCGTATCGTGTCTGGGAATCGTTGTAGCATACGAATTAGCAAAGCGGCTTGGGCATTTGGTTTCGCTCGCCCCTGCTCCCAGTTCTCCAGTGTTCGCACGTTCGTACGCAGGTATCCCGCGAATAAGCCCCGGGAAAGATTCATATCCTCGCGGACCTTGGCAAGTTCGCGAGCTGTGATAGTCGGTACGGGCTTCACCTTCATTGCATGCGTACGTAGAGTTCGCTTTCCGGCACGCTGCTCGGCCAGTGCGTCAAAACCCTCGACCAGTTCGTTAAACAGATCACGATTTTTCGTCATGGGTGGTTTCTCCTCATCTTTAGTTCGCCCTTCACACGCTCCTTCAATGCCTCTCGTTGCTTGGGCGTCATATCATCCATCTCATCCTTGTCGTACACCGTGAACAGCCAAAATTCTGGTCCGCCGGTCCAGAAGTAATAGATCACACGCAGACCACCGCGCTTGCCTTTGCCTCGTCGCGAGTCGCCAAAGCGTAACTTCCGCAACCCACCGGTCCCCACAATCTGGTCACCGGCCTCTGGGTTGCCCATCAGGGCCAATTGCAAGCCGCGAAAGCTGTCGTCATCGAGGTACTCTTCGCGATGCCGTTCGAAAGCCGGCAACTCAATGAAGATTGCTTTCATCGCAGGCTAGTATACGCAGATTGCGTATAGATACCAGCACTCTCTTGCGAACAAGCTCAACCACCTTAAGTCTTTAATTTATATAGACTAATACTCCGCTGACGAATCTTGGCTCTCGATTCTGGCGCATCCGTGCCGGGGATGACCCGCGCTATTTCTGACTGCTCCGCAATATCGCTGCCTTTGTAGCCGCCGAACGTAAAATGCCTTGAGCAGGTCTCAACAGCGCGCACCGGGGATTCGCTCCCCACCGACGAAATCAAATTCGGATATACGGCTCCTGTCATCGGACCTCGAACTCATGTAATCCGAAGATAAGATGTGGCCATGATGCGCACGAAAGACGCCATCCATCAGGAACTTGCCATCGAGCAGGCCAGACTTGCCGAACTTGAGCGCGCCCGCGAGGAGGCACGGGTAAAGATCGAATTGCTTCGCTCGGAGCTTACTGCAACGCAGCGGACAACATCCCGGTCACTACCCCTCTCCTTTGGCGTGCAATGCAAGGCTCCGGACTCACCTGCCGATAAGGTCAGCCTGTTTCGGTCTCTGTTTCGAGGCCGATTGGACGTTTTCCCTACGCGATTCGTCAGCAAGAAAACGGGCAATCCCGGATACGCTCCCGCGTGCGCCAATAAATGGGAGCCGGGGCTCTGCCTCCTCAAGTCCGGAGGTAAATGCGGTGATTGCACGAATCAAGCCTTCATCCCGGTCGACGATCAGGTCGTGACGGATCATCTGAGGGGACGACACGTCATCGGTTGCTACCCATTGCTCGCGGACGAAACTTGTTGGTTCCTCGCCGTCGACTTTGACAAGAACTCGTGGAAGGAAGATGTGACCGCGTTCGCCGAGACGAGCCGATCCTTGAGCGTTCCGGTTGTAATCGAGCGCTCGCGTTCGGGAGACGGCGCCCATGCGTGGTTCTTCTTCACCGCGCCGGTATTCGCAAACATCGCGAGACGGATGGGCTGCTATTTGATTACCGAGACGATGGCTCGCCGGCACGAGCTGAGCATGAAATCCTATGACCGGCTGTTCCCGAATTAGGACACGATGCCCCGGGGAGGCTTCGGCAACCTCATCGCATTGCCGCTTCAGCACGAACCCAGGCAGCAAGGCAACAGCGCCTTCATTGATGAACGGTTCGAACCCTATGCGGACCAGTGGGCTCTCCTTGCGTCGGTCCAGCGCATCGAGCCTGACACAGTAGATAGGATCGCCCAGGAGGCGACGAAAACCGGCCTGGTGATTGGCGTTCGGTTCGCTGAAATCAGCGGCGACCAAGAAGACTTGGCCCCGTGGACGCCCTCGCAATCGAGACCGAATTGCGCACCGCTTACCCTCGGTGTGCTGCCGTCTGCTGTCCGAGGCGTTCTCGCGCAGCGTCTTTACGTCGAGAAGTCCGGCCTGCCCCCTCTGCTCCTCAATCAGCTCAAACGCCTCGCCGCCTTCCAAAATCCAGAATTCTACAAGAAACAACGGATGCGCCAGTCCACAGCAACCACTCCGCGGGTCATTACATGCGCAGATGAGCATTCCCTGTATATTTCATTACCACGGGGCTGCGCAGCTGCGGCGACCCAGTTGCTCGGTGAGTACCGTATATCGCTGAAGATCGAAGATGAACGGCAATTGGGCTCGCCCCTGGAACTCGACTTCAACGGCGATTTGACCACGATCCAGAGCGAGGCAGCCCGCGCACTCCTTGAACACGACACCGGAATGTTCGTTGGGCCGCCGGGAATCGGAAAGACCGTGCTCGGAACCTATCTCGTTGCCAAGCGCGCGCGAAGCACCCTGATCGTCGTCCACCGGAGGCCGCTTCTTGCACAGTGGGTCGCACAACTGGCCATGTTCCTCGGCATCGACGACAAGCAAATCGGTCGCGTCGGGGCTGGTCAACGCAAGCCAAACGGTCGGCTCGATGTGGCGATGATCCAAAGTCTCATCCACCAAGATAAAGTAGATGCCACCGTCGGCGGCTATGGGCATGTGATTGTTGACGAATGCCGTCACTTGCCCGCGATCTCGTTCGAACGTGTACTGTCTGAGGTGAAGGCGCGCTATGTCACGGGGCTCACAGCAACACCGCAGCGCCGCGATGGACATCACCCGATTTCCGAGATGCAGCTTGGGCCTATCCGCTTCCGAGTGGACGCGAAAAGCCAAACCGTGAGTCGACCTTTCAGTCACAAGCTCATTGTTCGGGAGACTGAACTTCGATTGGCCGGTGATCAATCGAACATCGGTATTCAGGAGATCTACCGAACAATCGCAAATAATGCGGCTCGGAACACGGTTATCCTCAACGATGTGATTGCGGCCGTTCAAGAAGGTCGCTCACCCATCCTGCTCACCGAGCGCAAGGACCATCTTGAGTATTTTGCCGAGCACCTCCGAGGGTTCGTGCGCCACCTCATCGTTCTTCAGGGCGGGATGACGACTAAGGCCCGGAACCGCTCCGTCGAACAACTTACGTCGATTCCGGATGCGGCTGAGCGGCTCGTTCTGGCCACAGGCCGTTACATCGGTGAAGGGTTCGACGATGCTCGACTCGATACACTCTTTCTCGCCATGCCGATCTCCTGGAAAGGAACGCTGATTCAGTACAGCGGCCGACTCCACCGGCATCACCGGGGGAAAACCGAGGTGCGAGTCTACGACTACGTGGACCGGCAGATCCCGATGTTGCTGAGAATGTTCGAGAAACGCCTCGCCACCTACCGGGCGATTGGTTATGCACGTGGCGAGGCGCCGCTCGGACTTGCCGAGCCCGCCGAGGAGCGCACCGTGGAGTACGATCAGGAAGCGCTCCGACACTTCGAGATAGACCTGTGATAGTTCGACGAACCACCCGAAAGGGAGAACGGTGGCCGCCCCCGAAGGCCAAGCTCAACGCCCTGATCGAGGAAGCCATCGTCGATGCATACGGTGAGTCAGAACAGCGGGTGGGCTTCTACACGATGCTCGATGAGCGGCTCGAGACGCCATTTAAAACTGAGATCCTCGGTGTCGCGGTAACCGTCGAACAAATTGACATGACCGATGATGAGAAAATCGTAGCGGTATGCCGCAGTGGCCGCAACCGGCAGTGGATTCCAATTCTCGACCTCCCGCTTCGCAGCCCACGCCCCGTAGGCGCCGAGTGGATCGAGGCATACCGCTCGTGGGCCGGCGGTAGATGATCGAGTGACTCCCATTCACGGCACCTGCGCGCGATGAGCGAGTTTCAGTACTACGAGTTCGTGGCGATCGATCGCCCGCTCAGCGCACCGGAGCGAAAGCGGCTCCGGAGGATCACAAGCCGAGCCACGATCACCTCGACACGCCTCGTGAACACCTATGAATGGGGCGATTTCAAAGCGGACCCGCGCGAGCTCGTCGCGAAGTACTTCGATGCCTTCCTCTACTATGCAAATTGGGGTACGCGCCGACTCATCTTGCGCGTCCCGAGCGCGCGCCTTGAACTGAAGATTGCCAAACAATACTGCGCCATTCGCACGGCCGGGAGCCGCAGTATTCGGAGCGTGGCGACTGTCGACGCAGTTGGAAAGCATCTGGTGCTCGACCTATGGTCCGAGAGCGAATCCGTCGATGACTGGGCCGACATTGAGCCCGGTCTGCTTAGCGCGCTCGTACCGATACGCAATGAGCTGATCGCCGGCGACCACCGTGCGCTTTACCTCGCGTGGCGGCTCCGAGCTCAAGCCCGTGAGCCGACCGCTAAGACCCGGACACCGCCCGTGCCGGCTGGCGCAAGCCACCTGACCGGTTCGCAACAAGCGCTCGTCGAGTTCTTGCGCATCGATGGCGTCTGAAGCACATAGGCCGCGCCCATCGAGACAGACTGCAGGATTTCCCCCTTAGGGACCGGCTGATTTCCTGAGTTGGGGACCACCATGAGGGGGTCACCGACGGAGCCGAAGGCGACGATTGTTAGCTATCCTTCTTCCTGCTGGCAAGTTTGCGTGCTTTAACGCCGCGGTAGCTCTCCCCGGTGATGTGGATGGCGAGGGCGGAGTGCTGGAGGCGATCACGGATGGCATCCGCGATGACCGGGTCGCCGATGACCTCGGTCCAGTGGTCCAACGGCAGCTGCGTGGTGAACAAGGTTGAGCGATTGATGGATCGTTCCTCCAGCAGTTCACACAGATCCTGCGCCTCGGTGGCGGAGAGCTTGCGCATGCCAAAGTCATCCAGGATGACGAGGTCGGGTTTGGCAAGCTTGTCGCGGTAGCGCAGGTATGTGCCGCTCGAGCGTGCCAGAGCGAGGTTTTCCAACCATGTGGTCAGTGTCATGTACAGCACGGACTTGCGGGATGCGCAGGCGTGCAGCCCGGCTGCCTGGGCGATGAAGGTCTTTCCAACCCCGGTCGGACCGATCAGCAGGACGGGCCTTGCATCCTGTAGCCACTGCAGCGCGTACAGTTCTTTGATCTGCGTCTTGGTGATCGAGCGACTGGCGGTAAAGTCGATGTCCTCGAACGCTGGGCGCAGAGTGAACTTGGCGGCCTTTATGCGGTAGCCGGTCTTGCGCTCCTGGCGGTAATCGAGTTCGGCTTGCAGTAGCGCATCGATGAACTCGCTGAAGGCGGATTGATCGCGCGTGGCCTCGTTCAAGACCGTGTCGAAGGCGGCGAGCATGCCGAGCAGTTTCATCTCGGCCATCAGGTTTTTGGCGATTGCGGTACTCATAGATCCAAGTTCTCCTGGGTTGATGGGATGGGGTCGGGAACAGCCTCGTGTTCGCCGGCATTGACAGCGGCGTAACGGAGCATGGGATTGCCGGGGCGGCGCACGATCTCGCGTCCAGCCTCGGGCTGAAGGGCTTGTCGTTTCGCCTGGGCGAGCAGCGCCTGGAAGTACGTCACGCGATACTTCTGGTAGCGATGCATGGTGGTGATCGCCGCGACGATGCGTGTTTCGGCGAGTTCGCGGCCGCTGTGGTGGATCTCTTTGGTGCTGACGCGCACGAGCCCCTGGCAACGGCGGATGTTGCCGTAGACGTCGGCATTGAACAGCTGCACGAACAGCTGATGCAGGTCCGGGTGGATGAACCGGGATTGCGAGAGGAGTTTTTGCGGTGTCGCCTCGTAGTAGGCCTGGGAAGCCGGCGGGAAGTGCGCGTCGATAAAGATCCGCTTGCCGTTGCGATGACGACTGCGCGGATGGATCGCCAGGCGCTCGAGGCCCAAGAAGATCTCGACCTGGTTCTCGGTGATCTTGATCCGCAGCTTCTTGTGGCGGTGGATGTGTGGCGCGCTGTAATAGTCGCCGTCGACGCAGACGTAGCAGTCAGCGTGCAGCTTGAGCTCTTTCCATTCCCCACAGTCGACCTCGTGCAGCGGCAGGGGCTTCAGTGCCGCGCGCTCAAGCGCCTCGAAGCGCTCGCGCCGGGAGACCCCAAAGCGGGTGTGACGGCGCGCATTGATGCGCTTGATGCACTCGCTCAGCGCCCGGTTGATCTCGGTGAGGGAGGTGAAGCGATGGCGCCGGTAGCGGAAGCGCACGTACCGCATCAGGATTTTGACCAGTCCTTCAACGATGGCTTTATCCTGTGGCTTCTTCGCACGCGCGGGGACCACTGCCGTTGCAAACTGCACAGCCAGATCCGCGTACCCCGGGTTCAGATCAGGATCATAGAGATGGCACTTGAGCACCCCTTGCTTCAGGCAGTCCGGTACCGTCACGTGCGGCACGCCACCATAAAAGCTGAACATGCGCCGGTGACTGCCGAGCCAGTTACGGCTCTTCATGTCCTCGGCCGCCCAGGCGAACAGCAGCTGACTAAAGCCAAGGCCCGCGACAAACACCCACGCTTTGCGGATCTCGCCACTCTTGATCTCGATCCACTCGATCGGATCTCCGGCGTAGTCGACTTCGACGCGCTCCCCGGGGGCGAACTCGCGCGCCGTGACGCTCGCTTCCCGGTACTGAGGGAACTTGCGGTAAAACTGCTTCCAGAAGTTCGAGTACGTCGTGAGCTGCTGGGCCTTCTCCTCCCACAGGAACTTCAGTGGATGACCGAGTCCGAGGTCATGGACAATGGCGGGCCAATCAATCTGGCTCATCCACAGCGGATCGGCGCTCGGCTTTGCCGCATCCGGCGAGCTGCGCTCCCCGTCGCGCACCTCTCGCACCGTGCGCCGCGAGCACCCCAGGGCGCGGGCGATCTCGCGCAGGCTGCGGCCCTCCGTGAGCCGCCGCCGGATCTCCTCGTACCGCTGCACCGTCATGCTCCGAAGCGCCATGTTGCCGTCTCCATCGTGGTTACCCACGAAGGCTGCGGCACACAGCTCACCGGTTCCGGCGACGAGGACTCAGATGACGGCGAGGGTACAAAAATCGACCGCGCAGGACGGCTCGAGAGCCACGATCGCGGGCTACCCCTTGCCCTGGATACCCCCGAAAAAGCCGCCCACCAGACATAACTCAGCATCAGCAGACCCCTCCCCATAGCTGGGCGCGGCGCCCAGAACAGGCTCCGTAGGTGGTCCCCAACTGAGGAAATCGGGTGGTACCGAACTCAGGAAATCAGGTGGTACCCATCACAGGAAATCGGGTGGGTCCGATCAGAGGAAATCCTGCATTAGACTGCTCACGCGCTTATAAGCGCAACCTGCCAAGGTCTAGGTTCAAGGCACCCACCGGAGGGCGTTCACAATGCAAACCTTCATCGGAGCGATGCTGCTCACCAGCAAAGAGGCTGAGCCTCAAAGCAAACCGTTTGAGATCTACGACAACCGACTGTCCGGCTTCATACTGAGGATACAGCCTAGCGGCGTGCGGTCGTTCTATGCCCGCTTCGGGCGCAATCGTCGAGTTGTGCTGGGCAAGGTGGGTACCGTCGCACCAGAAGAAGCGCGGGCGCGATGTCAGAGGGTCCTCGGGAACGTGGCACATGGGCGCCATCCGTTACAGGGTCTCGGCGGAACGGACGGGATCACGTTTGGAATGTTCATCGCGGATACCTACACGACATGGGTCAACGCGAGTCGCCCGCGTACCGCTGCTAATACGCTCGAGAAGCTACATCGGCTCTTTCGAACTTGGTACCCAGAACCCCTCACGGCCATTACGGTTGATCGAATTGAGTCATGGAAGGCACGGCGTCTGAATCAAGGCCGCAGTGCGTCAACTGTCTTGCGTGACCTCTTCACCCTCTCGAGCGTGCTCCGACGTGCAGTTAAAGCAGGTGAATTGAAAGACAATCCCGTGCGGCGCGTCGATAAACCGCGGATTGACCGCAGAGGCAACGTGCGTTTTCTGGACCAAGCCGAGGAGTCGCGACTGCGGGAAGCTCTGAAAAAGCGCGATGCAGACATGCAAGATCTACGTACAGCGGCGAACAAACGGCACCAGAAACGGCACGAGAACCTGCTGCCTCTGCGAATACACTTTGGCGATCATCTGACGCCCGCTGTGTTGCTATCCATGAACACGGGACTGCGCCGAGGCGAGGTTCTAAAGTTGCGATGGAGTTCCGTAGACTTCAACCGTCGGCTGCTTACCGTCGAAGGCCGAAATGCCAAGAACCGTCAAACTCGTCATGTACCCCTGAATGAGGAAGCGATGAACGTGTTGCGGCGCTGGCGCGAGCAGTCAGGAGGCAGCGCAAAGGTCTTTGACGTAGCCACACGTTTTCAGACCGCGTGGAAAAAGTTGCTCCTGCGCGCAGGGATCACTCATTTCCGCTGGCACGATCTGCGCCATCACTTTGCCTCGCGTCTCGTCCAGCGGGGCGTTCCGCTGAATACGGTGCGCGACCTCCTGGGTCACAGCTCCGTCGGCATGTCCCTTCGCTACGCGCACCTGGCGCCTGATCAGCGTCGCGAGGCCGTGGCCAAGCTGAACGAAAAGCCGATTCTTGCTCTTACCCTGCGCTTACCGTGGAACGACTTTCCGGCGACGAGCTTCTATCCCATTGAAATTTAATGGTGGAAAGGGAGGGAATCGAACCCTCGACCCCGGCATTATGAGTGCCGTGCTCTAACCAGCTGAGCTACCTTTCCGACGCGTAGGCATAGTACCGGCGGGAAACCGGGCGCGCATTGTCAGGGCCACCGGATTCGGCGTCAAGAAGCCGATAAGTCGTATCAGAATCAATGTTCTAGGGGGAGTGATGGCATTGAAACTCGTGGCGGATGGCCTGCAGTTTCCGGAAGGTCCGGTTGCCATGGCCGATGGCTCGGTGATCCTGGTGGAGATTCGGCGCGGCACCCTCTCCCGGGTCACTGCCGACGGCCGGCGCAGCACCATCGCCGAGCTCGGCGGGGGTCCCAACGGTGCGGCCATAGGGCCGGACGGCGCCGTCTACGTCTGCAACAACGGCGCGGCCTGGACCTGGCAGGAGGGCGACGTGAACATGCCCGATGGTCCACCGCGGGAATACCACGGCGGGTCCATCCAGCGGGTCGACCTCGCCACCGGCAGGTTCAGCACGCTGTACGAGCAGTGCGACGGCAAACCGCTGAACAGCCCCAACGATCTGGTGTTCGATAGCCAGGGTGGCTTCTGGTTCACCTGTCTTGGCCAGACGGATGGCGAAGTGCGCCGCATGGGGGCGCTGTACTACGCCCTGCCCGATGGCTCGAAAATCATCCGCTGGCGCAGCGATGTCTTTTCGCCCAACGGGGTGGGCCTGTCACCCGATGAGCGCACCGTGTACATGGCCGACTGCAATGTGGGTCGTCTGTACGCCTTCGAGCTCTTAGGCCCGGGGGTGATGGCGCCGCCCTCGGGTCCGCCGACCTCGCCAGGCCGCGTGGTGTGCACCCTGCCCGGCTACCAGTGGCTGGACAGCCTGGCGGTGGAAGCCGGCGGCAGGATCTGCGTGGGCACGCTGTGGAATGGCGGGATCACGACCTTCGAGCCCAACGGGGCCTACGAGCACTTCCCCTGTCCTGATCCGGTGACCACCAACATCTGTTTCGGCGGCCCCGACATGCGCGATGCGTACATCACCTGCTCGACCACGGGCAGGCTGTATCACACCCGTTGGCCGCGACCGGGCCTGAGGCTGCCCTTCAACGGTTGATCAGACGTTGAAGCGGAAGTGCATGACATCGCCCTCGCGGACGATGTATTCCTTGCCCTCGAGCCGCAGTTTGCCGACTTCGCGCGCACCGCTTTCGCCGCGATAGGAAATGTAGTCGGCAAATGCGATGACCTCGGCACGGATGAAGCCGCGCTCGAAATCGGTATGGATCACGCCCGCGGCCTGCGGGGCGGTGGATCCGGCGCGCACCGTCCAGGCGCGCACTTCCTTCGGACCCGCGGTGAAGTAGGTCTCCAGCCCCAGCAGCTTGAATGCCGAGCGGATGACGCGGTTCAGCCCCGGCTCATCCAGTTTCATTTCGGCGAGGAACTCGGCCCGGTCGGCCTCCTCCAGCTGCGAGATCTCCGCTTCGATGGCCGCACAGACGGCGACCACCTGCGAGCCCTCGGCGGCGGCAAGTGTCTGCACGGCGGCAAGCTTCGGGTTGTCGGTGAAGCCGTGCTCATCCACATTCGCCACGTACATGACGGGCTTGGCGGTGAGCAGGTGCAGCTCCCTCAGATCCCGCTGCTCCTCCTCGGTCAGCTTCAGGGCGCGCGCCGGCTGCGCCTTGTTCAGCTGCGCCTTCACTTTCTCGAACAGCGCAACCTTGCGCACCGATTCCTTGTCACCGCTCTTGGCGGTCTTGGCCGCGCGCTCCAGGGCCTTGTCGACCGTGGTGAGATCGGCCAGGGCCAGCTCGGTATTGATGGTTTCGATATCCGCCAGCGGGTCGATCTTGCCGGCGACGTGCACGATGTCGCCGTCATCGAAGCAGCGCACCACGTGTGCGATGGCATCGACCTCGCGGATATGCGCCAGGAACTTGTTGCCCAGACCTTCGCCCTGCGAGGCGCCGGCCACCAGGCCCGCGATGTCGACGAACTCGACCGCCGCCGGCACCAGCTTGTCGGGCTTCACGATGTTGGCCAGCTCCTGCAGGCGCGGATCCGGCACCGCCACCACTCCGACATTCGGGTCGATGGTGCAGAAGGGATAGTTCTCCGCGGCGATCTGCGCGCGCGTGAGGGCGTTGAACAGCGTCGACTTGCCGACATTCGGCAGGCCGACGATTCCACATTTGATCGACATATGATTTACCTTGAACTCAGACAGGCCGGCCGTGCAGGGCCTGGATGGCGCGCTGCGCGCCCTCTAGCATCATCGTCGGCACGACGTCCGCCGCCGCGCCTATCGCCGCACCGATCAGCGCTTCATCGGCCTTGGAAGGACGACCCAGCACGTAGTGCAGCACCTTGTCGCGATCGCCGGGGTGCCCGATGCCGATCCGCAGGCGCCAGAACCCTTCCGGAATGCCGGCCAGAATGTCGCGCATCCCATTGTGGCCGCCGTGGCCGCCGCCGAACTTCAGCCTTGCCTCGCCGGGCGAAAAATCCAGCTCATCGTAGGCCACCAGCAGCTCGCCGGGGGCGATCTTGTAGAACGCCGCGACGCTGCCCACCGGGCCGCCGCTGCAGTTCATGTAGGTCATGGGCTTGGCCAGCCACACATCGGCGCCGGCAATCCTGACGCGCGCGAGATCGGCCTGGTGCCGGGGCTCGTAGCGGAAAGTCCCGCCATGGCGGGCCGCGAGAGCCTCGACGAAGGCAAAGCCCGCGTTGTGGCGTTGGCGCTCGTGTTCGGCCCCGGGGTTGCCCAAACCCACGATCAGCTTCAGTGCAACGGCATCCATGAGCGCAAGCCTGGTTTGAATTCAAAGGCAGGCGCGGGCGGGCTGCTGCCCGCCCGCGCGCACCTCAAGGCTACTTCTTGCCCGCGTCCTTCTTGGCTGGCGCAGCGGCGGGAGCCGCCTTGTCATCCTTCTTCGCCTCCGTACCCGGAGCGGCACCTGCGGCGCCTGCCGCAGCCGGCGCTGCAGCCGCACCCTCGACCGGCGCAGCCTCCGCTGCCACTGCCTCGGGCTCCTCGGCACGCGGGCTATGGATGGAAACGACGGCCGGATTCCTGCCGTGACCCAGCTGCGGCAGCAGCACGCCCGGCGGCACCTTGATCGAGTCCAGATACTTGATGTCGTTCAGGTTCATGTCGACCATGTCCACTTCCAGGAATTCCGGAAGGTCCTTGGGCAGACACACCACTTCCACATCGTTCATCAGGTGCGAGACGATGCCGCCCTGGGTCTTCACGCCCGGGGAGACGTTGGCATTGCGGAAATGGATGGGCAGGCGGATGCGCAGCTTCTCGTTCTCCAGAACGCGCTGCAGGTCCAGATGCACCACCAGATTCTTGGCCGGGTGCATCTGCACATCCTTGACGATGGCTTCCTGGGTCTCATCCGCCACCTTCAGCTGCACGATGGAGGAATAGAACTTCTCGTCCTCGATCATCGTCAGCAGCTTCTGCTGATTGAGCACCAGGGCACGCGGGCTCTGACCCCCGCCGTACAGTATGGCCGGAACTTTTCCTTCGACACGCAGGCGGCGGCTCGCACCTTTGCCTTGTGTGTCTCGGAATTCCGCGCCGATCACAAATGAAATGCGCATTTTCGAACTCCTGACTTTTCATCAAATCGCCGCACCATGCGGCTGCATGCCACCCCGCGACCAAAGGGGCATGATCAACAAGGGCCCGCGCGCCACCCTATGCGGCGGCCGACCCCAGCAATTCCTAATCCACGTACAACGAGCTCACGGACTCCTCGGCGCGGATGCGCCGGATGGTCTCCGCCAGCAGCGCGGCCACCGACAGCTGGCGGATGCGGCCGATCTGCTGGGCCGCTGCCGAGAGCGGAATGGTGTCGGTCACCACCAGCTCATCGAGCGCCGAGTTCGCGATCTTCTCCAGCGCCGAGCCCGACAGCAGCGCGTGGGTGATGTAGGAGGTGACCCGCAAGGCGCCCGCATCCTTCAGCGCCTGCGCCGCCAGGCACAGCGTGCCCGCGGTATCCACCATGTCATCCACCAGTACGCAGTTCTTGCCGGACACCTCACCGATGATGTTCATCACCCGTGATTCATTCGGTCGCGGACGGCGCTTGTCGATGATCGCCAGGTCCGCATCATCCAGGCGGCGCGCGAAGGCGCGCGCGCGGGCCACGCCGCCGATGTCCGGCGACACCACCACCAGGTTGTCGTCGCCGCGCTTCCAGGCATCGCCCAGCAGCACCGGGGAGCCGTAGACATTGTCGACCGGGATGTCGAAGAACCCCATGATCTGGTCCGAATGCAGGTCCAGCGTCAGCAACCGGTCCACCCCGGCGCCGGCGATCATGTTGGCCACCAGCTTCGCGGTGATGGCCGAGCGCGTCGCCCGCGGACGGCGGTCCTGGCGCGAATAGCCGAAGTACGGCACCACCGCCGTGATGCGCGCGGCCGAGGCGCGCCGGCAGGCGTCCACCAGCACCAGCAGCTCCATCAGATGATCGTTCACCGGCGGGCAGGTGGATTGCACGATGAATACATCGCGCCCGCGCACGTTGTCGATCAGTTCGACGTTGACTTCCTTGTCGCTGAACCGGCCGACTTCGGCCTCGCCCAGCGGCACACCCAGGTGCCGCGCGATCTCGTGCGCGAGCGCCCGATTGGCATTCCCGGTGAACAGCGCCATGGTGTCGTCAGTCACGGCCCGCCTCTCCTGCAAAGATTTGGCCCACACCGATTCGGCCCTGCGACGCACGTGGCTGGGGTGGAAGGATTCGAACCTCCGAATGGCGGGATCAAAACCCGCAAGAAGCCGTTTATAATCAGAAAGTTACTGACTTTTAGCAACTTCGCATCCCCTCGCATCCCATCCATTCCCCGCGGCTGTCACCAAAGCTGTCACTAGACTCTGGATCTAGTTCCTACCGGCAAATCGGGCGGCGGATGATACACGATGGCCTTTCCAGCCGGGTCGATTTCAAGCCCGCGCCGCTGCTCGATTTTCCGCCGCTTAGCTGCCCTAGCCCAGCCCCCAAGAACGGGCACTTAGGATTGGCTTCAACGCTCGCCGCCACTATCGTCCGCCATCGAGACAGGAAGCAGATCGAAATTCCTGCGTTCTCCTGCTAATATATTCCCGAGAATTCCCGAGACAATATCGGAGGGACCCAATGACCGAGCATACTTCACTCTCTTCAGAGGGTTTGGAGCACCCGCCGAGCGCGAGCACAGCGGAGAAGCGCTCGCTGGCCCGCTGGTACGCCGCTGCACGGATCGCTCTGGCGCACAACCGGCCTCTGACCACGGCCACCGGGGCGACAGCTGGTCGCCCCGCCGCCGGTGAACTCTCAGCCTCCGAACTGACCGCCCTGCGTGGCGTGGGAGCGTTTAAGGACGACATGCCGGTCAATGCCGACAGTGACCCCCTGCTGCGCAGCCAGGCTCAGTACATGGCGCTTCTTGAGGAGAGCGTATCGGCTGCGGAAGCCGCCAAACTCCTCCGGGTGGACGTTACTCGGGTGCGCCAACGGCTGCGCGAGCGCTCCCTGTACGGTCTCGAGTATGAAGGGGCTTGGCGCCTACCGCGCTTCCAATTCGAGCGTCGCCTCATCATTCCCGGTCTCGCCCAGATTCTTAAGACCCTCCCACCGGATCTATTTCCCCTGGATGTCCTCGACTGGTTTCTGCTGCCTGAGCCTGAGCTGCAGCTGGAGAGTGACACGGCCCCTCTGAGCCCCCGCGCATGGCTCCTATCAGGTCGGCCCATTGACGCTGTCGTGAAGGTGGCGCGCGATTTGACGCGCACCTGAGTCGGGTGAGCAAGTTCCCGGAGCCGCCCGGCGTCGATGTGCTGCGCCGAATCCCGGCGGAGACCATCGAGCTACCTGCCCGAACGCTCCTGGCACGAATTTACTTTGCCGCTGGCCCGCATCCGTCACGCTGGAATCAGTTTCGCCGGTTCGGACCAACAGAAGCACGTTGGGACCATCACCTTCCCGACGCCGGCGGCCGCCCAACCGAACAGGACCGCGCCGTCATCTACTGCGCGCCCGACGTGAATACCTGCGCCGCGGAGGTTTTCCAATCTACCCGCAGAATCGACCGGGTTCGCAATGCGCCGATCCTGGTCGTCTTTGCCCTGTCCGAGCCAGTCACCCTGCTTGACGTGCGTGGCCCGTTTGCCACGACAATTGGAACGTCCACAGCGATTCATTCCGGGCCTCGTGCTCGGACACGTGCATGGGCCCGCCAGTTGTTCGAGGCCTATCCTCGTCTTCAGGGCGTGCACTACGGCTCATCGATGAACGGACATGCACCAGCAGTGGTCCTGAACGAACGGGCGCAACACATCCTGTCTGAGCGGCCCGAATTCCACCGCGCTCTCAATGATGATTTGCTTGCGGAAGTACTCCAACGGATTGCCCTGCGCCTTTCATACGGCCTACGTTAGCTGAACGAGATTTACTCTACCGAAGACGACCCTCGCATGTAACATTCTCGATTGCCGAGATTTTGCGAGGCCACACGCACGTCGCGCTAACGCAAATATCGAATCTCAGGAAACTCCGGTGAAGCAACAGGACCTCATCAATCGCCTCCGAAAGCAGGGTTCTCACGCGCAAGACTCCATGCCTGGACCCTTCGGACACCGTCCCTGGCGCGCCTGCGAGCTTCCAACATCTATAATCCCGCCCTTCTCCGGGACCGATAAGTCGCACCCAGGATGACCGCCCCCTCGCTACACCCCTCCGCGCCCCAGCTCTTCAGCCACGTGATAGCGGAGAACAGCCTCCACTACCGCGCCATCCTTGACGTCTTCGCCACCGCCAAACGCCAGTTCCGCCTCCACCTTCGCCCGGACGATGTGCTCGCCGAAGCCCGCTGGACCGATGGGCCGCCGACCATCGAAGCCGTTCAACACGCGCTGGGCCAACTGGTCGAGTGGGGAAACCTGCAATCCCAGCCCGACACCGCTCGCGTCTCTACCATCGAAGACTTCTACCGCAAGCGCCTACTCTACAGAATGACCGTCGGCGGCGAAGCTGTCGAAGAGGGCCTCCGGGCTTTCAGCGAAACGCTAGCGAGACGCGCAGAACTGCAATCCGTCGCCCTCGACGACATTCGCGCGCGACTCATCTCTATTCACGAACTCATGAGCGAGTCGCCGCCCGACTCCCCGAAAGTCCACGGTGCGCTTCGGGATCTCATGCACATCTTCGCGGACCTCTCCAACAATGCGGAACGCTTCATGGCCGGCCTTGCCCGCACCATCGAGCTGCAGCGGGCGGAAGTCACGGCGGTGATGAGCTTCAAGACCCGCCTGATCGACTACCTACAGCGCTTCATCGGCGACCTCGTCACGCGTTCGAGCCAGATCGCGGAGCTGCTGCTCGATCTCGCCCCCAAGGAACAGTCGCTCCTCCTGATCGCGGCTGAGCGCGACGCGCGTAACGCTGCACCCGACGATCCCGACACGAATGAAGAGGCACTGCGCGCCCGGCTGGATTCGTGGAGCGAACGCTGGGCGGGCCTGAAGCTCTGGTTTCTGCCAGATGGCAGGCAGCGCTCGCAGGCAGAGTTGCTCCGCGCGAGCACCCTCTCCGCCATTCCCCGCCTGCTCCAAGCGGTCTCGCTCCTGCACGAGCGCCGCGCGGGGCGCAGCGATCGAGCGGCGGACTTCCGGCGCCTTGCTCTCTGGTTTGCGGAAATCCCGACCAATGGCGACGCCCACAGACTGTGGCGCGCGGCGTTCGCCCTATCCCCTGCAAGACATCTTGCGTTGGCCATCACCGACGAAAAGATCAGTGCTAATACGCCGTGGCGGTCTGCTCCGGGCATTGCGGTGCTGCCGAAGCTTCGCGAGCAGGGAGTGCTCCCGACGCGCGGCTCGCCGCCCAAAATCCTTGACCGTTCCAAAGAACGTGCGGCACTCGCCGCACAGGTCGCGCAAGAAGCCGCCCAGACTGAAGCGGCGCGCGCGTACCTCGCCACGAATCGCGAGACCCGTCTCTCGGAGCTCGGCCGGCTCGACACGCATGCTTTCCGAATGTTCCTCACGCTGCTGGGTGAAGCACTCGCGGCCCAGACGAATCCCGACGAGCCAGTAGAGCGACACACCGGCGACGGCACGCTCGCAGTTCTCCTCGTTCCGCTGGAGCCAGCAAGCCGTGCGGAGCTCGAAACGGAGCTGGGGTGGTTCTGCGGCCGGGACCACCGCATTCTCATCCGCCGGATCTGATGTTCATGCAGACGCGGGGCCTTAAGGATGTACTCACGCAGCAGCAGGAAGAGGAGCGAGAGCATGCGCTTCGTGCCCTCCTGATGCGCCCGCTCATCGCGAGCGGCGATCCTGACCTTGAGCTCGTGCGAAGGCACGCCGAGTACCTCCGCGACTGGTTCGGTCGCGAGGCAGGCTGGAACCTTCAGGTCGAGCGCCAATGCGCGCGGCTCTACAAGCGCCCCGCAACGCTCACGGATGCCACGCGTGGCCATCCGGAGTTCGACCGGGAGCGCTACGTTCTTCTGTGTCTCGCGTGTGCCGTACTCGAGCGAGCCGAATCCCAGATCACGCTGCGGGCACTCGGCGAGCGTTTGCTCGAATCGGCGGCCGACCCTGAACTGGCGAGCCGGGGATTCACCTATACGCTGGAAGGCGCCCGCGAACGCCGCTCGCTGGTAGCGGACGTGTCGCCTTTTGCTCGAACTCGGCGCGCTGGCTCGCGTGGCAGGCGATGAAGAGGCCTACGTCAATCAGTCTGGAGACGTGCTCTACGATGTGCATAGACGCGTGCTTGCGCGTCTGCCCTCGGGAACTGCGGGAGCAAGTCTGATTGCCGCAACGCAGCCTGACCTTGACTTCGACGGCCGGCTCGCCGCGCTCAATGATGAGTACGTTCCCGATAGTCTCGAAGGCCGGCGTACGGCTCTACGCTATCGCCTGGCGCGCGGCCTGCTCGATGACCCCGTGCTGTATCACGATGAGCTAACCCCCGAAGAGCGCGAGTATCTCTCGAGCCAGCGAGGCCCCATGGCCTACCGGCTCGCGCAGGCAAGCGGGCTCACCGCGGAATTGCGCGCAGAAGGTCTCGCGCTGGTGGACGCGGATGGCGAGTTGTCTGACAAGCATCTTCCGGCCGTCGGCACCGAAGCGCATGCGACTTTACTGGTGGCGGAGTATCTCGCACGTGCCGCCAAGGCGGACGCCGCGACTATTCAATCACTGCACGCGCTTGCGGCGTTCCTAAGGGATGCAGCCGACCGGTACGGCCGCTTCTGGCGCAAGGATGCGCGCGAGGCCGGCGCTGAAGTCGAGCTCGCCAGAGAAGCGGTCGATCGCCTTGTGGCCCTGAGACTCGTTCAACACGTCGAGAATGGTGTGCGGGCGTTGCCGGCGCTTCATCGGTACACCATCAACGAGGCGCAAACTTGATCGGCGAGCCGCCGCAAATTCCGCTGCCCGCTCCGACGAGAACGCGCTGGCAACCGCTGCGAATCGGACTGATCGAGCTGTTCCACTACGACGTCGAGGAATTCTGGTTTCGCGACGGTCACCTCCTGCTCCGAGGCAACAACGGCACCGGAAAATCCAAGGTTCTGTCGCTGACACTGCCGTTCCTGCTGGACGCTAATCTGGCTTCCACGCGAGTTGAACCGGACGGCGAGCGCAATAAGCGCATGGAGTGGAACCTGCTGATGGGCGGGCGGTACGACCGGCGCACGGGTTACACGTGGATCGAGTTCGGCCGGATCGACGAGTCCGGCGAGGAAGTCACGCTGACACTCGGCTGTGGATTGCGTGCCGTTGCGGGTCGGGCTGGCGCCGATCCCTGGTACTTCATCACTGACCAACGCATCGGCGCCGATCTGTGGCTCACGACCGCTGAACGGGCCGCGTTGAGTAAGGACCGCCTGATCGAAGCGATCGGCACGCACGGCCAAGTCTTTCCGACCGCGCAAGCCTATCGGCGCGCGGTCGACGAGCGGCTGTTCCGCCTGGGATCCGAACGCTACGATGCCCTCGTCGATACGCTCATCCAGTTGCGCCAACCGCAGCTCTCCAAAAGCCCGGACGAGCGCGCGTCTTTCAGAGGCGCTGACGCAGGCACTGCCGCCGCTCGATCGCGCAGCGCTTGAAGACGTCGCCGAAGCGATGAGCGAGTTGGACGATATCCGGCGTGGCCTCAACGAGATCGAGGCGATGCGCAAGGCGATTACTTCCTTCGGAGCACGATACCGCCGCTATGCACAGGTCGCGACTCGGCGCAAGGCGCGAGTCCTGCGTCAGGCGCAAACGGATTTCGACAATGCCAGTCGCGAGGTCAATACCGCGGAGAAGGAGCTGGAGAAAGCACGCTTCAAAGTTTCTCACTGGCAATCGAACCAGCAGGAGCTCGAGCAGAGGCTTGCCGCCGACGTAGCACGTCTGCGAGTACTGCAATTGGATCCCGTGATGCGCGACGCAACCCGGCTCTCAGACGCTCGCGAGAAGGCGCGGGAATGTAAATCACTCGCGGATGAAGCACGAGCGCGGGAAAAGAACACACATGAGCAGCTCGTTCGAGAGGCGACGGCCGCTCGGCGCAGGCGCGAGCACGCAGACACTACGCGCGCGCAACTGAACGGTGCGGTCGCGAGCGCCAATACATTGGCCAGCGATACGGGAATCGACAAGGATCATGCGCAAATTCTGCTCGGCATGAACCTGCCTGATGGCGTTGGCGACCTGACTCCCGAATCCCCTGTGGCGCTGATGCGGCAGGGACGTGACGCGGAGTCGCGGCGCCGGGAGCAGATCGCGATCGTGCGAAAACGGCTCCGAACGGTCGAGTCGGCAACTCACTTACGCGACGCGGCTCACGATGCAAGGACACTGCGTGCGGAGGCTTTCGATGAAGCTTCCGCTTCGGCGCATCGCACCGCCGCGGAACTGGGGGACGGCGCCGAGCGACTGCTCGGAAATTGGCGACATTACGCAAGCTCTGCGCGGGCGCTGCGCATCCCGGACATCGAAGAATCTCTGGAATCTCAGGCACTCTGGCAACAGTCGTTGAGTGGCCCGAATCCGACACGGGCAGCGCTGGATCGAGTGCGGCTGACTCTGGAACAGCGCTTCGCCACACGAGGCGTAGAGATTGCCGGCCAGCGCCGCACGCTCGAAGACGAGCACCGTGAGCTTGCGGCTGAGCGCACCCGGCTTGAATCCGGCGAGGACCGTACGCCACCTGCTCCGCACGCGCGGGATCCGGCACTTAGAGGCCAACTTGCCGGCGCGCCGCTGTGGCAGCTGATCGACTTCGCATCGCACGTTCCGCCCGATGCCCGCGCGGGATTGGAGGCAGCGCTCGAAGCTTCCGGGCTGCTGGATGCATGGGTTCTGCCTCAAGGCACCTTGATCGATCCACGCACCAACGACATCCTTCTCGTTGCTCGTGCGCCATATGAGCATTCCCTCGCCCGGTGGGCCGAGCCAACCGTTCCAGCAATCGGCCCGGGGGCGGAAGTCCATCCGGAGACGCTCGGTGCGATTCTTGAATCGATCGCCTGCGCGGAACACGAGCCGGCCGAGGTAGAGACCTGGGTATCGCCAGGCGGTGAGTTTCGCGTTGGCAACGTGCGCGGCGCCTGGACGAAATCCGCGGCGCAGTACATCGGGCACGCGGCACGCGAGGCCGCGCGAAGAGCCCGGCTGGAGCAGATCGCGGCACGGCTGGCCGAAATCGATGCAGCGATCGCCGACTGCAACGCCGCCGCCGCGGAGCTGGCCGCACTTCGTGAAGCGGCAAGACGGGAATACGAGAGCGCGCCTTCCGATGAACAGTTGCTCCGGCTGCACGCCGAGCACAACTCCGCCGAACAGCAACGTCGGGATGCCCAGACGAGGCTCGGCGAAGCCGATGCGAAGCTCGCACAAGTTGAGCACGGGCTCGCGCGTGCAAGAGACGATCTCGCCATTGACTCGCGAGACCTCAACCTGCCCGCTGTGGCCTCGGATCTCGATCGCCTCGATCGCGCGCTCGGCGAGTACAGGCTGGCAGTGTCTGAGCTCGCCAATGCGATTCGCCATCACCAGAGTGCGCTTTTCGAGCTTAAGCAGCAGATTGTGCGCGAGCAGCAAGCGATGGAGGCTCTGGAGGCCGCCCAGCAAGGCCATCTCGAAAGACGGAAACTGCTGACCGCAGCCACGGAAACTGCCAGCACGTTGCAGGCCACGGTGGGCAAACAGGTCGAGGAATTGCTGCAGGAGATCGAAGCGACCGAAGCGCTTCAACGCCGACACGATCGGGAGCTCAAGGACACGCAAGCGCAATTGATTGTCGCCAGCTCGAATCGCGGTACGACGGAGGCGACTCTCAAAGGACTCAGTGAAAAGCTGGACGAACGCGCCCAATCCCGTAGGCTCGCGACCGAAGGTCTTCAGGCATACGCCGCGCACACCGGGTTCATCGCCATCGCGGTTCCGGAGCTCGAAGTTCCCGTCGACGCAGCGCCGTGGGGCATTGACGCGGCACTGACGTTGGCGCGGCGCGCGGAAGCCGTGCTCACCGACGTGTCTGCCGAAGAGGCGGATTGGGCGCGAATATCGCGCGACGTGGGCAACGACTTCACCCAGCTGCAAAGCACGATGTCGACACAGGGCCATTCCGCCGCGGCGGAGCCGAGCGACCACGGGCTCATCGTGCGCATCGTGTATCAGCAGCGGCCCGAGCGCCCGGACGTGCTCGAGCAGCGGCTGGATGCCGAACTTGCCGAACAGCGGCTCATCCTCTCCGCGCAGGAACGCTCACTGCTTGAAGAGCACCTGGAAAAGGAGGTTGCCGCCAACCTTCAGCGGATGATCAGCGAAACCGAAGAGCATGTTGCCGCCATCAACGCCGAGCTCTACAAACGCCCCACTTCCACGGGCATGCGCTACCGCCTCGTCTGGGAGGCTCTGCCTGAAAGTGACGAGAATTCCGTTCAGGGGCTCGCGGTCGCGCGCGAGCGCCTGTTGAACACGAGTGCGGATGCATGGTCCGCGCAGGACCGCCACCAGGTCGGAGAATTCCTGCGAGCGCGCATCGATGCGGAGAGGCAAAGAGACGAGCGCGGCACGCTTTTCGAAACACTCGCGCGCGCGCTCGACTACAGGCGCTGGCATTCCTTTAGCGTCGAGCGCAACCAGGATAGGCAATGGAAACCTCTCTCCGGGCCCGCATCGAGTGGCGAGCGTGCGCTTGGGCTCACCGTTCCGCTGTTCGCGGCGGCCAGCAGCCATTACGAGAGCTCCGACCCGCGTGCGCCGCGCCTCGTGTTGCTGGATGAGGCATTCGCGGGAATAGACGACGAGGCGCGGGCGAGCTGCATGGGCCTGATACGAGAGTTCGATCTCGACTTTGTGATGACCAGTGAGCGCGAATGGGGCTGTTACGCCGAACTCCCGGGCTTGAGCATCTGCCAGCTCGTCCGGCGGGAGGGCATGGACGCGGTGTTCGTGTCGCGGTGGACTTGGGACGGCCACGAGCGACGCACCGACAGCGACCCGGTGCGCCGCTATCCCGAAAGCGCCGCCAGCGAGCCGTAGAAGTGGCTGTGGACGCCGAACGGTTGCAGCGATTGCTCGGTGGTCCCGATCTTGCCGGCCTTCGACGCCGCCTGCGCACCCGATTCGAGAAGGGTGCGGCGCGCGACGAGTTCACGCTCTTCGGCCTCTCGGCTGCGGAGCGCCGAGCTCTGGCGGGACTCTTGGGCCGACCTGTCGGCGGCCGCGCGGGCTCGATGCGTCTGCGATTGTCCGATATCGACGCGGCGCTCCTCCACGCGGGCGTCGCCAGCACACTGCGACAGGCGCTGGAGGTGCTCGATGGCCCGATCCACGATCTCAAAGCTGCTCGAGTGGCACGCGAAGAGGCCTGGAGCGCGCTGCTCAGGAGCGTGGAACACCCCCGACTGATGGCACTAATCGACGATCCCATAGGAGGGCCGCTGTTGAAGCGCTTCGCCGGAGGCGATCCACAACGTGCCGCAGAGTTACTGGAGAGCGTCGGGCGACTCATCGGGCGACTGCCGGAACGGGGCCGGCCGCTCGCGCACCTCGCGGCCGCGGAATTGGGAGACGCACACGCCCTGGATACAGGACGACCGGTAGCGACATTGTTGCTCCGCGCGTTCGGGCTTGAACAATCCGCTGTCGAAGGAGAACGGGCCCGAGAGCAGTGGGCGCGCCTCGGGATCACTGTGAACGAGCTCGCCGCGCCGGTTCTGTGCCTCAACCTCCCCGCAACGGGGAATGCAGTGGCCGCGAGCGTAGCGCGGACTGCCGCCGAGTTGGGCGAACCGATCCACCTCACCTTGCGCATACTGTTGCGCGACCCGGCGGCGTGGAAAGTTTCCGGCCGACGCGTATACGTTTGCGAGAATCCATCGATACTCTCCATCGCCGCGGATCGGTTGGCAGCGGACTGTGCGCCGCTGATCTGCACGAACGGCATGCCGGCTGCAGCCCAGCAGACTTTGCTTCGGCAGCTGGTTGCCTGCGGTGCAAGCCTGGCGTACCACGGTGATTTCGACTGGGCCGGAATCCGCATCGGAAACTTCGTGATGCGCGAGCTGCAGGCCTCTGCGTGGCGCTTCTCGGCTCGGGACTACGAAGCCGCCTGCGCCGGATCTACGGGAACGCTGCCCGACGATGAGCAAATCGAGGCGGTATGGGACCCACGGCTGCACACGGAAATGAGCACACGGCGAAAGGCGATCCATGAAGAGGCTGTGGGCGAGATTCTGGTCGCGGACCTCTCCCGCAGATGACTCACTCGGCAGCGCCAACGTAGTGCAACGCGCTGCAGCCGAACCCTCGACTATCGGAACTCTTGGCCCGGCAAATCGGAAGAGATTTTGGGCAGCAATTCGAGCACTGCTCTCACCAAGCTGGCACTAGCGTGAATCCCGCAGAAAGCCCTACTAGCTATAAGCTATTATTTTATATATTGAAAGTGGCTGGGGTGGCAGGATTCGAACCTACGAATGGCGGGATCAAAACCCGCTGCCTTACCACTTGGCGACACCCCACCATAAACATTCCCGCTTGTTCTTCAGTACAGTTTCTTCAGCAAAGGTGAGACGTTCATTGCGCGGGCCACCATTCCGCGCCATGGCGCCGGAACCCTCGTGACGATGTCTTGTGCCTCAGTCAGGCTGGCGCAGGCTGCGAAAACGCAGGACCCCGTGCCGGTCAGCCGCGCCGGTGCGAACTGCCCCAGCCAGTCCAGCGCCCGCGCGACCTCGGGGTAGCGCGCCCGCACGACCGGCTCGAAATCATTCCGCCCGCCCGACTGTAGAAAGCCGCCCATTGTGATGGGGGGTGAATTTCGTGTCAATTCAGGAGCCTGGAAGATGGCGGCCGTGGGCACATGCACCGCCGGATGCACCAGGGCGAACCAGTTCTGCGGCAGCTCCAGGGGCGTCAGATGCTCGCCCCGCCCCTCGGCCCAGGCGGATCTCCCGCGGACAAATACCGGCACATCAGCACCCAGTTTGACGCCGATCGCCGCAAGATCATCCTCATTCAGCCCACAATTCCAGATCTTGTTCAGTGCCACCAGGGTCGTGGCGGCATCCGAACTGCCGCCGCCCAGGCCACCGCCCATGGGAATGCGCTTGGTGACGCTCAAGGTTGCCCCGAGTCCCGTCCCGCTGGCGGCCTGCAGCGCCCGCGCCGCCCGGACCACCAGGTCGGCCTCGGCCGCGACCCCCTCGGGGCCTGCGGGGCGCTCGATCAGGCCGTCGCTGCGCGCTTCGATGCACAGGTCGTCGGCCAGGTCGATGAGCTGGAAGATCGTCTGCAGATCATGGTAGCCATCGCTGCGCCGGCCCGTGACATGCAGGAAGAGATTGAGCTTGGCCGGCGCCGGCCAGTGGGTCGCGAGGGTCATGGCGAGCGCCAGGCATCGAGAATGAGTTTGACCCGCACCGTGCCGCGCGCGACCGTCAGCTTCTGCGGCAGGGCACCGTCCGCAGTCTGCATGTAGGCGCCGAAAGTCACCGTCCAGCCGGACTGTTGCAGCCCGCCGAGGTAGCCCTGCGCACCCGGCGTTTCGGTGCTGGGGACGGCCGGATCCGGTACGCCCTGCACCCAGTAGCGCAGGCTGTCCAGGGGCGGCTCGAAGCCCATGCGCCGCACCAGTTCATCGTGGGCCGCCTGACTGTCCAGCGCCTCGCCCGCAGGCGTGGTGAGCGTGAGTGCGCCGTCTTCATTGACGATGCGCACGCCGCCAATGCCCAGCGGGCCATCCAGGTTCACGGTGCTGCGCGCACCTTCCTGCAGCCAGCGCAGCCGGCCGTTGAAGCCGTCGGCGCCGGCCACGACGCCGATACGTCCCTGCGCACTGAACTGCGCCCGGGTCTGCAGCTGCTCCCGCCGCGCCGGCCAGCCCGCGACCCACTGCTCGGGAGCCACCGTGGGGGCGGGTTTGGGCAGACTCTGGCATCCCGCCAGCCACACCGCGGCGAGGGCGCACGGCCACAGCTGACACGGCCGCGCGCGCGCGGCCGCTGTCATGGGTACCCTCATCTCAAGGGTGCCCGTTGCCGGGCACCAGGCGGTGCCGGGTGGCCTCGAGCGCCGCGGACTCCGGATGCCGGGCGAGGGCATCGCTGAGCACCTTGCGCGCCTGGGACTGCGAACCGCTCAGCCACAGGGCCTCGACCCAGTGGGCCGCAATGTCCGGATCCTGCCCGACGTTGTAGGCCTGTTCGAGAATGCCGGCCGCGCCGCGGGTATCCCCGCGCCGCAGCCGCACCCAGCCCAGGCTGTCGAGCGCGGCCGGGCTGTCGGGCGTGGTTTCCAGCGCCTGGCGGATCAGTTTCTCCGCGCGCGGCAGCTGCTCGCGATGGTCGGCCAGCGTGTAGCCCAGGGCATTGAGTACCGTCGGATCCTCGGGCCGCTGCGCCAGCAGCACCTCGAAGGCCTGCAGCGCATCGCGCGTCTGGCCGGCACGCTCCAGCATGGTGGCGCGCTCGTATTCCAGCGTGGGATGGCGCGGATAGCTCTGCAAGGCCGCCGACAGCAGCGTCAGCGCGCCGTCCGCATCGCCGTGATCGGCCAGCAGGTGCGCCTTCTGCACCACCAGGTCAAAAGTGCTGCGGGTGTCGTGCTCGGGCAGATCATCGATGAGCGCGAAGGCCTCGGCCCGCTTGTCCAGATCCAGCAGCAGGCCGGCCGCGGCCAGGCGCGCCTGGGGCCCCATGGGCGAATCGATCAGCCGCCGGTACAGCGCCAGCGCCGCGTCCCGGTCGCCCTGCGCCTCGGCGATCTGCGCCAGGTAGAACATGGCGCCTTCACCGCCCTCGCCGCCGCGCATCAGTTCGGTGAATCGTTTCTGGGCCTGCTGCAGATCCCCGTTGTCATAGGCCAGCAGCGCCAGGCGCCGGTCGATCTCCTGGGTGTTGATGTCGCCGCCCGCCCGCAGCCGCTCCAGTTCCTTGCGCGCCTCATCGACCCGTCCCAGGTCCTGCAGCACCTCGGCCACCTCGAAGGTTCCATCGGTGCCATCCAGTCTCGCAACCTCGCGGGCGGTGGCCAGGGCCAGTGCGGCATCGCCGCGCAGCACCGCAACCCGCGCCTTCAGGCGCAGGGCATCGGAGGATTTCGGGTCCCGCTGCAACGCCTCGGTGACCAGGTGCTCCGCGCGCTTGAAGTCATAGGCCTCCACCGCCAGATCGCCCAGGGCGGTCAGCACGACCGCCGAGCGCTGCGGTGTATCGATCACCGGGGCGAGCGCCGCAAAGGCCGCCGTGGCATCGGACTGCTGGGTCAGCACCTGCATGGAGGCCATCAGGGCCCGATCGGATGCCTGCGCGTCGGCGGCCAGCGCCGTGGCGATGGCCGCGCGCGCGGCCGGCACGTTGTACTGCTTCAGGGCAACGGTGGCGTAGACGAGGGCGGCCTGCGGATCCTGGGGCGCCACCTTCAACCAGTTCTGGACCGCGATCCAGGCAGCCGGGATGTTCTGGCAGTTCAGCGCCACCTCCGTGGCATGGCCGGCCATCTGCGCGGTCGCACCCTGCGACGCCACGGCAAAGTCGTCGGCCGCGGTCCGGCAGTCGCCCTGGGCCAGGGACATCTCCCCGGCCACGCTGGCCTGGGCCGGATCCGCCGGTACGGCCGGATCAGGGTCGGCCGCAGCGGCGGCCTGCACCGCATTGGCGCCTGCGGCCGGTGGCGAGGCCGGATCCGTCGCGTCGGCCGCACTGGCCAGTCCGGTATGGCATCCTGCCAGGGTCAGCGCCGCCACGCCCACCGCCAGGGTCATCCAAAGTCGTGTCGCACCCATGGGGCAACTATATCTGTGTGGAGCGCTGCACACACGCCTTGTCACCTGCGCCGGCCATCCATGAGAATGCCGCGCCCATGAAAGACTCGATTCGCCAACGTCTGGAGAAAATGGTCGACCGCTTCGAGGAGGTCGGCGGCCTGCTGGCCGATCCGTCGACCGACGGGGGCTCGCAGCAGTTCCGCGAACTGTCCATGGAATACTCCCGCCTGCAGCCCCTCACCGAGGGCTTCGCGGCCTATCGGGTGCTGGAGTCGGACCTGGCGACGGCCCGGCAGATGGCGGCGGATCCGGATCCGTCCATGCGCGACATGGCCGCCGAGGAAGTGCAGCGCCTGGGGCACGCCCTGGATGCCACGGAAGGCCAGCTGCGCAGCCTCCTGATCCCGCGCGACCCGCGCGATGAGAAGAACATCTTCCTGGAAGTGCGCGCCGGCACCGGCGGGGATGAAGCGGCGATCTTCGCCGGCGACCTGCTGCGCATGTACATGCGCTATGCCCAGTCGCGCGGCTTCGTGACGGAAATCATCTCCGAGAGCGCGGGCGAACACGGCGGCTACAAGGAAGTGATCTGCCGCATCGCCGGACACAATGCCTTCTTCACCTTCCGCTTCGAAGCCGGAACCCACCGCGTGCAGCGCGTACCGGCCACCGAGGCGCAGGGCCGCATTCACACGTCGGCCTGCACCGTAGCCATCCTGCCGGAGATCGACGAAGTCGAGAAAGTCGAGATCAATCCGGCCGACCTGCGCGTGGACACCTACCGCTCATCCGGGGCGGGCGGGCAGCATGTGAACAAGACCGATTCGGCCATCCGCATCACCCATATCCCGACGGGCCTGGTGGTGGAGTGCCAGGAGGAACGCTCGCAGCACAAGAACCGCTCCAAGGCGATGTCATTGCTGAAGGCGCGGCTGCTGGCGGCCGAGCAGGAAAAGCAGCACAGCGAACAGGCGCATGCCCGCAAGCTTCAGGTCGGCAGCGGGGATCGCTCCGAGCGCATCCGCACCTACAACTTTCCGCAGGGACGCGTCACCGATCACCGCATCAACCTGACCTTGTACAAACTCGCGGCTGTCATGGACGGCAGTCTGGACGAGCTCATCGGCGCCTTGCAGCAGGAGCATCAGGCCGAGGAACTGGCCGCCCTGCAGTGATCGTCGGCGTTGCGGGTTATGACGCCTTAATAATTCTTAATCCGCATGCAAGGCGCCCGCGCATTCAGGTTCGCTATTGTCGGCCCATGAATTCGCGTGGCGCATCAACCGGGCCGCTGAGGCTGCTGTGCAGCCTGTTGCTGCTGTCCGGCGCGGCGCTCGCGCCGCAGCTGCCGGCGGCGCAGCCTGACTCCTACGGCACCGTGAGCCGTGCGGTCACGGCGACCCCGCCCCTGCAGGTGGTGCCCGCCTCGTCCGGCTCGAAGAGCGTCCAGCAGCGCATGCGCGGCTGCAATACCGCAGCCGATTCCCGCAAGCTCGCGGGCGCTGCCCGCGAGACTTTCATCAAGAGCTGCATGGCGCCGCGCCGCAGCCGCAGCCTCTCACGCCCCGGCAGCCAGCCCCAGCCGAACCCTTAGGCCCGGCTGATTGTCTTCCAGCAGCAGCTGCGCCTGATGCAGCCGCGCGATGGCCGCCACCAGGCTCAAGCCCAGACCGCTGCCTTCCTTGGCCTGCGCCGGATCCAGCCGCACGAAGGGCTTGAGGGCCGCCGCCCGATCCTGCGGCGCAATCCCCGGGCCATCATCGGCAACCTCCAGCCACACCGTGCGCTCCTCGCGGTGCGCGCGGATTCCGATATGCCCGCCGGCGGAAATGTATTTGAGCGCGTTCTCGACCAGGTTGGCGACCGCCTGGGCCAGCAGCTGGCGATTGCCCTGCACCTGGCAATTGCCGCTGGCCTGCACCTGCAGGGTCATGTGCTTGGCGCGCGCCGCCGGCTCGTACAGTTCGCCGATGTCCGTGACCAGTTCGGCAAGATCCACGCTGGCCCGATTCGCCGCCGCCGCGCCGGACTCGGCCTGCGCGATCTGCAGCAGCGTCGCCAGCGTGCGTTGCACCCGGTCCAATTCCAGCAGTGCCGCATCGATGCCGGCGCGCACCGGCGCATCAGTGGTCGGCATCCGCCCCGCATCCTCGAGCCGGCCGCGCAGCCGGTACAGCGGTCCGCGCAGATCGTGCGCGGCGCTGTCGAAGGTGGCCCGCAGCAGCTGGGCATTCTCGGCGAGCCGGTCGACCATGTTGTTGACCGCCGCGGCCAGCGCGTCGAACTCATCCTGCGAGCCATCCATCGGCAGACGCCGGTTCAGATCGCCGGCGACGATGGCATCGCAGGTGTCGGCTACGCTCTGCACCCGGCGACTGAGCCTGCGGCTGAGGAAGTATCCGGCGATCGCGCCGGCCAGTGCGGTCAGCACGATGCCCCAGAGCGTCGCGTAGCGAAAGGTATTGGCGAAGCGCCGCTGCTGGGTCACATCGATGCCCACCAGCAGTCGATGGCCGTTGGGCAGCAGCGCGATGCTGGCGCGCACCGGGTGCGTGACGACCGCATCGTTCACCCGCGCTTCGACCGGAAACTCGGTCCACTGTCCGGCCGGAATGTCCTCGAAGGGCCATTTCGTCACGTTGCCGGCTTCCTTCACCAGGTTCGGATCCACCAGCAGGTACACCGCGCCCGTGCCGTTCCAGCTGTCGCCGCGGAAGCTCAGCTCGTTGGCCAGTCCGGGCAGGCCATTGCGGTGGTATTCATCCGTCAGGCCTTCGAATTCCGCGGAGATCACCGCATCGGCGTTGTTGTCGATGACGGTCGTGGTCAGGAAGTACACCGTGCCCAGCAGCGCGCTCACGCCGAGAGTGAATATCGCGCCGTAGCCCAGGGCCAAGCGCGCCGCGGACGTCCTAAGCGGACTTATCTTCACGGATCACGTAGCCGGCGCCGCGCACGGTGTGGATGAGCGGGCGCGGGAAACCCTTGTCCACGGCCTGCCGCAGCCGGCTCATGTGCACGTCGATCAGATTGGTCTGTGGATCGAACTGCAGGTCCCACACTCCCTCGAGCAGCATGGTGCGCGTGACCACCTGATCCGCGTGGCGCATCAGGAATTCCAGCAGCTTGAACTCGCGCGCGGTGAGCTGGATCTCCTTGCCGGCGCGCAGCACCGAGCGGCTCAGCAAGTCCATTTCCAGATCGGCGACCCGGATGCGGGTCTGGGGCACGTTCTTCTCGGCGGCGCTGCGGCGAAGCAGCGCCTCGATGCGGGCCAGCAGCTCCGAGAAGGCGAACGGCTTGGTCAGATAGTCATCGCCGCCGGCCTTCAACCCCAGCACGCGGTCATCGACCGTGCCCAGCGCGCTCAACACCAGCACCGGCGTGCGCACGCCCTGCTCGCGCAGCGCCCGCACCAGCGACAGGCCGTCCAGGGCGGGCAGCATGCGATCGGTGATCAGCAGGTCGAAGGTCTGCTCCTGCGCCTGCTTGAGGCCATCGCGCCCGTCCACCGCATGGGCCACGCGGTAGCCGCTCTCCTTCAGGGCCTTCTGCAGGAAGCTGGCCGCCTCCAGGTCATCCTCGATCAGCAGCAGGTTCATGTTTTTTCCTGACGCACCATGAGATCTCCCATCATGGCCAGCGCCAGCGCGCCAAACCACGGCGCCGTAATGGCGACGCACAGCACGCCCAGGGGAATGGCGAGGGTCGCCAGCAGCTTCGGGTCCGAGATCCCGCTCAGCAACAGCGAGGCGGCGATGAGGATCGCCGCCAGCATCAGCAGCGAGACTCCCACCATGGCCGCCGACAACACCGAGGTGCGCCACCAGTTGCCGCGCAGCAGCCGGAAGCTCACGACCATGGCCTCGATGGGGCCGAGTTTCTTCACGATCAGCGCCGGGGGCGCGAACAGCAGCCCCAGCGACAGCCACGCCGCGGGCACCGAGAGCGGAATCAGCAGCAACAGCATGCCGGTGTTCACGTTGGCGAGGTTCGTCAGGGTGGGATCGAGGCCGGTCATCGGCAGCGCCAGCACGAACGGCAGCAGCGCGATGCTCACCGCCACGGTGGACAGCGCCACGCAGGCGATCAACCGCGACAGCAGCGCGCCGGCCTGGCGCATCTCGGCCACCAGGCTGGGGCGCTCGCCGGCCGCGAGGGCCTTCTGGCGCAGCAGCATGGCGCTGCCGACCAGCAGGGCCAAGATGCTGCCCGCCACGAACCAGGCCCACCAGACCGGGTCGGTACTCTCGAATCGCGGCAGCGGCAACCCCACGCTGAGGTTGCGCAGATTGGCCAGATCGCTGCAAACCGCGACAATGAGGCCGTAAGGCAGGGCCGCGCCGAACGACCGGCGGAAAATCTGGCCACCGGTCCGCAGCACTTCGCCGATGGCCTGCGCCCTGGCGGGGGGATACAGAATCTGTGGCATGCGCCAATACTAAAGGATGACCGTGCAGCTCACGACTTCGGATTTGCTGGCGCGCGGCGCGGCGCTGCTGGCGCCGGTCCTGGAATCCCCGGGCCTGGACGCCGGCATCCTGCTGGCCTTCGCCCTGGGCATCCCGCGCGTGCGGCTGAAGTCGCACCCGGAAGAAGCACGCAGCAGCCAGGATCTGGAGCGCTATCTTTCCCTGATCGAACGGCGCGCCCAGGGTGAACCGCTGGCCTATATCACCGGCCGACGCGAGTTCTGGACCCTGGATCTGCACGTGACCCGCGATGTGCTGGTGCCGCGTCCGGAAACGGAACTGCTGGTGGAGCGGGGTCTGGCGTTGTGCGGCCTCGAGGCGGCCCAGGTGCTGGATCTGGGCACCGGTTCCGGCGCCATCGCCCTGTCCCTGGCGGCGGAGCGGCCCAGGTGGCAGGTGCTGGCGATCGATGCCTCCCCGGCCGCCCTGGCCGTCGCCCGCGACAATGCCCGGCGACTGGGCCTCGGCGGGGTCGAATTTGCCTCCGGCAACTGGTTTTCCGGGCTCGCCGGGCGCCGATTCGACCTAGTCTTGAGCAATCCGCCTTACGTGGATGCCCGGGATCCGGCGCTGCTGGCGCTCAAGGACGAGCCGCGCGCGGCGCTGACGCCGGGTGAGGATGCCCTGGCGGCCCTGCGCGCCATCCTGCGCGCCGCCCCCGAACACCTCAATGATGGCGGCTGGCTGGCGCTGGAGCACGGGGCCACGCAGGCGGCCGCGGTGGCCCGCGAACTTGTCGCGCGCGGCTTCGTCAGCGTACGCTCCCACCGCGATCTCGGCGGCCACGAACGGGTCACCGAGGGCCAGTGGCTTGAAGGTCGCACCCCAGTCTAGTTACCAGGAAGATTTTCATGATCCGATTCCAGACCACGCTCGGCGACTTCACGGTTGAACTGCTCGGCAAGGACGCGCCGATCTCGGTCGAGAATTTCGAGCGCTACGTGCGCGAGGAGTTCTTTGACGGCCTCATTTTCCACCGGGTCATTCCCGGTTTCATGATCCAGGGCGGCGGCATGACGCCGGACATGAGCAGCAAGTCCAACCACGCGCCCATCAAGAACGAGGCCGCCAATGGCCTGAAGAACGCCCGGGGCTTCCTCTCGATGGCGCGCACCAACGACATCAACAGCGCCACCTCGCAGTTCTTCATCAACCTGAAGGACAATGACTTCCTCGACCACAAGCCCGGCTCCTACGGCTACGCGGTGTTCGGCAAGGTCGTTGACGGCATGGAGGTCATCGACCAGATCGCCGGCGTGAAGACCGGACGGCGCCGTGGCCACGATGATGTGCCCGTGGAAGACGTGGTGATCATCTCAGCGCGCGAAGTCTCGGCCAATTAAGCGAGTCCTGCGCAAGCTGCTGCGCTGGATGCTGGGGCTGCTGCTGACGGCCCTGATCCTGAGCATCGCTGCCGTTTTGCCGCTGCGCTGGTGGCCACCGGTCACCAGCGCCTTCATGATCGAGGCGCAACTGGCCGCCTGGAGCCGGGGAGATGGCGGCCTTCACCTGCGCCACAGCTGGGTGGCCCGCACGCACATCGCCGCCGCGGCACAGCTGGCCGTCATCGCCTCGGAGGACCAGAAGTTTCCCTTCCACCACGGCTTTGACTTCGATTCCATCCAGGACGCCATGCGCGAACAGGAACAGGGCATCCGCTCGCGCGGCGCCAGCACGCTCTCGCAGCAGACCGCCAAGAACCTGTTCCTGTGGGGCGGGCACAGCTATGTGCGCAAGGCCCTGGAGGCCTGGTTCACGACGCTGCTGGAACTGTGCTTGCCCAAAACCCGGATACTCGAGGTCTATCTGAACAGCGCGCAGTTCGGTCCGGATGTTTTCGGGATCGAGGCTGCGGCGCAGACCTATTTCCACAAGCACGCGGCGGCCCTGACGCGCGCCGAGGCCGCGCAACTGGCGGCGGTGCTGCCGAATCCGCAGCGCCTGCATGCCGACCGGCCATCCGCCTACGTGGCCGGCCGGCGCGAGTGGATACTGGGCCAGATGCGCGACCTGGGCGATATCGCCTATCTGAAGAACCTTCGCTGATGGCAAGAATCGTACTGGCGACCTTCGGCTCCCTCGGCGACCTGCACCCCTACATCGCCGTGGGCCGGGCGCTCAAGGCCCGCGGTCACATCGCGCGCATCGCCACCTGCAGCGACTATCGTGCCCAGGTCGAATCCGAAGGCCTGGAATTCGCACCCGTGGCCCCGAGTCTGGCCGAGCTGGGCTCGCCGCAGGAACTGGCACAGCGCGTGTCCCATCCGCTGCGCGGCACGCAGGTGCTGGTGCAGGAGCTGCTGATGCCGCACCTGCGCGAATCGCACCGCCAGCTGCGCGAAGCCGCCGCCGATGCCGACCTGCTGGTGAGTCATCCGCTGACCTTCATGGTGCAGGTGGTGGCCGGCGAGCAGGGCAAGCCATGGATTTCCACCGTCCTGGCACCGGCAAGTTTTCTCTCGCGCGATGATCCGCCGGCGCTCGCGCCCATCAATTCCCTGCAGTTCGCCCGCCGGCTGGGCCTGTGGATGTACGACCCGCTGCTGCGCCTGGTGCGCGGCACCGTGCGGCGCTGGGAGGCGCCGCTGCACGCCTACCGGCGCGAGCTGGGCTTGCCGCCCACTGACAAAGTCATGGTGTTTGACGGCCAGTTCTCGCCACGGGGCACGCTCGGGCTGTTCGATGCCGTGCTGATGCGGCCGCAGCCGGACTGGCCGGCGCATACCCGCCTGTGCGGCACGCCGATGTACGACGGCAGCGTGGCCGACCCGCAGGCCCTGCAGCGACTGCAGACCTTCCTCGCCGCCGGGGATGCGCCCATCGTATTCGCGCTGGGATCCTCGGCCGTGTGGCTGGCGGGGGGATTCTGGTCCGCAGCGATCGAGGCGGCGCGACAGCTCGGGCGCCGCGCCATCCTGGTCACCGGAGCCACGCGGCTTGCGGATCTGCCGCCGTCGGTCAGCGCCTTCGACTACCTGCCGTATTCACAGGTGTTCCCGCATGCCTGCGCGGTGGTGCACCAGGCGGGCATCGGTACCCTCTCGCAGGCGCTGCGCGCCGGCCGGCCGCAGCTGATCACGCCGGTGTTCTTCGATCAGCCGGACAACGCCGCGCGCACCGTGCGACTGGGCGTGGCCCGCAGCCTGCCCTTCCAGCGCGTCACGGCCGCGGGCCTGGTCCGGCAACTGCGCGCACTGCTGGAGCAACCCGGCTTCGCCTCCGCTGCCCGTGAGGTGGCAAACACCCTGGTGGGAGTCGATGGTGCGGCCGTCGCGGCCGGCCACCTCAGCGAGGCACTGCCCTAGTCAGTGCAGCGCCTGTCCGGACTCGCGGCCCGCCTGCGCGAACAGCGCCGCCACGGCGGCGGCGTTGTACTCATACGGCCGGTTGCAGAAATCGCAGGTCACCGTCACGGCACCCTGTTCCTTCAGCACTTCCCGCACTTCCGTCTCGCCCAGTCCCCGCAGCATGGTGTCGACCCGCTCCGGGGTGCAGCGGCAGAGGAATTTCACCGGCTCGCCCGCGAACACCCGCACATCGTGCTGGCGGAAGTCCTGCAGCAGCAGTTCCTCGCCGGTGAAGTGCAGCAGGTCCGCGGCGGTCACCGCCTCGAGACTCGCCTGCGCATCCGCCCAGGCGCTGCCGGCCTCATCATCGGCCGAGTCGGCGGCGACCCCGCCGGTGCCGGGCAGGCGCTGCACCAGCAGTCCCGCCGCCTGGTTCGCATCCGCCGCCAGCCGCACCCGCGTGGGCAGCTGCTCGGAGGAGGCGAAGTACTGCTCCAGGCACGCGGCCAGGGAGTGCCCGGTCAGGGGCACGACGCCCTGGTAACGCAGCTCGCGCTCCTCGGCCTCGATGGTTACCGTCAGGCGCCCTTCCTCGCCGACCAGCCAGCGGAAGACTTCCGGGGTGAGTGAGGTCGCGGCCCCCTCGCCCTGCGAGCGGGCCAGCGCCCGGTAGTGAAAGTCGTGGGTGCACTGGGCCACCAGCAGCCCCACGGCGCCGTTGCCCTGCAGCTGCAGCGTCAGGGTGCCCTTGAACTTCAGGGTCGCCGCCAGCAACAGCGCGGCGCACACGGCCTGGCCCAGCAGCTCCTGCACGGGAGGTGAGTACTCGCGGAACTCGCGCAGATCCCGCCAGCCCTGGCCGATGCCGACCCAATGGCCGCGCACCGGGCGATTCTCGAGGATGAAGCGCTGCACCTGCTCCGGTGCCGTGAATTCAGTGGTCATGGCGCCCACATTGGGGGTGGTTTGGCGCAATCACAAGCCTTGCCTATCCGGTCAGCTTCTTCTTGAGCAGCTCGTTCAACTGCGCAGGGTTGGCCTTGCCGCCGGTGGCCTTCATCACCTGGCCGACGAAGTATCCGAACAGCTTGTCCTTGCCGGCACGGTAGTCGGCCAGCTGGCCGGGGCTGCGCGCCATGACCTCCTCGATGGCCTTCTCGATCGCCGCCGGGTCCGAGATCTGCTTGAGGCCCTTCTCGGCGATGACCGAGTCGGCATCGGTCGCGCCGGCCCACATGGCCTCGAAGACCTCCTTGGCGATCTTGCCGGAGATGGTGCCATCGACGATGCGCCTGAGCAGCCCGGCGAGCCGCGCGGCGGCGAGCTTGCTCGCGCCGATCTCGATGCCCTCTCGGTTCAGGGCCGCGGCCAGCTCGCCCATGACCCAGTTGGCGGCCAGTTTCGGATCCTGCGGCAGCTCGCGCACCACCGCTTCGAAATAATCCCCCAGCTCGCGGCTGGCGGTGAGCACTCCGGCATCGTAGGCGGACAGTCCGAACGCGGATGAATAGCGCGCCGCCTTCTCATCCGGCAGCTCCGGCAAGGTGGCGCGCACGGCGGCGATGAAGGCCGCATCGACCGCCACCGGCAGCAGGTCCGGATCCGGGAAGTAGCGGTAGTCGTTGGCCTCTTCCTTGGAGCGCATGGAGCGGGTCTCGCCCTTGTCCGGGTCATACAGGCGCGTCTCCTGCAGCACCTTGCCGCCCGACTCGAGCAGCTCGATCTGGCGCGCCACCTCGAAATGGATGGCCTTTTCCACGAAGCGGAAGGAGTTGATGTTCTTGATCTCAGCCCGCGTACCCAGCTTGTCGCTGCCCTTGCGGCGCACCGACACGTTCGCGTCGCAGCGGAAGGAGCCTTCCTGCATGTTGCCGTCGCAGATCTCCAGATACCGCACCAGGGTGTGGATCTTCTTCATGTAGGCCACCGCCTCGTGCGCCGAACGCATGTCGGGCTCCGAGACGATTTCGATCAGCGGCGTGCCGGCGCGATTCAGGTCGATGCCGGAAGCGGCGCCCAGCCCCTCGTGCATGGACTTGCCGGCGTCCTCCTCCAGATGCGCGCGGGTGATGCCCACCCGCTTGGTGCTGCCATCCTCCAGCACGATGTCCATGTGGCCCTTGGCGACGATGGGCAGCTCGTACTGGCTGATCTGATAGCCCTTCGGCAGGTCCGGATAGAAGTAGTTCTTGCGCGCGAACACCGACAGCGGCGTGATGGTCGCGCCGATGGCCAGGCCGAACTTCACCGCCATGCTGACGGCGGCCTGGTTCAGCACCGGCAGCACGCCGGGGTAGCCCAGATCCACCAGGTTCGCCTGCGCATTGGGCGGGGCGCCATAGGCGGTGGCCGATGAGGAGAAGATCTTCGATTTGGTCGCCAGCTGGGCGTGGATTTCCAGCCCGATGACGGTTTCCCAGGATTCGCTATTCCCGGCGCTCATGCCGCCGCCCAGGCTGTCGCTATCCGCGTCTCGCGCACGCGATAGACGCGGCTCGAGGGAATCCGCCAAGACGATGGTCCGTTCCCGCCCACGGAGGTCCGACGCCTGGACCCGATCAGGATATTGCGGGCCGCATTCACGTCCCGGTCATGCGACTCACCGCAGTCGCTGCATACCCATGATCTTACAATCAACCCATTGACCCCTCGCGGACCGGTAAGGCTTCCGCAAGTGGAACAGGTGACGCTGATGTTTCGCTCGTTGACGACATCGAAGCTCCTGGCAGCCTGCTGGCTCTTGTACTCCAGGAACCGCTTGAGCTTGCCCCAGCCGGAATCGAGTACGGATCTTGCCATCCGTGTCTTTACCAACCTCAAGCTGCTCACGTCGCCCACGATGATATTCTGATACCGATCGACTACGCTCCTTGAGAACTTGTGCAGGGCATCTGCCCGGCAACGGGCCACTTTACGGTGAATGCGCTTTGCCTGGCGCTTATGGCCACGGCGCTGAGCCGAGGCGAGCTTTGGGGCCAGCTTGTGGGTCCAGCGGCCGGCGACCAGTCGTTCCCCGTTGCTTGTGACCGCAATGTCCTGCAGCCCCAGATCGATGCCGACGGCCTCGTACGGCGCGACGGACTCATCGGCCTGCGTCTTTACCGGCAGGCACAACCACCAGTCCCCGACCGCATCCTGTGCGAAGCAGCCCGCCTGCCATTTGATGCCTTCCAAGCGCCCTATCTCGAAGACCCTAAAGCACTTGCCAGCAAAGCGCAGGCAGACACCCTTACGCTTGAGACTGTCTGCCTTAAAGGGAATCCATCCTAGCGAGCGCCTCGGACCGCAGCTCACGCGCCAGCGCAGCTTCAGGCGCTTCGCGGACTGCCGTCTTTGGGCGTAATGGGTGCAAATCGACTGAATCGTTTCGGCGCCGATCTGCTCGAAGTAGGCGGTCGCACCGGAAGTCAAATTGCACAGGTCGAACCCCGATAGCCACCTGCGCTTGTTGTCGGTGCGGGTCGCAGCCTTAAAACTGGTCTCGTTGCAGTAGTTAAACACCTCATTCACTTCCGCCGCGGCGGCGTTCAGCCACCCGTAGGTTTCTTTGCGAACCTTCAGACGAAGCGTGCGCATGAACGAACCCGGCGTGAATGTATCATCCCCCTCCACTAGTGTTCCCGCTCCACTTCGATGTGCGACGGCGTTATTCATAGCCGGGCGGCACGCGGGTGTGCCAGTCGGTTTCCCGCTGGTAGGCATGGGCGGCGCTGAGCAGGCGGCTTTCGGCGAAATGCCGGCCGATGAGCTGCAGTCCCAGCGGCAGGTCCTGCACGAAGCCGCAGGGTATGGACATGGCGGGCAGCCCTGCCAGGTTCGCACCGATGGTGTAGATGTCGTTCAGGTACATGGTGATGGGATCGGCGGTCTTGGACCCCAGTTCGAAGGCCGCGGTCGGCGTCGTGGGTCCCATCAGCACGTCGACCTGCTGGAAGGCCTGTTCGAACTCGTCGGCGATCAGCCGCCGCACCTTCTGCGCCTTGATATAGAACGCATCGTAGTAGCCGGCCGAGAGCACATAGGTGCCGGTCATGATGCGCCGCTTCACCTCGGCCCCGAAGCCCTCGCCGCGCGAGCGCTTGTACAGGTCCATGAGGTCCTTCGGATCCTTGGCCCGATGGCCGAAGCGCACGCCGTCGAAGCGGGCGAGATTCGAGGAGCACTCGGCGGGCGCCACCACGTAGTAGGCGGGCACGGAGAGCGCCAGATTCGGCAGGCTGACTTCCACCAGCGTGGCGCCCAGCTTTTCATACACCGCCAGCGCCGCGCGCACGCAGCGCTCATTCTGCGCATCCAGGCCCTTCTCGAAGAATTCCCGTACCAGTCCGATCTTCATGCCCGACAGCGGCTGAGCAAGCTCGGCCACGTAGTCGGGGACCTCGCGCTCGCACGCTGGTGGAATCGCGCGGATCGAAACCGGCCATGGCGCGCAGCACCCGCGCCGCATCCTCGGCCGAGACGGTGAGCGTGCCGCCCTGGTCGAGGCTGGAGGCGAAGGCGATCATGCCGTAGCGGGACACGCGCCCATAGGTGGGCTTGAACCCCGTGATGCCGCACAGCGCCGCCGGCTGGCGGATCGACCCTCCGGTATCCGTGGCGCTGGCGAAGGGCGCCAGTCGCGCCGCCACCACGGCCGCCGAGCCGCCCGAGGAGCCGCCCGGTACCAGCTTGTGATTCCAGGGGTTGCGCACGGGACCAAAGTAGCTGGTCTCGTTGGAGGAGCCCATGGCGAACTCGTCCATGTTGGCCTTGCCCAGCATCACCATGCCTTCGGCCTTGAGCTTCGCCACGACGGTCGCGTCGTAGGGCGACACGAAGTTGTCCAGCATCCGCGAGGCGCAGGTGGTCCGGACCCCTTCGGTGCAGAAGATATCCTTGTGAACCAGTGGGATACCCGTGAGCGGACCGCCCTCGCCCCGGGCCAGAAGGCCATCGGCGGCGGCGGCGGCCTGCAGCGCCGAGGGGCCCGTCACGGAAATCAGGGCATTGAGCCGGGGCTGGTGGGCCTCGATGCGGGCCAGCAGCGCGCGCGTGAGTTCCACGCTCGAGAACTCACGGGCCGCAAGGCCCGCCGCCAGCTGGCTCAAGGATCTGGTGTGCAGCGTCACTCGATGACCTTTGGCACCAGATACAGGCCGGCGGCCACCTGCGGCGCATTGGCCTGGTAGAGCTCGTGCGCGTCGCTCTCGGTGACCACGTCGGCCCGCAGCCGCTGGACCAAACCGGGCAGCGGGTGCGCCATGGGACTCACGTCCCGGGTCTGCGCCCGTTCCAAGTCGCCTACAAACGACAGAATGCTGCTCAGCGACTGCTGGTAGCGCGGCAATTCGGCCGCGTCGATGGCAAGGCGTGCCAGGTGGGCGATGGAGGCGATCTGTTCGGGCTTCATGGGACGGCCTTGGCTTTTGTGAACTGCGTTGCGACCTGCGTAAGAGAACCGGAAAAACTGCGGGAAAATGGGCGCGAGATGATACACCGTGCCTTGCTCAATGTTCCATCGGTTGCTATGGTACGCGCCACTTCGGGAGGCTCCTCCCGCTTCGCTTCAAACGCCGGTTTTTTTCATGTTCAAACGCCTTCGCGGTTACTTTTCCAGTGATCTGTCGATCGACCTGGGTACTGCAAACACCCTGATCTACGTGCGTGACAAGGGCATTGTGCTCAATGAGCCCTCGGTGGTCGCCGTCCAGGACGAACCCACCCGCGGCGGCAAGATCATCGTCGCCGTCGGCTCCGAGGCCAAGGGCATGCTGGGTCGCACCCCCGGGCACATCAATGCCGTGCGCCCCATGAAGGATGGCGTCATCGCCGACTTCACCTACACCGAGAAGATGCTGCAGTACTTCATCAACAAGGTGCATGGCAACCGCATGCTCAAGCCCTCCCCCCGGGTGCTGGTGTGCGTGCCGTTCGGTTCCACCCAGGTGGAACGGCGCGCCATCCGCGAATCGGCCGAGGGCGCCGGCGCGCGCAATGTGGCCATCGTCAGCGAGCCCATGGCCGCGGCGGTGGGCGCGGGCCTGCCGGTGCACGAGGCCCGCGGCTCCATGGTCCTGGACATCGGCGGCGGCACCTCGGAAGTGGCCGTGCTGTCCCTGAACGGCATCGTCTATGCGAATTCGGCGCGCATCGGCGGCGACCGGTTCGACGACGCCATCATGAATTACGTGCGCCGCAACTACGGCATCCTCATCGGCGAGGCCACCGCCGAGCGCATCAAGATCGAGATCGGCTCGGCCTACCCGGGCCAGCAGGTGCGGGAACTGTCGGTGAAGGGCCGCAACCTCTCCGAGGGCGTGCCGCGCAGCTTCACCCTCAACAGCAATGAAATCCTCGAGGCCCTGCAGGAGCCGCTGCAGAGCATCGTCAGCGCCGTCAAGCAGGCCCTGGAACAGACCCCGCCGGAACTGGGCGCGGATGTGGCCGAGCGCGGCATCGTGCTCACCGGCGGCGGCGCCCTGCTGCGCGACATCGACAAGCTGCTCACCGAGGAGACGGGCCTGCCCGTGGTGGTGGCGGATGATCCCCTGACCTGCGTGGCGCGCGGCGGCGGACGCATTCTCGAGCTCATGGACGAGATGGGTCCCGGACACTTCGGCCTCGAGTAACCGCTCACCACCCGCACAATAACGAGCGTGGCTGCCTACGGTTCAGGAAACTACCGGGCATCGCAGGGGCGAGGAACCGCTCCAGGCTTCAGCTTCTTTGTCTATGCCGTTCTGGCCATCTTTCTCATGGTGCTGGATCACCGCGGCCGCTGGCTGGTGCAGGCCCGCTACTACCTGAGCGCGGCGGCCTATCCGCTGCAGCTGGCCGTCAGCTCCCCGGCGCTGGCCTGGCGCTGGACCCAGGACAGTTTCACCGCGCGAGCCACCCTCGAGGCCGAGAACCGGGCGCTGCGCGCCCGGGAGCGGGAACTGTCGCTGAAGGTAATGCGCTTCGAGGCCCTGGCGCGCGAGAACGCCGAACTGCGCGGCCTGCGCGCGGGCCTGCCGCCGGTGGCCGATCACTGGCTGGCCGCGGAAGTGGTCGAGGTGGCGCTCAACGACCAGCGCGAGCACCTGCTGATCAACCGCGGCGCGCGCAACGGTGTCTTCAAGGGCCAGGCGGTCATGGACAACTACGGGCTGCTCGGGCAGACCACGCGGGTAGGCCCGTGGAGCGCCGAGGTGATCCTGGTGACCGATCTGGAGCACGCGGTGCCGGTGGAGGTCGAGCGCACGGGAGTGCACACCATCCTGGTGGGCACCGGCGACTCCGAGTCCCTGGCACTGCCCTACCTGCCGGCCAACGCGGACGTGAAGCCCGGCGATCTGCTGCTCACCTCGGGTCTGGGCGGGGTGTTCCCGCAGGGCTATCCCGTGGCCCGCATCGCCGAAATCCGCCGCGACAAGGTCCAGGCGCTGCCGCAGATCCGCGCGACGCCGCTGGCGCATCTGTCCGCGCTGCATGAAGTGACGCTGGTGTGGTTCGAGGAGTCCCACCCGGCCGCGCCCACGCATCTGAAGGACGGTGCGACCACCACGGGCAACGAGGCCCTCAAGCGCCAGCCGGCCCCGCCGCTGGAACTGCTGCCCCTGCCCAACCTGCCGCGCCTGGCGCCCGCGCCGACGCCGGCCCCGGCCGCGAAACCCGCCGCGGCAGGTCCCCGATGATCGAGCGTCGCCAGGAATCCTACGGCGCGGTGCTGCTGACGGCCGTCGTGGCACTGGTGCTCTCGGTGCTGCCGCTGCCCGGCTGGATGGGCGTGGTGCGCCCCTCCTTTCTGGTGCTCACGGTCATGTACTGGTCGATCGCGGCCCCCAGGCTGGGCGCCATCGGCCTGGGGTTCCTGAGCGGCCTGGCCCTGGATGTGTTTCAGGGCGCGGTGCTGGGCCAGAACGCGCTGGCGCTCTCGACCATCACCTACGTGGTGGTCCGCGAGCACCAGAAGATCCGCTTGAAGCCGGTCTTCCAGCAGGCGCTGATTCTGCTGGGCGCGCTGGTGGTCTATGAATTCATCCTGTTCGCCATCGACGGCTGGACGGGGCATCCCATGACCAGTCCGCTGCGCTGGATCCACGCCCTCACCGGCGCGCTCATCTGGCCGCTGGTGAGCGCCGTCCTGGATCGCGTGCGCGGCACACGCTGAAGCCAAGGAGACACCCAAGTCCATGCGCGGCGTACGCATCAAGGATCACTGGAAGGAACAGCGGCTGTTCGATCAGCGCGCGCTGGTGGCGAGCGCGATCGGCGCCATCCTGCTGGCGATCCTCGCGGGCCGCCTGGTGCTGCTGCAGGTGGCGCGCTACGAATATTATTCGCAGCAGTCCCAGTACAACCGCGTGCGCATCGAGCCCATCCCGGCGGCGCGCGGCCTGCTGCTGGACCGCAACGGCGAGACCCTCGCCGGCGGGGAACCCGGCTACCAGCTGGAACTGGTGCGCGAGGAAGTCCCGGATCTCGCCGCCACCCTCAAGGGCCTGGTGGGCATCGGGCTGCTGACGCCCGAGGAGCTGCCGGACATCCGCCGCACCATTCTCTCGCGCCGCAGCTTCGACAGCGTGCCGATCCGCCTGCGCCTGACCGACGAGGACGTGGGGCGCTTCGCGGTGCACCGCTTCGATTTTCCGGGCGTCGACATCAAGTCGCGTCAGACCCGCTGGTATCCGAACGGTGCGCTCGGCGTGCACGCCTTAGGGTATGTCAGTGCCCTGAGCGAGTCGGACCTCAAGAATGTGGACACCGCCGCGTACGCCGGTACCTCGGTGATCGGCAAGCTCGGCGTCGAGGCGGCCTACGAGAAGCAGCTGCACGGCACCAACGGGTATCGGCAGATCCTGGTCAATGCCGAAGGCCGCTCGGTGGACAAGCTCGGCGGCGCGGCGCCGAAGCTGCGCACCCAGGCGCCGGTGTCCGGCGAAAATCTGGTCCTGGGACTGGATATGAAGGTGCAGCGCGTGGCCGAGGCCGCACTGGGCCCCCACCGTGGGGCGGTCGTGGCCCTGGATCCACGCAATGGCGATGTCATCGCGCTGGTGAGCAAGCCGGGCTTCGATCCCACGCCGTTTGCACGCGGCATCACGCGCGCCGAATACGCCACGCTCGCCAATGATGCCGACAAGCCGCTGCTGAACCGCGCGCTGCGCGGCGCCTACCCCTCCGGCTCCACCATCAAGCCGGCCATCGGGCTGGTGGCCCTCACCGACCACAGCATCACCGCCGACCAGAAAGTGTTCTGCAACGGGACCTTCGAGCTGCCGCACAGCGCGCACATCTACCGGGCGGACAAGGACGAACCGCGCGGGTATCTGGATCTGACGGAGGCCATCGCCAAATCCTCCGACGTCTACTTCTACAAGCTGGCTCACGAGATGGGCATCGACAAACTCGATGAGGGACTGGCGCCCTTTGGCTATGGCCAGTTGACGGGCATCGACATCAGCGGCGAGAAGCCCGGCCTGCTGCCCTCACCGGCGTGGAAGAAGACGGCCTTCAAACATCCAGCCGACCAGGTCTGGTTTCCGGGCGAGACCGTCAACCTCGGAGTGGGCCAGGGCTACCTGCTGGTGACGCCGCTGCAGTTGGCGCATATCGTCGGTGTCATCAGCGAGCGCGGCCGCAGTTTCCGCCCGCGTCTGGTGACTGCAATTCGCACCGCGGACGGTCGCGTAACCCCGATCGCGCCGGTCGAGGAGAAGCCCGTGGCGGGCATCGCCGAGCAGGATTGGACGACTGTGCTCAAGGCCATGATGGCCACGATGACGATTCCCGGCGGCACCGGGCGCCTCGCGTTCGCGAAGGCGGCCTACACCTCCGGCGGCAAGACCGGCACGGCGCAGGTCTATACCGTGGGGCAGAACGAGAAGTACAACGCCAAGACCGTGGCCGAAAACCTGCGCGATCACGCCTGGTTCGTGGCCTTCGCGCCTGCCGAGCAGCCGCGCATTGCCATTGCGGTTCTGGCCGAGAATGCCGGCTTTGGCGCCGGTACCGCAGCGCCGATCGCGCGCCAGGTGCTGGACTCCTACCTGCTCGGTGACGATGGCAGGCTCAAACCCCAATACGAGCCCTCCGCCGAAGCCAAGGCGCGGCTCGAGTGATCCGCGAGGAAATCAACGACGGCCCCAGCGCCCGGCGCGCGGTCACGGGCGCGGCGCGCATGCTGCTGGCGCTGAAGCTGGATGGCCCGCTGCTGGTGGGCCTGGGACTGATCGCGGCCTACGGGCTGGTGGTGCTGTACAGCGCCTCGGGCCAGAGCGTCGGGATGGTCATCCGCCAGGTCGGCCATCTGGGCATGGGCACGGTGGCCATGCTGGTGCTGGCGCAGGTGAATCCGAACTTCCTGCGGCGGCTGTCGCCGTGGTTGTACGCGGTGGGCGTGCTGCTGCTGCTGGTGGTCGCGGGCATGGGGGCCATCGGCAAGGGCGCGCAGCGCTGGCTGGACCTGGGGATACTGCGCTTCCAGCCCTCGGAGATCATGAAGCTGGCCGTGCCGATGATGTGCGCCTGGTACCTGTACGAGCGCCCGCTGCCGCCGAGCCCGCTGAACCTGGTGGCGCTCGCCCTCCTGATCGTCGTGCCCTCGGGCCTGGTGGTGATGCAGCCGGACCTGGGCACCGGCGCCCTGATCCTGATCTCCGGTGCTCTGGTGGTCATGATGGCGGGGTTGCAGGCCAGCGTGGTGCTGGGCCTGATGGCGCTCGCCGCGCTGGGCGGCTGGATAGGCTGGCGTCACATGCATGACTACCAGCGCGATCGCATCCTCACCTTCATCAATCCGCAGATCGATCCGCAGGGCGCCGGCTACCACATCATCCAGTCGCAGATCGCCATCGGTTCGGGGGGCGTATTCGGCAAGGGCTGGATGAACGGCAGCCAGGCGCAGCTGGATTACCTGCCCGAGAGCTCCACCGATTTCATCTTCGCGGTGATCGGCGAGGAGTTCGGCATGCTGGGACTGTTCGTGCTGTTGTCGCTGTATGCCTATGTCGTGGGGCGCGCCATCTATCTGTCCACCCAGACCCAGGACACCTTTGCGCGACTGCTGGCCGGCAGTCTCGCGCTGACCTTCTTCATCTATGTCTTCATCAATGCGGGCATGGTGAGCGGCCTGCTGCCGGTGGTGGGCGTGCCGCTGCCGCTGATCAGTTATGGCGGCACCTCGATGGTGACCCTGCTCGCCGGCTTCGGTATTCTGATGTCGATGTACTCGCACCGGAAGCTGGTCGGCTCGTAGTGAGCCGCGCACGCCTGCAAGCCTGGGGTGTCGGCGCTGGCGCGCTGTGCGCCGGGTGGCTGTGGGCCGCGGCCGCGCTCGCCGCTCCGCGATTTGACCTGGCGCGACCGGAGATCCAGAGCTTCATCAAAAGCGCCGCGCAGCAGCCGCCGCTGACGCGCGCCCGGGTGACGCGCATCCTCAAGCACGCGCACCCGAACCCCGCCGTCATCGACAAGATCTCCCGTCCCGCCGAGAGCGTGCTGCCCTGGTGGCAGTACCGCGCGAACTTCCTGACCGAGCAGCGCATCGCCGACGGCGTGCGCTTCTGGCTGGACCACCGGCAGGTGCTGGAGGAGGTGGCGCAGGCGCAGGGGGTCGCGCCGCAGTACCTGGTGGCCATCCTGGGCTGCGAGACCGGCTACGGCCGCATCACCGGCAAGGATCGGGTGCTCGACTCGCTCAGCACCCTGGCTTTCGACTACCCGGCGCGCGCGGATTTCTTCCGCGGCGAGCTGCTGCAGTTTCTGCTGCTCGCGCACGAGGCACACCTGGATCCGCTCACCGTCAAGGGTTCCTACACCGGCGCCATGGGCGCCCCGCAGTTCATGCCCTCCAGCTATCGGCGCTTCGGCGTGGATGCGGACGACAACCGGCACGTCGATCTGTGGAACGACTGGCGCGATATCTTCACCAGCGTGGCCAACCTGCTCAAGGTGAACGGCTGGCAGAGCGGTGCGCCGGTGCTGGCGGAAGCCTCGCTGGCGCCGGGAGCCGCGCTGCCCGAGGCGCCGCGCCTGCTGGACCTCACGGCAACGCTCGACAGCCTCAAGGCCGCCGGCATCCTCACGCAAAGCGATCTGCCCGGCAGCACGCCGGCCGTGCTGATCGCCGCCGAGCAGCCCACCGGCCCGGCATTCCGGGTGGGCTTCAGGAATTTCTATGTCATCAGCCGCTACAACCGCAGCGCGCGCTATGCGATGGCGGTGGACGATCTGGCCGATGCCATCGCCGCGGGCGTACGGCAGGCCCATGCGGACTGAGCCCCTGCCGCTGCGTTTTGCGTTGCTTGGCGTGCTCGCGCTGTTCGCCGGCTGCACCCTGGTGGGAGGCCGGGCACCCTCCGGCGGCGGGGCGCAGCCCACCCCGATCGCGCCCGTGCCCGCGCCGACCAGCGCGCCGACGCCGGCGCAGATCGCCGCCATTCCCGATGCCGTGCCGCGCCTCGAGGCGCGCAGCCGCAACGGCAATCCGCCTTTCTACTCGGTGCAGGGGCGCCGCTATGCGCTGCTCGCGACGCCCGAGGGCTATGTGGAGCGCGGCGTGGCCTCCTGGTATGGACCGGGTTTCCACGGCGTCAGCACCTCGATGGGTGAACCCTACGACATGTACGCCATGACGGCGGCCCACAAGACCCTGCCCATTCCCTGCTATGCGCGCATCACCAATCTGGTGAACGGCCGTTCGGTGGTGGTGCGCATCAACGATCGCGGCCCCTTCGTGGCCAATCGCCTGGTCGACCTGTCCTATACCGCGGCGGCGAAGCTCGACATGCTGCGCGCCGGCACGGCCATGGTGGAGGTGCGGGTCGTCACCCCCAATGATGTGCGCAGCCAGGCGCTCACCCGCGTGACGGAGGCTCCGCCGCCCACGCTGTATGTGCAGGCCGGCGCCTTCGCGGTGCCCGCCAATGCCACCGCTCTGCAGCAGCGCCTGCAACAGGCCGGTCTCACCAGTGCAGTGGTGCTGCCGCCGCAGCCGGGACATCACCTGTACCGGGTGCGCCTCGGGCCGGTGAACAGCGTCGCCGACTTCGATGCGCTGGCGGCGCAGCTGGCCCAGCTGGGAGTTCCCGACGCGCGCCTGGCTCTCGACTGATAAACTTGCGCCCCCAAGCCCTTCAACCTGCCAGGATCACAGCGGATGCTTCGTAGTCTCCTCGCCACTGCTCTCATTGCCCTGACCAATCTGCTCGTGACGGCCGCGGCCGGCGCGGCCGCACCGATTCCGGCACCTCCGGCGGTGCCCGCCCGCGCCTTCCTGCTCGAGGACTACCAGACGGGGCGGGTGCTGGCCTCGGATCACGCCGACGATCGCATGGAACCGGCCAGCCTCACCAAGCTGATGACCGCCTACGTCGTGTTCAGCGCGCTTCACGATGGCCGCCTGAAGCTCACCGACCCGGTCACCATCAGTGAACATGCCTGGCGCTCGGAAGGGTCGCGCACCTTCGTGCAGGTGGGCACGCAGATCCCGGTGGACATCCTGATCAAGGGCATGATCGTGCAGTCCGGGAACGATGCCACCGTGGCGCTGGCCGAGCGCGTCGCCGGCACCGAAGTCGCCTTCGTGCAGGTCATGAACGAGTATGCGAAGCGACTGGGCATGGCGCATACGCACTACGCCAACTCCGATGGCCTGCCCAACCCCGACCACTACACCACCGCCCGGGACCTGGCGCTGCTGGCCCATCACCTCATCCAGGACTTCCCGGATTTCTATCCGCTGTTCAGCCTGCACGAGTTTTCCTGGAACAACATCAAGCAGCAGAACCGCAATGGCCTGCTCAGCGCCGACCCGACGGTGGATGGACTGAAGACCGGCCACACCGACAGCGCCGGGTTCTGCCTGGTCACCTCGGCGCTGCGCGGCGGCACCCGCCTGATCTCGGTGGTGCTGGGCTCGGGTTCGGTGAAGGATCGCGAACAGTCCAGCGCGACGCTGCTGGGCTATGGCTACTCCTTCTACCAGACCGTGAAAGTGAAGAGCCGCGGCGAGGTGCTGGCCACGCCGCGCATCTTCCTGTCCGCCACCAGCTCCGCCCCGGTCGGCCTCGGCGAGGACGTGTTCGTCACGGTGGGCCGCGACCAGGCCAATCTGCTGAAGACCACGGCCAGCGTGAACAACCGGCTGCTCGCCCCGCTGCCCGCCGGCGCGCCGGTCGGCGAGTTCAGCGTCGCGACCGCTGACGGGGTGGTGGTGGCTAAGGGCCCCATCGTCACCCTGCAGGCGGTGCCCGCGGGCGGCCTGTGGACCCGCATGACGGATCATATTTCACTCTGGTTCAAGTAGGACCCGTTCCTTGGCGACGCCGCTGCCGCTGTGCTACCTGAATGGCGAATACCTGCCCCTGGCGCAGGCGCGCGTCTCGCCGCTGGATCGCGCCTTCCTGTTCGCGGATGCGGTCTACGAGGTGATGCCGGTGTACGGCCGGCGTCCGTTCCGCTTTGTCGCGCATTGCGAGCGGCTGGCGGCGAGCCTGCGCGAGCTGGGCATGGCCGATCCTTACACCCGCGAGCAGTGGCACGAAATCATTGCCACTCTCATCGAGCGCAACGCCACCGACGACACCTATGTGTACTGGCAGGTCACCCGCGGCGCCGAGTTCGGCCGCAACCACACGCCCCTGCCGCAGATCGAGCGCACGGTCTTCGCGTTCTGCTCGCCGCTGACGCTGCCGGATCGGGTGACGCTGGAGCGCGGCGTGAGCTGCGTGACGGCGGCGGACAACCGCTGGGGCCGCTGCGACATCAAGTCCACGGCCCTGCTGGCGAACATCCTGCTGCGCGACCACGCCACCCAGGCGGGGGCCGCGGAGACCATCCTGCTGCGCGCCGGTGAGCTCACGGAAGGATCGGCCTCCGCCGTGCATGTCGTGCTCGATGGCCAATTGGTAACGCCGGTGCTGAGCGAGCAGGTGCTGCCCAGTCTTACCCGCGGCGCCGTCGAGAAGATGGCGCAGCGCGCCGGCATCAGCGTGCGCGCCGCGACGGTGACCGAGGCCGACCTGCTCGGGGCTGCCGAGATCATGCTGTCGGCGGCGACCCGCGAAGTAGTGCCGGTCACCCGATTGAACGGCAACCCCGTCGGCAGCGGTCAGCCGGGACCGGTGTGGCGGGCGCTGCACGGGCAGCTGCAACAGTACAAGCAGGAGCTGGCCGGGAGGCCCTGGTGAACGAGCCGGCCACAGGCGATGCACCGCTCACCCTGCTCACGTTTCCCACCGACTACCCCATCAAGGTCGTGGGCCGCGCCAGCGACACGCTGCGGGCGCAGATCGACGCCATCGTCGGCGCCCATGTGCCGGACCTGGACTCCTCCCGCACCACCGAACGCTTGAGCGGCAACGGCAACTTCCAGTCCCTCACCTACACCATCCGCGCCGTCAGCGCGGCCCAGGTGAGCGCCCTGGCCATCGACCTGAAGGACTGTCCCGAGGTGCTGATCGTCATCTGAAGAGCCGGCGGGCGGTTGTAACCGGTTTATAACCGGCTCGTACCTGTCGGTGAAACCACGGGCAGTCTAGGATGGATCGTTTGGCTCTCCGTTGCAGCCGCAGGCGCCCAAAGTTACATGTCGATTACGCTGGATCAGATCACCAAGCGCTACCAGGGCGCACCGGTCGTCAATGACGTCTCCATCGACATCGGCGATGGGGAATTCTTCGTGCTGCTGGGTCCCAGCGGCAGCGGCAAGAGCACGCTGCTGCGCGCCATTGCAGGCCTTACGGGCGTCGATCACGGCCGCATCTCCCTGCACGGCCGCGATGTCACCCACATCTCCGCGCGCGATCGGGGCGTGGGACTGGTGTTCCAGAACTACGCCCTGTTCCGCCACATGACCGTGGCGGAGAACATCGAATTCGCGCTGCGCGTGCGGCGCGTGCGCTCGGCCAAGCGCCGCGAGCGGCGCCGGGAACTGCTGCGCCTCGTGGCCCTGGAAGGCATGGATGACCGCCTGCCCATGCAGCTGTCGGGCGGCCAGCAGCAGCGCGTGGCGGTGGCCCGCGCCCTGGCGCACAAGCCCGAAGTGCTGCTGCTGGATGAGCCCTTCGGCGCCCTCGATGCCAAGATCCGCGAGGAGCTGCGCCGGACCATCCGCGAGGTGCAGCGGGAGCTGGGAATCACGACCATCCTGGTCACTCACGACCAGGAGGAAGCCTTTGCGCTCGCCGATCGCATCGGCATCATGAACCTGGGACGGCTGCTGGAAGTGGGCCGCCCCGAGGACCTGTACGCCCGGCCCGCGACCCGCTTCGTCGCGACCTTCCTGGGCGCCGCCAACCTGGTGCTGGCGCAGCAGACCGCGCGCGGCATCTGTTTCGGCACCGATCCGGTGCTGGCGCTGGGCAGCGCGAGCTCACCGGCCAGCCGCGATCACGAAGTGGTGGCGGTGCTGCGGCCTGAGGATATCGAGATCGCCCGGGACGCCGATGAGCTGCGCTCGAGCTTCCTGGGCCTGGGCACGGTGGACCAGCTGCTGTTCGTCGGCGCCAATGAGCGCCTGCGGGTGCGCCTGAACAATCCGGCCAGCAGCGGGCAGGTCGTGACCTCGGCGGACAGCAATGCCGCCGAAGCGCTGCTGGAAGTGACCCGCACCCAGCATGACCGGCGCAGCTATCCGGTATCGGCCGGGCAGACCGTGACGCTGGGCGTGCGGCGTCTGCACGTGCTGGCCACTCCGCTGTCGAGCTTCACGGCCTGCGCGACCACCGAGGCGCAGGCGCAGGACATCAGTGAGGAGCCGCTGCTGGTGCAGCTGGCGACGCGCATGAAGACCCGGGTCGGCACCCGCGTCGAGCCGGCGCTGCGGCTGCCGGAGGCAGGCGCCGGGGCGGCACCGTTCGCCGGCGTGGCGGTGATCCATACCGACCCCAGCGCGGTGCATACGGTGCAGTGGCTGCTGCGGCTGGGTGCCGAAGCCGTGCTGCTGCTGCCGCGCAATACCCCCTCGCCGAGCCGGGTCCTGATCCACTGGGTGGATGAGCCCGCGCGCCGCGCCACCCTGGCGGTGGCCGCGAGCCTGCTGCGCCATGTGTCCGCGGAGGCCGTCTACGTGGGCATCCTGCCGGACGATGCGCAGACCGCCCGGCCGGATGGCATGCGCGCCTTGCTGGATGCGCGCTCCGAAGCGCAGGCCGTGCACGGCCTGGAGATCCGCACCGAGCTGGGTTACGGGGATGTCGCCACGGAACTGACCCGCCGGCTGGTCGAACAGCCCGACCAGCTGCTGATCATCGGTGTCTCGGACATCGGCGTGCTCAGCCAGCGCTTCGCGGTGCTGCTGTCGCGCATCGCCAGCCCGCTGCTGGTGGTGTGGCAGCCCGGCGATCCGCCGACACAGGGCTGAAGCACATGGCAGCGCGCCAGGCAGCCGGCCGATGGACCTTCACGCAGCCCAGCGTGCTGCCCGGATTTGGGCTGACCTTCGGCTTCACGACCTTCTTCCTCAGTGCCATCGTGCTCATCCCGCTCGCGGCGCTGGTCAGCATGGCCGCCGCCTCCAGCGGCCCGGATTTCCTGCACACGGTGTTGAGCCAGCGCGCGCTGGCCTCCTACCGGCTGTCCTTCGGCGCCTCGCTGCTGGCCGCCACCATCAATCTGGTGTTCGGCTTCGTCCTGGCCTGGTCCCTGGTGCGCTATGACTTCCCGGGCCGCAAGCTCATCGATGCCATCATCGACCTGCCCTTCGCGCTGCCCACCGCGGTTTCCGGCATCGCCCTCACCACGGTGTTCGCGCAGAACGGCTGGCTGGGCCGGTACCTGGAGCTGGCCGGCATCAAGGTGGCCTATACCTGGATCGGCGTCACCATCGCCCTGACGCTGATCGGCATGCCGTTCATGGTGCGCACCGTGCAGCCGGCCCTGGCCGAGGTGCAGCGCGACCTGGAGGATGCCGCCGAAACCCTCGGCGCCAACCGCTTCTACGTCTTCCGGCGCATCATCCTGCCCATCCTGGTGCCGGCCATGCTCACCGGCTTTGCGCTGGCGTTTGCACGCGGGGTGGGCGAGTACGGGTCGGTGATCTTCATCGCGGGCAACCTGCCCTTCAAGACGGAAATCACCCCGCTGCTGATCGTCATCCGCCTGGATGAGTTCGACTATCACGGCGCGGCGGCGCTCGGCTGCGTGATGCTGAGCATTTCCTTCCTGGGGCTGTGGGCGATCAATTTCCTGCAGAACTGGGGACGCCGCCGCTTCCGGGCGGGCAACTAGATGGCCGGCGGACCCTCACAGGCCATGCTGGCGGAGCTGCGCTCGCGGCCCGGCCACGACTCGCTGCTGGGCAATCTGATGCGCTGGCTGCTGATCGGCATCTCGCTGCTGTTCCTGGCGGCGCTGCTGATCGCCCCGCTGATCACGGTGTTCGCCGCGGCGTTCGAGAAGGGCATCGAGGCTTACCTTACGTCCTTCAACAATCCGGACACCGTGTCGGCCATCAGGCTGACGTTGTTCACCGCGGCCATCGTGGTGCCGCTGAACACCATCTTCGGACTGGCGGCCGCCTGGTGCATCGCAAAGTTCGAGTTTCGCGGCAAGAGCTTCTTCACCACGCTGATCGACCTGCCGCTGGCGGTCTCCCCGGTGATCGCCGGCATGGTGTACGTGCTGGTGTTCGGCCTGCAGGGCTGGTTCGGCAGCTGGCTGCAGGATCACAACATCAGCATCGTGTTCGCGCTGCCCGGCATCATGCTCGCGACCATGTTCGTGACCTTCCCCTACGTGGCCCGCGAACTGATCCCGCTGATGCAGCAGCTGGGCAATGACGAGGAGGAGGCCGCGATCACCCTGGGCGCGGGGGGCTGGCTGACCTTCTTCCGCGTCACCCTGCCGAAGGTGCGATGGGGCCTGATCTACGGCATCATCCTGTGCAATGCCCGCGCCATGGGCGAGTTCGGCGCGGTGTCCGTGGTATCCGGTCATATCCGTGGCCTCACCAATACGCTGCCGCTGCATGTGGAAATCCTCTATCGCGAATACAACACCGTCGGCGCCTTCGCCGCCGCCTCGCTGCTGACCCTGCTGGCCTTGATCACTCTGATCATCAAGACCCTGGTCGAGCGCCGCGGCTACAAGCGCCGCTGATGCAACCCATGCTGGAGCGCCTGGGGTCACTGCTCGAGCGGCTGCGGATCGACCCGGCCACCACCAGGCTGCGCTGGTGGCTGGCGGGCAGCGAAGTCGTGATCGTGCTGATGGTGGCCGGCGGCCTGTCGCTGTACGCCGGGGAGCGCCTGCGCGCCCTGGTCGACAGCCAGGGCACCGCGCGGGTGCAGCTGGGCGGCACCATGGCGCGCGAGACGCTGCGGCGCATGCAGGAGGATACCCTGGGCTCGGCCCGCACCATCGCCGATGATCCGGCGATGCAGAAGGCGCTGCAGGCCACCAATGCCCAGCCCCAGGAACTGCTGGCCATCCTGCGGCGGCTGTGCCCGGCCGACACCGCCGATGCCTGCGCGCTGTTCGATGGCGCGCGCCTGCTGTCCCAGGCGGGCGGCGCGGTGCCCTGGACGGACATCTTCCTGAATACCGCCAAGCAGGGCCGCATCTTCCTGGCCGCTCCGGTGGCGAGCCCCGCGGCGCTGTTCGGCGCCGCCATACCGGTGAACGGGCATGCGGGTCTCACCATCATCGTCGTGCGGCGGCTGGACGAGGCGCTGGCGAGCAACCTCAGTCGTGCCGCGGGCCTGTCGATCCACCTCATCAACTACCGCAGTTTCACCACCGCGGCCGTGGACCAGCTGACCAGTGTCCACAGCGCGGGGCTCGCCGACGGTCACTACGCGGTGGCGCATGTGCAGCCGCTGGACCTGTTCGTGGCCAGCTTTCCGCTGTTCACCAACACCGGCGAGGCCATCGCGCTGATCGAGGCGCGCCTGCCCGCCGCGCAGATCGACAGCGAGATCCGCTCGCTGATCCACCGCCTGCTGATCACCGCCCTGGTGCTGGCGCTGCTGGCGGTGATGGCCGGGGCAGTGCTGGGCGAGTTCGTCGCCGGCCCCGTGCAGGATCTCACCGAGGCGGCACAACGCCTCTCGCAGGGTGATTTCTCGACCTCGATCCCGATGGGCGGCACTGCCGAGGTCGGCGCGCTGGCGCGCACCATGGAGGACATGCGCCGCAACCTGGTGAACATCACCGGCACGCTGCGCCGGCGGGAAGCCGAAGCCCAGGGCGTGCTCGCGGGCATCGTCGAAGGCGTCTTCGCCGTGGACAAGGATCGCAACATCCGCTACCTGAACCCGCAGGCCGCCAGGCTCCTGGGCGTGGAGCCCCAGGCGGCCGTCGGCCGCTTCTGCGGTGACCTGTTGAAACCCCTGGGCGAGAACGGCGTTCGACCCTGTGAAACCGACTGCCCCATCCTGCGCGCCCGCAGCACCGGCACGGCGCAGGCCCTGGAACGTTTGGGTCTGGATGCCGCGGCGCCCCGCACCACCATCATCACCAGCTCCGGCATGGTGGAGGGCCTGCAGGTGCAGGTGCTGCGCGATGAGACCGAACTGGAAGCGGTGCGTCGCGCGCGCGACAGCGTGCTGGCCAATATCTCGCATGAGTTCCGCACGCCGCTGGCGGCGCAGCTGGCCTCCATCGAGCTGTTGCGCGACGGCCTGCACACCATGCAGCCGCAGGCGCGCGAGAATCTGGTGGTGTCGCTGGAGCGCGGCACGCTGCGCCTCACCCGCCTGATCGACAATCTGCTGGAGAGCGTGCGCATCGAGTCCGGCCAGTTGAGCATCCGCCGGCAAAGCGTGGCGCTGGGCGAGGTGGTGCTGGATGCGCACGCCCTGGTGGAGTCGCTGCTGCGGCAGCGCCAGCAGCAGCTCATCGTGGAGCTGCCCGATGACCTGCCGCCGGTGCGCGGCGACAAGACGCGGCTGACCCAGGTGTTCGTGAACCTGATCGCCAATGCCAACAAGTTCTCCCCGGACGGCTCGACGCTGCGCGTCGGCGCGCGCGCGGATGCCGAGCGGGTGGAAGCCTGGGTCGAGGATGAGGGCCCGGGCGTGCCTCAAGGGGATGTGGGCGCGGTCTTCGAGCGCTTTCGCCGCGGCAGCGATGTGGAGCCGGAGCCCGGCGGCCTGGGGCTGGGGCTGTGGATAGTCAAATCGGTGATCGAGCGTCACGGCGGCAGCATCGCCGTGCAGCGCACGCCGCAGCAGCGCACCCGATTCAGCTTTACACTGCCCCGGTACGTTGAAGAACGCCTGACGTGACCGCCAGAAGTCCCAAGCCATGAAAGTTCTGATCGCCGACGACGACCGCGACCTGCTGGACCTGATCGCCTTCACGCTCTCCCAGGCGGGATTGCTGCCCATCAAGGCCACCGACGGCACCCAAGCCCTGGCGCTGTTCGCCAGCGAAGCCCCGGACCTGCTGGTGCTCGACATCAACATGCCCGGCGCCAGCGGCTTCAAGGTCTGCGAAGCCATCCGCGCGCAGTCAGGCGTGCCCATCATGATGCTGACGGCGCGCAACGAAGAGGAAGACCTGGTGCGCTCGCTGGAACTGGGCGCCGATGACTACCTGACCAAGCCGTTCAGCCCGCGCACCCTGCTGGCGCGCATCAAGGCGCTGATGCGCCGCGCGGGCATGGAGAACTCCGGCCCGCTGTCCTGCGGGCGCATCAGGCTGAATGTCGAGGATCACACCGTGGAGATCGGCGACGCCCCGGCGGTGCGCCTGACCAAGCTTGAACTGCGGCTGCTGCAGATGCTGCTGGTGAACGCGGGCCGCACGGTGGGCTCGGACCGGCTGCTGGTGCATATCTGGGGTCATCGCAATTCCGGTGACCGGCAGCTGCTCAAGCAGCTGGTGCATCGCCTGCGGCAGAAGATCGAGCAGGATCCGTCCCTGCCGCAGATCCTGCAGACCGCGGCGGGCGCCGGCTACAAGCTGGTCGCCGAGTAGGCGTTGAGCGGCCCCGGCGAGACCCGCACGCTGCGCGCGCTGGGGCGGGAGTGCCGCTTCCGCAGCCTGGAGGTGCGCACGCCGGATGGCCTGCGGATTGCCGCGCAGGACTGGGCGCGGCCCACCTCCGGCCGCGACGTACTGCTGATCCATGGTTACTCGCAGTCCCACCTGTCCTGGCTGAATCAGGTCAGCGGTCCGCTGGCGGATGAATTCCGGCTGGTGACGTATGACATTCGCGGCCACGGATCTTCCGAGAAACCGCTGGCCGCCGAGTTCTACGCCGATGCCGAACGCTGGGCGGGGGAAGTCGAGGCGGTGATCCGGGCGGCGCGGCTGCAGCAACCGGTGCTGGTGTTCTGGTCCTACGGCGGCCGTATCGCCCTGGATTATTTGCGCTGCCGGGGTCAGCAGGATGTTTCCGGCCTGGTGTTCGTGTGCGCGACCGCCAGGTCAGGCCCGGGCCTCGCGGGCCCCGCCGCGCCGCTGCGGGCGGCGATGACGCAGGATGACCTGGAGGGCAATATCGCCGCCACCACCGCCTTCCTGAAATCGTGCACCGCGCGGCCGCTGCCGGCGAACGAATTCGACTACGTGCTGGCCTTCAACATGGTGGTGCCGCCGCTGATCCGCGCCCATCTGGTCGGACGTGCCGCGGACTACGAGGAGCTGCTGCGCCAGATCACCCTGCCGTCGCTGGTCATGCACGGGCTGGAGGATGCCGTGAATCTCCCCGCCGTCAGTGAATACATCGTGGCGAAGCTGCGCGCTGCCCGCAGCATCCGCTATCCGGGCATCGGGCATACACCCTTTTGGGAAAGCCCGCAGGCCTTCGACCGGGATCTGGCCGAATTCCTACGGGCGTTGGCACCGCTGCCGTAATTACTTCGCGGCGTACACCTGGTCGAAGCTGCCGCCCTCATCGAAGTGGTCCTTGGCCGCCTTGCTCCAGCCGCCGAACTCGGCGATGGTCACCAGTTTCAGCTTCGGGAACTGATCGGCGTACTTCCTGGCCACTTCCGGGTCACGGGGGCGGTAGAAGTTCCTGGCGATGATCTCCTGGGCTTCCTTGCTGTACAGGTGCTGCAGGTATTCGGTCGCCACCTTGGTGGTGCCGTGCTTCAGGGCAACCTGGTCCACCACCGATACCGAAGGTTCCGCCAGGATGCTTAAGGACGGGACGACGATCTGGACCTTGTCGGCGCCCACTTCCTTGATCGCGAGGAAGGCCTCGTTCTCCCAGGCCAGCAGTACATCACCGATACCACGCTGCACGAAGGTCGTGGTCGAATCGCGCGCACCGGTGTCCAGCACCGGGACATTGCCGTAGAGCTTGCGCACGAAATCCTTGGCGGCGGCATCGCTGCCGCCGTGCTGGGCCCTCGCCCAGGCCCAGGCCGCCAGGTAGTTCCAGCGTGCGCCACCGGAGGTCTTCGGGTTCGGCGTGATCACGCCGATGCCCGGCTTGACCAGGTCGCCCCAGTCCTTGATGCCCTTGGGGTTGCCCTTGCGGACCAGGAACACGATGGTGGAGGTGTAGGGGGCGCTGTTGTCGGGCAGGCGGCTTTGCCAGTTCAGCGGCAGCAGCTTGCCGCGGATCGCGACCTGGTCGACATCGCCGGCCAGGCCCAGCGTCACCACATCGGCCGGCAGCCCATCGATGACCGCGCGCGCCTGTTTGCCGGAACCGCCATGCGATTGATTGACCCGCACGTTATCGCCGCTCTTCGCCTTCCAGTAGCGTGCGAACTCGGCGTTGTAGTTCACGTACAGCTCGCGGGTCGGATCGTAGGAGGCATTCAGGATTGAAACCTCGGCCGCCTGCGCCAGGGGAGCGCCCAGCAGTACGGCGCTCGCGGATACCAGGGCGGCACGCGCAAACCACTTCGGGAACTTCATCGTGGATCTCCGCTTCACAAAGCTTGTCAGTTACGGGAAAGCTGATGCTAGGCGTGCAGTCGTGACGAAGTCAGTCTTGAGTCGGTTACAAACGGGTTACATGCTCAAATCGTAGGGCCGCGAGCAGCGGCGGTTCTAAGCCCGCCGCGGCCGTGCGCACGTCCTGGACGGATGACAGGTCCGCCAGCCGGGTCATGGCCAGGCCCGCGAATCCGCAGGGATTGATGCGCCCGAAGGGTTCCAGATCCAGGTTCACATTCAGCGCCAGGCCGTGGTAACTCGCGCCGCGCCGGATGCGGATGCCGACACTGGCGAGCTTGGCGTCATTGACATACACGCCCGGGGCGTCGCGGCGCGCGGCCGCCGTGATACCCAGTTGCGCGACGTAGCGGATCACCGACTGCTCCAGTGCCGTGACCAGGTCGCGCACGCCCAGGGCCGCCCGGCGCAGATCGATCAGCGCATAGACAACCAGCTGTCCCGGGCCGTGGTAGGTGACCTGGCCGCCGCGGTCCGTGTGCAGCACCGGAATCTCCCCCGGGGCGAGCAGGTGCTCGCGCCGGCCGGCCATTCCCAGCGTGAACACCGGTGGATGCTCCAGGAACCACAGCTCATCGGGGGTGTCGGACGTGCGCGCGTCGGTGAACTGCTGCATGCGTCGCCAGCTGGTGTGGTAGTCGACCAATCCCAGCCGGCGCACAACGGGCGTCGGGATTTGCGCGGAGCGCGGCTGCGCGTTCACGTCCCGGCGGCCACCAGCTGCGCATTGTCGAGGCCCGCATTGTTGCGGTTCAGGGCCTGCTCGGCGCGATAGCTGGAGCGCACCAGGGGACCGGCCATGCATTCGAGGAAGCCGCGCTGCAGGGCCTGCGCGCGCAGCTGGTCGAACTGCTCCGGGCTCACGAAACGCTGCACCGGCAGGTGATTGGCCGTGGGCCGCAGGTACTGGCCCAAGGTGAGCAGATCCACGCCGATGGCCCGCAGCTCGTCCATGGTCTGGATCACTTCCTCGAGGGTCTCGCCCAGGCCCAGCATCAGGCTGGTCTTGGTCAGCACGGACGGATTGTGGCGCTTGGCATGCGCGAGCACGCTCAAGGTCTGCTCGTAACCGGCGCGCGGGTCGCGCACCGGGTGGGTCAGGCGGCGCACCGTTTCCACGTTCTGCGCGAACACCTGCAGGCCCGAGTCGACCACGGTCTCGACATCACGCAGCACGCCCTGAAAGTCCGGGGTCAGGGCCTCGACCGCGGTGTCGGGATTGCGGGTGCGAATGGCACGCACGCAGGCGGCGTAGTGGCCGGCGCCGCCGTCGGGCAGGTCGTCGCGGTTCACCGAGGTGAGCACGATGTACTTGAGCTTCATCAGCGCCACCGAGCGGGCCGCATTGGCCGGCTCCTCGGGGTCCAGCCAGCCGCGCGGATTGCCCGTGTCCACCGAACAGAAGCGGCAGGCGCGGGTGCACACCGCGCCCATGAGCATGATGGTCGCGGTACCTGCGTTCCAGCATTCCCCGATATTGGGACACTTGGCCTCCTCGCACACCGTCGCCAGCCGATGCTGATGGACGATGTCCTGCACTGCCGTAAAGCCCGACCCGGTGGGCGCCTTGGCGCGCAGCCACTTGGGCTTCGGCGGCGAGGGGCCTTGTTCGGGGTGCGCCTTCACGCCGTCACGGATGGCGGTGAACCCCTGGGGCGTGCGGTACTTGTGGCCGCTGCGCACCGCTGCGGGCTCCTGCACCACCGGAATGCTCTTCAGGTCCGACATGGCTGCATTGTACTACGGGTGGGTCACGGGCCCTTTTGCGCCAGTTCCCGGTTCAGGGCGTCCAGTCGCTCGGGCGTGCCGATGTCCCGCCACAGGCCCTCGTGGCGCTCACCCTGCAGGCGCCCCGCGGCGATGGCCCGCTTGAACAGCGGCAGCAGCGGAAAGCGGCCCGCCGCGCAGCCGGCGAACAGCGTCGGGCTGAAGACACCGATGCCGCTGTAGGTGAAGGGTCGTGGCTCCCGGAGGGTGATGGCATCCCCCTCCAGGCCGAAATCGCCCTGCGGATGCTGCGCGGGATTGGGCACCAGCACCAGCCGGGCATCGGCGCCCGCGGGCAGGCGCAGCGCGCCCACGTCGATGTCGGTGAAGGTGTCGCCATTGACGACCAGAAAAGGCGCCGGCCCCAGTAGCGGCAGCGCGTGGAATATCCCGCCGCCGGTTTCCAGCGGCGGGCTGCCCTCCTCGCTGTAGAGGATGCGCACGCCGAAGTCGCGGCCGTCCCCTAAGGCCGCGCGAATCTGGGAACCCAGCCAGGACAGGTTGATGATGACCTCGCGCACCCCGGCGCGCGCGAGAGCGGCCAGATGCCAGGCGATGAGGGGCCGGCCGCCCACGCTCAGCAGCGGTTTGGGCGTGTGGTCGGTCAGCGGCCGCATGCGTTCACCGCGTCCGGCGGCGAGCAGCATGGCCTTCATGCGCTTGCGCAGGTGTGGCCGGCGTCGGCCTTCTGCGCCTCGCGCTCATTGGCCGGGCCCAAGGCGGGCAGCACCTGCTGCTGCAGGAATTCGCGCAAGTCAGCCAGCTGCGGGAAGCCGGCGCAGGCCTCGATCACGTAGCGCAGCGTGAGCGGCAGGTCATTCAGGTAGCCTGCCTTGCCGTCGCGATACCAGAGGCGGCAGAAGATGCCGAGTACCTTCAGGTGCCGCTGGATGCCGATGACGTTCGATCCAGCGCAGCATCTGCGTGTCATTGTCCCCGGCGATGCGCGCGGCGCCCTTGTGCACCATCAGCCGGTAGTCGCGCACCCAGTCCTCCAGGCGCGAGCGCGGCCAGCTGATGTAGCAGTCCTTCAGCAGCGATGCCAGGTCATAGCCCACCGGTCCGCGCAGCGCGTCCTGGAAATCGATGATCCCGGGGTTGCGCTCCGATGTGATCATCAGGTTGCGGGAGTGGTAGTCCCGATGCACGAACACCTGCGGCTGCGCCAGCGCCTCGCCCACCAGGAATTCGAATGCCGCGGTAAGCATCTCCCCCTGGGCGCGGGTCAGCTCCATCTGCAGGTGGCGGGCGCAGAACCACTCGGGCATCAGGGCCATCTCGCGCACCAGCACGGCGCGGTCATAGGGCGGCAGTTCGAAGGCCGACTCCCGCCCCCGGACCTGGATGTCGGCCAGGGCCTGCAGCGCATCCCCATACAGCCGGTCGGCATCCCGGCCCTCCTTCAGCGCCGGCAGGTACTGCCGCGTGCCCAGATCCTCCACCAGCAGCAGCCCCCGGTCGGCGTCCCATTCGTACACCCGCGGCACGTGGACCCCGCAGGTTTCGAGCATGACGGTGATATTGAGGTAGGGGCGCACGTCCTCGCGCTCCGGCGGGGCATCCATCACGATGTGGGTGCCGCCAGCGTGGAATACGCGGAAATACCGGCGAAAGCTGGCGTCGCTGGAGGCCGGTTCGATCAGCCTGGGTGAGAGGTGCAGCTCCCGGGTGACCCAGTCGGTGACCAGGTTGAAACGCTCGTCGGCGTGAGTCATAGGTCTTCATTATAATGCGCCGCCCCATGCCGAACGCTCACCAATTCCCCACCAGCATCCTCGGCCTGCGGCCGCGGCTGGGTTTGAGCGCGCTCGGTGTGCTGATTCTCGCCGCGCTCACCGCACCGGCGCGGGCGGATTCGCCGTTTTCATGCCCGGCCCCGCGCGCCATGACCCGCCAGAAGACCGAGCCGGTGCACGAGTCCAGTTTCGCCGCCGGCGGCCCGCTGCTCATTTCCAGCGACAGCCGGGTCGACTTCGGGCTGGAGCAGCGCACCTTCACGGCCAGCGGCCACGTCATCGTGCGCCAGGGTTCGCGCACCATGCAGGCGGATGATGCCGAATACCGCAGCGCCGACAATGTGGTGCTGGCGAAGGACAAGGTCGACTACGAGGATCTGCTGATCCATGTCACCGGCAACAACGGGCGCTATTCGACCTCCGGCGGGGCGAGCTTCGCGGATGCGCAGTTCGAGCTGCTGCAGCGCGACGCCCATGGCGCCGCGAAACTGGTGGATCTGACGCCCGGCGGCATCCTTAGACTGCAGGAAGTGACCTTCAGCACCTGTCCGCTGACCGAGGAGGTCTGGCTGATCCGCGCCGGCTCGGTGACGCTGGACGGGGATGAGCACACCGGTGTGGCGCGCGATGCGCGCGTGGACTTCAAGGGCATTCCCATCCTCTACCTGCCCTGGCTGTCCTTCCCGCTGGACGATGAGCGCAAGACCGGTTTTCTGTTTCCCAGCATCGGCACCAACAGCCGCAGCGGCCTGGAACTGGCCGCGCCCTGGTACTGGAACATCGCCCCCCAGGAGGATCTGCTGCTCACGCCCACCTACTACACCCGCCGCGGCATCGACATCGGCGGCGATGTGCGCTACCTGACCGACAGCCAGAACGGGGAGCTGCAGTGGCACTACCTGCCCTACGATGCGCAGGCGGCCGGCGAGGGCCTCACCGATCACGAGCGCTCCTACGTGCACCTGACGCAGACCACCGAACTGCCCGGTGACTTCCGGCTGCACGTGGATGCGGCCAACGTCGGGGATTCGCTGTATTTCCAGGACTTCGGGCAGGGTCCGGAGGGCACCAGCGTCGCCTACCTGCAGCGAATCGCGGGTCTGTCGTATCGCGACCAGAACTGGCGCCTGGCGGCGCGCTTCGAGCAGTACCAGACGCTGGATTCCATCGATCAGCTGCTCAATCCCACCGAGCGCCCCTATGCGCGCCTGCCGCAGATCGTGGCCGACAGCGATTTCGTCGCAGGTCCCGCCGGCATCCTGCATTACGGCTTTGATTCCGAAGTCGTGAACTTCGACCGCGCCATCGGCGTGACCGGCTGGCGGGTGGACCTGCGCCCCGATGCCACGCTGCATTTCGAGGGCCCCGGCTACTTCGTGCGGCCCGGCCTCGCCTATGAATTCACCCAGTACTCGCTCAAGAACGTGGCGGCCGGCCAGGACGCGAGTCCGCGCCGCTCGGTGCCCACCGGGAGCCTGGATGCCGGCCTGCTGTTCGAGCGGACCACGGGGCACGAGGGCGTGCGCACCCTCACCCTGGAGCCACGACTGCAGTATGTGTACACGCCCTACCGCAGCCAGGACCCGCTGCCGGTGTTCGACACGGCGCTGCCGGACCTGAACCTGGTGGAGCTGTTCCGCACCAACCGCTTCGTCGGCGTCGACCGGATCGGGGACGCGAACCAGGTGAGCGCCGCGTTGACCAGCCGGCTGCTGGACAGCAGCAGCGGCCAGCAGTTCCTGTCGGCGACGCTGGGACAGACCTATTACTTCCAGCCGCCGCGGGTGCAGATCCCGCTGGAACCGACCAGCGGCCTGCGCTCGGACATGGTCGCGGAAGTGGCGCTGACGGCCTACCGGCACTGGACCGTCAATCTGGGCGAGCAGTGGGATCCGCAGACCGGCAAGAGCGATCGCACCATTGCGGAGCTGCAGTACAAACCGGCCAATGATGCGGTCCTGAACCTCGCCTACCGCTTCCAGCGGGACACTCCGGCCGAGCAACAGGCCCAGACCCAGGCCGCATCGGTCGCCTACGGGCAGATCTATGCCTCGGAAATCGCCCAGGGGCTGCCTCCGGACCTGGCGCGGGTGCGTGCCCTGGCCCTCACCCAGGGCTACCTGACGGCCAACAGCCTGGACCAGATCGAGGTCTCCGGCGCCTGGCCGATCCGGCGCAACTGGAACGCCTATGGGCGGCTGGTCTATGCCCTGGACCGGAACCTGATGCTGGAGCGCTTCGCCGGCTTTGAATACCGGGGCTGCTGCTGGGGACTGCGGATCCTCGCCCGCAAGTCCCTCAGCAACAGCACCGGACGGCAGGACACGGGTATATTCGTACAGCTGGAACTCAATGGCCTGGCAAGTGTCGGATCCGAAGCGGGCACTTTCCTTGGCACCGCGATTCGGGGATACTCCCCAACCTCTGTAAGCCCCTGAAGATCATGAATTATTTTAAAAGTGCCGTAACGCTCTCCACTCCCCTGCTGCTGCTGGCCGCGCTGGGCTTAAGCACCCAGGCTATGGCCCAGACCCGGGAAATCCAGGGCCAGGGCGAGCTGCTCGACCGCGTCGCCGCCGTGGTGAATGACGGGGTCGTACTGCAATCCGAACTGGACGATCAGCTGGCCGCGGTCAAGGAGCGGCTGCGCGGCCAGGGCCAGCAGACGCCCCCCGATGCGGTGCTGCGCCAGCAGATCCTGGAACGACTGATCGTGCAGGAAGTGGAGATGCAGCATGCGGACCATGCGGGACTGAAGATCTCGGATGAAACGCTCAACAACGCCATGACGGAAGTCGCGCAGCGCAACGGCATCACGCTGCAGCAGCTGCCGGCGGCGCTGGCCGCCCAGGGCATCGACTACCCCGCGTACCGGGATTCGATGCGGCGGGAACTCACGCTGCGGCTGCTGCAGCAGCGCGACGTGATGCAGCGTATCGCCATCACCTCGCGGGAAATCGACCAGTACCTGGAGCGCCAGGCGCGCCACCCGGCCGCGAACGGGGAATACAACGTCTCCCACATCCTGATCGCCGTGCCGCAGGAAGCGACCACCGCGCAGCTGGAGGCGGCGCAGAAGAAGGCCGATGACCTCTACCAGCGGGCCAAGGGCGGCGAGGACTTCGCCAAGCTCGCCATCGGTAACTCCAACAGCCAGACCGCCCTCGACGGCGGCGCGCTGGGCTGGCGCAAGGGTACCGAGCTGCCGACCGTACTGGCCGACACCGTGCTGGCGCTCAAGCCCGGCGAGGTCAGCGCCCCGATCCGCGCGGCCACCGGCTTTCACATCGTGCGCCTCAATGAGGTGCGCAATGTGCAGAAGAACGACGTGGTCGAGCAGGTCCATGTGCGGCACATCCTGATGCGCACCAACGAGCTGCAGGATGACGCCACGGTCAAACAGAAGCTCGACAACATCCGCAAGCGCATTGTCGCGGGCGAGGATTTCGCCGCGCTGGCGAAGGTCAGTTCGCAGGACGTGGGCTCGGCCTCGGATGGCGGGGACCTGGACTGGAGCACCACCGACACCTTCGTTCCGGACTTCACCAAGGTCGTCGACGGCCTGAAGGACAATGAGATTTCCGAGCCGTTCCGCACGCAGTACGGCTGGCATATCGTGCAGCTGCTGGGTCGCCGCAAGTACGACGACACCAAGGAACTGCAGCGCAAGGAGGCCGCCGACCAGATCCGCAACAGCAAGGTCGACGAGGAGACGGAGCTGTGGCTGCGGCGCCTGCGCGATGATGCGTACGTCGACCTGAAGTCCTGATCCATGGCGCCGCAGGCGCGCATCGCGGTTACTTCGGGAGAACCTGCGGGCGTGGGTCCGGATCTGTGCCTGCAGCTGGCGCGCGGGCCCCTGCCCTGCGAACTGATCTGCCTGGGGGATCGCGAACTGCTGGCGGCGCGCGCCCGGCAGCTGGGCCTGAAACTGAATCTGTGGGACTACGAGCCGGGAAATCCCGTGCGGCCCCACACGCCCGGCACTCTCGCGGTGCTGCACCTGCCGCTGGCCGTTGCCGCGCAGCCCGGCAAACTGGACCCGCGCAATGCGCCTGCCGTGCTCGCCCTGCTGGATCGCGCCGTGGACGGCTGCCTGTCGCGCGAGTTCGCCGCGATGGTCACCGCGCCGGTGCAGAAGAGCACGCTCATCGAGGCGGGCTTTGCCTTCACCGGACACACCGAATACCTGGCGCAGCGCTGCGGCGCGCCGCGGCCGGTGATGATGCTGGCCTCGGGCAACATGCGCGTGGCACTGGCCACCACCCACCTGCCGCTGGCGAGCGTGGCGCAGGCCATCACCGGCACGCTGCTGGATGAGGTGCTCGCAATCCTGGCGGCGGATCTGCAGCGCTGGTGGGGCCTGCGGCAGCCGCGCATCGCGGTGTGCGGCCTGAATCCGCACGCCGGTGAGAGCGGCCATCTGGGGCGCGAGGAACTGAACATCATCCAACCGGCGGTCGCCCGCCTGCGCGCACGCGGACTGGACGTCAGCGGTCCGTTTCCGGCGGACACCATCTTCGTGCCGCGGCTGATGGCCGGCTACGATGCGGTGCTGGCCATGTACCACGACCAGGGTCTGCCGGTGATCAAGCACTCGCATTTCGACGAGGCCGTGAACGTGACGCTGGGTCTGCCCATCATCCGCACCTCCGTGGATCACGGCACCGCCCTGGACCTGGCCGGTACCGGGCAGGCCGATGTCGCCAGCCTCGCAGCGGCCGTGCGCATGGCCACCACCATGGCGGCGCACGCGGCGTGACCCGCGCCCGCAAGCGCTTCGGCCAGCACTTCCTGCACGACCCGGGTGCGATCGAGCGGATTGCGCGCGCGGTCAATTCCGGCCCTGCCGATCATCTGCTGGAGATCGGACCGGGCCGCGGCGCCCTCACCCACCTGCTGCTGGCCGGCGCCTACGCCAGCTTCGACGCCATCGAGATCGATCGGGACCTGGTGGCGGACCTGCGACCGACGCTGGCCCTGGCGCGCGCCGCCACGCTGCATGAGTGCGACGCGCTGGAATTTGATTTCGGCGCGCTCGCGAGGCTGCGCGGCGGCCGGCTGCGGGTCATCGGCAATCTGCCCTACAACATCTCCACGCCGCTGCTGTTCCGGCTGATCGGGGCGGCGCCCGCCATGCTCGACCTGCACGTGATGCTGCAGCGGGAGGTGGTGGCGCGCATGGCGGCATCTCCCGGCACCCCCGACTACGGGCGCCTGACCATCATGCTGGCGCCCTGGGTCAGCGTCGAACACCTGTTCGACATTGGCCCGGGGGCCTTCAAGCCCCCGCCCCGGGTCTGGTCGGCGGTGGCGCGACTTACGGTGCGGGAGCGGCCCGCCTTTGCGGTCGCGCCCCAGTTCGCGCAGGTGGTGACCGCGGCGTTCTCCCAGCGGCGCAAGACCCTGCGCAACGCCCTGCGCGGCCTCATCGAGCCCGCCGACATCGAGGCCTGCGGCATCGACCCCTCGGTGCGCGCCGAAACCCTGGCGCCGGAACTGTTCAATCGCCTGGCGCTGCGGATTGGCCCCGCGATCGGTTAACCTTTGGGTTGCGCCAACCCAACCCAAGGTGCCGCCATGTCCCTGTACAGCAAGATCCTGCTCGCCGTCGACCTGAACGCCGACAGCATCAGCATCGGCCGGCACGCCCGCGATCTGGCCGCGCGGCTGGATGCGCAGCTGACGGTGCTGCATGTGGTGGAATACGTCCCGGTCGAGCCGGTGGGTGAAACCATGATGCCGCCGGTGCAGCTGCTCGATGAGCTGGCCGCGGCCGCGCGCCAGCGGCTGGTGGCCCTGTGCGCGGATATCGGCGTCGACGCCCACCACCAGCGGGTGGAGGTCGGCAACGTGAAGGCCGAGATCGTGCGCGTGGCGCGCGCCATGCACTGCGACCTCATCGTGCTGGGCGCCCGCGAGCGCCACGGCCTGTCGATCTTCGTGAACTTCACCGAGGATACGGTGCTGCATGCGGCGCCCTGCGATGTGCTGGCGGTGCGGGTCAGCGGTGACCAGGTGGTCTGATGCCCGAGCAAGCCCGCAGAATCACGGTCGACGTGCAGACCAGCTATCTGTCCGACCAGTCAGACCCGGATGAGCCGCGATTCGTGTTCTCCTACACCATCACCATCCGCAACGACGGCGAGCACCCGGCGCGGCTGATGCGCCGGCACTGGCTGATCACGGATGCCAACGGCAAGGTGCAGGAGGTGCGCGGCGACGGCGTCGTCGGGGAGCAGCCCCATCTGAAACCGGGCCAGGGCTTCCGCTACTCCAGCGCGGCCATCATCGAGACCCCGGTGGGCGTGATGCAGGGCAGCTATCAGATGATCGCGGACGACGGGCATGCCTTCGATGCGCCCATCGCACCCTTCCGGCTGGCGATGCCGGGCGTGCTGCAGTAGGGGCGCCGCGGGCCATGGCGCGCTTTGCCATCGGCGACGTACAGGGCTGTGCGGCCGAACTGCGGGCGCTGCTCGGGCTGCTGAAGTTTTCCGCCGACCGCGACCAGCTCTGGTTCGTGGGCGACCTGGTGAATCGCGGACCGGCCTCGCTGGCCTGTCTGCGGCTGATCCGGGCGCTGGGCGACAATGCGGTGGTGGTGCTGGGCAATCACGACCTGCACCTGCTCGCGCGCACCTTCGGATCACGCCTTGCCGACAAGCCCGGCGACACGCTGGGCGAGATCCTGCATGCGCCCGACCGCGATTCGCTGCTGCAATGGCTGCTGGAGCGACCGCTGGCCCACCAGGATCCGGCGCACGCGGATCTGCTGATCCACGCAGGAGTGGTGCCGCAGTGGACGGTGCCGCAGACCTTAGGCCTGGCGCAGGAAGTGCACCGCGCACTGCGCGCCGCGCCCGAGGATTTCTTCGACCACATGTATGGCGACAAGCCCGACCAGTGGAGTGAGGACCTTGCGGGCCCGGACCGGCTGCGGTTCATCACCAACGCCCTGACGCGCCTGCGGATGTGCACCGCCGAGGGCCGCGTGGCGCTGAAGGCCAAGGGCGCACCCTCCTCCGGCAGGCCGAAGGCCGGAAGTCCGGCTCTGCTGCCCTGGTTCGAGGTTCCGGGTCGCGCCAGCCGGGATCATCGGATCATCTTCGGGCACTGGTCGACGCTGGGGTTCGTGAATGCCCACGGGGTCATCGGCCTGGACACCGGTTGCGTCTGGGGCGGCTCGCTGACCGCGGTGAATCTGGATCAGCCGATCCGGCCCCTGAGCGTGGCCTGTCCGGGCTATCAGCAACCCGGGGAGTCCTAGCTGCGACCGGTCCTGGGCCCCAGGAAGAACCAGAGGATGAAGCCCAGCACGGGCAGGACGATGACCAGTACCGCCCAGAGCACCTTCCTGGTGGTGTCCGCCTGGCTTTGGAAGATGTTCACGATGGCCCAGACATCCGCGAACAGAATCAGGATGCCCCACAGACCGCCTCGATAAAACATGCGCACTCCTTACATCGGATGGTAGTCAGTCACGCCTCAGGGCGCGGCGGGCACGTTCCGCGGGCCCCAGCTCAGGGTGATCTGCTTGGTGGCCGCCACATACAGGCCCGGCGGCAGCTCGATGTCGAGGGTGCCGGCGCCGGCGGCCGGCACCGGCACCACCAGCCTTTGCGCGCCGCGCACATCGATGGCCCCGATGGCACCGGGCGTGACCCGCAGCGCCACCCGCACCGGCCAGGCCAGGCCGCTGCGCGGTGCGATGACCGCGGCACCGGTCGCAGCCACGGCGGACATGTCCAGGACCACGTCATTGCGCTGCCAGACCTGCGGCCAGGTCAGTGCGGTGCCGTCGGTGCCCGCCACCGTCAGCGCCGTGGACACCTCCGGTCCCGGAGGCGTCTTGTGGTGCCAGGGCAGGTGCGCGCTCAGGGAGGCGCAGCCCGCGAGGCCGAGCACGACGGCAAGCAGCAGGTTTCTGATGTTCATGCCCTAAGCCTACCGCGAGTCGCGCCACAATGCTGCCGCCGCGCCTGTCCGGCGCCGCCGACAGGGCTTCGGGCTTACAATGCAGCCTTACGGAGTGCGCATGCCTATGTCAGTCCCCAGTCCTTTGAATTTCAAGCGCTGGATCGAGGAAAACCGCCACCTGCTGAAGCCCCCGGTGGGCAATCGGCGGATCTTCCGCGACAGCCAGTTCATCGTCATGGCCGTGGGCGGGCCGAACTCGCGCAAGGACTACCACGTGGACCCGGGCGAGGAGCTGTTCTACCAGGCCGAAGGGGAGCTGCTGCTGAAGACCGTTCAGGACGGCAGGGTGGTCGACATCCGCATCGGTGAGGGCGATCTGTTCCTGCTGCCGGCCGGGGTCCCGCACTCCCCGAGGCGCGGCGCCCACACCGTGGGGCTGGTGGTGGAACGCGACCGCCGTCCCGGGGAACAGGATGGGCTGCAGTGGTACTGCGAGAACTGCGGCGCCAAGCTGTACGAGGAGTTCTTCGAGCTCACCGATATCGAAACCCAGTTCCCGCCCGTGTTCGAGCGTTTCTTCGGCAATCCGCAGCTGTCGACCTGCCGCCGCTGCGGCACGGTACAGACCCGCTAGCCCCCGCCATGAGCTTCGAGCGCACCCTGGCCTATGCCCAAGCGCGCGACGCGGCCGATGCGCTGGGGCACTTTCGGCAGCAGTTCGCCCATCCGGTCGGCGAGCGCGGCGAACCCCTGGTGTACCTGTGCGGCCATTCGCTGGGCCTGCAGCCGCTGGGCGCCCGCCAGCGCGTCAACGAGGAGCTGGATGACTGGGCCACCCTGGGCGTGCGCGCCCATGAAGCCGCGCGGCGCGCCTGGATTCCCTACCACGAGCTGATGACCGGCGGACTTGCCGCGCTGGCCGGTGCGCACCCCAGCGAAGTGGTCGCGATGAATTCGCTCACCGTCAACCTGCATCTGATGCTGGCTAGCTTCTATCGCCCGAGCGGCAATCGCACCCGCATCCTCATCGAAGCGCAGGCGTTTCCCTCCGACCGGCATGCGGTGGCCGCGCAGATCCGCTGGCACGGGCTGGATCCGGCCACGACGCTGCTGGAACTTGCGCCGGCCGACGGCGGCGGCGAGATCAGCGCGGAGCAGGTCGAGTACTTCCTGGAACATCGCGGCGCCGAGGTGGCCCTGGTGCTGTGGCCGGGTACGCAGTACCTGAGCGGCCAGGTGTTCGATCTGGCGCGCATCGCGGCGGCGGCGCGCAGGGCCGGGTGCGTGGTGGGCTTCGATCTCGCCCACTCCATCGGCAACGTGCCCCTGCACCTGCATGACAGCGGCGCCGACTTCGGCGTGTGGTGCAGCTACAAGTACCTGAATGCCGGCCCGGGCGCGATCGGCGGCTGCTTCGTGCACGAGCGGCATGCGCACGCGCCCTCCCTGCCGCGTCTGGCGGGCTGGTGGGGTCATGACCCGGCGACCCGCTTCGCCATGGGCCCGCAATTCAACGCCGCACCCGGCGCGGCAGGCTGGCAGGTGAGCAATCCGCCGATTCTGTCGGCGGCGCCGCTGCTGAGCTCGCTGGAACTGTTCGCGCAGGCAGGGCTCACGCACCTGCGCGCCAAATCGGTGGCGCTCACCGGCTTCCTCGCCTTCCTGCTCGATCCCCTGCCGCTGCAGATCCTCACCCCGACGGGGGTGGCCTCGCGCGGTTGCCAGCTGTCCTTGCGCCTGGACAGCAGCGCGCGCGCGGGCCGGGCCGTGTTCGAGCACCTGCAGCGCGCCGGCATGGTCTGTGACTGGCGCGAGCCGGATGTGATCCGCGTGGCGCCGGTGCCGCTGTACAACGGTTTCGAGGATGTGTTCCGCTTCGCCACGGCCCTGGAGGCGGCGCTGCGGGACGTGGGCTAGATGGCAGGTCCGACGGTGAATATCGCGGGGGGCGGCCTGGCCGGTGCGCTGCTGGCCGTGATGCTGGGCCGTCGCGGGATTCCCGTGACGCTACTTGAACGACGCCCCGACCCGCGGCTTCAGGCGCCGGATTCCGGCCGCTCCATCAATCTGGCCCTGGCCGCACGCGGCATCCGCGCCCTGCAGCAGGCGGGCCTCATGAAGCAGATTCACCCGCTCATGTTGCCAATGCGGGGCCGCATGATCCACGAACCGGACGCCGGGTCGGCGCCGCACCTGTTGCCGTACGGCCAGCGCCAAGCCGAGGTCATCTATTCGATCGGCCGCGCCGCGCTGAACCGCGTACTCATCGGGGCCGCAGCGCAGCTGCCGCTGGTGCAGATGCGTTTCGAGACCACCTGCGACGAGCTGGATCCCGTTCGCGGCACACTGACTTTCCTCGACTCCCGCACCGGTTCGCACATCACGCTGGAAAATTCGGTCACCATCGTCGCCGATGGGGCAGGTTCGCTGCTGCGCGGCACCCTGGCCCGCGCCGGCCATGTCGCCGTCACGGAATTGCCGCTGGAGCACGACTACAAGGAACTGCACATTCCGGCGCGCAACGGCGAGTATGCCCTGCGGCCGGATGCGCTCCACGTCTGGCCGCGCCACGGCTTCATGCTGATTGCCCTGCCAAATCGGGACCGCAGCTTCACCGCCACGCTGTTTCTGCCGCGCACCGGCGACCCCGGATTCGATACGCTGAGCAGCGAGGCGGCGGTACGCAAGTTCTTCAACCGCGAGTTCGGTGCGGACGCGGCGCTGATTCCGGATCTCGGCGCGCAGTTCCGCAACCACCCGCAGAGCCGGCTGGGCACGGTACACACCAACCCCTGGAGCTGCGGCTCGGTGCTGCTGCTGGGTGATGCCGCCCATGCCATCGTCCCCTTCCACGGGCAGGGAATGAATGCGGCCTTTGAGGATTGCGCCGTGCTGGACTCGATGCTTGCCTCGGGCAGCGCCGGCGACCCAGGACCGGACTGGGCCGCGACTTTCGCGAAATTCGACAGCAAACGGCGCCAGGATGCCCAGGCCATCGCCGAGATGGCGCTGGAGAATTATGCCGAAATGCGCTCCGCGGTACTCGACGCGCGTTTTCTGCGGCAGAAGGCCTGGGCGCTGCAACTGGAGCGCCTGTATCCCGGGCGCTTCATACCCCGCTACGCCATGGTGATGTTCCATCCCGAGATTTCCTACTCGGAGGCGCTGCGGCGCGGTCGCGTGCAGCAGGAGATTCTGGACTCGCTGGACGCACAACGACCAGCGGATGCCGTCGGGGTCCCGCAGCAGCTTAGTTCCGTACAACTGGTGCGCGCGGCCCAGCTGATCGCCGCGCGCCTGTAGCTCTAGCCGGCCTCGCTCCCATCCGCTGGCAGTCGAAAGACCTGCGCGGCGAAGGTCTTGCCCGATGCCAGGACAAGCTGGCGCGCGCCAAGCGGCGCGAAACCGGCCGCCCGGGCGGTGGCGGTCAGGAGGTCGGGCGAGACCAGATGCATCGCGGAGCCGAGACTTTGCAGGCTCGCGAAGGGCGAGTCGGAAATCACCGCCCCCGCATCGGTCGGCAACTGCAGCACGGTCGCCAGAATGCCGTGCGGAGCGCACAGGGACTTGAGATTGCGCAGCACCGCCACCGGATCCACATACTCGAGCACCAGGGCCGCGTAGATCAGATCCACGGGCCTGATCCGGTCGACGGGCTGCTGGATGTCGCGCACGTAGAGCTCGAGCCCGGGAATGCTGGCCGCGTATCGATAGGCCAGTTCCTGGATGTACTGCGGGTTGATGTCGATGCCGACCACCCGGCGCGTGACACCCACGTTGATCCGGTCAAAGCCATTGCCGCCGGCGCAGCCGATAACGGCCGCGGAGGCCGGCGCCCACTCGCCCAGCAGCTGCGCGAATTGCGTCGCCAGCATGTCGGCCTGCCCGATGCCGGGCAGGGACATATGGCCTTCGTAGTCGGCCAGGGGGATATCGAGCCAGGGTGAGCGCATGCGCCGTTCAGCTTACAACACACCGACTGCCGCGCCGCAGCAACGATTCAAGAAATCGCCGAGCGCTGCCGATACTTCCTCAAGCCGTATGAACGACGAACTCACCAGAATCCGCGAGTGGGCCCAGGCCAAGCTCGATGCGCTGCAGGAGCCGCCCTGGACTGCCGGTCGCTGTCAGCATCTCATCGCGCTGATTGACGAAATGCAGGCTGCGCAGAGGCGCGCCGAGCGCACTCGCGCGCGGGGCGACAACATCGTGCCCTTCGCCAGCCACCGCCGCCGTGCCACGGGCATGCCGGCACGGCTGCGCCGCTGAGCCCTCAGGGAGCCTTGGCGCCGGACCCGCGGAAACTGGACTGCAGCAGATGCGTCAGGGTGTGCACATAGCGCAGCTTGCCGTTTTCCACCCGGAACACATGGCTGTCGGGCGCGCCGCTGCCGCCGCCGGGACCTCCGGCGCCGAAGGTGCAGTACACGGAGACCGTGCCCAGCACCTCGTCCACCACGAAGCGGCGATTGGCGATATTCACCCCTCCCGGAACGCCCACCTCGCAGCTGTCCGACGGGGAACCCTTGCCCGTGTAGGCGCCGCCCTCGACGCGCACGCAGGGGAAACCCCAGGGGACCAGATCGATGCGCTTTTCCAGGAAGGCATCCAGGTAGGCATTGGCGGCGGCGACCAGCGTGCCGCGTGAACTGCGCTTCTCGGCGGGAATGGGGTCCCAGTTCTCGGTGGAGGAATACTTGAGGTAGGCATCGGCATTGAAGAGCCAGTAGCCGGTGGTGGTCCACAGGATCTCGATTTCCGCGATCTTGTCGTGATTCACGCGCAGGCGGGTGCTGAAGACATAGGGCGCCGCCTTGTCGGTCACGATGGATTCGGTGATCGACTGACAGGTATCGGTATCGAGGAAGCTGCGCTGATGGTCGATCTTCAGCGCCTTGGTGATGAAGCCTTGCTGGATGTCCGCCGGGGCGATGTTCTCCCAGTAGCCCACGGCCTTGGCCAGCGGCAGGCCGGACAGATCGCCCTTGGCCTGCGCGGCCAGATACAGGTCGACGGCCTGCTGCAGGCCCCCGCGGGTGCAGGACACTTCCGCCCGGCTTGAGGCAGGCGCCAGCAGGACCCCGCCGCACAGCAGATACAGGCCCGCGACAACGATGCGTTTCATTGGATACCCCCCCCGAAGGATTTATCGAGCCAGTATGCCGCGGCGCCTAGTTTTTCTCAGCTTCCGGCGGCGTGGCGCGCAGGGCCAGGTCGGTGAGTTCCTGTTCGGAGACCCGGGCCTCATCGTAAAGCCGCCGGGCGCGCGGCAGCAGCGGCGTCGGGACCAGCACCGCGAATTCGGTGCCGAGGCCGGGCAGCGGCTCATTCGAGGCGAGCCGACAGGTCAGCTGTTCCGAGTCCAGCAGGCCGACCAGCGCCTGGGCGGAAATCCGGTCACCGAAAGCGGCGACCACGCTCCAGTCATCAGACGCCATCGATGATCCGCAGATCGCGATCCGCGCCGTTGCCCAGCACCCGCAGCGCCTGCTGGTAGGCCGCGCTGTCGTGCGCGGCCAGCGCCTGCGCGACGCTGTCGAACTCGATGACGACGGTGCGCTGCTTGAGCCCGCTCTCAAACACATTCGCGGGCAGACCGCGCGCCAGGAAGCGCCCGCCGGCGGCCTGCAGCGCGGGAGCCGCCAGCTTGGCATAGGCCGCAACGGCCGCTTCGTCTCGCACCGAACGATAGGCGGAAATCCAGTACGCTTTGCTCATGGTTCTTTATCCTTGGCATCCCGCAGGATGATTGACGCCGTCCAGGCAACCGACGTTAAGGCCGTATACATTGGGATTCAAGATATCCATGGCAAGAATCAAGCCCGTCGCCGCCCTCCTGGTGGGGGTTGCCGCCTCCTCCTGGGCGACCCCCACGGTCTACCCGACGGGCACGACGATCTACGATCCGGCCCGGGCGTGGAACGGATTCACCGTGATCTCGGCGCTCGGCACCCAGGCCGTGCTGGTCATCGACATGAATGGCAACCTGGTGAAGCGCTGGGACGGCTACAACAATTCCGCGGGCGGGCCGGCCCGGGTGCTGCCCGGTGGCGAGGTCATCGCCGCCGCGGGCGCGCGCCCCGCGCACCAGGAGTCCCTCGAGCTCGTGGAACGCGACTTCGACGGCAAGGTGCTGTGGCAATTCGGACACAACGTGCAGCTGCCCGCGGCCGACGGCACGACGATCTGGGCGCTGCGTCAGCATCATGACTGGCAACGGGAAGACTTCCCGGCCGGGTACTACTCACCCGGCGCGACCCCGGCCGCCACCGGCGCCCGGACGCTGATCCTGACGCACACCACGCGGACGGCGCCGCAGGTGGCCGACCTGCCGCTGGAGGACGATCGCCTGATCGAGGTGACGCCTGAGGGCAGGATCAGCTGGGAGTGGACCGCCGGCGAGCACATTGACGGGTTTGGATTCAGCGCCGCCGCCCGCGCCGCCATCAGGACCAGTCCGGGTCCCAATGCCGCGCGCAATGGATTTGACTGGCTGCACACCAACTCAGCCACCTACGTCGGCCCCAATCACTGGTTCGACGCCGGGGATGTGCGCTTTGCGCCGGACAACGTCCTCATCAGCAGCCGCCAGGCCAGCCTGCTCGCCATCATCGCCCGCAACGGCTCCATCGTGTGGCAGCTGGGACCCGACTTCACCGGTTCGAAACCGCTCGAGGCCATCGGCCAGATCATCGGCCAGCACCACGCCCATCTCATCCCCAAGGGGCTGCCGGGGGCCGGCAATCTGCTGGTGTTCGACAATGGCGGCGCCAGCGGCTATGGCTTCACCAACCCCATTGCGCCTAAGGGTGCGAATGCCCTGGTCCGTCCCAATTCGCGGGTGCTGGAGATCAATCCGGTGACCCTGGAGCTCGTCTGGAGCTACCAGGCGTCTGGAAGGTTCTATGCCTACAACATCAGTAGCGCGCAGCGGCTGGTCAATGGCGATACGCTGATTACCGAAGGGCCCGATGGCCGGCTGTTCGAGGTCACCCACGACGGTCAGATCGTCTGGGAGTACATCAATCCCCTGTTTGGCGGCCCGCAGTCATCGAACGCCGTCTACCGGGCCTATCGCCTGCCCTATTCCTGGATCCCCCAGCTGCCGCATCCCAAGGAAACAGCGGTCATTGCGCCCAAGCCCCTCAGTTCTGAGCCGCCGTAGAGCCCGCGGCACGCTGGCGCAGCACCAGGAAGAGTGACGGCACGTCGGTCTGCCACTCCCGCAGGGTCAGGGAGATCAGCAGGCCCTCAACGTCGGCGAGCACGCCCAGGTAGATCGCGCAGGTCACCAGCAGGCCGTCCTGGCCGAAGGCCAGCAACGACAGGAAACCCAGGAACAGAAAAATGCCCCAGAGCTTCGATGACCACATGTGGTAGCTGGCTTCCTTGCCGAACTTCAGAAAGTCGACGACGTACCGAACGGCTTCCAGCAGTACCAGTACCAGCAGTCCCGGCAAGTGTCGCAGAATCACCTGGGGATACAGCAACCAGACCGCCAGCGCCGCGCACAGGTAGAAGGCGGAGTCGGCAATGCTGTCCAGCCGGCGCAGAGTGGCCGTGGCGATGCCGAGACGGCGGGCGATGATGCCGTCGAAAACGTCGGACAGGAATGCCGCGCCCAGGCAGGCGCCGAACAGCGCACGACTCGGATACCAGGCAGCCAGGGCCACCACGATCGGCGCCAGTACGGCCCGCAGCGCCGTGAGCAGCAGGGGCACCTTGCCCATCTAGGCCACGGGTTTCGGGGCGCTCAGGCCCTTGCTGTAGAACCCGGATCGATCGAAGCAGCACACCCGCCGCTTGCCGGCGGCGAGCATCTCGCAGGCATTCCTGATCCGGCGCACCCGAGTCTCGGGCAGCTTGGCGGACACGATCCACAGTATCCAGTCCCGGCGCGCGACGGCGGTGAGGTCCGCCCACAGCGCCTGCGCCTTCGGGGCTGCCGCGAGCGCGCGGCGCAGATCCACCGGCATGCGCGTCTGCAGCTGCCTGACCGCCGGCTCGATTTCCAGAGTGACCGTGTCGCCGACATTCGCGCCGGCGGATTTGCGCAACTTCTCGTTCACTTTCAGCCAGTGACTCTTCTGGCCGTCCGGCTCCAGGGTCGCCCGAAACGGGCTGCCATTGAGGGTTCCCTCGATGGTGGTCATGCCGCGCGTGGGCAGCCTGGCGCTGGCAGCGCCAGGCAGGGTCAGAAAGGCCGATACGCCGCGGCTTGCGACCGCTGAGCGCAGCAGTTTCGTTTTGAACCGGATCCTTTGGACGGAGCTTTTCAAGCAGAGAACGTCCGCAGCAGCACATACACGATCATGCCCAGATTCAGGTAGACGGTCGCCGACATGCCCGCAGCCCGGTACAGGGGATTGATCCGGTAACCGATCCAGAAGCAGACGCGGGCGAGGACGAAGACGATGGCGAGCGCCCAAAGGACCTGCAGATGCTGCACCGGCACCCTGGTGCCGAGCGCCAGGGATGCGATGGTAAACAGCACCGTCTGCTGCAGGGTGTTTTCGGCCACCCGTCCGTCGATCTGCATCGCCAGGCTCTCGGCGTGGCGCGTCGGGTCGATCGCCTCGCTGAGGAAGCGGGAGTTGCCTACCGAGGCGATCATGACGAACAGCGGCAGCACAGCGAAGACATCGGCCCCGAGCGCATAGGCCAGGCGATCCGCCGTTGTTCGTCAGGGTCGGTGCGGGCAACTCCGTGGCCAGGGACCACACGCCGAAGCCATGAGAACCACGCCGCTCGCGGCGCCAATCGCGACGATCTGCTGTTCTTTCTTCATGGACAGGTCCGCGCGGTATTCAGCGGCGGTCAGCGGGCATGGCGGGCCGACCCCTACTCCTTCCAGTCATCCGGCGGTGCGGTTCCGCCCTTGATCTGGCGCGTCTTGTAGCGCCACTGACCATTCACTTTGACGAAGCTTGCGTACTCGCGTCCCTGAGTCGTGACCCGCAGGGGATCGCCCTCCTTCTGGGTCAGGAATTCCGTGAAGATGAGCTTGGCGGTCGCCGAATTGCCGTGCACGACGATGAGCGGGTTGCTGATCGTCACGGTGAAGGCATAGGCCTTGGCGACCGGGCTGCTGCCGCCGCGTCCGTAGGCCTTGGCGATACCGTCCTTGCCCTTGAAATGGTTCGCGCCGAGGATCAGCTCGGCATCGTCGGCGTAGAAATCCGAAAAGCTCTCGGGTTTCTCCTTGCCGAAGTTGTAGTAGTACCGCGTGATCAGATCCTGGATCTGGGCCCGATCCACCACGGTCTTCGCCGTAATCTCCTGGGCCTGTACGGCCCCGACGCACCCCAGAGCCAGGCATAGGGCCATTGCAAATGTCTTCACGGTCATCCCCTCGTTCTGTATTTTCTACTCTATGACACGCACGCCGGATATAAAGTACTCGGTGTCGCCGAAACAGGAGGTCGGTATCCAGCGGTGCTGGTCGTACTGCAGCGCCACGCGCTTCCCCAGACTCTTGTTGACGGTCTCGGCGACAGAGTCATTGGCGGCAGTGAACAGGAACTTCTCCGCCACGGTCCCGGGCATGGTCACCATGGCCATCTCGCCTTCCCAGGTCTTGCACAGCCACCCCTTCCGGGAGAATTTCTGCACGTAACCCGCGCGCTCGCCGCTGGCGTACGACCAATGCAGGGTGAGCCAGGTGAATCCGCACAGGCCGACAATCACGACCACGACGAAGATGATCAGAGCCTTAAGCACGTTCCTTGTCCGGTTGAAGCGGCGTTGCTGAAAGTATACCCGTTGGCGCTCAAACCCTGCGGATGACCTCGTACCCGAATTCCGCCGACGTGTGTATGACGGCCCAATCGACGACCCAGATTGCCGCCGCCCCCACGCTCAGGGCGATGAGGATGCTCAGCGGGCGGCTCGCCCAGCGCGACCAGCCGCGCCTGGAAATCCAGAACAGGCAAAGCACCGCAAGGTAGATGTAGCCCAGCAAGGGCAGTGGCAGGAAGGCCTCGAAGGCCGCCGCACCGAGCGTTCGCGGAACGATGGGATACATCAGGCAGAACCAGAACAGCTCGGCACCGAGAATCACGACCACCCAATGCCACCAGCGGCGTGGAAAGGCGAGATCCGGCATTAGCTCAATCATTCTGGTGTGTGCCGCGCGACATTCTGGTGGGTGCGAGTGTGCCCTGAACGCAATGCACAAATCTTCCGGCAAGCGCGTACACTGGAAAAATGGCTATTCTGCAAAGTCGATACTTCGTTCGCCTGCGGCCCGATCTGACACCGCAGGAGGCGAGCGAGTTCCGCGCGTTCGCGAAAAAGCCGCCGTCCGGCAAGCCGCCCAGCGACGTTCGACTCATTCTGGCGTGCGCGCGAATCGACCTGAGCCATCATGTCTTCGCCAAATTGACCATCAACCTGGACGAGGGGGCGCCACCGATCGACCTGTGGGTACCCCACCAGGTCATCTTGATGATCGGGGATATCAGCGAGATGGAACGCGCTCCGGTGGTGTTCACCCCCATCGAGTAAGCCCCCCGCGCAGCATAAGCTCGCGCGGCGAGGGATCGGTCCGGCCGGGTGAGGTACCATGCGGGCCAACACGGGGGGATAACGAATGTCAGGTCGTTACTTGTTCGCCGCAGCGGCCGTCGCAACCATGTCGCTGGCTTTTGGCGCGATCCCACCCTCCGCCGCGATTGGCGGCGGCGTCGCACCCCCCTGCGACCGCAGCTGTATGACCGGTCTCGTCGATCGGTATCTCGCGGCCCTGGTTCGCCACGATCCGACGGGGCTGCCGCTGAACCGCGACGTGAAGTTCACGGAGAACACGGCCCGACTGAAGGTCGGCAGCGAAGGACTGTGGGTGGCGGCCTCCGAGGTGCCGACCGGTTTTCGCATTTACGCCGTCGATGTCGGTGCCGGGCAGGTCGGATTCTATGGCGTGATGAAGGAACGCGACAGGCCACTGATCATCGCCCTGCGACTGAAGGTGGTGAACGGCCAGATCACCGAAATCGAGCATGTGCTGGCGCGCAATCTGCGCGCCGATGCGGTGCTCAATCTCGCCAAATCCCGGCCCGAGTTCGTCACCGCACTGCCGGCGGCGAACCGTCTGCCGCGCCAGCAGATGGTCAGTATCGCCGACAGCTATTTCGAAGCGATTGAGCATGCCAATGGCAAACTGGCGCCCTTCGCCGAGGAGTGCGTGCGCCGCGAAAATGGCGGCCAGACCACGCACAATGCGCACCCGGTGCCCTGGCCGGTGCCGCTCGGGTCCAAACAGGCCGATGACGCCATGGCCTACATCGGTACGTTGAGCTGCAGCGATCAGCTGGACACCCATGTGATGGACTTCATCACCCGACTGTGGCCGCGCCGGCACGAGATTGTCGACGAAGAGCTTGGAATCGTGTTCTCGTTCCCGATGTTCCAGCACCGCGGCGGATCGGGGACGCTCAAGATCTACAACGTGCCCGGCACCGATACCCTGCCGCTGGGCGGATCCTCGTCCAACATGCAGGCCGGAGAACTCTTCAAGATCGACCGCGGCCGCATCGTCGCTGTCGAGGCCATGGGCGCCACCCTGCCATACGGCACCAGGAGTCCCTGGGCTGATTGAGCGAGTCCACGAAGCGGACACCCCGCAGCCTCCGGCCCGCGAAGATCAGGTTGATGGGGAACGATCTGGTCGCGCGCTGGGCAAGCTCGTGCGTAATCGGGCCCAGGGTCGTCGAGTTGGCCATATTCCACATCGCGGCGATCCGAAGCCGGATGCGTACGCCATTCACGGCAGTGCCGTCGGCGGATCCGTCGCCCTGGGCGGCAGCGGGCCGCCGCCATAGCTTGGAATGATCGTGCGAATGTTCTTCTGCGAAAACCCGATGCCGTCAACGAATCGCCACGACACGCCCTCGTCTTCCGACACGCCGATGAAATAGGCCGCCTGCGAATAACGCTGCCCTTGAACGCTCATCGTTTCCTGGTAGGGAATGAAGATGTACTGCTTGCCGTCACCGGCAAACGGTGAACCGGCCGCCCCGATTTCAAATCGCTCCGTGACTCCATGGGCAACCTTGATGTTCTCGAAGGATGCATTGAGTTGCGCCCGAAGTTCCCCGAAATCGAAGCCCTGTTGTTCGAGCTGCTTGGTGTAGGTCCACTTCATGGTGCAGTCCGTATCCAGGGCCTTCATGCACTCTGCCAGCGCCCTCGCATCGCGAAGCGCGTTGGCGGCGCCATCGGCAGCGCTCGCGACCGGCGCGATGCCGAGCAGCCCGACGGCAAGCAGGACTCTTGCATCAACCATAGAACTCAACTCCATCAGACGCCTACGGCGTCAACCGCCCTGGCGCACCTCGTAACGAAGACCCACCATGCCGCTGCGGTAGGCCTTGACCTCCGTCAGATGAAGCGGGACGTTCTCGGTCGAGCTTGTCGAAAAAGGGTATCCCAACGCCAATCAGGACCGGCAGGATCGAATACCGAAGCTCATCGGCAAGTCCAAGACGCAGGCATTCGCCGCAGACGGTACCCCCGCCGACGACCCAGATGCTGCGAAAGGCGGGCCGCAGCTGCTCATTGACGAACTTTGCAAGATCGCCTGATTGGAACCTGACGGTATCCCGCACACGAGGCAGATCGCGACTCGTGAGGACGAAGGTGGGTTTGTCGCCGTAGGCCCAGCCGAATCCCTTGGACTCGAACTGCAGCGCCGTCTCGTAGGTCCTCGAGCCCATGACGTAGCAATCGATGGTCTTGAGAAAGCTCTCGACGAACTGTGGATCCAGGGTATCCCCGCCGGCGAATTCGTCGGAAGTTTCGAGCCAGTCGACGCCGCCGTCCTTTCTGGCGATAAACCCGTCAAGGCTCGCAGCCATGTGGATGGTAACGCGCGATCCCGAGTCCGACATTGATCCTGCCTCACAGTCCTACGGAGCTGCTTGTAGCACCGGGCGGTGCTGAGTACCCAGGCCGGCGGTAATCGCCAACAGGCGAGCCGGCTCGGCCACCTTGGCTGTATGCCACACTCCCTTCGGAATCACCAGCAGCCGTCCCGCGGCCAGAACGATCTGCCTCAGACCCTCGGAACACTCCAGTACAAAGGTCGCCTTGCCCTCGAGCATGAAAAGGATCTCATCGCCCGCGGGGTGCATTTCCCACATCTTCCAGTCGGCGTCCATGGACATCGCCGACAGCAACCGTCCCTGCGCGCTCGCCATCAGCCGCCGGATACCAGGATCGGTGGCGTTGCCGGACATCAACTGGCTCCAGAACTCGCCACCACCCGGCAGCGCCACCGCTGCCCCATCGGACTCCAGCAGCAGATAGCCGTTCATGGGGTTGATCGTTTCTTCCGCCATAGTGTCTTCTCCGCCCCCCCGGTCGCGCTCAGTCCAGATTTCGGGACATGAGCGCGTTCGGAATCACGATGCCATTGACTTCAGGGTACCGCTGTTCGACGACGACAAAGCCGAACCTTGCAAAGAACGGCTGGGCCGTCCGACTTACATCGGAGGTCAGAACGCGCACGCCGGACGATCGGGCCTCCGCGAGGATACGCTCCATGAGCGCAGTTCCGATTCCACGACGCGCATGCCTGCCGGAAACGTAGAAGTGATCGATGTAGCCGCTCGACTGGACATCGGCGTAGCCGACGCGCTCATCGTCGAGCAGCGCGACGAAGGGGTTGATCCCACGGATTCTCGCCTGCCAAAGTCCGGCGTCCGGACTGCGAGGCGCCCAGGCCGCGATCTGTTCGGCCGAGTAGTCGCGACGGGCGAGCTGATGCACAGCCGTATAGAAGACTTCCATCAAGGACGCCTCCTCGCCTGGCAGGAACCGTCGGATTTCAACGCGGTCATTCACAGTCGATTCAGCGGATCGGGCAGCCGGCCATTTCAATGATGTCCACAGAACTGCCTCTCGCACGGTATCCCATCGCCGTCACCATCCATCTTCGTTCCTGGGCAATGGGCCAGGAAGAATTTCGCTTCTTCGCACGAGGTCATCTGTGAACAGTACACCCTTCCGTCGCACGCGAACTTGGCACTCGCGTCCGGCAGACGTGGCAGATCCGCCGAAGCCGCCGTTAACGCTGGGCCCTCCGATGCCGCCTCAGGGGCTCTGCCTGGCGGCATATCGATACGGGTAGTTGCTTCCACAGGGCGGTCCGCGGGCCGTCCGGAGGGCGGCAGCACCCGCGACCGGTGCGCGAGATTCCACGCTACGGCAACGACCAGGATGAGAAAGCCCAAGCGTTTCAAACCCCACCTCCTTTGGGAGCTGATGGATCGGGCATGGCGAGTACGAACAGTAGGACCCCGATTGTCAGGGCGAAGAGGCGCGGGTTCTGTTGCCGAGGATACGTGCCGGCAGGAACAGCAAGCCGCGAAGCAGTGCAAACAGTGCCTCGAAGGTGATTCCGACCAGTCGAAACGGCAGCGACACGAGCCACACGAGGGGCCAGAGCAACAACGCCAGCAAGGCGACCGGCCAGCAAAGGACGAAAAGGATGCACCAGAGGACAAGCACGAGCAGCGTTTTCATTGCGCTCCATGAAGCCGTCGGTCTTGCTCAGCGTACATCCAGACCGTCGCGTATCCCAAAGCATCGGGCCGCGGATTCACAGGCTCAATCCAACCCTGAGTTTCGAGATGTCATAGGAATGAACCTCGCCATTGCGGCGATTGATGGCATACCAGCCCATCAGGTTGCTGCAGTCGCCGCTGCAGGCGCGGTTCGAGCGAAGCGCCACCACGAACCAACGATTGCCCGAGAGGTTCGAGAAATCGCAGAACCATCCCGCCCCGGGCGGCCCGGATTCGGGCAGCGATTCCAGTCTGGCCACCCGCTTCTTGAGCAAAGAGCAGGAAGAGGCCTTGGTGAGATGCGCTCCGGCTATGGCACTGGCATTCGGCAGTAGCGCCAATGGGAGGGCCGCCACGAGGACGCCCATGCCCGCACGCAGGAATGTGGCCCGAGCCAAGCTCGCGCGCATCTTAGAGCACCTTCCGCAACTGCAGTACCGGCAAGCCTGGGCCTCATGGACTCGGGGGGAGACGTTCAGCGACGCATGTAGCGTTCGCGGGACGCGCCTGCATTCCACCACAACACTGCCAGCTGGCGCAAAAGCCCGCACCAGCAGCTAACGCCAGCGCCGGGTTGCGCGCCGCAGCATTGCTTCAGGCCTGACATGCCAGGCCGTCCCTCTACGCCAGCTAGGAAACATTCCTCGGCCCGCCGCCATAAACGTACGGATTGTGGATTTCCATCATGCGATCCGGAGCGGCCAGCGGTCTGAATCCGAACTTCTCATACAAGGCGTGGGCGTCACGTGTCGCAAGCAGCATTCGACGCACACCCTGCAAGTCCGGATGTCCCACTATCTGCTCCAGCAAACGCAGCGACAAACCCTGCCCGCGGTGCTGCGCCAAGATGTACACGTCGGCAAGATACGCAAATGTCGCCTTGTCCGCGACGCCCCCCGGCAAAGCCGACCTGTCCAGAGTCATTGAAGACGCCGAAACAAATGGAGTTCGCAATCGCGAGTTCAACGACTGAACGAGGAATCCCCGGCGACCAGTACGATTCCGAGAGGAAACGATGGATGCCGTCGAAATCCAATCGTGACTTGTCGCATGTGATTTCGTATGAGGTCATGAGTTTCAGGGAATTGCGGCGCCGCGGCGCACACGATCAAAACCATGTCAGGCGGCTCTCGCGCTCATGAACAGACAAGGATCATAATCGATGATCGTTGCGAGGAGAAATAGCAGAGCCTTGCCCACAAAGCGGAACGCTTTGGAGATCGGCCTGGTCCTGAACAGGCAACAGGGAAGTCGGATAGGGGGAATCGGAGCCACGATCAAGAGACGACGCGCCTTACGCCTCGGTGCACGGCGTCCACCCTGCGCCCTCTAGGCGGAAGCGGTGCGAATCGGTCATTCGGGCGCTCTATTTATGACGCTTTCGCTTCAAAGCATGCAGGATTCGGCCAGGCTGACGCAATGCAGCCTCAAGCTAGCCAAGTACACTGCCATATAGAGCGGCTCCTCTTACGACTCGGCACTGGTCGTCAAACCACAGGATTTCCGCGACCATCCTGTTGCGCGCTACGCTGCGGTAGTAGATGGCAACGGTATCGACTCCGACAAGTACGCCGTGCAGTTCGAAGTGCAACGACCGCTCCGCCGACAGTCCCAATTTCCAGTATGGCCGAACGGCTTCCTTGCCCCTGAGCGCCCCGCTGGGCACTCCCATCCTCTCGGCGATTAGCGGCGAGCTCATCTCGAATTCGTCGCTGTAGTGCGAAAGTATGCGCTCGAGGTCATGAGCGTTCCACGCCGCGATCCACTCCGCGGCAAATTTGGCCGCCCACTCTTCGCTGATCATCCTATTCCCCTTCAATGATGCGGCCGCCCCGCAAAGCTACGGACTCATTGTTTGGGAATGCCTGGCAATGAACCGACGGCCTGCGACCAGGACAATGCCGAACTGCACCAGATTCGACGCCGGGGTCCCAGCTGCTCTCTTTGTGCGAGACCACCCACCCGCAGCGTGCGCGTGGCCGGGTCACTCTCGTCGGCGCTAGCGTATATGGGCGAGCCACAGAGGGGGCAAAAGGCGTGGCGGCGCATCATGCCGCTTGCGGCGGTGGTCTTGAGGTAGACGCTTGGCGATCCCGTGAGAAGCCGAAAGGTACCGGCTAGCGACGGGACGGAAACCCGGAATGCCGAGCCGGTGAGCACCTGGCAATCGGTGCAGTGGCAGATGCCGCTGCGCTCGGGGTCGACTTGCGCCTCGTAGGTAATCTGGCCACAGTGGCACGATCCGTTGACTTTCATCTGCGTAATCATCCGAATTCGAGAGATCTATGCAGTCTAACGCGCGAAGCAGGCCGATCCTCATGGCGCTAAGCGGCGCTAGGGTTTGCCGATAACAGTACCCCTGCTACAAACAGCAGGCAAAGTGGCTCCCCGGGGGAGGCCGAATCAAGAGCCGGCCTTCGAGGCTCGGCCGCGCCGCAATTGCGACTATCGATGCCGAGCCGCAAGCTGTCGGCGAGTATCCGATGACCACGGAGCGGATCGAGCGGATGAGCTGCTGATGCTTGTGCTCGAACTTCCCGGTCAGGGATCTCAGCTCGGCTTCCGGCGCACAAGAGCTGTCCACCACGGCGCGATATTACCCGGCACTACCTGGTGGATCCGTCTCGTGAAACACCGCTTCGATCTTGTAACCGTCAGGATCCCTGACAAATGCGGCGTAATACCCCGGACCATACTTCGGCCGCGGTCCTGGAGACCCTTCGTCCAGTCCGCCCTGGTCGATCGCAACCCGATGGAAGGAATCGACCGCGGCGCGGCTAGGTGCTGTGAGGGCCAGATGCCAACCCAAACCGGGCGCTCGCGCTTCAGCCCCCACCGCAAATATGGCGAGGGATTCATCTGGTCCGACGGCACCGTAGCCGGCCCCGCGCTCGGTAGTCCAAAGCCGGCGTACGCCAATGGTTGCCAACACCTGATCATAGAACGAGAGAGACCGGATGATGTCTGAGACCCCAAGAGACAGGTGATCGATCATGGAGAGTCCGTCCGGCTACCGCCGCGGCCGAACGGCGACACGCATCATTTCGACATGCAGTCTTGTCACGGCAGGCGCCTCAGATTATCGCCACAGCCGACCGATGATGTGATTGCGCATGACCGCGCCGTAGTTCCGGCTATCCTCACTTGGGTCTCGATTGTCTCCCATCACAAAGTACGCCCCGGCAGGCACCTGCACTTTGCGCATGAACTCGCGCTGCGTTGCGGGCGACTGCAGGTAGGGTTCCGCGAAGGGTTTGTCGTTTATGTATGTAACGCCATTGCGAATTTCTATTGACGAACCCCCGATCGCGATCACTCGCTTCAGATCGGCGACCGACGGATCCTCCGGGTACTCGAAAGCGACGATGTCACCGACTTGCGGATCGGCCTTACAGTAGGACCACGAGGAGACCAGAACCGCGGTGTCCTGATGTATTGCGGGCTCCATGGACGGGCCGGGTTCCTTGAATCGCTGAAGGCCGAATGCGCGCGCCGTAAAGAACGCCTCGGGAACCTGCAGCGGGTTGCGTACCCACAGAACTGCCTCGGCACCAACTATCAGTAACAGTATCAGTAGTGTGACAAGGCTCTTCACGACGTCTTTTCCCCCGCTACTGAGTCACGTTGGGTAAATTCCGCTTCGACGTTGGCTTAAGAATCTCGATCCTGGACCAGGTGCCGTTCCATACAACGGGCTCCCCAGTTCGATTGGAAAACTCGATGGCGCCCGGCGATCGTAGCAAGACTTTTCGCGATTCCGCGTATGTGCTATCCGACCTGGATCGATGGGGGACGGCCCGCTGAAGCGTAAGGGTCGGATTCTACATAGGCAATTACACTATCCACCAGGTGACGCAGATTGGCTTCGGGTGTGCCGCGAACCAGCTGTTCGAGATCCTCGCCGGCGACCGCAAACGGAGCAGTCAATTTCATCTCCCCGGGTCGCGGGACTTCACAGGGCGAGATCAGCGCCTGACGAAGCAGTCGCAACACGTTCTGTTCCATGTCCGATCGCACGGGAATCTGCTCGGCATCGAAGTGGAGCAACCCGATGGTCCGGCGCCCCGTCGCGCTGGAAAATCGACGAGGAAGGTAAACAAGATGCTCGGAGCCGTGCTCATCCGTGCCATAGAGGGTGGTCGACCCACCGTCCAGAGCGTAGTCCGCGGTGTAGAAAGTCAAACTCAGGGGCAAGTTCATCCGGTCTCCCCCCCTGGCGTGCCGGTTCAGGGGCGCTGCCGCATCCGCTGCAACCGTTTGTCAGGCGCCATTGTGCCCTTGACGCCGGAGTACGACATGGGTGGCTTTCTCCGAGGAAACGAACTGGACGCATTCGTATCCCAGGGCGCGCATGTCAATTCCGTCGAACAGATGCTCTCCTGCGCCGAGGAGGACCGGCGAGATTGCAATGTGCAGCTCATCGATGAGGCCCGCACGAAGGAATTGCTGAACGGTGTTGGGTCCGCCGCCAATGCGCACATCTTTTCCGTTTGCTGCATCGCGCGCCTGCTGTAGCGCCTGGTGAATACCGCCCGTGACGAAATGAAATGTTGTACCGCCTTCCATCTGTATGGGCGGGCGCGCGTGGTGCGTCAAAATGAAAGTTGGAACATGATAGGGCGGATTCTGCCCCCACCATCCCTTCCAGTCCATGTCGGGCCAGGACCCTCGAATCGGTCCGAACATGTTTCTTCCGAGAATCCAGGCACCGACGTTCTTGAAGCCCCGCGCGGCGAAGTCGTCATCGATTCCGGTAGTGCCACCGTCGGCGCCAAATAGGGTTCGTTGGAAAGTGCGTGTCGGAATCAGCCATTGGTGCAAATCCGTCCCGCCCAGGCCAAGCGGATTGCTGATGTCCTGACTCGGGCCAGCCCCGTATCCGTCAAGCGAGATGGTAAAGCCCTCGACTCGGACGCGTGCCATTTTCATGCCTTCCTTTCGATTGCATTGTTTTTAGGCCGCACGTGGCCAACGGTCCAAACCAGCGCTGGAACTGTTGGAAACGTGACCACGCCAAAGCAGCCACGCCGTCACGTAACCCCAAAGTCCGAATATGCGCTCTACGGTTACGACGAAGCGCATGTCCGTGAGGTTGCCATCCTGTGTCGCCGTGAGCAAGGAGCTCACACCGACAATTGCCCCTACACCCACGACCAGGTGGCCGACAATGATCGCGGCAATTGGAAGCAGCGTCGCCAACAAGCCCAGTGTTCCAACTACTTTGAGTTCTCTTTGGCGATGCAGGAACGCGACTGACCATAAAAGCATCGCCAGGAGCATGAAGGCGGCGTACAGAAGGTAGTAGCGGGCAGATAGGAGCGGCGAAACCCCGAGGGCCACTTGAATCCGGGTGGCAGCCGCAACGGCGAAACAGACGAACGCCGCGCGATTCAGGGGCTTGTGTATACCCATTTCGTCGGAGAAGGCCCACACCGCAATTGTGGCCAACGCCAGCGTCAATATTTTCAGCGGTGCCAGGGAGACGGCTGTATGAGTCATTGCCAGTGTCAGAAATGCTGCAATGGTCAACGTAACGGCGGCCACCTTCGCATTCTGTGTTTGCGTTCGGCCGGACGAAATGGATGTGTTCATGTTGCTCCCAGGTCTTCTAGCGGTCGATATGATACCCGACAACGGAGGCAGGAATTACTGGTCATCCGAATACGCCAGTGGGTCCGGGAGTCAACCCGGAATGGGTACAAGATGACTGCGAATGGATGTCCTCGCAGGGACACCTTACGCAGGTTCGGCGGGCGAACGATTTTGAATCGGCGTGGATTACTACTGGCCAGTGCAATAGCCCGGAGCGTCGCCAAGTGGTACCGTCGGCCAAGACCGGCACGGCGCTCTTCGTAGTAGGCGATCTGGTCCTCGTGCTCCAGCGCGGCATCTGGATGGAGCCGGTAGTTCACTTCAGCCGTGCTTGAATCCGGCGCTCAAGCTCATCTGGGGTTACCAGCTGGACCTGACCTTCGTCGATCTCCCGAGCACGATGCTCCGCCACATCAAGCCAAAGGGCCTCCGCCTCTTGCTCAGGCAGGTCATCCAGACTTTCCAGAAGCCTTTCTACTAGCTTGGCCCTTTCCTGCAGAGGAAGCGCCAGGGCCTCTTCTTCAATGGTGATGGCGTTCATGTATGGAGTTTACCACTAGGGTCGCCAGGTACGAAAAGTCCAGTTAATACCGCAAGATGCAGACCTA